>NZ_FODN01000009.1:166678-169531 GCF_900110375.1 Flavobacterium sinopsychrotolerans | reverse complement strand
TAGTAGTAGTAGTAGTAGTAGTAGTAGTAATGCAGCTTGTTTAATTGAACCCCCTCTCTTCTCACTATTCACTTCTCACTATATACCCTACTCACTAACAAAAAAACATATGGCAAAAGTAATAGCACCATTTTTAATCAAAGGAACCTTAGACGATATCAATTTTGTGATAACGGCAGATGGAGAAAATTATGCCCGAATGAAAGGAAAAACGGGAGTAACGGCAGAGCAATTCAAAAACAACCCCATTTTTGACAGAATACGCAATCAGTCTCAGGAATTCGGACAATGTGTAAAAAAAGCTGCTGTATTTCGCCAACTTGCTTCCCGTTTTAACAGCCAGGCAAAAGACGGGAGTGTTGCAGGCAGAACAAACAAACTCCTTTTCGAAATTCTTCAGGAAGATACAACCCAACGGCAGGGAGAAAGAACCCTTACAGCAGGGTTAAAAACCATCGATGGCAAAGAAGCGTTATTACTTTTTGAAAGCAACAAATTAAGACCTTTAGCGCACGTTCTTAAAATAAAAGAGCAATGCAATCCTGAGAAGCAAACAGTGACACTAATTGATTTCACCGCCAGTCAAGATGTCGACTGGCCAGAAGAAGCTACTCATGTTCATTTTAGTACGGCCACTGCAAACTGGGACTTCGAAAACAATACCTTCGACACCTGTTACAGTACAGAAATAATACTGGACAAAGAATCCGAAAAACAAACCATAATACTCACAACAGACAAGCCAATAGGAAACCACCTCCATCTCACATTCCTATTTATAGGTTTTGCAAAACAAGAACGCAAAAAACATAAAATACTCCACCGGAAAAACAATACCGCAACTCTAATAGCGCATCACACCCCTAATAATATAAATTAAGTCAGCTAAAAGAAAAGATCATTCTTCAGAAATAATAATGATAATAGTAATAATACCAAATAAACGTTCATTAAACCCCTCCTCTAACCGCCCTTAAATAAAAAGCATAGAAAAACAACGAAAAAGTAAAGTGGCAGCAGTCCGCGAGTTGAGCCTGGAAGGCGAACGGCTCGGGCTGCGGAACGGCACTTTTAGGTAGTTTTTAAGCTTTTAATTTTCAGGCAGTGAAATCGAAGATTCATGAATACCAAAAAAACAATAACAACCCGTGAATATTTTTTTGTTTCTTTTTGATCAAGCAAAAAAGAAAAGATCGTTCTTGATAAATACTCAATAATACAATTAACCCATGAATTTTTCTTGTCCCTTTTGAAATTAAAGATTCACGAGCTCTAATAAAGTAGTAACTCTTGAGTAATCAAGACAAAAGAAAAGATTGCTCTTCAGAAATAATAATAATAATAATAATAATAATAATAATACCAATAAACGTTCATTAAACCCCTCCTCTAACCGCCCTTATAGTTATATCCCAAAAAATCACGGTAAGGATTTAAGCGTTGGCCGAAGGGAGCAACCCCCGAGTCGAGTGTAAAACACGAGCGGCTGGGGTTGCGATAGGAAAATGCGTCCTATGATTTTTGGGATAAAACTATTCAGGCTTGATCTTTTGTTTCTTTTGCATCAAGGCAAAAGAAAAGAGTGTTCTTTATAAGTAATAATAAGTAATGACTTGAATTTAATGTCGTATTTAATTAATATGTATTTTTTTACCACAAATTTCACAAATTACCACTGATTAATTCATCTCAGACCTTTACATTACTTCCATCTGGCACAAAAACATCTTTAATAATTGCGAAAATATATTTTTAATACTTCTTAATTAATAATAATAATAATAATACCAATAAACGTTCATTCAACCCCTCCTCTCACCGCCTTTATAGTTTTATCCCAAAAAATGACGGTAAGGATTTAAGCGTTGGCCGAAGGGAGCAACCCCCGAGTCGAGTGTGAAACACGAGCGGCTGGGGTTGCGATAGGAAAATACGTCCGATGATTTTGGGATAAAACTATTCAGGCTTGATCTTTTGTTTCTTTTGCATCAAGGCAAAAGAAAAAATTGTACTTCATATAAAGTAGTAGTAGTAGTAGTAGTAGTAGTAGTGGTTCCAAAAAACGTTCATCTAACCCCTCCTCTTACCGCCCTTATAGTTTTATCCCAAAAAATCACGGTAAGGATTTAAGCGGTGGCCGAAGGGGAGCAACCCCCGAGTCGAGTGTGAAACACGAGCGGCTGGGGTTGCGATAGGAAAATACGTCCGATGATTTTTGGGATAAAACTATTCAGGCTTGATCTTTTGTTTCTTTTGCATCAAGGCAAAAGAAAAAACGTTCAATAATAACCCATAAATATTTCTCTGTCACTCCTTTCATCAAGACACATCGAAGATTCAGATACCCGAGCGAAGCAAACACCACTTATAATAAAAGTTAAGTGAGCTAAAAGAAAAGATCGTTCTTCAGAAATAATAATAATAATAATAATAATAATAATAATAATAATAGTAGTAGTAGTAGTAGTAGTAGTAGTAGTAGTTCCAATAAACGTTTATGTAACCCCTCTTCTCCCCGCCCTTAAATAAAAAGCATAAAAAAACAACGAAAAATTAAAGTGGCAGCAGTCCGCGAGTTGAGCCTGGAAGGCGAACGGCTCGGGCTGTGGAAGGGTACTTTGAGGTAGTTTTTGAGCTTTTGATTTTCAGGCTTGATCTTTTGTTTCTTTTGCATCAAGGCAAAAGAAAAAACGTTCAATAATAACCCATAAATATTTCTCTGTCACTTCTTTCATCAAGACAAATCGAAGATTCAGACACCCGAGCGAAGCAAACACCACTTATAATAAAAGTTAAGTGAGCTAAAAGAAAAATAAATACCCATTAATTTTTACTTTCAATAAAAAGTCATTG
>NZ_FODN01000009.1:122542-166598 GCF_900110375.1 Flavobacterium sinopsychrotolerans | reverse complement strand
CCGCCCTTAAATAAAAAGCATAGAAAAACAACGAAAAAGTAAAGTGGCAGCAGTCCGCGAGTTGAGCCTGGAAGGCGAACGGCTCGGGCTGCGGAACGGCACTTTGAGGTAGTTTTTAAGCTTTTTATTTTCAGGCAGTGAAATCGAAGATTCATGAATACCAAAAAAACAATAACAACCCGTGAATATTTTTTTGTTTCTTTTTTGATCAAGCAAAAAAGAAAAGATCGTTCTTCAGAAATAATAAACCTACACCGAAAACCACTATAAAAAACCACTATAAACAACTACAATAAAAAATCCACTACAAACACAAAAAAGCCCATAAAACAAAACTGTCCTATGGGCTTCTCCATAATAATAGAAATAATAATAATTCCTATTTATCCAATAACTCAAAAGTCGAATTCATACTCTTAAACTCCGGCACAATCTTTTTCATTTTCGCAACAACAGCATCATTCTGATACTGATTAGCAATACCAATCAATTCATCAATATCAACATGAAGAGTTTCAAACTCATCTTGAATTTCCTGTGCAATCATAATTTTTTCATGATGCGTAGCCAATGTCTTTGACGTATCATTGAGCAATTCCTCATATAATTTCTCTCCAGGTCGCAAACCAACAATTTGAATTTTAATATCTTTTTCAGGAATGAATCCGGCAAGCTTAATCATCTTTCGGGCCAGATCGATAATTTTAACTGGTTTTCCCATGTCAAAAATATAAATTTCACCGCCGTTCCCCATGGCACCGGCTTCCAAAACCAGTTGACAAGCCTCCGGTATCGTCATAAAATACCGAATAATATCAGGATGTGTAATCGTTAAGGGACCACCTTCCGCGATTTGTTTGGTAAACAAAGGCACAACGGATCCATTAGAACCCAAAACATTTCCAAAACGGGTAGTGATAAATTTTGTGGCACTGGAATGATTCGCCCTTTGACTTCTTAGATGAAGGGATTGAACATATTTCTCTGCTATTCGTTTACTGGCTCCCATCACATTACTGGGATTAACCGCTTTATCGGTAGACACCATTACAAATTTCTTTACGTTGTACTTACAGGCTAAATCAGCTAGATTTTTGGTACCCTGAATATTGGTAAGAATGGCTTGAGAAGGATTTTCCTCCATCAAAGGAACGTGCTTGTAGGCAGCAGCGTGAAAAACCACTTGAGGACGATACAAACTGAAAAGATTCTCCAAAGCCTCTTTATTACGGATATCACCAATTACAGTTCTGATTTTTGAATCGGAAATTAAAGCTTGGGTCTCCAGACATAAATGATGCAGCGGAGTTTCCGCTTGGTCTAAAATAATAATCTTTTTAGGATGAAAACTCAATACCTGACGTACAATTTCACTGCCTATCGATCCTGCTGCTCCGGTAATCAGTACAGTCCTGTCTTTCAGCTGTCTCGTAATTGATTTATTGTCTAATACAATGGGTTGTCTTTCTAATAAATCCTCAATTTCTATATTCTTTACTTTTTGGGAAATCTCCTTTTGGTTTTCCCAGTTAGAAATCAAAGGGACATTATACACCTTAAAATTGTATTCTAAACATTGGTCCACAATGATCAATTGCTCTTCTTTGGTCAAGCTTTTGTCTGCTATAATGACACCTTCAGCACCCACGGAGCGCATCAAGGTCGGCATCTTTTTCTTTTGCACCAAAATAGGCAAATCCAGCATTCTTTTGGAGGCATTTTGATTGTTCTTGTCTACAAAACCGACAATTTTAAAACGGGAAGGAGTTTCAAATTTTAACGCATTGGCTACAGATATCGCATTCGCATCAGTACCATAGATAATGGCTCTGATGAGTTTATTATTCCCTTTTTCCGAAAAATAGAGTTCAAAAGTCTGTTTCACCACCACACGATACAAAAACAAACCACAAAAAGAGAGCACTACATTAATGAAAAAAGCGGTGTTCAAAAAGGCTTTAGCACCAAACAGCAATTCATAGGCAAAATTAAAAAAAGAAACAGCACCAAAACAGCCATTTGTGAAAACAAAAGTTTGACTGCATCAATGTACGAAGAGTGCCTGATAATTCCGGAATACGTTCTAAAAATCCAAAAGAAGAAAATATTAACGCCAAAAAAAGAACTTATAAAAAGAAAACGATGAGGCGTAATAATATAATCCAGACCAGTTCCTCTGAAGATCAGATAGGTAAAAAAGAAAGCAACAATCAAGACGGTCACATCCATCATCACGATGATCCAACGGGGCAGATAACTAAGGTTATGAATATTAAATCGCAGATTAGCTCTCGAAAAATATTTTGAAACAAACCCATCCAGATTCGTATTATTATTTCTATCCAATTGATATAGCTTTAAAATTATTCTTTGTTATGGTAACAAAACTACAAATAATTGATGTTAAAATAACAGGTTTATGCATTACATTTCGGTTTTTATAACGACTAGAACAAAACACAACCGGGCTTCGGGTACGGATGATATTGTTTTAAAACACCGCTTCTTCAAAAAGAGAGGCTTCTTGGTTTATCCTCAGCCCATTAATTGCAAGAAGACCCCTTTAATCCTATTTAGTGCTTCATCGCTAAGATTTGAACCCGACGGCAAACAAAGCCCTTGCTCAAATAAAGTTGCGGCTACAGCATGACCGTAATAGGCATTTTCCTTAAAAAGAGGTTGCAAATGCATCGGTTTCCAAAGGGGACGAGATTCAATGTCTTCCTCGGTAAGCGCATGCATCACTTGATCCCTTGTCATTTGATAAGGATTAATGGGATCTATTAAAATGGCAGTCAACCAATAATTAGAAAAATAGCGGTCATCAGGTACAGCATGCACGGTAATTCCGGCGATACCTTCAAAAAACACGGCATAAAATTGATGGATCCGCCTTCTTGATTCCAAATGTTTTTCCAGTACTTCCATTTGTCCCCGACCGATACCGGCACATACATTGCTCATTCTGTACGTATATCCGATCTTACTGTGCTCATAATGAATCGCATCCTCCTTGGATTGCGTGGCATAGAAAATAGCTTTCTTCTTTAAGGCCGCGGAATTTGTCACAATAGCGCCTCCTCCCGAGGTAGTTATAATTTTACTGCCATTAAAAGAGAATATTCCGATATCCCCAAAAGTGCCACATTTTTGTCCTTTATAACTACTCCCTAGTGCCTCAGCGCTATCTTCCAAAATTGGAATTCCATAAATATCGGCAAGGACTCGAATGGCATCAATGTTGTAAGGGATCCCATACAAATGAACGGCAATAATCGCTTTGGGTTTTTTTCCCTTTTTTATTTGGTCAATGATAGCTTCTTCAAGGGCAATAGGGCATAAATTCCAGGTTTCGGCTTCACTGTCAATAAAAACAGGGATTGCCCCTTGATACAAAATAGGATTGGCTGAAGCTGAAAAGGTCATACTCTGACAAAGTACAGTATCACCTGACTGAACCCCTAAAAGAATCAATCCCAAATGAATGGCCGCGGTACCCGAGTTCAATGCGGCAACATACCCCGAACCCAGATAATGCTCCAAACTTTGTTCAAAAAAATCAATATTGGGTCCTATCGGAGCAATCCAGTTGGTGTCAAAGGCCTCTTGGATGTATTGTTGTTCGTTTCCTCCCATATGAGGAGGTGAAAGCCAAATTTTGTTTTTTTGCATCTTCAAAATAAAGAGTTGTTCCTACTCATAACGAGTACGATTGGAATATATTTTTTAAAGTTAAAAATTTATAGGAACGGAGACCGCAGTTAACTCAAGATAAATAAAAAAAGTTAATAAAAACAATTCAGCACAACTCCCTGCTCAATGAAGCCTAAAACTAAAAAACGCTTTTCAACTGTTGTTCTAAATTACCTGTTTCCATTTTATAAAAATGTACCGAGAACTATTTAATCCGCTACAGAGCTGTAATCTTGAGCACCGTCGAGAGACAGCATCACGTTCTGATTTTTCGACTCCCTTTTCGATTGATGTAAACGAAAATTTCAAACCCAATATCCATAAAACCAATAAACGTTCATCTAAATACTCTTCACACCGCCCTTATAGTTTTATCCCAAAAAATTACGGTAAGGATTTAAGCGTTGGCAGAGGGGAGCAACCCCCGAGTCGAGTGTGAAACACGAGCGGCTGGGGTTGCGATAGAAAAATACGTCCGATGATTTTTGGGATAAAACTATTCAGGCTTGATCTTTTGTTTCTTTTGCATCAAGGCAAAAGAAAAGATTGTTCTTCATATAAAGTAGTAGTATCAATAAACATAAAGTCAACCCATGAATATTTTTTGTTTCTTTTTAAATCGAAGATTCACGAACTCCAAAAAAGCATTAACTTGTGAATAATCAAGGCAAAAGAAAAGATTCTACAAACACCACTTATAATAAAACTTAAGTGAGCTAAAAAAGTAAAGATTCTTCCTCAGAAATAATAATAATAATAATAATAATGATAATAATAATAATAATACCAATAAACGTTGATCTAAATACTCTTCACACCGCCCTTATAGTTTTATCTCAAAAAATCACGGTAAGGATTTAAGCGTTGGCAGAGGGGAGCAACCCCCGAGTTGAGTGTGAAACACGAGCGGCTGGGGTTGCGATAGAAAAATACGTCCGATGATTTTTGGGATAAAACTATTCAGGCTTGATCTTTTGTTTCTTTTGCATCAAGGCAAAAGAAAAGATTGTTCTTCATATAAAGTAGTAGTATCAATAAACATAAAGTCAACCCATGAATATTTTTTGTTTCTTTTGAAATCGAAGATTCATGAATACAAAAAAAACAATAACAACCCGTGAATATTTTTTTGTTTCTTTTTTGATCAAGACAAATCGAAGATTCAGCGAATACCAAATAAAATAAAAGTCAAATGAGCTAAAAAAGAAAATGAGTAAACCTTAATTTTTACTTTAAATAAAAAGTCATTGGTAGCACACTTCAAAGTCTCTATATAGTCTCGAAACAACATCAAACGCTAAATTTTCAACTCCCTTTAGGACTGGTGCAAAACGAAAATTACAAGCCTCCTCAATAAAACCCAATACCAAAAACCTAGAACCCATAACTGAAAACTCCTCTCCCGCCCTTAAATAAAAAGCATAAAAAACAACGAGAAAGTAAAGTGGCAGCAGTCCGCGAGTTGAGGACGAAGGACGAACGGCTCGGGCTGCGCAGCGGTACTTTGAGGTAGTTTTTAAGCTTTTTATTTTCAGGCTTGATCTTTTGTTTCTTTTGTATCAAGACAAATCGAAGATTCAGCGAACACCACTTATAATAAAAGTTAAGTGAGCTAAAAGAAAAGATTGTTCTTGAGTAATACTATATAGTCCCAATAAACAAACATTTAACCCGTAAAACATTTTTTGTTTCTATTTTTATCAAAACAAAACGAAGATTCACGAACCACAAAAAAGTATTAACTCGTGAGTAATCAAGACAAAAAAATTAGTACCCCTTAATTTTATACTTTCAATAAAAAGTCATTGGTAGCAAACTTCAAAGTGTCTATATAGTCTCAAAACAACATCAAGCCCTGAATTTTGAACTCCTTTTAGAACTAGGACAAAACGAAAATTTCAAACCTACTATTAGCTAACTAAAACCCAAAACTCTTTTCATCAATCTATTTCCCTCGAAAAAAAACAACCCACACAGTATTCCAGATAACTACTAAATCTCCCCAAAAACTTCGATGGTAATAATACGCGAGATTCAGTCGTACTTTATCCGGGAAAATAATACTGTCATTATAAACCAAAGGCGACTCCTGCTTCTGCAACAAGAACTCCTCTTTATTATATTTTATGGAAGCTAAACAGGTTAATCCTGGCTTCAATTCTAGTATTTTACGATTTTCACCGGTTAACAAATCATAATAACCCGGTAAATCGGGTCTTGGCCCCACAATACTCATTTCTCCTTTGAGAACAGTAAAGAACTGAGGCAGTTCATCCAATTTAAAGCGTCGCAGGAACTGGCCTATTCTCGAAATATACTTTTTATCGGACTGGGATTCGGTCCGAATCGTACGCAGTTTATATATTTTAAATGGTACACCATGTCGACCAATACGCTCTTGGGTGAATATGCCATTCGTTTGCGTATCAATAACGGCCAGCAACCAAGAAATCAATAGAACCCAAAAAAATAAGAGAAGTGTGAAGAGGGAGAAAACAATATCAAAAAAACGTTTTGTCATACCTTTCGAAGTATTGTATTCGGGATAAAAATAGAAGCAAAAAACGGATTAAGAATTCCCGAGAACCATTTTACGAGTAACAAAATTTCGAACAAGTAAATAAATTAAGGTCAGTAGCAGTAAAAATCCGCCGATAAAAAGCAGGGTCAAGTCCCCATTGGCATCCATATAAATAACCAATCCGTTTATACCCAATTGAAATCCTGCATAAATAAAGGCAACTAGAATATGGGAATAGCCCATTTCATTGGCCAGATATTGGTACAAATGAGAGCGGTGTGGCTGAAATATATTTTCTTTTTTAAGCAATCTATTGATAATGGTGATAATAGCATCAATTCCATAAACCGAAAAGAAAAGAATATACCCGAGTTGCCCTGAATCAATAATAGTCTTTATCATAAAATAGCCCAAAAAAAGTGCCATACTAATGCTCCCAACATCCCCTGCAAAGGTTTTAGCTTTTTTTCGAACATTAAATATCCCAAAAGCCAAACAAGACAATCCCATAGTAATCAGTAATGGCAAGCTGGCTTTGTTGATTGGCAAAAAAGAAAAAGTAGCTATGGCTGCTAAAGCGTACAAAACGGTTATCCCATTGATACCATCCATAAAATTAAAGGCATTCACCCAACCTATAAGGAGTACAAACACAACCGGAAGCAACCACAAAGGTTCATAAAACAAATGCAACTCATAAAAAACCAGGCCCACAGCTATGACATGTGAAATAAAACGAGGTAACTGAGAAAGCGGTTTGATATCATCAATAAAACTTACTACAGCCACTAATACTACAGCAAGCGTAACAGCCCAAGAAACATAGCCCAGTAAAAAAGCAATACTTATGGCTATTGGAAAAATAATGCCGCCACCTCTTAATGTAATAGAAGTATGGGATGATCTACTATTCGGTTTATCAATGATATTGTAGGTATCCGCTATTTTAAAATAAAGAAGTTCAATACCAACCAATAAAATAATTAATGCAAAATATGTCATGTTTTAAACTATGTCTATGCTTTTAAATAAATAATAATAATAATAATAATAATAATAATAAATAAGAACTAATCCCTGATCACTCCTCACTATTAACTTCTCACTATTAACAATTAACTTACAACTTATGCTTCAACAGTCCCAAAAGATACTCCCCGTACCCTGATTTTTTCAAAGGCTCGGCAAGATCTTTCAATTGTTGTTCACTAATGAAACCTTGTCTCCAGGCAATTTCTTCAATACAGCCTACTTTTAATCCTTGACGCTCTTCAATAACCTGAACAAATTGTCCCGCTTGCATTAAGCTGTTAAAAGTTCCGGTGTCCAACCAAGCGGTACCTCTACTTAAAATACCTACTTTCAAAGCTCCTTTTTCAAGATATACTTTGTTCACGTCGGTGATTTCATACTCACCGCGGGCACTCGGTTTAATATTCTTGGCAATTTCTACCACCGAATTATCATAAAAATACAAACCGGGAACGGCATAATTGGATTTGGGTACCAAAGGTTTTTCTTCAATAGAAAGCGCTTTGAATGTGGCATCAAACTCCACCACACCATAGCGCTCTGGATCAGAAACATGATACGCAAACACGACTCCGCCTTCCGGATTGGTATTGGATTGCAATAATTCATGCATGTTAGCCCCAAAGAAAATATTATCCCCTAAAACCAATGCCACACTGTCTTTTCCGATAAATTCTTCACCAATAACAAAAGCTTGCGCCAAACCATTTGGAATAGCCTGTTCCGCATAGCTGAATTGACAGCCTATCGACGCTCCATCTCCTAATAATTTTTTGAAATTAGGCAAATCATGAGGCGTAGAAATAATCAATATTTCGCTTATACCTGCCATCATCAAAGTAGACAACGGATAATAAATCATCGGCTTATCATACACAGGCATCATTTGTTTGCTCATAGCAAGCGTTAATGGATGCAAACGGGTTCCGGAACCTCCGGCTAATATAATTCCTTTCATTGTATTTTCTGTTATCGTATGTTAGTATTATACATAGTATACGTCTCTTCGAGGTGTAATTTTTATCCCAAAAAAAGCAATATAAAATGACTTTGCATGGTTGTATTCAATTATATACCAAATTGATGTTATTTCCGAGGTTTACTGTCCTTAGCTTACGCAGTCGAGTGTCAAATGTTTGAAGAATACGTAAAAAGAAAAGCTGTTTGAGCGTAGCGAGTTCTTTTCTTTTAGTATTCGAAAACTAATTTGACCGACGAGGAAGTGAAGACTTGATTTTTTTGTTTCTTTTTTGATCAAGCAAAAAAGAAAATTAGTAAGCCCTAATTATTTACTTGCAATAAAATTTCATGAGTAGTAATTTTATAAATTAGCGATAGCGATTTTATTAAATAGTTAAGATAAGTTAGTTTTACATTATTAGTTGTTCGCTCTCTGCTATTCTAGGGAATCGCGAACTTAAAATTGACAACTATTTTTCGACCTTTAACTTTCGCCTCTATAACTTTCGATCTTTGTCTTCCTACCTCAGACATTTGAATTTCTACTAATTGTACTGTTTCTCGTAATAACTAGCATACTCCCCTGAAGTAATATTATTCAACCAGCTTTGATTTTCCAAATACCAATTTACAGTTCGTTCCAATCCTTGCTCAAAAGTAACCGACGGCTTCCATCCCAACTCTGTATTAATCTTGCTTGCATCAATCGCATAACGCAAATCATGTCCTGGACGGTCTTTTACATAAGCAATCAGTTGCTCAGAGGTTCCTGCAGCTCTTCCCAATTTGGCATCCATTATGGTACACAATAATTTAACCAAATCAATGTTTTGCCATTCGTTAAAACCACCAATATTATAAGTATCGTGGTTTTTACCTTCATGAAAAACCAAATCAATCGCAACAGCATGATCCTCTACAAAAAGCCAGTCGCGGGTATATTTCCCATCACCATAAACAGGTAACGGTTTGTTTTGAATGATATTATTAATAAACAACGGAATTAGTTTTTCAGGAAAATGATACGGTCCGTAATTATTAGAACAATTCGTCAGGACATAAGGCAAACCGTAGGTTTCACCATAGGCCCGAACAAAGTGATCCGAACTCGCTTTAGAAGCAGAATAAGGAGAGTTAGGATCATAGGCCGTTGTCTCCGTAAACAATCCTTCGGCACCCAAACTTCCATAAACCTCATCAGTACTAATGTGGTAAAAACGCTTTCCTTCATAATTGCCTTGCCAGATTGTTTTAGCGGCATTCAACAGGTTCATGGTACCTATAACATTTGTTTTTACAAAAGACAACGGATCCGTAATGGAACGATCCACATGTGATTCAGCAGCCAAATGCAATACCCCGTCAAATTGATGCTCCGCGAATAAGGCATCAATAAACGCAGCATCAACAATATCACCCTTAATAAATGTGTAATTAGGTTCCTTTTCTATATCAACTATATTCTCCAAATTCCCCGCATACGTCAGCGCATCCAAATTAAAAATTTGATACTGCGGATACTTCTTTACAAAAAGTCGTACGACGTGAGATCCAATAAAACCGGCACCACCAGTGATTAGTATTTTTTTCATTTCTATATTATTTTAATATTCGTCAGTTCGAGTAATTTTATAAAATTGCATCGAGAACTCTTGAACAACTTTAAACTTTAAACTTTAAACATTTTTTCAAACTAACCTTATACTCCGGCACATCAATACCGTACACCTCTTTAATCTTGCTTTTATCCAATAAAGAAAAAGCGGGACGCTTTGCAGGCATAGGATAAGCCGATGAAGGAATACCATTCACTTCACAAGTATAACCTCCAATTTCTTGGATAGCCAAAACAAATTCGTACCAACTGATTTCTCCTTCATTCGAATAATTATACATTCCTGCAATCCACTCTTGTGCCGTTACAATGTTCATCATTACCTGAGCCAAATCCGCTGCATACGTTGGAGAACCGATTTGATCGTTGACAACACTAATAGTATCGCGTTCCTGTAACAATCGTTGCATGGTTTTTACAAAATTGTTTCCAAATCTACTGTAAACCCATGAAGTTCTGATGATAATAGCATCTGGATTTAATTTCAAACACGTTAGCTCCCCTGCTCTTTTAGTTGCCCCATAAACATTAATAGGTTTGGTTACAGCTTCCTCTGTCAATGCAACGGATGAGGTACCATCAAATACATAATCGGTAGAAATATGGATTAATTTTACGGAATAATCTTTAGCATATTGGGCAATAATACCTACAGCCAAATCATTAATCATGTTTGCTAATTCCTGTTCGGTTTCAGCTTTGTCTACAGCAGTATAAGCACCACAATTCAAAATTATATTTGGAGATAGTACTTCTAATTGTTTTTTTAAGACATCCAAATTATCCAAAGATACTTGCGTTCTATCCGCAAAAATCCATTCATATTGCGCATAATTCTCGGATAACACTTTCAGTTCTGAACCTAATTGTCCAGTAGCCCCTGTCACTAAAATTTTTTTCATTTTTGTTCTTTAACGCAAAAGCACAAGCGTATTACTGCTGCTTTTACTTTATTTTATTTTGATTATTCCACTTACAAAGAGATACAAGTCTCGATCCAACAGACAACTTTGAACGGTAAACTTTTAAACATTTTTAAAACTTTTGGTAATCTTAAATGGAATCGATCGTCACTCTGGGCTATTTCATCTTTTGTAAAACAATTTCCCAACTCTGTCAATATGCGCAAGCAAATCAATATTGGTTATGTTCCGTTTTAGGGACAAATCTATTTTGTAAGGCAATAATAAATCATCTAATGTATTCTCTATTTCCAAAAACTCTGGAAAAGTTAATGAATTCTCGATGATCGTCAAATCAATATCAGAACCTACTTTAAAGTTCCCTTTAGCTCTAGAACCATAAATAACAACGCTATCAATGCCTTCATTGCTTGCAAAGACATGATTTATTTTGTCGATATCTTCCTGTTTTAACCCAAATTGTATCATTCTAAAAATTCTTTCATTTTTTCGTTAAAAGAGACAAACAAATCGTAATAATAATTTAATATTCTATCTCTAATATCGTTTGCTGTACTTTCGTTATAAGTATGTGTAGATTGGTTTCTACTTTTTATCATTTCCATCCATTGTGCCCCATCCTGAATCAATCCTTTTTGAAAGGCTTCTCTTGTAGCATCTCTAGACCCAGTAATAGTCGTATTTCCCTGGTATTCAAAATAATCCTTCATTACATTCCAAGCCAACTCATGTGTAAATTCAAAAGCTTGAATAAGCCCTTGTTCTTCCAGCTCGTTTAAATTATCCTTCGCTATAAATTTCTGCAACTGTCCAAGTGCTTTCAGATAGTTTCCAAAACGTTGTTTCCATCGAATATCTTCTTCCATAATTCAGTTCAATTTAAATGTTTTTACTTTGACCGTCAAAATCTTTTAAACTTGCGACAAAAAACTTTTCAGCAGCGCTGCATATGGTTAAAGCAACAATCGTAATGCCCTTTGCGATTCCTTTGTGAACTTTGTGGTTAAGTTCTAAAACCATCTCTCTATACAACTTACAACTTTAAGTCTAAAACCCAAAACCTAATCCCCAAAACCCATTTTAAAACTCCCAATCGATATCATTAAAACCAGGCAATATCAAATCCTTTTCAGAAACAATAACTTCTTCAGGAAGCAACTGCCAATCAATAGCAAGCGTAGGATCATCAAACCGAATCCCTCTTTCACTTTCTTTATGGTACAGTTGATCTACTTTATACAGTACAGATGCCGTTTCACTCAAAACCGAAAAACCATGGGCAAAACCATGCGGTACCATCAATTGTTTTTTATTTTCGGCACTCAAAACTACATTAAAATGCTCGCCGTAAGTAGGCGAATTTTTACGTAAATCGACGGCAACATCAAGAATTTCACCTTCTAAGACGCGAACCAATTTAGCTTGCGCAAAAGGATTAACTTGTAAATGCAATCCTCGAATCACCCCTCTTGTAGAGAAGGACTGATTGTCCTGTATAAATTGATAATTGATTCCATTTTTACGAAATTTAGCTTGGTTGTAGGCCTCAAAAAAGAAACCCCTGGAGTCTTCAAAAACGCTAGGAGTTACAATCACTAAATCTTGTATTGTTGTTTTTTCAATGATCATATTATACTTATTATTTTTTGAATGATTGGAATGTTTTCAACAAACCTTTTTTTGATTCTATTGGTAATGGCTTTCCTATCGCCTTTATTAGCTTCTTATTACTTACCACATAATTCTCAGTTAATTTTTGCAAACTTTCAGAATTGAGTGGTAAATACATATGATCTCCAAGCTTAGCAACTCTTTTAATCCAAGAGGACGGAATATTTAAAATTCTATTTTTTTTACCCAAACTCACTCCTAATAAATGGATTAATTCGTTTGTAGATAAAGATTTATCATCTGCCACTTGATATACTCCCGATGGAATAGCCACGTTTTCTATTAACTCCTGTATTACAAAACAAAGATTTTCAATGCTTAAAAAAGAACGTTTATTTTGAAAATCTCCTAAGGGCCATGGCAATCCTTTAGCAACTAATTGATACAATAAATTCAAATTGCCTTTATTTCCAAGACCATGTATCATACAAGGTCTTAAAATATAAACCCGTTTACCTTCTGGTATTTCTTTGTTCAAAATATACTGTTCGGCTTGCTGCTTTGCAATCCCATAATGAGTTTTTGGATTAGGTATTTCGTCTTCACTCAATATTCCTTTAACTTCATCTGCGACGGCTTTTACGGTACTCATAAATATAAAAATCGATGCTTCTGATGCTAAGAAAGCATCAAACAATTGCTTGGTCAATTCAAAATTAGCTTCGTAGTAATCCTGAGGATTAGAAACTTTCTTCAAGTCATGCGCTTTGCCAGCCAGATGCATAATAACATCCGTTTGTATATCAAATCTTTGATTGGGTACGTAACGAACACGCATGGATGCTATTTCATGAGAAGTCTTCAAATAGTCTTGAAGATTACTACCAACAAATCCTGTAGCTCCGGTTATTGTTATTTTCATTTATTTAAATTGAGACAAAGCCTCCTTATTTATTGTCTTTCTTTCAGAATCAAAAAACCACCCCCATTTATTAAAGTAGGTTATTGCAGAGTCTACAAATATTTTAAATAATTTTTTACTCTTATTGGCTCCTGATTCATATTCGTGCACCACCGAAACCTGTGGGAAATAAATGGTTTTGTAATGTTGGTGCATTCTTCTTGACAAATCCCAATCTTCAAAATACATAAAAAAAGCATCGTCATACATCCCCACTATTTTTATTGCATCTAGATTGAATAAAGTAAAACAACCCGAAAGCACAGGAGCATTGTAAATGGTATCTTTGGGAACCTCCCGCAACTCATATTCGTTGATGAATTTCTGATACGCCGTTACTGGTTTTTTAATTTTCCTTTTTAATATACTTAAAGGACTAGGTAAAAGTTTAGGTAAATTCTGAACACTTCCATCTACATTTAGAATCTGTGGCATCATCATTCCAATTGTGGCATCATTTGCCATATACTCTACCATTGGCGAAATCACATCTCCCTCAAAATAAATATCAGGATTCACGATAAAATGATATTTTGAACCAAACTCCAGCGCCTGTTGAATAGCCACATTATGGGACGCTCCAAAACCAGGATTAGAAGGATTGTGGATATATTTGATTCTGGAATCGGTAACCAATACTTTTAATTGATTAGTAAGCGAATTATCGACCAAAAATATTTTATCAACCGCACATATTTTTAATATAGATTGGACAGCATTTTGCACCAATGTGATTTCGTTTTCGTACAAAACAATACAGGTAGTTATTTTTGTGTTCATTCAATATTTTTTGTTTCTCTACATCTTATTTTAAAAACATCTCTCAAAACTATTTTTTTCCTTTTTGGCTATTCAAAAAACTAATATAGGTAGTTAGGTTTTTAAATCCATCAATAATCTCTTTAATAAATTAATTTTTTATATAAATCCAAATAATTTTTGCCCATCTTTTTTAAACTATATTTATTCATTACTGTAGTCCAAAGATTTTTGGAAAACTCTTCTTTATTATTTTCTAATTTCAAAATTGAATACTTAAGAGATTCAATGTCATTTAAATGATAATAAGAAACTTCACTTTCGTCGAATAATTCTCTGAAAACAGGTAAATCTGAACAAAAAACAGGTAATTTATTTTGAGCAGCTTCTAACAGGCCTAAAGGAAATCCTTCTGAATAAGAAGTCATTGCATAAAAATCAAAAAATTTCAAATATCTAAAACCATCAATACGGTATCCCAAAAAAAGACATCTGTCTAAAACATTAAGTTCTTTTGCTAATTCAATTAGAGTCTGCTTTTCATCACCGTCGCCAACAAAAATTAACGCGTATTCATTCAAAAAAGGTAAAACTTTGATTAATTGTGAAAACCCTTTTATCTTTCTTATTCTAGCAGACACACCGATTAATTTATACTGAGATTTTAATAAATTTATGCTTTTAACATCTGCATCCTCAATTTCTGATTCAAACGAATTCGGAAAATCTCTTCCATTAAAAACCACAGATAAAGGAACTTTTGTTATCGATTTTATATATTGAGATTTCATGCTTTCTGACAAAACAACAACAGAATCAAATGAGTTTAAAGCCTTAATCCATAATTTCTCAACTATAAAAGCTACAAATATATTATGAGAATCTTTCAATACCTTAAAGATATCATTATGCAAAGTAGAAACACATTTAGCTTTCTTTATTTTATGCCGATTAAACAAAATATACAAATCAGGCCTAAGCATGTGTGAATGTATAATATCATAATTATCAAAATCAATTCCTTCTAAAAAAGAAATCTTATAACAATTATTTGCAACATTAATTTCTTTTACATCTACATCATCAAAATAATAAATATCAATTGAGACTACTTTGTCGTTTATTTGATTTATCAAGTCCCTTACGACAATAACTGGAGCTTCATTGATTAATTTAGGTATGATAAAAGCTATTTTCATTTTTTTATAATATTCCTTATTTAGAAAACGATTTTAAAATTTCAATTCTTAACGATTATTTTATCCTAACAACCAAACATAATAAATAACCAATAATTGCCTTCACATTAAACGAGACCAAGGGATTATTTAAGGAAATCAAATATTCACATTTAGCTTCTTTGAAGGCGCCTATTTGATGGTATATTCTAGCTTTTCTAAAAGCTAAGTATTTTTCCGCTTGATTTCGTTCTGCTGAATTTAACAAACTTTTATATTTATTGAAAAGAAAAAGCTCTCGATCAATTTGCTTTGCAGAAATTGAAATATTCTCACCTATCCAATAAGCACCTAAACATAAATCTATAAACTTAAAGCGGCTGGTTATTTTTGAAATCCTCATCCAATAATCTGAATCTTCTATCGCAATAAATGATTTATCTTCATTAATTTTCCCGACTTTGTCAATAATTTCTCTCCTAACCATAACACTAGAGTTGGGGATACAAAATCCATTGACTAAAAAATCTTTAGCGATATCATTCTTTAAAATTCTTCCATTTATAACTCCTGCATTACTCTTTCCTAAAAATTGTTTGTCCAAACTATGATAAATCAAATCATAATCATTCAAATATGGTAAGGAAAATTCTAATTTATTAGAATACCACCAATCATCTGAATCTAAAAAACAAATCCAATCCCCTTTGGCTTCTGAAATTCCTTTATTTCTAGACACAGCTATTATGCCTCCATTTGCATTATTAATTAAGCGGATGCGGGGATCATTATACCCTTCTACTATTTCAATCGTATTGTCTTCTGAGAAATTATTTACTACTATCGCCTCCCAATTTTGGTGCGTTTGACTGATTAAACTATCCAAACAACGTTTCATGAAATGAGCGTGATTGTATGTAGGAATTACTATTGAAAAAAAAGGAGCTGTATTATTCATTATTATGTTCTAAATAATCAAAAAGGTTATTAATTCCATCTTCTAAAGACAACTTAAATTCGAAACCAATACTACGAATCAGGCTATTATCTAACTGGTATCGTTTTGATTCTGTTTTATTTTTTTGATCAGTTGCTGATATCGGTAACTCTATACCATATCTAATGGCGAAGACTGCTTTTATTTTTTTAGCAATATCCATAATTGAAAGTGTAGTTCCTGAACTTAAATTGTAGGTCAAGTTTTTCTCAGGCGTTTCAATTATATTCTGAACTCCATAACATACGTCCCATCCATGTATAAAATCACGCAATGGCGTTCCGTCTGATTGTAAGATAATCTCTTTTTGAATATAAGCCATACGGCACAAATCATTCACGACTAACCACCAACAATTATTCTCCTCAAACAGTGGCGCCCCGTAACTGTTAGACAATCGAACTATACAACAATCTACCGCTGTCGTTTTATCGTAATGTTCGCAAATCAACTCTCCTATTTGGTGCGTCAGCCCATAAGCATTTTGCGCATTCAACTTCTTACTTTCTGTTACTACCTCGTCCTTTAACATTCCGTAAACTTGCGCCGTTGAGAAATAAATAAATTTCCCTAATCCTTTTTTTGAAAATATATCTAACATAGACCAAACAGGTGTTATGTTGACTGAGCTAACGAAAGATGGACTCCCATTTGATTGATGATGGTCTAAAGAAACCAAGTGTACTAAAATATCATATTGATACTCCGCAACCTCTTGCATGAAAACCTCATCTCGGATATCACCCAATATGACTCTATCCATTTTGGATATCCAATTCTCATCGGAGGGTATTTTTGAATAACAAAGTGGCGTTACTGCATAGCCCTCATTAGCTAAATGCAAACAAAGTCGCGCGCCAATATAGCCACTACCACCGGTAACGAGCACTTTTTTATTTACCATGCGTAAGGAATATCTGTTAAAATTTCTTTTCTTTCTATCTCACTTGGATCATGTTCTAAATTGGCCAAATTTAACAAAAGATTATAGTTCACCCCAACTCCACTGAAGGCTACCCAAACCCCTGGAGGAATCGTAATCCTTTGATAATGATTATCCCCCAGTGTAACATCAAAAAAATTATTTTTAGTCGAACTATCTTCTCTATCATCAAAAATAACAAAACGTATTTCTCCCATTGGCACCACAAAGTTCAATGTCATTTCAAGGTGCTTTTTCCAAGGTTTTGTGTCTTCATAGTTGATTGTGGAAAAATAGGCTTCTCCAAAACCCGAAAAACCAGGATCCGATTTTTTCATTCCATGAAAAACATCACCCTTGGGATGATGTATCCTTTTTAACGGAGTCAATAAAACCCCTTCTATTTTTATTTTGTCCATCCTATATTTCCAAGTGTAGCTAAATTTTCATAACCCTCAATCTGCGATTTTGTATAAGCAAACATATCGGGTTTGTTTTTATAAAACTCATAATACCAATCGCTAGTAAACGCTAGTAAATTCGGATAATCCAATGTTGCTTTCCATTGAAAATGGAACAACGCCTTATCACAATTCAACTTTAACAAACCAGCTTCATAAAACTTAATATTTCCAGTTATCTGATAGGCTTCTTTTGAGTTTTCAAAATGCCAACGCACACTCATATCTTCCAAAATTTCCTGAACGGTATGATTATATTCCGGTTTTGGACCAAAATTAAAACTTTCTCCATTCAAAGAATGATCTTTATACAAACGCTCTCCCAATTGCAAATAACCACTAAGTGGTTCTAAAACATGTTGCCAAGGTCGGGTTGCTTTTGGACTTCTAATCTCCACTACTTTTCCTTCACTCCATGAACGCATACAATCTGGTATGATACGATCTAAAGCCCAATCGCCACCTCCAATAACATTACCCGCACGTGCAGATGCTACTTGTACAGGGCCTCCTTCTTTTTTAAAGAAAGAATGGTAGTACGATTTGAATATTAGTTCTGCAGCACCTTTGCTTCCACTATAAATATCTTTACCACCTACGGCATCTGTTTCTTTATAACCATAAATCCACTCTACATTATCATAACATTTATCACTGGTAATAATAATTGCCGTGCATGGTTTGCTATAAGTACGCAGTACTTCAAGAACATTTGCCGTTCCCATTACGTTCGTGGAAATGGTATCTATTGGCTCACTATATGACAATGAGACTATAGCCTGTGCTGCTAAATGGAATACAAAATGAGGTTCCACTTCGTTGATTATTTTTTTTATAGATTCCAAATCACGAACATCCGCAACAAAATGTTTCATTTTATCCGTCAATCCCAATTCAACAAACATCGAAGGCGTTGTAGGTATTTCATTTGAAATCCCATACACATCAGCTCCTAATGAAATTAACCAAGTGCACAACCAAGAACCTTTAAATCCCGTATTACCAGTAACTAAAACTTTTTTGTTACGATAAATACCTCCAAAAACTACTTTTTCTCCCATTTTACCCATGGTGCTTGATTATTATTATATAGTTCATTTAGCAATGAATATTCTCTCGAAGTATCCATAGGTTGCCAAAAACCATCATGTTCAAAAACTTTCAACTCGCCTAATTCTACCAATTTTTTCATTGGTTCTTGTTCTAAGACTAAATCTTCCGCATCGCTAAGTACATCTAAGAATTCTCTATTACATACAAAATAACCACCATTAATGCGTCCGCCACTGGCCTGCGGTTTTTCATTAAAACCTGTAATGGTAGAACCATCTTCTGCTATACCTAATTCCCCAAAACGACCCGGAGGGCGAACACCTGTCAAGGTTACCATTTTGCCATGCGACTTATGAAAAGCAACTAGTTTTTCAACATCTATATCTCCAACACCGTCTCCATAGGTTAACATAAAATGAGAATCATCTCCAATGTATTTTTTAATTCTCCTAACACGAGCACCTGTCATGGCTTTGATTCCAGTTTCGGCAAGAGTTATTTCCCATCCATCTTCATCATGGCTGGTTTCTGAAACAATTTGTTCCGATTTTTTTCCTAATTTGATTGTGACATCGGCACTACGAAGTTCATAATTGATAAAAAAATCTTTTATTACTTCACTTTTATACCCCATACATAAAACAAAATCAGTATAACCAAATGAGGCATATGTTTTCATAATGTGCCATATTATAGGTTTACCTCCAATTGGGATCATCGGTTTTGGTATATCTTCTGCGACATCACGGATTCGCGTTCCATATCCTCCACATAATAGTACTACTTTCATACTTATATTTATTTTTTATAAAATTAACCTTATAAATTTAAAGCCAAAATGGCTCAAGATTTAAACCAAATTTTCTTCTGTACTTTCATCCATCCATCTACAGACCAAAACATTAATAATAAATAAGGGAGTAAACAAAACAACAACGCTGTTCAGCCACAACAAATTAGCAATCATATAATATTTAGACCGATACGTACAATAGACAACAAAAATCAAAACAACAATAGTGGATACTATCCCATTTTCGACTAACGATTTAATTATGGGGTTTGACTCTCCTTTATCGCTATTTTTGCCAATAAATCCAGGTCCTCTTCCTAAAACGAGTTCTTTAGGAGAGGCAGTAGCCAAATAAAGAAATGACGTATCGGCTCTTTCAGTTCTATCTTCAGAGGAAGAAGGACCTAACATTTCTAACAATTTATCCTGATTAACTACCGTAAACATTGCGAATATTCCTGCAATTAACATCAATCCATATAAAATATTCGCTGATTTTTCCTTTAACCCTAAAATTGACATTATTTTGAATCCCAACATTGAAGCAAAGACAATGACAAAAACAACCCAACTCATCGTTGAAACAGAAGCTAATGCTCCCAACAAAACGATTAATTGAAAAATAAATAAATACCATTTTTTCTCAAGAAATTTTGAAACCAGGAAGAAATTAGTTGACAGAAACCATCCTTGATAACTAGGCTCAAACATAAAACCACATACCCTCCCGATCACACCAGACTCGAAAAGCTTTGGATTGATATATCCCAAAAAATAATTATGGTAATAAACATACACATCTAATCCTTCACCAACGGATTTTAACTCAAAGGGAATTAATTCAAAATTGAATGCCAAGAATGAAATTATTGATAAAGTAGAAAGAACCAAAACCAAAATAAAATAAAAATTTATTAGTAACTGTTTAAGACTTGTATTTCTTTTAACACTTACCAACAATACAATCGCTAAAAAAAAATACAACAAAGAATAGACAACGTCAGATAAATTTGAGCCTATAGAAATATAATAAACAGCCGAAAAAATATAAAAAAGAATGATTGGTAAATAAAACCGTACAAAATATCTCTTATACACTACTGTAAAAAGAGAAAAGAAAATTATAAATAAAAATAGAGGTACTCGTATAAGAACAGATACATATATTGACGCTACAAATGGAGAATGCACCAATATAAAAAAGCCTATTAGCACGACTAATATTAAAGCAATTTTATTATACTTTTCTTCTTTCATTTAGGTTATACTCTTAAATAATCTGTTTGCATTTAGTTCAATCGTTTTTTTTCGAACAAAATTGTTTTTCTTATCGCCTCTTCAAATTGCGTAAATTCAAAATTAAGCAATGATTGCATTAACGAAATATCCAAACAGAAATCTTTTACATCGGTTATTTTTGAAGCTATATAATCAACTTCTAAAATTGGCAAATATATTTTAATTGTATTCAAAATCCTATTCAATTGATGGATTTCTCCGGACCCTACATTGATAGTTTTGTTAACAACTCCTTGTTTTAAAAACCTAAAAATGATTTTAACCAAATCATCCACAAATAGATAATCCTTAGACTGTGTACCGTCTCCCCAAACTTCTATTATTTCGTTTTTCAATGCCCTTCTAATGGCAATGTTGATTACCCCTTGCTTTTCGGAAGTGTGAAATTTACCAAAAGGATTCGCAACCCTTAAAATTAAATAATTAATCCCGTACTGCTTTTGGTAGAGACGTAAATAATTTTCAATGGTCAATTTTACAACTCCATAAGAACTAACAGGATCACATATTTCCTTCTCTGAAATTGTATTCAAATGTTTCTCACCATAAACAGCTCCTCCGGACGATAAATACAAAATATAATTACAACCATATTCTTTCATCACATCCAATAAACAGATAGTTGCTAATAAATTACCATTAATGTCGTTCAGTATGTTATTACCAGATGATAAAGGAGTAGTTGAAGTTGCACAATGAAACACCTTGGTGAAATTCCATTTAGAGAATAGTGCATCCAAAATTTCTTTATTAGCATAATCTCCAACTTCATAAAAAATATCCACATCTCTTTTATGTTGAAATTTTCTGGATAAAACAATAATATGATAGTTCAAGAAGCTATTGTTCTTTTTAAAATAGGCAATGATATTCTTTCCAATAAATCCATTACCTCCTAACAATAGTATGTTTTCTTTAATTTGCATAAACGCTTTCATAAATTGCTTTCAATTTCAAACCATAATTTTCAGGTGTATATTTCCGATAGGATAATTGGGCATTAGCCGATAGTTTATTTCTTAAAATCTCATTACAATACATAGTATATATTTGAATAACTAAATCTTCCACCAATGTCTTTAAATTGTTTTTTATCAAAATACCGTTTTTACCCGATTGTATAACTTGGGAAATTCCGGCAAAATCAGTTGCTATTATTGGCTTTCCTTGTCCCAAGGCTGTCAATAAGACCAAAGGCATATCTTCATCACTAATGGAAGGCAAAACAAAAACATCACAAGCAGCTATAAAATCATCACTATCATTTCTATATCCCAAAAGAAAAACATTTTTATTTACTCCGGACTCATTAATAAGATTTTGCAATAAATCTGCATTTTCTCCATTTCCAATGAGCAACAAAATTAATTTATCTTGGAGCAGGGGATGCTGATTTATTAATGACCTCACTGCGTTAATCAAATATCTTTGTCCTTTTCTTTCTGAAAGAAAACCAACTTGGGTTATAATAAAACTATTATCAGGTATTTTGAGTTCTTCACAGATTTGGCTTCTGCTCCTTTTTAGTTTCACCAATGGAACACAATTGTCTATAACCAATATTTTCTCGCCATCGAACTTTCGTTGTACTACAAGTTGTTCTTTGGCTTTTAAGGAAGCATTAATAAAATAACTAACACTTTTATCCACAAATCTGTCAAAATAATAGGCAAATAAATTTTTACTTTTTTGAGCTTGATTGTTAACCTGATAAATTATTTTGGTTCTGAAAGTCAAATAATTTGCTAAAACTAAAATATTACAACTTTTTGCCCCTGGATATCCTCCATTATTAATATGAATTAAACTTGGTTTTGTTTTACTTAATATAAAAATAAAAATCATCAAATTCCATATCGAATACAGGTTAACTTTTTCAAAAATATAGAAGGGCACTTTAAATAGTGATTTGAAAAACTTAGGCATTGTCAAATCATTAATTTTATGAAATAATGTTTCGTTTGAAAGTAAAACCAAGGGATAATTACTGCTTCGATTCAACAAACCATCATTTTGCAACCCTATTTCATAATCCTTATGTTTTCTGTAGGCAAACAAAAGAGTATAATTATCTGTAATTATTTCATTTTTTAATAAAAACCCAATTAATTTCTCACTGCCTCCATAAATGTAGCAATCACTAAAAACAAATATTTTTTTTTCCCCCATATTACTTTATTACTTTTAAATAAAATGTCAATGAGTTCAATGGCAATAAATGGGACAATTTTGATTCGTAAAACATAGGGTGTTTTTGTGCAAAGGAAACTAACTTTTTATGAAAAAATCCCGCTTTTATAAATTCTCTGTCAAACTCAATTTTTGTTATGTTAAATTGGGCTTCCGAATATTTATATCGTTGACAAATATAATGATTGGGGTCGAAATAATTAAACCAATTTAAGCCAAAGAAATTTTTGTGCGTTGGATCTATTGTTGCATAAAAACTTCTAAAATAGGGAACCCCAATAGTGATAGCAGCATCATTTTTAGAAATTCGATATAATTCCTCTACTACTTTTAATGGATCAGAGAGATGTTCTAAAACTTGATCCATCCATATTTCATCTATCTCATCATCTTTAAATGGATAAGGAAACACGTTCAAATCATGAACAATATCAACTCCTGGAAATTGTAAAATATCAATCCCTATAAAACCTTCTTTTACCTGCCCTCCACAGCCTATGTTAATTTTCATTTATTTTTAGTTTTAATATTTTTTTTACTTGATTTCTCCAATTTTCAGATGAAAAATACTGAATAATAAAAGTAATAACAATAAAGAACCCTGCCGCTATAGCAACAATCAACAAATTTATTTTCGACTTTTCTTTTGGCAAAAAATCTCTAATTGTAAAAAGTACTGAAATTAAAAAAAAGATAGGCAAAAGCATGGGTACAAAAATCTTTTTTAATGAATTCATTAAATTTAACTTCAGATAACTAATCATTAATCTATATAAAATGATTGCAGACAATACAAATGTTACCAATTTAAAAACAGCAAATGACTTTACCCCCCATACTCCAATACTGACAGCAATTCCACTCCAGAAAACAAAGGGCATTAAAGTATTAACTAAATACAATGTTTTTTGTTTTTCTTTGGCAACTAACATAAAATTAGTTGGATAAGTAAAAAACGCAAAAATGTTACAGAAAACCAAAAACTGGATTATTGCTACAGAGGCAATATATTCTTCCCCTACCCATGTAAGTATTATGGGTTGTGCTAAAATCGCTATCGAGATTATAGGAAAAACAACTACAGGCGCTAAAATAGTAACGATTTGGATATAGAACGATTTTAACGCTGTTTCATCTCCAATGCCTATAAAATGATTAAAACGAACATTGAAAGGAGAAAAAAGAATTCCCAATATGCTTCGGAAAAAAGTAATTACCGTTAATCCTATGGCGTAAATCGCAACTTGATTAGCTCCTAAAAATTTACCTATTGCTATTGAATCTAGTTCGTAATACAGTATCCATGAAATAGTTATAAACAAACTGGCAAAAGCCAATCCTTTTGTCTTTTCAAATACCGCTTTATTAAAATAAATGGAACGAAATAAATCTCTGAAATTATAATTGTATCTCTTTCGGGCAATTAGCAAGGTGATTAATGCTGCTATGAAATTTATAATTTGCGTAAACAAAAAATAGCCAACAATATCATACTTTCCTGCTCTGAAAAACCACAAAACAGATAGTATTTTAAAAACACTACCTATAATATTGGCACGCTGAACGATGAAATCCTCCATTCGGATACCAAATATCATTTGCAACAATCGCTGAAGCAAAGTTGTAGGAGTAAAAATAGCCAAAATTAGTATTAATGAGGAAGCCACATATTCCTGATTGGCAGTCTCAATTCCTTTGACCAACAACTCTGGTTGCTGACTTAAAACAAAAAAAACTATAGAAAACAATAAAAGGAAAATTAATAAAATAAAGTTAGTAAACCCAATCACTTTTACCTCCTCAACTTTATCTCCTTTTGCAAAATATTCAGCTGCATATTTTTGACCTGCTCCCATAAATCCCAGATCTGCATAAGAAAGAAATATAGAAAAAGAAATACATACAGAATAAATTCCATAAGTGATAGGATCCGAAGTAAGATACGGAATTACCACAAACATGGAAAGGAAATTCAAAACTAGCGAAACACCTTGCCAGAGATAGATTTTGAGATAATTTTTTGTATAGGATTGTTGCAACGTTTTAACTTATTTTACTGGGTTGATAATCGAAAAAAAAATCAATAAGGGTAATATTTGACAATCATATTTCTATACAATTAGAAACACAAATCAAAACCGAACAAAAAGACATAACTTGGGTTGTCAGAAAATAACCAACAAAATCATAACTTGTTTTACTGACAAAAAACTAATTGATAAAATATTATTTCAATACTATGAAAAATATAGTCTTCAATTCTAATAGAATAAAACGATACTTTCAATTATTGTATAATAATACTAGCAGAGAAAATGATAAGAATAATTTTTTTTAGTGTATTAGAATTATCAAATCATTTTTAAAAATCGATTTTATTATTAATATAGCTAAAATAAAAAGTAAAAAGCATCAACTCTCATTTCACTCTGCAAATTCTTCTAAACAAAATACTTTACTGCATATTTTTGACACAACCTCAAAAAACCTAAATAGGCATATGAAAAGAAAACTTCCCAGTTTACGAATATGGCATATGCTCTATCAAAAAATAGGATTTGATGTAAATCTACATACATCAAGCAATATAAAGAGAAACCCTGATAAAATTCCAAAAGAGTTTGTTGTTATATAAAAACTAGATTTATTCAAAGGAATCCATTTATTAATGTTATTGTATTTAGAAATCTAACATATTAGTATATTTATTTATAAATCTTATCTACCTTTTATAAACTTTGCGGGGTTACCTCCAACAACAGTAAACGGCATAACATCTTTAGTTACCACTGCACCAGCAGCTATAACTGCCCCGTCTCCTATAGTTACACCAGGAAGAATAATCGCTTTTCCCCCAATCCAAACATCATTGCCAATTAATATATCTTTAGCAGTCTCCTCCTGTTCTCTAATTAATGTTTGCTTAGCCATGGAATGATTAGTATTAATTATCATCACATCTGGTCCGATACTAACATCATTACCAATAGTTATTGATTTATATTTAGCTAAAATAAACATGTTATAATTGGCAAAAAAATTATCTCCTATTATTATTTTTCCATTTTCTAATGACATCAATTTACAATTAGGACAGACCCTGAAAAAATGACCTAAACTTATATTCTTTATTCCTAACAAAAAAACCTTTTCAGGTATTATAAAATTAGCATGCAAAAAAAATTTTTTATAAACCAATTGTCTGAGAAAATTACCACCTAAAACCGTGGGAAACAACTGTAATAACCAATATAATATGTTTTTAATTTTCATAATCTGTAATTCATAAAATCACTTTATTTTTTCCAAAACTAAATCAGGATTAAAACTCGATTCAATATATTCACTCAAAATAGACAAATCAACTTTTTGCTTATTTTTTAATATTACGAAAAGTTCTTCATCGGTTTTTGCAGAAGGAACTTTTTGATTATTACCATTGAAAGGTGGAATTACAGGTAAATTATCTAGTCCATTTTCATTTTCTAACCGAGGTTCAAAAACCACATAATTAGTACCGTAAAATAAACTTTCTAAAAATACTGTAGAAGTTGGTCCTATAACAAGAGAACTTCTTTTTAATGATATATCTAAGGAATCTGTATCCCGGATAAAAAAACCATTATCCAGATATTTTAAATACCACTTTGAATCTTCACTAGGATGAGGACGAAATCTTACTTTTGAAACTCCAAATTTTTTCAATACATTTTGAATACTTAACATATAATAGATGCAATTACCCCTATCACTTAATGCATATTGGTCTCCCATTGGAGCACCAGGCATTGATTTTGGCAGAACTAAAATATCATCAAATTCAAATTTCAAATGACGATCTGTTTTTATATCATATTTTGGATGCCCATTTACAATAATTTTATTAGGGTTTAAACCAACATCTATATAATTTTGTTTAATAGCTTCACCCCAAACAACTAAATAATCTGTTCTATTATTATCAATACTTCCATAAATTCCAGGTAATCCATGAATTAATAAAAAAGAAGGTCTATTGATTTCTTTAAAAATTTGGATTATTAATTTATCGAAAAAACCTAAATCATTTGCAAGAAAAACAGCTTTGATATCTTCGTTTAAAACATACTGTTTTATGTATGCTTTTAAGCTATCTATTTCTTCAAAAAAACTTTGTTGAATTAATTCATTAACATTTCCGAGATCTAATTTAACTTGTACTTTTTTTACTTTTTTGTATAAATCATAATTATATAAATCATTTTTTTTTTTAGAATAATTCCAAGGTGGTCTTGATATGTAATATGTTTCATTATTTATTTTTTCAGGCAAATCAAAATACGCACTACTCCATATCTTTATTTTCTCAGATTTTTTCGAAAAAATAGAATTTACCTTAACAAATAAATCATATCCCTTTCTTAATATTATAATTTTAACATTTTCATATCCAAACACATGTCTTTCATGTGGATGTTTGAAATTATTACCATAATGATATATTTTTTGATCCAATACATACCGAATTAAATCATAATATTCTCTGTTTTTATAATCAGAATAATTAAAATAATTATATAATAAGCATAATGACTTATCTATTTTCATATTTTTTTATTATTTACATAATCTAGATTCATTCTGCTCCCTTTCTCAACATCTCGATTAAATGTACTGCCTTCAATCTGAGTAAAATATTTTGGATGGATTCCGAATCCAGGCCTTATGGAACGCACATTTCTTTCTGTTATAGTATCACCATCTTTCACATCTTCAACAACGTATAAACTTCTGGAAAAATCTTTTCCTTTCATTTGTTTTTCAGTCAGATTATAATCTACTTTTCCTATAGCACTTTCCGCTTCCCGGACTGCTTTGACCATTTCGGTAAACTCTGCTTCATTCATCGAGAAAGAGGCATCAGGACCACCAATGGAACGATCTAAAATAAAGTGTTTCTCGATGATTTTTGCACCAAAAACAGTTGCCACTATTGGAACAGTCGCTCCGATTGTATGATCCGAAAGTCCACTAATTACATTGTAACGTTCGGCCAAATCTTTTACCATACACATATTGGCTTCCTGTATTGGAGCAGGATAACTAGAGGTGCATTTTAATAAAGCTATATCATTATTACCCATTCGCTTACAGGCCTCTAAAGCCAATTCGATATCTTCTTTCTCAGCAATACCAGTAGAAAATATTACTGGTTTTCCTTTTGAAGCTACGTATTCAATCAAAGGAATATCAGTAATCTCGAACGAAGCAATTTTGTAAGCTGGAACGTTAAGTGTTTCTAAAAAATCAACTGCAGTTTTATCAAAGGGTGAAGAAAAACAAACTAGGCCTTCTTCCTCGGCTACTTTCATTAGCTGCTCATGCCACTCCCAAGGAGTATATGCTTCTTTATATAAATCATACAAATTTTTTCCATCCCAAATGGTTCCCTTGATTAAAAAATCTTCCTTTCTTGAGTCTATGGTAATAGTCTCAGCAGTATACGTTTGTAATTTGATGCAATCTGCACCAGCTCTTTTGGCTCCTCGTATGGTTTCAATTGCCGTTTCTATACTACCATTATGGTTTGCAGATAATTCTGCAATAATAAAAACGGGTGAATTATTATTAATCTCTATATTTTCTATTTTCATAATTAAATTAATTTATTGATCTGACGAGGCAAAAAGCCTCTGCAAAATTAGTTCCTATTACCACACCCCATCTTTGAGCCTGAATTTTTAATGCTTCAGGCGAACGAGGATGAGGATAATTACGGCGTTCAAACTCATAACTCTCCATTCCTTTTATCTTAGCTGCTATATTACTCTCCGATACACTAAAAAATAAATTGGGTAAAAAATGACGCGGATCAGTTGATGATCTCCACTCAGTACCTGAAGGAGTTTCAAATGTTATAATCATTTTGACATTCTCGTCTTGCATCGGTCTGCAAGCCGTAATGATTGATTCGAAAGTCCTTTGATGATCAATATTTAAATCACCCCCATGATGTGTAAAAATAACATCCGGATTAAATATTTTCTTTTCTTTTTCGATAACCTTTACTATATCCAATAAAGCAACCGAATCAAATCGGTTATCAGGGAAATCATAAATACTTGTACCGTGATATCCGATAGCTAACTGAGCATTATTAATGTTCTCTCGGTGAGTTGCAAGTTCATGCTCCCAAACTTTAACATCTCTAATGTCTGCGCGCGAAGTAATTCCTTCTCCAAGAATCACAACCTGTGTTTTCACATTGTATTCATTTATTAATTTATTAAATGTTGCTCCTAAACCCAATAATTCATCATCAGGATGAGCAACTACAATCATTATTCGTTTATTTCTTAATGATTCTAACATTAGTTTAAAATTTATACATTAATTAGTATTTAAAAACGTTTTAGCTAATTTACTCACACAACATCAAAATCACCTAATAACCCCTCAAAATACATATTATCAATAGTATCTGGGTAAGTCATTAATTTGTAACATTCTTCCTTTTTTTCAAAACCTATTTTTTTAAAAATGCGGAGATTCTCTGAAACTTCACTTATCAATAAATTAATAATAGCTCCATTAACAAGCGCTGTTTTTATTAAATTCTCTAAAACTTCAGCATTTTCTACTCTATAATCAACAATTTGAGTTATAATTTTTTGATCTTTATTTAAATATCTTCCTAAAATCATATATCCGTTAATTAATTGATCTGAAACAAAGTTTCCAACAATGATATATTCTTTGGATGGTCGTTCGAAAAATCTCCATTTGATGAAATCTTTATCTCTATTAAAATAAAAGTTTGATTCCTTATTAAACAAACCAAATTCAATTTTAGATAAATCATCAATTGTCAGGATTTTAATTTTTTTATTTTTAGCAATTGGAGTTTTTGATATTAATTCATAAAAATGGAAATTTTCATTTAGCGACCATCCGCAGTTAATGTGACCTTTAACTGAACTTAGATTAAAACCGTGTGGAAATGAAAATGCTAAATTAGTTTTCGTCTCGTAATTTAAAGCGATAGTCATTAACTTAGAGAAAAGACCTCGCCTCCCATACTTTTTACTTATCATACCATTGACTCCTAAAACTCCTGTATTTGATTTTAAATTAATCGTGTACTGAATTTTAGCAAAACCATAGGCCCCAACCAATATCGCATTATTAACATCAAATAATAAGTAATTATTACATTCCCCTTTAGGATTACTGGAATAATACCAATTATACCATTCCTTATCTAAATGAGCTCGTTCGCCAAAACATTCATTAAATAAAGTGAAGAATATTTTGATTTCCTCTTCATTTTCGTTATCCATCAATTTAACCCCAAAGATTGAATTATCAACGGTAAATGTTTCTAAATAATTATTCATTCCTTAATTCCTCTTTTTAAATAAAACTATTAATATTTCTACATTTAAATTATTTACTTTCAAAACGATATTCAATTATACCCTCAATATTGGTTTTGATAAAAAAATTATTCTTTTCAAATACCTTACATGATGAAATGTTTTCTGTTTTCACAAAGGCTCTAATGTCACCTTTCACTTTTTTAATACTATAATTAATTAGTAATGAACCCAATCCTAATCCTCTTTGTTTCTTGTCTATTGAATAATCTAATAACCAATATTTATTTACAGTATCATAATCAAATCTTACTTGTCCAACAGGTATACTATCCATTTCTAAAATAAATACAATAGTTTTAGAGCATTCCATTTTACTTCGAAACCATTCCTGATGATTTTCCCATTTTATTTTTTCAGTATTGAATGCATTTTCCCTGACGTCTGCATCATTAGCCCAGTCAAATAAGATTTTCGAATCTTCAACTGAAGCATAGCGAATTTTAAATTTGTCGATCATATCATAAATAATTGAAAACGTTCAATAATCTTTCTCCAGAATTTCCGTCAAAAAACTTCTTCATATTTTTGAAATTTTGAAAAGACTCAGTTATCGCTTTTTGTAAGTTCAAAGGTTCAAAACTACCAGCATCATGAAAACACATTTCATTTTTGTATGCTTGGTAAATAAACTTTTGATTATCTACATACATGCCTGATACTATAACACAACCAGCACTTATTGCTTCCAGGAGAATACCGCTTGAAGGTACAATTGCTATATCTGACATTGTCAAAAGTGCTAGCATAGTCTTTTCATCTATTGCATGATATAAATGAATTTTTGGGTTTTCTCCAATCAGTAATTTTAATTCTTCTATATTTTCGTAAACAATTCCAACAACGACAATTATTTTTTCAAATTGATCAATATGCTGCAAAATATTTAGAGCTAGCACTGTGAGATTTTTAACATCTGAACCTCCAAAACAAATAAAAACGGTTTCTAGCTTTTTAATTATCCTTTCTTGTTTTGCAGCTTGCAGGAATACTGGTCTTAGTAAAGCATATTCAAACCCTAAGGCAAATTGAGTGTATTGCTTAGCATCATAATCATCCGCTTTAACACCAGGCGCATGATTAATTATTAAATCAGCATGGAATTCCTTGTCATGTAAATCATCAATACAAACCAATTTACAGCCAATTTTTTTTATTTTTTTTTGGTAACTTGTGTCCAGCCCGTAGTGATCAAGCACTACAATATATGTACCGTTAATTATGTTAAAAAATTCAACTTCAGTATTGATTTTTATAAACAAAAATCCTGATGAGATTAATTCCTTTACAATATTTTCAGGAGCCTCTTTACAAACAAAAATAATTTTGAAATCATCTTTCAACATAAAAGCTAGAGCCATACAACGTATTAAATGACCCAAACCTATATTTTTGGATCCATCTACTCTGAAAATAATTTTTTTTGCTTCCACTTTTTTCAATCTTCCAGTAACTTGATAACTCACATTCCTATTTATCTAAAAATAAATTTAATTATCTAGATATAAAATACAACTTCAAAACAATTTGGATCATTTATTATCATCATAAAAAATTTAGCTTTTTTCTTCAGATCACAAATATGTTAATATCCCTATAAATGAAAAGGATTAATAACTTAGTACAACAATTGTTTAATAAATATAAATACTGCTGCATTCAATCTTCAATTTAATCTTTTAAATCCACCATGACAAATTGGGCCTTCTAGTAAATTCTCAATCTTTAATTTCCCAGTATTGCATTCGCTTATACTTTTATACACATCCTCCAATGCGTTAAAATATAAATCAAGATTTTCATCATTGTGAGCGGTTGAAGCATAGAAATTGGTACTTGCTAAAAATCCTTTTTTTAACATTTCTTGCGCAATCAATGTTTTGTAGGCCAAAGCATCAGGACTGTTAAAACTATAGGTACTCAAAGAAGGGATTCCTGAAATTGAAATTTCTAAATTATAAGTATCCGCTAATTGCTGCCAACCCTGTCTCATCTTATTTCCTGTTTCGGTAATAGTTTCCCATGACTTCACATGCTCCATAACCTTTAAAGTAGCCAGTGCAGCAGTTGGACCAATTCTTTCAGTCCAAAAAGTACTACTAATAAATGTAGTTTGAGCTGCTTCCATAACAGATCTTTTTCCGACAACTGCTGTTAAAGCATAACCATTCCCGATAGTCTTTCCATACATAGCCATGTCAGGTTCTACTCCATATTTCTGATAAATACCACCAAAAGTTTCTCTAAAACCTGAAGTACATTCATCAAAAATTAAAACAATATTCTTTTGAGTAGCTAATGTTCTTACTTTTTGCAAAAAATTGTTTTCTGGTCCATAATTGCGAACCACTTCCATTTTAATTACACCTATATCATTGTTCTCAACAATTGACAATAATTCTTCATAATTGTTGTAGTTAAAAGGATAAACGGTATCTTTTAAATTCTTTGGTACTCCTTTTGGGCTTAAACCAGGCAACAGATGTCCTGACAAATCATCACCATCATTGTGATTGGCAGACAAATACCAGTCGTGCCACCCGTGATACCCGCATATCGCTACTTTATCTCTACCTGACGCTGCGCGTGCTATTCTAATGGCGATCGAATTGGCCTCTCCACCACTTCGTGCAAATCGAACCATATCTGCCCAAGGATTCATCTCAATCAATTTTTCTGCCAAATAAACTTCTTCAGGACAACTTAGCGTACTCATGTTACCGCTCTTTACGGTTTCCAGTACCGCCGCATCTACTTCGTCATTACCATATCCTAGCGTGTTCGTACCAATGCCCATTATAGACATATCCAATAATTCTTTACCATCCAGATCCCAAATTTTACAGCCTTTGGCCTTAGAAAAATAAGAAGGCCAATGATCCGGTAAAAACATTTCAGGTCTCTTAGAAAGTAACATCGTACCTCCCGGAATTAATGATTTAGCTTTTTTATATAATTCTTGTCCTGTTCCCATTATTTATCGTTTTTTAATGACTTTAAAAACCCTTCATTTCTAATAATTTGATTATTTATTTTAGTCAAATTATTTTCTATAATATAATTAGTATACTCCACCCAAGATTTTTTAACTCCTAATTTATTTACTAAAATTTCTATTAATTCAAAATCACTAGATTCATCTACAGTCATTCTAATTTTGGAAAAATCACTTTCACAAGGATAATTAATAGCCGTAAATAAAGCTCCACCTCTATAATCTGAATTATTTCTTATATAAGGAGTAACATGTTCCCGTTCTGATAATAATTCGGCATTTTTCCAGGCTGTTTCTAATGCCGAAAATTTAAAAACTTCTACATCTTGCCCATCAGGGAAATTTTCAATTAAGACATTTGACCCATAGTCTTTATCATTATCCTGAACATAGGATATCACTTTATCCACTAAACTCGAATCTATAAGAGGACAGTCAGAGGTAACCCGTACGATCCAGTCGGCTTTCTTGTCTTTAACCGCTTGATAAAACCGATCTAACACGTCCGATTCTGATCCTCTCGAAGCAACAAATCCCCATTCTATTGCTTTATTGTAGATTTCGGAATCCTCTTCTTTATTTGTCGTCGCTACTATTATTTCAGAGACTTTTGAACACTTTTTCAATCTATCCAGATGAATTTGAAGTAATGATCGTCCTCCAATTTCTTTCAACACTTTGCCAGGTAATCTGGTACTTCCCGTTCTGGCCTGAGTAATTAATATTGTTTTTATTTCCATAGTGATGGATTTAATAAATCTAAGTTATCAACTTTTAGTTTATTTATTTTTAGTAACGTAACGTGATTCATTTTATAATCAACTGCTTTTAAATTATCAATAAGCTGATTAACTGAATCCACACCTATTAAGACTTGATCTATATCTTTTTGGCTTAGACAATAACTTAATGCTAAATTGGAAATACTTGTGTTCTCCTCTTTAGAAATATTTTTTATAGCAATCAATTCTTTTGACAATTTTTGAGATATACTATTATTTTCAAACTGCTCTTTAAAAAACAATCCTTGTAAAAAAGCAGATCTTGTATGAATGACTTTTCCCTTAGCTTTCATCTTGTTTATTAAGTCCCCTCTTATTGACTCATTATCCAATAAATTAAATGGCATTTGAACAACAGTTACATCATCTTCCGACAACAAAGCCTCTATTTGATTGTTTGTATAAACGGAAACTCCGATGTGCTTGATGATCCCTAAACTCTTTAAATCTTTTAAAATCGCTATAATTGATTTATTATTTTCGTATGAATCAAAAGAATGAAACATCAAAACTTCTAAACAATAAACATTTAAATCATTTATGTAAGTTCTGATTTTTTGCTCAATTTCTCCAGCAACTATATCATGCGGAACTTTTGTAATAACTTTAAATTTAATTTCAGGATTAAATAAGTGAAAGTTTCCAATCACTTGATGGGCATTACCATAAGCTTCAGCTGTATCTAAAGTATCAATATCTAACTCAAAGGCTTTGGACAAAATCAGACAACTATCCTCCAAAGAAATTTTTCCTGAACTGTTGTTAATTCCATAATCCAAACCCATCTGAACTGTTCCTAGAATAAGTTTATTCATATATTTTATTAGTTACTATAAAAATCTTCAATTTTATTGATAACAAATTCCTGTTCATCATTTGTTAATGTAGGATACATTGGCAAACTGATACAGTTTTTATAATACTTCTCTGCATTTGGCATATCTCCTTCTTTCCAACCAAATTGTTTATAATAAGGCATCAAATGACAAGGAATATAATGTATTTGAGCGAAAATATTATTTTCTCGCAAATAGCTATACAAGCCCAATCTATCTTCTACTTCAATGACATAAAGATGATAAGCATGACCCTCAACAACACCCGATTGCCCTTGTATAAAAGACTTCCCTCTAAAGGCTTCATTATAAATTGCTGCAATGGCTCTTCTTTTTACCAATCCATCATCAGCTCTTTGTAATTGACTTGTTCCTAAAGCAGCTTGAAAATCAGTCAGTCTATAATTGAATCCCAGTGTTTGCATTTCCATATACCACGCTGGATAAACACTACTTTCGGTAGCTATACCATTTGCAAAATCTACAGTATTACTATAATCCGATTCGCTTTTAGTAATTCCATGAGTACGTAACGCCAAAAGCTTTTTATACAGAACTTCATTGTTTGTTGTAACCATCCCACCTTCACCACAAGCAATATGCTTTACAGGATGAAAAGAAAAAATAGCCATATCGGCAAAATTACTATTACCGCAATTCTGAGTTTCAGCATTAGAATCAGCAAAAAAACCACCTGGAGCATGACAAGCATCTTCAATAATCCACAAACCATATTGATCTGCTAATTTTCTGTACGCTTCTAAATCCACAGCTCTACCGGCAAAGTCAACAGGAATAATTCCCTTATAAGTTCCTTTTGGAGATGCCTCTAATAATGCTTTTACTTTTTCAATATCCAAAAGATACGTATCGGGATCAATATCTGAGAAAACAACTTCTCCACCGCAGTAACGTACACAGTTTGCTGATGCCGCAAAAGTGATGGGTGTTGTAATCACTTTGTCCCCATCCTTTACATCTAATGCTAATGCACATAAATGCAATGCAGCAGTTCCATTAGAAACAGCTACCGCATAAGTACTTCCTACATATTCTGCAAAAGCTTTTTCGAACTCTAAAATTTTAGGACCTTGTGTCAAATAATCGGACTGCAATGCTTCAACAACAACATTAATGTCTTCTTGCGTAATATTTTGACGACCGTAGGGTATTACTTTATCAATCATTTATTAAAAATTTGAATCTACATGTTCTTTTATTAATTCCCTTAAACCTGCAACCGTTTCCCATTCGGTATTAGTACCTGAATTATAGGTAAAACCTTCCTGCACTTTTACAGCATTAAAAGTAACCATAAAATTCTCAAGATTAAAATGTGGAATTGAAGGCAATATAGTGTAATATCTACCCAAATCGTATGTGTTATAAGAATCAGATGATGTTATCATTTCTTCATGAATTTTTTCACCAGGTCTTATACCAATAATATCTAAGGTACATTCAGGAGCAACGGCTTCGGCAACATCAGTAATTCTATAAGAAGGTATTTTAGGGATAAATATTTCCCCTCCCCAAGCTTGATCAATAGCATGCATTACCAAATCTACACCTCCTTGTAATGATATATTAAAACGAGTCATCGTGGCATCCGTGATAGGTAATTTTCCTTCTGCTTTCTTTTTCATAAAAAAAGGAATAACAGAACCGTTTGACCCCATTACGTTACCGTATCGTACTACTGAAAACTTAATTGGATTAGTTCCTTTTATATTATTAGCAGCTACAAATAGTTTATCCGAAGTCAATTTAGTCGCACCGTATAAATTAATTGGGGCACAAGCTTTATCAGTTGAAAGTGCAACAACATTGCTTACGCTAGTTTGCAAAGCAGCATGGATAACATTTTGTGCACCACCAATATTAGTTTTGATACACTCATCAGGATTATATTCAGCTAAATGCACATGTTTCATTGCGGCAGCGTGAATCACAATATCAACCCCTTGAAAGGCTCGTACCAATCTTTGCTCATCTCTAACATCTCCCAAAAAGAATCGAATTTGAGGAAAATGGCTTTCCGGAAATTCCTGAGCCATTTGAAACTGCTTTTGCTCATCCCTAGAAAGTATGATCAATTTCTTAATTTCAGGAAAATTTTTAAAAATATGAGAAGTTAGTGCTTTCCCTAAAGACCCCGTTCCACCAGTTATTAAAATTGTTTTATTTTCAAGATTCATATTATATATTTTTTTGTGAAATAATACTATTGTTTACCCTCATTGGATATTTTTTTATTCTTTTTCTATAGTATAGAACTACAAGGACACCACCTTTGTAAACAATCTTCTAACGATCAATACCATCACCGTCAAAAAACCCATTAAAAATCCTCCCATTACAATTCCTTTTGCCTTGCCAAACTTTTCTTTTTGCAAAGGCAAAATCGGTTGATCGATCACCTGAATTAATGGGGTTTCTTTACGTAAAGTAACTTTAGCTAACTCCGTTTGTTTGACCAATTCAGTTAATATCGCGGTATTCGCTTGTACATCCACCTGTCTTCGTGCAGAAGGAGCACGTCGTACATTCATCGCAGGGTTCAAACCAAAAGTATTGTCATTGGCAACAGCTACTCCAGTAATCGCACCATTTAATTCTCTTCGTATAGAATCCGTTTGCCGTTCTAGTATATCCATGTTCAGTCGTGCCTTTTTACTTTTAGTGGTAACATAAAAATCAGAAACCTCCTTAACCAAGGCCTCTGTAAAATTCTTGGCAAACAATTCATTGGTAGAAATAACATCGATAGAAATAATCGCAATTTTCTTATCTTTTTGTCCCACTACCAATCCGCTTTTAGACAAATTTTGATACATCACCCCTAAAATACTGTCATGTACTCGGGTAAAGTACTTTCTCTTATTATCAGGTAAAAACTGAATCGCCTTGAATTTAGGTTTGTCATTCCATTGATCTCTCCACCCATTATTCTGAATGTACATCTCCGCCAAGGATATAGCCTTACCATCAACAACAACGGGACTCAACAAGGTTTGTTCCACCATCGCACGGGACTTGAACAATTCCGTCAAATTAGAGCCGGTAAATATTCCACCACCTCCACTGCCACCTAAATCAAAACCAAACGAACTGGCCAAACTACCTATACCACCACCACCTTTTTCATCTTCCAAAGCAAAAGACAAGCTGGCCGTGTACACTGGTTTTTTACTAAAAGAATAGGCAAGACCCAATCCGGCGCCTACAATCCCCGCCAAAACAATAACCTTCCATTGCGAAAGCAAATAAGAAAACCATTCCCTTCCTTTTTCAATAAGTTCTTTTAACGATATTTCATCATTTTGTACTTCCATCAATACTTATATTTAATAACTAACAGCTAATTATTTTTCGTTTTTTGCACATCATTTTTCATTCACCGTTTTTTCAATCATCGTTCAACGGATATCAAACGCTCTTCGCACCACTCCTACCCCCGCCCTTAAATAAAAAGTATAGAAAAACAACGAAAAAGTAAAGTGGCAGCAGTCCGCGAGTTGAGGACGAAGGACGAACGGCTCGGGCTGCGGAACGGCACTTTGAGGTAGTTTTTAAGCTTTTTATTTTCAGGCTTGAAATCGAAGATTCATGAATACCAAAAAAACAATAACAACCCGTGAATATTTTTTTGTTTCTTTTTTGATCAAGCAAAAAAGAAAAGATTGTTCTTCAATAATACTATATAGCCTCAATAAATATACAGTTAACCCATGAATATTTTTTTGTTTCTTTTTCGATCAAGCAAAAAAGAAAAGATTCAGCAAACATCACTTCTAATAAAACTTAAGTACACTAAAAGAAAAAATTGTTCTTCAAAAATAAAATTAATTCCGTAAACACTCTTCACACCACTCCTACCCCCGCCCTTAAATAAAAAGTATAGAAAACAACGAAAAAGTAAAGTGGCAGCAGTCCGCGAGTTGAGGACGAAGGACGAACGGCTCGGGCTGCGGAACGGCACTTTGAGGTAGTTTTTAAGTTTTTAATTTTCAGGCTGTGAAATCGAAGATTCATGAATACAAAAAAAACAGTAACAACCCGTGAATATTTTTTTTTCTTTTTTGATCAAGCAAAAAAGAAAAAATCGTTCTTCAAAAAGAATAATAATAAACAATTATAATTCCTTAACCGCTATTTCCTATGACTCAAATTTACACCGACAAACTCAAATTATAAACATCTAAATCTTTATAACTTTTTATTGCTCTTATTTAAAAGCTATTCATCCTTTTACAGACAACAAAAACCCTAAACCCAAAACCTATAACCCAAAAAACCTATTTAAACGCAGTCAAAATCAGCAACGCAAGACTCGAAATCACACTTCCTATCCCTACCCATTCCCCTGCACTCATTTTCTTCACTTCTGGCTTTTCCGGCACTATGATTTGTGACCCGGGAACAACCCTTGGATACGATCGGATAAACAGGAAAGAACTCGCGACATCCGCTTTTCCATTCGGATAAATGATATACGCTTTTTTCTTCCACCCTTTAGCATCAATTCCACCGGCTGCGTTCAGATAATAACGAAACCCTTTGCTGCGGTCATACGGAATCTCCGAAGTCAACAATACATTCCCAGTCACTTTAACGCCTTCATTAAAAGGAACAACTTCAATTTCATCTCCTGGAAACAAAGTCACATTGGTATTACTTTTTGGATTCTTGACAATCGACTTCCAATCCACTGGAATAGTCGCATATTTTAAATCTTCTTTTAATTTTTTCTCTAATTTATTTTGAATGCTGTCTTTTTTACCTAAGTTCAAATTCACATTTTCCAAATCTTCAATTTGTTTGGCTTGGATAGGTCTTTTGATGCGCACCCCTTCTACATTGGCAACCGAAGTCAATCCACCGGCTCTTTGAATCACATCATACACACGGTCTTTTTTACCGGCCAACACATATTTACCGGCGTAATGCACGGCTCCGCTTACGGTAACCATCTCGGGCTTTTCATACACCGCCATCTTACGGATATTCACAACATCAAAAGGACGCAACGCAAAATTTTTGGCCTGCTCATTATTGGTAGCTGAAATTTCAATGTTAAACAATTCCGCTTTATTCGGATTCGAATCATCAATGGCTTCCGATTGAATCATTCGGGCAATCTCGACTCTTTTAGAGGCCGAACCGGTCAAACCGCCTGCTTCCACTAACAAATCATTTAAGGTCAAATTTTCATAATAATCATAAATCCCGGGTTTTTTGATTTCTCCGTCAATGGTTATTTTAAATTCGTCTACAAAGTCCAAAATAGAATAGACAGTTACTACATCTTCTTTCTTCAGCGCTACATCCGCTTCCAAGTCTCCGGATAAGGCTTTCGCCAAATTGACGTTGACGATCTCAGTGGTAAGATCCGATTGTAAACGAATAATTCTGGCTCTGTTCGTATAGGCATCTTCCTTTAACCCGTCCGCTTTAAGGACTAAATCAGAAATACGCATCCCTTCATAAAAAGAATAGGTATCCGGTCTAAATACCGCCCCATCAATTTTAATTCGGTTTTCAAATCGGTTCAATATTTTAGTCACTCGAAACACATCTCCTGAAAGCGGTTTATAAGTACCATATTCACTGGCTTTGATATCACGAACTTTAAATTCCCGATCCGTTTTCTGCAAAACATTCACCGAAGCGGTATAAGCAAACTCATTGAATCCTGACGCAAAAGACAAAAGGTCTTCAAAAGTCTCTCCCGTTTTCATTTCAAAAATACCGGGGCGTTTCACCTGTCCTTCAACTGTAACCCTTTGAGTGTAGGCCGGAATCCGGATAACATCATTGTCCTTTAGACCTACATTACTGGATTGATCCCCATTAACCAAAAAATCATATATATCTACTTTAGTAAACACTTTATTGTTTCGGATCAGCTCAATATTTCGGTAACTGCCATTTTTACTCGGACCACCGCCTAAAAACAAAGCATTATAAACGGTTGCCAAAGAGGATATCGAATAATTTCCGGGCTGCTTGCTTCCGATAAGCGTTACTCGAATCGTTCGGATACGCGTGAGGTTGACACTAACCTGCGATTGTCCGGATCGTACCGTACTGTAAACACCCGCAATAGCAGCGCGTATTTTTTGCGTGGCTGCCTCAATAGTCATACCCGAAACAGCAATTTGTCCCACATATTGAATAGTCACTTTGCCTTCAATACTCACTGGAATACTCGCGTTAAACTCTTGTACCCCATAGACACTAACTTGCAACTCGTCTCCGGGTCCCAAAATGTAATTCATTGGAGTGGCCAATTTCAAATTAGGCTCAAAATTTAAAGTAGGGGTGTCAAATAATTCCGAACCAAATACGAGCGCATTCAACGAATCCTTTACTTTAGTATTAACTATTTTCTCCTGTTTTCTTCCAAAAGCATCCTCTTTATCAGTAGCTGAAGCGTCAGAATCGCTGTCATTCCCATTTTTTTTAACCACAGCTGACGGGGTTGCCGACATCGCTAAACGTTCTTTCAATTTAGCAAATTCAGTGGCAGACATTCCTTTAGACAAAGCCATTGGTTCCGCCTGTTCAATAGTCAGATTATTGGTCTGCAACTGTATTTTTATTTTGGCAATATCGCTATCGGATAAATAATCCACTTTCAGCGTGCTTAAGTCCGTACTCTTTAATAAATCTTGCGCCACCGCAGTAGTCGACTGAAAAAAAGCGATAAAAAGGACAACAACAGTAATTATTTTTCTCATAATTCAGATATATAAATTTATTTGTGCAACCGTTAGTTGTAAGCAGCAGAAAGCAATTCGAGTATTTTGTGGAAGAAAAGCGAAGAAAATAGAGCTAAAAACTCATTTTCAATACTACGATTCTATTTCCAAATACGATTCTTTTCAAAAACCACTCCAACCGACAAAAATCGATGCTGAAAACCAACAATACACATTGGATTTTCTTTTATTTTAAAGTAAAAAATCACCACATAATATGGCTTCGCCGTTGCAAGTCCCAATTAAGAACATGCACCAAATTTTAAAAGGCAAATTTATAGTAAATAATAAGACTATCTAAAGTTTTATTTATAAAATTCACACTTTAACACGAAATCGATTTAAAATTTTAAAATGATTTTTCTTGCATATAACAAAATAAAAGTTACTAAAAAAAGGATACAATTAGCACTCCTACCCCCCCCTTAAATAAAAAACGTCAAAAAACAGCAATTCGTCAGTTCGTCCCGACGCTTCGTCCCGACACTTCGGGATTTATAAAATAGCGACAGCCGCTGTATAAAAATGTATCGAGAACCATCTGTAATCAAAACTTCTCGATACATTTTGGCTAATGTAATATTTTATATAAACAACTTCCTCCAGCCAAAATACTCGAAGTGACGAACGGGGTAGTAATCGAGAACCCGTCACGCGTCAGTTCGAGTGTTTTTATAAAATAGCGACAGCGACTTTATAAAAATGTATCGAGAACCGTTGTGCATCCTAAACTTCTTGAGAACCCATAACCCGTCAGTTCGAGTGTTTTAATAAAATAGCGACAGCCGTTGTATAAAAAGAATAGTAATAACACCAATAAACGTTCATGCACCCCCTCTTCTCCCCGCCCTTAAATAAAAAGTATAGAAAAACAACGAAAAAGTAAAGTGGCAGCAGTCCGCGAGTTGAGGACGAAGGACGAACGCCTCGGGCTGTGGAACGGCACTTTGAGGTAGTTTTTAAGCTTTTGATTTTCAGGCTTGATCTTTTGTTTCTTTTGCATCAAGGCAAATCGAAGATTCAGCGAACACCACTTATAATAAAAGTTAAGTGAGCTAAAAGAAAAGATCGTTGTTCAGAAATAATAGTAGTAATAGTAATAGTTCCAATAAACGTTCATGTAACCCTCTTCTCCCCGCCCTTAAATAAAAAGCATAAAAAAACAACGAAAAAGTAAAGTGGCAGCAGTCCGCGAGTTGAGGACGAAGGACGAACGGCTCGGGCTGCGGAACGGCACTTTGAGGTAGTTTTTAAGCTTTTGATTTTCAGGCTTGAAATCGAAGATTCATGAATACAAAAAAACAATATCAACCCGTGAATAATTTTTGTTTCTTTTGCATCAAGGCAAATCGAAGATTCAGCGAACACCACTTAAAATAAAAGTTAAGTGAGCTAAAAGAAAAATTAGTACCCCTTAATTTTTACTTTCAAGAAAAGCGATTGGTAGCAAATTTTAAAGCCTCCATACAACCTCGATACAAAATCACCTTCTAAATTTTCGGTTCCCTTTAGGGCTAAGGAAAAACGAAAACCCAAAACCCAGAACTCATCAAGCCATAAAACCTTTTGAAACCAAGGCATTCATCTCCTCTTTACACAAACACCAGACACACCAACAGATTTTACAATTGCTTTTTTTCCACTTTAAGCACACAACCCAAAGATTCCAACACAAGCAGGTAATGACTTTGTTTAACCTCTTGCACAATAGCCTCTTGGTCTACAAATGGTCCCGACTCCAAAACAATTTTATCGCCTTTGCGCCAAGTATCTATAGCAATTTCAAATGTTTCAGGTGCCGAAAGCCAATTCTGTATGGCTTCAATTTCAAAATCTTTAACTAATGCCGGTTTTCCCAACCAAAACAAATAGCGAATAGCCCCGGGCACTTCAAACACCCGATTACGGTCTTTATCAGAAACCTGAACAAAAATATAAGAATTAAACAAAGGCACCATTACCTTTTTTTTTCGATCGGACCACTGACTGATTTTTACAATCAAAGGACAATAGGCAACTACTCCCATTTCATTCAAACGCTCAGCCACTTTTTTCTCCCACTTGGGCTTGGTGTATACAACATACCAATTCATATTTTTCCAGTATTGGTTAATGGTTTTTCTAGTACTTATTTCACAGGAACTACACTTCAATTCCTTTAGTACTATTTCTAAATCCTTAATAACATCCAAAACTACAAAATACTCAGTGAGTAATTTTATAAAATAGCGACAGCGGCTTTATAAAAATGTATCGAGAACCGTTATGCATCCAAAACTTATCGAGAACCCACAAC
>NZ_FODN01000009.1:119793-122242 GCF_900110375.1 Flavobacterium sinopsychrotolerans | reverse complement strand
TTGTGCATCCAAAACTTCTCGAGAACCCACAACACGTCAGTTCGAGTGTTTTTATAAAAAAGTGACAGCGGCTTTATAAAAATGTATCGAGAACCATCTGTAATCAAAACTTCTCGATACATTTTGGCTAATGTAATATTTTATACAAACAACTTCCTCCAGCCAAAACACTCCAAGTGACGAATATAATGCGATTGAGAACTTATCATTTATGGAATCTCTTTTTAGCCAAGTTAATTAATGACTCAAATTCACCATTAATTAAAGCCTCTTTCTTAATTTTCGACCACTTCTTGATTTGCTTTTCTTTTTCTATAGCTATGTTTATATCTGTAAACTCACAATAGAAAACTAATTCTAATGGTCTTTTATTAAAAGTATAGCAATCAGGATAGAATCCAAAATTATGTTTATATAATCTACTAGATAAATTACTTGAAACACCTGTATAATAACTACCGTCTGAGCATTTTATAATATATACATAGGACTGCTTCATTTTATTTTTTGTTAAGTACTAATTATAAAAGTTTATCGTGCAATCAGAACTTCTCGAACCAACAGTAACCCTTTTTCAACTATTTTCATAAAACAGCGATAGCACTTATATAAAAAGACATCAATAACGACCAAACAACCAACAGATCAACAACTAATAAATCTGACAATCACTTTCCCTTACTCTAACAAATGAGATTTCTTTCGTTCCAATTCGTTATATACATTCTTAACTTCCTGAGAACTTTCTTTTTGCAAAATTAAATTAGCAGACTCGGTAGCAACAAAAATAGTATTCTTTAGTCCTACAAAAGCCGTATAAGCATCGGTCCCAATAACCATATTGCCATTGGCATCAACAGGATGGCCCTTTGACACTAAATAATCATAAACAGATTCAAAAGACCCTAAATCAGACCAGATAAATTCAGAGGACACTACTTTTATTTTCCTGCTTCTTTCCATAACCGCATAATCTATACTGATAGAAGGAATGGCAAGTGATAATTCCAAATCTAATTTCCCACCGATATTAGCATCCCAGGCGGCTTTAGATTTTTCATATACTTCTGGGTTATACAATTGTAGTTCTTCCAGAAAGACACCTGCTTTAAAACAAAACATACCGCTGTTCCACAAAAAATTCCCCTTTTCAATAAAATCTTTGGCAGAAACCTTATTGGGTTTTTCTCGAAAAGAAAGTACATCTTCTCCTTTACGTTCAATATAGCCATATCCCGTTTCTGGCTTAGTGGGAACAATTCCAAAAGTGACAATATAGCCTCTGGACGCTTTTTCAATAGCCTCTTTAATAGAGTGCGCATAGTGCTCCATTTCATCGATGATATGATCGGAAGGCGTAACAATCAAAATAGCATTCGGATCAGAGGCAAACGCAGCAAAAGCAATTGCTGCAGCCGTATTTCTTGGTGTTGACTCGATGATATCGACATAGTCAGTACCTGATTTTTCTAAAACCTTTCTGCTCAAATGGCAATTATCGGTATTACCCACAACCATAACGGTATCCACCAAAGTCCGATTACGGTCAACAGTCATTTCAAATAAAGATTTGCCGTCAAACAAATCCAAATATTGTTTAGGCTGGCTTTTACGTGATAAAGGCCACAACCTGCTGCCAACTCCACCAGTGAGTATTACGTGTGTAATTGAATTATTTTTTTCCATGTTTACTTCTTTATTCGTAAGCTATTATTTTTTTATCCGTGAACTATATTTAAAACGGAAATATACTATTTTCACAAAACAACGACAGCGATTCTATAAAAATATGTCAAGACCATTTCCCGTTATCCTTTGCGGTCATCTCAAACGAAGCCAAGATACAAACCATATCCTAAATCCCCTACTCCCTTTAGTGCCAAAACAAAATCACGTTCTAAATTTTCGGCTCCCTTTAGCGATGGCACAAAACTAAAAATTATAAACTCAATACCCCAATAAACGTTCATTTAAATACTCTTCTCCCCGCCCTTATAATTTTATGCCAAAAAATCACGGTTAGAATTTAAGCCTTGGCCGAAGGGAGCCCCCCCCTAGTCGAGTGTGAAACACGAGCGGCTGGGGTTGCGATAGGAAAATACGTCCGATGATTTTTGGGATAAAACTATTCAGGCTTGATCTTTTGTTTCTTTTGTATCAAGGCAAATCGAAGATTCAGACACCCGAGCGAAGCGAACAGGCGAAGCAAACACCACTTATAATAAAAGTTAAGTGAGCTAAAAGAAAAGATCGTTGTTCAGAAATAATAATAATAATAATAATTCCGTTAACGTTCTTCACACCACTCCTATCCCGCCCTTAAATAAAAAGCATAAAAAAACAACGAGAAAGTAAAGTGGCAGCAGTCCGCGAGTTAAGGACGAACGACGAACGGCTCGGGCTGTGGAACGGTACTTTGAGGTAGTTTTTAAGCTTTTTATTTTCAGGC
>NZ_FODN01000009.1:0-119089 GCF_900110375.1 Flavobacterium sinopsychrotolerans | reverse complement strand
GCACTTTGAGGTAGTTTTTAAGCTTTTTATTTTCAGGCAGTGAAATCGAAGATTCATGAATACCAAAAAAACAATAACAACCCGTGAATATTTTTCTGTTTCTTTTTTGATCAAGCAAAAAAGAAAATTAGTACCCCTTAATTTTTACCTTCAATAAAAAGTCATTGGTAACAGCATTTAAAGTCTCCATGTATTTTAAACAACATCAAGCGCTGAATTTTCGGCTACCTTTAGGACTGGTGCAAAACGAAAATTACAAGCCTCCTCACTAAAACCCAAAACCTAGAACTCCTAACCCCGCCCTTATAGTTTTATCCCAAAAAATCACGGTAAGGATTTAAGCCTTGGCCGAAGGGAGTAACCCCCGAGTCGAGTGTGAAACACGAGCGGCTGGGGTTGCGATAGGAAAATACGTCCGATGATTTTTGGGATAAAACTATTCAGGCTTGATTTTTTTGTTTCTTTTTTGATCAAGCAAAAAAGAAAATTAGTACCCCTTAATTTTTACTTTCAATAAAAAGTCATTGGCAACACCATTTAAAGTCTCCATATAGTCGAAACAACATCAAGATCTAAATTTCCGGCTCCCTTTAGGGCTGGGGTAAAACCAAAACCCAAAACCTAGAACCAAAAAACAGAAAACTTCTGCTATAATCTCCCATCAGCTGCAGCACCTAAAACCCCTTTTACATCATACAACAAACTACTTTTATGCTGCAATAGCGACAAATCCAAATCCAAAAAAAGAGTATGTGCAACACCTAAAACCAAGGCGTCAAATTTTGTAAGCGGCAGTACTGTTGTTGTTGTTAGATTATATTCCCGTTGTACCTCAACAGGATTAGCCCAAGGGTCATATATTGTAATTTGAATGCCATAATCAGCCAATGCTTTAATAACATCTACTATTTTAGTATTGCGTACGTCAGGACAATTCTCTTTAAAAGTGATTCCCAGCATCAACAGACTGGCACCATTAACAATCACGCCTTTTTTAATCATTAATTTAACCACTTGTGAGGCTACATATTCTCCCATACTATCATTCAAGCGGCGTCCTGCTAATATAATTTCAGGATGGTATCCTTTTTCTTGGGCTTTTTGAGCCAAATAGTAGGGATCAACACCGATGCAATGACCACCAACTAAACCCGGTTTAAAAGGCAAAAAATTCCATTTGGTTCCCGCAGCCTCCAAAACCGCATGCGTGTCAATTTCCAAAAGATTAAATATTTTCGCCAGTTCATTGACAAAAGCAATATTAATATCCCGTTGGGAATTCTCAATTACTTTAGCCGCTTCGGCTACTTTTATCGATGGGGCTAAATGGGTACCAGCTGTAATAACCGATTGATAGAGCTGATTCACTTTCTGCCCTACTTCCGGAGTGGAACCGGAAGTAACTTTTAAAATTTTCTCAACGGTATGTTCCTTGTCTCCGGGATTGATCCGCTCTGGCGAATAGCCGGCATAAAAATCAACATTGAATTTTAATCCCGAATATTTTTCCAGCACAGGAACACATTCCTCTTCAGTCACACCTGGATAAACAGTAGACTCATAAATAACAATATCCCCTTTTTTCAAAACAGAACCCACACTTTCGCTGGACTTAAACAAAGGAGTCAAATCAGGACGATTATTTTTATCCACCGGAGTTGGAACCGTAATGATAAAATAATTACAATCGGCAATATCAGCTAAAGTAGCAGTACAATAAAGCCCAATTTCATTACTTGGTGCAGGGCGTAAAACACGCTGCAATGTAGCATCATCAATCTCAAGTGTCGCATCATTTCCTGCAGCAAGTGCTGCTATTCTCGACTGATTAATATCAAATCCTACTACAGCATACTTGGTCGCGAAAAGCCTTGCCAAAGGCAGACCTACGTAACCCAGCCCTATAACTGCTATTTTTATATTTGTACTCAACTTTAAAAACGGAATTGGTTAAAAATTACAAAACCTTTGTGGGGGCTTGTATCTATATTATTTAAAAATCAAAAAACTATCCCTTGATTGGATAGGCAAAGATAGCTAAAAAGCGTTGTTTTTCCCTCCACTTTACACTGTCTGAAACGAACAGTACGATCAATCAAACTGGTAAAAGCTAAAACACTAACCCCCAATAAAAAAGCAAAATAAACCACTATGTGCTTAAAGCTCATAGTTTCGGTTAGCCGATTTAAAGTCTGCACGGTTGTATCACTTATTTATTTGCCACGAATTTCACAAATTATCACGAATTAATTTGTGAAAATTCGTGAAATTTGTGGCAAAAATTTCCAGACCCTGAAAGGCGAATGCACTAAAGTGCATCGTTTTAACTATAGCTGTGACCAATCAACAATTGTACATCTAACACACCCTGACCCATTAATGGCGCTGAAGCTGTGACGCTATCGCTTACCGCTCTGAAATTCTTTATTTATATTCTATACTGTTTGTTGCTCTGACCCTCTTAAACTCATTGTCAATATTTTGTATGCAGTGCTCTTGACCTCTTATTATTCTGGCCCATCATTTCTTTTCAACGAATGTCGTTAGGAACCGATAGCATGATATACAAAGCCAATGGCCTTCATTTCAGCAGCGTTTAAAACATTTCTGCCATCAAAAACAAAAGCAGGTTTTTGCATGGAATCATATATTTTTTTCCAGTCATATTCTTTAAACTCATCCCACTCTGTCAAAATGGCTATAGCATGGGCGCCTTTACAAGCTAAATACGGGTCTTCAAAAGAAGCAACGCATGCTTTGTTTTGTGCACTTGTTCTTGTTTCTAAATAATCCAAATCGGCTAATACTTTTTTCTCAGAAACTTTAGGATCATAAACCGCTATTTGAGCTTGTTCATTAACTAAAGCATCTGCTACGTAAATGGCAGCCGACTCTCTGGTATCATTCGTATCTTTTTTAAATGCCCATCCTAAAAATGTGATTTTCTTATCCGCAACCGTATTGTATAACGTTTGCACAATAGTATTCGAAAAGCGTCTCTTTTGGTGATCATTCATAATGATTACTTGTTCCCAATAATCAGCAACTTCATTCAGACCGTATGATTTGGCTATATATACTAAATTCAATATGTCCTTTTGAAAACAAGATCCCCCAAATCCAACCGAGGCTTTTAGAAACTTAGGACCTATCCGGCTGTCCATTCCTATGGCTTTTGCCACTTCATTGACATCAGCTCCTGTTTTTTCACAAAGCTCAGACATCGCGTTGATGGAAGAGATACGTTGTGCCAAAAAAGCATTTGCAGTAAGTTTAGACAATTCAGACGACCATACATTAGTCGTTAGTATTTTATCAGCGGCAACCCAATTAGAATACACGCCAACTAAGGCTTGTATAGCCTTTTGACCCTCCTCTGAAGAATCACCTCCAATTAAAATACGATCGGGATGCAATAAATCTTGAACAGCAGTTCCTTCAGCAAGAAACTCCGGATTAGACAGAATTTGAAACTGAACACCGTTACCGGTATGATCCAGAATACTTTTAATCGCTTCAGCTGTTCGAACAGGCAAAGTCGATTTTTCAACAACAATTTTATTGTCTTTAGCTACTCTGGCAATTTGTCTGGCACACAATTCAATATATTTCAAATCAGCGGCCATTCCTTTGCCTTTACCATACGTTTTGGTAGGCGTATTCACTGATATAAAAATAATTTGTGCTTCATCAATCGCTTTTTCAACCTCCGTAGAAAAAAACAAATTTCTTCCTCTGGCCTCTGCTACAATAGCATCAAGACCAGGCTCATATATGGGAATATTCGCTACATCTGCATCATTCCACGCCGCAATACGTGCTTCATTTAAGTCAACAACCGTAACCTGTATATCAGGACATTTCTGAGCGATAACTGCCATAGTTGGCCCTCCGACATATCCTGCCCCAATGCAACAAATTTTTGTAATTTTCATTCTTTTATTTTTTCTATTCGCTAATTTAATTTTTTACTTCTTCACTCTTCACCTCTCACTTTTCCCTTCTCACTTCTCACTTCTCACTTCTCACTTCTCACTCTTCACTTCTCACCTCTCACCTCTCACCTCTCACTTCTCACTCTTCACCTCTCACTCACTCTTCACCTCTCACTTCTCACGCAAATTCTCCCAATACCAGTATACCGCTTCTTTCAATCCTTGTTGCATAGAAAACTTTGGATCATACCCCAATAATTGTTTTGCTTTATCAATACTGGCCAGCGAATGAGGAATATCGCCTGCTCTGTTAGGGCCGTATTCAACAGTGATAGTCCCAATTTTAGGGTCATACTCGGCTAAAAACTCTTTTAAATAATCTACTAAATTAGTTAACGTATTCCTGTCGCCATAAGCAGTATTGTAAACGGTGTTTATTGCAGCTGGATTTTGAGTCGTCAGGGCCAATTCATTCATCTGAATTACATTATCTATATAGGTAAAATCACGAGAATAGTTGCCATCCCCGTTAATTATTGGACTTTCCAATTGCATTAATTGCATCACAAATTTTGGAATAACAGCTGCGTAGGCACCATTTGGATCTTGTTTTCGTCCAAAAACATTAAAATAGCGCAAACCTATCGTTTCCAATCCATACGTCCGACTAAAAATATCGGCATACAACTCATTCACATATTTAGTAATCGCATAGGGCGAAAGTGGCTTCCCGATGACTTCCTCCACTTTAGGCAACCCCACTGAATCCCCGTATGTGGAAGAACTCGCCGCATAAACAAAACGTTTAACTTTAGCATCACGAGAGGCTACTAGCATATTCAAAAATCCGGAAACATTAACATCATTTGTGGTTACAGGATCATTGATTGAACGTGGCACAGAACCTAAAGCCGCCTGATGCAATACATAATCCACCCCCTGAACAGCACGCTGACAATCGACTAAGTTTCGTATATCACCCTCAATTAAATGAAAATCAGCATTATTAATAAAATCTTTAACATTATGTCGATATCCTGTCGCAAAATTATCCAAACAAATTACTTTATATTTTTTGGATAAAAAATATTCACAGAGATTAGACCCTATAAAACCCGCACCTCCGGTAATCAAAATAGTTTTTTCTTTCATTTTTATCGCTACTAAACAGATTATAATCTATTATTTTTTCTTTAGTAATTTTTGTGCTACTCTTTCATAGAAATTTTTCGGCTTTTCTTCTTCATGATACCCATTAGAATAAGGCGCATTTCCGTAACCGTAGCCGTATCCGTAACCTGTACCATATTTAGCTTTATTCGCAAACCCATTCAAAACAATGCTTGCATGATCTAACTCTCCTCTTTTCACTCTATTATTCAATAACGTAATCATGTCCTTTTTAGTGAAATTTTGTCTTACAATATACAAAGTTACATCACAATACTGAGCTAATTCTAATGCATCAGACACTAAACCAACAGGTGGTGTATCCAGAATAATATAATCGTATTTTTTCTTTAATTCTGCAATTAACTCTCCCATACTTTCACTCAAAATCATCTCTGATGGATTTGGCGGAATTGGTCCTGAGAGGATAACATCCAAAAAAGGGATTTGAGTATGATTTATAATTTCATCCACACTTTTTTGCTTGATTAGATAATTCACAACACCCACTTCATTGGATAAATTAAATTCATCAAATAATTTAGGCTTTCTTAAATCAAGTCCAATGATAACCGTCTTTTTTTCGCTGAGGGCAAATACTGTCGCAATGTTTATGGAACAAAATGTTTTTCCTTCGCCACTGACTGAGGATGTGATCATTAGTGTTTTTGCTCCATCAACGTTTTGTTTCTTGTACAAAAATTGCAATGAGGAACGAATCGCCCTAAATGACTCTGATAATGCAGATTTCGGCTTTTCATATACTGCCAAACTTGAATCATCTTTATTTATACCCACCACTCCAATGATTGGAATTTTAGTCAGTTTACTAATATCCTCGGCATTTTGAATAGCATTATTTATAAAGAAAATTCCAAAAACAAATAATAAGGGAATCAAAATTCCCAAAAATAAAGCCAACACATAATTAACTGAAGTTTTAGGCCCAATTAATCCTCCTCCAACATCCTTAGCTGGATCAATAAAATGAATATCTGATAAATTTGCAGCTTTAACAATATCGGCTTCACTGCGTTTTTGAAGAAATGTGCTATAAATATTATCACTTAAATCATATTTCCTTTTTATTTTAATAAGCTCTTGTTGGTCTTCAGGCAATTTTTTTATTGCACTTTCAGTCTGATTGATCTTGCTGTTGACCATAGCGAGATCTTCTTGTAAAGAAGCTTTGGCCGAGGCAATATTTTCTATCAAAACTTTTTTCACAGCCTCCATCTGATTGTCAAAATCTTTGAATATCTTATCACTTTTTACCGCATAAGCCATTTCTGATCTTTGTGTGGAAAGTGCAATCAATTTTGAAACATTAACCACTATATTAGGGTCTTCGATTCCAGCAACCGTTGGAGCAGGAAGTTTAGAATAATCCACACTATTTTTCAAATACGCCTTCAAAGAGTTGTAATACGTTATTTTACGAATAACTTCATCTCTTTTAACATCAAACTCTAGTGCTTTGTCTGAAAATTTTGCTCCTCCTTCTTCTATATCAAAAATGTTTTTATCTTTCCTGAAAGATTTTAATTCATCCCCAGTTTCTTTCAATTGGGATTCCATAGCCACAAGCGTACTATCTATAAATGCAATTGTATTGGTCGCAAACTGATTTTTACTGTCTAATTGCCTTTTTATAAGCATTTTAACCGTTGCATTTAAATATTCTACCAGTCTGGCTTTGTTGGTTCCCTGCATGCCAAGAGTAATGATCGAACCACCCTTATCATCTGACCTGACATTTATCCCTTTGTATCTGGATACTGTTTCATCAAAACCATTAAATTGGACAAAATATTCATTTCCTTTGTAAAAACCGGGATTCTCTTGTATTTGTAATTTCCAATTTAAAAAAGGCAAAGACACTTGTTCTCCAACCTTATATTTTTTTACAAAATCCCCGGTTTCAACATTTGTATTGCTATAGGAATTATTGGAATACGTTAGTATTGAAACACTTTGATTCTCAAATGGAATCCTGATTTCATATTCATTTTCGCTTAGAAACTTAATCCCAATCAGATTTCCTGCCAATTGACCTTTAGATTTATCAATATTTACATAAAAGGGTACGTCGCCATAAGCATCTATCAGATTGTATTTCCCCTGAACTAGGTAATTTATATAATATTGCAACTTGTCTACCACTATCTCGTTATGAGATCTGGATTGCAAGGTTGTTGAAATCGTTTGAACTTGATCTGAAGTACCTCCCCAATTAAAAACCAAGCTGGTGTTTGAAGTAAAAAGAGGATTACTTTCTTCTTTCACTGCTATTAACGTTTCCATTCCGTAAATTTTTTCTTTACGAATATTCACTTGGTAGGCAATAGTGAAAGAGATTAATAAACTAATTAGAAACCACTTCCAGTAACTTCCAATTTTAATTAAAAAATCTTTAAAGTCAAAACCAGCTTGATTTTCAAAACCCGAAAAATCTTTTATATCTAACATTTTTTGAAATGTATTTTATTTTTTCAAAAGTAAAAAAGTAGTTGTTGCCAATGATAATAGTGTAATAATTGTTCCCAAAGATTCGATTCCGGTTTTCCCGGTTCCCCAGGTTTTTTGTTTGAGTGGTTTTACATAAATATAATCATTGGGTTGCAAATGATAGTAGGGTGATTTCATAACATTACTATCGGTAAGATCGATATCCTGCATTTGAACTCCAGTAGAGGACTGCCGTATAATTGTAACGGATTTTCTATTACCGGTAATCGTAATATCTCCTGCATTTGCTATGGCTTCCATCACATTTACATGTTCTTGAAATAGTGTTTTTGTACCTGTACTACCTACTTCGCCATTTATTGTATATCTAAACCCCGCTAATTTTACAGTAACAAAAATATTTGCGGCTTCGTTAAAATATTCGGATAATAATTGTTTTTCGATTTTGATCCTTACTTCCTCAAGTGTGAAGCCAATTACGTTTATTTCTCCTAAAACCGGAAATCGTATTGCTCCGTGATCGTCTACAGTAAAACCATCAAAATACAAGCCGGATTCTGACTTATTTCCTATTTCGGATTGATTTGAAGTACTAAAAATTGAAACTAACTTTGGATCATTTGCTTTAATTGTAATACTCAAAACATCATTAATTTGCAATCGATACGGTTTTGACTCTACAACAGCTACAGTGCTTTGAGTTTCATTTCCATCTTTTTTTTGCAAATAAATCAAATCTTGCGTAGGAATACAAGAAGAAAACAATACACTAACAATTAGCAACAAATAGAGAATGGACTTACTCATTTTTATATTTTTAATAACAAATATAGGCTTTTCATTTACTATATAAAAAAGCACCGTTATTCATTAAAATGGATTAATTATTTTTAAAAGATTTTTCGAATGGAACTCTATGCAATATACTGCGTCCCAAAGTAACTTCATCCGCATATTCCAGTTCATCGCCTACCGAAATTCCTCTCGCGATTGTTGATATTATTATTTCACAATCGGCAATTTGTTTGTAGATATAAAAATTTGTAGTATCACCCTCCATCGTGGAGCTTAAAGCAAAAATAATCTCGTTTACACTTCCTGATTTTACTTTTTCGACTAAAGTCGATATGTTTAATTGACTGGGACCAACGCCATCAATGGGAGAAATTTTACCTCCCAAAACATGGTAAATCCCTCTAAATTGGCCTGTGTTTTCAATGGCCATCACATCGCGAATATCCTCCACGATACAAATGATTTGGTGATTTCTGCTTTTATTGGCGCAAATTTCGCACATCATGCTATCCGAAATATTATGACAACTTGTACAATACTTAATATCTTCACGCATAGCGACCAAGGCTTGCGATAGAAATCCTGTTTGCTCTTTAGGCTGCTTCAATAAATGCAACACCAATCGCAGTGCAGTTCGTTTGCCAATTCCAGGCAGCTGAGACATTTCGTTAACTGCCTTTTCTATTAATTTCGAAGAAAATTCCATAACTGCAAAAGTAGTTAATTTGTCCCAATCGTTCGGGATAGATAATTTGAAAATTTGAAGATTATTTATGTAATTTGGCCAAATACAATATTCACACAATATGACTCCATTTGCCATTCTATCACTAATTGTAATCTACTTCGGAATTCTTTTTTTGATTTCGCATTTTGTAAGCAGAAAAGACAGCGGCAATGATGCTTTTTTCAAGGCCAATAAAAATTCCAAATGGTATTTAGTCGCTTTTGGAATGATTGGAACAGCACTTTCCGGTGTGACTTTTATTTCTGTTCCAGGAGAAGTTGGTTCTCCAAATGGGGAGCAATTCAAATACTTTCAGTTCGTTTTGGGGAATGCCATTGGTTTCATCATAATCGCAAAAGTATTGCTTCCGCTGTATTACCGAATGAATTTGACTTCGATTTACGGCTACATAGAGCACCGATTAGGGACTTACTCCTACAAAACCGCCGCAACCATTTTCTTGATTAGCAGAACCATTGGATCAGCATTCCGGTTGTATCTTGTTGTAATTGTTTTACAACGTTTTGTTTTCGACTTTTATGGAATTCCATTTGCAGTTACAGTTCTGATTTCGCTGGCATTAATATTTGCTTACACGTATCGAGGCGGATTGAAAACCATTATTATTACAGACACTTTACAAACCTTTTTCTTAGTTTCATCTGTCTTTTTGACAATTTTCTTTATTTGCCGAAGTTTAAACTTAAATGTTTTTGAAGCTTTTGAAGCAGTAAAAAACAGCAATTATTCTAAAGTGTTTTTCTTTGAGGATTTTGTGTCGAGTAAGTTTCATTTTGTAAAACAAATTCTGGGAGGAATCTTTGTAACTATCGCCATGGTAGGTTTGGATCAGGATTTAATGCAGAAAAACCTGAGTTGCAAAAACATTAGCGAAGCCCAAAAAAACATGTTTACGTTCACTGGAATCTTTGTAGGTATCAATATCTTTTTCCTTAGCGTGGGTGCTTTACTTTACATTTATGCGGCTAAAAATGGAATAGAAGTTCCTACCGATTTAGTCACTGGAAAACCCAGAACTGATTTACTTTTCCCTGAAATTGCCTTTAACCATTTGACTTTGATTCCATCCGTAATTTTCCTATTGGGATTAACAGCAGCCACCTTTGCAACGACGGATTCCGCATTAACTGCTCTAACAACTTCGTTTTGTGTAGATTTTTTAGGAATGGATAAAACAGAAAATCTAAACAAGCCAAACGTAGTTAGAAACAGGCATCTTGTGCATATTGCATTCTCATTTCTAATGTTTTTGGTTATAATATTCTTTAACTCTATTAATGACAGTTCCGTAGTAGGAATGATTTTTAGGGTTGCGTCCTATACGTATGGACCGCTTTTGGGATTGTATTGTTTTGGACTGTTTGTAAAATCAAAAACGGTGAAAGACAAATTTGTTCCTATTATTTGCTTATTATCTCCTGCTGTAACGTACTTTATAAGCGAAAATTCGAAGACTTTTTTCTGGGGATATATTTTTGATAACGAATTGATTATCGTAAACGGGCTAATCACTTTTCTAGGATTGTTGTTGATTAGCAAAAATGCCACTTCTGAAACACGATTCTAGTTTTTAGCCCAGATAGCAGCGACATCCTTTTCTTGTTCCGTTTTTTTTAACGGAACAAGAAAAGATATAGCGTATAGCTGGAATAGCTCCTAAAAAATTTAATACTGATTGGTAGCTAACAAAACTAACGTACAAGCTACTTCTACTTTAATATCATTCAATTTCAACAACTGATAGAATTCTGGATTTTCAGTACCCGGATTAAAAATAACACGTTTTGGTTTTGCTTCGACGATATAATTGTAATAATCGCGTTGACGTGTTGGGTTTAAATATAAGGTAACAGTATCGATATTTTTTAATGGAATGGCTTTAGTCTGGATTTTTACTCCGGCAACTTCGCCAGCATTTTGGCCTAATGCAAGAACGGAATGCCCTTTTTCTACTAACATATTTACGGCTTTGAAAGCGTAGCGCTCTGGTTTAGTTGTCGCTCCAAGAACCAATGTTTTTTTATTCTTTATCATTTTCTATAATTGTATTTGGCAAAAGTAATCAAAAAGGTTTATTCGTTTAGTAATTTTAAGGTTTAGTTGTAGTAGCAATAAAAAACATTCCCCTAACATTAAAAAACAAAAAAAGAGTATTTTTACACCCTTAAAAATAAAATATGGATCTATTTATTTACCTCTTTGTTGCTCTTTTTTCCGTTTTAAACCCTATTGGAACCGTTCCCATTTTTGTGGGACTTACCCAACACGACTCTAAAAAAGAGCGCTCCAGAATTTCTTTATGGACGGCGATAAATGTATTTATTATTCTTATCGTCTCGTTTTTTATCGGGCAATATGTATTGCTTTTTTTTGGAATCAGCATTGACGCACTCCGAATTGCAGGTGGAATTATTATCGTGAGTTCTGGTTTTTCATTGCTTTCCGGAAAATTCACTAAGAAGCGAGGTATTAATAAAAAAGCAGAAACTGACGCGCAACAAAGAAACGATATCGCCTTAACACCACTTGCAATCCCAATGCTTGCCGGACCTGGTTCTATTTCTCTACTTATTGCTTTTTATCAGGAACACAATACAACTATGGAGATTATCATTTCTTCAATTGCTATTCTTGCCATTGCAGTAACCATTTTTCTTATTCTAAAAAGCGCTCATTATTTAGCAAAAATACTTGGAGCATCCGGAATTGTAGCGATATCAAGAATTGTAGGTTTTATTGTAATTGCTATAGGAATTCAATATATCGTAAGTGCCATTATCAATATTATAAAAGGGAATCTTTCCTAAAATTAAATTAAAACTAGAAAAAAAGCCGGATATGATTTTGAATCGTATCCGGCTTTCTTTTTTTAATTTCTTGGCAAGAAAATCTCTGCCATCATACATCTGGCACTTCCTCCGCCACAAGCTTCAATCGTATCCAGACTAGAACTCAAAATTTCAGCATGTTTTTCTAATTGCTCTATTTGTTTTGGAGTCAAACTTTGATGAGCTGCCGCACTCATAACCAAATATCGTTTGTCATTTGCTCCACGAACTTCAAGCATATTTCCCGCAAAATTGTTCATTTGGGCTTCGGTAATCAAAACTATTTCCTTTCCGTTTTCTTTCAGATTGTCCAAAACCATTTTGCGTTCTTTTTTATCATCAATACAATCCGAACAAATTACTGCAAAAGTTTCTCCTAGACACATCATCACATTGGTATGATAAATCAGTTTTCGCTCCGAATCAACCGTTTGAAAAGCTTCAAAAATTACTGGTGCATAATCAAAATCCTCACAAAATTCTATAAATAACTCTTCATCCGCTCTAGGAGATAATGCGCAATACGCTTTAGCATTCGCTCGGTCTAAAAGTAAACTTCCTGTTCCTTCCAAGAAAAATCCATCTTCTTCAGCGGAAGTGTAATCTATAATATTATGAATCACAAAACCTTTTTCTTCCAGTAAATCTAAAATCTCTTCGCGACGTTCGTGACGACGATTTTCAGCAAACATTGGATACAAAGCTACGTCACCATTCTCGTGAAAAGAAATCCAGTTGTTTGGAAAAATACTATCAGGAGTGTCTGGATTTAATGTGTCATCAACAACGGTAACATCAACATCAACTGCCGTTAGCTTTTCGACAAAAGCATCAAATTCTTGTTGCGCTTTGGCATTTACAGTTGCGGGTAAAAGTCCGTCTAATACTTTTTGATAATAATTATTTACTGCCGTTTGTTCGTTCATTCTAAACGCAACCGGGCGAATCATCAGTATGGAATTTGTGGTTTGTTTCATATATTTTTAGTTTAAAGTTTAAGGTTTAAAGTTTTATGTTGCTCAACATTAAACTTTAAACCTTAAACAAATATTTATTCTCTAATTAAAGGTAAGGTAGAACACCGTAATAATCCTTCTTGTTTTGCAATTTCTGCGTATGGAATTTCTTCTACGACAAAACCGTTTGCACGCAACCAATTGTTAAGTCGGGTAAAATTTCTTTCTGACACGACAACATTCGTATCAATAGAAAAAATATTGGAATTCATATTGTACATTTCGTCTCTGGTAATATGGAATAAGTTTTCTTTTCCAAACAGATTTACCAAAAACAAATAATCTGCTTCTTCACGGAATCCGTTTTTATAAATAATCCCTTTGTCATTCCCAACAGGTTGAAAACAGCAATCCAAATGCAACGCATTGTCACGAGCTTCAATTTTAGATTTTACCAAATCGAATTCTTTGACAATCTTATTTGGAAATAAATCTTTAATGTATTGTACTCCTTGTACATTCGTTCTTGCCGTAATGTAATCTTTGTAATCACTTCCTTTATAGGTTCCAATGAAAATATAATCGTTCCACAACATCACATCACCACCTTCTATATGCACTTCCTCTGGAGGGCGAACGACTTTTTTAGGATTAATTTGGTCAATTATATATTGGATTGCATCCAGTTCGCGTTCTCTGTCTGGCAAAATATTAGACTTCACAAAAACATCATCAATCACAAAACCAATATCTCTGGTGAATATCTGATTGTAATTCTCAATCATTTCGGGACGATAAACAGTCACGTTATATTTTTTCAGAACGGCGCTAAATGCTTCCATTTCGTTCACCATGTCTTTTTCGTGAGGATAAGTACCTGCAAGTATGTGTTCTAATGATTTTGGGTCGTAAGCTTCTTCAACCTTAGGCGTAGGTCCATTATTGACTGCTGAACCCAGCACTACAGCTCGGAGTCTCGATGTTTCATTCTTTATATTTAACTCTAACATGAATTTTTAGCTTTTGGCAAATATAAAAAAAGCTTCACTAATTAGTGAAGCTTTTTAAATTGAATTTATCTTTTCTCAGATGGTACAAAGCCTCTCAAAGGATGCCCTGTATAAATTTGTCTTGGCCTTCCGATAGGCTCCTTGTTTTCACGCATTTCTTTCCATTGTGCGATCCAACCCGGTAAACGTCCTATTGCAAACATTACTGTAAACATGTCTGTAGGAATACCTAAAGCTCTATAAATAATTCCAGAATAGAAATCTACATTAGGATATAAGTTTCTTGATTTGAAGTACTCATCCTCTAAAGCTGATTCTTCTAATTTTTTTGCAATTGCAAGAATTGGATCATCAACTCCTAAAGTCGCTAAAACTTCGTTAGCTGCTTTTTTTATGATTTTTGCTCTTGGATCAAAGTTTTTATAAACTCTGTGACCAAAACCCATTAATCTAAATGGATCGTTTTTGTCTTTGGCTTTAGCCAAATATTTATCAGCATCACCACCAGTTGCATGAATCTCCTCTAACATTTCAAGAACAGCCTGATTTGCTCCACCGTGTAATGGTCCCCAAAGTGCAGAAACACCCGCAGAGATAGAAGCAAATAGTCCGGCATGTGAAGACCCAACCATTCTTACTGTAGATGTTGAGCAGTTTTGCTCGTGATCTCCGTGAAGAATAAAAAGTTTATCCAAAGCATCAATAACAATTGGATTAGGTGTGTAAGGTCCAGTAGGCAATTCAAACATTAAATGCATAAAATTCTCCACATATCCTTTTGTATTATCGTAATAATTCAACGGATAACCCATGCTTTTTCTATATGTCCAAGTTGCTATAACCAAGAATTTCCCCATGGTTTTACAAACTGCCTCATACATTTCTTTTTCATTTTCAGCATTTACCGATTTAGGATTAAATGCAGTCAAAGCACTTGTCAAAGCGGCCAAAACACCCATAGGATGGGCTGTTTTAGGAAAACCATCTATGATGTTTTTCATTTCTTCGTTGACTAATGTGTATTTTCTAATATCATTTTCAAATTGCTCTAACTGTTTAACAGTAGGCAATTCTCCAAAAATTAATAGATAAGAGACTTCAAGAAAGTGAGCTTTTTCGGCCAAATCTTCTATTGAATAACCTCTGTATCTTAAAATCCCAAGTTCTCCATCAAGAAAAGTGATCTCACTTTTACAAGAACCTGAATTTTTATAACCTGGATCAAGGGTTATAACCCCCGAAAGATCACGTAATTTACTAATATCGACAGCCGATTCATTTTCACTTCCTGTAATAACTGGAAGCTCAAATATCTTACCATCTATTTCTAATTTTGCTGTTTTTGACATAATATAATTGAAAATAAACTTTTAAAATAATAATTTCTCAAATCTAAGGAATTAAACACTAATTAAAAAGAGAATAACACAATGAAATTGTTAAATATTACAAAAAAAAGCCACTCACACAAGGCGAATGGCTTTATATAAAAAAATCGTAAGAATTATTTTATTTTGAAAGCATTTTTACCAGGAAAATAAGCGGTATTCCCTAACTCCTCTTCAATTCTTAATAATTGATTGTATTTAGCCATACGATCAGAACGAGAAGCTGAACCAGTTTTAATTTGACCACAGTTTAAAGCTACTGCTAAGTCCGCAATTGTATTGTCTTCTGTCTCTCCTGAGCGGTGTGACATCACTGAAGTATATCCTGCATTTTTAGCCATATTAACAGCTGCAATCGTTTCTGTCAATGTTCCAATTTGGTTTACTTTAATAAGGATTGAATTAGCGATTCCTTTTTCAATACCCGTAGCTAGACGCTCCACATTGGTAACAAACAAATCATCCCCAACTAATTGTACTTTATCTCCAATTTTATCCGTAAGCAATTTCCATCCATCCCAGTCATTTTCATCCATTCCATCTTCAATAGAAATGATAGGATATTTAGCAACTAATTCAGCTAAATACTCCACTTGCTCTGCAGAAGATCTAACTTTACCTGTTTCCCCTTCAAATTTAGTGTAATCGTATTTTCCATTGACATAAAACTCCGCAGCAGCACAATCCAAAGCGATCATGATTTCATCTCCAAAAGTATATCCTGCAGTTTCAACCGCTTTTTTGATAGTATCTAAAGCATCTTCAGTTCCTCCAGCTAGATTCGGTGCAAAACCACCTTCGTCACCCACTGCTGTAGAAAGTCCTCTGTCATGTAATACTTTTTTCAAGCTATGAAAAATTTCAGTCCCCATTTGCATCGCATGTGAAAACGAAGTTGCTTTCACAGGGAAAATCATAAATTCCTGAAATGCGATGGGCGCATCAGAATGTGACCCTCCGTTGATAATATTCATCATTGGAACTGGTAATGTATTTGCAGAAACACCACCTACATATCTATATAATGGCAATCCTAATTCATTCGCAGCCGCCTTTGCAACAGCAAGAGAAACACCTAAAATTGCATTTGCTCCTAAATTAGATTTATTTGGTGTACCATCTAAATCGGTCATCATCTGATCAATAAGATTTTGTTCAAAAACAGAAACTCCCAAAAGTTCTTCAGAAATAACAGTATTAACATTTTTCACTGCATTCAAAACTCCTTTTCCAAGAAATGCTTTTCCTCCATCACGTAATTCAACCGCTTCATGTTCTCCAGTAGATGCTCCAGATGGCACTGCAGCTCTTCCTAAAACTCCATTATCTGTAATTACATCTACTTCTATTGTAGGATTTCCTCTTGAATCGAAAATTTGTCTTGCGTGAATTTTTATAATAATACTCATATACTAAAATTTTAAATTTTAAAATACAAATATATTCTATCTTTTGGAATGATTTTATGAAAATAATGAATGTTATTAACGAAAACGTTATAATTTTTTTTACAAACAAAACATTTCTACTTTTTTAGAATTTATTTTTTCACTATCTGTTATTTTTTCTGTTATTTAAAATTAAATAAAAACAATAACACTATTTTCATCAAAACATAAAATACCAAGCAGAAATTCAGATCATTGAATTTAAGAAAAAATTAAATTTAAATACATTGATTATCAGTTATTTATGTTAATTTTATAAATACTTTTTATAAATACTCACATTGTAAATAGTGTTTTTTTACTGAAAAGTTTTATTGCTTAATCTAAAAATAAAAATGTGATGGAAACTATAAAAAACCTTAACAATTCAATCAATTCTAGTGAAATAATAGAATTATTGACTAGAACATCAACTCCATTAGACAATACGGACGATTTAGACCTATTAATTGACTATATAGGAGATGCAAAATATGTTCTTCTAGGTGAAGCCTCACATGGCACGCATGAATATTACACTTGGAGGGCAAAAATCACACAACGACTCATTCAGGAAAAAGGTTTTTCATTTGTAGGAGTCGAGGGAGATTGGCCGGATTGTTATCGTTTAAATCGGTATGCAAAAGGATATTTAGATTCCGGGAAAGACATCTTTAGTGTTATGAATGAGTTTAAAAGATGGCCAACTTGGATGTGGGCAAATTGGGAAACAGCAGCATTTATAGATTGGTTAAAAGTTTACAACGAAAGCTTATCTGCTGATAAAAGAATCGGATTTTACGGATTAGATGTATATAGTTTTAGAGAATCCATGAATTCAATCGTTCAATATCTAGAAAAAAATGACCCAAAAGCACTCGCAATTGCAAAAACTGCTATGAAATGTTTTGAACCATACAATAAAGACGAAGGTCAATCTTATGCCAGAGCTTCTTCATACGTTCCTGAATTATGCGAGAAAGAAATCCTAAACATGCTTACAGCAATCATTAAAAACGCACCCAATTACAATCACGATGCTAAAAATGCTCTGAGCACCGAGCAAAATGCATTCATTGCGAGAAATGCCGAAAAATATTATCGCGCCATGATAAAAAGGGGTTCCGCCTCTTGGAATATTCGTGACGAACGCATGGTTTCCACGATACAACGCCTTATGAAATTCCACGGAAAGGATGCGAAAATAATCGTTTGGGAACACAACCCCCACATCGGCGATGCGCGTGCTACAGAAATGGCTTCAGAAGGGATGGTAAATGTAGGACAGCTGCTGAGAGAAGAATATTTGACTGATGGAGTAGTTGCTGTAGGATTTGGATCTTACAAAGGAAGTGTCGTAGCTGGAAGAGAATGGGGCGATTCTATGCGAAAAATAAAAGTTCCAGAAGCCGTGGAAGGAAGTTGGGAACATGCCCTTCATCTTGCTGGCAATGGCAAAAACAAACTGTTATTAATGAATAAAGTAAAGAGCGAAAAATGCCTTTCTTCCTATATAGGACATCGTGCAATAGGTGTTGTTTATAATCCAGAGCATGAAAGATTCGGGAATTACGTTCCTACAATACTACCCAAAAGATACGATGCTTTTATTTTTCTAGACGAAACAAGTGCATTACATCCCATACACATCCAACCGGATGGAAATCAAATACCCGAAACCTATCCCTTTGGTATGTAAATATACTTTATATAAAAAAGGGTTTGACTTTCAATTAAGTCAAACCCCTTTTTTTCAATACCTAATCTTGGAAGTTATTCCAATTTTAACCTTTTATGTTCTCTATAAATTGATCAAATAAATAAGAAGAATCATGTGGTCCTGGGCTTGCTTCTGGATGATATTGAACGGAAAAACAATTTTTGTTTTTCATACGCATCCCTGCAACAGTTCCATCATTTAGATGAAGATGTGTAATTTCTAAATCAGGATGATTATCTAATTCTTCTTTGTTAACGGCAAAACCATGATTTTGAGAAGTGATTTCTCCTTTTCCGGTAATGATATTTTTCACAGGATGATTGATTCCCCTGTGCCCGTTAAACATTTTATAAGTAGAAATTCCGTTAGCCAAACCAATCACTTGATGTCCCAAACAGATTCCGAATAAAGGTTTATTATTTTCCAAAATCTCTTTTGCTACTTGAATAGCTCCAGAAAGTGGCTCTGGATCACCAGGTCCATTAGATAAAAAATATCCATCCGGGTTAAAAGCAGCTAAATCTTGGTAAGAAGAATCAAAAGGAAATACTTTGATATAGCAATCTCTTTTGGCTAGATTACGAAGGATATTCATTTTAATTCCTAAATCAAGTGCTGCTATTTTATAGGTTGCATTTTCATCACCAAAAAAGTAAGGTTCTGTAGTTGAAACTTTAGAAGCCAATTCCAAACCTTTCATATCCGGAACTTTTGCCAGTGCAATTTTTAGTTCCTCTATTGGAGTTTCGTTTGTGCAAATGACTGCATTCATAGCACCATTGTCACGAATGTAACTCACCAAAGCACGAGTATCTACGTCAGATATACAGATTAGGTTTTGTTTAATAAAATAATCTTCTAAACTCCCTGAAGCATCTTCACGAGAATAATTGAAGCTAAAGTTTTTACAAACCAATCCAGATATTTTAATACTTTGTGATTCAACTTCTGAATCGTTTACCCCATAATTTCCAATATGGGCATTAGTAGCTACCATTAACTGACCAAAATAAGAAGGGTCAGTGAATATTTCTTGGTAACCTGTCATTCCTGTATTAAAACAAACTTCTCCAAAAGTAGTTCCACTGATTCCAATAGATTTACCGTGGAATATGGTTCCGTCACTTAATAAAAGAATTGCTTTTTGTCGTGTTGTATATTTCATTAGTTGATTTCTATTAATTTTATAATAGTCTCATGTAACTCGAAAGAACTCGTTTCATGTGTAGTTAAATATTTTGCAAATTTAATTTTTTAAAACAGTGAATCCAATGTTTTTTAAAAATTTATGTTTTTCAAGTTTTCTTGTTTAAGGAAAAAGTTTTAAACTAGCCCCAATTACTTCACTTAGTTTCTATTTTCATAGGAGTTCAGTGAACTTTGTTTGAAGTGGAAATCCTTTTTCCTTTTTTCTTTAAAAAGAAAAAGATTGCAAAGGAAAGCGGGACAATTAGTTCTTAAAAACTCGAAATGTTATGCTCCAAAAAAATCAAAAAAAAAAAGGATAAACTATAAATAGCTTATCCTTGATTTTTATTGAATGATTATTTTCATAATTACTCAGCAGTCTCAGTAGTTGTTTCAGTTTCAGCAGCTGGAGCTTCAGTAGCTTCATCTTTCTTAGCTTTACCACCACGACGGCTTTTTGCTTTTTTAACTTCTTTTTTACCACCATTGTAAAGTTCATTAAAATCTACTAATTCGATCATTGCCATATCAGCATTATCTCCTAAACGATTTCCAACTTTAATGATACGAGTGTATCCACCTGGACGGTCTCCTACTTTAGCAGCTACGTCTCTGAACAAGTCAGTTACCGCATATTTGCTACGTAAGTAAGCAAAAACGATACGACGATTGTGAGTCGTATCTTCTTTTGATTTTGTTATAAGCGGCTCAACGAATTGTTTAAGCGCTTTTGCTTTAGCAACAGTAGTGTTAATACGTTTGTGCTCGATAAGAGAACAAGCCATATTAGCTAACATAGATTTTCTATGTGCAGTCTGTCTGCTTAAGTGATTGAATTTTTTTCCGTGTCTCATTGCTATGTAAATTTAAACCTTGCGGCTTAGATTATTCTTTATCTAGTTTGTATTTTGCTAAATCCATACCGAAGTTCAAATTTTTAACTGCAACAAGTTCATCAAGTTCAGTTAAAGATTTTTTACCAAAATTACGGAATTTCATTAGGTCATTTTTATTGAACGATACTAAATCACCAAGTGTATCAACTTCAGCCGCTTTCAAGCAATTTAATGCTCTTACAGAAAGATCCATATCAACAAGCTTAGTTTTAAGCAATTGTCTCATATGCAATGACTCTTCATCATACGATTCTGTTTGTGCAATTTCGTCAGCCTCGAGTGTAATTCTTTCGTCAGAGAACAACATGAAATGGTGAATTAAAACTTTTGCAGCTTCAGTAAGGGCATCTTTTGGATTGATAGAACCATCAGTTTTAATTTCAAAAACTAACTTTTCGTAATCTGTTTTTTGCTCTACACGGAAGTTTTCAATCGCATATTTTACATTTTTTACCGGAGTAAAAATTGAATCTGTAAAAATAGTTCCAATTGCAGCATTCTGTTTTTTGTTCTCTTCAGCAGGAACATATCCTCTACCTTTTTCGATCGTTAAATCGAAATTAAGTTTGATTTTACTGTCTAAATTACAGATAACTAGTTCTGGATTCAAAACTTGGAAACCTGAAATAAATTTTTGAAAATCACCAGCTGTTAATTGGTCTTTACCTGAAACAGAAATAGTAACTGATTCATTATCTATATCTTCAATTTGACGTTTGAAACGAACTTGTTTAAGATTAAGAATAATTTCGGTAACGTCCTCAACAACTCCTGAAATAGTAGAAAACTCATGATCTACACCTTCAATACGAACAGATGTAATTGCATAACCTTCTAATGCTGAAAGCAAAACTCTTCTAAGTGCATTACCAACGGTCAATCCGTATCCAGGTTCTAAAGGTCTAAATTCAAATTTACCTTCAAAATCGGTTGAATCGATCATGATAACTTTATCGGGCTTCTGAAAATTAAATATTGCCATAAATTTCGACTAAGTCAATTATTATTTGTTGTACAACTCTACGATTAATTGTTCTTTAATGTTTTCTGGGATTTGAAGTCTCGCAGGTACAGAAACGAAAGTACCTTCTTTGATATCATTATTCCAAGTAATCCATTCATAAACATGACTTGAATTAGATAAAGAACGTTCGATAGCTTCTAATGATTTAGATTTTTCACGAACAGCAACTTTATCACCAGGTTTAAGGTGGTAAGAAGCAATATTTACTACATCACCGTTAACAGTAACGTGTCTGTGAGAAACTAATTGTCTAGCGCCTCTTCTAGAAGGAGCAATACCCATTCTAAAAACTACGTTATCTAAACGTGCTTCACACAATTGTAAAAGAACTTCACCAGTAACACCTTTAGTAGCTGATGCTTTTTTGAATAAACCTCTGAATTGTTTTTCTAAAATTCCATAAGAATATTTAGCTTTTTGCTTTTCCATTAACTGGATTGCATATTCAGATTTTTTACCTCTTTTTTTAGCCATCCCGTGTTGTCCAGGTGGGTAATTTCTTTTTTCGAAAGATTTGTCATCTCCGAAGATTGCTTCGCCAAATTTACGAGCAATTCTAGTTTTTGGACCAGTATATCTTGCCATTTCTAAAAATTAAATTAAGGTAGAGATTATGAATTCAGGTCATATCCTTCGATAATCGTATATTCTACCTAGTTATACTTAAATATATAATTAAACTCTACGTCTTTTAGGAGGACGACATCCATTGTGAGGCATTGGAGTAACATCGATAATCTCAGTCACTTCAATTCCACCGTTATGCAAAGAACGGATAGCAGACTCACGTCCGTTTCCTGGTCCTTTTACATAAACCTTTACTTTTTTAAGTCCAGCTTCAAGAGCTACTTTACTACAATCTTCTGCTGCCATTTGGGCTGCGTATGGAGTGTTCTTTTTAGAACCTCTAAAACCCATTTTACCAGCTGAAGACCAAGAAATAACTTCACCTTTTTTGTTTGTCAAAGAAATGATGATATTGTTAAAAGTAGCAGAAATATGAGCTTCTCCCGTTGATTCAACGATAACTTTACGTTTTTTTGCAGTTGCTTTAGCCATATTACTTATTATTTAGTTGCTTTTTTCTTGTTGGCAACAGTTTTTCTTTTACCTTTTCTTGTTCTAGAGTTGTTTTTAGTTCTTTGTCCTCTTAAAGGAAGACCAGTTCTATGACGGATACCTCTATAACATCCAATATCCATTAAACGTTTGATGTTTAAAGAAACTTCAGAACGTAATTCTCCTTCAATTTTAAAAGTTGATACCGCCTCACGAATTGCTCCGATCTCGTCATCATTCCAATCTTGAACTTTTTTATCTTGGCTAACTTGAGCTTTTTCTAAAATCTCAATAGCTCTACTATTTCCTAATCCGAAGATGTAGGTAAGTGCTATAACACCTCTCTTATTTTTCGGGATATCTACCCCTGCTATTCTTGCCATAATTATCCTTGTCTTTGTTTAAATCTAGGATTCTTTTTGTTTATTACGTACAATCTCCCTTTTCTTCGCACAATTTTGCACTCGGGACTTCTCTTTTTTACTGAAGCTCTAACTTTCATTTTGAATATCCTTTAATATCTATAAGTAATTCTTGCTTTTGACAAATCGTAAGGGCTCATTTCTAGTTTCACTTTATCACCAGGTAATAATTTGATGTAATGCATACGCATTTTTCCAGATATATGGGCGATTACAATATGTCCATTTTCTAACTCTACACGGAACATCGCATTTGATAATGCTTCAATGATTGATCCGTCTTGTTCTATTGCTGATTGTTTTGCCATAAGTTAAGCTACTGCTTTTCTATTTTTACCACTTTTCATTAAACCATCATAATGTTTATTCAACAAGTATGAATTGATTTGTTGCATCGTGTCTATGGCAACTCCAACCATAATTATTAATGAAGTACCTCCAAAAAACATTGCCCAAGATTGTTGAACATCCATAACACTCACAACAATTGCTGGGAACACAGCTATTAAAGCAAGAAATAAAGATCCTGGAAAAGTTATTAAAGACATCACTTTATCAAGATAATCAGAAGTTTCAACTCCTGGTCTGATACCCGGAATAAAACCACCACTTCTCTTTAAATCATCAGACATTTTATTAGTAGGAACTGTGATTGCAGTATAAAAGAATGTAAATACAATTATTAAAGTTGCAAATACAAAATTATACCAAAAACCAAACATATTACTAAAAGCTCCAACGATTGATTGTGATGCATCTGATTTAGACAAACCTGCTAAGGCTGCTGGAATAAACATAATTGCTTGCGCAAAAATTATTGGCATAACCCCAGAAGCATTAAGCTTCAAAGGAATCCATTGTCTGTTTCCACCCAACATGTCTTGTTCAAAATCACCTGATGTTGTACGACGCGCATATTGAACAGGAATCTTCCTGATCGCCATAACCAATAGCACACAACAAATGATAACTAATAACCAAATGATAATTTCAATAACCAACAACATCGGTCCACCATTATTATTGGTAACTCTTGTTGTAAACTCTTGAATAAAAGCCTGAGGTAATCTAGCCAAAATTCCAACCATGATTAACAAAGAAATACCATTTCCAATTCCTTTATCAGTAATTTTTTCTCCTAACCACATGGCAAAAATTGTCCCTGTAACTAAAATAACAACTGAAGAAAATAAGAATTCAAATGAATTGAATCCCAATAAAAATGCATTACTAGGTAATGTTCTATATAAATTATAGATATAAGTTGGACCTTGAACTAAAGTAATTCCTATTGTCAACCAACGAGTAATTTGATTAATCTTTTTTCTACCGCTTTCTCCATCACTTTGAAGTTTTTGCAAATAAGGAATCGCAATTCCCATTAACTGAACAACAATCGAAGCAGAAATATAAGGCATAATTCCTAAAGCAAAAACAGAAGCTTGAGAAAATGCACCTCCAGTAAACATGTCAAGAATTGAACCAATTCCTTCTTTAGTTTGCCCAGCTAAATTACCTAACTGTGTAGCATCAATACCTGGCAGGGTTACTTGAGCCCCAAAACGATACACTAAAAGCAGACCCAATGTAATTAGGATTCTATTTTTCAGCTCCTCGATTTTCCAAACATTACTTATTGATTCAATAAATTTCTTCATATTAATTGAAAAATTACATTGTTACAGCTTCTCCACCAGCAGCTTCAATAGCAGCTTTTGCAGTAGCAGTAAATTTGTGAGCGGTTACTTTTAATTTTGCTGTCAATTCACCTCTACCTAAAATCTTAACGATTTCATTTTTAGTAGCTAAACGATTAGCAACATAAACTGTCATATCAACAGTATCTTTAATAACACCATTATCAACTAAAAGTTGAAGTGTATCAAGATTTACACCTTCGTAATCTTTACGATTGATGTTTGTAAAACCAAACTTAGGCACACGTCTTTGAAGTGGCATTTGCCCACCTTCAAAACCAATCTTTTTAGAATAACCAGAACGAGATTTTGCTCCTTTGTGACCTCTTGCAGAAGTACCACCTTTTCCAGAACCTTCTCCTCTACCTAATCTTTTATTTTGATTGTGTGTAGAACCTTCAGCAGGTTGTAAGTTACTTAAATTCATAACAGTATTTGTTATTTAGCTTCTTCAACAGAAACTAAGTGTTTAACTTTATTTATCATCCCAAGGATTGTAGGGTTTGAATCATGCTCTACAACTTGTCCCATTTTACGTAGACCTAAAGCTTCTAATCCTCTCTTTTGAGTAAGAGGACAGTTGATTTTGCTTCTAACTTGTTTTACTAATAATTTAGCCATAATTTCCTTGAATTAACCTTTAAAAACTTTTTCTAAAGAAACACCTCTTTGTTTTGCAACAGTATAAGCGCTTCTCATTTGTAATAAAGCATCAAAAGTTGCTTTTACTACGTTGTGAGGATTTGAAGATCCTTGAGATTTAGATAATACATCATGAATTCCTACTGACTCAAGAACTGAACGAACAGCTCCACCAGCAATAACTCCTGTACCATGAGAGGCAGGAATTAAGAATACACGTGCACCACCAAATTTACCTTTTTGTTCGTGAGGAACTGATTGACCGTTCAAAGGAATTTTCACTAAATTTTTCTTAGCATCTTCTACTGCTTTCGCAATTGCTTCAGAAACATCTTTAGACTTTCCTAATCCGTGTCCAACCACTCCATTTTCATCACCTACAACTACAATAGCAGAAAAACCAAAAGCTCTACCACCCTTTGTAACCTTAGTAACACGATTTACACTTACCAAACGATCTTTTAATTCAAGTCCACTTGGTTTTACTAACTCTACATTCTTGTATTTACTATTAGACATACTATATTAGAATTTAAGTCCAGCCGCTCTTGCGCCTTCCGCTAATGATTTAATACGTCCGTGATATAAATAACCTCCTCTATCGAAAGTTACTACGTCTATCCCAGCTTTTAAAGCTTTTTCAGCAACTAGTTTTCCAACTGCTGTAGCAACTTCAATGTTCGTACCGTTACCTATTTCTTTTTCTCTTGAAGAAGCCGCCAACAAAGTAACTCCGTTTACGTCATCAATAAGTTGAGCGTAAATTTCTTTGTTACTTCTAAATACAGATAGTCTTGGATTAGTAGCAGTACCACTAATTGTCTTTCTAATTCTGAATCTAATTCGTTGTCTTCTTTCAGGTTTTGTTAATGACATAATCTTATTTTTTAAGCTGATTTACCTGCTTTTCTTCTTAATACTTCACCTACAAATTTAACACCTTTTCCTTTGTACGGCTCAGGCTTACGGAAACCTCTGATTTTCGCAGCTACCTGACCTAAAAGTTGTTTGTCAAATGATGTTAATTTAACAATCGGGTTTTTACCTTTTTCAGATATAGTCTCTAAAGTTACTTCTGGAGCAATTTCTAAAACTATATTGTGAGAGTAACCAAGTGCTAAATCTAATTTTTGTCCTTGATTTGAAGCTCTATAACCAACTCCTACCAATTCTAATGACTTAGTAAAACCATCCGTTACACCGATAATCATGTTGTTGATTAAAGATCTATACAAACCGTGTTTTGCTCTTTGGTCTTTGTGATCAGAAGATCTGTCTACTTGAACTAGATCCCCTTCAACTGTTACAGTTACGTCCGAAAACTCCTGAGTTAGTTGACCATTTTTTCCTTTTACCGTAATAATACCATTTGCAACTGAAACAGTTACTCCTGCTGGTATTGTTACTGGGCTTTTACCTATTCTTGACATCTTATATAGTCTTTAAAATTAGTATACGTAACAAATTACTTCGCCACCAACATTCAATTGTTTAGCTTTCTTTCCAGTCATTAAACCTTTAGAAGTAGAAACAATAGCAATTCCTAATCCGTTAAGGATTCTAGGAATACTTGAAGAACTTGAATATTTACGTAAACCTGGTTTACTAATTCTTTGGATATCTTTAATTACTGACTCTTTAGTATCTTTATCATACTTCAAAGCGATTTTGATTGAACCCTGAACAGCGTTGTCTTCAAATTTGTAACTCAAGATATAACCTTGATCAAATAAGATCTTAGTTATTTCTTTTTTTAGATTAGACGCAGGAATTTCGACAACTTTGTGGTTTGCAGCCACAGCGTTACGAACTCTTGTCAAATAATCTGCAATAGGATCTGTATACATATGTATTAATTTGCGGTTTTGGTTTTCAACAAACGATTTGCCGAACCTGAAACCAATTTATAAATGTTTATGATACAGACAAAACTTACGTTAAGTCTGTATCAGGACGCAATAAATTACGTCTTACCAAGATGCCTTTTTAACACCAGGTATCAATCCGTTATTTGCCATTTCACGAAATGTAACACGTGAAAGACCGAATTGACGCATATACCCTCTTGGTCTACCTGTTAATTTACAACGATTGTGCAAACGAACTGGCGAAGCATTTTTTGGTAACTTTTGCAAACCTACGAAATCTCCAGCTTCTAACAAAGCTTTTCTTTTCTCAGCATACTTAGCTACTGTTTTTTCTCTCTTAACCTCGCGGGCTTTCATTGATTCTTTAGCCATGTCTTAATTCTTTTTAAAAGGTAATCCTAATTCTGTCAATAGAGACTTTGCTTCTTTATCTGTTTTTGCACTAGTTACAAAAGAGATATCCATTCCTGAAATTTTGTTTACTTTATCAATATCAATTTCCGGAAAAATGATTTGCTCCAAAACTCCAAGGTTATAATTTCCTCTTCCGTCAAAACCAGTAGCTTTAATACCACTGAAATCTCTTACACGTGGTAAAGCAGAAGTAATAAGTCTGTCTAAAAACTCATACATTCTTTCTCCACGCAAAGTAACTTTTGCTCCAATAGGCATCCCTTTTCTCAATTTGAATGACGCAACGTCTTTCTTTGAAATAGTAGATACTGCTTTCTGTCCAGTGATCTTTGTTAACTCATCAACTGCATAGTCAATTAGTTTTTTATCAGATACAGCTGCACCAACTCCTTTACTTAAAACGATTTTTTCCAATTTTGGAACTTGCATTACGTTTACGTATCCGAATTCCTCTTTAAGAGCAGCAATTACTCTGCTCTTATATTCTTCTTTTAGTCTAGGTATATACGCCATTACTATAGTACTTGATTAGATTTTTTTGAAAATCTTACTTTCTTATCTCCTTCTACTCTAATACCAACTCTTGTTGTTTCCTTAGTTTTAGGATCAATTAAAGAAATATTAGATATTTGTATAGAAGCTTCCTTCTTTACGATACCACCTTGAGGGCTTTTTGCACTTGGTTTCGTGTGTTTTGAAACCATGTTTACACCTTCAACAATCGCTTTGTTCTTCTCACGGTAAACACGTAAAACTTTACCTTCAGCACCTTTATGGTCTCCAGCAATTACTCTTACAATGTCGCCTGATTTTATTTTTAGCTTTATCATCTTAAAACGAATTAAAGCACTTCTGGTGCTAATGATACAATTTTCATGAATTGTTTTTCACGAAGTTCTCTTGCTACCGGACCAAAAACACGAGTTCCTCTCATTTCACCAGCAGCATTCAATAACACACATGCGTTGTCATCAAATCTAATGTATGAACCATCGGCTCTTCTTACTTCTTTTTTGGTACGTACAACAACTGCAGTTGAAACAGCTCCTTTTTTAACGCTTCCGTTAGGAGCAGTATCTTTGATAGAAACTACAATCTTGTCACCAACAGAGGCATACCTTCTTTTGGTACCTCCTAAAACACGGATAGTTAAAACTTCCTTTGCTCCAGTGTTATCTGCTACTTTTAGTCTTGATTCTTGTTGTACCATAATTATTTAGCTCTTTCTAAGATTTCAACTAACCTCCAACATTTTGTTTTACTTAAAGGACGCGTTTCGCTAATCCTTACAGTATCTCCAACGTTACAGTCGTTCATTTCGTCGTGTGCGTGATACTTTTTAGTTTTCAACACGAACTTACCGTATAATGGGTGTTTTACTTTACGCACTTCAGCAACAACAATAGATTTATCCATTTTGTCAGAAGTAACAACACCAACTCTTTCTTTTCTTAAATTTCTTTTTTCTTCCATCTTTCAGCAGACTACAGTTATTGTCTTTTAGTAAGTTCGGTAGCTAATCTTGCAACTGTTCTTCTTACACCTCTAATTTGAAGTGGGTTCTCAATTGGTGAAATAGCGTGAGCCATTTTTAGATCAGCATATGTTTTCTTAGTCTGGCTAAGCTTTTCTTGCAACTCTGCTGCAGAAAGATCTTTTATTTCTGATTGTTTCATAATATAATATAGATTATGCTTCGAAATCTCTAGCAACGACGAATTTAGTTTTTACTGGAAGCTTTTGAGCTGCAAGACGTAACGCCTCTTTTGCAACTGACAAAGGAACTCCTCCAACTTCAAACATAATTCTTCCGGGTTTAACAACGGCAGCCCAATACTCAACTGCACCTTTACCTTTACCCATACGTACCTCAAGAGGTTTCTTAGTAATTGGTTTGTCTGGAAATATTTTGATCCATAATTGTCCTTCTCTTTTCATAAAACGAGTTGCAGCAATACGCGCAGCCTCGATTTGACGAGAGGTTAAGAACATTCCATCTTCATGTACAGATTTAATACCAAACATTCCATTAGAAAGTTCATGTCCTCTTTGAGAATTTCCTTTCATTTTACCTTTTTGTACCTTACGGTATTTTGTTCTTTTAGGCTGTAACATTTTTCTTTAGTTTAAAAATTTACTTTCGTTTACGAGCGTCTGGTTTTCCACCTTTATTAAAAGGTTTTCTATCTCCTCTTGGAGAATCACCACCTTTACCACCAGCACCAGATTGTTTTTTGTCCATTCCGGCAAGTGGAGAAAGATCTCTCTTTCCATAAACTTCACCTTTCATGATCCATACTTTGATTCCCATTCTACCATAAGTAGTATGAGCTTCTGCCAAAGCATAATCAATATCAGCTCTGAAAGTTGATAGAGGAACTCTACCTTCTTTAAAACCTTCCGAACGAGCCATCTCAGCACCATTCAAACGACCAGAAATCAAAACTTTGATACCCTCTGCGTTCATACGCATAGAAGCAGCAATAGCCATTTTGATTGCACGTCTGTAAGAAATCCTGCTTTCGATTTGACGACAGATGCTTGTAGCAACTAGATACGCGTCAAGCTCAGGTCTTTTGATTTCAAAGATGTTGATTTGAACCTCTTTGTCAGTAATTTTCTTAAGTTCTTCTTTCAACTTGTCTACCTCTTGTCCACCTTTTCCGATAATGATACCAGGTCTAGCAGTAGTGATAGTAACGGTTACAAGTTTCAAAGTTCTCTCGATGATTACTTTTGATACACTAGCTTTTGATAAACGAGCATGGATATACTTTCTGATTTTATAATCTTCGGCAAGCTTATCACCGTAATCATTTCCACCATACCAGTTTGAGTCCCATCCTCTGATGATACCAAGTCTATTTCCAATTGGATTTGTCTTTTGTCCCATCTTGTATTAAATTGCTTGTGTGTTATTAATAGATCCAAGCACGATTGTTACGTGATTAGAACGTTTTCTAATTCTGTGAGCACGACCTTGTGGAGCTGGACGAAGTCTTTTCAACATCATTCCACCATCAACTGTAATCGTTTTAACAAATAACCCAGCTTCTTCCATATTAGCGTCAGGGTTTTTTGCTTGCCAGTTGGCAATTACAGATAAAACCAATTTTTCTAATTTTCTTGAAGCTTCTTTAGAACTGAATCTTAAGATGTTAAGTGCTCTCTCTACCTTCTGACCTCTTACCAAGTCCGCTACTAAGCGCATTTTTCTAGGTGAAGTAGGGCAGTTATTCAATTTTGCGAAAGCTATAGACTTATTAGCCTCTTTTCTCGCATCTGCTGTTTCTCTTTTACGAACTCCCATTGCTTCTTATTTTTTACCTTTATTTTTTGCTCCAGCATGACCTCTAAAAGATCTAGTTGGTGAAAATTCTCCTAATTTGTGACCTACCATGTTTTCTGTTACGTAAACTGGTACAAATTGACGACCGTTATGAACTGCGATAGTTTGTCCAACAAAGTCTGGAGTAATCATAGAAGCTCTAGACCATGTCTTTACTACTCCTTTGTTTCCACCTGCGATGTTTTCTTGAACTTTCTTGTCTAACTTATAATGAACGAAAGGTCCTTTTTTTAATGAACGTGCCATATCTTATTATTTCTTTCTACGTTCTACGATATACTTGTTACTCGGGTTTTTCTTAGAACGAGTTCTATAACCTTTAGCTGGTATTCCATTTCTTGAACGTGGATGTCCACCAGAAGAACGTCCTTCACCACCACCCATTGGGTGATCGACAGGGTTCATTGCAACAGGTCTTGTTCTAGGTCTTCTTCCTAACCATCTTGTTCTACCTGCTTTACCAGATACAACTAATTGGTGGTCTGAATTAGAAACCGCTCCAATTGTAGCCGAACAAGTCAACAAGATTAATCTTGTTTCCCCAGAAGGCATTTTAATTGTAGCATATTTTCCATCTCTTGCCATCAATTGAGCAAATGTTCCAGCAGAACGAGCGATTACAGCCCCTTGTCCTGGTCTCAATTCGATACAAGAAATTACAGTTCCAAGTGGAACTCTACTTAAAGGTAAAGTATTACCAATTTCAGGTTGAGATTCCGGACCAGAAACTAATTTCTGACCAACTTTCAATCCGTTTTGAGCAATAACATACGTTTTCTCTCCATCAGCATAAGCTAATAAAGCGATAAATGCAGTACGATTTGGATCATATTCAATTGATTTAACCGTAGCAGGAATTCCTTCTTTAGTACGTTTAAAATCAATGATACGATATCTCTGCTTGTGACCACCACCCGTATAACGCATGGTCATCTTTCCTTGACTATTTCTACCACCAGAGTTTTTTATCGGCGCTATCAAAGAGCGTTCCGGCTTATCAGTTGTAATGGCGTCATAACCATTCACAACTCTAAATCGCTGACCTGGGGTAATAGGTTTTAATTTTCTTACTGACATTTTATCTTAGATATTGTTGTAAAAATCAATTGTTTCTCCTTCTTGTACTTGAACAATTGCTTTTTTGATTGCATTCGTCTTTCCACTGATTAAACCACTTTTAGTGTATTTTGTAGTTCTATCCGGTCTTACGTTCATCGTGTTAACACTCAAAATAGTTACTCCATAAGCAGCTTCAACAGCTTTCTTAATTTGCACTTTGTTTGCTTTTTTATCAACAACGAATCCGAAGCGGTTTAAAACTTCACTTTCTTTGGTTACTTTTTCCGTTACTATAGGCTTAATTATGATGCTCATATCCTATTATTTACTTAAATTTTCTTCAATTATCTCCAAAGAACTCTCTAAAAGCACTAAATTATTAGCGTTTAATATAGCGTAAGTACTTAATTCTAAGCTACTTACTACGCTAGAGCCTTTTAAATTGCGTGACGACAAATATACATTTTTATTTACATCACCCAACACAAACAGGGATTTTTTATTCTCTAACTCTAAAGCTTTCAAAACGTTGATGAAATTTTTAGTGTTTGGCGTTTCAAAATTAAAGTCTTCAAGAACGATAATGTTCGACTCTTTTGCTTTAATTGAGAAAGCAGATTTTCTAGCCAAACGTTTCAAGCTTTTATTCAATTTGAATGAATAACTTCTTGGTCTTGGTCCGAAAACTGTTCCACCACCTTTAAACAATGGATTCTTTGCACTACCCGCACGAGCAGTACCAGTTCCTTTTTGTTTTTTTATCTTACGAGTACTTCCCGCTACTTCAGCTCTTTCTTTAGCTTTGTGCGTCCCTTGTCTTTGATTAGCAAGATATTGCTTAACATCAAGGTATACTGCATGATTGTTTGGTTCTATACCAAATACTGAATCAGAAAGTTGAACTTTTCTTCCAGTATCTTTTCCGTTGAAATCTAATACTTTTGCTTCCATTACTTCTGAATGATTACATAAGAGTTGTTATGACCAGGAACACATCCTTTAATAACAAGCAGGTTCTTTTCAGCCACTACTTTTAAAACTCTAAGGTTTTGAACTTTTACATTGTCTCCTCCCATACGTCCAGCCATACGCATTCCTTTGAATACTCTAGATGGATAAGAAGAAGCTCCTACAGAACCTGGCGCTCTTAAACGGTTGTGTTGACCGTGAGTTGCTTGACCAACACCACCAAAACCGTGACGTTTTACAACCCCTTGAAAACCTTTACCTTTAGATACACCTTGTACATCTACAAATTCTCCTTCAGAAAAAATAGAAACATCAATAAGATCTCCTAATTTTTGCTCTGTTGCGAAATCTTGGAATTCAACGACTTTTTTCTTAGCTACAGTTCCCGCTTTTTTAAAGTGACCTAAAGCCGCTTTTGTGGAATGTTTCTCGTTTTTGTCATCGAAACCAAGTTGCAACGCTTCGTACCCGTCAACACCTTTGGTTCTGACTTGGGTAACAACACATGGTCCAGCTTCGATTACTGTACAAGGAATATTCTTCCCGTTCTCGTCGAAAATGCTAGTCATGCCGATTTTTCTACCAATTAACCCAGACATAAATATTAATTATTAATTATTAAATATAAATATAGAACGCAGCTTTTAACCGAATCCTATTTTTTTAAGTGGGTGCAAATGTATAACTTATTTACACACAAACCAAAAAAAATATTTTTCGCTTAAAAACAGCGTTCTTTTCTTACTAGTAAGCTATTTAAACTTTGATCTCTACTTCAACACCGCTAGGCAATTCAAGTTTCATCAAAGCATCAATAGTTTTAGATGAAGATGAATAAATGTCAATTAATCTCTTGTATGACATTACTTCAAATTGCTCTCTCGCTTTTTTGTTAACGTGTGGAGAACGTAGTACTGTAAAAAGTTTTTTGTGTGTTGGTAATGGAATTGGTCCTGTAACAACTGCACCGGTACTTTTTACCGTTTTTACAATCTTCTCAGCAGACTTGTCTACCAACATGTGATCGTAAGATTTTAATTTTATTCTGATTTTTTGACTCATTTTCTTAAAGATTATGCGTTTCCTTTTGCTTTTTTGATAACTGCTTCTGAAATATTAGAAGGCGTTTCAGAGTAGTGTGAAAATTCCATAGTAGATGTTGCTCTACCTGAAGAAAGCGTTCTTAACGTAGTAACGTATCCAAACATTTCAGATAATGGCACATCTGCTTTGATGGTTTTTGCACCAGCTCTATCACCCATATCATTCACCTGACCTCTACGACGGTTGATATCACCTACGATATCTCCCATGTTTTCTTCTGGTGTAATCACTTCCATTTTCATGATTGGCTCTAATATAACAGCACCAGCTGCTTTAGCTACCTCTCTATAACCCATTCTTGCCGCAAGCTCAAAAGAAAGTGCATCAGAATCCACCGGGTGGAAAGATCCGTCTAATAAAGTTACTTTCAAACTATCTACTTGGTATCCTGCTAAAGGACCCGTTTTCATAGCTTCTCTGAAACCTTTTTCAACTGATGGAATATATTCTTTAGGAACGTTACCACCTTTTACTGCATTTACAAACTGCAATCCAACTGGAGCTTTACCGTCAACTTCATCTGCTGGTTCAAGAATAAATACGATATCACCGAATTTACCACGACCTCCAGATTGTTTTTTGTATGTTTCTCTATGTTGTGCTTTCTTAGTAAAAGCTTCTTTGTATTCAACTTGAGGCTCACCTTGGTTCACTTCAACTTTGAATTCACGTCTCATTCTATCCACTAAGATATCTAAGTGAAGCTCACCCATACCCGAGATAATAGTTTGACCCGAAGCTTCATCTGTTCTAACTGTAAAAGTAGGATCTTCCTCAGCTAACTTAGCCAAAGCCATACCCATTTTATCTACGTCAGCTTTAGTTTTAGGCTCAATAGCAATACCAATTACTGGCGCAGGGAATTTCATACTTTCTAAGATAATTGGGTTCTTTTCATCACACAATGTATCTCCAGTTTTAATATCTTTAAATCCAACTGCCGCTCCAATATCACCTGCTTCGATATACTCGATTGGGTTTTGTTTGTTAGCATGCATTTGGTAGATACGAGAAATTCTTTCTTTGTTTCCTGAACGTGTATTCAAAACATAAGAACCAGCATCTAAACGCCCTGAATAAGCACGGAAGAAAGCTAAACGACCTACGAATGGGTCAGTAGCAATTTTAAAAGCTAAAGCAGCGAATGGCTCTTTAACATCTGGCTTACGCAAAATTTTAGTTTGATCTTCTTCTAATAAATCAGCATCATCAGGATGAATCCCTTCGATACCATCTTTATCCATTGGAGAAGGCAAGTATTTACATACTGCATCTAACATGAATTGAACTCCTTTGTTTTTGAAAGAAGAACCAGCAATCATAGGAATGATAGCCATGTCCATTACAGCTGCTCTTAATGCAATGTTGATTTCTTCCTCTGTAATAGAGTTTTCATCTTCCATGAATTTTTCAAGCAAAGTCTCATCATAATCAGCTACTGCCTCAATAAGAATCGATCTGTATTCTTTCACTTCTTCAAGCATATCTTCCGGAATAGGCACAATATCATAAGTTGCCCCCAAACCTTCTTCATGCCATACTATAGCTTGATTTTTAACTAAATCCACAACACCTTTGAAATCATTTTCTTCACCAATTGGCAAAGTGATCGCAACTGCATTTGATTTCAACATATCTCTTACTTGTTGACAAACCATCAAAAAGTTAGATCCTTGTCTATCCATTTTATTAACGAATCCAATACGTGGAACTCTGTATTGATCTGCTAATCTCCAGTTAGTTTCTGATTGTGGCTCAACACCATCAACAGCACTAAATAAGAAAACCAAACCATCAAGAACACGTAAAGAACGGTTTACTTCAACTGTAAAGTCAACGTGTCCCGGAGTATCGATAATATTGAAGTGATAAGGCAATGTTTCAGGCAAAACTTTACCTTGTGTAGTTGGAAAATTCCATTCACAAGTTGTAGCTGCAGAAGTAATTGTAATACCTCTTTCTTGCTCTTGTGCCATCCAGTCCATTGTTGCAGCACCATCATGTACTTCACCAATTTTGTGCGATTTTCCTGTATAGAACAATATACGCTCCGTTGTTGTTGTTTTACCAGCATCAATGTGAGCAGCAATTCCTATGTTTCTTGTATATTTTAAATCTCTAGCCATTTCTTATGAATTAAAATCTAAAGTGAGAGAAAGCTTTATTAGCTTCTGCCATTTTGTGAGTATCCATTCTTTTCTTAACGGCAGCACCTTCTTCTTTAGCCGCAGCTAAACATTCTGAAGCTAACCTTTGAGCCATAGATTTTTCGTTTCTTCTTCTTGAATAAAGAATTAACCATTTCATCGCCATAGAAATTTTTCTATCTGGACGAATTTGCATTGGAATTTGAAATGTAGCTCCACCTACTCTACGACTACGTACTTCTACGTGAGGCATAACATTGGTTAACGCATCTTTCCAAATTTCTAATGATGGTTTCTCAGCATCTTGTTTTTTAGACTCAATGATGTCAATAGCATCATAAAACACTTTAAACGCTGTCGATTTTTTTCCATCCCACATTAAGTTGTTCACAAAACGTGTTACCAGTTGGTCATTAAACCTAGGATCTGGTAAAAGTGGTCTTTTCTTTGCCGCTCTTTTTCTCATGTCTTTTTTTTAATAAAATGTCATACCTATACAGCTGTAACGAATCACATCCCTACAAGAAATAACTTTTTAAATTACTTTTTTGCTTCTTTTGGGCGTTTTGCTCCGTACTTAGATCTTCTTTGCGTTCTTCCTGCTACTCCTGACGTATCAAGCGCACCACGAACGATGTGATATCTAACTCCTGGTAAATCTTTTACCCTTCCACCCCTAACTAATACTATCGAGTGCTCTTGTAAATTGTGTCCTTCACCAGGGATGTAAGCATTCACTTCATTACCATTTGTCAAACGTACACGCGCTACTTTACGCATTGCAGAGTTTGGTTTTTTTGGTGTTGTAGTGTAAACACGCGTACAAACCCCTCTTCTTTGAGGACAAGAATCTAAAGCAACCGATTTACTCTTCTTAGTTATCTGAGTTCTTCCTGTTCTTACTAATTGTTGAATTGTTGGCATAATTAATACTAAAAATTTCTTATTATATTAAATTCCCGCTTTTTACGGGGTTGCAAATGTAGAAAATATTTTTTACTCTACAAACGTTAATCTATTAATTTTCAATAAGATTATTTTATCATTTGATTTTTATCACAAACATTAGATATTTGCGTTACTTTTATTTAAACAACTATTCATTTGAAAACTTCACTTCTTTTTCTTTTATTTTTGATTTTTGGATGGAATTCAGGCGCACAAAATTTTCAATTACAAATACTTGGAAAATCTGAAGCGGAAACAAGAATAATCGATTCTTTAAAATACAATTCAAAACACAAAAACATAAAATCAATCAAAGAAGAAATAAACGAAACATCAAAAAGACTATCACAATTAGGATACATTGATAACGCTACTACTGATTTTAATGCAACAATAGATTCAAGTTTTATCGCAAAATTAGATTTAGGTAAAAAAATAAAATTTATTCATATATATATAGGTAGCGATAAATTATTAAACAGCTTAATTCTTTTAAATAAAAAAAACAACACAATAGAACTACCCTACACAGATGTGGATTTTTTCCTAAAAGAAACCGTAAAGAAATTAGAGCAAAATGGATATGCACTAGCCAAGCTAAAACTGATAAATATTAAAAAAGACAGAAATTCACTTTACGCAGATTTAAAATTAGAATCTGACCTAAAAAGAAAACTCAATTCAATAATAATTCGACACTCAGAAAACAACCAATCAAAGAAATTTCCAAAAGGGTATTTAACACAAATTAACAAAAAATACCGAAATAATATTTTCAATCAAAAAACTGTAGAACAAATACATCAAGATTTCAAAAAATTTGGTTTTGTAAATCAAGTAAAATATCCTGAAATTTTATTTACAAAAGATTCTACAAAAGTCTATGTCTATCTAGAAAAGAAGAATTCAAATACTTTTGACGGTTTTATAGGCTTTGCTAATAATGACACAAAAAAAATAACTTTAAATGGATACCTCGACATTAAACTGGAAAACATTTTAGCTTCAGGCGAAGAACTATCAGTATACTGGAAAAGTGACGGTAACGATCAAAAGACTTTCAAAGCAAGTCTAGAATTACCGTACTTACTTAAAACTCCAATAGGACTGAAAGCACAGATTCAAGTTTTTAGACAAGACACCACTTTTCAAAACACAAAAACCGCAATCGACCTGAGTTATTACATAAATCACAACATCCGCTTATATCTAGGCTACCAAGGAACAGAATCCAGCGACATTCAAAACTTAAATAGTAATTCGATAAGCGATTTCAATAATTCTTTTATAACATCAAGCTTTGAATACACAAAATCAGAAACAAACAATTTTACTTTTCCAATAAAGTCAAAATTATTTATGTCAATCGGAATAGGCAAAAGAGAAATCAATACTCTATCCGAAAGTTCAAACAACAATCAACTTCTCGCAAATATCCAAACAATGCACACTATTTATTTAAATAAAAAGAATTCAATAAACCTAAAAAGTCAAAATTACTATCTACAAAGCAACCGCTATATTACTAATGAATTATTCCGTTTTGGAGGATTCAATAGCGTACGTGGTTTTTCAGAAAATAGCCTACAAGCATATTTAACAACATCAATTCTTACAGAATACCGGTACACACTCACACCCAACCTATATATACACTCCATTCTGGATTATAGCTTTTACAAAAACAAATCGGGAACAGAAAAAACAGACAACACAAGGAACTTAATAGGCATGGGATTAGGAATGGGATTACAAACAAAAAATGGATTGTTAAAATTAGCAGTAGCAAATGGCTATACCAAAAATCAACAATTTGAAATTTATAAAACAATTATACATATGAGTTATAATGTTAAATTTTAATCTTAATGCAAATTAGCGATTTATATATTAGGAAAGTTAACAAATTATTAAGAAGTTTGCGAGACTAATTCAAAATAATTAAAAATGAAACTAAAGTTCAATGGAATCTTAGTACTATTATTAGTACTAGTGGCGCAACTAACTTTTGCGCAAGAAAGAGCCGTTTCAGGAATTGTTTCTGACAATACAGGACTGCCGTTACCAGGCGTGAGCGTATTAGTAAAAGGAACACAAACTGGAACACAAACTGATTTTGATGGAAAATATACTATCAAAGCAAGTCCAAGCCAAGTGTTGGTATTTAGCTACATTGGGATGAGAACCCAAGAAATGGCTGCTTCATCTGCCAACGTAAATATTAAACTGCAAGAAGATTCAGTTCAATTAGAAGGTGTGGTAGTAACGGCTTTAGGCATAAAAAGAGATAAAAAATCTTTAAGCTACGCTGCACAAGAAGTTAAAGGTTCTACCTTAAACGAAGGAGGCTCTAACAATGCTGTTTCTGCCTTATCTGGAAATGTAGCAGGCTTACAAGTAACTGCTCCATCTTCAATGGGAGGTTCTACAAGAATTGTACTTAGAGGTGTTGGATCTGTAACAGGAGAAAATAGACCTTTAATCGTAATTGATGGTATCCCTTTAGACAATGGAAATTACAACACATCAAATACTCAAAGAGGTGCGGGTGGTAGAGATTACGGTGATGCATCAGCAGACATTAATCCCGACGATATCGAATCTGTAACGGTATTAAAAGGAGGCCCAGCCGCAGCGCTTTATGGAAGTAGAGCAGGTAACGGAGCTATTTTATACACAACCAAATCAGGAAAAAGAGGTAGTGGAAAATCTGAAATATCATTTAACACTGGAATCACATTTGAGGACGCCTACATTGCGCCAAAATTACAAAACCAATATGGTGGAGGTAGCTCAATGACTTTTGAAAATCAAATAATTAACGGTAAAACTTACAAATTAGCTGATTACGCAACTGACGAAAGCTGGGGTCCAAAATATGACCCTACATTAATGTATTTACCATGGAATGCATTTGATCCAGAATTTGCTAGTGATTATTTAAAAGAAAAAGCTTGGGTAGCTTCTCCAAATGATGTTGATTCATTCTTTAGAACTGGAATTACAAGAAGCAACTCATTGTCATTCACCAAATCAAATGAAGATTCAGGTATAAGATTCTCTTATGCTAATCAAAAAACTGAAGGTATAATTCCTAATTCTACTTTAACCAAAAACACATTCTCTATCAATGCTAACTCAAAATTGAGCGAAAAACTTAAAGTTGAAGGTATGGCAACATACGTTCAAACAAGAGGTTTCAATAGACCTGAAGTTGGGTATGGAGATAATGGTTTAGCTCAAAAATTCTATCAATGGAGTCAAAGACAACTAGATTTTAGTGAATTGAAGAATTACAAATTAGCTGACGGAACACAAAGATCATGGAACAGAATTGCTTGGGACGATGCAACTCCTAACTATTCTGACAATCCATATTGGATTATCAACGAAAACACTTCAGCTGATACAAGAAACAGATTATATGGTAATGGAAAAATCACTTATAACATTACACCGGATTTATATGCTGTAGGTAACGTTTATGGAGATACTTACTCTCTAAACATCAACGAAAGAGTTGCAATTGGTTCTCAAGCTACTTCTAGCTTTACTACTACTGCAAGAACACTAACCGATTTCAACTACGAAGGTCGTTTACATTACGATAAAAAATTCGACAAATTCAGTTTAAACTCATTTGTTGGTGCTAACAGAAGAAGTTACAATTTATCAAGAGTAACCGGAGCTACACTTGGAGGTCTAGTTCTTCCCAACGTCTACAACTTATCAAACAGTGCAAGCGCCGCTCAAGCAACAAATTACGAAGAAAAAACTAGAACAAATAGTATTTATGGTTTCCTTTCGTTAGGGTATGATGACTTTCTATTCTTAGAGGTTACGGATAGAAATGACTGGTTTAGTACTGTAAATCAAGATGTAAATTACGCTTCATTAACTGGAAGTTTCATTTTCTCAGAATTAACAGATTTATCTTGGTTAAACTACGGTAAAATTAGAGGTGGATGGGCTCAAGCAGGAAATGCAACTACTCCATACAGATTATCTTTCGATGGTGTAGCTGACACACCTTTTCAAGGTGATATTAGATATAGCCAACCAAATACAGCTTCTAATCCTAATTTAAAACCTGAGTTAAAAACTACTAAAGAGGTAGGTTTAGAATTAAGTTTATTCAACAGAAGAGTTGGATTAGATGTTTCTTACTACGATGTAGTTACAACAGATTTGATTACTCCAGTTCAACAGGACCCTGCAGCAGGATACCCTTTTGCATTAAAAAATGCGGGTAAATTACAAAACAAAGGTTTTGAGGCTACAGTAACACTTAACCCCGTAAGAACGGAAGATTTTACATGGGATATCACTTGGAACTTCGCTAAAAACAACAACAAACTAATTGAATTAGCACCGGGACTTAATGAATTAATCATTGGTACCGCTCCATTCCAAGCTACTTTATTAGCTGTAACTGGACAAGAGTACGGTCAAATTTACGGAACTGACTTTACTTATGATGACAACGGAAACAAAGTTGTTGATGCTGACGGTGCTTACATTCCTACAGCTAGAAAATCTTTAGGTACAATTACTCCAGATTACAACATGGGTATTAGAAACTCATTCAAATACAAAAACTTAAGTTTAGGCTTCTTAATTGACATCCAAAAAGGTGGTAGCTATTTCTCTACTACACACATGTGGGGTTCTTATTCAGGTTTGTTAGAAGCTACAGCTGCTAATAACATTCGTGAAAACGGGATAATAGTAGACGCTGTTTACGAAGATGGCACTAAAAACACATCAGTATTACCTGGACAAGCATGGGCTCAACAACATTATGGTCTTGATGCTATGAATGTATTTGATGCTAGTTATGTAAAATTAAGAGAAGTTACTCTTGGTTACACTTTGCCTAAAAAAATCATCGGAAATTTCGGTGACTTAAGATTCTCTCTTTTTGCAAGAAATTTATTTGCATGGGGCTTAGATTGGAACGGTATGGATCCAGAAATGGCTTCTTACGGAAGTGGCAACACTCAAGGTCTTGAAGGTGGTTCATTACCATCAACTAGAACATACGGAATGAATCTAGAATTAAAATTCTAAAAAAAAAATCAAGATGAAAAAATTATTAATATCAATATTATCAATTGCAGCACTACTTACAACTACCGTAAGTTGTACTGATCAATTAGAGGAGATCAATCAAAACCCTAATGCTCCTGCGGTTCCATTTATTCCTGCATATGCATTCTACAATAATGCTGTAGTATTTGTAATGGACCAATCTAGAGGAAGTTTTTCTTCTGGAAGAATGGCATTGCCTTGGGTACAATATTCTGCACAAAGAAACTATACTGAAGAAGATAGATTTCAATTTAGAGAAGGTACAAATCAAGCTTTGTACACCAACTACTATTTAGCAGCACAGGATTTTAAAACTGTAATTGATTTAAACACAGATCCTAGCACAAAAATAGCGAATTCACCTTACGGAGACAACAATAACCAAATTGCAGCAGCAAGGGTAATGCTAGCCTACACTTTCTTACAATTGGTAGATGCTTATGGTGATGTTCCTTATTATTCTTACGGAAACAAGGATGCTGACTTTCAAGCTTTACAATCGCTAGAAGGATTCGAAAAACCAAAATTCGCTTCTCAAGTAAAGATTTACACTGATCTTATGAAAGAGTTGAAAGAAGCAGCTGCTATGGTTGTAACTAGCCAACCAGTAGTTTTTACTAAAGGTGATCAACTTTTTAAAACACCAGCAAAACTTGTAAAATTTGCTAACTCATTAAGATTACGTATTGCAACAAGAGTTAAAGGTGTAGTTCCTGGAGCTGAAGCACATATTACTGAAGCTATTGCTAGTGGTGTTATGACATCTAACGCTGACAATGTTGGTGTTAAATATGAAGCAAATGACAATAATCCAAGTCCATTTTACGAAGATTTCTGGATTTCTAACAGAACTGATTTTGCAATTTCAAATACATTTGTTGACTTATTAAAAGGGAATTTAGGAACATTTGGAGTTGACCCAAGATTACAAAAATACGCAGCACCAATAACAGCTACTAAAGCTCAGGTTAAGGCAAAAACTTACGTTGAAACTGATGATTTAACTAAGTATGTGGGTATGCCTTATGGTATTACTAGTGCTCAGGCTGCTGGTCAAAGAGTTGGTACTTCTTTTTGGAGTTCAAATGTATTAAAACAAGATTATACTGAAATCTTGATGGAATATGCTGAAGTAGAATTCTTATTAGCTGAAAACAATGCATGGAACAACACCAATTACCAAAAAGGAGTAAGAGCTTCGATGGAGCGTTGGGGTGTTTCTACAGTGAAAATTACAGCTTATTTAGCTACTTTAGCTCCAGCTAACCAAGCAAATGTAATCACACAAAAATATATTGCATTATTCATGCAACCATATGAAGCATTCGCTGAGTACAGAAGAACTGGATATCCAAATACACTTCTTCAACCAGGAGGGACTTACAATTTAAACAATCCTATTTCTGGAGTAACTACTTATACTTTCATAGCTTTAAACAACTTAACAGCTATGCCTGCTAGATTTACTTACCCAGTTAACTTACAACAGTTAAATGGTGATAATGTTACTGCTGCAGCTTCCGCTATTGGAGGTGACGAATTAGACACTAAATTAATTTGGGCTAAACAATAATTTATATCCAGATTTATTATACTAAAGCCACCCCATTCATTCGGGGTGGCTTTTTTTTATAAAAACATTATACCTATATTTGCACCATGGAAAAAGAACATCAAATATTTGGGATTAGAGCGATCATTGAAGCTATACAAGCGGGTGCAACTGTAGACAAAGTCTATATTCAAAAGGAAGCGAGCAGCGAACTGATGAAGGACTTAATGAAAGTGATGAAGCGCGGTAATATTAACTTTTCTTATGTTCCTGTTGAAAAGTTAAATAGATTGACCCCTAACAATCATCAAGGTGCAGTAGCTACTATCTCTCCTATTTCCTTTTTTGACTTAGAATCTCTGATAGAATCAGTAATCGAAAATGGTAAAAAACCATTATTTTTAATATTAGATCAAATATCTGATGCGCGTAATTTTGGTGCTATCATCAGAACTGCTGAATGTACCGGAGTAAATGGAATCATTGTTCAAAAAGCAGGTTCAGCACCTGTTAATGGCGATACTGTAAAAACATCTGCTGGAGCAGTTTTCAACATTCCAATTTGTAAAGTAGAGCACATTAAGGATGCAATTTTCCTTTTGCAATCTAGTGGCATAAAAACTGTTGCAGCAACTGAGAAAACAGATCAAAATATTTATGATATTTCTTTAAACGAACCCGTTGCTATAATTATGGGATCTGAAGATAGAGGTGTAAACCCATCCGTACTTAAAATTGTTGATGAAAAAGCTAAACTTCCAATGTTTGGAACCATTGGTTCCTTGAATGTATCAGTGGCTTGTGGTGCTTTTTTATATGAAGCGGTAAGACAGCGAAGTTAATCCCCTAACCTTTCCAAACGGAAGATAGCGCATACCTATAAAGTAAAAATGAATCAAGACTCAGGTTTTGGTTCATTTTTTTTATTTGTAACAATCTCATAACCTACAGGATAATTGGAAGTATAATATGACAACAATTCATGCTGCACTTCATGTTCTTCAATTTCTGGTAGATTAACAAAATTTCCATTATCATCAAAACGTTGCATAAATTTATCTTCTGAAGGATCAAAATCCGGATGTTCCCAATCATATTTGATAATTTTTTTATACTCCGGAGTTTTATAAACTAACGAAAGAAAGAATCCCGTAAGTAATCCTCCCAAATGTCCTTCCCAAGAAATAGATTTGTTTTCTGTGATCTCAGGGCTAGGAAAAACAAACCAAACTAAGCCTCCATACACGACTATCACAGCAAGTGACAAAGCTACCAATCGATTGTATTTCGTTTGTATACCTTTAAAAAAAACAAAACTAAAGAGAACATAAATTAATCCGCTTGCCCCAATGTGATAATTATCTCTGCCAATAACCCAAGTAATAAATCCCGATATTAAGATTCCGTATCCAATAACTTTTATCGATTGATCCGAATAAAAAAATTGCAAAGCTGCCAATAAAATCAGCAAGGGAATCGAATTATTATACAGGTGTTCCATATCAGCGTGAATAAACGGGCTAAGAAAAACTCCTTGTAAACCTGAAAAAGTTCTAGGATAAATTCCGTTTTGGACAAAGTCAAAATCAAATCGGATTTCGAGCCAAAAAACAAACCACAACAATACCACAAAAAAAAGAGGTAGTCCAATAACTGAATTGGTGAATTTAAAATGCTTTTCCATTAATCTTATAAAGTTTTATGCTCTTGTTATAGTTCAAAAACTTCTCCAAAAGCAATTTAGTGCTATTTTGTCATATTTAAACTGCAACTGCATTTTTTAATACGGATGCTAAGCCCAGATGGAAACGGCATCCTTTTATATCTCGTTTTTTCAACGAGATATAAAAGATATAGTGCACAGCTGGAAATAAGCTCCTATCAAAACAAATTTTGACAATCCCAGACAAGTTCAGATTAAAAAAAACAGTAATTTTACGTTATGGAAGCACCACTTGCAGAACGCATACGACCACAAAAATTAGAAAACTACATCAGTCAGTCCCATCTTGTAGGACCAAATGGCTCCTTGACGCAACAAATTGCAAAAGGAATCATCCCTTCATTAATTTTTTGGGGACCACCGGGAACTGGAAAAACTACATTGGCACAAATTATTGCACAAGAATCAAAAAGACCATTCTATATCTTGAGTGCTATCAATTCAGGTGTTAAAGATATTCGTGATGTGATTGAAAAAGCAAAACAAAGTGGCGGTTTGTTTACTGCTAAAAATCCTATTTTATTCATTGATGAGATTCATCGTTTTAGCAAATCACAACAAGATTCCCTGTTGGCAGCAGTAGAAAAAGGTTGGATTACACTTATTGGCGCCACTACAGAAAACCCAAGTTTTGAAGTAATTCCTGCATTACTTTCCCGTTGTCAAGTATATGTTTTAAATGCTTTTACAAAAAAAGATTTAGAGTCTTTACTGGAACGTGCCATGAAAACAGATGCTTATTTGTCTACAAAAAATATTGTTTTAAGCGAAACAGAAGCGCTCCTTAGACTTTCCGGTGGTGACGGACGCAAACTATTAAATATTTTTGAACTTGTCGTAAATGCGTCTAATGAAGACGAAATTTTAATCACAAATGATAAGGTTTTTGCCTTAGTGCAACAAAATACCGTTTTGTATGACAAAACTGGCGAGCAACATTATGACATTGTTTCTGCTTTTATCAAATCAATTCGGGGAAGTGATCCTAATGGTGCTGTATATTGGCTCGCCCGAATGATTGAAGGCGGTGAAGATGTAAAATTTATTGCCCGAAGAATGCTGATTTTAAGTAGTGAAGATATAGGAAATGCGAATCCAACTGCTTTTATTATGGCTAATAATACTTTTCAGGCAGTTGCGACAATTGGATATCCTGAAAGCAGAATTATTTTGAGCCAATGCGCCGTTTATTTAGCAACTTCCCCCAAAAGCAATGCTTCCTATTTAGCCATCGGAACAGCTCAACAACTTGTGAAACAAACCGGAGATTTGCCGGTTCCTATTCACTTACGCAATGCACCAACAAAATTAATGAAAGAATTAGGTTATGGTGAAGAATATAAATATTCGCACGATTACAACAATAATTTTGCTGAACAGGAATTTTTACCGGAAGCGCTTAGCAAGACGCCAATATATATTCCCGGAAACAATTCTAGAGAAAACAGTATTCGAGAATTTCTTAAAAACCGCTGGAAAGATAAATACGGATATTAAATTTCATAAAAAAGGTCTTGCTTACACAAGACATTTTTTATGAAACTATTTTCGGTAACAGATTTCTAAAGTCTAAAACTTAACGGCTACTTTTTCAGAAATTAATTTATCGTTTTTATAATATTCAAAATACCACTGATTATCTTTTAGAATTAATGAACCTTGAACCGTGTCTTTAATTGCGATAAAGGAATTCGGCTGAGAGGTTTTGAATAACTTCATAATAACTTTTGGCGTGCTATCGATTAATTGAAAACCAGTAGCTGTAAGCTGTGCATACAATAAATTAGAATCTGCGAGCACAGTATTAACAACAACAGGCTCACTCACAACAGTCTTGAATACAGCAATCGTTTCTGCCGCAGGCTTAGCAACTTCTAGTTGTGTAGCAGGTTGAACTTTAGTAATTGTACTCCCGTTGTATTTATATTTCAAACTATAAACAGAATTAAAGGCTTCGTTCAACGCTTCGCTATAAGCAACTTGATATTCCTTTTCTTTACTTTTTCCAACAACGGATTGATAGATTATTTTACCATAACAATCCTTTAGCGTTAAAAATAATTTAGAGATCAAAAAGCCATTTTCTCTTAACACATCAATATAGAGCAAACTACATCGGTCACTATAATCATTTGGAATAGTCTCATTAGTATAAAATGCTTCAAAACCTGCTTTCTTTAGATTGAACTTAGTTAATGTATTCAAACGATATTGATTTTCAGTCTTGAGAAAATCAAATTTTACAGGAACAATAACAGCTTTGTAATCATTCACAGACTGGGAATAGGAATAATTAATGACCAATACTAACAATAATAAAAATTGCTTTTTCATCTTTATAAATATTTTTTAAGTTCTAATAAATGATTAATTTGTTTGATATGCTCTTCAACATGCATTTTACTTTCATTAAAAAAAATAGCATCCAATCCAGCGTCAAGTGCTCCTTGAACGTCTGCGTCTAAGCTATCTCCTATCATGATGCTGTTTTCTTTTTTGGCTTTGGCCAAATCTAAAGCATAATCAAAAATAATGGAATTTGGTTTTTTTACTCCAGCCATTTCTGAATTAGTAATAGTCTGAAAATAAGAACCGATTTTTGAATTATTTAATTTTTTAAATTGCACATCTGCAAAACCATTGGTTATAATATGCAAATTATATTTAGGTTTAAGATAATCCAATACTTCCACTGTTCCATCAAAAAGATGATTGTTCTCTGGCAAAAACTTGATATAATCATTCGCAATTGAATCAATTTCCTCATCAGAAATCGAGTAATTTATTGCATCAAAAGAATACTTGAGTCTATTGTAACGCAATTCTTCATGAGTAATTTTATCATATTGGTATAATTTCCAACATTCTTGATTTATTGGAACATATTTCTCAATAAAATCTTTAGTTATTACTGACGGATGATTTTTATTGAAAATAGTTTCAAAAGTCAGTTCTGAATTTTTGTCAAAATCCCAAAGTGTATGATCTAAATCAAAAAAAACGTCCTTTATATGTGTTTGTTTCATTTTATATTTTTAAAATATTCCTTCATCCGCAAAGCTGAAATAACTGGTTTCAGTTACAATGAGATGATCCAATACTTTTATTTCTAAACTATCGCCTGCCAATTTCAATTTCCTTGTAATCTGTTTATCGGCATCGCTAGCAATCAAAGTTCCCGAAGGATGGTTGTGACACAATATCAAAGCAGTAGCTCCCATTTCGAGCGCTGTTTTAAAAACAATTCGCACATCAACTAATGTTCCGGTGATTCCGCCCTTACTCAACTGGGATTTAGCAATCACTTTATTCGAATTATTCATGTAAATAATCCAAAATTCCTCGTGTGGCAATTCCCCAATAATTGGCTGCATGATTTCGAAAATTATTTTACTCGAAGTTATTTTCTTCAACTCCACTGCATCTTCTCCTCTTCGGCGTCTTCCTAATTCTAAAGCGGCAATTATAGAAATTGCTTTCGCCTCTCCTATTCCTTTGAATTGCATTAGTTGAGACAACGATAATTTCCCCAATGCATTCAAATTATTATCAACACTAGCCAAAATCCGTTTGCTTAAATCCACAGCTGATTCACTCCTACTTCCTGAACCAATCAAAATGGCAATTAATTCCGCATCACTCAAAACACTTTTGCCTTTGAGCATTAGTTTTTCGCGTGGCTTATCGTCTTCCGACCAATTCGTTATAGGGAAAAAGAAATTTTCAGCCATTCATTTTGTTGTTTAAATTGGTTTTCGCATGCAAATACTATTTTCTAAACCTAAATAAGGGTCGTAATTATCAACTATGTCATATCCTGTTTTCTGATATAAAGCAATCGTTTCTTTTTGTTTGTATAAAGTTTCCAAAACAGAAAACGAATATCCTAACTCATGTGCCCAACCTTCTAATTCACGTAAAATTGTTTGCGCCAAGCCCATTCCTCGAACTTCAGGTGAAACAAACATACGCTTTATTTCAATTGTATTTTTATCGTATTTTTTGAAACAACCACAACCAACGGCTTTGTCTTCTATATAAAGAATGACGACATTTGGATTTAATTCCAAAATATTATTCCCCCAATAATCAGATTTTAATTCCGGATAACGCTCCCATAAACTTTCATCTAATGCTTTGATCAAATTTTCAAAATCTGGGTGTTCACTGGTAGTTTTAACAATCCTTACTTTGTCTTTCATACCAATTTTACTTTACCAATTCCTTTACTTCATCAAAGTTTAATCCGCCGTAATTACCGGAACTCATCAGCAACAAAGCCGAATTTTCAAGGTTTAAGTTAAACAAATAGTCCTTGAAATCTTTTGGATTTGTATAAATAATCAAATCTTTTCTATTAAAAGCATTTGCTATTTGGTCGTAGGTCACTTCTTCCAGCTGTTTGATTTTTACCGCATCAGGCGAATAAAAAACAACCGCTTTATCAGCATATTCTAATGCGCCTTCGTATTCTTTTAAAAACTCAGCGTTCAAGCTGCTGTAGGTATGCAATTCTAAACAAGCCACTAAAGTTCGGTTTGGATATTGTTCTTTAACTGCTTTCGTAGTTGCAGCCACTTTGCTTGGTGAATGGGCAAAATCTTTATAGGCAACTTTTGTTTTACTTTCTGCTATTTTTTCCAATCGTTTTGAAGCACCTTTAAAACTGGCAATGGCTTCATAAAAGTCAGCTTCATCAACGCCCATATTTTGACAAATCCATTTGGCTCCAGCCAAATTATTAAGATTATGCGCTCCAAAAACTTCAATTGGCATGTCGCCTTCTGGAGTTTCCAGCAATGTCACACCGTCATTAACCGCATATTTTGGCGTATGATACGCTAGTTTTCGGATTGGGTTTGTCGCGGCTTCTGAAATACGCTTTACTTCAGCATCATCTTCATTGTATACTAGAATCCCACCATTTGTTATTTTGCCAATAAAAATTTCGAACTGTTCTACATAATTTTCATACGTTGGAAAAACATTAATATGGTCCCAAGCTATTCCTGAAATTAAGGCAATATTAGGTTGATACAAATGAAATTTAGGTCGGCGATCAATTGGCGAAGACAAGTACTCATCTCCTTCCAAAACAATAAAATCATTCTCTTCTGTGAGATGCACCATCGTGTCAAAACCTTCCAGTTGTGCGCCAACCATGTAATCTACAGCAATGTCATGATAGTGCATAACATGTAAAATCATTGAAGTTATCGTTGTTTTTCCATGAGAACCGCCAATTACAACACGTGTTTTATTTTTGGATTGTTCGTAAAGAAATTCTGGATAAGAATATATTTTCAGTCCTAATTCCTGCGCTTTTAATAGTTCAGGATTATCTGCTTTGGCGTGCATGCCAAGAATTACAGCTTCGATGTCTTGAGTTATTTTTTCAGGAAACCAACCTAATTCTGGAGGCAAAATTCCCTTTTTATCTAATCTTGATTTTGATGGTTCAAAAATCGCATCGTCGCTACCCGTAACTTGATACCCTTTGTTGTGCAGTGCTAAAGCCAGATTGTGCATAGCGCTTCCGCCTATAGCTATAAAATGTGTACGCATTCTAATTTTGGTTTATGGATTTTGGATTCAGGAGAAATTATAATCAATTCTGAATTTTTTTATTATAAGTTTCTAATATTGTTCTTGCCTTTTCAGGATCCCGCATTTTGTTCTTGTACAAGCTGGCTAACTTTTGATAACTTGTTTTAGAACCTCCTACAAGAATTGCTTTTTTATATTGTTGTTCTGCAGCTGTATATCTTTTAAAATATTCGTCAATATGTCCTCTTGACAAATAACCGTCAACGGGAGATAATCGCAATAACTCATTGGAGTATTTTATAGCTTTAGATTCACTTCCACCAACAATTCCAGGTAACTGAATGTATAATTCTATCAATGCCCAACGCGACTCAATATGTTTTGGATTCAGACTGATTGCTTTTTCAAAGGAAGCTTTCACTTCATCAATCATTCCAAGGGCTTTAAACTTGTTTGAATCTTTGGCCTTCATGCCTAAAGCACCACCATATTTATAGTGATAATTAGCCACAGAAGGTTTCAGCTGTTTTAGTTTTTTATAATACCCAATTGCTTTATCCCAAGATTTATCATGACCAGCTATGTCTCCAAGATACTCAATCGTTTTTAAATCCGATGGATTGGACCTTAAAACAGATTCAAAGACCAATTCAGCTTGATCCATTTTATCCGCCTTATACAGTTTTTCTGCTTTTTCAAAATCAGACTGACTCCACATCATAACCGGTAGAAATACAAATAAATAAATAATATGTTTCATTCTTCAAAAATAGGGAAATATGATAAATTAGATTTGATTTTAAGTAAATATTAGTAATTTAGTAAGAAATATTTTCTAATATTAATTTCGCTTAATTCAAGAATAATTACACCTTATTTTAAAATCAACTAATGAAAAATATTTTCTTAATCCTCATTTTATTTTCTACTTCAATTTTTGGACAAAATTATGACAAAAACTGGCTTAAAGTAATTGAATATGAGAACGAAGGAAAAATAAAATCAGCCAATGAAATAGTTTCAAAAATTCATCAAAAAGCTTCTCGTGATAAAAACGAAGTGCAAATCATCAAGTGTTTTTTCTACGAATCCAAATATTTACAAGTGTTGGATGAAGATGCGCAAACCAAAATCATAAACAATTTGAAAACTGAAATCGATAACGCTTCAGTTCCATCGAAAGCGATTTTGAATTTAGTATATGCAAAATGTTTGATTGATTATCAAGAGCAAAATTCCTATTTACTGTACAACAGAACCAATACTGTAAGTTTTGACGATCAATTTTTAACATGGACTTCAAAAGACTTTTCGGAACAGATCGATCGTGCTTTAGAAAAAACAGTCCTTAACGAAGCAATATTAAAACAAACTTCGTTGAGTAATTACCTTCTTATTTTTGATTATAATAATGAAGAAAAAACAAAAAAAGACAATCTGTTTAACTATTTGTTAAAAGAAAACATTACGTTACTTACTCCGCAGATTCCGCATTGGGAAGTTCAAAAAAAGGAATTCTTATCGTTTGAAAAAGAACTTTTAGGAAATTCAGCAACTTTTTTACAACTAAATTTTGATTTTGTCAAAAATGAAAAACTAAAAAAAGTGCTTGAATTGTATCAAAAACAAGAAAAAAATACTCCTAATTTAGAAAATCAATTCGACAGAATTCAATTTTGTAATCGCGTTTTGCTAGATTCTGATAAAACATTTATGAAATCCTTAAATACAATTCAAAAAGAATCTAAAGACCTAATTCTGAATCAAAAAATTCAGTTAGAAAAAGCCATTATTCTCTACAATCTAGCTTCCAAAGAAATACATCCGGATTATAACATTAAAGACGTTGCAACTCTTGACAGCATTATCAGCATTAATAATCTTTCTAATGCACACAAACTGGCGCTACAAAAGAAACAAAATATTAGTTCTAAATCACTGAATATTCAACTTCAAAAATTCAGTTATACTGATGAAAACACCAGAGCATTTATTCGGTATAAAAATCTAAATCGTCTTTCGGTTTCTTTCTTTAAAATAGACCAAAACACGACTAAAGACTTCCGAAACTCCCCTTACAACAAAGACAGTTTAGTAGCTGCAATAATTAAAGACAAAAAACCAATTGCATCTAAAAACTATGAACTTGAAAAAAAGAATAATTATTTCGAATACAGCACTGAAGTACTTTTACCGCCATTAAAAACAGGAAGTTATTTGGTTTATTTTGAAAGTGATTCTGACATCAAGAATACAAAAGCATTTGCTTACGAAACTATTACAGTTTCAAACATTGCAGTTCTAACTTCGGAAAACGATAAGAAAGAAAACTATCAGGTACTGGATAGAAAAACCGGAAAACCCATAGAAGATGTTTCTATTAAACTATTAAATCAAACTATTATAACCGACAAAAATGGCGTAGCAACCTATCTCAAAGAAAACAACAACCGCAATTATAGCCTTATTGAATTTACATCAGTAAACGACTCTCTGCTGCTGAATAGTCGTTACTCGAATTATTATTATAATGATTACACTTCTGTAAAAAACCAGAAAGCAAAAGGCAAAGTCGAATTTTATTTAGATCGAGCCATTTATCGTCCTGGACAAACGGTTTATTATAAGGGAATTGCTTTTCGAAAAGAACTAGACAAAACGAGTATTGTTGCAAAAACTACTTTCAAAATTACAATCAAAGATACAAACGGTGCTGTTTTCAAAGAATTTAATATGATTACCAATGAATACGGCTCTTTCTCCGGAGAATTTTTATTGCCTAAAAATGGACTGACAGGAAATTTCAGAATGACAGCTAACAAACCGGATAAAAATGATACAAATTTTATTTTTGTTAAAACAAAAGACGAACATCCTTTTTGGGATACTGTAAATTATGACAATTCTGAAATATATTTCCAAGTTGAAGAATACAAACGTCCTAAATTTGAAGTGACTTTCGAGTCTTTTAAAAATGCGTATCAAGTTAATCAAAAAGTAAGCGTAAATGGACTTGCCAAAGCTTTTGCAGGAAGCAACATTTCCGATGCAAAAGTAACCTACAAGGTCACACTTATTCCGTACACCTTAAACAACGGTTACTATTACAACCAAAACGGCACATCAGAAAGTATTTTAGTTGGAGAAACTAAAACAGATGCAGCCGGAAAATTCGAAATAAATTTCGTTGCTAAACCATTTGAAAATACCTCCAAAGAACAGTTACCCATTTTTGAATACTATATCTCTGCATCCGTTACGGATAGTAATGGCGAAACCCACCAAACCCAAACAAATGTCAGGATTGGCTACCATTCTTTGACTCTTAAAGCAACTATACCATACCGAATTGAAACCAAAAATAAAAACGAAATACAATTTAATAGCACCAATCTCAACGGAGAATTTTTAGCCGTTAAAGGCGAAATCAAACTCTATTATGTGAGTCCTTTTTCGACAAAATTTAAATCCAGAGTTTTTCCGCAACCAGAAATTGAAACCATCTCAAAAGAAGATTTTGAGCGCTACTTTCCGTACGAATACAATAATCAACCAAACGCTGTAAAACCCACAGAAATTCTTGTCTTTTCTAAAAAAATTGACACTGAAAAAGACAAGAAATTAGCACTAGATTTTATTTCAAATTACAAATACGGAAATTATAAAGTAGTTTTTTCTGCTAAAGATGCTTTTGAAAATCCAATAGAAACCATTTCTAATTTCCAATTGATACAAAGCAAAGACAAAATCGATTCAAGTAAATTATTTGTCGCTGAACAAATTAATACTGATGCTAAAAAAGATGGTTTTGTTTTAGTAAAATTAACGTCGGTTATTCCAGAACTGTATATCAACACCACTGGAAATTACCAAAGTTTCCTTTATTTTGAAAATACTTTCCACTTGCAAAACAACGAAACTATTGTCAAAATCCCCCTAAAAAAAGAATTTGAAAAAAGTATGAAGATCGGTTTTGAAAGTATTTTTGAAAATCAAACTTTCTACGACCAAATAGAAGTAATTCTCAAAGAAGAAGAACCCAAATTAGAATTTACTGTAGAAAGTTTTAGAAACAAAATACAACCCGGAAGCACTGAAAATTGGTCATTTCAATTAAAAACATCTAACACTACTAAAGAAGCTGAAGTTTTGGCCTCAATGTATGACAGTTCGTTAGATCAGTTTGCCAAAAGAGATTGGAATGGTTTGAAATTTAATGGCTATAACTACAACTCTGATAACTTTAAAACGAGTTTAGGATTTGATAAGACATCGAGTTACATTCGGAATCTGAATCCTATTTTAAATCGCATAGACCTGAATTACGAAACTACCAAATTAATGTGGTTTGGATTCAACATAAACGATTCTTTCACAACAATGCAACTAAAAGAATACCAAAAACAGCTAAATAATAAAAGTAAAAAACCGCTAAATTCAAAAATGATTTCAGGGATAGTTTCTGACGGCCAAGAACCATTAGCGGGCGTGAGTGTTATTGTGAATGGGCTTGAACGAGGCACATCAACTGATTTTGATGGGTTTTACCAAATAGAAGCTGCAACTGGCGAAGAACTAACGTTCTCCTATATTGGGTTCGAATCTCAGAAAATCACAATTGACTCAAACATAATTGATGTGCAGTTAGAGGAATCCAGTAATAGCTTAGAAGAAGTAATTGTTGTGGGATATGGTAGTGTAAAAAAGAAATCTTTAACTGCGGCTGCACCGGTAGTTCTAGAAGAAGCAGACAATCAAATTTATAACAGTGCAGGAATCGAGATGAAATTAGAAGGAAAAGCTAGTGGAATAACAATTAGAGGAAACTCAAGTATTTCAGGTAACTACAAAAATGCCTTGTATATCGTTGATGGCGAACCAACAACTGAAGAACAATTCAGATTAATTTCACCCTCCGACATTATTGCTATTGATGTTCTAAAAGGTGAAAAAGCCTCTGCATTATACGGAAGCAAAGGAGCTAACGGCGTCATTATCATCACTACCAAAAAAGCATTAGAAGCCTTGACTCAAGTGAAAGCCAGAAAAAACCTCTCGGAAACTGCTTTCTTTTATCCGAATTTAAAAACAGATGCGAAAGGAAAAGTAAGTTTCAATTTTACTTCGCCTGAAGCTTTGACTGCTTGGAAACTCCGATTGTTGGCGCACAACAAAGAGGCCGTTTCTGGTTATGTAGAAAAAAATGTGATTACTCAAAAAGAGTTAATGGTTACACCAAATTTCCCTCGTTTTTTCCGAGAGAAAGATTCGATAGTCATCACCGCAAAGGTGGCAAACATTACCAATGAAGCCAAAACTGGAATTGCTCTTTTGCAACTCTTTGATGCGACCACAATGCAGCCAATCGATGTTAAAATGGAAAACGCAAATACAGTAAAAAACTTCAAAATTGCTCCTTTTGGAAATACAACCGTGAATTGGAAAATCTATATTCCAGAAGGTCTTCAAGGGGTTCAGTATAAAGTTTTGGCGAAAGCAGGAAACTTTTCGGATGGTGAAGAAAACATACTGCCCGTTTTGACCAATAACATGCTGGTTACCGAAAGTATTCCAATTTGGGTCCGAGATAATTCCAAGAAAGAATACACCTTCGAAAACCTAAAAAACAACAGTTCGACCACTTTACGAAACCATCAATTTACGTTAGAATACACATCAAATCCAGCTTGGATTGCCATTCAGTCGTTACAGTATTTGATGGAATACGAACACGAAAGCGCCGAGCAGACCTTTGCTCGATATTATGCGAATGCTCTCGCTTCTGAAATTATTTCAAGCAATCCAAAAATCTCTAATCTATTCGAAACTTGGAGAAAAAACGGAAAATTGAATTCGAAACTGGAAGAAAACGAGGAACTGAAAGCAATGATTCTTGCTGAAACTCCTTGGATAAATGATGCTCAAAGCGAAGAAGAGAAAAAGAAAAATCTTGCTTTACTTTTCGATTTGGAAAAAATGAAAAATGCACAAGAAACAACTTTTGATAAGCTGAAACAAAAACAAATTTCATCTGGAGGTTTCACATGGTTTGAAGGAAGTACCGAAAATGAATACATAACCAGACATATTTTGGCAGGTTTAGGACATCTTTCGAAACTAAGTAATAATGAAAATACCACTTCCAAAATCAAACAAATTTCCGCAACCGGAATTCCGTTTTTGGACCAAAAATTTTTACAATACCATAAAACCAGAACGGAAAAATTAAAAACAACCGAAAAATTGATTTGGTTCAATCCACATTCCGATTTACATTATTTATATACCAGAAGTTTCTACCTTGAAAATTATCCACTTTCGGACACGTTAAAAAAAGCAACTAAATTGTATCTCGAAACCGCTAAAAAAGATTGGTTGACTTACTCTTTATATGAAAAAGGATTGGCTGCTTTGACTTTAAATCGCTTTGGCGAAAAAGAAACTGCCAAAAAAATTCTAGAAAGTTTAAAAGAAACCGCTTCTAACAACGATGATTGGGGAATGTATTGGATTGCCCACAAATCAGGCTGGTATTGGTATCAGGCCCCGATAGAAACCCAAGCACTCTTGATTGAGGCCTTCGCCGAAATTGGTAATGATACCAAATCAGTAGACGCCATGAAGGTTTGGTTATTAAAAAACAAGCAAAGCAAAAACTGGCCGACCACAAAATCCACCACCGAAGCAATTTATGCTTTATTGATGCAAGGAACCGATTGGTTGAGCGTCAAAGACAACACAATTTTTAAAATTGGAACCGAGAAAATATTGACTAAAAAATTAGCTGAAAACGAAAAAGAAGCAGAAACAGGTTACGTAAAGCTCAATTGGAAAGCAGAAGAAATCAAAAAAGATATGGCAAATATTTCTATCGAAAACAAATCGAAAGTTCCTGGTTTTGGAGGTGTTTACTGGCAATACTTTGAAGAATTAGATAAAATAAAAACCAATTCTGGCACTGCATTATCAGTTTCCAAAGAATTGTATGTAAAGAAAAATACTGGCAAAGGAGAAATATTGGAACGAATCAATTCAAATAATCCATTAAAAATTGGAGATTTAGTTACAGTTAGATTAGTAATTTCTGCCAAAGAAGATATGGAATTTGTGCATTTAAAAGACATGCGTGCTTCTTGTTTTGAACCCGTAGATGTGCTTTCAGCTTACCAATACAAAGATGGATTGGGTTTTTATAAAAGCACAAAAGATGCCGCAACTCATTTCTTTTTTGACCAAATAAACAAAGGAACTTATGTTCTGGAATACGATGTTCGGGTAAATAACAGTGGTGATTTCTCAAATGGAATTACAACTATTCAAAGTATGTATGCGCCTGAATTTAGCAGTCACACCAAAGGAATCAGAATAAAAACTATTGAGAAATAGCAATAAAAAAACCGTTTCGCAATATATACGAGACGGTTTTTATAATGTATTTAAAATCAAGAATTAGTCATTCAACATTTTCCATAATTTATCTTTCAACTCTGTTAAACCTTGTTGAGCAACAGAAGAAATAAACATATAAGGAACATCTTTGAAAGCTACATCTAATTCGGTTTTCAATTCTGCTTTTAACTCATCATCCAACATATCGCATTTAGAAATTACCAACAAACGCTCTTTATCAAGCATTTCAGGGTTGTATTTCGTCAATTCGTTTACCAAAATATCATATTCTGCTTTGATATCTGGAGTATCCACTGGAACTAAAAATAGCAAAGTCGAATTACGTTCAATGTGACGCAAGAAATAATGTCCAAGACCCTTTCCTTCGGCCGCACCTTCAATAATTCCTGGAATATCAGCAATTACAAAAGATTGAAAATCTCTGTAGGCTACAATTCCAAGATTTGGTTTTAAAGTTGTAAAAGGGTAATCCGCAATTTTTGGTTTAGCGGATGTTAGTACCGATAATAGTGTTGATTTTCCTGCATTAGGAAAACCTACCAAACCTACATCAGCTAGTACTTTCAATTCTAAAATTACATCCATTTCCACACCAGGTAATCCAGGCTGTGAATATCTTGGCGTTTGATTCGTAGAGCTTCTAAAATGCCAGTTACCTAAACCTCCTTTTCCACCGCGAGAAAGAATTTGTTTTTCACCGTCATCGGTAATTTCAAATAATATTTCTCCTGTTTCTTTGTCTTTTACAACGGTTCCTAAAGGAACTTCAATGAATTTATCGTCACCATCAGCGCCTGTACTTCTATCACCACTACCATCTCCACCATTTCCAGCTTTGATATGTCTGGCGAATTTTAAGTGAAATAATGTCCAAAGACCTTTATTACCCACCAAATATACATGTCCTCCACGTCCACCATCACCACCGTCAGGTCCGCCTTTTTCAATAAATTTTTCTCTGTGCAAGTGCGTAGATCCTTTTCCTCCTTTACCGGATGAAACATATATTTTAACATAATCTACAAAATTCCCTTCTGTCATTTTTTTTAATTTCAGATTTCAGCTTTCAGATTGAACACATTCAAACTTCCAACATACATCTATTTTTATAATTTAATCGCCTTCACCATCACTTTATCAATCTTCACGCCATCCATATCGATAACTTCTAACTCAAATTTTTGCCAAACTAATTTCTCCCCTTGTTTTGGAATATGAGAGAGTTCAGTCATTATTAGTCCGCTTACGGTAGTTACTTCATAATCATTGATTAATTCATCTAATTCAAAGTAGGTCAAGAAATCGTGTAAAGAATAATGTCCGTCAACCAGCCATGTTCCATCTTCTCTTTCTATCAACTGAAAATCATCTTTATAAAAATCTGAAGCATCACCAACCAATGCTTCCAGAATATCATTCAAGGTAATTACTCCTTGAAAAACACCATATTCATCCGATACAAAAGCATAATGAATTCCTGATTTTTTAAAATTTTCTAAAGCTACATAAGCCGTAGTTTGCTCCATCATGAAAGGAGCTTCGGTCATAATAGCAGACAAATTGAAGTTTTCATTTTCAAAATGAGCAAAAATGTTTTTCAGATTTACAACCCCAACAATATCATCATAATTTTCACCGTAAACCGGATAAATAGAATGCAACTCCTTAAGCATAAATTCCCTAACTTGCTCTTTATCAGAATGCAAAGGTAAAAAAACCACTGACTTCCTGTGTGTCATCAATGAATTTATTTTTCTATCACCAATGTGAAAAACGCGCTCAACAATATCTTGTTCTATTTCCTGAACTTCACCACCTTCAGTTCCTTCTTTGATAATTGCCTTTATTTCCTCTTCGGTTACTTTACCGTCAGCGGTGGGTTTTATCTGTAAAATATCCAATAAAAAATCAGTTGAATGCGTCAACAACCAAATAAATGGCGCGGTAACTATTGAAACTATTTTCATCGGAAGAGCCACTGCTTTTGCGATTGCTTCCGGATGGTTTAGTCCAATTCTTTTTGGTAATAATTCCCCTAAAACAAGAGAGAAAAAAGTCAAAGTAACAACAACTATACCTACCGCAACTGGATGCACATAAGGCACCAAAGCTTCAAATCCTTTTATAAAAGTTTCAACATCTTTAGTTATTTTGTCTCCACTATAAATACCGGTAAGAATTCCTATCAAGGTGATTCCTATTTGTACAGTTGATAAAAACTTATTGGGAGAATTTGCCAAATCTAAAGCGATTTTAGCACTTTTATTTCCTTTTTTCGCTGCGGTTTCTAGTCTATTTTTTCGTGCTGAAATCAATGCAATTTCCGACATCGAGAAAACCCCATTTAACAGTATCAGAAAAAATATTATTACTATTTCCAATTTCTTATTTGATTCGTTTATATCTTAAAATGTGATTTCTAATTTTTTGAAATCGGTTTTTTGTATGCGTAATAGTGTAGCCCAGATGGAAGTGAAAAGCCCGGAGGTAAAAAAACTATTTTTCTTGTTATAAAAGAGCGACCAAAGGAAGCTCCTTTTATGACTTAGAAAAATGTTTTTTTTATTGAGGACTTGTAACGTACAGCTGGAATTGCTCCTATAAATTATCAATAACGTTACTTACTCTTTCGGTAATTTCTGCAATGGAACCAATTCCATTCACGGCGAAAAATTTCCCTTGCTCCTCGTAATAATTCATCAAAGGCGCAGTTTTCTCATTGTATTCTTGGTAGCGATTTCTGATTTTTTCTTCATCTTGATCGTCTATTCTACCACTTGTTTTTCCTCTTTCTAACAACCTTTGCACTAAAATCTCATCATCGGCTTCGAGCGCAATTGTTGCAGCAACATTTGAACCTATTGAAGTAAGAAATGCATCTAAAGCTTCGGCTTGCGAAAGTGTTCTTGGATATCCGTCAAACAAAATTCCGTTTGTATCCGGATGTTTATTTACCTCATCAATCAGCATTTTTGTAGTCAATTCATCCGGTACTAAATCTCCGGCATCCATGAATACTCTTGCTTGCTTGCCTAATTCAGTATCGTTTTTTAAATTAAAACGAAATACATCACCGGTGGAAATATGCGTTAATTTGTATTTTTCTTTCAAAAACTCTGCTTGAGTTCCTTTACCAGCTCCTGGCTTTCCAAATAAAACAATGTTAGTCATGTTGTTGTGTAGTTATTCTTTTAGTTTATATACTTCGGGTAAATTCCTCCCTAATCCATTGTAGTCTAATCCATAACCAACGATAAATTTATTTGGAATTCTAATTCCAATATAATCTATTTTGATATCTTTTGTATACGCTTCCGGTTTGAAAAAAAGCGTTGCTATTTTAAAATGTTTTACATTTTGTTGCTTGAATAACTCCTTCAATTCCACCAAAGTATTTCCAGTATCAACAATATCTTCAATTATAACGACCGTACGTCCGGTTAAATCCTGGTTCAATCCTATTAATTGTTTCACTTCGTTTGTTGAAGAAATCCCTTCGTAAGAAGCCATTTTGATGAAAGACACTTCGCATGGTTTTTTGTAAAGCTTCATAAAATCAGAGACCACCATAAAAGCACCGTTCAAAACACCAACAAATACTGGAGTTTCATCAGCAAAATCGTCTGCAATCTGGGCAACCATTTTTGTCAAGGCAAATTCTATTTCTTTGGCAGAAATAAACGGAACAAATTGTTTATCGTGAAGTTGTATCATTATTCTCTTGTTTAAAATAATGCGCAAAGATACAGAATTCGGATTTGTGAATTGATAAATGGGAATTATTTTCTGTTATTAAGTGAAATCTACAAAAAACGACTCAAAAATGAATTACAACAACAAATCTTGTACTATAAATTCCGAAAAAATAAAATAGCATTTTCAACAGTAAAGGTCTTAGAAGAAATTCAAAAATATTCAGCCTACTGTTTTACTTTCTCTTTATTGTCGACTTGAATCATTAGAAAAACAAAAAAAGGCTGCCTTTATAAAAAAGAAAGCCTTTGATTATTTTTAAATTAAAACACTTTTGAAATCAGAGCAAAAACCTCTCAGTTCATTTGTGTATTTTTTACTGCTTGGTCTACTATAGCATCTTGATTACACATTAGCCACAACGGAATTTATTCGAAATTCCAACCCAATGTTAATCCGAATGCAACGGGTTTGATAGTTGCGTCTTTGTCAGTACTATACAATCCGTTTGCTTTTCTGTCAGTACTTGATGTTGGGTTATAGCTTAAATAAGACTCGTTTTGTTTTTGATCAAGGATTGTTCCATAACCGCTGTCAAGAAACATAGCGGCGTACAAAGCGTTCTTTTCTCCCATTTCAAAAGCAAACCCTAGCTCAAAAGTACTCATAAAAATACCTTTTGTGTTGTACTCTCCTGATGCAGCGTAATTTTTTTGATTCCCAAAACCATATTCAGGTAAATTATCAATATAGAGATTAACATCTGGGTAGTAAGCAATCCCATTTACAGATGACGCTGAAGACTCAATTTTATAATTTACAGGGAGAAAATACTTTACACCTACTCTAAAATTGAAATCAATTCCTTTATTAATATTCTTTTTATACTGCACAAAAAGCGGAATCTGAATGGCTTGCAGTGTTTGTGATTCTTTATAATTTCCTGTAGTAATATTGTACGAAAATGCAGAGCCAGTTTGATCAACCTCAAAATTAGTTAGCGTTGCTGAGGGTTGTTCTAAAAACACCTTTTGCTTATATTGTGCAAACTCAACTCCAGACCCGATACCTATGTGATCCGTCAATGAGTATATGTAACCTGCCTTTAATGCTCCGCCTATATCAGTGGATGACCTCACCCCTTTTACATCACTTTGAATATTCCCTATTCCTGTTTGTACGCCTACATAAAACTGCGCTTTAATTCCTTGAGAGAATAAAATCAGTGCAAATCCTACTATATATTTAACATCAAATTTCATATTTTATTTGTTTTTATTGCATTTGAATAATCCATCCTCGTTGCTATTAAACGAGGATTTCATACTCTTAATAATTTGATTTCTAATTTTTAACTAAAAGGTTTTTTGTAAAGTATTTACCATTTGCTAAGGTCATCCTTACCACATAAATCCCCTCCGTACTTGGCGCAATCATATCCGTTGTTATGCCATCAACCATTTTATCGTTCACTAGTACTCCAAGTATAGTAAAAACTGTAATACGAGCATTTTGCAACTTAGCTGAATCTACATTAGTAAGGATTTGGTAGCTTGCATTACTTTTAACCGGATTAGGTGCAATCTTTAAATATTCATCTACTATTGATGCAGAAAACGTCAAAGGACATGTTGTAACAACCGTTCCATCTGTTTTTGTAGCTTTAGCATAATAGGTGCCATTAAGAACTCCACTATCTTTAAAATATTGTGCTGTTTGACCGGATACTAACACTCCATTTTTATACCAACTATATGATACAAAAGCTTTAGAACTGTTATCAAAGAAAATAACATCGTCAAAATGTTTTCTAATTAAATTAGGCTGACTATTAACAATTGTTACAATAGCTGTTCTAGTAGCAACATTTCCACTATTATCTGTTACTTTTAGAGTAATAACATTCTCCCCTACATCGGCACAACTGAATAATGCTTTATCGAGTTCTAATAAACTGATTCCACAATTATCCGTTGAACCATTATTTACATCGGCAGCAGCTATCAATATATTTGACGAAGCATCAAGTTGAACAGTGATGTTTTTTGTAAATACTATTGGTGCAATTTTATCTTCAACTGTTATGATTGCCGTTTGAGTAGCAACATTTCCGTTATTATCTGTAACTTTCAATGTTACTGTGTTTGCTCCAACATTAGCACATGTGAATGCCATTTTATCCAACTCTACTAAACTGATTCCGCAATTATCTGTTGAACCATTGTTTACGTCTGCAACAACTATCGAAGCAGTTCCTGCAGCATTCAATTGAATAGTCTTATTTTTAGTAACTACAACTGGAGCCATTTTATCTTCAACTGTAACAATTGCCGTTTGAGTAGCAACGTTTCCGTTATTATCTGTAACGGTTAAAGTAACGGTATTAGGTCCAACACTTGCACAACTAAATGAAGTTTTATCTAATGCCAAAGTCGCAATTCCACAAGAATCTGTTGAACCATTGTTTACGTCAGCAGCTACTATTGTTGCATTTCCTGCAGCATTGAGTTGAACCGTGATGTTTTTAGTAAGTGCTACTGGTTTTTGAATGTCAGTTACAACTATGGTTTGAGTTACCGCTACCGCATTGTTGTTATTAGCATCTGCTACATTCCAAGCTATTGTTGTTGTCCCCACCGGGTAAAGTGCATCTAGTGCTAAACCATCACTGCGAACTCCCGTTGGTAATCCAACAGTACAATTGTCTGTTGCTGTTGCCGAAACAACAACTGTGGCACCACAAGTATCTAAATCTGTGTTTACATTTTTATCTCCATTTGAAACAATAACAGGAACTTGATTATCCGTTACAACTACCGTTTGAATAACTTCAACTGCTGCATTGCTGTTAGCATCTAAAACATTCCAAGCTATGGTTGTTGTACCTACTGGGTAAAATGCATCTAGCGCTAAACCGTCACTACGAACTCCCGTTGGCAATCCAACAGTACAATTGTCTGTTGCTGTTGCCGAAACAACAACTGTGGCACCACAAGTATCTAAATCTGTGTTTACATTTTTATCTCCATTTGAAACAATAACAGGAAGTTGATTATCCGTTACAACTACCGTTTGAATAACTTCAACTGCAGCATTGCTGTTAGCATCTAAAACATTCCAAGCTATGGTTGTTGTCCCTACCGGATAAAGTGCATCTAGCGCTAAACCATCACTACGAACTCCCGCTGGTAATCCAACAGTACAATTGTCTGTTGCTGTTGCCGAAACAACAACTGTAGCGCCACAAGTATCTAAATCTGTGTTTACATTTTTATCTCCATTCGAAGTTAAAACAGGCAACTGATTATCTGTTACAACTACCGTTTGAATAACTTCAACTGCTGCATTGCTGTTAGCATCTGAAACATTCCAAGCTATGGTTGTTGTACCTACTGGGTAAAGTGCATCTAGCGCTAAACCGTCACTACGAACTCCCGCTGGTAATCCAACAGTACAATTATCTGTTGCTGTTGCCGTTACTACAACTGTTGCACCACAAGTATCTACATCTGTGTTTACATTTATATCACCATTTGAAGCTATAATAGGAAGTTGATTATCTGTTACAACCACATCAAAACTTGTTGTTGACATATTGCCACTTCCATCTGTAGCTGTAAATGTATTTGTTGTAGTACCCACAGGAAAAAGAGAACCTGATGCTAAACCTGCTATTTGAGTCAATTGTACAATTGCACCATAACTAACTGCATTACTGTACAATTTTTGAATGTTCACATCTGACAAGACTGTTGAACCATTGAAATTTCCAGCGTTTTGAAAACCAATCGCCTTTCCTCCATTTGAAAACTCCCTAACAGCAACAGCATCTCCTTGAGATGAAGTCATCAATACTATAGGTTGATTGCTAGAATATACTCTTGCAAATCCAATATTTCCTCCTGCTACAGGCAAATTAAATGAAGTAGGAACGCCAGCAAGAATAGGATGTGATGCTTGAGAAGAAACCTGCGAATAAGTAGTTGAAGCTGTAAAACCACTATTTCTTTGCAAAACAATTATCTCTTTCATTGCTGCCATTGTACCAGCATCATCGGCCTCATAAGCGGACCATTCATCTGTAACATATGTTTTACCTTGATTCAAAACAAAATCAAGTATTGCGTTCTGACCTCCTATTGGCATGGCAGTTCCATAAGTTGTCCCATTTAAGTGAACAACAGCATCAAAACCTGTTAAAGCAGGATTCGTACCATTGTATGCAGTCTCTGAGGTAGCACTAAGTGTTACTGTATTTCCTGCTGCAATCAATGCGTTCTGTAAACTTGTTGTATTTGAGTTTATTTCATCCCAAATCAACAATACATTGGATTGACCTGCACAGTTGTCAATAGCAATAGGCTTTGTGTAAGTAACTATAGCTCCACAAGCATCTAAATCTGTGTTTACATTGATTTGTGGAACACTTGTAAACACAGGATCGATATTGTCTACAATTGTAACTGTAGCAGATTGATTTGCAAAGTTTCCTACCGCATCAGTACCTCTTAAAATTACTGTATTTGCACCTAAATCTTCACAAGTAAATATAGTTTTATCAATGCTTAATATTGGAGTACTACAGTTATCCGTAGTTCCGTTATCAAGTTGAGAAGCAGTTATAGAAGCAGTTCCAGAAGCACTTATCTCAACTATAATATTCTTAGTAATAACTATGGGTGCTATCGCATCTACCAAGGTAATATTAAAAGTCTTACTATCAAAATTACCATTACCATCATTAGCTGTTAAAGTAATCATTTGAACCGTTCCATTATTATTAATAATAGTTCCAGCCAAAGGTGATTGTGTTACAGTAACAGTTCCACAATTATCAGCAGCAGTAGTTAAAGAGGTATAATCAGGAATAGAAAAACTACAATTAGCATCGAGGTTTTCATTTCTATTTGCAACAGCAGTAAGGGTAGGTTTTGTTATATCTCCAAAACTTACCGTAAATATCACTGTCGACTCTTTCAATAAACTGTCTTGAATTCTGATTGAAATTGTACTTGTCCCCGTGGCATTCATGTTAGGCGTTACTGCAATTGATCTTGAATTTCCTAATCCTGTAATTACAATGTTACTATCTGACACTACACTATTATTTGAAGAAGTTCCTATAACAGTAAAGGTATTGTCACCGGGATACGCATCAGTGATAGTCAATGAAACAGGAGCAATAGCTGTATTCTTGCACAATAAAGGTTGATTAGGTATTGATGTACCAACAGGTATGTCATTATCTAAAGTAGAAAAATTTACCTGTTCTATATCAGAATAAACATCACCAGATCCTAGATTATATTTTGTGACAGTATAAAAATCATAACTTGTATTGTAAACAAGTCCTGTTAAGCTAAAAACATGATCGACATTTGCCGTTGTAGCACTACTCCCGCTCACTGCTATACTTACACTTGAATAATTTGTTCCCGCCTCTATTTGCGCATCCGTAGGCCCAGTAGAACCCGCAGGCACTAAAACGTAATAAGTAGTCCCACTTTGAGCAAAAGAATATTTAACATCAGCACTGGTGTACGTGATATTATCAACGCTACTGGATAATAATCTTGCATAATTAAGTGACGAAGGAATAATACTCTGAACCCAACTAGAACTGTATTGACCACAGCTTGTACCTGCATCATAAAAATCATATCCCATAAAAATTACAGAACCTGCGCCATATTTTATAACTGCAACGGCAGCATTAGCATCCGTTCCATACATAGCCGTAAAATCAGGAACGGTTCCACGAGATATTGCATCTGTAGCATCTACAAAAGGTAGTGTAGATGGTCCGCCTTCAAAAGGGGTTCCGGCAGTATTAACCGTGTTTTTAGCCCATGGAGAGGTACTTACAGTTCCTAAATTCCAAGAGAAAATTAAATTTAAAAAATCAGTGTCAAACGTTCCAAAAGTCCCGGTCATCACCATAACGCCACCATCATTTACCCAATTCTTAATTACATCTCTTGATGCTAAAGGCAAAAAAGTAGTGTTAGATGGATTTTGCGTTTCCATATCGGTCATGAAGAAAAATTCACTAGCATCCAACTGCGTTGCAAGTGTTGTAGCATTTGAAAAACTGGTTATCGAATTATCGACTGTGTAAGTTGGTATTGCACTAATAATCCCAATGAGGTTTTCATTTTCTGTGCCACATCCGCCGCCGCCATTCAGACCAGGATAATTAAAAACAGAAACCGCTGTGGTTTGTGCACTTACCTGCAAAGAAAAAATAGCAAAAACGACTAAAAACGCTTTTGCCAGTAGATCTTGTATTAATTTGTTATTTTTCATATATCTTTATTTAATCAATTTTTGAATTAACAACTTTCCATTTATCGGCATCTTTTTCGAGCAATAAATGAACTGGTACAACAATCTCTTTATTGTTGTTTTGATAAACAAAACTATACACCGCAGTTGATTTATTACCATCAAGTGATATTGTATCAAAAACAAAATAACTAGTTTCTTTTTTGCTTACTAGTCCCTGTTCAGAGACTAACAGAACTAATTTGTTGTTAACATTTAAATCCCTTTTAAATGTAAAATTTAAGGTTTTATTCAAAATCAAAATTTCTTTGCCGTTTTGAATAATTTCACTTGGGATCTTTTTTTGAAGTTCAGGTAAAGCCACACATTGCTTTATTATTTCTCCCTGAAAATCTGACTGGGCAATCAATGTGTTACAAAAAACACAAAAAAAGCTCATAATGAAGAGTAATTTTAATTTCATATAAGTTTGTTTAGATTTATATGCAAGCAAAAATAAAAGGAAAAAAAATCATCGAATAGCCCATTCGGACATATCGACAGCCCATTAAGACCAATTCTTTTTTTTCTAAAAGTAGAATCAATTATTATTTTTTATTTTTATACAAAACAATGAATACCAATTACTTATTTAATTTATTATAAAAAATTAAAATTAAAAAAAGGCAAATAAATAAGAATTATAGTCCCAAAAAAACAAAATAATTTATAAAAATATTGTTAAACGCTATTTATAAACCTACAAAAAACGCACTTCTGAGGGAAGTTTATCAAAGCGCTTTTTAAAATTGGCAGCAAATTTGCTCTGGTTAGTATACCCTATTGCAAAAGCAATATTTTTCATTTGCATATCTGTATTTTGAACCATTTGCATGGCGAGAAGCAGTTTTTTTTCTTTTTGGTATTGCAACATGGAAGTTCCATAAACAGATTTAAAAGCAGATTTTAATTTTGTGGGAGACATATCCACCTGTTGCGCAATATTTTCTACTCCCAGAAAAGAACTTGTTAAGTTATCCATGATTAGTTTTTCTGCTTTAGCAATTTTCCTATAATCAGGGGAATCAATAGGAGTATCATTCTCAATGCGTTGATCAACGAAAGCATTCTCAAAGAAAGTAGAAACTAAATAAAATGTTTGAGCTTTTAAAGTAGCTTCACTTGATAAATCCTTTCTGAAAGTTTTCAAATTCTCTAAAATCTCTTTGGACAATTCCTGTGCATTAGGCACAATGTCCTGATATGTTATAAAGCCTTTATTAGAATTTAGAAAATTTTTAATCGAATTGTCTTCTGGTAAAGTTGTAAAAGAAAATTTTTTTTGCGCCCATTCTTTACTGAATCCATACAAGTAAAATTCACAAACAGACCCTTTATAAAAATAAGCACCTACCTCAGTTCCCGGTTTTTTAAACCCCCAATATTTGCTTGAAAAAGGCGTTTTATCGCAAAATGTATTTTGCACTTTCACTTCGCTTTGAAAAACTGAAAAGGTAAGTGTGTAATAGTCGCTTACAACATCTTCATCATAAATGGCCTTTAGCATTGTGTTTTTCTTGAACTTAATGCTAGTCACCATAATCCAGAACCCTTCTTCGATCTCACGATAATGCAGTACGCCTTTAGAAAAAGGATTATTCCTATAAATGGCTTGCTGTTCCCGAACGTGACGAGAAGAGGGGGAATTGATAATGCTTTTTATTAAAATCTCAGGCGAATTAGACAAATACGGTAACTCGAAGAAACCATCTCTATAGAAGTTTATATTTTCTTTTATGAATTTAATCCACTTTACTAGACGCATCTCTACTCGTTATTAATTTTCAGAGTTGTCAAATTTTAATTATTCTTAAACTGTATTGGCAAATATAATTCACAAAAAAGAACAATACAGCTACTTAAACCTATTTTTATTACTAAAAAAAAATGTCTATTAGAAATACATAAATTCTATATCCACATCTAATAACTTACAATCTTCTCCTGCATGAAATTTTAAAGAAACTAAAATTGAATTTTTGGATTCAATCATTATAAAGTATCTTTGCTTAAACATACAACTACACCATGAATTATTTTTCTTCTGATTTCAAATTAGGAATTCTCGGTGGCGGACAACTGGGCAAAATGCTGTTGTTTGACACCCGAAAATTCGACATACAAACTTATGTTTTGGATCCAAGTGATGAAGCGCCTTGTAAAATTGCCTGTGACCAATTCTTCAAAGGGGATTTAATGGACTTTGAAACCGTTTATAGCTTTGGTAAAAAAGTGGACGTTTTGACTTTCGAAATTGAGCTGGTAAATCTGGAAGCTTTGGTAAAACTCGAAGAAGAAGGATTAAAAGTATATCCTTCGCCAAAAACATTGAAACTCATTCAAAACAAAGGAATTCAGAAAGATTTTTATATTCAACATGCAATCCCAACAGCAAATTACAAACGATTTGACAATCTAAAAAGTCTAGTTGTTTCTATATTGGATTCTAAAACAAAACTTCCGTTTGTGTGGAAATGTACGGAATTTGGTTATGATGGAAATGGCGTAAAAGTGATTCGACACATTTCGGATTTGGATAATTTAGCCAATGTAGAGTGCATTGCCGAAGAAATGGTTCCGTTCAAAAATGAATTGGCCGTTATCGTTTGTCGCAATCCATCCGGCGAAATCAAAACATATCCTGTGGTCGAAATGGAATTTCATCCCGAAGCCAACCAAGTGGAATATGTGATTTGTCCTGCTCGAATTGATGATACGGTAGCCGAAAAAGCAAGAGCAATCGCATTGACTGTTTCCGAGAAATTCAATCATGTGGGATTATTAGCCGTTGAAATGTTTCAAACCGAAGATGATGAAATCCTCGTGAACGAAGTCGCTCCCCGCCCGCATAATTCCGGTCATTATTCCATTGAAGCCAGCTATACGTCACAATTTGAAAACCATTTGCGTGCTATTCTTGATTTACCTCTGGGAAATACGGACAGTAAAGTAGCTGGAATTATGGTAAACTTAGTTGGTTCCGAAGGTTTTTCCGGAAATGTAGTCTACGAAAATATTGAAAAAATACTGGGCTGGAATGGTGTTACACCACACATTTACGGAAAAAAACAAACACGTCCTTTTAGAAAAATGGGACATGTCACCATCGTTAATGAAGACATCAATGAAGCCCGAAGAATTGCCGAGGATGTAAAGAATACGATTAGAGTAATCAGTTAATTGAAAAATTCATAACGTTAACTACATTGAATTTTTCTAAATCTTTAAATAAAAAATAATGAAAGTAGCCGTAATAATGGGAAGCATATCCGATATGCCTATCATGCAAGAAGCAATAGATATCCTAAAAGCATTTGATATAGAAATCGAAGTCGATATCGTTTCGGCACACAGAACACCAGAAAAATTATTTGATTTCAGTCAAAATGCGCACAACCGTGGTATTTCAGTAGTTATTGCAGGTGCTGGCGGTGCTGCACATTTGCCTGGAATGGTTGCTTCAATGTCGCCACTTCCGGTAATTGGCGTCCCAATAAAATCAAGTAATTCAATCGATGGTTGGGATAGCGTATTATCCATTCTGCAAATGCCAGGTGGAGTTCCAGTTGCAACAGTTGCCTTAAATGGAGCAAAAAACGCAGGAATCCTTGCCGCTCAAATCATAGGAAGTCACAATAAAAGTATACTAGAGAAAGTAATTAAGTACAAAACAGGATTGAAAGAAGCCGTTAATATCGCTTCCGAAAGTCTACAGAAATAGAAAAAGCTCCATTACGGAGCTTTTTTCATTTATTTACTTTTTGAAACACTTATTCAGCATCAACCACGATTTCAAGAACTCCTTCAAATTCTGATGCAATAATATCGTCTTTGCTTAACCAATATTCAGAAGTCATAATCGTATAATTCACATTATCCGTAGTCTTAACATCCCATAAAATGTCTTCGGCTTCTGGGAAAGGCGCGTTTTCCGACATTTGGCTGTCAAATAATCTTTTGATCAAATTACTCCCTGACAATCCGTTATTTAATAATTTTAAAATACTTTCTTTAGTCAATTGGTTTTCATTTTCACCTTCTGCTGGCGCCAAACTGCATTCCACAATAGTCGCTTTTGCATTAGGAAAAGTACCGTTATAGGCTTTAAAAAGCAATTGATTAATATGAAACAAAGTCGAATGCAATCCAATTTCAGGATATTCCTCACATACTTTATCCAAAAGCATATCGTTTGAAATTTGCTGAATTTGACCTTCATTCAAATCTTCTGATAATTTGTATTCCAACACAATTGCAGCGGCATCTTTCGGTTCAAAATCAGAAATTGCCATAAACAACAATTCTCTCAAACTGGAAGCGTCTGCATCCTCAGCATCCGGATAATCAAACTTTTCCAGGAGTTTTATATAATCCTCATTTGTCCAAGATTCTTCAACCTCATCAACAGTATTCGCTCTATTTATTGTAATTTGATAATTCATATTTTCTTTTAATTTATTATATTTTTTTCTGATTCCTCTTTTACAAAACGAATCATTTTTCACAATTTAGGGCTTTATTACTGCCAAACGAAATAAATAACATTTAAATAACACTTTTGAATCCGCTATTTTGACCCAAATCAATTCCTTCGACAACCCCATTTTTTTTATTAAATCCGTACCTTTGATTTCTTTAAACATCGAATTATTTTTATTACAAAATACAAATGAGCATCCTAACACACCATTTCAATACAAAATATAACACTGCACCTTTTTCGAAAATTAAAAATGAAGATTTTCTTCCTGCTTTTCAAAAAGGAATCGAATTGGCAAAAGCCGAAATCAACGCAATTGTAAGAAATCCGATAAAACCAACTTTCGAAAATACAATTGAAGCATTAGCATTCAGCGGTGATGTTTTAGATAGAATTTCAAGTATCTTTTTCAACTTGAATTCAGCAGAAACTAATGATGAAATTCAGAAAATTGCACAGGAAGTTTCACCTTTATTGTCTGAATTCGGAAACGATGTGCGCCTTAACCCTGATTTATTTGCACGAGTAAAAACGGTGTATGAGCAACGAGAAAAACTGAATCTCAATCCGGAACAAACCACGCTTTTGGACAAAAAATACAAAAGCTTTTCCAGAAACGGAGCGAATTTGTCAGAAGACAAAAAGAGTCAATTGCGAGAAATTGACAAAGAATTATCGAAATTGAGTTTGCAGTTTGGCGAAAATGTTTTGGCCGAAACGCAAGCGTATCAATTGCATATCACCAATGAATCCGATTTAGCCGGTTTACCTGAAGGAACAATTGAAGCCGCTCGCTCTTTGGCTAAAAGCCAAGAAAAAGAAGGTTGGATTTTCACGTTGGATTATCCGAGCTATGTTCCTTTTGTGACGTATGCTGATAATCGTGAATTGCGCAAGAAAATGGCAATTGCTTTTGGTGCCAAAGGTTTTCAAAACAATGAATTTGACAACCAAGAAATCGTTCTAAAAATTGCAAAATTGCGTTTTGACAGAGCACAAGTTTTAGGTTATGCCACTCACGCTCATTTTGTGCTTGAAGAACGCATGGCTGAAAGCCCGGAGAAAGTAAAAACATTTTCGAATGATTTATTAGAAAAAGCCAAACCGGCCGCTTTGAAAGAATTTGCACAATTGACCGCTTTCGCAAAAGAGCAACACGGAATTGACCAACTTCAGAAATGGGATGGTGCTTATTATTCGGAGAAATTGAAACAGCAATTATTCAATTTGGATGATGAAATATTAAAACCCTATTTTCAATTAGAAAAAGTTCTGGACGGTGCTTTTGCAGTAGCGCAAAAATTATATGGAATCACTTTCGAAGAAATTTTTGAAGTAGATAAATACCATGAAGAAGTAAAAACATACGAAGTAAAAGATGAAGATGACCAACTGGTTGCTGTTTTTTATGCTGATTTCTTTCCAAGAAAAGGCAAACGCAACGGTGCTTGGATGACTTCTTTTAAATCGCAATATATCAAGAAAGGAAGCAACGAAAGACCGCACATTTCCATTGTGTGTAATTTCACGAAACCTACTGAAACGAAACCGTCGTTGTTAACATTCAACGAAGTAACGACTTTGTTTCATGAATTTGGTCACGCATTGCACGGAATATTAGCCAATACGACATATCCGAGTTTATCCGGCACTTCTGTGTATTGGGATTTTGTGGAACTCCCAAGTCAGATTCTGGAAAACTGGTGTTATGAGCCGGAAGCACTGGCTTTATTTGCGTATCATTATGAAACTGGCGAAATGATTCCGATGGAATTAGTGCATAAAATCAAAGAAAGCGCTAGTTTTCAGGAAGGAATGGCAACCATGCGTCAATTGAGTTTTGGATTATTAGATATGGGATGGCATGCGCAAGATCCTTCCAATATCAAAGAGATCAAAGCTTTTGAAAACAAACAATTTGCAGCCACACAATTGTATCCTGATGTAAAAGAAAATGCGATGAGTACTTCTTTTTCGCACATATTTCAAGGCGGTTATTCATCCGGTTATTACAGCTATAAATGGGCCGAAGTACTAGATGCAGATGCTTTTGAATATTTTCAGGAAAAAGGCATTTTCAATAAAGAAATCGCAACCAAATTCAAGGAAAATATACTTTCGAAAGGCGGAACAGAACATCCGATGATTTTGTACAAACGCTTCAGAGGACAGGAACCAAAGCCAGAAGCTTTGTTGAGAAGAGCAGGATTGGTTTAGATAAATGGATTGCTAGTTAAATATAGAAATCTATTCTTTTATATCATAAATTAGTTTTAAATTCTGCTTAAAAAAGAGCATACCATAATACCCCTATCAATTCGATGTCTTAGGGGAAGGTACTCGATGACATCGAGCATCAGAGAACGTGGACAATCGAGCGCCGGTGGGTAAACTGAAATAAAAAAAACAGAAGAGTACTTGTTTAAAGTTTCTTCTGTTTTAGTTTACCGCGTTGCAAACGCTACAATTTGTCTTGTAATTTAAGTAGGTACTCAATGCAATCGAGTACCAGATAAAATGGACAAATTAGCGGCAATGGGTGTATATTGTAAATGGGTATTTATACCGTTCTGGAGTCTCTCCGGAACATTGCAAAACACAAACCGATAAAACCTGCCTTTTTTTGACCAAAAAATAATGGTTGCCTGAAGTTTTTTTAAACAGATTACAATCTTTAAAATAAATCACCAAAGTCATACTACCTGTATAACTTTGATGATTTTAATTCTTCATTTTAATTCAACATTTCACCCAATCTTACCGCAATACCAGTCCATGGACTTAAATTAGACATGATTTGATTTGCTAAAAGATCCAATTCCGACTGAAGAGTTCCAATACTATAAATTGCATAATTAGGATCAAAAAAGTAAATCGTTCCCTGGAATTTATATAATGCAGTTGCATGTCCATTTCCTCCTTGATTTGTTGCACTTATGAATCGGAAATTATTATCGTTCATGCTTTTCAAAACATTAAGCATGTCTTGTTTAGTGTTTATCGTTGGCCCATTAAAAGCGTCAAAAGTTGCATTTGATGCACCAAGAAGATCAATTAGATCTACTGCCCAAGTATATGTGCCATTTTCACATTTTGCTTGTAGAACATCGCAATCAGTTGCAACGATAGAATTTGCCCCTACAATACCATTAGTTGCAATTTGTTGTAACCAAATTGATGTTGCTGCCTCACACACACCATTGGGGTGAGTTGCTGTTGTGTTTTTCCAGTTTTTCGTTACCATAATAAGAAATTATTGATTTAATTAATTTGGATCTAGCCTAGCGTATTTTACAGGTGTATAGTTAAAACTACTTTCCAATGCTGTTCTCAAATCCAACATTGTAAAATCTGTATCAACTTTCATTAATACACCTGCAAAGGCACCACCTGTTTTTGAACTGCCGGTTCCCCATTGCACTTGCCAACAAGCATAGCCATTTTGTTCTTTTTGTAAATCGATTCTCAATCCTTTCACACCGGATTCTTTTTCACATTTTGTTATTACACCTTCACTATTTGCATAAGGTGAATTCACGCGAACAATTGTTTGATCCGTAATGTTTCTTACCGAAACGCCCATTTCATTGGCAATTTTCGCTTCCAAATATGTGTTTAAAACATAATCTCTAACCGAACTCTTACAACTGGGTGTAAATGTACCTGTGCCTGCATTTGTTATAACTGCCATATAAAATAAATTAGAAATAGCAGACCAAGATTATTGGTCTGCTATCTTTAGATTAAAGAATTTCTTTCAATGAAGTAACTCCGAAAATTTGAGGTCCTTGTAATACTGGACTGTTAAAAGTAATAGTTGTTGTAGTTTCACCTACTTCAGCCATTGAAGCTCCAGCAGTACAGTCAAATCTGAAAGACAAGATATCCACCCAATCAATACTTGAATTCAATGTTCCTTGAACTGTTTCTTTAAATGTATCGGTACTTATTGTCAATTCAATTGTTGGTTGATACATTACCCAAATTTGAGAAGGAATCATGTGTAAAGATCCGTTGGTAGCACTAAAAAATGTTTCACTCGTCACACCTGCAGCAGGTGAAAATTGTGCTGTAGTTGGATCAACAAAAGATGGTGAATACCAATTACCAAACGTTACATTGTAAGCTTTTAATCCTTTGCACATTACACGTAACTTGTAATTACTATCCTGAATCAATCGTGTAGAACTGATGGAGGTGTCAACGGAAGTACTAAAACAATGTTGTTCAACATTTGTAGTATAAACCGTTTTCCATGGAGTTGTTACTGTAGAATCTTTTGTCAATGTCACATCAAGATCATACTGCGTTGCAGGGTAACTGTCCCAATTCGTAACATCGGTACCTAAATCACCATTCAGTGTAATTGTAGGCAAAACAGTCAAGGATCCATCTGCCTTTTTGTAATTGGAAGTATTTGCAGGATCCACTAATTTTTTCTGATCCGAAGCCAATGCAGCATTAAGGGATTGCACCAACAAGGCAAGATTATTCCCAGTTGCTGTTTTCACTTTATTTGCATCGTCAATTGCAGTTTGATACTGTAGACCCCCAAGTTCATCAGCTAGCCATTCCGCTTGAGTTTCAACCGGTAAACCAGTTTTTGGATTCATGTTTTGCTGCTTGTAGGATGTCCAGGCAATAATAGCATTATCCAAAGCCGTTTGATAGTTAGTGGACGCATCTGTGAAAAGCTTCAAAGTTTTCAAGTATGTCGGGTCTGTGCTACCATCGATACTTGGTGAAATAGAAAGTATCATATCAGAATACGCATTAAAAAGTGATCCTGGGTTTGGTGTGTAAAAACCATTCGTGTCAGCTGAAACAGAATTCGCAATATTGTATGCGTTAATATCGTTTCCTGTTTTCCAATTTGCAGCCATCGGACTACCGGAAAATTGGAATTGCGTTGAATCTGTGTTTTGTCCAATCGCTGGATATTTATCCGCAACTGCGCTAAATAAATAATCAAATTGAGAGTCTTTAAAATCGGGCATAATTTTTTAGTTTAAATAAATGAATAGTAATTAGTTATGATAATAATTTAATATCAAACCTGCGCTTTCCTTCTTTTGGAATCCTGATCGTTTTTTTAAGTGGGTTCTGCTCCACTGTTTTTAATGTATTGTTTAACTAAAAACACCCCAATAAACAACGTTTTATTAATCATGTAAACACATGTGGGTTATGTTATTGAGAAAATTCATTAGTAACAAATCTCGAAAATAATCTTACTAGTATTTTGTTTTCAAGAGTAAAACTAAAAATAAGAGTAATGTCTTTCGTAAGAAATGTCACAAGACGGGAAACATTTGTCATGAAGCAGTCAAAAGAGGTGTATGAAAATTAATAAGCAAAAAAAATCTTTCAAAAAATGAAAGATTAGAAGATGCTAAAGAGAACAACAATTGACAAATTACTTCAAGACATGAAATTTCTTTATAAAGTCTTTATATTTATCACTTAGCATGATTTTATGATTTCCTTTCAAAATAATCAAATTATCAAAAACCATTATTTCTTCAATTTTTTCCGAGTTGACAATAAAGTTTCTATGGGTTCTGCAAAATTTATCGGCATCCAAAAGTGTAATGATTTTTGTTAACGATATTAAGCTCACAAATTTTTCACTATCGGTTACTATATTACAGTATCTTTCTTCTACTTCGATGTAGAGTATATCTGCAATTAATACTTTTTTTAAGGAATTTTTCTTTTTAATAAACAGGTATTCCTTGGTTATTACCGTGTTTTGATCTTCACTTAAAAAAACATTCGTCTGTGCATAAAACTTCTCTACAGCCATTTCTATGGCATACAAGATTTCCAACTCATTAAACGGTTTTAATAGGAAACTAAAAGGTTGCGTGAGCTTGGCTCTTTCAAAAATTTGACGGTCTTTTGAACTTGTTAAAAACACAAATGGTTTTATGGCATTCGGAATTATACTTATAGTTTCTGCAAATGCAATCCCGTCTGGCTTCCCATCTAAAAAAACATCAATAACTACAACATCAATCGCATTTTTATAAAACATTGATAGCGCTTCATTATATGTTGTTGCAACTCCTACAATCGTATAATTGTTTTCTGTAAGTACTTTTACAAGCGCATCACTTTCCGCAGGAAGGTCTTCAATAATAAGTACATTTATATTATCCATAATTCTCAAATTTTGGCACCATTACAATTATTTTTGTTCCTATATTTTCTTGGCTTTCAATTGCTAATTTACCGCTGTTTTTCTTAATCATCATTTTACACAATTGCATCCCTAAACCCGTCCCTACCATTTCATTGTTCTTCTTTTTAGAAAGTAAAACGGTTTCTTTCAAAAGCTCAAGCCGCGTATTTTCATCCATTCCCAATCCAGAGTCTTCTATCACTAAATTGCAAAAATCATCGTTGGTATTGCGGGTATAAATCAATATACTATCATTTTCTCCAGAAAATTTAATCGCATTGTCTAAAAGATTTCTTAGGATTATCTTCAAGGAATCCAAATCTGCAAACACAAAAATACTTTTAGAAACAGTATTTTCAAAACTGATATTTTTATCCAACATCAAGGGTTTATAATTGTATTCTATTTGCTGAATTACAGAAAACAAATGCAATGATTCTTTCTTAAAATACATTTGTTTTGTTTGCAATAAGGCCCAATTAAGCACATTGTCTAACAAATTATAAGCACCATTGGCAATAGCGCTATTGTTCTGAATTAATTTATCTAATTCAGTGAAATTTTTAGTCTCTAAGTTTTCAAATAATTTAGTATTACTTTTTTTTAATGCACTTACCGAAGAACGTAAATCATGACTAACAATAGAAAACAGTTTGTCTTTTGTTGCATTCAATTCGTCTAATTCTTCCTTTTGTGAAAGTATGATTTTATTGCGTTTTATTTTTTGCCTATAAAAATAAACACCCGCTCCAAACAAAATTAATAACAAAACCGAGGAATAGAACAAGCCATTTCTTTCAGCAATTTTTAACTGATTTTCGGCTTCAAGTACTTTAATTTCTTTCTCTTTTTGCTTTACAGTAAATTTCTTTTCCAACTCAGCAATTGCCCATATCTTATTCTGATCATTTAAGGAATCTTTCCAAGATTCATATTCTTTTCTATATACTAAAGCTAACGGGAAATTTTTCCTATTTTCCTCAACAACAGCCATATTTATGGCTGCTTTTCTTTTTAGTTCAAAATCTTTTACTTTTTTTGATAATAGATACGCTTTTTCAAAATAGGGAATGGCTTGTCTGTCTTTATATTGTACATAGTACAAATTAGCGATATCCATATAAGAGCTTATGAGCAATAAAGTGTCTTTTTCCAATTGCTGCAATTCAGCACTTTTAAACAGGTATTCTTCCGCTCTATCAAATTTATTAAGATGCAAATAACACAACCCTAAATTATGAGAAACATTGCTTCTTTTAAAATCGAATGCATCATCATTAGTCAGTTTCTCAATTTCTTGAAAATAACGTATGGCCTTTGAAAAATCCCTTAATTCTAATGAAATTTCCCCCAAATACATTTTTACTTTATAATAAAACCGAAATTTATTAGAAACTGCATTAAATTCATTTTTAGCTTCATTTAGAAGGTTTTTTTGTTTGAAACTAAACGCTCTAAAATAATGGCAGTAATCTGTAAGTTCGTTGTTACGATTATTAAAACTCAATTGTTTCATGGAATAAACCAAGGTGGAATCCCAATTTTTTTTCAAAAAAAATAAATGAGCTTTATTAAAATTGATTTCTTTTTTAAATTCTCTAGCTTTTTTTTTAATTTCGACACTTAACAAATCCCTACTGGATTGTTCTTTAGAAAAAAAGGGTGAAGTGTAACATAACAATATTGAAATAATAAATAATTTAATCTTAGTCATTATTCTCTTGCTAATAGATTTTGCGGATACAACAATATAATGAAAGTTAATTGATTTTTAAACTAAAAAGTTTTTCTAACCTTGTTGTACAGTAGTTTCAGTACCCCTGGATGTTACTGGGTCTATATCATTATTATATACTGTAACTTTATCTACATATTTACAAGTATAAAAAACATCAATATACCATGCAGTATAACTTTTAGGCACTTCCTCTCTAGAGTCATATTGCAGATAGAAATCTGTATTATTACTAGCTACACCAAGTGTAGGTGCTTTAGTGTTATTACTATCTATGAAAACAACAATTCTGAAATTAACAGCATCTTTTATATATTCTGCTGTAATTAGAGGCGCAATTGGTCTTGAAAAATCATTAACTGGTGCCTTAACTAAGCTAGCTGGTATATTTTGACCAATCGCTATAGGCGTAACAATAATAGGTTTTAATTTTAAAGTAGATTTCATAATTAAATATTTGGCTTGGTTAACAATAGAATTTATTTTAGCACTAAAATATACTTTTTACTTAACAATATATATATATTTAATATGTTTTTCTCATAATTCAACAAATAAGACTACAAATAAAGAGATTTTCAAAAAAAAAACACCATTAACCACCAAACAATCGGAACACTTTCTACAAAAAACGAGGTATAGTATTTCGAACGTTTTTCATTGGCAAAAAGCATAAAAAACGAAATGATAATCACTAAAAACAAGTTGATAATCAATTGATTTTTATCAAAATTACTTTTAAAAAATTCCAAAAAATAAAATGGAACTAAAAGTAGCAACCCTACTATTTTAGTGCGTTTCACTCCTATTTGTTGCGGAACGGTTTGCAAATGCGGATCGTCTTTCGCCAAATCAATAATTTCAAAAATAAGTACCAATACAAAAATCAGGATAAATCGTTGCAAGCATTTTAAATAAAAATCGGAAGTAATTGAAATATCGGCATTCAAAACTGGCAAAGCCAACGTCACTCCTACCCAACACAATGCTACGATATAAATTTTAACACCAGCCCAATTCCTGGCATTCTTCTTATTTGGAAAAAAGGGAAGTGTATACAATAATGTAATACTCAAGAAAACTACTGCAACTATTTGGGTTATCCTTTGCAGCTGACAAAAATAATATCCGACCAGAAAAAGAGCAAAAAAACTAAATAAAGCAATCATTTTTAATTCCTTGCGCATCTGCAATCTTTGAACTCTGGCCAAAGCATCATATTTTACAAAATTATATCCAACACTGGTACCAAAAAAAGCAAAGTTAGCAACTGCATCGTCTTCCGGAATGTGGAACATATGTTGCGTCATTCGCACCAAGGCATAACACGATAAACCTACGTGAATACTACTATTTATATAAAAATTGAATATTAGTTTTAAAAACCTCATTAGACAAAATTAATCAAAGTGTTAATAAGAACGGCTTTTAGTTGAAAAATTCACAGAAAATCAAGTTAAAAAAGGCAATTAATAGCATATTAATATTTAATTTTACAGCCTTTTAAAACAAGAAACACACAACCCATTTTATATACAATGAAAACAGACGCTTTTGCATTAAGACACATTGGCCCAAGAGAAAATGATCTAGAACACATGTTGAAGACAATTGGCGCAGCAACGCTGGAACAATTGATCCAAGAAACGATTCCAAGTGACATTCGTTTAAAATCTGATTTGGACTTAGAACCAGCAATGACTGAATATGAATTTGCAAATCACATCCAGAAATTAGGTAATAAAAATAAAGTTTTTCAATCGTACATTGGTTTAGGGTACAATGCAGCCATTATTCCTGCGGTTATCCAACGAAATGTATTTGAAAACCCGGGATGGTATACTGCTTACACACCGTATCAAGCCGAAATTGCGCAAGGTCGTCTTGAAGCAATTTTGAATTTCCAAACCATGGTTATCGAATTAACCGGAATGGAAATTGCAAATGCCTCTTTATTAGACGAAGGAACTGCTGCTGCAGAAGCAATGGCGTTACTTTTTGACGTACGTTCTCGCGACCAAAAGAAAAATAACATCAATAAATTCTTCGTTTCTGAAGAAATACTACCTCAATCTTTATCCGTTTTACAAACACGTTCGACACCAATCGGGGTTGAATTAGTAGTTGGAAACCATGAAACATTCGATTTTTCATCGGAATATTTTGGAGCAATCCTGCAATATCCGGGGAAATTTGGACAAGTTCATGATTATGCAGCATTTATCGCTAAAGCTGCTGAAAACGAAATAAAAGTAGCTGTTGCCGCTGATATTTTGAGTTTAGCAAAATTGACTCCTCCGGGAGAAATGGGCGCTGCTGTTGTTCTTGGAACGACACAACGTTTCGGAATTCCGTTGGGTTATGGTGGTCCACACGCAGCTTATTTCGCTACAAAAGACGAATACAAAAGAAGCATGCCTGGAAGAATTATCGGCGTAACTGTTGATACTGATGGAAATCGCGCTTTGCGTATGGCGTTACAAACCCGTGAGCAACACATTAAACGTGATAAAGCAACTTCAAACATTTGTACGGCGCAAGTTTTATTGTCAGTTATGGCAGGAATGTATGCCGTTTATCATGGTCCAAAAGGATTACAATACATCGCTGATAAAGTACATGCTTCGGCAGCGACGTTGGCAAACGCATTAGAAAAATCAGGTTATCAGCAAACCAATACTGCTTTCTTTGACACTATAGTTGTAAAGGCTGATGCGAAAAAAGTAAAAGCGATTGCTGAAGAAAACGAAATTAATTTCTATTACATTGACGACAATACGATTTCAATTTCTATAAACGAAACAACAAGTATTACCGATTTAAATAAAATTATTGCTGTTTTCGCTTCTGCAAATGGTACTCCGGTAAACACCATTGAAAGTTTATTAGAAACCAATCATTTCCCAGAAAACATAAACAGAAAATCCACTTTCTTGCAACACGATGTTTTCAACAAGCATCACTCTGAAACGGCGCTGATGCGTTACATCAAAATGCTGGAAAGAAAAGATTTAGCGTTAAATCACTCGATGATTTCACTAGGTTCTTGCACCATGAAACTGAATGCCGCATCAGAAATGTTGCCTTTGAGCATGCCGCAATGGAACAACATTCACCCGTTTGCACCATTGGATCAAGCGCAAGGATACCAGGAAATGTTAGCTAAACTAGAACAACAGTTAAATGTCATTACTGGTTTTGCCGGAACTACTTTACAACCTAATTCAGGAGCTCAAGGAGAATATGCCGGATTAATGGTTATTCGTGCGTACCACCAATCAAGAGGAGATCACCATAGAAACATTGCTTTAATTCCATCATCAGCTCACGGAACAAATCCAGCTTCAGCAGCGATGGCAGGAATGAAAGTTGTGGTTACTAAAACATTGGAAAACGGAAATATTGACGTGGAAGATTTACGTGAAAAAGCACTTTTGCACAAAGACAATCTTTCTTGTTTGATGGTTACATATCCATCAACTCACGGTGTTTTTGAAAGCGCAATCAAAGAAATCACACAATTGATCCACGACAATGGTGGGCAAGTATATATGGATGGTGCCAACATGAACGCTCAAGTTGGATTAACAAATCCTGCAACAATTGGTGCTGACGTTTGTCACTTGAACTTACACAAAACATTCGCTATTCCTCACGGTGGTGGTGGACCAGGTGTAGGACCAATATGTGTTGCACCACAATTAGTCCCATTTTTACCTACAAATCCAGTAATTCCAACAGGTGGAGAAAACGCTATTACAGCTATTTCTGCGGCACCTTGGGGTTCTGCTTTGGTTTGTTTGATATCGTATGGTTATATCTGTATGCTTGGCGCTGAAGGTTTGAAACAATCTACTCAATATGCAATTTTAAATGCGAACTACATTAAAGAGAAATTAAACGGTTACTATGATACGTTATATTCTGGAGAAATGGGTCGTGCAGCACACGAAATGATTTTAGAATGTCGCCCTTTCAAACAAAAAGGAATTGAAGTGACAGATATTGCAAAACGTTTGATGGATTATGGATTTCATGCTCCAACCGTTTCATTTCCTGTTGCCGGAACTTTAATGATTGAACCAACTGAAAGTGAAAATTTAGAGGAATTAAACCGTTTTTGTGATGCTATGATTGCTATCCGAAAAGAAATTGAAGTTGCTACTGTAGACAATCCAAATAATGTATTGAAAAATGCACCACATACTTTGATAATGGTAACTACTGATAGTTGGAATTTCCCATACAGTCGTGAAGCTGCTGCATTTCCATTAGAATACATTGTCGAAAATAAATTCTGGCCTACCGTACGTAGAGCAGATGAAGCATATGGAGATAGAAATTTAGTTTGTTCTTGCGCGCCAATTGAAGCGTACATGGAAAGCTAATTTTGCATATTTAAAAAAAAACAAAAATGCCTCGATATATCGAGGCATTTTTTTTGGCCTTAAAATTGTACAAACTTTAGAAAATAGTTTAATACAATTTCTCAAAATATCAATTTAATCAATTACAACAATTAGGAAATAAATATCGTATCATTTTTTGCAATTCGTAATAAAATAATCAATATTTTTGCCAATAAATTATTATTTCATAATTATATGCATGCATAGTAAATATTGTGAGTGTAATAATTTTTTAATGATTAATTTAGCATAAAATTTGGAAAATTAACGCAATGAAAATAAAAATAGCTGGAATAGGAAGCTATATTCCTGAGAAAAAAGTAAGCAATACAGACTTTGGCGAACATGTTTTTTTGAATGAAGATGGATCTGCCTTTGGTTACCCTAACGAAGTAGTAATAAAAAAATTTAAGGGAATCACCGGAATCGAACACAGGCGGTATGCCGAAGACCATTTGACATCTTCTGATTTAGCTTTCTTCGCCTCTAAAAGAGCAATAGAAAATGCTGGAATCGATCCGGAGACAATAGATTACATCATCTTCGCACATAACTTTGGTGATGTAAAACATGGCACAAGCCAGTCTGACATGATTCCAAGTCTCGCTACCCGCGTCAAACATAAATTACAAATAAAAAACCCAAAATGTGTCGCTTACGATATCCTCTTTGGATGTCCAGGTTGGATTGAAGGTGTACTTCAAGCCAATGCTTTTATCAAATCAGGGATGGCAAAACGCTGTTTGGTAATAGGATCTGAAACGTTATCTAGAGTAGTTGATGCTCATGACAGAGATTCAATGATTTATTCTGATGGCGCTGGTGCTTCAATCATAGAAGCTTCTGAAGATGAAACAGGAATGTTGGCCTATGAAAGTGCAACCTATGCAAATGACGAAGCTGGGTATTTGTTTTTTGGAAAATCCTATAATCTAGATTTAGATCCAGACACTCGCTACATTAAAATGTATGGGCGTAAAATATATGAATTTGCATTAAATCAAGTTCCTATGGCTATGAAAAGTTGCTTGGACAAAAGCGGACTAGGAATTGATGACGTAAAAAAGATTCTTATCCATCAAGCCAATGAAAAAATGGATGAAGCAATAATTCAACGTTTTTACAAATTATACGACAGACCCGTTCCAAAAGATATTATGCCCATGAGCATTCATGAACTAGGAAATAGCAGTGTAGCAACCGTTCCTACTCTTTTTGATCTGTTAATTAATGGACAAATAGAAAACCAATCTATAGAAAAAGGCGACATTCTTCTCTTTGCTTCCGTTGGAGCAGGAATGAACATCAACGCATTTGTTTACAGATATTAATTCTTAAAAGGAATGTGGCAATTAGGAGCTAATCCGGCTGTCCATTACAATTCCTCACTACAAAACTTGTTTTTCTAAGGTGCAAAAAAGCTTCTTTCAGTCGCTTTTTGCACCTTGAAAAACTACATTTTGAAGCTCCGGGATTTTCATTCCCATCCAGGCTAAAAAACAATGCCCAAAAACACATTTATTACTATATTTGTGCCTTCGTGCCCTAGCGGCAAAATCAAAAAAACATGTACGAAAAAACGTTTCCCAATAAAAGATTCAAACATACTTTAGAATTTCTAAAAAAACACGTCTCAACTTCAGAGACCATATTAGATTTAGGCGTTGAAAATCCTTTCTCTAAAATCATGAAATCCGAAGGATTTGCAGTTACAAATACAACAGGAGAAGACTTAGACAAAGACCAATCCGTATTTTCAACAGAAAAAAAAGATGTAGTAACCGCTTTCGAAATTTTTGAACATTTATTAAATCCTTACACGATTTTAAATGAAATAAAATCGGACAAACTTTTCATATCTATCCCAATGCGTTTGTGGTTTTCACCCGCTTACCGCAGTAAAACGGACATGTGGGACAGACATTACCATGAATTTGAAGACTGGCAACTGGACTGGCTTTTGGAAAAAACAGGTTGGAAAATAATTGACCGCGAAAAATGGACAAATCCCGTAAAGAAATTTGGTCTTCGTCCCTTATTGAGAAAGTTCACCAATCGCTATTATATTGTTTACGCTGAAAAAATAAAATAATGAATTATTATATTGTCATTCCGGCGCATAACGAAGAAGCTTTCATCGCTTTAACTTTAGACTCTTTGATTTCGCAAACCGTTTTACCTAAAAAGGTAGTTGTCGTCAATGACAATTCTACGGATAAAACAGCAGAAATAGTTACGGCTTACGCCAAAGAAAATCCGTTTATCTCTTTGGTAAACAAAACTTCCAGAGCCATACATTTACCGGGAAGCAAAGTCATTCAGGCTTTTCACAAAGGTTTTGAAACATTGGATGAAGAGTATGACGTTATCGTAAAACTGGATGCCGATTTAATTCTACCCAACAATTATTTCGAAACCATTCTAAACATTTTCGAAAAAGATGCTACGATAGGAATGGCTGGAGGATTTGCCTACATTGAAAAAAATGGCGAATGGATTTTGGAAAACCTAACTGATAAAGATCATATTCGTGGTGCATTCAAAGCGTATAGAAAAGCATGCTTCCAACAAATAGAAAATTTAAAACCTGCTATGGGTTGGGATACTGTTGATGAATTATTGTCAAAATTTTACGGATGGAAAGTCGTTACTGACGCTTCATTGATCGTAAAACACTTAAAACCAACTGGAGCAAATTACAACAAAACTGCCCGTTATAAACAGGGAGAAGCGTTTTACACTCTAGGCTACGGTTTTATAATCACTTCCATAGCTTCGGCAAAACTGGCGATGATGAAAAAGAAACCGTTACTCTTTTTAGATTACATTAAAGGTTTTTGGAAAGCCAAAGCTGCTAAAACACCATTATTAGTAACGGAAGAGCAAGCTAAATTCATCCGGAATTATCGCTTAAAAAAAATGAAAGAGAAGCTTTTTTAGCTTCAGAAATCAAAAACTGCTAAATCAAAAGGTATAACTCTTTACAATTTTTGTAATTTAGCCCATATTCGCAAAACTTATGATGCTCATTCGATATATAACGCAAATAGGAAGATACTTCTTAATGCTGAAAGAAATTTTCAACAAACAAACCAAATGGTCTGTAATGAAAAATTTAATTTTCAAGGAAATTGATGATTTAATTATCGGCTCCCTCGGTATTGTAGCCTTTATTTCTTTCTTTGTTGGTGGTGTTGTCGCCATACAAACTGCATTAAACCTGACCAATCCTTTAATTCCAAAATACCTTATTGGATTTGCAACACGACAATCCGTAATATTAGAATTTGCCCCCACTTTCATCTCCGTAATTATGGCTGGTAAAATGGGTTCTTTTATTACGTCAAGTATAGGAACAATGCGGGTTACAGAACAAATTGACGCATTGGAAGTAATGGGAGTAAATTCTCTTAATTATCTTGTCTTTCCAAAAATAATTGCTCTGCTATTGTATCCGTTCCTTATCGGAATTGCTATGTTTCTAGGAGTTTTAGGCGGATGGATGGCTGGTGTATACGGAGGCTTTACGTCAAGCGACGAATTTATCAATGGAGCTCAAATGGATTTTATTCCATTTCATATCATATATGCTTTTATTAAGACTTTAATATTCGCCATGTTATTAGCAACTATCCCTTCTTTTCATGGGTATTATATGAAAGGTGGAGCACTTGAGGTAGGAAGAGCAAGTACCGTTTCCTTTGTTTGGACATCAGTTACCATAATATTATTCAATTACATATTAACGCAGTTGTTACTAGGATCATGATAGAAGTAAAAAACGTAGAGAAATCATTTGGCGGAAACAAAATTCTTAAAGGTATTTCGACGGTTTTTGAAACCGGAAAGACAAATTTAATTATTGGACAAAGTGGATCTGGTAAAACAGTTTTGCTAAAAAGTCTTTTAGGGATCCATACTCCGGAATCCGGAACGATTTCATTTGACGGCCGAATTTATTCTGAATTAAATCCTGATGAGAAACGAGAATTACGAACTGAAATCGGAATGGTTTTTCAAGGAAGTGCCTTGTTTGATTCTATGACTGTAGCTGAAAATGTTGGATTTCCGCTACGAATGTTTACCAAAGACAATAATTCAAAGATTCAAGAACGAGTTGACTTCGTGTTAAAAAGAGTGAATCTTACAGATGCACATAAAAAATTACCTTCAGAAATTTCAGGAGGAATGCAAAAACGGGTAGCGATTGCGCGCGCGATTGTAAATAACCCAAAATACTTGTTTTGTGATGAACCAAACTCTGGTTTAGATCCAAATACAGCTATTTTGATTGATAATCTTATCAAAGAAATCACCGAAGAATACAACATCACAACGGTTATAAATACCCATGATATGAACTCTGTGATGGAAATTGGAGAGAAAATTCTATTCTTAAAAGATGGCTTAAAAGCTTGGGAAGGAAGCAAAGAAGAAATTTTTAGAACCGATAACGAAGCTGTTGTAGCGTTTGTTTATTCTTCTAATTTGTTCAAAAAAGTACGAGAAGCTTATTTGAAAGAGTAAAAGACTAGCTTGATTTCAACAGTTCTACCTCCGCATTAGGATTGAATAAATACGTTTTTCCAGAACTCATTTCGAGACATTCAAAACGCTTAGTTCTTACAGCTATTTTCTTAAAAATCTTTCCGTTTTGGATTCGAAAAACGCTGCCGTACGGAATTTCGAATACATAGTTTTTATCATTTTGCTGGTCAAATTGTTTCAATGCCAAAGCTAATGTAGCATCAGTATCGCTGCTGGCTGTTGGATTTTTGAAATGACGAGCCAATAAAGGCAATAACTGATTCGGGAAAATTTCTGGGCGAATGTAAGGAATCATCAACCGTTGAAAGGAATATTTCCACTCGTTTCCATGCGGTTTAATGTTTCTTCCAAATTTTTCAAACGCAACCAAATGTGAAATTTCATGAATCAACGTAATCAAAAACTTGTATTTATTCAGATTTGAATTGACCGTAATTTCATGTTTCCCATTCAAACCTTTTCGATAATCGCCATGACGCGTCTGACGCTCGTTTACAATCTTAAGGTGCACTTGATTGGCAACAATAAGTTCGAAAACGGGTTTTACCGCATGCTCTGGAATGTATCTGGCTAAGGTTTCGCTCAAAATAGAGGTGAGTTATAAATTAAGGATTCGTGGAAGAAACTTGCAACACTTTCCCGTTGAAATATTTGTTTCCGGTCAAAGTGAAATCATAAATATAGTTGGCCATTTCGCCCGCTGATATTGGCGCTTGATAGCCTGGAAAAGCTTCTGCCAGCATTTCAGTTTGCACGGAACCCAAAGCTAAAACATTGAAAGAAATCCCACGATCTTTGTATTCTTCTGCCAGTAATTCAGACAATGTAATAACAGCACCTTTACTCGAACTATAGGCAGCCAATCCCGCAAACTTTAAACTTCCCTGAATTCCACCCATAGAACTTATGGTTACCACATGGCTTCCTTTTTGTAAATAAGGCAAGCAAATTCGAGTCAAATTAGCAACTCCAAAAACATTGACTTTATAGATGTTTTCAAAATCTTCCTGAGTCGTTTCTGAAAAGGGCTTCAACAATAAACTTCCCGCATTATGAATGACCGCATCTATTTGTTTCCAAGACTTGGAAAGGAAATCGCTTACTTTCATTAATTCAGACTCAGTGGATAAATCAACTGAAAGACAGGTAATGTTTTCGTTCCCCAACAAAGCTTGAGGAATTTTTCTCGAAATAGCTAACACTTCATGTCCCGCATTGGCAAATTGCAATGCCAACTCAAATCCTATTCCCCTACTCGTTCCTGTGATGATAATATTTTTCATAGAGCAAAAATAAACAAAAACAGTAAAAAAAGTAATGCTTTACGCAAAGGATTGTTGCTGTAATAAAAATTAAAGTTTCTTATAATTTTACTTATTTTTGACAAACCAAATTAACATCGGAATTTTGATAAAATGACAGAAAATATACAACTCGAAATCGCAAAAATGAGTGACATTGATGGCGTATTGGCATTACAAGACTTGTATCTTGTAGCTAAATTATCCGAAGAAGAAAAAGCTTTCGGATTTGTTACCACGCCATTTACAATACAGCAACTAACCGAAGTTATCCATGAAAACAACTTATTTATTGCCAGAGACAATAACAAAATCATTGCTTATATTTTTGCCGGAAGTTGGGATTTTTTCAAACAATGGCCTATTTTCAATTACATGAGTTCATTGTTTCCGGAACTGACCTTTTTAGATTTTGAAATCACCACAAACAATAGTTTTCAATACGGCCCCATTTGCATTCACAAAGAATATCGTGGCAAGGGATTGATAACGCCACTGTTTGAATTCATGAGAACGCACATGCTTCATAAATATCCATTGGCCTTAACTTTCATCAACAAAATCAACATTCCGTCTACGAAAGCGCATACCGAAAAACTAAAATGGACCATTATTGGAGATTTTCAATTCAATAATAACGAGTACTTTATTTTGGCGTATGATATGAGTCAGGCAGTTTGTTAAACTATTTAAGCATTATGATTTCTTGTGTTGGCGAATTTGCCATTTGTGTTACAGCAGGTAATAATTCCTGAATAAAAGATGTCATGTGCGGAATATCCATCGCTTTGAAATCATCAGAAACATGATGGTAAAATTCAAAGTTTTCAAAATCAAACGTACTCACAGACTGACAAGGCACTTTAAAAAGTTCGTAAAAAGAATAGTTGTCTGATCTGTAAAATAATTTATATTCGGCTTCTTTTGGAAGAAAACCAATCGTATTTTTCCCAGTATATCCATTGATTTTATCTGCCATATTAGATTTATCAAAACCCGTAATATAAGCCAGATAATCTCTTTTCATTGGCACACCAATCATTTCAATGTTGAACTGAGTGTACAATTTAAAATCTTGTGCTTTCAGTTTTTTGGCTAAATGTTTAGAGCCTAATAAACCTTTTTCTTCTCCAGCAAAAAATACAAAAAGAATGCTTCGTTTATTATTTTTAGTGATGCTAAAATATTTCGCCATTTCAGCAACCGCAGTTGTTCCTGAGGCATCATCATTGGCACCATTGTTTATAAAATCACCGTTTACCCCTTTTTTCTCCAAGCCAATATGATCGTAATGAGCACTTAAAATTATAAATTCATTTTTAAGAACCGCGTCGCTTCCTTCAATAAAACCTACAATATTGAAAGCTGGTTCTTTAAATGTAGACAAGGTATCGCGATACGATTTGAAATACGGTTTCACATTGTTATTTTTGAAGAACTGCTCCAAATAATCAGCGGCTTTTACCATTCCTGCTTTTCCGGTTTCCCTTCCTTCCAATTCATCCGAAGCTAAATATTTTAAAGTCTCGGCAACATCATTTTCTGTTACTTTATATTCAGCCTCAACAATTTTTAATTGCGCGTTACTCGCAGTTTGAGCAATTACTGACGAAGCTGACAAGCAACCGAAGAAAACGAAAGAAAGAGATAGGAATACTTTTTTCATGATATTGAGATTTATTTTTTATAATGTGACTTTATTTCTATAATATTTCTTGTAAACTTTCACCATTTGAACAAAAGCTAAAATCACAAAAAATGACGGAATTATTACCGGCATTACATATTTAGAAAAACTGGTAGTGTTTTGAGACAACGTGTTTAACACCAAAACCAAGGTTAACATCCCAAAAAATGTACCTATCAAAGTCCCTGAAACATAATACAGTTTTAGCTTTTTTACAATTGAAATATAATTCCCATTTATTAAATAAAGGTTCCAACCGGTCCAAAACGGCAATTGAAGAAAATTGATGCAATTCAAGAAAACACCGATAAGAAAAGGAGAATACATTGCATATTTCTCCAAAATCCCTTGTTCTTCAACTGTTTGATTGGAATTAGCATAAAAAGAATAGCCTAAAATCAACAGAAAGAAAACGGCAAAAAAATCAATAATTTTCATAAGTTTTTTATTATTGACTAATTGCTTTGCGAAAATTAAAGTGAAATAAATCACAAACATCTCCACGAAAATTACTCCTAATAAAAAGAATACCAGACTGTTCATTCCTAGCTTTGAATAGATTTCAAAACCTACAACATTCAAATATCCTAACGGTATAGAACCGATAAAACTCACTAAAAAACCAACGAAAATGTTTTTTAATGCCTTCATGATTTTAGAAATTTACAATTCTATTGCTTTGTTCTAAATGCATTCTGTATTCCTTCATCCCATCTTTATGCGGTAAATATGGAGCGCCATTTTTATGGTTTGCCACACTTATTTCATACATATACGTAATGTGACGCGCAAGTTCTTTCCATGCAAAAAACAAAGAATGTTTTGGGTCGTAAATGTGTGTCGGTTCACTTGCAGCACCATTCAGTTCCACAACTGAGAAATGTATTCCTTGTTCTAATTCTTCAATTGTATTATACATCACATCCAATCTACCAAAGTAGAAACCTGGAATTTGCAAACACATTTCATTAATGGTTTGTGTCAATTTTGGTGTTATCCAATGACTTCCATCAATGAATTTTGCACCTCGTGCATGATTCCCATACGGCACCAAATTCAATTTTTCACCTTTTGGAAGAATATCGAGTAGTTTTTTTCCGTATTCCTGTTTCAAAACCTTTAATTGCAATTCGTATCGAGGATTTTCTTTAATTAATTCCTCTACGGTAGAGAATCCGTTTCCGGTAATAATCAGAAATTCTTTAGAAACTATTCCTGTAATTCTGCCGGCTTTTTCATGAGGATAACGCACATAAAAAATTCCAACTTCATTCTCGTACGGAATTAAATCCTGCACTACGTAATCGAAATTTGCTTTTTCAGCATATTCTTTTAAATCTTGAACAGTGTTAATTTTTTTTACCCCAGATCCTCGTAGTCCAATATCTGGTTTTGCAATCAGAGGATATTTTATTTTTGATAGTTGAATAGTATTCAAAATTTCTTCAAGAGCAGTACCTTCTTTTATTAATTCTGTTTTTGGGTAATACTGTTGTGGAATCAAATCGTAGATTTCTTTTTTGGACTCCATCATAAAACCGCCATTTTTTATGGTTGGATTAGAGGCATTGAAGAAAAAAATAGATTTTGCTTTGATGGAATAATAGGACCAAAGAAAATAAATTGGAATATAAACAATCTGGAAAGGCCAATATTCCCAATGCGTAATTTTATGAAAAAATAGTTTCAAATTAAGTCCTTTAAACGGTGATAAATGAGGTCGAAAAATCCTGTTGCGCAATCAAATCGTAATGCAATATAGCTACTTTATTTTTTTCAATAACCGCTTGTGTGATACTTAAGGTTTTCATTTCGTCATTTCTATTGATAACAAGACCGTTTTCATCATTTTCTTCCTCGGTGTAGCGATGAAAATCGTGCATTTTTGATTCCGTTATTTCAGGATTTTGATTCATAAAAGTATGAAACCAGTTGGCTCTTTTTTCACGAATCGATGAGGAATACAAAGTCGATGAAGACCAAATGTGATTTTGATGAATATCCAAAGTGATTGTTTTTTTCTCTTTTCCGTTCCAGCGCAATTGAAAAAGAGCATTGTTTTGAAATAAAACTAATGTAAAAGGCTCTATGTTTTCCAAATCAATTTCTGTCCAGAAATCCTTTGGAGAAATACTGCTGATCATTTCTAAAACAATAAGGCCGCGACTTTTTCGATATGGAAGTTGCACTTCATGCTTTTCATCGGCACCATTTAAAAGCACCAAAATTACTCCGTCAGCATTAGCCACAAACCACGTTCCTCCTGCTTTTGGATCCTTTGGAAAAATAAGATTTTTTCCATTAACGGTATAACTTCTTGGTGGTATTGCACTCGGCCTTACTGTTTTTTCATCCCGATTGGAGGTAATGATAATTTTATCATTGGTTGCTACAAAACTTACTGTGCACATTGATTTCTATATTCTATTGTGGAGCGTGCAACGCCAAAATTAGGATCAATGGTCACTGTTTCACATTGTAAAATAGCTACTTTTATAAGCGCCTGATGGTGAATACAATGTTCTAGATTATACAGTAATTCTCTGAAATAATTGCTTTCAATTCGGATTTCCTCTCCATCAATAATTTGCAACAACTCGATGTTTTTATTTTTTTTGTCTAAATTTTGTTGAATCAACACAATATTTTTAATAGCAAAAACGGTATCCGTTTGAATTCGAATATTTCGTTCTCTTTTATCATAATTCACAAGACCTGAATCATATTGGTTTTCTAAACAATGAAACATTTCAATAATATGCCTGGTATGCTCCCCAATAGTTGCATTACTTAATTCCGCACAAGAACTGGAATATTCTTTTTGAGACAATTGATTCAGCAAATCAACTAACTCGTTCAAACTATTATTTATAGAAGGTATTAACATATTTACGTTTTAATTCAACAAATTCATCAATCTAGTCCTCTCATTAAAAACTAAAATAACACAACAAAGAAAGGTAATTAGTGCCAAAATAAAAAGGGCTCCACAATCATTTTTTACTACAATACCTAACACGTATAGATGAACAAAAATCACACCAACCATACTGCCTCCCCCATTATAGCAATAAATAAAGATGCTCTTGGAATTAAAACCAAAATTACTGTAATTCCAGATTCCTCTTGATTCCCTCATTTCAGTAAATGTATTAAAAAAACAAAACCCTTTCTAACCGAAATTAGAAAGGGCTTAAACAACTATTTTTATTTTATTTACGAAACCAATCCTCTAGAAATTACAATTCGTTGTATTTCAGAAGTACCTTCATAAATTTGAGTGATTTTAGAATCACGCATCATACGTTCTACATGATATTCGGCAACATAACCGTTTCCACCGTGAATTTGAACCGCTTCATTGGCCACTTCTAAAGCAATTTCTGAGGCGTATAATTTTGCCATTGCGCCAGAATGAGCGATATCCTTCCCTTCATCTTTTTCACAAGCCGCTTTCATCACCAATAATTTGGCTGCAGTTACTTTCACATACATATCAGCCAGTTTGAAAGCAATCGCCTGATGATTGAAAATTTCTTTTCCAAATGCTTTTCTTTCGTGAGCATATTTCAAAGCAATTTCGTAAGCTCCAGTTGCTATTCCTAACGCTTGTGATGCAATTCCAATTCTTCCGCCATTTAAAACATTCATTGCAAAAGCAAATCCAAATCCGTCGGCACCGATTCTATTTTCTTTAGGAACTTTTACATCCGTAAACATTAACGAATGCGTATCGCTTCCACGAATTCCCATTTTTCTTTCTTTTGGTCCAATATCAAATCCGGCCCAACCTTTCTCTACGATAAAAGCATTGATTCCTTTGTGCCCTTTTTCAATATCCGTTTGAGCAATAACTAAATAAGTAGATGCAGTTGATCCATTAGTAATCCAGTTTTTTGTGCCATTTAATAAATAATGATCTCCTTTGTCTATCGCTGTTGTTTTTTGTGACGTAGCATCACTCCCCGCTTCAGGTTCAGACAAACAAAAAGCTCCAATAACTTCTCCTTTTGCAAGTGGCACTAAATATTTCATTTTTTGCTCTTCACTGCAATATTTTTCAAGACCAGCACAAACCAAAGAGTTATTTACTGACATGATTACAGCCGCTGACGCATCAACTTTTGCAATTTCTGTCATTGCTAAAACATAAGAAATGCTATCTAAACCAGATCCACCATATTTTGGATCTACCATCATTCCCATAAAACCTAAACTGGCCATCATTTTCACTTGCTCCGTTGGAAATTTTGAATGTTCATCACGTTCAATAACACCCGGTAACAATTCTGCTACTGCAAAATCTTTAGCGGCCTGTTGAATCATTAAATGCTCTTCGGTTAGATTAAAATCCATATTTTATAGTAAATTAATTGTTCTTAAATTGGTCAACAAAAGTAATTATTAAAAGTTAGTTTTCAAACGATTTCGTAAATTTAGCCAATGTTTAAAGAAAAGTGTAAAGTTATATCGAAACAATGCCAAAAACGTATGCTATGGAGTAGATTTAGCATATGGTATTTTTTCTGTCTAAAACAGGAAACCAAAAATCTTATTGCAATATATTAAGGTAAACACATAGATAGCTACACCAATTATAAAACTAATATACATTGCAAATTAATAATTTATCAGAAATAAAAACCGTTCTATCTAATAAAATAATGATATTCAAAACCTCTAATTCTTTACTTTACTAGGCATTTTAAAATTCACTAGAAGCAATCAATATATTGAATAGTATTAATGGCGTAAAAATAATTACTGTTCTACAATAACCTAATTGTATTAATATTTTGAACTCAAACGTTGTAATGATTATTAAATAACCAAAAAATGATTCTTCTAAAATCTTAACTCAAAAAAAAGCACTGTTTGACTGCTAAATAAGTAAATAAATGATAGTTTTGCTAAAATTTATATCAGTTATATTATGAAAAATCTTTTATTATTATTCGTGTTTCTATTCTCTGTGCAATTCAGTCAAGTATCCGCACAAAAACAAATTGAAGTAGATGGTGTTGTTTTGCCAAGGACTATTGAGTTCAAACAAAGAACTTTAATGCTAAACGGTGTAGGAATTAGATCCAAAATGTGGGTTGACGTTTATGTTCAGGCGCTCTACCTATCAGAACTTTCACAAAATGCTGAAAGTATAATTGAAAGTAATTCAGAGATGGCGGTTAGATTACAAATCACTTCATCAATGGTTAGTTCAGATAAATTGTCAAAATCCCTTAATAAAGGTTTATTAAAATCAATTGGTGATGGTAATATTGCGAACTTCAAAACACAAATAGCTTTACTTGAATCGCTGCTAAACAAGGAGAAAACGGTAAAGGACGATGCTTTTAACCTCATTTATAATCCTGCGGATGAATCTCTTTGGGTTTTTAAAAACGACAGATATGAAGGGAAAATTCCTGGATTTGAATTCAAGAAAATATTTTTCGGGATTTGGCTTTCTAACAAACCTGTTGACGAAAAACTTAAAAATGACTTATTAGGTAAATCTTAATAGCTTTTATTTTTGACTAAAATGCTTTTGATAAATAATAACAAAAAATCAAATTCGCATTATTGTATTTTTTATATTTGTCAAAAATAAACATATCGCAATAAATGAAAGATTTATTAAAGAAATTCGAAAATAAAGAGCCTGAAATAATTTTCAACTGGAAAGATGCTGAAACGGAAGCTGAAGGATGGACTGTCATCAATTCGCTGCGTGGTGGTGCTGCCGGTGGTGGAACTCGCATGAGAAAAGGGTTGGATATGAATGAAGTTTTGTCATTGGCAAAAACCATGGAAGTAAAATTTTCGGTTTCTGGACCAGCTATTGGCGGTGCAAAATCTGGAATTAATTTTGATCCAAATGATCCAAGAAAAAAAGGCGTTTTACAACGTTGGTATAAAGCCGTTTCTCCGTTATTGAAAAGTTATTACGGAACTGGCGGTGATTTAAATGTAGATGAAATTCACGAAGTGATTCCAATGACGGAAGAATGTGGGGTTTGGCATCCGCAAGAAGGTGTTTTCAACGGTCACTTCAAACCGACCGAAGCGGACAAAATCAATAGAATTGGACAATTGCGTCAAGGTGTGGTGAAAGTGATAGAAAATCCAAAATTCTCACCAGATGTTTCCAGAAAATATACCGTTGCCGATATGATTACCGGTTACGGCGTTGCCGAAGCCGTTCGTAATTATTACACTATTTATGGTGGAGACGTAAAAGGGAAGAAAGCAATTGTACAAGGTTTTGGAAATGTAGGTTCTGCAGCCGCTTTTTACTTAGCCGAAATGGGTGCTAAAGTAATTGGTATCATCGACAGAGATGGTGGATTAATCAATGAAGAAGGATTCTCTTTCGAAGAAATAAGAGCTTTATTTCTTGCTAAAGACGGAAACAAACTAGTTGCCGAAAACATGATTCCTTTTGAAGAAATCAATCAAAAAATATGGACCATTGGTGCTGAAATATTCACTCCATGTGCCGCTTCCCGATTGGTAACTCAATCTCAAATTGACAGTTTAATTGCTCATGGTCTTGAAGTAATTTCTTGTGGCGCAAATGTTCCTTTTGCCGATAAAGAAATCTTTTTCGGTCCAATTATGGAAGATGTAGATCATAAAGTGAGTTTAATTCCTGACTTTATTTCTAATTGTGGTATGGCTCGTGTTTTTGCTTACTTCATGGAAAAGAAAGTACAAATGACGGATGAAGCTATCTTCCAAGATACATCAGAAATCATCAAAAAAGCGATTGAAAAAGCACATGCTTTAAATCCAAGTAAAACAAATATTAGTGCCACTGCTTTTGAAATCGCACTGAAGCAACTTACTTAAAATAAAAGAGTATTCTTTACAATATCGGAACTGGGATTAAGCAGATTTTAAAATCTATTTAATCCCTTTTCTCATTTTTAGTTTTAAGCCAAAAAGCAATCTCATTTATATTCCGGTAGTCCCTTTTTACTCTTGACAATTTTTAGTACTTTTCAACGTTTTTTAGTAATACACTTTTTAAAATTTAAAATACAAATGAGTTCCACCATTTCATCAGATCAAAAGAAATCCTTAGCAATATCAATTCTTTTGTATGCGACAATGTTGTTAATTTTATTTTTCATCCGCTTTTGGCCTCCCGCAAACATGGATGAACTTGCTGGTGGCGGTGGTGGCGGTGGCGTTACAGTAAATTTTGGCGACAGCGATTTAGGTTCTGGAGCAAATTATAAAAGCGAAGTTTTGGAAGTAAAAAATCAAACCAAACAAACACCTACAAAATCAACTCCTGACAAAGCTATTTTATCTCAGGAAAACAGCACTGAAGAAAGTGTTGTGATTCCGACAAAAGAAAAAACTAAAAAACCAACAGTTGTTGTAAAAGAAGAAGTGAAACCAGTGGCTGTAAAACCTAAAGTTTCTAACAATACAAATGATGCTTTATCAAGCATATTAAAAGGTTCTAATAAAGGTGGCGATGGCGATGACAAAGCTGCCGGAAACAAAGGAAAATCTAACGGTAGCTTGAGTTCTAATGGCTATTATGGAACGGGTGGTTCTGGTGGAGGAACAGGTGGCGGAAATGGCACTGGAACCGGAATAGGAACTGGCAGCGGTTATGGCTCCGGAAGCGGTGGCGGAACCGGAAGTGGTTCTGGCGGCGGGGTTGGATATTCTTTAGGAAACCGAAAAGCATTATCTAAACCTGCACCAAAATATACGTGTAATGAACAAGGAAAAGTTGTTGTAGAAGTTTCTGTAGACAGAACTGGAAGGACTGTAAACGCAGTTGCCGGTGTAAAAGGAACTACAAATACCGCAAAATGTTTATTAGATCAAGCCCGAATTGCTGCGATGAATACGAAATGGGATGCCAGCAACGATGCACCAGAAAAGCAAGTGGGCAAAATTGTTTATAACTTCAATTTGAATTAGAACAATTAGGAGCACTTCTTTTTCATTTTTCCAATAGCACCTCTTCTTGTCATTGCGAGGAACGGGCGCCATCACAGTTGTTGCTCTCTTTATGCGATTGCTTCGTTTCTCGCAATGACTATAGTGTTTTACGAATTTGCGTGAGGGATAGAAGCAAGTACCGAAGTACTGCGGATAGCCCGACCACAATAGAAAAAGGAGCTAATCAGTATAAAGTTGATCAGCTCCTTTTTCTATTGTGGTCACGCCCAAATAATGCAGATGCTTCGTAAAAACTACAAATAACTTTTACTTTGGACTAGTAGCGATCACAAACTTCAGATTGTTCTTCACTCCTATTTGCAGTACGTCAACTAAATCTTGTACTTGCAAATTGAATGGAATACGAACAATAACCGTTTGGTCTTTCGATGAATCCATCTTAGACATTAAGGTTGTTTCCAATTCTTCAAAGGAAACTGCTTGCTTGTCTATGTAGAATTTTTTATCCTCTGTGACAGATAAACTAATGTACTGCTTGTTTGTTTTCTCGTTGGATTGTGCTTTTGGCAACGTCATCTTGATAACATTAGGATTCGCCAATGTTGATATAATCAAGAAAAACAACAACAGAAAAAACATAATATCACTTAATGAAGAAGTCGCGACCTCGGCATGAAATCTTCTTTTTCTTTTTATAGACATATTATGATCTTTGAATAATATTTACAAATTCAAGTACTTGTTTCTGAATTTTTAAAGCAAAATTATCAATCTTGCCGTTTAATATATGATAGCCGCTGTACGCGATTATACCAACGATTAATCCAGCACCACTACTGATCATTTTCTCGTACAATCCTCCGGAAATATTACCAATACTAATATTCTCCGTTACCGAAATACTATAAAATATTTTGATAACTCCTGAGATAGTTCCAACAAATCCAAGTGTAGGCGCAATTCCGGCAATAAGTCCTAAATGTCCTAAATGCTTTTCCATTTCCCCTATTTCGATATCGGCTGCACGATCCATATTCGATTCGATTTCAACAATAGGTCTTCCAATAACCAGAATTCCTTCTTTGATAATATTCCCTGAAGCGGTACTGTTCCGTTCAGCGATTGATCGCGCCAAATCAAGATTTCCGGAATTGAGATTATCACGAACATCGCGCATCAAAAGAGTATCAATTTTTGATGCTTTACTAATGTACAAATAGCGTTCAATAATTAAGTAAAACGTGTAAAATAATAGAATCCCGATTGGGATAAGCCACACACCACCTTTTAAAAGGAATCCTAAAGTGGAAATTTCGGCATTTGGAGCAATTTTTTCAATAACTACGTTTGAAGCAGCGTTGGTAATGGTGTCGGCCTGTAATTGTATAAAACTAAACATATAATATTATTGTATTTTAATCATTAATTCTAAAAATTATTTCAATTTTGCACTAAAGATACTTTTCGATGTACTATTAAACTAAAAAAATCGAAAAATATTTTAAACAACTACTATTTTATTACAAAAATGAACTATCAGGAAACCATAAATTGGATGTTTAATCAACTCCCGATGTACCAACTTCAGGGCGCTTCAGCTTATAAGAAAGATTTAACCAACACGCATTTACTGATAGCTCATCTTGAAAATCCGCAAGAAAAACTTAAGTGCATTCATGTTGCAGGTACCAACGGAAAAGGCTCGACATCACACATGTTGGCATCCATACTTCAAGAAGCGGGCTATAAAGTTGGATTGTACACTTCACCTCATTTAAAGGATTTTCGAGAACGCATAAAGATTAACGGTGAAAATATTCCTGAAAAATTTGTTACTGATTTTATTAATACACATAAAAGTTTTTTCGAATCAAACGACATGAGTTTTTTCGAAATGACCGTTGGATTAGCCTTCGATTACTTTGCCAAAGAAAAAGTAGACATCGCCGTTATTGAAGTGGGAATGGGCGGACGATTAGACGCTACCAATATTATTACTCCATTAGTTTCGGTTATTACCAATATAGGATTAGATCACACACAATTTTTAGGAAATACATTAGAAGCAGTTGCTTTCGAAAAAGCAGGTATCATCAAACCCAACATTCCTGTAGTAATAGGAGAATACACTCCTGAAACCAAACCTGTTTTTTTGGCTAAAGCCAAAGAATGTAATTCAGAAATCTATTTTGCTTCTGATTTGATTTCAGAAACCTATCCTTCTGATTTAATTGGCGATTATCAAATTCATAATAAAAAGACGGTTTTACAAACTATCAAAATTTTAAACAGTCAGAACGAATTTAAAATCACTCCCGAGAATACAAAATCCGGTTTATTGAATGTGGTAAAAAACACCGGGCTTCAAGGAAGGTGGCAACAACTGAATGAATTCCCAAAAGTTATTTGCGACACGGCACACAACAAAAACGGACTGGAAATTGTTTTAAAACAAATACAAAAAGAAGATTTTGATGCTTTACATATTGTTTTGGGCGTGGTAAATGACAAAGATTTAGATGAAATCCTGCCTTTATTCCCTAAAAAAGCAATCTATTATTTCTGCAAACCCAATATTCCTCGCGGGCTGGATGTTGTAATTTTAAAACAAAAAGCGGCCAGTTTCGAACTAAAAGGCGAAGTATACAATTCTGTTTCAGAAGCTTATCAAAAAGCAATGAAAAATGCAGGAGCAACTGACTTCATATACATTGGCGGAAGTACATTTGTGGTCGCAGAAATTTTATAATTTTTTTATTTTTTTACTTGCAAATACCAATTCTAGTCGTATATTTGCACACGCAATAACGGAAACGAAAGTAACCAAATTGTTTAGGGCGATTAGCTCAGCTGGTTCAGAGCACCTCGTTTACACCGAGGGGGTCGGGGGTTCGAACCCCTCATCGCCCACAAAAAACTCCATTAGAAATAATGGAGTTTTTTTATGCTTACTATTTTAGGATTGATCCGAATAAAATAAAACTCAATAAAAAAGTGAGTTGTAAGTATTTTTAATTAGCATGCACTCTAAACAAGAATGCAATCACATTATAGGTGATTACATTCTTGTTTTAAACCAAATAGAAAAAAGCGCTATATAAGTTCCAAGGCGCGTTCTAATGCCATTCCTCGTGAGCCTTTAATTAAAAATGTACTATTACTTAATTTCGTTTTTGAAAAATCATTTGAAAAACTTTCAAATGTATCATAGAACCAAAAATTATCTTTCTCTATTTTATTTTCATAAAATGCTGATCCCACAAAGTAACATTTTACATTTTGACTATTTGATAACATAGTAACAATCGCTTTATGCTCATCTAAACTTTCACCTCCAAGCTCAAACATATCTCCAATAATCATAACCTTATTAGCACTCTCTAATTGTAAAAAATTCTCAATAGCCACAGTCATGCTGCTCGGATTGGCATTATAAGCATCCAGAATGATTTGGTTTGTTCCTTTAGACAGAAGCTGTGATCTGTTATTTTCAGGAATATAACTTTCCAAAGCCTGTTTAATTGCAACATCATCGACTCCAAAATACTTCCCGATAGTAAGTGCCGCATTTATGTTGTTTGCATTGTATAACCCTATTAAATGCGATTTTATTATACGATTAGAGTAATTAATTTCAACAAAGGGATTCGCCTTTACAGCTGTTATATTTACATCTGCGTTTTCTTTATTTATACCAAAAGAAAAGAACTTTAATACCTTTGCCTTTTCAACCTGAATTGAGTCCTCTAAATTTATAAAAGCGAGCTTGTTATTTACCGAAAGATATTGATACATCTCACTTTTCCCTTCAATAACACCTTCAACCCCACCAAAACCTTCTAAATGGGCTTTGCCAAAATTAGTGATATAACCATAATCTGGCTTTGCTAAATCACACAGAAACGCAATTTCTTTTTTATGGTTCGCTCCCATTTCAACTATACCAATTTCAGTCTCAGCATTAAACGAAAGTAGCGTTAATGGGACTCCAATATGATTGTTCAAATTTCCAACAGTCGCCTTAGTACTATATTTTTCAGAGAGAACAACATGAATAAGTTCTTTCGTTGTTGTCTTACCGTTGCTTCCCGTAAGAGCAATAATAGGCAATTTCAAAAACGCGCGGTGGTATTTTGCCAATTCTTGTAATGCTATCAGACTGTCGCTAACTAAGATCGTTCTGTTGTCAATGTAACATGATTCATCATCAATTATTACATAAGAGGCTCCTTTTTCCAACGCCTCTTTTGCAAATGTATTGGCATCAAAACGATCTCCTTTTATAGCAACAAATAAAGAATTTGGCATAATTTTCCGTGTATCTATCGAAACCGAATTACACTTTAAAAATAAATTATGAATGTCTTTGATATCCATTTGAAACGATTTAAAAAACCAAAAGCCCTAATAAAAGGGCTTTTGGTTCAATTTTATATAAAAAAATTAATTTCTTGGTGATTTTCTTTTTTCAGCTTTTGGACCTACTCTAGACATTGCACATCTAAAACCTATATAATCTGTTGCCATATCTTGAGGAAAATATCTTCTTTGGGCAGGATCTAGCCAATATGCTCTATCTCTCCAAGAACCACCTTTATAAACTCTTACCTGATCATTAATCAAAGTAGATCTTTTATTTGAGGCATCATATTTCCTAACCATTTTACCTAAACTATCAGTTGTTACATTATGTCTAGGAGAATTATACATGGATTTTTCTTGTTTAGATTTTTCATCATCTGAATCGGAAGATCCAAAATTATAATATTTAGTTGACTGCTTGTCTCCATCTCTATAATTGATGTTATCGCTTTTATCAAAATTTTGTCTCAAATAAGTTTCTTGCTCATCAACGGGAACTTGCGCAATCTCTCCTGGTAAGTTTCTAGCTATAATTCTACCGTTACTTAAAGTGTCATATTGAATATTATCTTTAGTAACAATTTCAATTTTACCATCTGCACCAATTTTATTTTTAGTGTATAAATTCCCTCTAAAATAATTAAAATCGTTTGCTTCATTGTCTACAATTGGTCTGTATACATCGGCAACCCATTCAGCAACATTTCCAGCCATATCATACAATCCAAAATCATTTGCTGGATATTTTTTTACTTCATTAGTAATATCAGCACCATCATCTGACCATCCTGCTATTCCACCATAATCACCATTTCCTTGTTTGAAATTGGCTAATTGATCCCCTTTACTTTGTCTTTTTCCAGAGCGAGTATACCCGCCAGACCAAGGGTATTTTTTCTGACCTTTATATGTATTATATTCTCTTTGACCTACATCTGCTGCTGCAGCATATTCCCATTCAGCTTCGGTAGGAAGTCTATATTCCGGCAAAACAATCCCAGAAGATCTTTGTGCATATACATTTTTTTCTTCTGTAATCTTACCGTCTTTATCTGCTTTTGGAGCTTTAGCCTTTTTAGAACCTCTTCCTCCTTTTAATACAATCTCTTCATTACCACCAAAAGTACTTGTTGGAGATTTTAAATATGTCTCAGTACTGAAAGAACTTTCTGCACTTACATCTGTAGTTTTAGCATTCTTTTTCAGATACCCATTTTTTTCTAAAACCGCTTCATTTACACGATCAGTTCTCCATTTACTGAATTCAACTGCTTGAATCCAATTCACACCTACAACTGGATATTCTGCATAAGAAGGATGTCTTAAGTAATTATTGGTCATAGTTTCATTATAACCCAACCTATTTCTCCAAACTAAAGTATCGGGAGAAGCTCCTTCGTATATATTTTTATAATTTTCCTCACTAGGTGGGAATACCATTTTCAACCAATCTAAATATTCTAAATACATAAAATTAGTCACTTCAGTTTCATCCATATAAAAGGATTGAACATGTTGTTGAGTTGGAGCATTATTCCAATCATGCATAACATCATCCTGCACTTTACCCATAGTAAAAGTTCCACCTTCCACAAAAACCAAACCTGGTCCTGCTTCTTGTTTTTTATTACTTGAGCCTGCTTTTTTACCATCAACATTCCAACCTGTTGCTCTTGATGAATTTTTAGAGCTAGATTTTTTACTGCAACTAGCCAAACAGACAATCAATATAATTGATAACATCAATCGTAAGACCATAATTTTCTTTACTTTCATACTCTTTAGTAGGTGATAATTTTTGAAGCCGCAATATAATAATTAACATTTAATCTGCAACATCCTTTTTTTAATAAATAATTACAACTGAATTCCATTTTATATTTGTATAAATACGAACGCAAATTTATAATATTTATTATTTATAATTACGTTAAATGATTTATTTTTACTCAATAATTATTCAATACCTTGAACCACGATTTACAAAACAATGAGAAAAACACTTCTGCTATATTTGACATTAATTCCTTTTTTTTCATTTGCTCAAATTAAAGGGAATGCTGTTATTGAATGGTTAGGCATAAAAGAAATGTCTTATGGCAATTTCAAAGTAAATATCCCCCAATTTTCAGGTAATAGTTTTCATTATGATGCTTCCAAAAAAATTCTTTCTCATACAATTAAATTAAAAGAGACGCCCTATTTTAACGAAAACAAAATTCAAATCACTAATGTCATTTATGAAGCGATTACACTTTCTGAGCTTGGTGATTTAGCCTCTGAAAATATCCCAAAAGCAACTAATCCTACCATAATTGTTTCTACTTCGAGAGACATCAGAGAGGCTTTTCTCACTATTTCTCCAATTATAAAAGACGATTTTGGATTCAAACGTGTCAAATCCTTTTCTTATGAAGTAGAAAACAATAATTCTAGAATCTCACAACTTAACAAAACGGCCAATAGTATTTCTAACTCTGTATTGGCAAATGGCAATTGGTTTCAATTTTATGTTGAAAAATCAGGTGTATATAAAATATCCAAAAGCTTCCTGCAGCAACTTGGGCTTGACGTAAACACTATAGACCCACGAAAAATAAAAATTTACGGCAATGGCGGAAGCATGCTGCCCTTAACAAATAGTCTTTACTACCCAAATGACTTGGCTGAGAACGCTATTCAAATTACCGGTGAAAGTGATGGTGTCTTCAATAATGAAGATTACATTCTTTTTTACGGGCAAGGAGTTGATTCCTGGAATGAGGAAAGCAAAACTCATGTCAATCTGTATGATGATAAATCCTATTATTACATTACCGTACAGGGTTCAGATGGAAAAAGAATTACCCCTTTAGCTCAAGCTACAGGAAACAGCACTGTGACGTTAACTACTTTTGACGATCATCAGTACCACGAATTGGACCTCATTAACATTACACGTCTGGGCCGTCAATGGTTTGGCGAATCATTTGAAGTCAAAGACGAACAGGAATTTGATTTTGTTTTCCCCAACATTGATTCTTCAGTTCCAGTAAAAATTATGCTGACAGCCGCTTCAGCCGCACTAACCCCAACCTCTTTTGATGTTATTGCAAACGGAAATACAGCTGGCACTATTTCATTTCCAGCTCTTAACAGTAATTCAGAAACCGAATTTATCTTAGGATTTTTACCCAATAACTCGAATTTTACTGGAGCCGAAAACATAAAAATAAAATTAAAATACAACAACAATGGGGTTCCAGGTTCCAAAGGTTTTTTGGACAACATGCGGCTTATTGCAAAGAGAAAACTTCAAGGCTACGGAAAACAATTTCATTTTCAATACGATCAATCCGTTTCGAGTCTAGGAATTGCAAATTACGAAATTTCGAATGCGACCGGGATTACTCAAATTTGGGATATTACTGAAACTGATAATATAACCAAAGTTGATAACTTAAATCAAAATACATTAAACTTTAAAGCAAATCTGGGAGAACTCAGAAAATACATTGCTCTAGACGCATCCGATTATTACACGCCATCAAAAGACAGCAAAACAAAAATTAAGAATCAAAATCTAAAAGGCACAGTATTTAACAATGGACAAGGCCAATTTCAGGACATTGATTATGTAATTATTTCGCCATTTTTTTTAGCCAATCAGGCAGAAAAATTAGCTAATTTTCACAGAAATCATTCCAACTTGAATGTAAAAGTGATTACTTTAGAATCAATATATCAGGAATTCTCTTCGGGAAAACAAGATATTGCTGCCATAAGAAACTGCATCAAATACATTTATGAAAATGCATCAGCACCAGAGAAAAGAGTGAAATATATCAATCTTTTTGGTGATGCTTCTTACGATTTTAAAAATAGAATCATAAACAATACGAATGTTGTTCCTATATATCACTCCTTAAATAGTAGCACAACAGGAGAATCCTCTTTTGCCTCTGATGACTTTTTTGGATTAATGGATCCGTCGGAAGGGAATATTGTATCCTATTTTGGAGGAATCGATATTGCTGTGGGAAGAATGTTGGTCAACGACACCAAACAGGCTGATGAAATGGTAAACAAGGTAATTGAATACCACGATTTAAAATCTTATGGCAGCTGGAGAAATAACTTTGTATTAGTTTCCGATGATTCTGATTTATCTTCGGATGCCACTTTACAAAACAGACAAAACATCCTTGCCGATGCAATTGCTTCAGAAAAACCATTTTTGAACGTGAATAAAATCCTGTTAGACTCCTACGTACAGGAAGCTTCAGCAGGAGGCTCAAGATATCCCAAAGCCCGAACCGATTTTTTTAACGCCTTTGAAAAAGGAGCTTTGGTATTTAATTATTTAGGACATGGTGGTGAGGATGGACTGTCAAGTGAACGGATTTGGGAAAAATCAGATGGACAGAACTTGAGCAATCAATGCAAGTATCCGTTATTCATAACTATCACTTGTGAATTCTCTCGTTTTGACAATCCCTTTAGGCCAACCGCCGGGGAATATACGTATTGGAACCCAAAAGGGGGAGCAATTTCCATGATTACTACGATACGATCTATAGGTCAGTTTAGCGCAGAAAACTTCAATGATACTTTTACAAAAAATCTATTATCATATGGTTCAAGCCAATACACATCAATTGCAGAAGCACTAAGAATCTCAAAAAACAGCAATCCAAATTCAGCGACAAATGTTGTCTTTTATATTGGTGACCCTGCCTTAATGCTTGCTGTAGCGAAACCAAAAATCAGATTGACAAAAGTAAATGATATTGATATTACTCAACCTATAGACGATTTCAAGTCATTATCTAAAATTAAGTTAAACGGGGAAGTTACTGATGAGAATAACAATCCATTAACAAATTATAACGGAGAAGTTTCTACTATAATTTTTGACAAAAGTATTTCAAGAACAACCAATAACAATGATGGAAATAGTCCAGCCTTTAATTTTAATATTTTAGGGGAAACTATATTTAGAGGAAATGCATCCGTTACTAATGGAAAATTTGAATTTAGCTTCGTTGTACCCCGAGACATCAGAATTCCTTTAGCAAACGGAAGAATTAGTTTTTATGCCAAAAAAAACCAAGTATTCCAAAACGAAACAGGTTATGATTCCAGCATAAAAATAGGCGGAATAAATGAAAATGCAACAGCAGACAATATTAGTCCAAGAGTTAAGTTATATATGAACGATGAAACTTTTGTTTCCGGCGGAACAACAAACGAATCCCCATTTCTTGTTGCCTTGCTTGAAGATGAAAATGGAATAAATACAGCTAGTGGAATAGGCCACGACATTGTTGCTATTTTAGATGGAGATGTGAGTAACCCATTTATTTTAAATGATTACTATCAAACAAAACTGGATGATTTTACAAGTGGAACGCTTCGATTTCCATTACGCAATTTAGCTGCTGGATTACATACTATAACATTCAAAGCTTGGGATGTTTACAACAACCCAATAACTGCCGAAATACAATTTATTGTGGTCGGTGATGAAACAATAACATTAACACATGTATTGAATTATCCCAACCCATTTGTCAGCTATACTGAATTTTGGTTTACACATAACAGGCCTTATGAACCACTTGAAGTGCAAGTTCAAGTAATGACAATAACAGGCAAAATAGTTTGGACAAAAAATCAAATTATAACAACTGAAGGATTTTTATCCAAAGAAATTACTTGGGACGGCAAAGATGATTTTGGAGATAAAATAGGAAAAGGCGTTTATGTTTATAAACTTACCGTTAAATCAAGTTTGACAAACAAAAAAACCGAAAAATTTGAAAAACTTGTAATACTTTAATAATATACTATATTTGTCTAATAAAATTCCTATGATAATGAAAAAAATAGCTTTGACTTTTGTCTGTTTCTTTGCAATTTCTTTTGCAATAGCACAGGACAGAGTCCTAAATCCTGGAGTTCCCTTTTTATTGGTTGCTGCAGATGCAAGAGCAGCTGGAATGGCAGACATGGGAGTGGCAACATCTGCCGATGCATTTTCTCAGCAATGGAATCCAGCAAAATATGCTTTTGCAACAGATGCACAAGGATTTTCGATCAGCTATACGCCTTATCTTACTGATTTAGTAAATGACATTTCACTAGGTCAATTCACCTATTATAACAAACTTAATGAAAGAAGTGCATTTGCAGCGAGTATTCGATATTTTGGTTTGGGTGAAATTGAACTAAGACAGGATTCAAATGATGAACCAAGAATAGTTTCTCCAAACGAGTTTGCTATTGATGGATCTTATTCATTAAAACTAAGTGAAAAATTCTCTATGGCAATCGCAGGACGATTTATTAATTCCAACCTGAAAGTACCTTCTGAAGGTAATGATGCATCATCCGCAAGTTCATTTTCTGTTGATGTCGCTGGTTTTTACCAGTCTGAAGAAATAGCCTACAATGAATTCAACGGGAGATGGAGAGCAGGATTTAACATTCAAAATTTAGGTCCAAAGATTAGTTATGATAATGATGATTTAAACAACAACTTCCTACCTGCTAATTTAAAAATAGGAACTGGTTTTGATTTTATTTTAGACGATTTCAATAAGGTTTCCTTAAATGTTGAATTTAATAAATTGTTAGTACCAACTCCCCAAATTCCAGGATCGCCAGTTGACACTAATAATGATGGTGATTTTAATGATCCTGAAGACATAACTCAAGCTGAACAAAATGCACAGACCTCAAACAATTACCGTTCTATTGGATGGACATCCGGGGTTTTCAAATCATTTGGTGATGCTCCTGATGGATTCAGCGAAGAATTAAAAGAGGTCACTTATGCTGTAGGCGCAGAATATTTGTACCAAGATTCCTTTGCGATGCGTTTGGGTTACTTTCACGAAAGTCCGCTAAAAGGAGCTCGACAATTTTTATCGCTTGGAGCAGGTTTCAAATACAATGTTGTCAAAGTAGATGTTTCGTATTTATTCTCGGCATCAAAAGTAAAAAACCCATTAGAAAACACCCTGCGTTTTTCACTTACCTTCAATTTTGGAGATAAATATGACGAATATTAAACATAAATAAAATCCACAAATAACAATCCAAACTTCAACACTATGAAGTTTGGATTTTTTTTCCTTAAAAAAGTATGAAAGAAATAACAATTACCACTCAATTCAAAGTATTCGATTCTGTTCAAGATTTACCAAATGACATTCAGGATTTAATGACGCAAGCTGTTGAAGTACGAAAGAATGCTTATGCTCCTTATTCCAAATTCAGAGTTGGAGTTGCAATTTTTTTAGACAATGGAAAAATTGTACTTGGTTCTAATCAAGAAAACGCAGCTTATCCGTCAGGGCTTTGTGCAGAACGTGTCGCAATTTTTTATGCCGGAGCAGTTTATCCGGAAGCCAAAATTTTAAAAATGGCAATTACAGCTGCATCGGACACAAACCAAACTACGGCTCCAATTCCGCCTTGTGGATCTTGCAGACAATCAATTGCAGAATATGAAATTCGACAAGAGACTCCTATCGAAATCTATTTTATGGGAGAAATTGGCGCAATTTACAAGTCGGAATCTCTGAAAAATTTACTCCCATTTATGTTCGATAAAAAATTCTTGTAAAAATTCCAAAAATTGCCTATTAAATTTTAGTTCTTACTTGGAATGTCTTATTTTTGCATTTCGCAAATTTGTGGGAGGAAACTATTTTGCGTTATAGTACAAATTGATAATACAATAACACTTTAGCAAAAGAAAAATTCAGATGAAAGAAGTTACAAAAGAAGTATATTTAAAGTGGTATGAAGACATGCTGCTTTGGAGAAAGTTTGAGGACAAACTTGCAGCATTATACATACAACAAAAAGTTAGAGGTTTTCTACATTTATACAACGGTCAAGAAGCAGTATTAGCTGGTGCATTGCACGCTATGGACTTGACAAAAGACAAAATGATTACTGCTTACAGAAATCATGTTCAACCAATAGGTATGGGAGTTGATCCTAGACGTGTAATGGCAGAACTTTTAGGAAAAGTTACCGGAACGTCAAAAGGTATGGGTGGTTCTATGCACATCTTTTCAAAAGAGCATCGTTTTTATGGTGGTCACGGAATTGTAGGAGGACAAATTCCTGTAGGTGCAGGATTAGCTTTTGCAGACAAATATTTTGAAACCGGCGGTGTTACTATGACTTATTTTGGTGATGGTGCTGCACGTCAAGGATCTTTACATGAAGCGTTTAACATGGCTATGTTATGGAAACTTCCAGTTGTATTTATTGTTGAAAACAATGGATATGCCATGGGAACTTCTGTAGAAAGAACAGCCAATCATACTGATATCTGGAAATTAGGTTTAGGTTACGAAATGCCTTGTGGACCTGTTGACGGAATGAATCCTGTAAAAGTTGCTGAAGCAATGACTGAAGCAATTGACAGAGCACGTCGTGGAGACGGACCAACATTCCTGGAAATGAAAACATACCGTTATAGAGGTCACTCTATGTCGGATGCACAATTATACCGTTCGAAAGAAGAAGTAGAAGAGTACAAAAAAATTGATCCAATTACTCAAGTTTTAGATGTAATTAAAGATCAAAAATATGCTACAGAAGAAGAAATCGAAGCAATTGATCAAAGAGTAAAAAATTTAGTGGAAGAATGTGTAACATTTGCCGAAGAATCTGAATACCCTCCTATTCAACAGCTATACGATGTAGTATACGAACAAGAGAACTATCCATTTTTACCTCATAAACTATAAATCAATTATGGCAACAATAATTACAATGCCTCGTTTGAGCGATACGATGACGGAAGGAACGGTAGCGACTTGGCTAAAAAAAGTAGGTGATAAAATAAGCGAAGGTGATATCCTTGCAGAAATTGAAACCGATAAAGCAACAATGGAATTTGAGTCTTTCAATGAAGGAACACTTTTACACATAGGAATCCCTGCTGGTGAAACTGCACCAGTTGACTCTTTATTAGCAATTATAGGAGAAGAAGGTGAAGATATTTCAGCATTATTAGCCGGAAAACCAGCTGATGTAGCTCCAGCAAAAGAAGAAACAAAAGGAACTGAAGAAACAAAAGTTACTGAAGAAATAGCAACGACAACTGAAGTTACTAAAGCTGCAGCACCCGCAACAGCTTCATTACCAAAAGGAGTTGTAGTTATCACCATGCCGCGTTTAAGCGATACCATGACTGAAGGAACAGTAGCTACTTGGTTGAAAAAAGTAGGCGATAAAGTAAGCGAAGGAGACATTCTTGCTGAAATCGAAACTGATAAAGCTACGATGGAATTCGAATCTTTCAACGAAGGAACTTTACTATACGTAGGAATCGAAGAAGGAAATACTGCGCCAGTTGATAGCCTTTTAGCAATCATTGGACCTGCAGGAACTGATATCAGCGGAATTGCTGAAAACTATAAAACTGGCGGAGCGCCACAAGCTGCTCCTGAAGTTGCAGAGGAAAAAGAAGTTGCTTCAACAGAAAAAGCTTCGGAACCAGTCGCTCAAGAACCATCAACTGATGGTCAAAGAATTTTAGCATCACCATTAGCAAAGAAAATTGCAAGTGACAAAGGGATCCAATTGACACAAGTAAAAGGTTCTGGTGAAAACGGACGTATTGTAAAAAGCGATATCGAAAACTTTACCCCACAAACTGCAGCTGCTCCGGCGCCGACAACTGCAACTACACCAGCAAAAATAGAAACTGTTGCTGCTGCAAAACCATTTGTTCCAGCAGGAGAAGTTCTCACAGAAGAAATCAAGAATTCGCAAATGCGAAAAATCATAGCGAAGCGTTTAGCAGAATCTTTATTCACAGCTCCACATTACAATTTAGTAATTGAGGTAGCAATGGATGAAGCTATGAAATCTAGAACTATCATCAACAGCGTTCCTGACACAAAAGTATCGTTTAACGATATGGTGATCAAAGCGTGCGCAATGGCTTTGAAAAAACATCCAAAAGTGAATTCACAATGGAGAGAAGATTCAATTCTTATCAATCACCATGTGAACATAGGAGTTGCTGTAGCTGTTGAAGACGGATTAGTAGTTCCAGTATTACGTTTTACAGACGCTATGAGTTTATCTCAAATTGGCGGAAGCGTAAGAGATCTTGCAGGAAGAGCTAAGAACAAAAAATTATTACCTACAGAAATGGAAGGAAGTACTTTTACAGTTTCTAATCTTGGAATGTTTGGTATTACAGAATTCAACTCTATCATCAATCAACCAAATTCTGCTATCCTATCCGTAGGAGCAATTGTAGAAAAACCTGTAGTTAAAAATGGTCAGATTGTAGTAGGAAATACGATGATGCTATCTTTAGCTTGCGACCACAGAACAATTGATGGCGCAACTGGAGCTCAATTTTTACAAACATTGAAACAATTTATAGAAAACCCAGTTACGATGCTTGCGTAATATCTCGGATTTTAAAACACAAATCCCGTCTTGTTTCTAAAACTTGACGGGATTTTTTATTTATTTTTCTCCTCAATCCAACGCGACATATATTTGGTGCTTTTCAAAGTATGATGTTGCAATATGGAACCCATAAAATTATTTAATCGATGTTGCTGTAAATTAGAGCATAAAAATTCTATTTTAGTTCTAAAGTCACTCTCGAACAAACCTTTAGAATAGCGTTGATTAATAATTTCCAATCCATTTTGTTGGGCTTTAAGCCAAATTGTTTTACCTTGATACAATTGTACTGCTCTATCGACAAAATCAGCTATATCATTCGTAATAAAGCCATTCCAAGGCAAATATCCATGCATGGATTCAGAACCAATGGAAGTCGTGACACTTGGCGTTCCGCATTGCATCGCTTCTAATAATTTCCCTTTAATACCTGCACCAAAACGCAAGGGAGCTAAAACCACTAGTGCTTCCTGAACTACTTCTTGAGCATCAATCGCTCGTCCCATGATTAAAAAGCTTTCTTTCTTGTTATGTAATTGCAGTACTTTTTGTGAAGGATAAGCGCCATACACATTCAACACAGCTTCTGGCAGACTTTTTTTAATTAAAGGCCAAATTGTATCTTTTAAATATTGAACCGCATTCCAATTAGGCTCATGAAGAAAATTTCCAATAAAAACAAAGCCTTCTCGTTCTTCAAAAGTCGGCAATTCCTGCATTTGGGCACCGTCAATCGGTTCCAACAAAAAAGGCAAATAGTACAATAAAGATGGGTCAATTTTAAATACAGACTCTAGTAATTCCATTTCAAATTCGGAAATCATCAAAGACAAATCACAACGCAAAATACTGGCAATTTCCCGTTTTGCAATCTCTTCAACAAACAAATCAGTAGTCTTAAAGAGACGGTTTTCTTTGAATGCTTTCTGGCGAGCCAATCTTAGACAATGCAAATCTTCGGTATCTAACAATCGTAACGCATCCGGACAATTTTCGGCAACGCGCCAACCAAATTGTTCTTCCATCATAAAACGATCAAACAAAACTACTGATGGATTTAATTCTTTTATAAAAAAATCAAAACTGGAATTATTAAGTTCAATTGATTTCTTATCAACTTCGTATTCTTGTAAATCAACCATGAAATCACTGTTTTGAGCAGGGCTGGCAAACGTAACATTAAAACCTTGTGCTTTAAAAAGTGAAATCAGCTGCATCATCCTTCCTCCTGCTGCGGACGAATTAGGTTCTGGCCATACAAAACCGATAATTAAAAGCTTTTGAACTTGATTCATAGTATTATAAAATTTCAATTACAAAATAATGCTATTTTGAGTTCAATCTGGTCATTTGGACAAAAAATAGATTAGAAAACACTAATTTTGTTCTAAATAAATTTCAGTATCATGTTAGGATTAAAATTAGCCACAGACCCTCGTTGGGTAAATATAGTTGAATCGAATATAGAAGAAATCTTGACGGATCATGCTTGGTGTGAACAAAAGGCAGCATCAAATGCGATAAGCCTAGTTACTTATAACTCCGAATTAGAAGAATTAGTAACCGAAATGTTAATCATTGCAAAAGAAGAATTAGATCATTTGCAATTAGTTCATAATTTAATCAAAAGCAAAGGATTGACTTTAGGTCGAGAAAGGAAAGATCATTATGTAAATGAACTTTTTAAATTTATGAAAAAAGATGGCAGTCGAAAAGATGCTCTTTGCGATCGATTGCTGTTTTCTGCTATGATTGAAGCAAGAAGTTGCGAACGGTTTAAAGTTTTATCAGAAAACATAAAAGATATTGAACTGGCTACTTTTTACAGAGATCTAATGATTTCTGAAGCGGGGCATTACACTACTTTTCTGGGATTTGCACGAAAATACGCTGACAATATAGATGTAGACAAACGTTGGAAGGAATGGATTGAATTTGAAACTTCAATTATCACTAACTATGGCAAACAAGAAACGATTCACGGTTAGGTAAAAGCCGATATTATTTTAAGTATTCCACAATAATCAATTTATAAAAAAAGACAGCTTGTTGTACCTGATTTTTGGATTTTAATAATTCTCAAAGGTTTTAAAAAATCCAAAACCCTCTTTTAAAATTCCATTAACAATCAGCAATGACATTTTTATACGATCCGATTGCTTATTTCATACATATTAGAATATTTTTTTGATTAAATATTCCTTATGTTTTTTACTATAATATTGTAGAAGTCTACTGAAAATGGTAAATAAGATTTCCCAATCTATTCCCTATTGATTACAGCCATTATAACGCTATTTAAAGAGAAAGTAGCCATAAAGGTTATCCGTCAATTTCTACCCTACTATTTTCCTTGTATAAGCATATGTTACAAAATGTAAATAATACATTTTATACTCAATTAGAAGATAAATAATATCTACAACCCAAAGCAATTCTGGTCTATTTAGAGTAATTCCAGGATTAGATTTAGAAATTTTCACTAGCTATAAATGCTATATCTTTACGCCGGTTTTAAGTTGCTTTTAGTGTACTGAGACAACTAAACATCTCAATTGATCTCTATCAAAGCTTTCATTTTAATCAAATAATTTATGCTTATTATAGACTTCCTTGTTGCAACCGAGCATCAGACCTACATATTTGCAGCATTAACTCTTGAATGATAACTTATTTCATGGACTGCATCAAACCAAATCTTTTTACAATCTCAATTTTAAACTCGTGTTTGGCTATTTCAATGAACTTATTCAAGACTTTTAACTATATTCTTTTCATACATAATGAGAGGTATAATTCTTTTATGTCCTAAGATTTAGAATCTTTAATAGCTCGTATCATCGGTTTATATAATCATAGGTTAATTCACCCTATTTTTAACCAAAAATAAATATAACTATTCGCTCGAATACCATTACCTCTACGTAGTTCGGTTTATATGAATGATCCAAATTAAAATTCTTTAAACACTAGTCTTTTCTTAAAACAAAATTCTCATAAAATCCGTGCGTAAAAGCGATAAGCATCTAATAAAAAACCTTATTAAACACAAAAAATCCAGATCAAATTCAAGATGAGGATTCTTTAAAGGAAGACGACCAGCCGAGGCGTTGTGTGAACACTTCGGAGAGTTATAAAACAAAAAATCCTCATCAAATAAATGATGAGGATTTAATAGAATCTGAAACTAGTTCAGATTAAAGAAAGGCGACGACATACTCTCCCACATAACTGCAGTACCATCTGCGCAGGCGGGCTTAACTACTCTGTTCGGGATGGGAAGAGGTGAGCCCCGCCGCAATAACCACCTTAAGAGGTTATAATTGCTTTGGGCAATTACTGTAATGTTGTTTATAGTTATATAAACATCAGTTACATAATATCTTAACATACTGAGATAAAGAAAATAAAAAGTTGATACTGAAACATTTACACTGAATTTATTTCA
>NZ_FODN01000010.1 GCF_900110375.1 Flavobacterium sinopsychrotolerans | reverse complement strand
CAGAAGATAAATGGACGGTTAAAGAAGTCTTAATGCATATTATTGACACTGAAAGAGCCTTTGCGTTTAGAGCCTTTGTTTGTGCAAGAGGAGATGCAGACACGCCATTACACGGAATGGACGAAAATCTGTACGCTGCAAATATTAATGTTAGCGACAGAACTATCGAAAGTTTGATTGACGAATTTATTGCCGTTAGGAATAATTCAAAGGCGTTATTTGAAAATCTTTCAGACAAGCAAAGTATGTTTTTAGGTAACGGTATAACTTATAAAATATCTGCAAGAGCATTAGGGTACATTAGTATAGGACACGTTAAGCATCATATAAATATAATTAGCGAAAGGTACTTGCAAAAATAAAAGCACAAACGCCCAACAGTTAGGGTTTGGTTGCGGCTGCAAGCCGAACAATGAAATCCCGACCGCGCTGAGATACCTCAATCGTTAGCGCAGGTATTTACCTGTGCGCTCAAAGAGGTCAAAACAAGTCTAATTAAATGCTTATTAATACGAGTCCTTTCGTGTTTACAACATAATATAGAATTAGAGTTTAAATAAAATCTTAAAGTTTTCTACAGACTTTTTTTATTGCTTCAAATCCAATCGTTTTTTTATAAAAATAATAATATTGTAATCTAAATCGCCTATATTTACGTTATAATTAAACAGAAAACGCATCAAACGGAGGTTTTTGGACGAATTGACGTTGTAGCCAATGCTAACGCAGACCATTCAAAACATTTTTTTATAGTAAACCAAAATGAACATTAGCTTTTTTTCTAACTTATTTCTTTGGTTATTATTCATAACTTTACCAGAAACTGTATTTTGTCAATCGGCCGACTTTATCATTCAAGATGTAAAATTTGAAAGTCAGGGCGTCACTCTTGCAGGCTCAATTTTAAAACCTAAAAATCCATTTGCAGCAGTTGTAATTGTTCATGGTTCTGATCCAGTAAAAAGAGAAATGGAGTTCGCAAAACGTCTTGCTAAAGAAGGTATTGCTGTATTGACATATGACAAACGTGGAGTTGGAGAATCTGGTGGTGTATATGTTGGACCATCTGTTGGTACGAATAATATTGACACTACTAATCTTAATTTATTATCTAGCGACGCAAATGAGGCAGTAAAAATATTGCGAACCTATTTGAAAGATAAAAAAATACCAATTGGATTAGTTGGCTTCAGTCAAGCAGGATGGATAATCCCAATTGCTGCAAGCAAAAATCCACAAATAGAATTTATGGTTTTATTTAGTTGCCCTACAATTACAACGCTAGAACAACTTCGATTTCAGTTTTATACTAATGGCAACAATAATTTTTGGGAAAATCATACAGAATCAGATGCTCGTGAACATACTAAAAATGACCCAGACAGGTATCAATTCGTTGCGACTGACCCAAAAAATTCTCTGAATACTCTTTCAATTCCGGGAATTTGGCTTTTTGGTGAGAAAGATATACAGATTCCAGTAAAGTGGTGTATGGAGCAATTAAATACATTGAAAGCTCAAGGTAAACCTTTCGAATATACTTTGTTTTCTAAATTAGGACACAATACTGCTTTTGACAATGATAGAGTACCTGTTGATATTTCAATTCAATGGATAAAGCAGAAAACTTTTAACATTAAGAAGTCTAAAGTATCAAAATAAAGCACTGCCTACAACAGCTAAGGCTTCGTTTGGCTTGAAAAGCCAACAATGAAGCCTGTGTTGAACAGCCTGTCCCGCTTTTTCGGGAGAACCGATTACATGCCGTCAAGACTTATGGAGTTATCGTAAAATTTTGAGAGAGAATGTCAAGAGGATTTGGTGTCCTCTTTTTTTTGGAGTGGTTTTAAGCTTGGTTTCCTCGTGTTTTCCTTCACTATTGGGCATACTTGACCTTACCCATAAAATCAACTTTCACAGGAACAAGAACTTTGGCTTCCGCCAAGAAACCACGAAGGCGGACCGCGCTGGTCAAAAATTGCTATCCGATGTAAATTGCCCGTTTTACAGCTGATGCGTCAATGTCATTTGTTTTTAACTCCCGCCGTTCGATAATCCTTGTACTCAAAAATCACGTTTTCATTGTCAATACTCTTGATTCTCTGGTTGCTAATGGCTATTTTATGGGTGTACTTCCCCAAATATTCCACAGCTATCGCCCGAATCCTTTCGTGTGGTACTTAACCTGAAAGCTCAGAATGGTAGATAAGAATAGAGCTAAGTGTAGTATGATTTTCAGGTCTTTACCTTTTATCGAAGATTTATGAGCTTAGGAGTGATGTGATAAAAATGGTAATTGGAAGAGTAGGAGGAAGAGGTAGAAAGATGCTGAGATGAGGTGTATTTATTTGTTTTGATAATTTGTAATAAAAAAACTATACATTAGCAAAACAATAAATACTGACGCTATCAGATATATATACAAGTTGTAAGCAATTTTACCGAATGACGAAACATAATCAAAACTATCTAACAGAAAAAAAATGCCTTTTAACATCAAAATTTATAAATCAGTAATTATTCTTTTATTTTTCTGTACATCAGTAAGTTTCTTGTATGGACAATCTTCAAAAAAATATTCCACAGAAATTCAGTCAAAAATTAAACAAGTTGAAAAAAATCTTTCAGGCTGGATACAAATTGAAAATAATCCCCAAATGTGGACATTAGAGGAAAGAATGAAATTTTACCATGCCAATGGTGTTAGCATTGCAGTAATTAAAGACTATAAAATTGATTGGGCAAAAGGTTATGGATGGGCTGACAGTTTAGAGCAAAAACCTGTAACAACTAAAACTTTATTTCAAGCAGGTTCAAATAGTAAATCTCTAAATGCAGTTGGAGTATTAAAATTGCTTCAAGAAGGAAAATTGAATCTTAATGCGGATATAAACACCTACTTAAAATCATGGAAATTTCCCTACGATTCATTGTCCAAAGGCAAAAAAATTACAATTGCCAATTTATTAAGCCATACTGGCGGGATTAGTGTACATGGCTTTTATGGTTACAAAAAAGGAGAGAAAATACCATCTATTAAACAAATACTAAATGGTCAAAAACCTGCTAATTCAGAAGCTATTCGTTCAATGTATGAGCCGTCTATCAAATATGAATATTCTGGCGGTGGAACCACCATTTCACAACTAATTATTGAGGATGTAACAGGGAAATCTTATGATGAATATATGTGGGAGAATGTACTGAAGCCAATGGGAATGACTAATAGTTCTTACACACAACCTCCAACAGCAACCATACAGAATTTATTAGCTACGGGATATTACAATGATGGAAAAACCGTAGAAGGAAAATACCATATTTACCCAGAGCAAGCAGCTGCTGGTCTTTGGACAAATCCAACTGATTTAGCGAAATATGTAATCGAAACTCAACTTTCTTTAAAAGGAAAATCCCAAAAGGTTCTTTCAAAAGATATGACAAAACTAAGACTTACGCCTTTCATTGATAATAAATCAGCTTTAGGGGTATTCATAATTAATAAAAATGGAGTTAAAAATTTCGAGCATGGTGGTGTAGATGAAGGTTTTGTAAGCCAATATATAGGAACTCTTGAAGGTGGTAACGGTGTTGTAGTTATGACAAACACATACAATACTGACCTATTTGATGAAATTATTAGAAGTGTTGCATTAACATATGATTGGAAGAATGCTTATACGCCTGATGTTAAAAAAGAAATTTACATTAAAGAAGAAGATTTAAAATCTTATATAGGGAAATATGGAAGTGGCGATTTTATATGGTCAATAATTAAAAAAGAAAAAGATATTTACCTTAGTATTAATGATAATCAGTATTGGGGAACTTGTATGTGGAAAATTCATTTTACAAATGAAAATAATTTTTTTATTACCGAAAAAAATAGTGAATTTCTTTTTGTAAAAGATTCAATGGGAAAAATTACGGCTCTGAACTGGAACAATGAAAATATATTAAAAAAAGTAGAAGAGTAAAAAACTGCCTACAACAGTTAGGGTTTCATTGTTCGGCTTGCAGCCGCAACGAAACCCTAACTTTTAGCGGTAATTTTATAAAACCGACACCAATAGAAATTAATTTACAAAGACTGAATGAAGAAAATAGTATTAATAATAGCTTTCTTTTTTTCGCTGACAAATATTTTTGGACAGACGAATGAACCTAAACTTAAAATCTCACACTTAACAGGCGACTTTTATATCTATACAACATACAATACCTACGAAGGAAGCAAAATACCTGCTAATGGGATGTATCTTGTTACCGAGAATGGCGTTGCCCTGTTTGACACACCGTGGGATACGACACAATTTCAACCGTTGCTTGACAGTATCAAATTGAAACACTATAAAGATGTAACAATTTGCATAGCAACTCATTGGCATAGTGACAGAACTGATGGGCTTGAATACTACAAGCAAAAGGGAATTAAGACATACACAACTAAATTAACAGATGATTTAAGTAAAAAGAATAACAAAAAAAGAGCTAAATATTTAATTGAAAAAGATACCATTTTTAATATTGGACAATATTCATTTGAAACTTATTATCCAGGACAGGGGCATACGGAAGACAATATCGTTTTGTGGTTTAACAAAGAGAAAGTTCTTTATGGAGGCTGTTTGATAAAAGGTGCGGAAGCCGAAAATTTAGGGTATTTGGGAGAGGGAAATGCTTTTGAATATGAAACAACTCTTAAAAATGTTCAGAAAAAATATCCTGACCCAAAATATATAATTGTGTCACATCACAATTGGAATAATATAAACTCGTTGAAACATTCAATTGAGATGGCAAATGAACTAAAAAGGAAAAATCGAAAATAAACAGCTACCGCTAACAGCTAAGCTTTCGTTGAGTACGCAGCACGAGCAATGAAAGCTGTGCTGAACGGAAGTCGAGGTCGTTAAAAAGAAAAAGAACTATAGTTTAAATCATGTATATTTACTATATGAATAGAAAAATATAGTTTGTCTGGAGGTTTATAGACTAACTGATGTTGGTTGTAATTCTATTGTGACAATGCACAACCATACAGACAGAAACAGAATGATTTTAAATAATCTCAAAATACTTCATTGATATGAAAGCAACTTCAGTTAAAAAGAAAGCTACTGCAAAAACAGAAGTTAAAGAAAATGAAATTTTATTAATGAAGGGTAATGAAGAGCAAAATTTAAGAAAAATAATTGAAGATAGCGAAAAGCGGTATAACAAGATGCTCATGCAATCACCATTTGCCTTTGCCGTATTAAAAGGAAAAGACATGGTGGTTGCTATTGCTAACGACAGTATTAAACAAATGTGGGGGAAAGGAAATGAAATAGAAGGCAAGCCATTGATTGAAATTTTACCCGAGATAAAAGATCAGGAATTTCCAGCCCTTCTTCATAATGTTTATAGCACAGGCAATCCTTACGTGGCGAAAGAAGCACCTGCACGAGTGAAGCGCAACGGTAAAATGGAGGATTTGTATTTTAATTTTGTTTATCAACCATATCGCGAAACAGATGATACTATTTTGGGGGTCACTATAATTGCAATTGAAGTAACGAACGAAGTGATTGCAAAGAAAAAGATCAAAGCAAACGAGGAACAGCTTCAAAATATTTTATTGCAAGCACCTGCCGCCATTGCTGTTTTTGATGGACCCCAACACAGGTTTATCATGGCAAACCAGGCGTATCAAAAACAGAATAATCGTACAGAAAAAGATTTTCTAGGTAAACGTTTTCGTGAAGTATTTCCTGAATTGGAAGGTACAGGCTCTTTTGAGATATTTGATAATGTTTATATAACCGGAGAAACATTTACCGCTAGCGAATATGCCGCCATGATTGACTCTGACAATAATGGTATCCCCAAACAGAGCTATTTTAATTTTTCTTTGGAAGCGTTAAAAAATGAATCTAAAGAAATATATGGCGTAATGGTAATGGCATATGATATTACAAAGCAGGTTGAAGCAAGAATAATAATTGAAGAAAGTGAGAAGCGATATAACAGAATTTTAATGCAGTCGCCTTTTGCTTTTTCAATAATGAAAGGAAAAGATATGGTAATTACCCATGCCAATGATCTTATGAAAGATTTTTGGGGGAAAGGTAATGATGTAGAAGAAAAAACGCTTCTTGAAGTATTACCCGAACTAAAAGACCAGCCTTTTCCTCAAATGTTGGATTCTGTATACGCAACAGGCAAGTCCATATCTGCTAATGAAATCCTTGTCCTGTTAAATCGCCATGGTATTATAGAAGAGCATTATTTTAATCTAACTTGTCAGCCTTCCTTTGAAGCAGACGGAACAATTTCTAGCGTAATTACTATTGCGCATGAAGTTACCGAACAGGTATTAATTCGAAAAAAAATTGAGGAAAGTGAAGTAAAATACAAATCGCTTATTGGTGCTGCCCCAATTGGTATAGGCCTGCTTATGGGAAGAGATTTAATTTTGGAAAGTGCCAACCAGAAATATATAGATCTCATTGGTAAAGGTAATGACATTGAAGGGAAGAAATTTACTGCGATAATGCCAGAACTAGTTGGGCAACCTTATTTAAAAATATTAGATGATATATTTATTACGGGTAAAAGTTACCACAGCTTTGCTGATCCCGTAAGTGTTATTAGAAATGGATTACTTCGACATGAGTTTTATGATATTGATTATGCTCCTCTATTTGATGGTGAAGGCAAAGTATACGCCATATTAAATATAGCAACCGATGTAACGATACAAACCCAGTTAAATATAAATGTAAAAGAAAGTGAAAAGCGGTTTAAAAATGTACTGCTGCATTCGCCAAATATATTTATGATTCTGGAAAGTTATCCTGAAATGATAATAACCTTCGCCAATGAACCTTTATTTAAGTCTTGGGGAAGAACAGCAGCTATTATCGGAAAACCTTTACTGGAAGTAGTACCTGAAATAAAAGACCAGCCTTTTCCAAAATTGCTGCAGCGGGTATTTGAAACCGGTGAAACTTATTATAACAGCGAAGAAAAAGCCGAAGTTATAAAAAATGGCGTCACTGTTGACATTTATTTTGACTTTGTCTATCAGCCAATTTTTGATGATACCCGAAAAGTAACAGGGGTTACCGTCATGGCTACAGATATTACCGCGCAGGTAACTGCCCGGAAAAAAATTGAAGATAGTGAAGAGCGGCAAGCTTTCCTGCTTCGGTTTTCTGACACGTTACGGGAAGAATCAAATGTTGATGCTATAGCAAACCGTGCACTGCAAATGCTTTCTGGGCATCTAAAGCTCGACCGCTGTTACATTGGAGTTTACCAACTGGCTGAAGACCGTGGCGTGTTCCCCTATCAAGTAGGAAACGAACGGGTGCCTCCAGTGCCAGCCAGCCTACGCCTGTCCGATTTTCCAGATGCTTTGCGGGTTGCCTTTGACCGCACGCTGGTGATTGACGACATAACGAAGGCAGAGGACCTATCAGATACTGACAGACAAAACCTAGGTGCCCTTGGAATGTGTGCCTTGGTAGCTGCCACATTGCGCCATGGTGAGGCCAACCCACTATGGTCGATTGTGGTAGTTTCAGCAAGTCCGCGCCACTGGACTTTGAATGAGGTCACACTGATAGAAGAAGTGACCGAACGCACCTGGGCAGCAGTAGAAAGAGCTAAAGGAGAGTACGAATTAAGAAAAACGGAAGAGCAGCTCCGTGCGGTTTTGGAACAAGCTCCCTTAGCTATTGCCATCACGGGCACCCAAGGGGATATCCAGTTCAGTAATACCATGTTCGATGTATTATGGGGTCGTCCTGCACACGAGACTGAAGCCTCAAAATATAGCCAGGTCTATGCAGGTTTTCACCTTGACGGCAAACCTATAGAGTCAGAGGAATGGCCCGGATCTAAAGCTTTAATGAAAGGAAAAGTGGTAATTGAGGAGGTACTGGAAATAGTACACTTAAGTGGTCAGAAAATTCCATGCTCTTTCAACGCAGGCCCAATCCGTAGTCAAGATGGTACAATAGTCGGTGCGGTGGTTATGTTCCATGATGTAACAGCAGAGCAAACTACTAAAATGCAATTGCAAGAATCCGAAGAAAAATACCGTTCGTTGTTTAATTCCATACAAGACGCTTTTTGCATTATTGAATTGTTATTTGATGAAAAAGGAGAGCCAATTGATTGGATCTATGTAGAGACAAATCCAGCTTTTTTGAAACACGCAACCGTAGAGATGAAAGGCAAACGAATCAGCGAATTTGTGCCTGAGGTAGAGGCGGTCTGGCTCGAACAGTATGGACGCGTAGTTAAAACAGGAGTACCTGTGCAGGTAGAACATTTCGTTAAAGGACTTGGTAACCAATGGTTTCAAAATTCCGCTTTCCGTCACGGTCTGGAGAGTAGTAACAGGATAGCGGTACTTTTCCGGAACATCACAGAACAAAAGGCAGCAGAAGAAAAAATAGCAGAAAGCGAGAAGCAACTCGCCTTAGATTTAGCCGATTCACAAATACTACAAACCTTCAGCACACAAATAATACATGAAGAAAATATTGACCTGTTGTATGAACAGCTTGTAGATGCAGCTATCGCACTGGTGCATTCTGATATGGCAAGCATTCAACTGTATCATCCTGAAAAAAAACAATTGGAACTATTGGCATACAAAGGATTTCATCCGGAATCGGCAGCGCATTGGAAATGGATTAACACCGATTCAAAAAGCGTTTGCAGTGTAGCAATGAGCAATGGTGAACGGTCTATTGTTAGTGATCTTGAAAAAGAGGAACTGACAGCAAAAACAGGAGGCCTGAATTATTATCAGTTATCAGGCATTAGGGCAATGCAATCAACGCCCCTTATTTCCCGCAGTGGAGATTTAATAGGAATGATATCCACGCATTGGCGAGAGCCGCACCAACCTTCTGAAAGAAAGCTACAATTATTTGATGTGCTGGCAAGGCGGGCGTCAGACCTTATTGATAGAAAAAAAACAGAAGATAAATTGAGGGAAGCAAAGGTATTTGCAGAAAATGCTGTTAAGTTCAAACAACAGTTTTTATCTAACATGAGCCACGAAATTCGAACTCCGTTAAATTCTATTTTAGGATTTGCAAATGTGTTATTGAAAACTAAATTAGATGCAGAACAAAAAGAATTTTTACAAGCTGTAATAACAAGTGGCCACTCTTTAAACCTACTTATAAACGACATACTTGATCTGGCAAAAGTAGATGCCGGCAAAATGACATTTGTTAAACAGCCATTTGAAATTCGCAAATCAATAGAAGCAATACTATATTCCTTTGACCTGAAAATAAAAGAAAAGAATTTAAAACTGATAAAAGAATACGACAGCAAAATACCATCAATACTATTGGGCGACTCGGTAAGATTAAATCAGATTATTTTAAATCTTATAAGCAATGCCGTCAAATTTACACATAAAGGAAAAATTATACAAAGCGTCAAATTACTGCACGAAGACGAAGAAAATGTGAACATTGAATTTACCGTTACCGACACCGGAATTGGTATTGCTGCTAACAAAATAAATTCAATTTTTAATCTTTTTGAACAGGCCGAACTCAGTACATCTAATTCTTATGGTGGAACAGGGCTGGGGCTTGCTATTGTCAAACAGTTAATAGAAGAACAAGGAGGGAGTATTAGCTTAAGTAGTAAGCTTGGTGAAGGTTCAACATTTAGTTTTATTCTGCCTTTTGGAAAAACAAATATAAAATCAAAAGAAAAAATACAAATACCAACCCTGAATTCAGAAATTAAAACCCTGCGGGTATTAGTTGCCGAAGATGTTGCATTAAATCAATTACTAATCAAAATTATTTTAAATGATTTTGGATTTGAATACGAAATCGTAGGCAATGGAAAATTGGCAGTAGAAAAAATGCAAACCAATACTTACGATATTATTTTGATGGATATGCAGATGCCTGAAATGAACGGTTTTGAGGCAACAGAATACATACGTAAAACATTGAAATCTCACATTCCAATTATCGCATTAACAGCAGATGTAACTACTATAGATGTTTCTAAATGTAAAGACTTTGGAATGGATGATTATATTTCCAAACCTATTAACGAGGGCTTATTATACAGTAAAATAATGGAATTAATAAAAAGTAAAAATAATTATTTAGGAACAAATTTAGCACAATAAGTAATACCTAAAAATGCATTTGCAAGCCAACGCATCCGACAGTTGAGACAATTGTTTACGTTTGCAACGACACAGCATCACATAAATAGAAGCACGAACCGATAACCGCTACAACAACGGATTTGGGCAATTGGCTTTCCCGAAGTATCGGGAGGAAAGTTGGTTTTGTATATGGGACGATCGGGGAAATCCGAAAATAGGACTTAATTTAGTCCCAAACGAGATGCCGTATCCGAAGGTTAGCGTTCAGGCTATGACGACACAGTAACTACAAACAAAGAACAAGACATAAAACAATTATAAACGACAAAAAAATGAAACTTTTAACAATATTATTTTTTGCAGCATTTACATTAATTTCGTGTAACAATCAAAATAATAAAAGTATGACAACAACAGATAATGAAAAAGTAGTAAAACAGTATTTTGAACATTTTAACAATCACGAATGGACAAAAATGGCAAATATGTATTCAGCAATTTCGGACTTTAAAGACCCTTCATTAGGACAAGGAATAGTAAAGCAGACAAGACAACAGATTATTGACAAGTATTCGGAATTAAACAAAGTTTTCCCAGACCTTCACGACCAAGTTATTCAAATTTATCCTTCGGGCGACAAGCATATAATTGTAGAGTTTGTTTCAAGTGGAACAGCACCTGACAGTTCAAAATTTGAGTTGCCAATTTGCACCATTTTGACAATTGAAAATGGAGTAATAACAAAGGATTTTACTTACTTTGACAATTTTGACGAGTAGAAAAATGGAAAATAATCTTAAAGAAAAATAAGCCCGAACCGCTAACACGGGTTTGGCAAAAGTGACGGTTCAATGTTTCACAGACACATTTGTGCTTAATCAAAGTTTGGTTCTCCGCATCAACATTTGTGGTGAAAATCGCCACCTACGCCAAGCCCGAAACCGTCAAACTTCTTATTAACCTCTTTTCTTTCTCTTAGTTAAACTGTATTGAAATTCTCTCAAATAATTTAAGTAACTCCATGGTTTTACGTAGATTTAAGCATAAAACTCATCGACGGAACTACCAGAAACCAACTCCCGCTATTTGCCTCGTCGATTGATGATGCCATTGCGCAAGACAACGAAATCTGGCTTAATGACCCGAAAGGTTTGGTTCCGGACCACACTACCATTGCCAGTTTCCGCAAAGACAACCCTAAAGCCATTGCGCGCGTTTTTCGGGCAACAGTTAAACTAGCCACGCATTTTGAACTCATTGGTGGTAGTTTGGTGGCTGGTGACAGCACCCAACTTAAAGCGCAAAACTCTAAAAAAAACAATTTCAATCCCAATAAAATTGAGCGGCACATTGCTTACATCGATGCCAAACTAGAAGAATACAACTCCGCTTTAGCCAAAAAAGACGGCGATATTCTGGAAAATAAATTAGAGGAAGATCACCTAAAGATTTCACGTCTGAGAAGGTATTGTAGCAATTTTAGGTTAGAATATGAAAAGATGCTGAGACAGATGATTGCCCCCATAAGTTTGACACTTATTTAGGGTATTTTATGAGTAGAAAAATAAAGTATGACATTGAATTTAAGAAGTGAGTTGTGGAGAGAGTTATTTATAGAAAATCTGGCTGTAAGTAAATAGCTTTTGCTCCACCAAAAGGATACAACAATTAAAAAGTTCGCTTGATGATTTGTAATAAAAAACTAAATAGTAGTGAAATAATAATAAAGCCATTTTATGGCACGAATACGTTTCTATTTAGTTGTATTACAGTTATTTATGATTGTTGTAAACAACTTGTCTGCCATTGCAAAAAACGATAAGAGAATTCTATAAGTCTAGTGGATTGTTATCAAAATCCGCACATTCAACGATATTTTACCGACGAACTCATTTTCTAAAGGATGATCGTTATTTCTTCATACTGTTAATAAATTCTGTCGTGGTCTGATTGGTTTGGGTCTTGAAGAATCTCATGAGATGGTTCGGTTCCGGAAAATTAAGTTCATAGGCTATCTCGTTAATTGTTTTATTGGAGTGAAGCAGAGAGTTCTGAATTTCAAAAAGTAACCGTTGCTTTAGCAGTTGAGTAGCTGTAGTGTTAAACTGAGCTTTGACAGCTTTGTTAAGCGAAATCCTGCTGACACCCATCATTTCGGCATAATCAGCAATACGCTGTTTATCCTTAATGTTAATTTCCATCAAATTTTTGAAAACGAATGCAAAATTATGCGGTGTGTTTGTTACGGCCAGTGTATGTTGCTGCGAATAACGGCGGTTGAGCGTTTGAAGCAGATAGTATACTAATGAGCGAATAATATGAACGCTATCAGACTTACTATTCAATAACTCGGTTTTTATTTCGGTCAGTAAGCCACAGTATTTAAGCATTTCATTCGTATCGATAGTCATTTGTAATGGATGAACCAGCTGATAAAAATACTGTAACCTGTAAGTAAACAGTTTATCTGCGAAAAAATCATTTAAAAAAGCTTCTTGAAAGACCAATGTGGTAACCTCAAGAGCGTTAGTATCTAATTCCCATTTACGATTTTGATGAGGTGAAATAAAGATAACGGAACCGTCATTTAATTCTATTTTTTGCTGGTTTAAAATCAGTGTACCCTTCGCCTTTTTGAAAAATAAAACTTCAAAATAGTCTGTATTGAATGTATCTCTATAAGTGTAATCAACATCTTTCTCTGACAATACATTTAACAAAAAATCAACTCCGCACTCCGTTTTATGAAACTTAATTGTTTTCAAGGTCTTTACTTTTAGTCACCAAAGTTACTAAAGATAATACGTTTAATCAGCATTACAAATAATCGAAAAATATTTTTAGTTATCAAAATGGTAGTAATTAAGTAGTCATTGATAGGCTGCAACTATTCGAATGTTCTGACCTTTGTAAAAATAAATCATTATGCTTAATCCTAATGAAGGAGCAAATGATATTATCTAAAAATAAATATTTAAATTATGAGAAAAATACTTTTAGGAGTGGTGTTAACACTTTGCTCTACCGTGTCGTTCGCACAAAAAAATCTAAGCAATAAACCACATCTTCAGTTGGTCAGAAACGCTACATTACTTATTGAGTATAATGGGAAAAAGATCTTGGTCGATCCAATGCTGTCGCCGAAAGGAGCTATCGAATCCTGGGCCGGGATCCAGACAAACCCTACAGTTGACTTAAAAATGCCTTTAAATGATATTGTCAAAGAACTTGATCTGGTTATAGTGACACATACACACGATGACCATTTTGATAAGGTCGCGAGTAAAATTTTGGATAAGTCCATAGAACTTATAAACCAGCCTGCAGATAAGGATTTCTTTCAGAAGGAGGGTTTTATCAACGCAAATGTTTTGGAAGACAACAAACTGTGGAATGGTATCACCATTCATAGGATAGAAGCGGAACATGGAAGCGGCGAAGTATTGAAGTTAATGGGCAAAACTTCGGGCTTTGTGCTAGAGGCCAAGAACCAACCAACACTTTATATTGTTGGTGACGCAATCTGGACTGATGGTATCAAAAAGACTATTGAAAAGTTCAAACCGGACTACATTATAGTTAATTCTGGTGGAGCACTTATCAAGGGGTATGAACATCTGCCAATTATTATGGATGAAATGCAAACAATGGCTTTGGTGAGTCATAGTGGTAAGGCGAAAGTAATAGCAGTACATATGGATGCGTTAGACCATTGCCGAACAACTAGGAGTTCTTTACGTCAGAAGGCTGATGAATTCAAAATTGGAACGGATAAACTTTTAATTCCCAAAGATGGAGAAATCATAAATTTATCGCTTTAATCTAAATTAAAAGATTAAAAATCATTATTTTCAGGTTATAATTGCTTAAAAGAAGCTGATACACTTAAAAAAAGTGCTAGAAGCTTCTTTTGTTATATGTTCAAGTTTTTTCAATTTTTATTTCAGATTGATTCTTCCCACGAGGCTACTGAAAAGTAATCGCAACTGGAGATGATAACTTAGCCATGATAGAAAGTTAAGAAATAAATCTTAATTTAAACCTATGAAACAAGTGCTCAAAATTTATTACAAAGCTTTTAAAGAGAAAGTAGTCCAATTGAGTTATGAGAGAACAAACATATCCGAACTTGCCGGAGAGTTAGGAGTAACTGCCCCACAGTTGTTTAAATGGCGCAAAGAGTTCGAAGAGTTTGGAGAAGGAAGTTTTTCTGGAAAAGGAAATTTAAAACTAATTCCCGAGCAAGAAAAAACTCAAAGAGGCAGAGTTGGAGTGTAATATATTAAAAAAAGCAATAGGCATTTTTTCCAAGAGCGGTGTATGATTTATAGTTTCATTAAAAACAATGAACAACTATTTCCGATTGAAAAAATGTGCAAGGTTCTATTGGTTAGTAGTGGAAGTTATTACCGTTGGAAAAAACAAGAAATTACCAGTAGGTTGCAACGAAAAAATGCCATACAATAACAAATAACATCGAGTTATTTTGAATCCAAGCAACGGTATGGAAGTCCTAGAATAACATTGGAACTCCAGAGTTTAGGTTATAAAAATTCAAGACCCGAGCGATAACGAACAGGCGTAGCAATACATTGAAGTTTAGTACAACAGAAAAAGAAGGCATTCTGCTTTGAATTAGGCAACTATTGAAGAATTTAACAATCAAATTAATTACAAAAATGTAGCTTACCTTACTGTGCAGTTTTTGACTGCATATCCAGTTTTCTATGAATGTGAAAATTGTAAAACAAAAGTATGACTGTTAGAAGGCGATTGTTGTGTGTATTGTAGTTTCGAAACAGTGAAATACCCACCCATTCAAGCGGGTTCCGGTTGCTGCTGGAGAAATAAATAAGTAATGATAAGAAAATGAATCTTGCTTCTAAAAAATAGGAATAGAAATTAGTAATAAAAACTTATGGTCTAAACCTTGGATAAGATGCTAAAAATGAAGTTCTAAAAAGTAAAAAGGTACTTTATAGAAACCGACTGCAACAGAAAGAATACTATTTACAGGATAGATCAGTCTTCGATAAAAGTACATTCAGATTGAGTAGAGGTAGCTAAGCTTTCTCTCGTTAATGCATTATCATGGAGTAGAAAATCTTTGATGAAATAGCTAAGTTTTTCAATAGATTCTGTTTTTAATGCCTCCGTATAACATTCCTTGTTTTTAGCTTTTGCGAATATATTAATGATCTCCTCGGCTATTATTTCTTTTTGACTTGCGTTTTTTTCAGAAAGTAACTCAATTATTTTTTTTATAAAATTAGATTTATTTGACATAAATAAGGTTTTAAGTTTCCTTAAAGATAAGAAAATAATTAGGATTTTTAAATAATTGATTTACAGTGTGTTATTAATAGCTTTACAATTAGAATAAAACAAAAAAAGGAGGCCTTTTTAAAGGGCCTCCGATTGTAGATTCTGATTTACCATTTATCAACTCATACCAATTAGTATGAAATGACTATTTGAATTAGCTTTTCTTTTCAGATAGTTTTACTCAAGTGATTAATCAAAACCACTCTCAAAGATACAAATAATAAATAGTAAACAATTGTAAATAAACGTTTTAACTATTAATTAACATGTGTGTTTTGGATAGCAGTAAATTGTATTTCTTGAATTCAACCTTTGGATTGTAAATCGTAGTAAGAGCAGTATAATGTATTGATGTGAATTATATAACCCCACGTCAACCTCATTTACAATAAGAGAACTTGAAGAAAAGATGGAAGATTTTTTAAAAAAAATAACCATGAAAAAGGAGTTGTATAGTAAGTTCAGGATTAAGGATTATATTTGTCTATCTATAATAGGATTTATTTAATAATCTGTTTAGGTATTTCATGTCGGGACATTACAGATAAACCGAACTTTCACAGATAAAAATTCTGCTCTCCAAGAGTAAAATAAATAATGGAAAAAATACATACGCCCCGCTCTTTGAAGTGTTCTTATGAAATGCTGCGCGAACGTCTTTGACTTCGTGCATTTTTTTCTATTTCTTATAAATTCTAAATAGGATAAAAGTCTCTGACTTTAGAAAGAAAGTTTTTAGGAAGAGTAAAGCAAGATTTCTCTCCGAATTAATATCTTAAAAACATCTTTTTTTTACCGTACCTCCCCACTGGAGCTCGTTTGGCAACATTCTTTGGTGCTCGTCTGCGACGAGTACCTACTTAAATTTAAAGATAAAGCGTAGCGTTTGCAACGCGGGTAATGATAAGAAAATGTATTTTACACTTGGACAGCTATTGGTGCTTTGTTCTTGACGTCCGCAGCTATTCGAAGGCTGCTGGAAAGAGTTTGAATTATAGTTCAAAGTGCATATCTTTACTTTCTAGTTACCAAAATAAAGTTCGTTTGGAGATTTTTAGAGGAACTATAATTAGACATAATTCCCAAAAATAGAGTGATAGGTCTGATTTTGCTAGAATGATAGACTGGTTAGAGGTTATGTGAAACGAACGGCTAAGTATAATGGAATAGCAACTCAAAAGCGTAATCAAAACAAATAGTAATAGTATGAAAAAGGTACAATTCAAAGTAAGCATTAATGCACCTGCGAACAAGATTTATGATTTTATGCTTGGCATCAAAAGTAAATCAACGTATGAGCAATGGACTTCATTGTTTAACCCCACATCTACCTATGAAGGAAGCTGGGATAAGGGTAATAAAATACTGTTTATTGGAGTAGATGAGAAAGGAGAAAAGGGAGGTATGGTTTCCAAGATAGCTGAAAACATTCCCAACCGATTTGTTTCGATTCAACATTATGGTATTATTAAAGCGGAAAAGGAAATTACAGAAGGAACAGAAGTGGAAAAATGGGCCAACGGATTTGAAAATTATACGTTCAACGAAAACAATGGAACTACAACCGTTACGGTTGACTTAGACACCAATGAAGATTTTTTAGAGTATATGAACCAGACCTACCCAAAAGCACTCGATAAGTTAAAAGCACTTTGTGAAAAATAACAATTCCAAGAATATCTTTAAAATTCCAAGAAACAAATAAAGCTTGTAACAGCACCTGCAAGAAATCGGCAGTACATTGGTTAAACAATTCGTTGCGCTTCGTATCAAGTTTGGTGTCGTCAGACAGTTTTCGTCTCCACAATCACGACCTTCTTGTAGCTGTAAAACGGGACAGAGTATAGCGGAGAAAGAAGGGCAAATAAAAAAATGAACAGACAATATAAATACAGGAAAAAATGACAGATGAAAACACAGTAATAACATTAAATTCAATCAATAGTGAGCTGAAAGTTGTGAAAGAATTAGTTTATGATAAGTGTGGTTTTGATTTGATAAACTTGAAATGGAATTTGGAGAATGCAGAATATGGAGCTTGTTCATTTAAACTAAACGGAAAGACAATTCAATTTCGGGTATCTAAAATTACACCGACAAAAACAGGTCAGTTTGTTACAATTTGGAAGAGAAACAAATTCGGTATAACAGAACCGTTTTATACATCGGACGACATAGATTTTATAATTATTACGTCAAAAAGTGGCGACAACTTTGGACAATTTATTTTCCCAAAATCTGTTTTGGCGGAAAATGGAATAATAACAAAAAACGGCAAAGAGGGAAAGCGCGGAATTAGAGTGTATCCTCCATGGGACATTGCGACAAATAAACAAGCAGTGAAAACTCAAAGTTGGCAGACAAAATATTTTTTGACAATTGAAAAAGACGCTAAAACGAACCTTGATTTGATTAGAAAATTATTATAAAAAGAAACGAAATTAGCTAACTGGCTGATTGATATGAATTTTTAAACGGTTTAATTTGGCTTTGCGGAACCAATAATGAAACGCCTGCTGAACGGAACCAATTTCAGATCCTATTTTTATGAAAGGATCTGTCGTTCTCTGGAGTTAAACCCAAACTAAATTTGAATTCTTAAAATTTCATGCTGCAATAAAAATACAAACAATTCGATAAAAGAGAAATCGAAATAGAATTAGGTAAAGACGATAAGAGAATTGAAAGACAAATTGTTTCAACTGGCACTGGTATATCAACTTTCTTTGGTGCTTGACGGCATCGATTATCTACTTAAATTACTGGGTAAATCGTTGTGTTTGTAACGCGATTAATGACAAAAAATGGTATGCTACATTTCGATAGCTTATGGTAGTAGATACGTGTCCAAATGAAATCGGAAGCATTCGAAAGAGTTTGAATTATAGTTCAAAGTGCATACCTTTACTTTCTAGTTACCAAAATAAAGTTCGTTTAAAGTTTTTATCCCGAGGACTGGAGTGAAATCAAGCTGGAAGTAGAATGTACTTCAAACAAAAATAAATAATGGAAAAATACATACGCCAATTAATTACAATTGAATTTGAAGACAAAAAAGAAATTTTTAGTGGTTTTCTGATTGACTGGACAGAAGATTGGATTTTACTCAAAAATAATCCGGTCGATTTTATTATTGATGGCTACACGATCTTGAAAAACAAAAATGTAAAGGCCATTATTCAGGACAAAGATCATGAATTCACGGAAAGGGTTATTAAATTGAAAGGGTTAAAAACAAGTGCCGAGGAAATAATTCCGCTACAGGATTTGTCTTCCATTATAAATTTTCTAGCCAATAAATATGAAATTTTTCAGATTGCAACTAAGTCTGATAAAGCAGTTTATCTTGGTAAACTTATAGAATTAAATGAAGAAGAAATGGTCATCGATTTTTTGGGAACCGAAGGGCAATTTGAAGGGGAGATGAGTTTTAAGCCAAATAAAATAAGAGTGATTGAATTTGATACAGATTACATCAACTCTTTGAAACTAATTGTTGACGAAGAAAAGTTATGAAAAGGGAAAACATTAATCCTAAAAAAAAGGAGGCCTTTTTAAAGGGCCCCCGATTGTAGATTCTGATTTACCATTTATCAACTCATACCGTTCAGTATGAAATGACTATTTGAATTAGCTTTTCCTTTCAGATAGTTTTACTCAAGTGATTAATCAAAACCACACTCAAAGATACAACTAATTAGGTGTTAAGTTAATGATAATGAGTAAATTAACTATTTTTTAACCTGTCGTTTTACGATGGGCATAAATATTTAATTTCTGACTTTAGCTATTGGATAGGTTACGAGTTTACTAATCCAAAATTAATCGTAGCAGCAAGGAGAGCAGTTGAATAATAGAGGCAAATCATCGTAAAAAATAGAACTAAGAAAGAGCCAATAGAATAGATTCTGGAGTAGGGAGTATCTTTACATATCAACAGAGTAGGGTATGCTGCAATATGTTGGCTAGGTAAAGTAGCCGATAATAAAAACCCTCCAGAAATCCAGAGGGCTAATCATTGAATAAGAACTTATTTTTTTGATTCTTCTATTGACACTTTTCTAAACTCTTTTAATAGTTTTTCCAGCTCCAAAGTTGATTTACGAGCTCTCGCTCCAGCAGCTTTAACACCTTTATCCGTTAGTGATTCAGATTCTGTTTTGAATGTTTCGAATTCAGCGTTGATTTTTTCGATTAAATCTTTCATGATAGTGCTTTATTAAAATTAGGACGCAAAAATAGAATTTTGCCTGTTAGATATAACTAATTTGCTGTTAAAATTAGTAGTGTTTTTCATGGTAACCGTGCATTTAGCAAAAAAAATTGAGGGAACTTTGAGGGAAATTTATAAATTGGAATGTTGTTTAATAATGATAGCTTATTAATATACTATTTCTATAGTAGTTCTATTTTCTGAACTTGAAGTAATTTTTAATTCACCCTGTAATATTTTTTGTGCTGTCTTTAATGTTTTTTAACTCTATTCCATATTTTACTTTTTGAGGATTAATACCGTTTTTGACCCGCAAAAAGGAAACTTGACTAGCCATACCTGATGTCAGATCCATGGAGGTAAAGGAGGATAGGATTACGGGCATCTTTGAATTTGTCACCTACATAGGCGGCGACGGCTACTCTGCCCCAATTGTATTAAAAAGTAACGGTACAACCCAAAATTATTTATATTTACACCGCGATTACCAAGGCAGTATTCTGGCTATAACCAACGACACTGGACAAGTGTTAGAAAAACGCCTCTTTGACGCTTGGGGATATTGTTAGTTAACCTCTGTTTTCCTTTGAATAAATGGAGTGTTTTCTATTAAATACAAAGTAAAGGCAGAATTGCATTCCGTGTCCACAAATAAAAAGATTTAAGTGTATTGAAGCATAAAACGATCTAAAATTATACAAATAAAGATCCAAATTGTTTTATGGGTTCTCAATAGATAAGATAAATTAATTTATAACAATAAAAAAAGAATCAAATAAATAAAATGAAAAACCTACTCTATCTACTTCCGTTGCTTTTTTGCATGTGCACGTCATCAGACGATACTACAAACCAAAGCACTTTCAGCACAGCAATAGCACCATCAAAAACAACGGTTACCATCGACGAACCTTTTACCGTTACGGTTACAAGCAATGAAACAATGAAGTGGATGGCGGTAACAAAAGATGGCTCCGACCCGGTTGATTTTAGTGATTTAAATTTTGGAACTTCAAAAGAACTGTATTTTAATTTTGACACTGTGGGTACCAAAACAATCAAGATAAAAGTCAAAAATGAAAAAGAGGAAGAGACGACAAAAACAGTTTTGGTTACGGTAACCAGAGGCAATGCCATTAAGATTACTGGCTTGCAAGTGAAATCGTTTTACAAGATGAATACTGCTTGGGATCCGGAATATGCTGCAACGGACAGTAACCGCTTGGCAGATGTGTCTTTTGGTTTGGTTAAACAACAACAAAGTAATCCTTTTTCTAGCGACTATTTTAATAATAATTCTTGGTGTCGTTCCACGGTCAAAGAAAATCAGGGTGATTTAACCTGGGATTTGTCATCCTTAAATTTATTCATCAACCCAAATGCTTCGTTGCGATTTGGATTGGCCGATATAGATGGACAACTGGGACAAGATTTATTAAATGGTCCCCCGGATTATAAAACCATTAGTTTTTCTTCCTATCTTGCTGCCAAACCCGGCACGATAACCTACTCATTTCCGGAAATAAATCTAGAGTTTATAGTATCGGTGCAATGGCCATAAGATTAATATTTAGTAGGATAGAATAAACCCATGAAATTCAAACTATTTCTTTTAATGACACTTTACACCTCACTCGCTTTCTCGCAACAGGAAGCGAGTGTTTGGTATTTTGGACAAAATGCAGGACTTAAATTCAATCCTGATGGTAGTGTTAATTCATTAGGAGATGGTAAACTAAATACAAGTGAAGGTTGTGCTTCTATTGCTAATAGCAATGGAGATTTATTATTTTATAGTGATGGCCGCACCGTTTGGGACAAGAATCATGTAGTGATGCCAAATGGAGATTATCTAAATGGGACTGGATTGTTTGGAGATATTTCTAGTACTCAGTCCGCTATAATAGTTCCCAAACCAGGAAGCCCAAACCTATATTATATTTTCACATTAGATGAGCCTCACCAAGAGAATGCTGCTGTATATCCTAATGCATTTTCCGGAAATTACATGGAAACGGATAGTGGTAAAACACCCGATAATGATGATGGATTGAATAATGGGTTGAATTATTCGATTGTTGATTTAAGCAAAACAGGTAGTAATGGTAGTACAGGAGACATTGTAAGTAGAAACAATCATCTGATTACTTATGATACCAATCTCTTAGGAGAAGAAATAAAATATAAGTGTTCAGAAAAATTGACCGCTGTAAAAGATGCTTCAGGAAATGGTTATTGGGTTATTACACAGTTTACAGATAATTTTTACGCATTTAGAGTAACATCAAGCGGAGTAAGTACTACTCCAGTAAAGTCAGCTGTTTTACCCAGTATTCCTACCTTTGGATATCGTAGAAATGCGATAGGGTATCTAAAAGCATCTCCAAACGGCAAAAAATTAGCAGCCGCTTTTGATCAAATTGATACGGCAACTAGTCCTTATAATAATTATAAAGGCTCGTTGTATACATTTGATTTTGATACATCGACTGGTATTGTTTTAAACTCTAAATTAATTCTTTCTGATGTTAAAGCCTATGGAGTGGAGTTTTCTAATAATTCTAATGTTCTCTATGCGAGCTTTAATGCTTCGGTAGGTAATTCTTATCAGTTGGCACAATTTGATTTATTGAGTATGGATATTCCTAATTCAAAAACAGAAATTTTCGGGGGTAGTTATGGTGTTGGAGCTTTGCAATTAGCACCAAATAGAAAGATTTATTTTTGCACATACAGTTTTGAATCTTTGGCAGTTATAAATAATCCAGATATTTTGGGATTAGGTTGTGATTTTGATAAAGAAGGACAGAAACTTGCCCCAAATACAAAACGTATTTTGGGTTTACCTCCATTTATTACCTCTTTTTTCGATGCATTTTTTGATGCAAAAAAATTGTGTCTGGGAACTGCAACTGAATTTACATTAAATTCATCGGAAACCATTACTTCTGCCACATGGGATTTTGGCGATGGGAATACATCAAATGATTTAAATCCAACACATACCTACGCAACTGCAGGAACTTATACAGTTTCGGTAACAGTGACAGGTGTAGCAGGTTCTACGACAAAAACTAAAGATATTGTTATTTCACAAGTTCCCACAGTAACAGCTCCTCAAAACATGCTAATTTGCGACGATAATAATGACGGTTCATCTAATTTTGATTTAACAACTCAAAACCCGGCAATTCTAAACGGTCAGGATCCAAATTCATATAGTATAAACTATTTTGCCAATGCTACGGATTACACCAATAATGTAGCTATTGCGGCTCCTAGCAATTACATAAACACAATTCCCTATCAGCAACAAACCATTATTGCTGAAGTTTCTAACAAGGTGAATACAACTTGCAAAAGCACCACAAGCTTTAGTATTGATGTTTTTGATTCGCCATTGCCGAGTTTAGCCATAAACATTCTAAATCTCACTGTTTGTGACAATACAAGTGTTGGTACAGATACCGATGGACGTGTAATTTTCGATTTAACACAAAGAGCATCCACAGTTTTAAACGGACAATCGGCTACCCAATTTTCACTTTCTTACTTTAAAGATGCAGCATTAACCCAACCTATATTCATTCCTACAACCTACCAAAATACAAATCCTTTAGAAACGATATACGTGAAAATGGTTAATAAAGACAATGCGAGTTGTTCGGCAACAACATCGTTTACAATTCAGGTGTTGGCTTTACCGATAATTACCAATGGTGTCGATTTAAAACAATGTGATGATAATACTGATGGTTTTAGTGTTTTTAACTTAGAAGAAGGGATTTCTAAAATAACAAATAATGCGTCATCAGAAACCATTTCTTTTTATACAACGCAAACTGACGCTCAAAACAATACCAATCCAATAGAAAATGTTACAAGTTACACCAATCAAATTGTAAGTGTAGACAAAGTGTATGTGAGAGTTGCCAACAGCAATGGTTGTTATAGAATTGCACAACTGAATCTCATTGTTTCGACCACGCAAATTCCTTTAAATTTTACACAAACTTTTACGCAATGCGATGATGCAATTTCGGGCACGAATACCGATGGAATCAGTTCATTTGATTTTAGTAATTTGACCAATCAAATTCAGAATATTTTCCCCATTGGACAGCAATTAGACATTACTTATTATAGAAATTTAGTCGATGCTCTCGCCGAAAAAGAGGCCATCTCCGATATTTCAAATTATAGAAACATCGGTTATCCAAATACCCAAAACGTATACATTCGTGTAGATAGCAGATTGAATAATGATTGTTTGGGCTTAGGAAGTCATATCACACTCAATGTAGAAGCAATTCCAGTCGTAAAACCTGTTATTGAAAGTCATTGTGACGACAATCAGGATGGGGTATATGCTTTTGATACTTCAGGACTACAAACTAACGTGTTAAACGGATTAACCAATGTTACCGTTGCTTATTTTGACCAAAACAATAATTCATTACCCAGCCCTTTACCAAATCCGTTTACAACGGCTTCGCAAACGTTAAAAGTGGTCGTAACGAATAGCACCCCAAAAGCCTGTTCTTTTGATTCAACGATACAATTTATAGTTTCCGATTTGCCGGAAGCATTTCCAGTTCCAACATCGTTGACTACGATCTGCGATGATGAAACAGATCCTAATTTGCAGGATGGAAAATATGCTTTTGACACTTCAACCTTCCAAAACACGATACTAAATGGGCAAACCGGAATGACGGTTCATTATTTTGATGTAAATAACAATCCGCTTTCGAGTCCGTTACCTAATCCGTTTGTTACAGGAACACAAAATATAAGAGTAGAAGTAATTAATCCATTAAACAATTCTTGTGCTGCAGCAGTAATACTTCCATTTGTTGTAAATCCTGTTCCCAACATTAATTTACTGGGAGACGAATTGGTGTGCAGCAACCTATCTACATTTACAAAAGTAATTGATGCAGGAATTCAAGATGGTAGCCCGATTGCTAATTATAGCTATGCTTGGTTCTTTAATGGAAATCCCATTGCAGGCGAGAATAATTACACCCTAACCGTCAATAAAGCAGGTATATATACCGTGGAAGTTTCCAATGCACAAGGTTGTTCCAGAACAAGAACCATTACGGTTATGGCCTCAGATATAGCCAAAATAACAGAAATTAACATTGTAGATTTAGCAGATTCCAATAGTATCACTATTTCGGTGTCGGGTGCCGGAGATTATGTATATGCGCTGGATGAGGAATTTAGCACGTACCAAACGGAAAACACTTTCGGTAATGTTCCTGCAGGAATCCATACGGTTTTTGTTAAGGATTTGAACGGTTGTGGTGTAGTTCCAAAAGAAGTAGCCGTATTGGGAATACCAAATTATTTCACGCCAAACGGCGACGGTTTCAATGATACTTGGAATCTTAAAGGCGCAAATGAAACACTCAATCTAAAAACGATCATCCAAATTTTTGACCGCTATGGGAAATTAATTAAACAAATCAGTCCGGTAGGCGAAGGCTGGAATGGAACATTTAATGGGCAACAAATGCCAGCAACGGATTATTGGTATTCAATACAATTAGAAGATGGTAGAATTATCAAAGGGCATTTTGCTTTGAAACGGTAGTTCATTAGTGCTCCATTTAATAGAATTCTAAGCTATTTGTAATCATTTAATTCAAAACCGACTAATAATTCAGCTTCTCCATTAATAACGTTTCGCAAACCTTGTACACTGGTCATGTCAGCTTGAATCACTTTAATCATGCTCTGGGTCAGGCGGCTGACCATTCTACTGTCAGAAGAGTTTAAAAGTAAGGTTCTTATCGAAGCTCGCAAGGTTTTGCCAGCCTTACCTGCTCGTCCAAATTCAGAACCATTTCCCCGTGTACGTTGAAAAGCATGATCATTAGCAATTCGTTTGGCGTCAACACCGCCTTTTTCTCTAGCCATGTGACCATCTTTAGTCTTGTAAAAGTAATATCCCAGATAGTACCTCTCAATTTAATTATACCTTTTTGCTGGGCCATAATTTTATTTATTATAATGTTAATGTGTAAAATGTTAGGTACATTTTTTCAAACCTTCTAAAACCAATTTTGATGCATCTAAAAGCGGATCTATAGTATAAAGATTTGACTATTTTATTGAAAATCAAAGAACTAGTGTTCATAAAGGCCCAAAAAGGCCTATAATGACTACTTTGCCCATGTCAAAATGGAAGAATTACAATAAAAAATGTATCTATGAAAAACCCGTTGTATAGTAAGTTCAGGATTAAGGATTATACTTGTATAGCTATAATAGGATTTATTTAAAAACTTGTATAGTTATTTCAGGACGGGTCAGTTTGGTCAGTGTATGGATAAAGCATAGATAGTGTATGGATAATGCATGGATAATGCATGGATTGGCTACGGATAATGAAACCGTTACTTTTACTAGTATAGGTGAGGATTCTTGGCAATCTCTGTCTGCTTATTACTTTGTTTGATCTTCGAGTGCCTTACAATCGATTTGTAACCTTTGCTATTGCATCCCAAGGAGCAATGACGCGTTGTTGTTCTACATGCGGTAAATTCGTTTTTGTAGAACTCACAGATGCGCGTAATTTTAATGTTTGAACTCATAGAAATGTGACTTTAGGTGTCCCACTGTGACTATGTGTGCCATAAATTGGCCAAAAAAAATAGTCTTTGCACCTCAGATTTTGAGGTATAAATGAGAGACAAATGGAATCAAAATAACACACAATATCAAAAAGATAATATAAATAAAAACGAGTTAGAATATTGTTTATCAATACTTTAACTCGCTTATTTATTGTTGTTTTGTGATACTTTGTTCTACTACTTCCCGATGCAGAAATTAGTAAAAATATTCCCCAACAATTCGTCATTAGTAACCTGTCCCGTAATCATTCCAAATTGATACAAAGCTTCCTTAATATCTAATGCCATCAAATCGGAGGACAAGTTCGTTTCAAGACCAAATTTTACTTTTTGTATTTCATCCAAAGCTTTTAGTAAAGAATCGTAATGTCTTGTATTAGTTACGATTGTTTCATTGTTTCGTAATGCTCCGGTATTGACAAATGAAAGTAATTGATTCTTTAACTCCTCAACACCTTGTTTTTCTTTTGCAGAAATAAGCAAGATTTTTGGAATTTCAGCTTTTAGATTTACAATTTCTTTTTCTTCTAGTTTGTCGGCTTTGTTACCAATGATTACAAGCGGTTTCAACGGAAATTGGTTTTTAATTTTTTCCAGTTCTACTTTTAACTTTAAACCTGAAACTTTAAACTCGGAACTGTCAAACAGAAAAACGACAACCTGCGCTTGTTCAATTTTTTCAAAAGTCTTACGAATCCCGATGCTTTCCACCACATCTTCCGTTTCACGAATTCCGGCGGTATCTATGAATCTAAAACCGATTCCACCAATCACTAATTCATCTTCAATGGTATCACGTGTCGTTCCGGCAATTTCTGAAACAATGGCACGCTCTTCATTCAATAAAGCATTCAAAAGCGTCGATTTACCTACATTGGGTTCTCCCACAATAGCCACAGGAATTCCGTTTTTAATCACATTTCCTACTGCAAAAGAATCAATCAATCGTTTTAGGACAAATTCGATTCGGTTCAGTAATTCGTGAAATTGGGTTCTATCGGCAAATTCTACATCTTCTTCGGCAAAATCTAATTCGAGTTCAATCAAAGAGGCAAAATTCAACAGTTCTTCTCTTAGCTTAGCTATTTCATTAGAAAAACCACCACGCATTTGTTGCATTGCAATTTGGTGTGAAGCTTCATTATCTGATGAAATTAAATCGGCAACAGCTTCTGCTTGTGACAAATCCAGTTTTCCGTTTAAAAATGCTCTCAATGTAAATTCGCCAGGATCAGCCATTCGACAGCCTTTTCGAAGCAATAACTGAATGATTTGCTGTTGTATATAAGTAGAACCGTGACACGAAATTTCAATAGTGTTTTCGCCGGTATAGGAATTTGGTCCTTTAAAAATGGAAACCAGCACTTCATCCAAAGTTTTGGAATCATCCATAATATGTCCCAAATGTAATGTATGCGTTTTCTGGGTTGTTAATTCTTTGTTTTTGATGGATTTAAAAACAGAATTTCCAATAGTAATGGCATCTTTGCCGGAAATCCGAATTACGGCTATAGCACCAGCTCCCGAAGGAGTTGCTAGTGCCACTATGGAATCTTGAGGTATCATATTTAAATTCAATTTGATGCAAAAGTAAGCAAAATAGACATGGCTTCAAGACTCGCTTATTAAACCATTAACTTTATTTTTTGTTAAAAATTAGCCAAAGTGATAATTATCATATTATTTTGTTTTTTGTTTTGTAAATTTATATAAATAATTGATTTGCAATAAATTAACTATGTTATGAAAAAAATTCTATTTCCTACCGACTTTTCAGAAGTGTCCAAAAATGCGTTTATTTATGCATTAAAATTAGCAGAATCGATTAATGCTGAAATAGTTACAATGCATGTTTACCAATTGCCACAAGCCAATTATATTAATGTTTCGGAGTATTTACATGAAATTTATGATGTAACGGAACTTAGTAATTTTGAGAATTATAAAGATGAAGTTCCTATTTTAAGAAGTATTGCCGAAGCGAATAATTTGGATCATATTAAGATAAGTCATGTTTTAATATTGGGTAATTTAATTCTTGAAATCCAAAAAATAATCAATGAGGAGGATATTGATTTTGTGGTGATGGGAACTAAAGGTGCTACTGGTTTAAAAGAAACTTTTTTAGGTACGGTGGCAACAAAAGTGATGAACGATGTCAAAGCAGTAGTTTTAGCAATTCCGGAACATTGTAAATATCATCCCATTGAAAAAATACTTTTCATTACAGAATATAAACCAGAAGATACTGCATCATTCCTAAAAGTGATGGATTTTGCCAAAATATTTCAAGCACATATTGATTGTTTGCGTGTGGAACCAGTTCATCATGAAGTTAAAAATGATTATATAAATAATTGGAATGAAATTATCAAAAATAAAGATATCATTTTTCATTCAATTAAAGGTGATGACGTTGAAGGTATTATCTTAAATTTTATTGATTTACATAAAATTAATTTGGTTGCAATGCACGTACATCATAGAAATTTCTTTGAAAAGTTATTCGAAATCAGTCTTTCAAAAAAATTAGCGTTTCACATTAATGTACCGATTCTTGCTATTCATGAATAAAATTATTCTGATTTGAATACCTGAAAATGGAGTCAATAATTTATTTTACTAAATCAACCATTTTAATAAAAGAGAAAATGAAAAAAATTCTATTTCCAACCGATTTTTCTGAAGTGGCTACTAATGCGTTTGTGCATGCTTTAGAATTTGCAAAAATAGTTCAAGGTGAACTCGTTTTATTGCACACCTTTGAATTGCCAATATATGACAATCAGTTTTTTCCTGAAAATTATGCCGTCATTTATGATTCATTGGAGTTAGCTCAATTTGATATGTTTAAGGATGAACTCCCAAAATTGCGAGCCATAGCCGAAGAGCGACATCTTGATAAAATAAAAATGTCTCATAGGCTCATGGATGGGGATTTGCTCCATAATATTAAAAAATCGATCAAAGAGGATAAAATTGATTTTGTAATCATGGGAACATCCGGCGCCACAGGTTGGGATGCTTTTTTCGTAGGAACAAATACCGGATCAGTAATTTCTGGAATTGAAGTGCCAATGTTGTGCGTACCCGCTGAAGCAAAATTCAAGAAAATTGAAATCATAGGATTCACGACTCGTTTTAGAACAAAAGACAAAAAAGCGTTGAAAATGGTATTGGATATTGCCAAAAAAACAAAAGCAAAAGTCAAATGTTTGTATGTAAAAACGAGTAATTCTGATGTTTCAAAAGATACAGTCGCTAAATGGGAAGACGAATTTATAAATGAACCCGTTGAGTTTTTTGTGATTAATAGTGATGAAGTCAAAGAGACAATTCTAGATTTTATAATGTACAAAGAAATTGATGTCCTGACAATGCTCACCTATAAAAGAGGTTTTTTTGAAGGAATTTTTAAACCTAGTTTGACTAAAAAAATTGCCACTAATTTTGAAATTCCAATTTTAGCGATTCATATTGATTGATTCAGTTTTAATTCAATAGAAATCTTGAATTCTATATAGTTTGGCATCGCCATTGCCTTTTAATTTAGACTTCAAAGTAATCTATTTCGTTATATTTGCAATTCATCAAATTGAATTATGGAAATATACAAAGCAAAAAAGATTCACTTTTCAACGGCATTAACTGCAATCAATAAAAAGTACAATAGTATAAGTATTTTAAGACTTTTTACTATTGTACTTTTTTTGGTTTCTATTTATTATTACATCAAAAATAGCGAAGTTATTCTCATAGCTACCGCCATTTTTCTTTTTGGACTATTCGTTGTATTGATGCGAATTCATTCTAAATTAGTTTTCGAAAAACAAGTCAATCAAGCCTTATTCGATATTAATGAAAATGAAATATCCTATTTGGAAAGAAATAAAATTCCTTTCGAAAATGGACAGGAATTCAATGATTTTCACCATCCTTATGCGTATGATTTAGATATTTTTGGAGAACATTCTTTGTTCCAAAACTTGAATAGAACCGCTACTTTTATTGGAAAAAAAATATTCGCAAACCAATTGTTAACACTTTTGCCAAATGATGAAATTACCAGAAATCATCAAGCGGTAAAAGAATTATCCGAAAAATTAGATTGGCGTCAGGAATTTTTGGCTTTCGCCAAAGTAAGCAACGACAATCAATCAAATTATGAGACGCTACTTAAGTGGAGTACATTCAATAGTACGCCTTTATCTAAAATAAGTATTTTTATTTCCTATTTTTCGCCACTCCTTTTTTTGGGAGTTCTGATTGTTTATTTAGTGACTTCTAATACCTTTTTTGCTTCTGTTTTGTCGTATTTGTTTGTTATTAATTTAATGATTTTGGGACGTTTTATGAAGCGGATCCAAGCTGAAGTCGCTAATTCGACAAACATTGATAAAACTATTCATCAATATAGTTTGCTTTTGCAAAAAATTGAAAACGAATCTTTTCAATCACAAAAATTAATTGATTTACAGCAAAAATTAATGTTCAAAAAAGAAAATGCCAGCGTTCATTTAAAACAATTAGCAGGTTTGTTTTCGAATATGGATAGCATCAGTAATTTCGTAACGGCTATCGTTTTCAATGGAACTTTTCTGTTTAATTTACACGTTTTAAAATCATTAATTCAATGGAAAGAAGATCATACTGAAGCATTAGAAAATTGGCTGGAAGTTATAGGTGAATTCGAAATGTTGAACAGTTTAGCCAATTTTTCGTATAACAATCCCGAGTTTGTATATCCAACATTAAACACCAATTTTGAAATAGATTTCACGGATTTAAGTCATCCTTTATTAAATGAAAAGACAAGAATAGGAAATAATGTGCGTTTTCATCCCGAATCATTTATGATTTTAACGGGTTCTAATATGTCCGGTAAAAGTACTTTTTTAAGAAGTTTAGGAATCAACATGGTTTTATCAGGAATGGGTTCGCCAGTTTGTGCCAGTCAGGCTAATGTGCATCCGTTAACAGTTTTAGTTTCCATGCGATTATCGGATTCGTTGTCTGATAGCGAATCATATTTCTTTGCCGAAATAAAGCGCTTAAAGCAAATTATGGACGAACTGGAAAACAGACCAGCATTTGTTTTATTAGACGAAATATTACGCGGAACCAATTCAGATGATAAACGAAATGGAACAATCGAAGTCGTAAAAAAAGTGATTGGTAAAAAAGCAGTTGGAGCTATTGCTACGCACGACATTGAAGTTTGCTTGACTACCAATGATTATCCAAATGTATTAACCAACAAATGTTTTGAAGTTGAGATTATCAGTAATGAACTTCATTTTGATTACAAACTGCATGACGGAATTTGTAAAAACAGAAGTGCTACGTTCCTGATGAAAAAAATGGGAGTGATTTAAATTAGTATTCAGTGTTCAGTTTGTCTTTGCGAGGAACCAAGCAAACCCACCAACATGAGCAATAATAATTATCGAAACGGGAAATACTATGAGATTCATCCTTCGTCGGAATGACAAAAAGAGAAATGAATAAAAGCAAAAAACCGTCTCGTAATTAAACGAGACGGTTTTTTAAATATAAAAATGGTTTGGTTAATAGCGTATTTGTTATGCAATGGTAAGTATTATATTTCAATTTTAAAAATCAAAATATAACAATTTCGAAATTTAATGTTAACTGTTCAGCATTACTGGCATTACAAGCATAGTAACAGTTTCCCCTTCTTCTAATCCATCAACAGGAGTAAGGATTCCGGCTCTGTTTGGTAATGACATTTCAAGCATAATCATATCCGATTGCAAGTTAGTCAACATTTCAGTCAAGAAACGAGAATTATACCCTATTTGCATATCATCACCTTGATAATCACAAGTCAATCTTTCTTCGGCTTTGTTAGAATAGTCAATATCTTCAGCAGAAACATTCAATTCAGCACCAGCGATTTTCAAACGAATCTGGTGTGTAGTTTTATTAGAAAAGATAGCAACACGACGAACAGAACTCAAAAATTGTGAACGGTCAATCATTAATTTATTTGGATTTTCTTTTGGAATTACCGCTTCGTAATTTGGATATTTTCCATCAATTAAACGACACATTAAAAGATAATTGTCAAAAGAAAAAGTAGCATTCGAATCGTTGTATTCAATTTTTACTTCAGCATCCGAAGTCCCAAGAATATTTTTTAAGATGTTCAAAGGTTTCTTTGGCATAATAAAATCAGCGACTTGAGAAGCTGTTACATCAGTACGTGCATATTTTACTAATTTATGAGCATCAGTTGCTACAAAAGTCAATCCTTGTGGCGAAAACTGGAAGAATACACCCGACATTACCGGACGTAAATCATCATTTCCGGCAGCAAATATTGTTTTGCTTATGGCTGTTGCCAAAACATCAGCAGGAACAAGCGTTACAGATGGATCGTCTAAGTTAACCGATTTTGGAAATTCGTCTCCTGGAGCATAAGCTAAAGCATATTTTCCGGAATTAGAACTGATTTCAATCGTACTGTTTTCTTCAACCGTAAAAGTTAAGGGCTGTTCCGGAAATGTTTTAAGGATTTCCAAAAGCAATTTTGCAGGGACAGCAACGCTTCCTTTACTTTCTGAATCAATTCCTAACGTAGCAGACATGGTTGTCTCTAAATCAGAAGCAGAAACCGTTAGCACATTATGGTCTAAATCAAATAAAAAGTTATCTAAAATAGGCAAAGTGTTACTGCTGTTGATAACGTTACCTAAAACTTGTAATTGCTTCAATAAGTACGAACTCGATACTATAAATTTCATCTGTTTTGTTTTATTTTTTAAGGTATTTCTTTAAATCCGAAATACGATACATTTTACAAATATATCGTAAACTATTCTAGTTTGGAAACTTTTTTATTAACATCTATTTGCTGTATTTTCTTTTTCGAAGGAAAGTAAATACGACACCAAAAAGTACCAAAATAAGAATTGGAAGCCCGATAGTTAGGATTTGTGTTCGCGTATAGTTTTCATAAACTTTTTCTTTATCCAATAACGGTAAATCAAGATCTTTACTTCGAATGTTAATAAGTCCGGTATCATCCAATAGATAATTGACGCAATTTATCAGGAAATCTTTATTATCATACAAATTTCCAGACCTTTGGTCATAACCCAATTCTACCGGTTGAAAGTTTTTATCCAATTGGTTTTTTATCAAATCCCCATCCGAAATCACAATCATCTTGTTCTTTTTTCCTGTGGCTTGAAATGTTTTTTGTTCAAATGGTAATACGCGATTTTCAAACATAGAATGAAATGAACCTTCCAATAAAACCGAAAGCGGAATCTTTCCTTTATTCAGGTAATCGTTTGGTGAAGTTTCTTCGGCAACAATGTTTAAATTTATCTCTGTTGGAGTTCCTATTTTTTTCGAATATTGTGACGATTGCAACAAAATGGTTTTCTTAATTCCGCTTTTCAAGGTATCGATAGGATTTGCAAAATCAAATTTGATTCCACCTAAATTTTTCACAATCGGATGCAAGCTATTTGGATACACTTGTGGCGCAAACTTCCAGTTGAATTCCTGAAATTGTGTCGCACTTCCTTGCTCTCCTGTTGCTAGTTTTATAGGACTTCCTTGTTCGTCTTTTACTAAATCAGGATTGATTCGGATGCCATATTTAAAGAACATATCATTCAAATTCAGATCTTTCGGATAGGCCAAAGTGGCTCCAGAAGAATCGTATAAACTATCCATTTCTGCCGTAACTTGGTCAATCAACCACAATGTTTTTCCGCCGTTGATGATAAATTGATCCAAAACTTGTTTCTCCGCATCGGTAAAGGTTTCAGTAGGTTTAGCGATAACTGCCAAGTCATATTTTTCTAAAGCTTCTAAACTTCCAACAGGATTTTTTGCAACAGAATCTAAAGTAAAAGGTCCGATATGGTAGCTTTCACGCACTTGCAAAAGAAATTTAGCCATCAAAATATCCTGCAATTCACCGTTTCCTTTAATGACAGCGATTTTCTTTTGTTTGGCTTTGGTAATCTTATTCAAACCTTCGGCAATGGAGTATTCTAAATGCTGAACAGATCCTATCACTTTTTGGGTAGTTGACGCGCCCATAATATTTTTCAACAATGGAATATTAACTTCCTTATTGTCATAGACGGCAATCGCCCAAGGAAAAACCATTGCTTGGGATTGCTTTCCTTTATCGTCAACGGTTATGTTTATTGGCGTAAGCCCTTTTCGATATAACTCTTTAATATTGTCCATGCTGGCGTCTTCGTTTTCCAAAGGATCTACGAATTCAAAAATGATATTTTTGTTGTACGCCTGAAATTCTTCCAGTAATTGCTTCGTTTCTTGTTGTAAACGTTTGAACTCAGCCGGTAAATCGCCTTGCATATAAACTTTAATGGACAACGGATTTTGAACTTGCTTAATTATGTTCAAAGAGGTCTGGGAAAGCGTGTATCTTTTATCTTTTGTTAAATCAAAACGATGAAAAAAGGAACTTCCTATTACATTCGCAAGCACTACAATTGCAAGGATAATCAATACTGATTTTAGGTTATTTTTCTTAGAAGTAGTCATTACGATTTGAAAGATTTTAGATTATAAACAGTAAATGAAAGAAAGACAACGGTTATGCTGGTAAAATAAAGAATATCTCTTGTGTCTAATACGCCTCGGCTCATGCTTTTGAAATGATCTTGCATTCCTAATGATGCGATTATAGAAGATATATTTGGAATTACAGAAGCTAATCCTTCAAATCCAAAATAGAAGAAGAAACATAAAAATACCGCAACAATAAAAGCGACAATTTGGTTATCAGATAGCGTTGAAGTAAATATTCCGATAGCAGAATACGCTGCAATCAGGAACAATAATCCAAAATAAGAACCAATTGTGCTTCCCATATCGATATTGCCTTCCGGCATTCCTAAACTAGAAATTACGGCTACATAAATAAATGTTGGAATTATCGCCATTACAATCAAAAGCAAAGCGCCAAGAAATTTTCCATTTACAATTTGCCAAATGCTTAATGGTTTCGTCAGCAATAATTCTAATGTTCCTTGTTTTTTTTCATCCGAAAAACTGCGCATGGTTACAGCAGGAATCAAGAATATCAAAATCCAGGGTGCCAAGGTGAAAAACGGCGTCAAATCAGAAAAACCGGTATTCAGAATATTATACTCTCCCTCGAAAACCCAAAGAAACAATCCGTTAATAATTAGAAAAATGGCAATTACTAAGTAACCTATGGGCGAACCGAAAAAGGATTTTATCTCTCGTAAAACTATTGATTTCATGTTTTATTTTTTGTTTAAAGTTTGAAATGTTTAAGGTTTAAAGTTCCCAATGCAACAACTTTAAACCTTAAACTTTAAACTATTTTTTATTCTAAAGTAACGAGCTTATCCACGCTCCACGCTTCCGGTTTGTCATTGAATAATTTCTTGGTGAATGTCCAAACATCGTAAAAAAGTTCGGAATTTCTGTAATTTTCTAAATCAGCTTCGGTTTCCCAATAGCTGTAGGTAAAGAAAATACTTTTATTGTTTTTATCCTGATACAATTCTAAGAAACGATTTCCGGGCGCATTTCGTATTTTATCTTTCATTAACTCAAAGTTTTCTAAAAATGCAGGAATATGTTCCTCGTGAAAACTCAATTTTACTATTCGTACAAACATTAGATTTATGATTTTAGATTAACGATTTATGATTCCTTAACACTGCTACCTGAACACTATATTTATTATATCTCTATAATTCAATCCAAGTAAGCTATTCGCTGAACCTACTTTGGATGGATTGCTTCTAAAAATGGCAATTTCAAGAAAACCGGCTTCGTTGAAAATGGCTAATTTTTCGCCTTCATACGATTTAATCGGATATTTTTCAGAACTCGCAATTGCGGAATAGTTTGGTAAAATTGTTTTGATATTTTTGGTTTTCAAAACAATTTCATAAGGTCTTCCTTTGGCAACTTCGATAAAATATCTTTTAGAAATATTGGTAATTACATTCCCAAAATGATCAATGTAAATCACATGACCTTTTAATGAATTCCCATCATCTGAAATAGTGGCTTGCAGATTTGTAACTTGCTTAATCGTATTAATTTCTTTACCAATGACGTTCATTAAACCACCTTTGGCTAAATGGCAGGCTACTTTTACAAATACATCCAGATCAGTAGCTTCGCTTGGTAAACGATCGTGAATATTAATTGCAACAATTTTTTGCGGAACAATTTTTTGCGAAAGCATGCTTAAAATGCCATTATCAGCAGCAATAAAATAATGATTGTTCCATTGCATTACAATATGCTGATTTTCTTTATTCGATTCCATATCCACTCCTACAAGATGAACGGTGCCTTTTGGAAAGCTCGCGTAGGATGCTCCAATAATGTAACTTGCTTCTACCGTGTTGAATGGATCGATATCATGTGAAATATCAATAATTACAGCCTCGGAATACTCAGACAATATTTTCCCTTTCAGCGCACCTACAAAGTGATCTTTCAAGCCGTAATCGGTAGTTAGGGTAATTATTGACATAAATTTGTTTATAACTATTTGGTGTTATGTAAACCTAATTTTATTAAATTTGAGAAGTGCAAAGCTAATAATAGTAAACTCAAAAAACGAAAAACAAAAAACAATTTCTATTTAAAAACAAGAAATATACCCGACAGCTAATTGATTTATAAAAAAATTAATTCTAATTTAAAACTACCTCATTTGAACGAAAGAATAATCGAGCTCATAGACATCGCTCCAAAAGACTTTTGGGGCGCTCAAGACACTCATCTTGAAACAATTAAAAAATACTACCCAAAATTAAAGATTGTCGCTCGGGGAACAACTTTAAAAGCTTTTGGAGAAAAAGAGGTTTTAGACGAGTTCGAAAAACGTTTTCAACGATTGATGGTGCACTTTTCAAGATACAATAACATTGACAATAATGTAATCGAGCGTGTTATTCTTGGTGATGTTCAGGAAGATAGAAAATTTCAAGGACAGGATAAAATATTAGTGCATGGAGTAGGCGGAAAAATCATCAAACCAATGACTCCCAATCAGCAATTGTTGGTGGATACCATGGAAAAAAATGATATGGTTTTTGCCGTTGGACCTGCCGGAACCGGAAAGACCTACACTGGAGTCGCTATGGCCATTAAAGCACTTAAAGAAAAACAAGTTAAACGTATTATATTAACCAGACCAGCGGTAGAAGCAGGGGAGAACCTTGGTTTTCTGCCAGGTGATATGAAGGAAAAATTGGATCCGTACATGCAACCTTTGTATGATGCGTTGCGCGATATGTTGCCCAATGAAAAACTGGAAGATTATATTCTAAAAGGAGTCATCCAGATAGCCCCTTTGGCATTCATGCGTGGAAGAACGCTGGATAATGCTTTTGTAATATTGGATGAAGCACAGAACACTACACATTCCCAAATGAAAATGTTTCTTACCCGTATGGGAAAAAGTGCTAAATTCATGATTACTGGAGATCCAGGTCAGGTCGATTTACCACGAAGAACCATTTCCGGACTCAAAGAAGCATTATTAGTTTTGAAAGACGTCGAGGGAATTGGAATCATTTATCTGGATGACAAAGACATTGTGCGTCATAGATTAGTCAAAAAAGTAATTGATGCGTATAAGATGATTGAGAATAATGATTAAAACAAAAGGAGGCTTTATATAAAGCCTCCTTTTGTAATTTTTTTGATATTCTTAAAACATAGCACTCCAATTCTTGAATTCTATATCAGAAAGTGTATACTGATTTAAACTTTCAATAAAAGTTTGATAAGCGGTATTGAACAATGATTTTAGTTTGCAATTGTGTGATTGAAAGATACAAGGTTTTGAATCACAATTGACGATGGGCGCATCGTCTTGTTCTAACAGGTGAATCAAATCGCCTAATCGAATTTCTCTTGCTTTATCAGAAATCACTATTCCACCATTCTTTCCTCTTTTGGTGAGAATTAATTGGTTTGCAGATAAGAATTGAACCACTTTAATGAGATGATTCCGCGAAATTTTAAAAGTATTTGCTAAATCATCCAAAGAACTTTGTGGAGTATCATTTTTTTGATTTAAATACATCAAAACGCGCATACTAAAATCGGTAAAGTGATTCAATTTCATATTAAAATTTGCTAATTAAGGCTTAATAATTGGGGACCAAATTCTTCGTAAAGTATATTTTCTCTATTTACACCAAGTGCAACCAAAGATTGATATTGAACTTTTATAAAAATAGCCGGTCCGCAAATATAATATTTTGCATCCTCAATAAGGATTTCTTCTTTTATTTGATGCAAATCAATTCTTCCTTCGATAGCGTTTGTTTCTGATTCGGGTAAAGTTTCATAAAAAACGAAAGAGGTTAACCACTCATTTTCGTTGTTTAATTCCTCGATAGTATCTTTGAACGCATGAACATTTTCATTGCGACAACTGTGAATCCAAACTGTTCGATTTTTTTGAAGTGAATTTTTATTGGTTTCTACCATACTCATCATAGGAGTAAGTCCAACACCGCCACTAACTAATACCAAAGGATTTTTAGCTTTTGGATCTGCAAAAAATACCCCCGCTGGTGCGCTAACTTCAATTATATCACCTTCTTTTTTGTTATGTAATGCATTGGAAACAATACCATCAGGAGTTGTATTTTGACTGATTTCTTTTTTTACCGAAATTCTATAATATTCACTATTAGAATAAGAGGACAGGCTATATTGCCTAGGCTGTTTATGACCTAATTCAGGAATAAAAGCACTCACTGATATATATTGACCAGGATAGAAATCGGCAATTTCTTTGTTGTCTTCCGGCTTAAGGTAAAATGAATTAATTTCGTCGCTTTCTTTTACAATTTTGGAGATTATGAAGGTTCTCCAGCCTTTCCAGCCTCCTATTTTATTAATTGTTTTTTGATACATATCAGCTTCAATACTAATCATTATTTGAGCCAATTCATTGTAAGCACAGGTCCAGGCTTCAATTAATTCTAGTGTTGCGAGATCACCTAATACTTCTTTTATCGATCCAATTAAATGGTTTCCAACAATATCATATTGCGCTGGTTGAATATTTAAACTTACATGTTTATTTCCAATCGATTTTAATGTATTGATCAAAACAGTAGGATCTTCTATGTTTTCAGCATAAGCTAGAACAGCTCCACTCAAAGCATTTTGTTGTTTTCCACTAGCTTGATTTGCCATATTAAAAATATTTTTCAACTCGGGATTATTTGATAACATTCTTTGGTAAAAATAGGTGATCAAATCATTTCCATTTGTTCTTAAAATTGGCACAGTTGCTTTTATTAATTCTTTTTGACTTGCATTCATGACTTTATTATATTTTAATTTTTACAAATATAGCAATCATTTTACATATTGTTGTATTTAAAATACAACAATGTATTTTTTAAAATATCGTCAATAAAGATTAACCTAAACTTTTTATAATTTTTTGCGTTTCTCTCTAAAATTGAATAAATTTGGAATTGTTAAAAATGATAGTGAAAAACGAAAGATGACACAAGAAAAAATAAAAGTCGTAATAAGCGATTTAGACGGAACTTTACTCAATTCAGATCACAAAATATCCCAATACACCAAAACTGTTTTTCAAGAACTCCACAATCAAAATTATTTAATAATTGTAGCAACTGGCCGTCATCACTTGGATGCAATGCCTTTAGTGGAGGGTTTAGGATGTCCAGTTTATTTAGTTACTTCAAATGGAGCCCGAATTCATTCTCCTGAAAAAGAACTTCTATTTTCTTTCGATATAAAAAGCGACGACATAAAATCAATATTAAATTTAGATATTGACCCTGAGATTACGACCGTTTTATTCAAAGAAAATGTTTGGCAAACCAATAAAATAAACGAAAAATTAAATAGTTTTCAGACAGAATTGAATTACTTGCCTGAAATTGTTGATTTCGATACTTTGGATGATGTCAGCGGAATAAAATTATTTTTCACACACGAAAAACATTCCAAATTAATTGAATTAAGAGACCGAATTTTAGAAAATCATTCAGCAGCTTTTAGTCATGCTTTCAGCCTTCCTATTTGTTTGGAATTTATGGACAAATCAGTCGATAAAAGTGTTGCGATTGCCAAAATTTTGAAAAAAGAGAATTTTGTTTTTGAACAAACTATTTCTTTTGGTGATGGCTATAATGATGAAAATATGCTCAAATCCTCTGGAAAAGGTTTAGTTATGGAAAATGCACCGGACAGTTTGAAAGCGAAGCTGTCTCATTTAGAAGTAATTTTGTCTAATGATAATGAAGGAGTTGCGAAATATATAACTCAGGAATTATTGAATAATTAATTTCTTTAACCAACCATACTTCCCAATTTACCCATAAAATTAAAACCAAATGAACAAAAAAATAATCCTTATTATCTGTATTTTGTTTTCCATAATAATTCAAAGTCAAACGCTAAAACTGGAAGAAATCATGAAAGGCAACACTTTCATTGGCGCGCAACCAGAGAATGAAAGATGGTCTTTAGATGGACAGAAAGTTTATTTTGATTGGAATCCAAATAATGAATTGGGTACAAGTACTTATTTTTGGAAAAATGGATTATCAAAACCTGAATTAGCTTCGCCAAATGAAGCCGCTTTTTCAAAATTAGATTTAAAAAAAACGGACAATCCTGATTTGTATTATTATATCGATAAAGGAAGATTGTTTTCGTATTCCTTAAAAAGTAAAACCTCAAAAAAACTATACCAACAAAGCAGTCCAATTGCTAATTTACAAATGGGTGCTGTAGCAGGAATACTGTATTTCAGACAAAATGAAAACCTTTTTCAGTTCAATAACAATGAAGGTTCTATCATTCAAATCACTAACTTTCGTAAAGGAAAATCAGAAGAGAAAGCCACTGATAAAGAATCTTTTTTGAAAAGCCAACAAGAGGAATTATTTCAATTTGTCAGAGATCAGGAAGCTTTGAAAAAATGGAATTTGGCAAAATCAAAAACTACAAAATCAGATTTTCCAAAGCCTTATTATTATGGAAAAAACACTTTTGGAAACTTAAAAGTGGATCCAAAAGGCAATTTTGCGACTTTCAGATTAATAGAAGATTCAGAACGTAAAAGTGAAAAAATGGAACTTTTTATAACAGCTGATGGCTATAATCAAGTTGAAGATACGAAGGAAAAAGTTTCTGTAGATAATTTGTTGGCAACCAAATTCGGGATTTACAACATCGCCAAAGATTCTGTATATTTCATGAATTTTTCATCTTTGAGCCATATTCAGGATGTTCCTAAATATTTTGAGTTGTATGAAAAATCAAAAACTGCAGAAAAAAAGAATAAACTAATTGTGGTTCAGGAACCTGTTTACAATGAAAATGGTTCTTACGCAATTGCTGAAATAAGAAGTCAGGACAACAAAGACCGATGGATTGTCAGTTTAAATTTAGAAAATGGAACTTTCCAGGAATTAGATCATCAGCATGATGAAGCTTGGATTGGCGGACCCGGAATTCCTTCTAACTCTTATGGAAGAGGAACACTTGGGTTTTTGGGAGACAATGAAACCGTTTACTTCCAATCGGAAGAAACCGGTTATTCTCATTTGTATACGTATAATTTAAAGTCAAAAAAGAAAACACAACTCACCAAAGGAAATTGGGAAGTGCGCAACGTGAATTTGTCAAAAGATAAAAAGTCTTTTTATTTAACGACTACAACGACACACCCAGGAAACAGAAATTTCTATAAATTAGAAGTTTCTAATGCCGTTTTACAACCTATTTTGACTAAAGATGGCGCTCATGAAGTGAGTTTGTCTCCAGACGAAAGTTCCTTATTGGTTCGTTATTCGTATAAAAATAAACCTTGGGAATTGTATGTAGCGCCTAATAAAAAGAATACCAACTTAAATCAGATAACGTCTTCAACATCGGAAAGTTTCAAAGGATATTCTTGGCGTGAACCGGAAGTAATTACTTTCAAAGCGCAGGATGGGACTCCCGTAAATGCCAGATTGTACAAGCCACAAACTGCCAATGCGAATAAAGCCGCAATCTTGTTTGTTCATGGAGCTGGTTATTTGCAAAACGCGCATAATTATTGGAGTACGTACCACAGAGAATACATGTTTCATAATTTATTGGTCGATTTGGGTTATACCGTTTTAGATATTGATTATAGAGGCAGCGACGGATATGGACGAGATTTTAGAACAGGAATTTACCGTTTTATGGGTGGAAAAGATTTAACAGATCAAATTGACGGAAAGAAATTTCTAGTCGAAAATCATGGAATTGATGCTTCAAAAGTTGGGATTTATGGTGGTTCTTACGGAGGTTTCATCACGTTGATGGGAATGTTAACAACTCCCAAAGAGTTTGCTTCTGGAGCAGCTTTACGTTCTGTTACGGATTGGGTACATTACAATCATGGCTACACCGGAAACATTCTTAATTTCCCAGAGACGGATCCGGATGCTTACAAAAAAAGTTCTCCAATCTATTTTGCAGATAATTTACAAGGGGATTTATTGATGCTTCACGGTATGGTAGATGATAATGTAGAATACAAAGACATTGTTCGTTTGTCTCAACGTTTTATAGAATTAGGGAAGAAAAAATGGAGCTTGTCAAGTTTCCCAGTGGAAGCTCATGGTTTTAAAGAAACCTATTCTTGGGTTGACGAATACAGCCGAATCTTAAATTTATTCAACGATACGTTACTTAAAAAATAATTTTAGAGATAAAAATAAAATTTAAGAGTTCTGTTCTTTGGGAAACTCTATGAAATAGTTTTAAATTTGCAAAACAAAAAATAAACACACACAACTAGTATAATGAGCAACACCATCACAACTACTGATTTTAATTTTCCAAACCAGAAATCTGTTTACCGCGGTAAAGTACGAGAAGTATATAACATCAATGATGAACTTTTGGTTATGGTAGCTACGGACAGGCTTTCGGCTTTTGATGTAGTTTTGCCAAAAGGAATTCCATATAAAGGTCAAATTCTAAACCAGATTGCTACTAAATTCATGGAATTGACTGAGGATATTGTTCCAAACTGGTTAATTGCAACTCCTGATCCTAACGTAGCAGTAGGTCATTTATGTGAGCCTTTCAAAGTAGAAATGGTAATCCGTGGCTATCTTTCGGGACATGCTGCTCGTGAATACGCTCTTGGCAAAAGAGAAATTTGCGGAGTTTCAATGCCAGACTATTTGAAAGAAAATGATAAATTCCCAGAACCTATTATTACACCGACAACCAAAGCGGATAATGGAGAACATGATGCTGATATTTCTCGTGAGGATATTTTGTCGAAAGGAATTATTTCTGAAGAAGATTATGTTGTTTTAGAAAAATTCACAAGGGATTTATTTCAAAGAGGAACTGAAATTGCTGCTAGTCGTGGTTTGATTTTGGTGGATACCAAATATGAATTTGGTAAAACTAAAGAAGGTGTAATTGTCTTGATTGACGAAATTCACACACCGGATTCTTCTCGTTATTTTTACGCAGAAGGATACCAAGAACGTCAAAACAGCGGAGAAGAACAAAAACAATTATCGAAAGAGTTTGTTCGTCGTTGGTTAATCGAAAATGGTTTTCAAGGACTCGAAGGGCAACAAATTCCAGATATGACTGATGAATACATAGAAACCGTTTCTGAAAGATATATTGAATTATACGAAAATATCTTAGGAGAGAAATTTGTAAAAGCAGACATCACTAATATAGATGAAAGAATCGAGAAAAATGTTTTGGAATATCTAGCGAATAGATAGAACAATTTCCATAAAAATAAATAAAAACCGCAATTCATAATTTTGAATTGCGGTTTTTTATTTTTTAAATGCTGATTCATAACAAATAATCCATTCCTGAACCGACATTTTTTGGACGAGTTCAGCAATTAAGTCAAAAGGCATTTGGTTCATCTTCTTAAATCGGATGCAACTTTTTCCCATGTCTAATTTTAGGGTGCTGTGTTTTGGATATTCGGTAACAAACCAATTCAGTAATTTCGGCTTAGCATAAATTCCCATGTGGTAAAGCGCAATGAAATTTTTTTGAGAAGCGATGTTAATAAAGGGTAACGGGAGTTTTGGTTCGCAATGATAGCCACCAGGATAAATAGAATGTGGCACTACATAACCAATCATTCCGTATGACATTTGTTCAACAAATCCTTTTGGAATATTTTCTGTAATAGTTTCTCGGAGTTTTGTAAAAGCTATTTTTCTTTCCTCTGGGATTTCTTCTAAATACGCTTCTATTGATGTGGCAGTTGATTGCATTTTTATGAATTGTTTGAGTAAATTTAATAAAAAACCGCAATTCATAATTTGAACTGCGGTTTTTAGCCCCGATAGTAGTGGAAATCCTTTTCCTTTTTGCTGCCAAAAAGGGAAAGATTGCAATCTCGTTTTAGAACGAGACGGGATTAGCTCCTAAAAATTATTTGAAATAAGAGAATGTTTCTTCGTTTTCTAATTTCAACAAGGTTTCATAAATTAATTTGATCACGTTTTCAACGTCATCACGGTGCACCATTTCAACCGTGGTATGCATATAACGCAACGGCAAAGATATCAAAGCTGAAGCCACACCGCCATTACTGTAAGCAAAAGCATCGGTATCAGTTCCCGTAACACGTGAGGAAGCCAATCTTTGGAACGGGATTTCTTTTGCCATAGCAGTTTCTAAAATCAATTCTCTCAAATTATTCTGAACAGCAGGCGCATAAGTAACTACAGGACCTTTACCAATTTTTGTATCTCCTTCAATTTTCTTTTCAATCATTGGAGTAGTGGAGTCATGACAAACATCAGTAACAATAGCTACGTTTGGTTTGATGGTTTTGGTAATCATTTCGGCACCACGAAGACCAACTTCTTCCTGAACGGAATTGGTAATGTACAATCCAAAAGGAAGTTTTATTTTGTTTTCGTGTAGCAAACGAGCTACTTCGGCAATCATAAACCCACCCATACGGTTATCAATCGCGCGACAAACAAACTTGTTTTCGTTCAAAATCATGAATTCGTCAGGATACGTAATCACGCAACCTACATGAACACCCATTTTATCTACCTGTTCTTTGGTTTCACAACCAATATCAATAAATAGATTATCAACTTTAGCTACTTCTTCTTTGCTTCTATTTCTAGTGTGGATAGCAGGCCAACCAAAAACACCTTTTACAATTCCTGCTTTAGTATGAATATTAACGCGTTTTGAAGGTGCAATTTGGTGATCCGAACCACCATTTCTAATCACGTAAATTAATCCATCATCCGTAATATAATTGACGTACCATGAAATTTCGTCAGCATGACCTTCAATCACGACCTTATAAGGTGCATCCGGATTTATGATTCCAACAGCAGAACCGTACGTATCCGTTATAAAAGTATCAACATAAGGTTTCAAGTATTCCATCCATAATTTCTGCCCGCCACTTTCATATCCTGTAGGTGATGCATTATTAAGGTAGTTTTCTAAAAACTCAAGTGATGACTTGTTTAATATTGATTTAGTGCTCATAAAATTATTTTTTTGCTAAATTATAAATTTGGCATTACAGTTGTGTATATAATGTATAATTTTGGCAATTAAATTTTCCTATATGAAGCTAATTAAATTTTTGTTGTTTTATTTATTTACCACTCTGTCTGTTAATGCACAAGTAATACCTCAGGATACCACAAAGATGGGGTATGAGTTAGAAGATGACGAATCCATTCTTAATGATACTATTCAATTACCAGAAGTTTTAATATATAAGGGGAAAACGGATCCCGAAGCAAAAAAGCAATTCTTAATCCTTCAAAATCGTGTTTATAAAACCTATCCTTATGCAAAACTAGCTTCGGAGCGATTGACCATTCTTAATAAAGGAATGGCTAACCTTAAAACAAATAAAGAGAAAAAAAGATACTTTAAAATAGTTGAAAGTTATTTGAGTGACGAGTTCGAAGCCAAGCTCAAAAAGCTTTCCCGTAAACAAGGTCAAATATTGGTAAAGTTAATACATCGTCAAACTGGCACCACAACTTATGAATTAGTAAAAAACCTCAAAAGTGGCTGGAAAGCATTTTGGTCGAATACCGCGGCAAGTATGTTTGACATTAATTTGAAAACAAAGTATGCACCTTTCGATGTTAATGAAGACTATCTGATAGAAACGATATTAGTGCGGGCATTCGATTCCGGAAGATTACAAAATCAAAATCCGGCAAAACCAGTTGATTATGATAATCTAACTGATTCCTGGGAGTCCAGAGCTGAAAAGCTGAAAAAATAATTTTCATTTTGGCGTTCCTTATAAAATACAGAGAGGCGATTATCGTAAAGGGTAATCGCCTCTCGGTATTTTATAAGTCGGGCTATTCGCTACAAGTCCTCGTCCGATTGAGTTTGAGACTCAACGGAACTGTGGGCTTTACGCTGCTATCCCTAACGCGGGTTTCGGTAAACCAGAGTTTTTTGTTGTTTTGACGTATATGATCTTACCTTATATATAGGATAGAAAGGAAAAGCGATTTTTGTTACTATATAAGGTATAGCATAAAACCATTTTATTGATCCAGAGTAGTTTTTTTGTTTGAATACAGGCAAGTTAGGCTATTTTGAAGGAGTAGAGCTTAGTGAAGAGCTGCTAAAACATGAACAAAGATTGAATTTCTAAAGCTTTAGTCAATAAAGGAGGGAAGTTGACAGCCGTACAATCGCACTGAAATCGGCGATTTTGGATTGAAATGATGTTTATCGGCAATTGGGCTGCTGTTTTGTGTAAAAAACTTTTACTTTCAAAATTCACGGTTTCAGCGAGTTAAAGTAAAAGTTAAGAAAAGGGTAAAAAAAAGGTTTAAAAAAGCTTGAATAACGCAATA
>NZ_FODN01000008.1 GCF_900110375.1 Flavobacterium sinopsychrotolerans | reverse complement strand
CTACTTTGATTAACTTTACTTGCCAGTATTTAAAAGAACGTCTGCGTCATTGCGGGTGCAAAACTAGCACCTTTATTGCGTTATTCAAGCTTTTTTAAACCTTTTTTTTACCCTTTTCTTAACTTTTACTTTAACTCGCTGAAACCGTGAATTTTGAAAGTAAAAGTTTTTTACACAAAACAGCAGCCCAATTGCCGATAAACATCATTTCAATCCAAAATCGCCGATTTCAGTGCGATTGTACGGCTGTCAACTTCCCTCCTTTATTGACTAAAGCTTTAGAAATTCAATCTTTGTTCATGTTTTAGCAGCTCTTCACTAAGCTCTGATCCTTCAAAACAGCCTGCCTTGACAGTATTTGAACAAAAACTCGTTTGGATCAATAAAATGGTTTTATGCTGTACCTTATATAAGTATAAACATCGCTTTTCCATTCTCTACTATATATAAGGTAACCGGATTTATTGTATTGATATGAGTTCTTCTCCTCTTGACTGAACTGAATATCCTAATTATTCGAAACCCGCGTTAGGGATAGCAGCGTAAAGCCCGCAGTCCCATTGAGTCTCAAACTCAACCGGACGAGGACTTGTAGCGAATAGCCCGACTTATCAATACAAAAAGGCGATTACCTTTTTTTAATAATCGCCTTTTTGTATTGATAAGGAACGCCCGAAAGATAAACTAATCGAAACGGATGGCTTTGACCGGTGAAATTTTGGTTATAATATAGGAAGGAATTAGTAATACCAAGAAACAAACGGTCACGGTGAGCAGATTCAACAACAGTATGTATCCCCAATTTAAATATACCGGCGCTTGATTGACGTAATAGTTCTCAGGTGGAAGTTGAATTATACCGAATTGTTGTTGGATTAGCAGTAATGAGATGCCTATTAGATTCCCCCAGAAGAGCCCTCTTACTATAAGATAGAAAGCATTGTACAGAAATATTTTTCGGACTGACCAATTATTGGCTCCTAACGCTTTTAGAATTCCTATCATTTGTGTTCGCTCAAGAATCAACACCAATAATGCTACGACCATATTGATTGTGGCAACAAGTATCATGACTACTAATATGACAATGATGTTGAAATCGAAAAGTTGAAGCCACTCAAATATATAGCTGTATTTCTCAATTATAGTTTTAGTGTCTAATGTAGACGACGTTTGCGCATAAACTTGTTCTCCGGTAGATTCTATAGCGTTAAAATCATCTACAAAAACTTCGAAAGCACCAATTTGATCTGGAGCCCATTTATTGATTCGCTGCATGTGACGAATATCTCCTATTATATAAGTAGCGTCGAATTCCTGGAAACCAGAATTGAAAATTCCTGTAATTTTAAATCTTCGAATATTGGGCAACCGGTTTTGGTCTTCTTTGATGAAGAATGTATTAAAAAGGTCACCTACTTTCAAATTCAATCTGTTTGCAAGGAATTGCGATATTAATACTTCTTGATTGACATTTTTTGAATAATCCGGTAATTTACCTGAAACGAGATACTCCTTTATATTATCCCATTTATAATCATTCCCAACTCCTTTGAAAATAATTCCCTCGAAAGCGGTTTCGGTTCTGATGATTCCAGCTTTACTGGCGATAGCTTGAATATGCTCCACTCCAGGAACAGACGTAAACTTTGGATAAAAGTCCTGTTTTTTAGAAATTGAGACTAAGGTGACTTCGGATTGATTGTTGTCGTAATTCGAAATAATAATATGTCCGTTGAAAGCGGAAACTTTTTCTCGTATTTTTTGTTGCAGTCCAATTCCAGTTGCTACTGAAACAATCATCATAATCATACCAATGGCGATTGCCGAAATAGCAATTTTTATAATTGGAGCAGAAATGCTACTTTTATAATCTTTAGCAGTAATGAGTCGTTTGGCTATGAAATATTCTAAATTCAATTTGATTACTTTTCTAATTTGGATTTGCTTCGCCAGTTTGCGTTGCTAAAGCCAAAAATACAGCTAAAACACGAATTACACTAATTGACCTTAATTTTATTTAAACCTCGACATGACTCCATTTCACAAAATATCAGTTTACTTTATATATTTTATTATCATTTCAACATCCTGTTCCGCCAGGAAAATAGATGTCAAGGAAAATATAAGCTCAGTTTTGGATAAAACTAAAGACAATCCAAAAATAGAAATTATAACTGGAGCCGATAATTACAACACCTATATACCATTATTAAAGGACAAGAAAATTGGGATTGTAACCAATCAAACCGGTATTCTCTCTAATAAAATACACGTGGTAGATTTTCTTTTAGAAAAAAATATAGCCATCCAGAAAATATTCGCACCAGAACACGGTTTTCGGGGAACTGCAGATGCAGGTGAACATATCGTTGACGGAAAAGATTCTAAAACTGGACTTTCAATCATTTCGCTTTATGGTGACAATAAAAAACCGAAACCAGAGCAACTTGCAGGAATCGACATCATGGTTTTTGATTTGCAAGACGTAGGCGCTCGATTTTATACTTATATCTCTTCTTTACATTATATAATGGAAGCCTGTGCCGAAAATAACATTCCGCTTTTAATTCTTGACCGACCAAATCCTAACGGAAGTATTGTTGACGGTCCAATTCTTGAGCCAGCATTTACCAGTTTTGTGGGAATGCATACCATTCCTTTGCTTCATGGAATGACTATTGGGGAATATGCACAAATGATTAATGGTGAGAAATGGCTGAAGAATAAAATTCAATACAAATTGACCGTTATTCCATGTCTTAATTACAATCGAAAAATAGATTATAGTTTGCCTGTAAAACCTTCACCCAATCTTCCAAATGATCAAGCCGTGAATTTATATGCAAGTTTATGTCTTTTTGAAGGTACAAATGTAAGCGTAGGACGAGGAACTGAAAAACAGTTTCAAATTTATGGCTCTCCTTATTTACCAAAAAGCAATTTTAGTTTTATTCCAAAACCAAATTTTGGCGCACAAAATCCCGTTCACAATAGTATCGAATGTTACGCAGAAGATTTATCTACACTTACAAAAGTAGATCGACTGGAGTTAAAATGGTTGATTAAAGCGTATCAAACCACAACTGACAAATCAAAATTCTTTAATCCCTTTTTTACCAAACTTGCAGGAACTAAAAAATTGCAACAGCAAATAGAAACAGGAACTTCGGAACATGAAATAAGAGAAAGTTGGAAGAAAGGTTTAATTGAGTTTAAGGAAATGAGATCTAATTATTTAATTTATTAGTCCTCACCCCTCCCGAAGCCTCGGGACTCTCCAAAATAGAGGAAGACTAGACAGAAAATTTTAAAGAGGCAACTTCTTTTTCATTTCCTCTACAATGTTAAAAGCAGCTGGACAAATAGCTACGTTTTTCAAGGTTAACTCTGTGATTTGTTGAAACTTTTTTCTATCCGTATGCGGAAATTCCCTACATGCTTTTGGGCGAACATCATAAATCATGCAAGCATTTTCATTATCCAGAAAAGTACACGGCACACTTTGCAACACATAATCCCTGTCTTCGTCAATGCGAAGATATTGCTCGATAAACTGTTGTGGTTTTTGACGCAAATATTTTGAAACACGCTCAATATCCGCATCCGTAAATAATGGCCCAGTAGTTTTACAACAATTGGCACATTTCAGACAATCCGTTTTCTTGAATTCGGAGTCATGCAAATCCTGCATCACGTAATCCAAATTCTTTGGCGTCTTCTTTTTCAGCTTATCGAAATACTTTTTGTTCTCGATATGCTTATCTTTGGCTTCTTTAGGAAGATTGTTTAAAATAGCGTTCATTCTATAGATTTGTTTTTTCGGTTATTCGACAAAACATTCTGCGAAATTACTTAAAACAAATCAACTAATTACCAAATTAACACATCAACTCTAATGAAAGACCTTTTCGGCAAAGCCATTCTTGATTTTCAAACCAATAATTCACCTGAAGATTTAATTACAGAAACCACAATTTCAGAAGAAGATGAAATGAGTGTTGCTTACTTGTTTCGCTCGTATGATGAAATGCCATTAATGGAACAAAAAGCGTTACAACTTGCCAAAGGAAAAATTTTAGATGTCGGATGTGGTGCAGGAAGCCATAGCTTGTCTTTACAAAACGAACGCAATTTAGATGTCACCTCTATAGATATTTCTCCAAATGCCATTGAAGCTTGTACACTTCGCGGACTTAAAAAAGCAAAAGTTCAGGATGTCATGACCTTAGAAAACGAAAAATATGACACAATACTCCTCTTAATGAATGGCGCAGGGATGTGTGGTAAATTGAAAAACATTCCAAATTTCCTTTTAAAACTAAAATCATTATTGAATCCTGGCGGACAAATTCTCTTGGATAGTTCTGATATTATTTATATGTTTGATGATGATGAAGACGGCGGAAAGTGGATTCCTTCCCAAAATGAATATTATGGCGAAATCGTTTTTAATATATCCTACAAAGGCGAGAAAGAAAAACCATTCGACTGGATGTTCATTGATTACAACACCTTGCAAAATGCAGCTTTGGATAATGGATTTCAATGTGAGTTGATTCTTGAAGGTGAACATTTTGATTATTTGGCAAAACTTTCAATTTAGAAAATAGATAAAGTCTATGAATAGTATGAAAAACTCAGTATTGGAAAAATTACGTTATCCTATTGGAAAATTTATAGCCCCAGAAATCTATTCTAGCAACTATCTTACTATTAAAATAGCCGAGATAGCAAGTTTTCCAGAACGATTAACAAAAGAAGTAGTTTCTTTAACCGAGGAACAGCTTGACACACCGTACCGAGAAAACGGTTGGACAATTCGTCAAGTCATTCATCATTGCGCTGAAAGTCATATGAATTGTTTCATCAGGATCAAATGGGCACTGACTGAAGACAAACCAGTAATAAAATTTTATCATGAAGATCGTTGGGCTGAATTACATGATAATTTGACAATGCCTATTCAGCCTACTCTCTCTTTTCTGGAAGGCCTGCATTTTCGGTTAGTTTATTTGATGAAAAGTCTATCTGAAGATGATTTGGAAAAGTCCTTTATTCATCCGGAGCATAACGCCACTTTTCAATTGAAGGAAATAATTGGAACATATGCTTGGCATGGGAACCATCATTTATCACAAATTATTGAATTTAAAAAAATTTACGATTTTAAAATTCAATAATCTAATTCCTTATGGTTATTGGAAAGTTATGGTAAATAACCCTTACTTTTTTACCATTCTGTTGACCAGGAGACCAATTAGGACATTTCAACAAAACTCTAACAGCCTCATCCCCTGCTCCTTCTCCTACCTCATTGATTATTTTTACAGAACTTATTGTTCCATTAGTTTCAATTACAAAATCAATTTTTAAAACTCCAGACAATCCTTCAACTTCGGGAGCTCTGTAATTTCTTGAAATATACTTAAGGAATTCTTTAAATCCTCCGGCATACTGAGGTTGATATTCCACTGTCTGGTAATCATAGAGATTATTATTATAAACATCTCCATTTTGAGCTGTAGAAAATTGAAAAACAAAAAAACAGATTATCGAAATTGATTTTAAATACATCACAAATATTTTTTTTTAAATGTAACAAAAAAAGCTTACTAAAATCGTTTTTCAATAATTAAAAAAAAGAATAAAACAAGTTTTTAACTATATTACAATTAAATAAATTAAATTCTACTTATTTTTCGTTTTATAAAGTAAAAAATATAGATAATTGATTTATTTTCAGTATTTCAAAAATACTAAATAAACATTTTAAAATTATAAAAACTCACCAGAATTTATAACATGTAAAAAAGCTTTACATAATCAGATTCATTGAATGTAAAAAAAAAAACATTCATAAAATTACTCTATAATTTATTTGAAAAAATTTTGATAATCAATCGTTAGAAATTACTATACTATAAGAGTAATAACAAATTCATTAATAAAATATTACAATCAAATGACCACGCTTATAAAGACAATTTTACAAAATTGACTAGTATTATTTGTTATCTACTACTATGGAATATTTAAATATTTATGGGTTTGAAGAGAGACACGCCATTTAGGATTATTCATTACGTAATCAACAATTAACGGAGTCATTTCTTCTTTTTTACTCCATTCCGGCTGCAGGAATAAAATAGCATTGCTATTTACCTTTTCTGCTTGTTCTTCCGCAAAAACAAAGTCATGTTTGTTATAAATGATTACTTTCAACTCATGTGCGTTATCATAAACCGTCTGAGTTGGCAGCTTATTTTTCTTTGGAGACAAACAAATCCAATCCCAAGTTCCTGTAAGTGGATAAGCTCCAGAAGTTTCAATATGAACCCTTCTATTATTCTCTTTTAGCTTTTGCGTAAGCAAATTCATATCCCACATCAAAGGCTCTCCACCAGTTATTACAACAGTTTCTGAATATTTACTAGCATTTTCAACTATTAGATCAATTCCAGTAGGAGGATGTAATTCAGCATTCCAACTTTCTTTTACATCGCACCAATGACAACCCACATCACATCCACCAATTCTAATAAAGTATGCGGCTGTCCCTGTATGAAATCCTTCTCCTTGAATAGTGTAAAACTCTTCCATCAACGGAAGCATGGCTCCTTTATTAACTTCTAACTGTATTTCTTTTGATAACATTCTTTAATTTTAAAATGCAAAGATAGTTAATTTGAAAGGAGTTAATTTGAAAACAACGACTAATATGACAAACTTTGAAAGAGGTAAGAAGTGTCTTAGTCGAATTTACTCAACTACTGAGAAAAAATAAATCTCAACCTAAGAACCATAAAAAAACCGATAGCCATAAGACTATCGGTTTTCTAATTTGGAAATTAAACCTTTATTATTTCAAAATTTTTATAGATTCTGTAGCATAATTATTGGCTGGATCTATTGCTAGTGTTTTTTTGAAATACTCAATAGCTTTAGCTTTGTCAGTGTTTGCAAAACTTGCAGCCATATTATTATAAGACTCAATAACCTTAGCTTTTACAGCTGGCTTAGCCAGTTCATCTGCTCCTAGCTCAGTAACTTTCGCCACATAATCTTCATAATTCTTAACCATAACATCATCTTTTTCAAGCAATCTGTTTGTTCTTGCTCTATATAGATACGCTTCTAGATAAGTTGGAGAAGCTACTAATACTTTCTCAAAAGCTGCGTCTGCTTTTTGAAGGGCAACGACATCAACTTTCACATCTTTTCCTTTATTGATGTTAGCATAATAATTTGCTAAACCATAATACACATTATCATCTAGGAAACTTGTAGATTCTTTAGTGTTAGCACCAAATTCAAATATAGCGGCAGCTTCATTATATAATTTTTGTGTAAATAATTGTTTACCAACTTCACTTAAATCCTGCACCGCTAAAGGTTCCATCTCAATAGCTTTTTTGATATCTACCAAACCAGCACTAAAAGCACTCGGATCAATTGATAAACCATCAGCACTTGTTCCTTTTTTAATTTTAGTTAATCCTAAATACAAATAGTCTAGTGCTATCGCTTTATTTCCTGGAGCATTGATAAAACTTTCTAAAGATGTAATTGCCACATCGACATTTCCATTTTTGTAAGCAGCATATCCTAAATAACGATAAATCCTTGGATTAACTTTATCCAATTCAATCATTTTATTAGCTTCAGCTTCAAGAGCAACATAATCCTCAACTAAGATAAGAAAATCAGCACGACGCATTCTAGAATGAATTGAGTAATCCGTTAAAGACATGTATTTGTCATAGTATCCCATTGCCGTCTTATAATTCGTAGCAGCTTGAGATGGTTTATTACGTGCTATTTTATAATACGTTTCAGCCAATTCTCTATAAACTGGACCGTAGTTAGGATTTATAGCAATAACTTCATTATAAGCTTTTAAAGCTTCATCATAAGATTTTGCTCCTTTCAATAAAACTCCCAATTGCATTTTTGCTCTTAATAAGGTATTATCTGCTTGGAAAGCATTTCTATAAGCAACATAAGCTTCATTTTGTTTTCCGTCACCATAATAGGCATCTCCTAAAGCAAGTTGTACTTGAGCATCTTGAGAATTATTAATCGCAGCACGACTCAGAATTGCAATAGCACTCTTATAATCTGGTTTTCTGGCATTCATATATGCTCTAGCAACGTAAATATACTCTTGAAAATCCTTTTTTCTCATGTCTTTAGTTGCCAATGCAAATTTAGCCTGAGCACCGGTAACATCATTTTTATCTAAATCCATTTGGCCTAAACCAATATAATTTAGTTTAGCTTCTTCAGATGCATTTAGACCATTTTGAAAATAAATTTTTGCAGAATCTTCAACAGCCTGTATGAGATAAACGTTCCCTAGAGTATAATAAGCAGCCCCATTAGAAGGTTTAGTCTTAATAATAGATTTTAAAATCGATTTTGCACTTTCAAATTGCTCTGCATCAATAGCTTTTTTTGCTTGATTTATATCTTGTGCTTGACTCGCAAATGCTGAAGCCAATAATGCAACACTAAAAATTGTTAATTTATTCATTTTCATTATAATTAATTTATTTTTTATCATTGTATATTTCCTTTCTTACTTTAATCTTTCTGCTTGGTGTACGAAAAGGAAGCAGACCTGATTTAAGTACTACTCTTTGTCCTTGTTCTCCTGCAACAAAAGAAGCAAACCCCATTCCTAATCCAGAAGATCCTTGACAGTTTATTATATACAAATCACGTGCCAAAGGGTATTTTCCTTCTGCTATATTATTTTGTGAAGGAGGATAAAATTCATTCCCCGAAGTACTTTTTACGCTAAGAACTTTAATCTTCTTAACAATTTCTTTCATAATTCCTGAAGGTTGATAGAGCCAATTCAATCCAACAACACCTATCATGCCTTCATTTTCAGAAACAAACTTAATAACCTCTTCGTTGGTTTTAAAAGAAAAAATTCCTTTTTCCGGATTCTCATTTATCCCCGCCAAATCATTCATGTACCGAACTGTACTTGAATTTGGATTATCAAAAACCAATCCCTTTATAGCATTTTGCGGTTTTCCTTTCATGAAAGCTATTATGTCATTCAAAGCTACTAAAGTGTCTTTGTTATTTTTATTAGAGATCAATGCAATACCATCTGTAGCAAAAAAAGTAACTTTAGGAATAATTTTTTTATTATCAAAAATCTTATTCTCTTCTGCAGTCAATTTTCTTGACAAAACTGCAATACTTGACGAATCATTTATCAAAGAGCGTACAACTTCTTTTTCAGATTTTGCATCCATGATGATTTTAGCCGGATAAAAATTTTCAAAAACTTCAATCTGATCTTCAATAATAGGCTTTATAGTTTCATCAACAAGAATAGTTACAGAACCTTTAAGAATTGTTTCCTTATCTTTCTTTTCACCATCAGATTTCTTGCAAGAAGAAATTACTAGAAAAAAAGAAAAAAACACAAAACACGGAATTACTGCAAAATTTTTCATAATCTAATTGTTATCGTTAATAAGTCGTGTGAATCTAAAAAAAGCATACACAATAAGTATTATACCAAATGCAATTCTGTAATTGGTATCCATAGCTATCGGAAATTCTTTCATAAAGATAATGAATAAACCTAAAACAAGATAAACTAAAAAAAACAAAATTCCCAAAACGAGAAGAAATCGCTCTTTGAGCGATTTCTTCTGTAAATTAATAAGTATGCTCTTTAACATTACTCTGCTGATTGTATAGTAATTGGTAACGAATAAAGTACCCTTACTTTTTTACCATTTTGCTCTCCAGGTGTCCATTTAGGACATTTCTTTAAAACACGAATAGCTTCTTTTCCAGTACCGTAACCAATATCTCTGATTACTTTAATATCAGTTAAAGATCCGTCTTTTTCTACTACAAAAGTAACATACACTTTTCCTTTTAATCCTTCTTCTTCGGGAGTTTGATAATTATCCCCAACAAATTTATAAAATTTATTGATTCCTCCTGGAAAATCAGGTTTCACCTCAATACCTGCAGTGCTATAAATTTGGTTATCCACTTCTTCAACTACAGCTGCAGTTCCAGTACCTACTGGTTCTACAGACAATACCGCATCAGGATCTCCTTTAATAGTTTCTGCTCCAATTTTCTTGTCTTTCATTTCGACAATTTTTGGCGGCTCTTCTGTTATTTCCTCTGCTTTAGCCACAACTGGTTTCACAAACTTAACCTGATCCACTTTTGGTGCTGGTGGAGGTGGTGGCGGTAAATTTTCTTTAGGCTTCTCTTGCTTTGGCGGCAACTTTATTGCAGTTATCTTAATATCTCTGTTTTCTTCCACATCTGATGAATCAGGAAGCAAACTTAAAATAAGTGGCGCACTAACAGCTAAACCAAAAAGAATACTTCCAACAATAAGTGCTCTGACAGAAGTCTTAGTATTTGATTTTCTTAGTTGATATGCACCATAACTTTTGTTTCGTCCATCAAAAACGATATCAAGCCATTGGTTTTTAAATATATCTAATTTCATTTTTCTTAATTATTAGGTTATCTGGGTAAAGAATAAATCTATTTACCTTCTAACAATTTTGTTTCCTCAGGCGTGTATTCATTCACTATCGCATACGTTGATACGCCAGTTATAGCCATTTCATCAAGTATATCTACCAAATTACGATAATTAGACTTTTTACTTGGCTTTATAATTACAATGATTCCTTTATCTTTATTACCAGTATATTCAAGTACTGATTTTTTTCTAGAAAACAATTCTTTACGAATACCATCTTTTCCATAAGATATATCTTTTGGACCAGCAATAGGAGTAGCCAATAAACCCATGTAATAAATCATCTTGTTATTCTCGCCAACTAAGACCGTCAAAGTACGATTTTCATCTACTTTCATATCCTTGTTTTTTGAAGGATCTTCGTCCCTATCTGGCAAGCCCAAATCCATCGATTGAGGCTTAGACAACGTAGTGGTAAGCATAAAGAATGTAATTAACAAGAAGGCCAAATCCACCATAGCAGTTAAATCTACTTTAGAATTTGCTTTTTTACTTCTTACTTTTCCACCTTTTCCGCCTCCGTCGCCAGTATTTAATTCAGCCATTGTAGTGTATATTATTTATTAAAAGTCTTCCGTTCTTAAACCAGTAACTAAATTAAAATTATTGATTTTTTGATCTTGCAAAATATCCATAACTCTTCTAATAGCCTGATATTCTTCTTTTGCATCGCCTTTGATGGCTATCTGCAATTCTTTGTCAGCAACTTCAATATTCGCAATACGAGCATTGTAAATCCATTCTTTCAACTGATTATCAAGTGAATCTTTTGGAATTCCAGGCTGATTCGCTTTACTTCTATCTGCCGCTCTCATGTCAAGAATCTGCTTAAGACTTTCTATTGGAACACCAAATCCTTCCATTATTGCAAATTCCTGAGCCTCTGATTCCGAAAAAGCAATCCCATACTTTTGCCCCATTAACTCCAAGGTTTTTTTACGAATGTCTCTTCCTTTTAAATCGAAAAACACTTTTCCTTTCCCTATCGTTATGGTAGCTAAATCAGATTCAGGCAACTTTGTCTGAACTGTTGAAGAAGGCGTATCTACCGGCAATGCTTCTGGTATCTTTGCTGTTGCTGTCATTACAAAGAATGAAAGCAAAAGAAAAGCTACATCACACATAGCAGTCATATCTGTAGACCCTGCCTTTTTTTTCATTTTTATAGCCATTAATATATTTTTTAAATATTTATAAGAAAATAGAATCCTAATTTACTAGATCTCTATTTCCTTATAAATTAAATTATTAATTATTTACTTGTACTTCTGAAGTGTCTGTAAGTATTTACAATTGTATTACCCGCTTCATCAATAGAATAAGTCAAGTCATCAATTTTAGATGTGAAAAAGTTGTAAACTACAATCGCTAAAGCTGAAGTTGCAATACCCGTAGCTGTATTAATAAGTGCTTCAGAGATACCGTTTGCAAGAGCAGCTGAATCAGGACTACCTGCAGCAGACAAAGCACTAAATGCTTTAATCATACCCGTAACCGTACCTAACAAACCTGCTAACGTACCTAAAGATACTAATGTAGAAAGAATAGTCATGTGTTTTTCTAACATTGGCATTTCCAATGAAGTAACTTCTTCTATTTCTTTATGGATAGTTTCAGCAGCTGCTTCGCTATCTAAACCTTCTCTTTTAACTTCTTGATACTTCAATAAAGCTGATTTTATTGGATTTGCAACAGAACCTTTTTGTTTGTCACATGCAGCAATAGCTCCCTCAATATCACCTGTAACGATACTTGCTTGCACTTTTTTCATGAATTGGTCTAGATTCCCTGTACCAGATGCTTTTGAAATAACAAAATATCTTTCAAAAGAAAACACAACAACCATTAACAATAAACCTAACAAAACTGGAACAATAGGACCCCCTTTGTATACCATTGCTAACATATTTCCTGGTAATGGATGACCAGTATTAACACCACCTTCAAAATTTGCGCCATTACCCATTATAAAATTCCAAATCAACCATCCTACAAAAATACATGCTACAATAATGATTCCTGAAATCATTCCTCCTCCGTTTGCACCTTTTTCTTTTTTAACGTTTGCCATTTTTTTTTAATTTTAATAGTTTTAAATAAATTATCTTAGTTATAATAAACTTGTAGTGGAGCAAATTTATATTTTTAGTTTAAATAAAAAAACTTTTTTTAATTTTATTATGATTATATTTATTTCAAATATACATTTACAATTCGATAGTTTACATTTATATTAAAAAACGCAAATAAATCAGCCAATTTATATAAAAAAGCTTATTTTTTTATGAACTATCCATATAATATTTCAAAAACAATCTCAAATCTACCAAAAGGATTATTTTGCACTATTAACACTAAAAAAGCAAGAAAATTGCATTATACCCTAAAACTATAGGTTTTAGAAAAAAAAAATTATCTTGCAATTGATTTAAATTCACACCTATTATGAGCAGAAAAGAAGATTTCATACAACATATTACAGCCGGTTATAATTGTAAAGGAGAAAGTATTACTCTGGGAGGAGCAATTTTAGATGGAGAAGCCTTGACCGATGCACATGTAAAAGTCCCTTTGAAAACCTTAAACCGTCATGGATTAATTGCAGGAGCGACCGGAACTGGGAAAACCAAAACCATTCAAGTTTTTTCAGAACAATTATCAAATTTTGGAATTCCCGTTTTAATGATGGACATTAAAGGTGATTTTAGCGGAATCGCGAAAGAAGGTGAAGAAAAACCATTTATAACGGAACGCCACGCTAAAATTAATATACCCTATACCACTGCAAGTTTTCCAGTGGAACTATTGACTTTATCCGAACAAAATGGAGTTCGGCTTCGTGCAACAATATCTGAGTTTGGACCGGTATTATTTTCTAGAATCCTCAATTTAAACGATACTCAGGCTGGTGTAGTTTCTGTTATCTTCAAATATTGTGATGATAATAAAATGCCTTTATTGGATTTAAAAGACATCAAAAAAGTAATCAATTACATTACCGAAGAAGGGAAAGATGAAATTGAAGAACATTATGGCAAGATTTCCACTTCGACAACTGGAACAATTCTTAGAAAAATAATTGAATTGGAACAACAAGGAGCTGATCTATTTTTTGGAGAAATGTCTTTTGATGTAGAGGATTTAATGCGCATCGATGAGAATGGAAAAGGATATATCAATATTTTACGATTGACTGATATTCAAGATAAACCAAAGTTATTCTCGACTTTTATGTTGAGCTTGTTGGCGGAAATATACCAACAAATGCCTGAAAAAGGAGATTCAGATCAACCGGAATTAATTATTTTTATTGACGAAGCCCATTTGATTTTCAATGAAGCCAGCAAAACTTTGTTAGAACAAATAGAGACGATTGTAAAATTGATTCGTTCGAAGGGTGTAGGTATTTATTTCATCACACAAAACCCAATGGATATTCCAAGCGGGGTTTTGGCACAATTGGGATTAAAAATCCAACATGCTTTAAGAGCTTTTACAGCCAATGACCGAAAAGCCATTAAACAAACCGCAGATAATTACCCAACGTCCGATTATTACAAGACTGATGAAGTTTTAACCAGCCTTGGAATTGGAGAAGCACTTGTTACGGCATTAAACGAAAAAGGAATTCCGACACCACTTGCGGCAACGATGATGCGTGCCCCGATGAGCAGAATGGATATTCTAACCGAGAGTGAAATTCAGGAAATTAATAACAAATCAAAACTGGTGAAAAAATACAGCGAACTGATTGATCGCGAAAGTGCTTATGAGATGTTAAACAAAAAAATTGCCGTTGTCGAAGAGGAAATTAACAAACAAGAGCAAAAACAGGAATCTCAAAAGCAGCAAAACCAAGGACCAAGTACAGCGAGCGTTGTAGGCAAATCCGTTTTGAAAGTGCTAACAAATGCTACATTTATTAGAGGCGCGTTTGGTGTATTAACAAAAATGTTTAAAAAATAAATTAAGATACCCAGTTTTAGAGGATAATTCTAAAAAAAGCAAATCCATCATGAAAAAATATTTTGTTCAAAACGCTCCGTTCATTGTTCCCACTACCGATGGAAAACTAATCGAAGAACATCACGGAAAAGCATCAACAGATAATAATGACATCTCCATAGCTCACATGGTTGCACCGCCTAACTGGAGCGAACCTTTTCAAACCCCTGATTTTGAAGAATACACCTATATTATTAAAGGTAAAAAGCAATTTATAATTGAAGATGAAATTATCATTCTAGTGGCTGGACAATCGATAAAAATAGAAAAGAATACTCGCGTGCAATATTCCAATCCTTTTGAAGAACCTTGTGAATATCTTGCGATTTGCAAACCCGCATTTTCTATAGGAAACGTTAATAGAGAGGACTAACCCCATCATAATTTGTATCTTTATACTTTCAAAAGAAATTAGATATGGGAATTCAAAAGAAAATTGTAATTATTGGAGCTGGTTTTGCCGGTTTGCGTTTGGCTCAAGATTTAGAAAATACGGATTTTGATGTTTTATTAATCGACAAAAATAATTACCATCAATTCCAACCATTAATGTATCAGGTAGCAACTGCAAGGCTAGAACCTGCCAGTATCTCATTCCCTTTACGAAAAGTCTTTCAACACTCAAAAAATGTCCGAATTCGAATAGCAGATGTCCTGAGTGTTGACACACAAAATAAAAAACTACGAACTTCTATTGCTGATTTTGACTATGATCATCTTATAGTCGCATTTGGATGTACAACGAATTATTTTGGAAATGCCGAAATAGAAAAATTTGCATTCCCTATGAAATCCGTTCCAGAGGCAATTCAACTTCGCAACCAAATTCTTCAAACTTTCGAAGATGCTTTAATTGCCCCACCGGAAGAACTACAGGCTATAATGAATTTTGTAATTGTGGGAGGTGGACCTACCGGCGTTGAACTTGCGGGTGCTTTGGCAGAAATGAAAAAAAACATTCTTCCAAAAGATTACCCGGATAAAGATTTTTCAAAATTGACAATCTACTTACTAGAAGGATCTCCAAACGTTTTGAACCCCATGAGTGTCGATTCGCAAAAAATGTCTCGTAAATACTTAGAAGAATTAGGCGTAATTGTAAAAACAAACACTCTTGTAAACCATTACGACGGTAAAACTGTCAGCTTGCAAAGTGGTGAAATTATCGAGTCAACTAATGTTATCTGGGCAGCAGGAATTATTGGAAATACTCTTGAAGGAATCCCCAAAGAAAGCGTCACCAGAGGAAATCGATTCCTCGTCAATCGGTTTAATAACATCGTAAATCTAGAAAATGTTTATGCACTTGGCGACATTGCTTTCATGGCTACCCCAAAATACCCTAACGGACATCCACAGGTTGCCAGTGTAGCTATTGAACAAGCAAAAGTATTGGCTAATAATTTCAAAATTAGCCTTAAAAACAAACCGAAAGTTGAATACGAATACCACGACAAAGGTTCAATGGCAACTGTAGGAAAGCGAAAAGCAGTAGTAGATTTGCCAAAATTTAGTTTTCAAGGAAGATTGGCATGGTTTACATGGATGTTCATTCACTTGATGTTAATTTTAAGCGTAAAGAACAAACTCTCCATTTTTATTAATTGGATGTTCAGCTATTTCAATAACGATAGTACATTACGAGTCTTATTAAAACCAGCATCAAAAAATAAATAACACTAAAAAGGACTCCTATGTAGAGTCCTTTTTTATTTTAACAGTTCCAAAATTTTATTTTCAACAGCTTCTGAATCCCATATTTCAGTAATGTTTTCCATTTTCAAGACTTCTTCCATAATTGCATTTTGATAATCTCCTATCGCTAAAGCTTCTGCATACGGACGGTCACTAAAAGTAACGCGACTGTATAATGGAATCCATTTTTCAGGATGTTTGTCTGAGAAAGACTTTTCAATTTTCTTTTGTAAAAGAAAATTTTCATCAGCTGTCTTGGAACTCATTTCTAAAAAATTACGATACGAAAGTTCCGCAATCGCATCCGCATTTGGTTTGCGTGATTTTTGATATTCCGAGAAAATCCATTTCCAGTTGTCACCGTATTTCTCCATCATTTCATAAAGTACAGAGATGTCTTCAAAGCCAGCATTCATTCCTTGACCATAAAAAGGAACAATTGCATGACTGGCATCACCAATAAGTGCAATTTTATCCTCATAAGTCCATGGATAACATTTCATCGTTACTAGCGTACTAGTAGGATTCTTGAAAAAATCTTCTGCTAATTTTGGAATTACATCAATAGTATCCGGTAAGTTCTTTTCGAAAAAAGCCTCCACTAATTTTATGTCATTTAATGATGCAAAAGAATTTTCTCCTTCAAACGGCATAAACAAAGTACAGGTAAAACTTCCGTCTAAATTAGGCAATGCAATCAACATATACTCGCCACGAGGCCAAATATGAAATGAATTCTTATCTAATTTATGAGTCCCATCAAGATTTGCAGGAATATTTAACTCCTTATAACCGATGGGCAAGAATTCTTGCGAATAATCAAACATACTTTGGCGTTGCATACGGTGACGGATTCTCGAAAAAGCACCGTCAGCACCAAAAACCATATCGTATTTCTTATCTTCCCAAGCGCCACGTTCTGTTTCACCAATATGAAGGGTTGCATGATCAAGTGAAACATCCCATATTTTTTGTTCAAAAAAGAATTCTGCTCCTGCGGCTTCCGCCAAATCAATCATTTTCCTATTCAAAAGTCCTCTCGAAATGGAATAAATCGATTCCCCTTCCTGACCGTAATTTTGAAAATTGAGTTTATCAACCAAATGGATCGCACGTTTTTCCATAGGAATGGCAATTTTACGAACCTCGTTTCCTATTCCTACTCCATCCAAAGCTTTCCATCCGCGATTAGACATCGCTAAATTAATGGAACGACCAGAAAATTGTATTTTTCGAATATCAGGACTTCTATCGTAAACATGAACCGTATGACCCGCTTTACGAAGATAAATAGCCAATAAAGATCCAACTAATCCTGAACCTACAACCGCTATTTTTATGGGAGTTTGCATTATTTTTTTATAAAAAGTTAAGCAAAATTACTGATTTATTATTTTAGGCTCTTTAAAAAGAATCATTTTTTACGGGGAATAAAAACCAATTTTGTTGAAGTTCTAACAATCTCCTCTTTATTAAGCATCATTCTTCTGAATTTACCGGCATTATATAACTCTGCCTGATCGCTATAATGTTCACTCAATGGATTCCCTGATTGTCCCGTAGGCAATATACTCCAGCTGTTTTCTATATCCGAAAAATCAATAATTCTTCTAGTTGATGGACCTCCTTTTACGATGTAATTCCCATCATCAGTAAAATCAAAAAACAGATTATTAATTACTTCCGTAGAACCAGAAACTTCAAAAGGCCCTACATTAAAGATACTTCTTAAAGCCGCTACTTTCCCCAATGGATGCTGGTGTTCTACCGTGTGTACTTTATTCCAAGTCCAATCCGAAACGGTTTTTCCAAGTTGGTTTTCTAAAGCTACAACAGATTCTTTGAATGATTTTGAGACTATCTGACTTCTCGTTTCTTTCTCATTTTTGGTATTGATGTTATCCCACCAAAGCGATTTTTCATTCGTGATTTGTCTTGCAATAATTTGCTTCATGATGTGCGTTCCTAAAAACATTTTGAAATTTTCAGCACCAAGTTCATCTTCAAAAGTATTTCTGAGATAGTTAAAAATCCATTTATTATAAATTGTAGGAGCCACATCGCTCAAATTATTAGAACCTTTCCAAACTTTTAAAACACTAAGAGCTTGTTTTTCGTTTTCAGAAAGAGAAGCTTGATCTACATTTGAGATTAAATCCTTCACGACTTTTGGAGCCACAGAAGAAGTATTATCAAAAATCATCTTCCCAACCGAAACCATATCCCAATCTGATTTTGGATTCAATAATTGCGTAATTCTTTTGGCTCGATCTTCTGGAAGATAATATCCCGGATACGAAAATCCGTCAATTGCTTCTGGTTGATTATTAGCAGAATAAACATAATTCCATCTAGGATTCACCGCCGAAGGATTTTTGGAGAAATCCAGATATTGTTCAATATCATCCTTCCCACTGGAACCATCGAGAATAAAATTCGGATTCACTCCTTCCTTATGCTTGTATAATTTTCCAGTTGCCCACCAAGCTACATTTCCCTTGGCATCGCCATACATCACATTCAATCCTGGTGCTGCAATTAGTGAAACTCCTTTCTGAAAATCTGCCTTGCTTTTAGCGTGTGAAAGTGCATAAACCGCATCAAGAATTTGAATGGGTTGTTGCGTATAAATCCAAGACATCGCAACAGGTTTGTCTTGCTGTAAACCATCTATCAAATCGTTCATTACAGGTCCATGTCGAGTAGTTTTCACTTTCAAAACCACGTTAGATGAGTCTTTTACTTTGATTGTTTTCTCCTGAATTTCATACGCACTGAAACCAGTTGGAGTCTTATATTCATTGGTATTAGCCGGATTATTCTGTTCTTGGTACAAATCAATATCATCGTTTTCAAACATGGTCAAACCATACGCATAATCTCTGTTGTGTCCCAATAAAGGATACGGAGTTCCCGCTAAATAACAGCCGTACAATTCGAAATCTGGAGTAACAATATGCGCTTCGTACCAAGTTCCCGGTTGCGAAAACCCAATATGAGGATCATTAGCAAAAATGACTTTTCCGTTTTTAGTTTTCTTTGGAGCAATAACCCAACTGTTACTTCCTATAAAAGGCGAAATTGGAGACTGATCCAAAAGCGACGCTACTGATTTTGAAATAGCAGCGTATTCTTGCGGCCTATCTTTGGCATTTTTAATTTTTGTAGTATTGAAAGAACCATCAATTCCAAAATCCTTCAAATATTCCATTCCATATTTGTTTCGAATATCGGTTAACAACGGATCTGATTTTTGAGCCATCGCAAAACTAAAAGACATGTATCCAAAAATATTATAAACGTCTTTAATGGTAAACTTCTCTTTTTTGACGCCAACTAAACTGAACTCTATTGGTGTAGTTCCTTCATCCATGTATTGATTGATTCCATCTAAGTAAGCCATAGTCAATTGATAACTTGGACTGTTTTTATCCAAACCTGCGATTGCTTTGGCGGAAGCTTCTTCGATTCCCAATCCAGCAAAGAACTTATCGTTTTTCAATGCCACTGAACCAAAAATTTCTGATAATCGCCCTGGAGCAATACGACGCATCAATTCCATTTGCCACAATCTATCTTGCGCATGAACATAACCCAAGGCTACCATAGCATCTTTTGAAGTAGTCGCATAAATATGAGGAACACCAAATTCATCGAAATAAACTGTAGTTTCTTTTTGAATGTTTTTCAAGCGCAACTTGCCTTCGTATTTTGGTTTTAAGTAATAACCATAAACAAGCATTGCTACCGCTAAAACGATTACTAACGAAAGTAAAACGAGAAGGACTTTTCTAAGTATTTTCATCATTGGATAAATTGAAAAACAAATATATAGGATTTGGAAGTTATTTAAAAACTATTTGTTCCAATGTGTTTATTTGAAATCCAATCTAATAAATGATTGATGAATTTAAAATATTTTGTTTAATTAATTTTATATTTAATTAAACAAAAGTATATTTGTTTCAAATATGACTAAATATGAAACAAATATCAAGAGACGATATTTCTCAAATGGAAAAAATTGAAAGATTAAATTTAATCAATTCCTGCACTGGTTATAAATCAGCTAATTTGCTTGCTACAAAATCCCTCGAGGGAAAGTCTAATGTTGCCATTTTTAGTAGCGTAACGCATCTGGGAAGTAATCCTGCCATGATTGGATTCATAATGCGCCCAACAACTGTTCCCAGAGACACGTATAAAAACATCAAAGACACTGGATATTTTACAGTAAATCACATTACTGTTGATATGATTGAAGATGCGCACCATACCTCTGCAAATTATGAACTGGGGATTTCCGAATTTAACAAAACCAATCTGGAAGAAGAGTATAAAAATGACATAGAAATTCCATTTGTAAAAGGAAGTCCGGTGCAGTTGTATTGCAAATACGTAAACGAATATTACATCAAGGAAAATGATACGATTCATGTAATTGCGTCAATCGAAAATTTATTTTTTGAGGAAGAATTAGAACATAAAGATGGCTGGTTACAAATTGACAGAGGCAATGTTGTGGCATTAAATGGTCTTGATGGGTATTGTTTACCCAAATTAGTGGATCGTTTTCAATATGCTCGAAAGCAAATTCCAACCACTTCCCTTTTTAAAAAATAATAAATGAAAAAACTGCGCTTAATCCTTGGTGATCAGCTCAATTCAAAGCACTCTTGGCTTCAGGAATGTGATGACAACACAATATATGTTTTGGCAGAAATGCGTCAGGAAACGGATTATGTCAAACATCACATCCAAAAAGTAGTAGCCTTTTTCGTGTCGATGAGGAATCTTTACACAGCAATAAAAGAAAATGGACATCAAGCAGTCTATTTTCAAATTACCGATATTGAGAATCCACAAGATTTAGAAAAAATCATTGCCATTTGTATCGAAAAATATAACATAGAAAAATTTGAATATCAATTACCCGACGAATACCGACTGGACCAACAACTAAAAATGATTTGTTCCAATCTAAAAATCGAATCTGAAGCTTTTGACTCCGAACATTTTTACACCACACGTCACGAGCTTTCTGATTTTTTTGAAGGAAAGAAGTTGTTGCTTATGGAGAATTTTTACAGGAACATGCGCAAAAAACATCATGTTTTGATGGATGGAAGCACTCCGTTGGGCAACCAATGGAATTTTGATGCTGATAATCGCAAAAAATATAAAGGTGAAGTTCCGGTTCCGTCAGAAAAGAATTTTCATACCAATGTTTCAGAAGTTGTTGCACAAATAGTAGAAGCAGGAATCGTGACTTTTGGGAACATCGATCCAGATAATTTCAGTTGGCCATCTTCGCGTGAGCAATCGTTGGAGGTTTTAGATTATTTCTGTAAAAATCTGTTGAACCATTTTGGAGATTATGAAGATGCAATGCATACCGATGAAAAATTTCTTTTTCATTCTCGTTTGTCTTTTGCCATGAATAGTAAAATGCTTTCGCCAAAAGAAGTAATCGAGACCGTTATTTCTTTTTATCATGCCAATGAAATGGATATAACTATCTCACAAGTCGAAGGATTCGTAAGACAGATTTTAGGTTGGCGCGAATACATTCGGGGAATATATTGGAAAGAGATGCCCACTTATGCCCAAATGAATGTCTTGGATAATACGAACAAATTACCAGATTTTTTCTGGACCGGTAAAACCAAAATGAATTGTATGAGCCACGCAATTAATCAAAGTTTAGACAAAGCTTACGCACATCATATTCAGCGGCTGATGGTAATTGGAAATTTTACACTACTGACACAAATTCATCCTGACGAAGTAGACGCTTGGTATTTGGGCGTGTACATAGATGCTATTGAATGGGTCGAAATGCCCAACACACGAGGCATGTCACAATATGCAGATGGCGGAATAATTGCCACCAAACCGTATGTTTCCTCTGGAAGCTACATCAATAAAATGAGTAATAATTGTGCCAAATGCCATTACAATGTAAAAGAAAAATTTGGAGAAAAAGCGTGTCCCTTCAATACGCTGTACTGGAATTTCCTCGATGAGAAAAAAGAATATTTCAAAGGAAAACAACGCATGGGAATAATGCTGAATTTACTAAAAAAAATAAATCCCGAAGAATTGTATAAAATCAAAGTAAAGGCGAACGAAATTATCTCGAATATGGATTCGTATTAAACAAAAAATCAACTAAAAAAAAGAGTGTTTAAATTCTATATGAACTTAAACACTCTTTACTATCTACAAAAAAATAAATTTATTCCTTTTTGCTTCCGTCTATAATAGCACCTGTTCCTGCACCAACTCCAGCACCTGCAATACCACCGATTATAGCTCCTTGCACTTTTTTCTTACTGATAATTGCTCCTGTGGCAGCTCCTACTCCGGCGCCAATTACAGCTCCTTTAGCCGTACTGCTCCATCCTTTCTTTTGAGTAGTTGTGCTTGTAGTCGTTGTAGTTGACCCAGGCGCTTGTTGATTAACAACAACAACTTCCTTTTGAGTTTCAATTTTGGCTTCCTCAATTTTAACCATTTCAACTTGCATAGAATCGATAACCCTTTGTTTCTCAATTTCAACTTTCATGGAATCTACTGTAGCTAGTTTCGCTTTTTCAATTTCCATTTTTCCTTGATTTTGACAAGAAACAACGATTGCAGCTACTAGTATAAAATATAATGCTTTCATAATTTGAATATTTTCAATTTCTAATGTTACAAAGAAACGCTTAAACTTGTAAATTGCACTTATGTAATTCAATTAATAATTTATATAATTTAAAGATTCGCTTTGTCCAAAATTCCTGCCTTCAGAATCTGACCAAACATGTACATATCCTCATAAGATGTATATAAAGGAACTGGCGCTAAACGGATAACATTGGGTTCACGCCAATCCGTTATAACGCCATTTTTCATCAAATAATCAAACAAACTGCGTCCTTCCCCATGAAGAAGCACTGATAATTGTGACGCTCTTTCCGATTGATTTGACGGCGTAATAATTTCGAAACTACTGTCAACTTCTTTATCTATTTCGTGCAGAATGAATTCTAAATAGGAAGTAATTGCATTTCTTTTTTGGATTAAAGCGTCCATCCCTATTTCATCAAACATGTCGACTGATGCCAAATAAGGTGCCAATGAAAGTACTGGCAGGTTACTGATTTGCCAACCATCGGCTCCATGAACGGGATCAAAGGTCTGTTCCATCTTGAAACGACGTTCTTTATTATGTCCCCACCAACCCGCGAATCTCGGCAACTCCGAATTATTGTGGTGTTTTTCGTGAATAAAACACCCTGAAGCATTTCCTGGTCCTGAATTCATGTATTTATAACTGCACCAAGCTGCAAAATCAATATCCCAATCGTGCAATTCCAGCTTCACATTTCCTGCAGCATGCGCTAAATCCCAACCAACATATGCACCCACTTTATGGCCTGCTGCGGTTATGGTTTTCATATCAAAAACTTGTCCGGTGTAATAATTGACACCGCCAATTAAAACTAAAGCCAACTCGTCACCAACTTCTTCAATTTTTGCCAAAACATCTTCTAAGCGAATGTTGTGTTCGCCTTCGCGACGCTTGATTTCGACAATCACATCTTCTGGTTTGTATCCATGAAAATGAACCTGACTTTGAAACATATATTGATCCGACGGAAATGCTTTTTCTTCGCAAATAATTTTATATCTGGTCTTTGTAGGTCGGTAAAAAGAAACCATCAATAAATGAAGATTCACTGTCAAGGTATTCATTACCGTGACTTCACTTGAAAGTGCACCAACAATTTTACTCAACGGATTTGCAAATCGTTCGTGATAATCCCACCAAGGTTTTTCACTGTAAAAATGTCCTTCAACGGCGAGATTTGCCCAATCATTCATCACCTCATCTACATATGCTTTAGTACGTTTAGGTTGTAATCCTAGTGAATTTCCTGTGAAATAAATCACCTTTTTTCCATTTACCTGCGGAAAAATAAATTCATCTTGGTATTTATGTAATTGATCTTGTGAATCCAATTTTTTTGCAAATTCAAGGGTATTTTCGAATATCATGATTTGTATTTTGTTTTGTAAAAGTAGTAAAAATGGACGAATGATAATATAGTTAACATTGATTGGAAAGCTATACAATAGTTAAATTTTCGAATACAAAAAAATAGTTCCCAATTCCTATACGGAATTAAGAAACTACTCGTTATTTACTTATATTTGATTGAATTTAAAATTCTTAGCTATGCTTAAAAACAGTTTAAACGTTATTATTATTGCCATCGCTGTGGTAATTTCCTCGTATTTATTTTCGAATGCTTTTCAGAATCGAAATAAAAGTAACGATACCATAAGTGTGACCGGTTCCGGAAAGAAGGATTTTGTATCGGATTTGATTGTTTGGAGCGGTTCGTTTTCTAAAAAAAGCATGACTTTGAAAGATGCTTATGCCGCATTAGATGCTGATAGAGAAAAAATAAAAAGCTATTTATCCGGCAAAGGAATTGCGCCGAATGAAATGGTTTTCTCAGCGGTGAATTTCAATAAAGATTTTGAAACTACCTTCAATGAAAACGGAACTACAAGGCAGCAAATTTTTACTGGATTTACTTTAACCCAAAGTGTAAGTATCCAATCTAAGGAAGTAAATAAAATTGAGGAATTATCCAGACAATCCAGTGAATTGATCAACTCAGGCGTAGAATTTTATTCGTCTCCACCGGAATACTATTACACCAAACTAGCTGAGTTAAAAATAAAAATGATTGCCGAAGCCACAAAAGACGCGAGTATCAGAGCGAAAAGTATTGCTGAAAATGCTGATGCGAGTTTAGGGAATTTAAAGAAATCAGATATGGGCGTTTTTCAAATTACAGGTCAAAACTCATCGGAAGATTTTTCTTATGGCGGTTCCTTTAATACGCAATCCAAAAACAAAACGGCTAATATCACGGTACGATTGGTGTATCAAGTGAATTAGGAATACAAACCACTTTTATACATACAACGTCGTGTGAGGGATGGAAGCGGCATCCTTTATTTTCTTTCTTTAAGAAAATAAAGATACAGCGTAGAGCCCGACCCGCTTTTCAGCGGGACACACACTATTATAAAACAAAAAATCTCGCCATTACTGACGAGATTTTTTTATTTAGAATCTAATTTTAGATTAGATAATCATCATTGCATCACCGTAAGAATAGAATTTATATTCTTTTTCGATAGCTTCTGCGTATGCTTTTTTCATTAAATCATGACCACAAAATGCAGATACCATCATTAATAAAGTTGATTTTGGCGTATGAAAATTAGTAATCATACACGTTGGAATCGTGAAATCATGAGGAGGAAAAACAAATTTGTTTGTCCATCCGTCAAACGGATTCAAGGTATTTTGCGAAGAAACTGAGCTTTCAACGGCACGCATAGAAGTAGTTCCTACGGTACAAATACGTTTCTTTTTAGCTTTGGCTTCATTCACAATATCACATGCTTCCTGAGTAATTTTTAATTCCTCAGAATCCATTTTGTGTTTTGATAAATCTTCAACCTCAACTGGATTGAAAGTCCCCAAACCTACGTGAAGCGTAACTTCGGCAAATTTAATTCCTTTGATTTCCAGTTTTTTCAATAAATGTTTCGAGAAGTGCAATCCTGCAGTTGGCGCTGCAACAGCTCCTTCTTCTTTAGCATAAATAGTTTGGTAACGTTCCGCATCTTCCGGAGTTACATCTCTAGAAATATATTTTGGGATTGGAGTTTCTCCAAGTTCTGTCAATTTATTTCTGAATTCTTCATACGAACCATCGTAAAGGAAACGCAATGTTCTTCCGCGAGAAGTTGTATTGTCGATAACCTCAGCCACTAATGAATCGTCATCTCCAAAATATAGTTTGTTACCAATTCTAATTTTACGTGCCGGATCAACTAAAACATCCCAAAGTCTTTGCTCAGAGTTTAATTCTCTAAGTAAAAAAACTTCGATTCTAGCTCCCGTTTTTTCTTTATTTCCGTACAAACGAGCTGGAAAAACTTTCGTGTTATTCAGAATTAAAACATCACCTTCGTCAAAATAATCGATAACATCTTTGAACATTTTGTGCTCTATAGTTCCTTTCTTGCGATCAATAACCATTAGACGAGATTCGTCTCTGTTTTCAGCTGGATATTCGGCAAGAAGTTCTTTTGGCAAATCGAATTGAAAATGTGATAATTTCATTTGATAAATTTATGAGTTATGAATTATAAGTTACGAGTTAAGCCTCAATAAATTATAATAGTTTGCAAATATACGATTGTGAGATAGGCGTTGTCAAGTGTTTTGCTGTTTATTTTCAAAAGTCCACTGCCACAAAGGCGCGAAGGCACTACATAAAATTTAATTTATAAAATTTCAGACACGTTAAATCCTAACTTCTTCATGTCTTCCCAAAAATCAGGGTATGATTTTGAAACGACTTCCGCGTTTTCGATGATAATTGGCACTTTTATAGCTAATGGTGCAAATGCCATCGCCATACGGTGATCATTATAAGTACCGATTTTAATATCAGGATTGATTTGGTTTGAAGCCAGAAGCGTCAAACTATCATTGGTCACCGATATATTCGCTCCCAATTTTGTTAACTCAATTCTAAGTGCTTCGAGTCGGTCCGTTTCTTTAATTTTCAAGGTATGCAAACCTGTCAGATGGCAACCAATTCCTAATCCAAGACAAGTAACAACTATGGTTTGGGCGATATCTGGTGTATTATTCAATTCTAAGGTTAAATTTTCAGGTTTAAAATCAGACTGTTTTACCAGAGTCATTTTGTTTCCTTCAAAATGCGTTTCAACACCCATTTGTTTGTAGATTTCAACCAAAGCTGAATCACCTTGCAAACTAGTTTTTTTATAACTGTTTAATGAAATCGTAGCATTTTCAGCCAAGGCAGCCAGACTAAAAAAGTACGATGCAGAACTCCAATCGGATTCAACGGTCATTACTTTCGACGCTACTTCTTGTTTTGGATATACCGTAATTACATTTCCTTCGAAACTGGTTTTGATGTCTAAATCATTCAACAAAGCCAATGTCATTTTGATGTAAGGAACAGAAGTGATTTCACCGACTAAAGTGATTTCGATTCCGTTTTCCAGTTTTGGCGCCACTAATAACAACGCCGATATGTATTGACTGCTTACATTGGCAGGAATATTCACTTTTGAAGCAGTAATTTTTTGTCCTTTGATTCGAATTGGCGGATATCCTACTTCTTTCTCGTAGGAGATTTTAGCCCCTAATTGCTCCAAGGCTTCCACCAAAACTTTTATGGGACGCTCCGTCATTCGTTGAGAGCCGGTCAACACAACTTCGCGACCTTCGTTTACAGCAAAATACGCCGTTAAGAAACGCATTGCCGTTCCCGCATGATGAATATCTACAATTTCCTCGTTTCCTTTCAACGCTTTTTGCATGACTTCGCTATCATCAGAATTGGAAGTATTGGCCAAAGTAATATTTGGAAATAAGGCTTGTAATAATAGTAGTCGGTTGGTTTCGCTTTTTGAACCAGTAATATTTAATTGTGAATTATCAATTGTGAATTGTGAATTCGTACTTAATTTTAAATTCATGTAGCTAATTATGAGTTGTGAATTATGAATTATCAGTGATATAATTCAAGTTCGCAATTTACCACTCCACATTTATAATTCATAATTTATACTTCACAAATTATTTGAGTTTTTCGTTGTTTTTGTGACGGTCTTTGTCTCTAAAGGATTTCAAATCCATTTTTTTATCGAAAGCGGCTTGTAAATCGATTCCGGTTTGGTTTGCCAAACACAATACCACAAAGACTACATCGGCTAATTCTTCGCCAAGGTCTTTATTTTTATCGCTTTCTTTTTCGGATTGCTCTCCATAACGTCGTGCAATGATTCGCGCCACTTCACCTACTTCTTCGGTAAGTTGCGCCATATTGGTTAGTTCGTTAAAATAACGAACGCCGTGTTCTTTAATCCAAGTATCTACGTCTAATTGGGAATTTTTTAGGTTCATTTTATTCTCTATTTTTACTGTTAATTACTATCGTTACCGGTCCATCATTTAATAAAAGTACTTTCATATCCGCACCAAAAACACCAGTTTGCACTTTTTTTCCTAAATCTATTTCTATTTTTTTTACAAAACTCTCATACAATGGAATGGAAACTTGTGGTTTTGAAGCCTTGATATAGGAAGGACGGTTGCCTTTTTTAGTAGAAGCATGCAATGTAAATTGACTTACTACAATGATATCACCGTCAATATCTTTGACGGATAAATTCATCACGTCATTTTCGTCGCCAAAAATGCGAATGTTAGTAATCTTATTAACCAACCAATCTATATCTTCCTGGGTATCGGCATCTTCAACACCAACTAAAACCAATAATCCTTTTTGGATATCGGCTACAATCTCAGTATCGATGGTTACGGAGGCGGAAGAAACTCTTTGGAGAACTACTTTCATTCAGATTTAGGAATTAGGGCTTTTTAATCAACATTCACAATTCAGAACTATTCCCTTGTTTTATCGCTTATTATCCGGTCTTCATTATGAATATCAGTACGGTAATTTTCATCATCTCCTTCCAGAATTTTCAGGTAACTTCTATAACGGGACCAAGCAATTTCATCTTTTTCTAAAGCAGCTTTGATGGCGCAATGCGGTTCGTCTTTGTGCAGACAATTATTGAATTTACATTGCTCTTTCAATTTGAAAAACTCTGGGAAATAACCACTGATTTCTTCTTTTTCCATGTCTACAATTCCAAAACCTTTGATACCAGGCGTATCAATAATTTTAGCATCAAAAGACAAATCGTACATTTCGGCAAAAGTAGTCGTATGTTGTCCTTGTTTACTTGCTTCTGAAATTGTTTTTGTTTTTAAATGCAAAGAAGGCTCCATTGCATTTACCAATGTTGATTTCCCCACACCGGAATGCCCGGAAAACATGCTCACTTTGCCAATCATCATTGCTTTCAACTCCTCGATCCCTTTCATTTCAGTCGAAGAAACGCGAAGACATTTGTACCCTATTTCTTGATACACATGCTGCATATACAATTGCTCGTCTAGCGTGGCATCATCAAAAGTATCTATTTTATTAAAAACCAGTATCGTTTCAATTCCGTATGCTTCGGCAGTAACCAGAAAACGGTCAATAAAATTAAAAGTCGTTGGAGGATTATTAATGGTGACTAACAAGAAAACCCTATCAATATTAGACGCAATAATATGCATTTGATGCGATAAATTGACAGATTTCCGAACAATATAATTCTTCCTGTCATGAATTTTATGAATGGTTCCAGTAACGGTATCAGATGATTCTTCTAGTTCATAATCAACAATGTCACCCACAGCAATAGGATTGGTACTTTTGATTCCTTTAATTCGGAATTTCCCTTTCATACGGCATTCTATAAAATCACCTTGTTCAGATTTTACGGTGTACCAACTTCCTGTAGATTTATATACGAGTCCTGTCATTTAGGATTATTTGATTGAATATTAACGATTTTAGATTGCTGATTTAAAATCTAAGACTTTGCAAAGATAATTCTTTGTTTTAGGTTTAAAGTTTAAAGTTTGAAGTTTTTATCAATCTGTAAAAACAAAAAATCCCGACGGCTTAAAAAAAGCTGTAGGGATTTTTTGTTGAAAAAAATACGGACTAAGCATTCAACACTTTGTCTTGATGACTGATACTTTCTTGGTGAATTGCTTTGAACATTCTTAGTACAAACTCTTCGGAAAGGCCTTTTTTCTCACCATCCAAAATCATTTTTCCTAAAATTTCGTTCCAACGATTGTTCTGCAATACAGCAACATTCGCTTCTTTTTTCACCTGTCCTATTTCATCGGCTACTTTCATTCTCTTCCCGAGCAACTCTAACAATGTCGCATCTAAAACATCTATATTTGCTCTTAATTTTTTCATTTTAAGCGTAAACTCATCCGAAACATCATCTAATTTTCTAACTTTTAAATCAATAAAAATTTGTTTCAAAGCATCAGGAGTTACTTGTTGCGCAGCATCACTCCAAGCATTATCAGGATCAGTATGTGTTTCGATAATCATACCATCATAATTTAAATCTAAAGCTTCCTGCGTTACTTCAAGAATCATTTTACGATCTCCAGTAATATGAGACGGGTCAATGATTAAAGGCAAATCAGGGAATTTATTTTGTAATTCAATAGCAATTTGCCATTCTGGAATGTTTCTGTATTTTGTTTTCTCGTAAGTAGAAAAACCTCTGTGAATAACACCCAATTTTTCAATTCCAGCATTATACAAACGCTCTACACCGCCTAACCACAAAGACAAATCTGGATTTACCGGGTTTTTAACCAATACAATTTTCTTAGTTCCTGCTAAAGCATCTGCAATTTCCTGCACTGCAAAAGGGTTTACGGTCGTTCTGGCTCCTATCCACAATACATCAATATCATATTCCAAAGCTAATTTTACGTGAGCCGCATTTGCCACTTCCGTTCCCATTAGCAATCCGGTTTGTTCTTTAGCTTTTTTTAACCATTTCAATCCAATTTCTCCAACACCTTCAAATCCTCCCGGACGCGTTCTTGGTTTCCAGATTCCTGCTCTAAAAATACTTACATCTGAATCTTTCAATTCATGTGCAATTTTTAATACTTGCTCTTCTGTTTCAGCACTACAAGGCCCTGCTATTACTAATGGATGAGTCAAATTGAATTCATTCAACCAATTTCTCATTTCTTTCTTGTTTTCCATCTTTTCTAATTTTATTTTTTTAGTTTTTGTGTTGTTCATTTTACTGTAAAATGTGACTAATCACTTTTTCACGTTCATTCCGTTTAATATTTCTTTTATTTTGTTGACACTTTGCATTTCATTGTAAATCGCATCGTAATCTTCTTTTTCTAATAATTCTCTAAATTTTGATAAATTCGAAATGTATTCATCCAATGTTTTTACAACCTGTTTCCTGTTTTGTTTAAAAATTGGCGTCCACATCGCTGGTGAACTTTTGGCCAAACGAACCGTACTTTCAAAACCGGAACCTGCCATATCAAAAATATCCTGCTCGTCTTTCTCTTTATTAATTACCGTTTTTCCCAGCATAAAGGCACTTATATGCGACAAATGCGACACGTAAGCAATATGTTTGTCATGTGATTTCGGATCCATATAACGAATTCTCATTCCCATTGCTTTAAACAAATCCAACGCTTTCTCCTGCAACTTGAATGTTGTTTTTTCGACCTCACAAATGATATTCGTTTTTCCCTGAAACAATCCTTTTATCGCTGCCGAAGGTCCAGAAAACTCCGTTCCTGCAATGGGGTGTGTTGCTATAAAATTTCTCCTTTTAGGATGGTTGGCAATCGCTTCACAAATAGGTATTTTGGTAGAACCCACTTCAAAAACGATACTATTATCGCCTATAACATCTAATACTTTTGGCAAAACAACCAGCGCTACATCAACAGGAACCGAAACGATTACAAAATCAGCATCGGCTAAATCTTCAAATGTTGCAGCTGCATTCACAACTCCTAAAGCTATGGCTTCCGCCAAATGACTTTCGTTGTTATCAATTCCATAAATTTTAGCTTCCGGATGCAACGTCTTAATGTCCAATGCCATCGAACCGCCTATCAATCCTATTCCTATTACGTATATTTTCATTTGTTAAAATCTATCAATTGCTTCTTGTACTTTTTCTTCTTTTACACAAAGTGCAAATCGGATATAACCTTCTCCATTAGAACCAAAAATTGTTCCCGGTGTAATAAAAATAGATTTGTCATATAAAATTTCATCAATGAATTTCTCTGCTGATGTAATTCCATCCGGCAATTTTGCCCAAACAAATAATCCAACACCTTCTTTATACACTTTACAGCCTAATTTTTCTGCCAGTTGTTCGGTAAGAATTCTGCGTTTTTTATAAATCGCATTCATCGATTCAAACCAAGTTTTATCACTTTTTAAAGCTTCAATTGCTCCTTTTTGAATCCCGTAAAACATTCCGCTATCCATGTTGCTTTTCACTTTTAGAACTGCATCTATACAAGCTGCATTTCCCAGAAGCATTCCAACTCTCCAGCCTGCCATATTGAAAGTTTTACTCAAAGAATTCAATTCTAAAACCACATCTTTTGCGCCTTCCACTTGCAATAAACTCATCGGATTGTCATTCAAAACAAAACTGTACGGATTATCATTAACCAACAAAATATTATGTTTCTTGGCGAAAGCCACTAATCTTGAAAACAACTCCAAACTTCCTCTTGCTCCTGTTGGCATGTGCGGATAACCAATCCACATTATCTTCACTTTCGATAAATCCAGTTTTTCCAAAGCTTCAAAATCCGGTTCCCAATTATTTACTTCTTTTAAGTCATAATAAACTGGAACTGCTCCTACTAAATTCGTCACCGAAGTGTATGTTGGATATCCTGGATTTGGAATCAGTACCTGATCGCCTTCATTCAAAAAAGCCAGCGAAATATGCATAATTCCCTCTTTGGAACCCATCAAAGGCAAGATTTCGTTAACCGGATTCAACGCAACTCCGTAATTATTTTTGTAAAAATCAGCCATGCCTTGACGCAATTCCGGTAATCCTTGATAACTTTGGTATTGATGCGCATTTTCATCTTGCATTGCCAAAACTACTGCGTCAATTACTGCTTGTGACGGCTGTAAATCCGGACTTCCAATTCCCATATTAATAATTGGTTTCCCTTCAGAAGCCAGTTGTCTTACTTCTCTCAATTTTGATGAGAAATAGTATTCTTCAATTATATCGAGACGTTTCGCTGTGGTAATCATGTTTAAATTTTAAAATTCTTTTTACTTTGTAACTTTCGGCTACTTATAATTTTGTGTTTTTATATTCGCCTAACACTTTGAAATACTCCGCCATGATGATCAATAGCGACTTTGCTTTAGCATAATCTTCGTATTTTTCGAAAGTAACATCCACAAAAAACGAATATTTCCAAGGTGTTTCTATTTTTGGTAACGACTGAATTTTGGTTAAATTCAATTTACAATCACTCATTACATTTAGTACTGCAGCCAAACTACCGCGTTTGTGATCCAATTCGAATTTAATGGACGCCCTGTTTATTTCGTTTTCCGGGACAAAAGAATTGTCCTTTTTGATAATCACAAAACGAGTCATATTGTTTTTAATCGTTTGAATTTCCGGAGCCAAAATTTCTAAATCATACATTTCCGAAGCGGTTTTACTGGCGATTGCAGCAATTCCTTTCAACTGTTTTTCCTGAATTCTACGTGCCGTTTCAGCAGTATCTTTGTCTTCGACTAATTTTATGTTTGGGTATTTTTTCAGGAATTCCATACATTGTAAAATAGCCATAGGATGCGAATGTACTTCTTGAATATCCTCCATTTTTTGGCCTTTTAAAGCCATTAAATTTTGATGAATTCTCAAATAATGTTCTCCTATTATGTGCAAATTATTTTTGTCAATCAAGGCGTAATTTGGAATAATAGGACCCGCAATAGAATTTTCTATCGCCATAACTGCCTGATCTGATTTCCCAGAAAGCAGGTTATCTACTAATTCTTCAAAGGACAAACATTCATCAACAATAACTGCCTGATTGAAATATTCCTGTGCCACCTGATGGTGAAAAGAACCCGTTATCCCTTGTATTCCAATTATTTCATTCATTTTACACATTTTTAAGCAAAAAAAAATCCCGATTTTCATCGAGATTGTATATTTATAGTATCAATTTAATTTTATAATCAAATAACCATACAACAATCCCTTTCTACTTTCCAGAAGAAATAATAAGAATTGCTAAAATAAAATCGGTTACTCAACATCTTGTTGCTTTTTTGTATTAATTACTTTGCGAATGTATACATAATTTCCAGCTAACCCAAAAAAAAAGCTGCTTTTATTGAACAAAAAAGAGATTCGCTAAAAAACTGGTTATTAATTATGTAATAATTAAAAAAAGGCTTTTAAAATATTTTTTAATCAGCGTGTCTTTATGATTTTCGGCAATTGAAATATTCTTTTTCCTGAATTTTACCTTTAAAAACAAACCTAAATTACGCCACTAATTTTTCAGTAAGCCATTTTTTCCCTTCCGAAATTCGAGTTACCATCATTGCCGATACTAAATCACCATTTGCATTCAGCAGCGTCGCCATTGGATCAACCAAGGTTCCCACAATCATTGCGGCTGGCAAAGCCTGCTCCATAGGAAATCCATAAACGGTTATCGCCAGAATTTCTCCTATATAACCTCCATTTGGAATTCCGCCTTCAACTACTGAAACAATTACTGTAATTCCCAAAGCCATTAATATAGTATTAGGATCCGTTAAATCTTTTCCAAACATGGCGAAAATTACTGCAATTTTTATAATTGACGACATACTAGAGCCGTCTTTATGCAAAGGCGCGCCAAGTGGAATAACTACGTTTCTAATATGACTCGGAATATTCATTTGTTCCGCACCTTCCAGATTGGCAGGAATTGTTGCAATGCTGCTACAAGTTCCCAACGCCGTTAATGAAGGTGTAATATTATTTTTCCAAAACACTTTAAATCCTAATTTTCCTCCGGCGATAAATGCGTACAAACTAAAAAACACGACAAAGTAAAAAGCACAAACTGCATAATAAAGTCCCAAAGGTTTTGCATAAGCGCCAAATAATTGCGGTCCAAATATCCCAACCTGATACGCAAAATAAGCACCCAAACCTATTGGAGCCGCTTTCATGATGATGTGTAACAATTGCTTTATCACTTCATTGCCTGAATTCAAAAACCTACTGAAATCTTTCCCTTTTTCACCCGATTGCAAACTGGCAAATCCTATTAAAAACGAAAATATGATGAGCGCTAACATGCTTTTTCGAGAAAGTAGCTCATAAAAATCCCCCGCTGTGAGCAATTGAGTAATTTGTGAACCTGTATTTGCACTTTGTACACTTTCCAAAGGTATTTTTGAAAGAATAATATCTTGCTGAATGGGAAATAACAAAACAGCAACGAGCATCAAAATAGCCGAAATCAATACTGTACTTAAAAATACGCCAATGACAATTACAAACAATTTACCGAGTTTCTCTGTTTTTTCTAAATTGGCAATCGAAGACGCAATCGTAAAAAACACTAATGGAATAATTGCTGTAAACAATAAATTCAGAAATATATCACCCAAAGGTTTAATCACTTCTACTCCTTTTCCAAAAACTAAACCCAATATACTTCCTGCCAAAATCCCGCCAAGAAGCAATAAAATACTTTTGTAGTTTTTCAAGAAACTACCCGATTGTGTATTTTTCAAATTCATATTTATATAGTTTATGGTAAATATATAAATCTAAAATAGAATATCATCTCGCTTTGTAAAACTTTGACAAAGGTCTTTTTAGCTATTGGGCTACAAAAAACAATAAATCAATACTTTTTCTGTTTACTTTTGCAACAAATAAAATTCCATGTCAATAGAAGTTACTAATATATCAAAAAGTTACGGTGCCCAAAAAGCATTGGATAACATTTCATTTTCCATTAAAAAAGGAGAAATCGTTGGTTTTTTAGGTCCAAATGGAGCCGGAAAATCAACTTTAATGAAAATATTGACCACGTATATCAATGCCGATGAAGGGACAGCAATCGTAAATGGAAACGATGTGAACACCCAACAAAAAGCAGTTCAGCTTTCTATTGGTTATCTTCCAGAACACAATCCGTTGTATTTGGATTTGTATGTGAGAGAATATTTGGCTTTTAACGCAGATGTTTACAAAGTAGCCAAATCCCGAATCGAAGAAGTAATTCAACTGACCGGTTTAAGTACCGAAAGTCATAAAAAAATAGGACAATTATCCAAAGGATATCGCCAACGTGTAGGTCTTGCCAATGCTTTATTACACAATCCTGATGTTTTGATTCTTGATGAACCAACAACCGGTTTAGACCCAAATCAATTGATGGAAATTCGTAATGTGATTAAAAATGTAGGGAAAGACAAAACCGTTTTCCTTTCCACGCACATTATGCAGGAAGTCGAAGCGATTTGTGACCGCGTGATTATCATCAATAACGGCAAAATTGTTACCGATAAAAAACTGGACCACTTAATTTCCGAAGATAAAGAACAAGTTATTGAAGTAGAATTTGATTATAAAGTGGAAGAACAACTGATTGCCAAAATCGAAAATCTTGTTTCTTATAAAAATACGCACGATATGATTTGGGAATTGACTTTCAAAGCGGATAAAGATATGCGTCCGGCAGTTTTTGATTTTGCTAATGCTAATGGATTGAAAACACTTCAACTGAATCAGAAAAATAAAAACTTGGAGGCAGTATTTAGGGAAATTACGAAGTAGTTTACAACTAAAAAAAGCTCGTTTAAATCCAATTTTAAACAAGCTTTTTTTATGAAATACGATTGAAAATTAAAAAACCTTACTCGCAATTTGTCTAATATTTTCTGATTTTCCCATAGAATAATAGTGCAAAACGGGAACGCCGGCTGCTTTCAATTCTAAAGATTGTTGAATCGCCCATTCTATTCCTACTTGTCTGATATCCGTATTATTTTTACATTGATCCACAGCATGAATTAAATCTTCCGGCAAATCAATTCGAAAAATTTGAGGCAATACCTGTAAGTGTCTTTGCACTGCGATTGGTTTAATTCCTGGAATAATTGGAACGGTAATTCCCATTTCTCTGGCTTTGGCAACAAACTCAAAGTATTTCGCATTGTCAAAAAACATTTGTGTCACCACATAATCAGCTCCTGCATCCACTTTTTCTTTCAGTCTTTTCAAATCTGAAATTAAAGACGGAGATTCTAAATGTTTCTCCGGATATCCCGCAACTCCAATACAAAAATTAGCTTTGTTATCAACATCCATCACGTCATGCAAGTATTTTCCGCAATTCAATTGGTTAATTTGTTTGACCAAATCAACTGCGAAATCATTTCCTCCCTGTTTAGGAACAAAAGACTGTTCGTCTTTCATCGCATCGCCACGCAAAGCCATCACATTATCAATTCCCAGATAATGACAATCGACCAATAAATATTCGGTTTCTTCTTTGGTAAAACCACCACAAAGCACATGAGGAACGGTGTCTACATTATATTTATGCTTGATCGAAGCACAAATTCCAAGCGTTCCAGGACGCATTCTGGTTAGTTTTTTCTCCAATAAACCATTGCCCTTATCGACATAAATAAATTCCTCGCGAGATGTGGTTACGTCTATAAATGGCGGTTTGAACTCCATCAACGGATCAATATTATCGTATAATTCCTGAATGCTTTTTCCTTTTTGAGGCGGAATAATTTCGAAGGAGAACAACGTTTCTCCTTTTGCAGCTTCTAAATGTTGTGTTACTTTCATTTTAAGTCTTAAAGTTTGAATGTCAAAAGTCGAAAGTCACGTCCTTTGGACTTTATGACTTTTGACTTTACGACTATGTTTTAATCCGCAATATTTGGGTTCAGCCATTTCATAGCTACTTCAGTCGAAACGCTTCTACGTTTGGCGTAATCAATAACTTGGTCTTCTTTTATTTTTCCAAGTCCAAAATACCTACTTTCCAGATTTCCAAAATAATATCCAGAAACCGATGAAGCTGGCCACATCGCCATACTTTCCGTTAAAGTCACTCCAATTTCTTGTTCTACATTCAATAATTTCCAAATGGTTGGTTTTTCTAAATGGTCGGGACAAGCCGGATAACCCGGTGCTGGACGAATTCCTTTATAAACCTCATCAATCATAGCTTCGGTTGTTAAATTTTCATCAGCAGCGTAACCCCAAATTTCTTTACGGATTTTTTCGTGCAAATATTCTGCGAAAGCTTCCGCAAAACGGTCTGCCAATGCTTTGACCATAATCGAATTGTAATCATCTAAATCTCTTTCGAATTCAGCTGCCCATTCATCCACACCAAAACCAGTCGTTACACAAAACGCTCCCATATAATCCGTTTTACCGCTGTCTTTCGGTGCAATAAAATCTGACAATGCGATATTTGGAGCACCTTTTGTTTTTTGTGATTGTTGGCGAAGTGTCAAGAACGTTTGTAATGGTTTTCCGTTTTCGTCCGTTAATTCAATATCATCATCATTGACTTGATTCGCAGGAAAAATTCCGTAGATTCCTTTGGCGGTCAATTTCTTTTCTTTCAAAATAACGTCTAACATTTCCTGTGCATCGGCAAAAACAGAAGTCGCTTGCTCTCCAACCACTTCGTCAGTCAATATCGCAGGATATTTTCCGAACAATTCCCATGTTCTAAAAAATGGTGTCCAGTCAATGTACGGAACCAAAACATCCAAATCAACTTCGATAATTTGTTCTCCAATTACATTTGGTTTTACTGGAGTAAAATTATCCCAATCCAACTGCAATTTATTTTTACGAGCTTGCTCAATTGTCAAGAAATTTTTATCACGCGAACGATTCAAAAATGTCTCTCTAAAAGCATCATACTCTGCCCTGATGTCACTTGCATATATTTTCTTCTCACTGTTCAATAAATTTCCGGCAACCGTTACGGCTCTCGAAGCATCATTTACATGAATAACAGTTGATTTGTATTGTGGTGCAATTTTCACGGCAGTATGCGCTCGTGAAGTCGTTGCTCCACCAATCATCACCGGAATTTTTATATTTCTTTTATCTAATTCTTTAGCCAAATACACCATTTCATCCAATGATGGCGTTATTAATCCGCTCAAACCAATAATATCAACGTTGTGCTCTATTGCGGCAGCGATGATTTTCTCGGGAGCGACCATGACACCTAAATCGATGATTTCATAATTGTTACAAGCCAAAACAACTGAAACAATATTTTTTCCAATATCGTGTACGTCGCCTTTTACCGTTGCCATTAAGATACGACCTGCAAAACTCGAAACACCATCTTTTTCGGCTTCAATGAACGGCAATAAATAAGCAACTGCTTTCTTCATTACACGAGCAGATTTTACCACTTGTGGCAAAAACATTTTACCCGAACCAAATAAATCCCCAACAACATTCATTCCCGCCATTAGGTTGATTTCGATTACTTCGATAGGTTTTGTTGCTGCAAGTCTGGCTTCTTCAACATCTATTTCTATAAATTCATCGACTCCTTTTACAAGTGAATGCGTTAATCGTTCCTGAATGGTTCCTGAACGCCATTCTTGGACCGCTTTTTCATTGTTTTTGACATCTCCTTTTACATTTTCGGCAAAGTCCAACAACCTTTCGGTAGCATCGTCTCTTCTATTTAGAATTACATCCTCAACACGTTCTAATAAATCTTTTGGAATTTCGTCGTAGATAGAAAGCATTTCCGGATTCACGATTCCCATTGTCATGCCATGCTGAATCGCATGGTACAAAAACACAGAGTGCATCGCTTCCCGAACTGTGTCATTTCCTCTAAACGAAAACGAAACATTACTTACTCCACCGCTAATGTGCGCATGAGGAAGATTTTCTCTAACCCATTTAGTTCCTCTAAAGAAATCCAATGCGTTCAATCGGTGTTCTTCCATTCCTGTCGCAACAGGAAAAATATTCAAATCGAAAATAATATCCTGTGGAGGGAAACCAACTTTGTTTACCAAAATATCATACGAACGTTGGCAAATTTCAATTCTGCGGTCGTAATTATCAGCTTGTCCAGTTTCATCAAAAGCCATAATAATTGCCGCAGCTCCGTAGCGCTTAATCAATTTAGCATGATGAATAAATTGCTCTTCTCCTTCTTTTAAAGAAATAGAATTTACGACACTCTTTCCTTGTACTACTTTTAATCCCGCTTCAATAATATCCCATTTAGAGCTATCAATCATGATTGGCACTCTTGAAATATCTGGTTCGGCTGCAATTAAATTCAGGAATTTTGTCATGGCATATTCACCATCAAGCATTCCTTCATCCATATTAATATCGATAATTTGTGCGCCACCTTCCACTTGCTCTTTAGCAATACTGAGTGCTTCTTCGTATTTTTCTTCCTTGATTAATCGAAGGAATTTTCTAGAACCTGTTACATTCGTACGTTCCCCAATATTCACAAATACGCTTTCCGGCGTAATGATTAAAGGCTCTAATCCCGATAAAACAAGGTTTCTTCTAGTTTCTGCTTGTGCCATTTTTATTTTGTTTGATCCTTCACGATTTCAGCAAACGTTCAGGTTTCGTATATCTTATTATTATTTTGGGCGTGACCCAAAAAGGGTCGGGCTATTCGTTGCAAGTCCTCGCTCTTCCTTCGTCAGGCTGTGGGCTTTTCACTGCTATCCCTCACGCGGGCTTCTTGGTTACATCGTCGCTGTCGAAACTCTCGGCTTGTAATCTTTTGCGATATCAGCAATCAACTTAATATGTTCCGGGGTTGTTCCGCAACAACCGCCTATAATATTCACTAAATTATCGTCCAAATATTCTTTGATGAAAGCTTGCATTTGCTCTGGTGTTTCATCATACTCTCCAAAAGCGTTTGGCAATCCTGCATTAGGATGCGCCGATACATTGAATGAAGTATTTTGCGACAAAGTTTGCAAATAGGGTTTCAATAAATCAGCTCCCAAAGCACAATTGAAACCTACGCTCAATAATGGAATGTGCGAAACCGAAACCAAAAAAGCTTCCACGGTTTGACCTGAAAGTGTTCTTCCTGATGCATCCGTAATGGTTCCAGAAACCATGATTGGAATATCGATATTGCGTTCATCTTTAACTTCTTCAATGGCAAAAAGTGCCGCTTTGGCATTTAGAGTATCAAAAATAGTTTCTACTAAAAGCAAATCACTTCCTCCGTCAATTAAGGCTTCGACTTGTTGTTTATAAGCAATACGTAAATCATCGAAAGTTACAGCTCTGTAACCCGGATCATTTACATCTGGTGACATACTGGCTGTACGGTTTGTTGGTCCTATGGAACCGGCTACAAAACGAGGTTTATCTGGATTCTTGGCTGTGAATTCATCGGCTACTTCACGGGCAATACGTGCCGATTCGTAGTTGAGTTCATACACCAAATCTTCGAGATGGTAATCGGCCATTCCGATGGTGGTTCCAGAAAAAGTATTGGTTTCAACGATATCCGCTCCTGCTTCAAAATAAGCGGCATGAACAGCACGAATCGCTTGGGGTTGTGTCAGTGACAATAAATCGTTGTTCCCTTTTAAGGAATGTGGAAAATCTTTGAAACGTTCCCCGCGAAAGTCTTCTTCGGAAAAATTGTAGCGTTGCAACATGGTTCCCATAGCTCCATCGAGTACGAGTATGTTTTTTTTAATGGCTTCTTGAATTGTTGACATAACTTTTTATTTCTTGTAAATCTCGATAGGTATCGGGATTCTCACTTTTGATTAATAATTACAAAAGTTCACTATTTTAGCTCTTTAGCCCCGATTGCAGTGAAAATCCTTTCTCGTCCTGAACTTGTTCAAGGATCCTGAAACAAGTTCAGGACGAGAAAGATTGCAACGGAAAGTGGGAACAGTATTGGCAAAAAAACGCCAATTATTCGCTCCTGATACTGAAATTAATTCAGCAGGCTAAAAATATATGTTGTCAAGAAAAGGTTTGAGAAATACTAAGTGAGTATTCGTATGTTATCTATCTTAGATACTGAAATAAATTCAGCATAAAGTAGAATGTAGCACCTTCTTTAAAGATAAAGGGTTGCTAAGGTTTCATTGGGTCTTTCCCTCCGCCTTTCGTGATAACTTTCAATAAATATAGGAACAGTACAAAGTAAAGACAAAGCGCTAATACTTGCAAGTATTAGCGCTTAATTTTTTAACTAGTTTGGACTAAGTTGTTAAACTATTGCTTTCACCACGGCTTTTGGAGCTTCTTTACGAGTTCCGTCAAATCCATCAACACCGGAAACTGTAGTGTATTTCAATACATATCTCTTACCCGGATTGATGATTTGGTAAGCTGCCTGACACATTAATGTTGCTTCGTGGAATCCACAAAGAATTAATTTCAGTTTCCCAGGATAAGTATTTACGTCACCAATGGCAAAAATTCCCGGAATGTTCGTTTGATAATCCAAAGCATTGTTTACTTTGATAGCATTTTTTTCAATGTCTAATCCCCAGTCTCCGATAGGACCTAATTTTGGTGTTAATCCAAAAAGCGGAATAAAATAATCCGTTTCAATTGTTCGGTGTGCGCCATTTTCCTCGATTACAACTCCTTCTAAATGTTCAGCACCTTTCAAGCCAACAACTTCTCCAGGCGTAATCATTTTTATTTTACCGGAATTTTTCAATTCCTGTACTTTTTCTACAGAATCTAAAGCACCTCTAAATTCGTTTCTACGGTGAATCAAAGTCACTTCAGAAGCTACATTCGACAAGAAAATACTCCAGTCCAAAGCTGAATCTCCTCCTCCAGCGATTACAACTTTTTTATCTCTAAATTTCTCTGGATTTTTGATAAAGTATTTAATTCCTTTATCCTCGTAAAATTCGATGTCTTCAATCAATGGTTTTCTTGGTTCAAAACTTCCTAATCCACCTGCGATTGCTACAACAGGAGCATGGAATTTTTTTCCTTTATTAGAAGTTACAATAAAAGTTCCGTCTTCTTGTTTTTCAATGGTTTCAGCACGTTCACCAAGGGTAAAACCTGGTTCGAACTGCTTGATTTGTTCCATTAGATTATCAACCAAATCTCCTGCTAATACTTCAGGGAATCCTGGAATATCATAAATAGGTTTTTTAGGATATAATTCAGATAATTGTCCGCCCGCTTGTGGCAAAGCATCCAGAATATGACATTTTAATTTTAACAATCCTGCTTCAAAAACTGCAAATAAACCCGTAGGTCCGGCTCCTATTATAAGTATGTCTGTTTTAATCATTTTTTTATTCTTTTATTCCTCCCCCAACCCCCTCCAAAGGAGGGGGAGACTGGGTAGAGTTTCTTTTGTTATACTTGTTCTTACTTATTATTATTTTCACAAATGAACGAATGATTCTTTCAAAAATAAATGATAAATATCATTCGTTATTTTGTGATTCTTTTATTCTTTATTTTTTAATGCTTCGGTAATTTCGTTCATCTTTTGTACTTTTTCTTCGAAATTCCCTTTTAGTGTTTTGCGATATTCATTTAAATTTTCGACCATTTTATTAATATCGTCCGGAATGATTTCTTCAAAAAACTCCCGTAATCTTTTGGCAGTTGTTGGTGATTTTCCGTTGGTTGAAATGGCGATTTTTACATTTCCTTTGGTTACAATTCCGCCCAAATAATAATCACATAATGGCGGTGTATCCGCAATATTGCAAATCAAATATCTTTTTCGGGACAAATCATAAATCCTTTTATTGACTTTCAAATCATCCGTACAAGCAATAACCATGTGGCGTTTGCGAAGCATCCATCGATTGAATTTTCTATACGTCAATTGTACCGAAGGATGTTTTGCAGCCAGGCTTTCCAGTTCTGGTAAAAACTTTGGTGCCACCACCTCAACATTGGCGTTTGGACTTGATTTCAACATAAAAGATAACTTTTCTAAACCCACATTTCCGCCGCCCACAATAAGTACGTTGAGGTTGTGTAATTTTAAAAATATTGGATATAATTCGTTCCTTTCCAATGCTACTTTATTTCTTTTGATATGAATTCTTCGTAAAATCCTTTCAATTTATTACTTTCTTTTACTACTTCTCCAATGACAATTATGGCAGGCGAACTTAATTTATTCTCGGTTACAACCTGTTGAATTGTATTAATTGTTCCAACACCAATTTTCTCCTGAGCAGTAGTTCCGTTTTGAATAATCGCAACGGGAGTTTCGCCTTTAGATTCTTTTTGGAACAAATCAATAATCTGAGACAGTTTGCTCATCCCCATCAAAATCACAACAGTTGCCGATGATTGCGCTGCTAAAGCCACATCATTTGATAATTTTCTATCAGACGTTGTACCCGTAATTACCCAAAAACTTTCCGAAACACCTCTTTTGGTCAATGAAATCCCTTGATAAGCAGGAACGGCAATCGACGATGAAATTCCAGGCACTACAAATGTAGGTATCCCAAAACTTTCTACAAAGTCTATTTCCTCACCGCCACGACCAAAGATAAATGGATCACCGCCTTTTAACCGAACCACATGTCCGTAGGTAAGCGCGTTATCTACAATTAATTGGTTGATTTGGTCTTGCGTATAGGCATGACATCCTTTTCTTTTTCCAACGAATATTTTAATTGCTTTTTTAGGAGCATAACTTAAAATTTCTTCGTTTGCCAAAGCGTCATACAAAACGACATTGGCCTCAGCCAGTGCCTTTGCACCTTTGATTGTCAGTAAATCCGGATCACCTGGACCCGCACCCACTAGCGTTACTATTGGTTGTATCTTTTTAAGCATCGGCTAAGTCTTTTTCTCTGTATGATTCAATTGCTTCAAAAAAGACACTTGCATCTTGAATGTAATTTTGTGCAAATTCAGCAGAAGGTTCATTCTGATTGATTTGGTATACTAAATCTCTTAATGTTGACTTCAATTGAATGATATTCGTTGCTACGAAAACCGTATCAAACAAATCGATAATTCCAGCTTGGTGATTTGTTTTTTGGTTTTCAGCCAATAATAATGCTTTGGCTCCATTTACAAATCCTGCGTATGCCAAATAAATTGCATCAGCCCATTTTGCATCATCAAATGCTTCTTGTGCGAAAGTTAGTTTGTCTTTGGCTTCCAATATTAAAGTAGCTACTAAATCAATTACTACACCAGCGCATTCTCCAACTCCAACTGCTTTCACGTAATTATCAGCATTTCCCCAATCTACAAAATCAGCTTCGGTAAGATTTGTTATGTCAGCTAATGGTTTTAAAAATTCGTAGAAGTATTTCTCACCTTTGGCATCATAATAATTCAAAAATGATTGTCCGTTTCCGTTTGCTTCAAAATCATTTAAGATGAAACGCAACGCATCAGGTCCTCTTCGGCTTGGAATTTTGATCACTTTATCAGAAAATCTTCCGTTTCCGTTTCCTAAATTTCCTCCGCCTAGCAACACTTGTAATGCTGGTGCCACTAATTTCCCTGAATTAATAGACATTCCTTGAAAACCAATTTCGGCCATATTGTGTTGTCCACAAGCATTCATACAACCACTGATTTTAATCGTGATTTCCTGATTGTTGCTGTATTGTGGATATTCAGTTTCTAAAACCCTTTCCAATTCTACTGCGATTCCGGTACTGCTTGCAATTCCTAAATTACACGTATCTGTTCCCGGACAAGCCGTAATATCTGAAATGGTATTATAACCCAAAGCCACAAAATCTAATTTGGCTAATTCTTGGTAGAAAAACGGCAAATTTTCTTCTTTTACGTTTCGAATTAAAATGTCTTGTCTCAATGTAAAACGCAATTCATTAGCCGCATAATTTTTAACTAATTCTGCTAATGCTCTTGCTTTATCCGTATAAAAATCTCCTAATAAAACTTTGATTCCAATCGCTACATAACCCACTTGTTTTTGTGCAATTACATTTGATTTTTTCCAAGCTTCGAAAGCAGCTGTATCTTCAACAACTACTTTTGGAACTTCCAATAAAGAAGCAGGTATTTCACCATCAAAAGCAGTCGTGTCGATTTCAACTGTTTGATGAGACAACGCTTTTTTCTCTTCTTCCACCAATCTTAAAAACTCGTCTCTTCCCAAATCTTTGATTAAGAATTTCATACGTGCTTTCAAACGTTTCGCTCTTTCGCCATAGCGATCAAAAATTCTCAAAACGCCTTCGGTTGTTGGTATAATTTGGTTTACCGGAATAAACTCAGACAATAATTCCGCATGACTTGGTTGAGAACCTAATCCTCCGCCTAGCATTACTTTAAATCCTCTTTCGCCATTTACAATTCTTGGAATAAATCCTAAATCGTGTAAATAACTCAATGCCGTATCTTTATCAGAAGAAGAAAATGAAATTTTGAATTTACGTCCCATTTCCTGACAAACCGGATTTCTCAAGAAAAACTGAAACATAGCATGCGCGTAAGGCGACACGTCAAAAGGTTCTTCTGAATCAATTCCTGCTGTTTCGCTGGCCGTAATATTTCTTACGGTGTTTCCACAAGCTTCACGAAGTGTAACATCATCTTTTTCTAATTCAGCCCAAAGTTGTGGTGTTCTGTCCAAACTTACATAGTGAATTTGGATATCCTGACGCGTTGTAATGTGCAAACGTCCGGTAGAATATTCATCAGAAACTTTAGTTATACGCAACAATTGTTCGCTGGTCACTTTACCAAAAGGCAATTTGATACGAATCATTTGTACGCCTTCCTGACGCTGACCATAAACTCCTCTCGCCAAACGAAGGCTGCGGAAACGTTCATCATCTATTTTTCCGTCACGGAATAAAGCAATTTTTCTTTCTAAATCGATAATGTCTTTTTGGACAATCGGGTTTTCTATTTCGGTTCTAAAACTTTCCATCTGTGTGTTGTTTTTGGCAAAAGTTAGATTTAGTTTATAAATCCAACTCCAGCAGTTGTGTTGGTTGCAGCATCAATTAATATAAAAGCGCCGTTTGATTTGTTGTCATTATAGGCATCAAAATACAAAGCTTTGCTTAATTTAATATTTACTTCGCCTATTTCATTTATAGCCAATTGAGTCGCTGGTGTAACTCCAGAATAATCTGTAGCAATAACGTTTTTCACGCTTTCTATTTTTGCCAAAACTCTGTTTGTATTGTGTTGTACCAAATATTTAGCACCTGGAACTAACTTTTTGCTGTCCATCCAGCAAATCGTTGTATTGATATCTTTTTCGATTTTAGGCAACTCATCCGATTTTACAATCATGTCGCCTCTTGTTACATTGATATCATTTTCCAGTTCCAAAGTAATCGAAGAACCTGCAGTCGCTTCATCAAATTGCTGATCAAAAAAGTGAATATTAGTCACTTTAGATTCCGTCAAAGAAGGAAGAACCGTTACCGCATCACCCACTTTGATATTGTTCCCGTATAATTTTCCGGCATATCCTCTGAAATCATGATACTCTTCCGTTTTTGGTCGGATAACTGTTTGAACCGGGAAACGTGCTTTTCCTGTTTCAAAAACATCTTCTGGCTCTAACGCTTCTAAATGTTCCAAAACTGTTTGTCCAGTGTACCAAGGCATATTTTCCGATTTATCAGCAACGTTTCCTCCGTTAATCGCACTCAACGGAATGTAACTTACGTTTTGCTCTTTGAATGAACTTTTGCTGTTCAATGCCTGAAAATCAGCTTTGATTTTGTTGTATACTTCTTCGGAATAATCAACCAAATCCATTTTATTTACCGCAACAATCACTTCTTTTACTCTCAATAAATTATTAATAAAAAAGTGTCTGTACGTTTGCTCAATAACTCCTTTACGAGCATCAATCAAAATGATAGAAACCTGCGAAGTTGAAGCTCCCGTAACCATGTTTCGTGTATATTCTACGTGACCCGGAGTATCGGCAATGATATAACTTTTCTTGGCTGTCGAAAAATAAATATGCGCCACATCAATCGTGATTCCTTGTTCTCTCTCAGCAACCAATCCATCGGTAGCCAAAGAAAAATCTAAATAATCGTATCCTTTTTGCTTGCTGCTTTTTTCTATTGCTTCAATCTTATCTGTAGTCAACGATTTTGTATCGTATAATAATCTCCCGATTAAGGTACTCTTTCCGTCATCTACACTTCCTGCTGTTGCTATTTTTAAAACTTCCATTCCTTGTTTTTTGTTTGACGTTTAAAAGTTTAAGGTTTTCAAAACACCTCATATAAACTTCTAAATTTGATTTTTTTATTTTAAATGTTGAATTTTAAATTTTAAATGTTTTTGGAACAATTCATAATTTACAATTCATAACTTATAATTATTTTCTAAAAGTACCCTTGTTGTTTTCTTTTCTCCATGGCGGCTTCAGAACGTTTGTCATCAATTCTGGCTCCTCTTTCAGAAATAGTGGAAGATCTGATTTCGCCTACAACTTCCTGAATGGTTGCTGCGTAAGAATCAACAGCTGCAGTACAACTCATATCGCCAACGGTTCTAAAACGAACAATTCTTTCTTCAATTTCTTCATCTTCTTCTTGGTACACAAATGGAGAATGAGACCAAATCATACCGTCTCTCAAGAATACTTTACGTTTGTGTGAAAAGTAAATCGATGGAATTTCGATGTGCTCTTGCTCAATATAACTCCACACATCCAGTTCTGTCCAGTTCGAAATTGGGAAAACACGAACGTTTTGACCATTTTCAATTTTTCCGTTCAAAATATCAAACAATTCCGGACGTTGGTTTTTTTCATCCCATTGACCAAAATCATCACGAACAGAAAAAATACGTTCTTTAGCTCTTGCTTTTTCTTCATCACGACGGGCACCACCAATACAAGCATCAAATTTAAATTCTTCGATTGCATCCAAAAGTGTGGTCGTTTGCAGACTATTTCTGCTGGAATATTTCCCTGATTCTTCTACGACTTTCCCTTCGTCAATAGCATCCTGAACATTACGAACGATTAATTCTAATCCTAATTCAGCAACCAATTTATCTCTGAAAGCAATGGTTTCCGGAAAGTTATGTCCCGTGTCTACATGCAACAATGGAAAAGGAATTTTTGCAGGGAAAAATGCTTTTTGTGCTAAACGCACCAATGTAATCGAATCTTTTCCACCAGAGAAAAGTAAAACCGGCTTGTCAAATTGAGAAATTACTTCTCTAAAAATGTATATCGCTTCGCTTTCTAAAGCATTTGTTTTTAATATGGTACTCATTATTATTGTTTTAAAAGTTTAAAGTTTAAGACTGTTGAACCTCATCTAAAATCTCTTAACTATTATTATTTTTTCTTTTCTCTTTATTCTAACCTCTGTTTTCTATTTCTGGTGCAAACCACATTCTTTATGACTGGATTCCCACCACCATCTTCCCGCTCGGATATCTTCATCCGCAGTAATGGCTCTGGTACATGGCGCACAACCGATACTCACGAAACCTTGTTTGTGCAAGGCATTTTGTGGCACATTGTTATCGTCTATATATTTCTGAACCTCTTCTAAAGTCCATTTTAACAATGGATTGAATTTTATAATATCGAATTTTTCATCATATTCAAAAAGATCTAAATCATTTCTGTTTTCGGATTGCTCTGCTCTCAAACCCGTAATCCAAATTTCATTTCCTTTCAAAGCTTTAGTCAAAGGCGCCACTTTTCGGATAAAACAACATTCTTTTCTATTCTCCACTGATTCATAAAAGCTATTTGGGCCTTTTTGATTTAATAACTCTTCAACCGCACTTGTTTCCGGAAAATAAGTTTTAATATCTATTTGATACTTTTTTAAAGTTTTATGAAAAACATCATAAGTCTCTTGAAATAATCTTCCCGTATCTAAAGTAAAAATGGTAATAGGTAAATTATTTTTTCCAATTAAAGCCGTAATCACTTGGTCTTCCTGTCCAAAAGAAGTAGAAAAAACTACTTTGCCTTTAAATTCATTAGCCAAAAAAGCCAAAGTTTCATCAATTGAAAAATCCTTTGTTTTATCTAATAAAGTATTGGTTATTGCTATGCTCATAATTTCGTTTCTCTTTATAATAATTTAGACAGTGTTTTTAAACTCAAAATAATAATTAAAATCCCTACCAAAATCATCATAGGCTTTCTCTTTATTTTATTGACTAAAATAGCGGCAATTGGAGCGGCAATCACACCACCTAAAATTAACCCTATAATCACCTGCCATCCTTGTATTCCTCCAAAAAGCATGAAAGTTACGCCACTTGCAAAAGCTACTGCAAACTCCGCTGCATTGACAGAACCAATAGTATATCTTGGATTTCTACCGCGCCCTAATAAGGTAGAAGTTACAATTGGCCCCCAGCCACCACCGCCAACAGCATCCATAAAACCTCCAAAAGAAGCTAAAATATTCAATCGCTTGGTTTTCTTTTTAATGATGTTTTTCTGCATTGCTTTTCTAATGATTATAATTGCCAACCCTATCATATACACAGCAATAAAAGGCTTTATCGCATCCCCATCAATAACATCCGACAATAAATACGCACCTGCAATTGAACCTAAAACACCCGGAATTAATAGATGTCTGACTAATTTTTTATTGATATTCCCAAAGCGATGATGAGAAATAGCCGAAGCTCCTGTTGTAAACATTTCAGCAACATGAACACCTGTACTGCTTATCGCTGGTGGAATTCCATACGCCAATAAAAAAGAAGTAGAAGTTGCTCCATACCCCATTCCTAATGTCCCGTCGACTAATTGTGCAAAAACACCAATACAGAAAAAGATTAAAAATTCTTGATTAAAACCAGCTATTAGGCCATTCCAAGAAAATTCAGCATGATGATTGTATACCAATGTAGAAATTAATCCTACCAATAAAACAACAGGGATAACAACCCATAAGCGTTCTTTAAAAGTCGTTTCCGATTTTTCATTGATAGTAATGGTTTTCAATTCTTTGCTCATGCTTTTTTAATTCAACTGTTTTTAATATTTAAATCCATTACCCTATCGGAATAGTAGATTATTGTGCAAAAGTAAAACTTTTAAGTTAACTACAAAATTTATTTTGTGATTTATTCTTTAAAAGGCAATGTCAGCCAAGGTGTTACTCTCTAAAATTTTCAGGGTATTATCGCGCACCTCAATCATCAGTTTCCGAACCGCGCAAGTAGCTTCATTTGAACAGTCCAAACAAGGCTCATAAAAATTATGGCTGGCACAAGGAAGTAATGCAATTGGCCCTTCAAGAATGCGATACACATGAGCCATATTGATGTCTTTGGGATCTTTTATCAAATAATAGCCACCGCCTTTTCCTTTTTTGGCACCCAAAAAACCGGAATGGCGCAGTAATAATAAAATACTTTCTAAAAACTTGATCGAAATAGTCTCACTCTTGGCTATCTCGGCTATTTGCACCGGAGAATTATCTTTTTGGCGCGCCAAAAAAGTAAGAGCTTTTATTCCGTATTTTGTTTTTTTAGACAGCATTTAAAAAGATATAAGATTGAAGATTAACGATTTTTGATTTCAGATTTTACAAAATCAGAAATCTATTTGTCTTTTATTGTAGCAACAAAAATATACTTTTTGAATGAAAAATGGTGAAAGGAGATTAACGATTGTTGTTAGATTGGAAATCTGCTCCCCAAACTTCGGGGCAAAATCGTTAATCCCAAATCAAAAATCATTAAGACAAAGCCTGCTCTAAATCAGCAATTACATCTTTTACAGTTTCCAATCCAACTGAAACACGTACCAAACCATCCGTAATACTCACTGCCAAACGTTCTTCAACAGATAGTTTACTGTGTGTTGTTGATGCCGGATGCGTTACGATAGTTCTGGTGTCGCCCAAATTTGGTGACAAGGAACATAATCTTATTTTATCCAAAAAATTTCTTCCGGCTTCAATACCTCCTTTGATTTCAAAAGCTACAATGTTTCCTCCCAACTTCATTTGCTTTTGTGCAATTTCATATTGCGGATGCGATTTCAAGAATGGATATTTCACTTTATTCACCTGCGGATGATTTTCTAAAAATTCCGCTACTTTCAAGGCATTTTCACAATGTCTGTCTAAACGAATCGCCAACGTTTCTAAACTTTTTGATAATACCCACGCATTAAATGGGGATAACGAAGGTCCTGTAAGTCGGGAAAATAAATAGATTTTCTGAATCAATTCAGCATCACCAACTGTTATTCCGCCTAAAACTCTCCCTTGACCATCCATTAATTTTGTCGCAGAATGTACTACTAAATGTGCACCCCATTTTATAGGTTGTTGCAAGTATGGCGTTGCAAAGCAGTTGTCAATAATCAAAATTAAATTGTGTTTTTTGGCAATTGTTCCTAAAAGTTCCAAATCGATAATATCAACTGCCGGATTGGTAGGTGATTCTGCAAAAAGAATCTTAGTATCGGGCGTAATCAAACCTTCAATAGTTTCAGGCTTGTTAATATCAAAATAGGAAGTTTCAATATTCCATTTTGGAAAATAATTAATGAACAACGAATGTGTGGCTCCAAAAACACTACTGGAAGAAACGATATGATCTCCAGATTTCAATAAAGCCGCCAAGGTTGAATACACCGCAGCCATTCCGGATGCAAAGGCAAAACCAGCTGCAGCACCTTCCATAGCACAAACTTTATCAACAAATTCGTTGGTGTTTGGGTTGCTATAACGGCTGTAAATATTCCTGTCTTTTTCTTCGGCAAAAGAAGCACGCATGTCTTCGGCATCTTCAAATACAAAACTTGACGTTAAGTACAAAGGCACTGAGTGCTCTAAATATTGTGTTCTTTCTAATTGGTTGCGTATGGCTTGGGTTTCAAAACCAAATTCTTGATCGTTCATTTTATTTTTTCGTTTAAAGTTTAAGGCTTAAAGTTTTTGGAACATTAAATCCAAACACTTTGCTTAAACTACAATGGTTTATTATTCAAAACTACTTTGTAATGTATAGTTGCTGTTGGCTCTAATGTTTTAGAAACCGAACAGTACTTTTCGAAAGAAAGTTGTGCGGCTCTGGCTGCTTTTTCTTCGTTTATTGGCCCTTCCAAATAAAACACAATGTGAATATCCTTGAATGGTTTCGCTTCTCCAACTTGTACACGTTCTCCTTCTACCTCAGCTTTGAAAGAGGTAATTTCCTGACGTTGTTTTTTCAAAATTGAAATCATATCAATGGCGCTGCAACCCGCAACACCCATCAATACCAATTCCATTGGACTTGCACCCATATCATTTCCTCCAAATTCTGGTCGGCTATCAACGTTAACTATATGTCCTCTTTCATTTTTTAATTCGAAATGGAAATTGTCGTTTACTCTGTTTAATGTTATTTTCATTACTATTTGCTTTAATTCTTTTATTCAATCTGAAATCTAAATTCAAAAATCCCCAATCTTAAATCATTAACCTTTATCCGACAACCTTAAAATATCTCCAAAGACACCTCTTGCCGTTACTGCTGATCCTGCGCCTGCGCCTTGAATTACGATTGGTCGGTCTCCATACGATTCTGTGTAAATTTCGAAGAAAGAATCAGAACCTTTCAATCCGCCCAGCGCCGTATCAGATGGTACAGAAACTAATTTCACTTCCAGATTTCCTTTATCATTTTGCAAATCACCTGACAATTCGCCTATGTACCTTAAAACGTGATTTGGTTTTTGCTCTGCTTTTATTTTAGCATAAATTGGATCAAACTCTGTCAATTTATTAAAAAAATCAGAAACATCACCTTCACGCAAATGTTCTGGAATTAAATTTTGAATATCAATTTCTTCAAATTCATTTTGCAAGTCCAATTCCCTGGCCAAAATCAATAATTTTCTACCTACATCATTCCCGCACAAGTCCTCTCTTGGATCGGGCTCCGTATATCCGTTATCAATTGCTTCTTTCAATATTTCGCTGAACGGAGCGTCTTTTGCAGAAAAATTATTGAACAAATAACTCAATGTTCCTGAGAAAACACCTTTAATCTTCGTAATATTTTCACCTGAAAGGTGCAATAATTTAATTGTATCAATCAACGGTAATCCCGCTCCCACATTCGTTTCATAAAGATAACTCTTTTGATTATCTGCCAATACTTTTCGTAATTTTTTATAAAAACTATAACTCAACGTATTGGCTACTTTATTGGATGAAATCAAATCAAAGCTACTTTCTGCTAAAGGAATATAATTTTCAACAAATGTGGCACTTGCCGTGTTATCAATCGCAATCAAATTCTCTAAGTGATGCTCATTTGCGTACGCAATTACATCATCAATAGTATAAGAGAATCCATTATTTTGAATTTCATTTTTCCAATTTGGAGTAACCCCATTTTTATTTAAAAGTACATTACTAGAATTGGCAATAGCAAAAACATTTAGTTTAATGTCTTTTCTTTTTTCGATGGTTGCAGCTGATTCCAATATTTGGTTAATTAACGTTCCGCCCACTAATCCATGTCCGAAAATAGCGATATTGATTTTCTTTGAAACTCCAAAAATCTCTCCGTGAATAACGTTTAAGGCTTTGTTCAGTTGCGATTTTTTCACCACTAAACTCACGTTCTTACCCGTAACAGTATTATTGAAAAGAATCGGGACAATTTTATTTTTTATCAACGCCGTATAAGGCTTGTGAAACGTACTCAAATCCTGGCCAATGATTGAAATTACCGAAACATCATCGGTTACCGTGATTTTATTCACATCTTTCGAATAGAAATCATTCTCGAATTCTTTTTCCAATTCAATCATGGCTTTTGTAGCTTTATCAGCAGCAACTACCAAACCAATTCCTCTTTCTGAAGAACCTTGAGAAATAATACTCACACTAATATCATTGTCACCCATCACTCTGAAAATACGGGCATCAACGCCAGTTTTCCCTAATAATCCTCTTCCTTCCAGATTCACTAACGAAACATTTTCAAGTACCGAAAGTGTTTTAATGCCTTCTTTGTTCGAATTGGAAGTGATTAAGGTTCCTTTATTTTCGTGGTTGAAAGTATTTAAAATACGAAGTGGAATATTTTTTTCCAATAAAGGAATTATCGTTTTGGCATGAAGAATCGTCGCACCAAAATTGGCTATTTCATTGGCTTCGTTAAACGACAAATGATCAATTTTCTTCGCATCAAGCACTAAATCCGGATTTGCGGTATAAATTCCATCTACGTGTGTGTAGTTTTGAAGCTCTTCAGCATTCAAGTAATTCGCAATCAACGAAGCAGTATAATTACTGCCATTTCTTCCTAAAGTAGTGGTGTCATTATTGTTATTAGAACCTATGAAACCCGTAATAACATTTACCGTTGTCCCATTATTCTCCTTAAAATAATTGATGACGTTTTTCTTTGAAATTTGTTCCAAAGGTTGCGCATCACCAAATTTTGAATCTGTTTTTAATAATTCTCTAGTATCTGCAAAGCGAGCATTTATTCCATTTTCAACGAGAATAGCTGTCAGTAATTTGGCAGAAAGCAATTCCCCCTTGGATAAAATCTGGTCTTTTATTTTGTTGCTGTAATCGCCAATTAGACTAACACCTTCGAATAATTTTTCAAGAACATTGAATTCCTCAGACAAATCCACGTTCTCATATTCATCTTGTTGGTATTTTTTAAAATCCTCAAAAAGCAGTTTATAATCCTTATTAGTAGCCGCAACCTTTAAAATTTCTTCTAGTTCATCTGTGGCATTCCCTCTTGCTGAAACTACAATGGCAATTTCCTCTCCTTGATTTACTTTATCGGTTATAATCGCAACAACCTTATTTATTCCGTCGCCATTCGATAAAGATTTACCTCCAAATTTTAATATTTTCATTGTGTTGTGTTTTTTGGCTTAGAATATATCCTGAAGCAAATTGTGTAATTGTTTGTATTCTATCAAAAAAGCATCGTGTCCGTGAATGGAAACAATTTCTTGATAGCTGACCTTATTTTTATATTTTTTTAATTCCTCGTAGGTTGCTTTATTTTCATTTGCCGTAAAAAACAAGTCTGAATTGATTCCAATAATATGAATCTCAGCTTCAATTCGAGATGTTATTTCTTCAAACGAAGCACTATTTCTGGTAACATCTATCGTCTTCAATAATTGATTCATCATTTTGTACGATGAAATTTGAAAACGTTTCTGTAATTTTTCACCGTGATGTAACAACCAGCTTTCTACATTAAAAATAGCCAATTCTTCATTGGTAGTTCTCTGAAATTTTGCAGCAAAAGATTCTGGAGTTCTATAGCACAACATAGCATGAGTTCGAGCATCTTCAATAGGTTTCGAAGAATTTTTCAAAATTTGTTCCTGTAAAAAGCAATTGGCAATCAGCCAATCCGTCGATTTCCAATCGGTTGCAATAGGAATTAAATGTTGTGTGATTTTTGGTTCCAATGCGACCATTTCCCAAGCAATTCCTCCACCTACAGAACCACCAATAATGGCGTATATTTTTTTAATTTCTAGAAACCGAATCCCTTCTATAAAAATTCTGGCAATATCTCTGGCATTAAAGTCCGAATAATTTTCGATGCTAAAACCATCAAATCCATTTCCGGGAACATTAAACGCGAGAATTGTATATTTTGTAGTATCTATAGTTTTGTTGGCGCCAATTAAATCATTCCACCAACCATTTTCGCCCACAACATGCGAATTTCCGGTTAAAGCATGATTGACCAAAACGATTGGTGCGGTATGCAATTCTAATCCAAAAACTTGAAAACTTAAGTTTAAGACAGCATAAAAAGCGCCACTTTCGGTGGTGAAATTTTGTAATGTAATGGATGTAGGTTTATTTTCCAATTGCAAATCTTTTATGATTTTTGACCTGTGTTTGGAAATATTAGAAAGAAAGCTAGGAGTTATCTAGACAAATTCTTAGTGTTATCTTTCCACGTTTGGCGTGGTAGAATGCAGCACCTTCTTCGATAAATCGAAGGGTTGCTAAGGCTTCATCGGGTCTAATCCCTCTGCCTTTCTTTATAACATTTCAATACGTTTGTGAACTTAATGAGGCAAATTAACCACTATTTTTTGTAACCACCAAATTTTTATGCGCAATCGATTTTTTTGTTTGGTTCAAATAAAAACCTGAAAACAATAAAAATAGGAATGTTATTTTGACGAAGTATCATAAACTAATTACAGTTCTTACCTCGTCAAAACAACAATTTTAAATACCTTTTTGAAGATCTCAAAACCGAAAATAAATTCGGATTTCTTAAATAAAAAGCGCTTCATTCTCTTGTGAATACATTAAAAAAAGTAATGAATTTGGCACTATTTTTTGTGCCAAAGCATCGTTTTTTGAAATTTCGAATCTAGGATGAATCAGTTCATTTTTAGAATTGTTTTCCTTTTCTTTTTTATTCCTAAAGTCAATACTTTTCAATACTTGAAAAGTCTTTGGAAAATACTTAGTTGTGCTCATAATTTTTAGGTGTTAGGTTTTTAAACTCATTTTTGATTTCATTGCAATTATTATTTTAAAATTTAAAAAATTCAGAAAAACAAAAAACCCTTTTAGATATATATCCAAAAGGGTTTTAAGTTGTTTGTAAACTTATACTTTTGGAATCAACAGACGCAAATACACATAGTGGCATTTGCAGCAATCATCTTATTGACAGTTGAATTATTTGTAAACTGGAATTTTAGGTTATTCATTTATATTTTATATTTCTGTACTATTATCTCTGTTGTGTTCAAAAAAAAAGCTTCCCGTTATCTGGGAAGCTTTTGCTATATAATTTAATTTAAAATTATGCAATAAGCGACCCTCAGGAATTATCCTGCGCGACTTTAAACATGTTACAAATATTAAATTTCATTTTTACTTTTTTAGAGAATCAAATTTGCAAATTATTTTTTTAATATCCAAATAAGTTTCAAAAAAATAATAACAGTAATGTTCAAAAAATTATTTTTTACTTTAATTAAACCAAAAAAAGATTTATCAGCAAAAAAAAGTTAAGATTAATTTGCAATTCAAAATGGTTTCATACATTTGCACCCGAATACAAGAGGAAAAATTTGAACTGATTGCAACCTCTTCATAATGAAATCAATTCATTATGGATACTGAAAATTTTTCAGTAGAAAAAATGCTAAAGCAGAAACTCTTCTTTAGTCCTTTTCAGCAATTATTTTTTCTCGCTTAATTTTAAAATAATAATTATTATGGCCTATTTATTTACGTCAGAATCTGTAAGCGAAGGACATCCAGACAAAATTGCAGATCAAATTTCGGATGCATTAATTGATAATTTTTTGGCATTTGATGCTGACTCAAAAGTAGCTTGCGAAACTTTAGTAACTACTGGCCAGGTAATTTTGGCTGGTGAAGTAAAATCAAATACTTATTTAGACGTACAACAAATCGCTCGTGACGTAATCAGAAAAATTGGTTACACGAAAAGCGAATACATGTTTGAAGCTAATTCTTGTGGAATTCTTTCTGCTATTCACGAACAATCTGCTGACATTAACCAAGGTGTTGACAGAAAAAATCCTGAAGAGCAAGGCGCTGGTGACCAAGGAATGATGTTTGGTTACGCTACTAATGAAACTGAAAATTACATGCCATTGGCACTTGATTTATCTCATAAATTATTGCAGGAATTAGCTATTTTAAGACGTGAAAATAACGAAATTACGTATTTGCGTCCTGATGCTAAATCACAAGTAACTTTGGAATATAGCGATGACAACAAGCCAACTCGTATTGATGCTATTGTAATCTCGACACAACATGATGATTTTGACGAAGAAGCAAAGATGCTTGCAAAAATCAAAAAAGATCTTGTTGAAATATTGATTCCAAGGATTATTGCAAAAAATCCAACGCATGCTCATTTATTCAACGATGCAATCCAATACCACATTAACCCAACCGGGAAATTCGTAATTGGAGGACCACACGGAGATACTGGATTGACAGGAAGAAAAATCATTGTGGATACTTACGGTGGAAAAGGTGCTCACGGTGGTGGTGCATTCTCTGGAAAAGATCCAAGTAAAGTAGATAGAAGTGCGGCTTATGCTACACGTCACATTGCTAAAAATCTAGTTGCAGCGGGTGTTGCTGACGAGATTTTAGTACAGGTTTCCTATGCGATTGGTGTGGCAAAACCAATGGGTATTTTTATCGATACCTACGGAACTTCAAAAGTGAATTTGACTAATGGTGAAATTGCCAAAAAAGTAGAAGCTATTTTTGATATGCGCCCTTACTTTATTGAGCAACGTTTGAAATTAAGAAACCCAATCTATAGTGAAACTGCTGCTTACGGGCACATGGGACGTACTCCAGAAACGGTTACTAAAACTTTTTCTGCTCCGGGTGGAAACGAAAAAACAGTTACTGTTGAATTGTTTACTTGGGAAAAATTAGATTTTGTTGATCAAGTTAAAACTGCTTTTGGATTGTAATAATCTGAAAATATTTATATCTAGAACCCGCAATTCAATTGGATTGCGGGTTTTTTTAGCCCTAATAGAAATGAAAATATTTTGCTGAAAAAAGATTGAAATGTATAGCAGGATTAGCTCTTACAAATTATACTTTAAAGAGAAAATTACATAACGCGGTTGCACTGTATATTGTGAAGTTCTGGTGGCAAACTGACTGAAATTATCATCATTCAATGAGGTTGTATTCAACAAATTCGTTCCACTTACTTTATATTCTAACTTGCTGCCTTTCTTTTGATAAATCAAACTGGCACTCAAGAAATCATATTCATTATTAACCGTTTTAGTGTTGTTATAATAATGATAAAACTCATATTCAGCAACGAAAGAGAAACTCTTTAAAAAGAAATAATCCAGTCTCGCAAAAGGTTTTTCTGTGTAAAAAGTAGTATTATTATAATCGTTGGTTACAATATTATATCCCAACTCTAAATTAGGCATGTTCTTATAATTTGTTGACGCTTTCAAGGTATAGTTTTGGGTAAAACTCTCGTTTGTTGACAACACATTATTCTGGATGTTATTGAATTTAGACCAATTAAGAGAAACTCCTAAAGAGGCTTTGTAATTCTTCAAGAAAGAACGTCCATACGAACCATTTCCTGACAAGGTTTCATCGGCAAAATCAGAATTGAAAGGAGATGATGTTTGATTTACACCGTTGAATACGGCTCTGGTTTTTATCGCATCGACTCTTCTGGAATAATTAATATAAGCGGTAATATTTTCAAAATTAAACATGTTGTATTTAAAGTAACGCAAGGAATGCACTTGTGCGGTAGCGTTTTCCAAAAGTCGGTTTCCTTTAGTCAAACTGTTGTAATTAGAGAAAACAAATCCTTCAGCAAGTTGATTGACATCAGTAAAATTATTGGTATACGAAAAATTATAGGTTAATGTTTCCGCTTTCTTGATTTGATAAATCGCTAAAAAATCAGGTAATGCTCTGAAGAAATTTTGACTGTTACTGGTTCCTAATTGCTCATTTGTCATATTGTAACTATGCAAACTCACTCCTGGTGTAAAAGTAAATTTGCCACTCAAAATCTTATAATGCAATCCCAAAAATGTATCGTTGAAATTGTAATTCACATCATTTGTATTCGCAACATCATCTAAATTATTGACTGTTTCGTTATCCAAAATCTGAAAAATACTGGAGTTGAAATTTTGATGGGAATACGTATTTCCTAACGTAACATTAATGTTGCTTTTTGGGGTAATCATGTAATAATAATCCAATTTAGCATCAATCTTATTTGTTTTTACAAAACGACTTTGATTAATGTCATTTCTGTTTTGTCCAACCACATATCCAGCCAAACTAAAAGGTTGCGATTGTAAATTAGCATTATAAAAAGGATCTTCCTCTTGGTACAAATGTTGCATTTCAAAAGCAAAAATATTTTTATCGCTTTGCGTATAATACAAACTCAAGTTTTGATTCACTGAAATCGGGTCTTGATTTTTTATCGTATTGATGTTTTCAAGTGCTACATTATTACCTACAATTGATTCTCTTAACAATGAATTATTCTCGTCTTGCTTGGATAATTTAGTCAAAACATCGTAATCAAATTGAAACCTCGCATTGGGTTTATAACTGGAACTCAATTTGAATAATCCCAAATTACTTTTTTGATTCGCCGTTTCCTGACGATTCTCTGTAGAAAGAATTTCAGAAGAATTAGGCTGTAAAATATTCGTTTGTGATTTTGTTTCTAAATCTGTTAATGAGGAAGACAAAATCCCAAAACCGCTTAAAGTCCACGCTTTATTTACATTGTAGGAAAAATTTGTAGCTCCAAATTTAGTCTCAATCTCCTTGGCTCGGTTATTTCTTAAAAGTGAAATTCCCAAATCATTGGAAGACACATTAAAACTGGAACCACCATTTTGCATCATGCCTCTAAAACCGCCCGTGAATTTAAAATAATCCTGAACTGTTAATGGCAATTCCCCAATATTATTAAAATTCGTGATTAAATTGATGCTGTATTTTGGACTGTAATAAAACAATTTTGGGTTGATCAAATAGCGACTTTCCTCGTGTGCTACTCCAATTCCTGCTGTCATATCTCCAAACCAGAAATTTTTCTTTCCTGATTTTAGTTTGATATTCATCGCAACATTATCCTGATTGTTCTCCACTCCTTTTAGTGCGCCAATTTCGCTGTAGTTGCGCAACACTTGGATTTTATCAATGGCATCTGCTGGAATATTTTTGACGCCCAATTTGGTATCGCCATCAAAGAAATCTTTACCTTCCACCATTAATTTAGAAACTTTTTTTCCTTCGACTTCAATTTCTCCATCAGCGTTTACCTCAACTCCGGGCAGTTTTTTCAGTAAGTCTTCCAGTTTTCGTTCTGTTCCAGATTTGAAAGAATCTGCATTATAAACAATGGTATCTCCTTTTATCGAGACCGGCATTTCACGAACAATTTCGACACCATCCAATTCGATTCCGCCTTCTTCAAGGGCTATGTTTTTAATGCTGTTTTCTGAGGTGGTAGTTATCTCCAGCTCTTTATTTTGCATTCCCAAATAACTGATTTTTAAGCTATACGCAGTATTTGGTTTTAGATTAAGAAGAAACTTTCCTTTATCATTTGTTATGGCGTAAGAATCCATTGCTTTTGTGGCTTTATTTACTGCCATTACGTTGGCCATTTCAAGTCCAACTGTTTTTGAATCGGTTATGAGACCTTCTAATTTAACGGATTGAGCAAAGGAAAATGAGGTAATAAGAAACAGGGTAATTAGTATTGTATTTTTCATTTAGGAATTATGGATGAAATCTATAGTATTGATTTTAAACTCTGATCTGGCTTATTTTTATCCTCCAATTCTCATTCGCATTCCGCCATTTCCGCCACGTCCTTGGTTCATCTCTCTAAACTCTTCCATTTTTTTCAATACGATTTCGTCAAATTCTTTTTGAGTCGTTACTTTTCCTTTAGTTGCCGCTTTTATTTCAGTTTTAACTTTAGGATTCAGAACCACTTTTGAACATAAAATAACCGTTTTACCGTCATTCACTTCCAATATTAAACCGGGTAATCCCCAATAGTTTTCAGGCCCTTGATTGACTGGAATTTCCGGAGTATACCAAGCCGTAATTATAGTTTCTTTAGGCATATCCAATTCATCTAGAATACTGGTTTTTTTAGTGGCATCCGCTGGTTTTGCAGTTGCGGCATCTTCTTTTTTTGGTCTGAAATTTCTAAAATCGGTTTTGCTAGCAGGTCGTACCGCAGTTGCTTTGAAACAATTGTAACCACCAATAACACGGGTTTCACCTTCCATTTTCCATTGCAAATTAGGCAACGAATCTTTTACAAGAAACTCTTTCCCCATGAACTCTTTATCAACAGTATAGGATTTCTCTTTTACGTTTTTATAATACGTTCCGCCACCGCCAGTCATAGACATCATCATTCGCATTCCGCCACCACTTTGACCTGGAGTATCTAATTTTTCTTCTTCTTTATATATCGATGCCGATTTATCAAAATTAAGGATGAATGTCTTTTCGAACATCTTCTTCATTCTTTCTTCGATCATTTTTTGCATGTCCGGAGTCATCTCCTTATTGCCTTCCATTCGCGTTTTAAAATCGGAGGTGCTGGTTTTCGATTCATAAACTGCCATTCCTTGAAATTCCTGAGCGTGAAGTCCCATGAATGATGCGACTACTAATACTAATGTGAAAACTACTTTATACATACTATTGGATTTTGATAAATAAGACTGAAAAATACTATTTTTGTTACAAGTATTCTGTTAAAATAACAGTAAGACAATCATAATTGTATAAGGTTTAATCGTAATTTCGCTTTCATGAAGAAATTAGTGCTATTACTGTTTATTGCCTCGTTCTCAGTTGTATCAAGTCAGAACCAAAAACTGACTCCCCTTAAAATTGACTCCATTCGTTTTGATGGAGATGCGTTTTTAGGATACGATTCATTTGGTTTTTATTACACCCTAAAAAACAATGTTTTTTCTAAAATTGGAACACAGGAAACTTTAGAATACAAGAATATTTCTTTGGGCAGAATCACCAAAGTTGACCTACAAAACCCACTTAAAATAGTATTATTCTACGAAAATTTCAATACCGTTATCCTTTTGGACAATCAACTGAATGAAACCCAAAAAATCAATTTTTCAGAAAGTACAATTCCTATTGTGGCTACTGCAATTGGAATCGCTTCTCAAAATCAGTTGTGGGTTTATAACAGTATGAATCAGCAGTTAGGATTTTTTGATTATTTAAACAAAGAATACAAAACCGTTTCAGTTCCGTTTACAGAAAGCATTAAAAACTATTCTTCAGATTTCAATGTCTTTCATTGGGTTGATAATAAAAACAACTGGTATGTATGTGACATTTTTGGAAAAATAAAAAGTAAAGGGATAATTCCTGATTTTGATTCCATTGTAATTATTAATGACAACCAGTTTATTTATTCTAAGGACGCTGTTTTGATTTTTGAGGATTTAGAAAAAGGTAAAAAAACTGAAATTGAAATTTCAGAAAAAACGTTTAAAAAATTCTATTACAAGGACCAAATTTTATCTATTTTTACATTAGCAGGAATTACAAATTATAAAATCACAATACCGTAATGCACATAGCAATAGCAGGAAATATAGGTTCCGGAAAAACAACTTTAACTCGATTATTAGCGAAACATTTTAAGTGGGAACCGCATTTTGAAGATGTAGTTGACAATCCATACTTGGATGATTTTTACCACCAAATGGAACGTTGGTCATTTAATTTACAAATTTATTTCTTGAACAGCCGTTTTCGTCAGGTGATGCAAATTCGTGAAAGCGGTAAAAAAATCATTCAGGACCGAACCATTTATGAAGATGCACATATTTTTGCTCCAAACTTGTATGCAATGGGTTTGATGACCAATCGCGATTTCCAGAATTATTCTTCTCTTTTTGAATTAATGGAATCTACGGTTAAAGCACCTGATTTATTGATCTATTTGAGAAGTTCTATCCCTAATTTAGTCGGGCAAATACACAAACGAGGTCGTGAATACGAAAACTCAATATCTATTGATTATTTGAGTCGCTTGAACGAAAGATATGAAGGTTGGATTCAAACCTACGACAAAGGAAAACTAATGATTATTGACGTTGACAACATAAATTTTGTTGACAATCCAGAAGATTTAGGAAATATTTTTAACCGTATCGATGCGGAATTGAACGGGTTATTTTAGAATTCTCTCCCCAACCCTCTCCTTCAGAGAGGGAGTAGAAACTGGATATAAAAACACATATAAACATAAATGCCTCGCAATTGCGAGGCATTTATTATTTACAAGACTTTTAATCATTTCAAAGAATCAATCTTAGTTTGAACTTCTTCGTCAGTTCCTTCGAAATTCTGAACAGTAACTTTTCCGTTAATATTTGTTTTAATGGTCGCTTTTACTTTTCCATCAACATTCGTTTTTTCGATAGAAACTTCTTTAGACATCATATGATTTGGTATTGCTGCTGCATTCATATGTTCACAACTTTTATTTGTACAGCCTTTTGCTTTGCATTCTTCCGCTGACATTGAGGTACATTTTCCTGAAGCAACACAACACGTAGCTGTATCAGAAATTGTATGACTTCCGTTTCCTAAAATTGGGGCAATTACCAAACCTATCAAACACGTCAATTTAATCAAAATATTCATTGATGGTCCAGAAGTATCTTTGAACGGATCACCAACAGTATCTCCGGTAACGGCCGCTTTATGCGCATCAGAACCTTTATATGTCATTTCACCATTGATTAAAACTCCTGCTTCAAAAGATTTTTTGGCATTGTCCCAAGCACCGCCGGCATTATTTTGAAAAACAGCCCAAAGTACACCTGAAACGGTAACTCCGGCCATGTAACCTCCTAGCATTTCAGCAATCAATTGGTTGTTATCGGCATAAACTAATTTCCCAAGTAGTACAATCGCAATTGGAAAACCAATAGTCAAAATTCCCGGCAACATCATTTCGCGCAAAGCGGCTTTGGTAGAAATATCAACACATTTTGCATATTCAGGTTTTCCTGTTCCTTCCATAATTCCTGGAATTTCTCTAAACTGGCGACGTACTTCATAAACCATGTCCATCGCGGCTTTTCCAACTGAATTCATGGCCAAAGCTGAGAAAACTACTGGTATCATCCCGCCCACAAATAACATTGCCAAAACAGGAGCTTTGAAAATATTAATTCCGTCAATTCCTGTAAAAGTTACATACGCAGCAAATAAAGCCAGTGATGTTAATGCCGCTGAAGCGATTGCAAAACCTTTTCCTGTTGCTGCAGTTGTATTTCCCACAGAATCTAAAATATCGGTTCTGGTACGTACTTCTTTAGGTAATTCGCTCATCTCAGCAATTCCACCGGCATTGTCAGATATAGGTCCGAAGGCATCGATTGCTAATTGCATCGCCGTTGTTGCCATCATCGCCGAGGCGGCCAAAGCCACACCGTAAAATCCTGCAAAAGCGTAAGATGTCCAAATCGCCGCTGCAAATAATAATACCGTTGGAAACGTGGAAATCATTCCGGTTGCTAATCCTGCAATTACGTTTGTTCCTGCTCCGGTACTTGATTTTTGTACAATTGCCATAACGGGTTTTGTACCCAGTCCTGTGTAATATTCTGTAACGGATGAGATAACAGCCCCAACCACTAATCCGACGATTGTAGCATAGAAAACGCGCATGGATGAAATCTCTTTAGTGCCTTCGCCAAAGAAATCCATTTTCATTGTTTCCGGCAACATGTATTGCACTAAAAAATAACAGGCAATAAGGGTTAATCCTATTGATACCCAGTTTCCTATATTCAATGCTTTTTGAACTTGTGCTTCTTTAGCATTATCATCTGTAATTTTTACTAACATCGTACCGATAATCGAAAATAAAATTCCAAAACCAGCAATTGCCATTGGTAATAAAATAGGTCCAATTCCGCCAAAAGCATCTTGAATATTTCCGCCCATATCTTTGATAACATAATTACCAAGAACCATCGCTGCTAAAACGGTTGCAACATAAGAACCAAATAAATCGGCTCCCATTCCGGCAACATCACCCACATTATCACCCACATTATCCGCAATTGTAGCTGGATTACGAGGATCATCCTCAGGAATTCCTGCTTCTATTTTCCCAACTAAATCAGCACCTACATCGGCAGCTTTCGTGTAAATTCCACCACCAACTCTGGCAAACAAAGCAATAGATTCTGCTCCAAGAGAAAATCCGGCTAATGTTTCCAATACAATGGTCATGTCTTCTGTTGAAGTCCAAACTCCATTCATAAAAAAGTGAAAGAAAAATATAAAGAAAGTGGTCAATCCTAAAACGGCTAAACCCGCAACTCCTAACCCCATTACGGTTCCACCGCCAAAAGAAACTTTTAAAGCTTGCGGCAAACTCGTACGTGCAGCCTGCGTGGTTCTAACATTTGTTTTTGTTGCAATTTTCATTCCCATATTCCCCGCTAAAGCGGAGAAAAAAGCACCGAAAATAAAAGCAACCACTATTAATATGTGTGTTGTAGGAACAATAAATGAAATTCCGGCTAAAACAACACTTGCTCCAATGACAAAGAAAGTCAATAACCTATATTCTGCTTTTAAGAAAGCCAAGGCTCCTTCATAAATGTAATCTGAAATCTCTTTCATCTTACCGTCACCCGGATCTTGTTTTAAAACCCATGCTCGTTTTGTAAACATAAATGCCAGTCCAATAAATGCCATGGCTATTGGCAAATAAATCATTATTGTATTCATAATTTTGGTTTGGTTTTTGGTTAATATTAATAGTGTAACAAAACGAATTTAAACAAAAAAGCAATACTCTTAACAGAATATTGCTTTTTTTATAAAAAATAGGATTGTTATTTATTTAATACTAAATAATCCTTCTGGTTTGTTTTCGATTTGATTAAAACGCTCCGTACATTTTCTAATTATCTCATACGCTTCGTTTACATCTCCCCAACCTCCTACATCAACTTTCTTATTTTCAAGATCTTTGTACACTTGGAAAAAGTGCTCAATTTCTTTTAATAAGTGTGGATTCATGTCTGACAAATCATTTAATGAGTTCCAGATTGGATCTGAAACCGGCACACAAATTACTTTTTCATCCGGTCCTTTATCATCCGCCATGTGAAAAACACCGATTGGTTTTACTTCCATTACACATCCAGGAAAAGTTGGTTCGTTTACCAAAACCAATACATCTAATGGATCTCCGTCTAGGGCTAATGTTTCCGGAATAAATCCGTAATCCGCAGGATACATCATTGACGAAAATAACATTCTGTCAAAACGCATTCTTTTTATTTCGAAATCATATTCGTATTTATTTCTACTTCCTCTTGGTATTTCGATTAAGACATCGAAAGTTGTTAATTTGTCTGCAGTCATTTTAGTTTTTTCTTTTCTATATTTAATGGTTGCAAAAATAAGTAAAGTATCCCTTTTTACAATAAAAAATTCATGTTATCTCTTGATTAAATTTTAACAGTGAGTACTTTAATAAACCACTGTCCTATTTCTTTTGTTTAAATAATGGTGCCACAAAAGATAGGTTGCGTAAGAACGATACGGACTCCATTGTTCAGCATGAATTTCCATGGTGTCTTTATCGTGAATATCAAGCAATTCCTTTATGGTATTTACGACCGCAATATCTCCTAACGGCAATAAATCCGGGGCTTGCAGACAAAACATCAAGTAAATATCGATGGTCCAGTTTCCTATTCCTTTTATTTTAATGAGTTCTTCGCGCACTTGTTGAGCGGTTTTGTTTGGCAAACTTTCTAAATCTAGCTCTTTGTTCAATATGGCTGTCGCCAAAGCTTTGATATAAGACGTTTTCTGACGGCTTACGCCAAGATTCCTAAATTCCTCGTCCAATATGCGAAGAAGAATTTCCGGTGCTATAGCTTTTTGACTGGCTTTTATTTTTAAGAAAGTGGCTTTAGCCGAATCTATGGATACTTGTTGTTCTAAAATCAACAATACTAAAGTTTCAAAACCTTGCGGTCTTTTGGGAATGCTTGGCATTCCGTATTGTTCAATGATTGACTTGAAAATGGCATCTTTTTCTAAAAGGTAGTCGATGGCTTCTTGCATAATTAAGATGTTTTTTAGCCCGGATTACTTCACTTAATATCTATTTTAATAGGAGTTCAGTGAACTTCGTTTGAAGTGAAAATCCTTTTATCTCGTTTTTTAACGAGATAAAAGATTGTAACGAATAGCCGGAATAGCTCCTAGAAATTAAACCCGAACGATCCTTTTACAGTAAAACGATTCGTATCCGGCGTGTTGAGATAATTGCCTCGCCAAGCGAAATCGATGCGGAATACTTTGAAGATATTCCCAATTCCGGCGCTGTATTCCCAATAACCTTTTTCGGGTGCATTGTAAATTAAACCCGAAGCATTAATGGCTCTGTTTTCATCAGAAATGGTTCCATAAACCCCTTTTACGGATACAATTTCTCTCCAATTGAGTTTGCGCATGAACGGAATTCTGGAAAAAATTCGGCCATTGAAATTGTGATTCCATTGCAAAGTGGCGTATTGATCTGACACAAATTCATAGAAATTAAGGTTGCTGAACGTGTTTTCGATGGTGAAAAAAGTTTGATTCCCAGGAATCACACTCATCAATCCCAAAGGAACGATTCCAAAAGTTTTTCCCACTTCCATAATAATATTGGTTCTTCCTAAAGGTCCAATAATTATAGGCTGTTTGTAATACAATTGTACTTTGTCATACTTGAAATCACTATCCAAAAGCCCTTTGAATCCGTGACTGTAATTAATGAAGAAACGGCTAAACGGACTGTCAACATTGCTCCTTTCAACACCAAAACCAATCGTTTTTCGCTTTGGAGAATACTCGATCTGAAAATTCGCTTCAGATTGTTTCACATCACTTTTAGTAACTGAATTAGCTATATCCGTATAATAATCCAAACTAAAAGTCGGCGATGCGGACTCCAGCGTACGGTACGAAATACCAGCCTGGAAAATCAAATTTTTAACAGGCTCCATTTCTATCGCCATATTGGTCAAATTGATATTGGTCAATTTCCCATTGCTGCCAGATGAAAATACGGAGGACGAAGCAAAACTTCTGCCCAAAACATCATTTGTGGTAGTTAAACTGGCGCCAATTTGTTCTATGTCGCGCCTATTTCCTCCGGACAAAATAACGCGGTTTTTCTTATCGACCATCCATTTTCCTGAAAGTCCATATTTAAATTTATCGTCATTAAACCCATACGCTGTGTAGACTTGAATACGCCAAGGATCGTTGGGTCCAAAATAGGTTCTTCCTCCCACTCGCAAGCGCACACCTTCGACTTCATTGTATCCAAATGTGGAAAAAACAGGTCCATAATCGAAGTTATTAAACTCTACATAACCGCTTCCTAGTATGGAAACCAAGCTGTATAATTGTTTGAATTTATTTACGGTTTGTAGCGTATCCAGCATTTTATAAACGCCCAATTCATCCTTGCTTAAGTTTTCAAAACGGTTTTCATTCCAATATTCATCGGATTTATTGTAGACTTCATCATCCATATAATTGACTTCATCTTTATAAAAAGCAACAGGCAATTCTTTATTGAATTGATGGTTTCTATAAAAACTGGTTCGTTTTCCATAAACACCTTTGGAATTTTCTTTTTTGTTCAAAGCAAAATCGGACATTAAATAATCCTTAGTCAATAAGAAAACAGAGTCACTTACTACTTCAAATTCCTGCTCTAAGTAAATATCTTTTACCCAGTTAATATTGGCACTTTTGGTAACTGCCATATTGATTTTCTTGATGGCAAATGTGGAATCATTTACCCAGAAATCCCCTTTGAAAGTCAATTCGTTTTTACGTCTTGGATAAAAAACAATATTATAACACCATTTATTGTCAATATACGCACTGTCTTTCAAGACATAATTATAAACATCAATCCCTGTTTTAGACAATGGACTGGTAAAACTTTTGTCAAAAAAAGTCAAGTAATTATTGTAGATATTATAATCTGAATACAAGTCTTTTACAAAAGATAAAATTTGTTGATTCCCATTGAAACCAGATGTTTTATTGGCTTTTATTTTCTCTTTTACTTTCTTTAATTTGTTGTCTCCATAAACATCATTGAGTGATTCATTTATAAAAATAGGCAAATAGGTTTTCCCGGTTACTCTGGAAGTATCCATTTGATCGAATATAAATTCCATCCCTTTGAAAATCTTACTTTTCATAAAAGTACTATCAATAGAGTTCATGTCAAATTCTATTTTTTCATACTTTTCCATCTGGTATTGATCAAACTGATACAACCCGTTTTTACGCTTTCTTTCCCAAATTTTTCTTAGAATGTCTAGTGCCGGATTGTTCTTTTTGGAAGTTTTTCCGGCAAAAACCACTACCTCATTTAAGCTTTCGGCTTCATTCAGCTGGATTTTGAAATTATAATTTACCGGTTTATCCAAGATAATTTCTTTCTCAGAAAAACCTACCGAAGAGATTACTAAAGTAGTATATGTTTTTTGAGATTCCAGATAAAACTTACCGTCTTCATTAGTCACAATTCCTTCACTGGAACCTTTGAAAACCACATTTGCAAATGGAATAGGTTGATTTTGTTTATCAACCACAACACCACTCACTTTTGTTTGCGCAAAAACAGTAGTTGCTGAAACCAACAACAAAAGCACGAAAAACAAGAGATTCTTTTTCATAATCATTCAAAAAAAAACTTCATCAAATTAAAGAATTGATGAAGTTATTAAGTTTAGACTTCTTAGATTACTAGAATTTTTAGATTAAAATTTTACAATCTAAAAAGTATAATAATCTAATTGATCTATTTTTTATACAGTACTTTTTTAACCGCTTTTACTACATCACCTGCATTTGGCAACCATTCTTTCAATAAAACTGGAGAGTAAGGTGCTGGAGTATCCGCCGTTGTGATACGTTGAATAGGTGCATCCAAGAAATCAAAAGCGCGTTCTTGAACAATATAAGTAATTTCAGAAGCAACACTTGCAAAAGGCCAAGCTTCCTCAAGAACCACCAATCGGTTTGTTTTTTTAACCGATGTTAAAATCGTCTCATAATCCATAGGACGTACGGTTCTCAAATCGATAATTTCACAAGAAATTCCTTCTTTGGCCAATTCGTCTGCAGCAATATGCGCTTCTTTGATAATTTTTCCAAAAGAAACGATCGTTACATCCGTACCTTCACGTTTAATATCAGCAACCCCAAGTGGAATCGTATATTCCCCTTCAGGCACTTCTCCTTTATCACCATACATTTGTTCCGATTCCATGAAAATCACAGGATCATTATCACGAATAGCCGCTTTCAACAAACCTTTAGCATCATAAACCGTAGAGGGAACTACAACTTTAAGACCCGGAGTGTTCGCAAACCAGTTTTCTAATGCTTGGGAGTGTGTCGCTCCTAATTGTCCTGCCGAAGCCGTTGGACCACGAAAAACGATAGGCACATTAAATTGTCCACCAGTCATCTGACGCATTTTGGCAGCATTATTTATAATTTGGTCAATCCCAACTAAACAAAAATTGAACGTCATGTATTCCACAATCGGTCTGCATCCATTCATGGCTGATCCTACTGCAATACCAGTAAAACCAAGCTCAGCAATAGGAGTGTCAATCACTCTTTTTGCACCAAATTCAGCAAGCATTCCTTTAGATGCTTTATAGGCACCATTATATTCAGCAACTTCTTCACCCATTAAGTATATGGACTCATCGTGACGCATTTCTTCACTCATCGCTTCGCAAATGGCCTCTCTAAATTGTATCGTTCTCATATTATATGTTGTATGTCTATTTTTCGAAAAGCAAAAATAAATATTTTAAACCACTTAAAAGCATAAATTAACCTAAATTAATTCAGGATTTATAGTGATATTTTTCAGGAGCCATTTCCGGCTTTCCGCTGTATCTTCCTGTGGTTAAAGAAACCACAGGAAGGATGCCGCTCCTATCCGGGCTACGAAATCGAAATAGTATTAAAAAAATATTATGCATGCATAGTATATTATTCGAATTAATATTTTAAATTTGTAAAAGAAATTAAGAATAATTAAATATATACTTATGAAAATATTAGTTTGCATCAGTCACGTTCCTGATACTACTTCAAAAATTAACTTTGTCAATGGTGATTCTGAATTTGACACCAATGGAGTACAATATGTAATCAATCCAAATGATGAATTTGGTTTAACGCGTGCTATTTGGTTCCAAGAACAACAAGGCGCAACGGTTACTGTTGTAAATGTTGGAGGACCAGAAACAGAACCAACTTTAAGAAAAGCATTAGCAATAGGTGCCAATGAAGCTATTCGTGTGAACGCAACTCCTACTGATGGATTTTTCGTTGCCAAACAACTTGCTGAAGTAATTAAAAACGGAGGTTACGATGTAATCATTGCCGGAAAAGAATCTCTAGACTATAACGGTGGAATGGTTCCTGGAATGATTGCTGGGATTTTAGGATACAACTTCCTAAATTCTTGTACCAACCTGACTGTTGACGGAACAAACGTAAAAGCTGTTCGTGAAATTGATGGTGGAAAAGAAACCGTTGCTACTACTTTACCATTAATCATTGGTGGACAAAAAGGATTAGTGGAAGAAAAAGACTTGCGTATTCCAAACATGAGAGGAATTATGACTGCAAGAACAAAAGCATTGACAATTCTAGAGCCTGTTGACGCTACTGTAAATACAAAAGCAGTGAAATTTGAAAAACCAGCTCCTAAATCAGCCGTGAAATTAATTGCTGCTGACAATTTAGATGAATTAATCAATTTATTACACAACGAAGCGAAAGTAATTTAGTAATCAGTTTTCAGTCTCAGTTTTCAGTTGCAAAACTTTAAACCTGACCCGAGAGCTTTGCTCGAACAGGCGAAGCAAACTTTAAACTTTAAACAAAAAATCATGTCAATATTAATATACGCAGAATACGCAGAAGGAAAATTTAAAAAAGTAGCATTCGAATTAGCTTCTTACGCAAAAAAAGTAGCAGAATCATTAGGAACAACTGTAACTGCGGTAACTGTAAACGCAGGAGATGTTTCTGAATTATCAAAATACGGAGTAGATAAAGTTTTAAAAGTAAACAACGATAAATTATCAGGATTTACTGCAAAAGCATATGCTGATGTAATCAAACAAGCGGCTCAAAAAGAAAATGTAAAATTAGTTTTACTTTCTTCAACAACAGACAGTATTTACCTTTCGTCACTTGTTTCAGTGGCTTTAGAAGCTGGTTATGCATCAAATGTGGTTGGATTACCGGTTTCAACGTCACCTTTTCAAGTAAAAAGAAATGCTTTTTCAAACAAAGCGTTCAATATTACTGAAATTGCAACAGACGTAAAAGTGCTTGGACTTGCTAAAAACTCGTATGGGATTTTTGAAACACCTTCAACATTAACTGAAGAAGATTTTAACCCAACTATTGGAGACAATGATTTTGGTGTAAAAGTAGAATCAGTTGAAAAAGTTTCTGGAAAAGTTTCCATAGCTGATGCTGACATTGTAGTATCGGCTGGTCGTGGATTGAAAGGTCCTGAAAACTGGGGAATGGTAGAAGAATTAGCAACCGTTCTTGGTGCAGCAACTGCTTGTTCAAAACCAGTTTCTGATTTAGGATGGAGACCTCACGGAGAGCACGTAGGACAAACTGGAAAACCGGTTGCTACAAACCTTTACATTGCGATTGGAATTTCTGGAGCAATACAACACATTGCGGGAATCAACTCTTCTAAAGTAAAAGTTGTAATCAATAGTGATCCCGAAGCACCATTTTTCAAAGTGGCTGACTACGGAATTGTAGGCGATGCTTTTGAAATTGTCCCTCAATTAATTGAAAAATTCAAAGCTTTCAAGGCACACAACTCTTAAAGCATAAAGCAATAAATCGATTTATTTGCTACTTAAAAACAAGATATTTGTATCTTTGCTTTTAAGTAGCATTTTTTTGTAAAAAAATCGCACCCTATTTATTAAAAAATAAGTATAACGTACTTACCCATTTAAAAAACTATGAGCTTAGTTAAATTATCCATAAAAGGAATTTCATATAGTCAGACCCAAAACGGAGCATATGCCCTGATTTTAAATGAGGTTGACGGGGAAAGAAAGCTACCTATAGTAATTGGCGCTTTTGAGGCGCAGTCAATTGCTATTGCCTTGGAGAAAGAAATAAAACCACCGCGTCCTTTGACACATGATTTATTCAAAAATTTCGCAGAACGTTTTGACATTGTGGTCAAACAAGTCATCATTCACAAACTGGTAGATGGCGTTTTTTATTCTAGTATCATTTGCGAAAGGGATAAAATCGAAGAAATCATTGATGCAAGAACTTCAGATGCAATTGCTTTGGCGTTACGTTTTAACGCTCCAATTTTTACTTACAAAAACATTCTGGATAAAGCAGGAATCTATTTGAAGGCAAATCCTTTGGAAAGCAATAATGATTCTCAGGAAATAGATGATGTCCTTTCAAATCCTGACACTTTTGGTCTTGAGGAAGAGAGCAATCAATCTGGAGAAACCTATTCTAAACACAGTCTGCAAGAATTGAATGAACTGCTCGATCAAGCAGTTTCCCATGAAGATTATGAAAAAGCAGCTAAGATTAGAGATGAAATTTCGAAGAGAGAATCGTAAATCGTTAATACGGTTATTTGTCAATTTGATTGCAAATAACTAATTAAAAAATCACCGAACCAACCAAAAATGAAGCAATATTTAGATTTAGTGCAACACGTGATGGAAAACGGTTGTCAAAAAGGAGATCGGACAGGAACAGGAACAAAAAGTGTCTTTGGATACCAAATGCGTTTCGACTTGAATGAAGGTTTCCCAATGGTTACAACTAAAAAACTGCACTTAAAATCTATTATCTATGAATTGCTTTGGTTTTTAAAAGGCGACACCAATATCAAATATCTTCAAGAAAACGGTGTTAAAATCTGGGATGCTTGGGCTGATGCCAATGGCGATTTAGGACCTGTTTACGGACACCAATGGCGCAACTGGAATAGTGAAGAAGTTGACCAAATCACGGATCTAATTAAAGAACTAAAAACCAACCCTAACAGCCGCAGAATGTTGGTTTCGGCATGGAATCCTTCTGTTCTTCCTGATACCACAAAATCATTTGACGAAAATGTAGCCGACAATAAAGCCGCTTTGCCTCCTTGTCACGCCTTCTTTCAGTTTTATGTTTCTGATGGTAAGTTATCGTGTCAATTATACCAACGTAGTGCTGATATTTTCTTAGGCGTTCCTTTTAATATCGCTTCTTACGCCTTACTTACCATGATGATTGCACAGGTTTGCGACTTCGAACCCGGCGAATTTATTCACACTTTTGGTGACGCGCACATCTACAACAATCATTTTGAACAACTCGAATTGCAATTGTCACGTGAACCAAAACCATTGCCAAAAATGATTTTGAATCCTAATATAAAAGACATCTTCGCATTCGATTATGACGATTTCACTCTCGAAGGTTATGAACCGCATGCCTTGATAAAAGGCAGTGTTGCGGTATAATGCAATAAAAAACGGTATTTTAGTTAGACTACTAAAACACCGTTTTCGTTTCCTGCAAACTCATTCCATTTGAAAGAATCTGCTTCCGGTTCATTGACAAACGTACCGTCAATTACATATTTAAATTCGTAGGCCGCATCTTTGTTTACCCCAAGCTGGTGCGAGCATCTTGCTCGTACACGCAATCTAATTCATGACGATTTCTAAAATAGAATGGTCGTTATTACCGTAGTTCCTAGAACTGCTATATTTCCAATCTATTGAATCGATTACAAATCCTGTTTCAACGGAATTGTTATGTATGTAATTTAGTTTTTGCTCAAATACTTTAAATGACCAAATTTCAATTGGCATATTATTTTGTTGCCAAAATTGTCTGTGTTTTACATTGCTATTTTTTATTCCAGCTCTTTCAAACATCCACAACATCCATTCCTTTCCGCTTTCTTGTGCATTTTCTTCAATAATTTTCAGCATTTTTCTTGAAGTATATCCTTTAAAATCTCTCATTAGACCAGAAGGGTCTCCTAATGAAGAACGGAAAATTAAATGAACATGATTGGGTATTAAGCAATAACCATAAAGTTCCATACCTTTGTTTTTTCTACAATGCTCTAACGATTCTATATACAATCAAAATAGGCAACTCTTGTAGAAACATCGATCCAATTGACCGTTGTAAATGATACAAAATATGCTCCGTTCTTTTCTCCAAATTTATATTTCCTACTCATAGATAATGCAATTTAATAAAAAACTACAACTTTTTAGGGTTGTAGTTTCTTGTGTTTTTACTTTGTTTGTGTGTACGAGCAAGATGCTCGCACCAGCGTTTGTGTTTATTTCTGCTCGCGCTAGCTGTGAGAAAAGCCTGCTCATTTTATTTGGCAGTCTTTTAAAAAATTATTTAAATAATTAGTTATAAATATAATCTCCCATTACTCGAACAACTATCCATTTCTTTTTTTCTTTTTTCATAATTACAACTTGTGGTCGTGTACTACCAAAGAAAGATACTATATCAAAATAAAACATAATGTATTTTTTATTCATATAATACATTGGCTCAGAAATAATTACAACTTCCTCAATTCTACTGTTCATATATTTAATAAGAAAATCTTGTTTTAATATTAAACCTGTCCCTTTTTCTAAAACAAAATTATACTGGGGAAAATCTTTATTCTTCCAATACCTTTTCAAAGTATCTTGTGCATATTGAGCATATATTTTATTCCAATGTTTGGCTACAAATAAACCATTTGTATAATCTATTGGATCTGTTGGGTCGATAATATGTTCAGCCCCTTCACCTCGGTTAAAGAGCCTTAAAGCTTGCTTGTTGCTTTCTTTATCGCTTTGTAGGATATATTTTCTATTTTTGTCTAGTTTTTGTGTTTCTAAAAATACATTTATAGGCTCATAATTTTTAATATATGGGCTTCTCGCACAAGAAAATATAAAAAAAGGCAGTAATATCCAGATTTTTTTTAAGAGTTTCATTGCTATTATTTTTTACAAGGTGTTCCTACTGGAGAATAGATACCATATTGCGAACCTATTTTCTCTGTATTTATTCTGGAAAAAATTCTTTCGCGGTCTTTATAGTTTTTATGGTTGGGATCATTAGGATAGTTTTTGTTGAATATGTAAGTCCTATCAAGTCCTCCCCAAGCCATATCGAGATAAACCTGACTGGGAAAACCTGAATCAACAGATTGGCCTGTATGAAACTCCTGAATAGTAGCTGCTATTGAGTAAACATAATTGTTAGCAATTAACTCATGATGGGCATCGGGCGAAACATTAGGATCTTTGGTGATTTGGTAAGCCACGTATGCATCATAAATGGTCGGAAAATCGCAAATACCGGAAGCACCACAGGCTTTATTTTCACCAAGTAGGCTTATTAAATAAGCATGAATTATCTCGTGAGCCATGGTAGTTGCAACGGATAAATCTGTCGGAGGAGAAGGATTTCCCACACCCTTGATATAGTTTTCGTTAAAAACCATATTAATGTCAAAATTTGACCCACTAACTGGCTTGGTTTCAGCTAAATTATTTTGATTACTTACTTGTCCAGTCACCATATTAATATTAAAAATAGAGCCTGGAGCACTAAAACGGCTAATCATTTCGGCAATATCGCTTTGGTTCAAATTTTTCAGCTTAGCTAATACTCCTTTCGTACACTCATCAAGTTGTGAGTCGTCAATTTGATCTTCTATGGCTTGTGCAATAAGTTCATCAGTTGCTGGTACGCCTACCCAATTCCCTGATGCTGCATCGTAAGTATAAACAAAACCATCACCGTAAACTTTACGTTCAAATGTTGGCCAAAATATAATTAAATAAGTGTAAGTTTCGGGATTCCTACTAACTGCAACTGGAGAAAGACTAGTTAAAACAGCTACCCATTTTCCATTTTTATATATTTCTCTAACAAACCTTTCCAATTCGTCTATATATTCAAATACTTCATTTTCTACTGGATTGTCAGGATATGTTATACCACCTGCACTACCGCTACTAGTGCCTCCACCCCCGCAAGCATTTGTCATTCTATATTCCTGCTCTTCGCAATCATTGCAAGTAGTATACAAAAACGCTTCTGTCGTAGTACCATCTGAATACGTAGTCACCCAATACCAATCTGTACATCCTTGGGTTTTACCCAAAATATTCTTTTTGTTTTTTTTTCTTGCAATTCCATTTTCAGTAAGTACTCCATTTTCAAATACATCTGACAACTCTAAGTATTGAAAAACAGTGTAGAAAGAAACTTTCCCCGAATAGTTCCCTTTCTTCTTATCCATATTCCAAATGGAGCGTATTACACTGCTATATTGATTAAAAGAATTTTTATTTTTAAATGTAACAATATTCGAGCGAACAATTTTATTATTATTTAGAAAGAAAATCACTTTGTTACTGTTTGAATCTTCAAAACCTTTCAACGATTTCAAGTCAGCGATAAGTAATTTTTCTGTGGTTTTTAAGTCATATATTTTTACCGTATTGTAATCAATAGCTTTTGTAAGTATGTTGATTTTTACAATTTGATCTTTCTTAGAGTTTACAGTAAATTGTTTGAGGTAATTTGATATCACATCATTATAAAGCATCGTGCTACTGTTATCGGCACTTGTTTGATCTTCTTTTTCACAAGCAGAAAAGGAAAACAATACTAAAAAAGTAATTAAGTAAGTAAGGTTCTTCATTATTAAATTAAAATTTAGATTAAGTAGTTAAAATCTTACTCCAAATATACTTAAAACAATAATAGTCTTACAAGTTTTTTATTGATTAATCGAATCAATATTAATTTATCAGTCGTTTTTAGTCCATAAAAAATCCGCTTCACAGCGGATTAATTTTTCATTAGACATACAGAACACTATTCTCTGCTCCGGCAAATTCGTTCCACTTAAAAGAATCGGCTTCCGGCTCATTGACAAATGTTCCGTCAATTACGTATTTAAATTCGTAGGCCGCATCTTTGTTTACATCGAAAACCCCTTTGAAAGTGCCATTTTTTAATTTGCTTAAAGCACCTTCAGCAACATTCCAATTGTTGAAATCGCCAACAACAGAAGCTTGACTTGCCTCTTTTGCCACTACCGAAAAAGTAACTTTACAAACTGGTTTTGTTTTTACAAATTGTTTCTTAATTGCCATAACTAACTCATTAATAGATTTATAAAACAAAGTAAACGAAACATATTGGAGTTTCAATAGCCAAAGTAAAGATTTAATGAAATACGATAAACAATGTTAATTTTTGACAAATTAAATAATTTAAACCCTTTTAAATTTACTATTCAAAATTCAGAAAACGTTTTCTTCCAAAATAATACAGAGTCAAAAACAGTGACTTTACAAAATAAATTTTACCTTTATGAACTAAAATACGATTGATGGAAAAAGAATTACACGAACAATATGAATATGCGAGAAGAAGAATAAAACAAAAGAAACGATTGTATTATCATTTTGTTCTTTTCGTTTTAGGAAGTTTGTTATTATTTGTTGCCCATAATTTCCTTGATAGCACTGTAGTTACTGATTGGTATCTTTGGATCATTACAATCTGGCTGTTCCTATTTATTCTTCATTTTATAAAAATTTTCATCACAGACCGATTTATGAATAAAGATTGGGAAAGAGAACAAATAGACCGTCTTGTCGCTTTGCAAAAAAAGAAAGTAGATCAATTGCAAACACAAGTAGCTAATGACGAACTTAAACAATAGCAAATAATAATTATGATAATAATGATTGCGGCTGTTGCCGAAAATAATGCACTTGGGAAAGGCAATAAATTAGTCTGGCATTTGCCAAATGATTTCAAAAGATTCAAAGCACTAACTTCCGGGCATCATATCATAATGGGAAGAAAAACATTTGAAAGTTTCCCAAAACCATTACCTAACAGAACCCACATCATCATCACCAGACAAAAAGAATATCAAGCTGAAGGATGTATGATTGTTGATAGTATGGAAAAAGCACTTGAAATTTGCCCCAAAGATGAAACCTCATTTATAATAGGTGGTGGAGAAATTTACAACATAGGACTTCCTTATACTGATAAAATAGAAATTACACGAGTACACCGTGACTTTGAAGCGGACACCTATTTTCCTGAAATAGATCCTAACGAATGGAAGATAATACTATCCGAATTCAATGAAAAGGATGAAAAACATCTTTACGATTATACTTATCAGACTTTCACTAGAAAATAAAACAAAAAAACATCCTTTTTACGGGATGTTTTTTTTTAACCATGATTAGAAGAAATGAACTACTCTTGAAAGAGTATTTGATAACATAAAATAAAAATTACAAATACTAATAAGACTCCAGAAATGGAGATTACAATATTTGATGTTTTTTGAGAATACATCTCAAAAAAGCCTTTAATACCAAATACCACGAAGGTACTAAAGACGAAAAAAATTAAAATTTCCAAAAACAAATTTAATCCTAAGAACGTGTGTTGCGCTTTAACTACAATACTGCTTTGTAAAACAGTATTTTCAAAACAGCTAACAAGAACAAATGAGATGATTAGCACTAAAAACATCCATTTGATTTGGTTCACTGACTCTCTTTTAATCATTTAATATGGTTATTTCTTGAACACAAATTTGTACAATAAAAACTGGAGTTGCAATACCCACTTTTAGTGATATTTCAAATAAAAGCATTTTTTGTTTTTTAAAAGAAATAAAACTCGATTCAAATTTTTGAAACTCATTTTTAGTTCATCAAGTTTGTCCTATATTTGTACAAATTAAAAAAATGTCAGAAAAGATAACTCCCTATAAAGATTCTGCCTTAGGCAAAAAAGAACAAGTTGCGCAAATGTTCGACACTATTTCAGGAAATTATGACAATCTTAATCGTGTCATCTCTTTCGGTATAGATATAAAATGGCGTAAAAAAGTATTGCAAATGGTTGCCAAATCCAATCCTAAAATAATTTTGGACATTGCTACGGGAACTGGTGATTTAGCTATTTTGATGGCACAAACCAATGCTGAAAAAATTATTGGTTTAGACATTTCTGCTGGAATGCTGGATGTGGGAGAAAAAAAAATCGCTGCAAAAAATTTATCTGGCATTATTGAAATGATTTTAGGAGATTCCGAAAACATGCCTTTTGAAGACAACTACTTTGATGCAATCACAGTTGCTTTTGGTGTCCGTAATTTTGAAACATTAGAAAAAGGATTAGCAGAAATTTTACGAGTTCTAAAGCCAAATGGCGTTTTTGTAATTTTAGAAACTTCAGTACCTGAGAAAACACCTTATAAACAAGGATACAATTTTTATTCTAAAAATATACTTCCAATCATTGGCAAAATATTCTCAAAAGACAATGTTGCTTACGGTTATTTGTCTGAATCAGCAGCTGCATTTCCTTATGGCGAAGCATTAAACAATATTTTGAGAAAAATTGGGTTTATAGATGTTGTAGCATTACCACAAACTTTTGGCGTTGCTACCATTTATTCAGCTTCAAAAAAATAATACTGGAAATTTTCAGCATGCATATGAAAAAAATTTTTGTCTTACTTTTACTTTCCTCAATAACAAAAGGATATCCACAGTTTACTAAAAACATATTTAGTAAAGACCCAATTATTAATTTGGAAAATTTCCAAAAGCAAAAATTACATTTTGGATTTTATTTAGGATTCAATTCTTACGATTTTAAGATTGATTATAAAACCGAATCACCCGATATCCTTGTCAATAAAACTACCGGTTTTAATGTAGGACTTGTTACTGATTTAAGACTGCACGAATACGTAAATCTTCGTTTTGAGCCTGGATTATATTACACTAAAAGAGATTTAAATTATGATGAAAGCTACTTTAGCACAACAAATGTTCCATTCACATCATCAAACAGGCTAAGAGAAGTCAACAGCACATATATTAATTTCCCTCTTTTATTGAAATTTTCATCATTGAGAACAGGAAATATTCGTCCATTCCTTCTGGGAGGCGCATCAGCAACCTTAAATTTATCCAGTAATTCTAAATCTAAGGATGATAATTTAGAACAACGATTTAGGGTAAAATCTTGGACTACAAATTATGAGTTGGGATTTGGAATCGATCTTTTTTCAGAGTATTTCATCTTTTCTCCTTCGGTAAGAGGTGTTTTTGGATTAAATGATGAACTAATCAGGGACAAAGATCCAAACAGCCCTTGGACTGGCAACATTGAATCTATGAAAACGAGAGCGGTATTCATAAATTTTACTTTTCATTAAAAAGAGAAAATTTGTCCTTGATAAAGAAATTAAATTAAGAATTTCTTCGAAACTCACTTAGAATTATAGCCGTAGCAGTCGCTACATTTAAACTCTCCGTTTTTTGCAGCTCTCCAAAACGAGGAATTGTAAGTCGGTTTGAAATTAGCTCTTCCAGTCCCATTGAAATTCCATTAGCTTCATTACCCATAACAATAACTCCTTCTGTTGGCAAAATAGATTTATATATACTCACCCCATCCATAAAAGTTCCATACACAGGAAGGTTTGTTTGAGCCACAAACACATTCAAATCAACATAATTCACATTAACTCTAGCTATTGAACCCATTGTTGCCTGAACCACTTTTGGGTTGTAAAGATCAACGGTTTCTTTTGTACACAAAACCTGTCTAATACCAAACCAATCACACAATCGCAATATGGTCCCTAAATTTCCCGGATCACGAATGGAATCGAGAGCTAAAATCAAACCTTTTTGGATGATTTGTTTTTCATCTGGCATTTTAAACACTGCCAAACAGGAGTTTGCGGTCGACAAAGCACTTATTTTTTTTAAATCGGCATCGTCAATAATTGTTTTTCTTTCATTGGAAACTTCCTCAAAATCATTTTGAGTTGAATACAAATGTTCCAACACAAAATTAGATTCCAGTAGTTCGCGAATCACTTTTACACCTTCGGCAAAAAATAATTTATTAGCGGTTCGATATTTTTTTTGCTGTAAACTCGTTATAAGCTTTATTTGGTTTTTACTAACCATAAAATAATGTACTTTTGAATTAAATATTATAGAACAATTGAAAAAAGTTTCCACAAAAATAACAGCATTTATTCTAATTGCAATACTAATTTCCGCTTGTAACGCTGTAAAAAGAGTTCCTGATGGCAAACACCTGCTTACAAAAAACGAAATTCTAGTAAATAACAAAAAAACAAGCGAAGAAAATGTCTTCAATCAATTGTATCAAAAACCCAACAGCAAGCTCCTTGGCTACCGCTTACGATTGAATTTATACAATTTAGCCAATCTGAATCCAGACTCTACCTATCAGGCAAAATTCACAAATAATCCAAAAAAATATGACCATATGTCCAAATGGTTATCGGCAAAACAAGTGGACAGATTAGGCAAATCTTTTTGGTACAAAGGCATTCATGATTTTTTAAAAAGCACAGGAGAACCTCCGGTCATAATCGACAATGCAAAAACAGATAAATCCATATTACGCTTGAGATACTATTATTTCAATAATGGCTTTTTTAATGTAAAAGCTACTTATAAAGTAGACAGCTTAAAAGCAAAAAAGGCCAAGATAAATTATGTAATTACAACTGGAGAACCTTATTTTTTAGACTCATTAAACACTACTATTTCAACCCCAATTTTAGACTCATTGTATGCGATTGAGAAAAATAATAGTTTTATTAAATCCGGAAAACAATACAAAACCGAAGATTTTGAGAACGAAAAAAATCGAATCACCACACATTTCAGAAACAATGGTGTTTATTTTTTCCAACCCAATTACGTGAATTTTGATATTGATACAATCAAAAAAATAAATAAGGCAAATGTAAATTTAATCATAAACAATTATTCATATCAAGAAAGAGATTCCAGTAAAACAGAACCTTTTAAAATGTATAGAATCAGCGATGTAAACATTTATACGGATTACTCCGCTAGTACGGCAAATGAAAAATTTACAGACAGCGCGACATACAATAACTTTAATTTATTTAGTCACAAAAAATTAAAATACAAACCTAAGGCTATAACAAATGCAGTTTTCATCACAAAAGGCGGGTTATATGCGGATTACAAAACTGTTTTAACGACTCGATATCTAAATAATCTCAAAATTTTTAATTACCCATCGGTTCAGTATGAAGTGGATAAAAGAGACTCTACCGCAAGTTCCTTGATTGCAAAGGTATATTTGACTCCAAGAAAAAAATACAGTTTTGGAGCCTCTTTTGACGTAACACACTCAAACATACAGGATATTGGAATTTCATTTAGCCCTTCTTTATCGATCCGAAATGTATTTAACGGTGCTGAAACCTTAGAAATTTCAGGTCGGACCAATATTGGCTCTTCAAAAGATTTAGCCAATCCTAACAATCAATTTTTTAATGTCTCCGAGTATGGACTTGATTTCAAATTAAACATTCCACGTATTTTCATGCCATTTAGAACTGAAAAAATCATTCCCAAAAGCATGATTCCTTCCACATTAATAGCAGTAGGTTTCGCTACACAAAAAAATATTGGATTAGACAAAGAAAATTTCACTGGTGCATTCACTTACAATTGGACGCCAAAAAGATATTATACAGCCCGATTCGACCTGTTCAACATTCAATTTGTAAGAAACCTAAATCCACAAAATTATTTCAATGTATATAGTTCTTCGTACAGGGCTTTAAATAGTTTGGGTAAAGAATACAATACGGATCCTTCCTATTTTAATAATAACGTTGATAAAGATTTAATAATTGAAAAAGGAACCGCTGGATTTACTAATGACGTGTTATCCGGTAATGCTAACTTTTTGAAACCAATTACAGCCGAAAATTTTCAAACAATAAAAAGCATTGAAGAGCGAAGACTGAGACTTACTGAGAACGATTTTATTTTAGCTACAAGTTTTACTTTTTCAAAGACGACTAAAAAAGACTTAGCTGACAAAGGATTTTATCTTTTTAAAACTAAAATAGAATCTGCAGGAACACTTTTATCTCTATTTGCAAAAACCACTAATCAAGATAAAAATTCAAATGGAAATTATGATATATTCAATTTAGAATATTCAGAATACATAAAAACAGAATTTGATTATATCAAACATTGGGATTTAACCAAAGAAAAAATATTTGCAATTAGAAGTTTTTTTGGAATAGCAATTCCCTTTGGAAACTCGGACAACATTCCTTTTTCAAGAAGTTATTTTTCTGGGGGATCCAACGACAATAGAGCTTGGCAACCCTATAGCTTAGGCCCCGGAAGTAGCGGAGCAACGAATGATTTCAATGAAGCCAATCTTAAAATTGCCCTTAGTGCCGAATATCGATTTAAAATATTAGGTAGCCTTAAAGGAGCACTTTTTGCAGATGCAGGAAACATCTGGAATGTACTTGATAATGTTGAAGATGAAAAATCAAGTTTTACTAGTTTGAGTGACTTAAAAGAGATTGCATTAGGTTCTGGATTTGGCTTTCGATACGACTTGAGTTTTTTTGTAATCCGTTTTGATTTCGGATTTAAAACCTACAATCCATCCAGCGAAATAGGCAAAAGATGGTTTCGAGAATACAATTTCGGAAACTCAGTTTTAAATTTCGGAATAAATTATCCGTTCTAATGCTAATTAATTCTTATTTTTGCAAAACTAAAAACTAAAAAAATAACTAAAAAAATCACAATGGCACATAACATAAAACCAGGCGTAGCTACAGGAGATCAGGTACAAGAAATTTTTAATTATGCTAAAGAAAAGGGATTTGCACTTCCGGCAGTAAATGTTACCGGATCAAATACTATCAATTGCGTTCTTGAAACTGCAGCAAAACTGAATGCTCCGGTTATTATTCAATTCTCTAATGGAGGAGCACAATTTAATGCTGGAAAAGGACTTTCTAATGCAGGTGAAAAAGCAGCTATCGCTGGTGGAATTGCTGGCGCATTACACATTCATACATTAGCGGAAGCATACGGAGCAACGGTAATTTTACATACTGACCATTGCGCAAAAAAATTATTGCCTTGGATTGACGGTTTGTTAGATGCTTCAGAAGCACACTTTGCCAAAACCGGAAAACCATTGTACTCTTCTCACATGATTGATTTATCTGAAGAGCCAATCGAAGAAAATATCGAAATTTGCAAAGGCTATTTAGCCCGAATGAGCAAAATGGGAATGACACTTGAAATCGAACTTGGAATTACTGGTGGTGAAGAAGACGGTGTTGACAACTCAGATGTTGACAGTTCAAAATTATACACGCAACCTGAAGAAGTTGCTTACGCTTACGAAGAACTTTCTAAAGTAAGTCCTAGATTTACAATTGCTGCTGCTTTTGGAAACGTACACGGGGTTTACAAACCAGGAAATGTAAAATTGACTCCAAAAATCTTAAAAAATTCTCAAGATTTTGTTCAAAATAAATTCAATACAGGTCACAACCCAGTGGATTTCGTTTTCCACGGTGGTTCAGGTTCTACATTGGAAGAAATCAGAGAAGGAATTAGCTACGGTGTAATAAAAATGAATATCGATACTGATTTACAATTTGCTTTTACGGAAGGTATTCGTGATTATATGGTCAAAAACATCGACTATTTAAAAACTCAAATTGGAAATCCAGAAGGTGCTGATGCTCCAAACAAAAAATATTACGACCCAAGAAAATGGTTACGTGAAAGTGAAATTACTTTCAATACAAGACTTGAACAAGCATTTGCTGACTTAAACAACGTGAATACATTATAATAAAAAGTTTAAAGTTTCAGGTTTAAGGTTTCAAAACTTTAAACTTTAAACCTGAAACAACAAAAACAATAAAATATGGCTTGGTTTAAAAGAAAAGAAAAAGGGATTACTACAGCTACCGAAGACAAAATGGATATTCCAAAAGGACTTTGGTACAAATCTCCAACTGGAAAAGTTATTGATGCCGAAGAACTAGCTCGTAACTTATTTGTAAGTCCTGAAGATGGTTTCCATGTTAGAATTGGAAGTACAGAGTATTTTCAAATTTTATTTGACAACAATGAGTTTGTTGAATTAGATAAAAACATGACTTCTAAAGATCCTTTGCATTTTGTTGACACAAAAAAATATGCAGATCGATTAAAAGATGTTATGGAGAAAACTAAACTTAAGGATGCAGTTCGCACTGGAGTTGGAAAATCCAAAGGAAAAGACATTGTGATTTGCTGTATGGATTTTGCCTTTATCGGTGGTTCTATGGGAGCTGTTGTAGGTGAAAAAATTGCCAGAGGAATTGACCATGCGATCAAAAACAAACTACCCTTTGTAATGATTTCAAAATCCGGTGGAGCACGAATGATGGAAGCGGCTTATTCTTTAATGCAATTAGCAAAAACATCTGTAAAACTCGCTCAACTTGCCGAAGCAAAACTTCCGTACATTTCATTGTGTACAGACCCAACAACCGGAGGAACAACTGCTTCTTACGCGATGCTGGGTGACATCAACATTTCTGAACCAGGCGCATTAATAGGATTTGCAGGACCAAGAGTTGTAAGAGACACGACAGGTAAAGATTTACCAGAAGGTTTTCAAACTGCAGAGTTTCTTCTTGAACATGGTTTCTTAGACTTTATTACACCAAGAAAAGAATTGAAAGACAAAATCAACTTGTACATTGATTTGATTCAGAACAATAATATTAGATAAACAAAATAATCCCGATAATTCAGGGTTGTTTGTTTAATCGAAATACTTATTACATATTTAAAAAAGGGCTTCTAAATAATTATTTAGAAGCCCTTTTGTTTGATCAAATTCGAGAGTCAAATATATTACATCCCTGTTCTAATTGCCTCAACTGGATCCAATTTAGAAGCAGCTATTGCAGGAAGAATTCCAGAAATCAGTCCGATTAAAGCAGCCAGACCAGTCCCTAAGAAAATATTACCCATCCCTAAAACAAATTCAAAATCTAAAGCTTTTGTTACAACAAGAGCAATAACCCAGACCAAAAGCAGTCCTATTACCCCTCCAATAACAGATAAAATTATGGCTTCGAATAAAAACTGAAACAATATAAACCTGTTTTTTGCTCCCAATGATTTCTGAATACCAATTAAGTTGGTCCGTTCTTTTACGGAAACAAACATAATATTAGCGATCCCAAAACCACCTACAAGCAGCGAGAACCCACTTATCACCCATCCTACCAAATTCATTTGTCCTAAAATCCCATCAATAAGATCTGTAAAACCCGAAAACACATTAATAAAAAAATTATCGATTTCCCCGGCTTTTAACCCTCTGAAACTTCTTAATTTCTGAGATATTTCCCCTTTATAAGCGTCCATATCTACTCCTTCTTGAGGTTTAAAAATAATAACATTTACTAAAGAAGTATTGTTATCGCCGTACAATTGCCGAACAAAATTGACTGGAATAAAAGCCGAAGTATCATCACTATCTCCAAACAGACCTGCTCCTTGCTTTTTTAAAACACCAATAACTGTAAAACGCTTACCGTACAAACGTATGTTTTTCCCAATGGGCTCTGAACCCTCAAATAAGGACTTTGCAATTTCATTTCCTAACACAACAACCGTAGTTCCTGAATTAGCCTCAGATTCATTGTAAAACCTTCCTTTTTCAAATTCTAATCCCTGAATATCGATCAGTTCATGAGAAGCAGGCACTATGTTTACGTCACTAACCGTTTTAGAATCGTATTTAATAGATTCCCTTCTGGTAAATATTTGATACCCCATTTGATCTGTATTCGTCATTGCTCCTTTCATGTAAGTATACTCATCATACTTTACATTAGGAAACTGCTCTCTTTTCCATTGCGGAATATCTGATGGTCCGAAAGAAAATTTCATTAAATAAATCGTGTTTTTATCCAGACTGCTTAAATCTTTGGTGATTTTCCTATCCAAAGAATCTACAGCAGCAAGCACAGCTATTATTGAAAATATCCCAATAGTAACCCCTAATAAAGAAAGTAAGGTTCTTAATTTATTGTTCCGTAAAGCATTCATTGCAAAACCAAAACTCTCTTTTAATAACCGAAGATATACTAACATAAAAACTTTTTTGCGTTAAGGTAAAATTCTATATATTTTTTTCATAAACCTAATAAAAAACCACCTACCAATTGGTAGGTTTTTTTAAGATAATGTTACATAAATTCATTGAAATTTATAATCAAAAAAAAACTATTTTTGCATTTTATAATTATAACTACACAATGAACACAACAAAAACAATTCAATCTGCACTAATCTCGGTTTTTTCAAAAGAAGGTCTTGAGCCAATTGTAAGAAAACTACACTCTCAAAACGTAACGTTTTATTCAACTGGAGGCACCGAAGATTTTATAAAAAATTTAGGAATCCCTGTAGTCCCTGTTGAAGATGTAACTTCCTATCCTTCAATTCTTGGAGGAAGAGTTAAAACATTACACCCAAAAGTATTTGGAGGAATTTTAAACCGTCAGGACAACGATAGTGATGTGCAACAAATGCAAGAATTCAATATCCCTCAAATTGATTTGGTAATTGTTGACTTATATCCTTTTGAAAAAACGGTTGCTTCAGGAGCAAGTGAAGAAGATATTATTGAAAAAATAGATATTGGCGGTATTTCTTTGATACGTGCAGCTGCAAAAAACTTTAAAGACACCGTAATTGTAGCTTCGGTTGACGAATATAGTTTGCTTTTGGATATGATTACGGAACAAAACGGAGCAACTACTCTTTCCGATAGAAAATTATTGGCAACAAAAGCATTTCATGTTTCATCGCATTACGATACTGCAATATTCAATTATTTCAATACGGACGAAACTATATACAAACAAAGTATTGCTAACGGTCAAGTTTTAAGATACGGTGAAAACCCACATCAAAAAGGATTTTTCTTCGGTGATTTTGATGCTATGTTCAAAAAAGTTCACGGAAAAGAATTGTCTTACAATAATTTATTAGACGTAGATGCCGCAGTAAATTTGATTAATGAATTCAAAAATGACGGTCCTACATTTGCCATATTGAAACACAACAATGCTTGTGGTTTAGCAACAAGAAAAAACATCAATGAAGCCTATTTAGCCGCATTAGCTTGTGATCCTACTTCAGCTTTTGGAGGTGTTTTAATTTCGAATACAAAAATTGATGTAGCAACTGCCACCGAAATAAACAAATTATTTTGCGAAGTTGTCATTGCTCCAGAATACGACACAGAAGCCACCGCAATTCTACAAGAGAAGAAAAACAGAATTATATTAGTTCAAAACGAAGTAGCATTACCGCAAAAACAAGTAAGAACTTGCTTAAACGGAATTTTAGTTCAAGAAAGAAATAACATAACTGACAATAAAGAAGACTTAAGAACCGTTACTACTACAGCACCAACTGAAGAAGAAATTCAGGATTTAATTTTTGCTTCTAAAATTTGCAAAAACACAAAATCAAATACGATTGTTTTTGCAAAAAACGGCACACTTATTGCGTCTGGCACAGGGCAAACATCAAGAGTTGACGCCTTATTGCAAGCTATTGAAAAAGCAAAAACTTTTGGGTTTGATTTACATGGGGCGTCTATGGCAAGCGATGCTTTCTTCCCTTTTCCAGATTGTGTAGAAATAGCTAAAGAAGCAGGAATAACTGCTGTAATTCAGCCTGGAGGGTCCATTAAAGACGAATTAAGCATCAATTATTGTAATGAAAATAAAGTTACAATGGTATTTACAGGAACTCGTCATTTTAAACATTAATTTGTTTAACTTTGCGCGTCACAAATTTATAACTTTTTAACCCTTAAAAAACTTATGGGATTTTTTGATTTCATGACCGAGGATATCGCGATAGACCTTGGTACCGCTAATACTTTAATCATACATAATGATAAAGTCGTAATTGACAGTCCCTCAATAGTTGCTCGTGATAGAGTTTCTGGTAAAATCATTGCTGTTGGTAAAGAAGCCAACATGATGCAGGGAAAAACACATGAAAACATTAAGACGATAAGACCATTGAAGGATGGTGTAATTGCTGATTTTGATGCTTCAGAAAAAATGATTAGTATGTTTATCAAAAGCATACCAGCATTAAAGAAAAGAATGTTTACACCCGCATTAAGAATGGTTGTTTGTATTCCTTCTGGAATTACCGAAGTGGAAATGAGAGCGGTTAAAGAATCATGTGAAAGAGTGAATGGCAAAGAAGTATACTTGATACACGAACCTATGGCAGCAGCAATAGGTATTGGTATCGACATCATGCAACCTAAAGGAAATATGATTGTAGATATAGGTGGTGGAACAACTGAAATTGCCGTAATTGCCTTAGGTGGAATTGTATGTGACAAATCAGTAAAAATTGCGGGTGACGTATTTACAAATGATATTGTATATTATATGCGTACCCAGCACAATCTTTTTGTTGGAGAAAGTACTGCAGAGAAAATAAAAATTCAAATTGGTGCCGCAATTGAAGACTTAGAAACTGCACCAGAAGACATGTCTGTCCAAGGTAGAGATTTGCTTACCGGTAAACCAAAACAAGTGGAAGTTTCCTATAGAGAAATTGCCAAAGCTTTAGACAAATCAATTCAAAGGATTGAAGATGCCGTAATGGAAACTTTATCTCAAACCCCTCCAGAATTAGCAGCAGACATCTACAATACCGGAATCTATCTTGCAGGTGGAGGATCAATGTTGAGAGGTCTTGACAAAAGAATTTCGCAAAAAACAGATTTACCTGTTTACATTGCTGAGGATCCGTTAAGAGCTGTAGTTCGTGGCACTGGTATGGCTCTCAAAAACATTCCTAAATTTAAAAGTATATTGATAAAATAACAACTTTTAACACTATTAACGCCTATAAAATTTAAAGGTTTTGATAAAGCATTAAGGTTAGAACTTAATTTGAAATAATAAAATAGGAAATGCAGCAAATATTTAATTTCATATATAAAAACAGTAATAGATTACTGTTTTTGCTGCTTTTGGGTATTTCGTTGTCATTAACAATACAATCACATTCTTTTCATAGAAGCAAAATGATTAGTTCCGCCAATTTCTTAAGTGGTGGTGTTTATGAGAGGATCAATAACTTAAACGAATACCTTAACCTAAAAGTCCAAAATGATGCCTTAGCATCTGAAAACGCTAAACTTAGAAGCATTTTATTTAACGTTAAAGACACTTCAAGCATTGCCAAATTAGACAGCATAAAAGGCGTTAAAAATGAAAATATTTTAATTTCAAAAGTGATTCATAACTCCTATAATGTTCATGAAAATTATTTGACTTTAAATTCAGGAGAATTACAAGGTGTAAAACCAGACATGGGAGTAATCAACAGTTTGGGGATTATAGGAATTATAGACAACACTTCCCCCCATTATTCAACTGTAATTAGCATTTTGAATAAAAAATCTCAAATCAATGCTAAAATTAAAAAATCAAATCATTTTGGATCACTTGTTTGGGATGGAAAAAGCACAGGCTTCGTTCAATTAGTTGATGTTCCAAGACTTGCATCAATCAAAAAAGGAGATACTATTGTTACAGGCGGACAATCCGTTATTTTTCCAGAAAACATAGGCATAGGTACAATTGCTAATATCTATACTGAAAAAGAAACAAATTATTATAAAATAAACGTTAGACTATTCAATGATATGACAAATTTAGGTCATGTCTATATCATAAAAAGTAAAGATCGTGAAGAACTTACCAACTTAGAAAAAAGAGAAAAAGATGAATAGCGCCTTGTTAGTCAATATTTTCCGATTCGTTCTGTTATTGGCACTTCAGATTATCATATTCAATAATATGAATTTTTTGGGCTATATCAGTCCTTTTCCTTATATACTATTCATCATACTTTATCCTGTAAATGGCAATAAATCCGGCTTGATAATTGCCAGTTTCTTACTTGGACTTATCATGGATATGTTTAATAATTCTGGAGGAGCACATGCAACAGCCTGCTTAGTTTTAGCATATTTCAGACCATCTTTGTTTAAATTTGCTTTTGGTCTGAGTTATGAATATCAAACAATAAAACTAAATGATGTTTTAACTCCTGAACGATTTTCTTTTATATTATTATCAGTACTGATTCATCACCTCACCCTATTTTTATTGGAAGCATTCCAATTGAGTTTTATATTAGATACCCTCGCAAGAACGTTATTAAGCACAGTATTTACAATCATTATCTGTATTATCACAATATATCTTATTAAGCCAAACAAAAGATGAGAAAAGTTTTATTACCTTCCTTAATCATTCTTGCGACCTCTTTGCTTGTAATACGAATCTTTTATTTGCAGATTGTTGACGATACCTTAAAGTTAAAATCCGAAAACAATGCCATTAAGAAAAAGTACGAATATCCGGAAAGAGGATACATCTATGATAGAAAAGGAAAACTATTAGTTGCTAACCAAGCATCGTATGATATTATGGTCATACCTAGAGAAGTAAAAAATACAGATACTTTAGAATTTTGTCAATTACTAAATATTACAAAAGAAGACTTCATTAAAAAAATTGAAAAAGCTAAAATATACAGCCCACGTTTACCATCTGTTTTCTTATCGCAATTAAACAAAAGTGAATTTGCAGCTTTTCAAGAAAAAATAAGAAAATATGAAGGTTTTTATTTTCAGAAACGTTCTCTTCGCGATTACGAAGTGAATTTTGGTGCTAATATTTTTGGTTTCATCACTCAGGTAAATGAAAAACTAGTAGCAAAAAACCCATATTACAATAGCGGTGATTTAATAGGAAGACAAGGCGTTGAAGAAAGTTACGAGGATCTTTTGCGTGGAATAAAAGGTATAAAATATATCCAAAAAGACAAATACAACAGAGAAATCGGCTCTTACAAAGATGGAAAATACGATACCATCGCTGTTCAGGGAGAGGATATAAACCTCACCATTGATGCAGAACTTCAAAAATATGGAGAAGAATTGATGATTAATAAACGAGGTGGAATTGTTGCTATTGAACCGAGAACCGGCGAAATATTAGCACTCGTAACTGCTCCATCTTATGACCCTGGAATACTGGTAGGAAGACAAAGGTCTAAAAATTATACTACATTGTACCGTGATTCTATAGCAAAACCACTTTACGATAGAGGTTTATTGGCTGAATATCCTCCCGGTTCACCTTTCAAAATCCTCACCGGACTTGTTGGACTGCAAGAGGGTGTTGTAAATGAAAATACTACTTACTCCTGTTATGGTGGTTTTAGTTACGGTCGTGGTCGATTCCAAAAATGTCATTGTAAAATTTTTGGACCTGTAAAATTACATAATGGAATTTTTAGATCTTGCAATGCTTATTTTTCGAATGTCTATTTGCAAACCATTGGTAAATACGCAAAACCAGCGTATGCAGTTGATGTTTGGAGTAATCACATAAAAAGTTTTGGATTAGGACAGTTCATGGGATATGACTTACCAACTGGCAAAAAAGGAAACGTACCCAATTCTAAAACTTATAAAAAAGTGTATCCCAACGGTGGCTGGCGGGGGACAACAATTATATCAAATGCCATCGGACAAGGAGAAGTTTTGATGACACCCATTCAATTAGCCAATATGATGGCCACGGTTGCAAATGAAGGCTATTATTACACGCCTCACATCATCAAAAAAATTGAAGGCCATAAAATCGACAAAAAATTCACAACTAAACACGTTACCACAATTGACAAAAAGTATTACAAACCAATGATCAGTGGCTTATTTGATGTGTACAACCAAGGAACCGCATTTGGGTTAAGAGTGGAAGGAATCGATATTTGTGGTAAAACAGGAACCGCAGAAAATTTTGCTAAGATCAACGGCGTAAGAACAAAACTGGAAGACCACTCCATATTTGTGGCTTTTGCACCAAAAGACAACCCAAAAATTGCCATAGCAATATTGGTTGAAAACGGAGGCTATGGAGCAGCTATAGCAGGTCCAATAGCTAGTTTGATGATTGAAAAATATCTGCGACAAAAAATTACCAGAGTTGACTTGGAGAAAAAAATCCTGACTACAAGTTTACAAAGTCGATATGCGAAATTAGGTGGACTTTCTGAAGCGATTAAATTACAATTAAGAATAAGTGATTCTCTGCTAAAGAAAAAAAAAATCATTCCAAGCGTGAAAGTAAAAATTGATTCTACGAAGGAGAATAAACAAGCTATTTAATTCAAATGAAAAACCAAAGTATAACAAATAATATCGATTGGATCAGCATAGTCATCTATGTTGCATTAGTTATTTTGGGCTGGTTAAATATCTATTCATCTTCATTGTCTTCAATGCAAGATACATACGAAAAACAATTAATATTTATTGTCTTAACTATTCCTTTAATATTCATCATACTTGCAGTCGATGGTAAGTTTTACGAGAAATATGCTAGTATAATTTTCGGGATTTCCCTCCTGACACTAGCTGGATTATTTTTATTCGGAAAAACCATAGCAGGACAACGTTGCTGGTATGCCATTGGAAGTTTTACAATTCAACCTTCAGAATTTGCCAAAGCCGCGACATCTTTGGCGTTAGCAAAATTCTTAAGCGACACTCAAATCAATTTAAAAGATACGAATAGACAAATACAGGCTCTAGCAATAATCCTTTTACCTGTTTTGCTTATACTGCCGCAACCGGATCCAGGAAGCGCTTTAATATATAGCATATTCATCATTGTTTTATACCGGGAAGGTCTTCCTGGTTGGTATGTATTGACAGGATTCGTTACAATACTTTTATTCATATTAACACTGTTATTAGAGCCCCAATATGTGATTCTTATCGGATTAGGAGTGCTGATCATCGTCCATTTAAAATCAAGATTAGCCGATAGAAACATCGTTTTGAGCAGTATTCTTTTAGTGTTGATTTCTGCATTCGTATTATCTGTAGATTATGTATTTGATAATTTATTCAAACAACATCACCGAGATCGGTTCAATATCCTTCTAGGCAAAGCAGTTGACCTTAAAGGCATTGGATACAATACCAATCAATCAGAAATAGCCATTGGATCAGGAGGCTGGTTAGGAAAAGGATTTCTCGAAGGCACACAAACCAAAGGTGGATTTGTACCAGAACAACATACGGATTACATTTTTACAACAGTGGGCGAAGAATGGGGATTTGCAGGTTCATTAGTGGTAATTGCGCTTTTTACAGGCTTATTTCTTAGAATTATATATCTCGCTGAAAGACAAAAAACAAAATTCAGTAGAGTATACGGATATTGTGTTGCCGGAATATTATTTACACATTTCTTTGTAAATATCGCGATGGTTGTTGGTATTTTCCCCACAATCGGGGTACCTCTTCCTTTCTTTTCCTATGGAGGATCAGGTCTTTGGGGATTCACAATATTGCTTTTTATATTTATAAAAATGGATGCCAATAAAGTAAATGAGTGGTAATTAGGAAACTTTAACCTAAAATAAATTCTCAGCAACCTCACCATTGACTACTACTCTTCGATTTTAATCAATGATTTAAACAATGAATGTATTCATCTTATTACCAATTCAGTTGAATCTGAAGATTATTGATTCTCAACCAAAATTCAAATGGTAATTTGCAATAAATCCGGTCTTTGATCAGATACATTTCGGCAAACTAAATTGTAAACAAACAGCATCAATTTACTTATCTAATTTTCCTCCAAAAAGTTACATAAACTTAAAATGATGCAACATAAATAAAAATGCCCTATAAATTCTTTCGAATTCATAGGGCATTCCTATTATTATGACCTAAACCTTTTACAAAAAAACACTTAAGATTTAACTAATTTATCTTTTTTCAATTTAACCGGAATTCCTTTTTTAGTAATGGCTTTCGATTGTAAATCATCCAATACATTTAAAGCTTCTTCGACATAAATATCTTTAGCTAAAGATTCATGCCATCTATCTCTTTTCTCTTTTAAAACAGCATCTTTATTAAGTTCTTCAATCTCATTGGGTAGAGAATTAAATTTCAAACTATTTTTATACTCGAATATAGGTTTATACTTTTTAGCTTTCTCTTCAATAGAATTTTGAGCAACTTTGAATTTATCAATATTTAGACTGTATGTATTTTCTTCTGATCTACTGTCAATCCATTTTGCATTATCCTCAATCAATTTAAATTGACCGTTTTGGGCTATCCTCATTTTACTGTTAACAATAGCTTGGTTAAATTTAGCATTGTCATTCCAAGTAGTATATTCGGCTGCATCAATTTTATCCCATGGCATTGCATTTTCCACATCACGTTCTCCCATTTTTAAATAAGCATATCTATCCGGCATGACCACATCACTACTTACACCTTCAAGCTGAGTAGATCCGCCATTTATTCTATAGAATTTCTGAGTCGTGGTTTTCAATGCCCCCATGTCTCCCATAGAAGTATTACGAACAAATTGGTTCAAGTCAATTACATTTTGAACCGTTCCTTTTCCATAAGTCTGTTTACTTCCAATAATAATTCCTCGTTTGTAGTCTTGAATAGCAGCAGCTAAAATTTCAGAAGCGGATGCAGAGAAACTATTTACCATAATTACCAACGGTCCATCCCATTCAATTTTAGGATCCCTGTCGTAAAGCACTTCTTTTTTCTTACCTGCCGATTTTATCTGAACGATTGGCCCTTGTTCAATAAACAATCCTGCAATATCAACAACGGTTGAAAGAGACCCTCCACCATCATCACGGACATCTAAAACTATTCCATCAACACCTGCTGCTTTTAATCTTTCAACTTCTAAAGCAATATCTTTTCCGGCATCTCTTCCGTCTTTATTTTCAAAATCAATATAAAATTTTGGCAAATAAATCACACCGTATTTGAATCCATTTTTATCAACTATACTTGACTTAGCATAGGTTTCTTCAATTTCTACAATATCTCTAATAATAGAAATTATTTTAATTGTTCCGTCTACTTTTTTCACGGTCAGACGTACTTCAGAGCCTTTAGGTCCTTTGATTTTTTTTACCACGTCATCTAAACGCATCCCAACTACATCAACCGGCTCACCATTACCTTGCGCCACTTTCATAATTAAATCACCAGATTCCAATTGTTTTCCTCTCCAAGCTGGACCACCGGATATTAGCTCTGAAATTTCTGTATAATCATTTTTCTTTTGAAGACGCGCTCCAATACCTTCCAATTTCCCACTTATACTGACATCAAAACGCTCTTTTTCTTCTGGAGCAAAATAATTAGTATGCGGGTCAAATCGGGAAGTAATTGAATTTATATAAACAGAAAACCAATCATTTCTGTCCAAATCATTCATAAAACCAAAATATTCATCTAAAGATTTTTCAGCATTTAACCTGGTTTCTTTTTCTAATTCTTCAAAACTTTTAGGCGTACTATTTTCTATACTTTTATCCGTTTTGGCATTATCTGATAGATCAACTAGATTAGAATCTGACTCAATCGCTGTAGTTTCATCACTACCTTTAACTTTAGTTTCCTGAATTTTTAAACGATCTGTCAATGAGGATAAAGTAGACAACTTAATTTGCTTTCTCCATCTTTCTTTTAACTCTGAAAAATTGACTGCGTACGGAGATTTATCATAATCCGTATTAAAACTTTCATCAATAGAATAATCAAATGGTTTGGCAAGAATATCTTTATACACTTTTTTACCTTCTAACATTCTTTTCATCAAACGATCATAAGTAAGATTAAAAAAAGTTAAATCCTTACTCATTAAATGGTCATCTAATTTCGTTTCATATTTTGAAAATTCATCTATATCCGATTGTAAAAAAAATCGTTTAGATGGATCTAAAGCCTGAATGTAATCTTTATAAACCCCCTTTGAAAAGGCATCATCTATAACGGCAGGATTATAATGTCCTTTTTCTATCACAAAAGTCAGCAATTCTAAAAGCAATTTATCTTTTTCAGGATCGTTATCTTTTTTTGCATTACTATTAAACGCAAAAAATACTACCGAAAGGCATAAGATAACAACGAGGATTTTATAATTTCTTTTCATAAAGTTAAGAATAGTATTCATCAATTTTTTAATCTAAATTACGGTAAAAACTATGCCATCAATGGCAAGCTCCCTATAAATTTTTGTTAAAGATATAAAAATGTTTTTTTGTTTTATGTTATAATCAACCTACATAACAAATTTTTATCTTTTGTTTACTAATTCCCATTCTGTGTCATTACATTTGCCATCAAAATCATAAAATCAACCTTTTTTTGCCATATTAATAATGAAAAAAAACAGACCTTTAATTTTAATAACGAATGATGATGGCATCTCTGCTCCTGGACTTAGAGCCTTAATCGCTGTGATGGCAGAATTAGGAGAAATAGTCGTGGTTGCTCCAGACACACCACAAAGTGCCATGGGTCACGCCATTACCATCAACAGCACATTATATTTGAATAAAATTTCAAAAGACACGGATCCTTTTTTAGAATACAGTTGTTCCGGAACACCGGTCGATTGTGTAAAACTAGCCGTTAACGAAATTTTAAAACGAAAACCTGACTTGTGTGTTTCCGGTGTGAATCACGGTTCAAATTCTTCCATAAATGTAATTTATTCTGGAACAATGAGTGCCGCAGTTGAAGCAGGAATAGAAGGAATTCCCGCCATTGGTTTCTCGTTATTGGATTACGATTGGAATGCTGATTTTGATACTATAAAATCTTTTATCCGAAAAATTTCGGTAGAAGTTCTTGAAAACGGACTTCCGGAAGGCGTAGTGTTGAATGCCAATTTTCCTAAATTAAAAAAAGAAGATATCAAAGGAATTCGGATTTGTCGTCAAGCGAAAGCAATCTGGGTAGAGAAATTTGATAAAAGAAAAACGCCGCAGGGAAGAGACTATTACTGGCTTGCCGGGGAATTTGTAAACCAAGATAAAGGAGAAGATACAGATGAATGGGCTTTAGAAAACGGTTTTGTATCCGTGGTTCCGGTACAATTTGACTTAACTGCGCATCACGCGATACAACAACTTAATACCTGGAAATGGAATGAATAAAAAAGACGTATTGCTCGGGTTTTTCATAGGGTTTGCAACAACCCTACTTGGATCGTATCTATTTATAACCTTTTTTACGGAGTTTAAATTTATCGCCGGAATTCAAATCATGAAATCACAAGGTAATTTAGGCAAAATTATCACATTGGGATCCATTCTGACATTAATTTCATTTGGAATTTTACTCAAAATGAATAAAGAAATGATGGCTCGCGGTGTGGTTTTGGCAGTCATTGCTTTGGCTATACTCACTTTATTTATTTAAGTTTATCTTTGCCGAAGAATAAAATGATTGCAGCGAAAATGATTTTATCCGTTTGATTTTAAAAATTCCAAATCGAAAAAACATGAAATATTATATAATTGCAGGAGAAGCATCTGGTGATTTACACGGTTCTAATTTAATGAAAGAGCTGTACAAAAAAGATCCAACTGCTGACATCCGATTTTGGGGTGGTGATTTAATGAAAAATGTTGGCGGAACTTTAGTGAAACACTATCGTGAGTTAGCATTCATGGGATTTATCGAAGTGATTTTTAATCTAAAAACGATTCTGAACAACATCAAAATCTGTAAAAAAGACATTCTTGAATTTCAGCCTGATGTACTTATCTTCATTGATTATCCTGGTTTTAATTTGCGAATTGCAAAATGGGCGAAAGCATTGGGAATGAAAACCCATTACTATATTTCCCCGCAAATCTGGGCTTGGAAAGAAAGCAGAATAACAGACATCAAGCGCGATATTGATAAAATGTACGTGATTTTGCCTTTCGAAAAAAAGTTTTACGAGGAAAAACATCATTTTCCAGTGGAATTTGTTGGTCACCCTCTAATTGATGCAATTCATAACCAACCAACAGTTGATCCGGTTCTTTTTAGAAAAGAAAACCAACTGAATGACAAACCAATTATCGCTATTTTACCGGGTAGCAGAAAGCAGGAAATCACAAAAATGTTAGCCGTGATGCTAAGCGTTGTCAAAGATTTTCCAGACTATCAATTTGTAATTGCGGGTGCTCCAAGCCAGGAATTTTCTTTCTATCAAAATTTTATCACTCAGGAAAACATAAAATTCATTTCTAATAAAACCTATGATTTATTGCGAAATGCCACTGCCGCTCTAGTCACATCCGGAACTGCAACACTGGAAACCGCATTATTCAAAGTTCCTGAAGTTGTTTGTTATAAAGGAAGTTGGGCTTCCTACCAAATCGCAAAACGAATTATCACGCTGAAATACATTTCATTAGTAAATTTGATTATGGATGAAGAAGTGGTAACCGAGTTAATTCAAGAAGAATGCAATACAAAACGCATTCGGGAGGAACTCGAAAAAATATTAAAAACGGACCATCGCAATACGCTTTTAGAAAAATATGCGTTATTAGAAGAGCAATTGGGCGGAATTGGAGCTAGTGAAAAAACGGCTGCATTGATTGTAAATGACTTAAAATAATCTACAGTTTATTTCCGAACTTTAAAATCAACTTAAAAAAACTCTTTTGAAACGTTTTGTATTCCTCTTATTCCTTGTCATCTTTTTTACGGCTTGTAAATCCACATCACCCATTGTAACTTCGAAAAAAGGAGCACCAAAAGAGAAAGTATCTCGATCCGAAAAGAGAAAAACAAACCAATTAGCAGAACAATTAATTGACGCAGCTGCTGATAATTTGGACATAAAATATAAATATGCAGGAACAACTAAAGCGGGTTATGATTGTTCAGGATTAATGTACAGTATCTTTAATGCAGAAAACATTACTCTTCCGCGCAACTCATTACAACAATCAAAAATAGGGGTTGTTTTAAATCCAAAAAAAGATCAAGCTCAAAAAGGCGATTTGATATTTTTTAAAACCAATAAAAACAGAGAAATAAATCATGTTGGAATTGTGATTGAAGCATCCGATGAAGAAATAAAATTCATACATTCCTCCACTTCAAAAGGAGTAATTATTTCCTCGACCAAAGAACCATATTACCAAAAAACCTTTGTCCAAATTAACAGAGTACTTTAATTCAAACTCTTTTGAGAAAGAAGTTAGTTTTTAATTACAAGAATCTAAGAAAAAAATAAATCTGTTTCTTACTAAAAATGTGTACTTTAGATTTATGAAAGTACTACAATTCCCACTGGCAAGAATAACAATCGGGTTTATATTAGGTTTACTTTTTGCTTTTTACGTGCATCCTTCTATTTCTCACGTTTTTATTGCACTTATTACATCCGTCAGTATTTTTGTTGGGCTTTATTTTTTATCAAAAAACAGAAACCAGCTCTCCCTTTATTTTGGTGTCGGAACTTATCTCTTGTCTTTTATAATCGGTATTTCAACCCAAATAGCACATACCGATTATTTCCAAAAAAGCAATTACATTCACAATACCGCTATTTTTGAACAACCTCATTTCATTTCTTTAACGATTCGAGAAAAAATGAAAAGTTCTCCGTTTAGCGATCGTTACCTCGCCATTGTGAATCATATCGATCAGAAAGAACAAAGCGGCAGAATCATTTTGAACATACAAAATGACAGTTTGCATCATAATCTACAAGTTGGAAATTCGCTGCTGATAAAAGGCACATTAACAAAAAACAAACCGCCCAATAATCCCAATCAATTTGACTACAGCAAATACTTGGAAAACAAACAAATCTATGCACAACTATATGCTGATGTTGCCGACATAAAAATTGGAACTGAAATAGAGAAAAACATCTGGTACTATTCGTCCAAATTACGAACAAGAATTATTCGGAATTTAGAAAAAAATAACTTCAACAAAACAGAATTAAACGTTGCCATTGCCTTAATAATGGGACAACAACAAGATATTTCACCTGATATTATTCGGGATTATCAATATGCGGGAGCTGTTCATATTTTATCCGTTTCCGGATTACACATTGGATTTATATTGCTATTTGTAACCTTTATTCTAAAACCAATCCCAAACACAAAACGAGGATCTTTTATCAAACTAATCACAATCCTTATCTCTTTATCCATGTTCGGTATAATTGCGGGTTTAGCGCCTTCGGTAGTGCGTTCCGTGACGATGTTTTCCTTTGTCGCCATTGGAAATCATCTACGCAGAAGTGTCAACATTTACCACACATTGTTAGTTTCTGTGTTATTGATTCTGCTTTTTGAACCTTCTTTCCTATTTGATGTTGGTTTTCAATTAAGCTACATTGCGTTGTTTTTCATCATTTGGCTGCAGCCACTTTTATCCTCCATTTGGAAACCGAAATATAAAGTTTCAAAATATATTTGGGACATATTAACCGTTTCTTTTGCCGCCCAAATAGGAACTCTACTACTGAGCATTTACTATTTCCACCAGTTTCCGGGTTTGTTTTTTATTACTAATCTGATCATTATTCCGCTTCTGAGTATCATTATGATATTAGGCGTTTTGGTGATGCTTTTGGCGGCTTTCAATATGATTCCAGTATTCTTGTCGCAACTGTTGGAATGGAGCATTTACTATTTAAACAAAATCATCAATGCAATTGCCTCATTAGAACAGTTCATTATTCAGGACATTCCACTTCATTTTTACCTGTTGCTTAGCAGCTATTTACTACTGTTTACGGTAATCTTTTGGTTCAAAAAACCGAGTTTTAATAGATTGGCTGTGATTTTAATATCCATCACTATTTTACAATTATCTTATTTTAAAATACAGTATGAAATTCAAAACGAAGAGGAATTAATCGTTTTCAACAGTACAAAAAACACCTTGATTGCGGAAAGAAAAGGAGAAAATATTATTGTTTATGACAACGACAGCATTTTGAAAACCGCTAAAAAGAACAGTCTTTTAAAATCCTATCGAATTGGAAACTTAAGTACTTTGGAACAGAAAAAACGACTTCAAAATTTCATATTCTTTAATGGAAAAAAGATTTTTGTATTAGACAGCTCCGCAATTTATCCAAAAAATATACAACCAGATATAATCGTATTGACACAATCTGCTAAAATAAATTTAGACCGTTTGTTCCAAGAAATGAAACCCAAATTAGTTGTTGCTGATGCATCCAATTTTAAAAACATACAAAAACTATGGAAAGCCAGTTGTGAAAAACAGAAAATCCCTTTTCACGCAACTGGTGAAAAGGGATTTTATAAATTGAATTAAGAATTTTTATTTTTTCAGAAAACCATTTGCTACAGCTAACCAAGCTGATGGACCACCGGCAACATAACCTGTACTTCCAATGCCTTCAAAATTGACTTTGCCCTCTTTTGTGGTAGCATTTGCTAGTATAATGGTTGGAAATCCTTGAATTCCAAAAGCCATTTGCAATTCATTATTTTGTTTTTTAATGTCCTCCGTCTGTGGCGCTTTCCTTGGATAATCCAATTCTACTAAAACCACATTCTCCTTGGCCCAAGCCGCAAATTCAGGAGTTTTCAAAACTTCTTTTTGCAAACGGATACACCATCCACACCAATCGCTTCCCGTGAAAAATAGCAATAATGGTTTCTTGGTTTCAGTAGAAATTGCCATTGCCTTAGTGACATTGGTTTCCCAAACTAATTCTTGTGCTTCGGCGGCAAATGAGCCAGCAAACAATAACAAAGCAACTATGATTTTCTTCATATTTATAATTTTATTGATTCAAAATCAAAAATGATGCCTAAAATTTATCGAACACCGTGCATCAATTTTTTAATAACCGGAGTCATCGCAACAGAGAATAAAGCAACTACAATGGAAATGATAGTCAACATCCAAAAGAAGTAACTCAATCCGTGTTCATTGGCAATTTTATCAATATTTTCTCCAAACATACCTGCACCTTTCATACCAATTGCTACCGCTAAGTACCAAACACCAAACATGAATGCAATCATACGAGCCGGAACTAATTTACTCACGTAAGATAATCCAACCGGTGATATACACAATTCAGCCATGGTATGGAAAAGATACACTAGAATCAACCAAATCATACTTACTGAAGCGGTTTTTGCACCTGCTTCGATTCCGCTTGCGCCAAAAGCTACACAAGCCATTCCAAGCGCTAATAATCCCATTCCGATTCCGTATTTCAAGTTTGCAGAAGGATTGTATTTACTTTCCCACCATTTAGAAAATAACGGTGCTAATGAAATAATAAACAAAGAGTTTAAGGTCGAAAACCAAGTTGCAGGAACTTCTGTTAATGCAGTAGTAACTTTGTCAATTTTTAAAGCTTGCAAAGTTGAATCTGATAATGATAAATATCCTGCTGTGTAATAATCTTTTGTCAACATCCAGATTGCTATAGCCCAAATAATGATAAAACTTACGCTTAGAATAATATTTGCAAGAGCATAAAATTTAAAGGTCTGTTTGAATAATAAGATTAAAACCCAAGTGATAATAACTAAAGGTAAAATGGTAATCAATGAATTCATCACTAAAAACACTACACTCCAATTGCCTGTTAAAACACGATCCGTATAATCACTGGCAAAAATCGTTAAACTGTTTGGTGATTGTTCAAAAATCGCCCAGAAGAAAATAGTCAAAAATGCGAAAAATGTAACCGCAATTAATTTCTCCTTGGTGATTTTAGAATATTGAGTAAATCTGTAAACCAACAATATAATAAACACAACTAAAGCGGAAACAATAGCTATAGAGTTTCCATTAGGACCTAAGAATGAAAAAATATTCACTTTACCTCCCGATATTTTTGAAGCTGGATCATTTACCAGCCATAATAAAGCTAAAATAGAAGAGAAAGCGATTGCTGCTAATTGTATTGGAGAAAAAGGATTTCTTTTATCAGTATCCAAAGCTTCTGCTTTTGCTTTACTTTCTTTATTTGGTTTCAAACCAATATCTCCAAAAATATTTTGAGACAACCAAAACTGTAACATTCCAAAAAACATGAAGATTCCGGCTAAACCAAATCCATATGTCCAACCTACTTTTTCACCTAAATAACCACAAAGTAAAATTCCGAAGAATGCTCCGGCATTTACACCCATGTAAAATAAAGTATACGCACCATCTTTCTTTTCAGGACGGTCTTTATACATTTCAGATACGATTGAAGTCATGTTTGGTTTAAAAAAACCATTTCCAAAAACCAATAATACTAATCCTAAATAAATAGAAAATTCTGTTTCGACAGCCATAGAAGCGTGTCCTAAAGTCATTAAAGTGGCTCCAACAACAACAGCCCATCTAAAACCAATTACTTTATCTGCAAAATAACCTCCCAACATGGTAGATAAATAAACCAAACCTACGTAGGATCCAAATAATGCAGAAGCATTTTCACGAGTCCATTCCCAACCACCATCTGTAAAGGAAGCTGTTAAAAATAATATCAATAAAGAACGCATTCCGTAGAATGAGAAACGTTCCCACATCTCTGTGAAAAACAAAACGAATAATCCCGCAGGATGCCCTAAAACGGTACTTTTAAAAAATTGATCTGTAGTATTTTGACTCATATTATTAATTGTTTAATTCTTTATCTACTCCGTGCATTAATTTTTTTATTACTGGCGAAAGTACTAATAGTAGTAATCCAAAACCAAGTCCTGTGTAAAATAAATATTCAAAAAGCACTAAATAACTCTGTTTAGCTAAATTCAAATCTGGTGCTGTACCATTTGACGTATCGACAGAAGCGATATTCGCTAAAATGGAAGCAATAAATTCAGAACTGGCTGTTGCCAAAAACCAAACGCCCATCATGAAACCAACTATTTTTGCCGGTGATAATTTAGTCACTGCAGAAAGTCCTACCGGCGACAAACTCAATTCGCCACAAGTGTGTAAAAAGTAAGCTAATATCAACCAAATCGCAGCAACTTTTCCTGCTCCAGAAAGATTTATCCCCATCACTAATGCTCCAAAGCCTAAGCCAACGAAAGCTAATGCGAAAGCAAATTTCACGGCAGTATTCGGATTGTATTTTCCTAATTTTGGCCATATCCAAGCAAAAACTGGAGCTAACAAAATTATAAATAAGGCATTAAAACTTAAGAATTGTCCAGCAGATACTTCATATCCAAATATAGTTCGGTCTAAAATTCGGTCAGCAAATAAATTCATCGAAGTATACGCTTGTTCAAACAATGCCCAGAAGACAATCGTAAATACAATCAGAATAGTCAAAGCGATCAATTGGTGACGTGCTTTACCATCGAGTTGCGTTGCTGCGTAATAAACGATATAGATGAAAGAAATTCCACCTGCAATTTTCAAAGCCCATGAAACTGCATCGTGATTTTGGACCATTTGCCAAAACAATAACGTTGACAAAACACTTCCAATATAAATCAACCACTCATTTTTAAGTCCAAACGATTTGTTTGCTAAGAAAGATGGGTTGTTTGATTCTCCTTTTCCCATCAATAATTTTCTTCCGGAAATAAAGGTCAATAATCCAAAAAACATTCCGACTCCAGCCGCACCAAAACCATAGCTCCAACCGTATTTTTCGCCTAGCCAAACACAAATTAGTGTAGCCATAAAAGACCCTAAGTTGATTCCCATGTAAAACAAGGTAAATCCGGAATCTCTCCTTTTATCTCCTTTTTCATATAGTTCTCCCACTAATGACGAGATATTGGCTTTTAGAAAACCAACCCCAACAATAATTAAGGATAATGAAAAGTAAAATATTTGCAATGCGGTTTCGTCCCGCGTAATTTCACCTGTAATGGATTGAGTTGCGGCATTTCCTTCATAAGCCATTCCTATATGACCTAACACTAACATAATCCCACCAAAAACGATGGCTTTTCTAAATCCCAAATACTTATCGGCAATAAAACCGCCTAACACTGGAACGGCATACACCAAAGCAGCATAGCTTCCAATCAATAAATTCCCAGAAGAATCCGAAAACAAATGGTACTTTGTTAGATAAAAAATCAACAAGGCTTTCATCCCGTAGAACGAAAACCGTTCCCACATTTCGGTAAAAAACAATATAAAAAGCGCCTTTGGATGTCCAAAAAATTCTTCCTTATTCAATGCGTCGTTTGTCATAAAGCGCTGTTATAAATTTTCTTTAATAAAATTAGTCATTTTTGTGTACAACTGAACTCTGGTTTTTCCGCCGTAAATCCCGTGATTATTGTCTGGGTAAATTTGGGAATCAAATTGTTTATTGGCCTGAATCAAAGCTTCCATCATTTGCATGGAGTTTTGAACATGCACATTATCATCACCCGAACCATGAATCAAAAGGAATTTCCCTTTCAATTTATCAACATGATTTATTGGTGAATTATCATCGTATCCACTCGCATTCTCTTGCGGTGTCGTCATGTAACGCTCCGTATACACACTATCATAAAAGCGCCAGTTCGTTACCGGAGCCACAGCAATTGCCATTTTAAAAACATCGTTTCCTTTCATGATACAATTAGACGCCATAAAACCACCATACGACCAGCCAAATATACCAATTCTAGCTTTATCAACAAATGCGTAATTTCCTAATACTTTAGCAGCATCTATTTGATCTTCTACTTCGTATTTTCCTAATTGTAATTGCGTTACTTTCTTGAAATCAGCTCCTTTAAAACCAGTTCCGCGTCCGTCAACACAAGCCACAATGTATCCTTGTTGTGACAACATCATAAACCAATAATCATCCGTGCTGTTCCACTCATTGTTTACTTGTTGGGAACCCGGACCAGAATATTGGTACATGAAAACCGGATATTTTTTTGCTGGATCAAAATCTTTCGGTTTAATCATCCAAGCATTTAGTTCATTCCCTTTTGCTGTTTTCAAAACAAAAAACTCTTTAGCCGGTAAATCATAGCTTTTTAGCTTTGCAGCCAAAGATTCATTGTTTTCTATAACCTGAACTTGTTTGCCAAATTTAGCATCGTTCAACGTGTAAGTCGTAGGCTGAGCCGCGCTAGAAAAAGTATTGATATAGTATTGAAAATTTGGGCTGAAAGTCGCCGCATTAGTTCCTGTAAATTGTGACAAACGAACTTTGTTCTTGCCATCAAGATTTATTTTATAAACATCTCTGTTGATGGATCCATTTTCTACAGACTGATAGAAAACAGTATTTGTCTTTTCGTCTAAACCATAATAATTAGTTACTTCCCACTTTCCTTTGGTCACTTGATTTTTTAATTTTCCGTTTTTGTCATATAAGTAAATATGATTGAAACCGTCTTTTTCGCTGGTCCAAATAAAACTGTTGTCTTTCAAGAACGTCAAATTATCAGTCACATCAACATACGCTTTATCTTTTTCGTTCAAAACTACTTTTGCAGCTCCTGAATTTCCATCGATAAATAACAAATCTAAATTGTTTTGGTGACGATTCAATACCTGCGCAGACAATATATTTGCGTCATTAGTCCATTTCATTCTGGCGATATAAAAATCGTTGTATTTCCCTAGGTTAATATCTTTCACCGCATTTGCATTTACATCATAAATGTGCAACGAAACTAATGCGTTCTTTTCCCCTGCTTTTGGATATTTAAAGGTTTGCATCATTGGATACAACTCTTTTCCAAACATAGACATCGAAAATTCCGGAACTTGACTTTCGTCAAAACGAATGTAGGCTACTTTTTTGCTATCAGCGCTCCAGTCAAAAGCTTTCACAAAAGCAAATTCTTCTTCGTAAACCCAATCCGTAATACCGTTAATAATGCTGTTTTTTTGTCCGTCTGTAGTTATTGGAGTCGATTTATTAGAAGCTAAATCATATACATACAGATTATTTCCTTTGGCGTAAGCAATCTTTTTTCCATCAGGTGAGAAAGTAGGCTCCTGAACCTGAAAATCAAATAATTTTCTTAATTTTTTATTTGCGATATCATATAAATAATAATCAGCAGTAAACGAGTGGCGGAAGATTTGATTGGTATTGCAAGCCAATAAAATCATTTTTTCTGAAGCGTCAAAAGTGTAACTGTCAATCCCACCAGATAATTCTCTGTGCGATTTTGTATCGATTAATGTAGACACTTTTTTTAATGTAGCAAAATCATACAAATCAATCTGCATGCTTCTGGACTGCCTGTCAGCATTCAAAACCGTGTACTGATTTGTGTTTTTCAAGGACTGCAATTCATCCATTCCCTGAGCACGAAATGTACCGTTATAAAGTTCATCAATTGTGATTTTTTGTTGACCAACAACCGTAAAACACAAGAATAAAAATAATGCTATAATTTTTTTCGAATACATACTATTTATTTAAAGATAAAAACCATCAATTTTAGTGAAAAAATTACAATTATCGGTCATTTTATATGTTAAATGTAAAAAGCAATATGAAAAATAACCTTTCACTGAATATAATTTGATTGTAAATAAAACGGCTAAAACCGTATATTTGCAACTAATTACACCATAATCAATTGAGAATGAACAAGGCTATTAGCGGATTTTCTAAATTATCCAAAGAAGAAAAAATTAAATGGATTGCCAATCAATATTTTTCAACACCTACAGAAGCCGTCGCCTTGCTGAAGAACTATTGGAATTCTGATGAAAAAATACAGAAATTACACGATGAATTCATCGAAAATACGATAACAAATTTCTACATTCCACTGGGAGTTGCTCCCAATTTCCTGATTAATGGAAAATACAGCACCATTCCGATGGCCATTGAAGAGAGTTCTGTGGTTGCCGCTGCCGCAAAAGCTGCTAAGTTTTGGTCCACGCGCGGCGGATTTAAAGCAACTGTAATCAATACCGAAAAAATTGGTCAGGTTCATTTTATTTATAAAGGCGATGTGTCAAAACTGAACTTGTTTTTTGCTCAACATAAAAGCAAATTTTTCTCAGAAACCGAGTCGATTACCACAAATATGCAAAAACGCGGTGGCGGAATTTTAGACATTATTCTAAAAGACAAAACCGATCTATTGCCTAATTATTTTCAGCTACATGCCACTTTTGAAACCAAAGACAGCATGGGAGCCAATTTCATCAATTCGTGTTTGGAACAATTTTCCAAAACATTAAAAGAAGAAGCACATAATTACGACTTGTTTACAGAAACAGAGAAAGAGATTGAAGTGGTAATGAGCATACTTTCGAATTATGTTCCAAATTGCATCGTGAGAGCCGAAGTTTCGTGTCCAATAGAAGAATTAGAAGAAAAACACATTCTAAACCCTAAAGAATTTGCCGAGAAATTTGTACAAGCCGTTCAAATCGCCGAAGTTGAGCCGTATCGTGCCGTTACGCACAATAAAGGAATCATGAACGGAGTGGATGCTGTAGTTTTGGCCACAGGAAATGATTTCCGTGCTGTTGAAGCAGGAATTCACGCTTATGCTTCCCGAAACGGAAAATATTCCAGTCTTTCTCATGCTAAAATCGAAAATAATATTTTTACTTTTTGGTTGGAAATTCCTTTAGCATTAGGAACTGTTGGCGGCTTAACTTCCCTGCATCCATTGGTAAAATTGTCACTGGAAATGCTGGAAAAACCGTCTGCCAAAGAATTAATGCAGTTTGTAGCCGTAGCGGGTTTAGCACAAAACTTTGCCGCTTTACGTTCCTTGACTACAACCGGAATTCAGGAAGGACACATGAAAATGCATTTGAATAACATCATCAACCAGTTTGAAGCCACCGATGAGGAACGCATTTTAATCCAGAAATATTTCAAAAAAAATACCGTATCGCATAGCGCCGTGGTAACTTATATTGAAAGTTTAAGAAAATAATATAGATTTCCGACATCCCTATCAGGGTTTTGAACCCTGATAGGGATTAAAATAAGACTAATGAAAAAAACATTCTACAGTAACGGAAAACTTTTAATCACAGGAGAATATCTGGTTCTTGATGGTGCAAAAGCCTTTGCATTACCCACAAAAATGGGACAAAATCTCATTATAGAAGAAGGAAGCAACAAAGAAATCATCTGGAAAAGTTACGATGCCGATGGAAGCATTTGGTTTGAAGGCACGCTTTTATTTTCTGATATTTCTAAAGAATTTAATCCTGAAAACGAACCGGTCAAGAATACACTTACGACCATTTTGCACGAAGCTTTTAAACTAAATCCTGACTTTATTCTAAATTCAGATGGATACACAATCACTACTGAACTTGGATTCCCAAAAAGCTGGGGTTTGGGAACGTCATCGACTCTGATAAACAACATTGCCCAATGGTTGCAAATCGATGCTTTCACATTGCTTAAAAACAGTTTTGGAGGTAGTGGTTACGATATTGCGTGCGCACAAAACGACAGTCCAATTGTATATCAATTGGAACAAGGAAATCCTACAGTTGAAAAAGTATTCTTTAATCCGGATTTTACGGACAATCTTTACTTTGTATATCTGAATAAAAAGCAAAGCAGTAAAAGCGCAATAGCTGCTTACAATATGAATAAAAAGAATAATCTGCCGAGGACAATCGCTTTAAATGACCTGATAACTTCTGAAGTTTTGAATGCTACTACAATTCAATCTTTTACTGCAGCAATACAAAAACACGAAGTACAAATGAGTATTATTCTGGAAACACAAACGATAAAAGAATCTTTGTTTCCTGATTTTAATGGTGTGATAAAAAGCCTTGGTGCTTGGGGAGGCGATTTTGTGATGGTGATTTCAGAGGATAATCCAAAAGACTATTTTGTTTCAAAAGGATACGAAACTATAATTCCATATAATGAAATGATATGGTCTTAGTTGCTATAATTAATCATATTCCTCAAAAAACCTATTAAAAGCAAAATCCCGATACATGTAGCATGTATCGGGATTTTTATTATAACTTATTACTCTTTTAACTAGTAATTAAAATCTTGTCTGTTATCTTCAATTTTAGCATTAGCTTTCAATGCAGGAATTACTCTATTTGCATCTGAAGCACTTTGTGCTTTCAACTTAGCAACGTATGGTGCATGACTTTTCAATGCTGGCGCTTTTACTGTACTTGTGTTTTTTACCACATAAACTCCAGTATTCCCTTCAATTGGAGCAGACATTTTATTTGCTGCTAAAGCAAATGCATTTCCAACTACTTTTGGCTCTGGACCAACATTTGGTAACATTGTATTTTCCATAGTAAGACCAGTTGCTTGTTGCACCGTTCCTCCTACTGCTTTCGCAATTGCTTCAAGTGAAGAACCATTCATTTTAGCTTTGATCAGTTCTGCTTTTTTCTTGTTTTTTAGTATTTGTTCTACATAAGGTCTCGCTACTGAAACGGCAACTAAACCTGATTTATCAATACTTTTCAACTTTGCAATAACGTGTCCAACATTAGCCACTTCAAATCTTTTTACAGATCCTTCTTTAACTCCGTCTTCAAATGCCCATCTCACGATAGTTCTCTGATTTCCTAATGTTCCAAAGTTCTCATCCATTCCTTTTACAGAAACAGCTGGAGCAACTTTAAGTCCCATTTCTTTTGCAACTTTATTAAAATCTTTATCAGCAGCATCCATTTCAAATTTGGTTGCTTGTGTAAATATTCTATCAGAAGTAACTTCTGAAGCTTCTATCTTTTGAGCTACAGTAGCTAAACGAATTCCGTCTTGTTTGTCGGTAATTTTAATAATATGAAAACCAAAATCAGTTTCAACTAAACCAACTTTACCAATACCGTTATTAAAAACAAAATCATTGAAAGGTTTCACCATTTGGTTTGGACCAAAATAACCTAAATCACCACCTTGTTGTGCTGATGAATCATCAGAATTAGTGAATGCCAACATCAAGAAACTATCTGGACTAGCATTTACTTGCGCCAAAATACTTTCTGCTTTTGCTTTTGCTTGCTCTTTTGTTCTTTTTTCTTTTTGGTTAGGAACTTGTGATCCTTCGTAACCAATTAAAATATGGCTTGCTTTTGCATTAACTCCTGATTTCATTCCCATAGATTTTGAAATACAGTAGTAGTTCCCAAACATATATGGACCATAAACTGCACCTGGGGCAAGATTAAATAATTTATCTGCATCTATAGCCGGTAAATCTTTTTTAGCAATATAAGTTGAATCGTAAGGAACATCTGAATTTGAATTTACAAACTCAATTGTATTGGTCGTTGTTCTAAATCCAGGCAGAGTATCATTCTTTCCAGTTGCTTGGTTGTACACCACACTTCCTGTCAACAATGAATTTATTTTTGATTTCACTTCAGCTTCATCCGCAGGAGATGCTTTGTCTTCAATCAAAACATATTCTACTTCACGAGATTCATCTGCTTTGTATTTTTTCTCATTCTTCTTCATGAAATCCACAATCTCCGAATCAGTGATTTTTACTTCACTGTCTTTAATTGTTGAATATAAACCGGCAACATAAGCAAAGTTTACTTTATTAGCTTCCATTTCATATTTCAACTTCCCTTCGCTTTCAGTTGTAAAAACTGCCGCTTTAATCATTTTATTGTACATTTGATATTTAGCGTTTAAGTCAGCGTCTTTTTCTCTGTCTTTCAAAAACTGAGCTTGTGCAGGATTAGCTTTGAAATATTCTTTGAATTTAGCAACATCAAAAACACCGGCAGCATTTAAAAACAATGGATTTCCACCAATATTTTGATCCGCTTTCAACACTTCCAATAAATGCTTTTCACCAACTCTCAATCCTAATTTTTCAAATTCAGAAGTTAGCAAAGCAACAGAAACTTCTTGCTCCCAAACTCTGTTAGCTGCTTCAGTTGAAGTTATCCCTTGACCACTTTTTTCAACATTACTAACTTTAACTCTAAAATCTTCGAATGAAATATCTTTTCCATCGATGCTTCCTACATCTTTTGATGTACTGTTGAAACCACCACTGTTGAATATATCACCTATGATAAATGCTAATAAACAAAACCCGATAACGAGTATCAGAAGAAGTGAACGTTGTCTAATTTTTTGTAAAACTGCCATTTTATTGTTGTTAATTTTTATATTCAGTTTGCGAAAATACAATTATCTAATTAATAATTATACTAGTAGCGTTTTATTTTGCAAGAATTTTTATTTTCATAATAAAAATCACTCTTGCACGGTCATTTTTACTAATTCTATTTTCTTATTTGTAGCTTCCTCAACAACAAAACGATAGATTCCAATGGTGATTATCTCCCCTTTTTGCGGAATTTCTTTTGTAAAATCAACAATAAAACCGCCAAGTGTTCCGTAAGAATCACTCTCTGGAATTTGAAGCTTATAGGTTTGATTTAAATATTCCACATCAAAGCGAGCTGAAAACACAAAAACACCTTCGCCCAACTCTTTTTCGATCAATTCCTCATCTGAATCATGCTCATCCTCAATCTCTCCAAAAAGCTCTTCCACAATGTCCTCAATAGTAACAATACCTGACGTTCCGCCATATTCGTCCAATACAACAGCAACACTTTTTCGCTTTTTGGTAAGCAAACTCATAGCGTCTTTTATGAACATTGTTTCGGGCACAAACTCTACCAAAATAACAATTTCATTGATACTATTTGGTTTTTTAAACAAATCAAATGAATGAACATATCCAATAATATCATCGAGTGAATTTTGATATACTACTATTTTAGAATAACCCGTTTCTATAAATAATTCTTTCAGTTCCACGATTGAATCAAACAAATCAACGGCTATTATTTCAGTGCGGGGCGTCATCACATCTCTGGCCTTAACACCTGAAAATTCCAATGCATTTTGAAACATTAATATTTCAGAATCTACTGTTTCGTTATCTTCCACGCTGCTCATTTGTTCCGTAATATAATTCCCAAGTTCGATTTTACTAAAATAAAGCTGTACATTATCTCCTTCTGTTTTGAAGAATTTTTTCAAAATAAGATCGGAAACCCAAATAAAAAATGTAGAGATAAAATAGAAAAAAGTGTAAAAGAAATAGGCTGGAATCGCAAAGAATTTAAACAGCGAATTGGCGTAAATTTGAAAAAAAACCTTAGGAAAAAACTCGGCAGTAATCAATACTATTATCGTAGAGATGAGTGTTTGTAATACCAAATTTAACAAATCAGAAAATTGATATCCCAAGGCAAGAAACCATCCCATTACTAGTTCGCCCATAAAAAAACCATAAACCACCATCACTATATTGTTTCCAATGAGCATGGCAACAATAAATTTAGAGGGTTTTGCGGTAAGTTTGGTGAGAATTTTTGAAAGAAAATTATCTTGTTTTTTTTCAATCTCAAGATAAATCTTATTAGAAGAGACAAAGGCTATCTCCATTCCTGAAAAAAAAGCACTTAGTATTAGACAGAATATGATAATACTAACTTCCATAAATTAGGATTTTTTATTTCGTTCTTCGGCTTTTTTAGCAAATTTTCTTCTGAAGAAAAACATAAAAATCGCCAATCCTGCAACCATAAAACTCAACCACGGTGTGCCAGCAGGATCATTTAATTTAGTAAAGCCATCATAAATAAAAAAGGCTCCAAAAATAAGATAAACGTATTGTGTGTATTTTAAATAATTCATAATTATTATATTATTCGGCGGTTTCTACTTCGCCCGTTATTTTTTGTGAATTAATCACTTTAAAATCTTTACTAAAATCGATTCCTTGACCATTCGAAACGCCTTTGGGATCTGAAAATTTAAATTTCCTTTCCGTAAAAAACCATTCATTTTTTTGATCAAAATACAACTGCTCTGTTTCAAGAGTTTGACCCTCTTGCGTAAAAATTTTTACTTTTCCTTGTAAATCAATAATGCTGGTGCCTTTATAAGAAATAGCATAATTTGACTTAATAAATGTTTTCTTCGCTTTTTTATCAAATAAAGTAACATCTATCCCTTTTGGAAACTCCGTGAAAGGAAAATCAATATTCGAATAATCCAACATTTTCGAACTGATCAAAATAGCCGTGATACGACCTGAATCCGTGTATTTCAGATTGACAACATCCGCATCACTTGTAGGTATAAATTCCGAAAAATTTATCTTTTGTATTTCTTTAAAATTACTTTCACACCCAAAAAACAGTGTCACAGCAAAAACTGTGACAACTGATTTAATATAATATTTTTGGACTAAAGTCATATGCTATAATCGACAAAGAAGTTTGGCAATACTTACCCAATTCTTGTTTTTAATTAAATTTTCGTTTTACGAACCATGTATCATTAAGTGAAAAACTGACACTCAAATTAGTATAATTCTCTTGCACCAGATTAGACTCTGTCGTCCCTTTTTTTCCTAATTCGAAACCAATATTTACGTTCGAAAATGTTCCATTCAACGGCAATCCAAGTCCAAGAGTCAATCCCATATCATTAATAGATTGTGAATTCACCATTAATCCCGTTTTTTCATATCTCAAACCACCTCTGTAAACAATTCTTTTTGCGTAACTAGTAAATGAATTGTAATTTGGAATATAATAACCTCCCAGACTTACACTTCCATACCTACCGTAACCAACATTGTCTGCTATATTATAATAATTTTGCTGTCCTGAATTTTTTTGATACGCTATTTTTCCTCCAAAAACCCATTTTTTAGATTCTCCAATACCTGCAGAAACAGACAACCTGCTTGGCAACTTTACGTCTGTTTGATTTGTTTGTTCCCCAAGTGGATCTACAATTTGCAAATTAAAACTGGAATCATAAATCACCGTAGCAATATTTCTGGTGTTTTGAGATTTTAAATTACCTTGCAAAGTATAATTCACACTACTAAAGACGCTTAATTTTTTATTAATTTTAGTCTGATACATCATCCCAATATTAAAATTTACCCCAGACAAATCTGCTGAATTAAATTCACTGGTCCCTGCGGATACATTAGGAATAAATTCCAAACTATTCGTTTCAATTTTTCCAAAATTATAATTAACATCCGCACCAATGCTAAAGTTTGTTGCTATCTTATATCCAACTCCTAAAAAAGCTTTATTAAGCCCCCCAGTTCCATTAAATCTTCTACTATTATCAGTATTGTCTCCAGATATAGATTCAATTTTATACCCAACAGATGAATATGGAATCAATCCAAATCCCACTCCAAATTTACCTAAAGGCAAACCAACTGCTAAATAATCCAAGGTAGTTCTTGTTGCCTTTGCAGACTGAGAATCTGTTTTTAGATTTGTAGAATTATAAGTTCCTCCAATAGTGAATGACGTTAACTTTAAATTAGAATAGCTTGCCGGATTCTCTAAATTAATATGAATACTATCTTGCTCAACGGCTACGCCACCCATAGAACGACTCTCAACGGTTCCTTTGAACCTTATATCACCTATTCCATAAAAGGAGTACGGGGATGCAGTTCCTTCTTGAGCAAAAGATACTAATGACAAAAACAGACATGCAAATATTATAATTTTTTTAATCATTTTTAATTTTATATTGAAATGTTTGGTTTAAACTCTCTAAAAGAAAATTTGAATTGGCAAATATGGTATTTTTTAATCGTTTAGCCAAAAAATCTGTGTCCCCACCCGTTAAAATTATTATAAAATTTAAATACCGAGCCCTATATTCATTTATGAAACCATCAATTTCATAGACTAATCCATTTACCACACCCGAATGAATGGAATCTGAAGTTGAATTTCCAATTAAATTTTCTGGGTTTTCCAATGCTAACAAAGGCAATTTCGCAGTGTAATTGTGTAAGGATTCGTACCGTAATCGTAATCCTGGTGCTATTGCTCCGCCAAGATAATTATTATCTTGATCTATAAAATCGTATGTCACACAAGTTCCTGCATCAATAACCAGTCTGTTTTGATTCGGAAACTGCAATGTCGCTCCGGCAGCAAGTACCATTCTGTCAATTCCCAAAGTTTGTGGTGTGGCATATTTATTCTGGAACGGAAAAGGATCCGTATTCGAAATAAAATGAACATTTAACATGTTCTCAAATGCTAGAAAAGATAGTTTTTCGACATCACCCACTGATGAAACCACTAAATCTGATACTTTTTCAAAATTTTTTAAAATATTTTCAATATTTTTTTGAAGTTCAATTTTGGTAAAAACAAAAATTTCCAAAAGTATAGGACCCTCAAATACAGCGCCTTTAATTCTGGTATTTCCCACATCGATAACTAAAATCATAATTTGGTTTTTGATGTTGCGAAGGTACGAATTGATTTTTTTTAAAAAATGTTTTGGATAAACTAAAAATCATTCTATATTTGCACCCGCAATAGCGAGGTACCTTAGCTCAGATGGTAGAGCAATGGACTGAAAATCCATGTGTCCCTGGTTCGATCCCTGGAGGTACCACAAAACCCGAATAGAAATATTCGGGTTTTTTGTTTTTATACCTTTCTCTAAAATATCCTTAATCTTCTTAAATAAAGATTCACACCAATACGAAAGAATATTTCTGTTTTTTAAACGACTATTAAATTCCCACACTCGTTTAGTGAATTCAAAAAATACAGCTTATCTCTCCATATATGTTGAAAATTATTCCATCAGACAACGATTGGTTTTAAAAAATCAAACTCTTTCACAAAGCAATTTAATTTACTAAAAATGCACCAATAATCGAACAAAAATAAAGGGTTCGTATTTATTTTCTAATTTTTTTGCGAAATTCAAATAAAAATAGTTGCTAATTTATTATATTTATGCAAAATTTATATATATGGAGATTTTAACCTGCCCGAAATGCCAAGGTAACCAAATCACAAAAAGCGGCATAATCAACAGTAAACAAAGGTACTTATGTAAAAAATGTAATTATTTTTTTACAGTCAATAAAATTGGAAAAAAGATAGATGATTATTATGTTACCAAGGCATTACAGCTCTACCTTGAAGGCTTAAGCTTTCGTGAAATAGAGCGAATTATAGGTGTTTCCCATGTCACTGTAAGCAACTGGGTCAAAGCCTTTAATATAAAAAAACCATCGCACGCCAATTACCATCCTACTTATAAGATTTTAAGCCATTTAGAACTTATTGAATACCTCAAAAACAAAGAACTTCTTTCCGGAGCAGGAATGATTATAACAGAGCTTGGAGACAAATTTATGCTCATAAAATGGGAAAGATTCAAAGATTAGCTATATACTTTACACATAAATATATCTAAATTTTTTTTTAGAATAAAATAATAGAATTTGGCACTTTATTAACCAACCATTTAATAACCAAAATTTTATTTATGAAAAAAATATTTTTTATAGCGGCAGTACTCTTACTGTCACTAAAAAGTTTTTCACAAGGCTCCACTGATTACGGCAGCGGGATGAAATTCAATTTGAACGAAGATGGTTCAAAATACATGCGATTTATTGCATGGAACCAAATATGGTTTCGTTCCAGCCAAATGAACCCTGGAACAATGATTGGAAATGAAGCCGCCACAACCGGAACCGACATTGGAAATAGACGTTTGCGTTTTCTGGCCTACTCTCAATTATCCAAAAGGTACATGATTGTAACGCATTTTGGAATCAATAACCAAACCTTTACAAATGGTGGAGCAGCGGGAACTTCTGGAACTGGCGGATACGGTGCCGGTAAAAAACCGGGTTTATTTTTTCACGATGCTTGGAATGAATACGCATTAGTTTTACCTGAAAAAGACAAAAAATTCAGCTTATCTCTTGGTGGAGGATTGCATTATTACATGGGATTATCCAGAGCAACAATGGCCTCTACATTGAATTTCCTAACCATTGATGCGCCTATCTTCAACTGGCCTTTAATAGAAAATTCAGATCAGTTTGCTAGACAAATGGGTCTATTTGCTAAAGGAAAATATGGTAAATTAGAATACCGTTTGAGTTACAACAAACCTTACGCCACAAACTTAGTTCCTACTGACGCAACTGTAGCAGATAACGCAGTAGCAGTTGACAACAGCGGAAATACGAAATGGTCAAAAGCCGGTTATTTCGAATATCAATTTTTAGATCAGGAAGCTAATTTATTGCCTTACAAAGTAGGAAGCTATTTAGGAACTAAAAAAGTATTCAATATTGGCGCTGGTTTTTATACGGCACCTGACGCAACCAAATCTTCGGTTAACAGTACTATCAGCAAACACAACATCAATCTTTTTGCAGCAGATGTTTTTCTTGATTTACCTATTGGAAAAAAAGAAAACAAAATGGCTGTAACCGGATATAGTGTTTTCTATGATTATGATTTCGGTCCAAATTATTTGCGTAACGTAGCCATTATGAATATTGGATCCGTTGACCCAAACTTTACAGGAAGCAGAGCTTTGGCGGGACCTGGAAATGCACAAGCTACTATCGGATCAGGAAATATCTGGTACACACAAGCGGGAATTTTATTGCCAAGCAAAGTAGACAAACCTAAAGTACGCGTACAGCCTTTTGGAGCTTTTACTTACAAAAGTTTTGACGCTTTAGATAAGTCCAGTACCCAATTTGATCTTGGAACCAACTTTTTCTTGGATGGACAACACGCAAAAATCACCGCACAATATTCAACAAGACCCGTTTACACCACTCCATCCAACATCTCAGGATCAAAAGGAGAATTCATTGTACAACTTCAAATCTATCTATAAACTAATTTTAAAAAAATATAATTTATGAGTACTAAATCAACAAAAGGAATTTGGAAAGTCATTTCCGCATCCTCAATGGGTACAATGATCGAATGGTATGATTTCTACATCTTTGGCAGTTTAGCCGTTGTAATTTCAACTAAATTTTTCCCTTCAGATAATCCTACAGCAGCCTTCTTATCTACCTTGGCAACATTTGCAGCCGGATTCGTAGTGCGTCCTTTCGGAGCCCTTTTCTTCGGAAGATTAGGAGATTTAATTGGAAGAAAATACACGTTCATGGTGACGTTGTTATTAATGGGTGGTGCAACCTTCCTGATTGGATGTATCCCGAGTTATGAAACAATCGGATTCATGGCGCCTTTATCAGTATTAATTCTTCGTTTGCTTCAAGGTCTTGCTTTGGGAGGTGAATATGGTGGCGCCGCAACCTATGTGGCCGAGCACGCTCCCGTTGGACAACGAGGATACTGGACTTCTTGGATTCAAACTACTGCAACGGTGGGTTTATTCATCTCTTTGATGGTTATTTTAGCCACGAGAAACATCCTTACACCAGAACAATTTGACGAATGGGGATGGAGAGTTCCGTTCTGGGTTTCTATCATTATGGTTGGAGTTTCCTATTTGATTCGAAAAAACATGGATGAATCTCCAGTTTTTGCTAAAGCGAAAAGCGAAGGAAAAACAAGTACCAATCCATTGAAAGAGAGTTTTGGAAATCGCTACAACTTGAAATTTGTATTGTTGGCTTTATTTGGAGCAACAATGGGACAAGGAGTTGTTTGGTATACTGGACAATTTTACGCCATGAGTTTCATGAAAACAGTAATGTCAATTGATTCTTCTCAGGTAGATACTTTATTAGGAATTTCATTGATTCTTGGTACACCATTTTTCATCTTTTTTGGTTGGTTGAGTGATAAAGTAGGTAGAAAATACATTATGATGGGCGGAATGTTATTGGCCATTTTATTATACAGACCAATCTACAAACAAATGTACGAAACCACATCGGTGAAAAACAAAACCGAAATGGTCGAAAAAACTACGGTACTTGCTGAATTGAAAGAAAATAAAAAGCAAACCATGGATTCTATCTACACCACTAACAAAGAGTATGTGGATGGAACTACTTTTCAAGAAATAAAAACCGTACATTTAGAAAACGGAGCAGTAATAATTGTGGATGGTAAACCAAAAGTGGACACCAAAACAACTATTAAAATTAACTCTAGTGACAATTGGGCATTGATATTTCTAGTATTTGTACAAGTGATATTTGTAACGATGGTTTATGGACCAATTGCAGCGTTCTTGGTTGAAATGTTCCCTGTAAAAATCAGATACACTTCGATGTCATTGCCATACCACGTAGGAAATGGTATTTTTGGAGGATTGCTTCCTGCTATTTCAACCTATTTTGTGACCAATGCAAAAGACTTAGGCCATCCTGAATTTTACCTCGAAGGACTTTGGTATCCAATTGTTATTGCTGCAGTCAGTTTTGTAGTTGGAATGGTTTACATTAAAAATAAAGATAAAAACGCTCACGTATAAAAACACAGCTATGAATCAAATAAAAAGAGTTTTAGGATTAGTTTGGATCGCATTAGCAGTAGCTTCAGCCTATTTTTGCATCTTCACTTTTGGATTACCCAAATTTATGTCAGGAAAACAAGAGGATTTAGTATTCGGAATTATTATCCTTTTTGTACTTACGCCATTAATCGTTTTAGGATTAGGAACCTTTGGTTACTATGCCTTAATGGGAGATTATGACGAAAAAAAATAATTAAATTTCCAATAGACAGTCTCTGCATGAACTTGCAGAGATTGTTTATTTTTTACTTTAAAAGCACAGGTTCGAATACAGAATCTTTAAAAAACAAAAGCACATTCCGCTGCAAAGCAAACTGCATCTTCTTATGAAAAAGAGACATGAACAAAAGTTGGTTATTCTTTCAATGCTAATGCTATTAGCTTTGAACGTCCCACTCTTGCTGTTATTTGACAGTTCGCAACCACTTTTTGGATTCCCAATTATCTACATTTATATCTTCTCGGCATGGCTGTTTTCAATCGCCATATCGTACCTAATCATAAAAAGATATTATGAATAGCATTGGACTCTTATTAATATTAGTGCTTTATTTGTCGATTCTTTTTTACATTGCCTATTGGTCCGAAAAAAGAAGCCATTCTAAATGGACAAATAATCCCTACATCTATTCCTTTTCATTAGCCGTATATTGTACCGCCTGGACCTATTACGGAAGTATTGGTGTTGCTGCAGAATCCGGTTTGAGTTATTTACCCATTTATTTAGGCCCTATATTAATTATCCCAACGTGGATGATTATTCTCAAGAAAATTATCCGAATTTCGAGAGTAAATAAAATTTCCAGTATTGCAGATTTTATTTCTTTACGATACGGAAACAGTAGATTTCTGGGAGCAGTGGTAACTATCATTTGTATTTTTGGTATCTTACCTTACATTTCTTTACAGCTAAAATCAATTTCAGACACTTTTCATATTGTCACCAAAACGCAGGCAAGTTCTAATATTTTCACTGACACCACAACCTATGTTTGTATGGCTCTGGCATTATTTGCTTCCTATTACGGAACAAAATATGTAGATGCTTCCGAGAAAAGACGCGGAATAGTAACCGCAGTGGCCATGGAATCTATCCTGAAGTTAGTTTTCTTTTTGATCGTGGGTATTTATGTCACCTATTTTGTTTTTGACGGTTTTGATGATATTTATCAAAAAGCGGCTGTCCTTAAAGATTTCGACAAAAAAAATACAATTGGCGGCATCACAAACGGAATCAACTGGTTCTTTCTTTGTATTTTATCGATGTTTGCTATTTTCCTTTTGCCAAGACAATTCCACACTGCGATTGTCGAGAACAATAAAGAAACCCACATCCGAACAGCGATTTGGCTTTTTCCGTTGTACCTGCTACTTTTCAACCTTTTTGTTTTTCCAATTGCTTGGGGCGGCAATATTCTTTTTGAAGGAAAAGGGCATAATTCAGATACGTATTCTCTATTGATTCCACAATTTTTTGACAATAATGTATTGACAGTAATGGTTTTTTTGGGCGGATTTTCAGCAGCCATTTCGATGATTATCGTATCTTCAATTGCGCTCGCCACGATGCTGAGTAACAACTTACTGATTCCGTATGGCTTCATTGGTTCACTAGAAAATTCTTCACAGAAAAAGAACAGTAAACGGATTGTAAACAGCCGAAAAATAGGAATTTTTTCGCTTATCATTTTGGCGTATGCCATCTATAGAATATTCATTTTGGACTATTCTTTGGTTTCCATCGGGTTGGTTTCCTTTGTCGTTATAGCACAACTGGCTCCTTCCTTTTTTGGTGCATTATTCTGGAGAAGAGGTTCTAAATATGGTGCGGTTACCGGAATTATTCTTGGGTTTTTAACCTGTTTTTATACGCTGCTAATTCCGTACGCTATTGGAATCACAAAATCAACCAGCCTGTTTATTCAGGAAGGGCCTTGGGGAATTGAATTGCTAAAGCCTTTTCAACTTTTTGGTTTGGATTATTTAGACCCTATTCCACATGCTGTTTTTTGGAGCTTATTAATAAACATTCTGAGTTATGCTGCGGTTTCAGTGAGTTTCAAAGGCAATTACAGAGAACGCAATTATGCCGAAATGTTTGTGGATATTGACAAATACATCACCAATCACGAAAACGCTTTTGTATGGAAAGGAACTGCGTATATTTCTGATATTCAAAAAGTGTTGCAACGCTTTCTTGGCGAAGACCGAACAAAACGCGCACTGACTATTTTTAATTTAAAATACAACATTGACAAAGACATTACCACAGCAGATGCCCGATTTATAAAATTTGCCGAGAATTTATTGACGGGACATATTGGTACGGCTTCCGCCAAAATATTAATATCGAGTGTGGTCAAAGAAGACAAAATCAGTTTGCCCGAAGTATTGCGAATTTTGGAGGAATCCAAAGAAAACATCATTATCAATAAAAAGTTGACAGATACTTCGAATGAATTAAAAAAAATATCAGAACAACTCAAAAATGCGAATCAGGAATTAGTCAATAAAGACATTCAAAAAGATGAATTTCTAGACACGGTTACCCATGAATTGAGAACGCCAATAACCGCAATTCGTGCCGCAAGCGAAATCCTTCACGATGATGACGACATTCCCGAAGAGTTGAGAAAGCAGTTTTTGCAAAACATAATTTCCGAGTCGGACCGATTGAACCGCTTGATTGATAAAATTCTGGATTTAGAAAAATTTGAAACTGGAAAACAAAAGATTTATTTGTCTAAAAATAACATCACAAGAACGATTAAAAACACATTGGGTTCTCTCCAACAATTAATAAAAAACAAAAATATCAGCATTGAATTTGAGGATGCCTCCAAAGAAATAAAAGCTTTTTATGACGAAGAAAGAATCGTTCAGGTCATTCATAATTTAGTTTCAAATGCTATAAAATTCTGTTCGGAAACAGACGGAAAAATAGTGATTTCCATTGATGAAAATAAAGACAATATCGAAGTCAAAATACACAACAACGGCAAGGGAATTAAAAAAGAAGATTTTGAAGCCATTTTTGATAAATTCTATCAATCTCGAAACCAAAACGTAAAAAAACCCATAGGAAGTGGACTGGGTTTAGCCATTTGTAAACAAATTATTGAACATCATAAAGGTAAAATTTGGGCTGAAGATAATGTAGCTGAAGGAGCCACTCTCATCTTCACATTACCCAATTATAATACAGCAGAAAATAGTTAAAAAATGAAAAAGATTTTAATTGTAGATGACGAACCAAACATTGTAATGTCACTGGAATATACTTTCAAAAAGAACAATTTTGAAGTTTTCATAGCACGTGACGGCCAGGAAGCACTGGATATTTTACAAAAACAACTTCCGGATGTCATAATTCTGGATGTCATGATGCCCATGGTGGACGGTTTTGCCACATTAGAACAAATAAAAAAAGACGAACGACTGCGGCATTGCAAGGTCATTTTCCTTTCGGCAAAAAACAAGGAAAAAGATATTGAAAAAGGACTTTCATTAGGCGCTAATTTATATGTTGTGAAGCCCTTTTCAGTTAAAAAATTAATAGATCAAGTTCATGAATTAATTCAATAAGAAACAAATTCAACACAATGGAATACAAGGAAATTTATGAGAACAGCATTGCGCATCCAGAAAAATTCTGGGCAGAACAAGCTGATGCAATTGAGTGGTACAACAAACCGGAGACAATTTTATCGAAAGACGAAAATGGATATCCGCTTTGGTACAAAGATGGAGAATTGAACATTTGTTATTTGGCGTTAGACAAGCACATTCAGGATGGTTGTGGAGATCAGGTCGCTTTTATTTATGATTCTCCGGTGACACAAACCGTAAAAAAATATACTTTTTCGGAAGTAAAAACCGAAGTCGCAAAACTCGCGGGAGGCATGCAATCATTGGGATTAAAGAAAGGCGACACGGCCATAATTTATATGCCCATGATTCCTCAAACCGCTTTTGCGATGTTGGCTTGCGCAAGAATTGGCGTGATTCATTCGGTTGTTTTTGGAGGTTTTGCGCCACATGAATTGGCCATCAGAATTGACGATTGCAAACCCAGAGCGATTATTACTGCTTCATCCGGAATTGAAGTCGACCGTCTAATTGCGTACAAACCTTTGGTAGATGAAGCTATTGCATTAGCGAGTCACCGACCAAAAAAAGTAATCGTTTTCAATAGAAAATTAGGTGCCCGAATTCCGTTTAAGAAATATGATGTAGATTACGATGCATTGGTTTACGGCTCCGAAGAAACGCCTTGTGTTCCTGTAAATTCGAATCATCCGCTGTATATTTTATACACCTCCGGAACAACAGGAAAACCAAAAGGAATTGTAAGAGATACTGGTGGATATGCAGTAGCATTGAAATTTTCGATGAAATACATTTACAATGTAAAGGAAGATGAGACTTTTTGGGCGGCATCGGATATGGGTTGGGCAGTTGGGCACAGCTACATTCTGTACGGACCATTATTAAACCGAAATACCACCATAATTTTTGAAGGAAAACCGATAAAAACTCCGGATGCGAGTACGTTTTGGAGAATAATTTCAGAACATAAAGTAGGCACCATGTTTACCGCTCCAACCGCCATTAGAGCTATCAAAAAAGAAGATCCTGACGGAGAATTCATCAAACAATACGATTTAAGCGCTCTTAAAAATCAATTTTTGGCGGGAGAACGTTGTGATAATGCCACACTGGAATGGTACCAACAACACATTCCTATTCCCGTAATTGATCATTGGTGGCAAACAGAATCAGGCTGGCCAATGATTGCCAATTCTCTTGGTATTGAAAAAATGCCGGTGAAATCCGGTTCAGCCACAAAAGCAGTTTGCGGATATGATATTCGAATTTTTAATGAAAACGGCGACGAATTAAGCGCCAATGAAGAAGGCTTGGTTGTTGTAAAACTACCTTTACCTCCTGGAAATATGTTGGGTATTTGGGAAAACGAAGCACGTTTCAAAGCTGGTTATTTCAGCAAATTTGACGGTTATTATTTATCTGGCGACGGTGGTTATAAAGATGAAGACGGATATATTTTCATCACCGGAAGAACCGATGATGTGATAAATGTAGCTGGACATCGATTGTCAACAGCAGAAATGGAAGAAGTTGTTGCTTCCCATCATTCGGTGGCTGAATGTGCAGTTATTGGAATTCAAGATGAGTTGAAAGGGCAAATTCCTTTGGCATTGGTGGTAACCAAATCAGGAGATGAAATCGAACATTATCAATTGGAACAAGAAATCATTAAACTGGTCCGCCAGCAAATTGGCGCAGTTGCTTCGTTGAGAAATGTAGTGATTGTACAGCGATTACCAAAAACGCGCTCGGGGAAAATCCTCCGAAAACTAATGCGCAGCATTACAGATGGCGAGGAATTCCAGATACCGTCCACCATTGATGACGAATCCATTGTGGAGGAAATCATTACCACATTAAAAAAGTATAAAATAGGCGTTTATAATATTTAAAATTTACCAAAATCATGAGTTACTATAAAATTAATAATTTAGAAGAGTACTTTAAACATTACAAAAAATCAGTTCGTGAACCCAAAAAATTCTGGGACAAAGTGGCGTCTGAAAATTTTACTTGGTACCAAGAATGGGATAAAGTTGTAGACTTTAATATGGCTGAAGCCGATATAAAATGGTTTACCAATGCGAAAGTAAATATTGTAAAAAACTGTATCGACAGGCATCTTGCCAAAAAAGGAGATAAAACAGCCATCATTTTTGAACCAAATGATCCAAATGAAGAGGCATTGCATATTTCGTATAATGAATTGTACGAACGTGTTTGCAAAATGGCGAATGTCTTAAAAGAACAAGGCATACAAAAAGGAGATCGCGTTTGTATTTACTTACCAATGATTCCTGAATTAGCGATTACTACTTTGGCCTGCGCCAGAATTGGAGCCATTCACTCGGTTGTTTTTGCAGGATTTTCTGCCTCGGCAGTTGCAGCAAGAATCAATGACAGCGAATGTAAAATGGTAATCACTTCCGATGGTGGATATCGTGGGAACAAAACCATCGATTTAAAAAGTATCGTTGATGAAGCCTTATTAAATTGTCCTTGTGTAGAGAACGTTTTGGTTGCTAAAAGAATCAACTCTACTATCAAGATGAAAGAAGGTCGTGACCAATGGTTGCAGCCTCTTCTAGACCAAGCTTCGGATAATAATGTGGCCGAAATCATGGATGCCGAAGATCCTTTGTTCATCCTTTATACTTCCGGTTCAACAGGAAAACCAAAAGGAATGGTACACACCACAGCGGGTTATATGGTGTATTCCGCCTATACGTTTAAGAACGTTTTTAATTATGAAGACAATGATATTTTCTGGTGTACTGCTGATATTGGTTGGATTACCGGACATTCTTATATTCTTTACGGGCCGTTATTGAACGGAGCTACGACGGTAATTTTCGAAGGCGTTCCGTCTTATCCTGATTTCAGTCGCTTTTGGCAAACTATCGAAAAGCACAAAGTTACCCAGTTTTACACTGCACCGACAGCTATTAGAGCCTTGGCAAAAGAAAGCATCGAATACGTGCAAAGGTATCAATTGACTTCTTTGAAAGTAATTGGATCCGTGGGAGAACCAATCAACGAGGAAGCTTGGCACTGGTACAACAACCACGTAGGCGATAAAAAATGTCCTGTGGTAGATACTTGGTGGCAAACGGAAACAGGAGGAATTATGATTTCGCCAATTGCGTTTGTAACGCCAACAAAACCTACTTATGCTTCGTTACCGTTACCGGGAATCCAACCTGTTTTGATGGATGAAAAACGCAACGAAATCGAAGGCAATCAGGTTACAGGAAGTTTATGTATTAAATTCCCTTGGCCGGGAATTGCCAGAACGATTTGGGGCGATCATCAAAGATACAAGGAAACCTATTTTTCAACCTTTCCAGGTAAATATTTCACTGGCGACGGTGCTTTGCGTGACGAAGTTGGATATTACAGAATCACGGGCCGTGTAGACGATGTAGTTATTGTTTCCGGACACAATCTGGGAACGGCACCGATAGAAGATGCCATCAATGAGCATCCTGCGGTTGCAGAAAGTGCTATTGTTGGATTCCCTCATGATATCAAAGGAAATGCTTTGTATGGTTTTGTAATCCTAAAAGAAACCGGAGAATACCGCGACAGAGAAAACCTTAGCAAAGAGATTAACCAACACATATCCGATCATATTGGACCCATTGCAAAATTAGATAAAATCCAGTTTGTTTCCGGTTTACCAAAAACCCGTTCCGGAAAAATCATGCGTAGGATTCTGCGTAAGATTGCCGAAGGTGATTATTCTAATTTTGGCGATACCTCAACGTTGTTGAATCCTGAAATTGTGGATGAAATCAAAGACGGTAAAATTTAATTTTTAGTTTTAATTTGTTGTTGAAAAACTGCTTCATTTCTGGAGCAGTTTTTTTATACAAAAACGGCTGTCTTTTTAGGGACAGCCGTTTTACACTAATTCAACGTATTCTTAATTTTTCAACAGTTTCAATACCTTCATTTCATTATTTTCATCAAATGCTTTTACGATGTAAAGTCCTTGATTCAAATCACTAACCGAAAATTGAGATCCTGCCGTTTTATTAGCATCAAAACTTTTTACCAATTGTCCTGTTATAGAAAAAATCTGCACTTTAGAAGTTGTTTCATTCAATGTAAAATAATCAGAAGCTGGGTTTGGATACAACACAATCGTTGATGATTTTTCATAATCGGCTATAGCCAAAAAAGCCGTTTTGTTTCCATAGATTCGGTATTCACCAGCCGGAATTGTTATAGGATCATTTACATTAGTCACTGTGATTGTTGTATTATCCATCAAATTGTACCACTGTCCAGTATAAGGAAATCCAGTGGCCACATTTTGTGTGGTTACATTAAAATTAGCCAAGATCAAAACATCCTTAAGTTGGCTTGACGCCAAAGCACTATTAGTAATTCTGATATTTGGATACAACGAACTGGTATTCGACATGGTTGCAGTTCCTGAAAAAACAGGCTCTACAGTTTTCATCGTTATCATTTTGGCCCAATCATTATAAATTTTACTCCTATTGGCATCTCCAAGCCAATTATTTACCCATTGCGGCTGTTGTTTAGTATCTAATTTACAATCCCCAGATGTAGCATCTGACGAAGTATTTACCGTTCCATTGTTACAAGCAAAAATAGAATTTTCCCAACCCAATTCCCCAAAATGCCAAATCATCTTTGGTCCAGGAACCAATAAAGAAACCGCTCCAATTGCTGACATTCTAGACAATGCTACATTTAATGTTTTTACATTATGGGCAGCATTGGTACTATTCCCGAATTGTAAATTTTTATACATTAGTCGTTCCTCATCATGACTTTCGGCATAACCCATCAATCTATTTGAGGTAAAGCCTCTGCTCGAACTATTCATACGAGAAATATTTCCAGAATACCCCATAGACAATTCATTGTATTGGCTGGTCATTATTCCCCACATCATAATTCCTTTACTTGGCGTTTCATTAATCTTGTAATTCGCCCAAAGCTGCTCTTCATCATCATTCCCTAAGTGTTCAAAAATAGTATAATGTGTTGGGTCTAAACTCCAAGAATAACTGGCATATTTTTGCAATACTTCTACTCTATCTTGTTGTTTAACATTGGTACATGGATCTTGACCTCCAGCAACATCAGAGGGGCAATTTTGAGTAAAACCTTTGGTTAAATCCCAGCGGAACCCGTCAATTTTATATTCTTCAATCCATTGTTTAATGACGCGTTGCACATAGTTTTGAGTTCTTGGCTGTTGATGATTAAAATCTTCTCCTACACTATAACTGTGCATTGCCGTTGTATTAAAATAAGGATTTTCTGTTGAAGGAGAACCCCAACCATCACCATCAGGATCATTCATCCACATACGAAGCATTGGGTTTCTACCAAAAGCGTGATTCAATGCCACATCAAGAATAACGGCAATTCCGTTTTGATGACACAAATCAATAAACTCTTTTAACTTATCCGAAGTTCCGTAGAATTTATCCAAAGCCATGTGAAAAGAGGTATTGTATCCCCAACTTTCATTTCCTTCGTATTCCATTACAGGCATCAACTCAATCGCATTTATTTTCAAATTTTTGAAATAATCAATTTTATTAATCAAGTCTTGATAGGTTCTATTGGCATCAAAATCACGAACCAACAATTCATAAACCACTAAATTTTCTTTTTCTGGTTTAACAAAATTTGTTGTGGCACTGCTCCAAACGTAAGGCGTTTTTCCTGTTTGTAATACCGTCACCTCACGTTCCTGACCTGCAGGGTACGCCGGAAGATTTGGATAACTGGAAGCAGGAATAAAAGGATCGTCATTAGGAGATAATACTAACGTCGAATACGGATCAGCAGTCTTCACTAAAGAAGGTGTTCCAGCAATAGGTGTTGCATCAACTACCCAATACTGGTACGTATAATTTGTTCCTGAAACTAATCCGGTTAATTCTAACCAAAACTTGCCCGAAGCAGGATCTTTTTTCATGGCAAAAGAACTTGTTGGTTGCCAATTGTTGAAACTTCCCGCTACGTAAATAAAATCTTTGAACGGCGCATCCAGCACTAAAGTTGCTTTTGAAACATCTACAACATTGTAATTAATTCCGTCTAATAAGCCAGCAGGCATGGACTCACTAACAACATTTGGATTCACTATAGCGCTAAACTTTTTAGTAATTACAGTTGTCCCTTGAGTAACCTTCAATTCGTAGTTTTGATTCCCTGTGATATTTGTATGATTAAAAGCATAGCTAGAAGTAGCTGTATTTGTGTTTATAGTTGTCCCATTTGCCTTTAAAACATAACTGGCATTTCCGCCTGTATTAGTAGCTGCAATGTTCAAACTCCCACCAGATGCAATAATTGTAGAACCATTTTCTGCGGGTGTATTTAGAGTCACTTGGTACGCACCCACTTCAACAAAATTATCTTGCGATTTTTTGTCTCCGGTTCCATCCTTTGCCTTAACAAGAAAACCTATTTTACCAATACCATTTCTGTTATAGAAAACATTTGGTGTAAATGTCTTGGTATAGGTATCTGTAGCCGAATTATAGGTAAAACGATTCGCCTCGTTAGATGCGTTCCATATCCCATTCGTAGGGCAATCAATACTGTTCGCGTCATTGATATCAAAAGACCAGGTCCAGATATATAATGCGTTTCCGTTAACTCCCCAGACACCTTCATTTACTGAGGCGCCATTGATGCTAATGGTAATAGCAGTTGTCTCCTCAAAAGTAGCTGGACTAACAGAATAAACTACCGACTGTTGTTGCCCAATCGCGATAATTGAAAAGAAAAGCGATACTAAAAGTATAATTTTTTTCATAGTTTTTTGCTTTTATAAAAAAAGGGCTATCCATGAGATAGCCCTTTTACATTAATTAAAAATTACTAATTCTTAACAATGGTATACGTTTTCGCAGTAAAATCGGCTACAATAGTATAATTCCCTGCTATTTGAATCGGAATATTAGATCCACCTGACTCTAATGTTAAATTATTTCCATCATCTCCAAAGTTTGTTGCCCATGCGTCATCTAATCTAAATTTAATTTCTCCAACTGCTAAATCAATTGTGATTGAATATTTTTTAGTAGTCAATGAATAATCTAAATTTACATCTGAAGCCCAACCATCACCACCAGTTGTTGCTGCTGTTGCACTACCAATCATACCCCAGTTTGGCCAAGCTGGATAAGGCGTTACTTTGATAGTAAAAGAATTAGACACTTGAGGAATCGAACCCACTCCACCTACAGTAGATTTGATACGCACATCGATTTGAGCTTCAACAAAAGGTGCAAATCCAGCATTTAAAGCAGCTGAGTTCAGTTCCCCAACGGTAAAGCTTTTAAATTTATCGGTTGTTGTTCCAGCAACAGAAGGTGTTGCAAAATCAGTACCGGCTTTTGCCATTTCGATTGTGTAGTTTACCACAGTACTGCTTCCTTCGTATTGTGCATCATCCCAAACAAAAGTTGTTGCTAAATTTCCAGCATTAGTATTTTGGAGTACTATATTAAAATCTCCTTGAGGAGTAAGCAATACAGGAGCTGTTGCTTCAGTAATTACTGGTCTATTTTCAACATCATCACCAGAGCATGACACGGCTAATACGCCAATAAATGCGATTAAAATTTTATTTATGTTTTTCATTTTATTATGTTTTAAAATTAGTTAGTATCCAGGGTTTTGAATTAAAGTTGGGTTAGCTTGAATTGCCGTTGCAGGAATTGGCATAAGATTACGGTAAGATGCTGTAGAAGTACCGTTTTTAACGCCACCTTTCCATTGCCATATTTTACTTGAACCTGTAAATTTGTCAAATCGAATTAAATCTGTTCTTCTGTGACATTCCCAAAACAATTCTCTACCTCTTTCCGCTAGAATAAAATCAAGGGTTAAGTCTGTAGCTGTAACTGCAGTTGCACCAGCTCTTGTTCTTAACTGGTTAATATAAGTAACCGCTGTTGGAATAAGTCCACCTGCACCACCTCTTAATGTAGCTTCTGCATACATTAAATAAACATCTGACATTCTAAACATTGGGAAATCAATATCAGGAATATCGTTTCTTTGAGCAGGGCTACCATCTGCTTTTTTGTTGATATATTTTGTAACAGCATAGCCATTTGTAAAGGTACCTACTGCATCAATATCTAATGTTTGACCGTTAGTATAAAAAGTACCTCTTTTATCAGCAGTTCCTGTTTCATCCGGGAAGGATTGAACAAATTCTTTTCTTGTTCTAATTCCTTGCCATCCGCCATCCATACCTCTGTCACCTGCAACCATAGATCCTCCAATAGAAGCGTGCATAATAAAACTCATTCCTGCACCTGTTGCTCTGATTAAATTACCATCACTTACTACAGGAAAAATGATTTCATTTTGAGAACCGTTAGTATTGTTATCCGCAGAAAATAAATATCTGTAAGGGACATTTGCAAAAGAGTATGCTGAATTTATGACATCATTACAAGCAGTAATACATTCTGTGTTTTTTGCTGTACCAGTATACACTTTTGCGTTCAAGTAAATCTTAGCTAATAAAAACTTAGCGGCTGTTTTATCAATTCTTCCGTATTCATTAGCTTTAGATGCTTTTAAACTATTATCTAAATCTTTCAATTCGTTTTCAACGAAAGCGAATACTTCTGCTCTTGATTTTTGAACTGGATTATAAAATCCTACTGGATCAGCCTCGGTTGTAATAGGCACATTTCCAAATAAATCCATTAATTGAACATAGTCAAAAGCTCTTAAAAAACGAGCTTCTGCTCTAAAAGTGGCGATTTCTGCTTTCAGAGCAGCATCAACTCCTCTAGCCTCTAATTTATCATCGCTTGTCTGTCTTAAAAACTCATTCGCAAGACTGATCTGATAAAAGGATCTGGAATATACTCCATATAAAAACTCATTATTCGGAGTCCATGTTTGAGTGTTCATAGTAGGCAGTGAACCATCAGCCCAAGCAATAATTGCTTCATCAGTTGTGAACTCTTGCATCACAAAAAGCAATCTTAAGTAACTGCTAAAATCGCCTCCAATTCCAGAGATATCTCCGCTAGAATCTCCATCATTTCCTCCTACATATAAACCAGCATACAATTTTGCTAATACTTTTTTGTATGAACTAGGATCTTTAAAGAAAACTTCTGATAGAAATTCATCATCATCTTTTGGAGTTACGTTAAGGTCATCGCTACATGAAGTAAAAGCGATATTCATTCCTAAAATCATTAGAAGTAAATAACTTATTTTTTTAAATGATATTTTCATTTTATTCGTTTTTAAATTTTATTTATATAAAAAATATATAATTAGAAATTAGCATTTACGCCAAATACAAAAGTTCTAGCGCGTGGATAGACAGAACCGTCAACACCTGAGAAATTTTCTGGATCTAATCCGTCATATTTACTAAACACTAAAGCATTTTGAACCCCTAATGAAAATCGTAATGACACATCTTTAAGTAATGATTTATCCATACTGTACCCAACAGTTACGTTATCTAATTTTATAAAAGAAGCATCTTTTACAAAATAATCAGATAAATAACGTTGTGTACCATTGTCTTCAAAAGTGAAGCCTGTTGCATAATAATCAGGTGTAATATTTGCTAAATCAGAATCTCTTCTCAATGCAGCTTGTAAATATCCTTTATCAGAATTAATGTTATCGAAGATGAAATTTCCTAGACTTGCTCTCCAACTCATTGTAAAATCGAATTTTTTATAATTCAAAGTACTAAACAATCCAAAAGTATAATCGGCATTTGGTTTATGAAAACGGTATCTGTCGCTATTATCGATTTTACCATCTGCGTTTCTATCTACATAAGCACCTTGGATAGGTCTCTTGTTTGTATCATATAATTGCTCAAAAACATAAAATGCACCCGGATTAAATCCAACTGAATTAATTTTCACTTTATTATTACTCCCTCCTGCAATATTGTCGCCCGTTTCATAGCCTTGAAATCCTGGAACTGTAAGTCCTAAATCCGTAATTTCTTGGTGTATGTAAGCCGTGTTAAAAGCAAGATTCCAGTTCAAGTTTTCATTTTTAACAACATCTGCATTAATATTGAATTCAATACCTTTAGTTGTAACACTTCCGATATTTGAAAAACCCGAATTTCTTAAGTTTGCACCATCAGGATAAGCGATATCAGCTAAAAGATCATTTGCCTCTTTCTGAAAATAATTCACTGACCCATTGATTCTGTCATTGAATAAACCATAATCTAAACCAATATTAATCTCACTGGTTTCTTCCCATTTAATATCCTTATTATATCCTTCCGTTTTTGCTACCTGGTATGCTGTACTTCCAAATATGTAATTTGAATTAACCGTACCCAAAGTAACTCTTCTCAAGTAGTCATAAGATGCAGAAATATCTTGTTGTCCAGTTGTACCGTATCCTACCCTTAATTTCAAACCAGATACTGTTTCGTTATCTTTCAAAAAAGACTCTTCAGCTATATTCCAAGCAAAAGCAGCTCCAGCAAAATTACCCCATCTGTTCTCTTCTGAGAAACGAGAAGTTCCATCTCTTCTGTAATTTAGAGTAATCAAATACCTACTATCATACCCTAAATTAGCGCGGCCAAAATAAGATTGTAAATTTATATCTGGATCTGTAGCAACATCTTGAGCTGGATTTGGACGTCTTAAGTCTCCACTTACATATCCTTCTCTTTCGAACATCTGATAGTTATAACCTCCCGTTAAATCTACTTTGAATTTCCCAAATTCCTTAACATAATTTAAATAAGCATTTAAATTTTTGTTTTGACGTGTATCAGTATATTTTTTATAATCACCTGCATTAGTCCATTGCCCTGAAGAAAAAGTATTTAATTGAAATCCAGTAATACTATTAGTACTGGTTTCCTCAAAACCATTGCTGTCAAATTTATCAATTCCTAATTCAGCAACTGCTCTTAATTCTTCTAAAAAATGAAATTTATAATCAACTCTAATATTACCCCATTTTCTTGTAGATGTAGACCTTCTGTTATTTTGATTCAATAAAGCTACTGGATTTTTTGCTGCCAATAAATTCACGTCCCCATTAGCTTCTAACCATTCAAAATACCCTCCATAACGAGAACCATCTTGATAAACAGATTGCGTAGGATCAAACCCTATTGCGCTTCCAATAACTCTTCCTTCATCTTGAAATTGATTTTTACCAAATGATAAATTTCCATTAATGTCAATCTTCAAATGATTATCAAGAAAAGTTGGATTTAAAGATAATGATGTAGTAGTTCTTTCAAAACTAGTATTTTTCAAAATACCGGGCGTATTGGTGTTCCCTACAGAAATTCTTGCTGGAAGTTTCTTAAACAGAGAGCCGCTTACAGCAATATTATTGTCCGAAGTAAAAACATTGCTAAATATTTCATCTTGCCAATCCGTATTAGCAGTACCTAATTTTGCTTTTTGTGCAGCAGACCCATTGGCATTAACCAAAGTACGAAACTCATCCGCACTTAAAACATCTACTGTATTTGCTACTGTACTTAAACCGGTTTGCGAATTAAATGAAACTTTCAATCCATCTTTAGAACCTTTTTTAGTTGTAATTACAATTACCCCATTTGCTGCTCTTGATCCATAAATTGCAGCTGCAGAAGCATCTTTTAAAACAGTAAAAGTTTCAATGTCATTAGGATCTATTGTAGATAATATACTTGTAGAACCATTTGGAACAGCATTACTCAATGGCAATCCGTCTAAAACAATCAAAGGTTCATTGGAAGCATTCAAAGATGACCCACCTCTAATTCTAATGTTAGCTTTTGCACCAGGGGATCCACCTCCGGTAATACTTACTCCCGCAACACGCCCTGTAATCAAACTTTCAGCAGTAACATTTTGTCCTTTATTAAAATCTTTAGCCGCTAAAACTGTAACCGCACCGGTCGCATCTTTTTTCTTAACAGTACCGTATCCAACCTGAACTACAACTTCTTGTAATTGATTGGCATCTTCTTCTAAAGAGACATTTAATGAATTCTGAGTAACATAGTCTACAACAGTATTTTTGTATCCAATGTAAGAGAATACGATTTTATCGCCTTTCTTAATTTTAGTCAACTGGTATTTACCATCAAAATCAGTAGAAACACCATTTGCGGCACCTTGCACATTTACATTTACTCCCGGAATAGGCTGTCCTGACACTTTATCAAGAACAATCCCACTAACTGTATTCTGAGCCAGAATACTAAAAGGGAGCAGCAGTAATAAAATCAACAACTTTTTATAAATTGTTTTCATACTTTTTGTTTAAATTAATTTAATTTTTGGTTTATTTTTCATGCTTAACTATTACTTCGAATGTTAAATTTATGTAAATTTTGTTACGCTCGACAACAGCACTTTTTATTTGAGTTACGAAAACGTAATAGTGTTGAAAACTTTCTGATTTATATAAATTTTTACCACTTTAATTACCATTTGTAAAATTAAATTTTACCTTTAGTAAGAAATAAATTTTTACCACATCTTCACCATGAAAAGGAAAATAACACTTAAACAAATTGCTAAAGAACTTGACGTTTCAATTTCTACCGTTTCAAAATCTTTAAGAAACAGCTTAGAAATCGGTGAAGAAACTAGACTCAAGGTACAGGCTTTTGCTAAATTCTACAATTACAAACCTAACAATATTGCCCTTAGTTTAAAAAATAGAAAAACCAAAACGATTGGGATTATCATTCCTGAAATTGTACACCATTTTTTTTCAACTGTAATCAATGGTATAGAGCACGTAGCCAATGAAAACGGGTATAGCGTTATCATTTGCCTGTCTGACGATTCCTTTGACAAAGAGGTACTTAATATGGAAATGTTAGCTAATGGCAGTATTGACGGCTTCATTATGTCACTTTCAAAAGAAACGCAGTTCAAAGCAGATTTTCATCACATCACAGAGGTTATCGATCAGGGAATGCCCGTAGTAATGTTTGACAGAGTCACTAATGAAGTCCTTTGTGACAAAGTAATTATAGACGATAAGTTAGCAGCTTACGAAGCAGTTCAAAGTTTGATTGATAAAGGTCGGAAAAAAATTGCCTTGGTAACTACAGTAGATTACGTAAGTGTCGGAAAACTTCGAACTGACGGCTACGTAAAAGCATTACTTGACAATGAAATACCATTTGATGAAAACCTGATTATAAAAATTGAAGATGTGGACACTTGTGAAATCACCATTGGAAAACTTCTCGAAGACAAAGCTATTGATGCCGTTTTTGCAGTGAACGAACTTTTTGCAGTGACGATAATTAAAACAGCTAACAAAATAGGATTAAATGTTCCTAAAGACCTAGCAGTCATTGCTTTTACGGATGGAATTATTTCAAAATATTCTACTCCAACCATTACCACCGTAAGCCAAAGCGGAATAAAAATGGGAAATAAAGCAGCTAAAATGTTAATAGACAGACTTGAATCTGAAGATGAGGATGAGGACGAAAACTATAAAACCGAAGTAATAGAAACTCATTTGATAGAAAGAGAATCTACAAATTAGATGAGCTAGATAAAATTCTGAATTTAAAAATATTTATTTAGGTCTAATTCAAATTACCAATTTTGGAAACTAATAATCTAAGAAGTCTAAAAATATAACTAATCTAAGTAGCCCATTCTGTATTTTATTCAGTACTACAACCTTGTAGTTAAAAATGTTTCTTTTTTTTTGTTTCTGAAAAACAAAAGTTTGAAATATATTTTTATATTTACCCCATCAAAGCTTTAACTTTTACTTCGAAAATAAGATAAGTTTTGATAAGCATAGCGCTTATCGTATTCATTTTTAAATTACGATAATGGAAAAGCGTAGATTAAGTTTCTGGGAAATTTGGAACATGAGTTTTGGTTTCTTGGGAATACAGATGGGTTTTGCCCTTCAAAATGCTAATGCCAGCAGAATTCTTCAAATTTTTGGTGCTGATGTTCACGAACTTTCTTGGTTTTGGATCATTGCTCCTCTAATGGGACTTATTGTCCAACCGATAATAGGACATTATAGCGACAAAACTTGGGGTAAGTTCGGCAGAAGAAAACCTTTCTTTTTAGTAGGTGCTTTACTAGCATCCGTTGGTTTAATATTAATGCCACAAGCCGAAATTTTTATTGCATTTCTTCCTGCCTTATGGGTTGGTGCCGGAATGCTGATGATTATGGATGCCTCTTTCAATATTGCCATGGAGCCTTTCAGAGCTTTAGTGGGAGATAATTTAAGAACAGACCAAAGAACACTTGGGTTTAGCGTACAAACCGCATTAATTGGCTTTGGTGCCGTTATTGGTTCATGGTTACCCTATGTTTTAACGAATTGGTTTGGCGTTTCTAACCGAAATGAGGATGGCGGTGTTCCTATGCACTTGATTTTATCATTTGTAATTGGAGCCATTATTCTTGTAGGCTCGATCCTGGTTTCCATATTTACGACCAAAGAATATTCTCCGGAAGAATTAGTACAATTTGAGGATGAAATGGCACATCAGGAAACTAAAATTGCAGATGCCAATGCTAAAGAATCCAGTTTATTAGACATTTTTGATGATTTTAGAAAAATGCCCACCACCATGCGACAATTAAGCTGGGTACAATTTTTCTCTTGGTTTGGTCTTTTTGGAATGTGGGTTTTTACCACTCCAGCCATAGCCCATCATATTTATGGCTTACCTATTTCAGACAGCAAAAGTGAAGCTTATCAAAACGCAGGAGACTGGGTTGGAGTCCTTTTTGGAATTTACAATTTAATTTCTGCTTTCTATGCCTTTGCACTACCGTATATCGCAAAAAAAATAGGACGAAAATTAACGCATTCCATTTCCTTAATTATTGGTGGACTCGGATTAATTTCCATCTATTTTGTACCCAATGAAGACTGGCTTATCTTATCCATGATTGGTGTTGGAATCGCTTGGGCAAGTATTTTATCTATGCCATATGCCATATTAGCCGGATCAATCTCTCCAATGAAAATGGGAGTTTACATGGGTATTTTCAACTTCTTTATCGTTATTCCCCAAATCATCAACGCCTTGATTGGCGGACCGTTAGTTAAATATTTATACAATGACAATGCCATATTTGCATTAGTTACCAGTGGAGTCAGCTTCTTGATTGCTGCTATTTTAGTAGTGAAAGTAAAAGATGTTGATGACGTAATAAAACAACAATAATGAATACAAAAGCATTTATATTCGACCTTGACGGAGTGATTGTTGACACGGCTAAATACCATTATTTAGCGTGGCAAAAAATCGCAAATGAATTAAATATCGAATTTACACACGAACATAATGAATTATTAAAAGGAGTAAGCCGCGTGCGCTCTTTGGATATTATATTAGAATTAGGAAAAGTAACGGCCTCACAAGAAGATAAAGACAGATGGTTAGTTCAAAAAAATGAGGAATACTTATCCTATTTAGTTGACATGAATGAAAGTGAGATTCTTCCTGGAGTCTTTACTATTTTAAAATTTTTAAAAGAAAACAACCAACCCATCGCATTGGGTTCAGCCAGTAAAAATGCCAGACCTATTTTGGAGAAAACAGGATTGCTGTCTTATTTTGATGCTATTGTGGATGGAAATGATGTGACCAATGCCAAACCAGATCCTGAAGTTTTCCTAATGGCTGCAAAACTATTGAACATCATTCCAGAAAATTCAATTGTTTTTGAAGATTCAGTGGCGGGAGTTCAAGCGGCGAATATTGGTAATATGACCAGTATAGGAATAGGGGAAGCAACTACTTTGCATGAAGCAAAATACATCTTCAACGATTTTACAGCTATCGATACGCACTTCATAGAAGAATTAATTAAAGAATAAAAAACAAGATTCAAAAACAAGAAAAAGGATCAGATTGTATGTGACCAACAACAATCATTGAATTTTTAATCATTGAATTTTTAAATAAAAAAAGAATGAATCAAGATTATATAAAACCAGACAATTGGTCTATCATAGAAGAAGGATTTGATGCCGAGTGTGTAAAATCATCTGAAAGCCTGTTCAGCATCGGTAATGGTGCTATGGGACAACGTGCTAATTTTGAAGAAAATTATAGCGGCGAAACATTTCAGGGAAGTTACATTGCCGGAATCTATTATCCTGATAAGACTAAAGTGGGCTGGTGGAAAAACGGATATCCGGAATATTTTGCCAAAGTTTTAAATGCGCCAAACTGGATTGGAATCGACATTGAAATCAATGGTGAAAAATTCGATTTGAATACTTGTTCCGAAGTCAAAAATTTTCGTCGTGAATTAAATATGAAAGAAGGTTGGTACAATCGTTCTTTTGAAGCCACTTTGAAAAACGGGACTGAAATTTCAGTTACTATTCGTCGCTTTCTTTCTATCGTTTTGGATGAAGTTGGGGTTATCAATTATGAAATCACACCTTTGAACAAAGATTCAAAAATAATTTACAAACCGTATATCGATGCAGGTGTAACGAATGAAGATGCCAACTGGGAAGAAAAATTCTGGGAACCACTTGATGTGAAAAAGTCAGGAAATGAAGCTTTTGTAACAGCACAAACGTTCAAAACACATTTTAAAGTAACCACATTCATGCACAACAGCATTTTGAATAATGGTGAAAAAACGGCTATTTCTCCTTCTAATATTGATGCAACTGCTGATAAAATTCAATTCAGTTATGATGTAATTGTGGGGCAAGGCCAAAAATCATCCATCCAAAAAATTGGCGGGTACACGGTTTCCTTAAACCATGAAAACACCACTACTGCTGCTGAGAAAGCTATTCAATCCGCTTTAGCAGTAGGATATGAACAAATGTTACAGGACCAAATTGATGCTTGGGCAAAAATTTGGGAAATGTCAGATATTACCATTGATGGTGATGTAAAAGCACAACAAGGAATTCGTTTCAATATTTTTCAATTGAACCAAACCTATTTAGGAAAAGATTCCCGTTTGAATATTGGGCCAAAAGGTTTCACTGGCGAAAAATACGGTGGATCTACGTATTGGGATACCGAAGCCTATTGCATTCCGTTTTACATGGCGACCAAAGATCAGGAAGTGGCTCGGAACTTATTGACATACCGCTACAATCAATTGGACAAAGCCATTGAAAATGCCGCAAAATTAGGATTTACTAATGGTGCTGCTTTGTATCCAATGGTGACCATGAATGGTGAAGAATGTCATAACGAATGGGAAATTACTTTTGAAGAAATTCATAGAAATGGAGCCATTGCATTTGCTATTTATAACTTTTACAGATACACAGGTGATTACAGTTACATTCCTGAAAAAGGATTGGAAGTATTAATAGGAATTGCACGTTTTTGGCATCAAAGAGCGAATTTTTCGACTAATTTAAACCAATACGTAATTCTTGGAGTTACCGGTCCAAACGAATATGAGAACAACGTAAACAATAATTTCTACACGAATTATATTGCAAAATGGTGTCTGGAATACACGTACGAACAAATTCAAAAAGTGTCTCTGGAATATCCTTCGGACCACAAAAGAATTTCGGAAAAAGTGAAAATCTCGGATTCCGAATTACAATCTTGGAAAAAAGTTTCGGATAATATGTACTTCCCTTTTTCGGAAGAACATAATGTATATTTGCAACAAGACGGTTTCTTAGATAAAGAATTGGTTCGCGTAGCTGATTTGGATAAAAGCCAAAGACCAATCAATCAAAAATGGTCTTGGGATAGAATTTTGCGTTCCCCTTATATCAAACAAGCCGATGTTTTGCAGTGTTTCTATTTCTTCGAAGATCATTTTTCGAAAGAAGAATTGAAAAATAATTTTGAATTTTACGAATCCTTTACGGTTCATGAAAGTTCACTTTCGCCTTGCGTACACTCGATTCAAGCCGCTTTATTGGACAAAATGGACATGGCATACACGTTCTATTTAAGAACGTCACGTCTGGATCTTGATGATTACAATAAAGAAGTAGAAGAAGGCTGTCATATTACCTCAATGGCCGGAACTTGGATGAGCATCGTAGAAGGTTTTGGCGGAATGAGAGTTAAAGAAGACACGCTTCATTTCTCTCCAAAAATCCCGAAAGAGTGGGAAGGATATTCGTTTAAAATTAATTTCAGAAACCAAATTTTGAAAGTAGCAATCAATCATAATGAAACTACTTTCTCTATTGTTGGCGATACCGATTTGGCAATCGTAGTAAACGGAAAATCCGTTTTAGTAACGCCAGAAAGTTTAGCTACCGTTTAGAAACAATTACTAGAACTTGTAGTTCATTCTATAACTTGATCCACGCTTTAACAGGCAACATAGCAATCCCAATTCACATTGGGATTGTTTATATAAGACTGATTCTTATTCGAATTATCCAATACATAATTCCCTGAAACAGCAATTTTTTTTATAATCCTCATTAAAATTTAATGTAAACAATCTATTTCACCATGAATAAAATTATTTCTTTACCTTTCCAAAATAGGAGCTTTCTAAAAAAAATAACCTTATTCCTTTTTTTTATGTCTGTAACGTTACACGCTCAAATCGATAAAATGGAGCCGCCGTTTTGGTATGCAGGAATGCAAAATCCAGAACTGCAGATTCTTTTTTACGGCAAAGACATTTCTCAAAACCAAGTCACCGTTTCTAATGGCATAAAAATAACCAACGTAAAAAGAACCGAGAATCCCAACTACATTTTTGTTACAATCGACACTAAAAAAGTTGCGGCATCTGATTTCGTTTTTACTTTTAAAAGCAACAACAAAGAAACATTCACACAAAAATATTCTCTGAAGCAAAGAAGAGAAAACTCAGCGCAACGCAAAAGCTTTGATTCTTCGGACATGATGTATTTATTGATGCCGGATCGCTTTGCTAATGGAAACAGGAATAACGACAGCGAAAATTCGACACAAGAAAAATATAACAGAGAATTACCGGGCGGAAGACACGGTGGCGACATCGAAGGAATCATAAAAAATCTGGATTATATAGCAGAACTAGGTGCAACTACTATTTGGAGCACGCCGTTATGTGAGGATAACGATGCTAAACATTCTTATCATACTTATGGTCAATCTGACGTTTATAAAATTGATCCTCGTTTTGGAACCAATGCTGATTATGCTCGATTGGCTGCCGAAATGCACAAACGAGATATGAAACTGGTGATGGATTATGTGACGAATCACTGGGGAATTGAGCATTGGATGATGAAAGATTTACCTACAAAAGAATGGATTAATCAATTTGAAACTTACACGCAAACTAATCATAAAAGAACGGTCATTCACGACACAAATGCTTCAGAAATTGATAAAAAAAACGCTATTGACGGTTGGTTTGTTCCATCGATGCCCGATTTAAATTTAAAAAACCCTTTGACTTTAAAATACCTGATCCAAAATGCGATTTGGTGGATTGAATACGCTGATTTGGATGGTTTCAGAGTCGACACCTATAACTATTCAGATCCAAAAGGCATCGCACAATGGACAAAATCCATCACCGATGAATACCCAAATTTTAATATTGTAGGGGAAGTTTGGATGCAAAGTCAGGCGCAAATGGCGTATTGGCAAAAAGACAGTAAAATTGCTGAAATACAAAATTACAACTCCTATTTGCCAAGCGTAATGGATTTTACTTTATATGAGGCAACTACCAAAGCTTTCAACGAAGATGAAGGAACTTGGGACAAAGGAATGGTGAAAATGTATGACAATTTCACCAATGATTTTCTGTATCCAAATATCAATAATATGTTGATTTTTGTCGAAAATCACGACACCAATCGCATCAATCAAACTTACTCAAACGACATTAGAAAATACAAAATGGCAATGACTTTGATGGCTACCGTCCGTGGGATTCCGCAATTGTATTATGGAAGTGAAATAGGAATGGCCGGTAACAAAGACAAAGGTGATGCTGATATTCGTCAAGATTTTCCTGGCGGTTGGGAAGGCGACGAGAATAATGCTTTTGTCAAAGAAGGAAGGACTCCGGGACAAAGTGAGTATTTTGACTTTACCTCCAAATTATTCAATTGGAGAAAAACAAAAGCGGCGGTACATTTTGGAAAAATGACACATTACATTCCGGAGAACAATATTTACGTTTATTTTAGATACAATACGAATGAAACGGTAATGGTTTTAATGAACAACAGTAACGAAACCAAAACGGTAAAAACCAATCGTTTCAAAGAAAACATCAAAGACTTTAAAACCGGAAAAGATGTAATTTCTGAACTTACATTTGACGTTACAAACGAAATAATAATAGAACCTAAATCGGTTTTGATTTTAGAGTTGAAATAATTTAAACCATATAAGGCATTTAAGAAAAAAAGAAGAACTAATCTTTAAACTTAAATCAACTTACATGCCTTATATGTTTCAAAAAAAAATAATCATTTAATCCTAAAAAAAATGAAAAAATATTCAATCCCACTTTTACTATTAACCATGACAATTATAAGTAGCTGCTCCAGTACAAAAACGGTCGCTGAGAGTAACAAAACACCTTTCGTTTGGGAAGGAGCCAATGTTTATTTCCTAATGACAGACCGTTTTAATAATGGTGACACTTCAAATGATATAAACTTCAACAGAAACAAAACAACGGGGAAACTTCGTGGTTTTGAAGGTGGCGATATCAAAGGTATTTCTCAAAAAATTGACGATGGTTATTTTGATAAATTAGGAATAAATGCTATTTGGTTTACACCAGTAGTGGAACAAATTCACGATGGCGTTGACGAAGGAACTGGCTTGAGTTATGGCTTTCATGGCTATTGGGCCAAAGACTGGACAAACTTAGATCCTAACTTTGGAACCAAAGAAGACTTGGCTACATTAGTTCAAAAAGCACACGCTCATGGAATCCGAATCATTCTTGATGGCGTAATCAATCATACCGGTCCCGTAACTCCAGAAGATACCGTTTGGCCAAATGATTGGGTGCGAACAGGACCCAATTGCGATTACAAATCTTTTGAAAACACAACCGCCTGTACGCTGGTTTCTAATCTTCCGGATGTAAAAACAGAAAGCAATCAAGCTGTAGCGTTGCCTCCTTTTTTAATCGAAAAATGGAAAAAAGAAGGGCGTTACGAACAAGAAATGAACGAACTGGATGCATTTTTTGCTCGTACAGGTTATCCAAGAGCACCAAAATATTACATCATCAAATGGTTGACGGATTATATTGCGGATTACGGAGTTGACGGTTACAGAGGCGACACCGTAAAACATACGGATGAAACGGTTTGGGCTGATTTTAAAACCCAATGTGATTATGCTTTTGCAACTTGGAAAAAAAATAATCCAAGAAAAGTTTTAGACAATAATCCTTTTTACACGATTGCTGAAGTATACAATTATGGCATCAGCGGCGGACAAGATTTTGATTTTGGAGACAAAAAAATAAACTATTTTAAAAATGGTTTCAACAACATGATCAATTTCGAATTCAAATGGGATGCACAAAAAGACTATGAATTTATATTCTCCAAATATTCAGACAAGCTGAACAATGACTTGAAAGGATATAGTGTTTTGAATTATTTGTCTTCACACGATGACGGCGGACCATTTGATGCAAATCGTACCAAAACTATAGAAAGCGGAACAAAATTATTACTGAGTCCTGGACTTTCTCAAGTATATTATGGTGATGAAAGCGCTCGTTCTTTAGTTATACAGGGCACTCAAGGCGACGCAACCTTGCGTTCGTTTATGAATTGGGAAGCCATTAAATCAAATCCTGAAACCCAAAAAACACTGTTACATTGGCAGAAATTAGGTCAATTCAGAAAAAATCATCCATCAGTTGGAGCAGGAATTCACAAACAAATTTCGGCTCAACCGTATACTTTTTCCAGAACTTTCTCTAAAGGAGATTTTACGGATAATGTTGTAGTTGGATTGGATTTGGCAATTGGTACCAAAGAACTTTCAGTAGATTCAATTTTCGCAAACGGCACCTTATTAAAAGATGCGTATTCCGGAAAAGAAGTACTTGTTGTGAATGGAAAAGTGACAATCGATTCTGAATTTGATATCGTTTTATTGGAATTGAAAAAATAATTCGAAAATAATTTCATCCAAACGCCTTTAGAAATGAAGGCGTTTTTTTTATGTTTACCTTTACCAAAAAATAAAAGACAATGCTCAAAATTGGACATCGTGGCGCAAAAGGATATGAACCCGAGAATACCTTTGTTTCGTTCCAAAAAGCATTAGACATGCAAGTGGACGGCATTGAACTCGACGTGCATTTAAGTGCTGATGGCGAAATAATCGTAATTCATGACGAATCCATTGACAGAACGACCAATGGAAAAGGATTTGTAAATGCTTTATCTTTGCGCGAATTGAATGCTTTTCGAATAGATGGGAAATACGAAATTCCAACTCTGAAGGAGGTTTTTGATTTGGTAAACCAAGACTGTTTTATCAATATTGAACTCAAAAGTTATGAAGTAACAGATAAAGTGGTTTCACTGATTGAAAAGTATGTCGCTAAAAAAGGCTGGAAATATGACCGTTTTCTAGTTTCCAGTTTTGATTGGAATGCGCTGCAACAAGTGGCGTTTTTAAATGATAAAATTCCTATTGGCGTTTTAACGGAAACCGATTTAGACTTGGCTTTGGCTTTCGCCAAATTCATTCAGGCAAAATCCATTCACCCGAATTTTCATTTATTGACAAAAGAAAACACGGCGCAAATACAAGAAAAAGGATTGCAGGTTTTCCCATGGACCATCAATGAAACAGAAGACATTCAAAAAATAAAAACATTCAACGTAAACGGAATCATCACTGATTTCCCAAATAGAATATGAACCAGAATTTCGATATAATAATAGTAGGCGGTGGCGCAGCAGGTTTTTTTACAGCGATTAATATTGTGGAGAAAAATCCAAAACTGAAAGTCGCGATTTTAGAACGAGGTGCAGAAGTATTGCAAAAAGTTCGGATTTCCGGTGGCGGAAGATGCAACGTAACGCACGCTTGTTTTGAACCGAATGAATTGGTAAAATTTTATCCACGTGGCGAAAAAGAATTACGCGGTCCTTTTCATCAGTTTTGTTCTGGCGATACGATTGAATGGTTCGAGAAACATGGCGTAGAACTCAAAATTGAAGCGGACGGACGTATGTTTCCCGTTTCAAATTCTTCACAAACCATTATCGATTGTTTCCTAAAAGCCACACAAAAACTGGGAATCGCAGTACTTACAGGACAAAGTGTGCAATCTATTTTCAAAAAAGAAAGCGAATGGAAAATCGAAACCCAAACTGAAAACTATCTTACCGAAAAACTGATTCTGGCCACAGGAAGTAATCCTAAAGTATGGGAAATGCTACAGACTTTTGGACATGCTGTTGTCAGTCCGGTTCCTTCCCTATTCACTTTCAACATCAAAGATTCCAGAATAAAAGAATTACCCGGAGTTGCGGCACAAGTAACCGTAAAAGTAAAAGACACCAAACTTACTTCAACGGGACCGTTGTTAATCACGCACTGGGGAATGAGTGGCCCAGCGATTTTGAAACTCTCCGCTTGGGGCGCCCGAATCTTGCATGACAAAAATTATCAGTTTACTATTTTGGTAAATTGGTTGAATGATGAAGACACTGCTGATGTCGAGAAAAAGCTAAAAGTATTAAAACAAGAACACGCAAAAAAATCAGTTTCCAAGAAATCCCCATTCGAATTAACCAATAGATTATGGGAAAGTTTAGTGCTCGCTTCCGGAATTGAATCAGAAACTAAATGGGCTGATTTATCTAAAACACAATTGCAAAATCTTGCGAATCAGTTGACAAACGGAACTTTTCAAGTGAATGGAAAAAGTACCTTTAAAGAAGAATTTGTGACGGCAGGCGGAATTGATTTAAAAGAAATCAACTTCAAAACCATGGAAAGTAAATTACACGAAAACCTATATTTTGCTGGAGAAATCGTAAATATTGATGCTATTACAGGCGGATTTAACTTTCAGAATGCGTGGACAAGCGGGTTTATTGTGGCAAGCGCTATATAAAACCAAAGTCATTAAATCTCAATACTTTAATTAAGATAAATTTAGTTTTAGCTTAACAAGACTTTACCATTCTGTTTTCATTTTCATGAAACGATTTGAATATGTTTGTAATCAAATCACTACGAATGATTAAAAATTACTTTTTTGCTTTCTTACTATTATTTGTATTTCAATCTGGTTTCTCGCAACGCGAAAAATTAATCACCGGAAAAGTTTTACACGGGCAATTTCCCTTAGAAAAAGTTGACGTTATAAATAAAACAACACAAAAAAGTACTAGTACCGATATCAAAGGTGACTTTGTATTATCAGCCAAAACCAATGATAGTATTATTTTCTATAGAAAAGAATATTATTTAAAGGAAATTCTATTAAGTCTAAACGATATTGCGACCAATAACATTTCAATTTCAATGGTTAAAAAACCAGAAGAACTGGAAGAAATTATCATAAAACAAACTCCAAAAATTGATTGGAATTTAAACACAAAATGGGAGCAAGTAAAGAGAGATGAAATTACTGCAGAAAGAGATGAAAAAAGACTGAAAAATACAAGGATTGACGACCTTACCATTGACAAAGGACTGAATTTAGCTCGAATTGGAAAAACTATATTTAAGGCTTTGTCGAAAGAAAAGACCAGTAAAAAAGAACCTCAAATTGAATTCAAACAATTGGCAAAAAGTACCTGTGATGAAAAGTTTTACATCAAAACTTTAAAATTAAAACCAGACCAAATAGAGCTGTTCTTGGAATTTTGTGATGCTGACCCAAAATCAAAAACACTACTGGAAAATAGTAATGTTTTATCTATGATGGATTTTTTATCGTCCAAGAATATTGAATTTAAGAAGTTATGAGACTTTAAAAAAAACTAGCTTTTAATCCCTAAATAAACTGATTAGTGCGACTGAAAACCGCCAACTATCTATTCAACCACCAAATACTTCCATTCAAAACCGCTGCAAAACTTACCCACGCTAAGTACGGAATGAATAAATAACCCGCAATTTTATTGATTTTAGAAAACTGAATGTACGTTTCAAAAATCATCAACCACAATACAATAATTTCTAATCCGGCTAACATCGGGTTGTGTAATCCAAAGAATAAATAGGACCACAAAGCATTTAGTGCTAATTGTATTGCAAAGAAAATCAACGCTTTTTTCACGGCTTCTTTCTCAACTTCAATTCGGTCCCAAACTAACCCTGCGGCAACACCCATCATTACGTACAACATACTCCAAACTGGCGCAAATATCCAATTGGGCGGATTAAAACTTGGTTTTATCAAAGTGGGATACCAAGTAGTAATAGCAGAACGAGTAACCGTTCCAGAGAAATATCCAATCGCAAGACACGTAACAACAACAGCTAATATTCGGGTGATTTTATTCATTTTTATAATTTTTAAAATGTACTATTTTCTTGAAACATATAAGCCATTTAAGAAACAATAAGTGTATTAATTATCTCGTAAACTTTATATTTCTCACAATTACGGAATTAAGAAAAATTAAGCTCAGTACCTAATGAAGCTTAATTCCTCAATGGTTAAAAAATCCTTGGTGGACTTATATGATTATTTTTATTGTCCAAATTTACTTAAATCTTTCTAACGATTAACCATCTAATCGAATAAACAAATAACGCAAAAAAAGTATCTTTGCGTAAATTTTTCATTTTATGATTTCAGTAAACGATTTTATTCCATCAAAATATATGCATTTAGTTGAAAACGGAAATTTTCAATGGAGCGCACCCAGCAACATTGCCCTTGTAAAATATTGGGGAAAAAAGGACAATCAAATTCCAGCGAATCCTTCGGTGAGTTTTACGTTGAATAATTGCAAAACAATCACCAAATTGGCTTTCGCCAAAAAAGACATTTCGACTGCGCTCAATGTAAAGGGTAATAATTTCTCTTTTGATTTACTTTTTGAAGGACAACCAAAAGAAGATTTCAAGCCGAAAATCCAAAAATTCCTGGAGCGAATTGAAATCTATTTGCCGTTTCTAAAAGACTACCATTTTACGATTGACACGGAAAACACCTTTCCGCATAGTTCCGGAATTGCTTCATCGGCATCTGGAATGGCAGCTTTGGCGATGAATTTGATGAGTTTAGAAAAAGTATTGAATCCTGAAATGACTGAGGAATATTTCTATCAAAAAGCGTCCTTATTAGCGCGTTTGGGTTCTGGAAGCGCTTGCAGAAGTGTAAAAGGACAAGTAGTAGTTTGGGGAAATCATACTAATATCTCCGGAAGTTCTGATTTATTTGGAGTTGAATTTCCAAATGCAATTCATGCCAATTTTAAGAATTTTCAAGATACTATTTTACTGGTTGATAAAGGAGAAAAACAAGTTTCAAGTACCATTGGACATGATTTAATGCACAACCATCCTTTTGCCGAAAGGCGGTTTGCACAAGCGCATGAAAACTTGGACCAATTGATTTCAATTTTTGAAAGTGGAAATCTGGAAGAATTCATCAAAATTGTAGAGAGTGAAGCTTTGACTTTACATGCCATGATGATGACATCGATGCCTTATTTTATATTGATGAAACCAAACACTTTGGAGATTATAAATGCAATTTGGAAATTTAGAAATGAGACTAAAATTCCAGTTTGTTTCACACTGGATGCTGGTGCAAATGTGCACGTTTTGTATCCTGAAAATGTTGCCGAAACAGTTTTACAATTTATTAAGAACGAATTAGTTGGCTATTGTCAAAATGGTCAGTACATTTGTGACGAAATTGGAAATGGCGCTGTGTTGATTTAAACTATTTTTTTCCTATCTTTATTTTTTAAAGAGCTGAAATTATGGATATTCAATCGGAGAAATTAGAATTGATTAAGTTATTGTTAGAAACGAATGACAACGCTATAATCGAGGCTGTAAAAAATATTTTCAAAGCACAAAAAAAAGACGTTTGGAAAGATTTATCTCCCGAACAACAAGAAGAAATTGACCTAGGAATCTTAGAAGCAAATCGCGGAGACCAAGTTGATTTATAAAATAGCATATTAAAAAACACCTAATTACCAACCCCAAATTGTTAATTTACAACACTATATGAAAGGACCTTTGTTTTACTCAAAAATACTACTCTTTGGAGAATACGGAATTATTCGTGACTCAAAAGGGCTTTCAATTCCTTATAATTTTTACAACGGAGCACTTAAAAAAGAAGAAAATCCATCTGACGAAGCGATTAAATCAAACGGTCACTTGAAACGATTTGTAACGTATTTAGAAACGTTACAAAACGAGCAACCGGGTTTAGTAACTTTCGATTTAGACATGTTGAAAAGCGATGTTGAAACTGGAATGTATTTTGATTCCAGTATTCCTCAAGGATACGGAGTGGGCAGCAGTGGCGCACTTGTAGCCGCTATTTATGATAAATATGCTCACAATAAAATCACGGTTCTAGAGAATTTGACTCGTGAAAAATTATTGCAATTAAAAAATATATTCTCCCAAATGGAGAGTTTTTTCCATGGAAAAAGTTCTGGTTTGGACCCATTGAACAGTTATTTGAGTATCCCGATTCTTATTAATTCGAAAGATAATATTGAAGCAACCGGAATTCCTACACAAAGTTTTGACGGAAAAGGCGCTGTCTTTTTATTAGATTCAGGAATTGTGGGCGAAACTGCTCCGATGGTAAATATTTTCATGGAAAGCCTAAAAGACAAAGGTTTCCGTGCGATGTTGAAAAATCAATTTGTAAAATATACAGATGCTTGTGTAGAAAATTTCCTTGGTGGAGACATGAAATCATTGTTCATGAATACCAAGAAATTATCAAAAGTAGTTTTGAATAACTTCAAACCAATGATTCCGGAACAATTTCACGGAATTTGGCAACAAGGAATTGACAGCAATGATTACTATTTGAAACTATGCGGTTCTGGTGGTGGCGGTTACATCTTAGGTTTTACCGAAGATTTAGAAAAAGCCAAAGCATCGCTGAAAGATTATAAACTTGAAGTAGTATATCAGTTTTAGCTCCTAACCTCTGAAGGGGAATTTAAAAATTAAATTATATTTCTATAATGTTAAGCAGGCAGCACAAACTTCTCCTAATGAAAATTGCAAGTTTGTTCTCTGTGGTTAGAGGCTATAACATTCCGGTAATTATTTTAGCCCAATACCTTTCGGCAATATTTATTCTTGCTCCCGAAAAAAGAGCGCTGGATATTCTGCTCGATTTCAATTTATTTATTCTGGTTTTTGCATCGTCACTTACGATTGCTTCCGGATATATCATCAACAACTTTTATGACAGTCAAAAGGATTTAATCAATCGGCCTAACAAGTCGATGTTGGATCGATTAGTAAGTCAAAAGACTAAACTAAACGTCTATTTTACGTTGAATTTTATTGTTGCTTTAATGGCTTTATTTGTTTCCTGGCGTGTATTTTTATTCTTTTCAGGATATATATTTTTCATCTGGTTTTATTCCCATAAAATAAAAAAATACCCAATAATAGGAAACCTAATGGCTGCTTTATTGGCTATTTTACCTTTTTTTGCGATACTATTATATTTTTATACTCGGATTCCATTTGAAGAAATTGAAAATTACAAAAGACAGCTTGGAGTTATTTTTTCGCATGCCACTTTTTTGTTTTTGTTACTATTGATTCGGGAAATGATAAAGGATTTAGAAAACCTAAAAGGGGATTTAGTCAATGATTATAAAACGATTCCTATTGTTTATGGTGAGGAAGTATCAAAAAAAACCATCACGGTATTAACCATTCTGACTGTTTTACCAGTTTATGCTTTGATTGATATTTACGATGTGGGTTACATGGATATTTATTTTTACTGTTGCCTAATCGTTTTGATATTTTTCCTGTTATACTTATGGAAATCAAATGCGAAACCACAGTTTTTGCTGCTTCACAATGTGTTGAAATTCCTTATTGTTGCCGGAGTATTTTGCATTGTTTTGATTAATCCAAGTGTTTTATGGCACGGAAAAAGATTGTTGATGGTTTAATTTTGCCTTTTTGTAAATTATAAAAAGGATAAAAAACCATTCCCGAAATTCTTATATATTGCCCGATTAGCATAGCCCCGATAGTAGAGGAAATCCTTTCTAGTCCTGAACTTGTTTCAGGATCCTGAAACAAGTTCAGGACTAGAAAGATTGAAACGATAGCGGGAAATAGCTCCAAAAAAACACGCTAAAATATATTAATTAGCTTATTAACTAGATAGTTAGCGTTTTTATAATTGGTGGTTATTGATTGTCAAGTATATAAATAGTATCTTTGCACAAATTATTGGAATATTATGAATAACAAGGAAGGCAATAATAAGAAAAGTGGTCCAAGAGCACCTAGCTCAAGACCAAGTTCGAATAAGCCAAAACCTGCCATGCAGAAGCGCGCTCAAGGGCCGAAAAAAGTTAAAGTAAATACTAAAGTTGCCGATATCGCTACTGATAAAGTAGAGAAAAAACCAAATCAAGCGCCAAAGAGACCGAAAGTAAAAGACGAAATTCGTTTGAATAAATACATTGCTAATTCTGGTGCGTGCTCGCGTCGTGATGCAGATATTTATATTCAATCCGGGACGGTGAAAGTAAACGGAATTCCTGTTACCGAAATGGGATACATGGTAAAACCGGGAGATGTTGTAAATTTTGACGGTGCGACTTTGACTCCGGAGAAAAAAGTATACATCTTACTGAACAAACCTAAAAACTTTACCACTGCGATGGACGAAGGTCAGGAATATCGTAATGTATTAGAATTGGTAAAAGGTTCTACGACTGCAAAAATTGGCGCAGTAGGAAGAATGGACAAAAATACAACTGGTTTGTTATTGTTCACGAATGACACGGATATGATTCGTAAATTTACGTTACCAAGTCAAAAATCATCTAAAATTTACCAAGTTTCATTGGATAAAAACTTGAAATTTGAGGATTTAGAAAAAATAAATAAAGGGTTAACTCTTGACGGACACCGCGTTTTTGTAGAAGATGTAAGTTACATTGAAGGAGAAGCGAAAAGTGAAATTGGATTGCAATTGCGTTCAGCAAACGTAAAAGTAGTTCGTTCTATTTTTGAACACTTTAGTTATGATGTATTGCGTATTGACAGAGTTTCTTTTGCTGGTTTGACCAAAAAGAATTTACCAAGAGGAAACTGGAGATTGCTTACTGAACAAGAAATTATCAATTTGAAGAACGTTTAATATTTCTTTGAAATTATAAAAATGAAATCCCTTTCGCATAGCGAAATGGGATTTTTTTAATTAAAAATTCAATCCTAAATAAGTATGACACCAGAAAAATTACAATCAATTGCTTTTAAATGGTTTGAAACTTTCAATAATAAAGAATTAGAAAAATTATTGTCTTTATATGATGAAGATGCGGTGCATTTTAGTCCAAAACTAAAAATGTACAAACCGGAAAGTAACGGTTTTGTTACCGGTAAAGAAGCCTTGCGAGAATGGTGGAAAGATGCTTTTGAGCGTTTACCAAGCTTGAATTACAAAGTAAAATCGCTTACTGCCAATGGCGACCGCGTTTTTATGGAATACATAAGAACGGTTACTGGCGAGGAAGATTTGCTTGTAGCGGAAGTATTAGACATCAGAGAAGACAAAATAATTGCTTCCCGAGTGTATCACGGATAAAAACCAATTTTGATTAGAAACAAAAAACCCTACGACAATTTATTTATGTCGTAGGGTTTTTGCTTTAAAAGAAAATTACAGTTATCCTTTAATTTTTTTAAGTGGTTCTGCTTTTTTGTCCAGACCACGTTTTCTCAACAGCGGTTCGATACTTGGCTCGGCACCACGGAAACGTTTGTACAAAACCATAGGGTCCTCGGTTCCTCCTTTTTCCAAAACATTCTCACGGAATAATTTTGCTTTTTCAGGATTGAACAAAGTAGTTGTTTTGAACGCTTCAAAAGCATCCGTATCTAAAACACCTGACCATATGTAACTGTAATATCCAGAAGAATAACCTCCTGAGAATATATGGCTAAAATATGTGCTGCGGTATCTTGGAATAATAGAAGAAATTAAACCAATTTTTGTCATTGCTGCTTTTTCGAAAGCATTTGCATCAACAGTAATATCTTTGGTTTGAGAATGGTATTCTAAATCCAATAAAGACGCAGCAAGATATTCTGTTGTGGTAAAACCTTGGTCGAAAGTACCTGCTTTCTTCAATTTATTCACTAGCGTTTCCGGAATCACTTCGCCAGTTTTATAATGCTTCGCGTACATTTTTAAAACTTCTGTTTCAGCCGCCCAATTCTCCATAATTTGAGAAGGAAGTTCCACGAAATCTCTTGGAACGCTTGTTCCTGCTAAACTTTTATACGTCACATTCGACAATAATCCGTGTAAAGAATGTCCAAATTCATGGAAGAAAGTCGTCACTTCGTCAAAAGTCAAAAGTGCTGGCGCATTTGCTGAAGGTTTCGTGAAATTACATACGATAGAAACTACCGGAGCAACACGTTTGCCATCCACCGTTTTCTGACTTCTGTATGAGGTCATCCAAGCGCCGCCACGTTTCGATTCACGCGGATGAAAATCCATGTATAGAACCCCAATATGCGATCCATCTTTTTCTAAAATCTCCCACACGGTCGCATCTTCGTGATATTTTGGAACATTAGATAACTCTTTGAATTGTATTCCGTATAATTTTTCGGTTACTTGAAAAACACCTTTTCTAACATTATCTAAACTGAAATATGGTTTCAATTCTTCTTCGTCAAGATCAAAACGTTCTTTTCTGATTTTCTCCGTGTAATATCTCCAGTCATACGGTTGTACCGCGCCTTTAATTCCATCTTTAGCCATCATTTTCTGAATATCGGCGGCTTCTGTTTTGGCTATTTCCAAAGCTGGTTTCCACAAATCATTCAACAGCTTGTTCACATTTTCCGGTGTTTTAGCCATTGATTCCTCCAAAACATAATTGGAATGCGATTTAAATCCTAACAATCTCGCTTTTTGTCCACGAAGATTTGCTAATGCTACTGCATTCTTCTTATTATCAAATTCATTATCTTGATTCCCTCTCGTTTGGTACGCATTCCAAATCTGCTTACGCAATTCTCGATTGGAACTGTATTGCAAAAACGGCATCACACTGGAATTAGAAAGTGTAAAAACCCATTTTCCTTCTTTCCCTTTTGCTTTAGCATCAACAGCGGCAGCGTCAATTAATCCTTGTGGCAATCCGGCTAAATCTTTTTTATTATCAATAACCAACTCGTATGAATTGGTCTCCGCCAAAATATTCTGACCGTATTTTAAACTGGTTAGCGAAAGATCTCCGTTTATTTTACGCAATATTTCTTTATCAGCATTTGATAAATTGGCTCCACTTCGAACAAAATCTTTATAAGCATTGTCTAAAATTTTAGCTTGTTCTAAATTCAGACCCAACGTCTCTTTTTTGTCCCAAAGCGTTTTTACTTTTGCGAATAATTTCTCATTCAAATAAATATTATCTCTATGCGCGGAAAGATTTGGTGCCATTTCTTTGGCAATGTTTTGAATCTCTTTATTGGTATTCGCCGAATTCAAATTAGAAAAAACCGTATTAACATTCGACAATAATTCCCCTGCATTTTCCATGGCAAGAATCGTATTTTCGAAAGTGGCAGGCTGCGTATTATTTGCAATAGCATTAATCTCCGCTTGATGTTTACTGATTCCCTCTAAAATAGCGGGTTTAAAATGTTCATTTTTAATTTTGTCGAAAGGCGGCACATTAAACGGCGTGTCGTAAGCTTGAAAAAATGGATTCATAGTCGTGTTTTCTTTTTTCTCTTGTGCTTCAATTGTTAGCATATTCCCAATGACTAACAAAATGAAAAAGGATTTTTTTCTCATTTAGGTGTGATTAATTAGAATAGTAAATTTAGCCGAAATCTATTTAAAATAAGAACTACAACGGCGCCTTAACTAAATTTTATGAAAAAGAGAAGGTCTTTTCTCAAACCAAAAACTATTCTTACATTTGAAATTCAAAAAAAATCAATAAATTAGCTCAATCTATTACCAAATATACATTATGAGAAAAATAACCACTCTTTTACTTTTCGTAACCACTTCTTTATTGCTGGTTAACTGTAAATCTGAAGATAAGAAACAAGACTTCAGCAGTCTGACGAAAAACTATTTTGACGACAAAAATGCCATGAGTCCATTGGATGCGACTCAAAGTGGTCAAAATCAATACAACGATCAGCTGCAGTTTGAAATGACAGACAGTTTCAGAAAATCGCAAGCAGCTTTCTTTGACAAATACCAATCTGCACTGCAAAATATCACTGTCGAAGATTTATCAGAAGAAGAAAAAAACAGTTACGAAATCATCAAATGGGAAGTTGAGATTGGTAAAGACTTATTAAAACAACCTACAAATTTGCTTTCTGTTCATCAATTTTGGGGAACACATCTGACTATGGGGCAATTTGCAGGCGGAACCGGAGCACAACCTTTTAAAACAGAAAAAGACTATACAAATTTCCTAAAAAGAATGGACAAATATGCTGTTTGGATTGATTCAGCTATGGTCTACATGAAAAAAGGAATTGCAAAAGGTGTTGTGTTACCAAAATCGTTAACGGTAAAACTAATTCCACAATTTGCAGAAATGGCTACGCCAAATATAGAAGACAATCTATTTTACTCGGCAATAAAACTAATGCCAGCCTCTTTCCCTGACAGCATAAAAGAAGATTTAACAGCAAAATACACAGCGACAATCAATACCAAACTGATTCCGCAATACAAGAAAATGGCTGATTTCCTGAATAAAGAATATCTTCCTGCTTCCAGAGCAACCAGTGGAATAGGAAGTTTACCTTTTGGAAAAGAGCTATATGCCACTTATGTAAAACAATGGACTACTACCGAAATGACTCCCGAGCAAATTCATGAATTGGGATTAAAAGAAGTAGCGCGATTGAATGCCGAAATGGAAAAGGTAAAAAACCAAGTCGGTTTCAAAGGCACATTATTAGAATTCTTTGAGGAAGTTCGAAACAAAAAAGAATTAAAACCTTTCACTAAACCAGAAGAAGTGATTGCTAATTTTCAAAGTATTTATACACGCATCAAACCAAATGTAGATAAATTATTCGCATTGCAACCCAAAACGAAATTTGAAATCAGACGAACGGAAGCTTTTAGAGAGAAAACAGCCAGTGCCGAGTACAATCAAGGAACTGCTGACGGCACGCGTCCCGGTATTTTCTATGTTCCAATTCCTGATGTAGCGAATTATAACATGTATGGCGATGAAGATTTGTTTTTGCATGAAGCGATTCCGGGACATCACTTTCAAATCTCTTTGCAACAAGAAAACGAAAATCTACCTGATTTCAGAAAATTCAACTGGTTTGGTGCTTACGGCGAAGGTTGGGCTTTGTACACGGAAAGCTTAGGAAAAGAACTTGGATTGTATCAAGATCCGTATCAGTATTTTGGAATGCTGGGCAATGAAATGCACCGAGCAGTTCGATTAGTTGTTGACACCGGATTACATTCCAAAGGTTGGACCAGAGAGCAAGCGATTAAATATTCGTTAGCAAACGAAGCTGAAAGTGAAGCGAGCATTATTCCTGAAATTGAGCGTTATATGGCGATTCCAGGACAAGCTTTATCGTATAAAATTGGTCAGTTAAAAATCATGGAGCTACGCAAAAAAGCGGAAACTAAAATGGGAACTAAATTTGATATTAAAAAATTCCATGAAAAAGTATTGGAATCCGGAGTAATGCCATTAGCATTATTGGAAAAGAAAATTAATGCTTGGATTGAAAACAAATAATTTTCAGGTATAGGTAAAAAAAAAGCTTCTCAAATTGAGAAGCTTTTTTTATGTTGTTGGCTCACTATTAAAGAAACTAGAGATAAAGAAATTAAGCAACAACATTTTTACCCTAGAAAAAAACTAAAAATATTTGACGTAAAACTTGATTCGCTTTTTTCCTCTATAATTTCAAAAGTGGAAACTCCAAGAAGAAGTCGGATTCCTTCCGGCACAGTGCTCAAAATCATTCTTTTTTGGTCATTTATAAGCAACTGAAGGCTTTTAAAATTCTGATTTTGACTTTTAAAATATGAAAAAACAAACATTGCTGAAAAATTTAGTATAGCAGAAGCTGTTTCGCTTTTTACACCAATTTCGTTTGAAATCATTTCTGAAATCCTGTCTTTTTTATTTGAAAAAATTAAATTTAGTGGTTTACAACCTTCTTTATTGAAGGAACTATTTATAATTAAAGTTTTTGTAGCTTCAAATTTAACATCGATATAAAACTCAGAATTAGAAATATATTCCATAAGTTCATCATAAAGATTTTTATCATCAAACTTATTATTCAATCCTATCAAGATAGTAGAAATACTTGTTTCTATCGACTTTTTCATCAGCACTTCAGTCTCATTGTATTCCTTACTAAATTTTGAAACAAGAAATGGTGAAATAAAACTTCTCAATTGATTATGTAAATATGCAACCATAGACCACCTGTTTAATTAATTTAAAATATCGACTAAATGTTATTTTTCACCGTTCAAGTGTTAAATTTATAAAAAATAATACTGATTTTTAATAAAATTTATATATATTTTACATCTAGTAGCTTTTAAACAGACACAAGTTCAAAATAAGTAATTTTTTTCTTTCAATAATACTTTTATACAATTTAAAAAACAAAATACATCTGAAGTCAAAATAATATTTAATTCATTTTGTCATAAAACAAATTCCAAATTCTAAAATGCATTTAACTACATCATTACTAACTAAAAAGAAAGTAATAAAAATAGAAAACAATTTTAAAAAGGGTCAATTTACAGCTAAATTTTCAGGAAATTAATGGTAAAAATACGAAAATAAAAAACCCTTTAAACGTTAGAATAACGATTAAAGGGTTTTTAAAGTGCGGATAATAGGACTCGAACCTACACGCCTTGCGGCACCAGATCCTAAGTCTGGCATGTCTACCAATTTCACCATATCCGCGCAATTGTGGGTGCAAAGATACACTTAACTTCCAATTTTCAAAACAATTTTGATAAAAAATATTCATACTCTTTTTTGTACTTTTGAAATATAAACAAAATTCAAATAATGGAAAATATTAAAGGATACGTTCAAGAACACAAAGACCGCTTTATCAATGAGTTAATCGAATTATTAAAAATCCCATCCGTAAGTGCCGACACTGCTTATTCGCACGATGTTTTTGAAACTGCAGATGCCGTAAAAGCCAGTTTAGAAAAAGCAGGATGTGATTTTGTTGAAATTTGTGATACTCCGGGTTATCCAATCGTCTATGGTGAAAAAATTATAGACAAATCATTGCCAACTGTTTTAGTCTACGGACATTATGATGTGCAACCACCAGATCCAATCGAATTATGGACTTCTCCACCCTTTGAACCCGTAATCAAGAAAACCGAAATTCATCCCGAAGGCGCCATTTTTGCCCGTGGATCTTGTGATGACAAAGGCCAAATGTACATGCACGTAAAAGCATTAGAATATATGGTTCAATCCAATACTTTGCCTTGCAACGTGAAATTCATGATTGAAGGCGAAGAGGAAATTGGTTCCAAAAGTTTGAGTTGGTTTGTCGAACGCAATCAGGAAAAATTAAAGAATGATGTGATTTTAATTTCGGATACCGGAATGATTTCTAATCAGCAACCGTCAATTACAACTGGTTTGCGTGGCTTAAGCTATGTAGAAGTAGAAGTTACGGGACCAAACCGTGATTTACACTCTGGACTATACGGTGGAGCAGTAGCCAATCCTATCAATGTGTTATCTAAAATGATCGCTTCGCTTCATGACGAAAACAATCACATTACCATTCCCGGTTTCTATGATAATGTAGTAGAATTATCGCTGGAAGAAAGAGCTGAAATGGCAAAAGCGCCATTCAATTTAGAAAACTATAAAAAAGCATTAGACCTTAATGACGTTTATGGCGAAAGCGGCTATGTAACGAATGAAAGAAATTCCATTCGTCCTACGCTGGATGTCAACGGAATCTGGGGTGGTTACACCGGAGAAGGGGCCAAAACAGTTATTGCGAGTAAAGCTTTCGCTAAAATCTCGATGCGTTTAGTACCAAATCAAGATTGGGAACAAATCACCGAATTGTTTACCAAACACTTCACAAGCCTTGCTCCTGCCGGCGTTACCGTAAAGGTAAAACCGCATCATGGCGGACAGGGTTACGTAACCCCAATAGACAGCATTGGCTACAAAGCCGCAAACATGGCGTATACTGAAACCTTTGGCGTTCCCGCAATTCCGGTGCGTTCCGGAGGAAGTATTCCCATCGTAGCGCTATTCGAAAAAGAACTGAAAAGCAAGACTATTCTAATGGGATTTGGTCTGGACAGCGATGCCATTCACTCGCCAAACGAACACTTCGGGATCTTCAATTACCTAAAAGGAATTGAAACCATTCCGTTGTTTTACAAATATTTTGTGGAGTTATCAAAATAAATTCCTTTCATCAAATACTAAATCCGCTCTACACAGGGCGGATTTTTTTTGGGCGTTTCCCGCTGAAAATAGCGGGTCAGGCTGTCCGTTCTCAATCTTTTTATTTTTTGAAACAAAAAAATAAAAAGGATTTCCACTTCCATCCTTAACGCAAACCGCTGACTACCATAATATTTTTTTCTTTAAAACTTGTTTATTTTAATTTTTATTCTACATTTGTAGAGCAAACTCTATTTTCGTAGAACAAAATCATTTTATGCGACAAACTGTAATTGTAATCGGCTTGGTATTTTTGTTATTTGGTTGCAAGACCAATCAAATGAAAAATAAACGTAGAGAAGGACTTTGGATTGAACAATACGCACAGGATAGTTCCCACTATAAATCAATTGGAAAATACCGAAAAGGTGATCCCATAAAAAAATGGAATTATTACTTAAATGGCAAAATCATTAAAAGAGAAAAATACAAAGACAACATTTGCAGCACTACTTTTTATCATGAAAATGGAAAAATAAAGTCCAAAGGAAAAACAAAAATGGAAACGAGCGACAAGTACGCGCATTGGTTTTATTTTGGAGACTGGAACTTCTTTAATGAAGATGGAAAACTAATAACGATAAAGAAATACAATAACGGGGAATCATTTTCCGAAATAGAAATTAAACAAACATGCAACAACTCACGAACGCCGAAGAACAAGTAATGGAGCACCTTTGGAAACTCGAGAAAGCCTTCATGAAAGACTTGCTTGAAGCCTACCCAAAACCAAAACCCGCAACCACAACCATTGCTACTTTATTAAAAAGAATGATTGACAAGCAATTTGTAGCCTACAATGAATTTGGGAACTCTCGGGAATATTATCCTTTGGTCAAGAAAACCGACTATTTCTCGAAACACGTCAATGGATTGATTAGCAATTTCTTCAACAATTCGGCATCTCAATTTGCCTCTTTCTTTACTAAAGAAACGAATTTGTCTCAAACGGAATTGGAAGAACTCAAGAAAATAATCGATAGTGAAATTTTAAAAAAGAAAAAATGACCGACTTTCTAATCAAATCGACAATTACTTTATTCGTGCTACTGGCAGTGTATTATTTGTTTCTAGAAAAAGAAAAAATACATGTATTTAACAGGTTTTACTTGTTATTCAGCCTTGTTTTTTCACTGGTAATTCCATTCATAACTATTGAAGTGATTCAGGAAATAGCACAACCTACAGTCAATCCGGGAAATATCCAGATACTGCAAGGAAGCGCAGTAATCATAGAGGAAACTAACTATCTGGCAATAGGATTATGGAGTTTGTATGCTTTAGTAACACTCGTTTTGGCGGTACGTTTTATCAGCAATATCATCAAGATTTCGTCTAAAATGAAGTCGAATACACCAATTGAATATAAGAATGCCAAATTGATTTTGGTTCCCGAAAAAACATTGCCACACACTTTCCTGAATACGATTTTCATCAACGAGACGGAATACATCAACCGTCAAATTGAAGCTGAATTATACACTCACGAACTTACGCATGTAACCCAAAAACACACTTTAGATATTTTATTCATCGAAATATTGAAAACCCTTTTCTGGTTCAACCCTATTTTTATTTTTTACAAAAAAGCCATACAACTCAACCACGAATTTCTTGCCGATGAGAAAGTAGTGAACTCCTATAACAATGTTCCGTTTTATCAATCTTTATTGCTATCGAAAGCGAACGAGAACCAAACTTTTTACTTGGCCAGTAATTTGAATTATTTAATAACTAAAAAACGATTACTTATGATGACAAAAACCACATCAAATTCAAAATCATTTGCGAAGAAAATTATTTTGATACCGTTATTTACTGGACTAATAATATTTTTATGTGTCCAAACAGTTGCACAACCCGCAAATAATAAAGATGTGTCTTCACTATCTGAAGATAAAAGAAGAGATACCTATTACGAAGATGTTCGATTAATTGTGAAAGACAACCGTAAAAAAGTTTTAATCGATAAAAAATATGAAGACCTTACTTCAAGTGAAAAGAGATTGTACATTGGAAATGCTCCAGCACCAATCAAAAAGAAAAGTCCAACGGAAAAAGAATTTGAAGGCTGGACAAATGATAGTAAATTTTCAGGTATATTAGATGGCAAAAAAATAAACAATATCGATTTAAAAAAATACAATGCCAATTATATTGTACGTTATTCAAGATACTACAATCCTACTTTCAATGGAAAAGCTATTGAAACTGATTTAAATCATTACCTACTATTTAGCAACCCTTATTTCGAAAAACATATAAAGAATAAAGATAAAAAATTTTCTTTTAAAGTAATAGAGGAAACAATAAAAGAAGGTCCCGTTGCAAAACCAGTAATCACAAGAGATGTACAAAAAAACAAAACATCAAGCATTTATTATAATCCACAACCTAAATACCCAGGTGGAATAGAGAAATTTTATCAATTTGTGGGTAAAAATTTCAAAATACCTGAAGAAGCGTCAAAAAATAACGTGAATGGAAGAGTTTATTTAAAATTTATAGTTGAAATGGACGGAACACTTTCTAACATTAAAATTATTAGAGACATGGGTTATGGAATTGGAGCAGAAGCGATTCGTGTATTAAAAACATGTCCAAAATGGATTCCTGCAAAAATCAACAACAAACCTGTTAGAACAGAATATAGTTTGCCTATTACCGTTCAATCTGGTAAAGCATAATAAAAAACAAATCCGCTTCAAGAGGAGCGGATTTATCAAACTAAAAATCTAAAAAAAACTACTAACTAAACTCTTTATCCGGATTGTATCCTAAATACGGCATGGATTGTTCCTTGAAAACAACACCGTATTCTTCTAATTCTTTCAAAATAGGCTCATAAACTTCTTTACGAATAGGCAATTGCACTCCCGGAGTCGTGATTCTGCCATTCAAGATTAATAAGGTCGCCATTGCAACGGGTAAACCCACTGTTTTTGCCATGGCTGTATAGGTTTGATCGTCGCCAATGCAAACCATTTTGGAATCTATTTGTTCTTTTTTGCCATGTATTTCGTATCCAAATTTGTGATACATGACAATCATATCTTTATCATCTTGCTGAAGCGTCCAACTATCTGTCAATATTTTTTCCAGAATTTGAGCCGGCGTGGCATTTTTCAAACCTACTTTCTTGTTTGGATTGAACAAATCGAGTTCCAATAATTTGTCCCACATGATATCATCTTGGTCAATTTTCAGAATCAAACGCGTCTTGATTTCTACAGAATCCGTGGGATGATATGGCAGGAAAGAATTCACAAATTCTCTGTAACTCATGTTCTCTGAATCCTCCATAACGTAACTGTCATCCGTCATTCCTAATTGCACAAACATATTCCAAGCTTTAGAAAAACCCACTCTCCGAATCGTTCCTCTGTATAACGTAAGTACATTATCTAAACCATACACACTGCGGTATTTCAACGAATCCCGATTCGAATAGCCTTCGAATCGACCATATCCTTCCACTTGCAAAAACTCGGTTCTGCGAAACAAATTACAGTACGGAATGTATTTATAGGTTCCTTCCTGAATAAACTTAGCAGCGCCACCCTGACCAGCAAGAACTACATTGCGCGGTGCCCAGGTAAATTTATAATTCCAAAGATTCGTATCGGATTCCGGAGCTACAAGTCCGCCGCAAAAGGATTCGAATAAAATCATCTCACCGCCTTTTTCCTTAATCGCATCAATCACTTTCATGGCACTCATGTGATCAATGCCAGGATCAAGTCCAATTTCATTCATGAAAATCAGATTATTTTCCTTTGCGGCAGCGTCCAATTCCTGCATCGCATCACTCACGTAAGAAGCGGTAACTAAGTGTTTTTTATAAATAATACAATCTTTGGCCACCTGAATGTGCAAATGAGCCGGCAACATTGAGATGACAATATCAGCAATTTGCACCGCTTTTTTTCTTTGATCTTCATCAAAAATATCTAAGGCAATTGCCGTTGCATTGGGGTGATTGTTTGTCTTTTTTTGGGCTAAAGCCAAAGACAAATCACCAATAACAAGATGCAAATTCTCTTTTTCAGATTTATTTAAAAGATACTGAATCAAAGATGAAGCTGATCTTCCTGCCCCAATGATTAAAATTGTTCTCATTTTTATATATTTATAACACAAACATACAAAAATGTTGTATTTATAACAAATAGAAGTAAAATATTTTATGCGGGTTCGTAAAATTTAATCTACAATTCATCAATAGACAGAAAAAGTAACCCAGAAAACATTTTCAATTTAAGCACGGATGAGATACTTTTGTAATAAAATAAAATCAACATGGACAAAAAGATACTTTCAACAGGAGCTATTTTAGGAATGATTGCAATAATTCTTGGTGCTTTTGGCGCACATGCCCTAAAAAAAGTACTGTCTATCGAACAACTTTCCACTTTTGAAACCGGTGTACGGTACCAAATGTACCATGCACTCTTTTTATTGTTTATTGGTCTAATGAAAAATATATCTCTTAAAGCAAAAAAAACAATCTATTTTTTGGTGCTTTTTGGCATTCTTTTGTTTTCAGGTTCCATTTATTTATTAGCGACCAATGACCTTACCGCTTTTGATTTTAAAGTAATCGGATTTGTAACACCAATCGGAGGATTGCTATTAATAGTGGCTTGGGTGGTTTTATTTATAAACATAAATAATAAACAGTCACAAATTTAAGAGAATCAAAGGCTATCTAGAATTAAATTTCTATTTTTGCACTCTAGAAAAAACCCACACAACAACAATTATATGGACAATAAAACGCTTTCTACGCAATCGATTTCGTTAAAAGAACTAGGAATTGAAAATACAACGATTAATTACCAGTTAACTCCTGATGAATTACACGAAATAACTATAAAATCAGGGCAAGGAATTGAGGTTTCGACTAAATCATTAGCTGTTAATACAGGAGAATACACCGGGCGTTCCCCAAAAGATAGATTTATAGTAAAAGATAGTCTGACTGAAAATGAAGTTTGGTGGGGAAAAGTCAATATTCCATTTGCACCAGAAGCTTTTGAAGCATTGTATAATAAAGTTACAGCGCATTTATCTAATAAAGAAATTTTCGTTAGGGATTCCTATGTATGCTCAGATCCAAATTACAGATTAAATGTAAGAGTAATTACTGAAACGGCTTGGGCAAACTTATTTTGCTACAATATGTTTTTGAGACCTGAAATTCAGGAATTAGCAGATTTTACTCCTGAATGGACGCTACTTTGTGTACCAAGTTTTATGGCAGATCCTGCTGTGGATGGAACACGTCAAAGCAACTTCGCCATTCTTGATTTTACCAGAAAAGTAGTATTGATAGGTGGTACCGGTTACACTGGAGAGATGAAAAAAGGAATTTTTTCTGCTTTGAACTTTATTTTACCTGTTTTCAAAAATACTTTGCCTATGCACTGTAGTGCCAATGTAGGAAAAGAAGGTGATACAGCAATTTTCTTCGGGTTATCAGGAACTGGAAAAACAACTTTGTCTGCAGATCCCAACCGTAAATTAATTGGTGATGACGAACATGGATGGACTAATGAAAATACCGTTTTCAATTTTGAAGGAGGTTGCTACGCAAAAGTTATCAATCTTTCGGAAGAAAATGAACCGGATATCTTTAAAGCCATTAAAAAAGGATCTATTTTAGAAAACGTAGGGATCAAACCAGGAACAAACGAAGTTGATTTCGAAGACATTACAATAACAGAAAACACACGAGTAAGCTACCCAATTTATCATATTGACAACATTCAACCAGGTTCAATTGGTAAAAACCCAAAAAACATTTTCTTTTTAACCGCTGATGCCTATGGAATTCTGCCTCCAATTTCCAGATTAACTCCTGGACAAGCGGCCTATTATTTCATATCAGGGTATACTGCAAAAGTAGCAGGAACAGAAGCAGGAATTACGGAACCTCAACCTAATTTTTCTACTTGTTTTGGCGCTCCATTTATGCCATTACACCCAACACGATATGCTGAAATGTTGAGTAAAAAAATGAAAGATGCTAATGTAAAAGTTTGGCTTATCAATACGGGTTGGACAGGTGGTCCTTACGGAGTAGGAAGCCGAATGAAATTGAAATACACGCGTGCTATGATTACCGCTGCACTAGAAGGTCAGTTAAACGATGTAGCATATGAGAACCACAAAGTGTTTGGAATGGCAATACCACAAACCTGTCCAAATGTTCCAAGTGAAATATTAGACCCTAGAAACACATGGGAAAACCAAGAACTATATGACCAGAAAGCAATTGAATTGGCACACAAGTTCAAAGAAAACTTTACTCAATTCGAAGAGTTTGCTAATGCTGAAATTATGACTGGAGCTCCATTACTATAAGTACAATTATAGTCCCAAATTAAAAAAAGCTGTTCTAGATGAACAGCTTTTTTTATGCAAAAAAAGCTAATTAAAAACATATCAACTATTTATACCAAAATTCATTTTTTTGGCGTTAAATTTGTAATCATCAATCACCCGAGCTAGAATAGCGAACTAGCGAAGCAATCAAAAAAAATTAATCATGTTAAAACAATTTTTCATCCTTTGTTCCGGAGCCGATAAAGACCTACTTGAAGGGTGTTCCGAAGGCGAACAAACCAAATATGTAGGTATTGGCGCCACTGTTTTCTTCACCGCGGTCATGGCTTTTCTTGCCAGTTCGTATGCACTGTTTACCGTCTTTGACAGTATATATCCCGCAATCGCGTTTGGAATCGTTTGGAGTTTACTTATTTTTAATTTAGATCGTTTTATTGTTTCCACTATTCGAAAAAGAGACAAAATAGGAAGTGAATTTCTACAGGCAACTCCCCGAATTATTTTGGCGGTAATTATTGCGATAGTAATTTCGAAACCATTAGAAATTAAAATCTTTGAAAAAGAAATCAATACCGTTTTGTTGAAAGAGAAAAATGCGATGGCTTTGAATAACAAAAAAGAAGTGGCGAATTATTTCAAGTCGGATTTGGATAAAAATAAAGCAGAAATCGATAAATTAAAATCAGAAATCATAAACAAAGAGAAAGAAGTAAATACGCTGTATGAAACCTACATCACTGAAGCCGAAGGAACCGCAGGAACCAAAAAATTAGGCAAAGGTCCTGTTTTTAAAGAAAAAATTGCCAAACATGATTTAGCAAAAAAAGAACTGGACACCTTACAAAAAACCAACTTGGTTAAAATTGCTGAAATGGAGAAAAATACCAAAACGCTGCAAACCGATTTGGACAAGAAAGTTACCGAAACCCAACCTATTATTGATGGATTTGACGGTTTAATGGCACGAATCAATGCCTTGGATAAATTGCCGTGGCTGCCTTCTTTTTTTATAATGTTGCTGTTTTTAGCCATAGAAACCTCCCCTATTATTGCTAAACTTCTATCTCCAAAAGGCGAATATGATTATAAACTGGAAGATCTTGAAACGGCGTTGAAAGCAACAATCGAACAAGACAAATACCAACGCACTTTGTTGGTAAAAACTAGCGCAACCATGCATGACAAAGTATACGGCGACATTGCTGACGACAAACAATTGTATGATTTACAACGCAAAAACGCTACTGATTTATTAGAATTACAATCTAATAATTTTGTAGAAAAGCAGAAAAAAACGCTTTAGTCTATATATTAGAAAATCGAAAGTCACAAAGTCAAAAAGGTAGTAGAATATCTTTTGACTCTGTGACTTTTGCCTTTAAGACTAATTACATAAAACTATATTCATCTTGAAGTTTGAACAGGAATTTGATCTATTTAAATCAAAAAAAGATCAAGAGCAAGAATGTCTAGAAAACTCCAATAAAAGAAAGATAATTTTGTAATCTTATTAAGTTTTCTGAAACTGATGGGTGTAAATCCATAAAACAGTTTAAAAGCTGCCGAAAAATGAGATACATCTTTGTAGCCACACTTATACGCTACTTCGCCTACATTTGAAGCTTTGTTCTTAAATAAATCTTTAGCACATTCCATTCGGAGTTTAGTGATATAGCCTTTCACTGTTGTTTCAAAACAAGATTTAAACCCTTTTTTCAATTTAAATTCGTTAAGCATTATTGCCCTGGAAAGTTCCGGAAGGGATGGCGCATCTGTAAAATTAGCTTCTAAAATCAATTTCGCTTTCAGAAGTTTAAGATAGTCTTCTTCATTTACAAGTACTTTTTCTTGAGGTTTTTTTACCAAGGTATCCAGTTGTAAAATTAAAAGCTCTTTTATTTTAGCCTCAAGATACATTTTCTTGATAGTCCCTTTGTATGTACAGTTTTTGATTTCATGAATAACCCATTGCATAACCGGACTAAACGGAACGTATTTTGGAGTTAAATAACTGGATTTTTTTTGAATAATAGTTGCAGAGAATTTTTGATGAAGCTCCCAATCTTCATTGATTAATTGATAATAATAATCCCGCGATAAAATAATGGACAAATAATTAATCTCTTCAAAAGCGGGAATTTCAAAGGCTCCATTAAAATTGTCTGTGTATAGAATATTATGGGTGTTTTCCGTTGTATATTTCTCGCTTTCTACTTGGTCAATAGTAGTTTCTACATTGTTACAACAAATAAAATTCATAACAATAGATTCGCCAATTATTTCAGATTGCATCGTTTGTGGAGTCGAAAAATACATTTTAAAATCCAGAATCACTACACCTTCACTAATCAAATTAGTGCTCGTTATTTGCTCCATTTTTCCATTCTGAATGCTAATTTTCTCTTCGACAAAATGACTTTTTTGATTATACGAATCCCCTATCTCTATAGCAATCAGTGGTTTTTCGTGTGCTAAAATTTTCGATTTAAGTTTCAAAATAATAATCCGTTTTTACAAAATAATAATCCGTTTTTCCCTACCTATTTCGTGGATGTTAATAGTAGTTTTGCAGCAAAGTTATTTATAATAAGTCTAATTAAGAATAATATTTTAATAAAAAATATTTATAAAATCAATAATGCATAACAACGCTATTTTTTCTATCCTTTTCATTTTAATGGTTTTTCCTGTGTTTTCACAGCAAAATCCAACTAGAGTTTTTGGAAAAATCACCTCATCCGAAAAAGTTTTATCGGGAATAATCGTTTCTTTAGAAGGCACCTCATTTGAAACAAAAACAGACTCAGAAGGTACCTTTAGCATTAATGCTCCATCTGGAAGATACAAACTTATTTGTAACGGCATTGGATACCAAAGCCAAACATTTAAAGTTACCATTAAGAAAAATACACCTAAAGAAATAAATATAACACTACTTCCAAATGCCATTGCTTACCCAAAAGAGTTGAAAACAAAATCAACACTATCCTCGGAAGTCCCACAAGCTTTAAATAATGTAGCAATTAAAGGAAAATCATTCGCAAAGAAATTAGAAAGTAAAGGTTTTGCAGTTACTGTTATAGAGACTAAAGAAGCGTACTTAAGAAATTTACAAACTAACGAATTATTAAATCAAACCGCAGGAGTAAAAGTGCGTCAAAATGGTGGATTAGGATCTAGCGTGGAGTATAACTTGAATGGCATGTCCGGAAGTTCTGTGGGAATATTTATTGATGGGATAGAAATTTCTACTTATGGTTCTTCTTTTAATCTGAATACTATTCCGCCAGCAATGATTGAGCGCATAGAAGTTTACAAAGGTGTTCTTCCTGCGCATCTGTCTGGTGACTTCCTAGGAGGAGCCATCAATGTTATCCTTAAAAAAGGAGGAATGCGTAATAATTTGACTGCTTCTGTGTCCTACGGTTCGTTTAACACTACGCAAGCTGATATTAGTGGTATGTATAGGGACAGCAAAACGGGATTCACGGCAAGAGGTTCTGGATTTTACAATTATTCTGATAACAACTACGAAGTTTGGGGGAAATTTGTTAGTAATCAGTTACCAAATGGTCGTGTAGAAAATGTTAGAGCGAAACGCTTTAACGATGCTTTCAAATCTGTAGGAGGTCGTTTAGAGCTTGGCTTTACAGATGTAAAATGGGCAGACAACTTCATGATTAACTACATTGGTTCCGATACGTACAAAGAAGTACAACACGGACAATACATGTCTACTCCATACAAAGGCAGATTTACAGAATCCCAAGCTCATGTAATAAGCCTGAATTACAATAAGAAAAATCTTTTTACAAAAGGTTTAGAGTTCAACTTCAACGGCGTGTATAGCGATCGAAATCAGTACATACAAGACACCGTAAAATGGGCTTATAATTGGTTTGGCGAAAAAGTTATTGGCTTGCATGGAGATCCTTTGCCTACCCTAAATGGTGCACAACAAGGTCGTCCTACAATGAATACAATTACCAGAAAAATCACAAATTTACGATCTGACCTACAATACAAGATAGCACAAAATCACAAATTAGAATTAAATCATTCATTCTACATAGCTGACAGAGAAGACTCTGATGAATTAAGAAATATATTGGAAAGCTCGTATTTAGCGACAAGTGACATCACCAAAAATGTAACTTCATTAGGGTATGAAATGCAAGCTTTTAATTCGCGTTTAAAAACAAACCTGTTTGGTAAATATTACCGGCAAAAGGTGGAAAGAGTAGAACCAAAAGTGGAGGTAGTAGATGGTCAAAATGTTCGTGTAGAACAACGGATTAATGATCTGAGAACTACAACCGGATACGGATTTGCTTCTTCGTACTCGATTAATTCAACCATTGTAATTCTTGCCTCGGCAGAAAAAGCAGTAAGAATGCCATCAGAAGGAGAGATTTTTGGTAATCAAGCCGAAAACTTAGTTGGAAACCCTAATCTTAGACCTGAAATCAGTACTAATTTCAATTTAGGATTTAGGATTGATTCCTATTCTGTAAACAAGCATCGAATTTCATTTTCGGTTTCAAGTTTCATAAGAGACACTAAGGATAAGATTGTTATTTTATCAAACGACAGACCTGTTTCTGCAGTGGAAACCTTTCCATACGAAAACCTTAATAAAACTCAGGCAATTGGGTTTGAAGCAGAAATGAATTACATGTTAAATAACAATTTGAATATCATGTTGAATATGTCAAAATTCAGCTCTCTTTACAAAAATAAATACGCGCCTAATGGTCAATTTCTTAGTACGAGATATAATGTACAGTTGCCAAACGAACCCTTTTTAACAGCCAATGGCTCTGTACAGTATAAAATGAACGACATCCTACAGAAAAAATCAATCCTAAACTTGCATTATAACTTCAGCTATGTGCATCCCTTTAATACCATTTGGGCAAAATCTGATCATTTTATGACGCCTCCTCAATTCATACAAGATGTAGGAGCAAGTTATATATTTCCTAACAAAAAAATTGTAGTGAGTTTTGATGCGAAAAATATATTCAACCGTGAGGCTTATGACAATTTTGCCGTACAAAAACCAGGCAGGGCTTTTTATCTAAAATTAAACTATACCATTAATAATTTCTAAATAAATATACTATGAAGAATCGAATTTTAAATTTTTTTATATGTGCAGCTGTACTAACAACTTTATCATTAACTAGTTGCAATACTGACAATGACAATTCAGAAGACTCTGTTAATCCTGGCAATACGGATCGCTGGATTACTTTGAGTGGCGCTATGATGGGAACTAATCCTGGAGACGGAAACGGTGGTACTATGGTGTACTCTGTAAGTGTAGCTGATGCAAAAAATCCTGAAAAATCAATCAATGTTTATGACGACGGTTTTCATGTAAGATCTCAAAGAACGGCTCGTTTACAATCTTCAGAAGATGGCAATACTCTTTTCAACATTGCTTATACTGGGCCAAATGGAGGTGAGTTTTCTAAGTATTCAGTAAATGGAGGAAAAAATCATGCGGAATCAGATGTTAAGGTAAACATAGCTGCTTATGCTACCACTGCACCTAGATGGGTAAAATTATTTGATGGAGATAAAACAGGTATTGCAGTAAATCTTTCTGGTATAAAAGTAACAACAGATGAAAATAAGGTTTACAAACATTCAAGAGGTCTTTCAACTGTATTAGCTTTACACTTAAAAGACGTTCTAATTAACAACTACAAACAATATGAAATCCCTTTTTCAGCTGAAGAAGAAGTTTTAGGGCACTACATTTCACGTTTAGATGGTCCAGTATTAAACAAAGCAGGAAATAAATTAATCATTGGTATTGGAAAAGGAAAACACAATCCAGCAACCGGTTTAGCTGATGCTACTGCATATACAAAAATAGGCGCAAAATCTGTAGTGGTGGATTATCCTTCATTAGAAAATCCTACAATAATTTCATCTACTATCAGCGTTGGAAATACTAACGGCTACCGTAGCTTCAACGCATTTTTAGGTGAAGATGGTAATATCTATCAAGCAACTCAAAATGACAATGGTGGTTCCCGCATCTTAAAAATCAACCAAAACAATCAATACGACAACTCTTATGTATTCAGTTTAGATGCAGCATTAGGTATAACAGGTACTTATGTAGATGCATGGAGATATGCTGGCAACGGAATTGGTTACATTTTGTACACTCATGACAATGCAAACGGTCAAGGTTTTATTGCTCGTGTAGATTTAAACACTCAAAAAGCAACTATTGTAGACATTCCTTATGATGCTGATCTTGATTTTGGCCAATATCAAGGATTTGTAGTGAATGGAGATGACGTTTATATTGCTATTACTCCAGTAGGTAAAGATGGTAACATCTACATTATTAATAGCAAAACCAATGTGGTTACTAAAGGAGCGAAATTGATTAACAAACCTGGAAATCATTATATTGGGGTATTTTAATCTTTAATCCATGAATTATTTAATCTAAACTAAAAAGTCGAAAGCGGTAAAATACTACTTTCGACTTTTTTATATTTAAAGAATAAGTCTTTCAACTTTAAGACTGACTACATATAACTCAAAATTTCTTTCTTAAAAGCATCGTATTCGCCTTGTAAAATCAATCCGTTGTCCAATAATTTTTTATAATTCTGTAATTTTTCAAAAAGTTCGTCTTGTGATAAATCGCTTAAGGATTTGTCTTTTGGGCTTGTTGAAACCTCTTCGAATTCTTGATTTTCAGCAATAAAATTTGGCTGTGAAACTGGCATTATTTCAGCAAAACTTGTTACTTCTTCCGTTTCCATTTCCTCAATAATCTCCACTTCTTCTATTGGTAAAACTGGAACTTCATCCATCATGGTTGCGTTTAATACAGACCCAACTTTCAGTATATCCAATTGTTCTTTAGCATAGGTAAAAATCTTTCGCGCCTGGATTTTAGGAATATAATCAATAGAAACCTCCATATTAGTTCTCGTAGTAAAAGAAAACTCTGAACCTAAAATATTTTCTTTCACAAAAGTGCCTTCAATCTCATCCCAAGTGTAATCAATAAAATTCATTGAAAGTCCCAGATTTTTAGGCTGACAAATGATAATTCTTTTATTGGTCATCACAATACTATCCGGCAAAACGGTAATCGCAGGTTTTTTTTGAACAGCTATATAGCCTATTTCTTCATTTTTCATCAATAAATCACTCAATTTTGAAGCGATTTTTTCAATAGCTTTTGGGTCTTGTTCTTCGTTCAAAAACTTCTTAAATTGTTCTTTCATATGATATGCTGAATTTATTTCAGTAAGTATTTATAATTTTATTCTGAATTTCTTCGCAAAAGTAATGCCTAATTTTCTAATTCTTGAATTTCACTTTGCAATTTCTTTGTTAAACTTTTGAAAACCAATTCATAGGAATCATCGATCAATTCTTTGACAAGCGCATCCGAAACTGATGCATTTATTGAAATTGTATTCCAATGGGTTTTACTCATGTGAAAACCCGGTTGAATGTCATCATATTCAGCACGCAATTCCTCAGCACGCTCCGGATCACATTTTAAATTGACTGACGGCTGCCCATTCTCCCATTGACTTAAAGACGATAATGCAAACATTTTTCCGCCTACTTTAAAAACTAAAGTATCTTCATCAAAAGGGAAATGTTCCGTCACTCCTTTTTTAGACAAACAATATTCGTAATATGTTTCTAAGTTCATTTATGAAATTATTTTCATTCAAAATTTATAATTCATCATTTAAAATAGCATACAAAACCGGTTTACTGGGACTCGCATCATTCTCGAAAGATGCGATTTGTAAATTCAGCAAATAACTTCCGTCTTTCACTTCGTCAAATACAAAAATCATTTCGGTAATCGTGCAATCCAATCGTGCATCAGCATTCAGATTATTAATATCGGTTACATTCCAAAATGCTTTGTGTGCCAGTAATTTCCCATCATCTTTTTCTTTATCCACACTTGGTAAATCAATCAATAAATGTTTAATTCCGCTTTCGCGAATGAAACGCGCAGCATCTTCCTCCAAATATGGCGGATTGGTATTCGAATATTTTAAAGATTTTTTTATTTTAAAATTAGGTAGCGTTCTGATGATTAGGGCTTCTTTTGGAACACCTAACTTCAATGTCACATCGAGCGCAGTCAAGATGTTTTCTAACGTTATTACCAAATCTTCTCCTTGCAATTCCGGCACAACCGAAATTAATTCAGCCAAAAAGAAAAACTGTTTCAACGATTGATTAATGCTGTAAAATTCTCGTGTAATGTGCCCCAAACATTCTGTGTGAGTCCCATGTCCGTGTGGATTGAAGAAAATATTATTGAAATTGGTAGACGATTTTCCTTCCGAAACTTTTCCTATCCAATCCCCAAAAATTACAGGTTCAATTACTGGTTTATCAATATACCAAGCAATTGGATTTTCATCTGTATTCGTCAATGGAATCGAAATATCAATGGGTTTTGATAAATCGACTTTAATTGTTTGATTGTTATGTTGAACTGTTGCTAACATTTATGCTGAATTTATTTCAGCATCTCATCTGGAGATACTTTATAAGTTCAAATATAAATCTTTTAATTCAGGATTTGAAAGTTTTGCAATATTCCATTTCCAGTCTTTATGCCAATTTTTAAGTTGTTTTTCCCTTTTAAAAGCATCGCTTAAATCATCAAATACTTCAAAATAGATTAAAATAGTAGCATTATATTTTTTTGTAAAAACTGCACCTGTGCCATTTCTATGACAATCAACTCTATTTTTAAGATTTTTGGTTGCTCCAACATATAAAACCGTAGCATTTTTATTAGTCAAAATATAAGTAAATCCTTTTTCCATAAAAATCAATTAAAAATCAACAGATCCTGAAACTAGTTCAGGATAAAAAAATCACTTGCAATTCCATCCGTCAAAAACTTTCCTTTTGGTGTTGGTTTCAAGATATTGTTTTCGACAAAAACTAAATCATCATCAAGGAATTTCTGAGTCTGTTTATTCAAATATTCCAAATATTCACTTCCAAATTCAGTTTTGATTCTATCCAAAGAAACGCCCCAAATCGTTCGTAAACCCGTCATAACATATTCGTTGTAACGATCAGCTGTCGAAAGAATTTCAGTTTCGTTTGGTAATTTATTTTCTTGAATCGATTTTAAATAAATCGCATTATTCGACACGTTCCAACTTCGGGAAATGCCATCATAACTGTGCGCCGAAGGACCAATTCCAATGTATTTTTTCCCTAACCAATACGCCGAATTATTCTTGGAGAAATAGTTTTCCTTCCCAAAATTTGACAATTCGTAATGAATGAAATCATTGGCTTCGAGCGTTTCGACCAAAATAGCGAAATGCTCTTGCGCAACTTCGTCTTTAGGCGCAGCAATTTTTCCCGTTTGAATGAGTTTATTCAAAGCGGTTTTTGGTTCTACCGTCAAAGCATAACTCGAAATATGCGGAATCCCAAAAGACAATGCTGTTTCAATATTTTGTTTCCATTTCTCATTGCTCATTCCCGGAATTCCGTAAATCAAATCGAGGGAAATATTGTCGAAATACTGAGTAGCTTCTTCCAAACATTTTTTGGCTTCCGCCGAATTATGAGCGCGGTTCATCAGTTGTAAATCCTCTTCAAAAAACGATTGAATCCCAATACTTAATCGGTTGATTTTACTTTTAGACAATTCAATTATTCGTTCACTTGACAAATCATCAGGATTGGCTTCCAGTGTAATTTCAGGATTTTCAATCACAGAATAATTGCTATAAACTGCAGCAATCAAAAAATTAATTTCTACTGAAGTCAAAACACTTGGCGTTCCTCCACCAAAATAAATAGTCTCAACTTGTTCCTTTTCAAATTCGCTTTTACGCATTTGAATTTCTTTGGCAATAGCACAAACCATTTCTTCTTTCTTCTTCATCGAAGTCGAAAAATGAAAATCACAGTAATGACAAGCCTGTTTGCAAAAGGGTATGTGTATATAGATTCCTGACATAATAAAAAAAGAGCAAGTTAAATCTTGCTCTTGAATAAATATCATTAATCCCCAATAAAATTAAAATTATCTTTTAAATTCAGTATTCTTCATTATCTACATGACAATAATGGGATACCTGTTCCTTTTATCGGGAAATAATAATTCCTTTTTTTCTAAACAGCATGTTGCCAAAAAAAATAAACTAATATTCTTACTAAAATAGAAATAATTATCTAAGTTTGTCTAAACCTATTATTTCTATTATGAAAAAAATTACTCAATTACTTCTTATCTTACCATTTATTCTTTTTTCTTGTTCTTCTGATGACAACAATAGTGAGGATACCAAATCAGAATTTGCTATGACAGCCACAATTGATGGTAAGTCTTTTAATGCCAACAATCCTTCTGGAAATAACCTTTTTTCTACAACAAATATTTGGTCTTATTACCCAATAGAGGATTTTGTTATGCTTCAAGGCCGCCAAGGTGGAATACTGGGAAATCCGGAAATTAATATTTGGTTAAAAAGGACAAAAATTGCTTTAGGAACGTATGCGTTTACTACCGATGAAAACAATCCTACATCACACGCAGTAGACTTAACAGACACTTCAGATGATTTATTTGAATATACTAAAGAAGGTACTATCACAATAACAGAAGTTAATACTAAAACAAAAATTGTAAAAGGAACCTTTAAGTTTACTACCTCTTCAACTTTTACCAATCAAATTGATACTAATAACACCATTACCAATGGTACTTTTAATTATCAATATGAAGAAATAAAATAATTAGAATTTCAAATATTTAGTAGCCAGATTATCTAAACATAGTCTGGCTATTTTTTTACTCGTTCCTCATTTTGTTTCACAAAAGCATCCCAACCGGTATAACTTTTGGCGCCCACCACTTTTCCAGAATTGAAAAAATGACAAACCGCAGCTGCCAATCCATCGGTGCTATCAAGGTTTTTAGGTAATTCTTTCAGTCCTAATAATTGTTGCAACATTTTAGCAACTTGCTCTTTACTAGCGTTTCCGTTTCCGGTAATCGCCATTTTTATTTTTTTTGGTTCGTATTCGGTAATTGGAATATCTCTCGAAAGTCCCGCTGCCATGGCTACGCCTTGCGCACGTCCCAACTTCAGCATCGACTGCACGTTTTTACCAAAAAAAGGCGCTTCAATTGCGATTTCATCTGGATTATGCGTATCAATTAACTCAATCGTACGTTCGAAAATGATTTTTAGTTTTTGATAATGATTGTCGTATTTGGACAATTGCAGTTCATTCAATTGCAAAAATTCCATTTTTTTATTGACAATTTTTATCAATCCAAAACCCATAATCGTTGTTCCGGGGTCAATTCCTAATATGATGCGTTCGTTTGCCAATTTTAATTTGTTATTTTGCAGTAATGATTACAATTCCACACAAAACTAAGCAATTCCTCGTACTTCTAATCAAACTTTTGATTGTGGGTGGTGCGTTTTATTTTATTTACAATCAATTGGCTAATAACGACAAACTGGATTGGCAGAAATTCATTGTTTTATTCCAAAAAAATCAATCTATTGGCGGAATCGCCTTTATTTTGTTATTGAGTGTTTTGAATCGTTTTTTTGAAATATTGAAATGGCAAAACTTAGTCGAATTTATCCATAAAATCTCTTTGGGAGAAGCAACCAAACAAGTTCTTGGCGCATTAACCGCAGGACTTTTCACGCCGAATGGAGTTGGAGAATATGCCGGGAAAGCATTATTTTTTGATAAATCAAACACTAAAAAAGTCATTTTCTTGAATCTGATTTGCAACGGAATCCAAATGATATTGACTGTTATTTTTGGAATTTTTGGGTTGTTGTATTTTAATGCGAAGTACAATGTGATTACCTCAAAAACGGTAGTGCTGCTTTTTGGATTTCTAATACTCCTTTTCATAGTTTTATTTTCGGTCAAAAAAATTACTATCAAAGGCTATTCTATCGAGAAACTGATTCATAAGATTAATGAAATCCCAAAATCGATTCATCAAAAAAACATCTTTTTAGGCATTTGCCGCTATCTCGTTTTCTCGCATCAATACTACTTTTTGTTTCTGGCTTTTGACGTTGATTTACCTTATTTCACCTTGATTTCGACCATTTCGTCTGTTTATTTTTTAGCTTCTTCCTTACCTACTTTTCAGTTTTTGGACTTTGCTGTAAAAGGAAGTGTCGCCGTTTATTTTTTCGGAATTCTTGGCGTAAACGAATGGATTGTGATTTTCATTTCGACTTTAATGTGGTTTTTGAATGTGGTTTTACCGGTGATAATTGGCACTTATTATGTATTGAATTTTAAAATTCTCTCCAAAGTAGAAGGAGACAAAACGCAATAAAAGATGATGATTACCATTGTTTTATACATCATAATCTTCATGTATTGTTTGGCGATAATTGTACTGATTTATGGTTTTACCAAAGTGAATACAATTGAATATACCGGCTTAACGCCAAAAACAAAATTCTCCATTATTGTTCCTTTCCGGAATGAAGCCGAAAATCTGCCTATTTTACTAGCAAGTTTAGCAAAATTGAATTATCCGATAGAATTATTTGAAGTGATTTTAGTTGATGATTTTTCTGAAGAAGAGTTCAGCATTCCATTGTCATATCGAGCGCAGTCGAGAGACAATATTCAAATAATAAATAACATTCGAGTTTCCAATTCACCGAAGAAAGACGCCATCGTAACTGCGATGCAAATTGTAAATACGGATTGGATTATCACTACCGATGCCGATTGTGTAGTCAATACAAACTGGTTATTGACCTTAGACAATTACATTCAACTTCATGATGTTGCTATGATTGCCGGCGCGGTTACTTACGATTGTGGCAATTCATTTCTTCATCATTTCCAACAGTTGGATTTGGCGAGTTTACAAGGAGCAACCATCGGGAGTTTTGGCATTAACAAAGGATTTATGTGCAATGGCGCCAATTTTGCGTATACCAAATCCTATTTTCAAGAGCTGAATGGTTTCGAAGGAAACGATGGAATTGCCAGTGGCGATGATGTATTCTTGTTGCAAAAAGCGATTGCAAAATCCACCGAAAAAGTGCATTATTTGAAAACCCAAAACAATATTGTTATCACAAAATCATTGAATGATTGGAAATCATTATTCTATCAGCGCGTCCGTTGGGCATCCAAAACAAGCTCGTATCAAAGTACTTTCGGAAAAGGATTGGGGGTGTTAGTTTTTGCGGGAAATTTAGGTTTGATTGTAGGTGTTGGATATTGGGTGTTGGGCGTTATTCCGTTTCAAAATATAGTTTTGCTATTCCTTTTAAAATTTCTTGTTGATACCGTTTTGATTTACAAAGCCAATTATTTTTTAACCAAGACCAAAATACAGTATTTGATTTTGAGCAGTTTGTTGTATCCCTTTTTTAGTGTGAGCGTGGCTTTGTATTCTTTGTTTGGAAAATACGAATGGAAAGGCAGAAAATTCTAATATGCACTAAAACCCTAGCCCAGATGGAAACGGCATCCTTTTTCTTTTTTTTTAAAGAAAAAGATACAGTGAACAGCTGGAAATAGCTCCAAAAAATCTACTCCACTTTAAGAATAACCGGAAGAATAAATTGTGTTTTTACTGGAATACCACGCTTGATGGCTGGGTTAATTTTTGGAAAATCAACTAAACGGACTTTAAGAATACTGTCGATTTTGATTTTGTCGTAAGCAACGGAATCTTTAGGAAATTGAGGCTCGAATTGCATCGTTGCATTAGGAAAAACAGTAACCTTTACCTCAATCGTATCCAGTTCAGGGTAGAGAACCGAAAGAGTATCAACGCTCAATTTTTCCTGAATCAACTGGGTTAAAACCTCAAAAAAACACTGTTGGCGTTGGGCTTTATTATCAATTTTTTCACAATCTACTACCGATGGGTATTCATCGACTTCTTTCCAGTTGATGGATTTCAGTTCCTTTTGTAACAATTCCTTTTCCGAAGGGATTTGTTTGTCAAAGTATTGACAGGAATTAAAAAATATAAATACTAAAAAGAGGTAATACTGCTTCAAGGTTTTGTTTTTGAATGGAACTAATATTTTATAAAAATACAATTATTTTTTTTGAGATGCTTTCGAAAGCAAATAATCTTCGTAGTTTTCAGCAAACCATTTCTTTTTGTTTTCGGTAGCAATTTCTTTTTGATCTGGATACAGAGCCGCCAATCGATCTGAAAAAACAGCAATTTGAATCGTATAATTATAGAATTCTTCCTTTGTCAATAGTAAATTTGGGTTTGATTTTTTATCAAAAAACTCAAAAAAAAGCGCATCAAACTCTTTCAAGGAAAAATTCAATACTTTTACTCTGTTTTCGTTGTAAATGGTCTCTTTCAAAAGCATATCATTATCGCTTACTATTTTCTCTTGAGCGTTTACCGACCAAAAAGAAAAAGTAAAGAAGAGCGTTACTGAAAATAGTTGTATTAATTTCATCTTATTCATTAGCTAAATACGTGTTGCTTTTGTGTTTTCAAAATTACTAAAAATAAATTTATGGATATCCTACTTTTAATTCTAGGTTTCGCATGCATTATTACAGGTTTAATTGGCAGTTTTTTACCTGTTTTACCCGGACCAAGTTTGAGTTGGGTTGGGCTTGCACTTCTTTATTTTACAAATGCTGTTCCGGCAAATTATTGGATTTTAGGAATTGCTCTATTGATTACAGTTGTTATTTCCGTTTTAGATTACGTGATTCCAGCAAAGGGAACCAAGAGATTTGGCGGTAGCTCGTATGGGATTTGGGGAACAAACATCGGCTTAGTTGTCGGGATCCTTGCTCCAATACCTTTTGGCTTCCTCATAGGACCTTTTATTGGTGCGCTGATAGGTGAACTTATTTATGATTTTAAAGACCACAATAGGGCTTTGAAAGCAGCTGCAGGTTCTTTTGTGGGGTTTCTGGCTTCCAGTTTCATGAAGTTTGTGATTTGCGTAATGTATTTGGGATTGTTTGTGTGGATTGTATGGAACTATAAATCCGAGTTGTTTTAATCTACCATTATAAAAGAAAAAGTCTTTCCGCTATAGTAGTCTCGTTTTTGGAACGAGAGGACTCAAACCCGTCTAGTCCCAAAAAGACGAGATGACAGGGCATATGTTCTATTCAACTTGAAAACCGCTTAATAATCTTTCTATCGAAGCAACATTAAGCTTTTTTAATCGTAATTCCTCTTTTAATGCTTCTGTTTTTGTTTCAAATTCTTTGAAATAAACCAAAATCCATGGACTTTTTCCAGACGTATATCGGCTTAAATCATTATTATGTTCAAAAATACGCTTATCAAGATCTTGTGTAAATCCTTTGTAAAATAATCCTTGATGATTTTTTATGATGTAAACAAAATACATATCGACTACTATTTAAATTTTACAAAAACAAAAAAAGCTTTTCTATTACGAAAAGCTTTTTATTACTGGTCTCGTTTTTGGAACGAGAGGACTCGAACCCGTCTCGTCCCAAAAGACGAGATGACACGCATGTGTTCTATTAAACTTGAAAACTGCTTAATAATCTTTCTATCGAAGCAACATTAAGCTTTTTTAATCGTAATTCTTCTTTCAATGCTTCCGTTTTTGTTTCAAATTCTTTGAAATAAACCAAAATCCATGGACTTTTTCCAGACGTGTATCGGCTTAAATCATTATTGTGTTCAAAAATACGCTTATCAAGATTTTGAGTAAATCCTTTGTAAAATAATCCTTGATGATTTTTTATGATGTAAACAAAATACATAACGATTACTATTTGAATTTTACAAAAACAAAAAAAGCTTTTCTTAACAGAAAAGCTTTTTTATTACTGGCGGTCTGGACGGGACTCGAAC
>NZ_FODN01000007.1 GCF_900110375.1 Flavobacterium sinopsychrotolerans | reverse complement strand
TTTAAATCAAAAAAGCTATCCACCAAAGTGGAAAGCTTTTCATTGGTCTAACTACTAAACCCGCTACGAGTTACAAATTCGTAGCAAACAACACAACTAACGTTAAAAACCTTATGGGGCAAAAAAGCCTTTCTGTTACGAAAGGCTTTCCCCAATATTGCGGTCTGGACGGGACTCGAACCCGCGACCCCATGCGTGACAGGCATGTATTCTAACCAACTGAACTACCAAACCTCTGCGTTATTGCGGTGGCAAAGATACAATAGATTTCCGTTTACGCAAGCGTTTTTTGAAAAAATAATTGATAAATTTTCGCCTTATTATCCAAAGTTTTGTTTTTCAACCAAGTATGTCATTAAAATTTTTTCGAAACTTTCATCCACACTCACCGGAATGTACTTTATTCGGTTTTGAGAGCAGGTTAAAGCCAACTTCTTGAAGTAACTTTCCACCTGTTTTTCGTATTCTTCTTTCACATTATCCGCAAAAATCGCTACTTCATCTCCCGTTTCCACATCAATAAACTTCCTTGGAGCATTATCAAAGTCAAAATTTAACTCTGTTTTGTTATCGACAACATGAAACAAGACTACTTTATGCTTATTGTGTTTCAAATGTTGCAGTGCATTAAACAGCGCTTCTTCTCCCGATGATTGGGAACCAGACTGAAACATATCCGTAAATAAGATGATCATCGAACGGCGGTGGATTTTTTCCGCTATTTGATGCAAAAATGTAACCGCGTCTGTATTTTTTTCAACAGCAGGCTTCACAAGTAAACCTTCGAGCGTATTCAAAATCATCCGATGATGGCGATCACTACCTTTTTCAGGCGCGTAGTACTCGTATGTATCCGAAAACACACTTAGACCCACAGCATCGCGTTGTTTCCTCAACAGATTCATTAAAACTGCCGAAGCCAATACTGAAAACCCAATCTTATTCTCAAAAAAGTTCTGATTGTCTTTTAATTTTGGATAATGCATCGATGAGGAATTATCGATAATAAGATGACACCGCAAATTAGTCTCTTCCTCAAAGCGTTTTGTAAACAGGCGATCCGTTTTGGCAAACAACTTCCAATCAATATGCTTGGTGCTTTCGCCAACATTATACACTTTATGCTCGGCAAATTCAGCTGAAAAGCCATGAAACGGGCTTTTGTGCATTCCTGAAATAAAACCTTCCACAACTTGATTAGCCAACAACTCCAGATGCTGGAAACTGGAAATTTTTTCTATTTGCGATTCAATCTTCATCTACCAAATATATCAAAAGATTGAATGATTTAAAAATTAAAAGATTACCGAAACAAAACTTAATCAAGAAGCGGAAATAAATGCAGCTTAAACAAAAAAAAAGGCTTGACTTTCACCAAACCTTCTCTTTGAATCCAATAAAGATTCTATATAAATCATAATCTACCGATTACAACAAAGCGTCTAAACTATCAGCGTAAGTTTGTTTCGGAGCAACTCCTACTTGTTTCCCTACTACTTCTCCGTTATGAAAAACCAAAACCGTTGGAATATTTCTCACTCCGTATTTAGCTGCAAATTCTTGGTTTGCATCAACATCAACTTTTCCTATAACAACTTTTCCTTCGTATTCGTTGCTCAATTCATCAATGATTGGACCTACCATTCTACAAGGTCCACACCATGCTGCCCAAAAATCCACCATTACCGGTTTGTCTGATTTCAAAACTACTTCCTCAAAAGTAGCATCTGTTATTGCTAATGCCATAATATTTTATTTAAAGTTTATCGTTTGAATATTTTAAAGCTTCAAACTAGGTTACAAATTTAGAAATTAAAAACAAACCAAACACTATTCCCAAATTAGTTTTGACTATAAACATATTGTTAATTCTTATCTTTCTTCACTGCAAAATTCCGTTTTTGATTTTCAGGAGCTATTTCCTGCTGTACGCTGTATCTTTTTACAATTTTTTTAGACTGGAAGCCTTTTGAATGCTTCCAGTCTAAAAAAATTGTAAAAAGGATGCCGCTCCCATCAGGGCTAAAAAACCCGCGTTCCAAAAACCTATTTTTTTAAAACAAAAAAAGGGATGCTTTTTCAAACATCCCTTCTCCTATAATAAAACTGTATTACAAGCTATATTTCAATCCAAGCGTCAAACCAAGACCACTGATTCCAACATAAGAACTTAATTCATCCATCGGTTTAGTTGAATCCAATCCATTTGGATTTGTCGCAGCATTATTTGAATTAACATCCAAACGGTCTACATAATTCGTATGAATTTGAGCCTGACTTCTACCTGCCAAAGCATTTTGACCATTCATAGTAAATTCAGTAGTTTCTTTCGATTTACCATGAACAGTAAAATTACGATATTCTAATTCTGCAAATGCAGAAATATGTTTTCCTAATTTATATGAAGAACCTAATGTCGCCATAAAACCTACTGTTGGATTTGGCTTAACCTTATCAACACTATGAACAGCTACCGTAGCAGGGTTAGCAACACCTGTAGGAGCAATTGCATCTGTAGTAATTTCTAAATCACCGTGAACTGGTAAAAGTACCCCAACTTTCGTGTATGGTTCAAAACCATTTTGCTCTCCTAAAAATAAAACTAAAGCAGGAGCTAAATCAAAAGCAGTGATTTGTCCCACTGATTTAAAATTATAAATAGGCCGACCACCCGACATAAAAATTACATCTGTAGTTGTTTGAGCCATTGTTTTATCGTTACTAGAATAATAATTTACCCCCATCTCAACACCCAAACGCGTATTAAATCTATAGCCAACAGTTGCTCCAGTTCTAAAACCTTCACCAAATGAACCTGTAACACTTTCTTCAGAAACTAATTTTCCACCTACGTAAACTTTATCTAAAGCTGCATTACCTCCAACTGTTGGAAATTCTGTAGCGGCAGTTTGCAAGAAGTAAGATCCTCCAAGTTTAAAATACCAACTTTCTTTTTTTTCGGTTTGTGCAACCATAGTCATTGAACAAACCATTAATCCTAATACAAATAGGTTCTTTTTCATAATTTTGTTTTTTGTTTTAGGACAAACTTATATAATTTTAACTAATGCTTTTATGTATTTCTTAAAGAAATGTGAACACAAAAACAAAATTATATGCATGCATATAAAAATCAAGTGGTTACGTAAAAAATTTAACGTTTTAAATCCAAAAAAAATAATCTCAAGGAAGTAAAAAAACTAATATTAGTAAAATTGAACCTTATTTTGATGCTACTAACCCTAAAAAACAAACCTCTCGATTCATTATTATTCTAATTCCGGCATTTAAATTTTATTTATCTGTACTGTTTACAACACCTAATTCAGCTTAAAATTAATCTGCATTTTTTCCAGTTCCATTAACAATTCATTCGAAATTTTAACTTTCAGTTTTCTACTCGGCATCGTTAGCTTGGTGACTACCTTAATTTCTTCCACCTCTTCCACTTTTGCAACAGCATTACTCTCTGGAATTTCGAGAGTTTCCATTTCAGAATTATCATTTTCATCAACAAAAGCAACTTCTTCATTCTCTAATTCAACTGGAGCAACAGCAACGAGGCGTTTTGTTTTTTCCAATTCCATAACCTCAAAAGAAACCGTGTTATCTCCTTTATTCTCTTGAAAAAGGTGACTCAATTTATGGATAAAATCTGTTTCTAAATCCTTAATATTTAGCAGTACAATTAATTTTCTAGCAAAAGTTTCTAATACATCTTGCAATTGTTTTACCTCAACAAACTGAAGTCTTGGTTCTCCTTTTTTTCCAGTATCTCGGTCTGTCCAGCCTTCTTTTACCAATACTTTCATGAACGTGAAATTATTCTGGATAAAGAAATGACGGAACTTTAAATACTCTTCCCCAAAAATTCGGAACTCATAACTTTCATCATATCCTTCTAATGTAAACATACCCCAACCTTTTCCATTTTTAGCCACACGATGTTGCACATTATTGATGATTCCTCCAAACGCTAGGTTTTTACTCACATGCAATTCCATGTTTTTCAACGCTTCCAGTTTGGCATTACAAAAATATTTCATTTCAAATTTGTAATCGTCTAAAGGATGTCCCGAAATATAAATCCCTACAACTTCTTTTTCTTTAGCCAATTTTTCCATCGTGCTCCAATCCTCGCAAGGTGGCACGATAGGTTCTGCGATTTGAACATCACTGCTGTCGCCAAACAAACTCACTTGGGATGAATTCTCATTTTCCTGAAACTTTGCACCATACCGAATCGCTTTTTCATAAAAAGTAATTCCATCGCCATCATCATGAAAATATTGCGCTCTAGTAGTTCCTGTGAAGGAGTCAAATCCTCCCGCCAAAGCCAAATTTTCTAATGCTTTTTTATTTGCCGCACGCAAATCGATACGTTTGGTCAAATCAAAAATAGATTTATATCTTCCGTCTTTTCTTTTCTCCACAATCGTAGCCACAGCGCCAGAGCCCACTCCTTTAATCGCTCCCATTCCAAAACGTACCGCGTAATCATCATTAACGGTAAACTTATAAAAAGACTCATTTACATCAGGCCCCAAAACTTGTAACCCCATACGTTTGCACTCTTCCATAAAGAACGAAACTTGCTTGATATCACTCATATTATTCGAAAGTACTGCAGCCATATATTCAGCAGGATAATTCGCTTTTAAAAATGCTGTTTGGTACGCAATCCAAGCGTAACAAGTAGAGTGTGATTTATTAAAGGCATATTCCGCAAAAGCTTCCCAGTCTTTCCATATTTTCTCCAGTTTATCTTCGGCATGACCTTTGGCGGCAGCCTGACTGATAAATTTGGGTTTCATTTTATCCAAAACGTCCTTTTGCTTTTTTCCCATCGCTTTACGCAAAACATCGGCATCACCTTTCGAGAAATCTGCCAGTTTTTGGGACAAAAGCATTACTTGTTCTTGGTAAACGGTAATTCCATAAGTATCTTTCAGTAATTCTTCGCAGGCATCAAGGTCATAAATAATTTCCTCTTCACCATTTTTTCGCTTGACGAAACTCGGAATATAAGCAATTGGTCCCGGACGATACAATGCATTCATCGCAATCAAATCGGGAAATACTGTTGGCTTCAATTCCTTCATATATTTCTGCATTCCAGGACTCTCATACTGAAAAATCCCAACTGTTTCTCCCCGCTGAAAAAGCTCATACGTCTTCAAATCATCTATCGGAAACGTGTCTGGATCAAGATCAATTCCGGTTCTGTATTTTACTAATTTAACGGTGTCTTTTATCAGAGTCAGGGTTTTCAAACCCAAGAAGTCCATCTTCAGCAATCCGGCACTTTCAACTACCGAGTTATCAAATTGAGTCACATACAAATCCGAGTCTTTGGCAGTAGCCACAGGAACAAAATCAGTAATATCGCTTGGCGTAATAATCACTCCACAAGCGTGAATCCCTGTATTTCTTAAGTTTCCTTCTAAAACTTTAGCTTGCTGAATGGTTTCTCCACCCAAATCATCTTCATTAGCAAGACCTATTAATTCTTTTATTTTATCGTATTCCTCGGGACGAACCGCTTTTTTAATGATATCTTCTTTTTCATTTAAAAAACGAGCCAAATTCCACTTGGAGGGCATCATTCCCGGAATCAATTTCGCAATTTTATCTGCTTCAAATAAAGGCAAATCCAGCACACGAGCGGTATCTCGAATGGCTGATTTGGTTGCCATTTTACCATACGTGATAATTTGTGCCACTTGTTTCGAACCGTATTTTCGGATTACATAATCCATTACGCTACTTCGTCCTTCGTCATCAAAATCGATATCAATATCGGGTAGTGACACACGATCCGGATTCAGGAAACGCTCAAAAAGGAGGTTGTACATCAATGGGTCAATATTGGTAATTTTCAAACAATACGCCACCACCGAACCCGCCGCAGAACCCCGACCAGGCCCTACAGAAACGCCCATACTTCTCGCTTCGGCAATTAAATCCTGTACAATCAGGAAATAACCGGGATAACCAGAATTGGAAATCGTTAACAATTCAAAATCCAATCGTTCCTGAATTTCTTCAGTAATAACAGGATATCGTCTTCTTGCTCCTTCAAAAGTCAAATGTCTTAAATACGCATTTTCACCTCGTACTCCGCCATCAACTGCATCTTCGGGATTATTAAATTCAACCGGGATTTCAAATTTTGGAAGTAAAACTTCACGAGCCAAATCGAAAATTTCAATCTTATCCACAATCTCCGAAATATTCGAAATCGCTTCCGGCAAATTGGCGAAAAGCTGTTTCATTTCGTCTCCCGACTTGAAATAATATTCCTGATTTGGTAATCCGTAACGATAGCCGCGACCACGGCCAATAGGCGTAGTTTGCTTTTCACCATCACGCACACAAAGCAAAATATCGTGTGCATTCGAATTTTCCTTGTCTATATAAAAGGTATTGTTTGTCGCAATAATCTTGACATCGTGTTTCCTTGCCAATGAAATCAAAGACGAATTCACCCGATTTTCATCTTCTTGATTGTGACGCATCACCTCAATGTAAAAATCTTCCTTGAATTCATTTTTCCACCAAATCAAGGCTTCTTCGGCTTGGTTTTCACCTATGTTTAAAATCTTATTTGGGATTTCACCATAAAGGTTACCAGACAAAACAATAATATCTTCTTTGAATTCCTGAATGACTTTCCTGTCGATTCTTGGCACGTAATAAAATCCTTCGGTGTAAGCGATGGAAGACATTTTAGCCAAATTATGATAGCCTTTTTTGGTCTTCGCCAAAAGCACTATTTGGTAACCATTGTCTTTAACCGACTTATTTTTATGGTCTTCACACACAAAAAATTCGCAACCCACGATTGGTTTCATCGGAACTTCAGTAGGTTCTTCACCATTTTCTATTGCCGCTTTATTTTTGGCTTCAGCCGCCTTATTGTGGTATAAAATATCGCGCACAAAATGAAAAGCACCCATCAAATTCGCATGATCCGTCATTGCAACCGCAGGCATTTTTTGCTGAGCTGCCGCTTTTACCAATGCCGCAATACTAATTGTAGATTGCAACACGGAAAATTGGGTGTGATTGTGCAAATGCACAAAAGGCGTATCAATAAGCACCTTTTTATTCTCAGAAAGTTCTGCTCTGGAAACGGCAGGAGCTTGTTTCTCTCCAAATTGCTGCCGAATTTTATCCGAAGCTTCCTTGAGATTGATATGTTTTAAACCAATGAGTTTAATCTCACTTGGGTTCTTACTTTGAAAGTCTTGAAAATAACTGGCAGGAACATCCAGTTCCTCTTTTGTGAAAATATCACGACGAATCAACTCCAAGAAACAACGTGTAGTTGCCTCCACATCGGCAGTCGCGTTATGCGCTTCGCCAAAAGGTTTATTAAAAAGATACGAGTGCAATTCCGTTAATGTAGGCAACTTAAATTTCCCTCCTCGACCACCCGGCAATTTCAATAAGGAAGCCGTAACTTCAGTACATGTATCCAGAATTGGCATGGAACTCATTTGGCTTTCAACGCCCATTCTGTAAAATTCGCAACCCATAATATTGATATCAAAACCTAGATTCTGACCCACAATAAATTTGGCTTTGCCTAATGCGATATTGAATTTTTCCAAAACTTCCGCCAACGAAATTCCATCTGTCTCAGCCAATTCAGTAGAAATACCGTGAATTCGTTCCGCGTCATATGGAATATTAAAACCTTCGGGCTTGACCAAATAATCTTGATGCTCGATGAGTTTTCCCATATCATCGTGCAACTGCCAAGCAATTTGAATACATCTTGGCCAATTGTCTGTGTCAGAAATGGGAGCGCCCCAACGCTTTGGTAATCCTGTAGTTTCGGTATCGAATATTAAGTACATAAATCCCCTCCCCAGCCCTCCCCGAAGGAAAGGGTGCCTAAACCCAAAGATTCAGACCGTGTATTTAACTGGCTTAAAACACTTTAAAATTAATAATAGTAGCAAAAAAATGAATTTCAAATTTATGCTTTTTTTAGCTAAAAAAGTGACTGAAGTTATCAACAAAGAGAAGAAAAATTTCTCTTCTTTTTAAAAAGATTTCTCTGATATTTCCCATTTCTGAATCCGCACAATCATCTTCTGATTACTACACTAAAATACAAATTTATCAGTTCTCCTTTTTTTGGATGTCGTAGTATTTTCTCAAAGTAAATTAGAATTCTATGACTCCAAATAATTCTTAAACGTTGAGATTAAAAGACTAAAAAAGAACTATTCAAAAGAGCAATTTTTCATTATAACATTGACAATTATTTAATAAAAAGTCCAATTTATATATTTAATGTAAACAAAAGTGCTTTTTTAAACATAAATTTAATGAATTAATAATTTTAAAGAAAGCTCTTAATTCAGAAAAAAAGCGAATCAAAAACGAAATAAATCTATATTAAAAGTAAACAATAAAGCTACAGATACTTTATCGGAAACCGTAAACTGTTTAAATTGCGTTTTGGGTATCGTATATAATGAAATATTAAAAAATAAAGACTTGATTCTTTTTTTAATTTTGCTTTCATTGTTATCATCTTAGTCAACTTGGCTATAAAAAAATACATTAAAAACATATTAAAATGAGTACTACATTATTTGACAAAGTATGGGATTCGCACGTGGTGCGTAAAATTGAAGATGGACCAGACGTGTTTTTCATTGACCGTCATTTCATCCATGAAGTTACTAGTCCTGTAGCTTTTTTAGGTTTGAAAGAAAGAGGAATTTCAGTATTATATCCAGAGCGTACTTTTGCTACTGCTGACCACAACACACCAACTATAAATCAACATTTACCCGTACAAGATGCACTATCTGCCAATCAATTAAAAGCATTGGAAGACAACGCAGCAGAATATGGCATTTCGCACTGGGGATTAGGTCACCAAAAGAATGGAATTGTACACGTTGTAGGTCCTGAAAACGGAATTACTTTGCCAGGCGCCACTATTGTTTGTGGAGATTCTCATACCTCTACGCATGGTGCTTTTGGCGCAATTGCTTTTGGTATCGGAACTTCAGAGGTTGAAATGGTTATGGCTACACAATGTATCATGCAACCAAAACCAAAGAAAATGCGTATCAACGTAAATGGTGAATTGAGTAAAGGTGTTGGTCCAAAAGACGTTGCATTGTATATTATTTCTCAATTAACCACTTCTGGAGGTACAGGATATTTTGCAGAATATGCAGGAGATGTTTTTGAAAACATGTCAATGGAAGGTCGTATGACTGTTTGTAACTTGAGTATCGAAATGGGTGCTCGTGGCGGAATCATTGCTCCTGACCAAAAAACATTTGATTTCTTAGAAGGAAGATTATACGCTCCAAAAGGCGAAGCTTGGACAAAAGCAGTTGAATATTGGAAAACATTAAAAACAGATGCTGATGCAGTTTTTGACGCTGAATTAAACATCAATGCTGCAGATATTGAACCAATGATTACGTTTGGTACGAACCCTGGAATGGGAATTGGTATCTCAAAAAATATTCCAAATGCCAACCAAGTAGAAGGTGGCGCCGAAACATACAAAAAATCTTTGGCTTACATGGGCTTTGAAGAAAATGACGTAATGATTGGTAAACCAATTGATTTTGTCTTCTTGGGAAGTTGCACCAATGGTAGAATTGAAGATTTTAGAGCTTTTACAGAAATTGTAAAAGGGCGACAAAAAGCAGAAAATGTTACGGCTTGGTTAGTTCCGGGCTCTCATGTTGTAGAAGCACAAATCAAAGAAGAAGGACTTTTGGACATTCTTACTGAAGCTGGTTTTGTATTACGCCAGCCAGGTTGTTCGGCTTGTTTAGCGATGAATGACGATAAAGTTCCTGCGGGAAAATATGCTGTAAGTACATCCAACAGAAACTTCGAAGGTCGTCAAGGTCCAGGTTCAAGAACATTATTAGCTAGTCCAATTATGGCAGCTGCAGCTGCAGTTACTGGAAAACTAACAGATCCAAGAGATTTATTCTAGTTGAAAGTCGATTGCAATAACAATATCAAAAATTAATAAAATGTTTTAGTTTTTATGATTCTGTTTTCTATACAAGAAACCTGAAACCTAAAACCTAAAACCTGAAACCTAAAAAAATGGCATACGATAAATTTAATATCCTTACCAGTAGTGCAGTGCCACTATCAATAGAAAATGTAGATACCGATCAAATAATCCCTGCGCGTTTCTTGAAAGCTACCAAACGTGAAGCTTTTGGAGACAATCTTTTCAGAGACTGGAGATACAACGGAGATGACACTCCAAAAGCAGATTTTGTACTAAACGACTCAACTTACAGTGGAAAAATCCTTGTTGGAGGAAAAAACTTCGGTTCAGGTTCTTCGAGAGAGCACGCAGCTTGGGCAGTTTACGATTACGGTTTCCGTGCAGTTGTTTCCAGTTTTTTTGCAGATATCTTTAAAGGTAATTGCTTAAACATTGGTGTTTTACCGGTACAAGTAAGTCCTGAATTTGCCGACACTATTTTCAAGGCTATTGAGGCTAATCCAAAAACAGAATTGGAAATCAATCTTCCAGAACAAACTATTACTTTATTAGCAACTGGTCAAAAAGAATCTTTTGATATTTCTGGTTATAAAAAAGACAATATGGTCAACGGTTTTGATGACATTGATTATTTACAAAACATCAAAGAGGAAATTATTGGGTTTGCTGACAAACTTCCTTACTAAAAAACAAACAATAAAAAAGCAGTTATTTAAAGTTCAATAGTATAATTAAGCCTGAGAACTGCTTTTACCTTTTTATAAAAACACAAAAGCAAGATTTCAATTTACTGAAATCAAAACTACTTTTAGCATCAAATTTATAATGGAAAAAAGAAAAATTGAAATAATGGATACGACACTCCGTGACGGTGAACAAACCTCGGGAGTATCATTTTCTGCTGCAGAAAAACTAACCATTGCACAATTGTTGTTGGAAGAATTAAATATTGATAGAATCGAAATTGCTTCTGCACGCGTGAGCGAAGGGGAATTTCAGGGTGTGAAAGGAATAATGAATTGGGCTAACGAAAAAAATTACTCCAATAGAATTGAAGTTCTAACCTTTGTTGATGGCGGACTTTCCATAGATTGGATGAAAAAAACCGGAGCTAAAGTCCAGAATTTACTAACCAAAGGATCTTTGAATCATTTAACGCATCAGTTAAAAAAAACACCCGAACAGCATTTTACTGAAATCGAACAAGCCATAGTTTTGGCTCAGGAAAACAATATTGAAACGAATGTCTATTTAGAAGATTGGAGTAACGGAATGCGGAATTCACCTGATTATGTGTTTCAATATTTAGATTTTTTAACCAAACAACCAATTAAAAGAGTCTTACTACCGGATACTTTAGGCGTTTTGATTCCTTCAGAAACTTTTGAATTTATTTCGAAAATTATAGCAAGATACCCTGATACTCATTTTGATTTTCATGCACACAACGACTATGATTTAAGTATCGCAAATGTAATGGAAGCAGTAAAAGCGGGAATCCAAGGACTCCACGTGACCGTAAACGGAATGGGAGAACGTGCTGGAAATGCACCACTTGAAAGTACTGTTGCTGTAATCAATGACTTTTTTCCGCAAATAGAAATCGGCGTAAAAGAATCCTCATTATACTCCGTAAGTAAATTAGTGGAGACTTTTACCGGTTATAGAATTCCTGCCAACAAACCTATCGTTGGTGACAATGTGTTTACCCAAACTGCCGGTATTCACGCTGATGGTGACAATAAAAATAACTTATATTTTAATGATTTGCTTCCAGAACGTTTTGGAAGAAAACGAAAATACGCCTTAGGAAAAACATCCGGAAAAGCTAATATTGAAAAAAACCTTCAGGAATTGGGTCTTCAATTAAACCCTGAGGATTTAAAGTTAGTTACCCAAAGGATTATCGAATTAGGCGACAAAAAAGAAACGGTTACCAAAGAGGACTTGCCTTATATAATCTCTGATGTTTTAGACAGTCAAACTTATCAGGAAAAAATTGTTGTTGAGTCCTATATATTATCTCATGCAAAAGGCATGCGTCCATCGACCACTTTATCTCTAAAAATAGACGGCGAAATCATTGAAGAGCACGCACAAGGTGATGGACAATTTGATGCTTTCATGAATGCTTTGGCAAAAATATACAAAAGCAAAAATTTAGAATTGCCTAAATTGATCGATTATGCCGTACGAATTCCGCCAGGAAGTAGTTCTGACGCCTTATGCGAAACCATAATTACCTGGACGAATAATGAAAAAGAATTCAAAACCAGAGGACTGGATTCAGACCAAACAGTTGCCGCAATTATAGCAACCCAGAAAATGTTGAATGTTGTTGCTGCCCAATAATAAATAGAAATACATTAATATAAAATAGACCTAATGAAATTTACCATAGCCCTTTTAGCCGGAGACGGAATTGGACCCGAAGTAATCAATGAAGCTGTAAAAGTTTCGGATGCCATTGCAAAAAAGTTTAACCATGAAATCACTTGGACACCAGCACTTACAGGAGCTTGTGCCATTGACGCCGTTGGAGTTCCTTATCCTGACGAAACACATGAAATTTGCATGAAAGCAGATGCTGTTTTATTCGGAGCTATTGGACATCCAAAATATGATAACGACCCAAGTGCGCCTGTAAGACCCGAACAAGGTTTATTATTGATGCGTAAAAAATTAGGTTTGTTTGCCAATGTACGTCCAACCTTTACATTTCCATCTCTGATTGACAACTCCCCTTTAAAAAGAGAACGCATTGAAGGAACTGATTTGGTTTTCTTAAGAGAGCTTACCGGAGGAATATATTTTGGAGAAAAAGGAAGAAAAGACGATGGCGAAACAGCTTTTGACACCTGTACGTACAACAGATCTGAAGTACAACGTTTAGCAAAAAAAGGTTTTGAATTAGCAATGACCCGAACTAAAAAATTATGTTGTGTGGACAAAGCCAACGTAATGGAAACTTCCCGATTGTGGAGAGAAACAGTACAAGCCATGCAAAAAGACTATCCAGAGGTGGAGGTGAGCTATGAATTTGTTGATGCGGTTGCCATGCGTTTGGTACAATGGCCAAACTCTTATGATGTCCTGATTACTGAAAACTTATTTGGAGATATATTAACGGATGAAGCTTCTGTAATTTCAGGTTCTATGGGATTAATGCCATCAGCATCTGTTGGAGAACATACTTCATTGTACGAACCAATTCACGGATCGTATCCACAAGCCACAGGTTTGAATATCGCTAATCCGTTAGCGACCGTTTTATCTGCTGCAATGATGTTTGAAGATGCTTTTGGATTAAAAGAAGAAGCAGAAGCTATTAGAGCAGTGGTGAATAAATCCTTAGAACAAGGAATTGTAACCGAAGATTTAGTTGCAAAGGGAAGTAAAGCGTATAAAACGAGTGAAGTTGGCGACTGGTTAGTTGCTAATCTATAAAATTTATTTTGTTTAAAAATTGAGTAATAGCTAAGATTACAACCTGAAAAACAACACTCACTTTTAGCTCTTACTCAGCTTTAAACCAAATAATAAACAACAAAAAAGGTGTCAATTTTCATTGACACCTTTTTTTATAGCTAGAAAAAAATATTAATATCCTCCTCTGTTTCCACCACCACGGTTTTCTCCACCACGGCTGTTTCCACCACCATAACCACCGCGTGAATCTCCACCACGACTGTTATTGTTAAAACTTCTTCTTTCACCTTCTGGTTTAGGCTCAGATTTGTTTACTACGATTGCACGTCCTTGAACAGTAGCTCCGTTCAATTCGTCAATTGCTTTTTGAGCTTCGTCATCATTTGGCATCTCAACAAAACCAAATCCTTTACTTCTTCCTGTAAATTTATCAGTAATAATTTTAACTGAATCAACTGCTCCGTAAGCCTCGAAAGACTCTCTTAAATCTGCTTCCTCAATACTGAATGGAAGGCTTCCAACAAAAATATTCATATGTACTTATTTAAATAATAGAGCAAATGTACGTCTATTTTTTTCTAATCCACTATAAATTAGCTTATTTATGTTTTTTATTTTAATTTAAAAAATAAAAAGAATATTCTAAAACACCTAATTCAAGGGTTTTAGGAATTTAACTCAGCATAGTTTCCAGAATCATAAACTTCCCTGAAACTAATAAAAACATCTTAATAATAATTAACAACATCAAATTTTAAACAAATAATACAGACTTACAACATACAAAATCAAAAACAACCCTAATCCATTATCATTCATTTAAGTATAGTCAGATTAGTATTTATCAATAAAAGATGTATCTTTGCACCCTTAATTAACAGAGGTCGAGTACCTCAAAATTTAATCACAAGATTATGTCAGTAAAAATTAGATTACAAAGACACGGTAAAAAAGGAAAACCTTTTTACTGGGTTGTAGCAGCAGATGCACGCTCAAAAAGAGATGGTAAATACCTAGAAAAAATTGGTACTTACAATCCAAACACAAACCCAGCAACTATCGACTTAAACCTTGATAGCGCAGTAAAATGGTTGCACAATGGTGCTCAACCAACTGATACTGCAAAAGCAATTCTTTCTTACAAAGGAGCTTTATTGAAACATCACCTTGACGGTGGTATCCGTAAAGGAGCCTTAACTCAAGAACAAGCTGATGCAAAATTAAATGCTTGGTTAGATGCAAAATCTGGAAAAGTTGATGCTAAAAAAGAAGGTTTAACTAAAGCACAAGCTGATGTTAAAGCTAAAGCTTTCAAAGCAGAACAAGATGTTAACGCTAAACGTTTAGCTGCAGCTGCTCAAGCAGAAGCTGATGCTATCGCTGCTGCAACTCCAGCTGTTGAAGAAGAAGTTGCTGAAGTTGAAGCTGAAGAAGCTCCTGCTGCAGAAGAAAATAACGAAACAACTGAAGCATAATTTAAGAAGCGAAGATGCGTAAAGAAGATTGTTTCTACTTAGGTAAAATCGCTAAAAAATTTAGTTTCAAAGGGGAAGTTCTTGCCTATTTAGACACGGACGAACCTGAGTTATACGAAAACTTGGAATCAGTGTTTGTTGAATGCAACAAACACTTGGTTCCTTTTTTTATTGAAAGCAGTTCACTGCACAAAAACGACTTTCTTAGAATTCGTTTTGAGGATATGAATACTGAAGAAGATGCCGATGCCATAATAGGTAACGCCATTTATCTTCCTTTAAATATGTTGCCAAAACTTACCGGCAACAAATTCTACTTCCACGAAGTAATTGGTTTTGAAGTTGAAGACAAACGCCTTGGTGTTGTTGGGAAAATTCAATCCATAAATGACACTACTGCCCAACCTCTTTTTGAAGTTTTAAACGGTGAAGTAGAAATCCTTATCCCCATGATTGACCATTTTCTTGTGAAAATCGATAGGGAAAACAAAAAAGTCATCATGGACTTACCAGAAGGATTAATCGAAATGTATCTTTAGAACAGTTTAATCGGTTATTTGTTTATTCGGTTAATCAAAAAAATTGTTAATCTAAAATCAAAGTTTTAAGCTGCTAAAATCTGCAATCAAAAATCGTTAATCCTCAATCTGAAATCATCATGTTTTCATTCAAGCAATTCTCAATCCAGCAAGATCGTTGTGCCATGAAAATTGGAACAGATGGCGTTTTATTGGGTGCATGGACACCAATTGAAAACAATCCGTTGAGCATTTTAGATGTTGGAACCGGAACCGGTGTTATTGCTTTGATGCTAGCACAAAGGAGTCATGCCGAACAAATTGATGCGTTAGAAATTGATGAAGAAGCGTACGAACAATCCGTAGATAATTTTGAAAACTCACCTTGGAGCGACCGCTTATTTTGTTTTCATGCAGGATTGGACGAATTCGTCGAAGAACCGGAAGACGAGTATGATTTAATTGTTTCCAATCCTCCTTTTTATACCGATGAATACAAATCCGAAAATGAACAACGCGATTTAGCACGTTTTGCTGACGCAATGCCTTTTGAAGATTTAATTGAAGCTGCCGACTTGTTACTTTCGGAAAACGGAATATTCGCAGTAATCATTCCTTTTAAAGAAGAAGAAAATTTCCTGGCTCTAGCTGCAGCATTCGAATTATACCCATTAAAAATTACAAGAGTAAAAGGAACTCCAACCACCGAAATCAAACGCAGTTTATTGGCTTTTAGCCGAAATGAAAGTGTGAATTTTCCAGTTGATGAATTAATTATCGAAACCGCGAGACATATTTACACCCCAGAATACATTGCCTTGACTAAGGATTTTTATTTGAAACTTTAGTTTGCTTTAAGAATACTCTTAAACTGGTACAATATTCTTTCTAACAAGCGTAGATCTTCTGTAACAATCTCAGCAGAACCTTTCATTTCCTGTTGAAAAGGAATTTTCTTTTTATAATTTGTTTCCAAATTTTCGGGAAGCGAAACATCTAATAATAAATTTCCTTCTTTATCCGGAACCAATGAAATGTTTTTTACTTTACCTTTTAGGATACCAAACTCTCTATCAGGAAAATTTGCCAGACGAATATTAACGCGTTGCCCAATCTTAATTTTTCCGGAATTTTGAGCTGGAGCTTTGACTTTACCTATATATCCTTTTTCTATAGCGGGAATTATGGAGAATACATTATCCCCTGCTATTATGGTCTGACTCTCCGTCCAAATTTGCAAAAAAGAAACTTGTCCTTCAATAGATGATTTTAGCACATATGCTAATTCCCAATCTTTTATGATTTTTTTCAATTGATAAAAAGATTGTATCTTGGTACTTTCCAAATTAACTTCCTCTTTAGTTCCATTAATTCTTGTGCCTTCGCTATTCCGGTCATTACTAATTAAAGATGATTTTAATTGCGAAATACTACTCAAAAGACTTTTATAATTTTTCTCAGCTTGAAGATATCCTAATTTCTTATTTTCAAAATCTTGCGCAGACACTACTCCTTTATTAAATAAAATTTCAAATCGATTCACATCATTCTTCTGAAGCTGCAATTCAGATTCGTTTATGTTTTTTTGCTGTTTTAAAAGATCCAAACGCTCTCTAATCTGAATACTTTCTGAATTATTAGCCTTATTTTCTATTTGGAAAGGATGCAAATCCGAATTAAGCTCATCCGCAATGTAAGCTGCATGAAAGATTGAAAAAGCGTTCTCAATATCTCCCAATTGAGCATTTCTTAATAATCCAAAAGGAAAATTACTTTTCTTTGAATTAATATTTATTGTGTCAACGATATTTTTCAATACATAAACATCTTTATAATTAGCAGGATTTTCAATTATCGCCAAAGGCGTATTTACTAAAACTTTGCTCTTGTCAGTTATTAAAATTGCTTCAATTCTCCCTGAAGTTTTTGCCACCAACTTTTCAGGTGGAATATTTGTAGTGACAGTAACTTGCGTTGTTATAACGTCCGGATATTTGACAAACCAGGAAACAAAAAAAAGCATCAGGATAATTCCAAAAATCAAAACTGTCCCCCAACGGATCATCCAATGCGGAACACGTGTAAGAATATCTTGAACCTCTTCGCTTCTCAATTCGAATGTCGTATTATTTTCAGTCATATTATTAATTTCCTAATTGCAATTGATTTCTAACCAATTCAAAATAATTTCCTTTTTGCTCCACCAAAGCAGAATGGCTTCCAATTTCAATAATCTTTCCTTTATCCAAAACAACAATTTGATCTGCATTCATTACAGTACTTAATCGGTGTGCAATCACTACTACAGTTTTATTTTTAAAGAAAATATCTAATTTCCCCATAATTTCTTTTTCATTATTGGCATCCAATGCGGAAGTGGCTTCATCAAAAAATAGCATTTCAGGATTCTTATACACCGCTCTGGCAATCAACAGCCTTTGTTTCTGTCCCGTACTCATCCCTACACCTTCGGAACCAATTTTTGTGTTATAGCCTAATGGCAAACCCGAAATATATTCTTTTATGTTGGCAACATCGGCAGCATAAACCAATCGATCTTTATTGATACTATCAACTCCAACCGCAATATTATTAGCAATGGTATCATTAAAAATAAAACCTTCTTGCATAACCGCACCAATGTTAGCGCGCCAAGCCTTTTGGGCAATGTTTTTAAGTTGTGTATTGCCAATGTTAACTTCTCCATGATCTGGCTCGTAAAATTTTAACAGCAGTTTCATTAAGGTAGTTTTTCCGCTACCACTGACTCCTACAATTGCAGTTACTTTATGGGCAGGAATAGTCAAATTCAAATTTTCCAAGACTGGAATATCTGACCCCAAATAACGATAAGAAAGATTTTTAATTACAATATCACTATCTTTTGGAATATCATGTGTTTGATACACTTCTTGCTGTGCTTCATCTTCTTTTTCATGAATCTCAGATAGCCTGGCTAGTGATATTTTAGCATCTTGCACCTCCCGAACAAACTCGATAAGTTGTGCAATAGGACCGTTCAAACTACCGACAATTGAACTTATCGCCATCATCATACCTAAAGTAATTTGACCATCGATAACCAATTTTGCCGAAAGGAAAATAATGAAAATATTTTTTAGTTCATTAATTACAGATGAACCAATAGTTTGTGTTTGTTCAAGAACTAATCCTTTTATAGAAACCCGAAACAATCTCGCCTGGACATATTCCCATCCCCAACGTTTTTGTTTTTCGGCATTATGCAGTTTTATTTCCTGCATCCCGTTGATAAGTTCCATTACTTTACTTTGTTCTTGGGAAACTTCTGAAAAACGTTTATAATCCAGTGCTTCTCTTCGTTTTAAAAACAAGGTAATCCAACCGAAATACAATAAGCTTCCAGCAAAAAAAACGAAGAATATCTGAATATTATAATAGGCTAAAACCCCTCCCATAATAAACATATTGATCACCGAGAACAATACGTTTAATGATGAAGTGGTAAGTATGCGTTCTATACGATGATGGTCGTTGATTCGTTGCATGATATCGCCTGTCATTCGAACATCGAAGAACGAAATCGGCAAGTTCATTAATTTGATAAAGAAATCTGAAATCAAGGAAATGTTAATTCGTGTAGAAAGATGGAGTAATATCCAACTTCGGATGAGTTCCAATCCTGTTCTTCCGGCAAAAAGAAATAATTGCGCAAACAGAATTAAATAAATAAAATGAATATTCTGATTTTGAATCCCAACATCTACAATACTCTGTGTAAGAAAAGGAAAGATAAGCTGTAACAAACTACTGGCAAGCAAACCAATACTTAATTGCATTAAAAATGACTTATATCTTAAAACATATTGAGACAATAACCCAAAACCCAACCCTTTTTTATCTTCTTTATCAAATTCCGATTGAAAAAATTTTGGAGTAGCCTCAAGTAATAAGACAATCCCCTCTTTTGTGGTATTATCGGCATTATTCCCTATCCATAATTTCACAAAATCTTTCTGGTTGTATTCTATTAATCCAAATCCTGGATCTGAAATAAAATAACGGCCCTTTTTTATTTTATACAAAACCACGTAATGCTCTTTATTCCAATGCAAAACACATGGCAATGGCGCTTCTTCTAGTGTCTTAAGATTGAGTTTCACCCCTAAGGTTCTGAAACCGATCTTCTCAGCGGCATCACTTAAAAACAATAAATTACTCCCTTCACGTGTAGTTTCGCTAAAATCACGTAACTCTTGAATTTTTATGACTTTTCCGTAATGTTTCGAAATGATTTTTAAACAGGTGGGGCCACAGTCTTTGTTGTCAGCTTGTATATAATTTGGAAATTTCTTCAATTTTTTATTTTGTTTTCAAAAGTAATTTAAAAAAACTGTCAAAAAATTATTTTTTTGACAGTTTAATTTTACTATTATGATTAACGACAACAAGAGGGATCAAACACAGCAATAATATCTATCATATATTAAAACTATCTTACCTGATATACCCGTCCTATTAAAACAGTCATCTCCACCTTCTGAAGCTATATAAAGTGAGTCACATCCAGCTGGAACAGCTGTATACACTCCTCCTTTAATTGACTTTTGCTCATTTTTGGTTAACTTTTGAGCGCCTTCTAAGTTTAAAATATTTTTTAACATAATCTAATATTTAAAATTTGATTAATCTCTCTAATTATTTAAAAGGTAATTATCTATTTAAGATTACTAACTAACAATCTCTTAATTCAGCACCAGCAACGCAAGAGGTCCCTCCTTCAACACCGGTACTGCAATTATTAGTTCCCGCCCAACAGCATTTTTTACAAGCCCCTCCATCATCGAAGGCCAAATCTTTTAATCCACCTTTTATTAATTTTTGCTCATTTATAGTTAATCTTTGAGCACCTTCTAAGTTTAAAATATTTTTTAACATAATCTAAAAATTTGGTTAATATCCCAATCGTTTTAAGACACTTGGAACTTATGTCTATCTATCCAGCATTAAAAAATGAGGAAATTAATAATCTCTTACTATTCAATACAAATCCAACAAGTTCCTTTGGTATAACCCTGACCAATTGGACACGGATGAGTTGCATCACATGTAATTCTTCATCCGTTAATTGACTTTTGCTCATTCTTGGTTAATTCCTGAGCTCATTTTAAGTTTAATATTTCAATTGTTTTTAAGAAACTTGAAGTTTATGCCAAACAATTTTAGAAATCTGGAAATAGCAATTACTGTTTCCAGATTTCAAATCCGAAAATTGCTATGGCATTATATCTTAAAAACAATCTTTTAACAAGGGATATAACTATTTAGTCTGCAGAGATTAGTATATCGACAGTCATTCACACATTGTGATCCTGCAGGACAGTTTCCATCAACGTTACAAGCCAATCCACCTTTAATGCTTTTTTGCTCATTTTTAGACAATTCTTGAGCTCCGTCTAATTTTAAAATGTTTTTTAACATGATTTTTTAATTTTAGGTTATTAATAACAACATTTTCCGCAAGCAACAAGTGCAAACTCATCATCTATAGTTGGACATGTTGTAGTTGTTTTTGGAACACAATACATTGTAGCCCATGCATTAGCACAAGCCTCAGTAATACCTCCATTAATTGATTTTTGCTCATTTTTGGTTAATTTCTGAGCACCTTCTAAGTTTAAAATGTTTTTTAACATAATCTAAAATTTTAAAAATTTGGTTAATATCTCAATCGTTTTAAGACACTTGGGACTTATGTCTATTCTTGCAAGAAATATTTTTATGTTTTTTTATGCTTCTACTAAAATATTTATTCCTGAATATTCTTTATCCTCTGAAAAATCATTTAGAAAATATTTAAGTTCACTTATTTCATATTCTTTTGGAAACAATTTGCCGTTTACAATTTTGACTGGGGTATAATTGAATTCATTTTCTAAACACCAATTGTATTGTTGCTCTATCTGATGGTTAACTCTCATAGGAACGTCACCAATCTTCCATTTAGCTACCCATTTTTCTAATCCAATTTTTTGGATATGCCAATCTGATATTGCTTCCTCCATATTCCCTAGGTTAGAATTATTAATTGCCAATAAACTCTCCACGACTACTTTGTATGGATTGTCGTTATTCTCTGGGTTAATATTGAACAATACATTTAAAAAAACTTTCTGTGGAAATTTAGAAACCAACTCAAATGCATCTTGAAATGCTTTATGACAATGACCACAACTTGGACTAAGTAGTAAAGTAAGACTTACTTCGGAATTTCTATTCCCAAATTTTAAGCCTTCTAATAGATCAAACCCTTTAACAACAGGAATTTCCTTCAACAAGAAATTAAAAACATCATAATTTCTTTTGAATTTTTTTAATTCAGTTATTTCATTTTCTAGTTTAATTTTATTTTCTAAAACGGGTTTTATACCAACCCAGATTGAAGGAACAAGAATCAACGAAAACAGATATGAAAAAAAGTTAGGAAAAGTGACATCCAATGGCTGTTCAACAAAAAACCACAAAACACCTTGAGATATAATTAGAGATGATACTATTAAACACAAAATACACCACTTTTTTAATTGAACTTTTTGTAACCAAAAAGAATAAGCAATTATAGGAAGAGCAAATAAGCTAAGGATCCCCACGATTTTACTCGAATCTGTCGGTTGAATTGCGATAGCTAAAACGTTGACTCCAAAAAAAATTAATGGTAAATCAGAAAAACTAAACCATCTATTAATATCACCTATGTCAGATTTAATAACTGAATCACAAGAAGTATTAGGGTTTATATCACATAGTTTAGAAACTATGTGATTTTTGAACCCTAATTTCTCCTGAATAATAAAAATACTACAAACTAAACCTACAGTTGAAACAATCAACTGAAACAAATTACTAAAACTATACTTATTATATATTATTGACAAAACCAGCAATCCTATAACTGGTAAGCCATATTTAATCCATTTTGAGTTTATTTTAAAGCCATGACTTGAAATGGTTTCATTTGGCTCTATTGCTACTATTATACCATTCCAATCTTTAGAAAAATCATCAATAGTCAAAATCTTGTTTTCCCCTTTTTCAATATCGACAACTATGTTTTTTTCTGTTTTAGAAACCAGAACTAAGTCCTGATTAAAAATGGCTAAAAATGAATCGGGTAATTCTAGCAACTGTTCTTTTGGAACTTTCATAGCGACATTTTCAATGGACAACATATCCAGTGAATCCGTTATTGCAAATACGCTAGGGTAATTTGGATGAGAAAGAAACAAATCTTCGAAACTAGATTTTAAATCTGAAAACTGATTTATTTCTAAATACTTTTTAACTATGTTTATCATACTCTAACTTTTAACATAATAATTAAATCATCACTTTTAATTAAATAATCTAACCCTTACATCATTATTAAAAACATTAAGGACTGATTTACAAGCTCTTTTTACAGTTCAATTTGCTCTTCAAAAAATTCTAGAATTCAATTTACTGACAAAAAGGTGACCTCTAAATATTTTCATTGTGGTAAAAGTATCGATGTAAAAAAAGACACCGTTACGGCTTTACCATAAAAATTGTTAAATTTATATGGTCTGGAAATCACACCAAGATCTCAACATACTTATTTTGAAAAAATATGGAGGGAAAATCTAACCCGTTTTAAAACTATAATTTATGATGCTAAGTCAAAAAATTCCAAAAACAATATACTTCAGTAATAATTTCGATTAAAGCAGATTTTTATTGGCTTTTAGATGAAATAAAAAGACCAACTAACTGATATACAAAGTGTTTTTATTTGAAGATGTAATTCAGGATTTCATTCAAAAATACCAATCACCTTATTTTAAATAAATTATAAATTCCAATTAAAGATTTTATTGTAAATTAGTATCCACTGATATTTTCCATCAAAGTCATGCTTTGAGAAAATTACTTTTTTGATTATAAAATTCATTATTTTCAATTAAAATAAAAAAAATATAACATTTGTTAATGCTTTTGTTATATTTCTTTATGTAAATTTGTTCCATAAAAATTAACATCCATGAAACCAGACTTATTTCAATCTCCAGATTACTATAACTTAGACGACTTACTAACCGAAGAACACAAACTAGTACGTGACTCCGCTCGTGCTTGGGTAAAGAAAGAAGTTTCCCCTATAATAGAGGAATATGCTCAAAAAGCTGAATTCCCAAAACAAATCATAAAAGGTTTGGGAGAAATTGGCGGGTTTGGTCCTTATATTCCGGAAGAATATGGCGGTGCAGGTTTAGACCAGATTTCGTACGGTTTGATCATGCAGGAAATTGAGCGCGGTGATTCTGGTGTACGATCTACTTCATCAGTACAATCCTCTTTAGTGATGTATCCAATTTGGAAATACGGAAATGAAGAGCAACGCGTAAAATATTTACCAAAGTTAGCCACTGGCGAATACATGGGATGTTTTGGATTAACGGAACCTAATTATGGTTCAGATCCAGGAAGTATGATTACCAACTTCAAAGATATGGGCGACCATTATTTATTGAATGGTGCCAAAATGTGGATTTCAAATGCGCCGTTTGCGGATATTGCAATAGTTTGGGCAAAAAATGAAGAAGGAAGAATTCATGGTTTAATTGTAGAACGCGGAATGGAAGGTTTTACCACTCCGGAAACACATAACAAATGGTCGCTTCGTGCGTCATCAACTGGAGAATTAATTTTTGACAATGTTAAAGTCCCAAAAGAAAATTTATTACCCAATAAATCTGGATTAGGAGCACCGCTTGGTTGTCTAGATTCTGCGCGTTACGGAATTGCCTGGGGTGCTATTGGTGCTGCTATGGACTGTTACGATACCGCTTTACGCTATGCAAAAGAAAGAATCCAATTTGATAAACCGATTGCAGGAACACAATTACAACAAAAAAAATTGGCCGAAATGATTACCGAAATTACCAAAGCACAATTATTGACTTGGCGTTTAGGAGTTTTAAGAAATGAAGGAAAAGCCACAACGGCTCAAATCTCAATGGCCAAAAGAAACAATGTAGATATGGCGATTCATATTGCTCGTGAAGCCAGACAAATGTTAGGCGGAATGGGAATTACCGGAGAATATTCTATCATGCGACACATGATGAATTTAGAGTCGGTGATTACTTATGAAGGGACACATGATATTCATTTGCTGATTACGGGAATGGATATTACTGGAATTCCAGCTTTTAAATAGTAGTAAACGATTATTAAAGTATTTGTAAAATTGATAGAAAAAGCTTCTTGGAAACAGGAAGCTTTTTTATATTTACATAAAAAATACCACCTATGAATATTGAAACAATCAACAATAGCATTCAGCCCCAAAAAGAACTATTGTTACAACATTCTTTATACAAAAAAGTAAAAACCATTGAGGATTTACAGTGTTTTCTTGAAAATCATGTTTATGCAGTTTGGGATTTTATGTCTTTATTAAAAGCATTACAATCTAAATTGACTTGTACAACTACGCCATGGTTTGCCACTCAAAATCCCGAAACCAGATATTTGATAAACGAAATTGTCCTTGCTGAAGAATCTGATTTAACACTAGACGGAAACCGTTCAAGTCATTACGAGATGTACATTGAAGCTATGGAAGCCTGCAATGCAAACACCGATGGAATCAAACAATTTCTACATGAAGTGGATTCGCTTAAAAACATTTTTGTTGCGATTAAAACCAGTCATTTACACCCAAATATCAAAGCTTTTTTAGACTTTACTTTCAGAGTGATTGAAGAAGGGAAATCCCATGAAATAGCGGCCGCTTTTACTTTTGGAAGAGAAGATTTAATTCCAAGTATGTTCACTGAAATCTTGAAAAATTTTCAAGCAAATTTCCCCCAAACGGATTTGAGTAAACTCATTTATTATTTTGAAAGACACATCGAATTAGATGCTGACGAACACGGACCAATGGCAATGAAAATGATCACAGAACTTTGCGGTACGGATGCACAAAAATGGTCCGATGTAGAAGAGGTTTCTAAATTAGCCTTAGAAAAACGCATTGGTCTTTGGGATGCTATTGAAGAGACTATTATGATGAATGTAGAATTGGCATAGACCCAATTTACCCAAATAAATATAAGTATCGTTTAGAAATGAATTAGGTCTAATTTCGAATTAATGAAAAACAACTTCTTCAAATAAGTACCAATGAAAAAATAGCTTTATTAGCTATTTTTTTTATCTTTATTTTTTAAATTAAATAAATGTCTTCCCAAGAACGATTAACCAGAGCTTACAAAGAAGCCCAAAGAATTCCTTTTGACGATCAATCAAAATTCATTCTTTTTAGTGACTGCCACAGAAGTGATAATAGTTTTGCGGATGATTTTGCAAGCAATCGAAATGTGTATTTCCATGCGATGACCCAGTATTACAATGATGGCTTTTCTTATTGTGAGTTGGGAGATGGAGATGAATTATGGGAGAACATTTTTTTTAAAACCATTTTTGAAGCACACAAAAACGTGTATCTTTTACTAAAGAAATTTCACGATTCCAATAGATATTATAAAATTTGGGGAAATCATGAAATGACTTTTCGAGATAAAGATCATGTAGAAAAAACGCTTACCACCTATACAAATACGCAAAACGACAGAATTGAGCCCTTGTTTACTGGTATAAAATGTCACGAAGCGATCGTTTTAGTTCATCAGGAAACCAAACAAGAACTATTTTTGACCCATGGTCATCAAGCTGATTTCATGAATTATGTAGGTTGGAAAATCAACAGAACCATGGTGCGATTATTATGGAAACCATTACAAATCTGGGGAATATCCGATCCTACAAGTCCTGCCAAAAATTATGTGGAACGAATAAAAATCGAACTGCGTATCAAAAAATGGATTGAGAACAACAATCGCAAAATTACTATTGTGGGCCATACGCATCGCCCTAGTTTTTCTTACCCAAGTCAGAACGCGACACCTTATTTCAATGACGGAAGCTGTGTGCATCCTAGAAGTATCACCGGGATTGAAATAGTAAATGGAACGATAACACTTATAAAGTGGTTTATCGACACTAAGGAAAATGGCATTCTGCAAGTTGTTAGAGAAGTACTTGAAGGCCCTACCAATCTAAAGGATTATAAATAAAAAAAGCGTTTGCTGAGGCAAACGCTTTATCATTAATTTTCAGGAGCTAATTCCAGTTCTAATCCTTCAAGACTTTCGGTGATTGGAATTTGACAGCCCAAACGACTGTTTGATTTTACATAAAATGCTTCTGACAGCATTGCTTCTTCATCCTCACCCATTGCTGGCAAAGGCACGTCATTAAGAACGTAACATTGACAAGAAGCACACATGGCCATTCCGCCACAAGTCCCTTCTACAGGAAGCTCATAGGCTTTACATAATTCCATGATATTCATGGCCATATCTGTAGGAGCTTGTAATTCATGCACTACTCCTTCTCTATCTTTAATTTTTATTAATACATCCATGTGATTGTGGGTGTTTGGTTTTAGCCAATCGCTATTTATTATTGAGTACTGGATTGCGTGAGGGATAAAAGCCAGCTACCGAAGTAGCGCGTATAGCCCGACGCTTTTAAGAAAAAAGGCCTATACCCGTTAAAACAAGTAGCCTTTTTTCTTAAAAGAGTCACGCCCAAAAGATTTATAGAATATTTACAACAGTCTCTATTTGTGGTGCAAACTTTTTGATGGTAGTTTCCACGCCGGCTCTGAGTGTCATTTGGTTTACACTGCAACTGGTGCATGCTCCTTCAAGACGTACTTTTACGTGTTTGTCGTCCTCGATGGAAATCAGTGTGATATCCCCGCCGTCAGAATTCAAAAAAGGTCTGATTTCTTCGAGTGCTTTTTGGACTTCTACTAATAATTCTTCTGTTGTCATTTTCTTTATTTAAAGATGGAAAGATTAGAAAATTGAAAGATTAAAAATCATTTTCAAAAGATTCTAATTTCTATTTTTTTACTGCGGAACAACCGGCCATCGTTGTGATCTTAACAGCCTCAGTCGCAGGTAAACTTTCATTTCTATTTACGGTTTCTTGTACTACATTTTTTGTAATTTCCTCAAAAACCGTTTCGATAATCGAACCTGTTTGCATTGCTGCCGGACGACCGTAATCTCCTGCTTCACGAATAGATTGGACGATTGGCACTTCGCCAAGGAACGGCACGCCTAAGTCTTCTGAAAGATTTCTGGCTCCTTCTTTTCCAAAGATGTAGTATTTATTTTCAGGTAATTCTTCTGGTGTGAAATAGGCCATGTTTTCAATAATCCCTAAAACAGGAACATTTATAGCTTCAGACATAAACATTGAAACTCCTTTTTTAGCATCAGCCAATGCTACTGCTTGTGGCGTACTTACGATGACAACACCTGTAATAGGCAATGATTGCACGATAGAAAGGTGAATATCTCCTGTTCCTGGTGGCAAATCGACTAACATGAAATCCAATTCTCCCCAGTCCGCATCAAAAATCATTTGGTTCAACGCTTTGGAAGCCATTGGTCCTCTCCAGATTACCGCTTGACTTGGTGCTGTAAAAAATCCAATCGAAAGAATTTTTACTTCGTAGCTTTCAACGGGTTTCATTTTTGATTTCCCGTCAACTGTTACAGAAACTGGTTTTTCATTTTCTACGTCAAACATGATTGGCATAGACGGCCCGTAAATATCGGCATCAAGGATTCCAACTGAAAAACCCATTTTTGCTAGTGATACCGCTAGATTTGCGGTAACAGTAGATTTCCCAACTCCTCCTTTACCAGAGGCAACACCTATGATGTTTTTGATTCCCGGTATTGATTTTCCTTTGATTTCTGGTTTGTCCGGAACCTCAACTTTACTATTAATTTTGATTTTAGCATCCGGAGACACTAATTCAAGAATTGTTTTTCTGATGTCGTCTTCTGCACGCTTTTTAATGTGCATCGCCGGTGTGTGCAATACTAAATCCACTACTACTTCATCGCCAAAAGTGATCACATTTGCAATTGCACCACTCTCCACCATATTTTTCCCTTCTCCAGCTATAGTTATCGTCTCTAAAGCTTTAAGAATGTCTTTTCTGTCTAATTTCATTTTTAGTTTATTGTTTTCTATTGGCATTTTAGCGCCAGAATATTATCTTTATTTAAACTGATTTCAGATTACAAAGATACTATGAAAAGTTCTTATTATAAAGGATTTGCATCGCATTTATTGATCCGCAAATTGAGACTGATTATTGGTGAATTTTAAAGTTTCTATATAAAAAATTCTTGTTGGACCGATCTGTGACTGCAGTGAGTTATTCAAGTCGAACCATTGGTTGCCAGAAATGTTTTTCGAAATCTACAATTTGGTTATCCACCACAACAATTCCTTCGTTTTCCAATAATTGCTGCATCAAATTTGTTCCGTCAAAATGAAGTTTTCCGGTGAGTAATCCTTTTCGATTGACCACACGATGTGCCGGAACATCTTCAAGATTATGCGACGCATTCATTGCCCAACCCACCATTCGAGCAGATCGAGCCGTTCCTAAAGCTTTTGCTATAGCGCCATAAGAAGTGACTTTCCCGTAGGGGATTTGTCTGGCGATGGCGTATACTCTTTCAAAAAAATTATCATTTGACATGGTTTCTAAATCTAATAAAAAAGACATTCTATTATCTCTTTAGTTATAAAACTACTTCAAATAATACCGTATGATATTAATTAAAGTAATCAAGGAAATCAAACCAGTAATGCTGCCTATGATGGTATTCATATTGCGCATAAAATAATCTGTTTTGTCCTGTATTTTCTGAAAGAAAGTAATGTAAAAATAAAAAACCACAAAAGACCCCAATACTACCCCTGTTACAAAAATAAAAACGTGGGTCATATCAAAATAAAATAAATTATATGAGGCTAATGTGACACTTACAAAAACATAGTAAGGAATAGGGAAAAAGTTAAGAGCCGAAAGCAACATTCCCAAAAAAAAGCGTGTGGTCGTACTCTTTTTTTTAATTTTCTCTTTTTTCTTTTTTGGCTTTTTTGCAATCAGTAAAAAATACACCGTCAAGACTGCAAATATCCCAAAGCCAACTTCACGCAATAAAACAATCACATCAGGACGCTGTTTGATGAATTGCGCAAATAATATAGCAAGTGCTGCCTGAAAGAAGATTACAATTACCGCACCTAAAACAAACCAATAAGCACTTTTCTTTCCTTCTTTCATATTCACTTTTGCAGCCGTCATATTGATTAATCCTGGAGGTGTAATCCCTACAAAGGCAGTAACAAAACCCAAAAACAAGGAGGCAATTAAATTCATAGGCAAGGTGCAAATATTCAAAAAAAGGAACTTATTCCAGATATAAATGTAAACTTATTCTTTAATTTTAAATCGAATATACGTAATTGCTTTGTTAACTTCCAAATATTGTTTTTCATAAAATGTCTGAAAAGCAGTCACTTCCTCCGGACTACCCTCGTTTACATACACATTATGATTGGCATATAAAACTTCGTGTCCTTCTCCATGCAATAACCCCAGTGTATAGCCGTGCATGAATTCACTATCCGTTTTTAAGTTCACAACACCATCTTTCTTAAGGATTTTTTTATACAACTGCAAAAACTCCGAATTCGTCATTCTGTGTTTCGTACGTTTGTATTTGATTTGTGGATCTGGGAAAGTAATCCAGATTTCGTCCACTTCATTTTCAGCAAAAATGTGGTTAATCAATTCTATTTGGGTTCTAATAAAGGCCACATTATGCAATCCGGTATCTACAGCCGTTTTTGCACCACGCCAGAAACGCGCTCCTTTAATATCAATTCCCACAAAGTTCTTATTGGGATATCTTTCGGCAAGACCTACAGAATATTCTCCTTTTCCACAGCCTAATTCCAGCACTAATGGATTTTCATTTTTGAAGAAATCCGAATTCCATTTCCCTTTCAACGGAAATAAATCGCCCACCACTTCTTCTCTTGTTGGTTGAAAAACATTGTTGAATGTCTCGTTTTCCTTGAATCTCTTTAATTTATTTTTGCTTCCCACTTTTTTAGAATATTTCGGCAAAATTAAGGAAATATATAAGACTGGATGACCTACAGAAGAAAAAAAACACGCTAGAAGTGTTGATATTGAAAAATTATTTTATCAGCTGCCTTTTCTAACAATCGTATCTTTAACTGGCGCTTTGATTTCGCTGAATAAATTCAAAGAATTGTTTACAATTAATGGTGTCCCTAATTTGACATCAATCAGAAAGTAGATTACGGCAGTATTAAAAACAAATAGGACTAATATTCGTTAATATTTCTGAAATAGAGTTAATTAAAGTTATATTTTTATCCACAATTTCTATTTTTTTTACCTTTATAAAAAATAATTTAGCCATGAAAAACTTCGTTTTATCGGTTGCTGTTATTTTATTTGGTTTTTCATTTGCCAATGTTTCCAGCATTAGAAATAAAAACCTGATGGCTGACAAAACTTTTCCTACCCAAGAATTAAAAGAATCAATATTTGATAAATCAAAAGTAGCCATTGACAGCACGATTGTTTACCGTTTTTTTAAGAAATATAATAATTTAAAAAAATACAAATCAGATGTTATTGCTTTATACAAAAAACGAAATTACAATGCTATTTGGCATGACCACGAAGGACTTATCGAGTTTGCCAATTTGCTATACTCTAAAGTAAATCTACTGGAGGAAGAAGGCTTAAAATCACGTCTAGCCTACAAAGACAAGATTGACGGGATTTTTAGCGATGCATCCGTCAATGATTTGTCCCAAACCGACACAGAACTGCTTTTGTCCTCAATGTACGTGTTTTATGCTAAAAAAGTATATGACGGAATTGATGCTGAAAAAGTCAAAGAAATGGGATGGTTTTTACCTCGAAAAAATCTGTCCTATGAGAATCTATTGGATTCTTTATTAGTTGATCCTGAATTATTACGTAAAAATGAACAACGCCTCTTTGGACAATATTACAAACTACGCGATGTTTTAAAGAAATACCGTCAAATAAAAAGAAACGGAGACTGGAATCCCATAGCAATCGATTCTTTGGACAAAACATACAAACCAAGTGATAGCGCAGCAATCATCGGACAAATCAGACAGCGTCTTGCCATTACCGGAGATTTAAAAGTCGATTCAAAAAGTAATGTGTACGATGCCGAATTGATGGCTGGAATGGTGAATTACAAAAAAAGAAATGGCTTCAATATAGATTATCTGATTGCCTCTAAGCATATTCAACGCATGAATATTCCCATCGAAAAACACATTAAAACCATAATAGCCAACATGGAACGCTGTAGATGGATTGACCCAGCGTTGACAAAAACGGAAGAATATATCATTATAAACATACCTTCATACCAGTTTTTCTTTAAAAAAAATGGTAAAAACGAATTGGAATCCAAAGTTTTTGTCGGCAAAAATATGACCGAAACTGTTGTTCTTAGTAGCAGTATTAGCAAAATAGTATTCAGTCCCTATTGGAACATCCCAAAAAGCATCATTGAAAATGAAATAAAAGATGCGATGGCTCTGGATGAAAACTATCTGGCCAAACATAATATCGAATGGAACAAAGGCAATGCAAGACAAAAACCCGGACCTAAAAACTCTTTGGGACTGATTAAATTTGTGTTTCCAAATTCAGAAGACATCTATTTACACGATACACCATCTAAAGATTTATTTCAATACGAGTACCGAGCGTACAGCCACGGCTGCATCAATTTAGAGAAAGCAAAAGAATTGGCACTGTTGATTTTAAAAGACGATCCGGATTGGCCTCTCGAACGCATCAATGAAGCAATGAAAGGAGAAAAGGAAACAGTGTGTATCCTGAAAAAGAAAATTCCAATCCACATTGGGTATTTTACTGCTTGGGTCAATGATGCTGGAGAAATAAGTTTTTATAACGATATCTATTTAAGAGATGATCGCCTGGCCGAACTGCTATTCGCCGATGACATTAAATAAAACTATTATTTGGACTGTAACGTTTTGATCATTATATCTTCCAGAGAAGCCTTAACTTTTATCACTTCATTCGAATTTTCATTTGGAATCGTCATCGACAAAACGTACTGTTTTATTTTCCATTCCTTGCCTATTTTTACCAAAACACCTGAACCACGGCAAATTTTCATTTGAGTATTCAGTAATTCGTCAAACCAAGCTGTTTTGCCTGTTTCGTCAAAATAAATATGCCGTTCCAAAGCGGTAAAACGCCACGCTTTCCCTTTATCAAAATGCGGCTTTGCATAGGCTTGAAAAGCTGTCTTATTCCAATTCTCTGTTGCATCGGTACCAATGAAAACGGCATCATCAGCCATTAAAGCGAAATAATCGTTATAGTTAGCTTCTGCCGCTGCTTTATGCCAGGCATCAAGGGTGGTATTGACATTTGCTTTTGAAATTGTTTGGTTCTCCATCGTGCTTTTGCATCCGGATAAACTGAGAACGATAAGAACAGCCAGTATTTTTTTCATGTGATTTAAGTATTTATTCATGGTTTTTATTCCATCTGATTTTTATTTTTCCATCTACGTCAACGGCCAATAAATGCAGCACAATTCCTTTAGTACGTTTTTCGGCTTTTTCAGCTTCGTCGGTGATAAGTTCATCTTTTTTTGGGTTCCTCAACGGAATAGTCATCGCTAGATTCGTCCCTCTGTTAAACGAATAAACGCCATTTACATCCAAGTTCAAAACGCTGGAACTCACTTTCAAATCATTTACATCCACTAAATCACCATTGATTTTAAAATTCCCGGACAAATCGCTAAAAACGATATTCTTAACATCTCTAAAAGGAAAAGCGAACTTACCAATATTTGTTATGGGTTTAAAATCGACCAAAGCCCCTTGGATCACATCAAATTTTGCAGCTCCGGAAAGCGAGTTTGTTTTTAATTGCCCGCCGGAAAGCAGCGTTCCTTTCAGCGATGCCGAAGCAGACAAAAATCCTTTTATGTTTTTGGGTTGAAAGGATTGAATCCCAAAATTATTCAACGAAGTCAGGAATCGGGCAATATCCACCCGATTGATTTTCGCATTGGATTCCAGAAGGAAGTTATCGCCATTTGGAGCCAATTGTCCGTCAAAAGAAATCGTTCCGCCTGAACTCTGCACCCAGCCATTTTTTACAATTAACTGATTATTGACCAATAAAACCGTGGCTTTAGCATTAGTAGCCACCAGTTTACTATATGTCATTTTATCCGCTTTTAGATGCAACACCACTTGGCATTTATCAATAACGGAATACAATTCCTCTGAAAAATCATCTTTTTTATGGGGCTTTTTTGGGGCTTTTTGACCTGAACTGGTAATCACGCCTACAAACTGTTTCACATCCAGAAAGGGAGCATAAATATCCCAATTAACGAGCATTTTTTCAGGATTTTCGTAATATAAAGTAAGAAAATTATCAATTTTACCCTCCATAAAAACCGTGTTTTTTCGGTCTTTAAAATTAATTTTTTTAATCAATAAGGCTTGCTCCGTAAAATCAAGCTGAATGTCAGTTTTCAAAAAGGTTAAATTTCGGGGTCCATAATTTATAATGGCGTCTTTAACATAAACATTACCGGTAAACAAAGGTTTTTGTATTTTTAAATTTAAAACGTCAAATTTGAAATCCAAATTCACTTTGGCCTGACCATTAGAAAAATGCATAAAATCCTTGTTGATTATTTCATTCAATCGGGAAACTGCAAAATCTGATCTAAAACTTCCTGCGGCTGTTGTCTTTTCAAAATTGGAAATGATTCCAATTGGTATCGTAAAAGGAATCGTTTTGTACTTCCCAAAAAAATCAGTTAAAGTTATGGTAGAGTTGATATCATTGCAACCTGCTCCTTTTTTATATTGGTTGGTAAAAGTGGCATCAAAACTACAGTCCGTGATAATTCCGTCCGGTATCTTGAGTTCATTATTTTTTATTTTTGTGGTCACTACAATTTCCGGATCGCCCGTGGCATTCATATCGCCAATAATTGTGCAACCAACATCAATAGGTTTTTTCAAGTCAAACTGATTGACTTTAGTACTGATATTAGCACTCAATAAAGCGGAAGCACTGCGCCATAAAATGGTAGTTTTAATAGCAATATCAAACGGAGATTTGTTTTCATCCAGACTAAAATGGGCGTTGATATCAAAAAACTCTTTCCCAATCAGGAGTTGCTCCGTGGCGACACTAATCTGGTTTTTCTGTTTCGAAAAATCAACCGTCAAAACCCCTTCTACAATCCTGTCCTTGATAAAACTCCCTCTTTGAGTATTGAAAGCCATACTTTTGGCAAGCGTTTTCAAATACAGATTCGTGTGCCAGTTCTCGTTATCATGATCTATTTGGCTTCGCAATGCAACGATATTAAAATCAAATAACTTATTTCCCAATTGATTTTCAGAGATGAAATGCACTTGGTCCAAAATCACTTCATTGACTGTGGAAGTGGTCGAGCTTTTTGATTTTTCGCCTTTTGGTTTGGTTCTAAAAATAGCGGTATTTACGATTCCGTCCTTTCCTTTAAACAAATGTAAAGTAGCGTGCTGAATTTCAATTTTATCGATATTGATCTCATTTGAAAGCAAGTCTACTAAATCGATACGAACCTCAATTTGTTCCGCTTTGAGCAACGTGCGTTTATGAACGGCCCACAAACTGTCCTTCAATTCCACTTGGCTTAACGCCAAAGTCATATTGGGAAAACCCTTCAAAAACTTGTATTTGATATCGCCAATATCGATTGTACCCGTTATATTATCGTTGATTTTGGCATTGATCTGCGTGACAATTTCCGCTTTGTTATTGTTGAAATAAACTGCCAAAACCACCGAAAACAATAACAAAAACAGAACTATTCCCAGAAAGAAAAAACCAATTTTTTTGATTATTTTCCTGAAATGTATGGTTTTAAAATACGTTTTTGCAGCGTCCCAAAATTGATTCATTTATTCTCCTTTACTGTTTGAAATAAAGGTAGCATAAAAACATTCGGTTATGAAATTAATCGTACAAAAACTAGTTCTTCTGCCAACTGAAATTCCATTCGAAAGCAAAACCAAAAAGTCAGAAACACTCCAAGTAATCCCAAAATCATAGAATAGTATCATCAAAATCTTTTGATGTGAAAGCGTAGAACAGTCAACTATTTTTTTCATAATTTTTGGATTTTGATAATCCTATTTGATTTCAAATTTAGTTTTAAAAATAAAACAAAATTCCGTAACCAACTGATTAAAAGATTCTTGAATGTCATTTCCTTTTAATCTAGACACTCAAAATACAGATCTAATTTCAAACTAAAAAAAACCGTCCAACTCAAGGCCGTATTACATATCGAGTTTTGATGTATTTTTGTACTGCTTTAGACAGAAAAATTTAAGATTTAAAGTTCGAATTATGAGAAAGTTAAGTTCCCCCATACTAATTGTTGTTTTTACACTATTACTCACCATCGTTTCCTGCAAAAAGAAAGATGGAAATGAAGCTAAAAAGGAAACGAGTTTAAATACCGTTGAAATTGCTTTTGATAGTACACAAATCAAAACATTTTTTGAAAAATATCCAAAGCTGAAAAATTATCAGGGCGATGTAGAACAATTGTACCGCAAGCATCAATTTCATTACATCTGGTTTGACAAGGATGGACTCAATGAATTTGCAGGTTTGCTATACAATAAAGTAAATAATTTGTCTCAGGAAGGAATTGAAACCGTGATTCCATACAAGGAAAAATTAGATGATATTTATGACAATCCGGATGACAATCAAAAAGCAACTATTGATACTGAATTATTGAGTTCTGCGCTATACTTTTTTTATGCAGATAATGTATACGATGGTATCAGCACTCAAAAATCGAAAGATTTAGGATGGTTTTTACCTCGAAAAAGACAATCGTATGTCAATTACTTGGATTCGTTGTTAATCAACCCTTCATTAATCAACAAAGAAGAAAAAGGCGTATTGAAACAGTATTATCTGCTTAAAGATGTGTTGCAGGAATACCGCAAAATAGAAAAGAAAGGCGGCTGGAAAACCATTGCACTGGATCCAAATGTCAAATCGTATAAACCTGGTGACAGTGCCACAGCCATTGCACAAATCAGAACCCGTCTGTTTATCACGGATGATATTTCCCGAGATTCAAAAAGTGCCGTGTATGATGACGAATTAGCCACCGGAATTTTAAAATTTAAAAAGAGAAGTGGCAATCTCCTGAACAAAACGATTCTTCCGGAACACATCAATTACATGAATGTTTCTGTTGCGGATCGTATCAAAACTGTTATGGTCAATATGGAACGTTGCAGATGGATTTCGAATGACATTACCAAATCCAAGGAATTAATCGTGGTGAATATTCCAGCCTATGAATTAACCTTTTTCAGAGACGGAAAACCCGAATTACGCTCCAAAGTTGTGGTGGGAAAAGCGATGCACAAAACCGTGATTTTTAGTGCGCCAATGAAATATATCGTATTCAGACCGTATTGGAATGTGCCGACCAGTATTTTAAAGAAAGAGATTCTTCCTGCTATTGAAAAGAATCCAAATTACTTGGCCGAACATGACATGGAATGGAAAGACAGCAACGTAAGACAAAGACCCGGACCGGAAAATTCATTGGGATTAGTGAAGTTTTTATTCCCCAATTCGAATGCGATTTATTTACACGATACGCCATCCAAAAGTTTATTTGGTAAAGAAGACCGCGCTTTTAGCCACGGATGCATACGTGTAGCCAAGCCAAAAGAACTTGCTGCCATGATCATGAAGAACGATAAAAAATGGAATCCTGAAAAGATAGAAACGGCAATGAACGGCGGAGAAGAATATTGGTACACGCTTAAAAACAAAATTCCGGTATACATCGGTTATTTTACCGCTTGGGTAGATGAGGAAGGTGTAGTTCATTTTTATGAAGATGTTTATAAAAGAGACGAAGCATTAGCAACCTTACTGTTTGACAAATAAAAGACAATCTCTTTCTCCAGAGAATAACTAACAAAAAAATGACACTGTCTTATTTAGACAGTGTCATTTTTTTTATTGGTATTTCCCAAAAGGCAACTATTTAGTACGCTTTCTGTTTTTCGAAAGCGGTATCCAACACTTTTTTAATTTTGTCCAAGGCACCGTGAAAGGCTTTTTCGGTAGTATCCGCATGATTGGTAACCGCTACCGGTTGCATGTTATTTGGTCTTGCTTCGATCAGACATCGTTTGTCGTTCACACCACCTTTATCGCTGTTTTCGTCACCAAGATGCACTTCTAAACGGGTTATTTTATCTTCAAAACGTGCTAAAGCTGTCCCTAATTCTTCCGCAATATACGCTTTCAAACGTGCGTGTCCTTCTACATTGTTGTCTGTGTTGATTTGTACTGTCATGTTTTTATTTATTTAATGTTCTATTCTCAAATTTACCGATTGCAGTATAAAAAACCGAACCAATTAATAAAACATTGGGAAAATAAAAGAGAGAATTTGTGGTATTGAAAAACCGAGTCCATTAATAAAACATTGGGATATCTAAAAATCTATCCGCATCATTTTTTTAGCGGATGAGCAGGTATTCTAAATATTCGATTTTTTCTCGCTTACTTTCATTAAATCTGTTAATGTTACAACAAAAGGCTTGGCTGACTGTCTACGACTTTCATAATTTTTTAATTCTTTGAAATTCCATGAAATATTTTCAAATTCTTTTGAACTTGATCTTTCAATTTGGTAAATTAAATAACTGTTTTCAGTTGCATATCCTTCACTATTCATCTTTGCACTAGAATAAACCTTAACACCTTCACCCTTAATTTCCCAAAGCTCATTAGAAAAACTATCTCCAATTGTATGAAGCAAAATATATTTTGCAGTTAATTCTTTAATTGTTAATGGAATTGCACCATGATGCGAATCTACTCTAATATTGTATAAATTCTTACTTCCTATCCAATTATAGTGCTCCACATCTTTATAAAATCCAACTAGAACAAAAACATCATCGGGTATTAATTTTGCACCATTTAAATATTCTGGCATTGGTTCTTTTAGGATGTTTAGATCATCTTTAGGGTCCTTGTGAATATCGTAGCCTTTAGAAGCTATATTCTCTCTTTGGGAAGTTCTATCAAGTAAATGATTAATTACTTTATCTATAAATTCAGATAGATTTTTTAAACCAACGACTTCATTTGAAGGATTAATGGCAAAAGCTCCAAGTCCAGGAATTATTTCATGAAACCCTCTTAATTCTTTGGCCTCTGTTCCGGGATATAAAATATAAGCACCACCTGTCCTTCTAATTGCGTCTTTATAAGCGTGCATCTTCAGTAAGTCAGCATTCTTATAAAAACCTTTTCGTTCCTCTAACTCTTCTTCATCAATTTCTTTAGAATCAATTTTTGTGTTTATAATAAATTGAGTAACCTTATATTTTGCATCGAAATGAATGTGTACTATTAATTCGTTTTTTTCCGCATCGCTTTCAGAAAACTCTTGAGGCCAAAAAGACAATGTATAATCTGGTCTTAGAGTTGTCGTCCAACTGCCATGACCTTTATCTTCATTAAAAATCTTACCTCCTTTAAATGAGCGATTATAGGAATATTTTATTTTGAGCTTACGGTTTTCACTGATGTAAGTCCCGCTTAATGCGGTATGAACTCCTGCTTTTATTATTACATTTAAACCATCTTTTGTTTCTGAGATAAGATGTTTGTATGCAATATCGTCTTGTTCGATTTGATTTAGTTTAAATTTTTCTTTAAACAAATCATGTAAAGCAAAAAACAACCAATACTCATAAAGCGTTGCAATATCTTTTTTGCCAGCAGAATACACATCATCGCCACCTTTCCAAACTAACTTAGCCGCTAAATCAAACATAAGCCAAGTTTTTAACACTTCGCGATAGCCACTTTTTCTCTGTAGAACAGGGCTATTAAGTTTTAAAGTCGTCGGTCTCGAAATTTCTTTAAAAAAGGGTTGATTTAGTTGGACTTCGAGTTTTTTTACTAAAATTACGGCCTCTTTTTTCTCTCGTGTATTAACTTTAAAATTATCTGTACACTTTTCACAAAACACTAAATAAACTTCCAAGACATGTTTAACAAATCTGTTTTCAGCATTATCAATACTTTCAACTTTTTTAGTGCTAAATATCTTTGACGGAATAGAATTTATTCCCTTTGAATTTAAATAATGGTTTTCTTGTAATTTTATTCTGTTACTTGAAGAAGTTAATTGTCTAATTTCACTGCTTGAAAAACGCTTTATTTTTCTAGTATCAGATTGCTCCATTTCGTTAATCCAATGTGTTTTTGGAGATGAAATTATTTTTTGCACGGCTTCTTCAAATTCTTTAGAATTAATTAATGAACTGACAAAACAAAAACGTTGATAGATTGTTTCGTTATCTTCATTAAAATCCGTTTCAAAATTTTGTAAAACGGGACTATTGATTTGCATTAATAAGTCAGTACATTTTTCGGTTATGCTTTCAAGCATGTTCCGATAATTTTGCCTGTAACTTATGTCAGGTTCGTTGTTAAATTTTGTTGCTAAAACCTCAATTGATATTTTAGTTATTTTATCAGGGAAATCGACAGAAAAAACTTCTAATTGCAAGGTTCCAACGTAAATATTAGGAATTATTCTTCCTCTATGTTCATGTTTTTTAGATTTCGAAACAATTCCTTCAACGGAACATTTTAATCTGTATTTTTTTTTGGAAAATTCATATTCATAGGATCGTCCTTCTAATATTTGGATAAACGCCTCTCCATTTTCATTAGCACTGTTTTCATCAATTTTATACAATGAACTATCCCCCTCAGAAATAATTTCGAGAGTTAAGCCCTTTTTAATAAAATCAAGCTTTATTACACTATTATCTGATGGATCTATCATTTATTTACGCTTCAGCGTAACTTGTGAAACCATTATCTAAAGCATTTTTATACATTCTGATGATTTTTTCAAATGACAGTTTATATTTGATGTTGCTTTCTGTAAAGTCAATATCATCTAATTGGTCGAAATACTTTGTTTTACTATCTATTGAATCGTTAAGACATAGATTACCCAATGTTATTAAAATTTTAGATAATTTACTTCTAGAGCCATGTAGTTTTGGCAATAGTTTTTGCATTATAGCAATATCTAATAAATCATCCCCTTCCTCACCTAATTCCTCTAGTTTTTGTATTAGTCTTCCAATTTCGGAAGCACTTCTATACCCAAATTCAGCTCCAGATTTTTTTAACTCAGTAAAGAAATACAATAATTCAACTTTGGCTTTGTCAAAATCTTTATTAGTTTCATCGGTAGCAATATTAATAAAACTTTCAGCCATTGAAGTACCTTTAAATTTTAGTGAATCCATATCTAACTTTATTTTACTATCAAAGTAGTTTGTTAAATCTTTTTCGTTTACTCTAAATTCAATAGTATTAGCTCTATCTAAAACTTTGGGACTGAACATATAAGTCGTTTCGTCAATGTTTACAGTTCCAATTATAAAAAGATTTTTAGGCAGTATTATATTATTTGGCATGTATTCATGGTCTTCAATTGTATGTAATGGAATTGCCTCACCCGATTCCATAGCACTTAAAAAGTCAGCAAAATAGCGTTCAACATGACTTAAATTCATCTCATCAAGAATTAGAAAATAAGGTTTCTTATCATCTAAGCTAGCTTTAATTATTAATTCTAAAGCACCATTCTCAGGAACAACATATTTTTCTGTTTCAATAGCATTTGGATAACCTAACAAAGGCTCCCTATTAGTCCAATCTGCACCAACCGGTATAATTTTATATTGTTCTTCAGTTTCACAAATCCACCGAACAAAAGCTTGAGCTAACTTCGTTTTTCCAGAACCTGACAAACCACTACAAATTACAAATGGCTTAGTACACAAAGAAGCTACAAAACGAGCTGTTATTGGTTCTGAAAAGATCAAACCAGCTTCTTGCGTGTTTTTGTGGAATTTCTTGTAGTCAAATGGCTCTTGAATCAAAGAACATATTACATTTTGAGACAAATCGAAATCCCTTAACTTATTAATGTTGTTTTCTTCTTTTAAAAACTCAAATAAAAACTTCAAATAATTATTTTTACCTAAAACAGCTTCAGGCGCACCTTTGCTAGATGCTTCACTATAACTTTTCCATTCTTGATTACTTTTATCTGCAATCAGTTTTTCTGTTTTCAAGAATGACTCCTCTAAATTATCAAGTTCAATTAAAAACAAAGAATTGTTAAAATAGCTTTCATTCCAAAAACTTAAAACTTTAAGGTTGACGAGTCCTTCATACGACTTCTTGTAATTTTCTGCTTTTTTAAACCATTCAACAAATTTTTCTTGAATATAAAATGAAATTTTATTGTCGCCTTTAATCTTAATATTTCCATCTAAAGTTGATATCTGTAATTTTTCAATAAAGTAATTATTACCAACTATTGAATCAAAAATCGAAGGGTCTAGATTAGATTTGGTAATATCCTTAATTGCTCTTATAACATTTTGACCGCTAACTCCTTCAATAAAACGACAAGGCTGTGCCGCAGAACCTTTAGTGTCTGGACCAAGATTCCCAACATCTTGTAAGGAAGGATAATAGTAAAAATCTTTTTTAGAAATAGATTTTAATAAAAAATGAATTATTTCAACCTCAAGCCCAAAGTGTTTATCATCTTTGCCCTTTAATGGAGTTTTAGAAATCTTTCCAATTGCTCGTAATCCATTTTCATATTTGATACTTTTTTTTACTTTGTCGCCACTAATTATAATAAAAACTAAATCGCCTTTTAAAATCTTATTTTTATCATATCCTGATAAATCATTAAATACAATGTTTTTATTATTTGATAAAACCTGTTTAATTGTATCTTGAAAACTTGTCTTTATGGAAAAAAAATTCATTTTATAAAATTATTAATTATTTAAAAAATCATCAAAACTATCCAATTTTGCTTTATCTATTTTGAAATTACCACTATTATCTTTAGAAATAATCACACTATCAAAACCTAGCTCTTCCATTTTTTCTATAGTAGCTAATTCTCCTTCTTTCAAATCAAAGACTTTTCTTAATAACCAATCTGATAAAGCTTTATTAGGGTTCGTCATTAAAGCTTTTGAATTTTCTTGACAAACTTTTGCTTTAAATATTTCTCCTGTCGGTATCTGTAAATTAAATTCTTGGTCTCTTTTAGGAAAAAAATTAGGATACAACTGATGAATAATACTGGGAATTGGTATATACACTTCGCCAAAATCTCTCTTTCTACCATTTGCATTCCATTGATTTAAACCACTTTTCTCAAAAACAAATTTTTGTTTCTCTTTAATTCCATAAAGAGGTAAAATGACGAAATTCTCTCCTTTTAAAAATAGATTTGTTGCTTTTGGAACACTCTTGCTTTCTTCAAATAATTCTAATAATAGTGTATAAGGATCACTAATAATATCAATTGGTAAACGAAAAACTTTTTCAGGAATTTCAAATTTTCTAAATAAAGTACTTTTGGAATAATTATAAGAATAACCATTTTTTCCATCATGAAATTGCAATCCAGAACTGCTTTCCTTTACTGAGCCAATATTATCAATATCAATTTTATGGTAATCTGTCTCAAACAAAAGCAACTCGTTACTTTTTCTAGCCACAATATGATAAAGTGAATTCTCAATATCATAAAGGCGATTTGCTAAATCAATTCTTTCGTTTCTAAATTCTGATAATTTATGCGCTAAATCTTTGCCCTTAAACCCGTTAAGTTGTTTTGAAAGTTTATTAAATTCAGCAACTTTTTCTGTACTTACTTGTTTGTTACATATAAAGGTTTTTAAACCTATTCCAACCGAATTATAGTTTGCATCAAATGCTGAATCTCCTCTTGAAAGATTTTCTGCTTCGAAACTTCTACAAAATATATTTTCTGCAGCTCTATAATATATATACGGAACTTGGCTTTCACTAAAGAGCTTAGAAAGTTTCGCTGATGCAGAAAGTAATTTTAAATAATTTCCATTATTTTCCTGATCTATTTCTGCAAATGATTTCATATAACTTGTGAAATTTGATTAGCAATCCTTTCAATCAATGTTGTCGTAACTGAATTACCCGCTTGCATATATAACTTACTATTAGAAACATTTGGCAAGATATATTTATCCATCGGATACCCTTGAAATGCAAAACATTCTTTCGGAGTTAATTTTCTGATACCATAATCATCTAAAATCAAAGGAACATTATGACCTCCTGTTCCCATATTAGCTGTTAGAGTGGGACAAACTTGACTTTTATTTTCTCTTACATAGACTCTTCTCCATTGATAAATCGTATCTTTTGAAGTCATAGTCTTTTCAAGTTCCGGATAATATTGATGGTCTTTCTTGTAATATAAATTATCTGCTTGTTTCCCTTTTTCTAAAATATCATGAATTGTATTGGTTAAAGGTATTGGCTCTGGAAATCTAAAATCTCCATGATTCGCTACTTGTTCTTTATCAAAAGCAACAATAAAAATCCTTTCTCTATTTTGTGGGACATTTGCATGAGTGGACGAATTCAGTATTTTAGTATAAGCTTTGTAACCAAGTTTTTCTTCTAAAATTTCCAATATTATTTTAAAAGTATTTCCTTTATCGTGAGATACAAGATTTTTAACATTTTCAAGGAAAACTACTTTTGGTCTTTTAGTTTCGATAATCTTTTCCAAATCGAAAAAAAGTGTTCCTCTTGTATCGTGAAAGCCTTTTCTGTTTCCTGCAATAGAAAATGCTTGGCAAGGAAATCCCGCACAGAGTACTTGAAAATCATCAGGTATATAATTTTTGGTTCTCTCCTTTGTTATATCTCCAAATGGAACTTCTCCAAAATTTGCTCTATATGTTATTTGTGAATCAGCATTCCATTCACTTGTATACACGCATTTCCCTCCAATATTTTGCAATGCAATTCTAAAACCTCCAATTCCCGCAAAAAGATCTATAAATTTAAAAGTATAATTATCAGGTGTTGGAAAGGGTACACCTTCAACCTCAAATAATAATTGTTGCAAAGCAACATCCGAAACAAGATTTAAATCTTCTTCTTCGTTTTTGTATTGAACAATTTCTTTTAAATATTTCTCTGCTTCTTCTTCATAATGTTTTTTTACTCCATTACGATAATTATGAAGATAATGAGTAACTACTGCTTTTCTATTATCTTCCGATTCAACTATGCGAAGTTTAAATTTTTTACTATCAAATTCCTCAATTGATATTTTCTCTTTCATTTTCATTTCTTAAAATTATTATCGTTGAAGAATTCTATAAAATCAGCATCGAGTGCTAAGATTATTTTCTCCATAATTTGAATGGAAACATTTCTTTTTCCTTTTTCTATATCAGAAATATAGGTTCTATCAACATTTGATATATTGGCTAAATACTCGATAGAGAAACCTTTTCGTTCTCGCAATTGTTTGACTTTAAATCCGAATTTTTCCTTAATATTCATAACCTATAAAAATAGTTTTGTGTGGACAATTGACTTGCTTACAATTGTCCTCATTATTGATTAGTTTTCAACTTGATTTTTTGATAAGTAAATTCATTCCACAAAAAAACGCTACTCTTTCGAATAGCGTTTTTTGAATTTGTTATGATGTGATTGCTTCGTTCCTCGCAATGACAATCGTCTGAAAATCTAATGTCCTAGCCCTGTTGGTAACTTATACGGTCTCTTTTCTTGTTTTTTTTATAATAAATCGGTGTTCTATTTTTTTAACAGCTTCTCTAAATAGTCAACCTTATCTTTTTCAGCTTGAACTAAACGTTCATAAAGTTTTTTATTTTCTTCATAAGCATCAACAAGTTTATCTAAGGGATTAAAAGTACATGTATTATTATGTCCAAAGTTACTGCTTGAAACAGCTTCATTAAAAGTATTAAAATAATTAATTACGCCTTCATCACTATAATTTTTAATTGCATCAGAAGAAACGCCTAATACTTCAGCAATTGCTTTTAGTTTTTCTTCCTCAACTGTTTCGCTTCCCTCAATATTAGAAACTGATTGTTGGCTCACTCCTATTGCAATAGCCAACGCTTCTTGTTTCATACCTCTAAGCTCTCTGATTCGGCTTATATTTCTGCCTATATGTTTCGGTTTTGTTGCTGTGTTCATAGTTCAAAGGTATTTAAAATGCTGTCAATAAAAAGTGCATGTGATAAACAAAAATACAATTTTTCAGACAGTATAACACTTAAAAAAGTAAAATCATGAATACAATTGAATTTCCGCAACAAAAGGAATTGGAGACTACAATCTCAAACTTTCGTCTTTTTAAGGACATTTGTAGTCTCCTAGCAGGAGGCAAATACATCTGTCTTGTCCTTACCCGTCCTAAAATAACTATACAAGTTATTAAATTAATCCTGCTTTAGCTATACACAAACCAAGAGTGTATGGATAAAGCATAGATAGTGCATAGATAGTGCATAGATAGTGTATGGATAGTGTATGAAAAACAGATACCACATATAATTTTTAATCACATTTCTACCATAAGGGATAAGTTATAAACCATCAAATATTTGATAATGAATTTCCCACACATTCCTGTTAGTCCTACTATCGCAATAACACCACTCCCATGTTGAATAAGGTAAAGGCCTGAATATCTACATTTTCCTGAATGGTTGCTGCCACGGATTTTCCGGCGCCGTGTCCTGCATTGATATCAATACGGATTAGGGTTGGGTTTGTTCCGGTTTGTTTTTCCTGTAATTCGGCAGCAAACTTGAAACTGTGCGCTGGTACAACTCTGTCATCGTGATCGCCCGTTGTGACCATGGTTGCCGGGTATTGAATCCCTTTTTGTATGTTGTGTACTGGAGAATATCCCTTGATGTAGTTGAACATTTCCTTGCTGTCCTGCGCCGTTCCGTAATCATATGCCCAACCTGCTCCTGCGGTAAAGGTGTGGTAGCGCAACATGTCCATCACGCCTACTGCCGGTAAAGCAACTCGCATCAAATCCGGACGTTGCGTCATGGTAGCGCCCACTAGCAATCCTCCGTTTGACCCACCACGAATGGCTAAATACTGCGAAGAAGTGTATTTTTGAGCAATCAGATATTCAGCCGCTGCGATGAAATCATCAAATACATTTTGTTTTTGCATTTTGGTTCCCGCATCGTGCCATTTTTTCCCGTATTCGCCACCACCACGTAAATTTGGCACGGCATAAACACCTCCGTTTTCCATCCAAACGGCATTGGCAATGCTGAAACTTGGTGTCAAACTCACGTTGAATCCTCCGTAACCATAAAGCATCGTTGGATTTGTCCCGTCGAGTTTTAATCCTTTTTTGTGGGTGATAATCATTGGGATTTTGGTTCCGTCTTTAGAAGTATAAAACACTTGTTTGGACTCGTATAGCTCACTGTCGAAATCTACTTTTGGTTTTTCATACACCGCCGAAGTTCCTGTTGCTGGTTCGAATGAAAAAATAGAACCCGGCGTAATGTAATTTGTGAAGGAATAATACAAAGTTTTCTCTTTTTTCTTTCCGCCAAAACCACCGGCAGTTCCTACGCCAGGCAATTGGATTTCACGTACCAATTTTCCTGAATAATCATATTGTTTCACCACCGAAACAGCATCTTTCATATAATTAGCAAAGAAATACCCGCCACCTGTTGATGGAGACAACACATTCTCTGTTTCTGCAATAAAATCTTTCCAGTTTTCCGGTTTCGGGTTGTTGACGTCCACGGTAACGATGCGTTTGTTGGGCGCATTCAAGTCGGTTTCTATATATAATTTCCCGCCTTCGTTTTCGATTATGTTGTTGTCGCTCTTGAAATTATCCACAATAGTCACAATAGGACTGTTGGGTTTTGTCAAATCTTTGATGTACAACTCGTTTCCGTAGGTAGAATTAGACGCTGTGATAACCAAATAAAGGTCATCTTCGGTCACACCACCGCCTACATAACGGCGTTTTTGGTCGGCACCAAAAATTACTTTATCGTCTTTTTGTGCGGTTCCTAACTTATGGAAATACAGTTTATGTTGGTCGGTTTTTGCCGATAATTCGCTTCCTTTTGGTTTGTCATAACTGGAATAGTAGAATCCTTCGTTAGCTTTCCAAGAAACACCACTGAATTTCACATCGACAATAGTGTCTTCGATTATTTTTTGGGTAATGGCATCCATGATGATGACTTTTCTCCAGTCGCTTCCGCCTTCTGAAATAGCATAGGCCACTTTAGAACCATCTTTAGAGAAATTTAATCCGCCAAGCGATGTAGTTCCGTCTTTAGAAAAGGTGTTTGGATCCAAAAACACGGTTTCGGTTCCTTTGGCGTCTTTTCTGTACAACACCGATTGATTTTGCAAACCGTTGTTTTTATAGTAATACGTGAAATCTCCTTCTTTGAAAGGTGCTCCTATTTTTTCGTAATTCCACAGTTTTTCCATTCTTGCTTTTAGCAAATCACGAAACGGAATTTGAGCCAAATAACCATAAGTCACTTCGTTTTGGGCTTTTACCCAAGCACCCGTTTCAGCAGATTTGTCGTCTTCGAGCCAGCGGTATGGATCCGAAAGCTTGGTATCAAAATATACATCAACAATTTCCCCTTTACTCGTAGTGGGATAAGTTACCGGTTTTTGGTTTTGGCCAAAAGTCGCCATTGCAGAAGATACAGCCATTATTAAAAAAGTTTTTTTCATTAGATTCTGTTTTAGATTGTTACAAAAATAGGGAAATAGTTAGTGTTGTAAATAAGGAAAAGTCTTAAATAAAACTAAAAAACGCTACTCTTTCGAATAGCGTTTTTTGTTTTTTTGCTCATGCAAATGAATTACAAATTAAAATTCACACCCAAAACGATGTTTCTTCCAATGTTTGGAATACCATCCGTTTTTAGACGGGAAAGATGCGCAATGTATCTTTTATCAAATAAATTATTCCCGTTGATATTGACGTCAAAAGCAGTTTTTCCCAATTTTACAGTTCCGCCAAAACCTAAATTCACTAAGTTATACCCATTCGATTCTGTTTCAAATCCACTTACATTTTTTTGATTGAACGTACTGGAAACATTCAAAGTTGCAAAACCATCTTCTAACCAGTTTTTGATTTTGAATTCGGTTCTAATGGTGTTGTTCCAATTGTTAGCCGGGATTAACGGCAAGTAGTCTCCGTTTTGTTTCTCGCCGGTCACGGTTTCAAAACTTGTTTCAAAATGCAACCAATCCAATGGATGCGGGTGAAAATGCAGTCCAACTTCACCTCCATATAATTTGGCGTTATTCTGAATATAATCAAAAACAGCATTTTCGTCAATCACTGCTCCTGTTGGAGAAGTGTAAATATAATTGTTGATGTGATTGTAAAATCCGTTCACAAAAAACTCAAAATGATCCGTTTTGTATTCTAAATTTAAATCCGTTTGAACGTTTTGTTCGGTTTCTAAATCACTGTTTCCTACTTCATAGCGATTCGTTCCTTCATGCACTCCATTTGAAGTTAATTCGGCAAGGTTTGGCGCTCTAAAGCCAGAAGCAACGTTCAAACGCAACGTCAAATCATCAGTCAGATTGGTTTTATAACCCAACGACGCATTAAAACTGTCGTATGATTTATCGATGGCTTCAAAAGAACCTTCTTCGCCTGCAATTCCTTGCGCATCAGTAGTAATATTTCTATTATCGAAACGCAATCCAGCTTGCAACACATTGGAATTCCACTCATAATTAGCCGTTCCAAAAACACCAAAATCATTCGTAACCGCATCCGGAATTAAATATTCTTCTCCTGAATTTGTATTGGTTTGATGCATTCCCTGAACGCCCACAATGGTTTCTATTTTTCCCATTTTTGGTAAATGGTATTTTGCATTGTAATTGAAAGTCTTCAATTTCATGTGTAAAACGGCCACATCGCTGTCTTCAAACTCACTTCGATCATTGGCAACATACCCTAAATCTAGATCCAGTTTTGATTTTTCGAAAAAGAAAACATTGTTTAAACTCAATAAATGATTAAAAACGCCTTGTTTTGGAAATCCGGTTTTCTTGCTTATCGTTTGATCTGCTATGCCATCTTCCGGAATTCCTAAATCCAATTCATTGTAATTGTAACGCAATACACTTGAAAATTTAGCATTGCTGTAGCCAATTCCTGTTTTGAAATCGGTTTCATTGTAACGGGTATTTGTCACTCGGTCACCATCGGCAATTTTATAATCAGAATGCGTGTTGTAACTTCCACGAGCCATGTATTTCCAGTTGTCTGTAGATGTTTTCAAACCCAAAGAAGAACTGCTTCCTGCGGTATTCGAGAAATATTTTTGACTGAAGTTTGCTTTAAAAGTATTCGCATCGGCAAATTTTTCTGGGTTAAAATACAAAACACCACCCAAAGCATCTGAACCGTACAATAAAGAAGCTGGCCCTTTGATTACCTCAACACTTTCAATTCCTGAATCATTCAATCCCAAACCGTGTTCGTCACCAAACTGTTGATTTTCTATTCGAACACCTTGAGAATATACCAAAACACGATTGCCGCTCAAACCACGAATTACCGGTTTCCCGATAGAAGTTCCAGTAGAAACCTGAGAAACTCCCGGAATAGTAGCCAATCCTTCGATTAAAGTGGCCGTTCCTTTTCGTTGCAAATTTTTGATACTTTCATGCTCAACTTTCATCACGTTTTGCGATTGAATTTTATTGAAAGCCGTAGAGACGATTACTTCGTCCATTTCGAAAATTGCTTCTTCAAGAATAATATCAAGTGTGTTTTCTTTTTGAAGACTGTTTATGGTTTTATTTTGGGTTGCAAATCCTACGAATGTAAAGCTGATTTTTAAGTTTCTATTTGGCAGATTTGAAAAAGTATATTTTCCGTTTTCATCTGTAGTGGTTCCTTTATGCAATTCTGAAGCATAGACTGAAACGCCTTTTATGGGTTGGTTTTTTAAATCGGTTACAGTTCCCGAAAGGGTGTTTTGCGCTTGAAGCATCGCCGAAAGTCCTAAAAATAGGACTATGATATGTTTTTTCATTGGAATTGATTGTAGTATTCCTGCTGTCAGCTTTCTCCGAACAGAGTTTACCGAGACTGGAATTATTTAGTAAATAAAAATGCTTCCAACAAAATCAAATTATTGAAGTTGCGTGGAAAATAAATTCAACAGAAGCTGAAATGAATTCAGCTTAAACTATTTACTGGTGGACCTCGGAGGGAATACAAACTGCCGGAAAACGAAATAACTGTTTCCGCTGCAGTAAAAAAATAAGGGATTTCTACACTACTGGAATACAATTGATAGGAGAAATCTTTTGGAGTAATGTAACTTCCTAAAGCAAATTCACAAACATAACAATGATCAACTTTCTGGTGTTGGTGCGTTATCTCTGTTCCGGTAACATTGTATTTATGGTAGCATTGCTTTTCAGAAAGCTGTTTAGCCAAATGCTCATACGTATGCCATGACTGGAACAGCATTGAAAACAATACTGTAATAACCAGAGAAAGACTTAGTATGAGTTTATTCTTTTTCATTCGAGCCAAAGGTAACAAAAACAGGAAAAAAGAAAACCATTTGTCTCACAAAATATATTTTTTGCGAAACAAATGATTTCATTTTAAAATAAAATTTGATTTACACCAATTTAGCTGCAATCAAATATTCAGCAATTTGAATTGTGTTTGTTGCTGCTCCTTTTCTCAAGTTATCCGCAACAATCCACATATTCAATGTGTTTTCCTGGCTTTCGTCACGACGAATTCTACCTACAAAAACATCATCTTTTCCTTGTGCATACATTGGCATTGGGTATGTATACGTATCATTATTGTCCTGAACCACTACGCCATCGGTATGATGCAAAATATTTCTCACTTCATTTAAGTCAAAGTCATTCGAGAATTCTACGTTTACCGCTTCACTGTGTCCACCTACAATTGGCACACGAACCGCAGTTGCTGTAACGGCAATGGTGTTGTCACTTAAGATTTTTTTAGTTTCACGAACCAGCTTCATCTCTTCTTTAGTGTATCCATTTTCTTCAAAAGAATCACATTGTGGAATCGCATTTCTGTGAATTGGGTATTTATAAGCCATTTCACCTTGAACACCTGCGTATTCATTTTCCAATTGCTGCACTGCTTTTACACCGGTTCCAGTAATGGATTGGTACGTAGAAACAATTACACGTTTGATATTATATTTTTTGTGCAAAGGAGCCAAAACTAAAACCATTTGAATGGTAGAACAGTTAGGATTCGCAATTATTTTATCTGCTGCATTCAATTCAGCTGCGTTGATTTCCGGAACGATTAATTTTTTAGTTGGGTCCATTCTCCAAGCAGATGAATTATCGATAACAGTTGTTCCTGCTGCCGCAAATTTTGGAGCCCACTCCAGTGAAGTATCTCCACCCGCAGAGAACAAAGCAATATCTGCTTTCATATCTACTGCCGTTTGCATGCCTACTACTTTATATTTTTTGCCCTTGTATTCAATTTCTTTTCCCACTGATCGCTCAGAAGCAACCGGAATTAATTCTGTTACAGGGAAATTTCTTTCTGCTAAAACTTTCAACATTACTTCGCCAACCATTCCAGTAGCGCCTACAACTGCTATTCTCATCTTATATTTTTATTATTGAATATTAAATTTGAAGTACAAAAGTAAGTAATATTAAAACCAAAACAAGTGGCTTCACAAAAAATAACAAAATGTTATAAATACAACAAATCATTGTTTTCTATTATTAAACAAAAAGAAAAACCGCCTCAATTACGAAGCGGTTTAGTCCTGAAATGAATTCAGGATAAATTAGAATATATAATGTAGCGGAAATTACTTTTTCAATAAATCTCTAATCTGAGTCAATAATTCTTCTTGCGTTGGTCCAGCCGGAGCAGCTACAACAACAACTTCTTTTTTCTTCGCTTTCTCAGCAGCTCTTAAAATAACAAAAACAAAAAATGCGATAATAACAAAGTTAATAATTGCTTGCACAAGATTTCCATAAGTGATGACTGCCGCTCCTGCTGCTTTTGCTGCAGGTAAATCAGCATAACTATTACCGTCTAAAGTGATGAATTTTTGGGTAAAATCGATTCCACCAGTTATCAAACCTACTATTGGCATAATGATATCATCCACAGCGGATCCAACAATTTTACCAAATGCACCCGCTATAACAACAGCAGTTGCCAAACTTAAAACGTCTCCTTTCATTAAAGAAGCTTTAAAATCACTGAAAAATCCCATAATTTATCTTTTTAGGTTAAAAATTCATTTCTTAATAAGCGAATTTAATAAAAATTTTAACATAATTAACAGTCATTTCCTCTAGTTTAGCTGTTAGCGATAAAATACCCGTTTCACACGCTGCGAAATACTGGTGAGAATTTCATAGGGAATAGTATTTAATTTTTCGGCAATAAAAGATACCGTTGGATTTTCCCCAAAAATAAGTATCGAATCGCCTTCTTTACATTCGATTCCAGTGACATCAACCATCAGCATATCCATGCAAATACTGCCAACTATATAAGCCTTTGCGCCTTTTATCATCACAAATCCTAATCCATTTCCCCAACCTCTGGAAATTCCATCAGCATAGCCAATAGGGATAGTGGCAATTTTTGTTGGTTTTTCGGCTACAAATCGACGGCCATACCCTACGCTTTCTCCAGCTGCAATCGTTCTTATTTGCGAAATCACTGATTTCAGCGTACCCACATTTTCGAGTTGTTTTTGTTCTTCGGCATCATTTGAAACACCGTACAATCCAATTCCCAATCGCACCATATCGTATTGCGAATCTGGGAAATTACTGATTCCCGATGTGTTTAAGATGTGTCGCAACGGTTTTATTTGCAGCTCAGACATCAATTTAGACGATAACTTTTCGAATAAAGCAATTTGAGCATGAGCAAAATCCATGTGTTCGAGATCATCACTGGTGGCCATGTGTGACAAAATACTCTTTATTTGAACAGTTGTATTTCCTTTCAGGGCGTCTATCAGTTCATCAATAGTATTTCCCTCAAAACCAAGTCGGTGCATTCCCGTATCAAATTTAATATGAATCGGAAAGTGCTCTAAATTTTTCTGTTTCGCTATTTTCAAAAACGCATAAAGTCCTTTCAAGCAGTAAATTTCCGGCTCTAATTGATGTTGGATGATGGCCGAAAAACTCGTATTCTCCGGATTCAGCACCATAATAGGCACCTGAATCCCTCCGTTTTTCAATGAAATACCTTCATCGGCAAAAGCCACTCCTAAATAATCAACCTTATGATACTCCAGTAATTTGGCTATTTCGAGTCCACCATTTCCATAACCAAATGCTTTTACCATCACCATAATTTTCACCTTTGGCTTAAGCTTGGATTTAAAAAAATTTAAGTTGTAACTAATCGCATTCAGGTTGATTTCCAAGACCGTTTCATGTGTTTTCTCTTCTAACAAATATACAATTTCTTCAAACTGGAACGATCTCGCCCCTTTTATCAAAATGGTTTCATTACCAAAATCCAGATTTTCAAAATCAGTGACAAAGGCAGCAGTATTTTCGAAAGTAATACAATTGGTAAATTTATTTTTGAAAGCCGAAATGGTTTGTCCAATGCCAATAACACGGTCAATTTTATTGGAAATAATCAACTCGGAAACTTTAGCGTAAAGCGCCTCCGTAGCCAAACCACTTTGGAAAATATCAGACAAAATCACCGTTTTTTTCTTGTATTGTTTTTGACTTTCGAGAAAATCCAATGCAATTTTCAACGACTGAAAATCCGAGCTGTAACTATCATCAATAATACTGCAATTATTGATTCCGTTTTTGACTTTCAAGCGCATTTCTACCGGATACAACAATTCCATACGGTTTTGAATGGTGATTGCATCGTATTCAAAATACAGCAAAACCATCAAACAGGAGATGGCATTTTCGACCGAAGCCTCGTCTTGAAACGGAATTTTTATCTCAAAATGGTCCTGCCCGAATTGAATATTCAAAATGGTCTTATCTAAAATACTTTTTTTGGAAACAAAAACAGACGCACTTTTATCATTCAAACTCCAAGAAAATGCTTTGATTTCCGGATTAATAAAAGTATCGATACTTTCATTTTTATTGTAAATTAAAACTTGAGCGTGCTCAAAAAGCTTTAATTTTTCGGTAATTTTTTCTGCTATACTTGCAAACCCTTCATCGTGTGCGGTTCCAATGTTGGTGAGAATTCCAATAGTTGGCTTGATAATTTCCTCTAATTTATCCATTTCAGAACGAGTGGAAATACCCGCTTCAAAAATCCCTAAATTGTGTTTTTCATTAATCGCAATCACAGACAGCGGAACACCTATTTGGGAATTATAACTCTTTGGACTTCGAATAACGTTATAATCAGGACTCAATAAAAAGTTGAGCCATTCCTTGACAATCGTTTTACCGTTACTTCCGGTCAGTCCGATAATAGGGAAATCAAAAAGACTGCGGTAGTTGGCGGCGAATTGTTGTAAGGCGGTAAGTGTATTTTCAACAACATAAAAATTAGCGTTCTCCTTACAATCATCCGGAATATGGGTCACAACAAAGTTTTGAACGCCATTATCAATTAAATCTTTGATATAAAAATGTGCATCACTATGAACGCCAATTAATGCAAAGAACACCGTATGAGGGCCGTTTTGCAACGAACGACTGTCTATAGAAACACTGTCTAAGGTTACATTTTCTTGATTACCAATACATTTTGCAGGGATTCTTTGAAGGCTATTTAGGATTTTTTGACTCATGGACTTAAAAGAGATTGAGGTGAATTTCTTTTCTAGAAAATATATTTCTTGCTGTTCTTTTTGTTCTAAAAACTTCTCCAAAAATACCACTTCTTTTCAAAACGATGACTTAGATATACTATAATTATACCCAATTCCATTTATTTAAGAAAAAGAAACAATAACAATAGCTTTACCAATTTTGACAGATTACTTACATTTGTTCTTAGATAAAATTAGCAGTTTTGAAAAAAATTCTTCCATTGTTTTCCTATCTTTTCCATCCGATATTCATCCCAGCAATGGCCACCTTATTTTATCTTTTTTTGAATGGATCTGATTTTGTGAGTCAAGAAAAACTACTTGTTTTTTTTCAAGTTGTGATTGTAACAGTATTTATTCCTGTGTTGGCCTTCTTACTTTTGCGCGCAACAGGAATTATAGATTCTATAATGGTTTCCCAAACATCCCAGCGCAAAATTCCATTAATTCTGCATTGTTTTTTGATTATCTTATTAGTGCGAAATAATATAACCATAGATCGCTATCCAGAGTTGCACTTTTTCTTTTTGGGAACACTATTAAGCACTTTATTGGCGCTCATTCTAGTGTTTACCAATGTAAAAGCGAGCCTTCACATGATTGCGATAAGTTCAATAACAGTATTTATTATTGGATTGAGCATGCATCTTCAAATTAAGATTACATTTACCATTGCAGTACTGATGCTTTTAAATGGTTTTGTGGCTTCTTCCCGCTTGGAGATGAAAGCACACACCTATCCAGAGCTGATTATAGGGTTTGCCTTGGGAGCAATTTCACAGTTACTGTTGTTAATTTTATGGCTATAAAATATAAAATATAACCCCAATATTCAATGCTTTCATGTTAATAGATTCATCATTAATTTTTGCAGATTTAAACAATGAATTCAACCCATAATAAACATACACATTCACCGTATTATAGCCTGATGATATATAAGCCCCATACTGTAATTTATTAAAATCTTTATTCCCAGAAACAATGACTTTGTCCTGACCGTTATTGTAAATAGATCTGTCATAAATTAAATAACTGAACTTCATTCCTCCATAAATTCTCCAGAATTTATGACTTTCATATGTGGATGTTCTCCATCTAAATTCAATAGGAACATCAACTAATAATTGAGAAAACTTATTTTTATCATACTCCGTTTCGGAATCAATGAAAGTATAAACAGGATTTTCAGCCGATGATGAAATAGCAAGATTCTGATTATAATTATTATAGGTTAAACCGATACCGGATGCTATTGCGATAGTTCTATTTTTATTGATGGGCATATCTCTTAAAAAGCCCAATGATAAACCAGAAGAAAATTTACTTTGGGACAACCCCGACGGCTTATGCATCAATGTATTATAGGTTATTGAAAAATAAAACTGATCTTCTCGATACAAGGAGTCAACTTTCATAACGAGAGTATCTTGAGTTGTTGTATTTTCTTGGGAAAAAACAGTAGCAACCATTAGAAACAGAAAACAACTAAGAAAAATTCGCATATTTTTTTGGATTTAAATTGTTTAATGGTCATTCAAAACACATTTCAGGTTTCAATTTTCATTATAAAGCTACAAATATACCATTTTGATACTTTTTTGATAAGTAATAACAACAAATAATACGTTTTGAAACTACAGCATTGAAACCCGTTACAGATTGCAATTAGTAAACTTTTTTACTTAACGATTCGTATTGGGTTACTACTATTTATTTACAAAAAGTAAATGCATTATTCCGCCACAGATTTACTGATTTTTTAATAGCCAAAACTCAGGATTAACTCCGTTAATCCCAAAAAAGGCGTTTCATAAAGAAAGTAATACTCGGCATTTCATTCCTGATCCTTTTTGTTCTAGCCGCTTAGACAAACCAAAAAGTTTGCCATGCTATAAAACAAAAAATGCCCCCTTTTCAGGAAGCATTAATTTTTTGCAGAGAGGATGGGATTCGAACCCACGATGCAGTTACCCACATACTAGCTTTCCAGGCTAGCTCCTTCAACCACTCGGACACCTCTCTATTTTATTTGAGGTTGCAAATAACAATAAAAAAAATGAGTTAGAAAAGTAAAATCCAACTATTATGCTATTTCACCGCGCAAAGAAGTTTCAAAAACCTCTTTAAAGTCCTTTAGAGCTATTTTTCGACCTAACAAATACATCAATTTTGTTATTGCGGCCTCGGTTGTGATATCCTTTCCGGAAATAACCCCAATTTTTTTCATGCCTGTGCTGGTTTCATATTGCCCCATACTCACACTTCCACCGGAGCATTGGGTAACATTGATAATGTGTAAACCTGCGGTAATTGCTTTTCTTAATAGGTTTAAAAACCAATCCTCAGTAGGTGCATTTCCTGCTCCGTACGTTTCTAAAACAATTCCTGTGAGATTTGGAATATTTAAAATAGCGGCTAAAACTGCTTCACTGATACCTGGAAACATTTTTATAATCGCTACGTTGTTATCCAAGTTTTTATGAACCTTGAATTCTTTATTTTCATTTTTAGACAGGAATAATTCGAAATTTAATTTTAAATGTACGCCAGACTCCACCAATTCAGGATAATTGGGGGATGTAAATGCTTTAAAATGTTCCGCATTAATCTTTGTAGTTCTATTCCCTCTATATAATTTATATTCAAAATAAAGACATACTTCGCTGATAACTGGTTCATCATTGTTTCGCAAAGATGCTATTTGAATAGCAGTAATTAAGTTTTCTTTGGCGTCCGTACGTAAATCTCCAATGGGTAATTGAGATCCGGTAAAAATCACGGGTTTCGATAAATTCTCAAGCATAAAACTCAAAGCCGATGCCGAATAGGACATTGTATCCGAACCGTGAAGCACCACAAATCCGTCGAATGAAGTGTAATTATCCTCAATAATGGTTGCAATTTTAACCCATTTTTCAGGATTCATATTCGAGGAATCAATTGGATTTTCGAAAGAAATAGTTTCGATTTCACAATCTAATTGTTTCAATTCTGGAATGCGTTGCAACAATTTACTAAAATTGAAAGCTTTGAGCGCTCCCGTCTCAAAATCTTTTCTCATACCGATGGTTCCTCCGGTATAGATTAAAAGTATTTTGGCTTTATACAACATCGTGGTATTTTAATTTATTCACAACCGGGTTGGCATACATGGCCAGAAAACCATCTAAAGCTACCGGATTATCATGATCAATTCGCATTTCTAGTCTGCGTTCGAATAATGATTTTTCATTTTCGGTGTATAAATGAGCAAAGCGATTAGTTTTGTTTACAATATCATACGCAATAAAATTAGTTGGCCACAATTTATAATTGCTCAATATGGCATCATCAATTACTTGTGCCAAAGCTACTATTTGCTTATTTGAACTGTCATTTTCAGTTTTGATGGCTTCAATTTCTGTATCTAAAACTTTGCCTACATGAATATGAATTCTTTTCTTTTGTCCCAATGCACCACTAAGAATTGTCATGAAATCTTCATTTTTTTCTTTAATATACACTTCATTATTGGCTTCAGCCATCAATTGCGGCATTTTTAAAGCATCAGTAGGATCGTATTCGTAGGAAATAGAAACCGGTACAATTTTTACTTTCTTGAAATAATCCATCAAATTCTTTTCATCAGAACCCATTCCAAGCATTTTCAGAACACCCGGATTGGTCTCATCATTGCCGTCTTTTGTTCTTCCTTCACGTTGTGCAATCCAAACCGAGCGGTTTTCATGCAGCAATAAATTTCCAATATACTCGGACAATAACTTTGAACTTTGCAGCATTTCCCTTGGCGTTAAGCCACGTTGTACCAGAAAGTTTCGGTTCAGTTTTGCTAACGTATTCAAAAATGCTTTTTTGACTAAATTATCTCCAATCGCTGAAGCAGTCATCACTAAACCATGCTCAAACAAAGCCGTGTTCAGCAACGTCGTGTCTAAAAGAATATCGCGATGATTGGATATAAATAAGTAAGAAGTATTGGGTTGTAAATTCTCGAAACCCGAAGTCGTCAATCCTTCAGAGCTTTTTTCCAACACTTTTTGGACCGATTGGTATATAAAATTACACTGAAAATCACGAATAGAATGCGTTTTGTGAAGTTGTTCTTTCCAAACTTCATCCGCAACATCCGGGAAAGTAAAATTCATCAATGCTTTCATCATGGGATGATTAACAACATTCTGAAGTGCTTCGTTTATTTCGGAATCATAAAATGGCCGAATAGCGTCAAATCTCTGCATTTTGGTTCTCAATTTTTGTGTGGGCAAATGAACAAAAAAAATATCAAAATAAGGTAAATTCTACTTTAAATCCCAAAAATAGCTTTAGAATTCTCCGTAGTTATCGCCGCAATTTCATTTGCCGAAAGGCTATAAATTTGCGCTAACTTATCTACTACATTAACAATATAACTACTTTCATTCCTTTTACCTCGAAAAGGAACTGGAGCTAAATAGGGAGAATCTGTTTCCAGAACTATATGTTTTAAATCAATTTGGTTCAGGAACTGGTCGATTTTTCCATTTTTAAAAGTCACCACACCGCCTATTCCCAACTTCATGTTATATGAAATCACTTGTAAAGCCTGTTCATAAGTTCCTGTGAAACAATGGAAAATACCAAATAATTCCGGTGATTTTTCCTCCTCCAAAATTTCAAAAATTTCATCAAAAGCTTCTCGACAATGAATCACAATTGGTAATTTGTACTGCTTTGCTAATTGTATTTGCCTTTTGAAAGCGATTTGTTGCTGTGGCAAATGGGTTTTGTCCCAATACAAATCGATTCCTATCTCACCAACCGCATAGAATTTCCTTTTGGCAAGCTCGTTTTCTACATGTTGTAATTCCTCCAGAAAATTGTCTTTTACATACGTTGGGTGCAAACCCATCATCAAAAAAACATTTTCAGGATGATTTTTCTCCAATTCATACATCGATTCTGTACAGGTAGAATCGATTGCGGGAATAAAAAAACGAGAAACACCGGCATCAATGGCACGCTGGATCATTTCGTTTCTATCTTGATCAAATTCCTCTGAATATAAATGAGTATGCGTATCGGTAATTGTACTATTTGTCTCCAAGTGTAAAGTTTAAGGGTACAAAATTACAAGAATAAAAGTTGTCGAAAAAATGGTTTTAAAAAGATTCGTAGGATTCCTTCAATAACTCCATGTATCTTTGTAAACAGAAATAAATTACTGAAATAAATTCAGCATAAATGAAAAACCTCCACGATATTCTCAAAAAAGAAAACTACAAAAAAGTAAAATTTAAAATTACTAAAACACAACATCTTTTGATAAAAGCAAAAATCAATGGTGTTTCAGGGAATTTTATTTTGGATACAGGCGCTTCAAATAGTTGTGTAGGATTTGAAAGCGTCGATTTGTTTTTATTGGAAGCAAAAAAATCAAAGACAAAAGCAGCTGGTGCAGGAGCCACCGGAATGTTTACCCAGCTGGCTTTAAAAAATCAATTGCAGCTTGGTTCTTGGAAAGATTATGATTTCGAACTCGTTATTTTTGATTTATCACATGTAAATGAAGCGCTAACACAGCATAAAGCAAAACCGGTTCATGGCATTATAGGCGCTGATATTTTAATGAAAGGAAAGGCGATTGTGGATTATTACAACCATTATCTGTATTTGCTGAAATAAAAAATCCTGTTTAGAAAACTAAACAGGACTCTTATATATTTCCAAAACCTTAAAACTATAGTTCTAACGCTTTTTTAGGATTGTTATCCATCAATAATTCCATTGGGTTTTCTAATGCTTCTTTTACAGCTACCAAGAATCCAACAGACTCACGACCATCAATAATTCTATGGTCATAAGAAAGTGCTACATACATCATTGGGTGAATTTCCACTTTTCCGTTTACAGCAATTGGACGCTCGATAATGTTGTGCATTCCAAGAATTCCTGATTGTGGAGGATTGATAATTGGTGTACTCAACATACTTCCAAAAACACCACCATTAGTAATCGTGAACGTTCCACCAGTCATATCGTCAACTGTGATTTGACCATCACGCGCTTTGATTGCTAATCTTTTAATATCAGCTTCAACTCCACGGAAAGTCAAGTTCTCCGCATTACGAACTACAGGAACCATTAATCCTTTTGGTCCTGAAACCGCAATTGAAATATCACAAAAATCGAAAGCAATCTTATGATCACCATCCATCATTGAGTTTACATCTGGGAATAATTTTAATGCTCTGGTTACTGCTTTAGTAAAGAAAGACATGTATCCTAAACCAATTCCGCCATGTTTTGCTTTAAAGGCATCTTTGTACTCATTACGCAAGGTGTTGATTGGCGTCATGTTTACTTCGTTGAAAGTAGTCAACATCGCTGTTTCGTTTTTAGCAGCAACTAATCTCTCAGCCACCTTACGACGCAACATCGATAATTTAGTACGCTCCGATCCACGAGAACCACCTGTAGGCGTTCCCATTGAAGGCACTGCATTTACGGCATCATCTTTAGTAATTCTTCCGTCTTTTCCAGTTCCTGTTATAGAAGCTGGCGCTATATTTTTTTCATCTAATATTTTTCTTGCTGCTGGAGATGGAGTTCCTGAAGCATAAGTCGCTGCTGGAGCTGCCGCTACCGGTGCCGCTTTTGGTCCCGAAGTTTCGGGATCTGCTTTAACTTCCGCTTTTGGTGCTTCAACTGTTTTTACAGCTTCAGCAACTGGTGCATCACCTGATGGTTTTACTCCGTCAGTATCAATGTGACAAACTACTGCTCCTACTGCAACTGCATCGCCTTCTTCTGCTTTTAAAGTAATGATTCCGCTAGCTTCTGCTGGCAATTCTAAGGTTGCTTTATCAGAATCAACTTCAGCAATTGCTTGGTCTTTTTCTACATAATCTCCGTCTTTTACCAACCAAGTTGCAATTTCAACTTCCTTTATAGATTCCCCTGGTGATGGGACTTTCATTTCTAAAATCATCTTTTTTTTGTTTAAGGTTTGAATTGTTTAAAGTTCAAAGTCACCTAAGAGCAACTTTAAACCTTAAACTTTAAACTATTTTTTTATCTGTATAAATTTTTATCAAAAACCATTCTTAAAGCATCAGCCTGACGACGTTTTGCTCTTGTATAACTTCCAGCCGCTGGAGCTGCATATGCTTTTAGTGAAGCCAATCTCCATTTTACTAAATCGAAATTCATCAACATAAAGCTGTACGCTCCCATGTTTTTTGGCTCTTCTTGTGCCCAAACATAATCATCAGCGTTTGGATATTTAGCAATAATTTCTTTTAATTGTTCCACTGGCAATGGGAATAATTGTTCTATTCTAACAACCGCAACATCATTTCTACCCAGATTTTCTCTTTCGGCAGTGATGTCATAATAGAATTTTCCGGTACAGAAAACTAGTGTTTTCACCTCATCCTTATTCACTGTTTCATCATCGAATGTTTCCTGGAAACTACCTGTTGCAAATTCTTCAACAGAAGAAACCACTCTTGGATCACGCAACAAACTCTTTGGCGTAAAAACAATAAGCGGTTTACGGAAGGTTGTTTTCATTTGTCTTCTCAACAAGTGAAAGAAGTTAGCTGGCGTTGTACAATCCGCAACATACATATTATGTCTGGCGCAAAGTTGTAAATAACGTTCCATTCTGGCTGATGAATGTTCAGCTCCTTGTCCTTCATATCCGTGAGGTAATAACAAAACAATTCCGTTCTGGTTATTCCATTTATCTTCTCCACAAGAGATGTATTGGTCAATCATAATTTGGGCTCCATTACTGAAATCTCCAAACTGTGCTTCCCAAATGGTTAGTGTATTTGGGTTTGCCAAAGCATATCCGTAATCAAATCCTAAAACTCCATATTCAGACAAAAGTGAATTGTAAATATTGAATTTTCCGGTTGCTCCTTCTAAATTACTCAATAAAGTAACTTCTTCTTCTGAATCTTCCACTTTTACAACGGCGTGACGGTGAGAGAATGTCCCACGCTCCACATCTTGTCCGGAAATACGAACATCGTATCCTTCTTTTAAAAGTGAACCATAAGCCAAATGTTCGGCCATAGCCCAATCCAGCTTATTCGTTTCGAAAAACATTGTTTTTCTATCGTTTATCAGTTTTTGAATTTTACTGATAAACTTTTTATCTGTTGGTAAGTTACAAATTATATTTGCTACCTCAGTAAGTCCTTCTTTTGGGAAAGTAGTGTCTACTTTTTTAAGCATTTCAACATCAGAAACCTGCTCAAAACCTTTCCACTCATTTTTCATGAACGGCGTAATAATAGTCAAATCTTTTTTACGGGATTCTTCTAAGTTTATTTCCAGATTTGATTTGTATTCTTGCTCCAAGCCTTTTACAAAAGTGTTGTCAATTACTCCGTCAGCAAGTAATTTCTCCATGTAAATATCTCTTGGATTTTTGTGCTTAGCAATAATTTTATACAATACGGGCTGTGTAAAACGAGGCTCATCACCTTCGTTATGTCCGTATTTTCTATATCCTAATAAATCAATAAATACATCTTTACCAAATTGCATTCTGAAATCCAAAGCAAATGACATTGCGTGAACGACAGCTTCAGCATCATCCGCATTAACGTGCAATACTGGCGAAAGCGTAACTTTAGCAACATCCGTACAATAAGTTGATGAACGTGCATCAAGGTAATTAGTTGTAAATCCTACTTGATTATTGATTACAATATGGATTGTTCCTCCGGTTTTATAACCGTCCAATTGCGCCATTTGCACAATTTCATACAAAATTCCCTGACCAGCAATTGCGGCATCCCCGTGAACGGCGATTGGCAATACTTTTGAGAAATCGTTAGGAAAATACTTGTCTTGTTTTGCTCTTGTAATTCCTTCGATTACTGCACCTACAGTTTCAAGGTGCGAAGGATTTGGCGCTAAATTGATATTGATTTTTTTACCAGTGCTAGTCACTTTATCAGCGGTAAGTCCCAAATGGTATTTTACGTCACCGTCAAAATATTCCTGGTCGTAATCCTTACCATCAAACTCTCCAAAAATGTCTTGGGTTGATTTGCCAAAAATATTTGCCAAAACATTCAAACGGCCACGGTGTGCCATTCCCATTACAAATTGTTCCACTCCTTTTTCGGCTGCTTTTTCAATTAAAGCATCCAAAGCTGGTATGATTGATTCTCCACCTTCAAGAGAAAAACGTTTTTGACCTACATATTTAGTATGCAAAAAGTTTTCAAAAGAAACAGCTTGATTTAATTTATTCAGAATTGATTTTTTTTCTTCTAAAGAAAATTTAGGTTGGTTATCATTATAACCCAATTTTTTCTGAATCCACTCTACCACTTCCGGTTTACGGATATACATATACTCCACCCCAATGTGCTGGCAATATATAGTATCTAGGTGTTTGATGATTTCCTGAAGCGTACAAGGCTGAATATTAATCACCTTAGCGGCATCAAAAACAGTATTTAAATCTGCGGAAGAAAGTCCGAAATTTGTGATTTCAAGTGTTGGCGATGTTGTACGTCTTTCTCGAACCGGATTTGTTTTAGTGAACAAATGACCGCGAGAACGATATCCATCTATTAGTTTTAATACGTTGAATTCTTTTTGAAGCTTTTCAGAGACCAAACTTACATCCGTATTATTAGAAGCAAAATTTGCTATTTGCTCCACCTTGTTCTCCTCATTGTAAGACGTCATTCCAAAGTCGAAACCTTGAAAAAAACTTCTCCAACTTGGCTCAACGCTATCTGGATTTTCTAAGTATTGATCGTATAATTGTGCAAAAAATTCTGTGTGTGCTGCGTTTAAAAATGAAAACCTATCCATAATATTTAGTGAATATACCTTTTTTGTTAAAATAGTTTGGCAAAAGTACGATAATACAATAAATTTATAATTTATTTTAAGATACTTTTACATTGAAAATTGTTAAAAATCTAGAAACTTATGATAAAGAATGGCTTTTTTAATATTCCCGAATCATTTTTGGTACTACTAACCGTATTTATTTCAAGTTGTCTGTTTGCGCAACAAAATGATTTGGAGCCAAAAATGCAAAATCAGTTTTGGAAGAACGTGCAATTTGGAGGTGGAATCGGATTAGGTTTTGGTTCCGGCTATACGGACATTTCTTTGGCACCAAGTGCTATTTATAATTTCAATGAATATGTAGCTTTGGGTGTTGGCGCGCAATATAAATATTTAAAACAAAAGGATTATTATGCTTCTCATTTGTATGGCGGTAGCGTTATAGGTCTTTTTAATCCGATACCTGAAATCCAACTTTCGGCTGAACTGGAACAACTAAGAGTCAATGTAAATCTGGATGGATCCAATAGCAATTCACAGGATTACTGGAATACCGGATTGTTTATAGGAGCCGGTTACCGGTCCGGAAACGCCACAATTGGCGGCCGCTACAATGTTATGACCGATAAGAATAACATTTACGGCAGTGCCTTTATGCCATTCATCCGAGTGTATTTTTAAATCCTCTTTCTTAAGGTTTAAGGAATCTAAACTGAAAAAAGATTAACGATATTTATTCCTGAACCAAACTTTCTGCCATTCTCTTTTTAGAATCAGGAAAGCGACTTGTTCGGCGAGAATTACTAAATCAGAACCATCGAGTTTTTTTATTTCTTCTTCGGAAACATCAATTATGTAAAGTAAATTGAGATATTCAGCAAATTTATACTGAATGAGTCGGTAGATTTTTTCATGAAGCTGTAACTTCAATTCATTAGGAGAAATACTCAAAGGAAAATCAATTGCTTCGTTAGCCAAATTGAAATCCTTATTCATTTGTTCGATTAATTTCAAATATAAGTTTTCACCTTCGGCTACAGAAAGTAGTAAATCGGTATTTTTTGGAACTATAAACATATCTTTTAAATTTCAATGGCAATATCAATAGCAATTTTCAATATTGTTGTTATGGTACAATTTACTTCTTGTTAATTTTAAAATCAACTTTCAAAATCATCGTTGTTATTGATTATTGAAATTGTTATTGAAATTGAATTACACTTTCCTTCCCATTAAGTTTTCACCAAAAGCCTTCAACATTTCTTTTTTATCTGTGCTGATATTCATTTTATCCAAGGTTTGAAAAGCCTTGAACGTAAAATCCTGAATTGCATCTTGCGTTGCTTTTGAAGCACCTGAATTGTTAAAAAGCTCTTTTACCGTTTTTATTTTTTCCGTATTGTCTTCTGGCTGAATGGAAAACAATCGTCTCAATTCTTTTGCTTCTGTTTCTTCTGAAAAAGCAACCGCTTTAAGATATAAATACGTTTTTTTATTTTCTATAATGTCTCCACCTACTTGTTTCCCAAAGGTTTCTGGGTCACCAAAAGCATCTAGAAAATCATCCTGTAATTGAAAAGCCAAACCTAAATTCAATCCAAAATCATAAATCAAATTTGCATTTTCTTCTGAAGTTTCCGCAATAATTGCTCCCATTTTCATGGCTGCAGCAACTAAAACAGCTGTCTTATATTGAATCATTTTCAGGTATTCCGGAATGGTTACGTCATTTCTTTCTTCAAAATCGACATCCCATTGCTGACCTTCACAAACTTCAAGAGCGGTTTTGCTAAATAGCTTCGCCAAATCTCGAAAAATAATTGGTTCGTACTGCTCGAAATATTGGTACGCTAAAATCAGCATGGCATCACCGGATAAGATTCCGGTGTTCAGACTCCATTTCTCGTGAACCGTTTCCTTTCCTCTTCGCAAAGGAGCATCATCCATAATATCATCATGTACCAACGAGAAATTATGAAAAACTTCAACAGCCAAAGCCGCCGGTAACGCTTTTATATAATCGGTATCAAAAACCTCAGCACTCATTAATGTAAGTACCGGACGCATTCTTTTACCTCCAAGATCTAATATATAATGTATGGGTTCGTATAGATTTCTCGGTTCTTTGTCTTCATATTGTGATTGCAAATAATCAGAAAGAAACTCTTGATACTGGTAAATAGAATGCATAAAATAAATTTTTCGGCTAATTTACAGTATTCAATTTGCATTACAAACTCCGTTTTACGATCAAATGTTAAATAAATCAAAATACAATGGAAACTATTTTGGTATTCAAAGTTTCCGTCTTACATTTGCACTCGAATTTAACAGTTCGAATACCTAACAATATCTTTTAAATGATTGTGAGATCAATTAAATTCTTAATACAACCGATGAATTATGAAAACAAAGTGGACAGTTGACTCTAGTCAATCAGATGTTCTGATAAAAATGAGACATTCAATAATCGCTTATCTGGCAGGTTCCATAAATAAATTTAACGGACACATAGACATTAAAAATAATGAAATCGAAGACGCTTCAATAGAGTTTTCCTTGGATGTAAACCACAAAGACACCAAACTGGAACAAATAGACACACATTTAAAAATGAATGATTTATTTGATGTAAATGAGTATCCAATTATCAGTTTTAAGTCAACTTCATTCGAAAAAGTAAATAAGAACATTAATTTTTTGAAGGGAAATTTAACCATTAAAAACATTACCAAAGCAGTTGAACTTGATGCGGAATTCATTGGAATCAATGCTTACAATGGGGATCAAAAGGCAGGATTTGAAATCACCGGGAAAATTAACCGTAAAGATTTTGGGCTAACCTTTAATTCCTTCAATCAAACTAGCGGATTAGCTCTGGGTCAAGATATTAAACTGATTGCTAATTTAGAATTTACCGTTTAAGACTTCAATCTTAGTTAAATGTTAAATAATTACAAAATTAATGGAAACTATTTCAGTGTTGATAGTTTCCTTTGTACATTTACACTCCATTTTCAACTTTAATTAGTTGATTTAAAGCATACAAAACTATTTCAGCTTAAAAAAATGAAAGAAAAAATTATAAACAAAGCAAAAGACATGTTTTTGAGACTGGGTTTCAAAAGCATCACTATGGATGATATTGCCGGTGAAATGTGTATTTCTAAAAAAACAATTTATAAATATTTTGCCAATAAAGAATTGTTGATACAGGAAAGCACACAGGTGCTTCATAAGGAAGTTCACGAAATTATTACCGAAATTATCTCTAGAGACTACAACGCTATAGAGGAAAACTTCCAGATTAGAAAAATGTTTGCTGATATGTTCAAATCTACAGACACCTCTCCTATTTATCAACTGAAGAAACATTATCCGGAAGTTTACGAAACGGTTTTAGAATATCAAGTTCAAGAATGTGAAAGTTGTTTTAAACAAAACATAGAAAAAGGAATTGATCAAGGTTTGTATAGGAAAGACATCAATATTGACGCCTATGTTAAACTTTATTACGCTTTAATTTTTACCATTAATGAAAATACCCGTTCCGAAAGAGAAGCTTTTGCATTAGAGATGGAAGCACTGGAATATCACACAAGAGCAATGGCTACAGAAAAAGGCATTGCCGAATTAGAAAAAAACTTACTTAATCCAATTACATAAAAATGAAAAAAACAGTTCTATTAATAATTTTGACATTTGCGCTTAGTGCCAATGCACAAGATGTAAAATCGCTCACGCTGAAAGAAGCCATCAACTACGCTTTAGAGAATAAAGCCGATGCCAAAAAAGCAAAACTGAAAGTGGAGAACAGCGAATACCAAATTCAGGAAGTCCGTTCCAGAGCTTTACCGCAAATTTCTGCCAACGGTAATTTGACTTACAATCCTGTGATTCAAACTACTGTAATTGACGGAGCTGGATTTGGACAACCAGGAACAACTATTCAGGCCGCTTTTGGTCAAAAATGGGTTTCAACAGCTGGTGTTTCTTTGACACAAGCGTTATTTGACCAAACGGTTTTTACCGGTTTGAAAGCGGCAAAATCTACTAGAGAATTTTACCAAATCAATGAACAACTAACCGAAGAACAAGTAATTGAGCGCGTAGCCAATAATTATTATCAGGTGTATGTTCAAAGACAAAAACTGACGGTTATTGATAGTACGTACAAAAATACGAATAAAGTAAAAGACATTATCAAAGGACAATTTGACAACGGATTAGCTAAGAAAATTGATTTGGATCGAATCTTAGTGAAGATTTCAAACATCAATACGCAACGTCAACAAGTGCTGAATGCCGTTCAAATTCAGGAAAATGCGTTGAAATTTTACATGGGAATGCCGATAGAAACTCAAATTGAGATTCCACAAACTGCATTTGAAGTGGGACCACAAGCACTCTCTGAAATTCCAAATACAGCTAACAGAACGGAATATTTGCTTTTGAAGAAACAAGAACAACTTTTATTTTATCAAAAAAAGGCTGTTGAAGCTTCTTATTACCCAACATTATCATTGAACGCCGGATACAATTATATTGGTCAAGGTCCAAAAATGCCTATTGGAGGAAAACCAGCTGACGGAGTTTATTGGTCAGATTTCTCATCAATTGGATTGAATTTGAAAGTGCCAATTTTTACTGGTTTTGGAACTCGTGCCAAAGTAAGACAAGCCGATATTGAAATTAGAACGGTTCAAGAAGATTTAGTTGACACCAAATTAGCGCTTGATCTGGCTTTCGCCAATGCAAAAACGCAAATTGACAACAGCTTAACTACCATCAACAATCAAAAAGAGAATGCACAATTAGCCAAAGAAGTTTTAGACAATACCAGAAATAATTATATTCAAGGATTAGCTTCTTTAACTGACTTATTGGATGCTGAAAATTCATTGACTGAAGCGCAAAACAACTACACATCGGCCGTACTGGAATACAAACTGGCAGAAATACAATTAATCAAATCAAAAGGCGAATTAAAAACACTTATAAATAATTAACAAAATGAAAAAAAGCATACTTACCATAGTACTAATTGTTGCCACTTTAGGGATTATTGCCTACGTTTTAACCAATAATAAAAAAGAAAATGAAGCAAAAACTGCTGTAGTAGCAGAGAAAAATGCTAGCATTTCAGTAAAAGTAGCAACGGTAAAAACCGAAGAAGTTTCCCTTGATTTTGTAGCCAATGGAAATTTTGCACCGCTACAAGAATTAAGCTTTTCAGCAGAAAAACCAGGAAGAGTAGTTCGAGTTTTAGTTGATGAAGGCGACAGAGTACGTATTGGTCAAACACTGGCAATTGTAAGAAGCGAACAAATTACAGCTGATTTACAAACTGCACAAGCATCATATCAAAATGCTTTGACAGACTACAGTCGTTTTGAAAATGCCTTCAAAACTGGCGGTGTGACTAAACAACAATTGGATCAGGCTAAATTGAGTTTAGTGACTTCAAAATCAAGATTGCAACAAGCAAAAGTGAATATTGGCGATACAAATATCAAAGCGACAATCAACGGAATTGTGAACAAAAAATACGTTGAACCAGGATCGGTTCTAGGTGCCGGAACACAATTGTTTGACATTGTTAATGTTTCTAAATTGAAACTAAAGGTCAATGTAAATGAAAATCAGGTTGCAGGTTTAAAAGTAGGAACTACACTATCTGTAAAAGCGAGTGTGTATCCAGATGCAACATTCTCAGGAAAAATCTCATTCATCGCCCCAAAAGCAGATGCAAGTTTGAACTTTCCTGTAGAAATAGAAATTGCTAATAATGCTGCAAATGATTTGAAAGCCGGAATGTACGGAACTGCTGAATTTTCTGCAAATCAAGGAAAACAATCGTTGATGGTTGTTCCTAGAAATGCATTCGTAGGAAGTGTGAGCAGCAATGAAATATTTGTAATCGAAAACGGAACTGCTAAACTGAAAACGGTTACTGCAGGAAGAATTCTTGGTGATAAAGTAGAAGTTTTAAACGGACTTTCAGAGGGTGAAACTGTAATTGTTACCGGTCAAATCAACCTTCAAGACGGATCTAAAGTGGATATTATTAAATAGTCGAAAATCATAAAGCCAAAGGTCGAAAGCAGAAAACTTTATGTCCTTACAACTTTAAGATACAAAAATATAAATATATGAAATTAGCAGAAATATCCATAAAACGTCCTTCCTTAGTCATCGTATTGTTTACGATACTAACTTTAGGAGGATTGTTCAGTTACAGCCAATTAGGCTACGAATTGATTCCAAAATTTGAAACTAACGTAATTTCGATTGCAACTGTATATCCTGGTGCATCACCTAGCGAAGTGGAGAACACCGTTACTAAAAAGATTGAAGACGCGATTTCCTCTTTAGAAAACATCAAGAAGATCGACTCTAAATCCTTTGAAAGTTTATCTTCGGTGTCTATAACGCTGACATCAAATGCTGATGTTAATATTTCGATGAACGATGCGCAGCGAAAGATAAATGCTATTATAAACGACTTACCGGATGATGCGGAAGCCCCTTCCCTAAACAAGTTTTCTTTGAGCGATTTACCAATTATGACCATTGGTGCCAACGGAAAAATGGACGAAGTTGAATTTTATGACTTAGTTGATAAAAAATTAGCGCCCGTATTATCTCGTGTACAAGGAGTCGCGCAAGTAAACATTACCGGTGGACAAGAAAGAGAAATTCAAGTCAATCTTGATGCTGTAAAAATGCAAGCCTACGGACTTTCGGTACCGCAAGTGCAACAGAACATTTTATCCTCCAACTTGGATTTCCCAACCGGAAATATTCAAACCCGTGAGCAAAAAATATTAATCCGTTTAGCCGGAAAATACAAGAATGTTGAAGAGTTAAGAAACTTAATTGTTTCTTCTAAAAACGGAATCCAAGTTCGTTTAGGCGAAATCGCTGATGTTCAAGACACACAAAAAATCACTGAAAAAGTAGCTCGTGTCAATCAGAAAAGTGCTATTATTTTGCAAATCATAAAACAGTCCGATGCTAATGCGGTTGCGGTGAGTGAAGAGTTGGTGAAAACAATTGCTAAACTAGAAGCGGAGTACAAAACGACCGAATTAAAACTAGAAATCGCAAAAGACAGTACTGTATTTACACTTGAAGCTGCTGATGCCGTGGTACATGATTTACTTATTGCAGTACTTTTAGTAGCGTTTGTAATGTTGTTTTTCTTACACAGTATTCGAAACTCATTGATTGTAATGGTTTCTATTCCAGCTTCGTTAATTGCTACTTTCATCGGAATTTATTTAATGGGATACACCTTGAACTTAATGAGTTTATTAGGACTGTCTCTCGTTGTTGGTATTCTTGTGGATGATGCTATTGTGGTTCTGGAAAACATTTACAGGCACATGGAAATGGGCAAAAACAAAGTTCGTGCTGCCTATGATGGTACGGCCGAAATTGGTGGAACTGTAGTATCGATTACGCTTGTAATTGTAGTTGTGTTTTTACCAATTGCATTGAGTTCTGGATTGGTTTCTAATATTATTACGCAGTTTTGCGTAACGGTAATTATATCCACTTTACTATCATTAGTGGCATCATTTACTATTATTCCTTGGTTATCCTCCCGATACGGAAAATTAGAGCATATTGAAGGTAAAAACCTTTTCGGAAGAATCATCCTTGGTTTTGAAAGTTATTTAACGCGTTTCATCAACTGGATTTCTGGATTATTGACATGGAGTTTAGATCATTACAAAACAACACTAGCTATTGTTTTAGTTATCTTTTTCAGCTCAATTGCATTGGTTCCTGCAGGGTTTATTGGAGGTGAATTCTTTGCAGCATCAGACAGTGGTGAGTTTTTAGTTCAAATCGAAATGCCAAAAGATGCCTCGCTAGAACAAACTAACTTCATGACACAAAAAGCTGAAGCTTTTTTAGAGAATGAAGCTTTTGTCGAAAGCCAGTTTACTATTGTGGGTCAAACCAGTGGTGGGCTTGGAGCTTCGCAAGCAACTGCATACAAATCAGAAATTAACGTGAAAATGGTCCAATTAGACCAACGCGATGAACCTGCAAATGTTTACGCTGCAAAAACCAAACGTAAATTAGAAAAATTATTAGTTGGTGCAAAAGTTAAAACCGTTCCGGTAGGTATTTTAGGAACGGCTGAAGATGCTACTTTAGGGCTTATTGTAACGGGTCCAGATGTAGCAAGTGCCATGAAATTTGCCATTGCTGCTGAAAAAGAATTGCGTACTATTCCGGGAGCAACAGAAATCGAATTATCTGTAGAAGATGGAAATCCTGAAGTAAACGTAAAAGTAGACAGAGATAAAATGGCCGCACTTGGTTTGAGTTTACAAACAGTTGGTATTACGATGCAAACGGCTTTTAGCGGGAATACCGACGGACGTTTTAGAGCTGGAGAATACGAATATGACATCAATATTAAATACAATGCATTCGATAGAAAAAGTATTGCTGATGTAAGCAACTTGATTTTCATCAATGATATGGGCCAACAAATCAAGTTAAATCAATTTGCAACCGTTACGGAAGGTTCTGGTCCAAGCCAATTGGAACGTAGGGACAAAACGGCATCGGTGACAGTAAAAGGGCAAAACGTGGGAGTTGCTTCTGGAACAATTGTTGCGCAATGGCAAGAAAAAATAGATCAACTAAAAAAACCTACCGGTGTCAACTACATTTGGGGTGGTGATCAAGAAAACCAGTCAGAAGGTTTTGGAACATTAGGAATTGCTTTATTGGCTGCCATTATCTTGGTCTACCTTGTAATGGTTTCCTTATACGACAGTTTTGTGCATCCATTCGTAGTATTATTTGCTATTCCACTTTCATTCATTGGAGCATTACTAGCATTAGCATTAACGAATAACACCTTGAACATCTTTACGATTCTTGGAGTCATCATGCTTATTGGTCTGGTATGTAAGAATGCGATCATGCTTGTGGATTACACCAACCAACGTAGAGCCGCTGGTGAAACCATTAGAACCGCATTAATTCAAGCGAATCATGCGCGTCTTCGTCCAATTTTAATGACAACAATTGCAATGGTTTTTGGTATGTTCCCAATTGCATTAGCTGCTGGAGCTGGAGCCGAATGGAAAAATGGTTTGGCATGGGTAATTATTGGTGGATTAATAAGTTCCTTATTCCTAACCTTGATTGTCGTTCCAGTAATTTATGAAATTATGGAGAAATTGATTGCTAAATTCAGTAAAGGAGAAAAAGTTGATTACGAAGCGGAAATGGTTGCTGATTATGACCACATCGAGTTAAGTGAAGATGGTTTTAATCCAAAACATACGTTATAAAACATCATTTTCTTTAAAATATAAAACCTGTTCATTAATTTGAACAGGTTTTTTTATTTATGATTAAAAAGATAAATCTTCAGGATAACTTGTTCAAGCAGAAATGCAATAAAAATTAATATCGCAGTTGAGTGTTCATTTAGAAGTATAATTATTTCCCCATTTATGGTTATTTACAAAGTGTTTTTAAAACATTGTATATTTTCGATTAGAAATATTGTTTCTTAATTTTCAATTAAAAACATATTCCATCAAGCCCAACTGAGGAAAATATCGATTACTATTTCAAGTATGTTTTACTAAAGTGTTATATGATTTAAATTCCCCGCCTGTTTACGAATCTTTTCTTATTGAATAATCAACTTTAAATTGCCAATTAACAAGCGCCTTAACCGCATCTGAATACTCTTTAATCCATCTCTAAAACAAAGTAACTAGCATTTCTGGTTCAAGCCAAATCGTATAAAATACCAGCGCTAACATGATTTAATTTTATCATAAAATCAAAGTTGGATTTTGATTAACTTGCTATTTGATGGATTAAGAATCTCTCTTAAATCCAAATAAAATAAGTTTGCACATCCAAAATTTAAGGTATATTGAGAATATTTTAGATTAAAATATAGCATCTTACTCTTAAAAATAAAGGCTTATCATAAAAAAACCATCAAAATTGCTCTTGATGGTTTTTTGTATATTTTTAAAATTTGGTTTATGCCAATAAATCTAACACTAAAGATGGGAACAACCCTAATGCGATATTCAACACAATTGCTATAACAGCAACAGCATAAATAATAACTGGAGTTCCTTTTCGTTCCTCGTTTGGCTCTTTGGTATACATCGCTAAAATTAATTTAAAGTAGTATCCAACGCTAATAATAGAGTTTACCACTGCTACTATTACTAAAGCCAAATAACCCTCTTGAATCGTTTGACTGAACAAAACCAACTTAGCAAAGAATCCCGCAAAAATTGGAATCCCAGCCATAGAAAGCAAAGCTGCTGTAAGAATGGCGGCTAACAATGGATTGGTTTTTCCCAATCCGTGGAAATTTACAATATCTTCGTTGTCTCTATTTTTACAAACGTATAAAATCACACTGAAAGCAGCGATTCCAGACAAAGAATACGCTGAGGCATAATACAACAAACTTCCTGCTGATGTAGACAAAGTCAACAAAGTCATCAACATAAAACCCGCATGAGAAACTCCTGAAAAAGCCAACATACGTTTTACATTCGTTTGTCTCAAGGCCATAATATTACCAACGGTCATCGAAGCCATTGAAATAATAACCACTACCATTTTGAATGACTCAGAAACATCAGCATTCATAACGGATAATAATTTGTACAAAGTTGCCATAGCAACTACTTTCGCCAAAGTACTCATCAGTGCCGTTGTCAATGCCGGAGAACCTTCGTAAACGTCCGGTGCCCAGAAATGAAATGGAACTGCAGCCACTTTAAACAACATTCCGATTGTTACCAATACAATTCCGATTGGAAACCAAACCGGCAACTCAGCTGATTGCGATAATTCACTGATTTCCGTAACATCAAAACTTCCCATGGCTCCGTAAATTAAACAGATACCAAAAAGAATGATTCCTGAGGCAAAAGATCCCATTAAGAAATACTTCATTCCCGCTTCGTTACTTTTTAAATTCATACGATCACTTGCCGCAAGAATATACAGCGCAATAGATAAAACTTCGATTCCCAAAAAGAACATCGCTAAGTTTCCAAAAGAAACCATCGCCACTGCTCCTGCCAATAAAAATATTTTTATGGCAATGTAATCAGAGATTTTAGATTGATGATTTTCGTAAAAGTTATGTCCTAATGCCACCAGAAAAATGGTAAGCACAATAAATAAAGACGAAAAAGTACTAGAAAATTTACTCACAACAATCATGTTGTTGTAGTAACTCTCCGTAGAATTAAATTCAGATATGGTTAAACCCAGCACTCCCAATAATCCAAGTATTGTTATTGGAACAATGGCTTTCCTTAAATTAAAAATTTCAAATAAAAGGCATAAAACACCTAATCCTATTATAGCTATTAATGTATTCATTTTCTTATTTGACTTAGTTAATTCGGTTTATTTGAGTTAAAATTTCTTCCAGACTTGGCGTAATCAAATCGGTAATTGGCTTTGGATACATCCCAAAAAAGAATAAAACACCAATTATAAGTACCAATGTTATTCCTTCATTGACAGTTACATCAGTAAAAGCCTTTGAATTGGTTTCTCCCAACATTGCATGTTGAAACATTTTCAACATATAATACGCTCCTAAAATAATGGTTGTTCCTCCTAAAATAGCAAACCAAATATTGATTTGTGAAAGACTGTATAAAACGGTGAATTCTCCAATAAAGTTAAAAGTAGTAGGCAAGGCAACAGATGCTAAAACCAAAATCATAAACATCGAAGTGAATTTTGGTGATTGCGTACGAATACCGCCCATTTCAGCAATGGCTCTGGTTTCGTATCTTCTGAAAATAATTTCAGCGGCATAAAACAATCCAACAACTACAAAACCATGAGCAATCATTTGTAAAACTGCACCACGCAATCCGTCTAAAGTCAATGTGTACGTTCCAGCTGCTATTAATCCAACGTGTGCCAAAGAAGAATACGCTAATAATTTCTTCAAATCTTTTTGTTTCAATGCAACGATAGATCCATAAATCACACCTGTAATTCCAAGTCCTATGAAAATATACATGTACTCTTTGGCAGCCAATGGCGCCAATGGCAATTGCCAACGAATAACACTGTATAATCCCATTTTTAGCATGATACCAGACAAAAGCATTGTCCCAACAGTTGGTGCTTTTTGGTACACATTTGCTTGCCAAGTATGGAAAGGAATTAATGGAATCTTAATGGCATATGCTAAGAAGAAAGCCAAGAATATCCATAATTGCTCGTTTGCTGTTAGATTCAATTTGTATAAATCTTCTAATAAAAGACTTCCTGCTTTTTGATACATATAAACAAAAGCCACTAACATAAATAAAGAACCTGCTAAGGTGTAGATAAAGAATTTAACTACTGCTTTTTTGCGTTCTTCTACATCTCCGTTACCCCATATTAAAGCGATGAAGTAAATTGGAATCAATGATAATTCCCAAAAAATATAATATAAAAGACCATCAGATGCCAAGAATGTTCCTGCCATTGCAAACGACATAAACAAGAGTAACGCATAAAATGATTTTGAATTTTTATAGTCATTTCCAAAAGAGGAAAATATAATTATTGGAGTCAAAACTGTGGTCAACAAAAGCATCGCCATTGATAATCCGTCTGCTCTTAGAGCAAAAGAAATATTAGGTTGTGTGATCCACTGGTTGATGAAACTGATGTTTTCACCTAAATTATAGTGATTTAATAATACAATAGAAGCGCCTGCAGCAGCTAACCCAAAGAACAAAGCCACTTTTGAAGCCAGTTTATCGCCTGCAAGAAAAGTTGCAAACGCACCAACCAAAAGTATAATTAATATTAGAGATACATTCATGATATATGATTATTGTTGAGCTAAAAATAAATAAGAAACAATGGCGCAAAGCCCTAATACGAAAGCAAAAAGATAAAGACCAATGCTTCCATTTTGTATTTTCTTTCCTTGGTAACTTATTTCGTTGGTAACTTTTCCGAATCCAAAAACTAAAGCTGATAAACCAGTTTCTACAGTGTCTCTGAAAAAACGAGACAAGAAATTAATCGGTTTAACAAAAATAGCATCATAAAATTCATCAACATAATATTTATTGTAAAGCACTTTAGAAAATCCTGTAATAGCAGCATCTTCAGTTGGAACTGTATTTTGTTTGATGTATTTGGCGTAAGCAATACCAATTCCTACTAATCCACCCACAACAGCAATAGCCATCAAGATATATTCAGTAGTTCCTAAATGGTGTTCAGCGGTTGCTAATTTTGGTAAAATTGGAATCAAATAATGATTCAACCAACTGTTTCCAGGCAAACTAATCACACCACCGATGGTAGCCAAAATTGCTAAAACAATTAAAGGAATGGTAATTAAAGAAGGGCTTTCGTGCAAATGGTGTTTTTGTTCTGCGGTTCCTCTGAATTCTTGAAAGAACGTTAAGAACATTAAGCGGAACATATAAAAAGCAGTCATTATAGAGGCAACCGAAGCCACAACCCATAACGGAATATTATGATGGAAAGCAACTAATAAGATTTCGTCTTTCGAGAAAAACCCAGAGAATAATGGAACTCCCGAAATCGCTAAAGAAGCAATAAACATCGTTGCAAAAGTAATTGGCATCGCTTTTTTCAAACCACCCATGTTGCGCATGTCTTGTTCTCCGTGCAAAGCGTGAATTACAGAACCTGAACCCAAGAACAAACAAGCTTTGAAGAAAGCGTGTGTGATTACATGGAAAACAGCCACTTCATAAGCGCCTAATCCTAAAGCCAAAAACATTAATCCCAATTGAGAAACGGTAGAATAAGCCAATACTTTCTTGATATCATTTTGAACCAATCCAATTGTTGCGGCTACCAAAGCAGTAACAGCTCCAACAATTGCAATTATAGATTGTACATCCGGAGTCAAATCAAATAAGAAATTCAATCTGGTAATCATAAAAATTCCTGCAGTTACCATCGTAGCTGCGTGAATTAATGCTGAAACTGGTGTTGGACCTGCCATCGCATCTGGTAACCAAGTGTACAACGGAATTTGTGCTGATTTACCACAAGCTCCAATAAATAAAGCGAAAGCAGCAACAGAAAGCCAATACATATCAAGATTCGTTGCACCAGCAATAGCCGTTTTTAAAGTAGCATAATCTAAAGTCGAGAATAAATTCCCTAGAATAAAAATCCCAACTAACAATCCTAAATCACCAATACGGTTCATGATGAATGCTTTCTTAGCAGCGTCATTGTACTCTTGGTTTTTATGCCAAAATCCAATTAACAGATACGAACAAAGACCTACGCCTTCCCAACCGATGAACAACACTAATAAGTTACTTCCTATTACTAATGTAATCATGAAGAATATAAACAGATTCAAATATGCGAAAAACTTGTGCATATTTTCATCATCGTGCATGTAACTGATCGAATACAAATGAATCAAAGACCCAATTCCAGTTACGAAAAGCAACCATAAAATTGATAATTGGTCCAATTGAAATCCAAAATCAACATTGAAATTACTGATTTGGATCCAATCAAAAAGTGAAATTCGAATTCCTTCCGGTTGCGCTGCAATTCCACCAAAGAAATAAGCAGTTGCAATAAAAGAAACCAAAACTGAAAGCGTTCCTATTATTCCAGAAAGGGATTTTCCAAGACTTTTGCCAAAGAAAACATTGATTAAAAATCCTAAAAAAGGAGCGAGAACTAAAACTAAAGCTATATTGGTATTCATTTCCATTTATCCTTTTAAGTTTTTTAAATTATCGATAGTAATTGAACCTAAATTTCTAAAAATAGAAACTAGAATTGCCAATCCTACCGCAACTTCTGCCGCAGCAACAGCCATCGAAAAGAACACAAAAACTTGTCCTTGCGCATCTTGATGATAGGTCGAAAATGCTACAAACAATAAGTTTACTGCATTCAGCATAATTTCAATTGACATAAATACGATAATGGCATTTCGTCTGTACAACACCCCAAAAACGCCAATACAAAAAAGTATTACGCTTAGGAATATATAATTTTCAATACCAATGTGGTTTAAAATATTGTTCATCTTATTTTTGCAATTTTTCTTTTTTAGACAATAACACAGTTCCAATCATAGCAACCAAAAGTAATATAGAGGCAAATTCAAACGGAACCATATATTCATTCAGCAAGATTTTACCCAATACTTTTATAGACTGATAATCCTCGCCGGTAGTTACGTATTCTCCAACAATAGGTTTTGAGTTGATAAAAATAGCTATCAAAACCAAACAGATTAAACAAAAAGAAACAATAGCTCCTAATCGTGTAATTCTAGGTCGGTGCACTTCTCTTTCCTCATTTAAATTCATCAACATGATGGTGAATAAAAACAAAATCATAATCGCTCCAGAATACACAATAATGTGAACTATCGCCAAGAATTGAGAATTCAATAATAGATAATGACCAGCAATCGAAAAGAAACAAATCACTAAATAAATAGCACTGTGAATCGGATTTTTGCTAAAAATTGTCAAAAATGCGGTTGCTAATGTGATAGCAGCCAATACACAAAAAATTATAAGTATCGTAGACATTAGTTAGCGTTTTTAAGTTGAGCGTTTTTCATTGCCATTTCAAGCGGCATGACCAATTTGTCTTTTCCAAAGATGAAATCTTCTCTTTCATAACTTGAAGGAACCAGAACTTTAGAAGTTGTCAAGTAAATGGCATCTTTCGGACAAGCCTCTTCACACAATCCACAAAAAATACAACGCAACATATTGATTTCATAAATCGATGCATATTTTTCTTCTCTGTACAAATGTTTTTCATCTGCTCTGCGTTCTTCAGCCTTCATCGTAATCGCTTCCGCAGGACAAGACAACGCACATAAACCACAAGCCGTACAATTTTCACGACCTTGCTCATCACGCTTCAACATATGCTGACCGCGATACACCGGACTCATTTCACGTACTTGCTCCGGATATTGAATCGTTACTTTTCTGGTGAACAAATGCTGAATCGTAATTATCAAACCTTTGACAATCGCAACAAGATACATTCTTTCCCAAAAAGTCATCTCTTTGTTAGAGACTTGCTTTTTTCTTCCCGATAAGGATATACTTTCTATTGACATTTTTTATTTTATTTGAAGCTTAATCCTGCTATTCGTTTCAATCTTTATTATTTTCAAAGAAAAAACAATAAAGGATTTTCACTGCTATCAGGGCTAGGGCTTTTTCTATATAAATTATATTTTATCCTAGTTATTCCCCCTTCGGGGGTTAGGGGGCTTAAAATCCTAAATAAGCAGCAATTTCTGCTCTCAAAATTACAATTCCTGTAATTATAATATTAATGATCGACAATGGAATTAATATTCTCCAACCCAAATGCATCAATTGATCGTATCTGAATCTTGGAATAGTCCAACGAACCCACATATAGAAAAATATGAATCCACATAATTTGATAAACAAAGCACCAAATCCTAAAATATTGGCAATATTTACACCCCAATTTTCAACTACCCAACTCATTCCAGGATAATTATATCCTCCAAAGAATAAAACCGCTAAAATCGTAGAAGAAATAAACATATTCGCATATTCAGCAAATAAATAGAATCCCATTTTCATCGATGAATATTCCGTGTGGTATCCTCCAATTAATTCACTTTCGCATTCCGCTAAGTCAAAAGGAGTTCTATTTGCTTCAGCAAAAGCACAAATTAAAAATATAATAAAAGATAACGGTTGGTAAAACACATTCCAGTTCATTCCGGCTTGTTGTGCCGAAATTTCTCTTAAACTCAACGTTCCGGTCATCATCAACAAAGCAATCATCGAAAGTCCCATGGCAACTTCATAAGATACCATTTGCGAAGCAGCACGAACCGCACCCATCAAAGAGAACTTATTATTAGATGCCCAACCACCAATCATGATTCCGTAAACACCCACTGAAACAACTCCGAAAAAGTATAATAATCCAATGTTCAAATCAGTTGCCTGCAATAAAATATCTCTTCCAAACAAATGCAGCTTGTCTCCCCAAGGAATTACGGCACTTGTCATTAATGCGGTACTCATTGCAATTGCCGGACCTACAAAAAACAAAAATCTGTTTGGCGTATTCGGTTCAAATTCTTCTTTCGAGAATAATTTTAAACCATCAGCAAGCGGTTGAAACAATCCAAAAGGACCGGCTCTATTTGGTCCAACACGATCTTGAAGCCAAGCGGCAACTTTTCGTTCAGCCCAAGTGGAATACATTGCCATCAGCATTGTCAGAGCAAAAACTGCAACAATAATGACACTTTTTTCTATGATAATAGTACTATCCATTATTACCCAAGCTTTTTTGATTAATAATGTCTTCTTCAGTCAATGGAATCTCGACCATACTTATTTTCTTACGGTCTTCTTCTCTACCTATAAGGATATGATCTTCGGTAGCGATTTCTACTTTTTGTAATTTTCTGTTGTATTTATTTTGGTTGATAACCGAATCTTTTTCAAATGCTCTTGGTCCCTCAATTGTCCAATCTGCAATGTCTTTGTGATCAAAACGACATCCATTACAAATAAATTCATCTACTTCATGGTACTCATCTTTTCTTCCGGTAACACGTTGGATTTCGTCACCAAACATCCAAACGGTAGTTTTTCCAGAGCAAGTAGGGCAATTTCTGTGTGCGTTATAAGGCTTGCTGAACCAAACTCTAGATTTAAATCTAAATGTTTTATCAGTTAAAGCTCCTACTGGGCAAACATCAATCATATTTCCGGAGAACTCATTATCAACCGCTTTTGAGATACAAGTTGATATATTAGAATGATCTCCTCTATCCATTACTCCGTGTACACGATCATCAGTCAATTGATCTGCAACCATTACGCAACGGTAACATAGAATACAACGATTCATGTGCAATTGAATATTTGGGCCAATATTTTCTGGCTCAAAAGTTCTTTTTTCTTCGATAAAACGAGTTTCTGATTTCCCGTGCTCAAAGCTTAAGTTTTGCAAATCACATTCTCCTGCCTGATCACAAACCGGACAATCTAACGGGTGATTAATCAATAAAAATTCCGTTACTGATTTTCTGGCTTCGGTTACTCTTGGCGAAGATTTACTGTTCACTTCCATTCCGTCCATACAACCGGTTACACAAGATGCCATTAATTTAGGCATTGGTCTTGGGTCGGCTTCACTTCCTTTGGAAACTTCCACTAAACAACAACGACATTTTCCACCGCTACCTTTTAGTTTAGAATAATAGCACATCGCTGGCGGAACTACTTCTCCACCTATCATACGTGCTGCCTGCAGGATTGTTGTTCCTGGTTCTACTTCTATGCTTTGACCGTCTATGGTTACTTTCATTTTCTGAAATTCTTGACTTTATACGATTACTTTAGAAACTAAATGCTTTACTTTTTCAAAAGGTTCCGCAACAAAATGATCTCTATTCTTTATTTTTTCCGGGAAACGAATATGGTATTCAAACTCTTCTCTAAAATGACGAATTGCTGCTGCCACTGGCCAAGCTGCTGCATCCCCTAATGGACAAATGGTATTTCCTTCAATTTTACTTTGAATACTCAATAGCAAATCGATATCTTCTTCACGACCGTGACCATTTTCTATTCTGTGTAATACTTTTTCCATCCATCCTGTACCTTCACGACAAGGAGAACATTGTCCACAACTTTCATGATGATAAAAACGAGAGAAATTCCAAGTATTGCGAACGATGCAAGATGTGTCATTGTAAACAATAAATCCACCTGATCCTAACATAGAACCTGTAGCAAATCCACCGTCACTTAATGATTCGTATGACATCAAACGATCTTCACCGTTTGCCGTTTTATAAATTAAATTCGCAGGTAAAACGGGAACAGAACTTCCTCCCGGTACAAATGCTTTCAAAGGTCTGTCAGAACTCATTCCGCCTAAATATTCATCAGAATTCATGAATTCGTAAACACTTAAACCCAATTCAATTTCATAAACACCCGGATTTTTGACATGTCCTGAAGCTGAAATTAATTTGGTTCCTGTAGAACGTCCGATACCGATTTTAGCATAATCCGCACCAGAATTATTGATAATCCATGGCACAGCGGCAATTGTTTCTACATTATTTACAACCGTTGGATTTGCCCAAAGTCCTGAAATAGCAGGAAATGGTGGTTTTATACGAGGATTTCCTCTTTTTCCTTCCAATGATTCAATCAATGCAGTTTCTTCACCACAAATGTAAGCTCCAGCACCACAATGAACATAAAGTTCTAAATCGTATCCTGAACCTAATATATTTTTACCCAAAAATCCAGCAGCTTTTGCTTCGTTAATGGCTCTTTCTAATATTTTATAAACCCACATGTATTCTCCACGAATGTAGATGTAAGATAGGTTTGCACCCAAAGCATAACTGGAAGTAATCATTCCTTCAATCAATAAATGAGGAATAAATTCCATCAAATAACGGTCTTTGAAAGTTCCCGGCTCAGATTCATCCGCATTACAAACTAAATGTCTTGGTTTTCCTGATTTTTTATCAATAAAACTCCATTTCATTCCTGCTGGGAATCCTGCTCCACCACGACCACGCAATCCTGAAGTTTTCACTTCTTCGACAACTTCGTCTGGCGTTAATGTTTTTAGGGCTTTTTCTACTGAAGCATAACCACCGTTTTGACGGTATACTTCGTACGTTTTAATTCCTGGAATATTTATTTTGTCTAATAATATTTTTTGTGACATATTATTTATCGTGTAATATTATTGTATCGTTTTTGCAATCATCAATTAACTGGTCGATTTTTGCTGCCGTCAAATGTTCTTTGTAAAAATCGCCTAATTGCATCATTGGAGCGTAACCACAAGCACCTAAACATTCAACTCCTCTAACTTCAAACAGACCGTCTGGAGTAGGCTCACCTACTTTTACACCTAGTTTTTCACAAGTATAATCCATTAAATCCTCTACTCCATTCAAACAACAAGGAGAAGTTTGACAAAATTCAAACATGTATTTTCCAACTGGTCTTTGGTTGTACATCGTATAAAACGATACTACTTCGTAAACTTCAATTGGTTTAATCAAAAGGATTTCGGCTACTTTATTCATTAATTCAATACTCAACCAATTCTCGTGAGCATCTTGAACTTCATGTAAAACAGGCAATAAAGCCGATTTTCTTTTGTCTTCAGGATAATGACTAATCAATTCATTGATGCGAGTCATCAATGCTTCAGTCATATTTATTTCTTGTTTGTGATACGTACGTTCCATTTTTTATTATTTCAAATTTTGAATTCTAAATTTTGAATGTTTTTTGACTTTCATTCCTAAATTTATAATTCATCATTTATAATTTTATTAAGCGTCTAATTCTCCGGCAATAACATTTAAACTTGACAAAATAACAATTGCATCCGATAGTAATGAACCTTTAATCATTTCTGGATACGCTTGATAGTAAATAAAACAAGGTCTTCGGAAATGTAATCTATATGGAGTTCGACTTCCGTCAGTAACCAAGTAAAAACCTAGTTCTCCATTTCCACCTTCAACAGGATGATAAATTTCAGCAACTGGAACAGGAACTTCTCCCATAACAATTTTGAAATGATAAATCAACGATTCCATACTCGTGTAAACGTCTTCTTTTGGAGGAAGGTAATAATCCGGAACATCAGCATGAAAGTCATTTCCTTCCGGCATTTTTGCTAATGCTTGACGAATGATACTCAAACTTTCCCAAACTTCGGCATTACGAACACAAAAACGATCGTAAGTATCTCCAGATTTTCCAACAGGAATAATAAAATCAAAATCTTCGTAAGAAGAATACGGTTGCGCTACACGAACATCATAATCGACACCTGCAGCACGTAAATTTGGACCTGTAAACCCATAAGCCATAGCTTGTTCAGCAGTTATAGCTCCAACATTTACCGTTCTATCAATAAAAATTCTATTTCTTTCGAATAAGTTTTCAAATTCTTTCCAAGCTGCTGGAAAGTCTTGCAAAAACACATCTAATTTTCTAAAAGCTTCTGGTGACCAATCTCTTTCGAAACCACCAATTCTTCCCATATTTGTCGTCAAACGAGCGCCACAAATTTCTTCGTAGATTTCGTAAACTTTTTCTCTAAATTGGAACACGTATAAAAATCCGGTATATGCTCCGGTATCAACACCAAGGATTGAATTACAGATGATATGATCCGTGATTCTTGCCAATTCCATTACAATAACTCTTAAATATTGCGCTCTTTTAGGAACTTCAATATCTAATAATTTTTCTAATGTCATCCACCAACCCATATTATTTATAGGCGATGAACAATAGTTCATTCTGTCGGTAAGAGGGGTGATTTGGTAAAAAGGACGATTTTCAGCGATTTTTTCGAAAGCTCTGTGAATGTAACCAATAGTTGGTTCCGCTTCCAGAATTCTTTCTCCATCCATCAACAAGATATTTTGAAAAATACCGTGTGTAGCTGGGTGAGTTGGCCCTAAATTCAGAATCGAAAGCTCGCTTCCGTCTTCGTTTAGCTGTTCTTTTATTCTTTTAGCATAGCGATGCTCTGGTGGTAATAATAGTTCTGACATTTATTTAATGTGAAAAATTATAATAGTGTGTGTTTTTAATAATTGTCGGTTGTTCTTCCAAAGAAACGGTCATCTTTATCAGTTCTTCCGCTGTCTTCCATTGGGAACTCCTTACGCATTGGAAAAGAAATCATTTCATCCATATTCAAAATACGTTTCAATTGTGGATGACCAATGAAGTTTATCCCATAAAAATCATACGTTTCTCTTTCCATCCAGTTAGAACTTAAGAAAATGTTTGATATCGTTTTTATTTCTGGGTTTTCACCATTGATAAAAGCTTTGATTTTAATTCTTTTGTTTTCGTACCAATTGTGCAAATGATAGACCACCGCAAATTGATGATCAACATCGTTGTCAGGATAGTGAATCCCGCACAAATCAGTTAAAAAATGAAAACGTAATGTTGGGTCATTTTTCAAAAAAAGAATAACCGCTGTAATTTTATCAGCAGCAACTTCAAATGAAAATATATCTTTTTCCTGATTGAATTCAAAAACAGCTGAATCAAATGTTTCAACTAATTTTTCTTGGATTTGTATCGTTTCTAGCGCCATTATTTATTTGATGTTATAGGAAGCTAATAATTCTTGGTATTCAGGTGAACTTCTTCTTCTTACCGATTCCGTTCTAACCAACTCTTGCAATTTCATAACACCGTCAACAATTTGCTCTGGTCTTGGCGGACAACCCGGAACATAAACATCAACCGGAATTACTTTATCAATCCCTTGCAAAACAGAATAGGTATCAAAAATTCCACCAGATGAAGCACAAGCCCCAACAGCGATAACCCAACGAGGTTCTGACATTTGCTCGTAAACCTGACGTAAAATTGGCGCCATTTTTTTCGAAATCGTACCCATTACCATTAACATATCCGCTTGACGAGGAGAAAAACTCACTCGCTCCGAACCAAATCGTGCCAAATCATAATGCGAAGCCATTGTTGCCATAAATTCAATACCACAACAAGACGTTGCAAAAGGCAAAGGCCACAATGAATTTGCACGAGCCAATCCCACAACATCATTCAGTTTTGTAGCGAAGAAACCCTCACCAACAACACCTTCCGGAGGGGCAACCATATTTATATTTGAATCACTCATTTTTTATTTTTTTGAATTATAAATTCTGAATCAATAGTAAACCTATTTTAAAATTCAAAATTCAGCATTTAAAATAAATCTTTATTCCCACTCTAATGCTTTCTTTTTGATGATGTAGAAAAAACCCACCAAAAGCAACATCATAAAAATCACCATTTTCACCATTCCTTCCATTCCCAATTCCTTGAAGTTGATTGCCCACGGATACAAGAAAATCACCTCAACGTCAAACAAAACAAACAAGATGGCTACAAGAAAATATTTTACTGAAAATGGAATTCTCGCATTTCCCACGGATTCAATACCGCATTCGAAGTTTTTATCTTTAATTTCAGAAGATCTTTTAGGTCCTAATTTTCCTGAAACTAATATAGTTCCTACAACAAATCCTACAGCTAAGATAAACTGCATTAAAATAGGAATATAATTTAATTGATCGGATTGCATATTACGTATTTTTTGAATGAGAATAAGCGACAAAGATAACTTTCAAATTACTAAATAACAATTAAAACTTAAAAATACATCTGTACTATAACGATGTAAATTTACAATTTTTATTAATTATAAATAAGGAAAGACTGTTATCTTAAGATGTGTTTAACGTTTGTAAAATTTAATAATGGCAAAAGCAAGGCTCATTTATTTTGGAAATGAGAAAAATTTCGGAATAAAAAAAAACGTTCCGAAATAAATCGGAACGTTTTTTAAACATTCGTAGGCAAAAAAAATTAATTTTTTTATGCTTAGATCACTGCTACTTTCGCAGCAACTTTTCCTTTTCTTCCTTCTTCTTCTTCATAGCTAACTCTGTCACCTTCGCGTAATTCTTCCGCGTTGATTCCTGATGCATGAACAAAAATGTCTTTTCCTGTTTCTTCGTCTGTAATGAATCCGTAACCTTTAGATTCATTGAAAAATTTAACTGTACCTGTACGCATTGTAATAGTAATAATAATTTATAATGGAGCAAATGTAATATTTAATATAATACGAAAGACGTTCTTCTCTTTTTATTTTGTAAAAATATTGATATTCAACGTTTTCTAACAAATTTAAACGATAAACTACAACTATACCAATTTTATATGCAGCTCTTTTAATTGCGAATCATCAATTTTAGATGGTGCATCAATCATAACATCTCTTCCAGAATTATTTTTTGGAAAAGCAATGAAGTCACGAATCGTTTCTTGGCCTCCAAGAATTGCTACTAATCTATCCAATCCAAAAGCCAAACCTCCGTGTGGTGGCGCGCCAAACTGGAATGCATCCATCAAGAATCCAAACTGTGCCTTGGCCTCATCTTCGGTGAAACCTAAATATTTGAACATCAATTGTTGTGTTGCTTTATCGTGAATACGAATTGAGCCTCCACCAATTTCATTTCCATTCAAAACCATATCGTAGGCATTTGCACGAACTTTTCCTGGATCCGTTTCCAATAAATGCATGTCTTCCGGTTTTGGAGATGTAAAAGGATGGTGCATCGCATGATAACGACCACTTTCTTCATCAAATTCTAATAATGGAAAATCAACTACCCAAAGCGGCGCAAATTCAGCTGGATTTCTTAATCCTAATCGTGTTGCTAATTCCATACGCAATGCGCTTAATTGTCCACGAGTTTTATCAGCAGGGCCAGAAAGCACAAAAATCATATCTCCAGGTTTTGCGCCAGTGATTTTTGCCCATTGGGTTAAATCGTCTTGATTGTAGAATTTGTCAACGGATGACTTATAGGTTCCGTCATCATTACATTTTACATACACCATTCCTGACGCACCTACTTGAGGACGTTTGACCCAGTCAATTAGTCCATCAATTTCTTTACGAGTATAGTTTCCAACTCCCGGAACTGCAATTCCAACCACTAATTCCACAGCATTAAAAACCGGGAATTCTTTATGTTGCGCTAATTCATTCAACTCACCAAATTCCATTCCGAAACGGATGTCAGGCTTATCATTTCCGTAGGTTTTCATGGCGTATTCGTAGGTAATTCTTGGGAATTTATCTACTTCGATACCTTTTATTTCTTTCAATAAATGTCTTGTCAAACCTTCAAATACATTTAAAATATCTTCTTGTTCCACAAAAGCCATTTCACAATCAATTTGTGTGAATTCCGGCTGTCTGTCTGCACGTAAATCTTCGTCACGGAAACATTTTACAATTTGAAAATATTTATCCATTCCACCCACCATCAATAATTGTTTAAACGTTTGTGGTGATTGTGGCAATGCATAAAACTGTCCTTCATTCATTCGAGAAGGCACAACAAAATCTCTGGCTCCTTCAGGAGTAGATTTAATCAAATAAGGTGTTTCTACTTCACAAAAGTCTAAATCCGAAAGATATTTACGCACTTCCATGGCTACTTTATGACGAAACATCAAACTGTTTTTCACAGGATTTCTTCGAATGTCAAGGTAACGATATTTCATTCTGATGTCTTCTCCACCATCCGTTTCATCTTCAATTGTAAAAGGAGGCGTAAGCGAAGCGTTAAGAATAGTAAGTTGAGTAACTAAAATTTCAATCTCGCCTGTTGCAATGTTTTTATTTTTAGCTTCACGCTCAATAACAGTTCCTTTTACCTGAATTACAAATTCACGACCAAGAGTTTTAGCCAGTTCAAAAACTGATTTTTCTGAACGGCCTTCGTCAAAAATTAATTGCGTAATTCCATAACGGTCGCGTAAATCAACCCAGTTCATAAATCCTTTATCACGTGATTTTTGAACCCATCCCGCAAGTGTAACTTCTGTATTAATATGTGAGGCATTCAACTCGCCACAATTATGACTTCTATACATTATTCTAATTTTAGATTGTTTCGCCCTTTAGGCTCGGATGCAAATTTAGGACTAATTATGAATAATGAATTGAGAAATACCATTTTTTAGTGCGAGATTATTATTGAAAATTTAATTTCCAATGTTAAGCTTTCATTCAATGTTACTAAATTGTTAATTTAAAGATCTATTAATGTAAAATCTTTTATATATTTGTTAAGCTAATATGAATTTAAAATCCAAACGATATGAAAAAATATATAATTTTAACCGCATTACTCTTCTCAGGAATAGCATTTGCTCAAGAGAACAATCCAAAATTAGAAGCTGTAGGTGAGTTAGTAAAAACAACTTACTACTTTGAAAACGGAAAAGTACAACAAGAAGGCTTCTTTAAAAATGGAAAATTGGAAGGAACTTGGACTTCATACGATACAAATGGAAACAAAAAATCTATTGGTAATTATGAAAATGGCACTAAAACTGGAAAATGGCTTTTTTGGAATGACAGTAACTTAAGCGAAGTAGATTATTCTAATAGCAGAATCGCTTCTGTTAAAACTTGGAAACAAGATGCTTTAGTAACTAGAGACTAAAAAAACATTGATCAAAACATAAAAGGCTTCCAATATTAGTATTTGGGAGCTTTTTTTATGCCCAACTCTTACTATTTTAAAGAAACACTAGCATTTGGAAACTCCGAAGACCAACCATTCTCCTTTCCTAATAAAAACCTAAAATAAAAACAGCTGAAATAACATTTGCTTAATTTTGCATCCTAACAACCCCTTTGGCCTAGCCAAAATAAAAGCAATATGGAAATGGGAAATGAATTAAAAATACAAATTTGGTCGGATGTAATGTGTCCTTTTTGCTACATTGGAAAAAGAAAATTAGAAGAAGCGTTATCTCAATTCGAGAATAAAGACTCTGTTGCTATAGAATGGAAAAGTTTTCAGCTGGACCCTAGTTTTACAGCAACACCAAATGAGAGCATTATTGACCATTTGGCCGAGAAATACCAAAAAAATACGGACTGGGCTAAAACTATGGTACAAAATATGACGCAAAATGCAAAAGCATCAGGATTAGATTTTCATTTTGAAAAAGCAATTCTTGCAAATTCATTACATGCGCATCGTTTGTTGCATTTAGCAAAAAAGCATCATCTTTCGAACCAGCTAGAGGAAGTACTATTCAAAGCATATTTAACCGACGGAAAAAATGTAAATGATTTAGTCACCCTGAAAGAATTAGGTCTGGAAGTGGGACTGGAAGCCGAAGCCATTGAAGAAGTTTTACATTCTAATATGTATGCCGATGCCGTACAGCAGGACCAGGAAGAAGCTCAAGGTATTGGCGTAACTGGCGTTCCATTTTTTGTAATTGATAATAAATATGCCATTTCAGGCGCACAACCTTCTGAGGTATTTCTGAAAACTTTAGAAAAAGCATGGGAAGAAGGTCAATTTCGTTCTAAAATCATCCTGCAAAACACAACTGACGGAAGTAGTTGTGGAATTGACGGCTGTGAATAGAACAAGTCTCGCTAAAGGATTTTTTTCTGTAAAAATATACTCCTCATTTAAACACTTTGAGTGATGACGATTTGTAAATTGCAAAAATTAGCCCTGATAGAAGCGGCATCCTTTTTAGAAGGCTATTTTTCCTGGCCTTCTAAAAAGATACAGCAGATAGCAGGAAATAGCTTCAAACAAAAATCCCGCTGATACGAATATCAACGGGATTTTTTAAACCAATCATATACAACAAACTAAAATCTTTTATTAATACTGATATCTACACTTCCTACTACCCTAGTATCTTGTTTTTTGACTTTTGGGTTATTCGTTTTATAGTAGTAGTCATCTTGATCGCCAGAATTTTGGCCATTTCCATATTCATAATCGTTGTTTTGACTGTATTCGTAGCTTCTACCGCCTTTTACAGCTCCTATTGTATCAACAATTTGACCACGACGGTTGTAGACAATCTGTAAACCACCTACTTGTTCTAATGCATAACGATTGTACGTCATATAAACAGACCCAATTCGTTTTACTCTGTCATTGGCATCATAGTTAATAAACACATTTCCAACTTGTCTAACTCGACCTCTATTATCGTGTTCTACCTTTACACCATAATTACCATTTCGGATATTGGCTGGCGCACCATACGTTTTGTTTACACCATTTTTTCTGTTTGATTTGTAATACACATCTCGACCAGTTGTAGGGCGAGTATTAAAATCCAATTGTCCATCAGGGAACACGAAGAACTCAATTCCTCTTTCTGTAAAAACAATTGGGTCGGCATTTCTAAAATCTACTGGAGATCTTCTTTCGACAGAAAAATCGATTTTTTCTGCTGCGTTTGCTACACTACCTCCAAATACGAAGATACTAGCTACTAAAAGGGTAATTTTTTTCATGATACATTTATTTTGAATTTTGCCTACTCTTGAGCTTTTCGGCTTTCGCTTTTTTACTTATTTGATTAAGTATATTCAAGTAGCATGCCAAAGATTTAAATCATGGCTTTATGGTTTTAAAGCATTAATCCACTTATAGAATTTAAAATACTGAAATACAATTGTTTATTTATTTTAAAAAACAACAATAAATACTATTTCATCGAAAAATATTAAGTTTTTTTTAATACAAATCCCATCTCATTGCCTATTTTTTCTTGTTGTTTTGGCTAAAAAAACACTTCAAAAAAGAAAACCAACCTAGTTTTTAGCTTCATTTTTATATAAAACTACTTATCAACATTGCTTTAAAATTAACTTTTGTTACTTAGACGCATCCATGGATATTGAGTAATTTTGCATCATGTATGCTTTAGTCGATTGTAACAATTTTTATGCTTCCTGCGAACGTGTTTTTCAACCGAAATTCAACGGAAAACCGGTTGCGATATTGTCAAATAACGATGGCTGCGTGATTTCCAGAAGCAATGAAGCCAAATCCGTTGGAGTTGCTATGGGCGTGCCAGCATTCCAGATTAAAGAATTGGCAAAAGAAAAAAATATACAGATCTTTTCGTCAAATTATGCATTGTACGGCGATTTAAGCAATCGCGTAATGGCAATTTTAGCTCAGTTTACACCTAATGTAGAAATTTATAGTATCGACGAAGCTTTCCTAAATTTTGATGGTTTGACTATTTCTGACTATCATGATTATGGAATCCAAATGAAAACCCGCGTACAAAAATGGGTTGGAATTCCCGTTTGTATTGGTTTTGCTCCCACAAAAGCATTGTCAAAAGTAGCCAATAAAATCGCTAAGAAATTCCAAGACAGAACACAAGGCGTTTATGTCATTGATACCGATGAAAAACGCATCAAAGCCCTAAAATGGACTAAGATTGAAGATGTTTGGGGCATTGGCTATCGGATGAATAAAAAGATGAAAGCCAAAAACATTGTAACTGCTTTAGATTTTATTGCACCACAACATGAAGCTTGGATCAAAAAAGAAATGGGTGTGATTGGTTTACGTTTAAAATACGAACTCGAAGGAAAATCAGTTTTAGATTTAGAACCTATTGCTGACCAAAAGAAAAGCATAGCAACCACCCGAAGTTTTCCAAAACAAATTGCTGATTTTGATTTGCTGCGCGAACGTGTAGCGACTTTTGCAGCAGTTTGCGCAGAGAAATTGCGAAAACAAAACTCCTGCTGCCATACTATTATCGTGATGTTAGTGGTTGATAAACATACGGTTAAAACCTCAAAATACTATTTTAACATGGCGATTACATTGCCTTATGCATCAAATTCTACCTTGACGATTTCGAATGCAGCCATAGATATCTTGAAAAAACTGCACAAAGGAAATGAAACTACAAAATTCAAGAAAGCAGGTGTAATCGTTACTGCACTTATTGATGAAGACAAAAAACAACTACAATTATTTGACGAAGAGAATCCAAAACATTTAGCGCTAATGAAAGTGATGGATCGTCTCAACAATAAAATTGGAGATAAAAAAATAAAATTAGCCACACAAAACTTAGGCTTAACATGGAATATGAATCAAAATCATTTGTCGTCTAAATACACCACTAATTTCAATGAGATACTCGAAATCAAATGTCAATAAATAAAGATCAAAAACTAACATTTTTCAATCCCAATTTTGATAGTAAAATCAAAATTCCATTCATGAAAGGTGGCGTTTCGGCAGGATTCCCGTCACCGGCAGCTGATTTTATGGAAAACAACATTGACTTAAATAAAGAGTTAAGCGAAAATCCTCTGGCTACTTTTTACATCAAAGTCAAAGGCAACTCGATGATTAATGCCGGAATAAACGACAAAGATGTCTTGGTCGTTGACAGAAGCATAGAACCAAGAAATAATGCTATTGCCATTTGTTTCATAGACGGAGAATTTACCGTAAAACGGATACAAGTAGCACAAGACTGTTTGTACTTGATGCCTGAAAATCCCAATTACCAACCCATAAAAGTAACAGAGGAAAACCAATTAATCATCTGGGGAATGGTTACTTATGTGATTAAAAAAGTATAAAACCAAAAAAAGTAACCACAAAAGTAATTACATTTGTTAGATGATAAAAGTCCGCCAAACACAAATTATAAAAATAGGCAATTCTAACGGGATTAGAATTCCTAAAGACTTCCTAAATGCATTAGGAACCAAAGACGTTGTCTTAGAACTATCAGACAACACTTTAATTATTAAGCCCATAAAAACTACCACACCACCACGAAGCGAATGGGAAAGCATCCTAGCTAAAATGAAAATAGAACCCGAAGACGATTTCAACGATTTTGATACCACCCTCACAGATGGCATTGATGATTTATAAAAAGTGGGATATTGTATTGGTCGATTTGAACCCAACTAAAGGAAGTGAAATATCAAAAATAAGACCGTGTTTAGTAGTTTCTCCGAATAGTGTCAATACCTACATGAACACCATTGTCGTTGTACCGTTTACCTCAAAACCCAAAGGATATCCGTTTAGAATACTCACAAATCACAAAAACATTGAAGGCGAACTGTGTTTTGATCATATTAAAAGTATTGACAAAAGCCGTGTTGTGAAAACTGACGGCAGCATTGCAAAAACGTTGCGAACAGCTATAAATAATTTGTTGTTTGAGTTTTTTAATGAATAGAAATTATTTATAAAATCTATGCCCTTTAAGGTTTCCCGTAAAGCAGATCGTTTTTAATGGGTTATATTTGAGTTTCTTATACAATTTAATCCTTAGGAAACGGATAGGTTAAATGCAATTTCAGACACCGAAAAAATTAAAGCTAATAATTTAGAAATACCGCAGTTTTTCAGGTCTAAATCAGAACTCATTGAGTCTATTTCATTTAATCCTATAAAAAAAAAGAAGAATTCAAAAAAAAAAACGATAAAATTAACTCAATTTATAATAATATGAACTTTTTAGAATTTAAAGAACTCCGTATAAAAAAGGGTTATACACAAGACAAAATGGGTATTTTATTGGGAGTAGACAAAATGACTATTACTCAGTTTGAAAAGAACGGCGATATTCCAACATTAGCTCAAAATGTAATAAACGCAGTTTTGGAAAGTGAATTTATTAATAAGGAAGGGAAATTAAAGGGATTTCGTAAATTAAAAACAGGACCAATTGAACCAGATTTATTTAATTTTAAAGACAAGAAAAATGTAGGAGAAAAAAATACTAAAATTAAAAAAGAGATTAGTAGGCTTGGCGCCGAATTAAAGAGTTACAGAAAACTAATGGGCTTCACCCATCAATCTTTAGGAGATTCACTCGGAATAGACAGAAGAACTATTCTTAATTGGGAGAATGGCAGTACAATCCCTAAATCAAGACTTTCATTTTTAGATAAATTGATAGCAGGGTGGAAAATAGAATTATCAAAGTTAGAGGGTTTAGGTAAAGCAATTGAAACACAAGTAGCACAAGAGTTATTCGATAACGAAAAACCAATTGAACTGGAAGAAACCAATCCGACTTTAGAATCGAAATACATCGCTTTGTTAGAGGAGCAAATAAAATCGTTAAAAGCAAGACTTTCTAAATATGAATAAATCAAATATCACTCGGTAGTTTAAATCTGAATCCCTAGCCAAATGGCACGAAAAAGTAAATCAATCAGGATTTAAGTCTTTCAATACAATATCTAGAACCATAATCAATCATTATCAAAACATATTAAACTATTTTGACAACAGAAGTACTAATGCATCAGCAGAATCCTTTAACGCCAAAATAAAAGCTTTTAGATCTCAATTTAGAGGGGTGAGAAATATTGAGTTTTTCCTTTTTAGGCTAACTAATATTTATGCCTAATTTTTACTAGTCCACAGGTTTTAGGATTGATCCTTGATCCCTAGTTTGATTGCAAAGAATTAAATTCCTTACCCAAAAACAATAGTAAACCAAAAAAACCGCTTCTTTCGAAGCGGTTTTTGTACCCGGAGCCGGAGTCGAACCGGCACGGTTTCCCACAGGTGTTTGAGACCAGCGCGTCTACCAATTCCGCCATCCGGGCTTAGCAGACATGAAATAACAACAGTTATCTCAACGCAATAAAAGATGTGATTGTGTTTAAATCAACCATCAATTCCTTTAACACGGTGCAAATGTAAAAAATAATATTAAATGTTCAACTAAAAATACTTAATTTTTTCCTTTCAGAGTTGAATAAATTTTATAAATTTGCACCTCGTTAAAAACACAACACACAACTAACTACACCCGAGGCAAATACACACATAAGGCTTTAAATAAAAGACAAAGCCAAACTGTATGGAGCGCAGCGGAATAAAAACAACAAATTAAATGTCACACCTAGAACCAGAAGCTAAAATTTTTGCTTGTTCACAAAGTGTATATCTTGCTGAGAAAATAGCAGAGCAATACGGAATCCCTTTAGGGAAAATCACCATGTCAAAATACAGCGACGGTGAATTTCAACCTTCTTATGAAGAATCTATCAGAGGATTACGTGTTTTTATCGTTTGTTCGACTTTTCCAACAGCAGATAATCTGATGGAATTATTATTGATGATTGATGCTGCAAAGCGTGCTTCGGCAAGACACATCACCGCAGTAATTCCTTATTTTGGATGGGCAAGACAAGACAGAAAAGATAAGCCAAGAGTTCCGATAGGAGCTAAATTAGTGGCTAAATTATTAGAAAGTGCTGGTGCAACAAGAGTAATGACTATGGATTTGCACGCAGATCAAATTCAAGGATTCTTTGAAAAACCAGTTGATCACCTTTTTGCATCGACAATATTTTTGCCATATGTAAAGAGTTTAGGATTAGACAATTTAACAATTGCTTCTCCGGACATGGGTGGTTCTAAAAGAGCTTACGCCTATTCTAAATTTTTAGAATCTGACGTAGTTATATGTTACAAACAAAGAAAAGAGGCCAACATTATCGACACCATGGAATTGATTGGTGAAGTAAAAGGTAAAAATGTAATCTTAGTAGATGACATGATTGATACCGGAGGCACTTTGGCGAAAGCCGCTGATTTAATGATGGAAAAAGGAGCATTGAGCGTAAGAGCAATTTGTACTCACGCCATTTTATCCGGTGAGGCTTACGAAAAAATAGAGAATTCTAAATTATTAGAACTGATAGTTACCGATTCTATTCCGTTGAAGAAAGAATCAAACAAAATAAGAGTGTTGAGTTGTGCGCCACTTTTTGCTGAAGTTATGCACATGGTACATCATAACAATTCCATTAGTGGAAAGTTCATAATGTAACCCCAAACAAGTAATATTATTTAATAACTATATTTTTTTTACAATGAAATCGATTACAATTAAAGGATCAGAAAGAGAAAGCGTGGGTAAAGTTGCGACTAAAGCCCTACGTAATGCTGGATTGGTTCCTTGCGTATTATACGGAGGAAATCAGGCAGTTCATTTCTCAGCAGAAGTTATGGCTTTCAAAAACTTGGTTTACACTCCAAACGCTCACACAGTTGAGATCGATCTTGGAAAAGGAAAATCATTTAACGCTATTTTACAAGATATCCAGGTTCACCCGGTATCTGACAAGATTTTACACATTGACTTCTTTCAATTATTTGATGACAAAGAAATCACTATGGAAGTTCCTGTAAAAGTAGTTGGAACATCTAAAGGAGTTCTTGCTGGTGGTGTTTTACGTTTGAACACTCGTAAACTTAAAGTAAAAGCTTTACCAAAAAATCTTCCAGATTTTATTGAAGCTGACATTACTCCACTTGAAATGGGGAACAAATTGTACGTTACTAAATTAGTAAACGAAAACTACAAATTGATTCACCCAGACAACACTGTTGTTGCTCAAGTAAGAATCTCTCGCGCAGCTATGAAAGCAGCTCAAGAAGCAGCAAAAGCAGCGAAAGCTCCTGCAAAAGGAAAGAAAAAATAATATTTTTTCAATCATTCAAGAAAGCATCAGTTGTAAAACTGGTGCTTTTTTTATGCTTTATATTTTGCTATTTCGAGAAACGAGAAATCTCATTATCCTATTTTAAATTATTAGAAGCACCACTACCCATTTTCACAACAACTCTGCTCCTGCTGTCCGTTGTATCCACGCCAAAAAGCGTGGGATGCCACTTCCATCAGGGCTATTCAGAACTATTTTGCCCTCAATAACGATTTTCTAAAAATCTAATAGTCCAATATTCTAATTAAGTCTATTTTTGCAGTATGATAAAATGGATTTCAAATTTATTCTCATCAACAAAAAAAGAGAACAATACAGATTGTATAAAACCAGAGGTTCACGAACACCAAAAAAACAATATAGAAAGCGTGAGTAATAAATTTTTAATAGTAGGACTCGGCAACATTGGCGCCGAATACGTAAACACAAGACACAACATTGGTTTTAAAATTGTGGATTTCCTAGCTCGCAAAGAAGCAGTTTCTTTCGAAACCGTAAAACTGGGCGCACTGGCCCAATACAAATTCAAAGGAAGAACTTTTCTGCTTTTGAAACCCAACACTTATATGAATTTGAGCGGGAAAGCAGTTCAATACTGGATGGATAAGGAAAATATTCCGCTTGATAACATTCTGGTTATTACAGATGATTTGAATCTGCCGTTTGGAACCATTCGCATCCGCCAAAAAGGAAGCGACGGCGGACATAATGGACTTAAAAACATCAACCTTGTGCTCAATACACAAAACTACGCGCGATTCCGTTTTGGTATCAGCGATGAATTCAAAAAAGGAAAACAAGTTGATTATGTTCTTGGCGACTGGGATGATGCTGAAAAAAATACACTTCCGGAACGACTCGAATTGGCTTCGGAAATCATAAAATCTTTTGGAACAGCGGGATTGGAAAATACCATGACTGCATTTAACGGGAAATAAAAGATTCATAATGTCAATCAAAAAGAAAAATTATTTAATTTTATCCAAACGCATTACTTTTTAAGTTTCAATAAAGTACTATGCTAAAACCATAATTAGATTCAAAAACAACTCATTACAAAAAGCAGATTCATTTACGTCCCAAAAACCGACATTATGAAAAAAATTACTTTTCTATTACTACTCTCATTATTTTCAATCAACTGCACTTTTGCGCAGGCGACTACTACTAATGAGATCCTGCTTTTTGGCAAAAAGAAAATCACAAAACAAGGTTCCGTAATTCGCTGTGCATCTACGGAATATGAAGAATACTTGAAATCCAAAAATCCAAATAGATTATCAACTAATGAATTTGAACAATGGATAACGCCCAAAATCATACTTGAAAAAAACAAAAAACAGAGTACCACAAAAGGACTCAAAACAAATGCTATCATAACCATACCTGTTGTGGTCCATGTAATTCATAGTGGCGACATTTTAGGCGTTGATGAAAACATATTTGATGAACAAGTAATTTCGCAAATCCAAGTCCTTAACGACGATTTCAGAAAGAAATCAGGCACTCCTGGTTTTAATACCAATCCAGTTGGAGCTGATGTAGAAATTGAATTTGCACTTGCAAAACGAGATCCGGCAGGCGTATTATCAAATGGAATAAACCATGTCAACTTAGGACAAGAAAGCTGGTCAACTACTGATATAAATGATATTGTAAAACCCCAAACACAATGGGATCCTGAAAAATACCTGAATATTTGGGTAGTGAATTTTAGTAGAACCGATTTATTAGGATATGCTCAATTCCCAAGTGAATCGGGGTTGCGAGGAATAAATACAGATGAAGGCCCAGCAAATACTGATGGCGTAGTGATTGGTTATAAATATTTTGGTTCTTCAGTGTATTTTACAAACGGCACCTACACCACTAATTACGACAAAGGAAGAACAACTTCCCATGAAGTTGGGCACTGGTTAGGGCTACGACATATCTGGGGAGATGGAGGCTGTGATGTAGACGATTTTTGTGAAGATACGCCTAATGCAGGACAAGAAAACGAAGGTTGCCCAACAGGAGTAGACTCTTGTCCAACTTCGCCAGGAATGGATATGGTTGAGAACTACATGGACTATACTTATGATGCTTGTATGAACATTTTTACAGCAGATCAAAAAACACGTATGATTACCGTTATGAACAACTCCATCAGAAGAGTTTCATTACAAACTTCTGACGCACTTACTCCCGGAGTAATTTTTGACAATGATGCTTCCACTATGATTGTAAACTTAAACATTAATTCATGCAGCTATACGTTCTCGCCAATAATAAAAATTGTAAACAAAGGGAATGCCACATTGACTAAAGCATCATTTACTTATGGAATAGACAACAACAATTTACAAACATTCAATTGGACCGGTAATCTTGCGAACAACGAATCACAAAATATCACACTAAACAGTTTGACTACAAGTGGCGGTAATCATAATTTTAGCACTAACATGAACAGCGTGAATGGAACAACAGATCAAAACAATGCCAATAACACTGAAACCTTAAATTTTGATATTGTAAAGAATTACGCAAACAATACCGTGAACTTCACAATACAAATAGATCGCTACGGAACTGAAACCACATGGAAACTAACAAATTCAGCCGGATTGACATTGTATGAAGGAGGTCCATATACCAACACTGCTAAAGACATCGCACTTCCAGCACCATTCAAAACAAGTTTTAATATTGCTAGTAACGACTGCTATACTTTTACAATAATTGACAAGGAGGGAGACGGAATCTGTTGTGATTACGGAAATGGATCTTATACAATAACAACCCCTACAGGAGAAATAATTGCAACTGGAGGGGAATTTGGAGAGAGTGAATCAAAAAGCTTTAGAATTGGATCATTATCAACCGCTAATGTAGAAAACTTAAATTCGGTTTATCTTTATCCAAATCCCACCTCAAATATATTGAACGTAGTTGTTGAAAATAAATTAGAAACTCCGGAAGCCTATACTATTATCAATACTTTAGGTCAAATTATGAAATCTAAAAAAATCGAATCAACTGATAATCTTCAAATAAACGTCTCCAATTTATCTCAAGGTATTTATTTTTTAAAATTATCAAAAAGTCAATCCGAAACCAAAACAATTCGATTTATTAAAAAATAAAAATTATTTTATAACTAAAAAAGGATCGAACTTTTCGATCCTTTTTTAGTTATATCAATTAGATACCTTAAATTTGCGCTTTTATAAAACACTTGCTTTGAAGATTTTTCATTCTATAAACGATTTCACTTCCACAAAAAAAACAATCCTAACGTTAGGAACCTTTGATGGAGTTCACATTGGTCACAAAAAAATTCTGAATAAACTAACCCAAAACACGGAGAACGAGAAATACGAAAGTCTGGTACTTACGTTTTTTCCTCATCCCAGGATGGTTTTACAGGAACATTCTGATATAAAATTACTCAACACTATAGCTGAAAAAATAGATTTGTTGAAAAAAATTGGTATTGAAAACCTAGTGATTCATCCTTTTGACGAAACTTTTTCAAGATTGACTGCCGAAGAATTTGTAAGCTCTATTCTCGTTGATCGATTTCATATCCAAAAGATAATTATTGGTCACGACCACCGCTTTGGAAGAAACCGAACTGCGGATATTGATGATCTTATCGCTTTTGGAAAACAGTATGATTTTGAAGTAGAACAAATATCAGTTCAGGAAATTAATGAAATATCAGTAAGCTCAACAAAAATCAGAAATGCATTATTAGAAGGAAACATGGCTTTGGCCAATGAATATTTGGGATACGAATACGTTCTGACCGGAATTATCATCAAAGGAAAACAATTGGGAAGAACCATCGGTTTTCCAACTGCTAATTTAAAAATCGAAGAAAACTACAAACTGATTCCGCAAAACGGAGTTTATATTGTAAAAAGTATGATTAATGAACAAGCCGTTTTTGGAATGATGAACATTGGGTTCAATCCTACTGTTGACGGACAAAAACAATCCATTGAAATTCATTATTTTGATTTTAATGCTGATTTATACAATCAAAGAATCAGCGTTTCAATACTGCATAGAATTCGTTCCGAACAAAAATTTGAATCGGTTGAGTTACTGAAAGAACAACTTGAAAAAGACAAAAAAACTACACTCAACTACTTGAATAAATTTTAATTTTTTCATAAAACATTACTATTTTTTCTGTAAATTTGAAGGTAATATTCTATTTATCATTTAGATATGCTTTCTAACTTTTAAAAATAGTCGTATGAAACTTCCAAAAGAATTAGTAAACGGATTCATTATTTTCATCGGCATTGGCCTTTATTTCTTATTAATGGAACTTTTAGGACTAGCAGACATGTATTTTCTGCGTCTGTTTAATGTCCTATTTGTATTTTACGGAACTAATAAAACGCTAAGAAGTAATTTCGCCGAAGGCAAAACCATACTGGTTTCCAATGCAGTTTCTGCTCTATTTACATCGCTTTCGGGAGTGTTTTTGAGCATTGCTGGGTTAATTATTTATAGCTACATAAAAGGAGGTGACATTTATATTGAATCGTTATCAAAAACATTTTTATTTGGCGGAGAGCCTTCAGTAATGACCTATTCCATCTCTCTGTTATTTGAAGGAATCGTATCTGCCGTAATTGTAACCTTTATGCTTATGTTATACTGGGACACTCGCTATTCTTCGGACAAGCACGGAACCGAATCCTAAATTCATTTGTAATTTATTTATTCAAATAAACGTCGCAAAGCAGCATTAAAACCTGTCTTTACGACATTTCTTTTTTTGCTTTTTGGCAATTCTGTATTCCTCTTATTTAATAAATACCAATATCTCAATGACAGGAAACCGAATTTATAAAATGCTGAAACACCTATTTGCAACTGTGTAACTTTAACTATAAATAAATTTACAACTGCCTTTTCAATAGTATTGCATTGGTTCTTTAGAACAATTTAACTACTTTTGACGCATCAAAAAATCGTATCGATGAGCATTACAAAACACAACTGGACCAAAGACGAAATTATCGCAATATATAATAAACCTATGATGGACCTGCTTTATGAAGCGGCTTCTATTCACAGGGAACATCATGATCCTAATGTGGTTCAGGTTTCTACTTTACTGTCTATAAAAACAGGTGGATGTCCGGAGGATTGTGGATATTGTCCACAAGCTGCAAGATATCATACTGAAATTGAAGGGAATGATTTAATGTCCGTTAGCCAAGTAAAAGCGCAAGCTTTACGTGCAAAATCAAGCGGATCTTCACGTGTATGCATGGGAGCGGCTTGGAGAAATGTAAAAGATGGCCCTGAGTTTGACCAAGTTCTTGAAATGGTTCGCACCATAAACAAACTGGATATGGAAGTATGCTGTACCCTTGGGATGATCACTGAAAATCAAGCACATCGTTTAGCAGAAGCCGGTTTATATGCCTACAACCACAATTTAGACACCTCTGAAGAATATTACAAAGAAGTAATCTCAACCCGTGGATTTGAAGACCGTTTGCAAACCATTGAAAATGTTCGTAAAACGAATGTTACTGTTTGTAGCGGTGGAATAATTGGGATGGGAGAAAGCATCGAAGACCGAGCTGGAATGCTTGTAGCACTTTCTACCTTAAATCCTCAACCGGAATCAGTACCAATAAATGCCCTGGTAGCTGTTGAAGGAACTCCGATGGAAGAAGAAAAACCAGTTGAAATATGGGAAATGATACGAATGGTAGCAACAACCAGAATCATCATGCCGGAAACCCAAGTACGTCTTTCTGCAGGTAGAATGAACATGAGCCGTGAAGGTCAAGCCATGTGCTTCTTTGCCGGTGCCAATTCAATTTTTGCGGGAGATAAGTTACTGACTACTCCAAATCCTGATGTAAATGAAGACATGAAAATGTTTGAGATGTTAGGTTTAAATCCACAAAAACCATTTACAAAAGTTTCTCAACCTCAAACCGTTGAGGCTGAAGATTCTCAATTTGCTCCATTGGGTGAAAAACCAAAATGGTCAAGACCAGGACATACTATCGAGAGAAATCTTGAAGCATCCGGTAAAGAGAAATAACCTTTGTTTTTAATAAATACTCAAAACCATCTTGCTCTTATAAGATGGTTTTTTTATGCTCCAATTTTAATACATTATTTTCTTGGTAACAGATTGACCATTCTGCAAAAGTATTTTTACCAACAAGACTTGATGCCCAACAAGCAAATTCAACACTGATAAATCCGTAGCGTTTATTTCATTTTTTTGATATATTTTTCTTCCTGCCAAATTGTATATTACAACCTCATCAATGGATTCCTTAGTTGAATTAATTTGCAACATTTTGTTTTTACTTGATACAAACACGAATTCTTTATTATTTGCAAACTCCACCGAAGTCAAGGTTTTATCTATATAACGCAATATAAAACGATCATCAAATGTTCCTATAGTTGTATTAAAAGCATAACTCCCATTTGTTATATCAACAAAACTATTATTCAATTTATCCTCTATAAAAACATTTTGATTTGCTAGAAGACCATCCACATGATCAATTTTAATCTTAAAATCCCCTGCTATCTTAACTTTGAAGCCTAATTTTATTTCGTCGGTTTCACTAAATGGCAATAATCTTCCTTGAATTACTAAATTCTTATGTTGATTAATACTATAAAAATCTAAATACTCATTCCCATCAAAACTCTCTCCGTCAAAGGAACTATCAAAATCATTAGTCGCTCCGGATGCATATCCTATCAAAACCTGTTTGAAAGCACCTTCCTCATTAGTCAAATTCAACCACATACGGTGTTTCTCAATCTCATTTAATTTCAATTTTTTAGGTGAACTTGATTTAAAAAAGCTCGAATTTTGCCCAACCACTCGCATACTGTTGTTAAAAACGGCTGCTCCTCCACCATTAATACTGGTAACAAAAAAGGATTGTCCGGCGGCTATTTCACCATCAGGAATTGTATTATTAATACCCGAATTTGTGGCTTTTGTTCCTGCTCCTCCCAATAAATTATAGGAAGCATAATCATTTGATGCATATTCATTATTTATAATTGGTGTATTATGTGTCCAAAAATATAGTGTCCCATCAATGATTTTTTCATTTAATTTCAAAAAGAGGTTCGCATCTATAGCCGATGGATAGGGATTTCCTATGAGATTTGAAGTATCTGTTATACTTATAGGAACTGAGACCATCCCATTATTAGGAATGCCTGAAAAAAACCCTTCATAAATAGCTGGAACTGTTGCTGAAAAACTTTGAGGACCTCTTATGATATATCCTTTACCGGACTCCATTACGTTCGTAGGCAATTCATTAATCCATGAGTCAGAAGCTGCATTAAAAGAAAAGAACTTATCCGATAGTGTATCAGGAGAGACATCAATCAATCTTTGTCCAGAAACGGGAGAAGACCAATAGGTATAATCAAATTTGACTATTGGAGTTGTTTCGCGTTTATAGACAACTAGCCCTGTATTTGTTATTTGATCCTCGGATTGAAAAAGTGAGGCATTATTTTCCAAAATTAATGTTCCCAAACCCGAATAATGAAAAACTAAACCCAACGTATTTCCATTTGGAACACCAACACTAATTCCTGAACTGATAGCACATGAACAAGCATTCACAGAATTTAAAACAGGATAATTTCCATTGAAAACTATTCTTTTTTCTGAAGAAGGCGAACCATTATTCCAAGATAAACCATCCCAAACAGTAGTATCCAAACACAAAAGTAACCGAGCAATCCTGTGTTTTGTCACACCCGAAACAGAATTGAAATTGCCTGCTATCATCACTTTATTGTCCGGAGTAAAACACATGCTATAGAGCGGACTATTTAAATTAGCAGAGAAAGTACCATCAAAAGCACCAGCGGGCAAAAGTCGAATCATCCGTTTTACAGAAGTTCCGTTATAAGTCCCAGAGAAAGTTCCACCTACCAAAATCCGTTTATCCGGCTGAATTAAAATAGCTCTGACATCTCCGTTACTAAAGCCAGTTCCAGCAGCAAAACCCGTATCTAAACTTCCGTCAGGATTCAATCTCAGCAGTCGTTTTGCAGCAGATCCATTGTAATTTAAAAAAGAGCCTCCTAATACCAACTTTCCGTCTGATTGCTTCTCTATACAATACACATTTTTGTCAAAACCCAATCCTGTAAAAAATCCTGTATCCACACTACCGTCGCTATTTAATCGCACAATACGATTGTGGACAATCCCATTAAAAGTCAAAAAACGACCGCCTAATACTATTTTTCCATCGGGCTGAACAATGACGGACTCGACGATTTCATCAGCCCCTAAACCAGTTGTAAAGCTTGCATCAAGAGTTCCGTCTGATAACAAACGTGCTATCCTATTTACCGACACTCCGTTACACTTTGTAAAATTGCCTCCAACGATGATTTTACCATCTGCTTGTAAGGCTATTCCATAAATTTGACTATTAAAACCCAAACCCGTATTAAAAGAAACATCAATAGAACCATCTGATAAAATTCTGGTAATCCTATTTACTAAAACCCCATTATAATTCAAAAAATTACCCGCTAATATGATTTTATTGTCTGGCTGGACAATCGCATTTTTGATTAATCCATCAGCGCCAGAACCAGAAACATTAAATGAAGGATCAATTGAACCGTTATTTAATAAACGTGCTATTTTTGGAGCGCTCAACCCATTAAATTTAGAAAAATTACCAACCACAATAGTTTTAGTATCGGACAAAGAAATAACCTTATAAACGGAATTATCAAAACCAACACCAGCAGTTAAATACCCAATATCTAAAGCCCCAAAAGCATCAATTTTTGCTAGCCTGCCTTGATTTTGGGAATCAAAAATAGAAAAAGAACCTCCAACATACCAGGAACCACTTAATTCTGGCGCAATAGTGAGAATAGTTCCCGAAGATGGCCCTGAGCTACTATCAAATGTTAGATTTATAACACCATTGGGCTCTAACAGTACCAATCGGTTTACGGCGATTCCATCATAGGTCCCGGTAAACGAACCACCTAAAACAATTGAACCAATAGTACTGATTTTGATAACTGAAACACCTCCATTACTAAAACCTAATCCAGCAATGAAACTGACATCAATAGAACCGTCATCATTTAAACGAAGTATTCTGTTATTTGGAAGATTATCGTATTTTGTGAAATCACCTCCAATCAAGATTCTTCCATCCGTTTGAATGGCCAGAGTTTTAACATCATCATCGAAACCAATTCCGGTAACAAAAGTTATATCATTACTACCGTCCCCATTTAATCTAATTATTTTATTTGAAAGGATTCCATTGAACAAAGTAAATGATCCACCAAGAATTATTTTACCATTAGATTGAATTTGTATGGCATAAATAATACCATTGGCACCAGTTCCGGTTACAAAGGTGGTGTCCAAATTTCCATTGGCTAAAATTCGTGCAATTCGAGTTACATTATTTCCGTTATAATTAGTAAAACTACCGCCTATAACAATACTCCCATCAGATTGCAGCGCAAGACTATAGATTACTCCGGAACTAGAAGCAATACTGGTATTAAAAGTCATATCAAGAGATCCATCAGTATTTAACCGAAGTAGTCTGTTAGTAGTTTGACTATTAAAGAGTGTAAATGAACCGCCAAGGAGAATTTTCCCATCAGGCTGAATCAAAGAACAATATACTTTTCCATTAATTCCAGTGCCTAAATTAAAACTAGAATCTTTAGTACCGTCCGGAAGCAATCTACATAAGTAAGGAGTGGCGGCACCATTAAAATTTAAGAAATCGCCTCCTACAATTAATTTCCCGTTAGATTGAATCGAAACAGTTCTGACGGTATTATCAAAACCATCTCCTAATAACCCATCATCATAGGTGTTAAAAGTGGCATCAACTCGCCCTTCTTGACAAGAAGCTGGATTAAAAATGGAAAGACTAAACACAACAACGAAGCAAAGAAGTTTTGATTTCAAATTTACAATGGATTTAAGATTTTGCTAACTACACTAATACGCACTACTACAATCATTTACTAATTGCACATAAAAATATAGACAATCCTAATTCTACGCAATACCCACATTTAGTGATATTTAGCTTAAATAACCAAATTATTTATATTTCTCATTTTTGACTCTATTTTAAAAAAAATCCCATTCTGTTTTCATCAGAATGGGATTTAATAAAAAAATTAAAAATACTATTTATTGCTAATAGCTAACTTTTTTAGCTACTACCTGGCCATTAGTTAAGACAACTTTTACGATTACAATTTGATTCTTCAATGTAATATTTGAAGTGCGAAATTCATTTACATCCTTAAGTGTTTCTTCAAATACTTTTTTACCCAATAAATCAAATACTGTGACCCGTTTCATCGTTTCAAATTCAGATTTAATTTTTAATTCGTTCTTCTCTTTAAAGACTACAATTGTTTTTTCTTGGCTTTCAAAATCACCCGTTCCAAGTGTTTTATCAGTGTAACGCAACACAAAACGCTCATTAAAAGTTCCTTTTTGAGTAGTAAATCCATAAGGTGATTCTTTTAAATTATGTATAATATCCAGCATTTTATCTTCAAGAAATACATTTTGAGTTGTCAAGAATCCATCTGTTTGAAAAATAGTAATAGTGAATGCTCCTGCAATAGTTGTTTTATAACCCAACGGTACCTGATCACTTTGTAGAAATGGCAGAGCCCTCCCTTGAATTACAAAGTTTTTATCCTCAAGTACACTATAGAAATCAACAAATGTATTCCCATCAAAACTTATTCCGTCAAATGTTCTCTCATACTCATTTGTTGCTCCCGTTACGTAGCCTATGAGTGTTTGTTTAAATGCACCTTCTGTATTTGAAAAATTCAACCACAGCCTGTTTTTATCAAAACTCGCATTCTTTTTTGATTTTGAGTTAGACCTAAAAAATTGTGAATTAACGTTTCCTATCAATCGCATCGTATTAGTAAAATTAACCGTTCCAGGTGCAATACTAGTTGCAAAAAAACCTTGACCAGAAGCGATTTCTCCTGTAGGAATTGTAGGCATTGGATTAACATCACTAGCTGCAGGAATACCATTACCGGTACCAACTCCTCCTGTTAAATTGTATGATGCATAATCATCTGAATCATAAATATAATGAGAACCACTTGGAGCTATATCTGTATTATGGGTCCAAAAATATAGCGTCCCGTCTAATACGTCTTTGTTAGTAAATAAAAACAAGTCTGCATCCAGCGCAGACGGATAAGGATTCCCAAGAAGATAAGAAGCTTCGCCTGTTGCCGTTATAGAAACTGGAATAGTTCCATTGTGTGGTACGCCAATAAAATTAGCACGATAAGTCCCTATTGGATTAGGCGCATAATGATTTTGTGGTCCACGAATAATGTACCCAACACCTCTATCCATCTCTTTAGATGAATTTTCCTGTATCCAGTTGTTGTTAACAGCATCAAAAGACATATACTTATCCCATAAAGTATTTGGAGATGCATTGTATAAAGTTTGTGCAGAAACAGGTGAAGACCAATAGGTATAATCGAATTTATCTACAGCTGTCACTGTTTCTCTTTGATAGGTTATATTTCCCGAGTTTATAGTAGGGTCTTCATTAATTTGAACTAAGCTTGCGTTGTTTTCGAAAGTTAATGTACCACCAGAAACTTTTAATTCATTAGTCAAGGTCAAGGTCTTATCAGACCTAACAATTACATTTCCCAAAGTCACCTCACATGAACATGCAACTAAATCTGTAGTCTGGCTATAATTTGCATTAAAAATAAGCTTTTTATCACTATTTGGCAATCCATTTGACCAAGCACCATTCCAAACAGTTTCTTGTAAAGAATCAATTTTTACTAATACTGGATTAGAAGCAGAACAACCATCAATTGATACCGAAAAAGTATATGTGCCCGGTGCCAGTCCTGAAACAGTTGCTGAAATCCCTGTACCAGTAATTGTTGCTGTAGAAGTACCACTTTGCATCAAAGTCCAAGTCCCTGCTGACGGTAAGTTATTTAAAATTACACTAGCTACAGGAACGTTGCACGTTACCGGCGTAATTGTTCCTCGTGTTGGTGCGGCTATAATTGTTGAACCAATGTTTATTGGAGAACTTAACGAACAACCTATTGCATCTGCATAATTCAAAATATATGTAGCCGAATCTAAACCGGTTCTATTTAAAGTGGTTGCACTATCTGTCCAAGAAACATCCAAAACGTTGACATTAACGGGTATATTTGCTCCTGATTGATACAAATCAATTGTTTTTGAATAGATTAAATTATCAGATGAGTCAAACAACTCCAATAGCATATTTTGCCCTCTTTGTGAACAACAATCAGTGCGATTGTAGATTCTTATATTATCTAAATTTTTTCCTGATTGCAAATCAACCTTAATCCATTCGTTTAAGTTTGGAGTTGCACTATGCCAAAAATTATTGTTCCCTGAATTATTTCCGTCGATTGCTATTGGAGCAGTATATTGAGAACTATAGTTCGATGAAGACGTTGCTGAAGTTCCATTAGTAGATTGAGCTACATTAGCGCCTGTAAAAATTTCAAAAGCTTCAATCTCTGCAACTTGTTGCCATGCATCTGCATTCACATATTTTTGGGTTAGTTTTATGTAGCGCACATTGGTTAATCCTCCGGAAAGTGTCGGTGAAATTGAACCATCATTAGCTGTGGCGCAGGTTTCGTCGACCTTATTTGGAGTGATTGTTGGAGCGCTATTTACCGTTATTGCTACCGGAACTGAATAAACTTCTGCACAAGAACCACTTTTGACAACTGCCCTAAAATAGGTAGTCGTACTTATGTTACCAATGGTAGCACTTGTCAATGTGCTACTGGTATTAGCAATAGTTTCTAAACCTGCAGTGAAGATACTATTCGTTGATTTTTCCCATCTCACAACTGCTCCAGTATTCCCACTTAGCACTAAGCTAGCAGGTTGATTTCCAGAACAAATAGTTTGCTCCTGAGTTATTACCCCACCTACTGTCCCTGTTGTGGAATAAATTATTGTATTAGAATAAGAAGATATAGCACAACTATTATAAGCTCTTAATCTATAATACAAAGTACCTCCGGGAAGTCCAGAAGCAAAAAAATTAGAAGTTTGATATCCAATATTATAATTATTATACCCTGAAACAAAAGCTGTAAAAGCAGAATCAGTAGCAATATCCAAAAAATATCCTGTTGCATTTGCAGCAGAATTAAGATTTACAGTGAAAAAATCACAACCAGGATTACTACCCGCTGTTGCTACTGGAATAGTTGGTACTTGATTAGTGGTAAAAGTCATCGTTCCTGAATTTGGACTAATCCCACAAACACCTGATGCGCGAACCCTGTAGTAATAAGAAGTATTTGGCACTAACCCTGTAATGGCATAGTGAAGAACATTACCAACATCCAAGTTTGAATAAGCACTTATCATAGAAGAAAACCCAGCATCTGTGGAAACATCTATAAAATAGTTTGTTGCATTATTTGAATAACCCCATTGTGCTGTATATCCAGTACACGTTGGTGAAAAACCAGAATTAGTTCCTGGAGTGGATGGAGTTGGGACTGTTTGAATATTTTTTCCTGATTGAGTATAACTTTCTCCACATCCGTTAACTGCTTTAACTTCTACATTACCCGAAGCGCCTACTGTAACTGTAATTGAATTGGTACCCATTCCTGATGTTATGACCCAGCCAGATGGAAGAGTCCAGTTATAAGAAATAGCATTATCGACAGCAGTAATACTATAAATTTCACCTGTAGCCCCTACACATGGAGTATTAGATCCTGATATTGCACCAGGAGTTCCTGGTCTCGATGGGCTAGTAGTAACTTTAATTACATTGGTATTAAAACTACAACTGGCTGCATTAGTTGCAAAAGCTTTTAACATTCTTCTATAATATCGAATAACGTTTACCGTACTTGTTGTTACTGTTGGGGGAGTATAATCTTCAGCTGTTGCCCCTGAAACATCAGTAAAGTTTACATTATCAGTTGAAACCTGCCACTGGTATGTTGTATTGGTCGCTCCACAACCTGAATAGGAAGAACCATTTAAAAGTCCTGAAGAAGATCCCGAACAAATATTGATTTCCGTGTTTCCTGCTATATTGTTATTAGAAGGGACAAAAGGAGTTAGAGAAAATCCTAATACATTACCTCCTCCATTTTCATAATAATCTAAAATAATATCACTATTACCATTCAGATAAATCAAGTTATTACAATACGTTGTGTTGCTTTGCTCTTTCCATTGATTAAATACCAAAACTCCGTCAACATAAACACGTATTCCGTCATCACCATTTACATTTAGAAAATAACAACCTGTCTTAGTTGATTTCATGCGATAACGTACGGCAAATTGTTCGGTTCTTACATTTACCCTATTCACTCCGTTAGAAAAAACAGGGAAACAAACATCATCCCCTCCAAAACCTTCATTAATACTCTCAGAGGCAACATTATAATACCCTACGTAATTTGAATTAGTAAAAGGAGTCGTTATAGCTGGAGCAGCAGGCGATGTTCCTCCAGGCGGTGTAGTTCCTGTCCAATTATAAACATGTCCTACCCAAGTATTTGTTCCAAATGCAGTTTGAGAATCTTGTGTATTACCAATAGAATTTAAAGTTAGAGTTAATCCACCTGAACCACTAACTGAACAATTACCAGTTAACAATACTCTTATAGCTCCTGAAACGGTAGCTGTCCAAGTAATGGAGGTCCCGTTATTACCAGAAGCGGTAATTGGTGGTGAAACATTATTATTAGAATCATCCAATATTGTCAAATTTTCCTGTGATGAAAAAGCATTACCAACTGAAAAAGTATAATTAAATCCTTTAACTACATTAACAGTTGCATATCTTCCTGAAGTTACGCTCGCAGTCGTTAACGTATTAGAATTATCTATACAAAAAGTATAAGTCCCCACAGAAGATGAAGCAATTGGTGGTGTAAATCGATAAATTTGACCTGTAGCAGGTCTTGAATTTATAGAAGTTGTAAAAGTAGAAGACGATGCTGTTGGCGTAGTGCCTGAATTGCTCAAAGTTAGATAGGTATCAGCTGCATCATAAATACCAATTGTTGCAGCACCAGATCCATTTATATTTGCAGTTCCTCGGTTATAAATATATTCAATAACATTACTTGTTTCATGCAGCCACACCTGAAATGAAACAACGTCCGCTAGTGATTGAAAATTCCATTTCTGTCCAGACCACTCTATTTTAAATATCCTGTTAGGGGCTGATCCGGTTACAACATATCTTGGTACATTAGTATTCGCTAAATCATCCCATAAAGGTACCAAAAAGGGTTTTCTGTCAGAAATATCCGCAGCTGTTTTACCATAAAAAGGCTCGCTTATAGCTGTATTTTTAAATGACATCAACCCATTACTTGAAACTTGTATTTGAGAATAATTTACTCCTCCAAAAACAAAATTAAATGGGGTTGTCGCATCTAATGGAAAAATTGAAGAAAAACCATCATCTTTAGTAGATGTTAATCCAAGTACATCTGTTGCTCCTGTTAATGGAACATAAGTTCCATTAACAGGAGCAAAACAATAACTACTTGCAACTTGTCCGTAACTCAAAAAAAAACTAAAAAAGAATGCAATTAGTAAAAGTAATTTTTTATTCATGTGGTATTATTTTATATATCTTAACACTAAATTCAAAAACTTCTTTTTGAATTTTTATCAAAAAAAATAAAGAAATTAGCTAACATGGCAATATCGTTCCGTATTTTAAATAAAGCCCAATTTAATCGACCAAATACAAAATAATCTGTCAAAACACACTTTTATAGCCAGGCGAAATCTTTTGAAACTCACCTTGAAAACAAATTATTTCTTAGCCTGAACTTCCTCTACGGCAAGCTCTTTTGCTGAAAACTTAATTTCCTTTTTTATCATAAGAAACAACAAAAAATAAATTCATGTTTACCGCTTGTATCACAATGGATTTAAAGCCTTATTTTTGAAATTGAATTCCGTATCTATTTTACAAATTGAAGCACAGAGAATCATTTTAAAATCAAAAAAATGAACCCAGTTTACTCCATAAAAGAAGCCATACATAAAATAGAACATTTTTGCGCCTATCAAGAACGCTGTCATGAAGAAGTTGTACAAAAATTAAGGAGCATGAAAATGGATCCTGATGAAATCGACACGATTTTAGTCCATCTTATAAGTGATAATTTTCTGAATGAAAGTAGGTTTGCCTGCAGTTTCGCACGAGGGAAACACCGCATCAAATTTTGGGGAAAAATCAGAATTGTAAACGAATTGAAATTTCGAAAAATTACACAATACAATATAAATCTGGCACTCAAAGAAATCTCAACAGAGGAGTATTTATCGACTTTTCATACCGTCGCGGAAAGACAATGGGAAACCATAAGCGAAACCAACAATCTGAAAAAACGAAAAAAATTCTGTGATTATCTATTGCGCAAAGGATTTGAGAGCAATTTGGTTTATGAAAAAATTAAAGAGCTGAAGAATTTGAACACAGATGACACGGATTTAACGGATTAGTACCCATTTTAAACTTTTTAATTCTTACAAACTTAAAAGAATACTCACCGCATTACCACCAAAACCAACTGCATTAATCAGTACTTTTTTAATAGGTTTTGTTTGTATTTGTGCTTCCGCAAAAGGAACTCCGATAAATCTATTGTGCTGCATCATTAGGATAGCGAGTTCCATGCTCAATATACCCGAAGCACCAAAAGTGTGACCAATTTTCCATTTATTAGTAGTCAACAAAGGAAGGCTTTCGCCAAAAACTTTCCGTATCGCTTTATACTCTGTCAAATCTCCTTTTATAGTTCCTGGAGCATGCATGACAATAACATCAACTGCAGCTAAATCTGTATTTTGCAACGCCATTTTCATGGATTTCTGAAAACAACTCGCTTCTGCCGAAATAGAAATATTATGTTCCAATATCTCTGTAGCATAACCGATTCCCTCGATGTAAGCTAATGCGTTTTCTTTTTTCCCTATTTCGAGACAGCACACTCCAGCGCCTTCGCCAAGAATCATGGTGTTTTGCTTTTTGTCTAAATCAAGTGCCCGATTCGGATATTCTTCTGCACTGTTCGAATAAATTTTCAAAGCGCGCATTTGGGCAATCGTAAAATCAGTTAAAGGTGCTTCACTACCACCAACAAGAAATTTATCCGCCATTCCTGCTCTGAGCCAAGCCACTCCGTTTAATACCGCGTGCAAAGCAGTAGAGCACGTGATAGAATGAGATATTTCAGGACCTGAGCTTTGCAAATCATGAGCAACCCAAGAAGAAATATTCCCCAAAGTAGTCGTTGGAGAAGCCAAAGTTTGTGCTTTTCCAGTTTTTAAATACTCCTGATAATGTTTTTCGAATAAATCTGTTGCGCCGCGAGAGGAACCAATATTGATTCCGAAAACGTCGTTTGAAGTCCAACCCGCATTTTGCATAGCTTTTCGCGAAGCCCCCATTGCATACAAAACTGATTTATCTAAGGATTTATATTTGGAATCTGACGCTCGGAAAGCGCCAACAACTTGCTCTGAATTAGCGTCTAAAGTCGCTACAAAGGTTTTTTTATGGTCTAAAATATGTTCCGAAAAACAATGATTTTCATTAAGATAATTTTCCCAAATAGCCTCATGCGCATTTCCTAAAGGGGAAATGGAAGCTATAGCAGTTATAGAGATTGTTTGTTGTTGCAAGTGGATAATTTTTTATTTTGTTTCACGAAAATTCAGAAAGAAAACTCGATGATGCGCTACGTTTTACTATTACTAAAGAAAATTTTTAATCCTCTTTCTTTGTGAATCTCTACATTTCTTTGCGAATCTTTGTATAATCACTTTGGAGGCAAAATTAAACTATTTCTAAAGCATTTTGGACTACTTGATATACTTTTTGTAGTTGCTCATCCGTAATAATGTAGGGAGGTAAAATGTAAACGATATTCCCAACAGGACGCAGAATCACTCCGTTTTCGATAAAAAAATCATACAGTTTATTACGCAAAGTTCCATAGTAACTGGCTGAACTTTCGGTTTTTATTTCTAAAGCAAAAATGACCCCCAGCACTCGTGTTGTAATAACTTTTGGGTGATTTTTAACGCGCTCCTGAAATTCCAAATGACTTTTATTTACTCGAAATATATTCGCTTGCATTTCATCGGTTTGCAACAATTCTAAACTTGCCAAAGCTGCTGCACAACCTGTAGGATTTGCTGTAAAAGTATGTCCATGAAACAAGGCTTTATTAATATCGTCATCATAAAAAGCATCGAATAAATCCTGTGTAAAAGTCGTAATCGCCATAGGAATAGTTCCTCCAGTCAAGGCTTTGGACAGACACATCATATCTGGTTTTTCTACCAAATAATCCGTTGCAAATGTTTTTCCCGTTTTCCCAAAGCCCGTCATCACTTCATCCGCAATGGTCCGCACATTATTATCCTGACAAATTCGCATTAATTCATCTAACGATTCCGGTTCATACATCACCATTCCCGCCGCTCCTTGAACCAAAGGCTCAAAAATAAAACCTGCACAATTGTTGTTTTCTATAACCGATTGTAACGCATCATAACTCTCTTGCTCCATTCCTTTAACCGGAACCGGAATCCGCACCACATCAATAAACATTCCTTGAAAAGCTTGCGTATAAAATGAAATTCCGCTCGCTGCCATGGCTGCAAAAGTATCGCCGTGAAAAGCATTTTCGAAAGCAATTATGGTAGTTCTCTTTTCTCCTTTATTGAAAAAATATTGTAACGCAACTTTAATCGCTACTTCAACAGCCGTAGACCCATTATCAGAAAAGAATATTTTTTGTTGGTTTTTCGGTAAAATTTCCATCAATTTCTCGGCTACCAAAATAGCGGGTTCATGTGTAAAACCCCCAAACAATACATGTTCTAATGTCGTGAGTTGTTTGTAAATGGCATCGGCAATAAATGTATTGGAATGTCCATAAGGATTGACCCACCAAGAGGCAATTGCATCAATATATTCTTTATTGTTTTCATCCCAAAGCAAAGTGCCTTTGCCTTTTTTTATGGCAATTGGTAACGCAGCGGTTTTATGTTGGGTATACGGATGCCAAAGATATTGGCTGTCTCTTTCTGTTAAAGTCATTTTAAATAATATATTTCACAAAGATACACAGAGAAAGCACAGAGTTTTACAAAGATTTTATAAACTCAATAGCAGTTTCCGAAACAAATCAGCATATTCTTTGATTACATTTTGATCAAAATAGGGTTCTTGTTCTATTCGCCCAATGCATTTTACACCCGTTTTACTCAGAATTATTTCTTCTGTAGCTTTATTTTCAGCACCCGAAAAAACTATTCCCGCAACTGCTATTTTTCTATTTTGTAAGGCTTCAATTGTGAGCAAAGTATGATTGATGCTTCCTAAATAATGCCTAGAAACCACAATTACTTTATAATCAGACTGAATCAAATCAACAACACAATCCTTTGAATTTAGCGGAACAAAAACACCTCCCGCACCTTCAATGACCAAATGATTCTCTGTTTTGGGTTCAGTCATTTTCTGTAAATCAATAGTAATTCCGTCTCGTTCAGCAGCGAGATGTGGACTTGCCGGCGTAATCAAAGCATAACTATTCGGATGAATTACCGTCTTTTTATTAGATAAAAAACATTTGATTTTATGACTGTCCGAATTATCTAAATCGCCGGCTTGGATTGGTTTCCAATAATCAGCTTCTAGTGCTTCGGTGATTATGGCAGATACAATGGTTTTGCCGACATCGGTTCCTATTCCGGTTACAAATATTTTCATAGTAATTAGATTTGACACAAAAGTAAAAAACCCATCGGTAAGATGGGTCATTTATTATTCTTCTTTTAGTTCGTCTAAAACTTTTCTAATTTCTTTTGCATACTTTCCGTAGAAAAAATGAACCCACCATTCTGCCATTAATCCCATAAACAAAATAAGAACGGAAATTATCACGAATATAGCAATCATTAAAGTATTACTTAAATCTGATATTTTCATTCCAGGTGTTGTGGAAGCCACATAAAAAGTAAATCCTACTAAAAAAAGAACTACAAACGGTGTAAGAGCAAACGTAAATGTTTTATACAATTCCATGTTTAATCTCACATCAAAATACGTTTCATACAAACTGTCTTTTGTTCTTAAAGTGATATTATTAAGTCTTTTATAAAACAAATACAACTTCACCAAATAGTAGACGCAAACTGCAAAAAACATACTATACAATAAGTAAAAAGGAGCCAACCATTTTTCAGGAAAATGATATATGATAGGTGCAAACCCACAAAGAATAACAGTTAGCGATTGATAAATGAGTTCTTTTTTAAGATTTTTTTTAATCTTATCCAAGGGCGTATTTGCCGTTTGAATTTTTTCTAAATTATTAGGGAGAACAACATTCTCATTGTTATCATTATCCCATGCTGATTGTATATCGTTAAAATCCATATCCCTGATTTTTAATTATTTCTCTTAATTTTTCTTTTGCTCTATTTAATTTCACTCTGGCATTCCCTTCTGAAATACCTAAATTGTCTCCTATTTCCTTATGCGAAAAACCCTCTAATTGATAAAAAATGATAGCCTTGTCTATTTTTTCTAATTTCTGAACTGCTTTGTAAAAATGTTCAATTTGGCTTTCCTTAATTTCTGAATCGTCAGTTTCTTCTTTAATATTTTCAGATGCTATTTCATATTTATCGACTTTCCTTTTTTCTTTCTTTAGAAAAACGATAGCTGTATTAATGGCCACCCGATACATCCAAGTCGAAAACTGGCTTTCGTTTCTAAACGAATCATACGATTTCCAAAGTTGACAGACAATCTCCTGAAACAAATCCTGTTGATCATCATGATTGTCCATATACATTTTAGAAACTTTATATAAAATCCCTTTGTGTTTTTCAATCCGGTTTAAAAATTCTGGTTCTTTCTCTTTCAAAATGGTATTAGTTCAGAATAGGTTTAACGATATACCCTTTTTTTCTCAATAAATTGATCACTCCTTGTTCATCTAATAAATGAGCGGCTCCTACTGCAAAAAAAGTGCTTTTATCTTTCATCATATCTGGCATTTTTACCACCCAGTTTTCATTTCTGACATCTAACAACCATTTTCTGGCTTTTTCATTCATCACTTTTGGAGCCGTAATATCTTTATATAATTCCGGAAGGTTTTCTTGAATGTAATTTTGAACCATCTTTTTTGTAGTATCGTCATTTGATTCCTGTAACATTGTTATCATCTCCGCATCAGAATAACCTTTGCTTAAGAAATCCATTTGTGCTTGAAGTGTTTCAAATCCAGTAACACTTTTATCAGATTCTTTAGCCATTGCAATAAATTCCATTTCATAACTTTTTATATCAACACACCCAAAAGATTTCATCGTAATTAAACTGATTACTGTCATTAAACTAAACTTGTCAACTTGTTTGACTGTCATTCCAGTTCGCTTTTGTAATAAAGCATCAAGGTCATTCAATTGTTCTGGGCTCAATGTTTTACTTAATGGTTCTTTCCCGTATGCCAGTTGTTGGGCAACGCTCAATTCCTTTGGGTCTGATAAATTAACCTCTAAGACTAAATTATCAGAAGCCGTAAAAGCTTTTTTGGTTTTATCAGACAGTAAATAATCATTCCCACAAATCATGTGAATCGTGCCATATAAATACGAAGATTTCGATAATCCATTTCCTGAAATTTCCCATAAAAGAGATTTATCGTTTGAATTTATTGATTCAACTTTTTTTGCTTGCGCAAAAACTCCACTGGACATTAACAATACTGCTACTATTGCAATTGATTTAAATAATTTTTTCATAATAATTTGATTTTTGATTGATTTAGATGATTGAAACTCGTTAGATTTACTTACTATATTTTGATCTTATGACCGAAAACACTCCCGCCAAAAAGAAGCATGACATCATCAATAGCATATCCAAATTTGGCTTTTCATAAACATATTGGTTTATTATAGCGTAGCCAAGTCCAATTGAACTGATAAAGATCATAACAGGTCCGAAATCATTTCTCTCGCTAAATTTTTTTGTGGTTTCTGTTTTCATAATGGTTTTATTTATTTGATTACCATTCGTAAGTAATTAAATAAGCAAAACGTTACAAAAAAAATTATTTTATTTAAAGAAGTGAGTAAATACAATGCATGACAGCCGAAATTTCTTCTGGCGAATTATAACTGTGTAAACAAAAGCGCAAACGTTCCTGGCCTTCTGAAACAGTTGGCGAAAGTATCGCTTTCACATCAAATCCTTTTTCTTGCAATTGATTGGCTATGGATTTAACCTTTTCATTTCCAGGAATAATGGCAGATTGTATCGCTGATTTGCTTCGGACAAAAAGTGGTTTTAAACTCAACAGATTTTTCTGCTGATTAAAAAAAACAATGTTTTCTCTTAATTTTAAAATTGAAGTAAAATCTTTTTTTAAATGCTGGTAAGCAATCAAAATCGTGGCAACAGAATGTGGCGAAAGCCCCGTGGTATAAATAAAACTTCGGGCGAAATTCACCAAATAATCCTTCAATTCAACCGAACCTAAAATCGCGGCTCCATGACAACCCAATCCTTTCCCGAAAGTCATAATACGGGCAAAAACGTGATCTTGCAAACCCAGCAGTTGAACGAATCCTTCTCCTGAAGAACCAAAAACTCCCAAAGCATGCGCTTCATCTACAACTAAATAGCAATGGTATTTATCTGAAAGCAAAACTAATTCTTCCAGATTTGGACAATCACCATCCATAGAAAAAACAGATTCGGTAACAATATAAGTAACGGTGTCTGGATTCCGTAAAATCAACTTTTCTAAATCTTCAAAATCATTGTGGTCGAATTTATAGGCTTTGGCATTCGACAGTTGAATTCCGTCCCGAATGGAAGCATGACACAATTCGTCGTATAAAATCAAATCGCCTTTTTGAGGAACTGCACTAAAAAAACCAACATTAGCATCGTAACCCGAATTAAAAATCAATGCCGCTTCTGATTGATGGAACTTAGCGATAAAGGCTTCTGTTTCTTGATACAGTTTATGGTTCCCGGATAATAATCTGGAACCTGTTGCTCCGTTATGAATAAAATTATTATCTATTAAATACTGATGCGTCTCATTAAAAATAATTTCTGATTGTGAGAAACCCAAGTAATCATTAGAAGAAAAATCAATCATTTTACTCGGCAAAGACAATTGTCGCAAAGCATTATTTTGCTTTCTGATCTCAAGTTTAGAGGATAGAGAAGATGGGAATCGTTTCATAGTTAACAAAAATACTAAAGTTGGATGAATTTAGCCCAGATTGCAATGGAAAGCCTCGCAGAAGGATACACTATTTTTTGTAGAAGTGACACAGCAACCGAAGGAAGCTCGTGGCGGTTATAACAAAAAAGTGTTTCCTTTAAGAGTTTGTAATGGAAAGCTGGATTAGCTCCAAAAAAAAAGCCTAACAGTTACGTTAGGCTCTATTTATATTCTGAATTGTCTTAGTCAACTAAAACAATAACTTTATTGTCTTTCATTTCAATTGTTCCTGAATTGATAGCAAGTGTATAGTTTTGAGCATCAAGTTTGGTGAATTTACTGGCTACTTCTTTTGCAAAAGCAAAGTTTGAAGCAGTAATTTTCACTACGCCTTTTTCTAAAATAGAAACAATTGGCGCGTGGTTATTCAAAATCTGAAAGCTTCCATCAACTCCTGGCAGTGTTACCGAAGTTACTTCTGCTGAAAACAATTTTGCTTCTGGTGAAACTATTTCTAATAACATATTTCTTTTTAGTTTAAAGTTTAAAGTTTAAAAGTTTAAAGTTACGAGTGAACCTTAAACTTTAAACTTATAAACTAATTTTAAGCTTCCGCTAACATTTTTTCTCCAGCTTCGATTGCTTCTTCAATAGTACCTTTAAGGTTAAAAGCAGATTCTGGCAAGTGATCTAATTCACCGTCAATAATCATGTTAAATCCTTTGATCGTATCTTTGATATCAACTAAAACTCCTTTTAACCCTGTAAATTGTTCAGCTACGTGGAAAGGTTGAGATAAGAAACGTTGCACACGACGTGCTCTTGAAACAGATAATTTATCTTCTTCAGATAATTCTTCCATACCAAGAATTGCGATAATATCTTGTAGTTGTTTGTATTTTTGTAAAATTTCTTTCACTCTTTGTGCACAGTCATAATGCTCATCACCTAAGATTTGAGGAGTAAGAATTCTTGAAGTTGAATCCAATGGATCCACCGCTGGATAAATACCTAACTCAGCAATTTTACGAGACAATACAGTTGTTGCATCAAGGTGAGCAAAAGTTGTAGCCGGAGCTGGATCCGTTAAATCATCCGCAGGTACGTAAACCGCTTGTACAGATGTAATAGAGCCTTTATTTGTTGAAGTAATACGCTCTTGCATAGCACCCATTTCAGTAGCCAATGTTGGTTGGTAACCTACCGCAGATGGCATACGACCTAAAAGTGCAGAAACCTCAGAACCTGCTTGTGTAAAACGGAAGATATTGTCAACGAAAAACAAAACGTCTTTCCCTTGATCAGTTCCTGCTCCATCACGGAAATATTCAGCGATAGATAATCCAGAAAGTGCTACACGAGCACGAGCTCCTGGAGGCTCATTCATTTGACCGAAAACGAAAGTAGCTTTAGACTCTCTCATTCCTGGCATATCTACTTTAGATAAATCCCATCCTCCATTTTCCATAGAGTGCATGAATTCATCCCCGTATTTTATAATTCCTGACTCTAACATCTCACGGAGTAAGTCATTCCCTTCACGTGTTCTTTCTCCTACTCCTGCGAATACTGAAAGTCCACCGTGACCTTTTGCGATATTATTAATCAACTCCTGAATCAATACTGTTTTACCAACTCCAGCACCACCGAACAATCCAATTTTACCCCCTTTTGAGTAAGGCTCAATCAAATCGATTACTTTAATACCTGTGAATAAAACTTCAGATGAAGTTGAAAGGTCTTCGAATTTTGGTGCTTGTCTGTGAATAGACATACCGTTTTCACCTGTTTTTGGCAAGTTTCCTAAACCATCAATGGCATCTCCAATTACGTTGAATAAACGACCGTAAACATCAGCTCCAATTGGCATTTGAATAGGATTCCCTGTTCCAACTACTTCATAACCTCTACTCAAACCATCTGTTGAGTCCATCGAAATGGTACGTACTGTGTTTTCACCAATGTGAGATTGCACTTCAAGTACTAGTAAAGTACCATCTTTTTTTGTGATTTCTAACGAATCATAAATTTTTGGAAGTTCAACATCCTTACCGTTGAAAACTACATCAACTACTGGTCCAATGATCTGGGCAACTTTTCCTATTACTTTCGACATTACTTATGTATTTATTAAATAGCTATTTAGGTTTATGAAATAGTACCAACCGAAACGTATCGATTAAATGCTTTTTTCAGTGTGCAAAGATAATTTTTTAAAATATAAAATCAATTATTTTTTATAAAAAATGGATATTTTTACTTCCTACCGAAGAAAAGACTTTAAAACAATCCAATACCAGCAATATCCTCAAAAAAATAACCACCTGCATAAGCAGATGGTTATTCGTTATTATTTACTTTTAAATCTTATAAAGTAGCTGGATACAGTATTCGATACAAGCTTACATCTTTATTTTTGAAATTAGCTCCAAATTTTGCATTTATAGCATCCGTAAACAGATTAGCTATAATTGCATATCCTCTTGGACTTGGATGCACGCCATCTAACGAGAACATTCCACCTGTTACAAAGGCCGAAGTTACTCTGTAGTTATTATAGATTATTCCACCATTTGCTAACTGATCCGTTACAGATTTCAATTCAACGAATGCCAACCCTTTTGTATCAGCTATGGATTTAATAGTAGCATTGTAAGCATCTGTAGCTACTTTAATTTCCAAAAACTCTGCAGCAGTCAAGGCTGTGCCATCACCCATTGGAAACGTTACACCAATAGTATTAAAACCAGCAGGCGCTCCAGCTTGAGTGGTACCAATAACTCCTCTTGCCGTTAATAGAATGAAGTCTTGTTTAGCGGCAGCACTACTTGCGTGTCTTGCTTGACCATAAAGACCTCCTAAAGCAGCAGCAGTTCCAGCTCCTAAAGTAGGAGTTAAAGCAACTGTAATTTGTGCAGATATATTGGGCAAAGATTCATCTAAAATAAGAAGCGGATTGCTTTCTGTCGTTCTCGGGTTTCCATCATCAGCAAGAATTGTCGCAAAACGAGCTGGCAAACTTGCTCCAGCCAATGCCGCGTTTATACCTCCAAATAACTGATTAAGCTGACCAGCTTGTGATGGGCTTAATCCAGGAATGGCATTTGTAGGTACCGTTGTAAAAAAAGGTAAAGCCGTTACATACGGTAAATTTGCTACTACTCCTTTGGCACCTTTGGCAGTCATTACATTAACAATATTGTTGTATGCACTTGCAAAAACAGTTGGATCCGTAATGTCATTACTGCCATAGGTTGCAGGATTCATATTACCTGTTTGGTTTCTTCCCGCTCCACCAGAGGTAGCATACCCAAGCACATCATTCCCTCCTATCCACAAAGAGAAAAAAGTAGGATCTTGAGCGACAGCATCAGCTACTACTGTTGTTGTAGTGGATGTTGCAAATCTCGCAAAGTAGGGATTAGCCTGACCAGTTGCTACACCAGCCGGATTCCCATAACCTGGAGCAAGTAAATGGTAACTTTTTGCCCCTGGAACTCCTAAATTACTAAAAGGTCCCGTAAGTTTTGTAGTAACTTCTGTAGAAGGCCTTCCTGATACTGGAACAGGTGCTGATCCATTAAAAAACAAGCGTTGTCCTAGAATTACATTACCACCTAATAAAAGTCCTCCAACATTATCAGCCATTAAAGGAGTCTTAAATTCTCCTCCACCCTTTAATGTAAATTGTTGTCCTATAATATTAGCATACGAACCTTTTTGCCCTTCAATAAACAAGGCATTATCACTAAAACCCGCTGCATAAGAATCTCCTAATGCTACATATTTTGTTACTACTGCCGATCCAGCAGTTAGAGGCTGCCCATCAGATGAGTTAGCATCAGCTATTACTTCATCTTCATTATTACACGCTACAAATGCCAGTGAAGCAAATAGTAGCCATTTGAAATTTTTTATCATTGTTCTTTGATTTTAGTTTTAATAAAGTCTTACGGGTTGATTGTCCAAGATGCAAAATATTGTTGACCAATTAGACCAGCTCCTAATACTTGACCATATTCCTTACCTCCAATATTTGACGCCCCTATTTTTAAAGTTGATTTTAAAGAAGGGAAGTTATAATTTAATTGTGCGTCTATAACTGTCGCCGCCTCAATGGTACCATCTGCGAAGGATGATTGCCACAAGTATTCACTGTTCCATCTACCACTTACATTAAATCCAAAATTTGGAAATAATTTTTCATTACCAAATGACGCTTTGATACGGTGTTTTGGAGTATTGAATCCAGCTTCAAAACTAGGATCTTTAGATTGATCAAACTTAAATTCAGCATAATTGTAATTAGCTCCTATTTCAAATTCTTTGTAGACTTTTCTTGACAAACCAATACCAAAACCGATAGATTCAATTTCAAGTGGTGTATTTGTGTACAATTGAAAAACTCTTGTGTTGCCATTTTGCAAAGCATGAACCGATTGTTGCCCTCCAGCCGTTGCTAAACCACCTTCGTCTGTAGCTGTTCCATAAAGCGGAGCAACAACATTAAGGTTACCAATAAAGTTGTTGTAAATATTATAGTACCCGTTAATATCAATAGAAGTTCTATTGATAAATGAACGGTATCCAAGTTCAATAGCTTTCACTTCCTCAGGCTTCACTAATCCAGCATTTGTTTTTCTTAGCAATGCTGGATTGGCTGCCGCTGCAAAAGACGCTACTGAAGACGCTGTATAAGAATTGTCATAAGCGTTCAAACCATTTATAGTCACCGTGCTTCCACCAGCAAAAGCTTGACCTACTGCACCATTTATTGGTAAAGTTTCTACAAATCGAGTTAGGTTGTCTGGTGCTGAACCTAATAAGATAGCACTACCAACATTGAAACCTATGTATTGATCCTGTGTAGTTGGGTTTCTAAAACCAGTTTGGAAAGAACCTCTAAAATTATGGTTCTTATTTTGACCGCCTGAATAAACAAGCGAAACCCTTGGAGAAATATTCCCATCAAAATTTTGCGCTTTATCATAACGAATAGATCCTGTAAATTTCAAACGATCGTCAATCATTTTTTTCATCACTTGCGTGTACGCTCCGTATTCATCGTATTTGATAGGCCCATTAGCATCTGTATAAATACGACCAAATGAATTTAACTCATATTGTCTGTAAGAACCTCCAACCTGAATTTCAGCAAATTTGATTAAATCTTTAAAATTATAATTTACATCTGAGTGATAAATTCTCGAATTGTCCACTAATTTAGAACCTGTTAACACACTTGCTTCGTTTGTAACTTGGTTAAAAGCATTTCTAAACTCAGGAGTTCCTGGTAAGAACCTTCCTTGATCTGCTCTTGCTCTAGCCGCTCTGTGCGCATCTGCTGGCAACATACCACCCAATGTTGATTGAGCAAATGTAGTTCCATATTCTGTAAACCATTGTTGATCTGACTTCCATTTACGATTTATATTGATACCTGTAAACAACATGTCATAAGATTGCCCACCATCCTCAGTAGTAGTATATCCCCTCAAGAAGAAGTTTTTTCCTTTGAATTCGATTTTATGTTGCTGCATAAAAAAGTTGTTCAAATAGTAACGATTGGCACCTTGATATACCGTATTACCATAACCAAATTTACTTTGCCAAATAACTTCTAATCTTTCGTCACCGAAAGGACGAACATGCAATGACAAGTCAATTTTTGTGTTTGAAACTTTATTATCAGTTAAATCCACCTCATTATACCCTGTTCTTGAAACTTTATCACTAGGTAAAGTAGGTGCGGGAATAACTGTGGACACTTCGTCACCATAAACATTGATACCATCATACCCATAATGAGTTCTATCTCGACCTGCTACAGTTTTATCATCATAATTCACAGCATGCCATTCTGTACCTCTCATATAAGCAAAATTAGCTTTACCTGCTATATACTTGTTGAATGCTTTAGCCATACGGACTCCATAATCTAAATAATCATTTGTACCTGCAGCCTTTTGAGTGGTTTGCCCAAATTTTGCGTAAGCTCTTATTCCTTGGCTAGTAAACGGACTCTTACTAGTCATAAACAAAATTCCATTGAAAGCATTTGCACCATATAAAGCTGAAGAAGCTCCTGGTAATAATTCTACACTTTGAACATCTATTTCAGACACCCCAATTAAATTTCCAAGCACAAAGTTCAACAATGGCGAGGAGTTATCCATACCATCAACTAATTGCATAAAACGAGTATTTGCAACTGTTGCGAATCCACGCGTATTAATCGATTTGAAAGACATACTTGAAGTATTCATTTGTACTTCTTTCATGTTTTCTAATCCATCATAAAAAGAAGGAGAAGCTGTTTTCTTAATTTCAACTATTCCCATTCTTTCAATAGTCACGGGAGACTCCAAAACCCTTTCAGGTGTTCTTGAGGCAGAAACTACTATTTCATTTAATTTTGTCTCTTCCCCTTCAAGTTGCACAAGAACTTTTTGAGTACTGGACGAAACACTTACTTTTTGAGATTCAAACCCAACACTCGTGACTTCTATCACGTAAGGGGGCTTTCTTGATGATTGCAAGGTAAAAGAACCATCAAAATCGGTAGTTGTTCCAGAGCTTTCGCCAACAATCTTAATATTGGCACCCGGAACCGGTTGATTGTTACGGTCTGTAACTGAACCTGAAATTGTATTTTGAGCGAAAGATATGCCGCAAAAAAACAATGTCATAAAAAGTAAATACATTCTCATTTGGTTGATTTTTATTAGTTAATGATGCCAAAGTACAAATATTTTTGATATCAATAAAAAATCACTGAAAAAATTTAATATTTATCATTTATTTTGCCTCTTTTACACTTATTATACATTTTGTATTTCATTTATTTATGTTAAAAAACAGAGTCAAAAAAATGAATATCATTATGCATGCATATAAAAAATACATATATCTTAAAATAATTATTAATTTTTAGATATTTGATAAAAGTGATGTAAATGGCGAAATTTATTCTTTTTTTAGGCTTTTTATAAGAATAAGAGAGTCTTTATGAACTAAAAAAGCCTCGAAAGAAAACTTTCGAGGCTGATTATTAAACGATGTGGTTCCGTAAAAATCTCTTTAACAGAAAACTAGACCATAAACTCAAATTATTCTACGGTAACTGATTTTGCCAAATTACGAGGTTGATCAACATTACAACCGCGCATAACAGCAATATGATAAGACAACAACTGCAATGGAATAGTGGTTATCAATGGAGATAAAGCATCTGAAGTTTCCGGAATTTCAATCACATAATCGGCTAATTCACGTACTTGAGTATCACCTTTAGTTACAACTGCAATAATTTTTCCACTTCTCGATTTGATCTCTTGAATATTACTTACGATCTTATCATAATGCCCTTGTTTTGGAGCAATAACCACTACAGGCATATGCTCATCAATCAATGCAATCGGACCGTGTTTCATTTCCGCTGCAGGATAACCTTCAGCATGAATATAGGAGATCTCTTTAAGTTTTAAAGCCCCCTCAAGAGCTACTGGAAAATTATAACCTCTTCCTAAATACAAACAATTAGGAGCATCTTTGAATACCGAAGCAATTTCTTTTGCTCTTTGGTTTGTCTCTAAAGCCTCTTTCACTTTTTCAGGAATTATTTCTAACTCTTGTAAATACATATGAAAGTCTGACACAGACATTGTACCTTTTGCTTTCGCTAAACGCAAAGCAATCATTGTCAGAACAGTGATTTGAGTAGTAAACGCTTTTGTAGAAGCCACACCAATTTCAGGTCCCGCGTGAGTATATGCTCCTGCATGAGTTTCTCTGGAAATAGAAGAACCCACTACATTACAAACACCAAACACAAAGGCTCCATTTTCCTTGGCCAATTTTATTGCGGCCATCGTATCAGCTGTTTCGCCCGATTGTGATATTGCAATGACAATATCCTTACTGTTTATTATCGGATTTCTATATCTAAATTCTGACGCGTACTCCACTTCAACTGGGATTCGAGCAAACTCTTCAAATATATATTCTGCTACTAAACCTGCATGCCATGACGTACCACAAGCTACAATTATTATTCTGTCAGCATTTAAGAATTTTTCCAGATTATCTTCTACACCTGCCATTTGAATGATACCGTCATTTGCATGAAGTCTTCCACGATAAGTGTCTTTGATAACATCTGGCTGTTCGTAAATTTCTTTCAGCATGAAATGATCATATCCGCCTTTTTCAATTTGTTCCAGATTCATTTTAAGCTCTTGAATGTAAGGATCAACTAAAGTATCATCTTTAATCTTTCTAACCTTCATTGCTTTATGCAATCTTATATTTGCCATTTCACCATCTTCCAGATAAATAGCATTCGAAGTATATTCAATAAATGGAGAAGCATCTGAAGCAATAAAATATTCTCCTTCTCCAACACCTATTGCTAATGGGCTTCCTAAACGAGCCGCTACAATTTCATTTGGTGTTTTTTTATCAAAAACAGCAATAGCATAAGCTCCAACAACCTGGTTTAAAGCCACCTGCACAGCTTTTCCAAGCTTTAAATTATCTTTTTTCTGAACTTCTTCAATAAGATTTACCAGTACCTCAGTATCTGTATCAGAATGAAAAATGTATCCTCTTTTTATCAACTCCGCTTTCAACGGTGCATAATTTTCAATAATTCCATTATGAATTATTGCTAAATCCCCTGAATTTGAAAGATGTGGATGAGAATTCACATCATTAGGAACACCATGAGTAGCCCAACGTGTATGACCTATTCCAATTGTTCCGTTTGTTGTAATTTCTTCAGAGGCTCTAAGCTCAAGGTCTGAAACTTTTCCTTTAGTCTTACAAAGTTTTAGATTTTCACCGTCAAATAACATGACACCCGCACTATCATAACCTCTATATTCAAGTCTTTTTAATCCTTTAATTACTATAGGATAAGCTTCTCTATAACCGATATATCCAACGATTCCACACATAGTTTTGCCTTAATTAGGTTTTGTATAATAGATTTCTAATTTCAATCTTTTGTCATAATTAGCTGTACCAATAGGAATATTAGTACCAAACAAAATAGTTCCTAATGGATTCATGACTGATGCTTTTGGCGCTTGAGAAGTAAAAGCGTTTGCGGTTTTTAATTTATACGAAATCATTTTATTTATATCTTCAGTTACAACAACTCCTAATTTTACATTAGTTGAATCAGCATTTCTTATCAGATTTCGTACTTGATTTGTAATTCTGATTTTATAAGTCAAACCTCTGCCATTGGCACCAGTGGCTTTGTTTAAAACTCCATCAAATATTAATTTGGATTTTTTCGTATCTAAACTTTCTGTTTGATCATTAAAATAATCTACAACAGGTCGGTTATTATTTAAATCATACAAATAGATTCTATTAGGCTCGTAACTACCCGCCATTGCACTGGCATCAACATGAAAAACCAAATTAGCCTCATTAATCAACCAACCATTATTTCTAATTGTTTCTAATTCGCCTGCAGTACTGAAAAGGTCAAGTATAACCATTGAACCTTCACCACCTTTTACATACAATTTTTCATCTCCTAATGTTACATTTGGACTATTTGTAGCATTTGTATAAGCCGTATTTACATTACTTTGATCCAGCAAACTCACTGTATTTCCAGACATATTAAGCAGTATAGATTTCTCTACTCGGCTAACAGTGGTAACTCCTGAGGTCGTAGTAGACAAATCTTCTTTGTACTTTATAGTAATTTGTCCAGATGCAAAATTCAACACTGCTAAATTACTTGGACTGCTCCCTGACTTCTCTACTTTAAAATATAACCCTCTGAAATAATCTTTAAAAACATCGTTGGTCGCTAATTTACCGGACGCAACAGCATCAATAATTTTTGTTTTGAAAAAAGCTTTATTCAAATTCAAACGCATTCCAGGAACCTTTCTTGTCTTTGTAACCTTGCCATCCGCATCGGTTGTTGACTCAACATATTCAGCTTTATCAAAGAAAAAAGCATCATTTTGAATGGCATCAGCAGCATCATTCAAACGATTTCCAACTTTACGATCGTTAAAATCACTATTCTGATCGGTAAAATATTTTTGAGCTTGTTGAAATCCACCTACGGGATCCAAATCTCTCATAAAATAACCGGATTCATAAACACTAAGTTTGATTTTAGCATCGCTTGGTCCATAAATAGAATCTAATTCATATACATTATTCCCATCAGTGTCTGTTGATTTCAAAGTACTAAAATACGGGATGGTCAACACTACACTTTCAATTTCGGGATTTGCTCCGATAGTTGGATTAACACTTGGCAACACTAATTGTGTTGCAAAATTCGCAGTCGTAGTTCCAAAGGCGGCATCATCCAGTATTCCCAATGCATTTACTTCAAGACCATTGGACTGAATAGGATCAATCTTCTGATTATAGGCAATTACGTTTGAAGTATATTTATTAAAATCAAAATGATTTTCACCGATTAATTCATCTCCAATGCCATTATATTCTTTGTCACATGAACAAAGAAGAACAATACAGGATAAGACCAGTGTGCTTTTTAAAAAAAAATTATTGTGCATATTTAAAATAAAAGTTTAATTTACAGAACCTCGTTTTTATAGAAATTAGTGTACGCCTCAGCGAATCTATCTTTTGGGGTGAAAGGTAAAAAAGGTTTACCCGAAGACTCTATAAATTTTGTTAAACTTGGAGATAGGTTTTCTGAAGCAATAATAACCGCGTCAGAATGCATTACCGTTGTTCTGATGATATTTTCGTAATCTGGAATAGCCAGGTCTACAATTGCTTCATCCGGCACGCCGTCAAATTTAACTTTATTAATCATTTCGACATCCAAAGTCCCTTCGAAAGACTGACTGTAAACAGAAGTAACAATTTTAGTTTCTGAGAATAAGGCTTCATTTTTATAAAAATGTTTCATGTAAATAGGCAACATAGCCGCCATCCAACCATGTACATGAATAATATCAGGAACCCAATTCAATTTTTTTACAGTTTCTACAACTCCTTTTGCAAAAAAGATAGCTCTTTCATCATTATCCGGATACATAACGCCCTCTTCATCCGCGAATGTAGCCTTTCTTTTAAAATATTCTTCGTTGTCAATAAAGTAAACCTGAATCCTTTCTTTAGGAATCGATGCTACTTTTATTATCAAAGGCATATCTAAATCATTTACCACCAAATTCATCCCAGAAAGCCTAATTACCTCGTGCAACTGGTGTCTTCTCTCGTTAATATTTCCATACCTTGGCATAAAAATTCTTATCTGTCCACCTTGATCATTAATCATTTTTGGCACGTCATAAGACATTAAAGAGACCTCATTTTCAGCGAGATAAGGCACCACTTCAGATGATACATATAATATCCTCTTATCTTTCATATTGTAATTTACTTAATTTATTGGCAATAAAAACCAAGCAAAATTACAAAAATTTATGCAGTTATTAACTAAAATATTAAGTTTGCATCTAATTTAAACAATACCACCATGAATATTTTCTATGGAAAAGCGGCTTTGAGAGAGTATTTGAAATCGATCAAAACTTCAAATTCCACCATTGGATTTGTTCCAACTATGGGTGCTTTACATCAAGGACATTTGGCTTTAATGCAAAAATCCCTTTCGGAAAACGAATATACTGCTGTGAGTATTTTTGTAAATCCAACTCAATTCAACAATCCCGAAGATTTGGCAAAATATCCAAGGACATTAGCCGAAGATGTAGAAAAACTTACTGCTTTAAACCCAAAGATCATTTTATATGCTCCAACTGTTGAAGATATTTATGACGGTACACCACAATCTCAATCTTTCAATTTTGATGGACTTGAAAATCAGATGGAAGGAAAATTCAGGCCGGGTCATTTTGACGGAGTTGGCACTATAGTAAAACGCCTTTTTGAAATTATTGAACCTACAAGAGCCTATTTTGGCGAAAAAGACTTTCAACAATTACAAATTGTCAAAAAAATGGTGGCAAAGAACAAGTTGAAAGTAACTATAATTGGCTGTCCCATTTTCAGAGAATCCAACCAGCTTGCAATGAGTTCCAGAAACGAACGTTTATCAGCATTAGAAAGAGATGAAGCAGCAATTATCTATAAAATCCTCACCCAAGTAAAAGAAAAATTCGCATCTGATAGTCCTTTGACAATTTCAGAATGGGTCCAAAAAGAATTTGAGAATAACCCTAACTTTGCACTGGAATATTTCGTAATTGCTGATGAGGAAACGCTCTTAGAATGTACACTAAAAAATAAAAATAAAAAATACCGTGCTTTTATTGCCGTATTAGTCAACAATATTCGTTTGATTGACACCATTTCATTAAATTAATTTACTTTTGTAGCATGCAAATTCAAGTATTAAAATCAAAAATTCACCGAGTAAAAGTAACAGGCGCCGATTTAAATTATATCGGAAGCATTACCATTGACGAATCATTACTAGACGCTTCTAACATTATTGAAGGCGAAAAAGTCTCTATTGTTAACATCAATAATGGCGAGCGTTTTGAAACCTACGCTATTAAAGGCGAAAGGAATTCAGGCACCATAACGCTTAATGGACCCGCAGCAAGAAAAGTACAAAAAGATGATATTATCATTATCATTTCTTACGCCACAATAGAATTTGAAGAGGCTAAAACATTTAAACCTTGGGTTATTTTCCCAAATGAAAATGACAATTCTTTGACGTAATTTTAATAATTACGATAGAATTCATATCGAAAATCAATGTTGCGATAATCAAAAAAGTACAAGCTTATATCTAAAGCTTGTACTTTTTTGATTATATAATAAAGGGAACTCTGGAAAAATAAATATGAATCCTACATAATTTTCAATGTATAAATTTTAATTAATTCGTTTATGTAAAGAAAAAGAGATTCATCTGTAGAAAAAATTATTTACTATATTGGTCATCTATTTAACAACCTAAATTATTAAAAAATATTCATTTCACATGAAAAAATTCCTCCTCATTCTATCATTATTATTCTGCGTAACCACATTTTCTCAAATAAGTACAGACACTATAGCATCACAGAGTTTAGGTGAAAATCGGATAATCACAGTTTCATTACCAGCTTCTTACCAAAAAAATAAAGAGAAAAAATACCCCTTACTTGTTTTACTCGATGGCGATTATCTTTTTGATGCCTTTAACGGGGCACTTTCCTATGGGAATTATTGGGATGAAATGCCCGAAACCATTATTGTGGGAATTCATCAAAATAAAAACAAGGAACGGGAATCTGATTGCGAAATTGACGATGCAACTGGATATCCCATAGAAAAAGGCACTAAATTTTTTGATTTTATTTCTACCGAACTATTGCCTAATTTAGAAAAAAAATACAGAATCACCCCCTTTAAAACCATAGCTGGGCATGACCTCACTGCCAGCTATTTAAATTTTTTTTTATACAAAGAAACCTCTCCCTTCAGAGCATATATATCATTAAGTCCAGAACTGGCAACCGGAATGGAAGTGCAAATTGCAAAACAATTATCTAAAGTAAGTTCCCCAGTCTTTTATTACCAGTCCTACTCTGACAAAGATTTAAAAGAATACCAAGAAGGAATTAAAATACTACATTCCAATATATTAACTATAAAAAATGAAAATTTACATTATAAACAGGATCAATTTATTGGCGCCTCCCACTACTCTTTAGTACTGCATTCCATACCAAATGCCTTATACCATTTATTTGAAACCTACAAAGCAATTTCTACCTTGGAATACAATGAAAAAATCGTAGTGTTGCCAAGTGATTATGTTTCTTATTTGACAAAAAAATATGATGACATGGAGAAATATTATGGCGTAAGAACTCCTGTTAGAATTTCAGATTTTAATGCTATAGAATCCGCAATTTTAAAGAACAAAATGTACAATGAACTTGAAGAATTGTCTATTTTAGCCAGAAAAAATTACCCAAAAACAATGCTTGCTGATTATGAATTGGCACTGATGTTTGAACAAAAAGGCGACTTAAAAAGAGCCGCAAAATACTATCAAGACGCTTTTTTGAAAAATGAAATTGGACAGCTTACCAAAGATATGATGTTTGAAAAAACGGATTCTTTAAAGAAATCCTTTGCCAAAAAAGGAAAAGAAACAGAGCAATCCGAAATAACAGATGCCGTAGAAGAAAAAAAATAAGACAATGTCAAAAGTAAAAACAACTTTTTTTTGCCAAAACTGTGGCGCACAATATGCAAAATGGCAAGGACAATGCAATTCTTGTAAAGAATGGAACACCATAGCTGAGGAAATCATCCAAAAACAGGAAAAAATAGCTTGGAAAAGCGAAACTACCTCAAGCAGTAAAGCACCAAAACCGTTACGAATAAACGAAATCGATTCTGCTCAGGAAATCCGAATGGACACCACAGATGCGGAGCTTAATCGCGTGTTGGGTGGCGGAATCGTTCCTGGCTCCTTGATTCTTTTGGGCGGTGAACCCGGCATTGGAAAAAGTACGCTTTTACTTCAAATTTCTTTAAAGTTACCGTATAAGACCCTTTATGTTTCAGGCGAAGAAAGTCAAAAGCAGATAAAAATGCGTGCAGAAAGAATCACGCCAAGCGGAGACAATTGCTATATCCTGACTGAAACCAAAACACAAAATATCTTCAAGCAAATTGAAGCCATCGAACCAGAAATCGTGATTATCGATTCCATTCAAACCTTGCATACGGATTATATTGAATCCACTCCCGGAAGTATTTCTCAAATTAGGGAAACCACCGCCGAACTAATCAAATTTGCCAAAGAAACCAATATTCCGGTAATCCTGATTGGTCATATCACCAAAGACGGAAACATTGCCGGACCAAAAATATTGGAGCACATGGTTGATACCGTTTTACAGTTTGAAGGCGATAGAAACCACGTGTATCGCATTTTACGTTCGTTAAAAAACCGTTTCGGTTCCACTGCCGAAATTGGTATTTATGAAATGCTGGGCAATGGCTTACGCGAAGTTTCAAATCCTTCGGAAATATTGATTTCACACAAAGACGAGGAATTATCTGGAACCGCAATTGCCTCAACTTTAGAAGGCATGCGTCCTTTGATGATTGAAATCCAAGCATTGGTAAGCACTGCAGTATATGGAACACCACAACGCAGCACCACGGGTTATAATGCCAAAAGACTCAATATGATTCTGGCCGTTTTAGAGAAAAGAGCCGGTTTTAGGCTTGGCGCCAAAGATGTTTTCCTCAACATAACCGGAGGAATTTCAGTAGATGATCCGGCGATAGATTTGGCTGTTGTAGCCGCCATTTTATCTTCTAATGAAGATATTGCAGTCAATAAAGATTTTTGCTTTGCCGGTGAAGTGGGACTTTCGGGCGAAATACGTCCTGTAAACCGCGTGGACCAACGCATTCAGGAAGCGGAGAAATTAGGTTTTTCGACCATTTTTGTATCCAAATACAATAAAATTGCGCTGAAAAATACCGGAATCAAAATTCGATTGGTAGCCAAAATTGAAGATGTGGCGAGTGAGTTGTTTGGGTAATTTTAAAAACACAACGAAAAATGAAATCGTATCCAGAACTCTTACAAATCGTCAATACCTATCATGAACTTGGAGGAACCATTGCTGCTGCCCAGTTTTTAATACAAGAATATGGTTTAGAAAACCCCAATTTCAAAGGTTTCGAATTAAGGGAAAAAGCCAAACCGGAATTTATCCTGATGACAACTGAAGGCGCGTTTGGCGAACCTCAAATCATCCGTATTCCTGAAAACACTTTCGAATATCCGCTACACTTAATGCTCAATCTACTGATGCATGAAATGATTCACGTGAGTCAAAAAACACAGGAAAATTGGATTGAAGACAAAAACGAAAGAGAATGGCAAGCGTATTATGAAATGCTTTTTCATAAAAAATTTCCTCAAATTCCTGAACTTCCAGATTTCCATAAACGCTTCTTTGCAAAAAAAGCGTTGGAATACTGCAACAGAATGAGCGAAAGTTCAGAACTTCAATTAAAATACGCCAATCAAAAACTGGAAACAGACAATCTGCTTTCTTTACTGGAGGCAAAAATAAAATAACACTTTTCTTATTTCCAAGATTGCACTCCTGTGTTTCTTATTTTAAATAAAAACAACAAATCAGGAAAGGAAATCATTATTTTTTGTAACTTTATGTTTTACAATACTTTACGAAAATAAAATGAAACCCTCTCACCAAACTATGACTCATTTATACGAACACTTAGGCAAAGTGTTCTACTCTATTGCGGCCATAGACAAAACAATTCGCGAAGAGGAAATCGAAAAACTGAAACAAATCATAAAAACGGAATGGCTTCCGCTTGAAAAGAGCTTCAATGAATTTGGGGATGACACTGCTTATGAAATCGAAATTGTTTTTGACTGGCTTGTCGCCAATGAATGGGAATTGGAACAAGTGATTCCCGACTTTAAAATTTTCAGAGAAGAACATCAACACTTGTTCACTCCAGAAATTAATGTCCTAATTCTAAAAACTGCCAATGCCATAGCTTCTTCATTTTCAGGAAAAAACAAATCAGAACACGTTTTAATAAGTCAACTAAGCGCGATTCTTTTGCAATAAAACAGTAAAAAATAATCTACTTTAATTTAAATAGCAAAGACATGAAAAGACAAACTGGCATTTGGATAGACTCCTCAAAAGCAATAATAGTTGCTCTTGATGGTGATACAGAAAAAATTACCGAAATAGATTCTGAGGTTGAAAACAGCGTACATCATAATGACGAAGGTAATAAAGGAACTTTCTCAGGAGTTCATCATGGCAATAGCGACAAAAAATTCGACGACCGAAAAAAACAAGAGCTGGATTATTTTATAAAATCAGTTCTTTCGTACGTAAAAAAATCAGATGAACTTATTGTTTTTGGCCCGGCACAAACCAAAACTAAACTGGAACAAAAATTAATGACGGATCATTTGATTGAACCGGGAAAACTAAAAGCAGTAGAAACAGCTGATAAAATGACCTTAAACCAAATTGTGGAAAAAGTAAGACGGTTTTATAATCCGTTTGAGTATAAAGAACCAAAGCCATAAAACTAATTTAGCTGCTATACCATAATTTAGAAACTACAACGCTTTACAGGTTGTAGTTTTTTTATTTAAAAAAATCATTTCCCACAATCAAAATGCTAAAGAAAACCATAAAAATCTTTCCTTTAGTAATATTTTCCTTTTCTTTATGGCCGAGATTCCAAACGCATTGTATTTTAGATTGTATTACTTATTAAACTGTTTATGAAAACCGGAAAACAAAAACTAATTCTAGCGGCAAAAATACTTTTTGTATTATTTGTAACTATAATTATTGCTTTTTATATATTTCGAGATGCCGTTTTACAACAAACGATAGCGAAAGTTTCCAATGAAATGCAAGTGGATTACAACAGTACTTTTACGATAAAAAAAGCTTCTTTTAACGGATTATCCGGACTGAATCTTACTGAAATAATACTGGTTCCAAAAAATGCAGACACTCTTTTTAAAATACAAAAATTAAAAACCAGCGTTAATTTATGGCATCTCATAACGGGCGATGTCCAGCTTGGAACTTTGGAAGTCCAGAATGGTTTTGTCCAGTTAGTAAAAAAAGGAAAGGTGAGAAATTTTGATGCTTTTCTAAAAAAAGACAATCAAACAGAAATACGAGACGAGAAAAGAGATTACGCCCAGTTTGCCTACAGAATAATCTCAAAAGCACTGAATTTAGTACCTACGGATATGATTTTAGACAATCTGTCTTTTCGACTTAATGATAACGGGAAAAAAGCAACCATCAACTTCCAAAAACTGCGATTGGTCAATAAACAACTCGAAACTTCAATAAAAGTTCAAACCAATACCATTTCACAACGATGGAGAATCAAAGGATTTGCCGATCCAAGAAATAAAAAAGCCGATATCCGTTTTGTTAATATTGATACTGGCGCAATCAAAATACCCTATTTAGACGAGCGTTTCAACCTGAAATCAAGCTTTGACTCCATTCGATTAAATATTCAAAACATAGATAAAGACGGTGGCGAATTGCATATTGATGGTTTTATGGCTATTGCCAATTTAAAAATCAACCACCCAAAAATTGCCAGTAAAGATGTCATCCTCAAGAATGCCAAATTTGATTACCGATTCTTATTGGGTTCTGATTTTATTTCGATTGACAGTAGCTCAACGGTTCAGTTGAATAAAATAAAATTTCATCCCTACTTGGCTTACGAAACGGAAAAAGATACGATTTACAAGCTCAAAGTAAACATCACAAAAATGAAAGCGCAGGACTTTATTACTTCGCTTCCAGACGGTTTATTTACCCACTTTCAAGGAATGGAAGCTACTGGTACTTTTGATTACAAATTGGATTTTGCCTTCAACCAAAACAGACCCAATCAGTTGGTTTTTGACAGTAAATTGAAGAAAGAAAATCTAAAAATCACAAAATACGGCGAAGCCAATCTCAACAAACTTAATGGCGAATTTGTCTATCGGGCACTTATAAAAAATGTGTTGCAACGTCCGATTTTGGTTGGTTCTGCCAATCCAAATTATACGCCGTTAGACCAAATCTCACCATATTTAAGAAAATCGGTTTTGACTACAGAAGATCCATCTTTCTTTTCGCACCGTGGTTTTATCACCGAAGCATTCAAACAATCCATCGTGAAAAACATAAGAACCAAAAAATTCTCCCGCGGTGCCAGTACCATCAGCATGCAACTAGTAAAGAATGCTTTTCTGAGTCGGGAAAAAACAGTTTCGCGCAAACTGGAAGAAATTTTACTGGTTTACATTCTGGAAAACAATCGGATTGTGAGCAAAGAACGCATGCTTGAAGTTTATTTTAATATTATTGAATGGGGTCCAAATGTATATGGAATTGGCGAAGCAAGTCAGTTTTACTTCCAAAAAACACCTTCGGAATTATCGCTGAATGAATGCTTGTATCTCGCCCGAATTATTCCAAGTCCTAAAAAATTCATGTATCAGTTCAACGATCAAGGAATGTTGAAAGATTTTGCTGTAAAACAAGAATCTTTTCTAACGAATATTATGTTTCGAAGAGGGCTTTTGACTCCTGAAGACACTATTTACAAGTCCTTACCAATATTGATTTCAGGACCTGCAAAATCTTTTATCAAATTCAAAGTGCAAGATTCAACACAAATAAAAGTGGATTCCTTAGCCGTTGATGATGAATTTGATCTTTAATTAAAAACAACCCTATCAGAGTTTTGAACTCTGATAGGGTTTATTACTTTACGGAGCCGGATCAGGAATTATAGCCTGAACTTCATCAATTGCTTTTAGAATTTCATCCGAAAGTGTAACCTGAATCGTATCAATATTTTCCTTTAATTGTTCCAAAGTGGTAGCGCCAATAATCGTGCTCGTTACAAACGGTTGTTGATTTATAAATGCTAAAGACAATTCCGTCAAGGTCAGTCCGTTTTTCTTGGCTATTTCTTGATACAATCGAGTGGCTTCGGTACTTTGTGCGCTGTTGTATCTGGAATACTGCGGAAACAACTTGATTCTGGCATTTGGATGAGCTTTACCAGTAAGGAATTTCCCGGATAAAACCCCAAAAGCCATAGGCGAATACGCCAATAGACCTACATTTTCTCTCAGGCAAATTTCAGCGGAACCGTTTTCAAAAAGTCGGTTCAATAACGAATATGGATTTTGAATCGTTTTTACTCTTGGCAGATTATTGTATTTGCTTTCTTCCAGAAAACGCATGATTCCCCAAGGATTTTCATTTGAAAGTCCGATGTGGTTTATTTTTCCTTCTTTGACAAAACCACCTAATGTTTCCAATACATTGTGAATGTTATCTTCCCAAGCATCATCCTGGACTTTAAAACCTCGTTGTCCAAAATAATTGGTTTTGCGTTCCGGCCAATGCAATTGGTACACATCAATATAATCCGTTTGTAAGCGTTGTAAACTTTGATCCAATGCAAACTTGATACTGGCTGGTGAGAAATCTAATTTCTCCCTCATATAACCAAAATTAGGATTGGGTCCTGCAATTTTGGATGCCAAAACTATTTCTTCTCTTTTTCCTGTTTTTTTGAACCAGGTTCCAAGTATTTTCTCTGTACTTCCGTAGGTTTCCTGACGCGATGGAATCGAATACATCTCAGCGGTATCAAAGAAATTGACTCCGTTTTCTAAAGCATAATCCATTTGGGCATGACCATCAGCTTCTGTGTTTTGTTGCCCAAAAGTCATGGTTCCAAGGCAAATTTTGCTGACTTTTACATCAGTATTTGGTAAAGTAGTGTATTTCATATTTACGGAAATTGTATTTTATTTTCGAAAACAAAGATAAAATTAGTTTGTTGTTTAAATTTACCGTTAACAGAAAATTGAGAAACGTTTATTTAAGACTAAACGAGATATTTAAAAAAATAAAACCGCTAATTCGCCAATTAAAAGCCCTCAATCGAAAGATAAAATTAGCGAATTAGCGGTTAAAATTTATTCTTACCAAAAAAGGTCCAAAGTAAAACTTTGAACCTTTCTATCTTTGAAACTTTGAACCTTAATTAATCTCATTCAGCATTTTAGAAATTTCGTCTAATCTTGGTGTAAGGATTATTTCGATTCTACGGTTTTTTGCTTTTCCTTCTGCGGTTGAATTGCTAGCTAAAGGAGAAAATTCTCCTCTTCCGGCGGCCGTTAAATTTTGTTTACTGATTTTCTTGTTTTCGCTCAAAATAGCTACAATTGCTGTCGCTCTTTTGGTTGATAAATCCCAGTTATCGGCAATTGGTCCTGAAGCTGTAAAAGCATCATCATCCGTATGACCTTCAATCAGAACTGATATGTCTGGGTTGTCACCCAAAACTTTACCAACTTCAATTACTGCTTTTTTCCCTTCGGAACCTACAGCCCAACTTCCCGAATTGAAAAGTAATTTGTTCTCCATAGAAACATACACTTTCCCGTTTTTTTGTTCTACCGTCAACCCTTTGCCTTCAAAACTGTTCAAGGCTTTAGATAAGGTTTCTTTTAGTTTTTTCATGCTCGCTTCTTTGGCGGCAATCAAATCTTCCAATTCTTGCAGACGTTGCGCGCTTTTGCTCAATCGGTCTTGTTCTAATGCCAATACTTTTCCTTTCTCGTCTAATTGCTCCAGTAAATCACGATTTTTCTTCATGTTACTTTGTAAAGCATCTCCGCTGTTTTTTTCTAAAGCAGCATACGAATCCTGTAAAACTCTAAATTTATTTTGAGCCGCGGCGTAATCTGCTTTCAATTTTTCCAGTTCTGCTTTGAATTTACTCAAATCAGTTTTTAAACCGTCGCGATCTAATTCTAATTGGTTTTTAGCTTTTAGCAAATCGGCATTTTCATCTGCTAAACTTCTGTTTTCTTTTTTGGAATCGGCGTACTTATTTTCTAAGTCGTTGTATATTTTCTTGGATACACAGGAGGTTGAAAGTACTAGCACTAATAATCCGATGGAAACTCTTTTAATCATTTTGATAGTATTTATGTTGTTTCTAATGTTGTTTTGAAAGCAAAAAATCAAATAGTATTCGAATGCCCTAGCCCCGATTGAAACGAAAATCCTTGTTGTCTTTTGTTTAAAAACAACAAGATTGCAGTGCAAAGCGGGAAATAGCTCCTGAAAATGTTATTCGATTTCTACCAAAATTGGGCAATGATCCGAATGCACGGCATCTGATAAAATAACGGCTCTTTTCAATTTATGTTTTAAAGAATCGGCAACTAAATTGTAATCGATGCGCCAACCCTTGTTGTTTCCTCTGGCTCCGGCGCGGTAACTCCACCACGAATATTGGTGCGGTTCATTGTTGAAATGGCGAAAACTATCTACAAATCCAGACTTCATGAATCCATCAAGCCAAGCTCTTTCTTGTGGCAAAAATCCAGAAACATTTTTGTTTCGGATGGGATCATGAATATCGATTGCCTCGTGGCAAATGTTATAATCCCCGCAAATAATGAGGTTTTGCGTTACTTTTTTGAGTTCGTCAATGTAGGTTTGAAAATCATCCATGAATGTGAATTTATGGTCCAATCGATCGATATTTGTCCCCGATGGCAGGTACAAACTCATCACTGAAAAGTCATCAAAATCAGCACGAAGGTTTCTTCCTTCGAAATCCATGTGGTGAATTCCAGTTCCATGAACGACATTATTGGGTTTGATTTTAGAAAGAATAGCCACGCCGCTATATCCTTTTTTAGTCGCGGAATAGTAATATTGGTACGGATAACCCGCTTTTGCAATATCCTCGACTGGGATTTGATCTTCGGTTGCCTTAATTTCCTGAAGACAAATAATATCCGGATTTGCGTGTTGCAACCAGTCAATAAATCCTTTTGAAATGGCTGCTCTGATTCCGTTAACGTTGTATGAAATAATTCTCATTAAATTTTTTTTTAAATTTCAAATGTAACAAAAAAGTAGAAGTTTGATAGAGAAAAATAGAGAAAATGGAGTTTTTTGCTATCTTTGTTTCTTGCTCTAAAAAAACAAAAAATACATGGGTTTAGTAACCGCGAAAGAAGTTGCAAAAGCAATAAATGCAGACAAGTACGGAGTTCTGGGAACTTTTTCCGGATGGATGCTGATGAAGGTGCTAAAAATATCGACGTTAAACAAAGTATACAACAGAAACAAACATTTGAAAGATGTTTCGTTTTTGAATGGAATATTGGATGATTTACAAATAAAATTCGAAATTCCGGAAGAAGATTTAAAACGATTGCCAAAAGAAGGTGCTTATATCACGATTTCTAATCATCCGCTAGGAGGAATTGACGGTGTTTTATTGTTGAAATTAATGCTCGAAAGAGAGCCTAATTTCAAAATTATCGCAAATTTCCTTTTGCATCGCATTGCCCCTCTTAAGAAATACATCATGCCGGTGAATCCTTTTGAAAATCACAAGGATGCTAAATCAAGCGTGGTGGGAATAAAAGAAACATTACGCCATTTAAGTGATGGAAAACCATTAGGAATGTTTCCTGCTGGAGAAGTTTCCACGTATAAAGATGGGAAATTAATGGTGGACAAACCATGGGAAGAAGGGGCTATAAAAGTAATTAGAAAAGCACAAGTGCCTGTTGTCCCTATTTATTTTCATGCTAAAAATAGTCGATTATTCTATTTGCTTTCTAAAATAAGCGGTACTTTCAGAACGGCAAAACTGCCTTCAGAAGTATTTAGCCAGAAACGTCGCGTGATTAAAGTGCGTATTGGAAAACCTATTTCAGTAAATGAGCAAAACGAACACACTACGATTGAGGAATACTCTGAGTTTTTGAGAAAGAAAACGTACATGTTGGCGAATCCTTTTGAAAAAGAAAGCAACTTTTTACCGACACCTACATTAAAAATTCCTAAAAGTCCAAAGACAATTGTCACTGCCGCAAATCAGGACAAAATGATCAAGGAAGTAGATGCGTTACGCAGCACCGATTACCGACTTTTACAAAGTAAAAACTATGAAGTATTTCTGGCAGGAGCAAAAAAAATACCTAATATTCTTCATGAAATAGGACGCCTTCGAGAAATTACTTTTAGGGAAGTAGGCGAAGGAACAAACGAATCCATTGATTTAGACAAGCACGATCAATATTACCATCATCTTTTTTTATGGGATAATGAAGCCAATAAAATTGCTGGTGCATACCGAATGGGATTGGGTTCCGAAATTTATCCGAAGTATGGAATAAATGGTTTCTACCTCAACGACTTGTTCCGATTTGAGCCTGAATTGCATGATATGATGCACAAGTCTATCGAAATGGGTAGAGCTTTCATCATCAAGGAATACCAACAAAAACCCATGCCTCTTTTCCTGCTTTGGAAAGGAATTATGCATACGACATTGCGTTACCCGGAACATAAATTTTTATTGGGAGGCGTGAGTATCAGCAATCAATTTTCTGATTTTTCTAAATCACTGATGATTGAATTCATGAAGTCCAATTATTATGACCCGTATATTGCGCAATACATTCACCCGAAGAAAGCGTATAAAGTAAAACTAAAAGATGCCGATAAGGATTTCATTTTTGACGAAGCCGAATCCGATTTGAATAAGTTTGATAAAATTATTGATGAACTGGAGCCAGGAAGTTTACGTTTGCCGGTTTTGATTAAAAAATACATTAAACAAAATGCAAAAGTGGTAGCCTTTAATGTAGATCCGCTTTTTAATAATGCCGTTGACGGATTAATGTACATCCGAATTGCAGATATTCCGGAAAGCACAATGAAACCAGTAATGGAAGAGTTCCAGAAAGAATTGGAACGAAAATTAGCAGATAAAGAAGATTAAATGCAGATGCCTTTATAAAAAAATCCCGTCTCGTCCTAAAAAGACGAGACGGGATTTTTTATGTTTTCTAATTACCTCCAAATTGATTCTTTCAAAATGTAATCTAAAGAATTGTTTTTTATAAAGAAAATCAACCTTATGATATGATATCCAACAAGGAAAAAACCCAAACCATACGCCAGTCTTTTATTATACATAACAGTATTGAAATACTCCTTTTTAGTAATCAACTCCATGATCAATACAACAATACTCACAACACTAAATGCAATTACAAAAGGACCCAATATATGATAGCTAACGCTCTTGTAAAAATCTCCATGATAAAAATAAACCAATGATTTTGTAATCCCACAACCAGGACATGGAAACCCAGTAATCATTTTAAAAGGACACAAAGATTGATCGGTCTCAAGATGATTGTCCCCATTAAAAAACATTAAAAAAAACGGAATCATCAGCGTAAGAAAAGCACCTATAATTCCGTAAATTTTACGTTTATCTTTAGTATTACTTATATAATTTATTGATTTCATTTTGAACTATCATTGCAGCAATCATTGGAAAGAAAAGCCCTAAAATAAGCAACAAAACTGTATCGTCTTTTTGGACTGAACCAGATCTATGATATACATCCGGAAGTCCATCTCTACCTGCTAAATAAAAGAAATAAATATTTACAGGATAGCAACAACCTGCAAATATGGCAATAGGTTGTGAGATAACTTCTCGCTCCGAAACTGCATTAAAAACTTCTGCAACTTTAATATTCCAATAGATTAAATACAATCCACAGGTTAAAAACCCAAAAATTAATACTAATACTGGATCTACTTTAAATACTGGAATAGGTTTCCTTGGAGTGTTCCAAGTTTCTTGTACGATTTCTTCCATTTTGGTTTGGTTTGGTTAAATTTAAGTTAGTGATTATTAAAAAATTATTGAAATGCTTTATCGATTGGTTCCCAAAGTTCTATCTTATTTCCTTCGTTATCCAGAACCCATCCAAATTTTCCATACTCATAAGTCTGCACATCACCCACAATTGTTACACCTTCATCCGATAATTTTTGTAATAAAATTTCTAAATCATCAACTCTGAAGTTTTGCATGAACTGTTTTTCGCTTGGCGCAAAATAAGCAGTGTCATTGGCAAATGGTGACCACTGAGTGGAACAATCATTACCCTGTTTGTCTTTCCACCAAAAAGTGGAACCATAATCATCGGTTTTTAAACCCAAATGTTTTCCGTACCAAGCCACCAGTTCTTTCGGATTTTTTGATTTAAAAAAGAAACCGCCAATTCCCGTAACGCGTTTCTCGGGCTCCGCAACTTTGGCTTGACCAAAATACTTTGCTTTTATTTTATCAACTATGACTTGCGCTAAGCGTTCATGGCTTTCAAATGTCCAGCCGGCAATATGTGGACTCAAAATAACATTCTTGGCTTTCAGCAAATATTGAAAAGCCTCCGGTGTGTTTTTATCGTGAAAAAGGGTTTCAAAAGACAATTTTTCATATTCCAAAACATCCAAACCTGCTCCAAGAATTTTACCGGATTGCATGGCCGTAACCATATCAGCAGTGACAATATTCTTGCCCCGAGACGTATTGATAATCCAAAAAGGTTTGGCAAATCCATTGATAAAATCACTGTCAACCATTTTATCCGTTTCGGGAGTCCACGGAATATGCAAACTTATTACATCTACTTTTTGCTGAAATTCATGTAAAGAAACCTGTTTTGCGTTAGCGTCACCCACATTTTCCTGAATATCGTAACAAAGTACTTCCGCATCAAAACCACGCATTTTTTTGGCAAATGTTTTCCCCATGTTTCCGTAACCGATGATCCCTACCGTTTTTCCGTCGAGTTCATGGCCACGGTTGCTTTCCCGGTTCCAGTGTCCGGAACGTATCTCACGATCAGCTTCATTCAATTTATTAAAAAGGGATAAAATCATCCCTAAAGTATGTTCGGCAACTGCATTCCTATTTCCTTCGGGAGCAGCTATGAGCGTAATGTTTTTGGATGCGGCATAATCGCAATCAATACTTTCTAATCCGGCTCCAACACGCGCAATGAATTGCAAATTAGTGGCTTTGTCCAAAAATTCTTTATCAATCTTGAAACGGCTTCGAATCACAATTCCTTGGTAATCCTGAATTTTGGCTTCGATTTCTTCTTTAGAAGAGGAAAAATCACTATGATTTATAAACCCGGAATGCTGCAACTGATCCCAAAGTACAGGATGATTGCTATCTATGTGAAGGATTTTGATGTCCATAATTGTTCGGTTTTTGATCCTTCAAATTAACAAAAAAATTACGGTTTATTGATTTATCGGAGGAAATTAAGTCGTAAAATCGTAAATTAGCGATTAATAAATTTTTATTATAAATCTTATGTTTTGTAATAAAGGAAAGCAAAAAAATGAAATTAACAAAAACCTTCAAAGCTTTTTTTGAAAGCGAAAAATCAGGCGGACTCCTATTACTATTCGTTACCATAGTTTCCATGCTATTGGCTAATTCATCTTTTCAAACCGAATATATTGCTTTTTGGGGAACTGAAATCGGAAACCATTCCATTACGCACTGGATTAATGACGGCTTAATGGCTATTTTCTTCCTACTCATTGGTTTAGAATTAGAACGCGAAATGTATCAAGGAGAATTATCCAGTATAAAAAACGCGGCATTGCCTATTTTTGGTGCCTTTGGAGGAATGATTGTTCCGGCAGGAATCTTTTTATTATTAAATTTTGGAACTATTACACAAAACGGAGCTGGAATTCCTATGGCGACAGATATTGCTTTTGCGATTGGTATTTTGTCTCTTTTAGGAAACCGTGTTCCTACCTCCTTAAAAGTATTTTTGACTGCACTTGCGGTTATTGATGATTTAGGTGCCATCTTGGTGATTGCCATATTTTATACAGACACTATTGCTTATCTGAATTTGTTCATTGCTTTTGCCATTATGGGTGGTTTGTTTATCTTGAACCGAAGAAAAGTACACAGTCTTATTCCTTATTTAATTGGTGGTGCTGCAATGTGGTATTTCATGCTAAATTCAGGAGTTCACGCTACTATAACCGGAGTATTATTAGCCTTTGTAATACCATTTGGTGACGGAGGGAAGAAGACATCTTCCTATCGTTTACAGCATTTTTTACACTATCCGGTCGCGTTTTTTATCCTTCCGTTATTTGCCATAGCCAATACCTGTATTGCCATAAACTCCGATTGGCATGAAGGATTGAATCATCCTAACACGATTGGAATTATGTTAGGTCTTGTCGTAGGAAAGCCATTAGGGATCTGGCTATTTTCATTCCTTGCAGTGAGTTTAGGAATTGGTACACTGCCAAGAGATTTAAAATGGAGCACTATTCTAGGCGCAGGAATGCTGGGTGGAATAGGGTTTACAATGTCTATTTTTATAACATTACTTGCCTTCAAAAACGACGGAGAAGAAGTCATTACTTATTCAAAAATTGCGATTCTGGTTGCTTCTTTTATTGCGGGAACTATTGGCTTCTTATGGTTAAAATTTAATTTGAAACCCGCTAAAGCAAAAAAACAATCCAAGAAAGTTTAGCTACAATCTATTTCATAAAAAAGCTTCGTTTAAGTGATTAAACGAAGCTTTTTTATGTTCAATAACTGCTTTTATTTTGAATAACTTATTGCAAAACTATTAGAGAAATTTTTTTTTCTAATGAGTAAAAAAGAAAACAATGGAATTATCATTACAGGCGAAAATCTTTGAAGTACCGCAAATTGAATAATCAAACCAGTCACTACCATTCCTATCATTATCCCTAATCCGAGATTGTACGTAAGACTGGGATTTATAGTCAGCAGTTTAGTTTCTCCAGCTTTAAGGATGATTAGTTCTGTTTGAAAAAAAGTTCCTCGGTCTTATCTATATTATAATGTCTCATCCTAATGCCGCTTATCCTTTGATTTGTTTCAATGACGTTTTGATTCCTCGTATCAAGGACGAACTGAATCCGTGCATTTCCATTTCGTTCAATCCCGCAATCGTACAGCCTTGTGGCGTGGTCACACGGTCAATTAATTGTTCTGGGTGTACTTTTTCTTCCAGCAGCATTTCGGCAGCACCTTTTACGGTTTGTGCAGAAATAGCCAAAGCAGTTTGCCAGTCAAATCCTATTTCAATTCCGGCTTGCATCGAAGCGCGAATGTAACGCAACGCAAAAGCAGTTCCGCTGGCCGCAAGAACGGTTGCTGCATCCATTAATTTTTCGTCAATAATAGGAGCGGTTCCCAAACTCTGAAAAAGAGAAACTATGTCTTGCGCCTTCTCTTTGTCTTTTTCATGGAACGCAATACAGGTGGCTGATGCGCCAAACTGAGCCGCAATATTGGGCATGATTCGGATTGCACTATTCGAATCACCGATTTTATTTTGCAAATTTTCTATAGACAATCCACTCACTGCCGAAGCGATGATTTTATTAGAAATTACAGAAAGAATTTCGGCTAAAACAGTATCTACTTGGTATGGTTTGATAGTCAAAATAATGACATCGGCTTCCTGAATCTGATGGGTATTATTTGTGGAAACTGTTGCGCCTAATTTTTCAAGATACAGAATGCTGGAGGTATTTCTTCTGGTTATCGTGACTTGGTTTTCTGGTGAAAATTTTGATAGTCCTAATGCGATAGAAACACCTAGGTTTCCTCCGCCGATGATGTGTACTTTCATGCTAGTTATGGTTTTCCTCTCCCCTCCCGAAGCTTCTGAACCTCTCCAAAAGAGAAGGAGCTGTAAGGGAAAAGTGTTGGTTGTGTAGTTATAGTTGTATTATTTCGTTGTTGAATTTCCTCTCAATATTCTATTATCTTTCTTAAAACCCCAAAATCATTTTTGCTATCGAAAAATAAATCAGAATTCCGCAAATGTCATTGCTCGTTGTGATGAACGGTCCGGTAGCCAAAGCTGGGTCAATACCAAATTTGTCCAATAATAACGGAACAAAAGTTCCTATTAACGAAGCAATAATAATTACCGACATCAATGCTACAGTAACAATAATTCCAATGATGAATTCTACATTCAAAAGAAAATGACTTCCTAAAAATAATATCGTAGCCAAAATCAGTCCGTTTAATAAACTTAGTGACACTTCTTTGACCAATCTATTAAACAAGGAGCCACTCAACGTATTGTTAGCCAATCCCTGCACTATAATTGCCGATGATTGTACACCAACATTTCCTGCCATGGCGGCAATAAGTGGCGTGAAAAAGAATAAATTCCCATGTTCCAGCATCGCTCCTTCAAATAATCCGAGCACTTTTACGGAGACAAAACCACCCAAAAGAGCCAAAACTAGCCAAGGCAATCGTGCTTTTGTATGTTCAAATATACTGTCATCCGCTTCAACGTCCTGCGAAATACCTGCTGCCAACTGGTAATCCTCATCCGCTTCGTCTTTTATTACGTCTACAATGTCATCAATAGTAATTCTTCCTACTAATCGTCCCATTTCGTCTACGACAGGAATGGCTTCTAAATCGTATTTTTGCATGATCCGGGCCACCTCAACATCTTCGGTATCTACTTTTACGGAGTTTAATTTCCGAATGTAAACATCATTAATTGGTGTTCTGGAAGAAGTGGTCAATAAATCCTTGAGTGACAAACGTCCTTTCAGTCGGTCTTCATCATCCACGACATAAATCGAATGGACTCTGGAAATATTTTCGGCCTGAATGCGCATTTCTTTTACACAGGTCAGGACATTCCAATTTTCATTTACTTTAACCAATTCCTTGTGCATGATTCCTCCTGCGGTATCTTCGTCATAACGCAACAAGTCAACAATATCTTTAGCGTGCTCAACATCCTGAAGTTCTGATATTACTTCGGCTTTCAAATCTTTGGAAAGCTCCGCGATAATATCGGCGGCATCATTGGTTTCCAGCTCATCTAATTCTTCCGCGATCTCTTTTGGCGAAAGCCTGCTTAATATATTTTCCCGCAAATCATCTTCTAGTTCCAGAAGGATTTCGGCGGTTTTTTCACTGTCTAAAACTTTAAAAATATAGGTCGCTTCATTAAAATCAAGCTCATCAAGAATTTCAGCAATATCAGCATGGTGCATGTCATTCAATAATACTTCCAGTTGCTGGTCGTTTTTATTTTGAATGAGTTGCTCTAATTCCTGAATTAATTCTTTGCTGATTTTAAACTCCATCGGCTTCTATTTTTTGGGTGAGTGCTATGAACTGTTCTACATTTAATTGTTCTGGTCGAAGGTTAAAGATTTCATCCTCTCTCAAACTATCCGACAAATTTAAGGTTTTTAAACTGTTTCGTAACGTTTTGCGTCGTTGCTGAAAAGCCGTTTTCACTACGGTAAAAAACAATTTTTCACCGCAAGGCAAACTGTAATCTTTCTTCCTGCGCAAACGTAAAACTCCTGATTTCACTTTTGGTGGCGGAATAAATACATTTTCATCTACCGTAAATAAATATTCGGCATCATAAAAAGCCTGAACTAAAACCGATAGAATTCCATACGCTTTTGTTCCCTTTTTTTCACAAATACGTTGCGCCACTTCTTTCTGGAACATCCCTGCAAATTCCGGAATCTGATCGCGGTATTCCAAAGTTCTGAACACAATTTGTGTCGAAATATTATACGGAAAATTACCAATTATAGCAAATTGTTTTCCTTCAAAAGTTTCATTAATATCATACCTCAAAAAATCTTTAGAAATGATTCTGTCTTTTAATTTTGGATAATTTTGGTCCAAATACGTCACTGATTCCGTATCGATTTCAATAACGTAGGTGTTAACCGGCTTGTCCAACAAATATTTTGTCAAAACTCCCATTCCCGGACCTATCTCTAATACATCATCATATCCTTCTAAGTTTAACGTGTCGGCAATATCTTTAGCAATGCTTTCGTCTTTAAGAAAGTGCTGTCCGAGGTGTTTTTTGGCTGTTACTTTTTCCATGTTTTTTGTTTTGCCACGAAGGCACTGAGGCACAAAGCGTAGTTATATTTTTTTTATAATTGAAGGTCACAAATTGCGACTTCAAGATTGTGATTCAAAACGACAATCTGAATGTGATTGCTTCGTTCCTCGCAATGACTCTAATAATCTGCAATCAATTCTAATTCTGTTCTAAACGCCAGCATTTTATCTCCAAATAATTTCGCTCCTTCTTCGCGAAAACCAGGCGCATCTTCCTGATAATATTTCTCCAAAGTTTCTTTGCTGTCCGTCGCATATTGAACTGAATACGTTACACCGCCCATTTCTTCTTCAATTAAAACCCGTACCATTCTTGCCGAAGAGAATTTTCCCGTAGCCAAAATTTCAGGAATATGCTTGTGTTGCATCCAGATCATCCATTGATCGTGAACGCTTTCATGTATGTTTGTAGTGACGTTGTATAGTATCATTTTTTTTGATTATTAGATTATTAGATTATTAGACTTTTTCAAAAAATCCAAGAATCTAAATAATCTGTTTTTATAAATTAGTATCTCCCCGCAATTGTCTAAATTTCTTTCTGGCTTCCACAAAATAAATACTGTCCTGATGATTGAACAATAGCTTTTCATATAATGGTTTTGCTTTTTCAGGCAACAATTGCTTGTTATATATTTCTGCCGAAAAATACAACGCTTCGTCTATGTAAATTCCGTCGCTATGCTGATCTATAATCATTTGGTATTGGCTTAAAGCCAAAGCAAAATCGCCTTTCTTTTCATATATTTTTCCTAATCGCAACAAAGTCACGTCCTCTATTTCCTGTCCTTTGTGGTTTTTCAAAATCAATTCAAACTGCGTTACCGCTTCCTGATTCCTGTTTTGATACAAGAGATAATCTCCTTTGGCAAACTGTTTCAAAGCCGTTTGTGTCGAATCGGCAACCGTATTATCATTAATTAACAGAAAATATTCCAAAGCATCATTGGCAATCAACTGCGTGTTGGCTGATTTCAGTTCCTTAAATTGTTTCAACGCCCACGCAAAATCAGTTTTGAAATAACTGGTTTTTGCGGCTTTCAAACTGGCTTCATGCGCTAATACATCATTCTTCAAATCCAATTCAATCTGCGAATAATAGATCAAAGCCTGATTGAATTTTTCTTCGTACAGCAAAATATCTGCCAGTTCCATTTTGGCATTAGCCATTTCATAATCATTCAATTGCAATTCCAGCGCTCTCTTGACTATTGCCTTTCCTTCTTCTGGTTTTTTCAAATTAAATGCCGTGAAATGTGCCTGAATCAGCTGCAAAGATAAGGTAAAAGGACTTATTTCAAATTGTTTCAACAAACCGTCTAATTCTGCACTGATGGCTGCAAGGTCATTTTCGGATGCTTTTTCAATTCTCATGGTTATTAAATACGAATTCGCTTGGATAAGCAATTCTAAATCTTGTGTATTTTCCAATACAAATCCCAAAATTTCTTTAGCCCCTTCCTCATTCCCCTCGTCTATGGCCAATTGTCCTAAATTTACAATATTGACAAGCGATTCAGGATTGCGTTTGTAAATAGCTTTTTCCTGAATAAATGCCTTTCCGAACTCTTTCTGCTGTACATAAAACCAACTCAAATAATGATTCCAAAAAATATCTTGATTTTTCTGGGTTCTTATAATTAATGCCTTACGAAGCATTTCACTAAAGGCAGCATCGCCCTCGTCAACCATAAAACGAACCAATTGATTTTGAATTAATATTGAATTTTGAGGATTCGCATACGCTTCGTCCAGAAAGGTGGAAATCATCATTTCCATATTAGATAATTGGCCGTAAAGTAATCCTATTTGGTACTTGAAATTAAAATTCGGTTCCAATTCTGCAGCGGTTTGATAGGATTTTAGCGCATATTCCAACAGTACTTTCCTTTCAAAAGCATTTGAAATACCATAGACATCATTTGGATTTTTTCTGATTCGGTCTAATGCTTGCTCGTAGTAAACCGTGGCTTTGGCATTATTCTTTTGCAACTGAAAATTATACCCCAATTCTACCAAAAGATTCCCTTGATTGTATTTTTCAAGTCGTTGCTGAAGGGCTTTCTCGGCGCTATCAAATTGTTGCAATTGCTGAGAACAATCAATAGTTCTAAGAAAATATTGTGAGTTTTGAGGAATATCTTGCAGTAACTCTTCGTAGCTGATTTTTGCTTTTTCAAAATCACCTCTATCATAATAATACTGCGCTAATTGTTCGTTTTGCGAAAAACAAACCAATGAAAAAAATAGGGTAATATGTAGAAATAGCTTTTTCATTGTTAAGTGCAGTTTGTTTCTTCAAACATCTATTTTTTTTAAACATATTAGTCATATAAGACTTGCATCGCTTTAAATTTAAAACTTTGCAAAAACTGACATGACTTATATGTTAAAATTTTTAGTTTATAATATCAAATCCGCAGTACGGACGCAACACTTCTGGAATTATGATTCCTTCCGGAGTTTGGTAATTTTCTAAAATTCCAGCCAAAACTCTTGGCAAAGCCAATGAACTTCCGTTTAAGGTGTGTGCTAATTGGTTTTTTCCGTCTTTGTCTTTGAAACGCAATTTCAAACGATTAGATTGGAAAGTCTCAAAGTTAGAAACCGAACTGATTTCTAACCAACGATCTTGCGCTGTAGAAAACACTTCAAAATCATATGTCAAAGCTGATGTGAAACCCATATCACCGCCGCAAAGACGCAATATTCGGTAAGGTAATTTCAATTCTTGTAAAATACTTTTTACATGTTCTACCATTCCGTCCAAAGCTTCGTATGATTTATCCGGATGTTCTACACGAACGATTTCTACTTTGTCAAATTGATGCAAACGGTTCAATCCACGTACATGCGCACCATAAGAACCTGCTTCACGACGGAAACATGGCGTATAAGCCGTAGTTAAAACCGGCAATTCACTTTCGTTAAGGATTACATCACGAAACAAATTCGTCACCGGAACCTCAGCCGTTGGAATCAAGTACAAATCATCTGTTTTATCGTGATACATTTGCCCTTCTTTGTCCGGTAATTGTCCCGTTCCATATGCCGACGCTTCATTGACCATGTGTGGCACTTGAACTTCATTATATCCTGCAGCGGTATTTTTGTCCAAGAAATAATTGATTAAAGCACGTTGTAATCGAGCTCCTTTTCCTTTATACACCGGAAATCCTGCACCAGTTATTTTTACTCCAAGTTCAAAATCAATGATGTCGTATTTTTTTACCAATTCCCAATGCGGTTGCGCTCCTTCATGCAAAACTGGAATTTTACCTTCTTCAAAAACGTTTAGGTTTTCCTCCGGCGTTTTTCCAACAGGAACAATATCAGCAGGAAGATTGGGTAACGTGTATAATTTCTCTAAAAGTTCAGCGGCAAGCGCATCAGCCATTTCCGCTAAAGCTTTGCTTTTCTCTTTGTTTAAAACGGTTTTTTCTTTTAGAATTGCGGCTTTTGCTTTCTCTCCGCCTTTCATCAATTCGCCAATATCTTTGGATAATTTATTAGATTCGGATAAAATGTTGTCTAGCTCCACTTGCGTAGCGCGGCGTTTTTCATCCAGTTGTACCACTTCTTCAACAACACTTGTGGCATCGATGTTTCTCTTTGCCAAAGCGGTGATTACTTTTTCTTGATTCTCTCTAATAAATGCGATTTGTAACATAGCTTGATTTTTTTAACGCTAACTTTTATAATAATGGAAGCAAATTTAAGGAAATGTTTGATAGAAATGGGACAAAAAATTAGTCAAAAGTCCAAAGTCATAAAGTCCAATACTAATGTATGATTCAAATGCCCTAATGTTTAATTTACATTGACAACAGAACTTCAAAAAAACAAATAAAAACAGGACTTTAAAAACTTTATGACATTGGACTTTTGACTTACTTTAGTCTCTTTTAATTTCGTGCCCCACAAATTCTTCTAAGGTTGCAAACATGTCGTCTACAGAAAGGACTTCAAAATCTGGGTGGGTTTTTAAGAAAGCAGCATTCAAAGTAATTAGATTTTCTTCTATTTCAAAAAAAGTGTCGTTGTTAAGCAAATCTCGGATAGGATTTACGCCTTCTAATTTCCCTTTTAGGAATTTATTCAGCTTCACACTGCTCATCAGTTTTACTTTTTTGGATTGCTGTTGGAACAATTCCAAATGCTTTTCGGCACCAATTAATCCCAAACCTTCTTCGATTAATTCGTTTAATTCTTTATCCCAACCGGAATTGTATACAAACTGAGCAAAATTTCCTTCGGTATATTGTGATGTATAATAATCTAAATAATAACTCATTATCGCATCTTCGTGAATCAAATCATCATTCACGCCTTCCTCACGCATTAAGTTGATTACCGAAATATTAGAGTGAATTACATCTTGGAGATTTTCACTGTTCATTGCAGTTTCTGAAATAATTATTCTACCGAATTCCATAGGTTTTATATTTGAATATGTGATGCAAATTTCGGGTAAATAAAAACAGAAATGAAATACAATGCGATTTATATGCTATCAGATTCATTACTATTCTTTTTCTGATTCATTTTTGTAACCAAAGCTTTCAAACGTGCTGCTTTTTCTTTTTTTTCTTCTTGAAGTTTAATCTTTTTCCGATTTAGCAATTTGGTATGCAACGCCTTATTCTTAGTGTTTTTTTCGGGTCCTTTTGCCATAATGTAGAATATAATTTAATTACGTTTGCAAATATAAATAAACGGATAGTTAGGATTGTAGGAACAGATTACAAATCCAACCGATAGTACGGATTTGCAATGCGAGCTGACAAACTAAGATAAAAAGACAGGCAACATTTATTTTAATTCATTGATTCAAGAAATTCAAAATCTCTTCAATATTTGTTGAAATAGCACCTAACACGAAACTTATTACAGAATACAAAATATACCTTTTCAATTGTTTGTTTTGTAAATTAAGATTAATTGCTGTCAATTCCTTAATTTTTAAATCAAGTTCTTCAACTCGATTTTCTTCTTTTAAATACTTTTCAATTCCTACTTTTTTAATTTCATACACTTCAGAAGTTGGATTATATTGTACTCTTTTACAGTTCGAAATTAAAAGGCCTTTTGTTTTTAAAAAACGAATAGAATTTCCTCTTATTTCAGAATTACATTTATTTTCAGAAACAACTCCTACTTCTATTAATTCGTCAATTAATAAATCTATTTCTAATATCAATTCTTTTGTTAGCTTCATGGAATATTATGTACAACTTATTTTAGCCCTTATAGTCAGCTTCTTTTTAGTTTTCCAAATATAATCTTTTCTTACAGAAAATTATTCTTTCTTACTTTGTCATTCCGACGAAGGAAGAATCCCATCAAAGTGCTCACATAACGAAGATTCCTCCTTCGTCGGAATGACAAGATTGCAGATAAATAAAATGCAATTTTAAAATGACAAATTTTATCGAAAACCCAAATTCCCTAGCCCCGATAGCAGTGAAAATCCTTTTACTTTTTTCTTTAAAAAGTAAAAGATTGCAATCTCGTCTTTAAAACGAGACGGGAAATAGCTTCAAAAAAATCATTTATTCTTAAACAATTCAATCCACAAAAAAAACGGAAACAACTTTAAAAGTTATTTCCGTTTTATACTGCGTCTCACTAAGATTTATAATCTATCGTTATAGCAAATGAATTATCTATTATACAATGAGATAACTCCATTGGCATCTTTCAATTTTAATTCAGAAAGCGTAAGATTAACTATATCCTGAGTTGTAGTCACCCCATCGATAACAAGTGTTAAGTTATTATGTGATCTAGAATAAATTCCCGTTTTTGTTGTTATCGCACAAGGACTAACGATAGAACTATAATCTCCTTCAATTGCTGTATTGTCAATTTTAAGATTAAGATAATTTTTTTCGCAACCGTTTTGGTTTTGTGGCGCATCAATCAAGGTTTCTTGGCCTCCAATAGTTGTACCCACTTTGGTAATGTTCCATTTTCCTACTAAAGGAGCTAGCGTTTCTCCCTCATTATCATCACTACAAGACACTGTAAATAATCCAATACTTAATACTAAGGCAACTAATATGCTTTTCGTTTTCATAATTTTATTTTTTAAATTAACATCGACAAAATTAGCTGTATCGCTCTCGATTAATGTTATATAATTATTGCTATAAGTTGCAATATGTTTTTTGATGCAAAAGGATTTCCAGCTTCGATAATATTGGAAATTCTTATAGTTGTTGTTGGCAAAACAATAAGATTACAACGTATAAAGGGAGATCGAAGATTCAGCGAAGCTAAATAGCTGCAAATAAAATTGGATTCCTTATTTTTGCAGCTCGTTCTGAATTAATTTCAGAATCTAAAAATAATTTTATGATACAGAATCCAAAAAGATATACGATTACAGCGGCATTGCCGTATACGAACGGACCGATTCACATTGGCCATTTGGCGGGTGTTTATGTGCCTTCGGACATATATTCCCGATATTTAAGATTGCAGGGAAGAGACGTTTTGTTCGTTTGCGGAAGTGACGAGCATGGCGTGGCAATTTCGATGAAAGCCAAAAAAGAAAGCATTACGCCACAAGAAGTAATCGATAAATATGATGGAATCATTCGTAAATCGTTCTCTGATTTTGGAATTTCGTTTGATAATTATTCCAGAACTTCGGCTAAAATTCATCATGATACGGCTTCGGAATTTTTTAGAAAACTGTATGATCAAGGCGATTTTATCGAAGAAGTGACCGAGCAATTGTATGATGCAAAAGCAGATCAGTTTTTGGCAGACCGTTTTGTGGTTGGGACTTGCCCAAAATGTGGTAACGAAGAAGCGTATGGTGATCAATGCGAAAAATGTGGTTCGACGCTGAATGCTACTGATTTGATTAATCCAAAATCGACAATAACTGGTGAAACTCCTATTTTGAAATCTACGAAACACTGGTTTTTGCCTTTGGACCGTTATGAAGATTTCTTGAAAGAATGGATTCTCGTTGGACATAAAAATGACTGGAAACCGAATGTTTACGGCCAAGTAAAATCATGGATTGATGGTGGACTAGAACCTCGTGCGGTAACTCGTGACTTGGACTGGGGAATTGACGTTCCAGTTGAAGGTGCCGAAGGAAAAAAATTATACGTGTGGTTTGATGCGCCGATTGGCTACATTTCGTCTACGAAAGAATGGGCGTTGCGCGAAGGAAAGGATTGGGAACCGTACTGGAAAGATCAGGATACAAAACTGGTTCACTTCATTGGGAAAGACAATATTGTTTTCCATTGCATCATTTTCCCTGCGATGTTGAAAGCCGAAGGAAGTTATATTTTGCCAGACAATGTTCCTGCAAACGAGTTCTTGAACTTGGAAGGAAATAAATTATCTACGTCTAAAAACTGGGCGGTTTGGTTGCACGAATATTTAGAAGAATTTCCAAATCAACAAGATGTTTTGCGTTATGCTTTGACATCGAATGCGCCGGAAACAAAGGATAATGACTTTACCTGGAAAGATTTTCAGGCGAGAAATAACAATGAATTGGTAGCGATTTACGGGAATTTCATTAATCGTGTCGTGGTTTTAACCAATAAATATTACAACGGAATTGTTCCACAACCAAACGAACTTTCGGAAGTGGACGAACAAACCCTGGCTGAATTGAAAGCGTATCCGGCGGTTATTTCAAGTTCTTTGGAGCGTTACCGATTCCGTGAAGCTTTGAGCGAATTGATGAATGTGGCTCGTTTAGGAAATAAATATTTGGCTGACGAAGAGCCTTGGAAAGTGATAAAAGACAATCCGGAGCGCGTACAAACGCAAATGTATGTTGCCTTACAAATTGCTGCCGCATTAAGTTCACTTTGCGAACCATTCCTACCATTTACAGCAAAAAAATTATCAAGAATTCTAAAAATAGAAAGTCCGTTGAATTGGAATACTATTGCTCAAAATTCTGATTTGATTCCGGCTGGACACCAAATTGGAGAAGCAGAATTATTGTTTGCAAAAATTGAAGACGAGGAAATCCAAAAACAAATAGACAAACTGGAAGCGACTAAAACTGCGAACAAAGCGGAGAATAAAGTTGCAGAACCACAAAAAGAAGCGATTCAATTTGAGGATTTTGCCAAAATGGATATCCGTACAGGAACAATCTTGGAAGCCGAAAAAATGCCGAAAGCCAACAAGCTTTTGATTTTGAAAGTAGACACCGGAATTGACATTCGCACGATAGTTTCTGGAATTGCCGAGAGTTTTAAACCAGAAGATATTATTGGAAAAAAAGTTACTGTTTTAGTGAATTTGGCTCCCAGAAACCTTCGTGGCGTAGAAAGTCAAGGAATGATTTTGATGACTACAAACGCTGAAGGGAAATTGGTTTTTGTAAATCCGGATACCGATGGTGTTGCTAATGGAGAGACAATCAATTAAGGAAATTATAAAATGAAAATAAAAAAGCCGCAATTAGCTTTAATTGTTGGGATACTCTGCATTTCGATTTTTCCAATATTAATAAAACTTCGGTTAACTCCCGGGCTAATTTCGGCTTTTTATAGAATGGCAATTGCAGCAACCTTGCTATTGCCTTATGTCATTATTACAAAAAAATTCAAGCTTCCAACTTTCAAGGTATTAATTCCCGCCATAATTTGCGGAATTTTATTTGCCTCAGATGTTGCCGTTTGGAATATTGCCATTCAAGAATCTAGCGCTACTCAGGCTTCACTGCTTACTAATTTATCCCCACTTTGGTTGGGCATTGGTTCCTTTCTATTTTTAAAAACAAAACCCGCCACTAATTTCTGGATTGGAACTCTAGTATCATTATTCGGAATGATTATGCTGGTTGGTTTCCAGTTTTTTATCGAACTGAATTTTGACACCGCTTTTCTTTTAGCCGTATTATCGGGTATTTTATATGCTATTTACTTACTGGTCAGCAAAAAAGTGCTTTCTAAAGTGGATGTCCTTTCGTTCATGACCATCAGCTTAATTTCTTCAAGTATATATTTAGGATTTCTCTGTTTAATCCTAGACGAACCTTTTTTCGGATTTTCTGATGCTGGCTGGTTGGTCTTGTTAATCCAGGCAATAGTTTGCCAATTATTAGCATGGTTATCGCTCAGTTATGCCACACAACACATGCGGGCCACAAGAGTGTCATTGAGTTTGCTCGGTCAAGCCGTTTTGACTTCTATTTTAGCCTGGTTGTTTTTAGATGAAATAATCACACTGCAAATGATTATCGGAGGAATTATTTTACTTTTGGGAATCCGAATTACCTTTTATTCGAAAACAATTTCAATGAAGAAAGTCTTTTCCAAAGCAGGGGACAGTTAAAAGGAAAACCTCAATTATTATCAAAATAAAATAAAAATGGAACTAAAAGTAATTGCTTTCGACGCCGATGATACCTTATGGATCAACGAAACGTATTTTGATGAAACCGAGAAGAAATTCTGTGGTTTAATGGAAGATTATTTATCCCATCAAGGAATATCCAAAGAACTTTTTAAGGTCGAAATTGATAATTTAAAACTATACGGTTACGGAATCAAAGGCTACATTTTATCGATGATTGAAGCGGCGATGACTATTTCGAATAATACGCTTCCTATAGAAATAATCGAAAAAATCATCCAATATGGGAAAGAATTGCTGGAGAAACCAATTGTTTTATTGGAAGGTGTGGAAGAAACTTTAGACGCATTACACGGAAAATATAAATTGGTGGTTGCTACCAAAGGCGATTTATTAGACCAACGTCGAAAATTACACAATTCGGGTTTAGGTCATTATTTTCATCATATCGAAGTGATGTCAGACAAGCAAGAAATTGATTATTCTGATTTAATAAAACGATTGGAAATACAACCTTCCGAATTTTTTATGATTGGAAATTCTTTAAAATCGGATGTTTTACCCGTTTTAGCAATTGGCGGACATGCCGTACATATTCCGTTTCATACGACTTGGGCACACGAAAAAATCGATCATAAAGTGGAACATGAAAACTTCAGTTCTTTCGAAAAAATAACAGAAGTTTTGAAAAAATTGGAGGAAAAAGCCAGTTTTAAACCTCTTTGATCAGTAATCAAAGTATTTTCAATAAAAAAAACCTACATTTAAAGTTAATATTTTTATTTAATCTATAAAAAAAGTACAAAATATTGCTAAAAGCACCGTTCCATACTTAGTTTATAGAATTAAAACTAATTCTTACATAATTAACTGTTTAAAATTTCTTATCCTTCATTATGTTGTACTTTTGCATGGAATTTAAAAAAAACAATGATGAAAAAAATCGTTCTTACGTTAGTTTTTGCTTCTGCAATGACAACTTTAAGTGCTCAAACTGAGACTAAAAAAACTACAGAAAACGACTATAACAAATGGTCTATTGAATTAGCAGGTGGTGTTAACAAAACACAAAGACCAATGACTGCTGGTTACTTTACATCTACACCAAGTCCTTATGTTGCTGATTTAGGAGTTAGATATATGTTTAACAATAAATTCGGTTTGAAAGCGGATTTTGGATACAACAGTTTTGAAGGAAAAAACAATTCAGTTGATTTTGACACTAAATATTACAGAGCAGACATTCAAGCTGTGGCTAACTTAGGTAGAATCATGAATTTTGAAACTTGGACAAATACACTTGGTTTATTGGGTCATGCTGGTTTTGGTTTAGCTCAATTAGAAGATCAAAATTCTGCTTTGAAAGACAGAATGGGTAATTTCATGGCGGGTGTAACTGGTCAAATTAAATTATCTAACAGAATTGCTTTAACTGGAGATTTTACAACAATCTTAAATGCATCTCAAGATGCCGCTTTTGATGCTGCAAGTATTCCTGGTTCAAGAGGTTTTTCAGGAATTCTTTTTAATGGTACTGTAGGTGTAACGGTTTACTTAGGTAAAAACGAAAAACATGCTGACTGGGTTATTGATAATGGAAACGAAATCGATGAGTTGAAAAAACAAATCGCTGATATCGAAACTTCAATGTTAGATACTGATAAAGATGGTGTTGCTGATTATTTAGATCAAGAACCAAACACTATTTCTGGTGTAATGGTTGACACTAAAGGAAAATCAATTGATTTAAACAACAATAATGTTCCTGATGAATTAGAAAGTTATTTATTGAAAACTTACGGAAGTAATACTGATAAATCTGCTATCTTAAGTAACAATGAATTGATTAGAAACTTAATCAATGGTGGTTATGTTGCTACTTATTTTGATTTCAACAAATCAACTCCAACAAATGTTTCTACTGAAGGTACTGATTTTATCTTAACGTATTTAAGAAACAATCCTACTGCTTCAGTTGATATTATTGGTCATGCTGACGAATTAGGAAGATCAGAATACAATGATAAATTGTCTACTGCTAGAGCAAACAGCGTTAAAAATGTATTAGTGAAAGCTAACGTTGACGCTTCAAGATTAAATGTAGTTGCAGCAGGTGAAGATACTTCAGTTGAAAAAGATTCAGATGCAGCAAGAAAATTAGTTAGAAGAGTTACTTTCAGAGTAAAATAATTCTTTCTCAATATTCTCTAAAAACCCTAAAGGAAATTTCTTTTAGGGTTTTTTTTATGTCTTTTTATTTCTGCATGAAAATTGAATTTACGATTTAAAAGATTAGCAGTACTTTTGAAAAATAATTAAAATTATACAACTTTGAAAACCCTTTTAAACATAGAGAACTGGTCCAGAAAAGAACATTTTCATTTTTTTAGACAATTTGAAGAACCATTCTTTGGTGCCACTGTCGAGATTGATTGTACCAAAGCCTATGCCACTGCAAAAGCACTGAAAGCCACTTTTTTCAGTTACTATTTACACAAAACATTAGTAGCAGTAAATACGATTGAATCCTTTCGGTATCGAATTTCTGATGACCAAATATATATTTGTGACCAAATAAATGCTTCGGCTACTATTGGTCGTGAAGACGGCACGTTTGGATTCTCTTTGATTAAATACAATCCTAATTTTTCCGTTTTTAAAACAAACACTTCAAAAGAAATTGAGCGGATTCAAACCACAACCGGACTTTTTACCCGAGCATTTGACGATAATAATGTTATTCACTTTTCGGCAGTTCCGTGGCTGGATTTTACCTCTTTATCGCATGCCAGAAGTTATACTTTTCCAGACAGTTGCCCGAAAATTTCCTTTGGAAAAATGAAGATTGCTGACAACGGCAAAAGAACCATGGCGATGTCAGTTCATGTCCATCACGGATTGATGGATGGTTTTCATGTGGGACAATTTGTAGATTGTTTCCAAGAGTTGATGAATCAGTAATCGATTATTTTTTTTTAACTTTACTAAAAACTCATTATTATGCTATCAAAAAATATTGAAATTGCTTTAAACAAACAGATTCGCATCGAAGCGGAATCTTCACAAACCTATCTTTCTATGGCTTGCTGGGCTGAAGTGAGCGGACTGGAAGGAATTGCACAATTCATGTTTGCACAATCTGATGAAGAGCGCTTGCACATGCTCAAATTAATCAAATATGTAAATGAACGCGGCGGTCATGCACAAATTACAGATTTAAAAGCGCCAAAAACTACTTATGAAACCTTCAAAGGAATGTTTGAGGAACTTTATAAACATGAAATTTTTGTTTCGGATTCAATAAATGAATTGGTACACATTACTTTTTCAGAAAAAGATTATGCCACACACAACTTTTTGCAATGGTATGTTGCCGAACAAATTGAAGAAGAAGCAACCGCAAAATCTATTTTAGACAAAATCAACTTAATTGGTGATGACAAAGGTGGTTTATACCTATTTGACAGGGACTTACAACAAGTTGCGGTTGTAAAACCTGCTATTTAAATGTTAAATTTTATTTAGAATAGATAAAAACAACATACATTTGCCTTAGTTTTTAATTCTTTATAAAATTGGAAAAGAAAAAAAAGGAAAAGAAAAAGGATAAAAAAGAAATCCTTAAAACCATTAAGATTGCAGAAAACTGTAAATCTAAATGCTGCAAAAAATTCAAAAAAGGGGAAGACAAACGTTGCAAAAGATGTCCTCTGTTTGATTTATTGAAAAAAAAATCTTAATTCAAAATATAAATGCCCTCTATCTCAGAGGGCATTATTTTTTTAGTTTGATGTGACTGACTATTTCCCTAAAAGCATTACTTCGGTAACTACTACTTCAGTAACATAGCGTTTTTCTCCGTTCTTATCATCATAACTTCTATGAGTCAATTTTCCTTCAATCGCTACTTCCTTACCTTTTGTAACGTATTTTTCTATAATTCCAGCAGTTTTCCCCCATGCTACTAATTTATGCCATTGGGTTTCTTCTACTTTTTCTCCTTTATCGTTTTTGTAACTTTCGTTTGTTGCTAACGTGAAATTGGCTAGTTTTTTCCCACCATCAAATGATTTGATTTCCGGATCATTCCCTACGTGTCCAATTAATTGTACCTTGTTTCTTAATGTGCTCATGGCTTGTAAAATTTAAATGTTAGTGTATATTTTGTTGAATTGGTCTTTCAAATCAACATTGCAAAGATGCGATGACAGTCAAAAAGTATTCGGTTGCTAACTATTTACTTTCGGTTGTAACTATTTGTAAACGTTTGTAAATGGTAAAATTTCGCTATATTTGATAAAAATCAAATTCTTATGCAAGCCAAAATAAACAAAGTAGAGTTACGAAATCTGAAATTTGATGACTACAAAGAACTTAAAAAATCTATGGTAGAATCATATCCGGAAATGGTAGGTTCCTACTGGAGAGAACATCATATCGAAAAATTGTTGAGTATTTTTCCCGAAGGTCAATTGGTGATTTTAGTGGATGGCAAAGTAGTTGGTTCGGCATTATCATTAATTGTTGATGAAAACTTAGTCGATAAAAACCATAATTATTCAGATATAACAGGAAACTATACCTTTTCGACTCATAATCCAAAAGGGGATGTCTTGTATGGAATAGATGTTTTCATACATCCAAGTTACAGAGGATTGCGTCTGGGAAGACGTTTGTATGATGCACGCAAAGAACTATGCGAACAATTGAATTTGAAAGCCATTGTTTTTGCCGGAAGGATTCCAAATTATGGACAACACGCCAAAACACTCACCCCAAAAAACTACATAGAAAAAGTAAAAAGAAAAGAACTACACGATCCAGTACTTTCTTTTCAGTTAAGCAATGATTTCCACGTAATTCGGGTAATGAAAAATTATCTGGAAGGCGATACCGATTCTAAGGAATTTGCCGTTCTATTAGAATGGAACAATATTTATTATGATGAAAGTCCGAAACTAATTAATCTCGAAAAAAGCGTCATCCGTCTAGGACTCGTTCAATGGCAGATGCGTCAACTGAATAACCTGGAGGCTTTATTTGAACAATGCGAATTTTTTGTTGATGTAGTTTCTGGTTACGGAAGCGATTTTGCACTATTTCCAGAACTATTCACCGCACCTTTGATGGCGGATTACAATCATTTGTCAGAGGCAGAAGCAATTCGAGAATTAGCTAAACATGCAGAACCTGTTCGCAAACGCTTTCAGGAATTGGCCATTTCTTATAATATCAACATCATCACGGGAAGCATGCCTTACCTAGAAAATGGCACGTTATACAATGTTGGTTTTCTCTGTAAAAGAGACGGAACTTCTGAGATGTATGCTAAAATTCATGTCACTCCAAACGAAGTACAGCATTGGGGAATGACAGGTGGATCACAAATTAAGACTTTTGATACCGATTGCGGAAAAATTGGCATCATGATTTGTTATGATGTTGAATTTCCGGAACTTTCCAGATTAATGGCAGATGAGGGAATGAACATTTTATTTGTTCCGTTCTTGACTGATACTCAAAATGCCTACACCAGAGTCAAACATTGCGCACAGGCCAGAGCAATTGAAAACGAGTGTTATGTGGCAATAGCTGGCTGTGTGGGAAATCTCCCAAAGGTGAATAACATGGACATTCAATATGCGCAATCCGCAGTATTTACACCTTCTGATTTTGCCTTTCCAAGTAACGGAATCAAAGCAGAAGCAACACCAAATACCGAGATGACTCTTATTGTAGACGTTGACTTGAATTTATTGAAAGAACTTCACGAGCATGGAAGTGTTCGAATTCTAAAAGACCGTAGAACTGATTTATACGATATCAAAAAAATAAATCCATGAACAAAACCTGCTTAGAATGTGGAGAAAAGATTGTAGGCCGAGAAGACAAAAAGTTTTGCAGCGACGGCTGCCGTAACGCCTATAATAACAAAATAAACAAAGACAGTACTAATTTTATGCGCAACATAAACAATAAGTTACGCAAGAATTACCGCATTCTATCCGAAATTAATACCGAAGGCAAATCAAAAACCACACGGGCAAAATTGTTGAGTAAAGGCTTTGATTTCGAATTTTTCACAAACATACTTCAAACCAAAACAGGAAATACCTACTATTTTTTGTACGACCAAGGTTATATGGTTTTAGACAATGATTTTTATATGTTAGTCAAAAAAGACATTTAATTCCGCATCCCAAAATCTACTTACCTATCATGAAAAAAGATTATTACTCAATTTTTGCCGGTTTATTTATCTCAGTAATTCTGGGGTTAATTTACTTTACGATGATGCCGCAATGGACTTCGTATGACGAAGGTCTACTTACTGAATTTTCGGCCAAAAGAGCTTTGACCCAAGTGGAAAACATTTCAAAAAACCCCCATTATGTAGGCTCTGAAAATCATGAAGTGGTTGCTAATTATCTCGTAAAAGAGCTAAACAAGTTAGGATTACAAACTTCTATTCAGGAAGGTTATACGCTCAGCGACTGGGGAAATCTGGTACAATCAAAAAATATCTTGGCCCGAATAAAAGGTTCCAATAGCTCCAAAGCCTTGTTGTTACTTTCGCACTATGACAGCGCACCCCATTCCTACTCTCTTGGCGCAAGTGATGCGGGTTCCGGTGTAGCAACAATCTTAGAAAGTGTTCGTGCTTTTTTGCACAATAAAACTCCGCATAAAAATGACATTATTATTCTGTTTTCGGATGCAGAAGAGTTAGGATTAAATGGCGCTGCGCTTTTTGTAACCCAACACCAATGGGCAAAGGAAGTGGGCTTGGTTCTTAATTTCGAAGCACGAGGTTCTTCCGGACCCAGCTACATGCTGATGGAAACCAGCAAAGGAAATGCAGGATTAGTAAAAGAGTTTGCTGCCGCAAAAGCGACTTTTCCAGTATCCAATTCTTTGATGTACAGCATTTATAAAATGTTACCCAACGATACCGATTTGACCGTTTTCAGGGAACAAGGCAATATTCAAGGGTATAATTTTGCGTTTATTGACGATCATTTTAACTATCATACCGCCCAAGATGACATCAATCATTTGAATGAGAATACACTGGCGCATCAAGGTTCCTATTTGATGCCGTTATTAAATTATTTTTCAAATACCAATTTAAATGCGACACAAGCCAGCGAAGATTATGTGTATTTTACCCTTCCGTACACCTTTATAAGCTATCCTTTCAGTTGGGTTTTACCCATGGTAGTACTTGCAATAGCATTGCTTATTTTCCTGTTATTTTTAGGAAAAGCGAAACGCCTTTTGTCATTTCGGGAAATTGGAAAGGGATTTATTCCGTTATTGAGTTCCCTAATTGCATCCGGATTACTTACTTTTTTTGGATGGAAAGCATTACTGGTTACCTATCCACAATACAACGATTTACTCAACGGGTTTACGTATAACGGGCATGCCTACATTGCCGCTTTTGTGTTATTGACTTTAGCGATAAGCATGGCATTTTATCATTTATTTTCAGACAGCAAAGTCACCATCAATCATTATGTAGCACCATTATTTATTTGGATTGTGGTTAATGGAGCTCTTGCTTTTCTTTTACCGGGAGCAGGATTTTTGATTATTCCGGTGTACTTTGGTCTGTTGATTTTTGGTGTTTTTATTGTGACTCAACAATCGAACAGAACATTAAATCTTTTTTTAAGTATTCCTGCTTTACTAATCATAGCGCCTTTTATCCAAATGTTCCCTATTGGTTTGGGACTAAAAGTGCTTTTTGGAAGTGCTATTCTTACTGTTTTAACCTTTGGATTATTGTTGCCAATTTTCGGGGCTTTCGCCAAAAAGGGAATGTGGTCCATAATCCTTCTTTTGCTTTCCATTGGCTTTTTTGCGAAAGCACATTCTGAATCCGGTTATGAATTTGGCAGAGCTAAATCAAACAGCTTGTTATACATTTATAATGCGGATACAGACCAAGCCGATTGGACAACGTATGACACCAATCTCGATTCCTGGACCAAAAGCTATTTGGGTGAAAACCCGAAAATCGCAACGAATTTGAACGAAATTCCTTTGTTCAGCAAATACAATTCTGGTTTTACATACGCTGCGAATGCGCCTAAAAAAGACCTTCAGAAACCAAGTATTGAATTTCTGGAAGACCGAATCGTAGGCAATCAAAGGCATTTGAAAATAAAAATTTCCCCAAATCGAAACGTTAACCGCTATGATATTTTTGCCAATGAAAAAATGGAAATTCACAATTTCAAAGCTAACGGTGTGACTACATTAGGTCAGAAAAATTCACTTTACCAGCGAAAAGGAAAAAAGATATTGAGCTATTATGTGGTAGGAAATGCACCATTAGAAATGCAATTTAGTTTTAATGTTTCAACTGCATTTGACATGGAACTGTTAGAAAGCTCTTTTGATTTGCTTTCCAATCCGCTATTTGAAATTACGAAAAGGGACAACTGGATGATGCCAACACCTTTTGTTTTGAATGATGCTGTGGTCATTCGACAAAAAATAAAGCCAACTCCGGTAATGGTTGTAAATGCTTTGGATAGTCTTACTAATCCTGTAATAAATGATAGTTTGACTGTTGTGAAAGACAGTTTGAAAAAGCCATAAAAAAACTAACTCACTACAAATTATATGCAGATACATACATTGCAATCTAAAATACATGATGTTCAAGGACAAAAAGTGATACTTGATTTTGACCTTGCTGTACTTTATGAAGTAGAAACCAAAGTCCTAAATCAAGCCGTAAAAAGAAATATAAAAAGATTTCCCGTCGACTTTATGTTTCGACTAAATATTGAAGAATGGGAAAGTATGCGGTCACAAATTGTGACCGCATACCAAAATAAAAGAAACGTAACTGTAACCCCTTTTGCTTTCACGGAACAAGGAATAGCAATGCTTAGTGGCATTTTAAATTCGGATGTAGCGATACATGTAAATATTGCTATCATGCGTACTTTCGTCATTATTCGTAAATATGCTTTGGAACACAAAGAATTCAACGAAAAATTGCTTGAAATAGAGACCAAATACGACAAGAAATTCAATGATATATATGAAGCTTTGAATTACCTCATCAAAAAAGACGAGAAAGACAACACACAAAAAGATCGTAAACAAATTGGCTACAAAAAATAAAAATGACAAAAATTAGTATTCTAGGTTGTGGTTGGTTGGGTTTGCCTTTGGCGAAAGCATTATTGAAAAACGATTATTTAGTAAATGGCTCGACGACATCTGCAGAAAAATTAAATGTATTGAAAAATGCAGGAATCGCACCTTTCTTAATTGCGCTTTCAGAAAATAAAACCACTGGAAACCTAACTGAATTTCTAGAAAATTGTGAAATTCTGATTATCGATGTTCCGCCGAAACTTCGCGGTTCAGGCACAGAAAATTTTGTATCCAAAATTAGAAATATAATTCCTTTTATAGAACAATCTTCTGTTGAAAATGTGCTTTTCATCAGTTCGACATCAGTTTATAATGATGATGAGATTTTTGTTACTGAAGAAACTATTGCAAAACCGGATACGGAAAGCGGGAAACAATTACTGGAAACAGAACAGCTTTTGCAAAATAACAGCCATTTCAAAACAACGATTTTACGTTTTGGTGGTTTAATTGGCGAAGACCGTCATCCTGTAAAATTTCTGGCTGGTCGTGAGAATTTAGATAATCCTAATGCACCAATTAATTTAATTCATCAGGAAGATTGTATGGGTATAATTCTAAAAATTATAGCAAATGATGCTTGGAATGAAACCTTCAATGCGGTGGCTCCGTCTCATCCTTCCCGAGAAATATATTATACGCAAAAAGCTCTGGAATTGAATTTGGCTTTGCCAAGATTTAATCCTAAAAATAATGCTGGCGGAAAAATAATTTTGAGCACTCGCTTAGAAAAGGTTTTAAATTATACTTTTACGAAACCAAATTTGTAACGTGAGAACTAAAATTAAGAATGCTGTTTCATCTAAAGTGAATACTATTGGGCTGCCTATTTTGGCTTTGTGCTGGGTCAGTTTTTTCTGGGGAACAACCTGGATTGCTTCCAAAGAAGGTGTAAAACACATGCCCGCCTTACAGCTTGTCGCCATCAGACAATTCTTAGGGGGTTTCCTTTATATTTCCTTTTTTTTGTTTAAAAAAGCACCTTGGCCAAAGGGAAAACAATGGAAAACGATTATCATTTTAAGTATCCTTAATTTTGTGTTAAGCAACGGATTAAGCACTTGGGGCGTAAAATACATCAGTAGCGGACTTGGCGCGATCATTGGCGCAATTGTACCTTTATGGATCGTTATTATTACTTTTTTTAGAGGAGAACGTTTGTCCAGATTATCAGTTATTGGTTTGATTATCAGTTTTAGTGGCGTTTGTGTTATTTTTTACGACCACCTGAGTGATTTCTTAATTCCAAATTTCAGATTCGGGATAATAATTTCCATAATTTCTACTTTAACCTGGGCTTTTGGGACTTTGTACACCAAGAAAAAAGCAGCTACTTTTAATCCATATTTTAGTTTGGGACTGCAAATGTTTATCTCCAGTATTTTAATTTTTGCATACAATGGAGCAACAGGAACTTCCGTTAGTTTGAGTGCTATCCCGGCGATTTCGTGGTGGTCGATTGCCTATTTAGTTATAGTGGGTTCTATTCTTACCTTCATTGCCTTTATTTATGCGCTTCAAAATCTTCCTGCGGAGATTAGTACTGTCTATTCATACATTAACCCCATCGTTGCTGTGATTTTAGGAGCGCTGATTTTTAGTGAAACTTTTAACGCTGCCATTGCAATAGGTGGAGGAGTTACATTAAGCGGATTGTATCTGGTCAATTATTCATTGAGAAAAACACGAAAATGAGACGATTCTCTCAGAACTGATAGCAACAAATAAAAAACTAAAATTCATTTTTATAAATAGATAGCACCTAATTTTAGCCCCCTAAATCAAATTATATGTCTCTAGAAATTTTATTGGTAGATGACCACATTATGATTACTGACTGTTACAAAATGGCTTTAACAGATTTAGAAATAAGCACACGAATTACATCTACTAATTCGTTAGAAAACGCTTATAAATTCATTTTTGATAAAGCCCCAGATGTACGCATCGATTTAGTAATACTAGATTTAAGCATGCCTGAATACCCAGAAAAAAACATAAAAAATGGAGAAGATTTAGCAAAATTAATTCGAGTAAAATATCCTAAAACTAAAATTATTTTTATCACAGGTTATTGCAACATTATAAGATTAAACAGCATCATACATGATATAAATCCAGAAGGTTTGATTGAAAAATCAGATCTTGATTTTAGTTCAATCAGTATTATTTGCAATAAAATTATAGCTGGAGAAATCTATAAGAGTGAAAGAGTAAAAAAAACAATTGAAGATTTTTCAACCAAAGAAATGTTTTTAGATACTATTGACAGACAGATTATAATTCTTATCAGTCAAAACACCAAAACCGTAAATATGCCAGAGCTATTGAACTTGAGCTTGAGTGCTATTGAAAAAAGAAAAGCAAAAATAAAAATATATTTTGGTGTAGAAAAAGGAAGCGACGACGCTATTATTAAGAAAGCCAAAGAAATAGGATTTGTTTAAGGGATCTTTTTCCAAAACAATTTAGTCTTTAGATTGTAAAAAAAATATCCCATTCGACTGAACGAATGGGATATTTTTAGTTTTTTTTAAACTGATTACCAGATTCTCACACGCTTTTCAGGTGCAATGTACATTCCGTCAGTTGCTTTAATATCGAACGCTTTATAGAACGTATCTATATTTTGCAAAGGAACATAAGCACGGTACATTCCTGGCGAATGCGGGTCTGTTTTCACTTGATTTTTCAAGGCTTCATCACGCATTTTTGAACGCCAGATAGTTGACCAAGAAATAAAGAAACGTTGTTCCGGAGTATATCCGTCAATTAATCCCGGATTTCCGTTTTCTTTCAAATACAATTGTAAACCATCATAAGCGGCATTTACTCCACCTAAATCTCCAATGTTCTCTCCCAATGTAAATTTACCATCTACGAAAGTTCCTGGAATTGGTTCCAAAGCGCTGTATTGAGCAGCAAGTGCTCCAGTTAAAGCAGAGAATTGTTTCAAATCTTCAGCCGTCCACCAGTCTACTAAGTTTCCATCAGCGTTGTAACGGGAACCTGAATCATCAAAACCATGTGAAATTTCATGTCCAATAACCCCTCCTATTCCACCATAATTTACCGCTTCATCCGCTTGGTAATTGTAAAAAGGCGGTTGCAAAATAGCTGCCGGAAATACAATTTCATTGTTTGATGGATTGTAATACGCATTTACCGTTTGCGGAGACATTCCCCATCTTTCTTTATCAACAGGCTTGTTCAGCTCGGCTAAGTTTTCTTCAAAACGCCATTTCGCCATGTTTTTTGAGTTTTCAAAATAAGTCCCACCTTCTTCTGGACTTTTAATCGTCAAGGCTGAATAATCTTTCCATTTGTCAGGGTATCCAATTTTAATTCTTGATTTATGCAGTTTAGCAAGCGCGCTTACTTTTGTTTCTGCAGACATCCAAGACAAATTATTGATTCTGTTTTCGAAAGCCAAGAAGATATTTTTAATCATTTTCTCCGCTTTTACTTTGGCTTCAGCCGGAAATTTTTTCTCAACATATAATTTCCCTAATGCTTCACCAACCGCGCCGTTAATTGTTTGAAGTGCTCTTTCGTCACGTGGTCTTTGACTTACTGCACCAGTCAAAGTTTTTCCGTAAAACTCCCAGTTTGCATTTTCAATTTCAGTAGACAATTGACTTGAAGCTCTGTTCAACAAACTCCAACGCATGTATGCTTTCCAATCTTCTACTTTATTTTCTTTGAAAATAGTTTCTAGCGCCGTCATGTATTTAGGTTGTGATACAATTACGGTATCCACTTTTGCCAATCCAATTTTTGTGAAATAATTATTCCAATTGATTGACGGAGTTAGTTTAGTCAATTCACTCAATGTCATTGGATTGTATGACTTACGACGGTCTCTGCGTTCTACTCTGTCTAATCTTGGTTTTGACATCGCAGTTTCAAGCGCCAGAATTTTTTCGGCATTCATTTTAGCTACGGCAGGTTTATCACCTAGATATTGTAACATTTTAGTAACGTGTAAAACATATTTCGCACGTTTCTCTTTGGAATCTGCATCGTCAGAAACATAATAATCTCTGTCTGGCAAACCTACGCCGCCCGGGCCTAAATTAATCACGTTTCTACTGCTGTTTTTCGCATCAGTTCCTACGCCAGCACCCATAAATCCGATGCCTCCGATAGGTTCCATTTCAATCAATAAAGCCTCTAAATCTTTGGCATTTTTAACAGCATCGATTTTCTTTAAGTACGGTTTCAAAGGTGCTATTCCTAATTTATTTCTTCCTACAGTATCTAAAATAGATTTGTATAAATTAATGGCTTTACCTTGATCTGTATTTGATTTATAGATCGGATTTGTCGTGGCTTCTTTTAAAATTGCCAAAGCATCCGCGTCAGTTCGTTGACGCAATTCGTCAAAACTACCCCAACGGGTTCTGTCACCTGGAATCTCCGTATTATCCAACCAAGTTCCATTCACATAACGAAAGAAATCGTTACTTGGTTTCACTTTTTTATCCATGTAATTCACATTAATTCCCGGTTCTTTAGCTGCCGGAATATTCTGTGCTTGACCCACCGCAAAACCCATGATTGCGGGAATCACAAAAAGCAATTGCTTATTGCTGGTTTTTTTCATTTTTTTTAGTTTTTTTAGTTATATTAACAAAGCTATTAATAAATAATGTGATTTTTAGTTAAAATCAATTATTTACGAAAACATCTTTATTTGACTTCAAAATTTTCAAAAGGTTTAATCAAAAAACACATTAATTTTAAATCCTTTATTTCCAAAGAGTCTATCCAAAATAAGATTTGTTAATTTGAATCAAAACAATTTCTCTTTTCGTATTTTTGCATCAAAATAGCACTATGTCAGAATTTTTAAAAAAATACCGACTCTTTTTTGGGGTTTTCATTGTTCTTTCGGCAATCATTTTATCCTTATTTTATTCGGCTTTAAAGCCCAAAAAAACACTTCCGATTTTTAATCCCGCAGATGTAAATCCGGAATTAGTAGACAGCACCGTTCAATACAAAAGCAAGTACCACACGATTGCTGATTTTTCATTCATCAACCAAAACGGAAAAACCATCACCCAAAAAGATTATGAGGGCAAAATATATGTTGCTGATTTCTTCTTTACCACTTGCGGCTCTATTTGCCCAAAAATGACCACCAATTTATCCGATATCCAAAAAGCTTTTGCCAATAATCCAAAAGTGAAATTGCTGTCCCACACCGTTTTTCCGGAAACTGACAGCGTTCCTGTTTTGAAGGCTTACGCCAAAAAACACCATGTTGATGACAACAAATGGAACTTAGTCACCGGAGATAAAAAAGAAATTTATACGATGGCCAGAAAATCCTATTTAGCCGTAAAACTGGGAAAACCAAGTGAATTATACGATATGGTTCACACCGAAAATTTTGTTCTGGTGGATACCAAAAAAAGAGTTCGTGGGTTCTATGACGGAACCAATAAAGAAGACATGAAACGATTAATCGAAGACATTACTTTTTTGAGTAACGAATAAGAAACATTCAAACGAATTCCTGTTTTTACCAAGACAACCGTTGCATTATCTGCTGGATTGATTTGTTTTAATTACCGTATAAATGTGATATTTATCATTTGTGTTTGTATTAAAATGTGTATTTTTGCAATCTTAATTCAATCTAAATAAGTTTTGCAAACAACGATACATTCTCTCAAAAAAGGCGAAAAAGCCATTATAAAAGACTTTGACATCGATACCGTTCCATTAAAATTATTGGAAATGGGTTGCTTGCCCGGCAATATGGTTGAATTGCTTCAAATTGCTCCTTTTGGAGATCCTTTGTACCTGAATATTAATGGTTCGCATGTAGCAATTCGGGTGGAAACTGCAAAAGAAATTGAGGTTGATATTATAAAAACCAACTTATGGTAAGCAAACAAAACATCAATGTCGCTTTGATCGGGAATCCGAATGTGGGCAAAACTTCCGTTTTCAATCAGCTGACCGGCTTGAATCAACAAGTAGGGAATTATCCCGGAATTACCGTTGAAAAAAAAATAGGATTTTGCAAATTACCCAATAATATCAAGGCAAATATTCTGGATTTACCCGGAACGTACAGCCTGAATGCGAGTTCTATTGATGAAAATGTGGTCATTGAATTATTACTCAACAAAAATGACAAATTATATCCTGATGTAGCGCTTGTCGTTACCGATGTGGAAAATTTAAAACGAAACTTACTTCTTTTTACCCAAATAAAAGATTTAGAAATTCCTACTATTTTAGTCATCAATATGGCTGACAGAATGAAATTCAAAGGGATTACGCTGGATATTCCGTATCTTGAAGAGCACTTAAAAACTAAAATTGCATTAATCAGTTCCAGAAAAGGGTATGGAATTGATGAGTTGAAAAATTTGATTGTCAGCTACCGAACCATTTCAAGCGAACCTTGCCTAAATGCCTCCGTAATTGATCCAGACTATTTCAACAGTTTGCGCAAAGCATTCCCCAATCAATTGCTCTATAAATTGTGGTTGGTAATCACGCAAGACGTAAATTTCCTTAATTTAGAACGAAATGAAATCCGAAGCTCATTTACAAAATCGCACTCTGATTTAAAACGCCTTCAGCAAAAAGAAACTATAAAACGCTACCAATTCATCAATGATGTTTTGAAAGTGGGACTACAAATTGATTCCTCAGTTGCAAGAGATTACCGTAGTAAACTCGACCGCGTGCTAACACATAAAGTTTGGGGATATGTGATCTTCTTTTTGATTTTGTTTGTTATTTTCCAATCTATTTTCGAATGGTCTAAAATTCCAATGGATTTCATCGATGCTTCTTTTGCCTCGTTGAGCACGCTTGCTGCCGAAGAATTGCCAGCCGGAGTTTTAACCAACTTAATTTCGCAGGGAATCATCCCAGGAATTGGAGGAATTTTGATATTCATTCCGCAAATCGCCTTCTTGTTTATGTTTATTTCAATACTGGAAGAAAGCGGTTACATGAGCCGAGTAGTTTTCCTGATGGATAAAATCATGCGTAAATTTGGTTTATCGGGCAAAAGTGTGGTACCCCTTATTTCTGGGACAGCCTGTGCTATTCCAGCAATTATGGCTACCCGAAATATCGAAAACTGGAAAGAAAGATTGATTACCATCCTGGTAACTCCCTTTACAACCTGTTCCGCAAGATTACCGGTCTACGCCATCATTATCGCTTTAGTAATTCCGGATAATCGTGTTTTTGGTTTTATGAACATGCAAGGAATGACCTTGATGTTATTATACCTTCTAGGTTTTGGAATGGCTATTTTCTCCGCTTACATTTTAAATAAAATTCTGAAAATCAAAGGAAAAACATATTTCGTAGTAGAAATGCCGAATTATAAATTACCTCTTTTCAAGAATGTGGGAATCAATGTGATCGAAAAAACAAAGGCTTTTATTTTTGGAGCCGGTAAAATAATTCTGGCTATTTCCATCGTTTTATGGTTTTTAGCTTCTTACGGACCCGGAGAAAAATTCAATAATGCTGAAAAAATTGTAGCTGAGAATACAATAAATAACCCGTTGCCGGAAGCCGAATTTGAAAATGCTGTGGCTTCGCAAAAACTGGAAAATTCCTATATTGGAATCATGGGAAAAGCAATTGAACCTGCCATATCACCTTTGGGTTACGACTGGAAAATAGGAATTGCCATCATCAGTTCGTTTGCTGCCAGAGAAGTTTTTGTGGGAACATTAGCCACAATTTACAGCGTTGGCGGAAGCGACAATGAGGTTACTATCAAAAATAAAATGGCCGCCGAAATCAATCCGGTAACCGGAGAAAAGATTTTCAACTTTGCCTCTGGAATATCATTGCTGTTATTTTATGCTTTTGCTATGCAATGTGCGAGTACGCTTGCAGTTACAAAAAAAGAAACCAATTCCTGGAAATGGCCTGCCGGACAATTAATCTTTATGTCTGGGTTTGCTTATGTAGTAGCACTTATTGCTTACCAAATTCTAAAATAAAACACTATGCTTCAAGAAATAATTGCTTTCGTTGCCTTGGCAATTGCCGTTGCTTTCTTAATTAAAAAATTCTTTTTCAAAAAGAAAAAATCCGACAAAGATTGCGGTAGCGGCGACTGTGGCTGTAGCTAACCCTATTTCAAATAACCAATTTTCAGATAGTATTCTTCTGGATTAATCTTGCTTCCTTCTTTTGGATACGGCAACACGCGAATGCTTTTTATCTTCTTTTGTTTTTCTGATAAATAGGTTGCAAACCATTTTTTATTGTCTTCTTCATTTTTCATCGAAAACACCAAAGTCGTATCTTCAATTAATTTTGAATCTTTGTGCACCGAAACAACAGCACTAACTTCTCCCGCCCAAATACAAGTCACACCTTCAGGGCAACGAGAATCAGAAACAATTGCTTTCAAAACCAACTGAAATCCTTTTTGATTGGGACATACTTTTTGCTTTATAGTTGTGTATTTAACTTTTTGTGATTTTGGGTTTTGCGCCAAAGCTACACTGCTGATCATCATAAAAAGGAATAGAAGTGACTTTTTCATACGCTATGTTTAAGGATTACTATATTGTTTTTAAAACTACTAAATTCCTAACTTAAAGCAACATCTAAAACCATCATCACAATAAATCCTCCAACGAATCCAAGCGTTGCTATATCGGTATTTTTATCCTGTTGTGTTTCCGGAATCACTTCCTCGACCACTACAAAGATCATCGCTCCTGCGGCAAAAGCCAAAGCGTACGGTAAAATTGGAGTAAAAAATGTCACTGCAAAAGCGCCTAAAACTGCAGCAACCGGCTCTACTAATGCTGAAGATTGTCCGTACATAAAACTTTTCCATCTGCTCATTCCCATTCTGCGTAACGGCATAGCAACAGCAATTCCTTCCGGAAAATTCTGAATTCCAATACCAATTGCTAACGTAACAGCACCCGCGATGGAAGCTTCTGGAATCCCGGCAGCAACACCACCAAACAGAACTCCAACCGCCAATCCTTCCGGAATATTATGCAGTGTAATTGCCGAAACTAATAATGTAGTACGTTGCCAAGGCGATTTGATTCCTTCGGTAACTTTAAAATTGATATGCAAATGCGGCAACACTTTATCGATTCCGAAAATGAAGAGCGCACCAAGGAAAAAACCAAAAGCTGCAGGAATCACTTTTGCAAATCCTTCACCACCCGTCATTTCAATGGCAGGAGCCAATAAACTCCAAAAACTGGCCGCAACCATAACACCTCCCGTAAACCCGAGCATTCCGTCAAGAACCGTACGATTCATGGTTTTAAACATAAAAACAAACGAAGCTCCTAACGCGGTCAGAAACCAAGTGAACAAACTCGCATATAAAGCGGCTAATATTGGGTCGATACTCGTGAAATAATCTACTATAGATTGAAACATAATTATTTGATATATATATTACTGGCTATTTTATTTGAAATGGTTATTTCTTTGGTTCCAACCCGAATTCTGAAAGAGGAATCAAAACTTTCCTTTTCGATAATTTCAATTTGGGAACCCAAGGCAATTTCCTGTTTGTCTAAATATTTTAAAAAATCAGAAGAAGTATCTTTGACACCCACACAAATCCCGATTTGGTTTTTTTCGAATTCAGAAAGCAGTTCCTTTTCAACTTTTATAATTCGTCCATTAGCATCCGGAATAGGATCTCCGTGCGGATCTTCGGTAGGATTTCCCAAAAAATCATCGAGTTTATTGATCAGTTTTTCGGATTTGATATGTTCCAATTGCTCGGCGATATCGTGTACCTCATCCCAAGAAAAATCTAGTTTCTCCACTAGAAAACATTCCCAAAGTCGGTGTTTTCTAACAATCATTTTCGCCGCTAATTTCCCTTTATCCGTAAGGGAAACACCTTGGTACTTTACGTAGTTCACCAAGTCTTTTTCGGAGAGTTTCTTAAGCATATCGGTAACGGATGATGCTTTGGTTTCCATTTTTTCAGCAATAGCATTGGTACTGATATCAGCATCCGAAACGGAAGTAAGGTGGTAAATGGTCTTGAGATAATTTTCTTCTGAAAAGGTCATTTAATTTAAGATTGAAGATTAACGTTTTTTGATTTCATATTTCAGACTTCTCGCTAAATCAATTAAGTTATTGATACAAATGTAATTAAAAAATTTGTTTTGCAAAATATAATTTTTAGCTTTGTCTAAATTTAATTTAAGTATAGTGAAAAAATTATATGTGTTATTTATTTTTCTGATGTTTCACTTTGGCTACAGCCAAGAAAAAACGAATCTTTCGGGATTTGTTTCATCAGAAAAAAAAGGAGTTTCGGAGGCTCTTGTATCTTTGATTGGAACAAAATACACCGCCCAAACGGATAGTTTAGGAAAGTACAACATCGAAAATATTGCTGAGGGAAATTATAAAGTACAAATTGTTGCAGATGGTTTTCAAACTTTAAAAAAGAACATAACGGTCAAAAGTAATGAAAACAACATTCTGGATTTTGAACTTTCAAATACTGAAAACCAACTTAACGAAGTCGTAGTTTCGGGAACATTAAAAGCGGTAAAAAGATTAGAAAGTGCCGTTCCAGTAGAAGTTTATTCTCCAATATTTTTCAAGAAAAACCCAACAGCCAGTATTTATGAAGCATTACAGAATGTAAATGGCGTAAGGCCGCAACTCAATTGTGGAGTTTGCAATACGGGAGACATCCATATTAACGGGCTCGAAGGTCCGTATACTTTAGTTCTAATTGACGGAATGCCTATCGTGAGTAGTTTATCAACGGTGTATGGATTATCAGGAATTCCAAATTCACTGGTGGAACGCATTGAAATTGTAAAAGGTCCCGCTTCCTCATTATACGGCAGCGAAGCCGTGGGCGGTTTGATCAATATCATTACTAAAAATCCAACAAACGCTCCCCTTTTCTCCGCTGATGTTTTTTCTACTTCTTGGTTGGAAACCAATGTTGATTTAGGAGTGAAACTCAATGTTGGCAAGAAAGCAACTGCGCTTTTAGGTATAAATTATTTCAGATACAATCAAAAAATAGATAACGATAACGACAATTTTACAGATGTTACCCTTTCGGATCGAATTTCCCTATTTCAAAAATGGACTTTCGACAGAAAAGAAAATCGATTGTTTACCATTGCCGCGCGGGGAGTTTATGAAGACCGTTTTGGTGGCGATGTGCGTTGGGAGAAAAAACACCGAGGCGGTGACGAAATTTACGGCGAAAGCATTTACACCAAACGAGCAGAATTGATTGGAAGTTACCAACTGCCTTTTCAGGAAAAACTAATGCTATCCTTTTCAGGAAACGTACATTTTCAGGACAGCCGATATGGCACAACGAGTTATATTGCGAATCAAAAAATTGGTTTTCTACAATTGACTTGGGATAAAAAAATAGGAAAAAATGATTTGCTTACCGGAATTGCCACCCGATACAATTATTACGATGACAATACACCTGCAACTTCAAAACTGGGAAATAACAACCCCGAGAAAACCTGGTTACCAGGGATTTTTGTTCAAAACGAAATCACGTTCACTAAAAAACACAAGCTGTTACTGGGAATGCGTTACGATTACAACTCGTTTCACGGAAGCATCTTGACTCCAAGAATCGCCTACAAATGGAAATTGAATGACAATAATATCATACGTTTGAATGCCGGAACAGGTTTTAGAGTAGTCAATCTATTTACCGAAGATCATGCTGCTTTGACTGGCGCTCGCGAAATTGTCATCGCAAATAACCTGAAACCGGAACAATCCATAAATGCCAATTTGAATTATATCAAGAAAATAAATTTCGCTAACGGAACCTTTATCGGCATCGAAACTTCCTTTTTCCATACGCGATTCAGTAATAAAATTGTGTCGGATTATGACACTGATGCAAATCAAATTATCTATGACAACATCAACGGTTATGCTATAAGCCAAGGAATTAGTACGAACATCGATTTCAATTTTCCGAATGGACTAAAAATTATCACTGGCGCCTCTTTGCTTGACAATAAAAACGTTGAAAATGGCCGAAAAGAAACACCTTTTCTAACCGAAAAATTTACGGCAACTTGGAGTGTTTCGTATAAAATTCAAGCTATCGATTTAAATGTAGATTATACCGGAAATGTGTACAGCCCGATGCATTTACCTCTTTTAAGCGCTTTAGATCCTCGTGCTCCGGAATCGCCTTGGTACAGTTTGCAAAACATTCAATTTACGTATTCTGGCTTGAAAAACTTTGAATTCTATGCCGGAATTAAAAACCTTTTGAACTTTTTGCCTAAACAAAACAATCCATTTTTGATTGCAAGAACCAATGATCCTTTTGATAAAAATGTAACCTACGATGCGAACGGTCAAGTGCTAGCAACACCTGAAAATCCTTATGGATTAACATTTGACACGACTTATGTCTATGGACCGAACCAAGGAATCAGAAGCTTTTTTGGACTTCGCTATATCTTAAAATAATGAAAAAGAATCTTTATGTACTATTGCTTTTATGTTGTGCGATCCCGGCTGGATTTGCGCAGTTGCATTCGGTTTCATTCGAACAAGTTGACAGTTTACAACGTATCGAAAAGAGAAAAACGATTGTTTTCATTCAAACCGATTGGTGCCAATTTTGTCACGCGATGAAAAAAACCACTTTCAAAAACGAGGAAATCATCAAGGAGCTTAACACTGCTTTCTATTTTGTTAATTTCAATGCCGAAGAAAAACGAACGGTAATTTTCAATAAAACCACTTTTCAATTCAAACCCACAGGAAACAACTTCGGAACACATGAATTAGCCATTGCATTAGGAACAATAAATAAGCAACTGAACTTTCCTGTTTTGTGTGTTTTGAACAGTGAAAATGAGATTATTTTTCAGCACAGCGGCTACTTAAAACCAAAAGAATTAAAGCTGATTTTAGCCAAACTAAAAGAATAAAATTGACTATTTTTGGGGGGAAATGTTAAATTCCCAAATGAAACACTACGATTATATTTTTACCGGCGCAGGATTATCGGCTTTGATGACCGTTTATAAAATGGTACAATCCGGTAAATTTAAGGATAAAAGTATTTTATTATTGGATGAAAAGACCAAAAAAACCAACGATAGAACGTGGTGTTTTTGGAAAACAAACGATTCACTTTGGGAACAATCCATTTCTAAGAAATGGGATTCGGCTTTGTTTGCCAATGAAAACTTTCGCAGGGATTTAGACTTGCAACCGTACGACTACAATATGGTGAAAGGGCTGGATTTTTACACGCAGGTATTTGATTTGCTTTCGAAACAAGAAAACATCACATTCGTGAACCAGAAAGTTTTGGAAATCGAAGAATCCGAAACTATAATTCTGGTACAAACCGAAAGTGAATCCTTTTCTTGCTCCAAATTATTCAACAGTATTTACAACAAACATAAAGCAGAAAGTCAGGCGAAATATCCTGTTTTACAACAGCATTTTATTGGTTGGTTTATCAAAAGCGAGCAGCCTGTTTTCAATTCGGAACAAGCTACTTTCATGGATTTTTCGGTGGAACAAAGAGGAAATACCCGTTTTATGTACGTGTTACCCACATCAAAAACCGAGGCTTTACTGGAATACACCTTGTTTTCGCACCAGCATTTAAAGACGGAGGAATACGAAAACGAAATCAAAAAGTATCTCAAAAACCTTGGGATTACGAACTATGAAATCGTCGAAAAAGAGCAAGGCAGTATTCCTATGACGTGTTATCCTTTTTGGAAAGCAAATACTAAAAACGTACTCAATATAGGAACTTCCGGCGGTTGGACAAAAGCCAGTACGGGTTATACTTTCAAAAATTCCGATAAAAAATCAAGTGAATTGGTTGCCTTTCTGCAAAGGAAAACTGACTTCACAAAATTTCATAGAAAGACAAAATTCTGGTTTTACGATTTACTTTTGTTAGACATTTTGGACCGAAAAAACGAATTGGGTTCCCACATTTTTTCTTCGATGTTCAAAAAAGGAAATCCAACCTTGATTTTTAAATTTCTAGACGAGGAAACTACTTTATACGAAGATATTCAAGTGATTTTAAAATGTCCAAAAATGCTATTTATAAAAGCTATTTTCCATGTGGCTTCCAAAGCAATAAAATAACAATCAAACTATAACAAAACTTTATAATTGAACTTCAATTCTTGATTGTAAACTTTGTAACTTTGCAACTCAAAATTAATATTGATTTAAAATAAAAAGATATGTATCCAGAAGAAATGGTAAAACCAATGCAAGCGGAATTAACAGCTGCAGGTTTTCAAGATTTACATAGTGCTGAAGCAGTAGAAAACGCAATGAAATTAGAAGGAACAACACTTGTCGTTGTAAATTCGGTTTGTGGTTGTGCTGCAAGAAACGCGCGTCCGGGAGCAAAAATGAGTTTAGATGGCGCTAAAAAACCAGACCATTTAATCACCGTTTTTGCAGGAGTTGACAAAGATGCGGTTGATGCTGCAAGACAACACATGTTCCCTTTTCCTCCATCATCGCCAAGTATGGCTTTGTTCAAAAACGGAGAATTAGTGCACATGCTAGAGCGTCACCACATTGAAGGTCGCCCAGCGGAACTAATTGCTGAAAACTTGAAAGACGCTTTCAACGAGTATTGCTAGTTTTTAAAAAAGGCACAAAGAAACAAAGGTGTTTAGGCACAAAGTTTACAAAAGCACTATTAATTTAGTGCTTTTTTATTTTTACCTCTAGCCTTTGCCTCCTCCTACTTTGCACCTTTGTCCCTAAAGATTTTTGCTCCTCTGAACCTTTTTACCTACTTTTGCAAAAAATATATTTCTCAACTTAAAACTGTTTATAGCATGCAACTGTATAACACATTAAGCGCAGAGGAAAGAGCCATCATGATTGATGATGCCGGAAAACAACGTCTTACGCTGTCTTTCTATGCTTATGCGCAAATCTCAAATCCAACACAATTTCGTAACGAATTATTTCTGGCGTGGAACTCACTTGAAGTTCTGGGCAGAATTTATGTAGCCAGTGAGGGAATCAACGCCCAATTATCACTTCCTGCCGATAATTTCTACGCATTCAAAGATTCTATTGAAGTCTATGATTTCATGAAAGGAATCCGATTGAATATAGCCGTAGAGCAAGACGATCATTCGTTTTTGAAACTGACTGTAAAAGTCCGTGATAAGATTGTGGCAGATGGTTTGGTTGATGAAACTTTTGATGTAACTAATATAGGAATCCATTTAAAAGCCAAGGAATTCAACGATTTACTTGAAGATCCAAACACGATTGTGGTCGATATGAGAAATCATTACGAAAGTGAAATTGGACATTTTACCAAAGCTATAAAACCAGATGTTGATACTTTTCGTGAAAGTTTACCAATCATAGAAGAACAACTTGCTGAACACAAACAAGACAAAAAACTATTGATGTATTGCACCGGAGGAATCCGCTGCGAGAAAGCCAGCGCTTATTTCAAACACAAAGGTTTTGAAAACGTGTACCAACTTGAAGGCGGAATTATAGAATACACCCGTCAAGTAAAAGCCGAAGGTTTAGAAAGTAAATTCATTGGAAAAAACTTCGTATTTGATCACCGCTTGGGCGAAAGAATCACAGACGATATTGTTTCCCAATGCCATCAATGTGGCGAACCTTGTGATGTGCATACGAATTGCGTGAACGAAGGCTGTCATTTACTTTTCATCCAATGTGACTCCTGCAAGGAAAAAATGGAAGGTTGCTGTTCTGCTGAATGTGTGAGTGTAATTCACATGCCGGAAGAAGAACAAAAAGCCATTCGCAGAGGAATAAAAAACGGAAATAAGATTTTCAAAAAAGGAAAATCAGATGTTTTGACTTTCAAAAACAACGAAGAAACGCATGGTGTTTTTGTTGCCGAAAAACCATCCCGAAGCGTCGGGACTGCCATCAAAAAAGAGCCAAAAATTAAGAAAGTTTATATTGGAAAAGGAACTCATTTCTTCCCAAAACCAAGTATTGGTCAGTTTTTAATTGAAGAAAACGAAATCAAAATTGGCGATACTATTTTAATCAAAGGTTCCACAACCGGCGAACAAAAAGTAGTAATCGAAGAAATGCTGGTGAACGATTTAGCACAAGAAAAAGCAGTTTCGGGAGATACTTGTACCTTCAAATTGCCATTCCGAATTCGATTATCTGATAAATTATATAAAGTTTTAGACTAATTTATCATGACATCGAATAACAAAATAGAACTTATGGCTCCCGCCGGGAACTTTGAGTCTCTTCAAGCCGGATTAGATAATGGTGCGGATTCTATTTACTTTGGCGTAGAGCAATTGAACATGCGCGCCAGAGCCACCGTGAATTTCACCATGGACGATTTACCGGAAATTGCCAAACGTTGCGAAACTAAAAATGTTCGAAGTTATTTGACCTTGAACACTATAATTTACGACCACGATTTATCCGTCGTAAAAACACTATTAAACAAAGCCAAAGAAGCGAATATCACTGCAGTTATCGCTTCTGATCAAGCGGTTATCGCTATGGCGAGAGGCATTGGGATGGAAATTCATATTTCGACTCAACTGAATGTGACCAACATTGAAACCATAAAATTCTACAGTTTATTTGCAGACACGATGGTTTTAAGTCGGGAATTGAGTTTACGCCAAGTAAAAAGCATCACCGCTCAAATCGAAAAAGAACAAATTAAAGGTCCAAACGGAAACTTAGTGGAAATCGAAATTTTTGGTCATGGTGCTTTGTGTATGGCAGTTTCAGGAAAATGTTATTTGAGTTTACACTCCAATAATTCCTCGGCAAATCGTGGTGCATGTAAACAAAATTGCCGCAAGAAATACACTGTTATAGATCAGGAAACCGGTTTTGAAATCGAAGTCGACAACGAATATTTAATGTCTCCAAAAGATTTATGCACCTTAGATTTTCTGGACCAAGTCATTGATTCAGGCATTCAGGTGCTGAAAATTGAGGGTCGTGGCCGTGCTCCTGAATATGTCGCCACCGTTATCAAAACGTATCGGGAAGCGATTGACAGTTATTATGAAGGTTCCTTTTCCAAAGAAAAAGTAGCGGATTGGATGGAAGCGTTAAACACGGTTTATAATCGTGGTTTTTGGTCCGGTTATTATCTCGGACAAGAATTGGGAGAATGGAGTGATGTTTCTGGATCGATGGCTACACAGAAAAAAGTCTATGTGGGAAAAGGAACCCATTATTTCCCGAAAGCCAACATTGGTAAATTCAAAATTGAAGCTTACGACATCAAAATTGGAGATAAAATTCTGGTAACAGGACCAAGCACCGGAGCGCAGGAAATGATTATCAACGAAATGTTTGTCAATGATATTACGGCTGACAAAGCGACCAAAGGCGATGACTGTACTTTAAAATTACCTTTCAGAATCCGAATGTCCGACAAATTATATAAAATAGTGGAAGCCTAATGGTTATTGTTACTTTACAAAGAGACAAATGCATTGGCTGTAATTATTGCGTTGAAATGGCGCCGGTTCAATTTCAAATGTCCAAGAAAGACGGGAAATCAGTTTTGATTCATTCGCAAAATGCCAAAGGTTTTTTTACTTTAAAATCACACGACCACACGATTGTTGAAAGTTGTGAATTGGCGGCAAAAGCATGTCCGGTGAAAATAATTTCGGTGAAAGAAACCTAAGCTTTTTATTAAAGATAGATATATATTCAACCCATTACAGCTGCAATTGTAATGGGTTTTTTTATTAAAAATTTATGATTTATTGGCGCAAATAGGCGTTGTTCCATAAAATTAAAAAATACTATCTTTACACATTAAACGTTTTAAGAACTTAAGTTGTGCTCGTCGCAACACTACATATAAGATTATGGCATGTACAAGTTGTTCAACTTCTGATGGTGGCGCACCTAAGGGTTGTAAAAATAATGGGACTTGCGGCACCGATAGCTGCAATAAATTAACGGTTTTCGATTGGCTTTCTAATATGAGTTTGCCTAATGGCGACGCCCCTTTTGACTGTGTTGAAGTACGTTTCAAAAACGGAAGAAAAGAATTTTACCGCAATACCGAGAAATTAACGTTAAGCATGGGCGACATTGTTGCTACTGTTGCTTCTCCGGGTCACGATATAGGAATCGTAACTTTGACAGGAGAGTTAGTTAAAATTCAAATGAAGAAAAAAGGAGCCAATTACCTGGGTAATGAAATTCCAAAAATTTACAGAAAAGCATCTCAAAAAGATATTGACATTTGGTCAGCAGCAAGAGATCGTGAAGAGCCGATGAAGGTTCGCGCTCGTGAACTGGCGATTGCTCAAAAACTGGAAATGAAAATTTCGGATATTGAATTTCAAGGTGATGGATCAAAAGCTACGTTTTATTACACGGCAAATGACCGTATTGACTTTCGTGCTTTAATTAAGGATTTCGCTAAAGAATTCAGTACTCGAATTGAGATGAAACAAGTAGGTTTCCGTCAGGAAGCAGCTCGTTTAGGAGGAATTGGTTCTTGTGGAAGAGAATTGTGTTGTTCTACCTGGTTAACGGATTTTAGAAGTGTAAATACTTCTGCGGCTCGATACCAACAACTGTCTTTGAATCCACAAAAACTGGCTGGACAATGCGGAAAATTAAAATGCTGCTTGAACTATGAGCTGGATACGTACATGGATGCGTTGAAAGATTTTCCGGATTTCGAGACAAAATTGGTGACTGAAAAAGGAGATGCCATTTGCCAAAAACAAGATATTTTCAAAGGTCTGATGTGGTTTGCGTATACCAATAATTTTGCCAATTGGCATGTGTTGAAAATTGACCAAGTCAAAGAAATTGTTGCTGAAAACAAACTAAAAAACAAAGTTTCTTCACTCGAAGATTATGCTATCGAGCTAATTGTTGAGCCAGAAAAAAACTTCAATAATGCGATGGGGCAGGAAAGTCTGACTCGTTTTGATCAGCCAAAACCAAAGAAAAAACAGAATAAAAAACGCAAACCGGCTGGTGAAAATGCAATTGTAGCCAATAATAACAAGCCTGCAAGCAACAATAAAATTACAAACAATAACAAACCTGTAAACAATAACCGCCAAGCCCCTGCTGATAAAAAACCTGCAGAGCCGAGAAAACCAATAATTATTACTAAAAATGTGGATAAAAAATAGCGCTGTACTTCTTTTGATTGTAACCCTTTTTATTTCATGTGATGAAAAAAGGGTTTTTGATGAGTATAAATCTGTTGGAGACGCATGGCATAAAGACAGCATTGTAACGTTCAATTTACCGGAATTAGACTCTACAAAACGATATAATTTGTTTATCAATTTAAGAGACAACAATAAGTATCAATACAACAATCTCTTTCTAATCGTTGCAATGGAATTGCCGAATGGTTTTACAAAAGTAGACACTCTTGAATACCAAATGGCAAATCCCGATGGAACATTGCTTGGTGATGGATTCTCGGATATAAAAGAAAGTAAATTATATTTTAAAGAAAACGTAAAATTCAGAGGAAAATACAAAGTACACATCAAACAAGCGGTTAGGGAAACTGGAAAGATTCCTGGCGTAGTCCTTTTAGATGGAATTACAGAAGTGGGCTTCAGAATAGAAAAAAAAGATTAAGAAAGTATTATGGCTATCAAAAAAAACAATAATCAGGCAAAGAACATTGATAAAGACATCAATTACTACAAAAATAAATTTTGGAAAATCTTCTTTATCGGCTTAGGTGGCATCGGTTTGTTTTTCTTATTTGCTTCGTGGGGAATCTTCGGTTCGATGCCTTCTTTTGAAGACTTAGAAAATCCTGATTCTAATTTAGCAACCGAAATTATTTCGGCTGACGGAGTAGTTTTGGGTAAGTATTTTGAAAAAAACAGATCTCAATTAAAGTATTCTGACTTACCTAAAAATCTGATAGAAGCTCTAATCGCTACTGAAGATGCTCGTTTTTATGAGCATTCCGGTATTGATGGTAGAGGAACTTTGAGAGCGATTTCCAGTTTTGGAACCAGCGGTGGAGCGAGTACATTAACACAGCAATTGGCCAAACAATTGTTTCACGGGGAGGGCTCAAAATTTTTACCCTTTAGAATCGTTCAAAAAATCAAAGAATGGATTATCGCCATTCGATTAGAAAGACAATACACTAAAAATGAAATCATTGCCATGTATTGCAACGTATATGATTTTGGAAATAATTCTGTTGGAGTAAGTTCAGCTGCTAAAACTTATTTTTCTAAAGAACCAAAGGATTTAACCATCAGCGAGTCGGCAATATTAGTTGGAATGTTTAAAAATTCTGGTTTATACAACCCGATACGAAACCCACAAGGCGTGAAAAATCGCAGAAATGTGGTGCTTTCGCAAATGGAAAAAGGAAAAATTATTTCAAAAGAAGAGAAAGAAAGATTACAAAGTTTACCGATCAAATTAAATTTTAAATTAGAAACACATAAAGAAGGAACGGCTACTTATTTCAGGGAATATTTACGCGATTACATGAAAAAATGGGTCGAAGAAAATAAAAAACCCGATGGATCAGATTATGACATCTACAAGGACGGTCTAAAAATTTACACCACGATTGATTCCAGAATGCAATTGCATGCTGAAGAAGCGGTTACAGCCCATATGGCTAATCTTCAAGAAGAGTTTTTTAATCAATCTAAGGGTAACAAAAATGCCCCATTTGTCAATATTTCGTCTGTAGAAACACAACGCATTCTGAATCAGGCCATGAAATCATCTAACCGATGGGCTGTGATGAAATCCATGGATAAAAGCGATGAAGAAATTATAAAATCGTTCAGCGAAAAAACAGAAATGACTGTCTTTTCTTGGAAAGGAGAAAAAGATACCATCATGACCCCATTAGACTCTATCCGGTATTACAAACACTTTTTACAATCCGGATTGATGGCAATGGAACCACAAACCGGTAATATCAAAGCTTGGGTTGGCGGTATCAACTACAAATATTTTCAATACGATCACGTAGGACAAGGCGCCAGACAAGTAGGTTCAACTTTCAAACCATTTGTTTATGCCACTGCTATCGAACAATTGAACATGTCCCCATGTGACTCGATTGTTGATGGACCATTTGTAATCCGAAAAGGACGCCATAACGTAACCGAAGATTGGGAACCTAGAAATTCAGACAACAAATACCGTGGAATGGTTACCTTGAAAAGAGGCTTGGCGAATTCCATAAATACGATATCCGCAAAATTAATTGACAAAGTGGGTCCGGAAGCAGTAATCGATTTAACCCATAAATTAGGCGTGAAATCCGAAATTGTAAACCAACCTTCCATTGCGTTAGGAGCAGTTGAAATCACAGTAGAAGACATGGTTGCCGCATACAGTACTTTTGCCAATCAAGGTGTTTATATGAAACCTCAATTTATATCTAAAATTGAAGATAAAAGTGGCGTTATCATCTACGAACCAATCCCTGAATCGCATGATGTTTTAAATAAAGATATCGCTTATGCAATTATCAAATTACTGGAAGGTGTAACCGAAGGTGGTTCTGGAGACCGTTTGCGCACCACTGGCGGCGGTAACGGAGACAACCGCTGGACGGGTTATCCATATCAATTTAAAAATCCTATTGCAGGAAAAACAGGTACTACTCAAAACCAGTCTGACGGTTGGTTTATGGGAATGGTTCCTAATCTGGTAACCGGAGTTTGGGTAGGTTGTGAGGATCGTTCGGCCCGTTTCAAAAGCATTACTTATGGTCAGGGAGCCACAGCGGCATTACCAGTTTGGGGTTATTTCATGAAATTGTGTTATGCTGATCCAGCCCTTAAAGTTTCTAAAGAAGGCTTTGAAAGACCTGCAAATCTTTCCATAAAAGTAGACTGTTACGTTCCTAAAAAAGTAATAGATACGACAGCCGTAGAACAAGATACCGAAGAGTTTGAATTGTAAAATTTTCGTGTGGAGCTAATCCAGCTATACGTTGTAATCTTTTTTTCGGTAAAAACCTCAAAAAAGGATTTCCACTACTATCTGGGCTAAGGTATTCGTACTTAAAACTTAATTCATCAATAGATTAAAATTCGACAAATAGCAACTCATTTTTATGATTAACAAAAAAGTAAACAACGTTCAGGACGCCCTTCAAGGAATTGAAAACGGGATGACTATCATGTTAGGCGGTTTCGGATTATGCGGTATTCCAGAAAATTCCATCGCCGAATTAGTAAAAAAAGAAACTACGGATTTAACCTGTATTTCAAACAATGCGGGTGTCGATGATTTTGGTCTTGGATTGCTTTTGCAAAAGCGTCAAATCAAAAAAATGATTTCTTCCTATGTAGGTGAAAATGCCGAATTTGAACGCCAAATGCTTTCTGGAGAACTTGAAGTGGATCTTATCCCTCAAGGAACTTTAGCAGAACGTTGTCGTGCGGCACAAGCAGGAATTCCTGCTTTTTTTACACCAGCCGGTTATGGAACTGAAGTAGCCGAAGGAAAAGAAGTTCGTGAATTCAATGGGAAAATGCATGTTATGGAACACGCTTTCAACGCTGATTTTGCCATCGTAAAAGCATGGAAAGGTGACGAAGCCGGAAACCTAGTTTTCAAAGGAACCGCAAGAAACTTCAACCCTTGCATGGCCGGAGCAGCAAAAATAACCATAGCCGAAGTAGAAGAATTATTGCCTGCAGGAAGTTTAGATCCAAACGAAATTCATATTCCTGGAATACTTGTAAATAGAATTTTTCAAGGTGTGAAATATGAAAAAAGAATTGAACAAAGAACCGTGAGAAAAATTTTCTAATTATGGCTTTAGATAAAAATCAAATTGCAAAACGTATTGCGAAAGAGTTAAAACACAACTATTACGTGAATCTCGGAATCGGGATTCCAACATTAGTAGCTAATTATATCCCCGAAGGAATTGACGTTGAATTTCAAAGTGAAAATGGAATTCTCGGTATGGGTCCATTCCCTTTTGAAGGCGATGAAGACGCTGATTTAATCAACGCAGGAAAACAAACCATCACTACTTTGCCCGGAGCCAGTTTCTTTGACTCCGCATTCAGTTTTGGAATGATTCGCGGACAACATGTTGACTTAACAATCCTTGGCGCGATGGAAGTTGCCGAAAATGGTGATATTGCCAACTGGAAAATCCCAGGAAAAATGGTCAAAGGAATGGGAGGCGCAATGGATTTAGTTGCTTCGGCTGAGAATATTATTGTAGCCATGATGCACGTTAATAAAGCTGGAGAATCTAAGATACTTAAAAAATGTACGTTACCATTAACCGGCGTAGGCTGCGTTAAAAAAGTAGTCACTGAGTTAGCCGTTTTAGAAGTAACGCCGCAAGGTTTCAAATTATTAGAACGTGCTCCAGGAGTAACCGTTGAACATATCATCGCTTCTACTGAAGCAAATTTAATTATTGAAGGCGAAATTCCGGAGATGGTTATTGATTAAAAATCATATATCAATAGTAAAGGCGACTCTTTTGAGTTGCCTTTTTTTGTTTGTATTGGTAATAAAAAAGAATATAATGATTGATTTTAACAAGAAATAAACGTTTTTAAAAAAAAGTGTGGTAAAACCGTAAAATTAAACTCCAATAAATAAATAATTTTACAATCTGAAATTAACCAAAACTATACCACATGAAAACAAAATTACTCGGAAAGATTGTGCTCTTTGCTTCCGTTTCTTTTCTCGCATTGGAAACAAATGCCCAAGAAACTGACAAAAATGTAAAGCAAAAAATCACAGATGAAAAAGGAGAACCTACTTTAATCCTTTTTAGCGAAAAGTCTATATACAAGACTTCAGATTCTCAAAAAGTACTAAAAGAGCAATTAGGACTGAAAGAAAATTCAAATTTTTCAAAAGTCAAAACTGAAACAGACGACTTGGGTTTTCTGCATGAAAAATTTCAACTATTCCATAAAGGATTAAAAGTAGAATTTTCAACGTATTCATTGCATTCGAAAAAGTCAAAATTAGAATCGATGAATGGAGAGTTTTACCAACTGGAAGACATCAGCACCACTCCAGTTTTAACAAAAGAGCAAGCTCTTACTAAAGCAATTTCTCAAATTGGAGCAAAAGAATATCTTTGGGAAAAACCATTAGAAGCGGCTGCTTTTGATTACACAAAACCTTCTGGTGAATTGGTTTTACTTCCAATGATGGATGACGACAAGTCTAGTAAAAAAAACAACGACATTCGATTAGTCTATAAATTTGACATTTATGCCACTAATCCGGTAAGTCGTGGCGATGTATATGTTGACGCTTTAACTGGAGAAATAGTATTCTATAATGCAACCATTAAACACTTAGGCGAATACAGCCATGGAAACCATAACCTTGCTGAAAAATCAGATGAAAGAATAGAAAAGTCACTATTTGTTGCCGCAAATGCCGCAACTCGTTATAGCAGCGCACAAACCATTCAAACGGTATTGAGCGGTTCGTCTTATATTCTTTCTGATAATACGCGTGGTAACGGAATAAACACTTTCAACATGAAAAAAGGAACTAGCTACACAGCAGCGGTTAACTTTACAGATGTTGATAATAACTGGACTGCCGCTGAATTTAACAATACAAACAAAGACAACGGTGCTCTTGATGCGCATTGGGGTGCAGAAAAAACATACGACTACTTTTCAACCAAACATGCCAGAAACAGTTATGACAATGCAGGAGCCATCATAAAAAGTTATGTTCATTTTGATAATGCCTATGATAATGCATACTGGAATGGAAGTGTAATGACGTATGGTGACGGAAGCGGAACTTACTTTGACATTCTAACTTCTCTGGACGTAGCAGCACATGAAATAGGACACGCAGTGTGTGAAAAAACAGCAAATCTGGCTTATCAAAGAGAATCAGGAGCCATGAATGAAGGGTTTTCTGATATCTGGGGCGCTTGTGTTGAATATTTTGCAGCACCTACAAAATCAACATGGTTAATTGGTGAAGATATCGAAAGAAGATCCGGTAAAACAGCTTTGCGTTCGATGAGTAATCCAAAATTAGAAGGACAACCTGACACCTATGGCGGAACAAACTGGAAAGTAATTAATTGTGGCACACCAACTCAAACAAATGATTATTGTGGTGTTCATACCAATAGCGGTGTTTTAAACCATTGGTTTTATATTTTATCCGTTGGAAAAACAGGAACAAATGACATTGGAAGTTCATACAATGTTACCGGAATTACAATCGATAAAGCAGCAAAAATTGCTTACAGACTAGAAAGCATTTACCTATCGGCCAACTCCACTTTTGCGAATGCAAGAACATTTGGAATTCAATCAGCAGTGGAGCTATATGGAGCAGGTTCTGCCGAAGTAATTGCCACTACAAATGCATTTTATGCAGTAGGTGTTGGAGCCGCTTATTCTGGTTCCACCGATACAGTTGCACCAACAGCCCCAGCTAGTTTAGCAGCTGCAGGAACAACTGCATCTTCTACAAATTTATCATGGACTGCTGCTACAGATAATGTTGCAGTTACCGGATATTCAATTTATAACGGAGCAACTTTGGTGACAACCGTAACAGGATTAACTTATTCTGCAACAGGATTATCAGCCAGCACCGCTTATACTTTCACCGTAAAAGCAAAAGATGCTGCCGGAAATTTATCTGTTGCAAGTAATGCCGTTGCCGTAACTACCACTGCAGCTACAGCAACGTATTGTGCTTCAAAAGGAAATAGTGTAGCGGATGAATATATCAGCAGAGTACAATTGGGAACTATCAATAACGCTTCAACAGGAGGAACGGGCTATAGCGATTTCACAGCAATTACAACGAATCTAACTAAAGGAAGCGCTTCCACTATTACTATTACACCAACATGGACAGGAACCGCTTATGCAGAAGGATATGCCGTATGGATTGATTTAAACGGAGATAAAGATTTTGCAGATGCAGGCGAATTAGTTTGGAGCAAAACTGCTGCCACCACTACTCCGGCCACTAGTTCATTTACAGTTCCAACAACAGCTCTTACAGGTTCTACTAGAATGAGAGTTTCTATGAAATACAACGGAGTTCCTACTTCTTGTGAAGCGATATCTTATGGAGAAGTAGAAGATTACGCCGTTAATCTTATTACCGCAACTGCAGATACGCAAGCACCAACTACGCCAACAAGCCTTGCTGCTTCTGGAACTTCATCTACAGCAACGACTCTTTCTTGGACTGCTTCTACAGATAATGTAGGTGTAACAGGATACGATGTGTACCAAGGAGCTACATTAAAAGCATCTCTGACAGGGACGACTTACGCAGTTTCAGGATTAACAGCCAGTACAGCTTATACTTTTTCAGTAAAAGCGAAAGATGCAGCGGGAAACACCTCTGCTACAAGTAATGTAGTAAATGTAACCACATCAGGAACTACACTTACCTATTGTACATCTAAAGGAAACAGCGTAGCTGATGAGTATATCGATTATGTTTCTATTGGAGGAATTGCAAATACAACAGCCGGGAATGCAGGATATGGCAACTTTACCTCTCAAGTTGGCAATCTACCTTATGGATCGAATACAATCCTATTTAGTGCCGGATTTAGTGGTACCGCTTACACTGAATTCTGGAAAGTTTGGATTGATTACAATCAAAATGGTACTTTTGAAACTACTGAAGAAGTAGTTTCTGGATCTTCTTCCAGCAGTACAAATCTATCGGGTACTTTTACAGTTCCAACATCAGCTTTGGCGGGACCAACTCGCATGAGAGTTTCAATGAAATACAATGCTGCACAAACAGCTTGTGAAACATTCTCTTACGGTGAAGTAGAAGATTATACCGTGACTATTGGTGGAACTGCTATTACAAGTTTTACAACGACTAAAACTGCGAATGAATTAGGAAATGAAAATTCAATTTCTGATTTCTCAATGTATCCAAACCCTACCAACAATATTCTAAATGTTAGAATGGCTGACGGCAGAAATAGTTCTTATAAAGTGTATAACTTCCTTGGTCAACAAGTTGATGCAGGTAAGGTTTCTGAAAACGGAATAAATGTTAGTCAATTAATATCAGGGGTTTATATTCTTGAAGTTAGTGATGGACAAAAAACTGAAGCGAAGAAATTCATTAAAAACTAAAACGTTTCTAACCAAAATAAAAGCCTCACAATATTAAACATTGTGAGGCTTTTTCATATATCTTAATTCCTATTCCTAAAAGAACCAAGTCGCCACAAAAATCGCAGTAATCACACAGATTAAATCTACGACAAGCATCGTTCCTAGTGCATAGCGCGTGTTTTTAATATTTACAGAACCGAAATAAACGGCTATCACATAAAAAGTACTTTCGGCACTACATTGAAAAATACTGCTCAATCTTGCCGTTAAAGAATCCGCTCCAAAAGTATTCATCGAATCAATCAAAAACCCTCTTGATCCTGCAGAACTAAAGGGACGAAGCAACGCAACCGGTAAAGCATCCGTGATTTCTTTACTAACTCCCATATTAGAAAAAATGAAAGCAATCCAATTGCTGATAATTTCAAATAAACCACTGTTTCTAAATAAAGAAATAGCAACCAGCATTCCCAAAACATAAGGAAAAATAGTCACTCCGGTTTTCACACCATTATTGGCTCCCACTACAAAACTTTCGAAAACGGTAGTCGATGCTTCTGTAAATTTCTTCTCATTTATAAATGAAAAAATCAACGTAAAAGCAATGATTCCGATTAATATTAAAGCAGAAAGATTAGAGGTGAAATAGTTTTTTCCAATTAAATCCAAATGATTTACATACATCAACAAACCAACAATAGCAGCTATTAATGTCATCAATACGATAACTAAAGAAGCACTTTTAAAATTGATTCTTTGTTTGATTCCAACAATTAAAAAGGCTGCAATAGTACCAATAAAAGAAGTGATAATACAAGGCAACATCACATCCGCAGGATTGCTGGCATTTGCCGCAGCACGATACCCTATAATAGATGTAGCGATTAAAGTAAGTCCCGAAGCATGCAAACACATAAACATAATTTGCGCATCACTGGCTTTGTCTTTCTCTGGATTTATTTCTTGTAAACTCTCCATAGCTTTTAGACCAAAAGGAGTTGCAGCAGAATCTAAACCCAAAAAATTAGCAGCAAAGTTTAAGGTCATATAAGAAATGGAAGGATGGTTTTTAGGAATACTCGGAAACACTTTTACAAAAACAGGACTTAATGCTTTCGCCAATTTTCCAGAGGCTCCAGAAATGATTAACAATTCCATTAATCCACAGAAAAAGGCCAAATAAGCCATCAGCGGAAGGACTAAATCTAGCAAAGTACTTTTACATGTTGGCAATAAACCATCTGATTTTTGAACACCACTGTAGATTTTTACCGTTTTGTTTTTAAAAACATAAGTTGTGTCCGCATTTAGCGTATCACGATTGATAATCATGGTTTGTTCTGGTGCTTTTTTAATACTGTCTTTAATAAAAGCAGGAAGTTCTTCGGCAAATTTCTCCGAAACCAGAATTGGATCATCTTTCTTTCCGTTCAAAACGTGATCAATGGTATAACTTTCTCCAGAAAACAAACTAAATACTACAAATACAATTGCTGAAATAAAAATGACCAACCAAAATCTACTCAATACCATAATCTATAATTTTTGTAAATGTAATAAATCAATTGTAATGACAATGAAAGAATGCTTACACATGAATAATCTCGTCTTCAATCAACAATTCTTCCCTACGTAATCTCAGGAAAATTTGAGCCACGGCAATGGTGTCTTTCTCGCAATAGGTTACGATTCTATCAATATCCTTGTCTACATAAAATACATGTCCTACCTGACTGCCGTCGATATCGCCTTTTGGAGAAGGGATTCTAAGAACTTTACACATCAATTTTAAAGAAGTAAAATGTTTGTAATCCCCAAATTTCCATAATTCCAAAGTGTCTAAATGTGGCATTTCCCATGGTTTTTTTCCAAATAAATTCAGCTTGTTCGGAATGGCGATTTGGTTGATAATCATGCGTCGGGCAAGGAACGGAATATCAAATTCCTTGGCATTGTGCCCGCACAAAACATGTTGCGACTGATTGAAATGATTGTTCAGCAAATTATTAAAGTCCAACAATATTTTCTTTTCTTCTCCAAAGAAAGAAGTCACTCTAAAATTCCGAATATCGCCTTTGATAGTAAAATAACCCACCGAAATACAAACGATTTTCCCAAACTCGGCCCAAATTCCCGCACGGTCGTAAAAATCCTCCGGTGTGTATTGGTCTTTGCGCTGGTATTGGGTTTTGTGTTCCCAAAGATCTTTCATTTCAGCATCTAATGCATTGAAATCTTCGGCTTCGGGAACGGTTTCTATATCGAGAAACAGGATATTATTCAGGTTTATTTTTTCTATCATTTTATGGCACGCAGATGACGCGGATTTTAGAGATTTGCACGGATTTTCTTAAACGAATATAGGAAATTTATTGACAAACAACTAAAAAAGAGTTTGTTGAGTAGTTGGATTCTCATGTTCTAATAACCATTTCTTTCGCCATAATCCACCTGCATATCCTGTTAATGAACCATCTGTCCCAATGACTCTGTGACACGGAACGACAATCCAAAGCGGATTTTTCCCATTAGCAGATGCAACGGCTCGAATGGCTTTGACATCACCAAGTTTTTTGGATAAATCCATATAGCTACAGGTTTTTCCAAATGGGATTTCCAGTAATCCTTTCCAGACTTTTTGTTGGAATTCAGTACCTTTTGGATTCAGCGCAAAGTCAAAATCGGTTCGTTTTCCTTTGAAATAATCATTGAGTTGATTCACCGCTTCTTGCAAAACAGCTGGAATTATTTTAGAAATTTCACCTTCATCAGCAACTGATATTACTGATATTCCGTTTTCATCGCCTATGATTTTGGTGATTCCTAAAGGTGTTTTGATGTAGGCTGTTTCCATTTTTTAAAGATAAAAAAATTAACCACATTGTTCTTAAAGAAGTAACAAAGTTCAGAAAGAAATAAAAATCAGAACGTTTTGAACATAAAAAAACCACTCGCAGAGACGAATGGTTCTTGTATTTTAGCCCTGATAGCAGCGGCATCTCCCGATTTAGAAAAACAAGGCTTTTTTGCCGTAGTTTTTATTTATCGGGAATACAGCGAATAGCAGGATTAGCTCCTGATACTGAAACAAGTTCAATGTGAATTATTTCAAATGTGAGTAAACGTAGGCTTCTAAGGCTTTTAATTCGTCATCAGACATCGCTTTGGTGACAGCGAAGTTTGTTTTCATAACTTCATACTGGCTTGGGTCAACAATAGGCTCGCCTTCCCCTTTAAGAAACACTACCATATCAGCATTTTTATCTTTGTAAATCTTAGCAATATCCTGCAGGCTTGGCCCTATCACTTTCTTATCAACTTGATGACAGGCCACGCAATTTCCTTTTCCTTTGAAAATTTCCTCCCCGAATTCCTCTGGAGTTTGGGCAACTTCTTCGGTAGTGGTTGGGTATAAAGATTCTTTTTTTACTTCTTCTTTTTTACAAGAAGCTAATGCTAAAACGGCAAATAAAAATAACGTCTTTCTCATGTTAATTTCTTTAATTATTGATGTCTAAAGCAGTAAAAATTACCAACCCACATATTTGGGTGGCTGAATTTGATTCAGGTTCAAATATACTAAAATTTGCGCTCTGTGATGAGTAACATGATCTTGCATCAAATTAAGTATCTGCAATTTTGATTTTGGACCTGCAAAAAAAACTACTTTTTGGGATAATTCAGCATCATTGGTTGTTTGTACAAAAGCCTTTGCTTTATCAAAAGAGGCTTTTATTTCTTGGATTATTTGCGCTTTCGAAAATCCTTTTACCGCTTCTTTTTTCACATATTTCTCTTCCGAAAAATGCGTTGTGCTCAACCAATTCATATTCTCTTGTATGTGAAATAATTGTTCTCTAAAAGACATTTCACGTTCAGCAGGCTTATAATCATATTTATCTTCTGGCATAGCTTCTGCAACGGCTACTAAATAATCTTTGGAATTATCCCATTTCTCGATGAAAGTGGAAACCACCTCAACTTGTGCAAAAATGCTATTGGATAGCAATAAAACAGCTATTATTAAACATTTTTTCATTTCACTTTATTTAAAAGTATCGCAGCTTCTTTGGCAAAATAAGTCGAAATTAAACTTGCTCCGGCGCGTTTGATACACATTAATTGTTCCATCATAATTTTATCGTGGTCTAACCAACCTCTTTCGGCAGCGGCTTTGATCATCGCATATTCTCCCGAAACGTGGTATACCGTTACCGGAACATTTACGGCATTTTTGACTTCACGAACGATATCTAAATACGCAATTCCAGGTTTTACCATGACCATATCTGCGCCTTCTTCCACATCCCATAACGCTTCTTTGATGGCTTCGATGCGATTGGCATAATCCATTTGGTATGTTTTTTTGTCTTTTGGAATTTCAGTGGCGTCAACAGGAGCGCTGTCTAATGCATCACGGAACGGCCCGTAAAATGCAGAAGCATATTTTGCAGAATAACTCATGATACCCACGTTATGAAAACCGGCAGCATCCAGGCCTTCGCGCAAACGCAACACGCGTCCGTCCATCATGTCTGATGGAGCTACAAAATCGGCACCGGCTTGTGCATGGGAAACAGCCATTTTTACCAAAGCTGTGTTCGTCGAATCGTTTTCTACATCGCCGTTTGCAATGATTCCGTCATGGCCATAAATAGAATACGGATCCAAAGCTACGTCAGGCATTACAATCATTTCCGGACAAGCGGCTTTGATGGCACGAATGGCATTTTGCATTAATCCGTTTGGATTCCAAGCCTCATTTCCTTCGTTATCTTTTAAATTTTCACTGACTTTTACATAAATATTCACGGCACGAATTCCCAATGCAAATATTTCTTTGACTTCTTCTACCGTTAAATCAATAGAACGACGAAATATTCCTGGCATGGAGGAAATTTCTACTTGATAATTTTCTCCCTCAGCAATAAACATAGGAAACATAAAATCCGCTGGACTCAAACTGGTTTCACGAACTAAACTTCTAATCGATTCGCTTGTTCTTAATCTTCTGCCTCTGTGTAATGGGAACATATGATTTATGATTTTAGATTAGCGATTGCTGATTTATGATTTAAAACTAAATATTGATAACAGAAAATCTGAAATCAAAAATCGTTAATCATCAATCTACAATCCAATTTTTAGGATTTTCTAATACGTTTACTAACTTTTCTTCTTCGCTTCCAGCTTCTGCATGATGGTCATATACCCATTGTACATGTGGCGGCAAACTCATCAGAATACTTTCGATTCTTCCGTTGGTTTTTAGACCAAATAAAGTGCCTTTGTCGTGCACCAAATTAAACTCCACATAACGACCACGGCGGATTTCCTGCCACGTTCTTTGTTCTGGAGTATACGGTAAATCTTTTCTTTTTTCTACGATGGGAACATACGCTTCGAGAAAACTATTTCCGACTTCAGATACGAAATCAAACCAGTTTTGCATACTCATGTCACCTGTTGCTTTACAATAATCGAAAAACAATCCGCCAATTCCACGTGCTTCATTTCTGTGAGCATTCCAGAAATAGGCATCGCATTGTTTCTTATATTTTGGATAAAAATCCGGGTTGTGTTTGTCGCAGGCCGTTTTACAAGTTTGATGAAAATGAATCGCATCTTCTTCAAACAGATAATATGGGGTTAAATCCTGTCCGCCACCAAACCATTGCTGGATTACATTTCCATTGTCATCGTACATTTCGAAATAACGCCAGTTCGCGTGAACGGTTGGTACCATTGGATTTTTGGGATGCAATACCAAACTCAGTCCGCAGGCAAAAAAATCAGCTTCGCCTACATTGAACATTTTTTGCATGGCTTCCGGTAATTTCCCGTGTACTGCCGAAATATTGACACCGCCTTTTTCGAAAACTTGTCCGTTTTCAATTACACGGGTTCTTCCGCCACCACCTTCCGGACGTTCCCAAAGGTCTTCACGGAATTTGGCTTGACCTTCAACTGCTTCCAATCCTTTACAGATTTGGTCTTGAAGGTTTTGTATGTAAGAATAAAATTGTTCTTTCATTATAAATTAGTTTTCAGTAACGATTTTCAGCTACAAAAATGGAAACTGAAAACTGTGACTGTGACTGACTACTGATTGTATTCCTTCACTGCATCAATAAACGCTTTTGCGTGATCAACAGGAATATTTGGTAAAATTCCGTGACCTAAATTCACGATGTATTTATCTTTTCCGAATTCGTCAATCATTTCGTGTACCATTTTCTTAATCACCGGAATTGGAGATAATAATCTTGATGGATCAAAATTTCCTTGTAATGTTATATTTCCACCAGACAAGTATCTCGCGTTTCTTGGAGAACAAGTCCAGTCAACTCCTAATGCTGAAGCTCTACTTTTTCCCATTTCGCCTAATGCGAACCAACATCCTTTTCCGAAAACAATTACCGGTGCATCATCAGCTAATGCTTCAATGATTTGGTTGATATATTTCCAAGAGAATTCCTGATAATCAACTGGAGAAAGCATTCCGCCCCAAGAGTCAAAAATTTGCACGGCGTTTACTCCTGCTTTTACTTTTTCTTTCAAATATAAAATAGTGGTATCGGTTATTTTTTGCAATAAAACATGCGCCGCTTCTGGATGTTGGAAACAAAATCCTTTAGCCATATCAAAACTTTTAGAACCTTTCCCTTCCACTGCGTAACACATAATTGTCCAAGGAGAACCTGCAAAACCAATTAACGGCACCTCATCATTCAACATTTCCTTGGTCAATTTGATAGCTTCAAAAACATACCCCAAAGTTTCGTGAACGTCTGGAACAATTACCTTTTCCACATCCTGAATCGTGCGAATTGGATTTGGTAAATACGGACCAAAATTAGGTTTCATCTCTACATCAATTCCCATTGCTTGCGGAATTACTAATATATCCGAAAACAAAATCGCGGCATCTGGAGCGATTCTTCTTATCGGTTGTACGGTGATTTCAGCAGCTAATTCTGGAGTTTGACAACGGGTAAAAAAATCATATTTATCACGCAAAGCGATGAATTCCGGCAAATATCTTCCCGCTTGACGCATCATCCAAACTGGTGGACGTTGTACTGTTTCTCCTTTTAGTGCTCTTAAAAATAGGTCGTTCTTAATCATGTATTTAAATTTTAGCAGATTGCTAGATGCTTTCCGTTGTATAATATTCAATAACTTCCTCTATCACCTCTTCAATAGTTGGCGTTTCGGCTATTACTATGTTTTTAATTTTCTTTGATTCTAATGCTGATGCTGTAGTAGTGCCTATGCAAAAACAAACTTCATTCTTTATTTTATTATTTGTCAAATAACTTTCAACACCAGATGGACTAAAAAATAAAATTCCGTCAAACTTTTCCTGGTCTGATATTTTAAAAGGCGCAAGCGTTGTTTGATACACTTCGATTTCGTTAAAAGTTATTCCTGCACTTTTTAATGCTTCTGGCAACGTTTCTTTACGCAAATTTCCGCTCAAAAAAGTATAGCTTTCTTTGTTGTAAATTAAAGTGATTATTTCGGCTAATTCAGATGCGTAATCCAAATAAACATCGACTGTAAAGCCATGCGACTCGAGTAATTCCTTGGTTTTTATACCGACACAAAAAACTGGTTTAGTCTTTAAAACTTCCCAACCGTTTTGTTCTATCAAACTTAAAACAGCATTTTGACTGCTAAAAATCAAGTTATTGTTGATTGTTTTCAGTTCAAAAAGGTTGTTTTTAATTTCGATGAAATCTTGTTCTAAAAGATCAAAATTAGCATCAAGAAATACTTGCCTTTGTTCTGCCGACAATGTTTTGGTGGATAAAATGCTCGTTTGTCCCATTATTTCTTCAAATTATTTTTAATTTCTGTCATCAATTCTACTCCGCCATTTTCTAGAATTTCTTTGGCACAATAAAAACCTAATTTCTTCCATTCTTGCATCGGAACGGTTTTTTCAATTTCGATTTTTTGTTTCCCATCGATAGAAAACAGAACGCCTTTAAACAAAATATCATCTTCTACAAAAACTGCTAAAGCGCCAATTGGTGCCGTACAACCGCCTTCGAGTGTTTTTAAAAACTGTCTTTCGATATGTGTACATACTTCGGTATCAATATCGTTAAGTTCGTTTAGCGCTTGTCTGGAGAATTCATCATCAGCCATTGCAACAACAACCATAGCACCTTGAGCCGGCGCTGGAATCATCCAATCCAAATCGATATAATTAGAAGGTTTCAAGTTGATTCTTTCTAATCCTGCTGCTGCAAAAACAGCTCCGTTCCAATCGCTTTCCTGCAATTTCTTCATTCTTGTATTGACGTTTCCACGCAAATCCACTACTTTGTGATTGGGATATTTGTTCAACCATTGTGCCTGACGACGCAAACTTCCTGTGGCAATTGTACCTTCTCCATTAAGAAAATCAAGGTTTCCTTTGTGTACCAAAATATCCAACGTATTGGCTCTTTCCAGAACAGCTGCCTGAACAATTCCTATTGGCAAAGCCGTAGGAACATCTTTCATGGAATGCACCGCAATATCTACATCACCATTTATCATGGCAATATCTAGCGTTTTAGTAAAAATCCCTGTGATTCCTAATTCGTAAAGTGGTTTGTCAAGGATGATATCTCCTTGTGATTTTACCGCTAAAATTTCGGTTTTATAGCCTAAATCATTTAGCTTTTTTTCGACCGTATGGGCTTGCCAAAGCGCGAGTTCGCTATCGCGAGTTCCTATTCGTATTGTTTTGCTCATTATTTTGTAGTCGCTCCTATTTTGAAAACTTTTTCAATCCATTCAATACTTTCATCTACCATGGTATCATCATCTTTCAAATGATTAGCGAAATGAGTTGTTATTTTTTGGATAATTCTGTTGCTGATAATCTCCGCTTGCTCTTCATTAAAATTTGAAATCTTTCTACTTTGGAAATCTAATTCAGATGTTTTTATCGCATTCAATTTTGCTTTCAAAGCATTGATTGTCGGTGCAAATTTTCTGCCTTTGGTCCAAGTTATAAATTCTTCTTTGATTTCTTCAATGATCGCTTCAGCAGCAGGAATATGTTTTTTTCTATTTTCTAAAGTTTCGTCTGTTAGTTGTGACAAATAATCCATGTGAATCAACGTAACGCCTTCAATTTCTTCGACATTTTCATTCACATTTTTCGGAATTGATAAATCCAAAATCAACATTGGTTTTTTCAAATTCAGAATTGCTTTGTCAATAGTTGGATTTTGTGCACCGGTTGCTACCACAACAACATCTGCTTTTTGTAGTTCCAAATGCAGTTCAGAATAATCTTTAACGATTAAATTCAATTTTCCGGCTAATTTCTCTGCTTTCTCTTTGGTTCTGTTGATTAAAGTAATATGTTCGTTTTTAGTATGTTTTACTAAATTTTCACACGTATTTCTACCAATTTTTCCGGTACCAAACAAGAGAATGTTTTTGTTCCCAATGTCTTGCACATTGTTGATAATATAACGAACTGCGGCAAAAGAAACCGAAGTAGCGCCAGAACTAATTTCTGTATCTGTTTTTATTTTTTTACTAGCTTGGATAACGGCATTCACCAATCTTTCCATAAAAGCATTGGCTAAACCCAACGATTTTGACTGTGAAAAGGAATTTCTTATTTGTGCGATAATTTCAAAATCACCCAGAATCTGACTGTCTAAACCAGTTCCTACACGAAACATATGACTGATCGCTTCTTGATTTTTATAGACAAAACCTACCTTTTGAAATGATTCAACAGAGCCTTGACTGTTCTCGCAAATTAATTTGATTAATTGAAAGGGATGTTCCGCATAACCGTAAATTTCAGTACGGTTGCAGGTAGAAGTGACTATTAAACTCTCTATTCCTTCATTCTTAGCTTGTTCTAGCAAACGCGTTTTTGCAGCAGCGTCTAAACTAAACTTACCTCTAATCTCAGCATCTGCTTTTTTATAGCTCAATCCAACTGCGTAAAAATAGTGATGCTTTGATGTGTTATTGTTTTCCATATTTGCACTTTTCCAGAAAGTGAAACAAAATTAGAACTATAGTGTTTATAAAAGTAACGCTAGAAGTACTTTTTGTATCGCTATGTGATTTATTAGTTTTAAATCGTTGTTTTATTATAAAAACCCTTATTTTTGTAGCAAAAACAGGTTCTTTTAGCTACTTTATTTAGAGTCTTTCTAAATAAAGTAATCTGATAATTATCATTTTCATATTAAAAAAACATCGCTATGGGTTCTCAGGAAATTATAAAAATTGAAGATGACTTTACGCTCATTCGCTTTCAGAATGATAGTACCGATGCCTTTCAAGCCCAACGTGAAGTGAGCAGCGGATTGATTCAGTTTCATTTTGGATTAAAAGGAAATGCAAAATTTATCTTTAATCAAGGAAACTATGCATTGGAACTGAAAGAGGAGAAATCATTGCTTTTGTACAATCCACAAAAGGAATTGCCTTTAAATCTGGAATTAGCACCAAATTCTTGGGTGATTTCTGTGATTATTTCTATAAAGAAGTTTCATGCTTTATTTTCGACAGAAGCGGATTATATTACTTTTTTAAGCGCCGATAATAAAGACAAAAAATATTATAACGAAGGAAATATAAGTCCATCGATGGCAATTGTTTTGTCGCAACTATTCCATTACAGCTTGCATCCGTCGATAAAAAACCTGTATTACAAAGGAAAAGGATACGAATTATTGAGTTTGTATTTCAATCGAACCGAAGATCCAAATGCAGAGCAATGTCCGTTTTTAATAGACGAAGACAATGTAATGAAGATTAGAAAAGCCAAAGAAATCATTATTGCCAACATGGCCGAACCGCCCGGACTACAAGAATTAGCCGATGAAATAGGTTTGAATTTAAAGAAACTAAAAATGGGTTTCAAACAAATTTATGGAGATACCGTTTATGGCTTTCTATTTGACTACAAAATGGATTTTGCCCGAAAATTACTCGATAGCGGTTCCTATAATGTAAATGAAGTAGGATTGAAAATTGGATACAGTACAGGAAGTCATTTCATAGCGGCATTCAAAAAGAAATTTGCCACTACTCCAAAAAAATATTTGATGTCAATCAACCCGAATATGTCGTAAACAATTGATTTCTTATATTAAACAATAAATAAAAAATAGTTAATCGCAATTTATAAAAAAGTAAGTTTATTTACTTTTGTGCCAACAAAAAAAGACAACATGAAAGGTGTATTATTAGTTAATTTAGGTTCTCCGGAAAGTCCAACTGCTAAAGATGTAAAACCATATTTAGATGAATTCTTAATGGACAAATACGTAATTGACGTTCCGTTTTTGTTGCGAGCATTATTAGTTCGTGGAATAATTTTACAAACAAGACCTAAAAAATCAGCAGCCGCTTACGCAAAAATATGGTGGGACGAAGGTTCTCCGCTTGTCGTTATTTCCAAAAGAATGCACGCCAAAGTAAAGCAATTAGTTGATATTCCCGTTTCCTTAGCCATGCGTTACGGAAACCCATCTTTATTGTCTGGTTTACAAGAACTGCATGACAAAGGCGTGAATGAAGTACTGCTTTTCCCTTTGTATCCACAACATGCAATGGCATCTACGACTACAATATTAGAACTGGCCGAAGAATTGCGTAAAAAGCACTTTCCGGAAATGAAATTTACGATTGTTCCTGCATTTTATAACAAACCTGATTACTTACAAAATCTGGCCGATTCTATCAAAGGACATTTAGAAGGTTTTGATTATGATCATTTATTATTCTCGTACCACGGAATTCCGGAGCGTCACATTCGCAAGACAGATATCACCAAATCCCATTGTAAAATAGACGGTTCTTGTTGCAACACGCCTTCGCCGGCACATGAATTTTGCTACCGTCACCAATGTTACGAAACCACCAAACAAGTGGTGAAATTATTGGGAATCCCAGAAGGAAAATACAGCCAGACCTTTCAATCGCGCTTAGCGGGGGACAAATGGTTGACACCTTACACGGATGTTGAAGTAAACAAAATGCCTGAAAAAGGAATTAAAAATCTTGCTGTTGTAACGCCTGCTTTTGTATCGGATTGTTTGGAAACTTTGGAAGAAATTGCCATGGAAGCCAATCATGAATTTAAAGTTCACGGAGGAGAAAACTTCAAAGCAATTCCGTGTTTGAATGACAGTGACGATTGGTGTAAAACCGTGAGTAACTGGATTACAAATTGGTCAAATACCTCCTCATCCATCAAAAAAGAAGTTAATTCCGAAAAAACAATTGCCTAAATGGCTGTTTCCGCCGATGAGTTAGGAACTCAGGACATCAAAAAACTCTTGATAAAACAAGCAGTCCCGTCGTCTATTGGGATTTTATTCATGTCGGTTAATATTTTAATTGACACCATTTTTGTCGGACAATGGATTGGTTCTTTGGCCATTGCGGCGGTAACGGTAGTTTTGCCCATCACCTTTTTGATTTCTTCTTTGGGAATGGCAATTGGTGTGGGCGGAGGCTCAGTACTTTCCCGAGCATTGGGAGCCAATCACAAGGAAAAAGCATTGCATACCTTTGGCAATCAAATCATGATGACTTTTTTATTAGCATCCGTTTTTGTGGTTTTTGGTCTTTTTTTTAGTGATGAAATGCTAATGCTTTTTGGTGCTAAAGGAGCTATTGTGGAACCCGCGAAAGAGTTTTTTATTCCCATAATTATTAGTGTTCCATTTTTAGCGCTTTGCATGATGGGTAACAACGTGATTCGTGCCGAAGGCAAGGCTAAGTTTGCCATGGTCGCCATGATTATCCCTGCATTTATAAACATTTTACTAGACATTATTTTTATAAAATACCTCAATTTAGGAATGTTTGGCGCTGCTTTGGCTACAGCCATATCCTATTTCACGTGCTTTTTATTCGTGTTTTGGTTTTTTTATTTCAAAAGTGAACTACAACTAAAAGCCAGGCATTTCAAATTCAACATTCCTATTGTAAAGGAAATAACCGAATTGAGTTTTGTGACTTTTTCAAGACAAGGAGTCGTGAGTATTTTAGCGATAATCCTAAATCATACTTTGTACACCTATGGCGGCGAACATTCCGTTGCTATATATGGAATTATCAGCCGAATGTTGATGTTTGCTTTGTTTCCCATTCTGGGAATTACACAAGGATTTCTGCCAATTGCCGGATTCAATTACGGTGCGGGAAATTATGAAAGAGTGAAAGAAAGTGTACAACTGTCGATAAAATATGCCGCCATTCTAGCCTCGCTGATTTTTGTGGTAATTCTAATTTTTGCCAAACCTATCGTCGCCGTTTTCACTACAGACCTTAAAGTAATTACAGAAACCCCCGAAGCGTTGCGTTGGGTTTTTGCGGCTTCGCCAATCATAGCGGTACAGTTAATTGGTGCAGCTTATTTTCAAGCGGCGGGAAAGGCAAAAAAAGCTTTGCTTTTGACGCTAAGCAAACAAGGATTTTTCCTGATTCCGTTAGTGCTGATACTACCAAATTTTTTAGGTATTTTTGGCGTGTGGATTGCATTCCCAATCGCGGATATTTTATCAACGATATTGACTGGCTATTTTCTAAAAAAAGAAATGAATACAAAACTGATTCAAACTAACGATGGAATACTATAATTACCTTAAATCCCTGCACCTCATCTTTGTAATCACATGGTTTGCAGGATTATTTTACATTGTGCGCTTATTCGTTTACCAAATTGAAGTGGCTGATAAACCTTCCCCAGAGAAAGAAATTTTACAGAAACAGTACAAAATAATGACCTATCGCTTGTGGTACATTATCACTTGGCCATCAGCAGTTTTAGCCAGTATTTTTGCTTTTTGGATGTTGTTTTTTACTGATTTAGGCCAAGCGTGGTTAAAAATGCCATGGATGCACGTAAAGCTTGGCTTTGTATTTGTGTTGTATTTGTACCATGCAAAATGCCAACAAATATTCAAGCAATTGCAAAATGACGAAGTGAAATATTCCACAAATTTCATGCGTTTGTGGAACGAAGGAGCAACCATTATCCTGTTTGCTGTGGTATTTTTAGTAATTTTAAAAAATGCGGTTAACTGGATTTATGGTGTGATTGGGATTTTCATATTCTCCATTTTGATTATGCTTGGGTTTAAATTTTACAAAAGAATTAGAGAGAAAAAATAGTTTTCAGTCCCAGTTTTCGGTCGCAGTTTCCAACTGTAACTGTAAACCGGGACTGAGACTGTAAACTAAAAAAAAAATGTTTAAAAGCTTCAAAATAGCAATGCTTTCGTTACGAATCAGGATTTTCCTTTCGATGATTGTATTGATAATAATGGCTTCTGTAATATTAGCTTCCATTTCTATTTTCCAATTTAAAAATGAAGCTAAAGAATACCACCAAGAGCGTTTGGAACGAAATGAAAATGCAGTAAAACAACACATTAACTTCATTCTTTCCACCACTACCTATCCGTTGACTTCTGGTAATCTGGATTTAATTTTTAAAGATAAAATTCACGAATTAGCCCACATTCACAACATCGAAATCAACATATACAGTCTGGACGGCAAATTGCTAAAATCCTCTAAGGAATCCTTTTCTGTTGATAAAGTGGCACCGCCAATTCCCAAATATATTTTAAAACTGGTTCGTTCCTCTATCGAAAAAAGATACGTGGACATTAAAACCATTGATGGTAAAAAAAACCGTTCTGCTTTCAGCCAGATTAAAGATGATAAATTCAAACCATTGGGAATCTTAAATTTACCTTATGTAGAAGATGACGGCTATTATGAAAATGAACTCAAAAGTTTTCTAATTCGTCTGGGGCAGGTTTATGCCTTCATGCTTATTATAGCTTTCGCCTTTGCTTATTTTCTATCGTCCTACATCACTAAATCCTTGAAAACCATTTCAGATAAGCTGAGTGAAACGAGTTTGAACCAAAAAAACGAGAAAATTGTTCTGGAAGCCAATAGCAAGGAAATAAATCTTTTGATAAAAGCATACAACGGGATGGTGGATGAACTGGAAAAAAGTGCCATCAAATTAGCACAAAGCGAACGTGAGGAAGCTTGGCGCGAAATGGCGAAACAAGTGGCGCATGAAATCAAGAATCCGCTTACGCCAATGCGCTTAACGGTACAAAGTTTTCAACGAAAATTTGACCCGACAGATCCCAATGTAAAACAGAAAATGAACGATTACTCGGAAACTTTGATTCAACAAATTGATACTATGAGTGCGGTGGCTTCGGCTTTTTCAAATTTCGCATCGATGCCGGCTCAGCAAAATGAAACCTTGAATGTTGTGGCTGTTGTAGAGCTGGCCATGGATATTTTCAACGAGGATTACATTGTTTTCCAAAGTGATTCTCCAGAAATTATTTCGAAAATTGACAGAACGCAACTCATACGGATTATCACGAATCTGGCTAAAAATGCCATTCAGTCCATTCCGGAACAACAAGAACATAAATCTGTTGTGGTTCGCATCAAAAAAGAAGCAAACAATGTATTAATTACGGTTTCTGATAACGGAATTGGTATTCAGCCCAAAGATATCAACCGCATATTCGAACCAAAATTTACCACCAAAAGCAGCGGAATGGGTCTTGGTCTTGGAATTATAAAAAACATAATCGAAAATTATAAAGGAACGATTACCTTTGAAACTGAATTTGGAAAAGGAACTACTTTTATTGTATCACTTCCAATAATTAACACCTAAAAATACAATTATGAACTACGAAAATCTTTTAATTACAACCGAAAATAACATTGCTACGATTACCATCAATCGTCCTACAAAACTAAATGCGTTGAATGTTGCTACGATTTCAGATTTGAATAAAGCATTCAAAACATTAGGGAAAAATGATGAAATTCGTGCTATTATTTTAACGGGAAGCGGTGAAAAAGCGTTTGTAGCCGGAGCTGACATCTCTGAATTTGCTCATTTTTCGATTGAAGAAGGAACGCAATTAGCGGCAGAAGGACAAGAAAAATTATTTGATTTTATAGAGAATTTAAAAACTCCGGTAATTGCAGCCGTAAATGGTTTTGCATTGGGTGGCGGATTAGAATTAGCGATGGCGTGTCATTTCAGAGTCGCTTCGGAAAATGCAAAAATGGGATTGCCTGAAGTTTCATTGGGCGTAATTCCGGGTTATGGAGGAACACAACGTTTGCCACAATTGATAGGAAAAGGACGCGCCATGGAAATGATTATGACCGCAGGAATGGTAACCGCTCAGGATGCCTACAGAACTGGACTGGTAAATCACGTAGTCCCTGAAGCAGAACTTTTAGACTACTGCATAAGTGTGGCCAATAAAATAATCAAGAACTCTCCTTACGCTATTGGCAAAGCCATAAAAGCGGTAAATGCTAATTTCAAAGAAGGAAAAAATGGCTATGAAGCCGAAATAAAAGCCTTTGGAAAATGTTTTGGGACGGAAGATTTTAAAGAAGGAACAACGGCTTTCTTAGAGAAAAGAAAAGCAGTTTTTACTGGGAAATAATAACAAAAGAGAGCCACATTGGTTCTCTTTTTGATTTACAAGTGAATATCCTTTAAAATAATCTTTCCTCAAAAAGAGATTGTTTGATTTACAACACTTAATTTTGCAGACCCGTTTCGGAATATAACACATCATCTAAAATTAAACTTATGTCCTTCCAACCTGTATTTGCACTTTTCTGGGAAAAAGTAAAAGAAAGCATCCAAAATGGAACTTACGCCAAATTAACACTTGCCAAAACCATTGGTGATACCGAACTGAAAAATATTTATGTGCGTCCCGTTTTACTGGAGAATGACATATTTAGTCTTTCGCTTACGGCGCGTTACAAAACTGAAGAAATAGAAAGTTTTCATACACTTGATGAAGCTTTCATGATTTTAGCCCCTTTTATGAATAACCCGTTTTTAACCGCGTTACTGTTTACAACGGAGAATGATATCACCTTTAAACTTAACAAAAAAAGAGTGGGAACCATTATTGAGCAAGCCCCCACTTTTAAAAATGCTTCGGATGTGATTCTGGAAATGAAAGCAAAAGGGATTTCAATTTAAGATTTTTGATTAATCCCGATAGCTATCGGGACTGATTTTTGATTTAAAAAACCAGCAATCGGAAAACATCTGCAATCAAAAATATTACTTTTCCCCTTCCCATTCCGCATAAAACTGCGATAGAAATCCTTCCATGTAACGGTGTCTTTCTTGTGCGATTTGTTTTCCGGTCTCTGTATTCATCTTATCTTTCAAAAGCAATAACTTTTCATAAAAATGATTGAGCGTTGGAGAATCATTCTTCTTGTATTCCTCCTTGGTCATACTAGAATTTGGAGCAATTTTAGGGTCGTAGAGCGCTCTATTTTTAAATCCGCCATAATTGAATGTTCTGGCGATTCCAATGGCGCCAATCGCATCTAAACGGTCTGCATCCTGAACCACATCTAATTCTATGGAGGAGAATTTCTTTTCGAAACTACCGCCTTTGTAGGAGATGTTTTCAATGATATTCACCACATGAGCGATGATTTCTTCATCAACATTTTCTGATTCTAAAAAATCTCTAGCTATTCTTGGACCAACGGTTTCATCTCCATCGTGAAACTTACTGTCGGCAATATCATGAAGCAAAGCCCCAAGTTTGACAACAGTGACATCACAAACTTCATTTTTTGAAATCAGAACGGAATTTTTAAACACTCTTTCGATATGAAACCAGTCGTGTCCGCCTTCGGCATTTTCTAGTTTTTCTTTTACAAAAAGAATCGTTTTGCTTATTAAATCAGGGTTTATCATTGTTTATTTACTTTTAAAAAAAATGTTGAATTTCAAAGTTCTCCAACTTCAAAATCCAACATTTTTATTCTTTATTTAGAACTCAAAAATCTATCTTACTAAAGCTGGCTCTACCCATTTGAAGATATGCGACTCTTTTGGAATCACTAATCTTTCTGATATTTTTGCCATTCTTCCAGGTAATTTCATCAAGTAATCACGAGCCTTTTCTGCTTCATCTGTCAAACCGGAAATTTTGTCAATTTCCCATTTTTCAATTAATTTTTGCATAATATCTACATAATCCGCTGCGGTATAAACCCCAATTCGTTGTGCAGAATCAGAAAACTGTTCGAAAGCAGTGCTGATTTTTTCACCGGATTCTCTCAAGAAATGCGCAGGCATAACAATTTTTGCTTTCATCATGTATTGAAACGCAAGCATCATTTCACTTGGATCAACTTGAAAAATACGGTTTACAAATTCGCTGTACGCATGATGATGACGCATCTCGTCACCAGCAATCATTTTGCACATTTTAGACAATTTGTTATCACCATATTTTTTAGCCATTTGTGCTACTCTGTTGTGAGAAACGTACGTTGCTAATTCTTGAAAACTGGTATATACAAAGTTTTTGTATGGATCCCTTCCGGTTCCAATATCAAAACCGTCGTTTATCAAATGTTGCGTTGTGATTTCTACTTCACGCATGTTTACACGACCAGATAAATACAAGTATTTGTTCAGTAAATCACCGTGACGATTTTCCTCACCAGTCCATTGTCTGATCCATTTAGACCATCCATTTCTTTCTACGTTATCAATTCCTTCTACGTCCATTAACCAGGATTCGTAGGTTGGTAAAGCTTCCTCAGTAATGGTATCCCCTACTAAAGTTACCCAGAAATCATAAGGTAATTCTTTTGCAATTTCACGTAATTCTTTGACCTCATCAAAAAAAGTATCACTTTGGGAATTAGGCAAAAAATCTGTTGGTTGCCATATTTTCTCCACTGGAATTAGATACTGATCGACAAAGCTATCTACGTTTTTTTCCAAAAACTGCATTACTTCTAATCGAATGTTTTTTATTGACATTATATATAAATTAAATTTTTATTCCTTGAACTACTGCTGCTTCTGTTTTTTCCATTAATTCAGCAAAATCATATTCTTTAACCGCTAACGGTTTATGTACTACAAAGGTAAGGCGATTTCCTAAACCTAGCGGGAAAAATCCGTATTTAACTATTTTCCAAGAATTATTTATACTCACTGGAACCACATAAGCCGAAGGCGCATGTTTACATAAAATTTTCAAACCGCTTTGCGCAAACTCTTTTGGCTTCCCAGTCTTGCTTCGTGTTCCTTCCGGAAAAATAACTGCCGAACGGTTGTGTTTTTCAATATATTCTGCCAATCCTTTGATGGCCGGAATAGCTTGTTTGGGATCTTTTCGATCAATAAGAACTGAACCTCCGTGACGTAAATTAAATGACACACTTGGAATACCGCTTCCTAATTCTTTCTTACTGACAAATTTACAATGAAAACGGCGGAAAAACCAAATCATCGCAATAATATCGTACATACTTTGATGATTGGACACAAAAATTAAAGGAACATTTTCAGGAATGCTTTCTATGTTTTCAAATTTGTAGGTTGTCCCCAAAAGGTTCGTGCATCTCAACAAGAAAAAATTCAAGTAATCGACACTTATTTTATGGGCTTGATAGCCAAAAACATGGAAACAAACCCACTGAATTGGATGAAAAATAACCAAAGTAAGACCGAAACACAAATAATAAATTACGGAAATGGGATACGAAATCAGTTTTTGCATGCTTTAAAAATTTGCCGTAAAAGTAAGAAATATATTTTTAGTGGTATTTAAAACCGAAACAATATACAGGCTCAACGTTTAATCGTAACTTTGCACGTCAAAATCCATGACTTTTTTATATTAAAATGAACTTCACTTACCCAAAAAACGAAAAGCTAAAAAGCAAAATAACCATTGGATTATTATTTACCGAAGGAAAATCAGTATCTAAATATCCGTTGCGATTGGTGTATAAAGCCGGTTCTTTTGACGAAAGTGAAAAAATAAAAATGGGCGTATCGGTTTCCAAAAAGAATTTTAAGAAAGCCGTAGACCGCAATTATTTCAAACGGGTGCTGCGTGAAACCTATCGTCTGAACAAACACCTTTTGATTGACAATCTGGACCAACCGTATTCCTTTATGTTTTTTTACCAAACGAAAGATCGCTTGACATACGATGAAATTAATACGAAAACCATTCAATTGTTTGAGAAGTTTTTGCTCCAAATAAAAAAAGAAGAGTAGCAATTCTATTTTTTGTATTTTTAGCATTAAAATTTTAATGTTTATGAAGTCAATAGCCCTATTCTTTCTACTATTATTTTCTTTTTCCAGTTGTAAAAAAAGTGATTCTTCTTCGGAGAATGTTGTAAGTGACGAGACTGTGCAGGCTATCGCAGTTCCTGTAAAAAATGCTTCGACTGGCAATGCACTTTATAACAGAACCGATTTAAATTCATCGACAAAGGAAACTCAGCAAAACATTGAACAAAAAATTATCAAACAAGGCGATCTTCGTTTTGAAACCAATGATTTACAGTCTACCTATACTCAAATACAAAATGCGGTAAAGAGCCATAATGCAATCATCCAAAATGATACGGAAGGTAAGAATTACGAGTCTGTTTTTAGAAAATTAATCATTCGTGTTCCAAGTAAAAATTTCGATTCGTTTTTAAAAGACATTTCAAAAGGAGTCGCTTATTTTGACAATAAAGAAATATCTTCTCAGGATGTAACCGCTGAATATATTGATATTGATGCGAGATTAAAAGCTAAAAAAGTCCTTGAAAATCGTTATCTCGAACTTTTGAAAAAAGCAAATAAGGTAACAGAAATGCTGGAAATCGAAAAACAACTTTCCGCTATTCGAGAAGAAATCGAAGCAAAAGAAGGTCAGTTGAACTACATGCAAAACCAAGTTTCGTTCAGCACCGTTACTATAGAATTCTACAAATCTATCGCCGAAGAAAGTGGTGTAACTACCTCTTACGGAATGAAAATTTGGACTGCTATCAAATCAGGATTCAATAGCCTTTCGAGTTTTTTTATAAATCTACTCAGCATTTGGCCGTTTATCATAATTCTGTTTGCTGCAGGTTACTTTATTAGAAAAAAATTTAAGTCAAAAAAAATATAAAACAATGTATTCTTTCTTCAAAAAAAAATTCATAATTCCAGTTGTCGCATCGGCATTTCTGTTTATTGGAACCAGTTTCAAAGATGATTTTTTCGAAATCGCTAAGCAAATCGAGATATTCACCACACTTTTCAAGGAATTGAACCGCAATTATGTCGATGAAACCAATCCTGGGGAACTAATGGACAAGGCCATCAAAGGAATGCTGGCTAATTTAGATCCGTACACCGTGTATTTCAACGAGCAGGATGTGGTGCGATTCAAGATAAACAATACCGGAGAATATACCGGAATAGGCGCTTTATTGACTCGAAAAGAAGACAAATTAATTGTCAAGGAACCTTATAAAGATTTCCCTGCCGATAAAGCGGGTTTAAAGGCCGGAGATGAAATTATTCAGGTTGGTGATGTACTTTTATCTGATTTTAAAGATGAAGCTTCTCAGCTTTTCAAAGGCACCAAAAACACGAAGATTGATGTCAAATACATCCGTCAGGGAAAAATGAACACTACCCAAATAATTTTGGACGAAGTCGAAATCAAATCGGTTCCCTTTTTCGCAAAAATAGATGACAAAACGGGTTATATTGTGCTGTCGCATTTTAACAAAAAAGCATCCTTGGAAACCAAAGAAGCTTTGGAACAACTCAAAAAAGAAGGTGCGGAACGCATTATATTGGATGTACGAGATAATCCGGGTGGACTCTTGAATGAAGCCGTTAATATTTGTAATTTATTTGTTCCAAAAAATAAGATTATCGTTACTACAAAATCAAAAATAGAGAAACACAACAGCACCTACAAAACGACCAAAGATCCTGTAGATACTGAAATTCCTTTGATTATTCTTGTTAACGGCCGGAGTGCATCGGCATCAGAAATTGTCGCTGGCGCACTACAGGATTTAGATCGCGCTGTGGTGGTGGGAAGCCGCAGTTTTGGAAAAGGACTGGTGCAAAGACCGGTAGATTTGACTTTTGGAACGCAGCTAAAAGTAACTATTTCCCGTTATTATACGCCATCCGGAAGATGTATACAAGCTTTGGATTACTCTCGAAAAGACAAAAATGGAATGGCGATAAAAACAGAAGAGAAAAACTTCAATGCTTTTAAAACCCGAAAAGGCAGAACCGTTTATGATGGCGGAGGAATCCAACCAGATGTGGAACTGGAAGAAACAAAATCTAGTCCAATAACGAATGCTTTGCTTCGAAACGACGGAATTTTCAACTATGCCACCGCTTATTATTATAAAAATCCTAATTTAGGAAATCAAATTCCGGTCATTTCTGATGCAGATTATTTAGATTTCAAACAATTCTTGAAAGTGCAGAAATTCTCTTTTGACACGGAAACGGAATTGGCTTTGAAAAACACTTTGGCTGTAGCCAAAAAAGAAAAACTGGACGAATCTATTCTCGCCGAATATCAACAATTGCTGGCAGCACTTCAGAAAAGCGAAAATGCTTTATTGGATAAAAACCACAAGGAAATCAAAAACCTGATGGTCGATGAAATCATCAAACGCTATCAATATCAGGAAGGATTGTATCAATATTACACCAAAAACAACTCAGAAATTAAGAGATCAGTAAGTATTTTGAACAACGTGGAGTATAAAACAATTTTGAAAATGTAAATTAATTACGTTGCATTTCAATATGCGGAATATCATCTTCCAGATACATTTCGCTCGTTTGCACGAAACCATGACTTTCATAGAATTTTTTGAGGTACAACTGTGCTCCGATAGTGATTTTGCTTTCGCCAAAATGATGTGCAATTCCTGCAATTGATTCCCGCATCAAGTCATGCCCCCATTTCCTGTCTCTATAATTGGCATCGACCGTTACTCTGCCAATAGATGCATTATCAAAACTGATTCCTGCTTTGAAAAGTCGGGCATGTGCGACTATTTTACCTTCAAATTCACCCAAAAGATGCAAAGCCACCTTATCTTTTCCATCTAAATCAAGATAAACGCAGTTTTGCTCCACTACGAAAATTTCGCTTCTTAATCGCAGTAAATCATAAAGTTCGTGAACCGAAAGTGCGTCAAACGCCTTTATTTTCCATTGTATTGCCATGCTTTGAGTATTTTTTATAGAATGCAAATAAAAGAAAATAAAAATTATCTTTTTACAACAACAACTGATTTTATAATAGCTTCCAGTTCATGCATTAAATCTCGTTTATCTTTTGATGGAGCATAACAAAATCCTTCTAAAACCAAAATTCGATTATAATCGGCATCAATAATAGCATAATTGATAAAAGGTCCGGACATGAAATCATTGTTTAGCTGCCAGGTTCCCTTAGTTTCAAAGGTTTCCTTCCCGTCCAGATTGATCTTAAAAAGATACGGCGCATACGCTTCTTCAGTAATCATATTGGTATCGGGTTCCTTTCCACTAATGTATAATTTCCCTATAGAATCCCGCATTTTTATGATATCAGTAATCAAATTGGAGCCTTTTTTGATGGTGTTTATAGGCACCTGATACAGTAAAATACTGGTATTCCCGCCTATGATTTCCTTTTTTAGCCACAAAAAATTACTTTTTTGAAGTACATAGGCATAACCGGAAGGAATCTGTAATGAAACATGGAATTTATTTTCAATTACTTTTGGATCAATTAATGACTGGCTGTTGATTTTTTGACTCTCAGCGATTTCGGAATCTTTGATTATCTGAATCATTTTCGGGGCATTTTTCTCAATACAAGCTATAATATCAGCGGCAGTTTTGCCTGAAATATGAAATACGTTTTGAGGTGATGCGTATTGGTTCTTTTTGATTTCGAACTTGTTTTCTTCTGCTTTTTTGACCACTATGATCGCTCGGGTATCGGTCATAAACCCTTCTAAAAGCTTGACTGGATATTGATTGATGTTGAATAAAGGTTCTTCCTGTGGCAACCCAATTACTGGCGATGCAAACTTGTTTCGGATGCTGTCTCCTATCTCCCCATTCCATAACTGGTCATCAATAATAACTGAAATCGTATTGATCTTGCCCGTTGTCTTACGAGGCACATGATCATTCTCCTTTTTACAGGAAAACAACAGCAGAGAAACAAACAGAACTAAAAACTGGGCTTTATTCATTACTATTCAATTATAAAATGAAACCCAAATTTATAGAAGTTTATTGTATTATCCGTTTATTTTTAACTTCATTCCAGGTTTGACATCTTCACTGCGAATACCGTTCCATTTTTTTAAGTCCGAAATGGTTACACTAGGATATTTTTTGGCAATGCTAAATAAAGAGCCACCTTTTTTTTACATCATAATCGGCCCTTATATTTTGGTTGCTGAAGTAAAGTCTGGTTTTAAATAAAAAAACCTTGATTACAAAAAATTGTTACCAAGGTTTTACACTACAATAATTTATCACTTTCTTAAAAATAAATTTTTATAAAAAGCAACCTTCAATACACCTGCGCTTGCATTTAATCTAAAATAGCTGCAATTCCAGGTAATATTCTGCCTTCAAGCATTTCTAACATAGCGCCACCGCCAGTAGAAACGTAACTCACTTTATCTTCTAATCCAAATTGTTTCACTGCAGCAACAGAATCGCCTCCGCCTACAAGTGAAAATGCACCGTTTGCAGTTGATGCAGCGATAGAATTTCCAAGGGTAATAGTTCCTTTTGCAAAATTTTCCATTTCAAAAACACCCAATGGACCATTCCAAAGTATTGTTTTGGATTCCATGATTACTTTATGGAAGTTTTCCAATGATTTTGGACCTGCATCCAATCCTTGCCAACCGTCAGGAATTTTATTAACATCAACAATTTGAGTTTCGGCATCATTTGCAAAAGCATTTGCTGCCACAACATCAACCGGAATATGAATTTGAACTCCTTTTTCTTTAGCTAAACGCATAATTTCCAATGCTAATTCTTGTTTGTCATCTTCACAAATAGAATCCCCAATTTTACCTCCTAATGCTTTCACAAAAGTAAAAGTCATTCCGCCACCTATGATCATGTGGTCTACTTTATCCAAAATATTCTCGATAACAGTAATTTTAGAAGACACTTTAGATCCTCCAAGAACTGCCGTCACCGGTTTTTCACTGTTTTTCAAAACCTTGTTTAAACTTTCAATTTCTTTAGCCAATAACAATCCAAAACATTTTTCAGCTGGGAAAAATTGTGCAATAATGGTAGTTGAAGCATGTGCTCTGTGTGCCGTTCCAAAAGCATCATTTACATAAATATCTCCAAGTGACGCCAGTTCTTTTGCAAAAGCAATATCACCTGCTTCTTCTTCGCTATGAAAACGCAAATTTTCTAACAATAAAACTTCCCCTGCTTGTAGCTTTTCAGCAGCATTTTTAGCTGTTGAACCAATACAATCTGTGGCGAACTGAACAGAAACTCCAAGAATAGCTGATGCCGTTTTCAAAATATGTTTCAAAGAGTATTTTTCTTCTACTCCTTTTGGACGGCCCAAATGTGACATCAAAATTACGCTTCCACCTTGTGCTAAAATAGCATCTATAGTTGGTTTTGCTGCTTCTATACGTGTAGCATCTGTTACATTGAAATTCTCGTCCAAGGGAACATTAAAATCTACACGAATTAATGCTTTTTTATTTTTGAAATTAAAGTCTTTTAAGGTCTTCATTAGTTTATTGTTTTTAGAAAGAATAACAAATATAGAACTTTTAAAGGAGTAACAAATTGGAAAAAAACCTATAAATTCATTTTTTACTAACGAAATCGTTGTAATCTACCAAAAAAGATGCCTAAAATTTTCTGAATGTCTCCAATACGTTTCAACAGTCAAAAACATTCCATAAACGTTTATAGATGCTTTGTAAGGGACAAAAAACGCAAAACAAAAGGATTTGAAGTTACTTTCAATTTGACTAAAATAACACCCAATATGGACTGAAAACGGTTTTAAATAACAAATCCGATACGCTGTAAAAACGTATCGGATTTGTTGTTAAAAAAAGAAGGTTCTTAGTCGTGAACCGGACTTTGGGTACAAGGGCAATTACTGATTCCCTGAAGAAAATCCAATCCTATCGTAACCACGTGAGTTCCTGAATTGTATGCCGAAAGCTCGTTAAGCGTCACCTGATACGAATACCCAAAATAGAAATTAGACTTCTTGAAACCAACCATTGGTCCTAAATTTAATGGCTTTCCTATTTGATCATTCAAAAAACGATACGATATCCCACCCCAGTAGTAATCGTCATAGCGGTTGTATTTTCGGTACTTGATGTTGATATCGGTACTTGAACGTCTGTCACTGGCAAACAATTGATAGTATACTGATGGTTCAATCTCTGCCCTGTTATTGCTGTTGTTTTTAAAAACGTATCCGGAATACACCTGATAATTTCTCAAAAGACTCGGTTCTATACCGCTAAAATTGTCAATGTCTTTATCCAGAATATTACTGGCATTGAAACTCAAATAGAAACTTTTGTTTCTATAGAGTAATCCCACATCAAAGTTATTGTTCGAAATAAACCTGTTGTT
>NZ_FODN01000002.1:385085-639723 GCF_900110375.1 Flavobacterium sinopsychrotolerans | reverse complement strand
CATTAATATTTGCAGCGTACAGATTTTCGTCCATTCCGTGTAATGGCGTGTCTGCATCTCCTCTTGCACAAACAAAGGCTCTAAACGCAAAGGCTCTTTCAGTGTCAATAATATGCATTAAGACTTCTTTAACCGTCCATTTATCTTCTGCATACTTGTGATTTAATAACTCTTTTGGAACATTATTGAAAAATTCTATTAAGAATTTTGCGTTTTCATCCAAAACGTCAAAAAAACTACCTTTATCAACTAGGTCAATATAGTACTGAAAATAAGATTTATATTCTGAAATTTCTGGTCTTTGCATTGTTTATTTTTAATTTAAAACAGGTCTTAAAAACGTACCTTCATAACTTAATATACACTTAGATTGTTCTCCAAGTTTAAAGGCTTCGATACACTCCTTGTCTGTCAATATTGATTTTCTATAACTTTCATATTCGGCTAAACTAGGAAACGAAAATAAGGCATACGGAATATTGTTAGCTCCTTCGCTTGGTAAAAAATAACCATGATGTTGTCCACCGAAACGATTTACTAAATCTATCCAAAGTTTGCCATATTGTTCAAATAGTGAAACTAGGTAAGGGTCAATAGTGTATTTTAAATGACAAGTTATCATAATTGTTTATTATTTGGTTAAACTCGATGGTCTTTTTAGTATAACGCCCAACTTGTATATATATCTGATAGCGTCCGACATATCTACCCAAAATTGGGTTGCTATGTCTGACAAACGTCAGTATTTATTGTTTTGCTAATGTATAGTTTTTTTATTACAAATTATCAAAACAAATAATTACACCTCATCTCAGCATCTTTCTACCTCTTCCTCCTACTCTTCCAATTACCATTTTTATCACAATCACTCCTAAGCTCATAAATCTTCGATAAAAGGTAAAGACCTAAAAATCAGACTACACTTAGCTCTATTCTTATCTACCATTCTGAGCATTCTGGTTAGGTACCACACGAAAGGATTCGTGCGATAGCTGGGGCAATGGCCTCTTGAAATTCTTCTTACACATTTATCGAAAAACCCATAAGGGATGGATGTAGAGCGGTTCTCCCGAAAAAGCGGGACAGGCTGTTCAACACAGCTTTCATTGTTCATGCTATGCACGCAACGAAGCTTAGCTGTTAGCAGATGGAGATTTATAATTTACTCAAAAGTTCCTTTTTAAGATAAATTTTTCCATCAATAATTGTCATTTCAACTGTTCTAATATTTCTTATATCTTCTAATGGATTTTTTTCAAGAATTATTAAGTCGGCAGATTTGCCTATTTCAATTGTTCCCCAAATTTTATCTTCATTAAAGAATATTGCGGGTGTTATTGTGGCTGATTTTAGAATTGTTAAATTATCAATACCTGCCTTAGACCAATTATACATTTCTTCATACATATTAAATCCATTCATTTGAAAACTATTACCAGCATCACTTCCTAAAAGTAATAAACAATTATTTTCACTTAGTTTTTTTAGTATTTTTTGTTTGTATGCAAAAGTTGGCAAGTATTTTTCTTTACTTAGTAAAACTTTATCAATTCCTTCTTTTTCCATACCCTTATTATATTCGATTTCCCATTTATCCAAATATTTCTTAGGGGCATTTGAATAGACAAGCCTATTTTTGTACTCGTCTGGATATTGTAAATCTTTTGCCATTATATCCCAATCTAAAGTAGGACAATTAAAAACACCGCTCTTTTTAGTCAGTTCGATTGTTTTTGACAATTCAACTTCGTCTGTTATTTGTTCATATCCAGCTAAATGTTCAATGCTTTTAAAGCCTGATTTTAATACTTTTTCCATTTTTATTCCACCTGGATAATGCCCACAAACAATTACATTATTTTTATTTGCGGATTTCATTAAATTATCGAATACTTCTTCACTTGCAACACTGAATAATTTGATAAAATTAATTTCATTTTTTTTGATTTCAGTCATTAAACTGTCAAACTGGATTTCAGTATATTTTATATCGCGTCTAATAATATGACTATAATGTAATTTTGGAGAAATAGTATTTTGACTATTTTTCAATCGCTCTTTAAGTGGTAATTGAGGTGTTTTTGTATTCATTATTCTTAAATGCGTAACTCCAGCTGCGACATTTTCAATTAGTAAAGTATCTACTTTACTTTCAATTGGTAAATGACTATGCATTTCAGATAAACCGGGCATTATATATTTACCTTTTCCTTGAATTATTTTTGCATTCTTGTTTATAGATAATTTTTTGAAATCATCAATTTTTACTATTTTTCCGTTTTGGATTAATATGCTTTTGTTGTTAAGAATATCTGAACTTTTCATAGTTAGTATATCTATATCCTTAATAATTAAGTCATTACTATTCTGTGCGTTAACTTTCAAAAATATTAAGGAACATAATAAAATTGTTAATCTAATTTTCATATTGTGGTTGTTTAATTATTTACGTTTTTTGGTTCTCTATCTGCGAACGTTTGGCCGCTTGGCGATGTGGCGGATTAAGGAAGCCTAGACTTTCGGTTAATAACTACTTTTCCAAGTACAAAACCATCTTTAAATTAAGCCTAAACCCGCTATATTGCCAAACGGTGGTTGGCCGATGGTTTCTGTACTAAAAACAATTTGTATTAGCAACACAATTATATCCAAGTTTTTGTATTTCATTTTGTATGTCTGCTAATTCTGATTGATCACAACATATTGAAGATAGATTTGGATTTTCTCCGATTGAATAGTTTGAAAATGCATTTCCATTTTTGATAATTAAAGATTGTAAACTATTCTTATAGCAATTAAAATATAGTAGTTGTTTAGAATTTCTTATGTCTAATGTTGTCAACGTATTAAAGGAACAATCTAAATTTAATAGTCCAATTAAATCATCTAGCAAAAGAGATTTTAAGTTATTACTAGGACATTGTAATGAATTTAATTTAGCACATTTATCTAAATATAAGTAATCTAATTTATTATGATTACACGTTAAATAAAAAAGGTTGATGCAACCAGAAACATTCAAAGTCTTTAATTGATTTGACTGACATTGTAAATCTATTAATTTTTTTAGATTACTAGCATCAAGTGAAGTTAGTGAGTTGTAAGAAATTAATAAATATTCTAAATTTGTCAAATGACTTATGGAGAGTTTTGTTATTAAATTATTATAACCTCTTAAGTCTTTTATATTATTTGAATTACTAAGATTTAATTCACTTATTTTATTATAATAAAATTCTACTGTTTCAAGTGACCTTAAGGAGCTTAAATTTAAAGATGTCAATTGATTATAGTAACACCAAAGAACTTTGAAATTATTTAATCCTTGAATATTTAAAGTCTTAATTCTATTGTTATCGCAATATAAATTTTCAAGATTTTTCAAGCTGGAGACATCCAAACCCTCAATTTGATTACCTCTACAAGATAAAGTTTTAAGATTTCTAAATGAAGTTACACCTTCCATTGAAGATATATTTGAATTATCAACTTTTAGATAGCTAACATTTTCTGCTTCGCACACTTGTATTATTCCGTCATCATTCGTATCAACTTTAATAACGATTCCATCTAAATTTGCGGCTATACTATTTGTACTAGTTGATGATAAAATTTTTTGTCTAAAATTTTCATCAGCAATATTTACAATTTGAGTACAATTTGGATCGGAAATAATGATTCCAGAATCGGAATTTTGTATATTATCTGAATTTGAACAACTGATTGAAAATAGTGTTAATAAAGTAAATAAGTAGAAAAAAGTTTTTTTAATATTCATATGTTATAGTTTATCCTATTTTTTTTGATTAGTTCGGTGTGAAATCTCTGCTAACGTTTTGCAGCTACACGCAGGTGGGGATTTTTAGCATTGAGCTTCATTAAAAGTACAGAACTTTGTTTTAGCACTTCACTTTCATAGATGCACTGAACCCCCACTTGCGTGTAGGTGCTGTTATAGGGCGTTTTTCTCTTCATTTTCATTTTATTCTCTTATTTCTTCCCTTACTGGCATAACGTCTTTTGGAATGTCCACTTTTGAATTTACCGTTATGTATTCAGTCTCAAATGTTCCTTCATAGCCGAATAATTTACCCCAAGTTTTGTTACTTACCACTACGGAAATTTTAAATTTCTGCTCTTTATCGTCATACCATTCACAAACGTTCGCTTCACCTGAAAACAGCATTGGAAATTTAAAACCTAAAAAACCTTCATAAAATCTTTGTTCACCTGACCGTAATTTTATACCACCGTTTTCCGCCACAGTCATTTCAATGTCAACTGCAAGATGTTGATGTGTGCCCAAGTAGTCAACAATTCGATTTCTTTGTTCGCTGTAAATCATTGTTGCGTCAAATCTTCTTACTCGCTTTGGGAATTGATATTTACGAACCCAAGTAACGGTTTCTCTTCCAAATTTGTCTTTATAGGCGTAGTTTTCAATTGTAAATGGAATTTCGTTTCCTTTCTGCGGAAACATAATGTTTCGAAAAGTTCCAATATATAGAAACGGAAATGTATATACTTTTCCATACCAAATCTTTTGCATAACTCCTTTTCCAATTGAGGCAATTTTGTCATTGCTGGTGAAGCCAAAACGCTTTTGAATCTGTGGATGAAGTTTGTCAAAGTCCGAACCTAAAGCTTGTTGGTATATTGATTTCATTATTTCTGTTTTGTGATACAATTGGAAGCCTTTGGTAAATAGCTGAAATTCAAAATTGCTATTATCGAAAGAGCTATCATTGATATGTTTAGCGAAAATGGATTAAATGGAAGTGTAAAAATCATCAAGTCGCTAAAAATTGCTCCGACTGTGAGAAGACACAATCCTAATATATTTAAATACTGAAGAGCTTTTCTCTGAATGAAAATCAATGCTACCCCAAAAGCAATTTCTGCAATTCCTATGATGTTCAAAATATTTTCTTCGTTTCCATTAAATAACCCTGATTGTCTTAATATTTCAATTTCCCCCGTGTCAGTAAAAAGTATTTTTGGAATTAGTCCCTGATAAATCCAAATGATTCCTAAAGTTAAATTCACAAGCAAAACAGATATTTGAGCATTTAAAGCTTGCTTTGGGTGAAGTCCTTTTTCAATCCAATTTTTCAGGCAATCAAAACTCCAAGCAGTTGCCCAAATCATTAACGGTCTGAAAATAATTTTGTCAATCAGTTTTCCGAAAAGTCCCCAACGTGTTTCATAGTCATAGCCTGTAAAAAACTTTATCCCATCTGCTTCTGGAACATATTTCCAATAGCCTGAACCTTGTTTGATTAATGAAATTTTGCTGTCTGATGAAAATTTTAAAACTGATGTGCTTTCCCCGTTGTCTTTGGTTTTAGTTGCAACACTTTCTCCGATTCCATCAACCTTAATTCCAAAGCCAACTTTTGTTGAGTATAGAAATTTTTCAGGGTCTGTCGGGTCATTTTTTGGTAAGTATTCAATCTCTGTGAAACGTAAGTCCCATTGTTGATGAATGGACGGTTCTTGCGTATTTGTCCACAGTGTATCAAAGTCACATTTTATTTTTGTTTCAATATATAGAGGTCGTCTTTTCAATTGGTTGTCGTCTGTTTAAAATGCCCTATAACTTGTATATATATCTGATAGCGTCCGACATATCTAACCAAAATTGGGTTGCTATGTCTGACAAACGTCAGTATTTATCGTTTTGCTAATGTATAGTTTTTTTATTACAAATTTTCAAAACAAATAAATACACCTCATCTCAGCATCTTTCTACCTCTTCCTCCTACTCTTCCAATTACCATTTTTATCACAATTAGTCCTAAGCTCATAAATCTTCGATAAAAGGTAAAGACCTAAAAATCAAACTACAATTAGCTCTATTCTTATCTACCATTCTGAGCAATCGGGTTAAGTACCACACGAAAGGATTCGTGCGGTAGCGGGAAACAGTCTTCTATTTTTCTATTTCATTAATATTTCGTAAGCCAATCATTCTTATGACTAGATATGACCACATTAAATCATAAAGCCAAAAATCCACTAGTGTTCCTGACTCTTGAAATAATACAGTAATCATGTAGCCACCGCCTAAAAACGGGTATGGAGGTGAAATCATATATTCTTCATTGAAAAAATCTGCTTTAAAATCAATTTCATAATCTTGTGGTTTCCTCTCAAGATAAGTTAGATTTTTTCGCGCTCTGATTTCTTCAATAGTTGCAGCGATTATTGGTTCACATGCAATGGCGGAATGTTCTTCGCAATATGCGATAGCGTAAGCTGTACCCATTTTGAAATCTGCATATTCTTTATCAGGTGTTGCTCTCCATAAAGCTATGGTAAGAAACTTATTATCGATTTTATAAAATGCATATGAAGTAAATGGATTCGGTAAACCCCAGTTTAAAGGATTTCCTAATTTGGCCTTGATTTCCGCAAAGCTTTCTTCAAGGAATATACCGTTTACCTCATAATCGAAACTAATTCCTGACGGTTGCCGCTTTGCTAAAACCCCATCAACCTTGTCCCAATGCTTATTATAAATAACCTCTAGTCCATGACTCCAATATGTTTCTATTAAAGCGTCCTTTGTGTCAGGCTTTCCTAAAATTTTATGTACTTGTGCTCGGGACAATCCTAATCCCAAAACATCAGTCATTGTTTTTATTTTTGAAATAGGTTTTGCATCCGTAAAGTTTGGTTTTTTGCCTAGAGGTGGCTTTGGATTCAGCGGCTCATCATATATGTTCTTTAAAAGTTCAATATACTTTCTCTCAAACTCACCGTCAGCTCTAACATCTAAATAAAGAAAGGATTGAAGGAAAGTAGGTATACTTGACTCAATATCACCGGCTCGGAGAATAGGGAGAAACTTCGTGTTAGTAGAAATTGTTTTTGCAAATTCCGTACTTATTATTTGATATTCATATCCCACACCCGAAATTCGATTGTCTGCTTTAATTTTATAGTCTGGAGTCATAATCAAGAGAACTTTCGATGCTTTTGAAATTTGCTCCATAAAATAATTATTGTTTGATCCTAACTTTAAATCATATTGATCAAAGATTACGTCAACACCATCTGAGCTAAGTCTATTTGCTAAATAAAGTGTCCATATCTTATGGAGTTCATTGTCCCAAGAATAGTGGATAAAAATTTTAGGATTATGATTCATTAATTTTTAGGTATTAACTCAATAACATTGCCCACAACTTCATTTCGTCTAAAAATCTCTAAACGCACTTTATTTTGTTACCGAGAAAGTAAATATATGGGATTTAAACTACAATTAAGATTCTTTCTGTAAAAAGTTGCTTGATGGTTATTAAAAGAAAACAATTCGTGAAAAGCACTAAAAATGGCTGTTATATCCTCAAAATGCAATGCCAATAATTTTATATACTGTTTTTACTAGATTTTGATCCATCAAAGTAAAAAATCAATTGCAGATTGTAGGGTGAAAAATCAATCATTATTTGCTCATTGTTATGGGCACAGTTTAGAAAACTGCCTAACGATTGGGGTATATCTGCTAGGTCGGGCTCTTTTGCACAAAAGTCAAGAAAAACACTCAAAAAACCAAGCTTAAAACTACTCCAAAAAAAGAGGACACTAAATCCTCTTGATATTCTCTCTCAAAACTTTACGAAAACTCCATATTACCTGCCAGTGAACGGTTCTCCCGAAAAAGCGGGACAGGCTGTTCAACAGGAGTTTCATTGTTCGTGCTGCGCACGCAAGGAATCTCTAGCTGTTGTAGGCTTGTTTTTATTTAATTTTACTGAACTCATAGAGCATAAATTCATATAAATTTGTTACAGCTCGAAATATAAAAAATAGAAAGTTCAAAAGATAATTTACTAATAATATGCGGTAAAAAATTATTAAAATTAATAAAAACGTTGTTAGTAAATCTAATTGTTTGATATCTTCTATTATTTTAAATTTAGTTAAGTCTAATTCTATTAAACTTGGAAAAAACGAGTTTAAAATGACGAAAAAAATTGAAAAAAGTGCAACTAAAATGGAATATGACAAAGAATACATAAAAAGCTTTAGATAATTTTTTATCTGTTTTCTTTTTGTTTCATCAAGTTTTGTTTCATTCTCTTTAGGTTCTAAATCTTTAAATTTGTCTGGAATTTTTATTAAAACTCCAAACATTAATCCTGAAAAAAGTGATAACAACATTACTATCACTTTTGGGTCTTCCATTAATTTGTCTTGGTTGATATATACAATTAAACAACTAATAATTGGAATAATTATTTTGACAAAAATGTAAGCATAACTCCATTTTTCTTCCTCACCATTAATATTTGTGTATAATGATTTTTTAGCATTAATTTTTATATTTTTTATGTTTAAAAACATAATTATATTTCTTTTACTTTAGGTTGTTCGGATAATATTCCCTCTAATATTCCATCGCAATATTTTTTTAACTCATCAAAATCAGGAACACCAAATTGGCTTATAGGAATTTTTCCTTTTAAATATATTCGAGGCATTATATCTCCTGCACCATCCATTTCAAATGTTGCTGTTTTTTTATTATTTTTTAGAACTACATTTTTTTTATCAAAATTATCTAACCCAATGCCATTAAAGCTTTTTTTCAAAAATGGTTGAACTAGTGTATCTAGTAAAGACATTTGTATTTTGCTTTTAATGGGAGTAATTTTTATTTCAATTTTATAACTTTCATTTATAGACATAAAACTCGCAGATTTTTCAATTTCCGTAGATAAAACAGTTTCGGTAAATTTCAATTCTTTAACTTTAGCGGAGCTTTTGAATTCATCTTTTATTGATTGAGGAATGAAGACGTCATAATTGGGCATATTATAATCTGTTTCATTTTTGTATATTTCTTTAAAAACGAAGCTCATAAATTCTTCTCTAATGTTATCTTGTTGATAAATTTGAAACATAATATATCCATTACTATCATTCAATGGTGCATAAATGTAAAAGAAATATTTATCATTAATTACGTCACCGTCCAACGAATTTGAATTGGTTTTATTTTTTAATTTACGTCTAGTTTTTCCTTCGCCCATTTGTCCGCCTTCCAAAACTCCATATATAATATTTTTTGGTGCGCTAAAACTAGTTTGATTATTTTCATTAATAAGTGTAAAAGCTTTGTTTCTTACAACTTTATATTCACTATCTAAAATTGAAATCATATGCTTGAAGAAACTTAAATATAATTTTGTGTTTTCTATATTTGTAGGTTCATCTGTTCTTTTTATAAATAAATCTCTAAAAGAATTCGTTCCTTTATATGACTTTCTCGGACTCAAATTGAATTTAAAAACTTCTAATCTGACACTTTCTGGTTTATTCATCTTTTAATTTTTGGTTTGCTTTTTCAGTTTTTTATTCGGAATTTTGAGATAAACTAGCCTACAACTAGTATATAACATAAACTAGTAACATTTTTTTAAAGTTTTACCACAACTCATGCTATATATCCTAGTTCGTAAATAAAGGTTTTTTTAACTATTGTTACAATACCCACTTTTAGTGATATACTGAACAATTTATCAACCATTAAAGTTTACGATAACTTTCTACATTCTCTAATAGTTCTTCTCGCGATCAGTATAATGAAAAATAATAAAAGCTACATATTAACCCTTCAGGTAAAGATTCTTACTCCCTTTTTTCTCTTTCCTTAAAATACTGTCTTCGACCAGATTCCTCATAACTCCAGCAATCTCAGTTGATTTAACTGTGTTGGCAATTTCATTTATTCTGATTAGTTCATCCCTTACTTCAGATGTTGTTTTACCAGCACCTAAAAAAGAAGTATTTACAATGTTCTTACGAATTTTCGCTGTCAATTTGGTAGCTTGTTTCCGCAAGGCAGATAATTCTTTCAGAGGCTCTAATTTAATTTCAAAATCAATTAAAGTCTCAAACGGGTACTCAACAGCTTTTGCATACTCAACATAATTGTCAATATCTTTTGCTTCTCCTTTTTCAATTTTTATAATAGTACTTTTAGATATGTTCGTCATTTCAACTATGTCTAAAATTGAAAAACATTTCATAAGTCTATTTTCCTTAAGTTTCATCCCAAGTTTTAATCTATATATTGACGCGTTATTTTCCTTTTTTTCAAATTTATGAGTCATTTTAATTACTTGTTTTAATGTTATTTGGTGTTTATGTCGAAACTAATTTGCATTATTGAAATAATTTCTTATATTTGTATTAGCGAATTGATAATTAGCCTTTTTGGCATAATTAAAACGATGTTTTCTCGAGTCAAAACGACCAATTTTACTATCGAGAGTATCGTGAAGTCGCTCCATGTCAAAAAGTTTCCTACTTTTGCAAACGGCATGCGAGCGGTTCTCACGTAAGCTTTAGATAGTAACTTTATAGTCGAAAGATTATAAAGATGGGTTTGGTCGCCCTTGACTCTAAAGTGTGAGGCCGCTCCTTGCTTTTTTTGCAAGTATTCTTCATATCCGAAATACATCGTTTCATAACCATAAACCTATAAATTATGAAACCGATTTTTTTATGTACAACCGTTACCCTACCACCTTAACTACCTGTTAAAAGCAAGCTGCCTTCTGTTATCCCAAAACTGAAACAAACATTGTGTAAGGATAGAAAAACACCGGGAAGTAGTCTTATCAGAGACACTTCACCCATCAGGACTTTAATACTGATGTGTTTAACTCTACCTTGAAATGTATAAAGGGAATTATATAAAATAATAATCCTCTTATATACCTAACCTCAAACCTAAAATGCTTTTGGCACCTAGATTTAAGCTTTTCCTCTTTAAACTCGCACTTTAAAAGTATTGTCTTTATTTCTATTTTCCAAATGGTATGTTATAATTTTTAGAGTTTGTTTCAGAGAGGGGAACAAAAGGAGTTTTTTAAACCGAAAAACAAAATCATGTATTCATCAAAATACAAAATATTTTCTTAGTTGGAAGTATACACTTATGCCAAACGGCAACTAAAAATTGAAAGTAAAAACTTAAAAAACTCCTACGATTATATAAGTCATTTATAACTATAAACTCCTGCACCGAAAGGTCCTTTGAACAGAACACCCAGTTAATTTAATTTGAATTTGTTAATAAAAGGTGCAGGTTATTTTCAAATCCTAAAACTCATCTCCTATGATACACTAATAATAGTGAGGTTGCTTCATCCCTCGCAATGACAGACTAAAAAAAGGCCCTCCAACTTATTCCCGAAATAAGTATAGAGGACCGAAGCTAACAAAACTAACGTTTCAATTAACTATACCAATATTATGAATAAAATTTCATTAAACAAAGGGTTGGAAGCCGATCCTGAAAATCAACTTTCCTTTTTTATACCACCATTGCCCCAAAACTCAATGGGTATACAACCGATTTTATAACATACAAAATTGATACGATGAAATACTACAGACAAATAAAAGCTGTATTAATAGTAGCATTTATAGCACTTATATGCCTTTGGATTTATGGTCACTAATTTTCTTTTTTGCTTGATCAAAAAAGAAACAAAAAAATATTCAGGGGTTGTTATTGTTTTTTTTGTATTCATGAATCTTCGATTTCAAGTCTGCGCTCCCTCGTCGGTCAAATTGGTTTTCGAATACTAAAAGAGGCAGCACTCGCTACGCTCAAACAGCTTTTCTTTTTACGTATTTTTCAAACATTTGACGCTCGACTGCGGAAGCTAAGGACAATTGAATCCCTGAAACGACAGCAATTTAATATGTAATGAGTAATATTAAATATGAAATAAGTTAGAATATAGAACATACGTTTCATCAAAATACGCTCTCGTTAAAACCGCCCTTAGACTGTGGCAGCCGGGCACCCGTTTTTAGCAATTCTGAAAAAATCCAACACTGTTTGAGCGTAGCGAGTTTGTTGGATTTCAGAATTGATAAAATAGCGGGTCGACGAACAGTCCAGGCTAGCGTTTTTTGGTTCTTTTTTGGGCGATGCAAAAAAGAACAGAATAACAATTAAAATTCAACATGGATAAAAATAAATTAATGTTTAAGTCCTAACCACTAACAAAAGATCAACTATGACAGAATAAAATACCATCCCTAAAGACTTGATGACTTTAAGACTTATAAAAAAAAGGCCCTCTAACCCGTCAGCAAACTAGTATAGAGGACCATCGCTAACAAAACTAACGTTTCAATTAACTAACCCAATATTATGAAAAAAATTTCATTAAACAAGGGGAGATTGGCTTTTTGGTACCTGATTATTATCGGGTTCTCACTCAGCTACACCCCTGCTCAAGCAAGCACGATACTGAGGCAAAATCAGTACCAACAGCAACAAAACCAAATAAGCGGTACCATCACTGATGGTACTAATCCTTTACCCGGCGTGACAATTTCCATAAAAGGAAAAGCTACAACTGGAACTATCTCTGACTTTAATGGTCAATACAGGCTCACAGCATCACCTAACGATACTTTAGTGGTTGCTTTCTTGGGATTTAAAACTACTACAGTGTCCATAAGCGGTCGCAAAATAATAAATATCCAATTGCAGGAAGACATAACCACCTTGCAGGAAGTCCGCGTCAATGCTGGTTACTATTCCGTCAAAGAAAAAGAACGCACCGGAAGCATTGCCAGTATTACGGCCGCAACTATTGAAAAACAACCTGTAACGAACGTATTGGCTGCCATGCAAGGTCGTATGGCTGGGGTAAGCATTACACAAACCACAGGAGTGGCTGGTGGTGGATTCGACATTCAGATACGGGGACAAAATAGTCTTAGACCGGATGGAAACCGACCGCTATATATTATAAATGGTGTACCCTATGCCAGCGATCCTATTGGATTTAACGCCTCAGCTACAATTATGCCCACTTTAACAAGTCCGTTGAATAACTTGAATCCCGGGGATATTGAAAGCATAGAAGTGCTCAAAGATGCCGATGCCACCGCCATATATGGTTCCCGCGGCGCCAATGGAGTAGTACTCATTACCACTAAAAAAGGAAAGGCGGGCAAAACCTCCTATACTGCCCATTACTCCCATGGTTTTGGGAAAGTAACCCGTTTTATGGATTTAATGAATACAGATCAATACGTACAGATGCGAAAAGAAGCGTATGCCAATGATGGCTATACGAAGTATCCCGCTTCTGCATATGAAGTCAATGGTACTTGGGATCAAACCCGCAATACCAATTGGCAAAAAGAGCTTACAGGAGGGAGTTCGACTATCACGAACCTACAAACATCCGTTTCGGGTGGTGATGAGCAAACTCAGTTTATCATCAATGGAAATTATGGGAAGGAAACCACTGTTTTTCCTGGTGATTTTGGATATAAAAAAGGAAATGTCCGTATCAATCTCAACCATCTAGCTACTGATAAAAAGTTTGGAATTACTTTTTCGTCTGGATATACCGTACAAGACAATAATCAGCCCTCTACCGATCTTACCACTATTTCGAGAAAACTAGCGCCGAATGCCCCAGCACTATATGATACTGAAGGGCAGCTGAACTGGGAGAACAGTACTTGGGAAAACCCTTTGAGCAATCTAAACGGTAAATCGCTGAGCAAAACCTATGATTTTGTGGCCAATTCTATTTTATCCTATGCCTTGCCCTACCATTTAGAACTAAAATCTAGTTTTGGTTTTACTGACCTCAAACATACAGAGAGTAGTACTTTTCCATCGACCATTTATGATCCTGCTTACGGGCTGGACAGTGCGTTTTCGTCGATTTTTACTACTACGACTTCCCGTCAATCTTGGATTGTGGAGCCTCAACTCAATTGGCATACCGATATTGGTCGAGGGAAGATCGCAGTATTGGTGGGAAGTACTTTTAACCAGCTAACTGGTCAACAGCTTGTTTTGTCGGGTGAAGGATTTACCAGCAACAGTTTAATTTATGATTTGGCATCAGCCTCCACTGTTAGTATCATGAGTAGCGGTTCTACAGAATACAAATACCAAGCTTTTTTTGGACGAGCCAATTTTAGTTGGAAGGACCAATATTTTGTGAATGTTACGGGCAGAAGGGATGGTTCAAGCCGTTTTGGACCAGGTAATAAGTTTGCCAATTTTGGTGCCGTTGGTGCTGCCTGGCTCTTTTCGAAATCCTTTATAGACAACGGTAGTCCTTCTTTTTTAAGTTTTGGAAAACTACGTGCCAGTTATGGCACAACAGGAAATGACCAAATTGGGGATTACCAGTATTTAGATACCTACAGCTCATCAGGAAATCCGTACCAAGGAGTTGTTGGGCTGGAACCTACACGACTTTTTAATCCTGATTTTGGATGGGAAAGCAATAAAAAATTTGAGATAGCAACAGAACTCGGCTTATTTAATGACCGTATTTTCCTGACCGCTGGATGGTTTCGCAATACCTCATCAAGCCAGTTAGTGGGGATTCCCTTGCCTGGTACAACAGGATTTAACAGCATACAAGCTAATCTTGATGCTAGCGTACAGAATGACGGGATCGAATTGACCTTGCGAACCGTAAATTTTCAAAAGAAGAATTTTGGATGGAGTACAAATTTCAACATCAGTATTTTGAATAATAAACTGTTGCGATTTCCTGATTTAGAAAGCTCCACCTACTCCAACAAATACGTCATTGGATCTCCTTTAAACATCGTAAAAGTATATCATTTTACAGGACTTGACCCAGCAACAGGACTGTATCAGTTTGAAGATTTTAATGGGGATGGACAACTATCGGCAAAAGACGATAAGCAGTACCTAATAGACTTGAATCCTGAGTTTTATGGAGGGCTCCAAAACCAGTTACACTATAAAGGGATACAACTCGATTTTCTATTCCAGTTTGTCAAACAACTGAACTACAATTCAGCTTCAACTCTTGGCTTGCCAGGAAGCCGAAACAACCAAACTACTGATGTACTGGCGCGATGGCAAAATCCAGGTGATACAGGTCCTTTTCAGCAATACAGCACTGGAGCTAATGCTGCAGTTGCCAATGCTTATACTAAATATAGGGATAGTGATGCAACGATTACAGATGCTTCTTACATTCGATTGAAGAATGTGGCCTTGAGTTATCAGCTCCCTCCTAGCTGGTTAAAAGGTGTCGAGTGTAAACTCAATATTCAGGCACAAAACGTACTTACCCTGACTTCCTATCGAGGAGCTGACCCTGAATTTAAAACAAGAGGAGTTTTGCCTCCTTTGAAAATAATTACTACAGGCATCGAATTCATTTTTTAACCTTAAATCCACTGAAATGAAAAATCTATTTACTAAAAAAAGTCTTCTTATTAGGGTACCTGAAAAACAGATGCGTTCTCTTACATTAGTATTTTCTATGGCCTTATTCTTGTCACTTATAGCTTGCGAAAATTTTGTAGAAACTGAACTACCATCGTCACAGCTTGCCGCTGGTGACCTATTCGAAAGTCCAGCTACTGCTAACGCAGCTATGGTCGCTATTTATGCGCAATTGCGTAGTTCGACACTATTAACTGGATCCCCCCTTGGATTGTCGAATCAGTTGGGGCATTATGCAGACGAGCTCACTTTTTATGGCGATACTGAAAATTCAACCTTTGGATTTTACACCAACAGTCTGTTGGCATCCAACGATGCTGTTGCCGGATTGTGGACTAACAGTTACCATGTTATCTATACTACTAATGCGTTAATAGAGGGCGTTGCTGTCTCCAGTGACTTACCAAATGAAATAGGGCAACGGCTGACTGGAGAAGCCCTTTTTGTAAGGGCTCTAGTTCATTTCTATTTGGTCAATTTATATGGAAATATTCCCTATATCACCTCAACAGATTATAGGCAAAATAGAGCTGTAAGTCGCATGGCTGTAGCCGATGTATACGAATCGATAATTACTGACTTAAATCGTGCTGTTCCGTTGCTTCCCCAAGAAGACACAACTGGAGAGCGAGTCAGACCCAATCGCTATGCAGCTCAGGCTTTACTGGCAAGAACCTACTTGTATGCCGGATTATGGTCAGAGGCATCCAATGCCACTTCCGCTGTCCTTAACAATACCACGGATTATGCTATTGAAGACAATCTTAATTCTGTTTTTTTGAATAGCAGTCGCAGCACAATATGGCAATTTTCGCCTGCCTATTATGGCAATAGCACAGAAGAGGGTGGCCTCTTTATATTTACTGCAGGACCACCCCCTTTTACGGCTTTAAGTGATGCACTTATGGCCGATTTTGAGCCAATGGACCAGCGCAAAAATTACTGGACCAAGGCAGTATCTGATGGCACAACAAGTTGGTATCATGCTAATAAATACAAGGAAAATAATAGTACCGCTGTATCCTCGGAGTATTCCGTAATTTTTCGAATTGAAGAACAGTACCTCATTCGAGCCGAAGCACGAGCACGGGCTGGAGACCTTATTGGTGCGAAAGAAGATTTGAATGTGATTCGAAATCGAGCGGGGCTCGATTCGACCCAGGCTACTTCACAACAGCAGATTTTAGATGCTATTTTAAAAGAGAGACGCATAGAATTATTCACCGAACACGGACATCGTTTTTTTGATTTAAAACGATATGAAAAACTCAGTGAAGTTCTGGGAAGTAAAATTGGTTGGAACTCGACCGATGCATTGCTTCCTATTCCAGAAACCGAAATACTGCTGAACCCAAATCTTGCCCCCCAAAACACAGGCTACTAATAAAAGATATTATGAGAAATAAAAAAAGATATACGTTGATGGTCATTTACCGGTATTGCTGTCGAATGATTGTATTATTATTATTTTTGGTTTCCAACCTCTCCATAGGACAGACAAATGAGAAAAAGCCGTTGACTGCTGCTGATTACCAGTTGTGGGGAAAACTGGTGTCACAACAGCTTTCAGATAAAGGCCAATGGGTGAGCTATAGCGTAAATTATGAATCGCATCAAGACACCTTATTTGTGCGCAATACCCGGAATTTAAAGACCCATATTTTTCCGAAGGGTAAAAATGGAAAATTTAGCAAAGATGATTTTTTCGCCTATTTTCCTGCTGCAAATACTCTGGAACTGGTCGATTTAAAAACGAGTCAGCTAACTAAATTTGACAATGTTACGGACTTCCTTTTTACCACTGATAACCATTATCTTATTCTTAGCATCCGTGACGAAAAACAGCAAAAGATAGTGATTTGTAAAAATAATGGGCAAGTACTTAAAAGCTTCGATAGCGTGCTTTCTTATGCTTGGAGTACCGACCAGACTATGCTGGGCATTATCACAAAAAGTGCGAAAGGATCTGTTGCGGAATTAGTATTTATGCAGGAGCAATTCCCGCAATCAAAAATGGCACAGCGCCTCGAAGAAAACTTTGAAAAAATAGCGTGGAGCAAAAATAGTAAAGCTGTGAGTTTTTATAGCGTTTCTTTAGCTAATCCCTTAAAAACAACACTTTATCACTATAGTATTGCACTAAAGAAATTAGTGTCTTTTAATTCCAGCCATGTAACCTTTCCTAAAGCAATGCAATTGTCCACTGATTTACCTCCGGTGGTTTTATCGGATGATGGAGAAAGAGTATTTATGAAAATCTGTAAAAACGATCCAGCTGTAACAGCAACGGATACTGCTATGGTTTGGAAAACTACCGATCGTCTGCTGTATCCTGAAAGAAAGCAAATTACAAACACCTCTTTTTACGGACTATGGTGGCCAAAAAGCAATCGCTATATACAAATAACCGATACTATACTATCGACAATGATGCTCAATGGTAATAAAAAAGTAGCCCTTTTATTTGATGATGGAGCCTACCACCCCCAATTCAAAGACAATGGTGATGTAACTTCGTGGATACTTAATCTGGATACAGGTAAAAAGCAGCTTTTCCTGAAAAAGCATCCTAGTTTAGATTATCCTATACTTGCCTCCCCTGGTGGTGGCTATTTTAGTTATTTTAAGGATGGAAACTGGTGGGTATACAATATTGCCCAAGCCAAGCATATTAATATTACCCAAAACAGGTCTGTATTTTCAGAGCACCCTTATGTTGTGCAAGAAGATGCTGAACCTTTTGGACTTGTAGGCTGGAGTGCAAACGACGAATCATTGCTGGTATATGACCAATTTGATCTTTGGAAAATTACTCCCGATGGGAGTAAAGCCATTCGTTTAACTAGTGGCAAGGAAAACAATCTTGTTTATAGAATAGCGCTGCAAGAGCAAGCACAACGCAGTGCTTACAATTACAGCGGTTTGACCAGTGCCTGTTTCAATTTGGATGAAAAACTTTTTTTGCAGGTCCATAGTACCGATTTCAGAGCCAGTGGTTACTCTCTGTGGCAGCGTAATACCGGTTTACAATCAATCGCATTCGAAGAAAAGCAAATTAGTTATTTGATAAGTTCCAAAAAAGGAAACGCCTATGTCTATTGCGAAGAAACTTTTGAGCACTCCCCTGCACTGGTTTTTAAATCAGATGCTCGGGCACGACCGACTCTTGTTCATCAAAGCAATAGCCAACAACAAAAATATTTGTGGAGTACCGCGAAAAATATCGCCTATACTAACAGTTCAGGCATCCCTTTGCAAGGGGTACTATTTTATCCTGCGGGTTATGATCCGCAAAAAAAATACCCAATGGTAGTTCATATTTATGAGAAACAGTCGCAAGAATTACACTGGTATGTAAATCCTTCTCTACATAATAGAGTAGGATTTAATGTCCGTAATTTAACGGCTCAGGGCTATTTTGTACTGTATCCAGATATCGTTTACCAAGAAGGTCAGCCCGGACAATCGGCACTGGATTGCGTTTTGGCAGCCACCGATGCGGCGCTTTTGAAAGCGTCTATTTCATCTGACCATATAGGCCTTATCGGTCATTCTTTTGGTGGATACGAGACTAATTTCATCATTACGCATAGTAATAGATTTGCAGGGGCTGTATCAGGGGCCGGCATATCTGATTTCACTAGTTTTTATTTGCATATTAACGGTGCAACAGGCAAAGCGAATTACTTTCGTTTTGAACTACAGCAGTTCCGAATGGGAACCTCCTTATTTCAAAACAAACAGGGCTATTTTGATAATTCACCCGTGCTTGATGCTGCAAATGTGACTACGCCCCTTTTGTCTTGGTCAGGAGACACCGATCCACAAATACATTACTTACAAACTGTGCATTTTTACATGGCGTTAAGGAGACTGCAAAAGCCATGCACGATGTTACTCTATCCAAATGAAGGGCATGCATTAGCGGAGCGGATGAATCAACAGCATTTAACTCAACAGATTGAAAGGTGGTTTGACACTTATTTAAAGAAGGAGGGGCTAGCCGATATAAAGTTGCCAATTAATTGAAAATAAACCGATGTTAATTCCTAAAAAAAGCAATGCGGTTTCTATTTATAAGAAACCGCATTGCCATCGGGTATTTCCAAGGATTAGAACTGTTCCCTTTTACCTATTGCTTGTAAAGTGGAACGTTACAAGTTGTAGCCTCTGGATTAGTTTTACCCCACAATCTTACCTCTTCCACTCCTACAGTACAAAAGTCTGTACCGATATCGGAACACGTGTTAGAAATATTACAAGCCGATGAAGGACTGGTATGTGTGTAACCTTGCTTTGGAGCAAATACTTTTGAATTTTTATTCATAGCATTTGAACTGAATGCGCCAGCTACGGCAACTGCAATGACTGCCATAGGCAAAATCATTTTTGAAATTTCTGTTTTCATAATTATAGAATTAAAAATTGATGATCTACTCTGTTAACAGGTTTTCGATCTTATCCCTGATACTGCGCAGTATAATTTTAGACAGATATAACTCCTGTCTTTATTTTTTGAGATTGCTTTTAAAGAGGGGGTTCAACTTGTAAAGTACCAAATGTGTGCCTACGATAGCGAACAGTAGATTGCCTTGAACGATAAAGCTTTTCATTTTTTCTTTCTTTACATTGTAAATAGGAAAACTGAAAAGATAGCTATTGTTTGAAAGGTCATAAACATCAATTATAGTTGCCGCGTCCCATAGCTCTATTGCTTCAAATTTCCCAGGTAAAGCAGATGCCACATACAGCAGATTATTGTGAACAGCTATTGTTTTATTAACTACAAAAGGAGGAGTAGACATTTTTCGTTGTTTGGAAGCAGGCAAGTATTTTACTTGAATTTTTGCTATGCTAAATGTATCAATAGTTTTACCTCGACTAACAACTGAAAGATTTTGGTCAGTTGAAATAAACTGATTCCTGTACTTGTATAGGTAGACGACACTACGATTTACTTTGTCATATTTAAGCATACCATCTGTATCAAATATCCCATCAATCTGTTTTTCTAAAAGTTTCGGTTTAAAATCTGTAGTATTTTCTGTTGCAAGTTTAAATAGTCCTAAGATATTTTCTCCAGTTTTAGGTGCAAAAGCACGGAAAACAACTGTGTTAGTATCTACTGGTTCTGCCAGTGTATATCTAATTGCTATAGGTGCTTGTAATTTTGCTTTCCAATTTGCTGTTTTTCCTCTATAAATACAGGGAACGGTTCCATCAAATAGGTAGAAAGAGGAATCAAGCACACGTATTTCGGCACTATGAAAAGAAAAATCGACTCGATCAAGCTGAATATTATGCTTGTTAATTGTTTTTAAAAGAGTGTCCGCTACTGTAATTTGGAATGGTGTTGTATAATTACCCAGATATATTTTTCCCGGATTGGTTCCTGCAAAATAGTAAGAATTGTATTTAAGATCCTTTTGTCGTATTTCAGTTGCGGGATAATGAGGAAAACGGCGAATAAAATTGTTACGATGATGAATAATATCTTCCGATAATACAAAAAGTAAAACTACAACAGCAATACTAGTAACCAATAAGGCTGGAACTGTAATAAAAATGCTGTTGCGTTTTCTTGTATTGTCGGCTAATATGGTAGATGTTAACAGCAGAATGCCTATTAGTGCTATTAAGACAAACGCACTATTAAAAACTAGATGTTCAGTCCAACCCAACTTATCCAAAATACCCCCACAGGAACAGGGAACAAAAGAGCTGAAATTTAAAATAATAATGATATAACTAGTAAACATTACCATTAGGCTAAAAGCTGCAAATAGCCCTATTACCCGATATCTTGGAATTAGCAGTGTCAAGGCTATAAAAATTTCTATGATTGGGACACCCCATGAAACCCAACTCGCAAAGGCACTTAGCAGTGGCGATTGTCCCAACTGCACTTGAAAGTTTTCGAAATCTAGTAGTTTGCTAATAGCTGCATAGACAAACAACAGAACATACACCATGCAAACCGTTTCAATACTAATCCTTTTTATGTGTTGCGTAGCTTTCATTTCCTGAAGTGATTGTTATTAGTTATGTAAAATTCTAAAAACAGAATAACATAAGTATTATCAAATCAGGATAGTGAAATATCAAATCAGGATTTTTTGATTGATGAAAGTCCTCCGTTTATTTCATGGACATTCCTACTGCTATTTGAGAGCTGGTGTCCAGATCTTTGGCGTTTGTCTTTGAAGGTCGGATGGAGAATACCCATACTTAATTTTGAAAGCTCTTGAAAAATTTGGATACGTAGAAAAGCCTGCCATAATAGCAATCGTTTTTAATGGGATTTCGGTATGCTGTATCAGAAGCAGTGCCCGCTTGAGTCTTTCACTATTATAAAATTGTTGTATTGTGGTCTTAAAGACATGCTTAAAACCGTTCTTTAATTTGTATTCATTGGTACCAAAAATGCGGGAGAGTACTTTTAATGTTGGCATCGCTGAATCCATATTGGCCAATATGTAATCGTAAACCGCTTGTGTGGATTTTACATCTAAAAAGTTGTGCGTTTTCTGTTCTTCAGCCGTTAGAATTTTCTTTGCTGTCATCAAATTTTTCATGTTGTCATCCGCAATAGCAGCAATAAAACTAATTACTACCTCAGTAGTTCCGTATAACCTTGAAATAGTACAATTTACCGGAATAACTAATTTTTTGAAAGAAGCGAGCTCCAGCGCAATACTCGTTTGAAAGGATTCATTTTGCAATATTTCAGGCCGTATCGTTTCCAACAAGGGAACCGATTCTTTTACCAAAAGTTCCATAAAATCCAATTTCAGAAGTTCATGGGAGGTACATCCTAAAAGGTCCGCTACATTTTCAGTAAAATCCTTTATGATGAATTTATTGTCTACTATGAATGAACTTTGAGCTATATACTGATAGCTAAGGTGAGGGTTGGTTAAACCCACATGGAATAGCGACCCATTCATTTCTTCTGCCGTCCAATTGACCAATATGGCCAATCCCTCCAGTTCATCATCCTTCCCTGTCCTTGGTATGCGGTATGCAAAATTCCCTTCTGCCATTTCCAGAAGCATTTCGTAGATAATCTCTATTCGCTGTTGGTCGATTTTCTGATCCATATCCTATAGTATTTAAATTGTTAAAAATTATATTCCTAGACAAATGCTTTCAAAAATTCCAGTGCTTTAGCTTTGTCACTAAACACCTTGGTTGGCACTTGAGGTTTACTTATTTTAAGATAAAATGAAATCATTACAATCGATATCGTTTGGTTTGCCAATATACTGACGGCTTTCGTCAGAACAGAGCCATATTGCGCCAAATAATCCCTGGCTGCTTTATCAGAATCGGCAATGCCTCTAACATCACACAAAACGGGATATACTTTCTCCTTTTGCATTTGCATTCTATCCGCTACAATACGCTGCGCTGCCGCTAAATTAATTACCACACCTGGTTTATACTCAAAAAAAAGTATGTTCCCACTGATCCAGAATAGGGCAAATTCGTTTTCAAAATGGTCCTCCATAGCCTCTGATCTTTTATTACAATCTGGCAAATTAGCGATTCCTTTTCTGCGATTAGTTACCCAAAAAAGAGATAATGTAATAGTAATCAATCATTGTTATTATACACATAGCAATTCGGGAGTATTACTTATCAAATCGGGATTATTTACAAAGTCCCTTCCATTCTACTGTTTTAAAATCAGAACTTTACCTTTTGAAAACCCCTCAACAGATTCAAAAAGGTATAAATCCCTAATTTAAAATGGAATACTCATGGCGAAAATCAAGCACAATCATTTTATTGATACAGTCGATGAAATGTTAACAATGGCAAAAAATGAAGGCACGATCGATCTCTATGCTGAAGATAAAATCCTTACTGGACGCACTCTTCAAATCAACGGCACAGCACTATTCCATTTTGCCACTACCAGTTATCTTGGACTTGAATACGACAACAGGCTGAAAGACGCAACCATTTCGGCTATTGCAAAATACAGTACCCAATTCCCGGTTTCTAAAAAATACCTTTCGCATCCACTATACCCTGCGTATCTCAATGATGCCATGGAACAACTGGAGGGGCAAATTGCTTCCGCTAAGATTGCGATGGCCCGACTTTCTTCTCCCCAGTTGTATTATGTACTATCCGGAAATGACTTTACATTAGACATTAATAATCCGGCTGAACCAAAGATTGTCTGCATGGGCAATACCCCTCAGAAAATACAAATTTATGGTGCCGTATTGTCCTTATATGTCTCTCGCTTAGTAAACTGGTGAATCAAAAAGGGAAGCTGAAAAGCAGACTGGTCTTCGACGAATTTCCGACTATTTATCTCAACACTATGGATAGTCTGATTGCCACTGCACGAAGCAATAAGGTAGCCACTTGTTTGGGGATCCAAGACTTTAGTCAACTTCGTAAAGATTACGGTCGCGAGCAAGCCGATGTGATTATGAACATCACCGGAAACATCGTCAGCGGTCAAGTTACTGGTGACACCGCCAAGCAATTGTCAGCGCGTTTTGGAAAAATTATGCAGGACAGAGAATCGCTATTGATAAATAGTGTGGCACCTCCATCAGCCGTTCCAAACAATTAGAGTCGGCCGTCCCTCCTTCTAAAATTTCCTCTTTAAGTTCTGGTGAATTTGTAGGCATGGTTTCCGATGATCCCGATTGTAAAATTGAATTAAAAACGTTTCATTGTGAAATTGTCATTAACCATGATGCGCTAAAAAAAGAAGAAAATCATTATAAAGATATTGCCATTATTAGAAAGATTGATACTGCAATGGTTCAGCGTAATTACCTGCAGGTAAAACAGGATGTTCTAGAAATCATGCAGTCTGAAATGGAACGTTTGTTAGGTGATCCCAGTCTGACTTATTTGATGTTAAAGAAGTAACTTTTCCAAAGAATAGAATTGCCTAAAATAATGTTTTACATAGACAGAAAAATACGTACAAAAGCATAGTGCAACTTCCGTCAAGAAGGCAAAAATACTGCTGCATTAGCTGTCACAATAAATATTTTAAAGTCACTTTCTTTGGAAAAGGAAATTTTATAGCTTTAGTACTCTTGCAGGAAGTTATATACTAAAGGTATCTACTATTTTTAATTGTGATTCTATGGCTTAATAATCAAGACCGACGGTGTATTGTTGAGCCATATACTTTGAGAATCGATCAGTTTTTTCCAACTGCCTAAACTGATAATCATCAAATCCTGATTTTCTAAAAACTCTTTTTTAATTGTTCTTTCCTGCATCATCATAATGTGGTTTGGCGCTATTTGTTCTATAGAGCGCACAACTTCTTGGATCTCCCTATTGTTTCGCTTTTGTCCAATGACATCCAAAACTGTAATTTGAGAACCATTATTATGAATCAATTTTTGGGCAAATTCGATCAAAAAAGCATCCTCATCACTGAAAATAGGGATAAAAACCCGATTGATTTCCTCCAATTTTTTATCGACTAGAATTCCAACAGGCATTTTACTTTTGGCGATAATTTGTCTGGTTCTTTCATCAAAAGGAGAATTTTCAAACAACCCTTCTTTTCCGGTGAATTTATCAATCAAGCGATCCGGATTAATAATTCTGGTTGTGAAACCAAGGACTTTCCCCAGCAAGGTACCTTCGAAAATAGATTGTCCCAAACCTACGAGCAACAAATCATATTCCCCGTGGTTAGCTGTATCCGTGATGTCAGAATCAATATCATTTGAGGCTTTAAAAAGGGTTAATATTTTTTGATTCAAATTTTCCGATTCGGAAATAATTGGCAAAAATGTTTCTCTTTCGTAATCTTTAATACCAAAGAAATGCATCTCTGAACTTAATGATAAATGCATTGCAGTAACCACCGTATTCCCGCTTTGTTTTTTGACAAAACTATTGGCAACTTTCAATAATGTTTTTCCTTTTTCGGGAGTAGAAAAAGAAATCAGCACCTTATACTTACTTTTATTGCTAATTTCTTCCGGTACAATACTGTCTTTGGTTTTGAAAATATAATTGATTAAATCCAAAGCCGGACCCGTCATAAAGGTTGTCGCCAATGCCATAATAACCATCATGGTGAAAATTTCGGTGGACAAAACCCCTAAATCGTATCCAATATTCAGCACCACCAATTCCATCAAACCCCTTGTATTCATCAGTGTTCCAATGGAAAGACTGTCTTTCCAATTATGTCCTACGAACTTTGCTGCAAGTGCGCTACCAAAAAACTTACCCACAACGGCAACTAAAATAATCAAACCAGTAATTTTCCATAAATTAGGATCGTCAATCAATCCTATTTGAGTTCTTAAGCCTGTAAAAACAAAAAATAAAGGAAGCAAAATTACTACAGAAACATCTTCAACCTTTTCGATAAAAATGGAACGGAATTTATTATTTTCGGGCATAATTGCTCCTGCCAAAAATGCGCCAAATAAAGCATGAATCCCAATTAATTCAGCTACATAAGAAGATAATAACAATGTCAAAAAGAAAATAGCGACAACCGGTTTGTTCAGACTTTCTTTTGTAGCATTTAAATCCCCAACTCTTTTTAGGAAAGGCCGAACCAATTTTAGCATCAGCATTACATAAAATACTGCCAATGCCATAACATACAGGGAACTGGTGAATGAACCAGCTTTTACAATGGCAATTACTGCTGCCAAAATACACCAAGCCGTTATATCATCAGCAGCGGCGCAGGTAATTACAATTGCCCCTAATTTTGTTTTATGAATTCCGCGTTCCCTGACTATCCCAGCCAAAACCGGAAAAGCAGTGATGCTCATCGCAATTCCCAGAAACAATCCAAAAGAAAGAAATTCAACCCCAGGAGGCGCAAAAGAATGGTATATAAAATAAGCAAGCCCTAAACCTAAGGTAAAGGGGATTATTATACTGGCATGACTAATAACCACAGCATCGTGCGCTTTATTTTTAAGCACTTTCAAATCGAGTTCCATTCCAATAACGAACATAAAAAAGATTAACCCTATTTGGCTTAAAAACTGCAGATTACCTAAGGAATCTTTTGGGAACAACATTGTTGAAAATTCAGGAAAATACATCCCGATCAAAGAAGGACCTAAAACAATTCCAGCTATCATCTCTCCAATTACGGTAGGTTGTCCAATTCTTCTGCAAACCCACCCAAAAAATCTTGCAACTAGAATAATGGTAACAATTTGCGCCAGAAGAATGGCTAAAGGATGTTGCAAATTGTGACTCATCGCCGTTATAAAATCATTCCAATGTCCGTTCTCTTTTTGGTGAGAGACAATATTTTGTCCTACTTCCAACATTTTCCCCTTCAGAATAATCCAATACATTAAAGCTGAAGAGACCCCTATAATTATCAAATAAAAAAATGAATTTTTAATACTTCTCATGTACCCTTTTTTAAATTATCATTGCTGTACGATGCAAATATGGGAAGTGATTTTTTAGAAATAAAGAGAAACACACGCTAATTTTCGTCGAATGTAACAAGATGGGAAAACTTTGTAATAAGTTAGATTTTCACTTTTATCAAAAAATCAGAGCGATAGGTTTCGCTCAAAATTAATATCGTGAATTTCCCATCCTTTTCCTGATGACTGAGTGTGATTTCATTGTGGTTGAAAAACTTTACCGCTGTTATTGCGATGATTTCTTTTTTATTCACCCTACAAAAATCAGTATGAGGAAGCTGGCTTAAAAGGGTATCGAAATTAATATTTTTCAAAATCATAGAAGTACCATCAACCAGAAATACTTCTTTATCTCTACTGTCTGTCATGGCAGTTTTGATATATTGAATCTGATGAAAATACAGTAAGGCCCTCCCTTTACCGGTATTTAAATGAATAAATTTTTTAGTAGGTATAGCAATATTAAATCGTTCCAAAGCCTTTGCAACAGCTTTTTGCAGACGCTCTTTTGTAACTGGTTTTGTAATGTAATCGATGGCGTTTATATTAAATGCCTCGGCAGCGTAATCTCTATATGCTGTAGTAAAAATGATTAATTTATGCTGTAGTAGACCCGCAAGAGTCAAACCGTCTATGCCGGGCATTTCGATATCTGAAATACACAAGTCAAAATCGAGCTCCGAGAGTTCAGCCAGTAATTTTTGCGGATTATTGAATGCTTTTACGATTTCTAATTCCGGAATTTGCTCACAAAGCATTTTCAGGTACGTCAAGCCTGGTAATTCATCGTCCAGTAGCAAGCATTTGAGTTTTGTATTCAAGTAGATTGATTTTTAAGTGCGCAATATATACGTCATTTTCGACAAATTTATCCAGTTTGAATTGATTTTTATAGATAATTTTCAAACGTTGCTCTAATGTAGCTGCTCCTATGCCGCTACGTTCTTTCTTTAGTATTTTTTTATCTGATATTTTGTTCGAAACCGTCAAATAAAAACAATTCTCTTTGAATTCAAATAGCACCGAAATAAAGGCGTCGGCACTTTGTAAATCAGCATGCTTAAAAGCATTTTCTATTAAATCTATTGAAATCAAAGGAGCAAGGAGCCTTTGTTCATAGAGCATTTCGTCTTCGTTGATTTTAGTTTTTACTTTCAATTCAAAAAGCGGACTTAGTTTAATTTTATTTATTTCAATGAGATTCAGTGCAAATTCAATTTCTTCTTTTGGAGAAACAAACTTTTTTTGACTTTCATATAAAATGTAATCCAGCACATTCGCCAATTTATCCAAAGCAAAATACGTTTGGTAGGCGTGTGACTGAATTGAATTGAGAATATTTTTGAAGAGGTGCGGATTGAGTTTTGATTCTAAGGTTTCCAACTGCAAATTATTTACTTTCATTTCAAGAAAATGAAACTTTTCTTCAACCTTCTTTTTGCTCTTTCCTAATTTGATCAAAAGATATACAAGATAGCAAAGTACTACTATGAGGATTAAAATAATACCTAGAAACATATAAATCATAGTATTGTTATCTTGAATTTGATTCATCTTTTAGATTTGATTCAAAAGTACTGAAAAATAATTATTACAATATCTTAATTCTTTTATTAAACACTATGTTGAAATTGACCAAATAATTATGTCCGTTATTTAATTGAAAAGGAATCCTTGCAAAAAACACAAGCATCCTTATTTATAAAAAACATACACAGTACCTCTGTTTAAAACTCTTTCAAATTCACCATTCATTAAAAAATTTTCCTTTGCAACTCTCACTAAATTTTTACCAATATAAATGGTGGCAAGACCAAACAGTGATCAGAACGATTTGGAAAAATGATGCAAGACCAAGAAAGCCTATCGATAAATAGTCTGGCACCTCGATCAGCTGTTCCAAACAATTAGAGTCGGCCGTCCCTCCTTCTAAAATTTCCTCTTTAAGTTCCGGTGAATTTGTAGGCATGGTTGCCGATGATCCTAACTGCAAAATTGAATTAAAAACGTTTCATTGTGAAATTATCAACGACCACGAAGGGCTAAAAAAAGAGGAAGATCATTATAAAGATATTGCCATTATTAGAAAGATTGATACTGCAATGGTTCAGCGTAATTACCTGCAGGTAAAACAGGATGTTCAAGAAATCATGCAATCTAAAATCGAACGTTTGTTAGGTGATCCGGGGTTGTTGCACCTTGTGTTAAAAAAATGAAATACGCTTGCGTTTATTTATAGTAGCATTTTTAAGATTTAAACGTAAAAGCCATGGGTTTTAAATGCTTCAAGCATCTAACTGCTTGAAACAAGTTTAATTTTTTAAATTTACCTATACGACTACTTATCAGTATAATACTGTATTTAAAATTGATTTTATGCTGATACTTTACTTTAAGAGAATCATTTTAATATTATTTAATAGTGCATCATAATGCACTTAGTTACAAACAAAAGCTGTCTGTAGAGTAAAAAACATCGAATAGTGCATTTTAATGCTCTTTTTATTGAATTTAATAAAATATAGTTTATATATACATAAAAAAGAGCCGTATAATGCACTTTGAAGAGTTAATAAAAACAATAAAAGAACGTAGAGAAGTACTGCAGGTAACGCAAGAGCTTTGCAGAATTATCTGGCGTTGGCTTAAGAACCCTAAAACAGTTTGAAAGCGGAAAAGGAAATCCTACTCTACTTACTTTATCAAAGTTAGCGGATGTCCTTGGCATGGAAGTTAATCTAAATGTTAAAAAACTATCCCGTAACGAATGAGAAAGGCAAAAATAGTATACAAGAATGAAGAAGCTGGTGTGCTAACCCAACACTATGATGGTTCTTTTACATTTCAGTATCATGATTCTTGGATGGCTGACAGTACTAAACCAGACATAAGTCTTACTTTGCCTAAAACCACGCAAGAATTTCATTCAAAATTCCTATTTCCATTTTTTTTCAACATGCTACCGGAAGGCTCTAACAAACAAGTAGTCTGTAAATACAATAAAATTGACCGAGATGATTATTTTGGATTACTGATGACTACCGCAAAAAACGATAGTATTGGTGCCGTTAGAGTTAGGCTCCCACTTCTGTACCACCTTATCCATATGATTCCACAGTAAGGAATGATTTTATAGTTCTTCCAAAACCTTCAAAAGACTGCATTCATAGAGGTGCTACCTGATAACGCCATTAGATGAACAGATTTTATACAGCAGCGTGATACCAGCCACTATAGAGGCATCACTATTAACGGATTTATTGCTGAAAATTTCAACCACAGATTAAGGGCCGTCGCCCCGAAATCTCACCGTACTTCGTCGGACTCTTTTCGGGGCGCTTTTGCTTGAATCAATTTCTATTATATCAGAGATTATTGTAAAATAAGCCGCAGACTGCTACAATATCATGATTTCTAAATCTCATCATTTTTTTCAGAATATTTACTTTTTACATTTACAAAATTAATGGAGCGTCTGACGCTTTAAAGTGAAGACCAGACAAAAGTTTAAAACCGTCCGAAAGTTTGCTATGGGATTTTACTATATTGATACTACTAAAATCTGAATAAGAATTTCAAACAAATGAGAATAATAAATTGCATTAAACAGATCAAAAACTTATTTTTAAAAATTTATATTATGTATTAAAGTAAGTATTATACACCCCCTACTCTGCTACAAAATCAATACATAATTCCTGATATAAAGGAATAATTGTGATTATAAAAGAAAGCTAAAGGAGCGATTTTAAGAAACTTATTTTCGAGAAAAACAACCAGAAAAAAAAGATAAAATTTATACCTAGATACTACATGAATTCAATTGCTGTTTTATAAAAAAGACCGCCAAAAAGAACTAAATTTGAAACACATTATTAAAAAATACTGTTATGAAAATTTTTTTGATGCTCTTAATATCAATTTTCTTTTTTTCTTGTCATCAAAAAGAAAAGGAGAATGCTGCTGATGCTGCCCCATATCCAATTGTAAAAAAGAAAAAGAAAGAAGAGAACAAACAAATTGGCGACACCATTCACATGAATTTTAGAAATAAAAAAGGCTCCTTTACAGGGGAAGGTTCCTTAGATTCTATTCATTCAAGAGTATACATCAAATTTAAAAATGAAGATTTAGGCGCGTTGCAAGCAAGGATTGTTCCAACTACAGGTCAAGGAAACATCCGTTTCAACCAAATTATTTTTCCCGATAATTCCTCAGATGGCCCCTTTGGAATGGATTTAAAAATCCCACTCAAGCAAAAAGGAGATTATATTTTAGTAATTGGACACTCGCTAATGGCGGACAATCCTTATTGGGGTAAATTCAAGGTGGAGCTTGAGAATAAAAAAGAATAATTTGTGTCTATTCCTAATGGGTCTAAATCATTAGCTATAAAAAACTATTGATTGTACTAATGCAATAAATGACGCTGCAAATAAAAACCTTGTTGATGCTGTAAATTACATGTATTAAAATGATAATGGTAAATTATTATTTTTTAATTTTTAAGATAAGGCAAAATGTAGTTCTCAAAAATTATTTCTGGCTGTTGTGTTTTTCCATTTCTATAATTTCCTGAGGTTATAACAATCACGCTTTTTAAACTTGGGATAACAAAAATATATTGGCCGCCAGCGCCTCTTGCTTCAATAGATTCTACACCTCTTCCGTTAACGTGATAGGTATTGTGCCACCATAAATAACCGTAGCCATTTTTGTCTTTAGTGTTTTCTAAAACACGATAATTTTTAAAGGAATCCATTATCCACTTTTTAGACAGAATACGATTTGATTTCCATCTTCCATTGTTCAGATAGAGTTCACCAAATTTCAACATATCCCTGGAATTCAGGTACATTCCTCCTCCAAAATAGGGTTTTCCTTTAAAATCAGTAAACATAACGTAATTTGAAATGGCTAATTTTTGAAATAGATTCCCGTCTATAAATAATTCTAAAGGCTCCGAAATAACTGAATCCATTGCAACTCCAAGCAAATAAGGATTTGCCGAACCATAATTAGCTGTTCTGTTTGGATTGTTGATCATTGGAGTATTCAATATTGTTGCTATCCAATCCTTTGACTTTTGATAGTTATCTTCAACTGCTGGAGATTTCAGATTTGCATTACTTCCATAATCAATAGCATCTAATCCTGAACTCATAGTCAATAGACTTTGAATATCAATTTTAGATTTCAGACTGTCTTTTAAAACCTGATAATTTATTGGCAAAAAATCAAATATAGATTGCTCCACACTTTTAAACAATGCCTTATCTTCTGCAATTCCAACAATAGCCGATGAAATACTTTTGGATGCTGAACGCAAATCGTGTGGAACATTCTCGGTGTAACCATCAAAATAATTTTCATAAATTAATTTGCCATTTCTGGAAATTAAAACAGAATGGGTATTGGGTAATGAATCTTTAGAAATGAGGTTTTCTAATTGGCTTAGTTCTAGAATTGATCGTTTATTATCTGATTTAAAACCTCCAATCTTCCAATCTATTGTAGATTTTTTCAGCGCTATTTCCGTAATTAAAAGATTTTCAAGATATATTTCTAATTGAATATTATCTGATTCTAATTTTCCTTTAAATTGTAATCCGGTCTTAAAATCAGAAAAGGATATAAAATCATTTTCTTTTTTAAAATTATAGCACCATGTACCTGTAAATCGATTGTCTCCCAAAATTGGATATGCCTCAAAATTGTCATTTGAACCATTTTCTACACTTAAATAGAAGTCGTTTGATTTTAATTCATCTACCATCAAAATATTCCAAAATCCTGTAAAGGAAGTATTTTTGGATTTCAATAGTTTTACATGATAAAACAGCAATCCAGATTTAATAAAACCATTAATCTCGTTTTGATTTTTAGAAAGAACTCCTTCAAAAAATGAATTATCACCAAAAGGTATTTTTATAAAATTACTATTTTTTCCATTAAAGGGAAAATCAAGGCTTTCTTTAGAGCTATAAATTTTGAAGACTGCATTTTCTAATCCTGCATTTTCAATTGCTACTTTTAGGCTAAATATTTTGGAATTTTCTATTTTCCCTTCCCAATTGTCTGTGTAATCTGCCATATTTTGAGCTTTAACAGCAAATGAAAAGAGAAGCAGTAATGCGATTTTGATTTTTTGAAGTTTCATTTTTTTGATCGATTTATGATGAGTAGCAAAGATGAGATTTCGAATCTTCTCAAAATTGTATAAAATTAACATCATCCTATTTTTCTAATTAATTTTGTTGGTGTAGTATTATAAAATCGTTTGAAACTAGAAATAAAATGACTTTGGTCGTAAAATCCGCATTGATAACAGATTTTAGTCATCGAAATTGTATTGGAAGCGATTAAACAAAAAGCTTTATTGACTTTTAATAGTCTAATATAATTACCCAGATTTGTTCCAAAATATCTATTAAATTCTCTGGATAAATGAATCGGATGAATTCCTAAGATGGAACTTAAAGTATTTAAAGAGTAATCAATTTGTTCTTCCAATAAAAGCTCTTGAAGTTTATTAACCCAATCGGGTTTAGCAGTACTTATTTTCTTATTTTCTTTTATGGTACTAAAAATATCAATAAGTAACGACTCTATTGCCAAATTAGAATAGTCATCATTAATTTTAGATTCAATAAACACTTTATTCATTAAGTTTTTAGTCAATGGATTTTTGATATGGATGCTACCTTCAAAATCTAGTATTTGAATATCATTATTCAAAAACCAATTTTCATTGAGTTCAATATGAAATCCTCTTGTATATTCAGGTGGTTTTATGTTGTAATGAGCATCTTGCCAATTGTGAAACAACAAACTTCCGGGTTCTAAATAATAAGATTCTTTTTTGTTCGATTCCAAGAGCTTTCCCTGAAGTAAATAGGTAAAATAGGGATTTTCGTGATAATGCCAATCTACTTTACTGTGGGTATATTCAGTATCGGTGATAATGATATCTTCAAAAGCAGTTTTTTGGTAATGGGTTCCGTAAAATTCTCCTGTATTAAGTTTTTTCATTGGATTCTTTGATTTCTGCTCAAAATTAATCACCAAGTTTAAAGTGTTGAATCACTGTTTAGTATAAGACGGCAAATTAGTATTGTTGTTACTGTATTGGTTGTTCAATTTCTATTACTATTAGAGTTTTGTGGTTTTAAACTGTACTTACTTTTGTACATTAAGATTGATTCTTAGCTTTCTGTGATTACTAAGTTAGCATGTCCAACTACAAAAAGTAGTGAATTATATAAAAAATAAATAGAATTATACAACACGTTCAGCGATGAAAAAAAGAAATTTGCACCTACAATATACATACCCTATTTTATAAATCCAAAGAAATGTCTACATCAAAAACTTCGAAAGATCTTAAAGAGCAATACGTTCCTACTGCAGAATTTTACAGCCAAATAATTGATAGTTTACAGGACTATTCCATTTTTACGGTTGATATAGATTTAAATATAAATAGCTGGAATTCAGGAGCAACAAATATATTTCAATATGAAACAGATGAAATTATAGGAAAGCCATTTGAGACCATTTTTACGAAAGAAGATAAAGAGAAAGGAATTCCACAAGATGAAATTGATCTTGCTTTAAAAAATGGAAGATCTGTAGATGTGAGGTGGCATGTATGTAAGGACGGGAAAACATTTTATGCAGATGGATTAGTATTTCCATTAAAGGACATAGCTAATAAAGTTATCGGATATGTAAAAATATTACGCGACATTACCGCCAAAAAAGTGTCGGAGGACGCACTAAAAAAAAATGCAAAAGAACTTGAAGAACTTAACACACATAAGGAAAATGTACTTGCGATTTTATCTCACGATTTAAGAAGCCCACTTGCAGGTATTATTCAGGGTGCTGATTATTTAAGATCAAATTTCGATACAATAGATCCCACTTTTGCAAAAGATTTGCTAAAAGAATTTCATACTGCAGTTATAAATGAAATGAACATGTTGGACTATCTAGTAGAATGGGCAAGGATTAAGTATGCTTCCGAAGCGTTTAAACCTACTGATATGGAACTTATAAACTGCGTGAAAAAAGTTTTTGAATCTTTAAAAGAAACTGCAGCGATCAATACCATAAATCTTCTCAATGAAATAGAAGAAAATTGTAGTGTGTTTGCCGATGAGAAAATGCTGCTTTCTATTCTGCAAAACATAGTTTCAAATGCGATTAAACATTCGCATAAGGGAGGCCAAATTACGTTATCAGCCAGGCAAAGTGATGACCTGATGATTGTAGCTATCAAAGATTCAGGGAAGGGCATGTCAAAAGAAATAATGGATACGCTCTTTGCCCCACAAGTAAAATCACTTTCTAAAGCGGTTGAAGAAAATAAAGGAGCAGGAATCGGTCTATTATTGGTGAAAGGATTTTTAGAAAAAAATAATGGTGAAATATGGGTTGAAAGTGAAGAAGGTAAAGGATCTTCTTTTTATTTTTCATTACCCATCAAACAACCCGAAAATAGTACTGCTCTTTCGGAAAAAGAAGCTTATGTTTAGCGGATCAACAGGTAAATTACAGTAAAGAAATAGGCATTACATTTTTCTGCTAGACAACCCAGCAGGTGTAATTCATTTTTTTTTTGTGCCTGAAAACATATTTTTATAACCATTTCGGGTAATTAAATTTAAGTGTAAAAAGTTAAACATTGCATCATTAATTTGTAATGATTTTGTCATTTTAAGCAACGAGAGTTGAGCGGCAACCAACAGAAAAAGTAAATTTTATTTTATGAATTATTCATTTGAGTCTCCTTTATGGCAATGAAATAGTACTGAATGCAGTAAGGTTCTCAACCATAAATGCACTTCGATCTGCGCAGATGTAAACATAAAAAGAATTAAATTACCGCATCCTTGGGCTCATGTAATTTTGATTTTCTATAAAAAAGTAAGCCTTCTCAAATTTTACAAAACGTATTTCGGTATTTTAAAATAGTAAACGTATAACTAATATTCAATGTTTTATTATGCTGTATTACTATTTTTCAAAAAAAAGATTTGTCAAAGATTAGCAACGATTAATTTGTCACCTAGCTCTAAAATCTTTTTTTTTCTCTTGCTAATCAATACTAAAACTAATTTAATAATTGCTACGCTACAGCTTTTTTTTGCGCTTCATCTGTTTGTCGACTTATTTTTTAACGTTACCCAAATCAAAACGATAAATAGCTTCCAACTTCAAAAGAAGTGTATTTGATTTATTTTTTTAATACTTAGGTTCGGTTATCCCCTAAATTTTAATGCCAGAATTTGTAAATCAAGTTTTTGATCTATTGGATACACATTAAACTAATTTAAAAAGTATCCCATTATTAGTCGCAAAAATATTTTTTTGTCCAGGACGCTTCGTTGTAAATCGATCGAATTATTTTCGACATAATTAGCACGAACGCCATCGGTATTCAGTTTGTAACTGTTTCCATGATCCAGAAAATCCACGTCTACACTTGTTTTTATCAGTCAAACTATAATTGATATCAGCTTCATTTGGCATAAAGAAATTTATTTCAAAACGTTTATTGGGACTACGATAATAGAAAACAACAATGGGAACTATGGAGATGCCGTAAGCTTCACTACTGCCGTAAAGCCCCAAACCACAGCCAAATTTTTTGTTTCTTTTATATCTTAATAAAGTCAATTCGCCCAAGTAAATAACTTCATTGCTGAGATTGACATGAACAGATGCCACTTTTGGGAGAAAAAAGGTAGACTCCACTCCAATGTCGGAATGGTTGATACTTTAACCCGCTCTTAAATTCGTGGAGTATAAGTGATTGTTATCAGAATCAGTAAATAATTGTAAGTTGTAGCTGCTGAAATTTACATTGGTAACAAAAATATATTTTTCATTTAAAACAATGGGTAAAATAAGATTGGTTTGAAACGTGGTTATGGTGTTAATCGATGAATTTTCGAAAGTTTCTTTTTACGATTTCCCTCAATTGATGGAAAATAGATCGCTGTATTCTTGCGCGCTACATAAAAAAGGCAGTAATAAAAATTATAATAGTATTTTATTTTTTTTACAAAGTTGATCAATTATTTAAAAATATTTTGGAATGCGCTTTTCATTTTTGACAACGATTTAAAGCAATCTATTTTAAAGCTAAACAACAGCACAAATGTATTTGCATCACTAGCACTTGATGGCGCAGACGCAAAAGTTGCTGTTGATTTACTTGTACTCCCAGTTGCACTCGCTAGCATGCGATACGCTACTACTCTTATTCGGATTGCAGAACTAAATCATGCTGTATTTTCTTTTTCTATTTGTTGTTCCACATAAGCAATCGTATTTTGAATGTCATCAACACACACAAAAATAAATTCTCCTCTTTGCGCATGATCGATAGCATATTGGATAGATTCTATTTCATTAGAGACGATAGTTACTTTTACATTGCTATTAATTTCACGAATACCTTCAGAAAGCAACCTGCTTAGTTCTTCTTCAGTTCTGCCTCTGTTATCTCCGTGTCTTATTATTATCTCATCAAACATTAGCGCAGCATAACGGCCAATATTTTTTATATCTTCTACCCGACGGTCGCCGGTAGCTGAAATAATTCCTGTTTTTTTTATTGCATCAACTTGTTCCATGAATTTCTTCATCTGAATGTAGCCATCCGTATTATGAACATAGTCAATCATCAATCGGAAATTTTTAAATTCGAAAATATTCATTCTTCCAGGTGTCAATTCTGGCGAGGGGATAAAAGATTGAAGCGCAGCCGCAGTTGTTTCGACTGGAAAATTACTTATTGAAGCTGCTAATAAAGCCGGTAAAATATTTTTAATCATAAACTCACAGGTACCGGAAAAGGTAAGAGGCACTTGATTTACGGCTGCTATTTTCGTTTTCCATTCCCCTTTTCTGAGGATAAAATAATTATCTTCAACAAAAGCCGCTAATCCGCCTTCACTACAATGTTTTTTTATCCGTGCATTATTGGCATCCATGCTGAATAATGCGATAGAACAAGTAAGCGTATCTTTCATTTGATAAACCAAATCGTCATCCGCATTTAGAATTGCAGTTCCGGTATCAAAAGTGCTTCGCGGAACCACTGCTTTGACCCTTGCCAATTGTTCTATGGTGTCAATGTCGTTTAAGCCCAAATGATCCTCCGTAACATTGGTTACCACGCTGATGTTGCATTTATCAAACCCTAAGCCGGCCCTGAGTATTCCGCCTCTGGCACATTCGAGCACGGCAAAATCAACAAGTGGGTCACGAAGCACGGTAGCTGAACCGCCGGGTCCGCTGCAATCTCCTAAACGAATTGTAGTTCCATCGATATAGATTCCATCCGTTGTCGTATATCCTGTATGATGGCCGGCTGCTTGAGCCAAATGGGCAATCAATCGAGTAACCGTAGTTTTGCCATTGGTACCGGTTACGGCAACTACCGGAATACGCCCGCTGGCATTATTAGGGAAGAGCATATCTACCAAAGGGGCAACCACGTTTCTGGGTGTACCTTCGGTAGGAGAAAGATGCATTCTCAAACCGGGACCAGCATTTACTTCAATCACAGCTCCATTTTCTTGGGTGATGGAACCAGCAACATCTTCTGCCATGATATCGATACCACAGATGTCTAAATTCATCAGACGCGCAATACGTTCTGCCATGAAAATATTCTGCGGATGCACCATATCCGTTACATCTGTTGCTGTTCCGCCCGAGCTTAGGTTGGCAGTATCTTTTAAAAATAAAATTTCTCCAATAGATAAAACCGAATCCAATCTAAGTTCCTTTGCCGCTAAAATGGATAATGTTGCCGCGTCAATTGATATTTTGGTAAGTACTTTTTGATGACCTTCTCCTCTTTTTGGATCACTATTAGTTTCATGAATCAGTTCTTCAATAGTGCTCCTACCATTGCCCGTCACTAAAGCCGGTGTTCGTTTGGCTACCGCTGCCAGTTTGTAATTGATAACTAGAAAACGATAGTCATTACCTGGTATAAAACGCTCGATTATTACGTCTTCGGAAATTTTTTGAGCAGCATAAAACCCCTTTCGTGCTTGGTCTAAAGTTGTTATTTGAGTAGTAATTCCTCGGCCGTGATTGCCATTTACAGGCTTGGTTACTAGCGGAAATCCAATATTTTTTACAGCTTCTTCCAGTTCATTTATATCGTCGATTAGCATACCTTTAGGTACAGGAATGTACGACCGGGATAATAAGTTGCGGGTAGCATCTTTATCAGAAGCCAAATCAACGGCGATGCTGCTTGTAGTTGATGCAACAGATGCACGGATAATTTTTTGACTGCGTCCTTGTCCCAGCATTAATAAAGAATCATTGTTTAGTCTGGTGTAAGGAATGTTTCTACTTTGCGCTTCTTTTACAATGGCAAACGTACTAGGACCCAATTTTTCGCTATTGTACAGGCGTTGCAACTCTTGTATAGCAACATCCAAATTATAATCTAATCCGATCAGCAGATTCTCCACTAAATCAACTGCAGCTTTGGCAGCATATTTCCCAGCTCTTTCAGTACTATACGAAAATACAACGTGATAAATACCCTTTACATTAGTAGAACGCGTTCGTCCGAAACCACATTCCATGCCCGCAAGGCTTTGCAATTCAAGGGCAATGTGTTCTATCACGTGGCCCAGCCAAGTGCCTATTCGTACATGCTCAAGAAACCCGCCTTCAACTCCTTGTGAGCATCGGTGACTTTTCAAAGATGGCATTAGACGTTCCAACGCTCCACCAAAACCATTAATTGTGTTAGTTGGCCGTTGCTCCCAATCTCCAATGTCAAGTTTCATGACAATAAGTTTTTCCCTGTTCCCAGACCAGTAATTGGCCCCTCGCATCACCTTAATCTCTATTATTTCCATTGTCTTTTACTATTTTTTAAAACGTATTGTATTATTAAAATCAATGCGATGCTACTATGATCTGCTTTCAATTTCCCTGCTATAAAAAAAGCGAATTGCATTTAATCCACTGATAAATAGCTTCAGTTATCTCTTCCAATTTTATTTTTTCTTGACTGATAATTTTCGTACTCAATTATTTTTGTTTTTAGCCTGCATAGCTCTTCGAAGTATTTATGGTTTTAAAACAACGTTAACGTAAAACTATTGGTTTATATGGCAATGATATTTATATAATAATGTAAAATATTTATACAATTCATTCATTTTAAAGCAAGATCTGCACGCATACCTATTTTTTTGTATCAATCATTACGTTGTTTTTCAAAGTGCATTTCGGTATTAGAATAACGGTGGAAATCTTAGCATATATTCGTTAACGAACGTCTCAGGAATTTCTGTCCCAAAAATCCTGAAGGCGGTCCACATGATTCTGCCTTCAAGCAACAAGACACAAGTGATTACCGAGCTGTCTTTTGTTGATTTTATTTTATGGATATTGTAGGTCTGTGGAAAATCGGCACCAGTGGCGATAGCAGCACCGACCAAACCCAGTATCTTTCCATACTCCACAAATTGCCAACTAAGATTTAAATAGTCTGCGCAGTTCTAATGCATTTAAAACTCCGGCTGCACTTGCGGTATTATTGAAGTAAATAAAGACTTCTTCGAACAAGTGTTTATTAACAATAGTTTCATGTAGATTCATTAGATCGGTGTGGCTGTATTCAGAATAAAACATTTTTGGATTTCCGTGAAGCCTGAGGCAGCCAACGAAAGTGTTGGCAATAATATCGGATGGCATCGTCGGATGGCTGACGCTGCAAAAGATGATGTTGTTTTTTGCCAGCTGGTCATACACGTCTTTAGACCACCAACTTTGGTGTCGGAATTCGACCGCTGTTTTAAAATTGGGATTGAGGGATTCTATTATAAGATTGAGCTTTTCAGGGCTGTAATGAAAACTCGGAGGAAGTTGGAATAGGATACAGCCCAGTTTATCGCTAAGTCCTTGTTTGCAAAGCGCATACAATTTATCGATTTCGGGTCTGCATTCAAGGAATTTTTTGATGTGCGTTATCACTTTTGGGGCTTTAACGGAATAGATAAAACCATCGGGGCTTTTCTTATACCAGTTTTCCAGAACTCGCAAGGTTGGGAACTTATAAAATGTAGCGTTGATTTCGAAAGTGTTGAAATGTTGGCAATAAAATTCAAACCATTTGGCCGAAGGTATATTCTCGGGATAAAAAATATTTTTCCATTTGGCATTGTAGAAGGAGGAACAACCAATATGTATGTTTTTTGCGGACATAAAAATAAGGATTGCGTTTATAAAAAGAAAGAGGTCGCCGTTGCAAAGTTGAATTTGTACCATCTCTTAACATCAAGTATAAAAAAGATAATAATTCCAAAAAAAGACTAAAAACACAAGCGCCCAAATCTTTGATCCGGGCGCTTTGATATCAAGATAAAGCTGTGCTGGAGAACTACTATTTATTTATGGCCTTCTTGAGCAGCATCAACATTGATATGGGCCATAGCGATTTCGGTTAACTTTACGTCAGCGTTTTTCTCTTCTTCAAGTGTTTTTGCAAAAAGCAAGGCTGCTTTTGTTTCACCAAGAGTAACTGCATAAACACGCAAAGTGCCATAAGTGGCTATCTCATAATGCTCTACTTTTTGCGCTGCGGCAATCATAGCTGCATCACGTACATCCCCAACTTTAGTTTCTTCGATTATTCCGTTCGCCTCATCAAGTAATCCTGCCATGGCGTCGCATTTCTTGCCAACAGCTTTAAGACCCAAAGATTCAAATACTTTTTCCAGTCGAATAACGTGTTCTTCAGTTTCTTTCAAATGATGCTCAAACGCATGAATTAATTGTGAAGCCGTTGCATTTTTGGCCATTTTAGGCAGAGCTTTTGTTAATGCCTTTTCTGCCCAGTAAATGTCTTTTAATCCATCTTCAAAAAAATCTCTTAAGTCTTTCGCAGCATCAGGTTTTGCCTTTACCACACCTTTTTTAGGCTCTGCGGTTTGTTTCTTAGCTGCTGTTCCTACTGTTTTTTGGGACGGCACGCCCGCTTTTGTTGGCTGATCTTTTGTCGTTTTCATAACTTTTGATTTTAGAAATTAATTATGTTATTAAATGAAAAACAAATTTAAAAATTAGTAAAATCTATTACATACAAAATTATTATAAATATTTATAAAATTCACACATATCTATATTTAATTAACTTAAACTTTACAAGTATGATTATCTTTTCGATATAATTAGCAAATATGCTAAATGATAAAAAAGAGTAAATCATGCAAAAAAAATCAAAAACAGCCTTACTTTTAAGAGTAAAGATAACAATGTGCAGTTGTTCACTAGATATGTCCGCTGTGGTTCTTTCGGTGGTCTACAACAACAATAAAAATACCGCTTTATTACATTTAAATGCTCCATTCCAGAACTAACTCGTCTGCGATTCTTAGGATTTTCCCCTTTGTCCCAAATCAAGGAGTGCAAAAGGTTCAACTAGTATTTACATGCGCTTAACTCTTTTTCTTCCTTGATAATTTTTACTTTTTTTTCTGATTAAGCTTTTGTAAATAGCTACGCTTTAAAATAAATTTTACGCCATAATTACTTTGTTCCGCTATAAAATAAATAATTTTAAGGTAGTTCCGGTTTCGTAAAAATGAACTTAAAATTTTATTTTTAAGATATTTATGATTCTAAAAAAGGGAAAGAAAATTCAGTAGACAAATGCATTTTATCAACTTTTGACCGTGAATAAAATCTAAATTGTATTTTTAATTTATGCCTTGGTCAAGATGAATTGATATTAAAATTCCATTTCATTTGGAACTAATTATTTGTAGCTATTAATACAGTTTTGTAATCAATACATTACATATCATGTACTCAATAGCGTTAATTCCCTTTCCTTCTTGTCATGATAAATTTTATATCTAAAATACTTTTAATACAAAAACATCTGCACTGGGTACAGATGTTTTATTACATTAGAAATCAGTAGTAAAAATAGGAACGATGACCCATGATAATTACTATTCAGCCGCTTCAATATTAACGATATTGAGTGCAATGTTATTGAGCAGACAGTCTGCCTCTTTTTCTTCAGCCAGCGTTTGTGTTAATAATTTTGCAGCATCATTTTCGCCAAGTGTTTTTGCAAAGGCAGACAAGGTACCATAAGTTGCAATTTCATAGTGTTCAATTTTTTGCGAAGCAGCAATTATACCAGCATCCCTTACAGGCCCTAACTCGGTTTCTTCAAGAATACTGTTGCCTTCTTTTAACAGTCCAACCATAGCCTCGCATTTTTTTCCTTCTGCTTTTTCTCCAAGAATATCGAAAACTTTTTCAAGTCTTGTAACTTGATTTTTTGTTATTGTAAGATGTTCTAAAATTGCACTCGCAAGGCTGGCCGATGTAGCATTTTCAGCCATTTTAGGCAAGGTATCAACAAGTGCGTTTTCTGCCCAATAAATATCCTTAAGACTATCAATAAAAAAGTTTCTTAAATCAGTAGCAGCGTTTGACGAAGGCGTTACGGTATTATTTTTATTGTCCTTCGCACTAGGTTTACTTTCAATATTTTTTTCTGAATTTTTCATCTATCTAATTTTTTGAGGGTTAATTGTATAAGTTTATCTCACGCTCCCAAAAACGATGATCGCCCATAGCAGCTATAAAATCTTTAGCAAAAGTTTCGTTTGCCACATCGTTCGTTAATAGAATACCGCCATCATCCTTGCTTATTTTCGAAGCAAATGGTGCTGTTAATATCAATTCTGTTGCTTTTCCATCAGCACCAATAACTTTACAATGTTTATAGGCATCGCTCAGGAATTCCATAACATCATCATTTTTCATTAGGGTACTAAATCCCAATCCATGCGGAATGTAAACAGCGTCAAATAGAACTGATGATGCGGTCAGAAAACTAAAGTCAGCAGCAATCGCCCCTTCTGTATCAGTGAGAACTGATCCTAGATGTGGTGCAATTATTAACCCTACGGCATCTTCTTTTACAAGAGCATTTTTCATATTCATAACAGCTGCTTCCGAAACTCCATGGGCACAAATAATTGCCACTTTTCTCGAAGCAATTGTAGCTGAATTGGTTGGGTTTTTAAGCATTGAAAGGGCGTCAGAAGATACAACTGACGACTCCACAATACGTGGCTCCTGCTGACCTTTTATTTCATTTTCTGGTGAAACTCCTCTGTTTAAAGGGGTTTCAAGTACAGTCGGGACAGTAGCGCCAAGACCAATAGCAACTTTTTCTGCCAGTTGAGTGTCTACTTGAGATAGAAGCCCCAACATTCGGATTCTGATGGCGGTCGTTTCAACTTTACCGAGTTCAAAGCGCAAAGCTTTTACGATATGGCTTTTTTCTGTTGGTGTCTGACTGTTAAAAAATAATTTAGCCTGACCAAAATGGTCAGCAAAACTTTCGCTTCTTTCTCTAACTTTATGCGAATCGACACGCTCGTTGAAACTTGAAAATCCTCCTTCACTAATTTTGGCTTGGTAAGGACATCCTCCACCAAGTGAATTAGGATGATAACTGACACGCCCTACATTGATTTCCTGACGCATATGTCCATCACGTTGATTGTTATAAACTGGCGCTATACTTCTATTGATTGGTATCTCATGAAAATTAGGACTACCCAATCGGGATAGTTGTGTATCAGTGTAAGAAAACAATCTTCCCTGAAGCAACGGATCATTGGAGAAATCAATTCCTGGCACAACATGTCCCGGATGAAAAGCAATTTGTTCTGTCTCGGCAAAGAAATTATCAGGATTTTTATTTAGCACCATTCGACCAACAACAGTAACTGGTACAAGTTCTTCAGGAACGATTTTCGTTGGGTCAAGTAAATCAAATTCATATTTGTGTTCATCTTCCGCTGGAATTATTTGTATCCCTAATTCCCATTCAGGAAAATTACCCTTTTCAATCGCTTCCCATAAATCCTCTCTGTGAAAATCAGGATTCTTCCCTGAAATTTTTTGTGCTTCGTCCCATGCTACTGCATGAGTTCCTAATTTAGGTTTCCAATGAAATTTTACGAAACTAGACGTTCCAGCTTCATTGATTAATCTAAAAGTATGAACTCCAAACCCTTCCATCATGCGATAGCTTCTAGGAATCGCACGGTCAGACATGACCCACATAATCATGTGCATGGATTCTGGCATGAGAGAGATAAAATCCCAAAAAGTATCGTGAGCAGAGGCCGCCTGTGGCATTTCATTATGAGGTTCCGGTTTTACTGCATGAACAAGATCTGGGAATTTTGAGGCATCTTGAATAAAAAATACTGGAATGTTATTGGCCACAAGATCATAGATTCCATCCTGCGTATAAAACTTAACAGCGAATCCTCGGGCATCTCGGGCAAGATCAGTAGAACCTCGGGAACCCGCAACTGTTGAAAATCTTGCAAAAACCGGAGTTCTTAATCCTGCCTCTTGCAAAAATCCAGCTTTCGTTAATTCAGGTATCGGATTACTTACTTCAAAGAAACCATGTGCTCCAGAACCACGCGCATGCACTATTCTTTCAGGAATTCGTTCATGGTCAAAATGTGTGATTTTTTCTCTAAGAATAAAATCTTCAAGCAGAGAAGGTCCGCGTTCGCCCACTTTGAGTGAATTGTTATCGTCATTAATACGGACACCTTGATCGGTAGTCAGGAACTTATTGGTCCCATCTGATTTGTTAATGGACAAATCGCGCTGTTTTTCATCTTGCAAATTTTTCATTTAATAAAATTTATTAGTTAAAATACTTTGAACCTGCCAGAACATTTCATGATTATTAATTTATTACTAACACATTTAGAGTAAGTTACAGTCTTGAAATCATCTGGAATATCAAAGTTAATTAATATTTAATTATCGCTCTTGCATAATTATTTTATAATATTGCACAATTGCCACTTTTATCTACAATTTTTATAGTAAACTATTTTAAAAATTAACTTCGTGATGGTGTATCCGTCTTTTCTCTTATTTCACGTAGACGAATTTTGCTCGTGAAGACCCAATCTTCGTAGAGAAATAGAAAAAAGGCGCTTTTCCAGTTTGGAAAAGATTCACAATCAGACTCCCCTATCACATATAAAATCATACACGGATTCCATAGCCACTCCCTTTCGCGATAATTACTCCTTTTTATCCTATATGCTGCCATAAAATGAGCTTTAAAGGAGATCATTAATAACAGCACAACGGTGAGGAAATATTTTTAAACTGCGGAATCTCATCTACTTTTTTTACACCCCAAGGCACTCTTTTTTGCGTAGCGTTTAGCGCTCTGTCGACTTCTTTTTCTTTGCCTAAATTGTTTAATTCTGAAGAACCTTTTAGTATTAAGAAAATGGTACATATTACGAGAAACGCCATTTTAAGGAATTCACTTTTCGACTTGGTGGTAAAATGTTATATAATTTTTCTGTTATTTACCGCTTTTAAACGATGCGCGATAGCCAAGGTTATCAAATTTATCGGTATGTTTAGAATGTATCTGCCTATGTTATTCATGGACAGAAAACAAATACTATCCAGCCAAAAAACGATAGGTATTTTTGTCGTAGCCGTTGCGGTGAACGTACTCATAACCTGGCCTTGAGCAAGGGTAAACAAATAATTTATGTTTGTTGCAGCCAAATGATAATACATCTAGCCTTTCTTTGAGATAGTTAACAATTATATTTTGAAAGTCAGGAAACCCCCATTTGTAAATATCATTTTATATATCCTTTCATTTAGTAGCATTATCACAAAGGCAAAGGGGGATCTTCTCCATTGAAATTTAAACCTCTGATAAGTATTGGGAGTTTCATGATTTTATATAATATGTGTTATATCAGACACTTATGATATTTAAAGACAGTGCTTAAGCTAAAAAATTTAAAAAAACAGAAGTATTTAAAAGATATAATATCCCTTCTCAAGGAGAAAAAACATATATCATAAGGCAAAGTGACGCTATTATTTTTCTAAAATTGTGTTAATTGATTTAATAATAGAATTAGAAGATGAAGCCTATTAACAATCAACAATTATTTTGTTGCAAAAATTTCATAAAAAAGACTAATTATCTGTCTCTGTGGATGATAAAACTTTGCTTATTCACAAAGAGTTAATAGGCAAGATTTTACGAAGTAATGATCCAATCTTTTCCGGTAAATAGATAATATTAGCATGCAGCACTTGAACATTTATTCCATAACAACTTAATAATATGTAAATTACATAACTTTTTAACAAAGTTTTGTAACATATTTTAACATTATAAATCGAACTTTACATTTCAATAACAAAGACATTAGCTTAATTTATTATCGTATGCTCTTGTTTTTAAAAAAAATTTAAAACATGAAATCGTAATTGCTTGTAAAAAATAAATAATAATATCTTTTTTCTTGCAGAACAGTCATTGGTTTTACAAAAACCAATAAAAAAAATTGCGCAATTATCTTAACCTACATTTAAACTCAGATTGCTATGGGAATGGAAAGAAAAAGTAATCGATGTATTTTTCGCTGTTATTACAGCAGTATGTAGGAAATGCATTTTACCTCTATTATAGCCATGCCAACGAATGATTAGGCTGTGCATCTGTTGATTGATTTTAATTTCTAAAAGAGTGACTACTTAATACTAAAAAAATGAGAAATAGAATCACCTGTAAAAGTTCAAATACACCAACCAAAGGAAGTCAAAAAAAAAGGTCTTCTGCTGTGTCAAATACTAAATATCTCCCCGAAACTAAAGATAAGTTGCCCGAAATTTTATTTATCACTTCGCATCCTCCTCGCGAATGTGGCATTGCCACTTATTCTCAGGATTTAATTAAGGAATTAAATAATAAATTCAAACATTCGTTCACGATAAAAATATGTCCGCTGGAATCAAACAATGAACAACATGTTTACTCCTCACCGACACAATATATTCTGAATACTGACCATATAAATGCTTTCCGCAGTTTAGCAACCAAAATTAATCAGAACGATGCTATTGAGATTGTATTGTTACAACACGAATTTGGACTTTTTAGAAAAACTGAGGCCGATCTTATACTGTTTTTAAATACGGTAAAAAAACCTGTCATCATTGTTTTTCACACCGTACTGCCTAATCCAAATGAATTATTAAAAGAAAACGTAAAAAAAATAACCGGATCGGCACATTCAATTATTGTAATGACCCATTCGTCCGCAAAAATTTTAATAAATGATTATGGAGTTACTCAGGAAAAAATTACCCTTATTGCGCATGGAACGCATTTAGTTCCTCACGCTGACAAAACAGTTTTGAAAGAAAAATATAAATTTACGGGTAGGAATGTACTTTCGACTTTTGGTTTACTAAGCTCCGGAAAAAGTATTGAAACGACCTTGGATGCATTACCGAGTATAATCAAAGAAAATCATGATGTACTGTTTTTAATTATTGGAAAGACACACCCATCAGTCCTTAAAGAAGAAGGAGAAAAATACCGGTTGATGCTTGAAACAAAAATTGAAACCTTGAAACTGCAAAATCACGTACAATTTATAAATTGTTATTTATCCTTATCCGATCTACTGGAATATTTACAGCTTACCGATGTTTATTTGTTTACTTCCAAAGATCCAAACCAAGCTGTGAGTGGTACTTTTTCTTACGCCATGAGTTGCGGTTGCCCTATCGTCTCCACTCCTATTCCGCATGCCTGCGAAGTATTGCGTGGTGAGTCCGGAATTATTATAGATTTTGGAAACGTTCAACAATTAGGCGAAAAAGTAAACCATTTGTTACTTAACGAGCAGTTGAGAAAAAAAATCCGTGCCAATACGCTGCACAAAATAGCACCAACCGCATGGGAAAATGCCGCAATTGCTCACGCTTTATTATTCGAAAAAATTGCGAACGATACGCTTTCTTTACATTATGAAATCCCCAAAATTAATTTGGATCATATAAAAAAATTAACTACCTCTTTTGGAATGATTCAGTTTTCAAATATCAATCAACCAGATATAGGTTCCGGTTACACATTAGATGACAATGCAAGAGCCATGGTTGCAATGTGCCAACATTTTGAACTGACAAAAGATATAACCGATTTAGAATACATCAATATCTATTTTTATTTTATCAAATACTGTATGCAGCCCGCAGGAAATTTTTTGAATTACATAGATGAATACCAAGAATTTACAGATCAAAATAATACAACAAACCTATCTGATTCCAATGGAAGAGCAATATGGGCTGTGGGTTATTTGATCGCAATAAGTGATTTGATCCCCGCAGATTTAGCGAAAGAGGCACATAAAATAATGAATACTGCTTTGTTGAATGTAAATAAAATTCATTCTACAAGAGCGATGGCTTTTGCAATTAAAGGCATTTATTATAGCAATACAAAAAATAAATCAGAACAAAACATAGGTTTAATAAAAGAATTGGCTAACCGATTGGTTCAAATGTACAGACACGAATCCGACAAAGATTGGAATTGGTTTGAGAGCTATCTTACTTATGGAAACAGTATTTTGCCCGAAGCCTTATTGTGTGCTTGGTTAACAACAGGAGATCTTATTTATAGAAATATTGCGAAATCTTCATTTGACTTTCTTTTGTCAAAAATATTTAGGGAAAATACCATAAAAGTAATATCAAACAAAGGATGGCTGCAAAAAGAAAATGAGTCTATTAAGACACCAATAGGCGGCGAACAACCAATCGATGTAGCTTACACAATTATAGCACTGAGCAAATTTTATGAAGACTTTAAAGAACATGCGTATTTAGAAAAAATACAAATTGCCTTCAGCTGGTTTTTAGGAAATAATCATTTGCACCAAATTATATATAACCCATGTACTGGAGGATGTTATGATGGGCTGGAAGACACTTACGTCAATTTGAATCAAGGAGCAGAATCTACCGTCAGTTATTTAATGGCAAGACTAACAGTTAAAAAAAACATTCACAAAAAACCCTAGACATTCCAGAACTCCAAAAAGTCAAATGAAACTTCATTTGAAATTGCATTGCAAAAATCAATTTTCATAATATATTTTTGATATCAGAATAATGACTACACTTATCGTGTAGTTTACACATAATCAAATAATTGTATTAAAACATACCTTCTCAATATATTGAGATGGCTCTATCTTTCTAGTGTTTGAGCCTGTAAGTACTCGAAATCAATATTTGAAATTCAATTCCTATCAATTACCAGTTCTAAAAAAGCATTGCTATTGTAATCCGAATAGAAACATTTTATTATTTTTTATATTTTTGAAACAGTAGCTTATCTAAAGTTTTAGCTTATAAAACTAACACCTTTTAATGTGATTCTTCAAGAAATAGGTCAAGATTGAAAACAGTAACGAAATCGTTTCAGAATAAAAAATAAAATTTTGCTATTTAAGAATTTTATAATTTAATTTTCTAAATTAAACAAATGAATTGGTCGTGAACTCTCTTTTAACAAGTGGGGAAATCAAAGTAACTCGAAACGAGAATCAATGGTTTTCAAACAAATGTCCTTGCGGATTTATCTAAAACATAAATTAGGGAGGAAGTAACATCCCTAAACGATTTTTTATCATTATATAAAAAATCGCACTTATTTTATTATAATTTAAAAATAAAGCTATGCGAGTTCCTGTAATCCGAAAAAAAATAACATTTATCCCTGATTCAAAGAGAGTTGTCGCTCGGTATTTTATCAATGGCGATCAGAGGACACAAAAAATGGTCAGCCATATTATGTTGTTGAATGAAAAACAAGTCATAAATACCTTAGAAAATACACTTCGTGAGTTTGCCAGAAGACATCGAAATATTTCAAACATATTTTTTAGGCATTGCGAAAAAATTAAGGGCATAATAGAAGGGATGCAAATCAATTATGATGACTTGTCACAGGAACGAAAAATGCTTATCGGTTCCTACTGTACAATGGAGTATGCAATCGAATCCGCCGCCATTTTTAATCCTTCTATTGTGGAAGATTTCGATCAATCAGGTCTCGAAAAAGGCGAAAAACGGGTCATCCTTTCTTTCCGTGCCACCGGTGAAGGTCACATCTCGTCAATTGTATTTAGAAGGGGAATCCTAGATATGAATAACAATCTCCAAGTGATGAAAATTGGTAATAACATTGATAAAGCAGAAATAGTACACAAAACATTATACAACAAAGAACGATTTTTGATGAAATTGGCAGAAATGCATACTTCTGACAAATACTCAACCCGCATTATGCAGGACCTGCCGCAGGAATTTGAATATGCCATATTAAAAAATATGGTAAATAAAGCTTTATGCGATCCAATGATTCGTCAGGAGAGGAGAACGGCGCTGGAAGAAGTGATTTGGTTGGCGGATTCATTTTATGATTTACAATTCAAACATGATTCTGATATCACCGAACGTGTTATATTTCCAATATCAGATTCTGAAAGCCGTGGTATTGAAGATGCTCGTTTTGTACGCTTTGTGGATGATGATAAATCAGAAAAAATATTTGCAACTTATACAGCTTACAATGGTCATGTTATACTTCCGAAGCTTATTTCTACTGAAGACTTTTATACGTTCCGTGTAATGCCCTTATATGGAACTGGTGCTCAAAATAAAAATTTGGCATTATTCCCAAAAAAAATCAAAGGCAAATATGCCATGCTTTCCAGAATTGATGGGGTTAACAATTACCTAATGTATTCCGATAGACCTACCCAATGGAATAATCCCGTTATCATTCAAGAGCCCCGTTATCCGTGGGAATTTACACAAATTGGAAATTGTGGATCGCCTCTTTGGACCGAGGAAGGCTGGTTAGTAATTACTCATGGTGTAGGTGCCATGAGACGATATTGCATCGGTGCTTCGCTTTTTGATCTTGATGATCCTTCAAAGGAAATTGGAAGACTTAAAGAGCCCTTGCTTTCACCGCTCGAAGATGAACGAGAAGGCTATGTACCTAATGTAGTGTATTCTTGTGGTTCGATTATTCACAACAACAGCCTTATATTACCTTATGCCGTATCAGACTACTCCTCTACTTATGGTGTGGTAGATATGGTAGAATTAATCGAAACTTTGAAGAAAAGTAAATGATAACTTAGAGAGTTAATCTCGTTCTTATTTCATTGAGTAGAGGTGAAATTATTTTAATCATCGTATAAAAACTTACGAAATTAAAATCATTTATTGCTAAATACGATTTTTAGAGATTTTATAGTACCAGCTTCCATTAAGAACCTAAAAAGCTTCAAATTCAAAGAACTTTGAAGATCAATACTTTTTGTTAGACCAAGGGAACTATTTACCTAATTTTTCTTTTAAGATTTAAAGAAGCGAGGTATACCTATTACCGAGTCAGTGTTATAATTATATCCGTTTCCTACAATGTCAATTCAAATAATTTACTTTGAAAGAAAAATAAATTAAAATTCAAAGTACGAGATTAGTTTATCAGGAATTTTATTTCCTTAAGAAATACTACCACTGATAATTCACAATAAGCATACGCTGCTTTTGCTTTAAAAGTAGACTCAATTTGTAATTAAGGGAATAAGATTAACTCTGAATTATTCTATTATATTTTAATATTCAAATAATTCTATCATCCAATATGTAATTTAAAATAAAAAGTACTACCCAGACCCAATTCACTTTCTACTCCAATAGTTCCGTTTTGCGCTTCTATAAATTCTTTACTTATAGCTAAACCGAGTCCAGTGCCAGACTTATGACTTCCTGGAACCTGAAAATATTTATCAAAAACTTTAGTTTTATAACGGTTATCAATCCCTTTTCCGGTATCAATTACTTGAAAAATAACCTGATTATTTTCATTTTTAAGTTTTACAATTACCTTGCTGTTTTCTGATGAATACGCAATTGCATTGGTTAAAAAATTAATCAAAACCCAAGCACTTTTTTCACTATCCGATTTTATAGCAGGTAAATTTTGTTCGGTCTCGGTAACTAGCTCAATTTGTTTTTGTTCTGCTTGCACTTTTACCGCTTCTATAGCGTAATTAATAATTTCATAGGGATTACTCTTCTCCATATTCAGCTTAATATTCCCTGTTTCTAACTGCGACAATTCCAACAACTCCCCAGTAATTTTTAATAACCGCTGACTATCGTCTTTTATACTTTCGATTAATTGCTGTTGGTCTTCATTAATGTTGCCTGTTTGTGCTTTTTCAAGCAATTGTAAACTTAATTTTATGGATGAAATTGGGGTTTTTAATTCGTGTGAAACAGTAGCAATAAAATTAGTTTTAGCAAAATCCAGTTCTTTGAAAACAGTAATATTTCTCAAAATAATAACATCGCCAATGTCAATAGTTTGTTCTTCTCCTGTTGGTTTTATCGTAATATTTACTGTTTCTTTTTCGAAATAACTTTCTTTTCCATCAGCAAAAATTTTCATAGGAAGCGATTTCTGTTTTTCGTTAGACAAATCATTTATTACAAGCGATTTCATCAAATCATTTGTCAGAGCAAGAGTTGTTGCCAATTTTCCAATTACTTCTTCCGTTTTTAATCCAATGATTTTCAATGCTTCATCATTTGCAAATAAAACCAATCCTTGATTATCCAACCCAATGATTGGATCATGCATATTATTGATTAAGGTTTCTAGTCTTTTCTTTTCAAATGACAGTTTATAAAGATTACTATTGTTATACTCCTGCAGTTTTTCTGTCATGATATTGAATGATTTGGCCAAATCCCCAAATTCATTGTGATTCATAAAATTCACACGTTGCGAATAGTTTTTGTTGGCAATTTGCTTGATACTGTCTGTGAGTTCTTTTATTGGATTGGCAATATTGTTGGGCAAATTCACTAATAAATTGAATGCAATCAAAAAGCAAAGTGTTCCTGTTACTGCAATCCAAAAATTAGCGGTCTCTGCTGTGTGTTTTGCAATATCACTTTTTTCTTTTATTGCATTCATATTCAATTTCATAATCTTGAAAATGTCTTGACGGATTTGGCTTTTCAAGGTTTCATCTGTTCTATTTTTTTTCAAGAAATCAAAATTTTTCTGTAAATTATAGGTCGCTTTATCTTCGCCAGCCTCCGTAATATTGGCAATTTGTTTGGTAATATTAGTTTCAAATATAGTAATTGCCTTTTCTTCATTCCCATTAATTTCATCTAACGAAAGAAGCATATTACGAGAATATTCCAGCGTGTTGTAATTAGCTTTCAGAATATTTTCCGTGTCTTTTTTTATGGAGAATATATAAAATGCCGCTACTAATGAAAGAATGATTATCATTAGAAAAAGCAATCCAACGCCCAGGTTTAATTTGGTTTTAATTTTCATTTTAAGAAAGTATTACAAGGTCAATATTGGATGACGTTAAGTTGTTAAGCAATTTATTGAAAATAGTTGTCGATAAAATTACTTTAAATAAACTCAAATGCGGTTTCCCAATACAAACGGTGGTGATTTGTTTTTGCGAGACGACCTCTAAAATTGCATCTGTAATATGAGTATTCTCTACTTTAATTACTTCGGCACCCAGCTGTGTAGCTAATTTAAAATTATTAATCAGATGTCGTTGTTTGTCGAGCGCAATTTTGTCGCTGCTTTCTTTTGGCGTTTCTACATACAAAACATACCATTTGCTATTGTAATAACTCGCTAACCGAGCCGTTTTTCTTATGATTGCCTTGGCAATTTTGTCGTTACTGCTGATACAAGCCAATAATTTTTCATGTTTTGTTGTGACGTTTTTGGGTACTTCACTTTCCACTTTCCGATTCACCTGACTAGCCACTTCCTTTAAAGCCAATTCGCGCAATTGCAATATTTGATCGGATTTAAAAAAATTATTCAGCGCCGTAGGGATTTTATCTGCAGTATAGATTTTACCTTCTTTCAAACGGGCAATCAATTCATCTGAAGTCAAATCAATATTGACCACCTCATCTGCTAATTTCAAAACGCTGTCCGGAATACGTTCCTGAACGTCAATATTCGTAATGCTTTTGACGTTTTCATTTAAACTTTCAATATGCTGAATATTTACTGCCGAAATCACATTTATTCCCGCTTCCAGAATCTCCAGAACATCCTGCCACCTTTTTTCGTTTTTGCTTCCTTCTATATTCGTGTGCGCTAGTTCATCTACAATAACTACTTCAGGACGCAAATTGATAATGGCTTGTAAATCCATTTCTTCAAGCAGTTTCCCTTTATAAAAAAGGGTTCGCCTTGGAATCACAGGCAAACCATCCAACAATTCATGTGTTTCCTTGCGAAAATGCGTTTCAATATACCCAATCTTGACGTCGATACCGGTTTTCAACAACGTATGCGCTTCCTGCAACATACGAAAAGTTTTGCCTACACCGGCACTCATACCGATGTAGACTTTAAACTTTCCTTTACGTGATTTCTGAATTAAATCAAGAAAGTGTTTGACATTATTTTCTTTTTCGTTGTCCAATTTAGTTTTAGGATTTTATATTTTAGAAAAAATTAAAATGAAATAGCTAATGACGTAGTTAAAAATACATTTTGATTGCTTGGCAAATTGTCTTTCAAAAAGATCTCGTCTTTACTATTTAAAGTTCTTGCCTCTATTCTGAACATGACATTATCAGTCGTTAAATAATCGAAATTAGCTGAAAAACCGTAGGTTTTAAATCCATTTGGAGTTCCTGTTGCAATAATAACTCCTTTTTCATCACCATAATATTCACCTCTTGCTGCCAATTGGATTTTACTTGTTGGTTTGTATTGCGCTATTAAAATCGGTGAAAACCAAACATCATACTCCTCACTTTCTGTTACTTTTTGTTGCGCTCCAATATCAAAACCAGCTGTTAAACTTGTCTTTTCGGATACTTTAAATTGTCCGTAAAAATTGTTGAAATAACGCCATTTTTTTAAATTATCCGGTTGTTCATTCCCTACATAGGTACTCCAGTTTAATGTGGTTTTTGCAGTAGGTTTATAGGTTACTTGAGTACCAAAAGCCGGTGTTTGGTTGCCATCAATTTTCTGAATGCGTTGCCATCCGTTTAAATACATGGCAGCTAAATACCATTTTTCATTTTTTGACGTAAATCCAATTTTCACTCCTGCTTCATAATACGGGGAATTATCAGCCAAAATACTTCTAGTCAAAGTGGCACAATCTTTACCAATCGCGCTTTCAAAACCAATATGTGATGGCATAATTCCCGCATCAATCCACAGATTGTAGTTTTTAGAAATTTTCACACCTACATTAGCTTCATATACGTTTTTCAGTAAATCCTGTTCTGCTGCCAAATTGTATTCGGCATACGTTCCGGCCATTAGGGCAAAATTCCCGCGAACATTGTCCTTGACATAATTTACTTTCGCCAATCCTAGATTCAAATTGATTTCATTATGCTTGTTATGACTGTAAATAAATCCAGGTCTTACATGATTGTCGGGTTCGCCAAAATCATAACTGTAATATGTTTCTATATAACCCGAAAACGTGAAGGGACTTTGTGTTTTTTCAGTTTCTTGTGCACTAACTGTTGTTATCCCAAAAGCTATTAAAGCTGTAACTATTATTTTTTTCATTTTTTCAATTATTACAACCCTATCAGGGTTTGAAACCCTGATAGGGTCAAATTTTTAAATATTATTTTTATTTCAACTCATCCAAAGCCGCATTCAGCTCTAAAACATTTACTGTTGCGGTTCCTATTACTGCTGGTGAATTGATTTTGGTTTCCACCAAAGCTTTTACTTTACTTTCAGACAAGTTTCTCGCTACAGCTACTCGTTTAACCTGAATCAAAGCTCCTTGCGGTGAAATATTAGGATCTAAACCACTTCCAGAAGCCGTCACCATATCCGAAGGAATCTCTGATTTTTTCAGATATGCATGCACAATCAAAAACGTATCAATTCTTTTTTGAACCAAAGCCAGATAATCCGGATTGCTCGGCCCTTTGTTGCTTCCTCCACTTCCCGCAGCGTTATAATCTACAGCGGAAGGTCTTCCCCAAAAGTAGTTGGATTTGTCGAATTTTTGTCCGATTTTTTGATAGCCCACCACTTTTCCGTTTACGGTAATTGTTTCTCCTTTTCCTTTATTGGGAGCCAATTGTGCTATCCCAAAAATTGCCATTGGATAAATAACTGCTAATAAAACGACCATAAATAAGGTCAATTTTAATATTGAAAATATATTTTTCATTTCTTTATTTTTTAGACCTAACCCATTTTAAAAGCGGTTTAGGTATTATTTTACATGAATAATGCTACAAACAAATCGATTAATTTAATACCGATAAATGGAACAATCAATCCTCCTAAACCATAAATCAATAGGTTTCTTTTCAAAATGGCACTGGCACCGATTGGTTTATAATCAACTCCTTTTAGCGCAAGCGGAATCAATATCGGAATGATAATCGCATTGAAAATCACAGCTGATAAAATGGCACTCTCCGGACTGTGCAATCGCATAATGTTCAAACCTTCAAGAGCAGGAATTGCCGTAATGAAAAGCGCAGGAACAATCGCAAAATATTTGGCCACATCATTCGCAATTGAGAACGTGGTGAGCGTTCCTCTGGTCATCAATAATTGTTTCCCTATTTCTATGATTTCAATTAACTTGGTGGGATCATTGTCAAGATCGACCATGTTTCCGGCTTCTTTAGCCGCTTGTGTTCCGCTGTTCATGGCCACACCAACATTGGCTTGTGCCAAAGCGGGTGCATCATTAGTTCCGTCACCCATCATCGCTACTAGCTTGCCTTGTTCTTGTTCATTTTTGATGTAATTCATTTTATCTTCCGGTTTGGCTTCGGCAATAAAATCATCTACACCAGCCGCTTCAGCAATAAATTTGGCTGTCAACGGATTATCTCCGGTTACCATCACCGTTTTTACTCCCATTTTTCTCAAACGGTCAAAACGTTCTTTCATTCCCGTTTTGATAATGTCCTGCAATTCAATAACACCTTGAACCTGGCCATTTTTAACGACCACCAATGGCGTTCCACCTTTTGATGAGATATCAATCACTGCTTGTGCAATATCCTCCGGGAAAATTGTTCCCGCTTGCAGTGCAATATTTTTTGCTGCATCCTGAGCACCTTTTCTAATATCTGTTCCGTCTTTCAAAACAACACCGCTGGTCCTCGTTTCGGCAGTAAACTTGATTAAAGTGGCTCCTTCAATAGATAATTTGTTCGCTACTCCAATTCCTGCCAGCTCCACAATACTTTTGCCTTCGGGCGTGTCATCGGCAAGTGAACTTAAAACTGCTGACTTGATAAAATCGTCTTGCGAGATTCCTTTTGCTGGATAAAAATTGGTTGCTTTTCTGTTTCCAATCGTGATTGTTCCTGTTTTGTCCAAAAGCAATACATCAATATCTCCGGCAGTTTCGACCGCTTTTCCTGATTTGGTAATAACGTTAGCTCGCAAAGCCCTATCCATTCCAGCAATTCCAATGGCTGATAACAAACCACCAATTGTCGTTGGAATCAAACAAACAAAAAGAGAGATGAAGGCAGCAATGGTTATCGGAGCATTCGCATAATCGGCAAAAGGTTTCAAGGTCACACAAACAATCACGAAGATTAAAGTAAACGCTGCCAACAAAATAGTTAAGGCAATTTCATTAGGCGTTTTTTGGCGGCTTGCTCCTTCTACCAAAGCAATCATTTTATCCAGAAAACTTTCTCCTGGTTCATTAGTCACAATCACTTTGATTTTGTCTGATAATACTTTTGTTCCTCCAGTTACCGATGATTTATCACCTCCAGATTCCCGAATAACAGGAGCACTCTCACCGGTAATCGCACTTTCATCTATAGTCGCCAATCCTTCGATGATTTCACCATCAGTGGCAATTAAATCCCCTGCTTCACAGATGAAAACATCACCTTTCTTCAATTCAGAAGAACTGATATTTTTGATTTCACCATTAGCTAAAACCTGTCTAGCCGGAGTTTCTTCACGTGTTTTCCTTAAACTGTCCGCTTGTGCTTTTCCTCTGGCTTCGGCAATAGCCTCGGCAAAATTCGCAAACAAAAGCGTTGCTAACAAAATTAAAAATACTATGAAATTATAAGTAAAACTGCCTTGGTCTTGTGCTCCAAATAAAATGGCGATACACACCGCAAGCATAATAGCAGTTCCGATTTCAACGGTAAACATTACCGGATTCTTGAACATTATTTTCGGATTAAGCTTCACAAAAGACTGCACTAAAGCGTCTTTGACTTGCTTACTTTCGAATAATGAATTGGATTTATTGTTATTCATTTTTATTATTATTTTAATGTAAAGTACTCCGCTAAAGGTCCAAGTGCTAATGCCGGGAAGAAAGACAAGGCGGCAATAATGGCAATTACGGCAAAAACCATAACTCCAAAAATGGTTGTATCTGTTTTTAAAGTACCCGCACTTTCAGGAATGTATTTTTTATTGGCTAATAATCCTGCGATAGCCAAAGGCCCAATGATAGGAAGGAAACGACTCAATAACAACACGATTCCTGTGGTAATATTCCAAAAAGGATTATTGTCACCTAAACCTTCAAATCCAGAACCGTTGTTTGCAGCGCTTGAGGTATATTCGTATAACATTTCTGAAAATCCGTGGTGACCAGGATTGTTCAGCCAACCTGAAGCATTACCGCTAAACCAATATCCCATTGCAGTATCATTTGCTGCAAAATAAGAAGCCAATGCGGTGCCTGACAAGATCAATAAAGGATGAAGAATAGCAATGAAAGCAGCTATTTTGACTTCTCTAGCTTCTATTTTCTTCCCTAAAAATTCAGGTGTTCGCCCCACCATTAAACCCGAAATAAAGACGGCTAGAATGATGAAAATATAGAAGTTCAAAAATCCTACTCCGCAACCACCATAAAAGGCGTTGACCATCATAGCCAGCAATTGCATGGAACCAGAAACCGGCATCGCACTATCATGCATACTATTGACCGAACCCGTGGAAATTACCGTGGTAGCAATACTCCAAAATCCGGAAATAGCAGGACCGAAGCGAACTTCCTTACCTTCCATCGCTCCAGTTGCTTGTGTAATTCCCATTTTTTCGATCGCAGGGTTTCCGTTGAGTTCACTGACAACTGTGGGAGTCACTAAAAGTAAAAAACCAATAGTCATAACTCCAAAAACGACATAGGACAACTTTCTTTTTTTGAGGTAAAAACCCAAAGCAAAAATCATTGCAAACGGAATGATTAATTGCGCCCATAGTTCAACCGCATTGGTAAAATAAGTTGGGTTTTCTAATGGATGGGTCGAATTGGCTCCAAAAAATCCTCCGCCATTGGTTCCGATATGTTTAATACCGATAAATGCTGCGGCAGGACCGCGGGAAACTGCAACACTGTCACCCTGTAAAGTGGTGATGCTGTCTTTTCCTTCAAAAGTCATTGGTGTTCCGCTAAATAACAAAGCGATGGCTACAATTGCAGAAAGAGGCAGTAAAATACGGGTACAGCTTTTGATAAAATAATTATAGAAGTTGCCCAATTTATCAGTAGTTCTTTCTTTCATTGCAGTAAAAACCACTGCTGCGGCTGCCATCCCGACACCTGCAGAAACAAATTGCAGGAACATTAAAACCATTTGCGATAGATAGGAAAGACCTGTTTCACCGGAGTAATGCTGCAAATTGCAATTCACCACAAATGAAATAGCCGTATTGAAAGCTAAATCCGGAGACATATTGGGGTTATTATCAGGATTTAAAAATAAAGATCCTTGGAATAATAAAATGAAAAAACAAAGGAAAAACCAAACCATATTCACACTCAAAAGTGCTTTTAAGTGTTGTTTCCAGTTCATTTCTTCGGTGGCGTTTATACCACTTATTTTGAAAATAAATTTTTCAATTGGATTGAAAATCGGGTCAAGTAATGTTTGATCTCCCATAAAAACTTTAGCAATATACCTTCCTAAAGGAATAGCTAAAAGTATAGAGAGGATAAAAATACTGATGACACCAAATAATTCTGTGTTCATAAAAAATTAGTTTATTGAGTTAAAATTTTTCGGGCTTGATTAATACATAAATCAAATAGCCAAAAACGGCAAGTGCAATAATAAATAGTACTGTCATGGTTTAGATTTTTTCAAAAAATTCGACTGCTTTAAAACAAATCGCAAATAACAAAACGGCTAGTGCGATTAAAAGAATAGTTACTATCATGGATTAAAAATTAGGGTTAAACTCCGCTTGCATTAATTTGCTTAATGTATTCTGCCTTCAACGATTTTGGAAACAGATTGGAAATGTTACAGTGACGTAATTCCATAAAAGAGGAAACTGAAAAAAGATAAACATTCGAAATAGCAATTTTTGTTTCGTTGCTTCCCGTTATCAATAATTGTTCAGCAAGTGCCAAGCATTTTTTTGCTCTGGAAATATTTCCCGTAATAATTGCAGTCTTGGTGATTTCAGCAAAGCGTTCTGCTTGTTTGTAAATTGTAGTAACTTGATTTTTCATATGTATTTAATATTTGTTTTTTTTAGGAATATGGTATCGCCATTCTTCGGTTTTATTTCTAATTTGAATCATGGCGATTTCATAAGAATGTTTTTTTATGTTCTTCATCGCTTATGCCAAAATACATTCCAAAAAGTCTTCATGACCATCAAAGGCTTGTCAATTAAAACTTTGTGATTTATCTGTAAAAAAAAGCCATAAAAAAAGCCTATCAAAATGATAGGCTTTTCTCAAAATAATATGATTTTAATGAATGTTGTATTCATCTAATTTCCGATAAAGTGTTGCAATACCTATTTCAAGTAGGCGCGCTGTTTCGGCTTTGTTGCCTTTGGTATAATTCAATACTTTTTGAATATGTAATTTCTCGACACTTCCCATGGAAAAAGCGGATACTATTTTATTGACTTTGTCGGTTTGGTGTTGTATTTCGTAAGGTAGCAACTCTTGTGTTAAAAGTTCCCCATTAACCAAAATAACGGAACGTTCAATCACATTTTTAAGTTCCCGGACATTTCCCGGCCAATGATACGTTTCTAATTTATGAAGAAATTCTGGATCAACAGATAAGGATTGCTTGTTCGTTTTAACTGAAAATTGAGCTGCAAAACTATGAGCCAATGGCGCAATATCTTTTATCCTTTCTCTTAAGGGTGGAATTTTAATTTCAAAAATATTCAACCTGAAATATAGATCCAAACGAAAACGGTGTTCTTCGCTTTCGGTTTTTAAATCGCGATTGGTTGCGGCAATCAGTCTGAAATTGGACTTTCTTGGGGTAGTATCACCAATCTGAATATACTCGCTGGTTTCCAAAACCCTTAATAATTTGGCCTGTAATTCTATTGGCATTTCACCGATTTCATCCAAAAATAAGGTTCCGCCATTAGCTTCTTCAATAAATCCTTTTTTATCTTTTAAAGCACCGGTAAAAGCCCCTTGCTTGTGTCCGAATAATTCACTTTCGAGGATTTCCTTACTAAAAGTGCTACAATTCAATGCTACAAAGGACTTCCCTACCCGATTGCTATTTTCATGAATGGCTTGCGCAAAAACTTCCTTTCCTGTTCCGGTTTCACCCATTAAAAGTACGGTGGAATCTGTTTTGGATACTCTTTTAGCCAAATCAATTACCTGTTCCAATCCCTTTGACTTACCGATAATACCATCGAAGGAATATTTATCAGAGATTCTTTTTTCGAGTTGTTTGACTTTCTTTTGCAACTGCACTTTTTCCAATGCTTTGTATAACAGCGGAATGATTTTATCATTATCATCACCTTTCACGATATAATCAAAAGCCCCGTTTTTCATGGCTTGAACACCATCGGAAATTTTGCCATAAGCGGTTAACAAAATGACTTCTGTTAAAGGAAATACCAGTTTAATTTTTTGTACAAAATCAACGCCGTTGCCATCTGGAAGTTTGACGTCACAAAGAACTACATCAATATCCTTGATTTCCATTTTTTTGAAACCCGATTTTAAATCCGATGCTTCAAAAACTTCATATCCTTCTGATTTTATAATTCTAGCGAGCAGTCCGCGAAGTTTTTCTTCGTCGTCGATGATAAGGATGTTTTTCAAAATGGTAGAAATGAAATTTTATAATACAAAAATACATTTTTACTTAGTTCAAAGTACTTATTTCCGAGATAAATATTAATGTATAAAAAAACTCCTTAAATTCTTTAGGAGTTTTTGAGTTCCTTGTGAATCATGTTAGTGCAATTTAAATTCATTTGCTATTAAAATAGCAATAAGTGCTTTCTATTCTCCTCCAATAAATTAAATCCATTGCTTTTTTATAACTTTATCCTATAATGACGTTAGTACATCAAACTCTTAAAAGCCTCAACACGATACATTGTGCTGAGGCTTTTTTCTGATTTCTAGCAATGGCTGAAAAAGCTGTGTAGTGATAAAACTACAAGCACTTCCAATAACTACTACAAAAGAAACTACAGAGTCAACATACATTTGCAGTGTTCAAAAGGAACAAAAAACAAGATAAAAAAACCCAAATCTATACTATCATGAAAAAACAAATCGTTATCGCAACATTAGCTCTTGCAGCATTCGTATTAGGAACTACTACTATTCAAGCTCAAGCTACTACATCTACAACAGTAAACATTAAATTATCCGACGTTATTTCAATCGATGCAGGAAGTGTTGCTACAAACGGAATTGTAGGTTTCAATTACGCTACTTCAACGGATTATAATTCCCCTCAAAATGTAACGGTAGCCAATAGTTTAATTGTAACTTCATCTAACAATTTTAATGTTAAGGTAAAAGCTGAAGGCGCAAACTTCATGAATGGTTCAAATGTTATTCCAGTAGACGTATTACAAGTAAAAGCAGTAGCTGCTGGAGGAACAATGGTTGGAACTTTTAAAACTATCGCTTTATCTGCAACTGATCAAGAATTAGTTTCTAACGCAACTTTAGGTGCTAAAAAGTCTTTAAGCATTGACTACTCTATTTCTGCTGATAAAGCATCTACGGTGCTTTTAGGAAAAGAGCCTGGAACTTATACTCAAAAAGTAATATATACCGCAACGGCAATATAATCTACAATCAAAACATAAATTTTCACAAAAGCCTCAACACGATACATTGTGTTGAGGCTTTTTTATGTTTTCTAACATTGAATAAAAAAGCGCTGTAGTGATAAAACTACAGGCACTTCCAATAACTACTACAAAAGAAACTTCAGAGTCAACATACATTTGCAGTGTTCAAAAGGAACAAAAAACAAGATAAAAAAACCCAAATCTATACTATCATGAAAAAACAAATCGTTATCGCAACATTAGCTCTTGCAGCATTCGTATTAGGAACTAACACCATTCAAGCTCAAACTACTGCATCTACAACAGTAAACATTATATTATCCGACATTATTTCAATCGATGCAGGGAGTGTTGCTACGAACGGAATTGTAGGTTTCAATTACGCAACTTCAACGGATTATAATTCCCCTCAAAATGTAACGGTAGCCAATAGTTTAATTGTATCTTCATCTAACAATTTTAATGTTAAGGTAAAAGCTGAAGGCGCAAACTTCATGAATGGTTCCAATGTTATTCCAGTAGACGTATTACAAGTAAAAGCAGTACCTGCCGGAGGAACAATGGTTGGAACTTTTAAAACTATCGCTTTATCTGCAACTGATCAAGAATTAGTTTCTAACGCGACTTTAGGAGCTAAAAAGTCTTTAAGTATTGATTACTCTATTTCTGCTGATAAAGCATCTACGGTGCTTTTAGGAAAAGAGCCTGGAACCTATACTCAAAAAGTAACCTATACCGCAACGGCAATATAATCTGTAAGCAAAACATAAATTTTCACAAAAGCTTTCAACACGATACATTGTGTTGAAAGCTTTTTCTTTTATATGATAACTGTGGGGGTTAAACTAGAATCCGTTCTATATAATACTACATAATTACTTTTAAAACGTATTTACATTTGTAGTGATTAAAAGAGCAAACAAATTTACATTACCATGAATAAACAATTCATAATCGTTGCAATAAATTAGGCAACGTTCATTTTAGGAACTAAGAGTATATAAGAGCAAACATAACAAAACGGCGAATACTAGTTCTAGATGACGTCATTTCGATTGACTTTGCAGTGGCTGTGTATATATCAATAGATTTTAAGTGTCAGTTATTCAATTTCTGCTCAAAAAATAGCAACTGTACTTCTTGATAAACCTGTAGGAACTTACGCGTAGAACGCAACTTGTACTGCAACAGCTATTTAGATTGTATTTAAGGTAGATTACTTATTATTTTCTAAATTATCACACTGTGAATTAGGAGATTAATTAAATTATGCATATTTTAGTAATCAATTCACTTTACATTACTCCGGTATCAAAGTAAACACAGTTTCAATTTGTAGAATCACCCAAAACGCCACGACAATTATGAAAAACGATTTGATTGTCCAACTAACAAACTTCCAAAAAAGTTTATCTGTAACGATAGCGTTAAAAACTATCGGAACAAGAATTTTATTAATTATCACACTATTTTTAGCTGCTACTTTTGCTCAGGCCCAAGAAGCATCAACCTCCGTAAATATAAATCTTATGGATGTTTTATCAATAGATACCGAAAGTGCTGCCAATGGAGGAACTGTTGATTTTAGATATGAAACGGTGGAAGATTATAATTCTCAAAAGACCACAACTATTCCAAAAAGTCTTGTTGTTACTTTTAGTAAAGCTTTTGATGTTAAAGTAAAGGCTAATGGAGAATATTTTATAAATGGCAGCAACTTAATTCCAATTAATGTCATCACTATACAAAGAAATCAATCGTCTACATTAGCAGGCAGATCGGCTCCTGTCGTGCTATCTACAAAAGATCAAGTACTAGTAGGTGGTGCTGCTTTAGGCAGTAAATTACAGTTGGATTTGGATTATATAATTCCACAATCAAAATCATCTTCGAATGATATCTTAGGAAAACCTTCAGGAACTTATACTCAAACTGTGACTTATACCGCCAGTGCATTATAATTTATTTTTACAAAAAAGTACATTCAATTACCTACTTAATTAATCTTGCAACATAACAATTTAAACCCCAACGTACAAATGTACAAGTACTTAAATTTTGCCTTAACATTTATATTTTTACAGCTATTTACACCATTTGGATTTGCACAAGGGGTATCAATGTCTCCAACACGCTTATTCTTTACAGGAAAACCTGGTGAAGTTGTAAGTCAAAATGTAGTAATGCATAACGGCTCTGAGAATGATTACATATTTAATATTAACCTTAAGGATTGGAAACGCGAAGAAGATGGCACGAAAGTATATTTTGAACCAGGGATTTTGAAACAATCTAGTTCAGCTTGGATTTCAACTTTAGAAACTAATATTAATTTACCGGCTAAATCAACACAAGAAGTTTTGGTAACCATGAGGATTCCTGCAGATGCGTCCACTGTAGAAATTTCAAATTCAATGTTGTTTTTCACACAAATTGGAAAGCAAAAAGATGAATTAAAGTTAGATAAAGGAATTGGAATTATAGCTTTATTTGAATTTGGACTGCATGTTTATTACACACCTCCCGAGAGTAAAACGATAAGTCTGGATATTATAAGTATTGAAACATTGCCCAAACAAGCCGACAATTCTCAAGCGGTAGCCATTCGTCTTTTTAATGATGGTACTGTTGTCAACGACGCTTCAGTAGAATTGGAGTTGACAAATACGATTTCTGGTGAAGAAATTAAATTAATGCCAATAAACATATCGATGATGCCGGGGACACACCAAACCATCACTCATAGATTACCAGAACACTTAAAAGGTAAATATTCAGGTGTTGTCATTGTCAAAATGGCGGGATCTAATGATTTGCGAGTAGGTGAAAAAGATTTTGAGTTTTAAATTTTTTAGTTGAAAATCTTACAGTATATGCACTTTTTTGTTCTTACAAAAACTACCCTTCTATTTTTTATTCTGTTCCTATTTGTTTCAAATACATATGGTCAAACTACTGTTGAGGATATCGAATTTTACTTTGAAACCGATACAATTCAGGTTACACAAGGCAAAACATTTAATAACTTTCTAATTATAAAAAACCCAACAGATCGTAAATTGACTATTAAAAGTTTGATAGCAAGCGAAAATTACCCTGGAATACTACTTTTGCCTAAAATGCCATCGGATATTGTTCCTGGTGGTCAAGAAAAAGTTTTTGTTAAATTTATTGCAAGTACAGCGTTTCTGAAATTGAAATCTGATGCGATCATTTTCGAATTAGTGTCTGCTTTAGAAGGCGGTAAACAAACAACTGAAAAAGCTGCTTTTTATAGACAAAGAAATGAGGACGAAGATGTAGTTGTATATCCTATTGCCAACGAAAATTTTATTGATCCTTTACTTGCCGAGTCTAGTATTTCTCTGTTTGTAGAAAATACAGGATATGGAAGCCGTTCAATGCAATTGCAGTTTGAGTCCGATTTTGCAGGGTTGAAGGTAATGCCCAGGCAAGTCCTCGTAAATCTAGAAGGTAAAGAAAAACAATTGATCGAACTAAAACTTTCTATGCGTCAGCAAAACATGTATTTTCCTAATTACAACATTCAAGTTAAAGCTATAGACTTAAAAAATAACAAAATAGTGAATGTGAATAATGTAAAGGTGATGGTATTATCCAATAGCACTCAGGTTATGCGCAATTCAAGCATTGCCACCGACAAAAACTATATGGAAATGACTTATAACCAATTAAGCAATGGATTTGATTATACGCAATTCAAGGCTAATTCAGAATTAAAACTAGGTAATGAAATTCGTAGTACTTTTAATACTGCGATTGATTATTATAATAATGACAATACTTTCAGTGTCTATAGCACCTATCTTGATTTAGAACGCAAAGGTTCATCTTTAAGATTAGGAAATATTTATGGAAATGATTATGATTATTCTGTTTTTGGACGAGGGGCAAAAGTTGTGGGAAACTTAGGTTCTAATAGAAATATTGAAGCCCTGGCCATTGATAAAAATTACAATATTTATAGTAATTATACAACTGAATTACAAAGTTCAAAAACCATTGCAACAAAATATAGTTTTGGAGAATTTAAGGCGTTCAACGGGAAAGTATCTTATCTTTTTGATCATGATCCTCGATTATCTATAGATTCTCACATAACCCATTTTAGTTCTGCTTTTCAAGTCGCTAAAAATCATAGTTTTCGAGTAGAAGCTGGCGCGAGCCATGAAGAAAGCTCAGTTAATAATACCAAACAAGATGGATTTATGTCCAGTATTAATTATGATTATAGAAACAAGCATTGGGATTTAAATTCACTTAACAATTTTGCTTCTAGTAATTATGTTGGAATGAATAGAGGCTCTTTTAATTTATACCAAAATATTGGCTATCGCTTAACAGATAGTCAGCGTTTGTTTTTACAATATCAAAATTCCCAATCAAAACCAGAATACCTGTACAATCAGTTTGTTCCGGATTATACTGGACAAGGTTTTGTTAATTCTTATAGTTTTTACAGTACACACGCTCTGAAATCCGGAATTCAAATTTCGAAAAAAAATTGGAATTTCACTTTTTCTCCACAAGTAGAAAAGCAAAAAAACATTAATAATTATATGAATGAGGGTTTACTTTCCTACCGTTTTCGTGCCGATATGGGTACTTCTTTTAAATCACATAAAATAAACCTGACTGGAGAGTATTCTTATTCTGAGTCTTCAAAAAAAATGTATCGATTTTCAAGTTTTAAAACCATGTTAAGCTACAGTTTCAAAAACTTTTCTATGAATGGAACCGCTCAGTACAATCCGAATACAATTTATGATTTGAATTATTTTTCTGAGACAACTAAAAACTTCATTAATTACAATGTGTATTCTTCATATAATTTTAAGGCACTGCAAAACAAAATAACAGGCTATTTATCTGCCGGAGTAAATTATTCCGAGCTTTACAACAATATAAATCAAAACGTTAATGCCAATTTAGAATATAGAATTGCACAAAGTTGGGCTGGTATGGCCTACGCTAACTATTCTAATTATGAGTCCTTAATAGCAAATAGTTTTAAAGGAGAGAATTATCAATTTAAAATTGGAATTAAAAAATACTTTTCCAATGGAGATTCTGGAGCTTATCACACAGTTAATTTACAATTTTTTCAAGATAAAAACTTAAATGGTATTTTAGATAAAGGCGAATCTTTAATGGCTAACGAAATTGTCAAATTAGATACTTACATTGCTAAAACCGATAAAAATGGTAAAGTAAGTTTTAAAAATGTTCCAAATGGAAGTTACAAATTGAGAGTTAACGAAAGTATAGGCGTTCGTTTAATGCAAGATCCTGCTATTTTGGTTAGTAAAAGTATGAACTTAAAGATAGGATTAGGGAAAAACAATAAAGTAAAAGGCAAACTTGCAGAGGTGAAACAAACGTATGACGATTTGGAATCCGATGTTAGAGGAATCGTTGTTTATGCTGAAGACGAGCAGGGCCAGAAAGCCTATACTGCTGTGGATCAAAATAATGAATTTGAGTTTTTTCTAAAAAATGGAACCTACCGTATTTTCATCGAAAACAACACGTACGAATATGTTAAATCGTCACAAATTATACAACTTGACAACGCGGATTATTCTGAAACCTTACTTTTTAAATATATGAAGAAAGATAGGCAGATTAAAGTCAAAAAATTTTAAATAAAATAGTATGAAAATATTTTGTAAGTTTCTTTTAGCACTACTCTTTCTACTTAAAAATGCAAATCCTACCTATGCCCAAGAGGTGTACATCAACCTTCCAACATCTTTTATTTTTAATAGATCTGAGTTTGCAACTGTCCAAAATGTTATGAATACACAGCGTAATACTTCGTGGCGATTTTCCGATAGAGATCCCAGTATCAGATCTAACTCTGGTAATTTTTTTTCGCATACTAGTTTGAATTCAGTCTTTTTACCTACCTCGGTTTTACAATGGCAATTAGCTAGTATTGGAGGAAAAATACCTATATTTAGTAATTACGATATCCTGCCTGGTTATCAATGGTTTACTTCCTCGAACCAAGTTTGGTACAGACCTTATTTTTTCTCATATTACAATGCAGGAAACGTAGACTTTAGTTTTCGCATACCGTCCAGTCAGATTCAAGCGAATGCATTCTATGCAGGAACCTATAAATTACAGGTCACGCAAGATTATGGTCCTAGCTGGTTTTTTTCAGGCTTCACTCCAGAAAATTTTAATGTGCTTATTTCTGTCCCAGAAGATATCAGATGGCTTACAAGTTCCAATACAAAATATGTAATAGTAAACTCTTTAAATCAATTCCGTTCTAGTGGTTCATCATTACAAATAAATTTGGATCCAATGGAGGTTGGTCATACGCTGCCTTTTAATTTATTTGCAAAAAGCGATAAAAAAGAGGTTCTATTTAAATCCTTAAATGGCAAGGATAGAAAAATTAATGTTTCAGTGGTGAAACTCGGCAGCACCAATTCTAAACTAAATACCTTACCATTAGAAAAAAATTGGAAAAATCATTCCACAGCTGGAGAATTTACAGTGGAGCCTGGCAACAGGAGTAATTTAAACCTACAACTGTCAATTACGAGTGAAGATTTTAAAAATTACTTTTTTGAGGCAGGCACTTATACTTTCCAAGTTGATTTAGAAGCAAGAAGCACCAACGGCTCTAAAGATTCGGATCAAGAAATAGATGTAACTATAGTAGTTCCTATATTATCTGAAATCACTATTCCTGGCGGCAATAACGAAGTTAATTTTAACTTCAATACTATGCAGCACTACAATGAGGGACAAAGTAAGAGCATTCCGAATCAATTACGAGTATCTAACAATGAAAACTATGAACTATACGTAAAATCAAATTCGAACTACTTTAATTCCAACGGCATTCAATCAAATATAAACGCATCCATACTTGAAATTGGTATCGAGGGGAATTCCCAAAAGGTAACGCTGTCTACTAATTCACAAAAATTAATGAGTAACGGTGCTCCGGCAATAGACAAAAATTTAAATATAAATTATACTATTTCACCAAATGCAGCACAATCCTTAATACCAAAAGAAAAGAAAACGTACAGTATAAATGTGGTTTATAGTTTTACTGCCCTGTAATCAATACTTTTACATCATGAAAAAAACACAAAATTCCGATAACATAAATATGAAAAATACAATGCATAAATTGCAAGTGTTTCAAAATCGATATGGAGAAGCTTTTGATTTTTTGATTTGTTCAATCGTTACCATAACAGATATTGCACTATGCACCGTCACTCTATTTAATGAAGACAAGGCATATCTTATAGCAAGTAATGACCATACGTTACAGAAAACATGGCCTTTGCGAGAAAAAGTTCATTTATTTGCAGACGACCAAAATCAAATGCTTACTACTCATGAGGCAAACCATTTAGACATAAAATTTAGTGCGTCGTTTCCTATTACTGACTCGAATAATATTATTATAGGAAGTTTAAATATTTTTGACACAAAAGAACGAGTGCTTTCCGCTGAGCACACTATTTATCTTAAAAAAGCGATCGAGCAGTTGAATCGCTGGGTGAAAATAAAAGAAAAAGAACAACGCTTAGCCAATCAGGATCACCTCTTTGAGTTTTCGGATGATTTGATCGGCATATTTTCTATTGATGGAAAATTTATAAAAATCAATCCAGCGTTTGAAAAAACACTAGGATGGACAGACAAGGAATTTACTCAGTCTAATTTCATTGATTTTGTTCATCCAGATGACCGGCAGAAAACGGTAAATGCTCTAAACGCGCTTATCAAGGGCGAAAGTATTCGTAATTTCACCAACAGGTACATTACTAAATTAAATACTATAAAATCGATCGAATGGACAAGTTCGCCGGATCTTGACTCTAATCAAATATACACAATTGGACGGGATGTCACTGAGTATGTCGAAAAAGAAAAACAACTCATTCAAAGCGAATTAAAATTCAGAAAGGTATTTGAAAATGTAAGTGGTATTCTCAGTGTTTTTGACTTAGAAGGAAATTTTATTGACGTAAATAAGGCGGGATTAATTGCTTCCGGATTTTCTAAAGAAGAAATGAGAAACTCATCCATTTTTGATATTATAGAACCACAAAGACACAACAGAATCGCATTGTTTTTAAAAGAAATAAAAAAGCAAGGTTTTGCTAATGGCGAGATGGAAATCATTAAAAAAGATGGCAGTCAATTGACATGGTATTTTATGTGTTCGTTGGATGAAGATCAGGATGGTAATAAACAAATTTTTTCTAATGTAATCGATATTACAGAACGAAAACAAATGGTTGATGAACTAAAAAAAGCAAAGGAAGTTGCGGAAGAAGCATATCTAGCTAAATCCGAATTTGTTGCTAACATGAGTCACGAAATTCGCACACCCCTCAACGGAATCATCGGATTTACAGAACTTACGTTAGCAACCAACTTAGACGAAACCCAAAAACAATACTTAAAAATTATAAATCAATCGGGGATCTCACTCTACAGCATCATTAATGACATTTTAGATTTTTCAAAAATGGAGAAAAATCAAGTAAAATTAGATATTGACAAGATTGATGTTGAAGAAGTTATATCAGAAGCGTTTAATATTGTCTCCTATAGTGTGAACAAGAAAGGGCTTGAAATGTTAATTGATATTGATCAAAATGCACCACGATACATTTGGGGTGATGGTATGCGTCTCAAACAAATCTTCGTCAATTTGCTAAGTAACGCTCTTAAATTCACTGAAAAAGGGGAAATAAAAGTTTATATAAAAGTTCTAAAAGATTACGGGGGTAATAAAATGCGATTACGTTTCGGAGTTCGTGATACAGGAATAGGAATCCATAAAGACAAACAACAAGAAATTTTTAACGAGTTTTGTCAAGAGGATGCTAGTATTACCAAAAGATTTGGTGGTACTGGTTTAGGATTAACAATTTCTAATAAATTATTAGCATTGTCTAATAGCGCTTTGCAACTGGAAAGTGAACAAGGCAAAGGAAGTCACTTCTTTTTTGACAATGATTTTGATACCGAAACGGAAGAATCTGATATGGCACTTGAAGGTATTAAAAGTGTTCTAATTGTTGATGATAATGATAATAACAGAATGATTCTTAGAAGAATGTTAGAAATTAAAGGTATAGCAGTTACTGAAGTTGATAGTGGCTTAAAAGCTTTACTTACCATAATAGAACACAATAAATTTGATGTTATTATTATGGATTATCACATGCCAGTAATGGATGGTATTGAAACGATCAGAAAAATTAAAGATTTGAATAAAAAAGCTCCATTTATTGTATTGTATAGCTCTTCTGATGATGAAACCTTACAAAAAGCGTGCGTAGAACTCGAAGTAGATAATAGGTTAGTTAAACCAATCCGAATGAATTCGATGTACAAGATCTTATCTAAACTTAAAAATGACATAAAAACTCAGCCTGAGAAGATTGACATAGCAAAAATCTATTCAGAAGATATCAATTATAGCATAAAAATATTAGTCGCAGAAGATAATCCTATTAATATGTTTTTGACAAAAAGCTATCTCAATGAGATCATTCCAAACTCTCACATCATTGAAGCTTCAAATGGAAATGAGGCCATAGAACAATATAAAAGAGAAAAACCCAATCTTATTTTTATGGATATTAGAATGCCCGAATTAAATGGAATTGAGGCAACAAAAATAATCAGAAGTTTAGAAAGAGATATTGAGATTCCCATCATTGCATTAACAGCAGGAAGTTTACCCGGTGAGAAAGAAAAATGTGTGCAAGCAGGTATGAATGATTTTCTGGCTAAACCATTATTAAAACTGACTATGGCAAATATGCTTAAGAAATGGATTGGTGACGAGAAAAAAAACTAGATCACCACTTTTACAAATTAACAAAAAACAGGTACAAAAATAACATCTGATGAAAGATAAACTGGAAACATTGCAGCTGGAAAACCAAAGACTTAAAAATGAAAATAATCTTTTAACAAATTGGATGTCTCTTATTTCTCACGATACTAAGCAAATATTTGGAAATATTAAATGGATAATTGAAGCTTACGAGGACAACATGATTAATAAAGATGATTTTTTTAAGTTGTTACCACAAATTAAAAAAGACGCTATAAAAAATTTCAGTACTGCTCAGGAGACCGGTGAATGGCTAAAAACTCAGTATGGTGATTTTAGTCCCAGACAAGATGTTTTAAATGGTTTTGATTTATATGAGCACATTAAAAAAGAACATGAAATTAAACTCCTAAATAAAGATTTATCCTTTGAATTTAGTGGAGATCCTGATCTTTTTTTAATAACGGATAGGATTTTATTACTATTTATTCTAACAAAAATAGTAGATAATGCTATAAAATATTCGCATAAAGAGAGTAAAATACTATTTAGCATTTCAAAAAACAGTACCAATTATATCCTATCGATTATTGACTATGGTATAGGAATCAAAGAAAACAATCTAAGTTCGATTTACTCTTTCGAAAATTCAGTCTATGAGGGGACATCTGGCGAAATAGGTGTGGGGTTAAGTTTGAAGATTGTGCAAAGTTTTGTATCTTTGTTGCACGGTAATATAGAACTCAAATCTTTTGAAGATCAAGGAACAACAGTGTCTATTTACCTCCCCCAAATCTATAAATAACAAAATATGCAAAATGGTGATCGCATTTTAGTTGCGGATGATCATGAAATTGTGCGCATGAGCTTAATTCGGATGATCAAACAACTGAAACCTCAAGCACATTTAAAAGAAGTAAATGATTTTAAAACATTATACAGCGCAGTTTCAAAAGATCCTTATGATTTAGTCATTTTAGATGTTAATATGCCCAACGGTTCTTTTCAAGAAGCCGTCAGTTTCATAAAGCTAAAACAACCAGATATTAAAATTCTTGTTTTCTCTTCACAGGACGAGCATATTTATGCAATACGATATTTAAAGATAGGAGCTGATGGATATTTGACTAAGGAATCTTCAATGGCTAAAATTGATCAGGCTTTGAATGCTATGCTTACTTCTGGAAGATTTATCTCTGAAGAAGTGAAAGATGCGATGATTTCAGATTCATTAAAAGGAACTTCACAAGTTACACCTATAGCTTCTTTATCGAACCGGGAATTACAGATTGCAAATAAGTTAGTCGAAGGTATTCCTCTCAAGGAGCTTTCTCACACTTTGAATCTGCATTCATCCACAATTAGCACATACAAAAATAGATTGTTCGAAAAATTAAATATACAGTCCATACCAGAACTTGTAGAAATTCTAAGACTTTACAAAGAGTAGAACCTCTGGCTTCTAATTGATATTAAATCGGTAATCAGCATAATTTTTAAGAAGTATTAACTGTTATATATACAGTTATATGTAAATAAAAAAGACAAATCAGAAATTTTCAGGTTTGTCTTTTTTTTGATCCTTATGAAGCTCTAGAGTTCATACCTAAAAATGAACCTAGAAGAGAAGACCTTTGGAGTTTAAAACAGGAAAATGCAAAAAAAGCAATCTTATACATTAGAATTCCAGTTCAAGGCTTTATAACTATGTACTGCACACTGAAACTCGATACGGGCTGCTCAGTAACTGGCTAGAAATGCGGAAAATATGAGGAGATAAAAAAAAACAAGTTGACGATAGAAGGCTCGTCAATAAAGTGCAACACACTACATGCAATAAACACCTAGTACTAAAAAAGCTGAGAAAGGAACTTTCAGAAGTAAAGCTGGAAAGGGAGATATTGGAGAACGCCGGCAGCTTCCTCTTCAGTGGCGCAGGTGAAATTTGAATTTATAAGACAGCACAAATACTGTTATCCCGTCGAGAGCATGTGGAAGGTACTTAGCGTGAGCAAGAACTGAAATTAAAATTAGAATGACAGGAAGCCATCGAAAAGAGCACTGAACAATCTTGCCCTGATCCAACAGATAAAAATCATACATTACCGAAGCAAGAAAAGATACGGTACCAGAAAACAGGCTTGACAGGGCATTCACCTTGAGCAGGGAAAATGAGGTCTGGTCATCCGACATAACATATATCAGTACGGCCAAGAGGTAGCTGTACCTGACAGCGGTAATCGACCTGTTCGACAGGAAGGTAATCGCCTGGGCACTGTCCACTACGATTACTGAAAGAAATACCAATATCAGCACCCTCAGGGTGGCCCTTGCCAGCAGGCCAATCACCAAAAATTCTCCCCGAGTTTTCCACTCTGACCACGGAATACAATACGCCTGTGCTGAATTTGTTCGTGAAATAGGAAGTCATAATTCAGTTACCAGAAGCATGTCAGAAAATGGAAACTGCTGGGACAATGTAATGGGCTTATCGCCAAATTACGAAACCCAATTATCCGTATTCAAAACGTAAAATCCAAATTACCAGCCACTAATGACTGTGATTGACAAAATGAATAAAAGTTACGGCACCAACAAAATTAAGTTTTTTTCACAATCACTTGGCAGACAATTGAAAATGAAACAAGAAAAACTATCCCCATCTTTTACTACAAACAATTAGGAAATTATTTTGATTTAATTGTAAAAGTGTACTAAAAGTAATTTATCTTAGGTCGAGAATCTAAGAAAAGAAAACTTCGTTACTCTTCCAATAAAGGTAGAGGGGGCGGTTAATTTACTCTGTTTTATTTCGCCTATATTCAAGATCGTATGCTATTTACTCAAAAAAATCATAAAGAAAATGTTTGATATTCTTGAAAAATTTTTAAAAAGAAAAACTGATCTCGATGATCTTACACTTAAAAAAATAATTTCATACTTTAAAATTATACATACAAAACGCAACCAAATTCTTCTCAACAGCGACGAAATATGTAAAAATTATTATTTTATAAACAAGGGATGTATTCGGCTTTTTACAACTGATAAAGAGGGTAATGAAAATTCAAGATATTTTGCATTTAAAGAAAATTTCGCCACCGCTTTACCAAGTTTTATTGACCAAAAGCCTGCCGAAGAATACCTGCAAACAATTCAAAAATCAGAATTACTTTATATTTCAAGAACTGATTTTTATTATTTGGTTAAAACTGTGCCGCAATTCGCAAAAATATATACTGAAATTTTAGAGAATGGGTTCATAATGGCACAAAAACGAATTTACGGATTTCAAGGATTTGATGCTGCGGAAAAAGTTAAATGGATTATTAAACACCAACCAGAATTATTATTAAATGTTTCCAATAAAATGGTTGCCTCCTATTTGGGTATATCGCCTTCAACTTTGAGCAGAATAAAATCTAGATTATAAAAAACGTTGACATAGAACAACTTTTTTGAAATATGAATAAATTATTTTTGTAAAAAAAACGAATGAAAATTTTATTTATATTTCTTACTCTTATTCCTATAGTAAGTAATGCACAAAAAAACACCGAGATAAAAGAAGTCTTACTTGAAAAAAATAGCTACATCAAAACTATTGATAATTTAACATTAGACGCTGCGTATATTTTGACTAAGCGAGCTACTGAAAAAGCTACTGCACTAGGTAAAAAAGTAACAATAGCAATTCTTGATGCTTCTGGAAATATCATTTTACTAGTTCGAGCAGATGGTGTTGGAATTCATAACACTGAAGCAGCCAGGCGAAAAGCTTATACAGCATTATCAACTAGAACTCCAACACTTGAATTATTACGAAATGCAGAAATAAATCCTGACACTAGAAATTTGAATACAATACCAGAACTACTACTTTTAAGTGGCGGTTCACCAATTTGGTATAAAGGAAACGTGGTTGGAAGCATTGGAGTTGCTGGCGGTGGCGGTCCTGATAACGATGATTTAATAGCTAAATCAGCAATACTTAATGAAATTGGAATTACTACAACAAAATAATTAAAATAAAAAAAAATGAAAAAATTAATCCTTACACTGATTTTAGGGCTATTGACAACTATTATGTTCGCTCAAAAAAACAATTTCCAACTTTCAAGTCATATTTTAGACGTTTCTAAAGGTACACCAGCAACTGGTATATCTATTAAATTAGAAAGGTATAATGAACTAACCAAAATCTGGACATTTGTAGATGAGAAAAAGACTGATTTGAACGGAAGAATAACTGATTTTTTAAATTCAGATAAATCAAATTTAGGTATTTATAAATTAACTTATTTCACAAGTGATTATTTTAAAAAAGATAATATTGAGAGTTTTTACCCTTTTATAGAAGTTGTATTTCAAATTAAAGACCAGAATCATTATCACGTTCCAATTACACTTTCTGCATTTGGATATTCAACTTATAGAGGAAATTAAAATACAAAAAGACATGCAATCGAGTGCGCGGCTCCGCTATAAAACTAACGGAGCTTGACTCTCCCACTACCTTACTTAAGATTTTTCGTCTTCGAAGGAGCAGCGAAAGTTATTATTGAAGAAAATCACAAAAAGAGGCGATATTTAGAATCAGGGAATTTTTTCCTAAGAAAAAAACCTTTGACACAAGCCGTTAAGAGAGATAGTTTTATTATCAGCTACCCCAAAATTCGAAATTTTGTTGATCCCTAGCTGAACCGTCATTATAATATTCACTTCTATCATAATCCATTCCCTATTTTTGATTCTTTCAATTCAAAAAATTCGCTTGTGGAATATCTAATGACTCAAACCTTACAACAACATACGGAAATTTTTTCTTGATTATTTTTTTTTAGCTTCCGTGAAACAAAGAATAAGTTGACGTGCTTAATGCATCAATCAATATAATTCTGATAGCATTTACAACTTCTATTGGCGTTAGTCCATTGCATTATTAGTCCTATTTTTTACAATAGCTTACGCTATTAATTTTCGTCTACCAAAGGGAATCATTTATAATAAATGCGAATATGAATTCGGTTTTCATTTATCGACTTTTTCATTATCAAACTGTTTGTTATGGTCAAAAATGATTTAAATCATTGAGTAAAAAAATTATAGTAAGTTTGTAAATGAATTCCATCGAATTTTTTATAAAAAATAACAATAATGAGTTTAAAAGATTTATTAGACAGTAGTAAAGATAAAAGCCTATCTGGCCAAAAGTGGCATATGCTAAGACAAGCAATCGTAAAACGATTATTGTCAGCTGGTAATGCTACAATAGCAGAATTAAGTTCTGAATTACAATCTAGTGTTCCAACGGTCACTAAGGCTGTTAACGAATTATTGTCAGAAGGATATGTAATAGATCTTGGAAAAATTACCAATAGTGGAGGAAGACGACCTTCTTTATATAGTATCAATCCAACTTGCGCCTACTTTTTAGGGGTCGAAGTTAGTATTGCCAGTATGTCTATTGGTTTACAAAATATTAAAAATGAATTTGTCAGTATTGAATTAGGAACTTCCTTTGCTTTACAAAATACTCAAGAGTCTCTATTGGAATTTTGTACTTTGATAAATTCATTTATAGAAGATAGTGTGGTCGAAAAAAAGATGATTGTAGGTGCTTGCATCAACTTTTCAGGACGCATTAATTCGATGGAAGGATTTAGCTATAATTATTTCTTTAGCGAAAACAGACCTTTAACAGAAATCATTTCAGAGCAATTGGATTTGCCGGTTCATTTAGAAAATGATACCAGAGCGATGACTTTTGGTGAATATTCTGAAGGTGTGGTTGATGATGAACAGAATATAATATTTGTAAATTACAGTTGGGGTGTCGCTATAGGAATGATAACTGATGGTAAACTTTATTATGGAAAATCCGGTTACTCCGGAGAATTTGGTCACAGTACAATCTTTGACAACGGAATTATGTGCCAATGCGGTAAACTTGGATGTCTGGAGACTGAAATTTCAGGATGGTCCTTAGTAAACCAGTTCAAAGCGGCTCTAAAAGAGGGAAAACAATCAAAAGTAGTACTTGATGAAAATTCTTCTGCTTTACAACACCATACTATTATTTCCGGAGCTTTTAATTTAGAAGACACTTTATGTATTGATTTAGTCACTAAGCAGAGTGAAAAAATGGGACGCTACTTGTCTATTCTACTCAATATCTTTAATCCTGATTTATTGGTAATTGGAGGCGATTTTGCTCAATTGGGTGATTACACACTTCTACCTATCCAGTCAGCATTAAAAAAATATTCATTGGGTTTAGTTAACCGCGATATGAAACTTAAAAAATCAACTTTAGGCCGTCGCGCTGGTGTCATTGGCGCCTGTTGTGTCATAAAAGAAAAAATGTTATCCCCATTAATTAATAACTAAAATTACTTCTAAATTTTAGTTATTAAAATAATTTAATAACTATGTTGCATTTATTAAATTAATTTATATATTTACAACGTGATAATAAATCAACGCGGAAAACATTCTATTTAAAATTTTATTTTACACTTCTTGCATTTCTCCAAAAGGGTAAGTAAACCAGTTTATTTCAAAAGAAAAAAACCGTACCAAATTACTATTACAAAAAATAGATTGGATCTTTTAAGAGTACTAATCCTATATGTATTTCAACTGTATTATCTTGTATTACTATGATTTTTAACTTGTTAAAAATGGTTCAGAGAAATTGAAGCAAGAACTTATACTTATAAATTGCAAACAAGGTTTTCACTATTGTTACTATAAAAACAACAAAATTAGGGAATACCCTTTTTTATAAAATATTAATTTGTTATCCATAAAAAAAGCCAGCACATGCTGTAAACATTGCTGGCTGGTTCTTAATAAAAAGAACTGTGGTTGGATAACAAATAAATAAACCAAGAAGGAAGAATTATTATTAACCTAACCATTACAAAAGTATGAATTTATTACCAAAAAGCAAGCCAAAAAATTATTGGCTTACCCCAGACTTCGGGAAAGCTATGAAATTAACATCCTTATTTCTAGTCGCTTTTACCGCACAAGCATCAGCCTCAGCGTTCTCAGGAACAGATGCTTTTTTAGAAAAAAAGGTTACCATTACAAAAGCTACAAACAACTTAACCCTAATCCAAAAACAAATTACCGGAAAGGTAACTGATGAAAAAGGAGAATCTTTACCTGGTGTTAATATTATTGCTAAAGGCACTAATATTAGTACACAAACTGACATAGACGGGAGATTCACTATTGAAGTTCCTGACAATGTTACAACATTAATAGTTTCTTATATAGGTCTGCAGGAACAAGAAGTAACTATTGGAAACACTCCTCTTAATATTGTTCTGAAAGAAGTAGGACAACAAATGAATGAGGTTATCGTTGTTGGTTATGGTTCACAAAACAGGAGAACCTTAAGTACATCAGTTTCTAAATTAGATAAAAAAGTTTTAGAAAACGTTCCTTACTCAAATGTGACGCAATCCTTACAGGGAAATGTAACTGGTTTGGTAGTACGCACGGCATCGGGACAACCAGGAAAAGCATCTAACATTTTGGTGCGTGGTGGTACTTCTATTGACAATCCAGCGGGTGCAACTCCATTATATATTGTTGACGGAGTTCTAAGAACCCAAATTGATGATATCAACTCTTTAGATATAGCCTCTTTACAAGTATTGAAAGACGCTGCTGCGACTTCAATCTATGGAGCCCGCGCATCTAATGGTGTAATTATTATTACAACTTCAACCGGTAAAGCGGGTAAAACCAAAATCACGTACAATGTTTCGACTCAAAACAGTCAAATTGGAAAAAAATATGATTTTCTAGACGGTGGTGACTATATCAGACTACAGCGTTTAGGGTTGTATAATGCTGCCGAAATCGCTGGACTTACAACAACAACAGGTATTGCAAGACTTGGGCAATTAACAGGCGCTACTCCTGCCGGTACCGGAAACAACTTATTGAATAACACGCCATTCGCTACTTTATTAAAATCGAATTTATCCGCAATAACTATTGGAGAATTACAAGCTAAAGGCTGGCAGGAAATGGCAGATCCCCTTAATGCTAACAATACTATTATGTACAAAAGCACTGATTGGAATGATGTTTTATTTCAAAATGCAATTACCCAAAACCACACTTTAGGTATTAGCGGCGGTGGAGATACCGGAGTTTTTGATTTAAGTTTAGGCTATCTAAAAGGGGACGGAATCACTATATTTACTGGTTATCAACGTTTTACCAGTAAACTGAATGCTTCTTTGAAAGTAGCTGATAACTTTACAGTAAACGGTAGAGTATTGTTTTCCAAAGCTAGTAATAACCAAGTAGTTGCCAATAGTGTGGTCTTCAATAGATATTTAGGAAACGCTCCTACAACAAAATTATATTTAGAAGATGGTACTTTGGCTCCAGGGCAAAATAATATTAATGGAAATCCATTATATCAAATGGGTAAAGTAAAAGGGATTAATGAAAATAATAAATTGCAAATGGGTGTGGATGGTGATTTGAAAATCACTAAAGATTTAACTTTTACACCTTCATTATCTCTTTACAATGAAAATGAAAATGGAAATACTTTTCAACAGGCTTTTTTGAGTGGTAGCAATGGTTTGGTTGATAATACCCGTACCGCTACCCGATTAAGCAATCAAACAACGCAAATACAATATGAAGGAGTATTTTCTTTTGACAAATCTTTAGAAAATTTAGGCGATTTTCAAGCAAAATTAGGAGCTTCTAAATTTGACAGAACCATAAAAACATTTAATGCTTCTGGAAAAGGAAGTCCTTCGGATCTTGCGCAAACATTAGATTCATCTCCAATACCAGTTTCTGTATTCAGCAATAATACAAGATTAATATTAAACAGTGTTTTTGGACGTGTAAATTATGATTACAAAAGCAGGTATTTTGCAACAGCCTCTTTCCGTTATGATGGTTCATCTAGTTTAGGCCCGGATAATAAATATGGTTTTTTTCCAGGATTATCAGTAGGTTGGAATGCACATGAAGAAAATTTCTGGTCCGCATTACCCGAAGTTGTTTCCTCTTTTAAACTTCGTGGAAGTTATGGTGTAAACGGAAATTTAGGAACCTTGGGTGATTTTCAAGCCGGAGGATTATATTCTGGAACAACAAATGGATTTGCCAATAGCTACAATGGGCAATCCGCAATTGTAAATTCTCAAATTGCAAATCCAGGTTTGAAATGGGAACAATCACAAACTATAAATGGAGGTTTTGATTTGGGCTTTAATAATGATAGAATTAGGATAATTGGAGATTTCTACAATAAATTAACCTCTGATCTATTAACGAATTTAACGCTTCCTTCTAATAGTGGTTTCTCTACAGTCCTAACAAACTTAGGCGGATTAAGAAGTAAAGGTTTTGAATTAGAATTAAATGCAAATGTGTACAACAATAATGATTTAAAAATTAATGTAGGTGCCAATGTTTCGCACAATACTAATGTGATTGAAAAATTACCTTCAAATGGGAATTTAAACAATCGAATTGGAGGGACTGAAATCTGGGATGCCAGCAGTGGTTCTTATAAATTTGTAGGAGGTTTACAGGAAGGTCAAAAAATTGGAGATTTTTATGCTCACAAACAATTGTATATCCTTTCTACACAAGCTGAAGCAGATGCTTACAATCTAACCACACATGATAACTATGTAAGTAAAACTGGTGCAACAGGTGGTAATCCAACTGGTAAGAAATTTGCTGGAGATGCCGTTTTCTTAGATGCTGATAACAATGGAATTATTGACAGCAGAGACAGAACTTTCATGGGTAATATGTTTCCTAAATTTGTAGGCGGATTTAATTTTGATGCTAATTATAAAGGATTCTCTTTAACTGTACGAACAGATTACTCTTTAGGAGCTACCATTTACAATGAATCAAGAGCACGTTTTGTTGGTCAATTCCAAGGAAATTATGGACTATTGGCAGAAAGCTTACAATCTTGGCAAAAAGAAGGTGACATAACTGATGTACCAAGATACCGCTGGGCTGACCAGACCAACCAAAATAACTTATTCCGTTCTGAAGCTAGTGGTGCGGCTTATAATACCAATATGTTTCAAGGAAATAGCCGATATTATGAAAGTGGAGATTATTTATGTCTGAGAGAAGTTACGATCAGTTATACAATTCCTGAATCAATAGTTAGCAGAATAAAATTATCTTCTGTACGCGTTTATTTGACAGGAAGCAATTTACATTATTTTACTAAATACAGTGGCTTAAGCCCCGAAGTACAAGGTATTGATGGAGGTTCAAGTCTTGGATTAAATGATGCAGGGGCAAAAGGTACCTATCCTGTTCCAAAAAACTTTATCCTTGGTTTAAACATTGGTTTATAATTTTTAATAATAAATATCATGAAAAAGAAAATTCTTTTATTCACTATACTTTTTACAGGACTTTCACTATTCAGCTCCTGTGAAGATGATTTAAACTTACAATCTGAAAGCGTAATTACTTCTGCCAGTTTTTGGAAAACAGAAGATGATGCGAAAGCAGGTGTAAACGGTATGTACTTCAATTTTAGAACCCAAACCCAACAAAATTATTATTTATTGGGTGGTGCTAGAAGTGCTGAAATAACAAGCGGTGTTCAATCACCTCTGAATTTGGCAAATTATTACAATAACAACTTAACAGCACAAAACATTGATGTGGATTGGGCTGGTTTGTACACCGTAATTCATCAAGCGAATTTAGTTTTGAAATATGTACCTACTATTCCATTTAGTCCAACAACTGTGAATGAGCAAAAGAGGTACATCGCGCAAGCGCATTCTATGCGTGCTTTAGCTTATTTCATTATGGCCCGTTCTTGGGGTGGGGTGCCAATTGTAACTGCACCAACGGAAAATACAAATCAATCCGAATATATTGTTCCTCGTAATACAATTGAAGAAACTTTTGCCTTTATTAAATCTGATATTGAATTGGCAATTGCTAATTATCCGGATGCAACAAATAATAAAGCACAATTATCTTTAGCATCAACTTATGCTTTAAAAGCAGATGTGAATTTATGGACTGCGAAACAATTAGGTGGTGGAAATACCGATTTAAATATAGCTTTGGCAGCAATTGATGCCATTCCTACTGCACCAGTATTATTAGCCAATTTCAAAGATGTTTTTGGTTACACGAATAAAGGTAATGCTGAGGTTCTTTTTGCAGTTCGTTATTCATTAGCAGATGTTCCTTCATCGTTATCAGACAATTGGAATTCTTTCATGTTTGTGGGACCAAGTGACTTTGCACCGCTAACGGCAGCAACAGCAACAGCAACTTTTGGAACCTTGGGAGTTGGTACAGGAAATGCAGGTATTTCAAGAGTGCAACCAGATATTACCCGTTTCAACTTTAGCAATACAGATACCCGAAAAACAGCTACTTATTTAACTTTATTCAATGGAACTACTCCGGTTGTAACAGGTTTGGTGAAATATAACGGAACAGTAGACGGCGCTACCAGAAGATTTGTTAGCGATATTATTATTTACCGTTGGGCAGATATATTATTAATGAAAGCAGAAATTAAAAATGCTTTAGGTCAGGATCCAACTAATGAAATGAATCAGGTGATGCAAAGAGCCGATGCTTCTTCTTCATTTACAAATGGTTCTCAGGCGGCTAATAATGATGCTATTTTAAATGAACGTTTAAAAGAACTAGCTTTTGAAGGTAAAGCGTGGTGGGATTTAGTTCGTTTCAATAAAACAGATATTGTTCCATCGATGGCAGGTAAAAAGATATTGTTTCCAATATCTCAAAATACTATTAACTTTAATCCTAAAATCACTCAGAATCCATAGTGAAAAACTGGATTTAAGAAGTATAGTTTAAATAATAAGCCGGGAATATTTAAGTTCCCGGTCTATTTAAACAACATAAACAAAAGACAATTTAAAAAAATACCTCATGAAAATTGAACATTTACAAGGGCTTATCTCAGCTCCTTTTACACCCTTTGACTCCAACGGAAAATTAGATGTTAGTCTAATTCCAGCTTACTATACTTTTCTAAAACGAAACGGAATAACTGGTGCTTTTATTAACGGATCTACCGGGGAAGGTGTTTCAATAACATTAGAAGAGAAAAAAGCAGTTGCTCAAGCTTGGGCAGATTGTTCCAATCACGATGCTGATTTTAAAGTAATGGTATTCTTAGGCGGAACTTGTCTTACGGATTGCATTGATTTGGCTAAACATGCATATGAAATCGGGTTGTATGCTGTTTCACTAACGGCTCCATTTTATTTCAAACCTGCAAATGTTGATATGTTGGCGCAAGCCTGTATCGAAGTGGGTGAAAGTGTTCCTAACATGCCTTTTTATTATTACCACATTCCAGTATTGACAGGCGTAAACTTACCTATGTTTGATTTAGTACAGGCCTTAGACGGGAAACTTCCAAATTTTGCAGGAGTGAAATATACGCACGAAGATTTCATGGATTTCCAAAGTTGCATGAGTTATGAAAATGGCAAATTTGATATGCTTTGGGGACGCGATGAGAATATGTTATCTGCATTAGTACTAGGAGCGAAAGGTGCTGTAGGAAGTACTTTCAATTATGCAGCTCCGTTATACTATGATTTAATTGCGGCTTTTAATGCAAATGATTTGGTTACAGCGCGTGCTTTGCAGCAAAAATCAATCAACATGATTCGCTTATTGGGTAAATATGGCGGTATTTCAGTAGGTAAAACCTACATGAAAGTGGTAGGATTGGATTTAGGTGAGTTTAGATTGCCTGTTAAAAACATGAGCGCTGACCAATTTGAATTATTCAAAAAAGATGTCGAAAACCTACATTTTGAAGATTTCAAATCAAAATAACTTCGTTCGTTTTATTTTAAAATAAATACTATGAATAACTATTTTTCTTATCTAATCCTTTGCTTACTTATTATGTCGACAACAGATGCCCTTTCTCAAAAAAAAGCTGTAAACCATATTGAATGGAAAAAAGCAGCACAACTACAAAATGCTGATGGAAGTATATCATTGGGCTTTGCAGGTGCAATTAATGGTATTACTAACGATGTTTTAATTGTTTCAGGAGGTGCTAATTTCCAAGATAAAATGCCTTGGGAAGGTGGAAAAAAACACTATTCAAAAGAAATTCATGTATTGCAGAAATGCAACAATATATATAGCTGGAACAAAGAGGTAAAAAGTACATTACCCGAACCTATCGCCTATTGTGGTTCTACTTCAACCGATTTAGGAGTGGTATATGTAGGTGGTGAAAATGAAAATGGACTTTCCAATAAAGCGTTTATCTTAAAGTGGAATGCATCTAAAAATGAGGTTGAAATAAAATCGCTACCTAATTTTCCGATAGCTATTACAAATATTGGCTTAACACATATTGGCAATGTAGTGTACGCCATTGGTGGTGATGAGGCGACTAAATCTTCTAATGATTTTTTAAGCCTTGATCTAAACAGCAAAAATCCGGAATGGATAACACTACCAAAATTACCTATCGCTCTGGCAAATTCAGTTCCGGTAGTTCAAAAAGACAAAAACGGAATTAATATTTATGTGATTGGCGGAAGAACCAAAACACCTACGGGCATCAGTGATTTACACAAAACCACTTTTGTTTTTAACATTAAAAAACAAATATGGGAAAGTCGTGCAAACATATCTGATGGAAAAAATACAACCAACTTTTCTGCAGGTGCAGGTGTTGCTGTAGGCAATCATTCTATCGTAATTGTTGGTGGTGATAATGGTGAAACTTTTCATAAAATCGAAACCTATTTGTCCCAAATTGCAAAAACTGATTCTCCGGAAGAAAAAGCAAAACTATCCGTAGAGAAGAATAAGTTGAATACAAATCATGATGGTTTTTATAAGGGAATTTTGGTCTACAACACCCTTACAGATTCATGGTCTACCATTGGTGAACTGCCCTTTCTTGCTCATGTAACTACAACAGCCACACTCTGGAATGACGACATTGTTTTATCAAATGGGGAAGTAAAACCAGGCATTCGTACTCCTGATGTTATGTTAGGAACAATAAAATAACGACACAAACAATTGGTTTTAAATTTTTTTGATGTTAAAAAAGAAGATTAAAACTAAAAAAAATAAAATATGAAAAACACAAAGCATTATCCTTGGATTGTAGTTGGTTTACTCTGGCTGGTAGCATTGTTAAACTATATGGACAGACAAATGTTGGCCACGATGCGTCCGTCAATGGAAGCCGACATCCCTGAATTAGTATCCGGTGAAAATTTTGGACGCTTAATGGCTATATTTCTTTGGATATATGCTTTGATGAGTCCAATATCTGGAATTATTGCTGACAAATTAAACAGAAAATGGCTTATTGTAGGCAGTTTATTTGTGTGGTCAGCAGTTACGTATGCTATGGGATATGCAACAACATACAATCAGGTGTATTGGTTAAGAGCACTTATGGGAGTGAGCGAAGCCCTTTATATTCCAGCTGGTTTATCGCTAATAGCCGATTATCATCAGCAAAAAACAAGGTCTCTTGCTATTGGTATTCACATGACTGGACTTTATGTGGGTTCTGCATTAGGAGGTTTTGGAGCTACCATTGCTGCTACCTATTCTTGGCATACCACTTTTCATTATTTTGGAATCGTTGGTGTTTTGTATGCTGTAGTTTTGGTTTTCTTATTAAAAGAGAAAAAAGCTACTGAAATAAAACCTATTGATTTGATAACAACAAATGAAAAAAGTTCACTGTTTAAAGGTTTAGCACTGCTCTTCACAAACATTTCTTTCTGGGTTATCTTATTCTATTTTGCCATAATAAGTTTACCGGGTTGGGCTACAAAAAACTGGTTGCCTACCCTATTTTCAGAAAACCTAGCAATTCCAATGGAACAGGCCGGTCCATTAGCAACCATTGCCATCTCCTTTTCATCCTTATTAGGAGTGATTTTCGGAGGTATTTTATCAGACAAATGGGTACAAAAAAATATAAAAGGCAGGGTTTATACCAGTGCGATTGGTTTGAGTTTAACGATTCCTGCATTATTGTTAATTGGTTTTGGAGATTCATTATTCAATGTCGTCGCTGCTGTACTTTGTTTCGGTATCGGTTACGGAATGTTTGATGCCAATAACATGCCTATTATATGTCAATTTGTTTCTTCAAAATACCGGGGAACGGCCTATGGTGTCCTAAATATGACCGGAGTTGGTTGTGGTGCATTAGTAACTTCATTATTAGGCAAATCATCCGATAGCGGGACTTTAGGCTACGGTTTTGCTTTGATGGCGGGAGTTGTTGTAATTGCTTTAGTAGTTCAAGTCAGTTTTCTGCGTCCAAAAGTGAATGATTTTGTCGATGCCTAAAATACATTAGTATCGTTTACTAAGTTCAAAAAATTGTTTTAAGTTGGTTTTTGGTTTTTATCTGTTAAGGCGGAGCCTTGTGTTCCGCCTTGCGGATAATTTATGCCCATTTTTAATAATTTCTGAAAAAATAAAAACATGAATACAATGAAAAGGAATCTATTCTTAGTGGTCTTTTTGATTTCAATAATCATTCATTTTGAGTCATTTGCACAAAAAACAAAACTCAAAGTAGCTTGCATTGGAGATTCCGTTACAGCTGGTTATCTTCTGTCTGATGCTACAAATGAATCCTATCCTTCGCAACTTCAAATCTTGATGGGCGGACAATATGAGGTAAAAAATTTCGGGCATAGCGGAGCAACACTTTTGAAAAAAGGAAGTACACCCTACTTTAAAACTAAAGAATTTGTCGATGCCATTTCATACAGCCCTGATATAGCCATTATTCATTTGGGCTTAAACGATACCGATCCTAGAAATTGGCCCAATTACAATGCAGAATTTGATGCTGATTACGCTTGGTTAATAGACACTTTAAAAAAACAAAATCCGGCAGTCAAAATTTACATCTGTAGATTGACTCCCATATTTAATGAACATCCTCGTTTTAAATCAGGAACCAGAGATTGGTTTTGGCAAATTCAATCTCATATACCAGATATTGCAAAAGCAAATCAAGTGGGTTTAATTGACTTACATGAAAAATTATACCATCGTCCCGATCTTTTTCCCGATGCTTTGCACCCTACAAAAGAAGGAGCAACTATTCTTGCCAAAACCGTTTATAAAAACATCACTCAAGACTTTGGCGGATTAAAATTAGCAGCAGTTTTCACGGATAATATGGTTTTACAGCGCAATCAACCCATTTCAGTTTATGGAACGGCCAATGGAGGCGATACCATAGAAGTGACTTTTAAACAACAAAAAAAGAACGTCATTGCCGACAAATATGGAAAATGGAAAATTACTTTTCCTGCTATGACACAAGGTGGGCCTTATGAAATGACTATTCAATCTAAGGAAACAAAAATTATTTTAAAGAATATTCTGGTTGGCGATGTTTGGTTTTGTTCCGGACAGTCGAATATGGCATTTCAACTTCAAAATTCAGAAAATGGTGCAGCAGAAGTAAAAAAGGCAATCGCAAATTCTACTATTCGATTATTCAATGCTAAAGCGATACGGGAGACTGATGAAACGGCTTGGGATTCTATAACATTAGTTAAAACCAATCAGCTGCAATTCTTTTCCGGAAGTTGGTCCGTATGTGATTCGATAAGTGCCAAAGATTTCTCGGCCATTGCCTATTACTTTGGTAAAAACATCGCACACGAAGAAAATGTACCTGTGGGATTAATTCAAGTTGCCGTTGGAGGATCACCAATAGAATCTTGGATAGACCGAAATACCTTGGAACATGACGACAAAGTAGTTGATGTATTGACCAACTGGCGCAAATCTGATTTTATCATGCCTTGGGTTAGAGAACGTGCCAATTTAAATTTGAAGAATGCTAAAAATTTAAAACAACGCCATCCCTATGATCCTTCCTATAATTTTGAAGCTGGAATGGAAGCTTTTACAAAATTTCCAATAAAAGGTGTGATTTGGTACCAAGGCGAAAGCAATGCACACAACGTTGAATTATACGAGCATCTCATGCCAAAATTAGTCGAAAGTTGGCGCAAAGCTTGGGACGCTAACCTACCCTTCTATTATGTGCAATTATCAAGTATTGAGCGACCAACTTGGCCGGCCTTCAGAGCTATGCAAAACAGATTGCAAAATAAGATTCCTAACAGCGGTATGGCAATTAGCATGGATTATGGTGATGCGCTAAATGTGCATCCTATTAAGAAAAAAGAAGTGGCCGATCGTTTGGCGCTTTTAGCCTTGCGCTACACCTATGGAAAAGCTGTAATTGCAAATGGTCCTTCCGCTGTGAAAGCCATACAAAAAGACGACAACATTCTAGTTTCGTTTGCATTTGCAAAACAATTAACTACGTCAGACAAAAAGGAGTTAATTGGTTTTGAATTAGTAAACGATAAGGGAAATCGCTTTCAAAGTAAAGCCGCAATTGTAAAAAATCAAGTCATTATTACTATCCCTAAAGGAGAAAAAATAAAGACTGTTTTATATGCATGGAAACCTTTTACTACAGCCAATTTAGTGAATGAAGCTGGCTTGCCTTGTTCGACTTTTAAACTTGAACTCCATGCAATTACCAAAAATTAAAAGAGATTCCATAGATACAGTCAAATGTGTTTGACTGTATGATATACAAATTAACCCTAGTACAAAATAAAATATAGTAGTTACATAACATATAGTAAAGAAAATGAGTTATTCAAAAATAGATCTTCAAAACCTCAGAAACTTTTATCAGAATCAATTGTTAAATGACACCGTTCCCTTTTGGTTTCCACGCTCCATTGATACCGATTTTGGAGGTTATTTATTAATGCGTGATCAAGACGGAAGTTTGATTGATGATGACAAAGCCGTTTGGATACAAGGGCGTGCCGCTTGGTTATTGGCTACACTTTACAATACAGTCGAGCCAAAACAAGAGTGGCTGGAAGGTTCTAAAACTGGTATCGATTTTTTAAACAACCATTGCTTTGATACTGATGGACAGATGTTTTTTCACGTAACACGCGATGGACAACCCATACGCAAACGCCGTTATTTCTTTTCGGAAACCTTTGCGGTTATTGCCATGTCAGCTTACGCCAAAGCTAGCGGAGATGAAACAATAGCTGAAAAAGCACGGTTTTTGTTCGGAAAATGTATAGAATATTCTACTAATCCTGATTTATTAGAACCTAAATTCACCGCAACCCGGCCGTCAAAAGGAATTGGTACACCTATGATTCTCATAAATACAGCGCAACAGTTACGTGACAATATTGGAGATCCGCGTTGTGATGAATGGATTAGCAAATGGATTGCAGAAATTGAAACCTATTTTGTAAAAGACGATATTAAATGCGTGATGGAGCAAGTAGCTCCAGATGGTTCTATTATTGATCATATTGACGGTCGCACCTTGAATCCTGGTCACGCTATTGAAGGTGCTTGGTTTATTTTACATGAAGCAAAATACCGCAACAATGATCCTCATTTAATTGAATTGGGCTGTAAAATGCTGGATTATATGTGGGAACGCGGATGGGATAAGGAACATGGCGGTATCCTCTATTTCCGAGATGTATATGACAAACCTGTACAGGAATACTGGCAGGATATGAAATTTTGGTGGCCACAAAACGAAGTAATTATCGCAACACTGCTCGCCTATACTATGACTGGCAATGAAAAATATGCAACATGGCACAAAATGGTACATGATTATGGGTACAGTAAATTTCATGATGCAGCAAACGGAGAATGGTTTGGTTATTTACATAAAGACGGAACCATAGCTCAAACCGCAAAAGGAAATATGTTCAAAGGACCGTTTCATTTGCCAAGACAGGAATGGTATTGTTTGCAGATTTTAAATGAGTATCTAAAAGAGAACAAGAACGTTGTCGGTAGCGAACTAGATTAAATACACTTAAACTATAAGAAATGAAAAAAGCTATTATTAACGGGATCGTACATACAGGCGAAGAAATAAATAATGATGTCATTATTATAGAAAATGAAATAATTATTTCTGTCCAAAAAGAAATTCCTACTGATATTCCGTTGATTGATTTGAAGGGAAGTCATATTTCAGCAGGTTTTATTGACATACAAATAAACGGTGGAGAGCGACTTTATTTTAGCCAAAATCCAACAGAAGAAACCATTCAGGACATATATGAAACCAGTTTAAAATATGGTACAACACATACACTTCCCTGTCTGATATCATCTTCTAAGGAAACCATTCTTCAAGGAATTGAAGCCATTCGCAATTATAAAGCAAAATACAATAATGGAGTATTGGGAATGCATCTGGAAGGGCCATTTTTAAATTCTTTAAAACGCGGTGCACATAGCATTAATCAGGTTCGTAAACCTACTAATTCCGAGCTGGGAGAAATTATCCGTTATGGCAAAGACGTGATAAAGGTAATCACAATTGCCCCGGAATGTTTTACCGATGAACAGTTGGATATGCTCTTAGAAAGTGGTATTGTTATTTCTGCGGGACATTCGACGATGACCTACAAAGAAGCCCAATATTATTTTTCTAAAGGGATTAAACTCGTCACCCATTTGTTTAATGCGATGACGCAATTTGGGCATCGGGAACCGGGTTTAGTCGGAGCAACATTTGAAAATGAAAGCGTTTATGCTCCTGTTATTTTAGATGGTGCGCATTGTGATTATGCCGCAGCAAAATTGGCATATAAATTAAAGCAGGATAAATTCTTTTTAATTAGTGATGCTGCCTTTTTAGGACGAAAAGTTTCCAGTTTTAGGTGGGAAAATTTTGATGCTCATCTGGAGAATGGTTTTTACAGAAATGACGAAGGTAATCTAGCCGGCGCCAGCATTTCGATGAAAGAAGCGGTTCAAAATGCGTTCACTCATTTGAATGTTTCGGCTGATGAAGCCATTAAAATGGCTACTTGCCGAGTAGCAGCAGCTATAAAAATGGAAAATCAATTGGGCAAAATAAAACCCGGATTTCCGGCAAGTTTTGTCACTTTCAATGATGATCTATCAAGAATAGAAACTGTAAATTATAATCCGATCTAAAGAATCAATATTAAAAAACAACTACACAAATAACTCTAATAAAAATTAAAATGAAAAGTGTTTTAGAAATTAAACCTGACATCAGTTATAAAAGTGCCGGCAAATTTGAAGAAACGAGATTCGAAAAAATTCACAATGAAATTTTCAAAAATTCGGTTGAAGGTTCAAAAATTGTTGCTCAAGAAATAGCCACATTAATTAGATCCAAACAAGCCAAAAATAAATCTTGTGTTCTTGGTTTAGCCACTGGTTCTTCACCTATAAAGGTCTATGAAGAATTAGTTCGAATGCATAAAGAAGAAGGATTGAGCTTTAGTAATGTAGTCACTTTCAATTTGGATGAATACTATCCAATGACAAAAGAAAACAACCAAAGCTATCACTATTTCATGCATCAGCATCTTTTTAATCATATCGATATTAAACCGGAAAATATAAATGTTCCAGACGGAACAGTAGCAATTAATGAGCTAAATCAATATTGCGTTGATTATGAACTGAAAATAAAAAATGCCGGCGGACTTGATTTCCAATTATTGGGAATTGGTCGTACCGGACACGTAGGTTTCAATGAACCAGGCTCCCACATCAATTCAGGAACCCGAATTATCACTTTGGATCATATTACCAGAGTAGATGCATCTTCGGATTTTAACGGAATTGATAATGTTCCAAAAAGAGCCATTACCATGGGAGTTTCTACCATTCTAAGGTCTAAAAGAATTGTATTAATGGCTTGGGGCCAAAATAAAGCTTCCATTATCAAGAGAACTATTCAAGGAGAAATAAGCTCTGAAGTTCCTGCTACTTTTTTACAAAATCATACCAACGCTACTTTCGTTTTAGACCAATCTGCCGCTTCCGAATTAACTCGTTTTGAAACACCATGGTTGGTAGGAGAATGCATTTGGACTAAGGAATTAAAAAATAAAGCTATTGTTTGGCTTTGCCAAGAAACAAAACAATCGATATTAAAGCTGACCGACAGGGATTACAACAATAACGGAATGTCAGATCTTTTGGCACAAGAAGGTTCTGCTTATGATCTGAATATAACTATGTTCAATCTATTGCAACATACCATAACAGGATGGCCGGGAGGAAAACCCAATACCGCTGATTCCCACAGACCTGAAAGAGCAAATCCTGCAAAGAAAAGAATTATCCTTTTTAGTCCGCATCCAGATGATGACGTGATTTCTATGGGAGGAACTTTTTCGAAATTAATCAAACAAGGACATGATGTTCATGTAGTATATCAAACTTCTGGAAACATTGCCGTTACAGACGATGAAGCCTTGAAATTTGCCGAAGTCTGTAATGATTTTATTGGAGAAACAGAATGTGATGTAGATTTTCCTGCAGTAATCAATTTCATTAACAATAAAACAGAAAATCAAATTGATTCTCTTGAAGTTCGAAAATTAAAAGGATTAATTAGACGTCGCGAATCGTATGCTGCAACAAGATATATTGGGCTAAAAGATGAAAACACACACTTTTTAGACCTTCCTTTTTATGAAACGGGCCGAGTAAAGAAAAATCCATTAGGTGCAGATGATATCGCCATAGTTGCAGCTATTATTTCAAAAATAAAACCGCATCAAGTTTTTGCCGCAGGAGATTTAGCAGATCCACACGGTACGCATGAAGTTTGCCTGAATGCAATATTTGCCGCTATGAAACAACTCAAACCGGAACCTTATATGAACGATTGTTGGTTATGGTTGTACAGAGGTGCTTGGCACGAATGGGATATCCACGAAATAGATATGGCTGTTCCCTTAAGTCCTGATGAGGTTTTGTTAAAAAGACATGCGATTTTATACCACCAATCCCAAAAAGACAGAGTAATGTTTCAAGGGAATGATTCTAGAGAATTTTGGGTACGAGCCGAAGATCGTAACAAAAATACAGCAAAACTGTACGACGATCTAGGATTAGCAGAATATGAAGCGATTGAAGCTTTTAAACGATTTGATTACTAACCCTATAATCCTATTCATTAAATTTTTTAAAAAACTATCAATGACATAAGGATTTAATAAGGATATTGATAGTTTTGCATTTTATAAATAACCCCCAATTTTACTTTCAAACCTACATGATAAAAAAACATTATTTATTCGTATTAACACTTTTAGCCAGTATCACTATTGGATGTAGTCATGACGAAAACCAAGGCACTGCATACCAACCTAATTATTTACCTAGTCTTGACGCTACAAATTTACCCGTAGGAAATCGACCTATAACAATGTTTGAAGATGACGAGAATCCGTCAAAAATGTATGATAAAACAGATCGTTGGTTTCGAGTAAATCAACCACTTCAAATAATCCAAAAAGGAAAAGATTCGGTACAAATATCGCTATATTCCCCTGTCGGACTGAGTGATGTAAAAATCTATGCTAAATTACCCAACTATGAAAAGCGATTTCTAATTTACAATTTTACAAAAATACCTGCTTTTCATCGTTCATCGCACCAAATTCCATTAGTAACTGGGAAAAATGATTATTTACTTGAAACAGGTAATACTGTTACGATTGATAAAATTGAAGGTTTTTCTACTGGTGCTATTGAATTTTCAGTAGAATCAACAGATCCCTTATTCGCTAAATTAAAAAAAATAAAATCTTCGCGATTGGTTCAGTTTAATGATGCCTATCATGTGAATGAACTCGGCAAATTTTTACCAATGAATCCCGTTTTAGCCAAAGAAGCCATAACAATGATTATAAATTATTCTTATGCATTGAGTCATCCTATATATTATGATACTTTCACAAATTTTGACAAATACAAACAAGAGCAAGCTACTCTGGCTGGTACTGCTGTAGATGGTGCATTAAATTGGCATGGTAATGCTGAAGATGTTGATGGGGTTTATGATTATTTTTCCAAAGCAGTAATTGAAAAAACATACATAAATTACATCGACAATAGAACGGTTTATTTGGCAATGGTAGGTGGAGCGGCAGCTTTAGGAGGCGGACCTTTGGCTTCTCAATGGGAATCCGGATATGTAGCTGGACATTGGAGAGGAGATATGTCGGTTTGGTCACACGAATATTCACATCACAGTGGTTACGGTCATAGCAGCAATTTAGCAAATAGTGGTCAAGGTGGTGGTCAGCAAGAAATGCTAACTCAATTTTATAAATACTTAATACACTTAGACGATCTTCCTTTTACTAATCCGGATGTACTTAAAGGCTGGACCAAAACAAAATATCTGACAGGGACTTATAGTAAACCTATTTTTACTATTAACCCCAAAAACCCTTTTTTATTAAAATATAAAGGAACAGGAAAATGGAATTAACAAATATAATCAAAATGAATAAACTCCCTTTTTTCATAGTACTACTTTGCCTCTTTACAAATTGTAGCAAGGACACTTACGATACAGAACCAACAAATTATATTTATCACTACCCAACTGAAGAAGCAACAATCACAGCTAGCCAAATCGGAACAGGAAACGGAACATTAGAACCTAAAGGAATCGCGATTTCGAACGAAAAATTATATGTATGTAATGGTGATGTCCTTGAAGTTTTCAATGCCATAACTTTGGAATACATAAAAACAATTACGAACTACACAAAAGGAAATACGATAATCCCGCTAACTAATCTTTCGTCAGTATGCATTGATAAAGGACGCATCTACCTTGGAAGTGTTGATTCAAGACTTTTTGTAATTGATGAAAACACCAGCGCAGGAATAAGTACCGTTGGAAATGGACAATGGTGGAATACATTTGTACACGTTTTTGGAGTTGTTGTAAAAGATGGTTTGGTATTTGTCAAAGAAAAAAATACCACAATTAAAGTTTTCGAAACAGCCCAAATTACCGACACCAGCAATTGGAATTTAGCACCTATTGCCAAATTAAATACCTTAAATGGCGGTACTGAAATCTATTCCATGGATATCGATTTTGGAAATTTAGTGGTAGCGGGAAGAGACGCAAAAAGCTTTTTGTATTATAAAATCGATGATATTCGCGCCAATGCCACAAATTCACTCACAACCCCTATAAAACCTGTAACATATATATTTTCAGATAGTAAGCCTATTTCTATCAGTTTTAGTACTGATTGGGCTATCACAACGGAAAACACCGGAAGTTTATATTACTTGCGTCTTTATCCTAAAGAAGAGTTTAGTACTAAAAATTACAATTCACGAGTTAATGCTTCTGACATTATGGGGCAAAATCCTTTTGGAAACATTATTAGTGCAGCACAACTTAACAATCGTATTTTTTTAGCAGACAATACAAATAAAAAAATAAGAGTTATTAAAATTAATCAATCTACAATCGCTGAGCAGAAAAATTAATAATTTAACTCCAATGACAACATTGAAAAGAAACTCCATTCAGTAAGTCTAGACTGCCCTCCAAAAGTTTAAACGATTTTAATAATAATGAGCTCTAATATATCATCGGGCTCATTATTTTTACATTTAGAGGATTCTTTCGTTATTGTAATATTCTTTACTTTCTGGTTTCAAATCGTTTATACCCTTAAAATGGATATCCTAATTTAGCGAGTAGGTATAATTCAGAAAAAAATCTGCAGATACAAACAAAAATACTGCCTAACAGTTTCTCTACTTTTTGTTTGCACATCCAATAGGAATAAATAACCTAAATTAGTAGAATTATGTTATGAACAAGAAGAACGTTCGGGAAGGATTTCGATAAATAAAATATAGGAGATGAACCGCATTATTCAACAAAATAATGCGGTGTAAAAAAAGCCATTAAAATTGGTTAATCAAACAATTCATTTAACCAATGTTTTTTCTTGTGTTCCTTATAGTAGCCATGCTGTGGCTGGCTATCAGGAGCTTGTCTACTGAATTGAGGATTGTTCTGCGTTTCAATTCCCGACCTTTCTATTATTTTATCAAGCTCACCTCGATCTAGCCATATTCCACGACATTGCGGACAATAATCAATCTCAATTCCTTGTCTATCAGACATAACAAGCGGAACTTTACAACTTGGACAATTCATAGTATTCAATTTTAGTTATTTATTAAATCTTTATTTTTTGGAAAAGCAACAGAAAGTAAAACAGAAATAAGCAATATACCAGATATTACCATTAAAGAGTGGACAATTGGTATTTTATAGAAACCAACAATTGTCATTTTTACTCCAACAAAAACTAATATTACCGATAAACCATATTTTAAATAGTAAAAATATTTTGTAATTCCAGCCAAAGCAAAATACAACGCTCTTAAACCCAATATTGCAAAAACATTAGAGGTAAAAATGATAAACGTATCATTTGTAATCGCAAGTACCGCAGGTATTGAATCGACAGCAAAAATCAAATCAGTAAATTCTACAATAAGAAGCACAATAAATAATGGTGTTGCAAATCTTTGATCTTTTAATTTTACAAAGAATTTACCTCCATGTATTTCTTCTGTAACGGGAAAGAATTTTTTAAATAACCTTACTAATGGATTTTTATCCGGTTCAATCTCTTTGTCTTTATGAAAAATCATTTTAATACCCGTATAAATAAGTATCGCCCCGAAAACGTATATAATCCAATGAAACTTACTAATGAGAGCCACCCCTGCGAAAATAAAAATGCCGCGCATTACCAAAGCTCCTAAAATCCCCCAAAATAATATTTTGTGCTGGTACTTTCTATCTACATTGAAATAGGTAAACAGCACGATAAAGACAAATAAATTATCAATACTCAATGATTTTTCAATCACATAAGCTGTTAAAAACTCAATTGCTTTTTCTTTGCCCATGAAAATATAAACACCATAATTGAAAATTATGGCAAGGGATATCCATACAGCGCTCCAAATAAGAGCTTCTTTAATTTTTACTTCATGAGATTTTCGATGAAAAACACCTAAATCTAATGCTAACATTGCTAGGACAAACCCTAAAAAACAAATCCATACAAAACTATCTATTATCATTTATTTTTAAATTACGTATTTAATTAAAACAAAACTATCAACTAATAAAACATCTACCTTATCTCTCCACTTTCGCAAATTAATACAACCTATTCTTTGCCATTCCATAGTTTGTTTAGAAAATTAATCGCCTCATCTAACACTCCTGAAAGCCCATTTTGAGCAATAGTATCGGTCATAGATGAAATTAAAGAAAAGAAAATGGTAATTATCCCAATTACGAGAACTATTGCGAGAATCAAAACAACAAGGAAAACGATCTTGAGTTTCTTATTGTTTCTTAAACTATTGATAAATGCAATTGCGTTAAAACTTCCATGACCACTGGAATAGGTCTCGTATCTATAATCATCATTTTGATAATAATTATGCAATGCATGTTTTTTATGAGGCTTGCCTTTTTTTTTCAAAAAGTATTCAAAATCCATATTGATGTATTTTAGTTAATAAACATATTTTTTTGGCATTACTGCATAGGATAGTAATGCTGTTTGAGTGGATGAACAATTTTCAAACACTAAACAAGAGATTATGGAATATTAACTAAGCTTTGGCGGTTGCCAAACGGAGTAAAATGGTTGAGATGATCTACTGGTAAAATAAAAATGGTTGTGTTGGGTATACTTTTCAACCATTAAGAAAATTTCCAATCCGTAAATAATTTGGTCTTCTTCGTTTATTTCCAAATCAAAGTCTACAAAATTAGGAGATACACTTTTTTCAGAGTTTAACTCCACTAATGAAGAAGTATCACTTTGTTGAAAACAAATATTATAACACAATAACATGCTCACGAAGAGCAAAATGCTATTGACTAAATTTTTTCGACAAAGATTCATGCGGCAAAAGTAATTAAAAACTAATGTATATGCATTTCGAGATAAATAATTTAGATTAATTTAACACCAAAGAAGCATACAGCAGAATTGTTACCAAAATTAAATTGGCATGTGCAGTATTAATGAAAATTTAACACTTATAGAAAAGCTACAGATACTGTACTTTATAACTTTGTAACTGGACATACTAAGTTAAAGTGGATATGGGCTTATGAATAATTTTAATGTTTCTCATTGACTTTATTAAATGGCAGACAGCATACTCAAATGCATTGAATCTAGCAGAAAATAGTTCAAAAATCATCCCGACAGGGTCACTCTTAAAATCATCAAAAACAATGTTAATCAATAGTTTAATGGTTTTATATTTGTAAATTTGTACGATTTTCGTACGGTAGCTTTAAAGTTGTATTTTTAAAGTACATTTCTACAATAATAAATGTTTTGTTTTCAAGTGTATACTTTACACACTTTACATTATCAAATTAGATAGTGGTTTTAATTTTTACAACTTCTTTAGGTTCTCCTCCGTACTTTTCAAACTATGGCACTGTTAAGCCCCAAAACATCTAAATAGACAAATTTTATACGATACGCAGTACGAATAGATTTTAACTATATTTCTGCGTACTTTTTGCAATGCCTGTAAAATTACTGATAAAGAAAAAAATTCTTAAGTTTGGTTTAAATTTTTCTTAACTCGCCATTCAGTATTTATTTCTATATCCACTATTTCCAAGATAAATATTAATGCATAAAAAAATTCCTTAATTCTTTAGGAGTTTTTGAGTTCCTTGTGGATCATGTTAGTGGATCAGGAATTAATTATCTGAAATATTTTTCAAAAACTTTCAAAAAAAATGCGGGGAGTATGCAACAGGAACATAAATCACTGAAGTAGCTTTGATTCCCTACAACAATTAATCGGCATCAATAATTAAAATTTGTTCGTAGTAAATAATCAGACTATTTTTTTTAACACTGAAAAACAAACACTTACAATTATTTCATTGTTTTTTTGTAATTTTGAATATAACGTTTTATTGAAGTTTCAGCTTCCAAAATTTCGAATTTTTTAAAGTGTTTCGTCCTAAATTGTAGGTTCATCTAAAATAGAGCCTAGCTGTGAAGCGACAGTACCGAACGGCTTTTATCACTACATAAAAAAGCGTATTTATTTTATTATAATTTAAAAATAAAGCTATGCGAGTTCCTGTAATCCGAAAAAAAATAACATTTATCCCTGATTCAAAGAGAGTTGTCGCCCGATATTTTATGAATGGTGATCAGAGGACACAAAAAATGGTCAGCCATATTATGTTGTTGAATGAAAAACAAGTCGTAGATACCTTAGAACATACACTTCGTGAGTTTGCAAGAAGACATCGAAATATTTCAAGCATATTTTTTCGGCATTGCGAAAAAATTAAAGGCATAATCGAAGGAATGCAAATTAACTATGACAAGCTCTCATTGGAACGAAAGATGCTTATCGGATCTTACTGTACTATGGAGTATGCAATAGAATCCGCAGCCATTTTTAATCCTTCTATTGTGGAAGATTTCGATCAATCGGGTCTCGAAAAAGGCGAAAAAAGGATTATCCTTTCTTTCCGTGCCACCGGTGAAGGTCATATCTCGTCAATTGTATTTAGAAGGGGAATCCTAGATATGAATAACGATCTCCAAGTGATGAAAATTGGCAATAACATTGATAAAGCAGAAATAGTACACAAAACCTTATACAACAAAGAACGATTTTTGATAAAATTGGCAGAAATGCACACTTCTGACAAATACTCAACCCGTATTATGCAGGATCTGCCACAAGAATTTGAATATGCCATATTAAAAAGTATAGTAAATAAAGCTTTATGTGATCCAATGATTCGTCAGGAGAGGAGAACAGCACTCGAAGAAGTGATTTGGCTAGCGGATTCATTTTATGATTTACAATTCAAACACGATTCTGATATCACCGAACGTGTTATATTTCCAATATCAGATTCTGAAAGCCGTGGTATTGAAGATGCTCGTTTTGTCCGTTTTGTTGACGATGATAAATCAGATAGAGTAATGGCTACCTACACGGCCTATAATGGTCATGCCATACTTCCGAAGCTTATTTCTACTGAAGACTTTTATACGTTCCGCGTAATGCCCTTATATGGAACTGGTGCTCAAAATAAAAACCTGGCATTATTCCCTAGAAAAATTAAAGGCAAGTATGCTATGCTATCTAGAATTGATGGTGTTAACAATTACCTTATGTATTCCGATAGACCGAACCAATGGAACAATCCCGTTATCATCCAAGAGCCGCGTTATCCATGGGAATATACACAAATTGGAAATTGTGGATCGCCACTTTGGACCGATGAAGGCTGGTTAGTAATTACTCATGGTGTAGGTGCCATGAGACGATATTGCATTGGTGCTTCGCTTTTTGATCTTGATGACCCTTCAAAGGAAATTGGAAGACTTAGTGAACCCTTACTCTCACCACTGGAGGATGAACGGGAAGGCTATGTTCCTAATGTAGTGTATTCATGCGGTTCGATTATTCATAACAGCAGCCTAATATTACCTTATGCAGTCTCAGACTATTCATCTACTTATGGTGTAGTCGATTTAGTAGAATTAATCGAAGCTTTGAAGAAAAGTAAATCCTAACTTAAAGCTAAGGCGTTAATCTTGTTACTGATTTCATTGACAAGAGGTGAAATTATTTGAATAATCGTATAAAAACTTATAAAATAGCTTGTCGGTTTATAAATTTTTGGTGAGCATTACAAAAATATTCTCAATCTTTCCTACAATAATTAAATAATTTAGCCATAAAATTTAGTCTTTATTTTTAGAACCGATTCTTTCTCAACAGATTTATTTTCAAGTCAATGTATTGTAATTGAAGATCATTTTTCAACACTTCATACTCAGCTGAAAGAGATTGATTTTTAACTGAGGAATATAAAATGGCTTCCACTTTACCGCTTATAAATTTAGCTTGCGTAGTGGCTAGAGAAGCCTTAGCATACTTTTCTTTCTCCATCAATTTATGCTGAAGTTGTAAATAATTCTTTTTATTTTGTTCTTCCAATGCGACTTGTTTGTCTAACAGTTGTTTTTCCTTTTCTATGGCGAGTTTTGTCTGATCACCTGCTATTTTTGATGCACTGATTTTTTTGCTATTTCTAAAGCCATTGAAAATTGGAACGCTCAATTGCATACCAACTTGTTGGCTTTTATTATCTTCTAATTGATTGAAAAAAGAATCTGTGTTGGCATTTGCTTGTTTTATATTTTTATAATAAAAAGTAGAATACCCATAATAGGCTGACAGTACCGGATAATTACTAGCTCTTTCTAAACGAATCGACTTTAAACTGTTTTGATGATTGAGCTCGGCAAGTTTTATTTTAGGACTATACAACTCATTATCAGAATCTATAGTTCGTTCATTTAAATAAGGTTCTAATACCACTTCATCGGTCGCCACATCCGTAATATTCATCAATTGGAATAACTGTATTTTTTTAATAGCATACAATTGTTCGGTTTCCAGATTTCGGTTTTCTTCCTCCGAAAAGCTCAATTGCATATCATACAAATCACTTTGAGGTTTACTGCCAATAGTCACTTCTTTAGTTATTCTGTCCAGGTTGAATGAAGCTTGCTTGAATTGCTCTTTTTGGATTTTCAACAATTCCTGTGCGTAAAGTACTTGATAATAGCTTTCCAAAATCTGCAATTTATATTCGTTTTCTACTACTTCTTTCTCTGCTTTTACTTGCTCAATATTGATTTTATCTTTTTGAGCATTCGCAAAAGCACTAAAATCAATCAGATTCGTTCTTGCATTCAGGTAGAAATTATCATTCTGAATATTGGAACTTACTCTTCCATTAGTCGAAGGATCAATGGTGGAACCAAAATTATAGCCTTGTTCACCATATAAATTAATAACCGGTAACATTCGATTTAAAACCGAATTTTGTGATTTCTGGATTCTTTTTATTTCAAGTTGCCTAATTTTTATTTCGATATTATTTTGCAAAGCCATTTCCATACACTTTGTAAGCGACCAAGGGTTTTCTTGGCCGCTTGCTAAAGCACAAAACATTAAAAATAAAACTGTTATAACTATTTTTCTATTCATATTTTAAATATTTCAAAACATCTGTTTTTGTTGCCTGATAAGCTTTTGAAAGTACAATTACCAATGTCAAAATTAATAGTATGATGAATCCAAAAATGAATGGAAATACAGTCATGTCAATCCTAAAGGCAAAATTTTCGAGCCATTTGTTCAACAAATAATAGACCGGAAACAAAGCGATTAAAAACCCGATTGCGCAATACAAAATATACTGTTTTGATAATTCTTTCAACAAAGTATTGGTTTCAGCACCCAAAGTTTTCCGGATGGCAATTTCTTTCATACGACTTTGAATAGAATAAGAAGCCAAAGCAAACAGCCCGAAAAGCGCAATACCAATTACAACAATATTTAACAATGAAAAGAGGTTCTTTTGTTTGACGTAAGTTTCATATGTTCTAGCATACTCTTTATCAACGAAATCATATTTGAAAGGGTATTCCGTATTCACTTTAGAAGCCCATAATTTCTCGATATCGGCAATGGTATTTTCCATATCATCCCCTTTTAGTTTTACGTACACTCGACGAATGGCCGAGTAAGACATATTGAAGGAAGTAGCATGAAAAATTGTCATTGGCGGAACTTGGTCTTCTGGACTAAATAGATTGAAATCTTTTACGACTCCAACTATTTTTAATTTTTTCCCAAGCAATTCAATTTCTTTTCCTAACGGATTTTTCTCTTTCATCATTTTGAGAGCCGTTTCATTTATGATAACTGAATTAATTGTGTCACTAGCAAATTTTTCGTCAAGACCTCTGCCCTTTATGACTTTAATTTTCATCATGTCAAGCATACCAAAATCAACGGCCATATTTTGTCCTTGAAAGTTTACCTCTTTATATGCAACGTTTGAAGACATTGCACCATCACCAAACTTAACTATACCTGTCGAAGCCTGTTCAACACCTTTAATCTTAGATAATTCCCGTTTGATAGTAATATATCTATTGAATATATTTTGTAATAAAGGCGCTTCCTGATAATAGTCTGAAGCAGGAGGAGTAAATGTTATAGACATTACTTGATCTCCCTTAAATCCAAGATCTTTATTGCTTAAATAGTTGACTTGCTGATAGACAATATGAGATCCAATAATAAAAAATGTCGCAATAGAAAATTGTAAAACCAGCATACCATTGCGTAACCAAACGCCACTTTTACTTCTTCCGAAATTCCCTTTCAATACTTTTAAGGTTTCAAAATTGGAAACATAAACCGCTGGAAATATCCCTGCAACCATAACTGTAATCATAAAAATCACAAGTAATTGCAAATAAAATTCACTTCCTTTTATTATTAGTTCTTTTTCTAAAAATTCATTGTAATAAGGCAATCCTAATTCTACAATTACCAATCCCAATAAAATTGAAAACGAACTCATAAGGATCGTTTCGAAAATGAATTGACTAATAATATTGCCTCTTGATGCACCAACTATTTTACGCACACCCACTTCTTTGGCTCGTTTTATGGCATTGGCCGTAGCCATATTGACATAATTGACAATGGATAAGATGAGAATTAAAACAGATAAACCAGCCATTATCAGTAGAAACTGATAGTTGCCTCTCCCCTCTGGATAGCCATCAACAACGGAGTGTAATCTGGCTCTAGAGAGCGGTTCCAAAATAATTTTAATACGCCCATCTCTTTTAATTACTTCATCGGGGGTAATTCCTTGTTCTTTCGCATTGTTTAACGTTAACTCATTGTAATATATTTGTTCAATCTTCTTTTTGATGTCCTCTGCTTTAGAAGGATCTTTTAGTTTTAAAAACACTTTAAAATTAAAAATATCTCTTTGAACTTTATTTGAATCAAAATCCCTCCCTATCCTGTCAATCAACAGCTCTGGAGCAATAGATGAATTCCCAGGAATCTGGTAGACTGCGCGAACAACAAACATCCCATAAAATACTTTTACTTGTTTACCAATAGGGTTTTCGTCACCAAAAACTCTCTTGGCAATATCTTCCGAAATGGCAATACTAGTTTCATCTTTTAAAGCTGAAATAGCGTCTCCTTTGATAATTTTAAAAGGAAAAAACGAAAAGAAAGTACTTTGTACATTAATGATTTTATCAAGCTCTACACTCTTTTCGTTATAGTAAATCCGGTCATTTACATAATCCCCTTTCGAAAATAAAATAGTTTCAATTTCAGGATCTTGTTCTAACAAAGATTTTAATATTGGTGGTTGATTAGCTAAGACTTTACCATCAGCCATTTCAACCAATACTTGAAATATTTTTTCTTTTTCAGGATTCCAAGCGTTATAACTTTGCTCATCGTTCCAATACAGCAAAGCAAAAATCAATCCCGCAATTCCTATTGCCAATCCTAAAACATTCAAGGCAGCAAATAGCTTATTATTTTTGAGGTGGTATAAAAATATAGTTATCCAATTTTTTAGCATTATTTTAGTTTTTAGATTCCGTTACTAATACATCCACGTTCCTGTTATTAACTTTTTCTGAAAGTATCATTCCATCTTTCATCAAAATGGTTTTTTGAGAAAAAGACGCATCATAATCAGAGTGCGTTACCATCAGGATTGTGGCTCCATTGGCATGTAAATCGGTTAAAAGTTCCATGACTTCATTTCCGTTTTTGCTGTCTAGATTTCCTGTAGGTTCATCGGCAAGGATGATTTTCGGATCGTTAATTAAGGCTCTTGCCACGGCTACACGCTGTTGTTGTCCTCCGGAAAGCTGTTGTGGATAATGTTTTAATCGGTGTAAAATCCCTAATTTATCGGCAATTGCTAAAACCTTTTCCTTTCTTACAGAAGAAGAAACCTTATTGTAAATCAATGGCAATTCAATATTATCATAAACCGATAATTCGTCAATCAAATTGAAATTCTGAAAAATAAAGCCAATGTTCTCTTTTCTGGCTTTCGATTTTTCTTTCTCTTTTAGCCCAATCATTTCTTGGTTTAGCAATTGATAACTTCCATTGGAAGCGCTGTCGAGCAATCCAACTATATTCAATAAAGTAGATTTTCCGCTTCCCGAAGGTCCCATGATGGACACAAAATCACCTTGATTAATGGTTAAAGAAACTTCACTTAATGCTTTGGTCTCCAATTCTTCGGTTCTGAATACTCTTGAAAGATTTTTAATTTGAATCATACTATTATTCATTTTTTGATTGATGCTATTTTTATCTAGTTATTTATTGCTATTTCTTATTCTAAATTTAATATTTCCGCCTGTTTATAATCTTTGTACGATGACGTGATTACTTTTTCGCCAGCTTTCAATCCGCCAAGGACTTCATAATATAACGGATTTTCTCTCCCCAGTTTGACTGGTCTTCTTTCTGCCTTATTTCCGTTCGCCACAAAAATCCATTTCCCATTGGTTTCTTCATAAAAACTTCCTTTGGAAAGCACTACCGTCTTTATTTTTTCCGATAGATTTAATTTAACTCCAAAACTCAATCCTTGTTTTAAATCCAGTTTTTCAGAGGAAACAAAATCCAATTCCACTTGAAACCTTCCGTTTTTGATTTCGGGAATTACTTTGGTTATTTGAACTTCGATGACTTTGTTTTCAAAATCCACCGTTCCTTTTTGTTTCTCTGCAATTCTGTCCAAATAAAACTCATCTATATCAGCTATCAATTTATAGCCTTTCCTGTCATCAATAGAACCAATACTTGTATTTTGCGCATAGGTTTTCCCGAGTATAGGTTCAAAGGACGAAAGTCTTCCGGAAATTGGTGCTGTGATTAGGAAATTCTTTTTATTCATTCTCAAAATTCCCAAACTTTTATTGATGATGCCAATGGATTGGTTGAGTTGCACGATCTGAATTTGATTCGCCAGTTTTTCTTTTTTGACACTTTGTTTGATGATATTCATCCGCTCCTTTTGAAAACGATAGTTCTCTAGGGTCTTTTCCCATTCGTTTTTAGAAAGTATTTCTTGTTCAAAAAGTTTTTTATTTAAATCGAATAAATTTTTAGCATCAAGATAATCGTGTTCTATTGCGATCAAATCTTTTTCTAAATTTAATTCCTGATTTCTCAGATCGAGTTTGGCTTTGTTCAAATTATTAATTTGTTCGATAATCGCTGTTTCCTGTTGCATATACGCTAGCTCTGCATTAGGATTGTATAATCTAGCGAGTGGTTGGCCTTTTATAACCATATCTCCATTTTCCACAAATATTTCCTGAACGGCTCCACCTTCAATGATATTAATTAACATTGAATTTAAAGGAACGGCTTTTGCCTGAAAAGACATAAAATCTTCAAAAAAACTATTTTCAACCGTCTTAATCGTAATTTCAACTTTTTTTACATTCAAACTTCTTTTTTTGGTCGCAGAAGTAAAGACAAAATACCCGATGACTAAGATAATTGGCAAAGCGATTAAAAGATACTTATTTTTGTTAGTTTTACCTTTGATTACGGTGTCCATTGTTGATGATTTGTCTACCATAAAGGGATTTTTATGCCAATAATTTAAACTTTGTAACAGCCTTATTTTTAAGTTTTTATTTTTAATGAAATTTTAAAGGTGTTCATTATCGAACACCTTTTGTCCGAAACCGAACAGTCATGAAATCATTTGGATTCCAAATTAAAATTCAAAATGAAGAAAAATGATTCCATTTTCCAAAAAAAAACAAATATTAGCCTCGAATGAAAAAGACCAACGCCTCAATTTTAATCATAGACGACCAAGAAGACATTCTTTTTGCTTCCAAAATGCTCCTTAAAAAACATTTTGAAAACATATATACGCTCAATAATCCGAAAAATGTAGTTGAATTATTAGCAAAAAAGACCATTGATGTGGTTTTACTCGACATGAATTACAGAATTGGGTTTGAGGATGGTAAAGAGGGTTTGTATTTATTAAGAGAAATAAAAACGCTTTCACCAAAGACTGTAGTCATTTTGATGACTGCTTTTGGCAAGGTTGAAACGGCCGTGGAAGGTTTAAAAGCAGGTGCTTTTGATTATATTTTAAAGCCTTGGGAAAACGAAAAATTACTTAGCATTGTTAAGCAAGCTGTTGATAAAAGCAGGAAAGAGCGTAAGAAATCAAATGATATTGGGATTGTAGACGAATTCTTTGTTGGTAATTCAGACGTTATAAAAAAGGCGTATTCATTGGCAGATAAAGTTGCCAAAACCGATGCTAATGTTTTAATCCTTGGCGAGAACGGAACCGGTAAATTCGTGTTGTCACATCATATTTATTGCCAATCGGAGCGGAAAAATAATCCTTTTATTCATGTTGATTTGGGTTCTTTGAATTCCAATATTTTTGAAAGCGAATTATTTGGTTATGCCAAAGGCGCTTTTACAGATGCCAAGATCGATACTCCCGGACGTTTTGAGATGGCTCAAAACGGAACTATTTTTTTGGATGAAATAGGAAATGTCCCATTGCATTTACAATCTAAACTCTTGCAGGTTATTCAAACCAAAACAGTAACCCGATTAGGAGAATCAAAAGCGAGACCTTTAAATGTCCGCATTATCACGGCTACAAACGCGGATTTAAAACAAGAAGTTACCGATAAAAATTTTCGTGAAGATTTGTATTATCGCATCAACACTATGGAAATCATCTTGCCTCCATTGCGAGAACGAGACGAAGATAAAATCCCATTGGCACACTATCTCTTGCAAAAAATGATGGCTAAATACGGACGGGATGAAATCACTTTTGACGAAAAAGCATTGGAACAAATCGAAAAACATGCTTGGAACGGAAACATCCGGGAAATGGAGAACCGAATAGAGCGTGCGGTGATTCTTTGCGAGAACAATCGAATTACTGTATCGGACTTGGATTTGGAGCAAATAACAACTTACGAAGAAAACCAAGACGATATTCAACTTTCGGCTGTCGAAAAAACAGCCATCGAAAAAATATTGTTCAAGAACAACAACAATATCAGTAAAACCGCTGAGGAATTGGGATTGTCCAGAGGCGCATTATACCGACGTTTAGAAAAATATAACATCAACTAATATGTTTAAATTCTTGAAAATCTACCAACTTCTTTTTCTTAGATTAATTTTTATTCTTTCCGTTGCTGGAATTTCCATCTTTCTTTTTCAAAAAGGATTGGTGTTCACAGCTGTATTTGGTCTTTTTATGGTTTTCTTACTTATAGTAGAAATGTATTTTTATGTTAAAAATGCCTTTCTGCTTTACGACAGAACAATTGCTTCCATTTTGCAAAATGATTTCACCTCGGATTTTTCCAAACATAAATCGTATCAAAATTATTCTAACTTATTCAAGTTGTATGAAACGCTGAAAAGTAAAGAAAACGAACAGGTTTCAAAAGATATTGTGTATCGTTCTATTCTAAATAATATCGAAACGGGAATTATTATTCTGCAAAAAGATAGAAACGACTGGAATATTTTTTTGATGAATGACTATTTTTCTAAACATTTTGATGTACCAAAAGTTTCTAAATGGAAATACTTGAGAAATCAGTTGCCTTCTCTATGTGAAATTATTGAACAGCAGGATTTTCAAGAAATTAAAACGTCATTAGAAATACGTGTTAATCAGCAAGACACACAAACATTTCTGATGCAGACTTCCAGAAGTGAAATTTACAATCAGGATTATTTTATTGTTTCACTGGATTCAATTCAGAATGTAATTGAGAAAAAAGAGAAAGAAGCCTGGAGCAATTTGATGAAGGTGATCTCGCATGAGCTTTTAAATTCGATTACTCCTATTCGATCACTTTCTCAAAATTTACAAGATTTAGTTCAACAGGAAACCATTTCAGCGGAAGATTTAGATGATATGAAAAGCAGTGTTACCACAATGTTGAGACGAAGCGACCATTTACAGCAATTTGTAGAAAGTTATCGCAAACTGGCCATGTTACCTTCTCCTAAAAAAGAAAAAACAGAATTATCAAAATGGATTGAAAACAGTTTTCAAATCATGGCTTCAATCTTCAAAAAAGAACAAATACAAGTTATAAACACGATTTCTTTCGACCGCTGGCTAAATGTTGACATGCAACAAATGGAACAAGTATTGATTAATCTTTTGACTAATTGCATTCATGCCTTGACAGATACAGAAAAAAAACAGATTGTTATTTCGGCAGAAGCCAAAGAAAAGAGAATTTTTATTATGATTACCGATAATGGAAAAGGCATCGAAAAAGAAATAGAAAATAAAATATTCTTACCCTTTTTCACCACTCGTAAAGAGGGTGCCGGAATTGGTTTGACTTTATCCAAAAGCATTATAGAAGCTCATGGCGGTTATCTAGCCTACAGAAAGGAAGATGGAAAAACCACTTTCCTAATTTGTCTCGTTGATGATTAATCTAAAAACAGAAAAAATATAGGGCCACAAAACTCCATTAGAACTAATAGCGTTTTTTGTGGTCCTTACGAACCTGTTTACAAAACATTTTTCTACAGGATTTGAAGAAAATTTCAATAAAATAGCGCTTAGAAATCCTTTCTATTTCAATTTGAAAAAAGTAGTCTTGCGTTGCTAATCTTTTGTCTTAAACTTGCCCAACTGCCACAAGTGCCAAAATGCTAAAAAAAATACGGATTATGGATAACAAAACAGCTGATCTGAGTAAAATTAGAAAAGCAATTAAATTCTTTTGTAACGGAAAAAGTAAGGCATTTATAAGTCCTAACTTATCTCTTTCAAGAAATACGTTAGAGAAGTATTATTTTTATTTTGAAGTTTAAAAAATCCACCTCCATTGAAATAATTAATAAAAACTACTTTTTTATTAATTATTTCAATGGAGGTGGTCATTTTGAATTGGAATTGGGTGGTCAATATCATTGCAATTTACACACTGGCTGCGGAATTAAACGAAATTCCTGTGCGCAAATTGGTAAATAAAAATAAGAATAATAAAAAGAGGAGTAATATTTTTTCATGTTCATCTCTTTTTAATTTTCTTTATAAATTAGATACTGCTTTCTTATTTTTTTGAAGCTTTCTAAACCTTCTTTCCAGCTGTTTCTAATCTCTTCTTCAGAAATTCCTAACTCAATTTGCTGTTGTAATTTTTCATTTCCAGCTCGTATGGAAAACTTTCTTTTGTCGAAAAATTTTGATTTATCCGCAGTTGTTTGATACGCTTTAATGAGCCATTTAATTTCCAGTTTGTTAATTCTGGGTATTTCGGATAAATCCTCACCATTACATTCTACATTATTATACAAAGGCGCTTTGTCTCCAAAATTGGGTTTGGGAGTAAATGCAAAATCGCTTTTTGGTAAATAGGGCGAGCCATAAATTTGAAATTGTTTTTCAGTTCCACGCCCCATACTTACATTAGTACCTTCAAAAAGACATAGGCTAACATATAAATTGATCGATTGATCATTGGGCAAATTAGGAGAAGGCCTAACAGGTAAACTATAACTCATGCTTCTGTTGTAGTTCAGACATGGAATAACAGTCAATTTACATTGAATTCCATCTTTTAGCCATTTTTCTCCATTAATCATTTTAGCTTCTTCGCCTAGAGTCATTCCATGAAGCAAAGGAGTTCGGTGCATACCAATTCCACTTTGAAAAGCAATATCCAAAACCGGACCGTCCACAATAGCAATATTTGGATTAGGGCGGTCCATTATAATTAGCGGAATATTATTTTCAGCACACGCTTCCATTATTCTATGCATTGTAGAAACGTAGGTAAATAACCTTGTTCCTACATCTTGTAGATCAAAAACCATGACATCAATATTTTTCAATTGTTCTGGACTTGGTTTATTGTTTTTTCCATAAAGGGAAACAATCGACAGACCTGTTTTTGTATCGATTTCATCAGATACTTGCTCCCCAGCATCGGCAGTACCCCTAAATCCGTGCTCTGGAGCAAAAATGGTTTTTATCTTTATTTTTTTTTCGATCAAAAAATCAACCAAATGGGTATTATTGTCAATAATACCAGTCTGATTGGTTACAACACCAATGTTTTTACCTTTCAAAAAAGGCAAATATTGGGTATAATTCTCTGCTCCTGTTTTTATTTTTTGTGCAAAAGAAACTGTTGTAATTAATACGCAAATTAATATTAGTTTTTTCATAGAGTCAATCCTTTTATTTGTTTATTCTCCCTCATTATACTTTTTTAATTGTTTATTTGTTTCCAAATTTTTGAAGAAAAATCATCTTTATACATTAGCCTGTTGGTTCGAGAAGGATTTACACGATTGGTAAGAATAATCAAAAACTTATTGTTATTGGGATTCAAAAAGAAAAAAGTCCCTGTATACCCCGTATGCCCAAAATCACTTTTTTTATAAAAGGCATCTGGTTTTCGTTTATCAAAACCAAGCCCTCGATAAATTCCTTTTTTGGCAAGAGGAGATTTTGTAAACGCTGCAACAACCTTTGCTTTTAGAATTTGTTTTCCATGATACTTCCCATTGTTAAGTAACATCTGGCAAATTACCGAGATTGATGCTGCGTTTGCAAATAAGCCTGCGTTTCCAGAAACTCCTCCTAAAATGGCAGCAGCCTCATCGTGTACAAATCCCTTAATGGTATCTTTCCTAAAAAAATTGTCAATTTCGGTTGGTATTACATTTTCCTCAGAAGTCCATTTCAACGGATTGTATCCAATTTTTGAAATGCCTAATTCGCTATAAATTTCTTTCGCCAGTTGATCCAGTGTTATACCAGTTTTTGCCTCCATCATTTGTTGTACAAGAATCAAATTCAAATCACTATACAAGTAGTTGCCGCGAGGATTGTTATTAGCCAAAGCTATTCTTCCATAAACCGTTTTATAAAACTCAGGATTTAACCACATATTTTTATAAATCTGAACATAATTCTCCTTTGGTTCAAAAGCAAGGTATTTTGTATCGTAAACAATGTTTTTATTTACATACATAGCATCAAATGAATTAGGATAACCAGCCGATTGTTGATTGCTTAACAAAGGTGACCCATCGGTTGTAGACAGCAAGCTTTGATAAAAAGTAATCCCAGATTTTAGTCCACTAGTATGGGTTAGTAATTCAAAAAGGGTTAAATCGGCAATAGCCGTATTTTTGTAAACAGCAACTACCTCTCCTAATTTATCTTCTAAATTTATTTTATCCTCTCCAACCAAACGCATTGCTACAAGGGTGGCTCCTAAAACTTTAGACATAGAAGCCAAATCATATACGTTATCTGTTTTAACTAATTGCTTTTTTGAGGTGTCATGATAGCCATAATTTTTTAATATAAAAACAGAATCTTTACTCCCCACAACAATCTGAGCTCCCGGAAAAAATCCTTTTTCCAGCGCATTATTCATCATTGAATCGATGTAAACTTCCTTTTGTTTGGTATCGAAATATTTTTTTGAATTCTTTAGGGAGCGACAACCGATTCCCAAAGAAATCAAAAAAACAAGTGTGAGTCTAACTGTTATCTTTTTCATTTTTTTTAAGGATTAATTCTCAAATCTTGGGCAGCCATAAGAGATTCGTTGTTTGTCCCTGTGATCATGATCCTAACTGCCTTTACTGGTTGTTTTGGATAAATTGATGCGTTTCCGTAATCAAAAATATCTCCTTTTTCAAAATCTACACCGTTATATGAATATTCAACATAACCATCATTAACAATAAATCTTGGGTGGTGGGGAATTCCAGTTAACACATCAATTTTAGAAGAAGCAACAGGTTTTGTGAAAGTGTATAAAATCCAGTCACCACTTACACATGGAACATCGGTACGCAAATAAGTCTCTATGTTATAATCCTCTAATCTTGAAAGTGGAAATTTAGGGTTTTCAGCCATCGATGAGGTAACTTTCACTTCAGGTTCCTGATACGGTGAACAATTGAAATTTACCTTAGCAGAAGATTCTTTTGCTTCTTTATTATCAACAATAAAATCCAAACGATAGTTATTTTTTTCGTTGTAATTTTCAATCAAAAACCGCAGGCGTGGTTTTGATTTCAGTGTTTTTTCTTCTGGATATGTTTGTATCAATTTATCATTTTCAAAAAGTGAAACTGTTCTAACGATCCCACTAGTGGCTGCATCAGTTGTAGGATTAAAAGTTAGGTACCAAATCCCATTTTTATCAACATTTTCGGAAATATTCTCCGAAATAGTCAACGTTTCAACTTGAGATGTATTCCAACTTGCAACTGGTAGTTTCTCTACTTTTACAGCAGGACTTGCTGAATCTTCATTAAAAAAAGTACGGAATCGGTATTGCTCGTAACTCTTTGTTTGAATTGGGTTTGTATATAAAGGCGATAGTATTGTAGGTTCATTTCCTTGCGCATCATAGCGTACAACAGCCCCTTCATAAGGCTGTGTCACTGTAATGATCCCGCTTTTATAAGTTGCGGAAGGTGGAAAATCCCTGAAAGCAATTCCCATATTAACCAAACGCTGTAAATGACTATTTGTTAATCTTCCATAAAAATCATCCCAGTTTTTATCTTCTTTTTTAGACCAAGCAATTTCTGATAAGGCACTAATTCTTGGATAACTTTGGTATTCCATAAATCGTGTTGGACGGTCAAGATACTCGCTCCATAAAGCACCTTGAACTCCTTTTATCAATTTTTGCTGCTCGGATGTTAGATCGTTTTCAGGAATGGGTTCAAACGAATAAACTCTTTTTGTATCTGTAATGGCAGCCCAGCGATGACCACGTTCATTTTCAGATTGTGCCATATCAAAATAAGTATATTGCCCAGGAATCATAACTGTTGGATGTCCTTTTTTAGCAGATTCTATTCCGTAACCTATGCCTTGCCATGCAAAAATTTCTATATTTGGATTCATCTCTCCTCCTTTAAGTATTTCGTTCCAACCCGCAGTTTTTCTGTTGTATTTTTCTACGATTTTTTCAACACGCTTAAAGAAATAATTCTGAAGTTGAAAAGTATCTGTATACCCTTCTTTTTCCATCAAAGCTTTACATTTTGCGCATTGTTCCCAATTAGCTCTATTAACCTCGTCTCCTGCAACATGGATGTATTCAAAAGGAAACATTTCCGTAAACTCTCTAATAATAGAATCTAAAATTTGATAATTTTCTTCACGACCTACACACCATACATTTTTTACTTCTCCTTGAACACTTTTTGTTTCCTGAGTTGTAACACAACCAATTTCTGGATAAGCGGCCGTTACTGCACGAGAATGTCCCGGGATTTCAATTTCGGGCATAATAGAAACTCCACGATCTGAGGCATAGGCCACCACTTCTTTGATGTCGTCTTGAGTATAATAACCACCATACCGCTTATTTCCGGAACCGTATGATGGTAACAATACTTCTCCTGGGCCTCTCCAAGCTCCTTTTAAAGTCAAATCTGGCATTGATTTGATTTCGGCTCTCCAACCATTATCATCTGTAAGATGCCAATGAAAAATATTCATTTTATGTGCTGCCAGCCAGTCAATATAATTTTTGACCGTTTGTTTATCAAAAAACTGTCTTGAAACGTCAAGCATCATTCCTCGCCATTCAAAACGAGGATAATCTTCTATTTTCACGACTGGAATTGTTCCTTTTTGCACCTCTTTTGCGGAGCAGATTTGTAATAAGGTTTGAAAACCATTCAGAACTCCGTTTGGAGATTTCCCTTTTACACGAACTCCTTTTTTAGTTACAATCAATTCATAACCATCATTTGGAAGATCTATTTTTTCATCTACCAGAAATAATATTGCATTTTTTTTATGCTTGTTTCCAATAGAGAGTATCGGAACAATACCTGTATTTTTTAAAAAATTGCTTCCTATATAATCGGTACTTTTCTGTAATTTTTTATCAACAATAATTTGCACCGATGAAGGAATTACAAACACTTCTTCTTTTTGTTCTATTTTTACGGGCTTTGGAATTATATCCAGTTTCTGAGCTTGTAACGCATTCAAGGAAATCAAGAAAACTGCAAGTAGTAGTATACTTTTTTTCATCTTTTTATCTTTATTATTTTGTTATAAATTCTATTGGGATGCTTTCGGTTTGTGTTTGACTCAAAGCTGTAATGGCATAAGTGTAATTCTTAAAATTAGCATCGGTCACTTCAAATGTTTTAGCTGTTGTTACATAATAAATATTCTCAGAATTGGAAAAATCAGTTATTTTTCCTTTAGTAAATCTATAAATCACGAATTTCTTATTGTTCAATCTTGCCTTCCAGGTCAGATATGCTTTGTCTCCTTTTTGGGTAATTAAAGCGTTTATTGGCGGCTGTGGTGTTATCCTTGTAATTCTATTTGCTTCAGGTGTTAATGCGATATATTTATATTGTTTTCCAATAAGAGGTTTTCTAAGCGTATCTCCTTTTTTTAATAAAGTAGAAGCTGTAAAATGCATAGAACCGTCTATTAAAGGTAAGGACCGTATCATTTCTATTTGCTTGACAATTTGGTCCGGACTCCTCCATTCTACTTCTTTAGCGGTTTTCGAAATCTTATAATCACCATGACCAACATAAACATTTGCTCCGTATTTATGTGTTGCCCACCATTTTGCCAAAACTTCAAAATTGGCTCTGTCAAAACCAATATGCCAATACAGTTGTGGAGTTACATAGTCTATCCAGTTTTCTTTTTGCCATTTCAAAATATTAGCATACAAATCATCATAATTTGTAACTCCTGCCACAGTATTTGAACCTTCCGAATCCTTAGATTTATTTCGCCACACTCCAAAAGGTGAAATTCCAAATTCGACCTCTGGTTTATTTGCAATTATGGTGTCTCTTATTTGTTTGATTATCAAATCGACATTGTCTCTTCTCCACTCCTCTTTGTCTTTAAATTGGCGTGGTTCTTTGTCAAACGCTATTTGGTCGGGAAATTCTTGTCCTGTAATTTTATAAGGATAAAAATAATCGTCCATGTGTATCGCCTGAATGTCATAATTTCGAACTATTTCGCCCACTACAGATGAAACAAAATTCCTAGTTTCTTTATAACCAGGGTTAAAATATCTGGTTTTTCCATACGTAACAAATAGCTCTGGTTGCTTAAAATACAAATGTGTTTTTGCAAGCACTTCTTTGGTCGTATCTTTTTGTACACGATAAGGATTGAGCCAAACATGAACATTCATTCCTCTTTTTCCGGCTTCATCAATCATTAATTGGAGCGGGTCAAAACTAGGAGCAACTCCCTGAATTCCGGTGATCCAATGTGATGCAGGTTCTTTAGTCGATTTGTAATAGGCATCGGCAGTAGGACGGATTTGAAAAATTACGGTGTTCAAATTATAAGACCGCATATTATCCAAAAGCGTTATCATCTCATCCTTCATTTCTTGGTCTGATAAGCCTTGTTTTGAAGGCCAATCCATATTGTCTACGGTAGATATCCAAACTGCCCGCATTTCTCTTTTTGGCGATTGCTGGCTAAAAAGATTCGTTTGAAACAATAACAATAGAATTAAAATTTTTACACTATTCATAAATACTATTTTTGGTTATTTAATACTCTTTAAAATTATCATAAACTGTGACTAAAAAACAATTTGACATATAAAAACAGGATTTTCGTCTTTTTCACACTTTTTAAGCTAGGTTTCTATCTATTAAAATATACTACCAAATTACTCTAATAAATAAATTCCTCCTTCTATAAGCGACGTCCACACGTTGCCTTTATCATCCACCGAAAATCCATTTACACTGGAACTTCCTATACGAATTTCTTTTATAACCTGAAATTTTTCAGAATCAACAATAACAACCTCCCCTTTTCGACTTCCAATATATATCTTGCCGTTATTTTCTAATATTGCTGCAGGATTATGTTCATATCCAAGTTTTAAATCCAAAAGCTTACTTTGGTTAATCAAATTTTCTTCGGTCAATTCTAACTCATCATTAAGGGGCAATCTCAAAAGTTCCCCATTCATTGTTTTAGCATAAAACCACTTTCCGTCCTGACTTTTCCCCATGGATTCTCTGACTTTCCATTTAGAGGTTCTCAAAAGTGTTTTACCCGTTACTATTTCTAAAATTGTCAAGAACCGTTCGGGAGTAACAAAATAAAGTCTGCTCTTTGATGAAACTACATTTACGTTTCCAGCCGAATACAAGACTTGCTTATCATTACCGTTATTCCACTTCCAAATAAGTTCTCCCGTATTTTTATCCAAGCAATAAAGATTGGTGTCCCATGTTCCAAAAATAATTTTATCGCCTTCTATCAAAGGGGTTCCTTGTGAATATGACAACGGCAATTTATTTTGCCAAATAACTTGTCCACTACCGGCATCGATGCAAATAAACGCTGTAGAACTCGCTGTATAAAGTGTATTGTTTTCGACAATTGGCGAACCTACCAAAACTCCACCTACAGGAATCTTCCATTTTTGCTTGCCCGAATCTTTATTAAATCCTAGCAAATTTCCTTCTATTGTTCCAATAACAAGGGTATTCTTTACAATTATTGGTGAAAAATAAATTGAATTCACTGTTTCTATTTTCCAATTTAAGGTCTTCTTTTTTAAATTAACTGATTGTATCTCCCCAATAGAATTAGTAAAATAAACATTCTTTTTATCAAAATAGGGAACATTATAAATTGACGCAATATCTTTTATAAAAGGAGGGAAATCAGTTCTTAAATTATCATTTATAATTTCAATTTTTGAAGGTTTAGATGGAACTGAAAATTTAAAAACACTTGGTTTTTCTATTTCTTTTTGATAAATACTAATACTATCGTTACTTATGATAACCTCATTATAACTTTTTGTCTTTCCATCACGCGAAGTAATAGATGCTCCCATAATACCGCTCAAACCAGAGAAATCATATTTTTTCAACGTGTGCCCATGACCACAAAAACTAGCAACAGTAGGGTGTTTTTCTAAAACAGAAAGTACCTCTTTATAATTACTGACACTATTGTCCAATGGGTAATGTGCAAAATTCAAGACTTTTTTATTGCTATTTGTAAGGCTGTCTTTTAATGTTTTATCGAGCCAAAGTACATCTTCATGCTTTACAAAACCATCTCCCATTTTCATGTAAGGCCCACACGGAAATCCTATAAAAAGATACTCACCTTTTGAGAAAACAAATCTATCGTTACCCCATAGTTTTTTATACGTCAAACCAGCGCTTTCGCTCCAATTCGTCTCGTGATTTCCAGAAATTACATAATATGGGATTTTTAAATTTGCAAGAATGGAATGAACCTGTTTTAGTTCATCATCAGCACCACGATTAGTCAAATCCCCAGTTACTACAATAAATTCATGATCCGAATTATTGATTTCTTTTACAATATTTTGCAACAAAAAATCATTTTCGTTCCCCACAGAAACATGCAAATCAGTAAGTTGTACAAACTTGATATTTCCAGATTTTTCTATTTTTTGAGAAAATCCAGATGCGATTATGAAAATCAATAATATTTTGGAATATAGATATTTCATGAGTACTTATTTAGTTTGTTTTTACCGTATCGTTAAAATAGTTATAAAAAAATAGCATTTGAAACTTTAAAGCGTTTTCCCAATATTCAATATTGTGTTTTCCTGGACGTTCTATATAATCATGATTTATTTTTAAAGCAAGCATCTTTGTATGAAGTTCCCTGTTTACATCAATAAAAAAATCATCAACACCACAATCAATAATAAGTTTTAGATTGTTGCTTTCTAATAACCCAAGCATATTAACAACTGTGTTTTTGTCCCAATTTTCAGGGAACTTAGTTATTGTACCCAGACGCTTTTTTATATCCCACTTTTCAGGAAACGGACGAATATCAACACCTCCGCTCATACTACCTGCCGCTCCAAATACATCTTGATGCTTGAGCGATAGATACAGCGCTCCATGACCACCCATACTAAGTCCTGATATTGCTCTACCTTCTCGATTAGCAATGGTTTTGTATTTTTGATCAATAAAAGGAATTAATTCATCAATTACGTACGTTTCATATTTAAAAGTGGGATCAATTGGACTGTCAAAATACCAACTGGAGTAATTTCCGTCCACACCAATGGCTATAAAACCATATTTATCAACCTGTATCGAAACGTCTTTAAAACTTTTTACCCAAGTTGCATAATTTCCGCTATAGCCATGAAGAAGGTAAACCACTGGAAACTTTTTCTTGTTTTTTTTATAATTATCGGGAACTATTACGCAGGTCTTTATGTTTTTTTTCATCGAAGCGCTAAAAACTTGTATGGTGTCAACCTTAGCAGCTTTGGCAGAAAAAAATACTAAGAATAAGAGTACTATACAGATTGTTTTTTTCATAGAATCAGGGTAACTTTTGTTTAAATAAGGTAATAAACTCTCCTCAAAATGCATGAAAAAATAAAATTTATAATACATTTTGAAAGAAAAAATGAAATGAAATTCAAAAAAATTATTTCAAACAGCTCCTCAAAATTGTCACCGGATGCAAGGCTTTTCTGTTGGTTCCATCAAAAATCTGGTGGCGACAACTCGTTCCTGCTGCTGCAATAGCCGTTGTGGGTTCAGTGGCTCTAATTTTTGGAAACAACGTATCTTCTCCCATTTGCATGCTGATTTCATAATGTTCTTTTTCATATCCAAAAGAACCTGCCATGCCGCAACATCCCGAATTATAAATAGTAACCGAACTGTTTTTCGGTACATTCAACATCGCAAAAGTCGCTTCCATCGTACTCAATGACTTTTGGTGGCAATGTCCGTGAATTTTTATTGTTTTCGCCTCCTCAGAAAATTGTTCTGCATGAATTTTTCCTTTTGTAATCTCATTTTTGAAAAACTCTTCAATCGTAAATACATTTTTGGCTAATTTTTCAGCACTTTCTTTATCGTCAGCCAATCGAATGTATTCGTCTCTAAAGGTCAATATTGCCGAAGGTTCTATTCCTATCAAAGGAAAATCTGCAGTAATGTAATCCGAAAAAACAGCCACATTTGTATTCGCAATTGCTTTTGCTTCTTCGAGAAAACCTTTCGTAATAAAAGCTCTTCCACTTTCTTCATGGTCCACCAGAATTACTTCGTATCCTAAGGCTGTCAATAATTCATACACATCGATTCCAACAGAAACATCATAGAAATTAGTGAATTCATCACAAAACAAACATACTTTTCCGTTTACAAATGAATCACCTGGCGCCTGATTCCAATTTTTCTCGTACCATTTCCTGAACGTCTTTGAAGCCAAAAGCGGCACTTCTCTTTTGGATGCAATTCCCATGCTTTTTTTTACCAAAGGCAAATTCACCATGAAATTCGTGAACCTTGGAGTGATACTTCCCAGACCATTCAATTTCGCATTAAAAGCAAATATTTTATTGCGCCATGAAAATCCATTTGCTTTTTGATATTGGTACAAAAACTCCGATTTTAAGGCAGCCACATCCACATTACTGGGACATTCGCTGGCGCAAGCTTTGCAACTCACACACAATTCAAAGACTTTATACAATTCTTCGTGGTCGAATTTATTATCTTTCTCTGAATGTGTCAGATATTCTCGCAGCGCATTGGCTCTGGCACGCGTCGTATCTTTTTCATTTCGGGTCGCACGATAACTTGGACATAAAGTCCCACCTGCCGAAGGTAATTTTCTGCAGTCACCAGAACCATTGCATTTCTCCGCGGCACGCAAAATCCCCATACTATCGGAGAAATCCTGAATTGTTTGTATATTTGGTTCCACTCTGCCCGCTTCCACTCTCAGATTTTCATCCATTTTGAAAGCGTTTACGATTTTCCCAACGTTCAAGATGGTATTGGGATCAAAAGCATGTTTGATTCGTTTCAACAATTCATAATTCTGGTCTCCAATCATGAAAGGCAAAAACTCGCCACGCACAATTCCGTCGCCATGTTCTCCGCTCAGCGAACCTCTGTATTTTTTGACCAAAATAGCCACTTCAGTTGCGATGTTTCTAAATTGATGCAGCCCTTCTTTTGTTTTTAAATTTAAAACCGGACGCAAATGCAATTCTCCAGCTCCGGCATGTGCGTAATAAATCGCCTCTTGTCCGTGTTTTTTCATCATCGCTGAAAATTCGGCAATATAATTGGGCAAATCACTCAATTCAACAGCCGTATCTTCAATAGAATCCGCCGCTTTATTATCGCCAACAATACTTCCTAAAAGTCCGAGACCTGCTTTTCGCAACTCATTTATTTTATCAATATCAGCGCCGTAAATTTTAGGTAAAGCATAGCCGAAATTATTTTTTTCAAGATCTTCAATCAACTCATTTGCTTGCACTTCGGCATCTTCCATACTATAATGAGAGGCCACTTCGAGCATGATAACCGCTTTTGGTTCGCCTTGAATGAAAAATCGGTTTTTGGCTTGCTCTCGGTTGGTTTTGGTACAATTCAGAATCGTATCATCCATCATTTCGCAGGTGTACAGATGATGTTTCATCGCAGTCACAACCGCTTCAAGACTTTCTTGAATGGTATGAAAATGCGCTACCACCATCACACTGTTGGTTGGCGGTGTTTTATCTACTTTCAGTGTGATTTCGGTGGTAAATGCCAGTGTTCCTTCGCTTCCGCAAAGGAGTTCCCCTAAATTTATAGTATTTTCCGTTCCTCCAAAAAGTTCCGATTTCAATAATAAATCAATCGCGTAACCCGTGTTTCGTCTGTGAATTTCAGGTTTCGGAAATTCCTTTATAATCTCCTTTTGGTTTTCTGTATTCGAAAGTTCCTCATAAATCGTTTTGTAAATAGAACTTTCGAGCGTGTTTCCTTTTGTTTTTTCAATGAATTCGGCCGACGTCATTTCTTTAAATACTGCCGAAGTCCCATCACTCAAAACCGCTTTGATTTCCACTATTTTATCTCGGGTAACTCCGTACCGAATTGATGTGGTTCCCGATGAATTATTACCTATCATTCCTCCTATCATACAGCGATTTGAGGTCGAAGTATTAGGTCCAAAAAATAATCCGTGTTCTTTTAAGTACAAATTCAGTTCGTCCCGAATTACTCCCGGCTGCACGGTAACCGTTTTTTTCAAGGAATCAAAAACGACAATCTTGGTAAAATGTTTCGAAACATCCACAATTATTCCATTCCCTACTGTTTGACCGGCTAACGAAGTTCCGGCAGTTCTGGGCGTGATTGAAATCTTGTTTTTTGCTGCAAAGCGAATAATTTTCACAATATCATCCTCTGATTTTGGAATCGCTACAGCTACAGGCATAATTCGATACGCGGAAGCATCTGTGGCATACAATGTTTTATGAAGATCATCAAAAAAAAGTGTTCCTTCTAATGACTGGGATAATTGTTCTAGTTGAGGCGTGATTGACATGTAGTGGCGTAAATTGCTGTTATTTCTAAAAATATAAAATATCTCACATTCTGATTGATACTTTTCGCAAAAAACTTAGTCTACTATTAATTTCAATCAGCTGACGGTTCTTGCGAAAAGTAATATCTAAAATTAAATTCATCCTTTTAAACATTTAGGACTTTTAATTTTTCTAATAATCAAAACGTTTAAAAGCCTCAATCGCCTCATATTCTGCAAGACCTAAATCATCATATAGTTTTGCTGTATTTTTATTACGCTCCTCAGCTCTTACCCAAAATTCTCTGGAATCGTTTCCTTGAAACATCACTCTGTCTTTTTGAGATTGATGGTACAAAATGGCATGTCTTTTAATCGTTACTTCGTCTGGACTCAAAGGTACAGCCATATCTATCTCGTGAATATCCCATTCATGCCAAGCACCTCTATACAACCACAACCAACAATCATTCATGTAAGATTCTGATTTTAACTGTTTCATTGCCTCGAATATAGCATTCAAACATACTTCATGAGTGCCATGCGGATCTGCCAAATCTCCAGCAGCAAAAACTTGATGAGGCTTTATTTTGGCAATAATATCTTTCACGATAGCAATATCATCCAAACCTAAAGGGTTTTTCTTTATTTGCCCGGTTTCGTAAAAAGGTAGGTCTAAAAAATGTGTTTTTTCATCTTTTAAACCGATGTATCTGGTAGCAGCATACGATTCACGTCGTCTTATAAGACCTTTTAATTTTCGAACTTCCAAAGAATCAACTTGGTTTTCGGTCTTATTATTTAGAAAATTAATAACCGATGAAAAATTAATTTCACTGTTTTCCTTACCGATAAAATCACGACATACTTCAGCAAATTTTAATGCTTCATCATCCGTAACTGCTATGTTTCCGGAAGTTTGATACACAACATGTACGTCATGTCCTTGTTTTATTAATTTAGAAAATGTCCCTCCCATTGAAATTACATCATCATCTGGATGTGGACTAAAAAGAATAACTCTTTTTTTTGCAGGATTAGCTCTTTCGGGTCTGTGAGAATCATCAGTATTAGGTTTTCCTCCCGGCCAACCCGTTATGGTGTGCTGTAAAACATTAAACATATTAATATTCAAATCATATGCAGAACCTTCTTGTGCTAAAAGATCTGACATACCATTATTATTGTAATCCCTGTCGGTAAGTTTCAATATGGATTGTTTGGTTTCTTTGCAAAGCCAAATAATTGCTTTACTTTTTAATTCTTGTGTCCAAATACATTGACCAACGAGCCATGGTGTTTCAAATCTTGTTAATTCGGAAGCCGCAAATTGGTCTAAAACAAAAGTAGCATTAGAATGATTCTGTAAAAAAGTAGCAGGAACTTCTGACGTTATTTCGCCTTGAATTGTTCTTTTAATAACAGCCGCTTTATTTTGTCCCCAAGCCATCAAAACAATTCTTTTAGACCTAAGAATCGTTGAAACTCCCATTGTAATCGCTCTTTTAGGAACGTTATCAATACCATTAAAATCCGAAGAAGCATCGACTCTGGTAATGTGGTCTAATGTTATGATTCTGGTTCCGGAGTTAATGTGAGAACCCGGCTCATTGAAACCTACGTGTCCTGTACGACCAATTCCTAAAAGCTGAAAATCAATTCCTCCTGCATTTTTAATTTTTGTTTCATAATCCATGCAATATTGATTCAGTTCCTCTAATACAACTGTTCCATCTGGAATATTTATATTTTCAGGTTTAATATCGATATGATTAAACAGATGCTGATGCATAAAATAATGATAGCTCTGGCGGTTTTCTTTAGTCATCGGATAATATTCATCCAGATTGAAAGTGATAACATTATGAAAACTAAGTCCACCCTCTTTATGCATTCTAACCAATTCTTCATATACTTTTATAGGTGAAGAACCTGTAGCTAAGCCAAGGATACAAGATTTATTTTCGGCTTGTTTAGATTTGATTAATGTTGCTATTTCCTGAGCAACAACCTTTGAAGCTTCAACAGAACTTTTAAAAATCACATTATGATTTTTTTCAAATCGAGTTTCTTCAAATTTTCCAGGTATGTCGTAAGCCAAAGAAGTATTCGTTTTCATAATATATCTCTTAATTAAAAAAATTAGTTTAACAAATATATACAAAAAACAAAACAAATATTTTATTTTGCATTATTTAACAAAAATAAATTTAAATAACGCAAAATAACGCAAATTTTTAACTGAAATTAAAGTTACAATATAAAAACTCCTAGCTTTCTATATTCTTCCAACCTTAAATCTTCTGGATCTAAATCCGTAACAATAGTATCTAACTGATTGAGATCACAAACTATATGTGGCATTTTAGTATTCAATTTACTAGAAGCAAACATAGAAACCACTTTATCAGATGACTCTATCATTGCTTTTTTGACGATAGAAACCTCATATCCTACTTCCGTCAACCCTTGTTTTACATTAATACTGCTCGCTCCTATAAAGCAAATATCCGCTTTAATCTTTGATAAAACTTGAATTACATCCATTCCTATAGTAACCATTGCATTTTTCTGCATTTTTCCGCCTATAAATATTAAATCTATATTGGGATGCTGAGACAACTGCATCGCTATAGGTAAACTATAGGTATAAATAGTAGCCTTTAAATCCGAAGGGATTAACTTAGCAAAAACCAAATTAGTACTCCCTCCACTCATTATAATAACCTGTCCATCATGCAACAAAGACAATGCTTTAGTAACAATTTTTTTCTTTTCCTCCTCAGCCGCTATGACAATATCGAAAACATCAGCAGGCTTTTCTGCACTTTGTATGGCTCCACCATAAACTTTTTCAAGAAGATTCTTGTTATCTAACTCATTTAAATCCCTTCTTATTGTATCTTCTGACAAATCTAAAGCCAAAGCCAAATCAGTTGTAACAACCTTCTGATCCTCAATAAGTCTAGTCATTATATATTTATGTCTTTCGGCTTTCAGCATTTTTTAAAATTAAAAATTCAGGACAAATATATCAAATATTTCAATTCAAAAGCAGAGACATCCCACCAACTGCAATAGAACACCTCATTAAAATCATTAATCTACAAACACAAAGCCTGTTTTTAAACAAAAAATGCATTTTATTGCGTTATTTAGTTTGTTTTAAAAAAAATAATACTAAATGTTGCATTTATATGCAATAAATAAATATATTTGTTCAATAACCATAAAACCAAAATAATTATGAAGAAATTATTCCTTATTTCATTATTGGTTTTGTTCGTTCAAGTTACATTTGGACAAACGAAAACAATTACTGGAACTGTTAAAAACAAAGCGGACGGAATTCCTATACCAGGGGTTTCTGTGCTTATTCGAGGAACTGCTAATGGAAGCACGACTGACTTTGATGGTAATTACAGCATCGCTGCATCATCAGGACAAATGCTTAGTTTCAGTTATATTGGTTTTGAAACCAAAGAAATAAAAGTTACAGGACAGCAAACACTCAATATTGAACTTTCAGAAAATACTTTAAAATTAGACGAAGTTGTTGTTGTGGGCTTTGCTTCTCAGAAAAAAGCGAATCTAACAGGCGCTGTCGCCTCTATTGATGTTAGTAAAACAATTGGAAGCAGACCTTTGACAGACATCAGTAAAGCACTACAAGGTACTACGCCAGGTGTAAATGTTAGTTTTAATTCTGGAAATATTAACCGTTCAGCAAATCTAAATATACGTGGATCTGGAACTGTTAATGGTTCAGATTCTCCTCTCGTTTTGGTTGATGGGGTTCCAACGGATTTAGCACTTATTAATCCAAATGATGTGGCAACGATGTCTGTACTTAAAGATGCGGCCTCTGCTTCTATTTATGGAGCTCGTGCAGCCTTTGGTGTAATACTCATTACTACAAAAGGAGGAAAAACAGGAGAAGGAAAAGTTAGATTTTCTTATACAGGAAATGCGGCTTTCTATAATCCAATCTCTACACTACAATTCTTAGACCCAACAGATGAAATTCCTGGGTTGATTGCTGCAGGAACACGTACTGATGGTGCCGTGCCAGAATTTTTTGGTGCAAATTATAATACTATGCTAACCGGAATTCAAAACTGGAAAGAAAAATATGCTAATAATCGTACCAGTAATGAGATGGTTTATGGTGAGGATTGGGAAATTAAAAACGGTACACCCTATTTCTACAGAGTTTGGGATACTAATAAAGAATTGTATGCAAATGATGCACTTCAAACTTATCACAATTTTTCCGCACAAGGTAATCTAGGAAATAACAGTTCTTTCTTCGCTTCATTTGCACTTACAGAACAAGAAGGAATGCTGAGAGTTAATCAAGAAACAAAACAAAGAACAAATGTAAATTTAGGATTTACAACAAAATTAGCTGATTGGCTTACTGGTGATTTCAAAGTAATGTCAATTCTGAGTAATTATAAACAACCGTTTAATTATTATGGTGGTGCTGGTACTGATGATTCAGGTTATGGCGGGTATCTTGGTTATGCTCTTCGTTGGGGTCAATATACTCCAAATTTTGGAACCTATAAAGGATATAATTTCCGTAGCGCTGGAGGATATTTATCTAATGCTTCTACGAATGAAAATGAGCAATATAATAATAGGTTAAGTGCAAAATTTACAGCAGAAATTACAAAAGATTTTAATTTAATAGGTGAAATAAGTAATGTAACTGATTATTATTCCAGAAAACAAAATGGAGGCAAATTTCAAGCTTGGGATAGTTGGTCAGCTATGCCTTATGATGCTACCACAATTCAAACAGCAGTGCCCACTATTCTTGAAGCGGGAAATGATTATGTAGCTCAATCAAAGGCGGAATCAACAACAAAAGTTGTCAATATCTATGCAAACTATAAAAAGCAATTTGATAAACACAACATCAAAGTTTTGGGAGGTTTCAACTCGGAATGGCAAGATTTTTCACGTACTTACGCAAGAAGAAATACTCTTTTGGACAAATCAAAACCAGAATTTAATCTTGCTGTAGGTGAGCAATTTGTTTCAGGAGCTGCTAATAGTTCTTTAAATCCAGCAGTAACCTCCTATTCAATTGCAGGTTTCTTTGGACGTATAAATTATGATTATGACGGAATTTATCTATTAGAAGTGAATGCCCGTTATGACGGTTCTTCAAAATTTCCTACTGCCCAACAATGGGGATTCTTCCCTTCAGCTTCTGTGGGATATAAGATTTCTAATGAGAAATTTATGGAAAGCACACGTGGCTGGCTGAATGAGCTTAAATTGCGTGCTTCTATTGGGGCGATTGGAAATCAAAACGTAGGAAATAATGCTTTCTTATCCGTTTTAAATTCTTCAAATCCTTGGTGGATAAACAGCGGATCTACACTGCCTCCTTCTACCGGTTTACCAACTAATGTTGATCCTACATTAACTTGGGAGAAAGTTTATACAAATGATATTGGTTTGGATGTGAGAATATTCAAGATGTTTGGCGCTTCATTTGACTGGTATCAACGTGAGACAAAAGGAATGTTAGCTCCAGGCATTACTCTTCCTGGTTCGTTTGGTCAAGCTGCTGCACAAACAAACTCAGGAAATATGAGAACAAGAGGATGGGAATTGTCATTGAATTTTAATAAAGAAATAAATGAAAATGCTTCGGTATTTCTAGATGTTGCTTTATCAGATTACACCTCAGTGATAACCAAATGGAATAATACTTCAAAATTATTAAGCACTTATTATGACGGGTATGAAATTGGTCAAATTTGGGGTTTAACAAGTGATAGGCTTCTTCAAGCAGATGACGTAATAACAAATAACGGTAAAACTGTAAATGGAATTGACTACTCAAAAGCAATGGGCGGTAATTTTAAATTTGGAGCTGGAGATGTACATTATGTGGATACAAATGGCGATGGCGCTATATCTCGCGGCGCTGGAACCGCTGACGATCACGGAGATTTAACTAAAATTGGTAATTCAACTCCTCGTTATAAATACGGAATAACATTAGGCGGAAAGTTTCATGGATTTGATGTTTCTGCTTTCTTTCAAGGAGTTGCTAAACGTGATTACTGGGCGGCTTCAGACGCTGTATTACCTTTCTATCGTGCACCTCAACAAATGTATGCAAACCAATTAGACTATTGGACACCTGATAATACAGATGCATATTGGCCAAATCCAAATTATGGTGATGAAGCAGGTGGTTTTGGAGGAAGCACTACTGGTAGAAATAACTTCATTACACAAACAAGATATTTGCTTGATATGTCGTATTTACGTCTTAAAAACTTTAGTCTTGGATATTCTTTATCTAAAGAACTTGTAAAAAAAGCTGGATTAGAAAAAGTTAGACTTTACACCTCAGGTGAAAACTTATTGACTTGGGCTGATAGCCGTCTTCCTGTTGACCCAGAAATTAATGAAACTGAAATTTTCTGGGGAAGAGCTTATCCATATACTAAATCATGGTCTTTTGGAGTTGAGCTATCGTTCTAATATTAACAATTCAAAAATTTTAAAATGAAAAAATCAATTATAAAATCTAAATTACTACTGATGTTTACTGTTGCTACTTTAGCAATCTCTTCAGTTAGTTGTGAGGACTACTTAACAGAAGATCCTGCGGATAAATTTACAAACGATAACTTTTGGCAAACAGAAGATAATGTAAAAACATTTTCATGGATTAATTATGATACGTTTTACGGCTACGGAAATGGTACAACAATTGGACTTTCCTTTTTCTATTATCATGGTAGTGATAACAGAGTAGATGATAACTTATCGGCTTTCTCTTTTTATCAGATGCCGATAACCCCAACTACTACTAATGTTAATTCTTGGAATGAATATCATACACTAATTCGCCGTTGTAATTTGATGCTAGAAAAAGTGCCTAATGTTACTATGTCTGAGGCAAAAAAGAATCATTATATTGGAGTAGCTAAATTTTTTAGAGCCTATACTTATTTTCGTTTAGTGCAAAAATTTGGAGACGTACCTTATTCTGATAAATATTTATCTCAAAATGATCCTTTAGTTTATGCACCAGCAACACCGAGGGCAGAAATCGTAGATAAAGTTATCGCTGATTTAGAAGAAGCAACCAACTTGCTACTTGCAATTGATGATAAAAATGTTACTATCAATAAATACACGGCTTATGCTGCTTTGAGCAATGTTTGTCTTTATGAAGGGACTTACAGAAAATATCATTTAGGTCAAGACGGAAGTACTTATCTTAACAAAGCCAAAACAGCTTCGTTAGCCATAATGAATAATTCAAGCTATAAGTTAAATTCAGATTGGAAATCTCTTTATAATTCTGTTGAATTAGGTGGTAACTCAGAGGTGATACTTGCAAAACGTTATCTGACAAACGTATTAATGCATTCTCTTCAGAACTATACCAATACTTCTACTACTCAATACGGTTTAACAAAATGGGCTGCCGATAGCTACGTAACGACAAATGGCTTACCGATACAACAAGCCGGAAATGCCCAATATACAGGCGATAATAACGTTACAGAAACATTTACAAATAGAGATCCACGTTTTGCAAAAACTGTAAACCCAACTACTTACGGCTATAAAGGAAAACCTTTTGGTACTGCTGCATTGACTTCAATGTCTGGATATGTATTTGAATTATACAACAATCCTGCAACATCAGGTCCAGATGTCACAACAGGAGGACGAAATTATACTGACAGTCCGTTATTTACACTCAGCGAGGTTTATTTGAACTACGCGGAGGCTTGTGCCGAGCTTGGTACCGCTACAAATATTGACCTTGATATGTCCATCAATAAAGTACGTACTCGTGCAGGTATAGCACCTTTAACTACTGACGGAAATAATGTTTTTGCTGCAGGTGTGCAGATTAATGATCCAAGAAGAACAGCTGCTTTAGAACAAATCTCCGGTAGCGTTAATCCACTAATTTGGGAAATTCGTCGTGAGCGTCAAATTGAATTTATGAGCTGGACAACACTAAGACAAATGGATATTTACCGTTGGAAAAAAGGAGATTATTTAGATACTACAAAAAATCCAGATGTAAATCTTGGAGCAAGAGTTGGTACTCCTGTTGGAACGCAAATTAAAGTAGACGCTAACGGATATGTAAAGATTTACCCAACAAGTACAAGAAACTTTGAAGCCAAACACTATTTATTAAATATCCCTACAAATGATATTGATTTATATAAAGCTCAAGGTGTAGAATTAAAACAAAACCCAGGTTGGTAATTCAGAAACTCAAAAACTGAATACTGATAAGATTATAAACTACCTCCGGGCATGGATTGCCCAGAGGTAGTATTGTAATTTTCTTTGTCATAAGCATAGCTTCCCAAAAAACTACCAAATTAAAAGTCCTATCTGATAAATTCAGAGAAACTCTTCTATAGTAAATCAAATTCAAATTGATATTAATATAGAAAAATTGAATATTAATTAAATAAAATCTAAAATTTTATTTAGTCGATATCACCATTCTAACTATTAAACTTTAATTTAAAATGATCAAATTCCTAATAAAAAGTGCTCTTCTTGTATTATTTATATTTTACACTCCATGTTATTCCAATTCATTTCAGATAGTTACAAAAAAAAATACGTTAGAAAACAATATTATCACAATTAAAACAGGCGCTGATAATTATGAAAAATACCTGCCTTTATTACAAAACAAAAAGGTTGGAATTGTTACCAATCAGACTGGGATTCTGACAAACAAAATACATCTGGTAGATTTTTTATTAGAAAAAAAAATAGCCATCCAAACCATTTTTGCTCCTGAACACGGGTTTAGAGGAACTGCTGATGCCGGTGAACATGTCGTTGATGGAAAAGATGCCAAAACCGGACTCTCAATTATTTCTCTTTATGGTGATAACAAAAAGCCAAAAGCAACTCAATTAGTTGGAATTGACATCATGTTATTTGATTTACAAGATGTTGGAGCACGTTTCTACACCTACATTTCATCTTTGCATTATGTCATGGAAGCCTGCGCAGAAAACGGAATTCCTCTTGTAATTCTAGACAGACCAAACCCTAATGGGAGTATCATAGATGGTCCACTTTTAGAAAAAGAATTTACCAGTTTTGTAGGCATGCACCCTATTCCACTCCTTCACGGCATGACTATCGGGGAATATGCAAAAATGATAAATGGAGAAAAATGGCTTAAAAACGCGGCACAATGTAAATTGACCGTTATTCCTTGTCTTGATTATAATCGAAAAATGGAATATAGTTTACCCCAAAAACCATCTCCAAATTTACCAAATGACCAATCCATAAATCTGTACGCGAGTTTGTGCTTGTTTGAAGGGACTAATGTGAGTGTGGGCCGCGGAACCGAAAAACAATTTCAAATTTATGGTTCTCCTTTTTTAACGGTAAGCACTTTTACTTTTACTCCAAAACCAAATTTCGGAGCCAAAGACCCACTTTATAATGGAAAAGAGTGTTTTGGTGAAGATTTAACTTCTTACCCTAAACTAACTCGATTAGAACTAAAATGGTTAATTAAAGCCTATCAAAATACCAGTGACAAAACTAAATTCTTCAATCCTTTTTTCACAAAACTTGCTGGGACAAAAAAATTACAGCAGCAAATTGAAAGCGGAATTTCAGAAAATAAAATAAGAAAAAGTTGGAAAAATGGATTAACAGCATTTAAAAAAATGCGTATGAACTATGTAATCTATTAAATAAATGCTTGTTTATTGTCAAATAGAACTAGGACACTGTTTTAATAAAATACAAACATTGAATCTACCCTACAAAAAATAAAAAATCTCTAATCAGTAAAAAATAAGAAATGGCAAAAATTAATCCCGATACAGAACAAGAGTCGCTCTATTCGAACTTAGATAAAATGAGTACTAATGAACTACTCTCTAATATTAATAATGAAGATAAAAAAGTAGCGGATATAATAGAAAAACAAATTCCCAATATTGAAAAATTGGTTGATATTATTGTGTCTAAAATGAAACTTGGTGGAAGACTATTTTATATCGGCGCGGGTACATCCGGAAGAATCGGTATTCTTGATGCTTCAGAATGTCCGCCTACTTTTGGAGTTCCAGACAATTGGATTATTGGCATCATTGCAGGTGGCGACTCAGCTATTAGAAAAGCAGTAGAAAATGCCGAGGATGACATTGATCAAGCCTGGAGAGATTTATCAGCCTACGACATTTCGAGTTTAGATGTGGTTATAGGAATTGCTGCTTCGGGAAATACTCCTTATGTTATTGGAGGATTGAAAAAAGCGAAAGAAAACAATATCGCAACTGGAAGTATTTCCTGTAATAGTGAAAGTCTGATTTCAAAACAAGCTGATTATCCTATAGAATTGATTGTAGGTCCAGAATTTCTTACCGGAAGCACGAGAATGAAAGCTGGAACATCACAAAAATTAGTTTTAAACATGATTTCAACATCTGTTATGATTAAACTAGGGCGCATTTATGGCAACAAAATGATCGACATGCAATTGTCTAATAAAAAACTAGTACAAAGAGGTGTTGAAATGATTGTAGAAGAACTACACATTGACGAGAAATTAGCTTCTGAATTACTAAAAAAACACAAAAGTGTCAGAGCCGTTTTACTGGCTGAAAATAAAAATCTAGAAATTTAATAAACAAACTATTTTAAAGTCTGTTACATATTCATAAAAAACAATAAACCTATAAAGATACAAAATGACTCCAAGTGCAATCCTAATCCTTATCATCGTTTATTTCGCAACATTATTCTACATCTCACATAGAGTCAGCAAAAAAGATGATGGGAATGATGCTTTTTTCACCGCCAATAAAAATTCAAAATGGTATTTAGTTGCTTTTGGGATGATAGGAACCGCTCTTTCGGGAGTAACTTTTATATCTGTTCCGGGAGAAGTAGGCGCCGCGAGTGGCGAACAATTCAAATATTTTCAGTTTGTATTGGGTAATGCTATCGGATTTATAATAATTACAAAATTATTATTACCGCTATATTACAGAATGAATCTAACCTCGATTTATGGATATATAGAACAGAGAATGGGGCTTTATAGCTATAAAACAGCAGCCAGTATCTTCTTGATTAGCAGAACGGTAAGTTCTGCATTCAGACTCTATTTAGTGGTAATAGTATTACAGCGTTTCGTATTTGATTATTATAATATTCCGTTTGCATTAACTGTATTAATCTCCTTGCTGCTCATTTTTTCTTACACCTACAGAGGTGGATTGAAAACAATTATTATTACGGATACCTTGCAGACTTTTTTCCTTGTGACATCGGTTTTCCTTACCATCTATTTTATTTGCGACAGTATGAATTTAAGTGCCGTTAGTGCTTTCAATGAAGTTAAAAACAGTAATTATTCACAAATATTTTTCTTTGATGATTTCCTAGGAAGTAAATTTCATTTTGTAAAACAAATATTAGGAGGAATGTTTGTAACTATAGCTATGACTGGGCTAGATCAAGATTTAATGCAAAAAAATCTGAGCTGCAAAAACATTGGTGATGCACAAAAAAACATGTTTACCTTTACAGGAATCTTCGTTATAATCAATATTTTCTTTTTAAGTGTTGGTGCTTTACTTTATATTTATGCTGATAAAAACGGAATTGCAATCCCTGTTGATTTAATTACAAATAAACCCAGAACCGATTTGCTTTTTCCTGAAATCGCATTGAATCATTTATCAACAATTCCCGCAATTATATTTTTATTGGGGATTATTGCAGCCACTTTTGCCACTACCGATTCTGCTCTGACGGCTTTAACGACCTCTTTTTGTGTCGATTTTTTGGGAATGGGCAAAGCCGAAAACAGCCATAAACAAAATACCGTACGTAAAAGGCATATTGTTCATATCAGTTTTTCAGCATTAATATTCTTAGTAATACTCATTTTTAATTCAATCAATGATAGTTCTGTTGTTGGGATGATATTCAAGGTTGCTTCTTATACTTATGGCCCATTATTAGGATTATATGCTTTTGGTCTGTTTCAAAAATCAAGAAACGTAAATGATAAATTAGTCCCATTTATATGCCTATTAGCTCCTTTCTTAACGTATATAATAAATGAAAACTCTAAAATATTATTTTCGGGTTATGTATTTGATAATGAATTAATAGTACTAAACGGACTATTAACTTACTTAGGATTGTTCCTGACAAGTTCCCATAGCATTAAAAAAATTAGTTTTTAAATCACATTAAAAACACAAATAATTGACCAATCAATTGTCCAAAAAAATAATTAGATGAAAAATTACTTTATAAAGATTAGCCTCTACGCCGCATTTATATTTTTGATTACCAATTGTGCTGTTTCTAAAAAAACCAATACAATTACCGCTTTAAAAAAAGCTTCCTTTTCAGAAGAAATAGACATTTATGTTCCTAAAAGTAAATCAGAAAGAAAGACTTTTTTTAAAAATTCTGAAAGTGAAACGAATTGGGTTGACAGTATTTACAACAAAATGTCGAGTCGAGAAAAAATAGGCCAATTGTATATGATTTCAGCTTATTCTAATAAAGATTCTGTTCACGAAAATGAAGTTAAAGCCCTAATCGAAGAATACAAAGTTGGTGGAATCCTTTTTTTTCAAGGTGGACCAATGCGTCAAGCGAAATTAACTAATGCGTATCAGTCTAAATCTAATGTCCCATTATTTATTGCAATAGATGCCGAATGGGGATTGAGCATGCGATTAGATTCTACCTATCGATATCCTTGGAACATGACTTTGGGAGCGATTGAAGATCTAAATTTAATTGAGAAAGTTGGTAAAAACATGGGGAATGAGAACAAGCGAATGGGAATCCATTTTAATTTTGCTCCAGTTCTTGACATCAACACCAATCCAAAAAACCCAATTATTGGCAACCGTTCTTTTGGTGAAGATAAAACTAATGTTAGCGACAAAGCCATCGCCTACATGAAAGGCGTTCAAGGTCAAGGTGTTTTCAGTACCGGAAAACATTTTCCAGGACACGGAGATACGGCTGCCGATTCGCATCATACATTGCCTTTGGTTGATTTTTCAAAAGAACGAATCGATTTGGTGGAACTGTATCCTTACAAAAGAATATTCGATGAAGGTTTGGTCTCTGTTATGGTTGGACACCTTGAAATTCCTAGCTTAGATCCTAGAAAAAATCTGCCTTCTTCCGCTTCGTATAATGTAGTAACCAACTTGCTTCAAAAGCAACTGGGTTTTGAAGGATTGATTTTTACAGATGGTTTAGCCATGAAAGGCGCCACAGATTTCCTAGGTCCTGGTGATCTTGAATTAGCTGTCATTCTTGCTGGAAATGATATTTTACTTGGTCCAGTAGACGTACCGGCAGGTTTCGAAAAACTAGAAACAGCCTACAAAAATGGAATTCTTACCGAAGAACGTTTGGCTTATTCGGTAAAAAAAATATTGCGTTATAAGTACAAAGCGGGATTGAATAAATACAAGCCTATTGCTTTAGAAAACTTAGTTCAAGACATCAATCCTTCAGAAAATGATGCTTTACATTATAAATTGTATGAAAATGCAATCACTGTTTTAAAAAATGAAAAGAAAATACTTCCTATCAAAAATTTAGATCAGAAAATTGCATACGTAAAACTGGGAGATGATGTCAACAGCACTTTTGTCACTACATTAAAAAAATATACCGAAGTGACGGAAATATATAACACTAATATTGATAGTCTAAACAGCGAATTAAAAAAATACAATACTGTTATCATTAGTTTCCATAAATTAAACAAAACTTGGGAAAAACAGAATTTTACGGAAACTGAATTACTTTGGTTACAAAAAATTGCAAAGCACAACAAAGTGATTTTGGATATTTTTACAAAGCCTTATTCCCTATTGCCAATCAATAATTTTGATGATATTGAAGGATTAGTAGTTTCCTACCAAAACTCTGATATAAGTCAGGTGGTTTCAGCAGAATTACTATTTGGAGCTATAGAAGCCAAAGGAAAATTACCCGTATCCATTAATTCATCCTTCCATATAAATGAGGGTTTATCAACCAAAAAATTAAACCGTTTGGGTTTTACAACCCCAGAAAATGAAGGAATGAATCCATTGATTTTATCTAAAATCGATACTATAGCCCAAAAAGCAATTGATGGTAAAATGACTCCTGGAATGCAGGTACTTGTCGCTCGAAAAGGAAATGTGATTTTCCAGAAATCCTATGGTTACCATACCTATGATAATACCACGAAAGTTTTAAATTCAGACTTATATGATGTAGCCTCGATTTCAAAAATGATTTCGACTCTGCCTAACGTGATGCAATTATACGATCAAAATAAAGTGAATCTGAATACCAAATTAAAAAAAATGGTTCCCCTTTTTTCAAAAACAAATAAAGCAAACATCAACTTCAAGGATTTACTGACACACTATGCTGGGCTTCAGGCTTGGATTCCATTTTACAAAGCAACTTTGGACACGGAAAACAAACCTTTGGAAAAATACTATCATAAAATAGCTGACTCCCAATTTTCCACAAAAGTAGCCGACGGTCTTTTTATTAGAAATGATTATCACGATACCATAATGAAAATCATTGCAAATAGTCCATTGTCAATTAAAAGAGAATACAAATACAGCGATTTCACCTTCATTATCCTGAAAGAATACCTCGAAAGAAAAACTAAAAAGAAATTAGAAGTTTTAAGCCAGAAAAAATTTTACAGCTCACTTGGAATGAATAATACGCTTTACAATCCCTTAGAAAAATTTGATAAAAATGGAATTGCACCGACTGAAGTTGATAATTATTTTAGACACCAGGTTGTTCAGGGATACGTTCATGATATGGCAGCGGCAATGGAAGGCGGAATAGCCGGTCATGCCGGAATTTTTTCTAACGCTATGGATGTTGCCAAAATGATGCAGCTGTTTTTACAAAAAGGAAATTACGGCAATAAGCAATATTTTTCCGAAAAAACATTCGATGCCTTCAATACTTCCTATTACAGTTCTGAAGGAGTTCATAGAGGTTTAGGTTTTGATAAAAGAATAGGGAAAGACGGATCTACCTGCGCATGCGTTTCTGAATCCAGTTTTGGTCATACCGGCTTCACGGGAAACATAGCTTGGGTCGATCCAGAAACAGAGATTGTTTATGTATTTTTATCCAATAGAACCTATCCGGAAGTTTCCGGTGACGGAAATAAATTGTCTAAAGAAAAAATTCGAGAAGACATTCAGCAAATAATTCAGGAAGCTATCGTCAAATAAAATTGTTAACACCATTTTAGTAAACCTGAATGAAGTAGGTTTCCAATAATTAAATTAACCAAATAATCTAAATTAAAAAAATGACAAAAGAGCGTTTAATTTCACTAGATGTATTTCGAGGATTTACCATTTTATTAATGACTATTGTCAACAACCCGGGAAGTTGGGCCGCTATTTATCCGCCTTTGGCTCACGCAGAATGGCATGGCTGTACTCCGACCGATTTAGTTTTTCCCTTTTTTATTTTTATAATGGGTAGCGCAATCCCTTTTGCAATGCCAACGAAACAATTTGATTATTTAGTTTTTAATAAAATTATAGTTCGATCCTTACGAATTTTCTGTTTAGGATTATTTTTAAATTATTTCAGTAGAATTGAATTATTGGGCTTAGAGGGGATTTCCTTGTTACTGCTCAGGTTGATGATAACTTTTGCAGTCGCTTATGCACTTTTAGGAAACTTTAGTTTAAAAATTAAAACCTATCTCGTTTTTGGAATTTTCGCAATATTACTAATCTTAGCATTCAGTAAAATTGAAGCATTTCGGGATGTACGAATCCCAGGAGTTTTACAGCGAATTGGAATTGTATACTTCTTTGCGGCTCTTTTATATTTAAAAACAAATCTAAAAACACAACTTCTGGTTGCCGCTTCCATTTTACTAGGTTATTGGCTTGCAATGGGTTTCATGCCAGTTCCGGGATTTGGTGTCGCAAATTTTGAAAAAGGGACCAACTTAGCTGCGTGGCTAGATAATTTAGTATTAGAAGGACATCTATGGAGTTACTCCAAAACTTGGGATCCAGAAGGAATTTTGAGTACTTTACCTGCTTTAGCAACTGGAATTTTTGGAATGTTTATAGGACAGGTATTAAACTTACAAATTCCAAAAGTTGAAATTATCAAAAAAACAGCTATCATAGGAATTGCGCTATTGATTACAGGTTTGCTTTGGAGTATCGTATTTCCAATAAACAAATCGCTTTGGACAAGTTCTTATGTATTATATACTGCTGGTATTGCTACAATATGCTTAACTCTATTGTACTGGATAATTGATGTTCTAAATTATAATAAATGGATTAAACTGTTTTTAATTTGGGGCGTAAATCCCATGATTGTGTTTTTCTTTTCGGGAATAATTCCAAGAGTTTTGAGCTCAATTAAGATTCAAAATCCAGAAATAGCAACTGAAGAAATTAATCTTCAGAGTTATATTTACAATTATAATATTGTCCCTCTTTTTAGCAATCCATTAGATGCTTCCTTAACTTACGCATTAGTTTATGCTGTTTTTTGGTCTATAATTTTATGGGTGTTTTATAAAAATAAATTAATTTTTAAAGTATAACTCTTAAAATTATCGTACTAAGTTTTTTTACCTTTGGTGGTTAAAAAACAAGAGTATCCTAAACGTTTTAAAAAAGTATAAAAAAGAGGGTTGCATTTTATGAATCAAATTATTTTTGAATTATAAAATGCAACCCTTAGCAGTTCAAAGAAATTCTTTACTATCGCATATATCTTATTTTTTTTTCAAAAAAAATCTAAAACATCAAGTATTTTAGATTTTTTTCTATTTAAAGCCATAATCCATTTTCCATTCTCAAAAGGAAACTTCCCTTTACTTAACTCAAAACTCTATATTTCTGTTGTACTAGTTTTGTCAAGGCACTTTCGGTTTTAGAATCCAATTGTTGCGAGGCAAAATGTTTCCACATTCCATCGATATAAATCAGTAGCAATTCCGCTTCCAAAGTTGGATTTTCATAATTCAATTTCAAAAAAGCTACTGTTAGTTTTTCATAACAGGGCTTCATGAAAATGTCGTGGTATTTTTGAGAAAGAGAATTTAAAGCAATGATTTTATGTTGCATTTTCCAAAAATCGGGATGAGAATCCACCAAAATTCTGGGAACCTCAACAATTTTTAAAATATATTCCAATCCGTTTTCGTTATTTAAATAATTGGAAATTATTTTTGTAGCTTCTTGATAGCCGTGTTTAATAATTTCCTCCAATAATTTTTCTTTCGTACCAAAATGTCTAAAAATCAAAGCCTCTGAAGTTTCCGCCTCAGAAGCAATCGATTTTGTAGATGTGGCTCGTGCTCCATTTTCTGTAAACAGTTTGAGAGCTGCGTCGAGTATATCTTTCTTTTTGCTCATCTGTAAATTATTTAGATTGAGAGCGTTTTTATAATTTTAAACCCTTTCAATAATTACAGCATATCCTTGTCCAACACCAATACACATGGTTGCTAAAGCATATCGTTTTTCTAAACGTTGCAAGGATAAAGCAGCGCTGTATACAATTCTGGTTCCCGACATTCCCAGTGGATGCCCCAAAGCAATTGCACCTCCATTCACATTAACTCTAGAATCATTGTCCTGAAGTCCCAAAGCTCGTGTACAGGCCAAACTCTGAGCTGCAAAGGCTTCATTCAATTCAATAATGTCGATATCATTCAATGTTAATCCGGCTTTCGCCAAAGCTTTTTGCGTTGCCGTAACGGGGCCAATTCCCATAATTCGAGGCTCAACCCCAACAACCGCCGAACTTACGATTCGGGCTAACGGTTTTAAATTGTACTTTTTTACCGCAGCTTCAGAAGCAATAAAAGTAGCCGCTGCACCGTCATTCAATCCCGAAGCATTTCCTGCAGTAACCGTTCCATCTACTTTGAAAGCCGATTTTAATTTAGCCAAAGTTTCCAATGTTGTACTGGCTCTTACAAATTCATCTTCAGAAAAAACAATCGGTTCGCCTTTTCGCTGCGAAATGCTAACCGGAATAATTTCTTGCGCCAAAACACCATTTTCTTGCGCTTTTGACGCTTTCATTTGTGAATTATAAGAAAAAACATCTTGGTCTTCCCGACTGATCTCGTACAAATCCACTAAATTTTCAGCTGTGATTCCCATAGGATCCACGCCGTACATTTGTTTCATTTTTGGGTTTACAAAACGCCATCCAAAACTCGAATCTTCCATTTTAGAATCGGATCCATAGGCTTTTGATGCTTTTGAAATCACCAATGGACCATGCGTCATGTGCTCTACTCCACCGGCAATAAAAATATCGCCATCTCCAGATTTTATTGCTCTTGATGCTCCAATGATTGCAGACATTCCTGAAGCACATAATCTATTAACCGTTTCTCCCGGAACTGTAACCGGAAGTCCCGCCAGCAATGACGCCATTCGAGCCACATTCCGATTGTCTTCTCCGGCTTGATTGTGACATCCCAAAATAACATCATCAATCGCATCGGGTGGAATATTTGGATTTCGGTCAACCAGTTCTTTAATGACAATTGCCGCCAAATCATCTGCTCTGACAGCAGAAAGTGTTCCGCCAAAACTTCCTATTGGCGTTCTGATTCCATCTATTATATATGCTTCTGTATTCATTTTTATTACTTTTAAATTATAATTCTTCTTGCGGAAGGTTTGCTTTTTTTCTCCAATAATTAATTACTGCCGATGTGATAATGGTAATCGACAATCCAATAAAACATCCGGTGGTCACCGATATAAAGCGTTCCACTGCTCCTGTCCATGACATTTGTTCTTGTTCATGAATTAACACAATGATGAGTGCTACGATTGCGGTTCGCGCCACATTCATCAGATTAAAAAAATAACAAGTGGCTATGGAAAGAACAATACCCAACACTAACATATAGACATTTGGGGCGTGAATAAAATAACAAAACAATCCAATTCCGGAGCCAATTAGGTTCGATTTAAACCGTTCAATCGATAAACGACGCGCATCTTTTGCCTCGGGCGAAATCACCAAAATAATAGAAAGCATCGTCCAATACAGCTCATATTCAGGGAAACCCAAATACAATTGATAGCCAATTAGAAAACCAATGATGCATTTAAACCCGTAAATAATTAAATCAGATCCGACACTGTATCGTATTAATTTGTTTACCATTCGATTAGTATTAGATTCATTAGAATTGAAAAACTAAAGGCAATTCTATTCTATCCTTTTTTTATGCTAATTGTTCCACGAATTTTGCTTCCGTTTTTTCTCGAACTTCTTCTAAAGTTGCTTCCGGCATTAATTCTATTAAAGTCAATTTGCCATCAATATATTTGAAAACGGCCAACTCTGTAATTACCATATCAACAGACCCTAAAGTCGTCAAAGGCAAGGTGCAAGTAGGCACAATTTTAGAACTTCCGTCTCTGTTGTTGTGATTCATCGTGATAATCAACGTTTTTGCTCCTGACGCCAAATCCATTGCGCCGCCAACTCCTAATAAAGGTTGTCCCGGAACAGCCCAATTCGCCAGATTCGCGTGCTCATCTACTTCTAAACCTCCCATTACAGCAATATCAACATGTTTTCCACGAATCATGGCAAAAGAATCTGCACTGTCAAAATAACTGCTTCCCGGTACTGCCGTAACTGGAATTTTCCCAGCGTTAACTGGATAATTCATTGCTCCTCCTCCATCTACAGGCTCCGGACCAACGCCCAACATTCCGTTTTCTGTGTGTAAAATAACACCGTGTTCGGGTGTAATTAAATCGGCAACTAAGGTTGGAATTCCGATTCCCAAATTGACTACATCTCCTTTTTTCAATTCCTGTAACGCGCGTTTGGCCATATTCATACGGTCTTCACTCACTTTTTTTCCTTTGCTCACCGATGCCGATGAACCTAAGTCTTCCAAAGTAAGTGTTGCCTGAACCAAGTAATCGACGTAGCATCCCGGTGTGTGAATGTAATTGGGATCTAAAGTTCCTTCCGGTACAATTTCTTCTACCTCTGCCACAACCAAATCAGCGGCTGTTGCCATAGCACGATTGAAATTTTGTTCGGTCATACGATAGATTAAATTCCCTGCTGTATCCGCTTTCCACGCTCTGATAAAAGCAATGTTTCCCCGAATTCCTTTCACAAAGACCTGTTCTACCCCATCAATTATTTTAGTCTCTTTCCCTTCTGCAATAGGCGTTCCGGCGGCAGTTGGCGTATAAAAACCTCCTATTCCCGCACCTCCGGCTCTTAAGGCTTCCGCCAAAGTTCCTTGCGGTATCAATTCATATTCTACAATTCCATCCTGAGCAGCTTTCACCGCTTCGGGGTTACTGGTAAAAAAAGAACCAATCATTTTTTTCAATTGTCCGTTTCGCAACAAACGCCCGCCCCCAATTCCCGCTTCGCCTACATTGTTTCCAATAAAAGTGATGTTTTTAGTTTCCGTTTTCGATAAAGCATCCATTAAATGGACTGGATTACCCGTCATCCCAAAACCACCTTGTAATAAGGTATCACCATCTTTGACCATGGCTGCGGCTTGTTCGGTTGTTATTTGTGGAACTGTTTTCATAATTTAATTTTTAATAAATTCTATAAGTAGTTTTGTAAAATCATCGGCTTTTTCAATATTTGAAATATGAGCCGTTTTTAAGGCAGCCAATAACGAGTTTGGGATTTTTTCCATTAGAAAATCACCATCGTTTACGGTTGTCACCAAATCCTCTGTGCCGGAAATAATTAAGGTTGGCGCTAAAATTTTGGAAACTTCATCTGTAAAATCAGCATCCCGAACGGCAGCACAACAAGAACTATATCCTGCTACCGGCGTTTGCACAAACTTTGCTAAAACCGAATCAACCTCCGTTTTATTTTCGGTAAGGTATTCAGATGTAAACCAGCGTTCCTGCGTTCCTGAAACGATACTGTCCAAACCATTTTTTTGAACCGTTTCAATTCGGGTATTCCAGCCTTCTTTGTTTCCAATTTTTACGGCAGTATTACAAAGTATCAGTTTGTTCAACCGTTCCGGCGCATGAATTCCCAACCATTGTCCGGTCAATCCGCCAATAGACAATCCGCAGAAATTTACTTTTTCGATTTTTAAATGATCCAATAAATCCAAAACATCATTCCCTAGCATTTCAATAGAATATTCTCCTTCGGTAGCTTCGCTTTTTCCATGACCGCGAGTATCGTACCGCAGAATATTAAATTCTGTACCAAGCAACTCTATTTGTTTATCCCACATCGTCAAATCAGTTCCTAATGAATTAGAAAAAACAATAGTTTGCTCCTTCTTGAAATCATCAAATACATAATTCAATGTTGTATGCTGTATTTTTATTTTTGACATTATTTCGTTTTTATATTAACCTAAATCACCACCGGCAACCGGAATTGTAATTCCTGTGATATACGAAGCTTCATCGGATGCCAGAAAAAGTATCGCCGAGGTTTGTTCTTCAATGGTTCCGTAGCGTTTCATTAAACTCGATTCCGTGGTTTGATTCGCCACTTCTTGTCTCCATATTTTTTCCTGTTCCGAATCAGGCGTTTCATTACGAGGAATTAAGCGTTCCGGAGCTTCGGTTCCTCCTGGTGCAACCGCATTTACCCGAATATTTTGTTCTGCATATTCAAAAGCCATAGCAGCCGTAAGAGCATTTACTCCTCCTTTTGCAGCAGCATAAGGAACACGATTAATTCCTCTGGTGGCAACCGAAGAAACATTCACGATTACCCCTCCTTTTTGATCCAACATCATCGGAAGAACGGCACGACAGCCCCAAAGCGTTGGGAAAAGCGAACGACGGATTTCTTTTTCTATTTGATCTTCTTCATAAGTTGCAAAAGGTTTCATCCAGATGGTTCCGCCTACATTGTTAATCAAAATGTCTATTCTTCCAAACTTTGCAACAGCTTGTTCCACTACCGCCTGAAAGCCTGAAAATTGCTCCAAATCAGCAACAACTGCAAGTGCTTTATTTTTTTGTTCTTCACTCAATTGTGAAACTATTTCATTTACTATTGGAGAACGATCAACTAATATTACCGAACCACCTTCGGCTAAAAGTTGCAATGCAACCGTTTTTCCTATTCCTTGCGCGGCACCGGTAACAACGGCCACTTTTCCTGAAAATCTATTGGGGTGAAGCATTTTTACTGTTTAAAAATTATAATTGTAGATTTTCCTGACCCGTTGGAAGAAATTTTTCCATGTAAAAATTAACATGTTGAATCGCCTCTTTATCAAGCGTAGTTTTTACCGCTTCCACCATCGCATTTGGTCCACAGATATAAATATCGTAGGCTTTATCGCCAAGAAGTTCTTTGTTAATCCATTGGGTAACGTATCCTTTATCATGACCTTCTGCTTGTTCATCAGAAGTACAAGTGTGTATTTTTAATGGCATAATTTCACTAAACGCTTTCAAACGTTCCAATTCCACCACATTCTCGCCTGTAGTAGCTCCGTAAAACAAATGAATTGGTGTCGTATTCTTTTCTGCTTTTAGCTTTTCAAGCATGGCCATAAAAGGGGCAATCCCAGTACCGCCAGCAATAAAGATTAAATCACGTTGTACCTCTCTTAAATAAAAGCTACCCAAAGGAGTTACAATGTTTAATTCCCCACCTACAGTTGCCTCATTTTTTAAATAACTGCTCATCAATCCTCCAGGAACTAATTTGATTAAAAACTCCCCTTCAGTTGTATCAGGTTGTGAACTGTACGAATATGATCTGGTTTGTGAAGTTCCTGGAACCTCAATATTTACATATTGTCCCGGAAGAAATTGAAAAGAACTCCCGTCAGCAGCACGCAATTTTAATTGGTAGATTTCGGAAGACAATCGATTTAACTCCTTGATTTCAGTAGCGACAGCCGTAGATTTAACTTTGCAGGCAGCAGAACTCGCCAAAATATCAACCACAAGGTCTGATTTTGGTCTCACTTGACAGGCAAGCGCAAAACCTGCCGCTGCTTCTTCATCTGATAAGGCTTCTTCAATGTAGTCTCCTGCATCAAAATTTCCTGATCTCATTTTACATTTACAAGTCCCACAAGCGCCATCAGCGCAATCTAACGGAATGTTTATCCCAACACGATACGCAGTTTCTGCCACCGTTTCATTGGGTAAACTATCTATAAATCGGGTAACTCCGTCCTCAAAGTTTAATGCTATTTTTGCCATTACTTTTGTATTAAATATGATATATGTCAAGCACTTGTCGAATATAATCGTTCTTAAGGATGACTTTTTTATTAGTGATTAAAAATGAATCTCCCACTTTTTTCAAAGTGTAAAAGGAAACACCAAAAAACTGATCCAATTTATTGTATCGAAAGCTTAGTGTATTCCAGTTAAAACGTATTTTAACTTCATCGTTGTTTTCTTCCAGAATTTCAAGATTGGTGCAATTATGACTTGTTCTGGTGTCCGGTAAAGTAGCGCTCGAACGTTCGGTTCTGATTCTAAAAACACGGTCTTCCAAACCATTTCTGTTTGGATAATAAATCAACGAAATCTCGGTTTCGTGATTTGTTGTTAAATTATCCTCGTCATCCCAAGATGGCATCCAAAACGTTACTTTTTCATCGTATAACTGAAGCCATTCATCCCATTGTTTGTCATCTAAATGTCTTGCTTCCTGATAAACAAATGCCTGTATTTTATCGTAATTCGTCATCTTACAAATTATTTTCTAGATTAATCAATTCCTCTTTTGCCAAAGCCTCCTTCAAAGTTTCTGCCCAATACTGGTGCTGCATAAGGAACAATCCTTCGTCTTCGGTTCGGATTCCGCTTAATTTTGGATTGATTCCCATGGCGGTAGCATGTTCGTCCGGACCATAAACCCAATGTTCTGCCCCACGGCTCACATCGTTCCACGGCATGGCTTTTGCCAAATAACTTTCCTGACACGATCTGAATTCTTCCAAATCATCAGGAGTTCCCATTCCGGTTACATTGAAGAAATCTTCGTATTGGCGAATACGCAACGCACGGTCGGCCGCAGGTTCATTTTTGGGTGCCATACAGTAAATAGTCACTTCCGATTTATCGACAGAAATCGGTCGAACCACACGAATTTGAGTCGAAAACTGATCCATCAAATACACATTTGGATAAAGAGCCAAATTGCGTGTTTCATTAACAATAAAATTGGTTCTTTCTTTACCAAGTTCCGCATTCAATCGATCCAACTGACTGTAAAGCGGACGCACTTCAGGATTCAGCATTTTTGTCCAAAGTAGCATGTGACCATTTTCAAAACCATACACACCACCAATACTTTTCGACCATCCGTTAGGATCTACCGCTTGTACACCGTCTTCTTTACGGTTTCCCATGGTGGCCACATAGTTCCAGTGCACCGAGCTTACGTGGTAGCCATCAGCACCATTTTCCATTTGCATTTTCCAGTTTGCATCATAAGTATACGTAGAAGCTCCTCGTACTACTTCCAATCCAAATTCTGCCTGATCCACCATTTGATCTATAATCTTTTTGGTATCACCGAGATAGTCTTCCAATGAGGAAGAATCTGGATTTAAGCTGCCAAATAAAAATCCTTTGTACGATTCAAATCGCGCCACTTTTTTCAAATCATGAGAACCTTCTGTGTTGAACTGTTCCGGATATCCTGCGCCTTTTACATCTTTTACTTTTAGTAATTTTCCCGAATTATTAAAAGTCCAACCGTGAAAAGGACATGTATAGGTAGATTTATTCCCTTTTTTATAGCGACAAAGCTGTGCTCCTCTGTGGCTGCAGGCATTAATAAAAGCATTCAATTCGCCTTCTTTGTTACGAGCTATAAAGATGGGTTGTCTGCCAATATGAGTCGTGAAATAATCATTGGCTTCCGTTATTTGGCTTTCATGAGCCAAATACACCCAATTGTTTTCAAAAATATATTTCATTTCCAATTCGAACAACTCCGGATTGGTAAAAGACTCTCTGTTATGACGATACAAACCTTTTGCAACATCGTGTTGAAGCAGGCTTTCTACATATTCTTTATTTAATTTTTCCATTTGTGTTGTTGTTTAGTAGTCATAACCTATCCGCTCCGGAGTTATTTTGGTGTAAAACCACCATGAGAAAAGTTAAAAATTTATTTATTCTCACGGGGATTCTACAAGTCCAAAAAAGATTCGGAAAATGGCAATAGACCGTTTCTTTTTTTAATTATGCTACAGCTTCAGCTCTTAATCGCTCTACTTCTGCATCGTGAATTCCTTCAATTTCTTTGTGCAAAGTGAAGTCGAAATCGATTGAGGAAAAAGGGGTGTCTAATCCTTTTTCTTTGATTTTTTCTGCATCAGTAATTACGGTAAGATCTGGAACCAAACCTTCACGAGTTGCGAAAGCGAAATCATCCCATAAGTAAGGATCTCCTTCGAAGTTAATTTGTGTTGTTAGTTTTCTGCAGCCTGGCGCTGAAACAAAGAAATGAACGTGAGATGGACGATTTCCATGACGACCGATGGCACTTAAAAGTAATTCTGTTGATCCGCCAGGAGGAACTGCATATCCAGAAGGAAGGATACTGCGGAATTGATAGTTTCCGTTTTCATCCGTTTCTATCGTTCTGCGCAAATTAAAATCGCTTTGTGATTGGTCAAAATAAGAATAATTCCCTTTCAAGTTGGCATGCCAAACCTCTACAATTGCATTTGGAATTGGATTGTTATTTTCATCCAAAACTTTTCCTTGCATGAAGAAAACTTCCCCTTGCTCTACTTCAGTTCCGTCATCCAAACGCGCAAATCCTTTTGATTTTGGTGCACCTGCAACATAAAGTGGACCTTCAATAGTTCTTGGTGTTCCACCCGTCATTCCTGCTTTTTCTTCTTCTTCATCCATACGTAAGTCTAAGAAATGTTCTATTCCTAAACCTGCAGCTATTAAACCGTATTCTCCATTTTGACCTGCTTGTGTCAAGTAATTTACTGCCGTCCAAACTTCATCCGGTTGGATATCTAAATCTTCGATAGTATAAAACAAATCACGAAGGATTCTGTTTACAATTGCTTTTGCTCTTTCGCTTCCAGCTTCTATTTTTTCAGTACTTTCAATTTTTTGAAGTAATCCGTCTATTTGTGCTCTAGTCATGATATTGATTTTATAAATTTATTATAGTTTTTTTGATTGTTAAAAAGGGTTACAATTGTCCTTCTTTTATCGAAGAATAGTGTTTGCATAATGATTTTACTTCGATTTCCATAAAAGGAAAAAGGGGTAAATTGCTCAAGATGTCATGAAGTTCAGCCGGACTTTCTACATTGAAAATACTGATGTTCGAATACTTCCCGACTATTCTCCAAATGTCAACCCATTTTCCACTGCGTTGCAAATCTTGGGACATTGCTTTTTCTTTTGCTTTTAATTCGTTTACAAAATTCACATCGGAATCATGTGGAATTTTTACGGTCATTTCTACGTGGAATAACATAATGCTGATTTTTATTTACGTTTATATTGGTTGAGTTTTTCTAAATCTAATTCCAAGCCTAAACCTGGACCTTGTGGGATTTTCATCGAAGCATTCGAAAATGCTACTTTGGTTTTAACAATATCATCCGTTAACAATAATGGACCGAAAAGTTCCGTTCCCCACGACATTGTTTTCAACGTGCTAAAAGCATGCGCCGAAGCCACTGAACCAATTGTTCCTTCCAATAAGGTTCCTCCGTACAAACTGATATCAGCAGCTTCTGCAATTGCAGCCACTTTTAAAACATTATGCAATCCACCTGATTTTCCGATTTTTAAAGCGAAGACATCGCCTCCTCTTATTTTGGCCAATTTATAAGCATCGGCACTATCGTTTAATGCTTCATCTGCCATAATGGGCACGGTAAACATTTTGGTCAAACGAGCCAAACCTTCAAAATTTTCTTTAACTATAGGTTGTTCAATCAAATCAATTCCTGCTTCCTGAAGTTTAGCAATGCTTATTTTTGCGGTACTTTCGTCCCAAGCCTGATTCACATCTACTGTTACTTTTGCTCGGTCTCCCAACGCTTTTTTGATTGCGGCAACGTGAGCAATTGAAATTTCCGGTGCTTGCCAACCAATTTTTAATTTGAAAGTATTGTGTCTTCCGATGGTCAAAAGATGTTCGGCTTCTTCAATATCCTGTTGTGTATTTCCACTGGCCAAAGTCCATAAAACAGGTAAAGTTTCGGTAATTGCACCTCCTAATAAAGTTCCAATAGAAACCCCCAATCGTTTTCCATGAGCATCCAAAAGCGCCGTTTCAATTCCTGATTTTGCTATTCGGTTGCCTTTAATGTTTTTTTCAATCCAAAACATTGCTTTGTGAATATTGGTAGCATCCTGACCCACTAATAAAGGAGCAAAATAGGTATCAATATTGAGCTTCATACTCTCCGGAGATTCCTCTCCGTAACTCAATCCACCAATTGTTGTCGCTTCTCCAATTCCTTCAATTCCATCACTGCAAAACAAACGAATGATAACCATACTTTGTTTTTTCATTACAGTCATCGAAAGATGATGCGGGCGAATTGTTGGTAAATCAACCAGAATGGCTTCAATTTTTTCAATAATAGGATTATTCATTTCTCAGTATCTAAATTTATTTGATTTCGACAGAAGTGAGTACTTACTCATAAATAATTTAGCGCTTACTTACTGTTTGATTATCACAAATTTAGAACTAAAAGCAGGGTGTAAAATTGGATTAATTTGCTATTAATGAGACAAATCAAACAAATAGACAAAAAACATAACTATTTGTTTATAATATCTTTAAATAGAAAAAAGAGAAGAAAAAGATTTGATTTCCTTTAAAAAACAGGACAAAACGATTTTATGCAGAAAGATTGGAAACGAGATTATTATAAACGCCAAATTCATAAGATAATCAACTATCTCATTTTAAAAATTGAATAGGTAATAGAAAAATGGAGTGATTACTTACGTCATAATTGACTTCTGAATTCTTTGGGAGTGAGTTCGGTTTTTTTCTTAAACAAACGCGTAAAATAAGCGGGATCTTCGATATCTAATTCATACGAGATTTCGGCAATTGACATATCAAAATTACGCAGGTAAATTTTAGCTTCGTCAATAAAAAAATTAATGATAACATCTTTTGGCGACAAGCCGGAAACATCTTTACAAATTCGGTTGAGATGTCCGCTTGAAATTGCTAAACGGGAAGCATAATCTTCAACGCTTATTTTAAAAGATTTCATTTCCTTTATTAATTGAACAAAGCGTCGGTAATATATTTTATTCTTGTTGTCTGACAAATGAACAGCGGATGAAGTGACAAATATCCGATACAAACGCAACAGCATCATTCCAACCAAATATTGCAAAGCGTGTTGCTTGCCCGGTAATTCAGAATAATATTCCTCGATACATTTACGAATCGTTGTCAAAGCATCATTGATTAATTTATCGTCTTCGTCCAGTTTTGAAATATGAATTTCGTCTATCGTATTGATGATATCCGTATCAAGTTTTAACATATTCTCCAATGACTTATCATAAAGAGAAATAACCCATCCTTTAGTATCGGCATTCATGCGTAAACCATGGCTGATATTTTTTGGAATAGAAAAAAAAGAAACACTTTCTACAAGTTGACTTTCGCCATTAATTATTAATTCCAAAGAGCCGCTTTCTACCACAAAAATTTGAAAAAGGTCACTGTGTACATGAGGTTTTATAAACCATTCGTGGCGTTTACCGGTTATTTCCATAGGTGTAATATGAATAATATCCCTAACCATATCGATAGAGTTATCACCATAAATTCCTTTAAAGAATAATTTATTTCCCATGCATTATTTTAACTCAAAAGCTATTTTGAAACCTATCAAAGATACTACAAATACAACTATATCGTTTGAGTACTATTTAACATTTTTTAGATAAAAGAAAAATACTTTGTGATATTCTAAGATGGATTGGCAGTATTCAATTTTGAAAGTCGGTATAAAAACAGTGTCACAAAAACCAAATAAACAATCGCCATACTTATCGCAATGCTATAGCCATCTAAACCTTGTTTCAAACTATAAAAAAACACGCTGCCAATAATACTGATTCCAAAAGCAGATGAAAATTGTTGCACGGTTGAATATACACCTCCAGCTAATGCGGCATAATCGGTTGGAATTTTTTTAAGCGCATAATTTAAAATGGACGGTAAAAGTGTTCCCTGTCCCAATCCATACAATAAAAGAAACCAAGGAATATACTTCACATTCGCCGGATCTCCAAGAGTAAAAACCTGTAAAATCAAAGAAATAATCATTAGAAAACAACCTATAATCAATAATTTGATTCCATATTTATGCAATAATTTTAAAGCGATAAATGAAGACATCAAAAAACCAATACCATTAAAAGTAAAATACTGGCTGGCAACATAAGGATCCAGATACAATGTTTTTTGGAACTGAACTGCACAAATTAATAAATAAGAATTGTGTGCTCCGAAAAAAAACAACGCTACCAGTAAAACCAAATTGAAACTTTTTATTTTAAAAAGATTCGTGTTCATTAAAGGACTGCTTTGCTGTTGGGTTTTTCGTTTTTGGTTCTTCCAGAATACATATAATAGAATCCCGGATAAAAATAGTAAAAGCAGTACTAAAATTGAAAATCCCTGCTCTGGAATTAAAGTGAGTCCATAAATTAAACTTCCCAAAGCAATGGTTAATAATAGTACGCCAAGCAGGTCAAATTTACCTCCTCTATGCAAACTCGTTTCTTGCAAAAAGAAGAATGAAAGAACAACGGTTACTAAACCAAACGGAACATTTATCAAGAATATCAACCGCCAACTTTCTTCAATATAATGGTGTGCCACAAAATAGCCTCCTAAAAATTGGCCTAAAATAGAAGCAATACCTAATGTAATTCCGAAATAGCCAAAGGCCAAGTTTCGTTCTTTGGCTTCTCGAAAAGTAACTTGTATTATCGTCAAGGTTTGAGGAATCATAAAGGCAGCGGCCACACCCTGAAAAAATCTAAAAAGTATCAATTGGAAAATAGTGTCCGCATATCCACATAAAGCAGAAGTAATAGTAAAAGACAGCATCCCAATTATGAATATTTTCTTTCGTCCAAAAAAATCTCCGGCTCTTCCTCCGGTGACTAAAAAGACACAATATCCCAACAGATAAGAACTGATGACTAATTCTGTATTACTGTCTGATGTCAAATACTGCTGTTTGATTTCCGGCAAAGCCATATTCACGATATACACATCGATTACCGAAAGTAATGGGGCTACAAGTACAATAATTAATGCTAGCCATTTATTAGTTTCTTTCATATTCACAAAAAAACGTTGGATGCAATTCTTTTGAATTACACCCAACGCATTAAAAAAATTAAAATTTTAGCACTGTGGCAAATACAACTCGCCAAGTTCCTATCAAATTCAGATTGCTTACTGCTCTTCCGCTGTTATCCGCATTCCCCCATTCGGCAGCTGAATATTCTGCTTCTAAACCAAATTTCAGATTTTTAATCGGCACTTCAATTCGTGGCGCCAATCGATAAATATAATTAATGGTTCTGTTCGTTGTATTTCCTGATGCAGCAATACCTCCAACAACATTTGAAAATCCATAAGCCACTGCTTTTCCTGAAATCGGATTATTGGCACCGTCATTTTGGCTAAAGCCAGCAAAGAATCCAGGAATTATTTTTTTAGTTTTTCCGGTTAAATCAATCCAAAAAGACTGTGTCGCCATAGTCGAATAGGTTTCTAAACCGGGACCCGAAGTGGGTGTATATCCTACATAGCCTCCAAGCATAATGAATGAAGTGGCGTTTTCGCCATACATCGCTTCTGCTTTTATAGTCATTGGCTTCGTTTCAAAACGGCCATACGCCATAACGGAAACACTGTTGACTCTTTCATTTGAAAAATCATTGGTCAATCCAGAACCTGTTTTGGGACGAATTTGCTCAAAATGCCCTGCTAAACCTAAGAGCGCATTTTTACTTTTATAATTTACCTGAACATGTCCCGAAGGAAGTGAACTGTTTCTGTATGGAGCGGTATTCGAAGTAAAATCTCTTTGTGAAACGGCTGCTATCATCAGATTAAAATTCGCATCTAACTTTTGGGTAAACCGAATTTGAGGATTTCTGTTGTACGGCATATAAGGCGCGCCTCCACTGAAATTAACTACTCCGGGAAACATTTCCGGAATGGTTAGCGGATGCCAAAATTGACCTATTCCCAACTGGCTTTTTTTCCAGTCTAATGTAATATAGGCGTGTCTCAAACGAAATTCATTGATTCCTCCTTCGGCATTACCAAAAAAATCACCTTCAAGGAATCCGGCAGTTTTTGCACCTAAAACATCATGAACATTTACTCTAACTCCGGCTCTGGACAATACATTCAGCATTTGAAACTTGGAAGCAGAGTTCCTGTCTTTCCCATTGGCATCAAAATCAACATCTTTTCCCCAAAGTACCACTGCCGCTTCTCTTACATCAACAGTCTGACGGGAATCAAACACCGCATCATGCCGAATAAAACCTGAGAACTTCACATCAAAAAGCGGTTCTTTTTTCTCTGGTTTGATAGCAATAATACTATCCTTTTTTTTAATGATTTCCTGAGCATTAAGCAGCACTGTTGTCAATAACAAACCAGTGACTGCAGCTATTTTTTTTAACTTCATTTCGTTATATTTTATTTTCAAAATCCTAAATTACGGATGATAAATATTTCTATCTTAAGGCTATTCGTCGGCTACAATAGGATCTAGTTGAATCGATTCTTCTTTTTGAAATACCACTTTACTGTCATGACTGTGTTTCACATTGATAAAGCAAACGGCCAAAGCACCTATGGCTCCGGGAACAGCGAATGCAACAAAATTCAATTCAAAAGGCAATCCTAAACCTAATAAAGCGCCTCCTAAAATTGGTCCTAAAATAGCGCCAGTTCTACCTACTCCAGATGCCCAGCCAATACCGGAAGATCTAATATTTATTGGATAAAATTGTGCTACATAAGCATAACAAAGTATTTGGGTTCCAATAGTTGTTGCTCCTGCAATTGCGATTAAAATATATAATACCAGCGTAGAATTCTTGAAACCAAGTAAGCTTAATGAGATTGCAGCAACGGCAAAAAAGGAAATCAAAACAGTTTTTAAATTAAATTTATCACCAAGCCATCCGCCACCTATTGCTCCTATCATCGCTCCAAAATTCAGTACTAATAAAAAAGTAAGACTAGATCCTAACTCATATCCTGCTTTGTTCATTAATTTTGGCAACCAGGAATTCAGTCCGTAAACCATCAAAAGACAGGTGAAAAAAGCAATCCAAAACATGATCGTACTTGTTGTTCTGTTTTGTTTAAAAAGTTGGGAAACACTGGCTCCGGCTGCTTTTGCTTCTCCAGAATCCAAAACATCACCTGCGGAAGGAAGATACGTTGGCTCAATAAGCGAAAGTATTTTTTTTGCCTCATCTGTTCTTTTTTGTTTTGCCAAAAAGCCTACAGAATCCGGTAAAAATTTAATAATCAAGGGCAATAAAAGTATTGGCAATAATCCAACATAAAAAACCGATTGCCATCCGAAATTTGGAATCAAAAAGATTCCCAATCCAGCCGAAAGCATTCCTCCTACTGAATAGCCGCTAAACATCAGTGTTACCAGCGTACTTCTGATTTTCTTAGGTGAATATTCGGTCATTAAAGCCACAACATTGGGCATCACTCCGCCAATTCCTAATCCGGCAATGAAACGACAAATCCCAAACTGCAAAGGAGTTTCTACAAATCCATTTATAAAAGTGAATCCACTGAAAATGGACACACACATGATAATTGCTTTTTTTCGTCCAATTCGATCCGAAAGTGTTCCAAATATCAAAGCGCCAAACATCATCCCAAAGAGCGCATAACTCCCCAAAGTTCCTGCTTCAAGCGGCGATAAATTCCACTTTTCCATAAGCAATGGCAACACTACGCCATAAATAACCAGGTCATACCCATCAAAAATGATGATTAAGGAACACCAGAACAATACAGTCCAGTGAAATCGATTAAACTTGGCGTTATCGATTAAATTATGAATATCTATTTTTCGCATTTTTTTTTAGTTATTGGTTATTGGTTAATTAGGTATTATAAACACTAGGCTGTTATTATGGTTAAGCCTGTTTTAACAAATTTCTCCATATAAAAATTTGTATGATTTAATTGGATTTATTCCAAAATTGATTTCGGATTCGTCCCTTATATTTGATGCATGTAGTTTCTATGAGGCTGTTTAATTCTTGGTTTTGAGAACATTTTAATTACCATAACAATAATTAAACAACAGATTCACGATTTAAATGTTTTTTCGATAATAATAATTAATTATAATTATTCAAAACACAATTATTTATCGTTTTTAATACACATCTGCAAATATTAAAATTATTCAAGATGAAAAATTGTTCTTTTACATGAATAACAGGACAAATCAAATTTTTTGTAGAAAGTGATGATAAAAAAGAGAGAATTTAAAATGAAATAGAAGTTTGTAAATCAGACTTATAAGTATAGTCTTATATAGTATGTACTAAATTTATTTTGGACATATCAACAAAAAATTTAAGTACCCCAACAGATATATTTATTATTTTTCATAAATGCTGTCCGGGCAGGCTATTCACTGCAAGTCCGCAGGAATCAGTCCATAAAACAAACCCTAAAATGAGCTTCCTACGGTCGCTGTTTTAGGATTTGTTTTATAAAAGGACTTCCTCCTTTGCAGGCTTTCCGTTGCTATCCTTGACAGAGAACCTACATTCCATAACAATCAAATTACTGCACAACCCAAATGCACAACCAATAAAAAATGGTATCTTTAAGATATGAAAAAGCATCACACTATTATTATTGCAGGAGCCGGTGGAATCGCAGAAGCAGTTGGTTTATTACTGATGGAATGGAGCGAAGTAACTCCTACTCTTTTTATTGGCGACAGAACCCATTCAAAAGCAAAAAAAGTAGCTCATTGGATTCAAGAAGGAACTACGAAATCAGGATTTATTCAAGATTTTCATCTTGCTGAAAATGGCTTAACAGATGAAATGAAAGCAATCTTGCGTCAAGGAGATATTATTCTGGACTGTTTACCAGGTAGCCAAGCACCCAGAATAGCCCAGTTTGCTAAAGATTTCAATCTCCATTATGCAAACCTTACGGAGTACGTTGCAGAAACCGAAGAAATAATAGCATTGGCAAAAGACGCCAAAACAGGTTTTATACTTCAAACCGGTTTAGCTCCGGGATATATCGATTTGCTTGCCAATGGACTTTTCCAACAGTTTTGTAAGGACTTTGAAGTTGATAAAGTAGACAAGCTGGAATTCAAAGTTGGAGCGCTGACCAATCATGCAGTTGCTCCACATTATTATGGGTTTACCTGGAGTCCTGTGGGTGTAGCTACAGAATATTTGGAAAAAACTATAGTATTAAGGGATTTTAAAAAAACTACCCTACCATCACTGTCAGAAAGAACTACTATTATTATCGATGGCATTGCTTATGAAGAGGATCTTACTTCAGGTGGTGCAGCAGATTTACCTGATGCATTATTAGGAAAGGTTCGCTCCCTTGACTATAAAACCTTACGCCATCCTGGACATTATGCTTGGATACAAGAGCAAGTTGCTAATTTAGAACCTACAACTGACGCAATTAAAAGCTTACAAGAAAAAATGGAAGCCATTATCCCTCACATTGAAGAGGATAAAATTATTTTATATGCAGCTGTAGAAGGCAAAGATACAACAGGTATTTTGCGCAGACGTGAGATTGCAAAATGTATACGTCCTCAAAAAGTGGGAAAACATCAATTGAGAGCAATCCAAACAACTACCGCAGCACCATTGGCACAAGCAGCGCAACTATTACTCGAAACACCACTAAGCGGAGTCGTATTACAAAGCCAAATTGATCCAATTCCGTTTTTAAATGGGAACTACATCGTACCTGTTTACGGTAAAGTATTAATAAAATGAAAAACCAAGAAATCTAAATATTGAAAAATGAATTGACGTTTTACTAGCTTTCCTTTTTCACGTTAAAATGTTATCATTACACTATGGAAAAACAATATTCTATAGCCATATATCCTTCGGAAACCATAATCCTATTGGTTAAGGCTATGAAAGAAAAATTATTCGAGGAAGTGAATTGGTTTCATAGTAAAAATTCTATCGCTCATATTACGATTTGTGAATTTAAAGCAACTGAAGCTGCAATCGAAATTATCAAAAACAAACTAGACCTGTTATGTGATACTTTCGAACCTTTTGAAGTTCATCTTAATGGTTTTGGTTCCTATTCTAATGGTGCTTTTTTTATTACTCCCAATGAAGATTCTAAAATCAAGCTAAAAGTGATAATGAAAAAAGTTCACGAATTGCTTCGTACCTTAAAAATGCAAAAAAGCAGTGACCCACATGTATCTATTGGCCGAAGACTTACTACAGAAAATATTGAAAAAGCGAACCGCTTATTTACAACAATAAACACTTCTTTTTTATGCAATACTATTATTCTGCGAAAGTTTGATCCTACTATACAACAGTTTTTTATAACCGATACCTTTACATTCAACGGCAATCAAAAACCGGAACTTATACAAGGAAGACTTTTTTAGCTGGAAATTTTTCAATCCAAATGGTTTAATTCCCTTTAAATGATCTGCGACATTACAATCAAAATAATGGCTATCAAAGCTAGAAAAAGGCCTGCATAATTCATTTTGGTTAGTTTTTCTTTAAAAACAAAAATCCCTACAAGGCTTCCTATGACAATCACACCCATGTTCATGCCTGCAAAAACTGTTGAAGGATTTTCAGCGAAAGCTTTATGCGCTTTTAGATAAAAAAGAATATTTCCAAAGTTGAAAATACCTACCAAACCTCCAAAAATAATATTTTTAAAATTCAATGGCACTTTAGTAACGATGACATCATACACCACTGCTACAATCATAATGAGTAGCGCAATTCCAAAAACTACAAATAATGAAGTGGTATAAGGCAGGCTTGTATAAAGAGCGATTTGTTTAAAAAGAATGTCTATAATTCCAAAGCCCAGCAAAACTACTGCAGGATATATCCATTTATTTTCTGTGTTTGGGGAGGGTTTAGTAAGAATAAGCAGTAGCGCCGGAAATCCTACCAAAAGCGCTGTGATTTTTAGGATATTAAAATCTTCTTTGAAGAGCAGCCACGCAGCCAAAATAGGAATAAACAACGAAAGCCTTTGGGCTGCATCAGTTTTTACAATACCTACCTGTTTTATGGAGGCTGCCAAAAAAAGAAAAATTGCTGGCAATAAAATACCAATAGGAACATAAATACCCCAAGGTGCCAAAGTTCTTAGCTCGCTAAGATCTGGACTGAATGACAAATAACAAAAAATAAGAGCAAAAACATAATTCCAAGCAACAATTTGAACCTGACTTACATTATAACTGCGTGCAACTTTAAACAACACTCCAACAGTTACACTGCATATAATACTCAAAATTAGAAATAGCATAATTCAATATTTACCTTGCAAAATTACTATTTATATGTTTACTTTATAGTTCTTTCAGTAAATTATAGAAAAGCTTTTTATCAAATTAATTATACCCAATGGGGCAATAATAATATAAAGTATGAAATATATCCTAATGCTTTTGTTCGGAAGTTTTATCTCGAATGCTCAAATCACCACCGAGCAATTAAACCTGATGCCTTGGCCACAAAATATAAAGTTGACCGCTGGCACTTTTGCTTTAAGCAAAAATTTTAAAGTGAATATTACGGGGAATCCTAATCCTAGAATTTTCATAGGCGCAACCAACTTTGTAAGACGATTGGACGGCAGAACAGGATTGTTTCTCGAACAAAGTTTTTTGACGAAAGTCAACGAAAGTCCGGAAGCCGAATTACAAATAAATTGTGTTAGCAATGGAAAAATAGAAATTAATGAGGACGAAAGTTACCAATTAACAATTACCTCGAATAAAATTATTATTAATGCAACCAATGATTTAGGAGCGTTGCATGGTTTAGAGACTTTATTGCAATTGCTGCAAAACAATAGTACTTCGTATTACTTTCCGGTTGTTGAAATCAATGATTCGCCACGTTTTACTTGGAGAGGCTTGATGATTGATGCAGCCCGACATTTTCAGCCGGTAGATGTTATCAAAAGGAATCTGGACGCTATGGCTTCAATGAAAATGAATGTTTTCCATTGGCATTTAGCCGATGATCAAGGTTGGAGAATTCAATTAAAAAACCATCCAAAATTGACAGAATTAGCCTCAGATGGAAATTTTTACAGTCAGGAAGAAATGAAAAATATTGTAAAGTATGCCGATGAAAGAGGGATTCTGGTAGTACCTGAAATAGATGTTCCGGGACATGCTTCGGCATTGCTGACTGCTTATCCGGAAATAGGAAGTAAAGTTGGCGAAGGAAAAATAACGTATGAAGTGCAAAGAAATTCAGGGGTTTTCAATGCAACTCTAGATCCTACAAATCCAAAAACCTATGAAATATTAAGCTCAATTTTTGATGAAGTGTGTCCGTTATTTCCAGGCAGTTATTTTCATATTGGAGGTGATGAGAATAATGGAAAAGAATGGAATGCAAATCCTGAAATTCAGCAATTTAAGAAGGATAATAATCTGGCTAACAATCATGATTTGCAAACTTACTTTAACATGAAGTTAATTCCAATACTGAAAAAACATAACAAAAAATTGATGGGTTGGGAAGAAATAATGACTGAAAACATGTCTAAAGATGCTATAATTCATGCATGGAGAGGAACGAACGAAGGGAAAGAAGCCGGTGGAGCATTGATAAAAGCTGCAAAAAGCGGTTACAATACTGTTTTGTCTAATGGATATTATATCGATTTGATGCTGGGTTTAGAAAGTCATTATTTGAATGATCCGATACCCAAAAAGATTATTCTTAGTCCGGAAGAAAAAGCAAGAGTTTTAGGAGGAGAAGCTGCGATGTGGAGCGAACTCGTAACACCATTAAATATAGATTCGAGAATTTGGCCACGAACCGCCGCAATAGCCGAGCGATTATGGTCAAATGCGGAAGTGAATGACATGAACAGCTTACGTAAAAGATTGAAAATGATTTCTTTTCGATTAGAAGAACTTGGAATTACGCACATTAGAAACAAAGAAGTGATTCTTAGAAACATCAGCAACAATCAAGATACACGGGCATTGAATGATTTTTCGAATCTTTGTGAACCATTAAAAAATTACAAACGCAACGGTGGCGGAAAGAAATACCGCATGCATTCTCCACTAACCTTATTTGCGGATGCTTGTAATGCGGATGCTTCTGAAGCGATAGATTTTAATGTGGCAGTTAATGCGTATTTAGCGGATAAAAGCAAGGACAATAAAGTTGTGGTGACTGATTTTTTCAAGAAGTGGATTTCTATGAATTCCGATTTAATTGCTTTAAGTGCCAATGCGCCGCTTGTACAACCTCTTTTGCCTTTATCTAAAAGTTTGAGTGATGTATCGGAGCAGCTATTGCTTTTAATGGACAAAAAACAAAAAGTTAATCAAGCGTTATTAGAGGATTTATTAGAAAAATGCAATACCAGAAGTCCTGCTGATGTAGAATTAGCAGTTTATGGGAGTTTGAAAAATTTAAGTCAATGATATGGAGCTTGTAGGTAGTACTATTTATTAAGGTTTTCTTTAATCCATTTATCAACTGGAATTTTTCTTTCAACATATTCTGAATACTCTTTGTAATTAACTAAATCAATGTATAAAACATAATAATTTTTTCCGTCTGCAGATACTTTAAAATTTTTATAATCATCATAGTTTTCATCAGCTCCATTTGGATATTTACTGCATAATTCAAAAGATTTTACTTTATAGAAAGAATTAAATTCTGAGGGTTTTTCCACAATTTCAAAAAACAACTTTTTATCAGAGCAATTAAAGCCATTAATCTTGATGATTTGATTTTTTCTTTTTTCAAAAAAAGCTAAAATTTCTTGTTCTGTTTTATTGTATTTGAATTGATAGGGAATGAATTGATGGTCTTTTGTTTCTATATCTTTCGGATGATTTCGTTTTGAAGTTGTAGTAATTTCTTTTCCATTCCTATCAACAAAACCCCAAACACCTCCAACTAAAGGTGGATGTTCTTCATCTTTGGCGGTGTCCCAATAACAGCCATTGCAATATTGTGCAAACCCAAAACCCAAAGGTGAGATATAATCATATTGGGCTGAAATGATTTTATTTCCAAGTCTGTTAGCTAATCCAGATTTTCCATTTTCTTCGTAAAGAATATATCCTTCATGAAAATCACTATTTCCCAATGCAGCTAGTGCAGTTTTGAATAAGTAATTTCCTTTTCTGTCAAAATATAAATCTCCTCTATTCTTAAAACTCAATAAGAAAATACTAGATTTGATTTCAATACTATCATTATAAGCAACTGTTTCCCAAGTCACATCAGCAGGAACAATTATTTTTCCATCTTGATTTTTGACACCTAGAAGACTATCTTTTTCAATATAATAGAATAACTTTTCAGTTTGTGAAAAGGTTAAATGAGAAATCAAAAGCAATAAGAAAGTGCAATTTTTTTTCATAATAAATCAATTGAGGTAATGGGTTCGATCTGTTGATGTTTTTTTTATTTGTTAGCGCTAAAAAATATTTTTACGTAAGACATAATTTAATTTAAAGGTATTAAAATTGAGGTAATTATTCTCAAACTAAAAAACCGAAATCAACTTTTTAAAATTTTAGTTTGATATCAAAAATAGCTATTGCTAACTACATTTTTATTTAGTTCATATCTGTGTATTTTTTTCGTATTTTTGCAAAAATTTTATAAAATAAACATTCATGTTAACAGTAAATAATTTATCAGTTCAGTTTGGCAAACGAATTTTGTTTGACGAAGTAAATACTACCTTCACTCACGGTAATATCTACGGAGTTATCGGAGCCAATGGCGCTGGAAAATCTACTTTTCTTAAAATAATTGCAGGTGAAATGGACCCAACTTCGGGAAATATTCATTTGGAACCAGGAAAACGTATGTCGGTTTTAAACCAAAACCACAATATGTTTGACGAAAGCACCGTATTGGAGACCGTTATGATGGGAAATAAAACCTTGTATGCGATCAAAAAAGAAATGGATGCTTTGTACTTAGATTACAATGATTCAAATGCAGACAGAATAGGCGAATTGCAAGTGCAATTTGAAGAAATGAATGGCTGGAATGCTGATTCTGATGCAGCATCAATGTTGTCAAATCTTGGAATTACGGAGGAACATCATTACACTTTAATGGGAGATTTGGAAGGAAAAATAAAAGTTCGTGTCCTTTTGGCACAGGCGCTTTTTGGAAATCCGGATTTACTTATTATGGATGAGCCTACCAATGATTTGGATTTTGAAACCATTGCTTGGTTAGAAAATTTCTTAGCTAACTATGAAAATACCGTAATTGTAGTTTCTCACGACAGACACTTTTTAGATTCCGTTTGTACACATATTTCGGATATTGATTTCAGTAAAATAAATCATTATTCAGGAAATTATACTTTTTGGTATGAGTCAAGCCAATTAGCCGCAAAACAACGCGCGCAACAAAATAAGAAAGCCGAAGAAAAGAAACAGGAATTAGAAGAGTTTATTCGTCGTTTTAGTGCGAATGTAGCCAAATCAAAACAAGCTACTTCACGTAAAAAAATGATTAGCAAGTTGAATATTTCCGAGATAAAACCATCAAGTCGTCGTTACCCGGCAATTATTTTTGACCAAGAGCGCGAAGCAGGAGATCAAATTTTGAATGTGCAAAATTTAAGCGCTTCCATAGATGGAGAAATTTTGTTTAAAGGAGTAGATTTGAATATGGCCAAAGGCGATAAAATTGTTCTTTTCTCGAAAGATTCGCGAGCAACAACTGCATTTTATGAAATATTAAACGCAAATCAAACCGCAGATTCAGGAACTTTTGATTGGGGAGTTACAACTAACCAAGCCTATTTACCAGGTGATAATCATTCATTTTTTGAAAGTGATTATTCTCTTGTGGACTGGTTGCGTCAATGGGTAAAAACCGAAGAGGAGCGTGATGAAGTAAACATTCGTAGTTTTCTTGGGAAAATGATATTTTCTGGTGAGGAAGCGTTGAAAACCTGTAGAGTATTATCCGGAGGAGAAAAAGTGCGTTGCATGTTGTCACGAATGATGATGGAAAGAGCTAATGTTTTAATGCTTGACGAACCTACCAATCACTTGGATTTGGAATCGATTACTGCTTTCAATAACTCATTAAAAAACTATAAAGGTTCTGTGATTTTCACCACACACGATCATGAATTTGCTCAAACTGTTGGAAATAGAGTTGTCGAATTGACACCAAACGGCGCTATTGATAGATATATGACGTTCGATGAATACTTAGATAACGAAGGTGTTCAGGAATTAAGAGCTAAAATGTACACCATATAAAAAGTGATTTATATAAAATAGAAAATCTCCCGCAATAGTGGGAGATTTTTTTTTTGAATAGGTTTTAAATACTAATTCGAAAGTAATGTTGTTTATTTTCTACTGAAAATTTTGCTGATAATAAAGATTATAATGGCTATCACTGCAACAACTATAAAGATACCAACACCTACACCGGCTTTAAATATCCCTTCTATTATTGAACAACTTGAAAATGAAATTAATACTATAAAGAGCATCAATAATCGGGTGAGTCTTTTTTGCATGATTTTATGTTTTTTTATGTTAAACGTTAAAATGTAAAATTACTGTATCACTGCGGGTCCTTGTTACATAATTTTCATTCTTTGTTGTAAAATTAAGTAGTATAAATATACTATTTTTTTTGAATTATTGGAATTAGCATTTTCTCTCTTTTTAATTATAAAATCATAAATTGGAATTTGTATATTTGCCAAACCAAACCACACAATTACTATGAGTCAAAAAGTATTACTTACTGCAAAAGAAGTTACTATCATATTACATCGTTTGGCCTGTCAATTAATCGAAAAACACTTAGATTTTTCAGATACAATATTAGTTGGAATCCAACCAAGAGGTGTTTTTTTGGCAGAGCGTTTAAAAGAAATTTTAGAAAAAGAATATCAAACTCCTGAAATTCAGCTAGGTTATCTAGATATCACCTTTTTTAGGGATGATTTTAGAAGAACCGATAAGCCACTAGAAGCGAATAAAACCAAGATTAATTTTATCGTAGAAAATAAAAAAGTCATTTTCATAGATGATGTTTTGTTCACCGGACGAAGCATTCGTTCTGCGTTGACTGCTATACAATCTTTTGGACGCCCTTCTGAAATTGAACTTCTGGTTCTGATAGACCGACGTTTCAGTCGCAACTTACCCATTCAACCGGATTATAGAGGAAGGCAAGTAGACGCAATCAATAATGAAAAAGTAAAAGTGAGCTGGAAAGAAAATGAGGGTGAAGATGGCGTGTATTTAATTACAAGTTAGATAGAAAAAAAACGCTCCCTATTAAAAACTATAATCGTAAACAAAAATGAAAGAATTAAGCGTAAATCATTTATTAGGAATAAAATACATCAACAAGAATGATATTGACCTGATTTTTGAAACTGCCGATCATTTTAAAGAAGTCATCAATCGACCAATTAAGAAAGTGCCTTCTTTACGAGATATTACCATTGCCAATATTTTCTTCGAAAATAGTACCAGAACAAAACTCTCTTTTGAATTAGCACAAAAACGTTTATCTGCGGATGTCATTAGTTTTTCGGCAGCACAATCTTCAGTCAAAAAAGGAGAAACATTGATTGATACTGTAAATAATATCCTTTCGATGAAAGTGGATATGGTGGTAATGCGACATTCAAATCCCGGTGCTGCTTATTTCCTATCCAAAAACGTAAAAGCCAGTATCGTCAACGCGGGAGATGGAGCACATGAACATCCTACTCAGGCTTTATTAGACAGTTATTCCATTCGGGAAAAACTAGGTGAAGTAGCCGGAAAGAAAGTAGTCATAGTAGGCGACGTTTTGCATTCCAGAGTCGCTTTGTCCAATATTTATGCTTTGCAAATGCAGGGCGCTGAGGTCAAAGTTTGCGGGCCAAAAACGCTTATTCCAAGATATATTGAATCATTGGGTGTTACCGTAGAACCTGATTTACGAAAAGCATTAGAATGGTGTGATGTTGCGAACATGTTGCGCGTGCAAAATGAGCGTATGGATGTCAATTATTTCCCGTCCACACGGGAATATGCGCAGCAATATGGAGTTGACAAACCGCTTTTGGATTCTCTTAGCAAAGAAATTATAATTATGCATCCCGGACCTATTAATCGCGGTGTCGAAATTACAAGTGAAGTAGCTGATTCCAATCAATCCGTGATTTTGAACCAAGTTGAAAACGGTGTAGCAATCAGAATGGCAGTTATTTATCTTCTGGCTTCAAAAATTCAATAAACTAATTTAAAACTTTGTAAATTAGCTACTTATAAACCACACTGCCATAAAGCAGTCTTTGAAATTTAATACAATGAAAGTAGATCAAAAAGGACATACGGTAACAATTAGGGATACTCAGGGTGATTTTACTTCTTTTTTAATGAAGGTTACCCATCAATATAAAACATTCGAAAAACACAACATAATAATTGATCTTTTGATGCATAACGATTTGTCTACGAATGATATTAAGTTGTTTATGCCATTATCAAAACAACATAAAAAAGCTAAAAAGTCGTTTGTTATCGTAACTTCTGATTTTGATTATAATGCTGTTCCTGCTAAATTAACAGTAGTTCCTTCATTGTTAGAAGCGCATGATATTATAGAAATGGAAGAGATTGAAAGAGATTTAGGGTTTTAAATTAGTTGATTCGGTTATGTTTAACCGTTTATTGATTTAAGCAAAATACGAAATAACTGAACACGAAAAAACTTGAAACTAACAATCCTTGGTTGCTATGCAGCAACACCCCGAACTTTTACCAATCCTACTTCACAGATTTTAGACATAAAAAACAGACTTTTTCTGATTGATTGCGGCGAAGGAACGCAAGTACAATTGCGGAAGAATAAAATCCGATTTTCTAAAATTAACCATATTTTCATTTCCCATTTGCACGGAGACCACTTTTTTGGATTAGTGGGTTTAGTGTCCACATTTACTTTGCTCAACCGAACTACGGATTTGCATATTTATGGTCCAAAGGGTATCAAAGAAATTATCAAGTTGCAACTGCGATTGTCGAATTCCTGGACGAATTATGGTTTGTTTTTCCATGAATTGGAATCTTTGGAAAGCGAAATTATTTTTGAAGACGAAAAGGTTTTGGTCAAAACCATTCCTTTAAAACATCGTGTCTATACAAACGGTTTTTTGTTCCAAGAAAAAATTGGAGACCGAAAACTGAATTTGGATGCCGTTCAGAATTATGAAATAGAGAGTTGTTATTACCAAAAAATAAAAAACGGAAAAGACATCACGCTGGAAGACGGAAGAGTAATAGAAAACGAAAAATTGACATTTGATCCTATTCCGGCAAAGAATTACGCTTTTTGTTCGGACACCGTTTACAATGAAGCCATGCTTCCAATTATAGAAAATATAGATGTGTTGTACCATGAATCTACTTTCCTTCAATCTGAGGAAAATCTAGCCAAAAAAACATTACATTCTACAGCAAAAGAAGCGGCAACGATTGCTTTGAAAGCCAATGCTAAACAATTAATTTTAGGACATTATTCCACGCGATATGAAAGTATCGAATTGTTTAAGGAAGAAGCCGAAACTATTTTTCCCGAAGTGCTCTTGGCTGATGACGGAAAAAGCTTTGAATTTTAAATAAAAGAAAACAATTTTAAGCATCAAATAACTGCTGAATTTTTCGATGATTTTAAATCGAATGGTTCAGCAATCACATTTTTAAAATATAAATTATGAGTGACTTAAGTGATTATAGAAAATCTTACGAAAAGAGTGAATTATTAGAATCGAATATTCCAGAAGATCCAATAAACTTGTTTAACAGATGGTTTCATGAGGCAGAAGATTTTGGAGCTAATGAAGAAGTAAATGCAATGACCGTTTCTACAATTGGTCTAGATGGTTTTCCTAAATCCAGAGTTGTTTTATTGAAAAAATTTAACGAAGATGGGTTTATTTTTTATACCAATTACAATTCAGAAAAAGGTAAAGCTATTGCCGAAAATCCTAAAATATGTCTTTCCTTTTTTTGGCATACTATGGAACGTCAGGTAATCATCAAGGGAATTGCAAAAAGAACTTCGGAAATAACCTCTGATAGTTATTTTGAATCCAGACCCGATGGCAGCAAATTGGGAGCAATTGTGTCCAACCAAAGTGAAGTGGTACCTTCCAGAGACTATTTAGAGGAAAACTTGAAGCAGTTAGAAAAAGATTTTGAGAGCATGGTAATTCCAAGACCGAAGCATTGGGGAGGATTTTTAGTAACTCCTTTAGAGGTAGAATTTTGGCAAGGAAGGCCGAATCGATTACATGATAGAATACGTTATACAAGTCAAGAAGATTATTCTTGGAAAATAGAACGTTTGTCTCCATAATTAAATACATAAAACAAATTTTAATTAATTTACAAATATGTTTTGCAAAAATTATAATTACCTCCCATGATTAAAAGACAAGGTTTTCCTTATTCATAAAACCCAATTATTATTCCGGTTTTCATATAAAACGCTGTTTATCTAGCAAATGAAACAATAACAATACGTACCTATATTAAAATTTAAAAATCAGGATTTCTGAATAAAATCAGATTAAAAAAAATTTAAATAGAAAAAAAATATTAAAGAAAAAGCAGGTTTTTTCAACAAACATTGGTTATTCTATAATTCTAACAATATTTATTCTAAATTATTTTTTTTTAATTTACTTAACAAATATATTTACGGTCTTACAGCTACAAAACTATGTAGCCATAATCATTAACCAATTTATTCTTATGAATTCAGAACAAACCAAGTCTAACAATTCCGCGCTTTATACACTCATAACCGTATTTTTCTTTTGGGGTTTTATTGGAGCATCAAACGGAATTTTTATTCCATTTTGCAAAGCTAAATTTGGCTTAGACCAATTTCAAAGTCAACTTATTGATTTTGCTTTTTATGGTGCTTATTATATTGGTGCTTTATTGCTTTTCATTTTTAGCAGCATCGCCAAAAAAGATATTCTAAACGGTTGGGGATTCAAAAAGGGAATTATTTACGGATTATTGATCAGTACATTTGGAGCCGTATTAATGATAGTAGCGGTAACACAAGGAAGTTATTTGTTTATTCTTGGTGCGTTATTTATTGTAGCACTTGGTTTTTCATTACAACAAACATCGGCACAGCCGTTTGCAGCGTCTCTTGGTGAACCTCATTCAGCTTCCAGCAGATTGAATCTTGCAGGAGGAATCAATTCATTGGGAACCACGATAGGACCAATAGTTGTTTCAATCGCCTTATTTGGCGTTATCGCAGGTGTAAATATTGAAGAATATGCTCAAAAACCAGATTCATTAGATTCAATGAGAATCTTGTATGTATTTGTTGGAGGACTGTTTTTATTGGCAGCAGCTCTATTCCATTTTTCTAAAAAGTTACCGGCTGGAAAAAGTGATTCTACTTTTGAAACGGCGAATAAAGCAATGAAAACCTTAATTGCCATCACTGTAATTTTGGTCGCTATTTTTGCTTACATCTTTTCTCGTTACGAAGAGCCTGAATTTATCACTCGTTTTATAGAGAATAAAGAAAAAGATTACTTAGGATTAGCCTTAACAGTTTCCACCCTTTTAGTGGTCGTTATCGGATTATTATTTGCTAACACGACTGCTCAAAAAAATCCTGAAGGATGGGGAGCCATGAAATACCCTCAATTAGTTTTAGGAATGTTAGCCCTTTTCGCTTATGTAGGTGTCGAAGTAACTATAGGAAGTAACCTTGGTGAATTATTGGTAACGGCTGATTTTGGTTCTATTTCAGGTCCAGCTTTAGCGCCTTACATGTCTATGTACTGGGGAAGTTTAATGATTGGACGTTGGGCGGGAGCCATTACGGTTTTCAACCCATCATCTCAACTAAAGAAAATTTTACTTATCGTTGTTCCTTATATAGCGTTTGGAGTAGTATTAGCTGCTAACGCCATTTCCGGACAAGATGTAACGCCTTTATATGCGTACGCATTTGTAATTTTGTTCCAAATCGCTGGTTTCTTTTTAGGAAAAGACCAACCTTCAAGAACACTTATGATTTTTGGTATAATGGGAATGACAGCCATGCTTATTGGTTTATTCACTACGGGAACGATTGCTATTTTTGCTTTTATGAGCGGTGGATTATTTTTAAGTATCATGTGGCCATCTATTTTCTCATTAGCAATTGCAGGTTTAGGAAAATACACGTCTCAAGGTTCAGCCTTCTTGGTAATGATGATTTTGGGTGGTGGAATTATTCCGCCGTTACAAGGAAAACTAGCGGATATCATCGGAATTCATACGTCTTACTTCATTCCTGTTTTATGTTTCGCTTTCATCGCTTTCTACGGATGGAAAGTAATTGGAATTCTAGAAAAACAAGGAATTGGAAAAGAAATAGAAGTTGGTGGAGCACACTAATTTCAAAACAAACTAACCAAAACCAAACCAACAAAAAATCCCATTTCAAATTTGAAATGGGATTTTTTTATTTAACTGAGACAGAAAACTGCTCACTGAAAACTTTTTTATTTATTTCCTTTCTCAAAATCAGCCACAAACTGTGCCAATCCAATATCAGTCAATGGGTGTTTCAACAAACCATAAATAGCAGATAATGGTCCGGTCATCACATCAGCTCCAATTTTTGCACAGTTTACAATGTGCATAGTGTGACGAACTGAAGCAGCCAGAATTTGAGTTTCATAACCGTAGTTATCATAAATCAATCTGATTTCTTCAATCAAAGCCAAACCGTCTGTAGATACATCATCTAAACGACCAATGAATGGAGAAACATAAGTAGCTCCCGCTTTTGCAGCCAATAAAGCCTGTCCTGCTGAGAATACTAAAGTCACATTCGTTTTTATTCCTTTATCCGAAAAGTATTTAGCAGCCATCACTCCTTCTTTAGTCATAGGCAATTTTACTACGATTTGCTCGTGTAAATCTGCTAATTCTTCTCCTTCTTTAATCATTCCGTCGTAATCCAAAGCATTAACTTCGGCACTTACATCACCATCAACTAGGTTACAAATGTCAACATAATGCTTCAAAATGCTGTTTTTTCCTGTAATTCCCTCTTTGGCCATCAACGAAGGATTGGTTGTAACGCCATCCAAAACGCCTAATGCCTGTGCTTCCTTAATCTGAGCTAAATTAGCCGTGTCAATAAAAAATTTCATATTATATAATTTAATTGTGTGTTTCTAATTCTTTGGGCGTGACCCAAGGGTCGGGCTTTCCGCTGCAATCTTTCTAGTCCTGAACTTGTTTCAGGATCCTGAAACAAGTTCAGGACTAGAAAGGATTTTCACTGCAATCCCTCACGCTCACAAATTTCGTGCAAAATTACAATTTATAATGGTTCATCAGCATTTTTTCATATACTTTATCGGGTAAAATTCTCTTCAAAACAATAGAGATTTTTTGCATAAAAACGCCCACTTTATAATGAATTTTAGGTTCCGGAGTTTGGATAATCTGATAGACCGCTTCGGCCATTTCATTCGGATTACTGCCGCTGTCCACATGCTCATCTATTGTTTTGAGGGTATTGCCATACGGAATTTCATAAGCAGAACCTTTAATTAAAGGAGCGTGAAAACGTCCCGAAGCAATATTAGTAGCGAAATCTCCCGGAGCCACATTGGTAATATGAACACCAAACGACTTCACTTCCATACGCATCGCTTCTGTTATGAGTTCTAACGCCCCTTTTGAAGCAGAATAAACACTTCGATACGGCAAGCCCATATAACCCGCAATCGAAGTAACATTAATAATCAAACCCGAGCTTTGCGCACGCATTTGGGGCAAAACCGCTTTCATCACTTCAATTGGACCAAAAAGATTAGTCTCAAAATTATTCTTGATTTCATGCATTGGAATTTCCTCCAGTGGTCCCGTAATCCCAACACCAGCGTTGTTAATGACAACATCCAATCTTCCGGAAGTCGCAATCACTTTGACAACAGCCGCATGAATCGAATCCGCATCCCGAACGTCCAAAGCCACTAAAGGAAAAACCGAATTCAAAATTCGATCCGGATTCCTACTGGTTCCATACACAACAAAACCTTTATGATGCAAAAACTCTCCAATAGATTTTCCTATTCCTGAAGAACCTCCTGTAATTAGAACTACTTTATTCATTATTGTTGCTGTTTATGATACGAAAGGTTCAAAAATAAAAAAATCCTCCCGAAGGAAGACTACTTTTGTACGAAATAATTCAAAAAAAAATCTTCCAAAATGGAAGATTAAAAAAAATGGCAAGCGACCTACATCGCACCGCTCAACCACGTACCCTTGCTATGTTCCCATCCTGGGGGAGTCTGCAGGAGCTGGTCGTGTAGGACTTGCCGGTGCAAATATACAATCTTTTTATATTTTTACAAGAGCTTTAATCATTAAAAATAACATTGTATATTGGTACAACAAAAAAAGAAATCATGAAAAACTATAACTTCCTATCTGTCATTTTATTAGGAATCACCTTAGCAAGTTGCAATGAAACAAAAAAAGGTGAAAATACTTTATTTGCCTTTGATAATTCTAAATTTAAAGAACAATATCAACCACAGGAAGTGCTTTCTTTGGAAATTTTGAACTCCAATTCCAAAACTATTGACAGCGTTATCTACTATGTAAATGACAAAAAAATTGGTTCAAAAAAAGGAGTTGACAAACTAACTTTTGAATTGAAAGATCAAAAATTGGGTTATCAAAACCTAAAAGCTTTGGTCTATTACGAAGGTCAAAACTCAGAAGCTACCACTAGAGTAGAATTAGTTTCTGATATTCAACCAAAATTATTAAAATACACCATCGTAAATACCTATCCGCACGATATTCAAGCATACACGCAAGGGCTAGAATTTTACCGAGACACACTCTATGAAGGAACTGGAAACGGCTCAGGAAATAGTACCGGAATAAAAGGAATTTCCAGCTTAAGAAAAACAAATTATAAAACTGGAGAAGTTTATAAAAAAGTGGAATTGGCCGACAACTATTTTGGTGAAGGAATTACGATTTTAAAAAATAAAGTGTACCAATTGACTTGGCAAAATAATGAAGGATACGTTTATGACGCAGACACTTTCAAAAAAGAAAAAACGTTTACGTATTTTAAACCTATTGAAGGTTGGGGATTGACTAATGATGGTAAATATTTATACCAATCCGACGGAACCGAAAAAATTTGGATTATTGACCCAACCACATTTAAAGAAGTAGATTACTTGAACGTGTATTCCTTTGAAACAAAAATAAAAGCAGTTAACGAACTCGAATGGATTGACGGGAAAATTTATGGAAATGTGTATCAAAAAGATGCTATTGCTGTCATCAATCCAAAAAATGGAGCCGTTGAAGCAATTATCAATCTTGCCGATTTGAAGAAAAAAATAACTCAATTACCGGATACGGATGTCCTAAACGGAATTGCCTACAACCCAAAAACAAAAACCATTTTTGTAACAGGAAAAAACTGGAACAAAATGTTTGAAATCAAAGTTTCTGAATAATTATCATATAAAATGACAACATTAATCATCAATATCAAAGAGTTGCTTCAGGTTAGGGATTCTTCAATTTTGAAAGTATCGGGTGCTGAAATGGCGGTTCTACCCACTATCAAAAATGCCTATTTAGTACTTAAAAATGGACTTATTTCTGATTTTGGCTCTATGGAGGATTTGCCTAACATAAATCCAGAAAAGTGCATTGATGCAGACGGAAAAATAGTTTTACCTTCTTGGTGTGACAGCCATACCCATATTGTGTATGCGGGAAATCGGGAACAGGAATTTGTAGATCGAATCAATGGTTTGACTTATGAAGAAATCGCTAATCGTGGCGGTGGAATCCTAAATTCAGCTAAAAAACTGAACGAAACTTCTGAAGAAGAAATCTACCAACAATCCAAAACACGACTGGAAGAAGTCATGCATTTGGGAACCGGAGCAGTAGAAATCAAATCGGGATATGGATTAACCGTTGATGGAGAATTGAAAATGCTTCGCGTTATTCAAAGATTAGCTCAAAATTATCCCGTTACCATTAAAGCAACTTTTCTGGGTGCTCACGCTTTCCCATCTGAATACGCAACAAACCATAAAGGTTATATCGATTTAATCATCAATGAAATGCTCCCTGAAATTGCTGAAAATAAACTGGCAGATTTCATCGATGTATTTTGTGAAACGGGTTATTTTACTGTTGAAGAAACCCAAAAAATCATCGAAGCGGGAATTAAATTTGGCTTAAAGCCAAAGATCCATGTCAATCAGTTCAACTCCATTGGAGGAATTCAGACGGGAATAAAACACAATGCACTTTCCGTAGATCATCTAGAAGTAATGAAACCGGAAGATATTGAAGCGTTGAAAAATACTGAAACAATGCCTGTTGCATTACCATCTTGCTCTTATTTTTTGAGTATTCCTTACACTCCAGCACGAGTAATGATCGCGGCAGGACTTCCTCTCGCTCTCGCAACGGATTACAATCCGGGTTCTACTCCATCCGGAAATATGAATTTTGTTGTAGCAACTGCTTGCATCAAAATGAAAATGACTCCCGAAGAAGCCATAAATGCCGCCACAATAAATGGAGCTTATGCCATGGGAATTTCTGAAACTCACGGAAGCATCACCATTGGCAAAAAAGCAAATCTAATTATCACAAAACCCATTCCCTCCTACTATCAAATTCCTTATGCTTTTGGCAGCAATCTGATTGAAACTGTACTTTTAGAAGGTAAAATTTTTGCATAAAAAAAGAGGAACATTACGTTCCTCTTTTTTATTTTATTACAGTAATTGATTATCTCAATACAAAACTAGTTTTTGAAACTAAAACATCTTTATCGAAAATATTGATAAAATACGTTCCTTTAGCAAAATCTTTCCCTCTTAAATCTTCAGTTACTTGAATTGTTTTATTTTCATATTTAACATTCGTTAAAAAACTATATATTAAAGTATTATCTCCAAAAGCCTCTGTTTTTTTATCACCCAAAACATTATTTTTACTGTCAATAACTTGAACATAATATGTTTTATCGCCAGATTTAGCAATTTGGTTTTCAGCAATTGTAAAACTAACTCTAAGAACATCAGCTCTACTTGCCTTGTCTGTTTCAATTTGTTTACCAGAGCTTCTTAATTTAAAAGCTGATCCTCTTGTGTTTAAAACTGTTAATTTTGAACCAATTTCAACCGCTTTTGCTAATTCTTCATTTTGCCCAACTAATGCTTCATTGTATTTTTTAGATTCTCCTAATACTACTACTGTACTATCACGTTGTGTAGTTAAAGTTGTATTTTGTTTTTTCAATCCTTCATTTTCTGCCATTAAAACTTTCATATTCCCTTGTAAAGAAATGAATTGTGATCTATACTTAGACATTGAAGCAACATCGCCTTTAGATTTGTTTAAATCAGACATTAAGTTCACCACTTTATCTCTTTCTTGAATTAACTCATCAGACATAGATGTATTTTCTGCAATGGCAGCATCATAAGTTGATTTTAATTCTTGCAAATCTTTCATAACTGATTCTTTTTCAGTTAATGTCGTTTTCAATTCTGTTTTTACTACATCAGCATCGGAGGTCATTTTAAAAATATAAACTAAACTTCCCACTAATAAAATAGCTAATATCGCTACGACTGCTTTAAGACTTGAACTGCTTTTTTGATTTTCCATCTTGTATTTAATTTATTTTTTACAAATTTAACAATATATAACCACGTTATAACGTCAGTTGATGCAATTATATTATTTTTGGGAAAAATATTTTTTTTAATGGAAAAAATTATCCCGTTTACAATCAATGATCTTGCAAAAATTACGAACCACAGAAGTGGTGAAATAAAATTTGGAGAAAAAATGATAACCGTTCCAAAAGAGACTGATACTATTGAGTTTTTAAAAACTTGCGAAGCAAAATATGTCCTATTTGGAATACCGGAAGATATTGGCGTAAGAGCAAATTTTGGAAGACCTGGAGCGGCTTCTGCATGGGATAGTTCCATAAAAAGTATTGCTAACATTCAGCACAATCGTTTTTGCAAAGGAAGTCAGCTAATTATCTTAGGGCAGTTAGATGTGAGTGAAGCAATGGAAGAGGTTCAAAATTTAGATTTTAATGATAGTAATGATCGTTCTAAATTAAGCCAATTAGTCGATAAAATAGATAAGGATGTTTCTCATATCATTTTTAATCTTGTAAAACTAGGAAAAACTCCTATTGTTATCGGTGGCGGACACAACAACTCCTACGGCAATATAAAAGGATCAGCTCTAGCCAAAGGCAAACCCATAAATGCCATCAATTTTGACGCTCATTCTGATTTTAGAATTCTTGAAGGAAGGCACAGCGGTAATGGTTTTTCATATGCTTATGAAGAAGGTTTTTTGAAAAAATATTTTATTTTTGGTTTACACGAAAATTACACTTCTAAAAGTGTTTTAGATATCATTAAAAAAATAGAAGATCGTGTACGTTTTAATACCTATGATAGCGTAAACATTCGAAAAGAAAAAGAATTTGATTTAGAAATGGCTAATGCTTTAGAATTTATAAATGATGACTTTTTCGGAATTGAAATTGACTTGGATGCCATTCCAAATATTGCATGCAGTGCCATGACAATGAGCGGTTTTTCAGTCGAGCAACTTCGCCAGTTTATTTCGTTTTTTGCAAAAAACAAAAATGCTACCTACTTGCACATTTGTGAAGGCGCCCCCGATTTAGGAGAAGAAAAAAACAACCATTTAATAGGTAAACTTATTGGCTATCTTATTACTGATTTCATTAAATCAAATAATCCATAAATCTATTGTATTGATTCCTTTTTCAGTTTACGATCTATAAATTTGAATCCTGAATATCATATAAACAGTCATCAAAAATATTAATACTATCTTTGCAGTACTATCTATGTACTTAATACAAGATTTTTAATATCAAAAATATGTTATTCGAAGATTTACCACTTTCAAAAAGTATACAAAAAGCCGTATTTGAACAAGGCTATTTAGAAGCAACTCCAATACAAGAACAAGCTATTCCAATCGTTTTATCAGGAAGAGATATGATTGGTTGCGCTCAAACCGGTACCGGAAAAACTGCTGCTTTTGCCATCCCTATTATTCATCAATTGCATAGAATTGTGGGTTCATCAAAAAAAGCAAGTCCAATCCGTGCCCTGATTATTACACCTACAAGAGAATTAGCCGTCCAAATTGGCCAGAATTTTGACCAATATGGAAAATATACAAATTTAGTTCAACTGACTATTTTTGGAGGAGTTTCACAAGTGCCACAAGTAGAGATGCTAAAAAAAGGAATTGATATCCTGATTGCAACTCCGGGACGTTTGCTAGACTTAGTAAAACAAGGTTTTATCGATTTAGACCATTTACACACTTTGGTGCTAGATGAGGCCGATCAAATGCTTGATATGGGATTTGTTAATGACGTCAAAAAAATTGTGAAATTGACCCCTAATAACAGACAAACACTTTTTTTCTCAGCAACAATGCCAATGGCCATAAGAGAATTGGCCGAAATGTTTCTAAAAGATCCTGCAACAGTTACCGTTTCTCCAGTTTCATCAACTGCTGAAAATGTAGAACAACGTGTTTATTTTGTTGAAAAGGCAGAAAAGAGAAATCTACTATATCATTTAATTAAAAACGAAAATCTGTCTAATGTTTTGGTTTTTTCAAGAACGAAACATGGAGCTGACAATGTTGTAAAAGCGTTGCGAAAACACGATATTGCAGCCGAAGCTATTCATGGAGATAAGTCTCAAAATGCAAGACAACGCGTTTTAGAAGGATTCAAAAACAAAGAAGTCAATGTTTTAGTAGCTACTGATATTGCAGCTAGAGGAATTGATATTGACCAATTGCCATTTGTCATTAATTTTGATTTACCAAATATTCCAGAAACTTATGTTCATAGAATAGGTAGAACCGGTCGTGCAGGAAATGAAGGTATTTCAATTTCTTTTTGCAGCAAAGATGAGCATCAGTATTGGAAAGACATTCAAAAATTAATAAAAGTGGATGTAAAAATAGTAAGTGATCATCCGTACGGTTGGCATTCAGGAAGTCCGGAAACTGCTCCTGGTGCAACTCAAAAAAACTCAAACAGAAGCGGTGGAGCACATAAATCCAGAAAATCAGAAGTTTCTAAACAGAATAAAAAACGCTGGTACTAATTCTATTTAATACAAATAAAGCTTCTGTAAGAAAGCTCTTTTTAACTTTTGTAAAAACACACCGTTCGACGTCAATATACTAGTTATCAATGTTTTAATTACTAAATATGATTTTAAAATAAATAATATCATTAAATTTGATTTTAATTATTTAAAACCTTTAAAATTAAAACTTATGGAAACTTTAGTTAAAAGAAACGGTGGTTTATTCCCGTCAGTGAATACCTTTTTTGATGATTTTTTATCGACCAAAGATATTTTTGATTGGTCAGATAAAAATTTTACGGCGATTGGCAGTAATTTACCTTCTGTAAACTTAAAAGAAACAGATGATAAATTAGAAGTTGATATGGCTGTTCTTGGTATGAAAAAAGAAGATTTCAAAGTTGAAATTGACAATAATATGCTTACAATTTCTTCAGAGAAAGAAGAACAAAAAGAAGAAACACGAAAAAAAGACAATTATGTTAGAAAAGAATTTAACTATCAATCTTTTTTCAGATCTTTCACGTTGCCAGAATACATAGATGAAAATAAAATAGAAGCAAGTTATAAAGATGGAATTCTCCATGTTACAATTGCAAAAAAAGAAGGCGTTAAGAAAAGAGCCAATAAAACTATTGCCATAAAATAAAAACAGCTAAGCCTTTAAAACTGATCTTTTGGTTTTAAAGGCTTAACTGTTTTTAAGATTGATTCCTAAATTAAGAAATACTTATTAAAAAATTAATCATCAAATCACAACTAAAAAGTGCAAACAAATAGCTCTTTAATTTTTTGACACTAAAATATTGATGATTTTAAATAATTTTACCGAATCAAAAGGTTTTATGATAATATCATTGATTCCAGCTGAAATTGACTCTTCAGTTATTTCTGACTTATCAAACGCAGTTAAAGCCACAATTGGAATATCAATTCCTTTAAGCCGAATTTTTCTGGTAGTTTCAAAACCATTTATTAGAGGCATATTGATATCCATCAAGATTAAATCAAAACTTTCTTTATCTAATATCTCCAAGGCAGCGTATCCATTATCAACAACGCTGCATTTATAGTTATTCTTTTCGATGGTCTTTTTAGTCACTAACTGATTTATATGATTATCCTCAACTACTAAAACATTGATCATTTGAGTAGCGTTCATGTTGACTTGTATGTTATTGATAATCTCATAGGTTTTATCAGGATTAAATTCAAATGCAATTACAAATTTGAATTCTGTTCCCTTTCCAATGGCGCTTTGAAGAGCAATAGAACTATTAAATAATCCTAACAATTGTTTTACAATAGAAAGTCCAAGACCGGTTCCTTGATAGTCAGTTTCTTTTCTACCAACCTGCACAAATTTATCAAAAATCTTATCTTGGTCAGCTGATGCAATCCCTATACCGTTATCCTTAATTTGAAATTCAATAAAATGAGATTTATTCTCTATTTTTTCTAAATTCACATTTATAATTACTTCTCCATTATTAGTAAATTTCAATGCATTACTGACAAGATTCATGATGATTTGAGAGAGTCTTAACTTATCTCCTATTAAATATTCCGGAACTGCCGGATCGATATTTACTAAAATAAAATTATTATTATTTTTAGCTAAGAATGAAAGCGAATTTTTGATCATATTAATTTCATCTGAAATATTAAAAGTCAAATTTTCAAGAATAATTCTGTTGTCTTCAATTTTATTAATTTGAAGAATATCATTCACAAGTGACAATAAATATCTGGCAGAAAATTTAAGCGAACTTAAATGCGGACTATCCGCTAATTCTTTATGTTCATCAAGAAGCATATTTGTAATTCCTACAACACCATATAGAGGTGTCCGTAATTCATGACTTATAGTAGAGACAAATTGTGATTTTAACACAGAGACTTCTTCAGCTTTTTCTTTAGCAATTATGAGCTCTTTATTCGTCTTAGAAAGCTCTGCATTCGTTTTTTTCTTGAAATTATTATTTCTGAATAACGTATAAATCAACAACAACAACACTATAAAAATTACTGTGAACAACAAAACTATCATTTTAGATTTTTCTAAACTTTGAAGTTGTATGTCCTTTTCATTTTCAATTTTATCAATCTCTCTTTTGTATTCGTCTAATTCAACATTTATTCCGGCAACATTTGCTTTCTCTAGTTTTTCTTTATTATAAAGTTCTTCTGTAATTTTATTATAGTTCGAGAGGTTTTCGTAAGCTTTTTTATAATCTCCTTTAATTAATAAATATCTGGAATATTCGAGGTGTGCAAAGGATAAATCTGATTTCTGGTTTGCTTCCTTTCCAAATTTTATAGCATTCAAAAAATAGGTAGTCGCTTTTTCATGATTCCCTTTATAACCATAGTACATTCCGTTCAGCATATTTATAGCTCCTGCAGTGGTTTGATCACCATATTTAGTATCATATTTATTGACGAACTCTAAACTTGGGTATCCTTTTTGAAAATCACCAATATCAAAATATGCCCAAGCAATATTAAGTTTGGTTAAAAAAATTTGACTTGTATCAGCATTTTTTTGGCTATACGTAAGGGAATTTTTATAATAATTTATTCCTTTTTCATATTGTTTTTTTTCAAAGCAATAGATATTGCCTAAATTATTATTTATATGATTTTTTAAAGTATCATTATTAGTTCTATTAGCGTAGAATAACCCTTTGTTATAAAAAAAAATAGCTTTATCAAATTCGGCCAGTTCAGCATAATTAGCTGCAATTGTATTATAGGATATGGTTGTGTAATAACTATTATTGGTAGAAATAGAGTGATGCAATGCGAGTTTGGAACTCTCCAAGGATTTTTCAAAATTAGCATCCTTTAAATATTGGGAAGCTTGATCCGTTAATTTTCTAATTTCTTTTTTAGAAAATAATTTTGTCTGAGCAAATAAATTATCGCTTAAAGAATTTAACAGTAATAACACAAACAAAACAATACGTATCTGATACATAACCAATTAAAGTTTATCAAATATACATTTTATTAATAAAAAAAATAGGATAAATATTAAAATTAAATAGAATTCAGAAACCATTTAAAACACAAAAAAACCTGTTCAAATAATTGAACAGGTTTACTATACTATTTACTACCGATTTCTTTAACTATTCAGCAATTGTATCTTCATTTTTATCATCACCTTCCCATTGTCCTACTACTGATGTTGCTAAGGCATTTCCTAAAACATTAGTTGCGCTACGAAACATATCACAAAAATGATCTATTGGTAAAATTAAAGCGATTCCTTCAATTGGAATATCAAACATGCCACAGGTTGCAGCAACAACTACTAAACTTGCTCTTGGTACACCTGCAATTCCTTTGCTGGTAAGCATCAGAACTAAAAGCATTGTCATTTGTGTACCTAAATCTAAATCAATGCCGTATGCTTGTGCAATAAAAATACTTGCAAAAGTCATATACATCATGCTTCCATCCAAATTAAAAGAATATCCTAATGGCAACATAAAAGAAACAATTCTGTCTTTTACACCAAAACGCTCTAGTTCTTCCGTGAGTTTTGGAAAAACGGCTTCACTACTTGTTGTTCCAAAAGCAATAATTATTGGCCCTACGATTCTTTTAAGAAGAACAGTCATTCTGCTTTTAAGAAAAATATACCCTATCAATATCAATACTAGCCAAATTGACGAAATTCCAATTAAAAAAGAACCAAAAAATTTAAAATAGGTAATCGCTAATTCCTGAAAATCTCTTACTGCAAAAACTCCTGCAATAGCTCCGAAAACTCCTATTGGAGCAAACTTCATTACATAATTTACCATTTTAAGTACAATATGCGATGTTTTATCCAATGCATTGATCACTGGTTTTACATAATCTCCTAAAGATGCTGCCGCCAGACCAAAGAAAATGGAGAAAATCACAATTTGTAAAATTTCATTAGTTGCCATTGCTTCAAAAATACTTTTTGGGACAATATGCTCAATAAAGTTTTCAAATGAAATATTTTGTGTTTTTGCCGTCACCTCTGAAACAGATTCTAAATCAACATTTGATAAATTAAGACCAACTCCAGGCTCTAATACATTTACAAAAAACATCCCTAATAATAAAGAGATAAATGAAGCTGTAAAGAACCAGCCCATTGCTTTCCCCCCTATTCTTCCTACTGCTTTGATGTCACCCAGTTTAGCAATTCCCACAACAAGAGTGGTAAAAACTAATGGTGAAATAATCATCTGAACTAATCTAATAAATACGGTAGCGAGTATTTTAATTTTGGCACTAAATGATTGTGCTGCTTCTACAGTAATTGAATTATGAATTATGATGCCTAAAATGGCACCTAAAACCATAGCTATTAATATTTGACCGGTTAATCCTGAAAAAAAAGATGGTTTTTTAGTTGTATTGGTATTCATTAAATTGGTTATTAGGTTATCGGACTGGTCCTGATTGAACTATATCTTTTTTTGCGAAACGATAATGTAAAAACACGAAAAGCACCAAAAATTAGTATTAATATGTTTTGTTTATCAAATAAAAATCAGCTAATACAATGGCTGCCATTGCTTCAACAATAGGTACAGCACGTGGAACAACACAAGGGTCATGACGTCCTTTTCCAGTCATTTCAGTAATATTGCCTTTATTGTCTAACGACTCTTGTTTTTGCATGATTGTTGCCACAGGTTTGAAAGCAACACGGAAATAAATATCCATTCCGTTGCTGATACCACCTTGAATTCCGCCTGAAAGATTAGTTTTAGTAGTTCCATCAGTGTTGTATAAATCATTATGCTCACTACCTTTCATCTTAGCTCCATCAAAACCACTTCCAAATTCAAATCCTTTTACGGCGTTTATGGAGAGCATTGCTTTGCCAAGTTCCGCATGAAGTTTGTCAAAAACTGGTTCTCCCAGACCAATAGGTACATTTTGAATCACACATGTTACGGTTCCTCCTACTGTATCACCTTGTTTGCGAATATCACGTATGTATTCCTCCATGATTACTGCTGATTCTTCATCAGGACAGCGAACCGGATTATTTTCAGTTTTAGAAAAATCCAATTCCTGATACGATTTATTTAAATAAATTGGTCCTACAGATGATACGTAAGCATTGATTTTGATTTCTGGCAACATTTGTTTAGCAACGGCTCCTGCAACTACTCTACTTGCCGTTTCACGGGCAGAGCTGCGACCTCCGCCACGATAATCACGAACTCCGTATTTTTTTTCATATACGTAATCGGCATGACTGGGTCTGTAATTATCTTTTATATGGGAGTAATCGTCTGATTTTTGATTGGTGTTAGGAATAATAAAACCAATTGGAGTTCCTGTAGTTTTTCCTTCAAAAATTCCAGAGAGAAATTGTACATCATCCGGTTCTTTGCGTTGGGTAACTATAGCAGATTGACCCGGCTTTCTTCGTGACATTTCGAATTGAATCGCTTCTAAATCTATTGTGATTCCAGGAGGACAACCGTCTATTATTCCGCCTAAAGCGTCCCCATGAGATTCTCCAAAAGTTGTTATCCTAAATAATGTTCCGTAGCTATTTCCTGCCATTATAATTCGTTTTGAACAAAAGTACCATTTTAGTTTAAAGTTCAAAAGTTTATCCCGACATTTCAAGGTAAAGTTTTAAGAAACATTTCACATTTATTGTTATTAAATTAATCTTGTATTAGATTTCTTAACCTTTAATTCCATTTCTATTGCTAATAATTCTATTAATTTGGTAAACTTCAAATTTAAATACCTTGAAAAAACGAAAAGTAGAGTTAGTGGTGATTTCAGATGTACATCTGGGAACTTTTGGAAGCCATGCTAAAGAACTTTATAATTATTTATCTTCCATAAAACCTAAAACGTTAGTATTAAATGGTGATATTATAGATGTATGGCAGTTCCGAAAATCCTATTTTCCAAAAGCACATTTAAAAGTTATACAAAAAATTATAAGTTTAGCATCCAAAGGAACAAAGGTGTACTACATCACAGGTAATCATGATGAAATGCTCCGGAAGTTTAGCGACATGAACATGGGCAATTTTGCACTGGTTGACAAATTAGTATTGAATCTCGATGATCAAAAAGCATGGATATTTCATGGTGATGTTTTTGATGCATCCGTACAACATTCAAAATGGATTGCAAAATTAGGCGGTTTAGGATATGATTATCTGATACTTTCAAATCGTTTTGTAAACTGGTGTTTATTAAAAATAGGAAAAGAACCCTACTCGTTTTCTAAAAAAATAAAAGCAAGTGTAAAAAAGGCCGTGAAACACATTTCTGATTTTGAAGAAACGGCAACTGAATTGGCTATCGAAAAAAAATATGATTATGTAATTTGTGGCCACATTCATGAACCTAAAATGATTCGGAAAGAAAATAAAAATGGTGCTACTATGTATTTGAATTCTGGAGACTGGGTTGAAAATTTGACCGCATTAGAATACAATAGAAAACGATGGAAATTATTTCGTTACTCAGAATCCAATTATACTGAAGAGGAAAATCTTTTTGAAATGGAAGATATTTTGAGTAATCAGCTTATTGCGTCAATAATTTTTTAAATAGCATACTTTATATTAATTTTAGTTATTAAAAACTTAAAGATTATACAAAAGTGTAAATTATATAACTTTTCATTAAAATTTTATAAGCTTCATGTTGAACTTAACCATACCTTTGTTCCTATAAAAATTTACTTATGAAAAAAATTATTTTATCAGCAATAATGCTAATTGGATTAGCATTTACAGCACAAGCACAGGATATTTCAAAAAATGCATTAGGTTTACGTCTAGGTGGAAATAATGGTTTTGGTGGAGAACTTTCTTACCAAAGAGCATTAGGAAGCAACAATAGACTTGAGCTTGATTTAGGTTGGAGAAATAGAAGTAATTACAACAATAATGGTTATGATGACAACGCTATCAAACTAGCTGCTTTATACCAATGGGTTTGGAACATCGATGGTGGTTTCAACTGGTATGCAGGTGTTGGTGGTGGTGTAGGTAGCTACAGTTATGACAACAATAACGAATCATTTAATGATACTTTTGTATTTGCTGCTGGAGATATCGGTATTGAATATAATTTTGACATTCCATTGTTAATATCTTTAGATTTCAGACCTGAGTTTGGAGGAAATGGATATTACGAAAATAATTATGGTTCTGATATCGCATTAGGTCTTAGATACCAATTCTAATATTTATTAGAAAATTTACATAAAATAGGCTGTTCATAACGAACAGCCTATTTTTTTTTATTTAATAATAATCTCTTTTTTAGAATTAATTTTGACTACACAAAAAGGAGCGGTAAAAGCTTGTGTTACCATACTTCCGGGTTCCGGATTAATTTCTTTAACCGTAACTATTATATTTTTATCGGTCTCAACTACATTCTGAATTCCAATAGCGTAACCTCCCGTTGTTTTCTCTCCCATATTCAAAACAATAAAATTAGCATTCTTAACATCATCAGAACTAATCTTATTTTTCAAATTTTCATCATTCTGCAGCATTTTAATTTCGTTTGGTTCAGAAAGAATCTCAAAAAAACGAATACTTGCGCCACCATTCGTTTGTTGGGTTAGCACTTCGTACAATTTATTTGCATCCGAACTTTTCGATGATGTAGCTCCACAAGAAGCTAAAGCTAGCGTTAATACTGACAGAATAACTTTTTTCATTGTTCTTTTTTTAAATTAATTGGATAGCTTGAAAAGCTCATTTCGCTTTTTAATATTAATAAAACTGATAATTCTATTGGTATTTATTAATAGCTTTTTTGTACAATTCTTCATAGAGCGGTAAAATCTTTTTAATATCAAATTTTTCAGCAACAGACAAAGCATTTTCTTTGAACTTAGAAAGAGTTGCATCGTCTTTTAGAATTTTAAGTGCATTTTGAGCCATTTCATCCGTATTACCCACATCACTCAAATAACCTGAAAAACCATCAAAATTTACTTCTGGAAGTCCTCCTGAATTGCTTGAAATTACGGGTACTTTCCAAGCCATGGCTTCTAAAGCGGCAAGCCCAAAACTTTCGGTTTCAGATGGCAACAAGAATAAATCAGTATAACTCAATATTTTGTCAATTTCATTGCTATTCCCAAAAAAGATTACTTTGTCTAGAATACCTAATTCCTGACACAAGTATTCTGCTTTTTCTTTTTCTGGTCCATCACCAACCATCATTAATTTAGCCGGAATCTCTTTTTGAATATTATAGAATATTTTAATCACATCCGGAATTCGTTTTACTTTTCTAAAATTACTAATATGTGTAATAATTCTTTCGTTTCCCTTAGCCATAACCGAACGATGACAAGCAATGCTAGGATCGTTAACGTTTTTGTCCAATTCTATAAAATTAGGGATAACCTCAATCTCCTTTTTTATATTAAATAATTTTAGCGTATCATCTTTCAAACTTTGGGAAACTGAAGTAACAAAATCAGATTTATTTATACTGAAAGTTACTGCAGGTTTATAAAATGGATGATTTCCTACTAAAGTAATGTCCGTTCCGTGCAAAGTGGTAATCATTGGGATATCAATCCCTTCATCTTTCAGCATTTGCTTGGCCATGTAACCTGCATAAGCATGAGGGATGGCGTAATGAACATGCAGCAATTCAATTTTATATAGTTTCACCATATCCACGAGTTTGCTTGATAAAGCCAATTCATAAGGCTGATAATGGAACAATGGATATTCAGGCACATTTACTTCGTGATAATGCACATTAGCATTTAAAAGTGCCAAACGCACTGGTTGACTATAGGTTATAAAATGTATTTCGTGACCACGCCTTGCTAATTCAAGACCTAATTCTGTAGCGACAACACCACTACCTCCAAAGGTAGGATAACAAACTATTGCAATTTTCATGTATGTATTTTAATAAAACGAAATTAATAAAAATAGGAATGGGTTTTATGGAAATTTAAGTTAAATAGTTTCAAAATTAAAATTTCATTCGTTGAATTCTTACAGCATTCAAAATTGCTAATAAAGCTACACCAACATCTGCAAAAACAGCCTCCCACATTGTAGCCAATCCTCCTGCACCCATTACTAAAACGATTGCTTTAACCGAAAATGCTAAACCAATATTTTGCCAAACAATTTGTTTTGTCTTTTTACCAATATTTATTGCTGTGAAAATCTTAGTAGGCTGATCGTTTTGAATCACTACATCGGCAGTTTCAATAGTTGCATCACTTCCTAAAGCACCCATCGCGATTCCTACATCAGCCAAAGCAATTACAGGAGCATCATTTACACCATCGCCTGCAAATATTAACTTTAAATTCTGTTGCTTGAGTTCTGAAACTTTTTGAACTTTACCTTCCGGTAATAAATCACCATATGCATGATCAATGTTCAACTCTTTGGCGACAAGCGAAACTATTGCCTGATTGTCTCCAGAAAGCATTATCGTTTTGATGTTTAATTTATGTAAACTCTGGATTGCTTCTTTTGCATCCTCTTTAATCTCATCGGCAATAAGGAAATAACCTGCATATTTTTGATTGATGGCCACTACAATAATTGTAAATGGAATCGTATCAATTTCAGAATCATAACTAATATTAAATTTTTTCATTAATTTAGCACTTCCAACCAAAATTTCTTTCCCGTCTACCAGACCTTTCATACCATGTCCCGCAATTTCTTTCACCTCGGTAATAGCAGTGTCTTTAATACTATCTTTTGCATATTCAATTATTGCAGAACCTACTGGATGCGTTGATTTTGTTTCAATCGCTGCCGTATATTTTACTAAATCAGCTTCCGAAATCCCAACAGCTACCACTTTTTGGACTTTAAAAACGCCCTTTGTCAATGTTCCTGTTTTATCCATAATCACAACTTGAATAGTTGCTAAAACATCTAGAAACGTAGAACCTTTTATCAGAATCCCATTTTTACTTGCTGCGCCAATTCCGCCAAAATAACCTAACGGTATAGAAATGACCAATGCACAAGGACAAGAAATCACCAAGAAAATTAAGGCCCTGTACAGCCATTCTTTGAAAACATAATCAGCGACAAATAACAATGGAATCAAACAAATTCCGATAGCCAGAAAAACAACTATTGGAGTATATATTTTGGCGAATTTCCTAATAAACAATTCGGTTGTAGCTTTTTTAGCTGTGGCTTCCTGAACCATTTCAAGAATTCTGGACAATTTACTGTCACTAAAAACAGCTGTGACTTCAACCTGGGCAACAGTATTAAGATTTATCATTCCAGCAAGAACAGCTTCACCCACTTGCTTCGTGTCCGGTTTGCTTTCTCCGGTTAAAGCCGCCGTATTAAAAGTAGCACGTTCTGACAGCAGTTTTCCATCCAAAGCTAATTTTTCACCTTGTTTTAGCTGAATGATTTCTCCAATAACAATATCCGAAGCTTTTTTTGAAATGGTTTCATATCCTTTAATAACATTTGCAGAATCTGGTCTTTGGTCTAATAAAGATTTGATACTCGATTTGGCTCTTTTCACGGCTAACATTTGGAATAATTCCCCAATGGCATAAAATAACATTACGGTAACACCTTCAGCATACTGTCCGATACCAAAAGCACCAACTGTAGCAAGACCCATTAAAAAAAATTCAGAAAAAATATCGCCCTTGCATATGCTTTGAAAAGCTTCTTGCAATACTGGGAAACCTACAGGAATATAGGCAACGACATACCATACAATTCGAATCCAGCCACTAAACCAGGATTGTGGAAAATAATTATCAAACAATAAAGCAATTACTAGTATTATTGAACTTATTATGGAAGGTAAAAACATTTTGAAGGTTCCTTCACTGCCATTTGAATGATTGTGGTCATGATCGTGCACAACGTGATTTTCAGGATCATTATCTAATGAACAGCATCCCGTTTCTTTACTAATTGGTGTACTTGCATTTTCTTCCACTGAGCAACAAACTATTTGATGACTAGCGCTATTTTTATGTTTGAGCTCCATAATTACAATACGTTATAGCTTCTAAAAGTACAAAATTAACTTTTGAAAAGTTATCCATTCTCATTTATTTCTAAACCAAGACTGATCTCGAAATAGTTAATCTTAATCTGTAATTGCTTCATAAATCACTTTCTGGATATCTTCCCGAATATTTTCTTTCGATAATCTATTTTCGCCTGCAATTGGAAAAGTTCTATTCGATAAAAACACATAGACAATTTGCGTTTCGGGATCAGCCCAAGCCATCGTTCCTGTATAACCGGTATGACCAAAACTGGTCATCGATGCACAACCGCACGTAGGTCCTTCTGCACCCAATTGTGGTTTATCAAAGCCAACACCTCTCCTATTTCCTGCCGCACAAAAATAACAGGTGTTAAAATCTTCAAATGTCTTTTCAGAAAAATACTGCTGATTGCCATACTTCCCTTTTTGCAAGTATAGCTGCATTATTTTAGCCACATCCATTGCATTCGAAAAAACACCTGCGTGACCCGAAACTCCGCCTTCTAAAGCTGCTGATAAATCGTTGACATATCCTTGCAAAAGCTGATGACGGAAATACGTATCAGTTTCTGTTGGTGGAATTCTGTTTTTATCAAACTTAGACAATGGATTGAAACTTGAATTATTCATTCCTAATGAACGGTAGAAATTCTCTTGAATCAAAACATCGAGTTTTTGACCCGTTGTTTTTTCTAAATAATCTTTCAAAATCATAAAAGTAAGATCGCTATACTTGTATTCTTTTTTCAATGAAAGCTTACTCTTAACAATCATTTTCATAATGGTGTCGCTAAAATCATTTCTTATAAAAAGACTGTCTGTCATTCGTTTAGAAAACTGATCTTCTGATGTTTTTCTAAAATAAACTTCCGAAGGAAATTTAGATTTGTCCATTGTCGCTTTATAAAATGGAATTCCAGCAGCAAGTCCCGCGTAATGAGACAATAAATCCTTAAAATTAATATTCGCCTTATTCGAATCTTTAAAAATGGAAGACATTGTTCCTAATGTAGTTTCCAAATTTATTTTTTTCTGATCGTATTGCAACATGACATTGGGCAACGTAGCCAGAATTTTTGTCAACGAGGCAACATCATAAATATCTGAATCTTGAACTTTAATCATTTTATCATAGGTATGGTGCCCGAATGATTTTTGATAAATAACTTTTCCTTTTCTGGCTACCAAAACCTGAATTCCGGGTGTCATTTTACCATTAATCGCTTTATTGGCGATACCATCAATTTTTGATAAAATTTCAGCATTCATTCCCACATTTTCAGGAGTTGTAAATCCTAAGCGATTTAACTTTTCAGTTGCTAAACCATCATTTACTTTAAAGCTTGTATTAATAGAAACCGGTAATTTTCCTTTGGCTTCAATAGCACCAAAAATTAGTTCTGCAGAAACTATTTGTGCAATAGTACTATTTTGATAAGAAACGACCAATCCTTCGAAATCATCAAAATTTGTAATGGGTAATAACGAATATGGTTTTGCAAAAACATCTAGAATTACATTATTATTTTTGGCTAAAAAATTGATTTTAAATAATTCATCTGATTTTAAATCATCGTTTCTAAAAGCAATATCTGATTTGTGATATCCAATAATTACAGTTGTAAAAGGTAGTAATTTAACTTGTAAACTGTCCAGATTAGTATCTTCAATTACAGTTATTTCAGCGTATTTTTTCAAAGTCGCAACAAAAGCATCATTGTTGTCATCTCCTATTTTTACGTAGGCTATTTTTTGTTTGTCCAAATTTTTAATTGGCAAAACTGCTGCTGTATTTTTTAGAACCGTAATTGCATTTTCATACAACTCATAGTGTAAAGCATCATTTTCGGATGAATTTAAATCGTTGTATAAATTTTCCGTTATAATTGGTTTGAAACTATTCAAGCCGGCTTTGTACTTGAACTTTAGAATTTTCTTTACCGAAAAAGCCAATCGTTCATCAGTAAATAAATTTAGGGAATACGCAAGTTGAAATTTCTCAATTGCAGCGGGAACATCTTCAGGAAATAACAGCACATCATTTCCAGCCATAAAAGCTTCAAAATTAATTTCGCTTGGTAATTTAAAGGTGCTTACACTTTTCATATTCAAAGCATCAGTAAAAATAAGTCCTTTAAATCCCAATTCTTTTTGAAGAATATTAGTTACCACATTGTAAGAAATCGAAGAAGGATAATTAGGTCTTGGCTCTAAACTAGGAACGTTTAAATGCGCGACCATAACAGACGAAAGTCCTTCATGAAACATTTTTTTATACGGATAAAACTCAACGTCCGATAATCTCTCTTTAGAAAAATTAATGGTTGGTAAGCCTTTATGAGAATCCGTTTCAGTATCGCCATGACCTGGAAAATGTTTTCCGGTAGAAAAAATTCCTTCACTTTGAACGCCTTTCATTAAAGCAATGGCACGTTCAGTAACTTTAAATTTATCTTCGCCAAAAGAGCGAAAACCTATAATGGGATTTCTGGGATTTGTATTGATATCGAGAACTGGTGCAAAGTTAAATTGCAATCCCAATCGTTTGCTTTGTTCCCCCATTTGAACACCAACTTTCTCCAATAGTTTCATGTCTTGGATGGCTCCAAGTGTCATATTCCAAGGATAACGATAGGTAGAATCCAATCGCATACCCAAACCCCATTCAGCATCACTACCAATAAACAAGGGGATTTTTGACTTCGATTGAAAACGGTTGGTTAATTTCACTTGACGAACAGGAACACCTTGAAAGAAAATTAATCCTCCAATTTTATTTTCCTGAATCAGTTTATCAATAGCGTTGAAGTGTACGGTATCTTTATTAGAATAAGCGGCAACCATAAATAATTGCCCAAATTTTTCCTCTAAAGTCATAGCATTGTAAACACTATCAACCCATTTATTTCCTTGAGGAGATAATTCAAAAAGTGTGGGAATATTGCTAGATTTTATACTGTCCAAATTTGTTTTGGACGGCACGTTGGAAACAATTACTTTATTCTTATTAATTTTTGTCCCAACACAACTTGAAGCCACAAAGAAAATTAAGACATAAAATGAAACAATTTTGATGCCTATTTTTCTCATTGAACTGTTTTGTTTAAAAAAAGCGACTATGCCAGCTATCGATGGCTGGAACTTCCCAGGATTCATTATATTCTTCTATATTATTAACCAGATTATTGAAAACGATTGTGTTTTCAGTAACGGCTTTGTCTTTTACCATTTTCTTAAAATCAATCAAAGGCTTATGCGCAATATGCTCACCAAGTTTGAAAGTAACATTCATTTTATCCAATAAATCAACAGTATATTTTTGTTCCAAACTTTGAATAAATTCTACAGAAGAGTCAATGGAACATCCTGTAGCAGCTTGTACATCCTGATTTACGGCAATAATTATAAATCGGTTGTATTTTAATTGGTACGATGATTCTAAACTGGTACCATGCGCAGCCCAACCTTCCAGAAAGGATTGCAAGGCAATTTCTATTTCAGAAAACTCGGCGTCCGAAAATTTTCTGTTTGATTGATAAATCCAGATTTTAGATTCTTCGGGTAAATTTTCAAATGGAACAAACATCTTAATTATGAGTTATGAATTTTGAATTACAAAATCAAAATTCGTGATTTTTAATTGATTTATAAATCCTGTGCATTAGCAATCAATTCCGCTATATCCATAACTTTTACATCGCCTTCCTTTTCTTTATTTTTAATACCATCAGTCATCATGGTATTGCAAAAAGGACAACCCGCAGCAATTATTTCTGGTTTTGTTTCTAAAGCATCTTCGGTTCTTTCAACATTGATTTCCTTGTTTCCAGGTTCAGCATCTTTAAACATTTGGGCACCACCAGCACCACAACACAAACCGTTAGCTTTGGAACGTTTCATCTCCACTAATTCAGCATCCAATTTAAGAATCAAATCTCTAGGTGCTTCATATACATTATTAGCTCTTCCTAAATAGCAAGGATCATGAAAAGTAATTCGTTTTCCTTTGAATTGTCCTCCTTCAATGGTCAATCTTCCGTCGTCTAATAACGATTTCAGAAATTCAGTATGGTGAACCACTTCATATTTTCCGCCTAATTCCGGATATTCATTTTTTAGTGTATTGAAACAATGCGGACAAGCAGTAACAATTTTTTTTGCTTCGTATGCATTCAAAACCTCAATATTCATCATGGCTTGCATTTGAAACAAAAACTCATTCCCTGCTCTTTTTGCTGGATCTCCAGTACAACTTTCTTCAGTGCCTAACACAGCAAAAGAGACATTTGAACGATTTAAAATTTGTACAAATGCTTTTGTTATTTTTTTTGCTCTATCGTCAAAACTTCCTACACAACCCACCCAAAATAAAACTTCTGGTTGTTTCCCTTGAGCTAACATTTCGGCCATAGTTGGCACTATTAAATTCTCTGACATAATATTTTGTTGATTCGGTTATTTGCTTATTTGGTCAATCACAAATTCTTACTTTTTAATTGATTATTGAACATACAAATAATCAATTAAACAGTCAAACAATTTAATGACTATTCATTTTTCCAATTCAATCGATCTTGTTGATTGTATTGCCACGGTGCACCATTATTTTCAATATTGGTCATCATTGCATTTATTGGCATAGGTGCAGCACTTTGTTCCATTACCAAATAGCGTCTCATATCCATAATGATTGAAAGCGGACTAATATTCACTGGGCATTCTTCTACACATGCATTACATGATGTACATGCCCAAAGCTCTTCAGCAGTAATATAATCGTTTAATAAAGATTTGTTATCCGGAATAAAAATACCTTTATTAGCATCTATATTTCTTCCCACTTCTTCCATCCTATCTCTTGTATCCATCATGATCTTGCGAGGAGACAATTTTTTACCTGTTATATTAGCTGGACAAGATGATGTACAACGCCCGCATTCCGTACACGTGTAGGCATTCAATAATTGAACCCAATTTAAATCCTGAATATCACTAGCTCCAAATTTACTTGGCACTGCATTCTCATCCACTGGTGCAGCTGCAAATGGATCAGCATTAGGATCCATCATTAATTTTACTTCATTTGTAACTGATTCTAAATTATCAAATTGACCTTGAGGATTTAGATTTGCAAAATACGTATTTGGAAATGCTAACAGAATATGTAAGTGCTTTGAAAAATAAAGGTAGTTCATGAAAATTAAAATACCCACAATGTGCAACCACCAAAATATTTCAGAAAGAAGCATCACTAACTCATTAGACATTCCATTAAATAATGGCTCTATAAATTGACTTATAGGAAATGACCCCGCTTTAATAAAGTGAGAAAAACCTCCAGGTACATTTTGCAAATGCAAATCGGAAGCATTCATTAATAAAAACAATGTCATTAAGACTACTTCAAAATACAAGATATAGTTCGCGTCACTTTTAGGCCAGTCTTTTAGGTCAGAACTTACAAATCTCTTTAGTTTGATAACATTTCTTCTGCTCCAGAAAACAACTACAGCTACTAAAACTAAAAACGCTAAAATTTCGAAAGAAGCAATTAGCACGTCATACGTAGTTCCTAAAAAAGCAAAAATACGATGCGTACCAAAAAGTCCGTCGATTATAATTTCTAATAACTCTATGTTTATAATTACAAATCCTACATAAACTATAATATGAAGCACACCTGCAACGGGTCTTTTTACCATTTTAGATTGTCCTAGAGCAATCATAGCCATATTAGTCCAACGTGCTTTAGGATTATCAGAACGATTCACATCGTTTCCAAGATTAATATTTCTTATTATTTTTTTAACGCTTTTAAAAAAATAACCAAAACCAATTACCAATAATATGGCAAATAAAACATTATCCAAATAGCTCATAGTTGCTAATTTTTTTCAATAGTTATAGAATCATTTACGGGAGCAATATAAGGTTTATTTTTCTTTCCAAACAAAGAAACATTAACATATCTTGTAGGATAAAGTCTTATATCTTGCAATAATAATTCTAATTCTTTTGTAGTAGTTCTAACATTTTCATAGAAGGCATCATCGTTCAATAATTTACCCATAGAACCTTTTCCAGATTGTAAACCAGTCATTATAACATCGACTTTCGCCAAAGTTGAATTTAGGTTTTTAACAGTTTTACCAAGATCTGCTTTATTTAATGAATCCGATATTTTAGAAAAATTCCCAGATATTTTATTAAAGTTGGCAACAACACCGTTTATTTGAGTTTTATTATTATCCAATAATGTATTAACACTCAAAGAAGCTTTGTGGAATTGTTCGATTGTTTTACTCAAATCTGCCAGACTGCGCTTCAAATCTTCCTGCCCTTTTTTATCCAAAACATTGTTAAATCCTGATATTAAAGTATCAGTATTACCTAATAATTTTTCAAGTTTTTCTTGTAAAGGGACTAATTTTTCCCCTACTTTATCAGTAAGTCCTGATTTTATATTTCCTGATAATCTTTGACCATCAACTGCTAATTCAGTGTCATTAAAGTTTGGATAAATTGCAATTTGCTTTCCACCAATAAATCCAGGTTCGTAAATAGAAGCTATACTGGTTTTAGAGATAGGAAAATCAGTTTTTAATTGTAACTCAACCATTAACTTTCCTGTTTTTTCATCTATAGTAATTGAATTTACTTTACCAATTACTAATCCATTTAGTGTAACAGGTGCAGATGTAGTTAAACCCTCTACATTTTCATATTCTACATAAAATGTTTTATAATTAGAAAAAAGGTCTCTCCCTTTCAAAAAACTATAGCCCCAAATAAATAATAAAATAGATGCTATTACTAAAATAGCTGTTTTAATTTCTCTTGATATTTTCAAAATTTGTGTATTTTTTACAAATTTAATATAAATTATTTTAACTTGTTATTATTATTTAAGCGCTTCTTGAATAGTAATTTTCTTTCCGTCCTTAAATGCAATAAGGTAAGCAGTATTATACCCTTTAGATTTTGCAACTTTCAGATTCTCTTTTGCCTCATTATAGTCTGAAGTCGAACCATATAGATATTTATAGAAAACACCTTTAGTAGACACTACCGAGACCTCTTTTAGACCTTTAAAGTTATTTGGATTTAATTTGATATTTTTATTTCCGGCAGCAATTTGAACTTTGAAAACAACTTTAGAGGATTCTATTTTAGATGCTTTTTTTTGTACAAATGACTCTGATTCAGTATTATTAGAATTATTTTTTATTCCCCTAATAGCTACTACTTTTGATGAATCTTCTTGATCATTTTTACCTGCTTTATTTCCAAAATATTCTTTTTTATAATTAATAATTGCCACTGCTATGGCTTCTGCCATTTCATTTTGACCTTGATCTGAATTCAAATAAAGCCCTTCTTTGTTATTGGATAAAAAGCCTAGCTCAATCAAAACACTAGGCATGTACGCAGCGTCTAAAACCCATAGAGGAGTTTGCTTAATCCCTCTTGATTTCCTTTTTAATTTATTTTTAAAATTGTTTTCGATTTTTGAAGCCAGATTAATACTTCTATCTAAGTAATCTTCTTGTAAAATTTTCAGTCCTATTAAAGTTTCAGGATTCTTAGGATTGAAACCTTTATAGGTCTCTTTGTAATCTTTCTCTAATAGTATTACAGAATTCTCTTGCTTAGCAATCTCTAAATTACTGCTGCTTCTCGCTAAACCCATTACAAAGGTTTCTGAACCATAGGGAACTGGATTTTTAACCGAATTACAATGTATTGAAATAAATAAATGAGCATCCAGTTTATTAGCAATTTTGGGTCTGTCTACTAATTCTATAAAAACATCCGTTTTTCTGGTGTGAATAATTTGAATATCTTTATCCTTCTTAAGGTATTTATCTAATTTTAAAGACGTTTTAAGTGCGATTTCTTTTTCAACGAAACCGTGGTATGAATTGCCAGGGTCTTTACCACCATGGCCAGCATCTAAAATAACGATAAACTTAGTATTCGACTGAGAAAAAATATTTACGGTGAAGAATGTAAATATGCATAAAATTAATGTTTTGATTTCTCTTTTTATTTTCAAAATTAAGTATTTATCAATTTAAAATCAAGCATTTGGCCTGTTGTTATTTTAGAGCATCTTGAATACTAATTTTTTCTCCATTTTTAAAAGCTATTAAAAATGCAGAATTGTATCCTTTGCTTTTTGCCTCTTTCAATTGTTTGTTTGCTTCATCATAATCAGGCGTTTCTCCGTACATGTATTTGTACACTTTATTCTCGTATGCTACTGAAATATCTTTTAATCCGTTAAAATTTCTAGGTAGTAATTCCAATTTTTTAATGCTAGCCGAAAGTTGTACTTTGAATATAGTTTTTGAATTATCAATTGCTTTTTTTGATTTTATTAATTCCGAAGATTCTAAAATCACCTTACCTTTTACTGGCGAAGTAGTATCTTTTATTACCTTTTCAATAATTTTTTGAGAGGGTTTTTCATCTAAAATTTCAGCTTCTCCACTTCCAAAATATTCATTTTTATAGCTAACTATTGCATCTGCTATAGCTTTAGCGATTTCATTTTGACCTTCTTCTGAATTCAACCTATTGCCTTCTGCTGTATTAGAAATAAAACCCATTTCAATCAAAACTCTTGGCATATATGCTTTGTGAAGTACCATAAAAGGGGCTTGTTTAACTCCTTCTCCTCTTATTTTTTTACCTAAATCGGCAAAAGCATCTTCCACTTTACTTGCCAGCGAAATACTATTGTCCAGATATTCTTCTTGCATCAGAGTCATTCCAATCATCGTTTCCGGAGAGTTTGGATCAAATCCCTCATATTTTTGTTTATAATCTTTTTCTAAAGTAATTACCGAATTCTCTTTTTTAGCCGCATCAAGATTTGATGCAATTTTACTTAAACCCATTACATAGGTTTCAGTACCATCAGCAGCAGTATTTCTATTGGCATTACAATGGATGGATACAAAAATATTAGCGTTAAATCTATTGGCAATATTAGCTCTTTCTATTAAATCGATGAAAACATCCGTTTTTCGGGTATAAATAACATCCATTTTTGGCATCGATTCTAACAACTTCCCAACTTTTAAAACTACAGCCAAAGCAATGTTTTTTTCTACACGGCCTTCATAAACAGCACCAAAATCATGTGCTCCATGACCAGCATCTAAAGTTACCTTGAAACTATTGGATTGACTATACCCCGTTAATGAAATTATTATTAAAATAAAAGTTAATATTATTTTAATTCTATATGTTTTGTGCATAAAGCTATAAGTTAATTTAATTAAAACACTACCGTTATAAATTTATTTATTTGACTATTTTTGACAAAAAATAATATGTAAGTTTGACATGTCAAAAAACAGGCCATAATTTTACAAAAATAGCATTTAAACCTTTGTATACAAACTTATTTAATATCGTTTTATTATCAATTTTCCTATCGTTAGGTTCTGGTAAATTATATTCTCAAGATATAACAAAAAAAAAGACGGTTATATCCTCTAATAGACAAATAGATAGCACCAAAAAAAGTGTTAATCAGAATAAAACGCCTGTTTTAATTGTTGAAAAAGAAACTGACACGATCAAAATAGACAGTATCAAACCTAAAAAAGCATTTCTGGACGGCAAAGTAAGATACAAAGCGGAGCAGTATGCTAAAATTGATCAGAAGAAAAAAATTATTACCCTTTACGACAAAGCGGAATTGTACTATCAGGACGTTGAACTAAAGTCAGGGATAATCGTCATGGATTATGAAAAAAACGAAGTATATGCCGGACGAATCAAGGATTCAACGGGTGCTTTCACTCAATATCCAAATTTCAAACAAGGTGCAAATGTAATTGAACCCGATTCGATCCGTTTTAATTTTAAATCAAAAAAAGCTTTAATCTGGAATTCAAGATCGGAACAAGGTGAATTTAAAATAAAGGCTGCTTTAACTAAAAAAGAAAATGACTCGGTTTATTTTTTAAAAGGAGCTCGTTTTACCACTTCAAAAGACGTAGACAATCCAGAATATTATTTTCAGACGAATAAAGTAAAATTTATTCCCGGCAAAAAAGTAGTGACGGGTTTAACCAACATGGTGATTGCAAATGTACCTACTCCAATAGCTTTACCGTTTGCTTTTTTTCCAATGAGCAAAGAAACCAGTATTTCAGGATTAATTTTACCAAGCTATAATGACTCCAACAATAGAGGGTTTTCTCTTCAAAATTTAGGATACTATTTTGCGCTTAGTGATAATTATGATTTAACCGTTTTAGGTGATTATTACACCAATGGAAGTTATGGATTGCGTTTTGAATCCAGTTATGCCAAAAGATATAATTACCGAGGAAACTTAAATATTCGTTTTGAAAATTTAATAACCAGCGAAAGAGGCTATCCGGATTATTTGAAACAAAACATTTATAACATCCAATGGTCACATTCCAAAGACTCTAAAGCGAGTCCAAATTCAAGTTTTTCAGCTTCTGTGAATCTTGGAAGCAGTAAATATTTTAAACAATCTATCAATCAGGTAAATATTGGTTCTAATCTTAATAATACATTAAGCTCTTCAGTATCCTATTCTAAAACGTTCACTTCAGTACCGCAAGTCAGAATGTCGCTAACTGCAACTCATTCGCAAAATACGCAAACAGAAGAGATTAACATGACTTTGCCAACATTACAATTGAGTGTTGACAGAATTTATCCTTTTGTGGGGAAAGACGGCGTAAAAAAGGGATTTTTTAAAAACATAAACTTGCAGTATAATTTAAACGGACGAAACAGCATCGTTACTACTGATTCTTTATTCTTCAAACCTCAAATGTTTAGAGATGCTAAAGTTGGTTTTCAACACAGCATTCCTTTAAGCACCAATTTTAAATTATTTAAATACTTCAGCGCCTCAACTTCTATGAATTATGAGGAAATTTGGTATACCAAAACAATTGAAAGAAGTTATGATGTTGACCAAAGCAAAGTGGTTGACAAAACCATCAATGGATTTGATGCTTTTAGAACCTATTCATTCTCCTCCAGCGTAGGAACAACTATTTATGGAACTTTTAATTTTGGTAATGATAAAAAGATCAAATCCATAAGGCACGTCATGAGGCCATCAGTTTCTTATGGCTACACTCCTAGTTTTGAAAAATACTATGACACTTACTCCGCTGATGCCACTGGAACAATGATAAAACAATATTCTCGATTCGAAAGTGGTATTTATGGTGCTCCAGGATTAAATAATTCCAATACCTTAGGTTTTGATTTGAGCAATACTTTTGAGGCTAAAGTTACCGACAAAGACAGTACTAAAGTGGAGCCTAAAAAAATAATGTTGCTTAACAATTTAAACCTATCCACTTCCTATAATCTAGATGCAGATGGAGTAACTTCACTTGCCTTTTCTCCAATAAGAGTTAGCGGTGGTACTACATTATTAGACAATAAAATGAATGTCAATTTTGGAGCAACACTAGACCCTTATGCAATTGACAATTCCGGAAACCGAATTAATGTTTTTAATATAGATAATGGCGGAAGTCTTTTTAGAATGACCAGTTCAAATATGACTCTGAATTATTCAATTTCAAGCAAAGGAAAAGACGATACGAAAAAAGACAAAAATGTTCAAAGCCAACGAAATGGTGGTCGTGAGGATGATTTATTTGGTACAAATACAGATTTAGGTGACAGCAGAAGAAGTCAGTTTGAGGATGAAGAAGAGGAAGAAGGAGAAGATAAAATTTCAGAATTTTTCAACTCTAAATTACCGTGGGACATGACATTTGCCTATTCATTAACATACGGGAATAACAACCGAGAGAATCAAATAATTGGGAACTCAATAATGATTTCTGCTAATGCTGACATAACTCCAAAATGGAAAGCGGGCGTTTCTACCGGTTACGATTTTGTTCAAAAAGGGGTTACTTTCACACAACTTCGTTTCGAGAGAGACTTGTTAAGCTGGAGAATGGATTTTAACTGGTCTCCAATGGGCGAAAATGCAAACTGGGGTTTCTTTATTGGAATAAAATCCGGTGTATTGAGCGATATCAAATGGGATAAAAGAAGTACCATCAACAGATAAATTTTCTAATCAAAATCTTTAAAGATGCTGTTTAGAAAACTTTATTTAAGAATTAAAATAGAATTGAGTTACTATTTCTACGTTATACAAAAACATATTATTCCTATGAAAAAAATAATCTTTACCGAAAATGCTCCGGCACCAATTGGTCCTTACAGTCAAGCAGTACTTAAAGGAAATACCCTTTATACTTCTGGTCAAATAGCAATCAATCCGGCAACTGGAGAATTAGTTACAGCTACTATAGAAACCGAAACAGAGCAAGTCATGCAAAACATGAAAGCTGTTTTAGAGGCCTCAGGAATGACGTTTGAAAATGTTGTAAAAACAACTATTTTCATTATGGACATGAATGATTTTGGAAAAATAAATATTGTTTACGGTTCTTACTTTGACGAAAAAACTGCTCCAGCACGTGAAACAGTTCAAGTGGCTTGTTTGCCAAAAAACGTAAATGTTGAAATTTCTATGATTGCTATTCTGTAGCAAACACTATTGGCATTACTATCTAAAAGTATAAAGGTACTTTTAATTCCATAAAAAAATCACTACTGATTTACTTTAAGCAAGTAAATCAATAGTGATTTTTTAGTTTAAAGTAAACTTTAAAAAACCTATTTATTTGCAATATGAAATGCAATCAATCCGTCAATCGGTCTTCTTAAAACATTGCCTAATTGAAGTTCATATTTATCAAAAGTTTCTTGTAATTCTTCTTTCAAATAAAATGCAATTGAACCCACAAAATGTACAGGTACTTCTTTACAATTATCATATTGTTTGATGTAATTTTTTACAAAAGATTTCATTCCTTTGAAAATAATTTTTCTGCAAAACTCTGTTTCTTTGTGTTGAATCAAAAACTTTGCAAATGTTGCTAAATACGCATTTGGATTGGGTTCTTTGTACAACTTGTTTTTAATTGCATCAGGATCTAAATCATATTCTTTTTCAAATTCAACTGCCAGTTCTTTTGGCATTTTATTAAAATAATATTTTCTGATTAATTCTTTTCCAAAAACATTTCCGCTACAATCATCCATGGCGATGTAACCCAACGATTGCACTTTTTGGTGCAACTCTTTACCATCAAAATAGCTACAGTTTGATCCTGTTCCTAAGATTGAAACAATTGCCTTTTCTCCTTTTGGAGTTGTTGCATAAACTGCCGCATAAGTATCTTCTTTGACGTCAATAATAGCGTTAGGAAAATACGTTTGAAAAACCTGTGAAAGTACAATTTTCATTCTATCGGTACCACAACCTGCTCCATAAAAAAACAAATGGGTTGCATTTTTCTTATTATGCAAAATATCGAAACGATCATTTAACCGCTCTATAATTTCATCCGCTTCAAGCACTTCGGGATTTAGTCCTAATGTTTGAGTTGTAAACAATACTTTTCCATGGTCATCTATCGCTATCCAATCCGCTTTGGTAGAACCACTATCAACTATTAATCTCATTTTATTTTGGTTTTTTGGTTTTGGAGTTGCTTGATTTTAAACGGACTATTCCTTAAAAAATCCATTAAAGGAAGCAACAAAAAATAAAATCCCGTTAAAAAAATATAACGGGATTTGTAAATATAAAGAATTATTTTAAACCTGCAATATGTACAGATAAATCAATCAATTTGCTAGAATAACCATATTCATTGTCATACCAAGAAATGATTTTGAAGAAAGTAGAGTTCAATCCAATTCCTGCATGAGCATCAATGATAGATGTTCTTGGATCAGAAACGAAATCTTGAGAAACAACTAAATCTTCAGTATATCCTAAGATACCTTTCATTGTAGTTTCAGATGCGTTTTTCAACACAGCCATAATTTCTTCGTAAGTAGTTTCTTTTTCAACTTTTACAGTTAAATCAACCACAGAAACATCTGTTGTAGGAACACGCATTGACATACCTGTTAATTTTCCGTTCAATGAAGGAATAACTTTTCCTACTGCTTTAGCAGCACCTGTAGAAGATGGAATAATGTTGCATGAAGCCGCACGTCCACCTCTCCAATCCTTTTTAGAAGGACCATCAGTAGTCATTTGTGTTGAAGTTGTTGCGTGAACAGTAGTCATCAAAGCTTCTACAATTCCAAAGTTATCATTAATAACTTTAGCTAATGGAGCTAAACAGTTAGTAGTACAAGATGCATTAGAAACAACTGTATCTGTTGCTAAAGCTTTATCATGGTTTACTCCCATTACAAACATTGGAGCATCAGCTGAAGGCGCAGAAATAATTACTTTTTTGGCACCACCTTTAATATGCTCGTTTGCAGTTTCAAGTGTAGTAAAGAAACCGGTACACTCAGCAACTACATCAACATCAACTTCATTCCATTTCAAATTTGCAGGTTCTCTTTCTGCTGTAATTCTGATATTTTTATCGTTTACAAAAAGTTTTCCGTCTATAACTTCAACTTTACCTGCAAAACGTCCGTGAACTGAATCATATTTTAATAAGTAAGCTAAATGATCTACATCTAATAAATCATTGATTGCTACTACTTCTACATTATCTCTGTTGAAAGATTCTCTGAAAACGATTCTTCCAATTCTTCCAAACCCGTTTATTCCTAATTTTACTTTTGACATTTTACTTTAATTTTTTTGTTTATTTTCCTTAACATTCTTTTAAAGTCTAATTTCCTCACAATAAACTTCATTTTTTTATCTAAGTAGACATTATATCTGAAACTCTCAATAATTCTCTATCAATCTCCGTTTTCCCCTTAATTGCTTGTTCTAAAGGTGTCAATGAAACTTTATCATTTTGCAATCCAACCATATAATTTGACTTTCCTTCCAGTAATGATTCAACAGCTTTCACACCTAATCTACTGGCAAGAACTCTATCAAAACAAGAAGGCGAACCGCCACGTTGCATATGACCTAAAACTGACACTCTAACATCATATTCTGGCAAATTGGCTTCAACATAATCTTTTAGTTCGAAAACATTTTTACCTATTTTGTCTCCTTCAGCTATCACAACAATACTGGATGATTTTCCTGAAGCTTTACTTTTTTGTAATGATTCTAATAATCGATCCAATCCTAAATTTTCTTCAGGAATCAATATTTCTTCTGCACCAGCACCAATACCTGCATTCAAAGCAATATGTCCTGCATCTCTTCCCATTACTTCTACAAAAAACAAACGATTGTGTGAACTTGCAGTATCTCTAATTTTATCAATCACATCGACTACGGTATTCAAAGCAGTATCATATCCAAGGGTATGACTTGTTCCAAAAATATCGTTATCAATAGTACCCGGAATTCCCATTACCGGAAAATTAAATTCATTGTTAAACAATAAACCTCCTGTAAAAGTACCATCACCACCTATTACCACTAAGGCATCAATTCCTGCTTTAGTAAGATTCTCATGTGCCTTTTTTCTTCCTTCAGAAGTTTTGAACTCTAAAGATCGGGCCGATTTCAAAATTGTCCCTCCTTTATTTACAATGTTGTTTACGCTTCGAGGTCCCATTTCCTTGAAGTCTCCTTCAATCATTCCCTGATAACCTCTATAAATTCCTATGCATTCTATATTATGATAAGCACATGTACGAACAACTGATCGAATTGCTGCATTCATACCAGGTGAGTCTCCTCCTGAGGTAAGAACACCAACTTTTTTTATTGTTTTTGGCATTATTTAAAGTATTAAAGTGTAAAACTAGCAAACATTCAGCACTTATAGAGCTGTGTTTTTAATAAATTGGTAAAGCGTCTTAAATTCAAACGTTTTCGTTAATAAGTTTTTAAAAAACTAAAATAAAATAGATTTAATTTAACAAAATGAGAAAAAAAATCAATATTTATTTTATAATTAACAAATAACTGACATTAATATTTAAAATAGTATAACAATATGCTAATTACTTCTAAATAAGGATTTAAAATAGAATTATCTTTTGTGTGTTTTTAAATAAATGTAGATTTTTCATGAGGTTTTAGTACGCAAATCATCAATCTACATTGATAACTAGCTCCATGCCACTTTTTGAATATTTAATATTTTTGTTTAAAGTACAATCAATTAGTTTTCCTCGGGAATCAAACCTTCTTGATTTATTTTAATTTTTTCTGTACTCGTTTTCTTAGATTTAGAAAAGTTAATATAGTCTGGAGATAAATTAGAATCTTGATCTTCGGAGATAGGAGTTATTTCTTTCTCTATTTTGATATTTTTGAAAATTCTATTTACTAATTCTTTAAAAGTATCAAAATCAACTTCATAGGTAACCCCCATTCCTTGAGTATATCCAATCCCTTGACCAATATAATTAATATCATTTTCTCTGTTAAAAAGTCTCAAATTTAATGTTCCATCTTCATTAACTCTGTAAAGAACTTCAACATCTCCTACAATGGCAGACTCGTTTATTCCTCCAAAAGGCACACCTAACTTTCCATTGATAGTAATTCTTTCATTAATTTTAGAAGAAATCGTGGCAACAAACCTTCCATCCGATTCTTTTCCTATTCTTCTGTCTGCTCCAATAAAATTAAACCCAACATTAAATTTTTCATCATCTGTTTTAATGATACTCCCTAATAAACTGGTAGCCGTTTCAAATAAACTTCCTGAAAAATCAGATTGACTTACACCTTCAGGACTTAAAAAACTTCCGGACGAGAGTAAATACAAGGCTTGTGTTTGTCGGACGTCCTTATCATTTAATTTATACTGAATCTCCGATTTTAATACATTACTAACCGTTGGAAATTCAATGTTAAAATCAGGTTCAGGGCTCGTCAAATCTCCTCTAATACCAATGATAACTTCTACAGGAACTTTACTGTTAAAAGATGAATTCTCTAGCAAAACTGCTGGATTAGCAGATGTTTTGTATACCGCTTCAAGATTTAGTTGTGCCCGCATCGGGTTTCCTTCCCATGAAATTGAGCCTCCTTTTTTTAGTGCAAACTTTTTATCAATAAAACCACCATATTTAAAATTATAGGTTCCTTCATACGCCTGGAAATCGCCCCACATATTGAACTTACCCAAGGTATTTATTTTAAACAACAAAGATCCAAAACCTTTTCCTTTCATTCCATGACCGGTACTTCTATCAAGGATGACTTCAACTTCTGCATCGGGTGTAATATCAAAATCAAATTCTAACTCTAACCCTTTGTAAATTCTTGTGTCTTCAACAATTCCTTTTTTGATATTATACTTTTCTTTAAGAGTAACAAAATGAACAAATGAGTTATCGCTTATGCTTTCGGAATTATTAATCGGGATTTTTATAGAAGTCCCTTTTTCTGATTTAGCATCAACTTTAATAAATAATCCATTTGTTGGACCTTTTATGGTTGCGAGTCCATCAATAAATGCGGTACCAAAATAAGCTGCATCTTCACTATCTTTCGTATCAAGAGCCAATAATCTTTTGGAATTAATTGCTAAATCCAATTTCCAATCAGAAAAATTCTTATGCTCAATACTTCCGTTTAATGTTCCTGTTGTACCAAATTTTGTATCCTTCAGCGTATTATTTCTGAAAATAAATTTCTCATCAGTTAAATCAATAATAGTTTTATCTTTTAATGCATAATCTACATTCAGATAAGGTATTGTAACCCCAGCATCATCAACATACAAGCGCCCATTTATCTCCGGTTTTTTTAAGTTTCCTTCAATTCTTGAATTACCAGACACAAAGCCCCTTATGTTTGATAATACGTCACCTCCGAGTGAGCTTAAAGTAGCTAGATTAAACTTATCGAATTTTAAATTTAAATTAAGAAATGTTTCTTTATTTAGGATTTCAAAACTTCCGTTAGCGTTAAACGATTCAATATTTTTATTTTCCAGATTTGAATTAATAGTAAACTTCTTAAAACTCTCGTTTCCTTCAATATCAAAATTCAAAATCCCTAAATCGGTTTTATTTACATTTAAGCTATCGATAATTATTGAAGCGGTAGGCTGATAAACATCTTTATCTTGCTTAAAATTAACCGCACCATTTATATTTCCGTGAACAATGAATTTATCATTTGCCGGTGTAATTTTATTTAAATCTACATCTTTAAAACTCAATTTCAGATCTTTATAGCTTGTATCTTTTAATTCTCCGTCTAAAGAGATTGCTTGATCTTCATGTGATAATATTAGATTATCAATATCAAAATTCTTAAATGATTTATCAAAAACAATCTGGTTATCCGGCGTTTCATTTTCATTTAAAAACCAAAGGTAATCCTTGAATTTCACCTCAGATTTACTAATTCCTACAACATTATTATTGTCTTTGTTAATGGTGTGGTATAAATTCAGATTGTAATAATCCTCAGCATTTGCACCTCCTTTGAATTCCGATCGAAAGAACAGCGTATCTTTCATGGTAACATTTATCAGACTAAAATCACGTATTTTATAATATTTTGTCTTGATGCTGTCTAATTCTATATAAGCATTGTAAAGTGGATTTTTATTATCTACTGAAACTCTAATATTATCAAATGTATTGCTGGAAGCCACAATTTGAGGTGAATTGAAGTTGAGTTTGAATTCCTGATTATCGGAACTAATATTCCCTTTTACAATTGTATTGGCGCCAATTGAAATTTCAGGATAAAAAATTTCGATAATTTTATTATAGATTGAAAAGTTAAATTTAAGAAACTGTCCTTTTTTTACTTTACTCGGTTTGAAATTCGTATAAAGACTTCCCAGAGAATTCTTAACCAGATTTTCCAATTGATTGAATTCATATTTACCCACAATTTCACCCTCAACAATATCCGGAGAATTTACCGTAATGGTTCTAACTCTATTTTGGTCGAAACTGGAAATTATGGTAAAATCATCAAAATTATAAGTATCTTTTGCATTTTGATAAGAGGTTTCATTGATGTAAACATTCCCCTGAAAATTCTCAATATTATTTCCTGAAGCCTGAACAACAACATCTCCTCTGAATACGGAGACTGAATCTTTCATCAGCTTTAATTTATTCAAATCTGCATTTTCAACGTTAATATGAAAATCATAACGATTGTCTTTTTTACTTAAATCCAATAAACCGTCAAAAGTCATACTCAAATTAGGGTCATTTATAGAAATTTGACCTTTATAATTTGGACTTTTTAAAGTACCGTTGACAACAATATTGGTATAATTATAATTCTTATAATCAATTTGAGTAATATCTCCTTTGATGGCCGTATCCAAGTATTTTTGTTTAAAACCTTTACCATCCACATCAATATTCAAACTGACTCTTCCCAGTTCTTTTTGATCCAATAAAGTTCCAATGTCAAAATTCTCTAGAATCACATTCCCTATATATGATGCTTTATCTATTACATCTATGTTTTGTATTTCTAAATTAGAAGTTACATTACCCAAGGCGGTAATCATAGAAAAATCAGCTTCAACCGCTGTAGTGGAAACACTTGATGTTCCTGAAGCCGAAAATCTCCCTAACTTTTTCAAGGAAGTTGGTAATTTATTTCCTAAAATATTAGGTAGTATGACAATCAAATTCTCATAACTAGAGGTCAACTTATCGAATTTAGCAAACATGGAAAATTTTTGCCCTTTTTTAGCAAATAAATTTTTAAAATTAATATCCCCATTTATTTGAGTCTTTAGGTCATCAACTAATTCCAGGTTTTTAAATTTCAAATCATTCAGCGTACCTTTAATGCTGGTTTTAGTGTAAAAATGTTGATTTTTTCCTAATTCTTTATAAAAATAGCGAATATCATTTGAGGCTATGGAAGCCGAATTTAATTTGATATCAAACTGTACTTTATCAGTGAATTCAGAGAAATCTTCAATTTTATAATTTAAAACAACACTTCCGTTCAATGTTGATTCTTTTGTCAATAAATCAAGATTTTCCAGTTTTATATTCTTTTTAGAATAACTAAATTTGGAGCTTAAATTTTTAACATACAAACCACGAAAGTCTAAAAAAGACATTTTGTTTATTTTGGTAGTCACATCCGGACCGAATATTAAAAAATCCGTTACAGAAGCGTTAAGTTTTGTAAAATCAAGATCTTTTGGATTGTCTCGATTATCATCCGTTAAAATAAAACGTCCGTCAAAAATTTGAAGTTTATTTGCTTTAAGTAAAAACTTTCGGCTTGAAGGCTTTCCGGTTTCAAAGGCTTTGATAAATTTATCAAGATTTGATTCTTTTTCGTTTTTATAGGTTTTCAAGTTGAAAAGTAATCCATGTAAATCCAAACCATCAAAAATCAAATCACCATTGAGCAGTTTCTTACTTTCTAGAATAGTGGTAGAAATCCTGTTAGAATAAATCAAGGTATCTTTATGATGATCAAGAATCAAGACTTTTTTAAATTTCACACCTCCAAAAACTGAAATCGCAACTTCATCAATCGTTATATTGGTACCAAAATCTTTATTAAGACTATCTGTAAAATAGTGTGCAATTTTTGTCTGAACAGCTGGCATGGTGAGAGCAATACCGACAACCAACAAAAGCAGGATTAGTCCAAGCAGTAAACGAAACGCTATTTTTATAACTTTTTTGATACCTATATATTATTTAATGTTCTAAAATTTCATTTTGCCATTGGAAACACAAGCACCTTTAATAAAAATTCTCTAATTTTGGCTTTTACAAAAAGATTTTTAAAATCGACTTGTCAAATGTAATTCAAAATTTATGCCTTTTTATGCAAAATCCCGAGGTTTTTATTCTTGCCATCGAAAGTTCCTGCGATGATACTGCTGCTGCCATTTTACAAAACGATAAAGTATTGTCAAATGTTGTGGCAAATCAGCTGATTCACAATCAATATGGTGGTGTAGTTCCTGAGCTAGCCTCTCGTGCGCACCAACAAAATATAGTTCCTGTCGTTGATGCTGCGCTTCGCAAGGCAAATATACAAAAAGAACAGTTATCAGCAATCGCTTTCACACAAGGCCCAGGACTTATGGGTTCCCTTTTGGTAGGAAGTTCTTTTGCTAAATCAATGGCCGTTGCTTTGCAAATTCCATTGATCGCGGTAAATCACATGCAAGCACATGTTTTAGCCCATTTTATTGAGGAAGATGGTTTTGATAAACCTAGCTTTCCCTTTTTGGCTTTGACCATAAGTGGCGGACATACTCAAATCATTAAAGTTGCTAACTTTTTTGACATGACTGTGATTGGCGAAACCACTGATGATGCTGTTGGAGAAGCTTTTGATAAAAGCGCAAAAATTTTAGGCCTTCCCTATCCAGGCGGTCCTTTGATTGATAAATATGCGCAACTGGGAAATCCAAAAGCATTTGCATTTACCAAACCAAAAGTTCCCGGTTTAGATTTTAGTTTTTCGGGATTAAAAACGGCAATTTTATATTTTATCCAAAAGAAAAAATTAGAAAATCCAAATTTCGTTGACGAAAACCTAAATGACATTTGCGCTTCCATTCAACACACGATTATTGAAATTTTGATGGACAAATTAAAATTAGCCGTAAAAGAAACCGGAATAAAACAAATTGCCATTGGTGGAGGCGTTTCCGCCAATTCTGGAATTAGAAATACATTGAAAGAAGCTGAGAATAAATACGGTTGGAAAACCTTTGTTCCTAAATTTGAATATACTACTGATAATGCTGCAATGATTGGAATTGTGGGTTACCAAAAATTTTTAACGCAAACATTTGAAACTTCATCTGTAGTTTCTAAAGCAAGAATACAACTATAAATTATGCAATTATTTTACAATCCGACTATTACGGAATCCACTGAAGTTTTTTCTTTTGACAAAGAAGAAAGCAAACACATCATTAAAGTATTACGCAAAAAAGATACCGACATATTATTCGTGACCAATGGTTTAGGCTTATTATTTAAAACTGAAATCACACTGGCTTCAGACAGTAAATGCACGGTTAAAATTATTTCGTTTGAAAAAGCACCTCCTTCAAAATTTAGATTGCATCTGGCTGTAGCGCCAACTAAAATGAATGATCGCTACGAATGGTTTCTGGAGAAAGCAACCGAAATTGGCATACATGAAATCACGCCCATTATTTGCGATCATTCGGAACGGAAAGTCATCAATAACGAACGATTTGATAAAATTTTATTGACCGCAATGAAGCAATCCAATGAATTATATCTTCCTAAATTGAATCCGGCCATCACCTTTAAGGAATTTGTCAAACTTAAAAATGAAGGTTTAAAACTGATTGCACATTGCGAAGAAACGGATAAAAGAACACTGAAATCCGTTTTGAAACCAAATGAAAATATTACAATACTGATAGGTCCTGAAGGCGATTTTTCGGAAAAAGAAATTGCATTAGCTCTAGAAAATGACTTTGCAGCTGTTTCATTGGGAAATACTAGATTACGAACAGAAACCGCTGCAATTGTTGCCTGTCACAGTGTTGTATTTGTTAATGAGGACTAAAAATAACTAATTTAATTATGAGGCAACTATTTTATCTACTTTTAATACTTTCAACACCTTTGTTTTCACAAGAAATTGCATTGGTAAAATACAGTGGCGGTGGCGATTGGTATGCTAATCCAACTTCACTGCCAAACTTGATAAAATATTGTAATGCCAATATCAATACCAAAATAAAAACCAAGCCAGCAACTGTTGAACCAGGGAGTCCGGATTTATTTTCATATCCTTATGTACACCTGACTGGTCATGGCAATGTTGTTTTTAATGATGCTGAAGTAAGTAATCTTAAAAACTATTTACTGGCCGGAGGATTTCTCCATATTGACGATAATTACGGTATGGACCAATATATCAAAAAAGAAATTAAAAAAATATTCCCCAATAATGACTTAGTTGAAATTCCAGCGAATCATGCTATTTTCCAAAAACCCTATTCATTTCCTGCTGGTTTACCAAAAATACACGAACACGATGGGAAACGACCTCAGGCCTTTGGTCTTTTTATAGAAAATAAACTCGTTCTACTGTACACCTACGAATGCGATTTAGGAGATGGTTGGGAAGATCCGGAAGTTAATAACGATCCAACAGCAATTCGTGAAAAAGCATTAAAAATGGGAGCGAATATCATTAGCTATATTTTTAACAATTAGTATCTTTCAGGCTATTATAAAATATAATTTTTTAAAATTTAAAAGGGTTATTTTGTAATTTTTTTTCTCCTATTTCTACTAACTTTTCCTTTCTATACCATCAAATTTCATGAGCAAATCATAAGTCATTTTACAATCTACTTTTTAACATAAAATTAAGAATGAATCAGTTGTGAAATGAATAATTATTGAAAATCAACGGATGTATAAGCGTAATTTTTCAGCACTATTAAATTATCCTAAGCTTGATTAGTCTGATTTATTACTAATTTACTAAATTTTAAAAATCACTATTTCTCATTAAAATTAGTGTTTTTAAACATAATTTGATAAAATCTATCATAAATTCCTTAATTAAAATTAAAAAAAAAGCTTTTTAGAATTTTAATAAAATTCTATTATCAGAAAACACTTAAAATTATAATTATTGAATTTTACGGAAACCCGTAAAACGTAAGGGTTAGGAATTATTTTAAAAAAAAATTAAATATTAATTTTTTTTATGAAAAATTTGTTATAAAATTGTTAAATAATTAACCAAATCTATTAATTTATAACAAATTTATTATGAAAAAAATCCTTTTATCTGCAGTAGCATTATTGATGCTTTTCTCCTGTCAAAATGAAACAACAGAAGTAGCACCAGAAGCCAGTGCCATAACTCAACGCGGTTGTGCTTCTCAAGAAGTTCTTGAAGCACAAATGAAAGATGACCCAACTTTAGCTTTAAGAATGAACGAAATTGAAGCATTTACTCAAAAAGCAATGCTAACTGGTCGTTTAGTAAACGGTAAAGTTGAAATTCCTGTTGTAGTAAACGTATTGTACAAAACTGCTGCAGAAAACATTACTGATGCTCAAATTCAATCTCAAATTGATGTATTAAATGCTGATTTTAATGCTACTAATTCAGATTTCAGCAGTACTCCTGCTTTATTCTCTGGAGTTGCTGCAAATGTTGGTATCACTTTCGTTTTAGAAACAGTAAATAGAAAATCTACTACTAAAACATCTTGGGGAACTAGAGATGCTATGAAAAAAACAAAACAAGGAGGTTTAGATCCTACTTCACCAACAACAAAACTTAATATGTGGGCTTGTACTATTGGTGGAGGAATCTTAGGTTATGCTCAATTTCCTGGAGGATCAACAACTACTGATGGTGTTGTAATCGATTCAAAATATTTTGGATTATCCGGATCAGGTGCTTATCCTTATAACTTAGGAAGAACGGCTACTCACGAGGTAGGTCACTGGATGAACTTACGTCACATTTGGGGAGATGCTACTTGTGGAAGTGATTTAGTTTCTGATACACCTACACACAACACTGCTAACTATGGTGTTCCAGCGTACCCACATTACAGCACTTGTACTGGAACTCCAGTAGAAATGACTATGAACTACATGGATTACACAGATGATAGAGGAATGTATATGTTCTCTAACGGACAAAAATCAAGAATGGCTGCAATTTTTGTTTCAGGTGGAGCAAGAGCAGGTTTCGGAATATAATTTTCTTTCAAACGATAAAAAGAGGCGACCTAAAATGAACTGCCCCAAAAAGTTAAACACTATTTGGGGAGTCTAAAAGTCGTCTCTTTTTTATTTAAAAACACTATGACTATATTTTTCGACATAATCATACGGAAGATATTAACTCCATAAATTTTATTTTATAGCAGCATATTGCTTTAGTTTAAAATAGTAAAGCTGAAGCCTTCATTATTCTTATACTAAAGAAATAATTTTAACTTTTTTTTTAAATTATTTTTCAAATAAATGTTTTAAAAATTTGTTATTATCAAAAATTGTTATAAAATTGCTACTTAATTAACCAAAACTATTAATTTATAACAAATTTATTATGAAAAAAATTCTTTTATCTGCTGTAGCATTATTGATGCTTTTTTCTTGTCAAAATGACACAACAGAAATTGTTCCATCAGCTGATTCAGTTACAAAACGTGGTTGCGCATCTCAAGAGGTGTTAGCTGCCCAAATGAAGGCTGATCCAACTTTAGCCTTAAGAATGAACGAAATTGAAGCATTCACACAAAAAGCAATGTCGTCAGCTCGTTTAGTAAACGGAAAAGTTCAAATTCCTGTAGTTGTAAATGTTCTTTACAGAACTACTGCCGAAAACATTTCATTAGCGCAGATTCAGTCCCAAATTGATGTATTAAACAAAGACTTTAACGCCGCTAACTCCGATTTCACTAGTGTTCCTTCATTATTTTCTGGAGTTAAGGCCAACGTAGGTATCTCTTTTGTTTTAGATCAAGTAATTAGAAAATCAACTACTAAAACATCTTGGGGAACAACAGATGCAATGAAAAAAACTACTTCAGGCGGTTTAGCTCCAACATCTCCAACTACAAAATTAAATCTTTGGGTTTGTACTATTGGTGGTGGAATTTTAGGATATGCTCAGTTTCCTGGAGGATCATCTTCAACAGATGGTGTAGCTATTGACTCTAAATATATAGGAACTACTGGAACAACTACATATCCATATAATTTAGGAAGAACAGCTACTCACGAAGTAGGTCACTGGATGAACTTACGTCACATTTGGGGTGATGCAACTTGTGGAAGTGATTTAGTTTCTGATACACCTACACACAACACTGCTAACTACGGTGTTCCAGCGTATCCACATTACAGTACTTGTACTGGAACTCCAGTAGAAATGACAATGAACTATATGGATTATACAGATGACAGAGGAATGTACATGTTCTCTAATGGTCAAAAATCAAGAATGTCTGCTTTATTTGTTTCTGGCGGATCAAGAGCAAGTTTCGGAATATAATTTTTTTTTAGTTTTTTAGAATTTAAAACTCGCTACTTGTTAGCGAGTTTTTTTTATATTTACATTCTAAAATAGAAACATGATTACATCAAAAACCATTTCAAATGGGATTCTTAGAGCATTATTGACACTAACTTTATGTGGTTTAGTCTTGTTCTTTTTTTATCAAATCCAATCCGTATTGATTTACCTTGTTGTATCATTCATACTTACATTAATAGGAAATCCTATTTTAGACTTTTTTAAAAAGCGATTAAAGTTTAAGCATATTTTTGCAACTATAGCAACTTTGTTTATTTTTATACTAATCATATTCGGGTTTATAATGATGTTTGTTCCTTTGATTTTATCGCAAGGGCAAAACCTGTCACTTCTTAACACTGCTGAAATTGAAAAAAACATAGTCCAGTTAATCAATCAAATCACTGTGTTTTTAGACAATCACCAAATTGATTCTGCACAAGTTTTAAAAGAAGCAAACATTACCTCTAAAATAAATTTTAATTTCATACCTAACTTCTTAAATACAATTCTAGGCACAATTAGTAGTTTGGGCGTAGGATTAGGTTCCGTACTATTCATTACTTTCTTCTTTCTAAAAGACCGATTAATGTTCATTTTAGGAATAAAAAAACTAATCCCAAATAGCCATGAAGATCAAATTTTAAATTCCTTAGAAAAAATAAATCACTTGTTATCACGTTATTTCATTGGATTATTACTTCAATTATTCATTGTATTCCTTTTATACCTAATTGTATTATTCATTTTTGGGGTTCCAAATGCTCTTGTTATAGCCTTCTTATGTGCGGTTCTAAACATCATTCCATATATTGGTCCACTTATAGCGTCCTTTTTAGCGGCAATTCTAACCATGTTAAGCAATCTGGGAAGTGATTTCCAATCTGAAATTTTACCAACCACCATTTATGTTTTAATTGGTTTTTGGATTGTTCAAATTATCGATAACAATTTATCACAGCCCATCATTTTTTCAAAAAGTGTAAGCTCACATCCGTTGGAAATATTTCTTGTTATCCTGATTGCAGGTTTCCTTTTTGGAATATTAGGAATGATAGTAGCAGTGCCTCTTTACACAATAATAAAGGTTATGGGTAAAGAATTCTTCCCAGAAAACAAAATTATCATGCTATTAACTAAAGATATTTAATTTTGGATTTAATCATTCTAAATCCCGAAATACAAACATTTATCAACTCTAATATTAGTAAAAGCATTTCGAAATTGGCGCTACAAAAAAATCCATTCCCAGATGTGGATTGGATTCGTATTTTGAATCAAATTGAAGCCAAATCAAAAGCAAAAGATAAATTACCGAATTGGTTTGTTGCCAAAAATATTATTTATCCAAGTAAAATCTCAATAGAACAAACATCTTCAGAAAAAACAGCGCAATATAAAGCTTCAATAGTTTCAGGACATAGTTTAATTGATTTGACGGGAGGTTTTGGTGTAGACGATTACTATTTTGCAAAAAAAATAAAAAATGTTGTCCATTGCGAAATCAATTTAGAACTATCAGCGGTTGTAAAACACAATTTTGAACAATTAAATGCTCCAAATATCAATTGCTATCCAGGAGATAGTTTAATCACTTTAAACACTTTAAATACAAAATGGGACTGGATATATATTGATCCTTCCAGACGGAATGATGCCAAAGGAAAAGTGTTCTTGCTTAAAGATTGTTTACCAAATGTTCCTGAAAATCTTGATTTATATTTTAATAATTCGGACGCTGTTCTTATAAAAACTGCGCCGCTTCTTGATATTACTGCGGGTTTATCCGAATTGAAACACGTGAAAACCATTCACATCGTAGCTTTAGAAAACGAAGTAAAAGAATTACTATGGGAATTGCACAAAGATTATTTTGGAAATGTACATATCAAAACCGTTAATATCGTAAAAGAAAAATTGGAAACATTTGATTTTATTTTGAACGATAATTCTACATTGCCAAACTTCAGTTTGCCTCAAAAGTATTTATACGAACCCAATAGCGCTATCATGAAATCAGGCGGATTCGATGAAGTGAGTTCCTTATACAATTTAAATAAACTACACAAACATTCCCATTTATACACTTCGACTGATCTTATACCCTTCCCGGGACGTATTTTTCATATTCAAAATTCATTCCCTTATAACAAACCCGAAATGAAATCCTATTTAGAAAATACTCAAGCAAATATTACAACACGTAATTTTCCTGACAGTGTAGAAAGTATTCGAAAAAAATGGAAAATAAAAGATGGTGGAAATGTATATTGTTTTTTTACAACTGATGAAAATAATCATAAAATTGTTTTAATTTGCACCAAAATATCATAAAATGAAATACATTATTACAATAACTTTATTATTCTTCAGTCTGAGCATATTTTCTCAAAAACCATGCGATTATAGCGCTAATGTGAATGATTCCATTGGAACCTACAAATCAACCAAAGAGTATATAGTTAATGAGAAAGTTTTCGGTGGAAATTCTAGTTATATTTTTTATTCTTTAGCATTAACAGATGGATTACCAACTTTAACAGTTCAATTAATTCAAAAAAGTAAAGATTTTATAAAAGCGAATTGTTTCGACAAAAATTCAAAATTATTTTTACAGTTAAATAATGGAAAAATAATCACCTTGATACATATCAATCAAGAAAATTGTGGTACCATGATACGTGATGATAAAGGATTTGACAATAGAGTTAATACTGGTATTTTTATGTTTATGAAAGATAGTTTTCAGGATTTAAAAAGCTCACCAGTATCGATGATGCGAATTAAATATTTAACAGATACAGAAGATTATGTCTTTAAAAAAGAGTTTAAATCTGAATTAACTAATGAAATTTACAACCCGGAAAATTACTTCATTGATAACTTAAAATGTATTGAATAGTTCCTATTTACAATCCCATTTAGCATTAGAAACTTTATCATTCAAACCTGATTTCAAATTGTAATGCCACCATTCTGAATCAAAAGAATTGAAACCGTTACTTGTCATAATAGTTTTCAATACTATTCTGTTTTGCTTCACTTCTTCTGAAACATTTTGATAATTGTGACTTGCTTCTATTCCAAAAAAATCGAAAGAAGTACCCATGTCTAATTCTTTTCCAAAACTGTCTACTAAAGTAATATCTACTGCTCCTCCTCTATTATGGATAGAACCTTTGGTAGGGTTAGCAACATATTTTGGATTAGAAACAATTTTCCACATTTTTTTCTGAATGTCTAAAGGACGATAACAATCAAAAATTTTGATTTTATAGCCTTTTTTTATAAACTTTTTGTTTGCTTCAATAAGTGCATTAACCGTTTTTAGCCGTAAAAAACATTCTGCACAGTCATAAACTTTTGCCTTCAAAAAATTATTTTCTGTAGCATACTTCATATCATATTCAAAATCTTGACTGTACTGTTTTAAATTTACAAACGTACTGTCATTAATACACTGATTATTGACTTCTGCCTTATCATAAATCACATTTTGCGATTGACAACTAACAATCCAAAAAAAAGAGCATAGTAATACGGATGATTTACAGTTGAAATTCATAGCATATATTTTTTATAAAAATAACACAATTAAAGAAGTTTTTTAGTACTTCTAAAAACAAAAAAAGCTGCTCAGAAGAACAGCTTTAAGAATCAAAAAAATCTTATTTTTTATAATACTTCTTATATTTTGGATAGGAAATTGCACCAAACAACGTAATTCCTCCAAGAGAATACCAAATCCAACTTAAAGAATGTGCTTCACCACTTGCGTAAGAATGCAATCCTACCAAGTGAAAATTCACTCCATAATATGTAAACAAAATAGATATAAAAGCAAACATGCTCATCAAATTGAAAATCCATTTCCCTCGTAAAGAAGGAACAAATCGGGCATGAATTACAAAAGCATACACCATAATACTGATCAATGCCCAAGTTTCTTTTGGATCCCATCCCCAGTAACGCCCCCAACTTTCATTGGCCCATTGTCCGCCAAGGAAGTTTCCAATAGTTAACATTATTAAACCTATCGTTAGTGCTAATTCGTTGATATAAGTGATTTCCTGAATATTCAAATCCATTTTGGCTTTGTTTTTTTCATTGGTAAATAAAATCAGCAACAATGAAACTGCTCCTAAAATCATTCCTAATGCAAACGGTCCATAACTTGCCACAATAACCGCCACGTGAATCATTAACCAATAGGAATTCAGAACTGGTTGCAGATTTGCAATTTCCGGGTCAATCCAGTTCATGTAGGCTGCTGCCAAAATCATTGCTGTTACAAACGCTGATGAAGCCACCGTAAGTTTCGATTTTCTGTCGAAAGCCAAACCAAAAAACATCGTAGCCCAAGCCACATAAATAATCGATTCATACGCATTACTCCATGGCGCGTGACCGGAAATATACCATCTTGCAATTAATCCAAAAGTGTGTAATGCAAACAATGCAATCACGACAATGTGCATGAAATTAACTAAATGATTCAATGCTTTTCTTTCCTTAAAGATTTGTAAAATCGTGAAAAACAACATCAAAATCGACGCAAAAATATACCAATACGGTAATTTCTTGAAAACATCATATTTATTATACAACACTTCCGAAGTAATTTTTTCTTCGCTTGGTCTTACTTTGCTACCAAAACGTTTTTGGAAACCATTGATGCTTTCCAGTAATTCGTCGGCTGTTTTGTAATCATTAGAAGTTGAAGCGTTCGCCAAAGAACCAAAATACAAAGGCAATACATTTTTAGTATACGTCGCTTCCATTCCTTTGAATCCCGCTTCGTTAAGTTCTAAATATGAAACCCATTTGTTATTTTTATCATCCGGAATAGGGAAAATCTTTAATATTCGTCCGCTCAAAGCGGATTCCATCAGATTTACTTTTTTATCTGTTTCGATAAAATCTTTTTCGAACTGGTTTGGGTTTGCTGATTTGAATGCTTGTTCTAAATATTTAGAAAGCTTGTAATTCCCTTTTGCATCAAAAAAGGATACGAAAGGAGCAAATTCTGCCGCTTTATCAATTCCTATAATTTTACGAATACTGTCATTCCCACTTTTGATGTAAATAATTGGAATTTCAATCCAATAACTTGCGTATTGTGTCATGGACAAAAATACCTGATCAGAATTCATTCCGTTATACGAATCATCATGACTTACTTTACGCAACAATTCCGAAGAAAACGTATTAATCGGTTTCATTCTTCCGCCACCGTCTTGAATTACAAGTCTACCAAATTTTGCCGCATGTTCTTCAGGCACTTTATACTTAGTGATCAAAGCATTCAGTTCATCTTGACTTAGTACTTTTTTGGTATGATTCTCATGTGTTGCAGGTGCTGCTTGGGCTTCCGTATGTGCATGTCCTTCATGATCTGCGTGGTCATGTTCTTGCTCTTGTGCGAAACTGCTGAAACTAAGAAACAACACAAAAATAGTCAACAATTTAGCTTTTTTAGTTTTAACCACTTCCAGTTTGCGCTTGATATCTGCAAAACGAGAATATTTGGTAAACATAATTGCCATCATTGCAAAATACAACATAAAGTAACCAATGTAAGTCAGCGTGGTTCCCCAAAAATCATGATTTACAGATAAAATAGTCCCTTTTTCGTCTGGATCAAATCCTGATTGAAAAAAGCGATATCCATCATAATCTAAAACATTATTCATATAAATTCTGGCATCAAATGGTTCTTTGTCCTCAACAGTCACCTTACTCTCAAAGGAAGAATAACTTTTCTCGGTTCCTGGATATTTCTGAGCAATAAAATCATTCAGTTTTATCTTAAAAGGCAAAATATAGACTTTACTTCCGTAGAAAAAAGTATAATCGATTTTTCCAATTTTCACAGTTTTGGATTCTCCCATTTTACCTTTGGATCCTAAAACGGTAACTGTTTTCTCTTGACCTTCGGCAGTAATTTTAACTACTAAGGCATCATCTTGATTTTTAGCTTTGAAATCATTTTCCGATTCGTAATCAACAATTCCTTTTACCGCTGAATCGGGAAATACAAATCGCATTTCACCTATGCTGTATAACGAACGCATCATCAAAGGTTGTGCAGCATCCTTAGTTACTTTTCCTTCTAATTTATCCGCCATTCGCATAAAGTTTCCTTCAAAAGGCGTTTGAATGGTATAGGCACTTCCTGTAGTATTGATATTTATGGCACCGTCCGTATATTTATTTAAAGAAAATAAAACATTATGAATATTTTGCACTTCGCCTTCTTGCAAAAAATGTTCGTGACGACCACCATCTCCTGCTTCTACAATTTTTAAATATAAAATTCCCTTTGGGTCAGGTTTAATATATTCTTTGGCTCCCATAATGAAATTTTCATATTCAACTTCAAATGGCGTATCAGCAAACTTTTCGGAGATACTGAAATTATTATTAGTAGCGGGAGAAAGCAATACTTGTTTTTCAAAAACCCTGCGTTTCATTTCACCTTTATATTCACCATCTGCAAAAACAGTCAAAAACGTTTTATCTGAAAAAATTTGATTTTCCGAAGCGCCTTCTCTGATGGGCATCATTCCTTCATAACTAATATAACGTGTTACAAAAGCACCCGCAATAATAAAGATAAAAGACAAATGGAGCAGTAAAGTAGCCCATTTTTCTTTCTTTAAGAGTTGGTAACGTTTAATATTTCCAATGAAATTGATTAAGAAAAATACGTGAATGGCTTCAAACCACCAGGCATTATAAATTAAAATTTTTGCGGTATCGGTGTTGTATTTACTTTCGATAAAAGTTCCGGTGGCCATGGCAATGGCATAAGAAATAAATAAAAAGGCCATTAATCGTGTAGAAAACAAAAAAGAGAATATTTTTTTATCCATTTTTATGGGAGTTTGTTTTGTAAAAGTGCCACAAAAGTACTCAAAAATGTTGACTTTTATATTCGGACATTTGTTAATTAAATCCAAAATTAAGAATGAATATCAAAGCCTGCAAAGGCTCTTTTTAAGACTAAATTCAATTTTAAATGAGTAAAAATTTCGAATAAAACTCTTAATATTTTTTTGCTAATTTTGTCCCATGGTCAAAGTAGTAATTATTGGTTCCGGTAACGTAGCGCAACATCTGATTGCCGCTTTTCAAAATGCTCAAATTCTGGGGTCGGAAATCCAGTTAATTCAGGTCTATTCCAGACAAACAGCAAATGTTTCCCATCTGGTCGATTTAGAACAGATTACAAATGATTTAGATACTTTGGCGGAAGCTGACTTGTATATCATTGCGGTTTCTGATGATGCAATTGGAGTAATTTCTTCACAACTTCCGTTTAAAAACCGGTTGGTCGTGCATACTTCAGGAAGTGTTCCACTGCATGCTTTGGATGAAGATAATCGAAAAGGAGTTTTTTACCCTTTGCAAACTTTTACTAAAAATAAAGCCGTTGATTTTAAAATCATTCCAATTTGCTTGGAAAGTGAAAATGCAACTGATTATCAATTATTGGATAAAGTAGCCAAATCAATTTCTGAAAAAGTTTTCGCAATCAATTCAGAACAACGAAAAGCCTTGCATGTGGCAGCCGTATTTGTCAATAATTTCACAAATCATTTGTACCAAATAGGTCAGGAAATTTGCCAGGAACATCAGGTTCCTTTCGAAATTTTGAAACCTTTAATAGCTGAAACCGCCAATAAAATAATGGTGCTTTCTCCAGAAGAAGCGCAAACTGGTCCTGCAAAACGAAATGACACAGCAACTATTGAAGCGCATGAAGCTTTTTTATCACAGGCGAATCATTTAAATATTTATAAAACACTAACACAATCAATACTAGAGAATGGCAAAAAGTTATAAAGAAATAATGAACGATATCACTACTTTTATTTTTGATGTCGATGGCGTATTAACCGACAGCTCTGTTTTTGTAACCAATGAAGGAGAGATTCTGCGTACGATGAACATTCGCGATGGTTATGCTATGAAAGCCGCGGTTGAAAGCGGTTATAATGTATGTATTATTTCAGGCGGAAGCAATGAAGGTGTTCGGGTTAGACTGCGAAATCTTGGTATTACTGATATTTATTTGGGCACACCAGATAAAGTGGAAACCTTTGATGAATATACAGATGTTTACCAAATAAAACCGGAACACGTTTTATACATGGGCGATGATATTCCTGATTATCATGTCATGAAATTAGTAGGATTACCAACTTGTCCTCAAGATGCAAGCCCTGAAATCAAAGCAATTTGCAAGTATATTTCGCACAAAAATGGAGGAAAAGGTGCTGCTAGAGACGTCATTGAACAAGTGATGAAAGCACAAGGAAAATGGATGGCGCATTTTGACGGGAAACACGATTAGTAGTATTATAAATTTTAAATGACATCTGTGGTTCCATTCCTAAAACTCATCCGATACCAAAACCTTCTAATGCTTACTTTTATGCAGCTTATTTTTAGGTACGGATTTTTTAAAATTCAAAATATTCCGCTGGCATTAGCAGATTGGCAATATTTATTTTTGGTTTTATCAACAGTTTTGATTGCTGGTGGTGGATATATCATTAATAATATTTTTGATCAAAACACGGATGCTATCAACAAACCCAAAACCGTTGTTATAGGCAAAAGCATTTCAGAAACACAAGCTTATAATTTATACATTGGACTTACTGTAACGGGCGTGGCAATTGGTTTCTATTTATCAAATGTTATAGCCAAACCAGGTTTTGCATCTATATTTATTCTGATTGCAGCTACACTTTATTTATATGCCACAAGCCTGAAACAAATGATGCTCATTGGCAATATTATTGTAGCATTGTTACTTTCGTTTAGTATAATTATAATTGGGATTTTTGATTTATATCCTGCCACAGGAATAGACAATCAACAACAAATGGGATTGTTTTTTTCGATCTTATTAGATTATGCTATTTTTGCTTTTATGATTAATCTGTTGCGGGAAATCGTTAAAGACATTGAGGATACCGATGGCGATTACAACCAAGGAATGAACACCTTACCTATTGCAATAGGAAAATCCAGAACTGGAAAAATAGTTTTTGGACTGAGTTTTATTCCACTTTTTTTTATTTTATTTTACATCAATAAATACTTGTTTGAATTACTATTCGTTACACTATATCTATTGCTTTTTGTTGTAGGTCCGCTGATTTTTTTCATTATAAAAATGTGGACGGCTACAACCAAAAAAGAATTCCATTTTTTGAGTATACTTTTAAAATGGATTTTGCTTTTTGGAATCCTTTCCGTTGTTGTTATCAGTTTAAATATGAAATATAATGCTTAGAAATAAATTAAAAAAATACACTTTAATTCTGGCTTCGGGTTCACCGAGACGCCAGCAATTTTTTAAAGATTTAGACTTGGATTTTGAAATTCGGTTGAAAGAAATTGAAGAAATCTATCCTCCAGAATTAAAAGCGCACGAAATCACTAATTATTTGGCTGAACTGAAAGCCAGCGCTTTCGAAGGAGAATTAAACCCAAATGAAATTTTGATTACCAGCGACACCATTGTTTGGCACAACAATACCGCTTTGGGTAAACCAAAAGACGAACAAGATGCTTTTGAAATCCTTAAATCATTATCGAATGCTACTCATGAAGTCATTACTTCCGTTTGCTTTAAAACCAATAAAAAAGTTGAGATTTTATACGAAATAACAAAAGTCACATTTAATGAATTAAGTGAGGAATCGATTCGTTATTATTTAGAAAACTACAAGCCTTATGACAAGGCAGGTTCTTACGGAATACAGGAATGGATTGGTTTTATTGGCGTTTCAAAAATTGAAGGTTCTTATGCTAATGTGATGGGAATGCCCACGGATAAAGTGTATGAATATTTGAATAATTTAGCCTAGTCGTTTTATGGAAATGTCATTAATACACGAATACACCAGGGAATTAATTGCTACCGGAATCTTAGGGATTCTGCTGATTTTATTGCGGATAATCTCAACCAAATTGGTAAGGCGCTACGCCAAATCAAACCAAACGCTGGAGCACAGAACTAATTTAGTCATTAAATACATTCATTTATTTATCAATATTTTGGTTATTATTGCTTTAATAGTGATTTGGGGCGTTCAGACTAAAGATATTACTATTGCACTTTCTTCTATCACAACCGTTGTAGGTGTAGCTATGTTTGCTCAATGGTCTATTTTGAGTAACATTACTTCCGGTATTATTTTGTTTTTTTCTTTTCCGTTTAAAATTGGGGACGTCATCAAAATCCATGATAAGGATTTCCCAATTGAAGCCGAAATTGAAGATATTGGTGCCTTTCATGTTTTCTTAAAAACAATTGAAGGGGAAAAGATTATTTACCCCAACAATTTGCTTTTGCAAAAAGGAATCTCCATTCTAAAAAATCATTTTGAAAATAAAGAATTCGTAGATTAATTCATAACTTTATGAATGCTAACGCTATTTTCGTTAATAAATCTATCGATTCGAAAGTGATAATTATGTAACTATTGATAAAAAATATGTAATACTTTAATTTTTATATTGCCACATATTTGTCAGTTGAAAATAGTTGAATATTAGTTAGTTTATAATACCAAACAAAAAAGATATGAATGATATCCTAAAATTTCCATTTTACGCTAAATTAACCCTGACTTTGTTGGGTTTAATTGCTATTATCTTTATTTTTTACATTGGTCAAGACATATTGATCCCTGTAATGATGTCGTTTTTGTTTGCGATATTATTGTATCCCATTGTTCAATTTTTGAAATCAAAACTCTATTTTCCGCATGTTCTGGCTGTAATGATAGCAGTGATTTTATTTGTATTAATTTTTATTGGTCTTTTTGTTTTTCTATCCTTTCAGATCAGTGATTTTGCTGATGATTTTGATAAAATTGAAAGAAATATTAACATTCATCTTAGTAATATTCAAGGTTTTATTAGAGATAATTTTCATTTAAGTTCCAGAGAACAAAAACAGTATATCGATACTGCAGCTGAAGATTCGATGGAAAAAGGAAAAGAAATCATTGGAACTACCCTAATGTCATTTACGGATACTTTGGTAAACTTAACTTTGATACCGATTTACACTTTTTTAATTCTTTTGTACAGAACGCATTTTTTACTATTTTTATCTAAATTATTCAAAAAAGAAAACCATGAACAGTTAAAAAACATTTTAACAAATGTTAGAGTAGCCATCAACAGTTACATTGTAGGTTTGATTATTGAAATGATTTTAATTTCAGTAATGACAACCCTTGGATTTATGCTAATAGGTGTGAAATATGCCATTTTATTGGGAATAATAACAGGAATTCTAAATCTGATTCCTTACATAGGAATTCTATTTGCCGGTGTTTTAAGTATTGTTGCTTCACTTACAGGTTCACCTGATTTATCAATAATTGTTGGTGTTATAGTAATAACTGTTGTGGTTCAGCTCATTGATAATAATATCATTGTTCCGCTGATTGTAAGTTCTAAAGTAGAGATAAACGCATTCATATCGATTGTTGGAATCATTATCGGAGGAGCAATTGCCGGAGTTTCAGGAATGTTTTTAGCACTTCCGATACTTGCCGTTTTAAAAGTCATTTTTGACAGAATTGAATCTCTAGAACCTTGGGGATACCTGATGGGAGACCATTTACCAAAAACCTATACTTGGCGAAATATTAAATTACCACTCTTTGATTCAGAATCAACACCAAAGAAAACCATCATTAAAACTGATATTGTAGTTCCGATTTTTACTGAAACCACAACTGAAAATGACAGCAATAAAACGGATGATTAGATTATAAAAATCATAGAATTCATTATCTAAAGTGTGACTTTGTTTATCAAAACTAGCAATTAAAAAGATTCCTCTTTTTGTTTCGTTAATACTGTTTTAAAATTATTTTTTATCATGTTTAAAAAACAAAAATTGATTCTCTTTCTTTTGATATGCTGCTGCTGGCAGGTTTCCTTTTCACAGATAAAAAAAACAAAAAAGGATTCTTCAGAAGTTTATAAACAAATTCAAACCTATTCCAAAAAAAATAAATTCACTAAATTAGTCCATAAATTAGTTTTTAGACCCGTTAATGTAAAAACAAAAAAAACAAAAGTAATCCCAAAAAGATACGCAAAATTTGAAGGCAAGATTATTAGAAACATAAATATCATCACTTTAGATCCTTTTGGTTATTCGGAAATTGATACCACAAGAAAACCTAAAAATTGGGCTGAACGAACCGGAAACAGAGTCCATATTAAAACGAACAGGCTTGCTATTAGGAATTTATTACTGATTAAGAAAAACAAACCTCTAGATTCCTTGTTAGTAAAAGAATCTGAACGTTTAATAAGAACGCAACGCTACATCAGTCGGGTTGATATTACTCCGCAATTGATCAATAAAAACACTGATTCCGTAGATGTATTTATTCGGGTTTTAGATTCGTGGAGTATTATTCCAAAGGGCTCTATTTCAAGTTCAAGAACTAATTTCGAACTGAATGACCGTAATATTTTGGGCTCTGGTCATGAATTTAATAATAAATTCAGAAATAGATTCAGCGATGGAAAAAGTGCCTACAGTTTAGCGTATAGTATTCCTAATATCAAAAATACTTTTATCAAAACTACTGTCAGCTATAGTATTGATTTAGAAGACTATTACAGTAAAAGTATCAATTTCGACCGTCCTTTTTACTCTGCATTTACAAAATGGGCTGGGGGTGTTTATTTTGATCAACAATTTAGAAAAGATACTCTTCCGGATTCAAACTCGATATTTGCCTATCAGAATTTCAAATACAATTCACAAGACTTATGGCTTGGACATGCTTTCAATATTTTAAAAGGAAATACTGAAAGTGACAGAACTACAAATTTAGTAGTAGCAGGTCGTTTTTTGAATGTAAAATACCTCGAAAGTCCAATAATCAATTATGATCCTAATGATTATTATTCAAATGAAAAATTTTCACTGTTAGGAATTGGTATCACGTCTCGAAAATTCGTTCAAGACAGTTATATTTTCAACAATGGTATTATTGAGGATGTGCCTATTGGAAAAATATTTGGGATCACTGCGGGATACCAATATAAAAACAAACTCAATCGTTATTATATAGGTACACGAGCAGCATTTGGTAATTTTTATAAATGGGGATTTTTAAGTGCTAATTTTGAATTAGGAACTTTTATTGAAAAATCAAATACCAAACAAACGGCTTTTTCCTTTCAGGCAAATTATTTCACAAATTTATTTAGTATCGGTAAATGGAAGTTACGACAGTTTGTTAAACCACAATTAATTCTTGGCTCAAAGCGGGAAGATATAATTGCCGATCAGCTTAGTATTAATGATAATTATGGACTTCAAGGATTTAATACTGCGCAGTATGGAACTAAAAAAGCAATTTTAACATTACAAACTCAGGCATACGCCCCATGGAATCTTTGGGGATTTAGATTAAACCCCTATTTTAACTATTCAATTGCCATGCTTGGAAATGCTAAAAAGGGATTGCTAGAAAATAAAGCATATTCAAAAATTGGTGTTGGATTTATTATAAACAATGATTTTTTGATTTTTAGTTCTTTTCAACTTTCCCTTTCTTATTATCCATCTATACCCGGTAATGGACAAAATATTTTCAAAACAAACTCTTTTGAGACTACTGATTTTGGATTTCAGGATTTTGAATTGGCAAAACCTCGCACCGTAATTTTCAAATAACAAATGGTCAATTTTATAATCCTATTTTTATTTTAAAAAACTATATTTTAAATAGTTAAACACACATTCTTGTTTTAATTAATGTAAATTATACAATTAAATACTATAATTATATAAGATATTATTACGAATTAATGTTTACTTTTATTGTGTTAAAATTAATAACTAAAACCCAAAAGAAATGAAAAAAGTTACCTTTTATTTAATGATGATGGTATTGTCATTAAGTGTTGTTCCAACTCAAATGTTAGCTGCTGAAAAAAACCCAACTTCGGTTTCAAACAACCCAAAAGAAGTTCCTGCAGAAGTTAAAGTATTGCTTAATCGTCTTGACGAAATAAAAGCAATGGATAAATCTTCTTTGAATTCTTCAGAAAAAAAAGAACTACGTAAAGAAGTACGTGCGATTAAAGCTGAATTAAAATCAACTGGAAATGGTATTTATTTATCTGTTGGTGCAATTATTATAGTTATCCTTTTATTGATTCTTTTATTGTAACTGAATCAACAAGAATGAAAATAAAAGAAGGAAACGAAAAATAATCGTTTCCTTTTTTTATGAAGTAAAATAACACAATTAAATGTTAATTTTTTGATATTGGCACAATTGTTGGCTTTACCACAAAACGAGATAAAATAATAATTGAAAATTACTAATTAAAATTTTTAAAAATGAAAACATTAAAATTAATCATCGCAGGAATTATACTTTTTGCATCTGCAAATACAATGCAAGCACAAGTTTCAGTAAATGTAAATATAGGAAGTCCTCCAGCTTGGGGTCCGGCTGGTTACTCATCTGTAGATTATTATTATTTACCGGATATTCAAGCTTATTATGATATCAGAGCTACGCAGTTTATTTATTTTGGTGGAGGAAAATGGATTCGTTCAAGAAACCTGCCTAATCAATATAGAAACTATAACTTATACAATGGTTACAAAGTAGTCTTGAACGATTACCATGGTTCAAGACCATACAGTAACTTTAAAACACACAAAGCAAAATATTACAAAGGATACAAAGGTAAACCTCAAAAATCAATAGGTTCTAACCGCAGTAATGCTAACAAAGTTTACAAAAGTAACGGTAACAATGGAAATAAGGGTGGAAAAGGAAATAATGGTCATGGAAATGGAAAACATTAATACTGATTTCACATAATTTATAAAGAGAGTCTCAGCAATGAGGCTCTTTTTTTTTTAGCGCATTAATTATTAATTAAATGTTAATTTTTTTGTTTTGGCACAGTTGTTGAAATTACTCAAAAAGTATCGTGTTAACGAGCTAATATAAAAAAATTATTACTAATTAAATATTTGAAAAAATGAGAACATTAAAATTAATTGCGGTAGGAATTATACTTTTTGCATCAAGTACAATACATGCACAAGTCTCAGTAAATTTAAACATAGGTACTGCCCCATCTTGGGGACCTTCAGGATATGCAGAAGCTGAATATTATTATTTACCGGATGTTGAAGCTTATTATGATGTAAGAGCCACACAGTTTATTTATTTTGGTGGAGGAAGATGGATACGTTCCAGACATTTACCAAATCAATATAGAAACTATGATTTATATGGTGGATACAAAGTAGTATTAAACGATTATCATGGTTCAAGACCTTACAACAACTTTAACAACCATAAAGTAAAATATTATAGAGGATATCATGGAAGAGAACAAAGAAATATTGGCTATAACAACAACCGTAGAGTATATGTAAAGCAAAGAGGAAATGACAATCATAGAAGATATGATAATGATAACCACAGAGAATATAAAAAACATGATAACCGAAATAATGGAAACGGACATGGAAACGGAAGAGGAAATGGGCGTGGAAATGGACATGATAGAGATTAATCACACATTTGTTTAAAAAAGAGAGAGGATACCAAAATTGGTGTTCTCTCTCTTTTTTATTAAAGAAAACCCAAAATATTTCAGAAGAAATTATTTAATTCCTACTTTTGAAGCTATTGCAAATTAAATTAAAAAAAATGCAAAAAAAATACGTATCCGCTATTTTAATGTTTCTTTTATGTTGCCAAATAACAAATGCGCAACAACCACAAAAACCAAATTCTGTTGAAATTTACAATCAAATTCAAAAGCTTAATTTTCTAGGTTCTGTATTGTATATTGCCGCACATCCAGATGATGAAAACACCCGATTAATTTCTTATTTGTCCAATGATCAAAAAGCCAGAACAGGCTATTTATCGTTGACACGTGGAGATGGTGGCCAAAACTTAATAGGAACACAGTTACGCGAATTATTAGGAGTGATACGAACACAAGAACTTATTGAAGCTCGAAAAATTGATGGTGGAGAACAATTTTTTTCCCGTGCCAATGATTTTGGGTTTTCCAAAAATCCAACAGAAACCTTAGAAATTTGGGATAAAGAGAAAGTATTGGCAGACGTTATTTGGGCCATCCGAAAATTTCAACCTGATGTAATTGTCAACCGATTTGACCATCGCTCTCCAGGAACTACACACGGTCATCACACTTCATCGGCAATGTTGAGTGTCGAAAGTTTTCAATTGGCTAACAATCCAACTATTTTTCCGGAACAATTGCAATTTGTAAAACCTTGGCAAACCAAACGCCAGTTTTTCAATACTTCTTGGTGGTTTTATGGAACTGTCGAAAAATTTAATGCCGCTGACAAAAAAAATCTAATTGCACTAGAAACTGGTGTTTATTATGCCGGATTAGGAAAATCAAATCAAGAAATAGCAGCATTAAGTCGCAGTCGTCATCAATCGCAAGGTTTTGGTAGCACTGGTGCGCGTGGCGAAGAAACGGAATATTTAGAGTTTATAAATGGAGATGTTTTAAAAGAAAAAAAATCACTTTTTGAAGGAATTGACACCTCTTGGAACCGAGTAAAAGGAGGAAAAGCTATTGGAGAGTTATTGACAACTATTGCAGCTGAATTCGACCATAATAATCCTTCGGCAAGTATTCCAAATTTGGCGAAAGCCTACGCAATGATGGAAGCTTTGGACGAAAATCACTGGGCACCACTGAAATCCGCAGCCATAAAAGAAATTATAGCAACCTGTTCCGGGTTGTATCTTGAAGCCGTTGCCCAAAATCAGGAAACGACTCCCGGAAGCACTATTAAACTGAAACTTGAAGCCATCAACAGAAGCTCAGCGCCATTACAATTAATGAGCGTGACCAGTTTACCAAATCAAATTACGACACCTCAAAATAGGGATTTAAAAAACAATATTCTGAATAACATCAATTTAGATTTAAAGTTACCCGAATCAATTAACTACACACAACCGTATTGGTTAAGAGAAAATGGAACCGTTGGGATGTATGCCGTAAATGAGCAGCAAAACATAGGAATTCCGGATATTATTCGGGAAGCTAAAGTAGTCTTTAACGTTCAAATCAACGGAATCGAAATCCCATTTGAGCGAACAGTAGTTTATAAATACAATGACGATGTAAAAGGTGAAGTGTATAATTATCTCGACATAGTTCCTGATGTTACGACTTCAATTGTAGACAAAGTATTGCTTTTTAAAGATACCAAAATAAAATATGTAGGCGTAAAAATCAAAGCGGGTAAAGATGCCGTTAAAGGAAATCTGCAACTGGAACTGCCTAAAAACTGGAGTGTTTCTCCAAAATCAATTCCTTTTAACATCCCAAAAAAGGGAACGGAACAAATTGTTTATTTTGAAGTAACTGCGCCTAACAAATCGGATGAAGCGGTTGCCAAAAGTGTGGCGATAATTGACAATAAACGATTTGACAAAGAACAAATCATCATTAATTATGACCACATCACGAAACAACAAGTTTTAAAATCAGCTGAAGCCAAATGCATCAAAACGGATTTAAAAACAAATGGTGAAAAAATCGCATACATTATGGGAGCAGGAGATGAAGTTCCTAGCAGCCTGACTCAATTGGGTTACACGGTTACACTGCTGAAACCTGAAGAAATAACACCCGAGAAATTAGAAAATTTTGATGTAGTCATGACAGGTGTTCGTGCTTATAATACCGTTGCAGCATTAGCAAATAAGCAAAACATTCTTTTTGATTTTGTAAAAGGAGGAAAAACAATGCTCGTACAGTATAATACTGCGGGTGATCTTATAACCGAAAACATAGCTCCTTATCCATTAAAACTGTCCCGCGACCGTGTAACCGAAGAAGATGCTGAAGTTCGATTTTTAGCACCAAACCATCCCGTTTTGAATTTCCCAAACAAAATTACAGCTAAAGATTTTCAAGGTTGGAAACAAGAACAAGGATTGTATTACCCAAGTGAGTACGACAAAGCCTTCACTGCTATTCTATCTTCTAATGATAAAGGAGAAACACCAAAAAATGGTGCATTGCTGATTGCTCCTTACGGAAAAGGACACTACATTTATACGGGTTTAAGCTTTTTTAGAGAATTACCTGAAGGCGTTACCGGTGCGTATAAATTAATTTCAAATATTATCTCATTGAAATCATCCGAAAAAATTCCTGTTCAAAAAATCAAGCCCTAACCCAATCTAAAATGGAAACAAAAAAAATAAAAACCTGGAAGAAGAACTATACTTGGGTGCTTGTAGCCAATGCTATATACATCCTGATCTTTTGTCTCATCATGAAATTATACTCTTAAATTATGCAATTATTTGATTGGGTTATACTTATAGTTACATTACTGTTCATCGTAATTTACGGTGCATGGAAAACCAAAGGAAGTAAAAATGTTGAAGACTTTATTCTGGGTAGTAATGAAACGCCTTGGCACATTGTTGGGCTTTCTGTTATGGCGACGCAAGCCAGTGCAATTACATTTCTTTCCACTCCAGGACAAGCCTATCATGACGGAATGGGATTTGTACAATTCTACTTTGGATTGCCAATTGCCATGGTAGTAATATGTGTCACCTTTATCCCTTTATACCACAAATACAAAGTATACACGGCTTATGAATACCTCGAAAAAAGATTTGATTTAAAAACTCGTTCCCTTGCAGCTATTCTTTTCTTGTTTCAAAGAGGTCTTGGAACTGGACTGACCATTTATGCGCCAGCGATTATTTTGTCGGCAATATTGGGTTGGAATCTTACTTACATGAATATCATTATTGGTGTATTGGTTATCATTTATACCTTTTCCGGTGGAACCAAAGCAGTGAATGTAACTCAAAAACAGCAAATGTTTGTGATTATGTCGGGAATGCTGATTACCTTTTTTCTGATATTACATTATCTACCTAATGACATGACATTTACCAGTGCGCTTCACATAGCTGGAGCAAATGACAAAATGAATATTGTCAATTTCTCTTTTGACCCAGAAGAAAAATATACATTTTGGAGCGGAATCACAGGAGGTTTTTTCCTTGCATTGGCTTATTTTGGAACTGACCAATCTCAGGTAGGGCGTTATTTATCAGGAAGATCCGTTAGGGAAAGCCAAATGGGATTGATTATGAATGGGCTGCTAAAAGTACCAATGCAGTTCTTCATTTTACTTACCGGAGTTATGGTTTTTGTTTTTTTCCAATTCAATCCTGTTCCATTAAATTTTAATCCAAACAACAAAGCCATGATTGAAAAATCGGCTTATAAAGGCGAATACAATGCTTTGGAGCAAAAATTAGACGATCTATCCGAAGATAAAAAAGTAATTAATCTATTGTATATCGATCAGCTCAATCAAGATTATGACAATCCAATCCTTCGAAAAGAATTGGTAGCTTTGTCCAATAAAGAAAAAGATTTGAGAGATCGAGCCAAAGAAATAATCCTCAAAGCCGACAGCAACAGTGAAACTAATGACAAAGATTATGTGTTTTTTCACTTTATCCTTAATTATTTACCCAAAGGACTTATCGGTTTATTGCTAGCCGTTATCATTTCAGCTGCTATGTCATCGACTGCTTCCGGATTGAATGCATTGGCATCAACTACCGCAATTGATATTTACAAACGCAATCTGAAAGAAGAAAAATCAGAAAAACATTATCTATATGCTACAAAATTTTTCACATTGCTGTGGGGAATTATCGCTATTCTTTTTGCCTGTATCGGGACGTTGTTCGAGAATTTAATCCAATTGGTAAATATCATTGGATCCATATTTTACGGAACTGTATTGGGAATTTTCCTGGTTGGTTTTTATATACACAAGGTGCAGTCCAAAGCTATTTTTTACAGCGCCGTAGTAAGTCAGATTACTATTTTTATCATTTACTATTACGCCATTTATATTTTCCCGAGCGGTGAAGAAAAACTGGGGTATTTATGGCTCAATTTCATTGGAGCGATGTTAACGATTGTGATTTCATTGTTATTGCAATGGACCATTTTCAGGAAACAGAAAGCAATCATGGAGTAATTAAAATTGGCATTCATCATCATTGTAATGACAAAATGATGCATCAATTTGAAAACAATCCTATTCTTAAAATAAAAAAATATTGACTTAATTACAAATCCCCAAAATTTAGAAATTATCTGGGGGATTTTTTTTATAATAAAAACAACATTCTATTTATTTTCCATCAACATAATCTTGTAAATAACTAAATTTCGGAGTCAGTTTTCCTTTTTCAGTAATTTTAGCTCTTTGTAAAATTCCATCTTTATCTTCATTAAAAAAAGCGGGAATAACATGTTCCATAAACATTTCGCCAAATCCTTCGCTTGCGTCTTTTGGGAGTTCACAGGGTAAATTATCCACTGCCATAACTACAATTGCTGCGGGATGAAAAACATCTACTTCTTTGTTTTCATTTGGTAAATATCCATATAAGGGCTCGGCAATTGTAGATGATCTCAGCGTACAGGCTATTGGACCATTAACATCGCAGGAAACATCAGCAACAACTTTAATTTTACAATCTTTCGATTGCAACATTTCTCGTGTAAGAATGACCGGGGCTTCATTCGCATGAAAATGTCCGGTAATATAGATATCTGATACTTTTGTAAATCTTTCGAAATCAGAAACATATTCCTTTTGATTATGATAAAAATCCGTATAATCCAATACCTTACCATCTTTACGCTTATTGTATTCTAAAACATCTATTTGCGTATATACGGGTTGCGAATAACTTTTTGTCAAATAATTTTCAACTGAAACTTCCTTTATTTTTATAGCATCTAGAACTTCTTTAGCTCCGCTTCCTACTTTTCCAGTACCTGTAATAACAAATTTTAATGGCGGCAAAATCAACCGTTTCAAATGAGCAATTAGTGCTTCTTTACCAGAAAGTGTTTCTGCTTTTGGCAATTTGAACAATTCGAATTTTATTCCAAAAGCGCGAATACTATTGTAAGCGCCTACAATTCCTGCGTAACGACCAAAACCAATTAGCCTGCGATTATTAGAATCTACAATTGTTTCATAATCGTATAAATCAATATTTTTTTCTAAAATTGCTTGTAATAATTTTCTGTTGTAAGGTTGCTTTTTTATGGTATGAGAAAAAAAGAAATATGTTTTGTTCGGAATTAAATTTTCCACCGGTACTTCTTTTACGCCAAACAAAATATCACAATCACTGATGTCATCAGTCACTTCAATCCCTAGTTTTTCATATTCTGAATCGGTAAAAATACGAATATCAGAACGTTCAACTTTTACAGCAACATTTTGATACAGCTGTTTTAGTTTAGTTAATTCATCAGGTGAGAAAATAACTCTTCTGTCAGGCGGGTTTTTTCTTTCTTTTAAAATTCCGAATTTCATATTTTTTTATACTTTTGATTTACTTTTATTATAACTTTATTTAGTTTATTTGTTACAAATATAACATTTTAAACTAAAATCGATTTATTTTTTAATTAAAATACATACGCCAAAAACTATTATTGGTTGAGGTCCATAATAATAGAAAAACACATTTTAAGTTTACTTATAAAATAGTGTTAAGGTTTCGAAAAAACAAGGTGTGAAAAGACATTGATTCTATATATTTGCCTTTCTAGTACCACGGAAATGAATTTTATAAAAAAAACAAATATACTACATATTCTTCTCGTCTTTGTAGTTTTGAGTTCTTGTAACAAAGAGAAAAAGAAGATTGAATTGAGTGATGCACAACTCCCACAGAGTACATTACCCAAGATGAAGCCATTAAGTAAACCGGAGACAAAATTAACTGCCGAATACATTAATTCAAAAAAGACATCCATTGATTCTTTTTATAAAAAAAACTGGCCCAATAATAGTGCAAATGGAAGTTTTCTAGTGGCTAAAAATGGTCAAATTATTTATGAAAAATACGAAGGCTATTCCAATTTTAGAGATAAAACATTAATCACTAAATCTACTCCTTTACATATTGCCTCTGTAAGTAAAGTAATCACGGCAACCGCTATTTTAAAATTAATAAATGCTAAAAGGATTGACTTAGATCAAAAGGTAAATACCATCTTGAAAGAGTTTCCTTATCCTGAAGTATCTATAAAAACATTGTTGAATCACAGAAGCGGAATGCGTAATTATGCCTATTTTACAGATCGTGACAAAACTATTTGGGATAGACACAACATACTTACCAATCAAGACATTCTGACCATCATGGCTACAAAAGAGATTGGTTTAGAATTTAAAACCGATACGCGCTTCAGTTATTGTAATACTAATTATGCCATGTTGGCATTAATAATTGAAAAAATCACAAAACTTCCATATAAAGAAGCCATGAAACAAATCATTTTTGATCCACTTGGCATGAAGAACACCTATGTTTTTGACTATGATAGAGATAAAGACACAGCAGTTACCTCTTATAAAGGAAACAAAGTAGAAATTGGCAAAGATTATTTAGATGCTGTTTATGGGGACAAAAATATATACTCCACACCGCGAGATTTATTGAAATTTGACAGAGCGCGAAATAGTTCTACTTTTTTAACACCATCGTTACAAAGTCAAGTGTATAAAGGATATAGTAATGAACGAAAAGGAACTAAAAATTATGGACTTGGCATTCGAATGATCAATTGGGACACGGGACAAAATTTTTATTTTCATAACGGCTGGTGGCATGGCAATACCTCATCTTATATCACCTTGAGAAAAGAGGGCGTGACCATCATAGCGCTTTCGAATAAATTTACTCGAAAAACCTATGACGTACGCAAATTGGCTGTCTTATTTGGGGATTATCCGTTCAAACAAAGAGACGAATAAAAAGGAATGGTTTTTGTAATATAGTTTAAAGTTTAGCAATACAAATTCAAGTATAAAAGTGTATATTTGCAAACTCAAAATTCATTTTGAATGTTGAAATAAAAAAGGGGTCGACTGGTTTTGACAGCAAGTCGAATTGATAAGTAAGCACGTCGAGCATTGAGACCTTGCTCGTAAATATAAGATCTTACAATTTTACACGGCGAAAATAACTACGCTTTAGCTGCATAATCCGAATTATAGTACGATTAAGCCACGTTCCTATCAGATAGGAAAGCTGGATTCTCCTTGAAAGCCTTGGTTTGTGGCGTTCAGTTCAGGGGAACCGTAAAAATAAACCTAGATTTCCATGAGCTTCGGGTGGATTTCAAAATTAAGAAGATAAGTATCGTGTGGCTGTTTCTGGCCTAGCACAGTATCGAAAACTCAATCAGAAAATAAACGCGTAGAAAGCTTTTTAGTTGCTTGTTTGGACCCGAGTTCGATTCTCGGCGACTCCACAAAAAACCCGAAAATCAACAATTTTCGGGTTTTTTTATGCCTAAATCTCAGTAAAATCAATATCCAACAAGGGGTTCGATCAATAAAATTTATTTTAAAAATTAAAAATAAATAACTTAGAAAATAATAGTTAAATACTTTAACAATGCTTCATCACAATATTTTGCATATTGAATTTCGAGAACATCAAGTTCATTTAGTATCTGGGAAGCACCCAAATCATTAAAATCAATATCATCCGCAATTAAAACTTTTGTAAACATATTGGTATATTATTTTGGAACTAAAATCTTAGCCTTGAAGCCTTTATTGGTTTGAGAATCAAAAGTAAGTATTCCTTTTACAGTCTCAATACGGTTTTCCGCATTCTGAAGACCATTTTTTAAAATAAGTTGCTGTGAAAAACCAACTCCATTATCTGAATAGTCAATTCTGAGAGTATTTTGTTCCATATCAAAACCAATGATAACAAAACTGGCTTGACTGTGTTTTTTCATATTAACCATAAGTTCTTGTAATACTCTTTGTATGGCTATCTTTTTTTCTGTTTGAATTTTTGACCAATCTATTGGTTCTCCATTTTTAATAATAACTACGGTACTAATACTTTTGTAGCTATTGAGCATTTCTTTTAAATTTTGTTCATAATGTTCTCCAGTTTCTACAGGACTATTCTCTTTAGAAAAATTTCGTGTTCTAACATATATTTTATCAATATGATCTAAAAGAGTTTCTTTTTTTATTGGATTCTGCAAATCTTGAGTTTCAGCAAAAGTCATCGCATAAAAAACATCATTGGCCAATTCATCATGGAGTTCTTTAGAAATTCGGGTTTCAGTAGTATAATTGGCCTCTAAGCGTTCTCGTTTGGTTTTACTTTTGTAATAATTGACTATAAATCCAATCCCGCCAAGTAACGCAACAAATCCAAAAAAGAACAAGTACTTTTGGCTCTTTTGTGTTTCAAGCTGCAAAAGGATTTCAGCCCTTTGCCCCTTATATTTGATACTTTCTAGTATGGCTTTTCTAGAATCATATCTAATTTTTGCAAATTGATTTTTAGCATTATTTCGTACTTTCTTAATACTGTCATTTAGATTTACAAACAATATGGCGTAACTATTTACTCCTTTTTCTTGATTATATGACATTAAAAATGCCAAGGCTTCCAGTCGTTCGTCAATACTTTGATGTTTTGTTGCTTCATCATAAGCATGTAGTGCATTCTCTTTTGATTTTTGGTAATCTTTATTTTGATAGTAATCGGCTAAATGCAAATAGCTTTCAATACTTCCGTAAGAATCGTTAATGCTAGTTCTGATTGCTAAAGCCTGATTCATTAATTGTAGTCCCTTTGAAATCTTATTGTCTTTATAATAAGCAAATCCCAGGTTATCAATAATTCTAGCTTTGTTATTCTGCAGTGTGTCTAAAATATCAGACTTTAAAACCGGCTCTAAAAGTACTATTGCTTTTCTGTACTTTTTTTGTTCCATATATACTGTAGCGATATTATTAAGAGCAGCCACTCTAGTGACAGAATCTTTAACAGTTTTTAAAATTGTAGTATAATAACGAACGGCGTCATCATAATTTTTTAGTTCTTTTGCTGCGATTCCAAATAAATTATTTGCCGCCACTTGAAATTGTAAATCATTGTTTAAATATGGCAAAGCTTCGATTAAAGTTTCTTCACTGCTGTAATAATCACCAAAGGTCTGTTGGATATACGCCATTCCAACTAGATTATATGCGATGTATGTGCTGATGTCTTCCTCTTTAAATAATTCTGTAGATTTTAAATAATAATAGAAAGCACTATCCAGTTTATTATCCCTGCTAAAAGAATCACCTAATTCTGAATATTTCTGAGCAAGGACACTTTTAGTCGTTTCTCTATTTTTAACATTCACAGAAGTTGTTTCTGACCCTTTTTGGCAGGATACAATTGCAAATAACAACAATAAAACTAAAACCGGGGAACGCAGCATATAAAATTTCTTTCCCCGAAATTAGTATTTAATTACAAAGCAGTGCAGGTTATTTAGCTTTTTTTGATGGTTTTTATAATAATTATTTCATCGTCAGGACCGTCGTTAGCCTTAGCAGAACTTGTATTGGATAAAGGTATAATATAAATTTTGTTGAACTTCAGACCTTTTTTTGTATTCCAAAATATTTTGTTTGAAGATTGGTGCTATCAATCAAAGCTTTACACATGATACCGTAACTACTTTGAATATATTAAAATTTGGTACAAGTGAAAATGAGAAATTAAGCTATGATTTATGCAACAATTGAAGAATTTAACCATTAAATTAATTACAAAAATGTAGTAAAACTAAAGGTACCGTTTTATGTAGGATATCCAATTTACATAAAATATAAAAAGAGATAACCTAAAAAAGGCAATCTCTTTTATCTATCCTGAATCCGTTTTTCAGGACAATACAAAACAATGAATTATTTACAATAGTGTTGTTGGACAAACATAATCGGATGTTAAAAGATTAGTATTTTTGATTTCGGCAAAGCCACCAATAACATCAACAAAATTATCCCAACCTCGTTGTTTTAAAATTGAAGCAGCAATCATACTACGATAACCTCCGGCACAATGCAAAATAAATTTTTTCTCTTTTGGAAATTCCGCCAAGTGATTGTTGATTTCGTTTAAGGGTACATTTATTGCCCCAATAAGATGTTCCGATAAAAACTCGCTTTTCTTTCTGACATCAAAAATAAGTGTTTCATCAAAATCAATAATATCTTCTAATTGTTTTGCTGTAATTCTGTTTACGGTATCCAATTCAAAACCTTCCTTTTTCCATGCATTAATTCCTCCATTTAAATAGCCAATAGTATAATCATATCCAATACGGGAAAGACGCACCATGCTTTCTTCTTCCTTACCAATTTCAGTGACTAATAAGATTTCTTGTTTGATATCTGCAATCATTTCGCCCACCCACATCGCAAAACTGCCGTCTAAACCAATGTTAATACTGTTTGGAATAAAGCCTCTTGCAAATTCGGATGCGTCACGAGTATCCAGTACTAAAGCTCTAGTTTCGTTTGCCACTACTTCAAATTCGGTTGGATTTAAAGGTGTTTTCGCTTTTTTTAATATCGCATCTAAACTGTCATAGCCATTAATATTCAGTAACACATTGGCTGGAAAATAGCCTGGAGGATTCGTTAGTCCAGTTAAAACAGCAGTAACAAATTCATCTTCGGTCATTTTTGGATTTAATGCATAATTGGTTTTCTTTTGGTTCCCCAAAGTATCGGTAGTTTCTTTACTCATCATTTTCCCGCAAGCCGAACCCGCACCGTGATTTGGATATACGATTAAATTATCTGACAAAGGCATAATTTTAGTTCGCAAAGAATGATATAAATAACGTGCTAATTTGTCTTGTGTTAAATCAGCAACAACATGTTGTGCTAAATCTGGACGACCAACATCGCCAATAAACAATGTGTCACCAGTTATGATTCCGTGTTCTTTTCCGTTTTCATCAATCAATAGAAAAGTAGTACTTTCCATGGTGTGTCCCGGAGTATGAATCACTTTTACTTTATAATTTCAAATTTCAAAAATCTGTCCGTCTTCAGCAGAAATAATTTCATAAGCAGGTTTTGCCGTTGGTCCATACACAATTTTTGCATTAGTTTTATTTGCTAAATCCAAATGCCCTGAAACGAAATCAGCGTGAAAATGAGTAAGAAACACATATTTAATTTTGGCATTATCATTAAATGCTCTATCAATATAGGGTTGTACTTCTCGTAAAGGGTCAAAAATGGCGGCTTCACCATTATTTTCAATATAATAAGCTGCGTGAGCAATACATCCTGTGTAAATTTGTTCGATTTTCATAATCAAGTTTTTTGAATTAATAATACTTTTATATCAATAATATTGAGGCAAATTTATAAGACCCTTTTAGTATCCAAAGTGACAATTATCATGATAAAATAACTATTTTATGAGTAAATATAGTATGTGACAAAAGTCACAGAGAGAAATTAAATTCTATTTTATTTTTTAATACGCAAAAAAAAGACCATCACAAGGACGGTCTTAATGGAACATTTACAAAAATTCTTTATAGCAATTTTTTGGTAAAATACTAGCCCACAATTCTAAATCACTTTCCTTTCTTTCAGTTAAAGCTTTTACTGTTTTTAGAGCCGGAATAATTACTTTATCTCCCAGTTGCCAATCCAGAGACATTACTGCTTTGGATTTGAACTATAAAAATTGAGTGTTCTTTTTAATTAATAACTGGTATCATCCAGTTTTACTTTTCCATTGAATGTTCGGTATAAAAAGATAAAATAGGCCGCAAGTAAAGGTGTGCCAATCACCACAATGGTCAACATGATTCCTAATGATTTTTGTGACGATGCGGCATTGTAAATGGTTACACTATACTTTGGATCGATTGTAGAAATTAATAACGTTGGATACAATTGTAAAGCAACAAGAATAAGCAAAAACGCCATTGTTAAGGAGGAGAAAACCAATGCCAGCATATAGCGCTTTTTTGAAGCTAAACGCGGAACATTGGCCACAGCCAAAAAAGAGATTATCGGAACAACAAAATAAAGCGGATTTTCTCTGAAATTTTCGGTAACTTCAGGGATAAAAACTAAAGTGTAAAGTGTGGTAATCCCGAAGCTTATAATAAAAAACAGCATTCCTTTCTTTAGTAAAAAAGTCAGTCTTACATGTAATTTCCCTTCGGTTTTTAATAACAGATAAATAGCGCCTTGCGTCATAAATAAGGATAAAGTAGTCAAGCCTACCATAATTGCGTATGGATTAAGGAAAGAGAAAAACATGCCTCCTTGGTAAGCATAATTTGGTCCCAACGCAAAACCTTGCAAAATATTACCTAGAACAACACCCAGTAAAAATGAAATCATAATACTGGAAATACTGTAAACATAATCCCATGTTTTTCTCCACCAAAGCATCTCTTCGGCACTTCTAAATTTGATAGCCGCGGCACGGAGTACATTAAACATCAAAAAGAGCATAAAAGGAACATACATTGCGGATAACATGGTAGCGTACATTACCGGAAATCCTGCAAATAAAGCGCCACCACCTATGACAAGCCATACTTGATTAGCATCCCAAACCGGAGCAATGGCATTGATAGCAATTCTGCGACTTAAATCTTTTCTTAAAAATAAATGCCAGGCACCGGCTCCAAAATCAAACCCTTCTAAAATGGCATAACCTGAAAATAAAAGTCCGATCACTAAATACCATAAAGTAGGATAATCAACTCCTAAAAAATATTCCATAATTAATAATTTTTAAGTTTTTTAAACGGTTGTAAAATTTACAGTTTTCTCGGCTTCTTCATAAGGACCGTGTTTAATTTTTTTGTTGACCATGTAGATAAACAAAACAAATAGGATACTATAAACCACTAAAAATAAGATCAAAGAAAAAAGGATGTGACTGGAAGTAACTTCTTGTGAAAAAGCTTTATTAGTTCTTAGAAGTCCATACACCACCCAAGGTTGTCTGCCCATCTCGGCGGCAAACCATCCTACTTGGTTGGCTATTTGTGGTAAAATAACAGCAAATGAAAAAATCCACAGCAACCATTTAGTTTCAAATAATTTTCCACGCCACCACATAAAACAAGCAAACAATGATAATCCAATTAAAGCCATTCCAATAGCAACCATAATATGATAAAACTGAAAAACAGCATTTACTTGGCTTGGTCGGTCTTCCACCGGAAAACTATTTAAACCTGTAATTGGCGCTTTAAAATCTTGGTGCACCAAAAACGACAGCCCGCCAGGAATACCAATCCCAGTAACTTTTTGTTTGTCTTTATCAACCCATCCCAAAAGATACAAATCGGCAGGTGCTGATTTTTCGAAATGCCCTTCCATTGCCGCTAATTTTGCGGGTTGGTTTACCGCCACGCCATCTGCTGAACTGTGCCCTGACACTAACTGACCTAAAGAAAAAATAGTGGCAACAACAAGTGCTATTTTAAATGCTTTTTTAGAAATTTGGATATAGCGCCCTTTCCTGATATAATAAGCATGAACACTTAACACCAAAAATGCTCCCGCCAAAATCGCTCCTTGCCAAGTATGAATGATTCGGTCTACACTGGAAGGATTGAACACCATGGCCCAAAAATCAGTTACTTCGGCACGCGCCATTAATCCTTCACCTACAATGTGAAATCCTGCTGGAGTTTGTTGCCAGGAATTAGCGACTACAATCCAAACTGCCGAAAACATGGAACCTAAAAAAACACCTACTGTAGAAACAAAATGGACCCAAGGCTTCACTCTATTCCATCCAAAAAGCAAAACCCCCAAAAAAGTACTTTCTAAACCAAAAGCAAATAAACCTTCGGCAGCTAAAGCACTACCAAAAATATCGCCTACATATCTTGAATATACGGCCCAATTGGTACCAAATTCAAATTCCATGATAATGCCGGTAGCCACACCAATACCAAATGTTAAAGCAAATATTTTGATCCAAAAGCGCGTTAAAATTTCATATTCTTTATTTCCGGTTTTAAGGTAAAGTCCTTCAGTAAGAACCATAATCAAACCGATCCCAATGCTTAAAGGAGGATAGATATAATGAAAAGCAATGGTGAAAGCAAACTGAATTCGAGCAAGAATCTCTACGTCCATAAGTAATTATTTTTAGTATTATTTGTGTTAAATTTATCATTACCATGAAAAAATAGGGTCAACTACAAAACTTCTCTATTTTTAAAACCATAACCTGTTGCAGAAATCCAAACTACAAAAGTTATAATTGATTTCCAAACGCTTAACCCATAAGTTAGATAACCACTCCCTTCACAAAAACCTGGTTCTAATTCAGTACGCTGACTACAAATAAAACATTTTTCAAGCATTTTATTACCATTGGCAATAGTATTCCATTTGTTTATAAATAGGGGCTTTTGTATGACAATACGTTTTTTAGAAAAAAAGCATATTTTAAATTTTATTAAAAATAGATTTTAAAGGTAAAAAGTATATTGTAATAGTTACTTAACAATAAATAGTTGCTTTTAAATTGGAGAGGATTTACTCGCATTAATAAACGTACGCTTAAATGCATCAGGAGTTATGTTTTCATATTTTTTGAAGAAACGTCCAAAATAGGAATTGTCTTCAAAGCCTAATTCATAAGCAATTTCAGCGACTGTTTTTTGTTCGTGAATGAGTAATCGCTTGGATTCTAACAAGATTCTATTTCTAATTAAATCTCCAGCAGCAATCTTTACCACATCGTTGCAAACAGAATTGAGATAATTGGGACGAATATTCAGCATGGCAGCATACTCTTTTACAAAGTGTTTTTGTTTGTAATGTTGATTTATTAGTTCTTCAAAATGATGAACGAGTTGCAACGATTGACTGAATTCAGTATTTTTAGGTATAGGTTCAAACAATCGATTTAAATCAATTAATAATAAATTAAGCAAGGAGCGCAAGCTTTTCTCATAATCGGTTTCATTGGTTTTATATTCATGAAGCATCCATACTGCAATGGATTTTAAGCGTTCGAATTTTTCGACAGCAATTTTTAAATAGGGCTGCTTATACCGATAGGTAAGAAACGAAAATTCGCTTAACTGATAATTTTGATACCGGAGTGCAAAAAAATCACTTTCGAATACTAATATATAACCCTCAATTTTATCATAATCCACCCATTGGTGAATTTGTCCATAATGCATACAAGTTACTGAAAGTGGTTCAATAGAAGATTCTTTAAAATCAATCAATTGTGATCCAATGCCCTTTTCATTAATCAAAATCATGTAATAATTATGGCGGTGCGGAATATTTAATTTTTGCATAAAAGGTAAAAAATCCGAAGTATGGTAAACGGCAAACTTTAACTCATTTTGTGTTACTTCACTACATTTAATATTTTTAATTTCATTCATATTTAATTATCGTAAAGACGTTATTGCAAAATAAATGGATCCAGCAACAAAAACAATTAACAAAATGGTTGCCCCGATAGTCCAAAGAAGATTATTTTCAATTTAAAATACCATTAGTATTTATATTAAAATGATAGTGTAGAATTCTGTTAAAGATAATTATTAAAAAGAGACAATAATGGTACTTTTTATTTAAAAAACACAACTTTTAAGCTGTTCATTTCCATATTTTATTCCAATATAATTAGGTTAAAATTTTCACTTTTTGTATCCACATCAACCATGCTAGTTTCACTTGATCAATAGGGAAAGACACGTTTGGAGTATTCTCACCACATTAATTTTCCGTATGGAGTAGGAATTGGATACGCAGCTAAACATACTAATGATATAGTCCGACTCATGAGGATTTTTTATAATAAACTCTGTTACTGATTGGGGCGCTACATCAGGACATAAATTATCGCTATTAAGAGTTGATTGAGGCATCAATGACGTTGAAAAAAATCCCTTTCAATTTGACTCGAAAGGGATAACAAACTAAAATAAAGTGCACTAATTATTATGCCGTTCCTTTTAGGATTTTATTCCAATACAACCAAGGCAATATCTTAGTTTTTAGGATCCACATCGCCCAATTTGGTTTTGCCTGATTTATTGGAAAAGTCATTTTGGGTGTATTTGTATAATCGAATTCAGCTAGCATTAATTTTCCGTATTGAGTAGGAATTGGACATGCACTATACCCGTCGTATTGAGCCGTTCCAACTTTATTATCTATAATTGCCAAAAGATTTTCGACCACAACCGGGGCTTGCTTTCTAATTGCCGCACCTGTTTTACTACAGGGAGCATTGGTACAATCTCCAAGAGCAAATACATTTCTAAAATGAGTATGCTGCATTGTATTTTTATTAATATCTACATATCCCAATAGATTTTCCGGATCTCTTAAAGGACTATTTTTTATAAAATCAGGTGCGGATTGCGGGGGAACTGCGTGGCAGAGATCAAAATTTAGTATGACCTTTTTAAGATCATCAGTAGTTTTGTTTTCTATGATTCCGTAACAAGCGGCATTTTTATCGGACAGTTTTTGATTTAGATTTTCATCAATTTCTTGGGTTTCAAATTCTACCGTTTTGTTTTCACCATGTATCGCTGTCACATTAGCGCCATAATGCACGTGAATATTATATTTGGCTATTACTTTTTTTAGTGTCTCCGCGTATTCTTTAACACCAAATATTGCATTTGCTCCAGAAATATAATGGATATCACATTTGTCCAAAATTCCTTTTTTGCGCCAATAATCGCAAGCTAAATACATGATTTTATGAGGTGCTCCTCCACATTTAATGGGTGTTGTAGGGTTTGTGAAAACAGCTGTGCCGCCTTTGAAATTTTCAATCATTTCCCAGGTATATGGTGCGTGTTGAAAAGAGTAGTTACTACTCACGTTATTTTTTCCTAATGTTTCCTTTAAACCTTTTATCTTATTCCAATCCAATTGAATTCCAGGACAAACCACCAAATAATCATACGTAAATTCATCCCCCGAAAGGCATTTTACTTTATTTTCAGTAGGCATAAATTCAGCCACGGCTTCTTTGATCCAAGTAGTGTTTTTTGGAATCACATCTTTTTCATTTCGAACCGTCTTATTGATCTCAAAAATGCCAGCACCAACAAGAGTCCATGCAGGTTGGTAATAATGTTTTTCAGATGGATCAATGATTCCAATGTTTAGATTATTTTTTTTGATAAGTAATTGTGAAGCGACTGAAAGTCCCGCATTTCCTCCTCCAACAATTAATATTTGATAATGATTAGCCATTTTTTAGATTTTTTTTAAAATAAGAAGATAAACGTATTGAATTTGTATCTGTATCAATGTGAATTTTATTTTAGAAATAACTCTTTGGTAATAATGTAAATACCCATTACCAAAACGAACCAGCCAAATGCAGGTTTTAGTTTATTACCATCTATTTTTTTAGACAATGCCGTTCCAATGAAAATTCCAACAATTGCAAAACCTGAAATGGTAAATAGAAATTGCCAGTCAATAGCACTTTCTCCACCTTCGCCAAAAAAGCCTATTAATGATTTGGCGGCAATAATTACAAGAGACGTTCCTACAGCTTCTTTCATGGGTAATTTACTAAGAATAACTAATGCAGGAATGATTAAAAATCCACCACCCGCACCAACTAAACCTGTAATAACACCTACAATTGCACCTTCAATAAGTATTAATGGATAATTAAATTTTTGCTCTCCAGCTTCTTCTATGGTAGTTTTTTTATCTTTTTTAATCATTGTATAAGATGCAATAACCATGATTACAGCAAAAAGTAACATTAAAAAAAGATCTTTAGTGAGTATGAAGTTTTCTATTGAAAAGATCTCTTTAGGTATAGCAGGAACAATAAAAGCTCTTGTTGTAAAAACGGCGATAATTGATGGGATACCAAAAACAATAGCTGTTTTTATGTTAACCAAACCTTTTTTGAAATAGCCTACAGTTCCTACAGCACTTGTTAAACCAACAATAAACAACGAATAAGCTGTTGCTAATACTGGTTCAACTGCAAATAAATAGACTAAAACAGGTACAGTAAGAATGGAACCACCTCCCCCTATCAGTCCCAAAGCTACGCCAATAAGGATTGACGCAAAATAACCTACATATTCCATAATTATAATTTTATATTGCAAATATTGCTACTTAAAATTTTACAGTCTGTAACATTTATCACATAGGAACATTTAATCTAAAAGTTCAATATGATAACGATTCATTTTTAGTTTAACTACTTGCCGCAAAGCCGTGCACATGGATATTACTTTAGAATTCATGCGGACTGATTTTAATTATGATGACAAAGAAATAATTCAGGCAGTAACAAGTGGACAACATAAACAAATTAGGACAAGAATTAAGTACATTTCAAAAGTGAAAGAAAAAAAGGCAATCTCTTTTTTTGCTATGTGATATAAGTTACAATAAACCTCAAATTCACCAGCTACTTTTGAAAAAATAATTGAAAGTAAAATGAGAAAAACAATCCTGGCAATTGCAATTTTAAGTATCACAATAGGTTGTAAGAAAGAAGAAACAGCAAACCCGATTGTAGAAAATCAAAAACCAATAGAACAACTAATTTTTGGAAATCAACGTTTTCTAAACGAAAAATCCATTCATCCGCATCAAGACAAAAAAACAGTGCTAAAAAACCAAAATGAACAACATCCTTTTGCTATAGTGCTTACTTGCTCTGACAGCAGGGTTTCTCCTGAAGTATTATTTGACCAAGGATTAGGCGACTTGTTTGTCATTAGAAATGCAGGCAACCTAATTTCAGATATTGACATGGGAAGTATTGAATATGCAGTAGAACATCTTGACGTACAATTAATTGTTGTTTTAGGTCATACAGAATGTGGTGCAGTCAAAGCCTATATTGCTGATAAAGATAATTTATACAAAAAACATTTAAGCCACATTGATGATATTGTGGCCACTCTTGCTCAGGAAAAAGAAGAAAAGGCTGAAGAAAAAAAAATGCCGAAGGGAAAAAATTTATTGGGTTCCATAAATGCTAACATTGCGCATTCAACAACCTTAATCAAACAAAATCCTATTGTAAAAAGAAGCATATAAAAATTGTATCAATGCGCTACGATGTTCATTCTGGCAAAATAGTGCAATTATAGTTTCAAAAGCTTGTGTAACATTTGTAACCATTTTAATAAATGCAACACGTAAATTTGGTCTCTATTTTGTTTTTAATCATAAAAATAATTTTGAAATAACATTCTCCACAGAATTATTAACACACAAAGGGAAATTATGACAGTGGAAATTTCAGAAATTTAGGGGTATTTGACAACAATAGATTTTCATCTGGCTTTAATAGAAGATTTGATTAATTTCAAAAAAATATCATAAAGTAATCCAAGTTTGCTTTATGACAAAATTCAAAAATGTATTTAATTTATAAGTATGCTGAACACAATGTTAACCAATTGGAGTTTCATCAGAGCCATTCGATTCGTTCTGGGGATAATAGTGATTCTACAAGCCTTTTTTACTGAAAATTATTTATTCCTAATCCCAGGAGTTTTATTTACAGGAATGGCGCTTTTCAATACAGGATGTTGTGGTAGTAATGGTTGTGCTATTCCAAAATCAAAAAAAAAGGACGATGGAAAAGAGTAATTTTAAAGATACTATTAATTCCGAAAATCCAGTTCTAGTTGATTTTTCTGCCACTTGGTGTGGTCCTTGCCAAATGCTAACTCCTGTTTTAAAATTAGTAAAAGAGCGTCTGGGAAATCGCGTTACTATACTCAAAATTGATATCGATGAAAATATAAAAATGGCAGCAAAATATGATGTTCGTGGCGTTCGTACATTATTATTGTTTCAAAACGGAAAACAATTGTGGAGACAATCCGGCGTTTTATCAACCGAAGAACTAATAAATATTATTCTAGAAAAAAGTAATTGAATATGAACAAAAAAGTTATTCTCACCCTTATTGGAATTATAATCGGAGCTGTTGCAGGTTATTTATATTATCTCAACATCGGGTGTGAGTCAGGAACATGCGCCATTACTTCTAAACCTGTAAACAGTACTTTGTATGGAGGTTTAATGGGCGGTCTAATTTTTAATATGTTTGTAAAAACTCCCAAAAAGGAATAAAAGTTCAAATTAATTTTTAATAAATAGTCAAGAAAGAAGTAATAAACATAGACCTAATTTTAATAGAAAAACTAGTATTATATTATACTGTACTCACTAATAAATTTACTTTAAGAAGTCTTGTGGTAGTGCCACAATAGTAAAAAAAGCAGATGTTACTCTTCTAAAAAAAGCCAAAAAAATCATAGATTCTAGTTTTAATTTGTTAAAAGTGTTTGAGAAATCAAGCACTTTTTTTGTTTGATACCCTTTTAATGAACTCTGAATTTTAATAATACATCCAGACTAATAGCTAATTAAATAAAAATGAGACAGGATAACTTATCTTATATATGTCATTTTTTACATGTTTTTTTTTGTTGTGTGACATAAGTTACACTAGTTATCTTTTTTAAAAGTGAATTTTACAACAATAAAAATATAAATATGGAAATTCTAGAATTAATCAGAGAACCTTGGCCTTGGTATATTGCAGGCCCATTAGTTGGACTTACGGTTCCGGCTTTGTTAATCATTGGAAACAAATCATTTGGTATTAGCGCCTCATTACGTCACACTTGCGCCATGTGCTTACCAGCAAACATAAAGTTTTTCAAATATTATTGGAAGAAAGAAATCTGGAATATGTTTTTCGTTTTCGGTATTTTATTGGGTGGTGTGATTGCTTTTAATTTTTTGTCAAATCCAAATCCAATCCTTATTAATGGAAATCTAAAAACCGAATTGGCAAGCTATGGAATGACAGAAATTTACGGAATGCTACCCGAACAATTATTCTCGTGGGAAAGTTTATTTACACTCAAAGGCTTTTTTATGATGGTTGTTGGTGGCTTTTTTATTGGTTTTGGTTCTCGTTATGCGGGAGGTTGCACCAG
>NZ_FODN01000002.1:351901-383610 GCF_900110375.1 Flavobacterium sinopsychrotolerans | reverse complement strand
ATATTTCTAAAAAACCAGTCGATCATCCTTTTGGACCTTTTTCAGATAGGTTTACGGAAATCCAACATAAATTCGGGCCTTTCAAACCGATAAAACAAGCAAAAAAGAAATTAGAAGAAGCTAATAAAAAATTAAAAAATAACCAAAAAGCAACACAGTCCTAAAACAGAATATGTATGTCGGCAATGCTTGAATTATTAAAGAATAAAGGTAGATTTTAGATCAATTTTAAAATTTCGTACCGTTAATTGGGCTGTGGACTTTTACTTTAAAATCTATTAAAAACTGAATCAAAAAAACTAAAAATATGAGCAATAACAGAAGAAATTTTCTAAAATCTGTAGGAACATTAAGTTTGGGTGCTGCCATTATTTCGCCCCTTTCTGCTATTGCAAATACAGATGACACCGAAGTAATGAAATTGGATGCAGCAATTGACCGAAGCAAACCTCAAACAATTTCTATTCTTCAAACTACCGATGTGCATTGCCAAATTCATCCGCACGATGAATTATTTTGGGAAAATGGGAAAGCGGTTTTCAGAAAAACAGGCGGTTACGCTTATATGGCAACGATGCTGAAGCAGTTAAAAAAGAAAAACCCAAACACCTATATCATTGACACTGGCGATATGTTTCAGGGCAGCGAATTAAGTGTAGAAACTACCGGTGAAGCTTTTGTTCCTATTCTAAATGCATTAGATTACGATTTGTACTTACCCGGAAACTGGGAAGTAATTTATGGAAAAAAGAGAATGCAAACCCTTTTAGGTTCTCTGGATGCACCAAAAATCTGTACGAATATGTACCACGATTTAGGCGACGGAAAACGAGGCGAACTTATTTTTCAACCCTATACGATTTGGAACATAGCCGGAGCAAAAATTGGTTTTTTAGGCTACACCGATCCTTTGGTTCCGTTGCGACAGAGTCCAAATTACAGCAAAGGAATCATCTATACCAATCCCGAAGAAAATTTGGCTCATTACGTGGATGTACTTAGAAATCAGGAACAATGCAGCTATGTAATTATGATTGCACACCTTGGTTTATCGCAACAAATAGCATTAGCAAACCACCCCGAATGTGAGGGTGTCAATTACATTTTAGGAGGTGATACACACGAAAGGGTCCGCAAACCAATAGTTTGTAAATATTCAAAAGTGGTAGAGCCGGGAGCATTCGGTTCCTTTATTGGAAAATTAGATTTGACCATTCTCAACGGAAAAGTCATTGATGACAGCTATGAACTACTCGAAGTTGATTCACCAAAAATAAAACCCGATGTTAAAATTGAAAAATTATTGAAAGAAAAAGAATCCGTTTATCAAGAAAAAATCAATCAGGTTATTGGTTACAGCACAATTCCTTTGTACCGCTATTTTGTGGTAGAAAATCCCATTGACACAATGATTTTAAATGCTTTGCACTGGAAATTTCCTGAAATTGACATTAATCTTTCTAATGGATTCCGTTTTTGTCCACCTAAAACAACTCCGGATGAAACCGGAAATATTCCCATCACAAACGGATTTATTTTTGATATGTTACCCGTTGACAGCACGGTAAGAACAGCAAAAGTAACTGGAAAACAATTGAAAAACTGGCTAGAAAAAGAATTAAACAATGTTTTTGCGCAAGACGCTTCGAAACGTTTTGGCGGTTGGGTAGTGAAGTTTAAAGGAATGGAAGTACGCTTTAACGCTTTTGCAGAATTAGACAAAAGAGTGCAAAGCATTACGGTTAAAAATACGCCATTAGATCCTGAAAAAATATATTCAATCATGGCCTGCGAGCGTGACGGCGATCCTGTGGACATGCTTTGCAGAATGAAAGGTGTTATGGATGCCAAAAATACCAATGCAACTTTGCATTCGGTAATGAAAGACTATTTAAAACAAAACTCTCCTGTTACGCCTACACCACAAAAAAACGCTATCATTCTTGATGCTCCAGAAACCCTATTAACTCAAGTTACTGGCGTTGATTATACGTTTAGATAGTATTCTGACTTTTTAATTTCTTATATAATTTACCCAACTGTGATAAATGTTACCTACATTTATTACCGTTGGGTTTATTTTTGTCAAAAATTAAAGACTTACAAATGAAATCTTTTTTCTCTATAATAATTTCAACTTTTTTACTTTTAATAAGTATCCATGCATCGGCACAACATCAGGAAATCTCCGATAAGCCAACCGTTTGGAAAGAAAAAAGCGATGAGAAAATTGATTCCACCTCAATTTTAAATGCTTTTAAAAACGGAAACTTCAGTGGTCATTTTCGTTATTTTTTTATGGATACCAACAATGAAAATGGCTTAACCGATTATTATGCCAATGCAATTGGTGGCGGCGTAAAGTTTGAAACCGCTAAATTCCATAATTTCCAATTTGGTGTCAGCGGCTATTACATTTATGATATTGGATCCTCTGATTTTTCTAAAAAAGACCCGGTAACAAATCTATCTAACAGATACGAAGTGGCACTTTTTGATTTTCAAAATGTCTCAAGTAAAGGCAATTTAAGCCGCTTAGAAGAATTATATTTAAAATACAACTTCAAAAATTCTAATGTAACCCTTGGAAAACAACTGCTAAATACGTCATTCATAAACTTGCAGGACGGCAGAATGCGGCCTACGGAAGTAGATGGAATTTGGATTGATTTTAATGAAGTCAAAAAAACTAAAATTAATGTGGGTTACCTATACGGGATTTCGCCTCGAAGCACCATGAAATATTTCAGAGTTGGAGAATCTATAGGGATATATCCAACTGGCTTGAATCCTGATGGAACAAAATCCGATTATTCAGGAAATCTAGACAGCGACGGGATTTATATTTTAGGTGTACAAAATGAATCAATAAAAAATTTAAAAACACTTTTATGGAACCAATATGCTGAGAATATATTCAATTCGGCATTGTTTCAAATGGACTATAAATACGATTTAAATCCAAATTCAAAACTGCTTTTCGGATTTCAGACGATATACCAAAACGCACTAAATTTTGGTGGAAATGAAGATCCAAGCAAAACCTATTTTGAAAAAAATGGCAATTCTCAAACTTTTGGAGGAAGATTAGGCTGGCAAAATAAAAAAATAGAAATTACTTTAAATTACAACCGAATAACGGCCAAAGGCAGGTATTTAATGCCCCGAGAATGGGGACGAGACCCGTTTTACACCTTTATGGCCAGAGAACGAAATGAAAGTTTTGGAGATGTACATGCGGTAATGACTAAAATACAATATACGAATCCAAAAAAGACATTCAAATCTCATCTGGCTGTAGGTTATTTTGATTTGCCGGATGTAAAAAACGTTGCAATGAATAAATATGGATTGCCTTCTTATATACAAACCAATGCTGATATTCGCTACCAATTTCAGGGAATGTTAAAAGGTTTTGATGCGCAATTATTGTATGTGCACAAGTTCAATGTGGGAGAAACCTATGCTAACAAAAATTATATTTTCAATAAAACCAACATGAGTAATATCAATTTTATACTCAATTTCAATTTTTGATCTGTAGACTATTTTAGATTTAATCGCTCCGTCAATGCCCTTCTATAAGTAATGCCTACCGGGATTTTCTCGTTATTAATGATGACCGTATTCCGCTCCCAATCCTTAATTTTAGCAATGGCTACTATGTAGGATTTATGAACCCGCATGAAAAGTTCCGAAGAAAGACTATTTTCCAGTTCATTAGTGGTTATTGAGGCAAGATACACTTTTTTTAAGGTGAAAATTTTGACATAATTACCGCAGCTTTGGGCAAAAAGAATATCATTTACATTCAAATCAAATAGGAATCCATCAATTTTCACTGAAATAATCGGGTTCATTATTTCCGTCTTTTCATCAGTGTAAGTGGAAAAGAAGCGCTCCATAGATTTTAAAAAACGCGGGAAATAAATGGGCTTTAGCAGGTAATCAAACACGCCGAATTCATAACTTGCCAATGCAAATTCCGAATAAGCCGTGGTCAGAATTGTTTTGGGCGGATCAGTCAGCGTTTGTAAAAGTTCCAGACCAGAAATTTCCGGCATGTCAATGTCTAAAAACATCAAATCGACAGGATTCGACCGAAGATAATTTAAGGCTTCAATACTGTTGTAACACTGTTGCACCAACTCCAACTGCGGGTTTTGGCTGATATAATTCACCAACACATAATGCGCAGCAGGTTCATCATCTATAATAATACATTTTCGTATAGTCATACCCTTTTGAGTTCAATTTCTAAATTAACAGTGTAATCTCGATCGTTTTGCGTGATTTTTAGATGGTGTTTTTTCGGATATACAATTTCCAATCTTTCTCTCGTATTTTTCAGACCGATTTTGGTAGAAACCACTTCTTTTTTATGGTGAGGAACCGAATTGGCTACTTTCAAATGCAATTTTCCTTTGATCACCTTTATATGAATAGTTACAAAACACTTTTCGATGGTAGCGGTGCCATGCTTAAAAGCGTTTTCAATAAAAGTGATTAAAACCATCGGTGCAATTTCATACTTTCCTTCCTGATTGCATTCGTAATCAAAATCAATTCGGCAGCGATAGCCTACTCTTTCTTTTTCCAGCTGGATGTAACTGGAAATAAATGCAATTTCATTTTCTAATGAAACAAATTCTTTGTTCCCCTGCTCCACCTGATACCGCATCAGCTGCGAAACTTCCATAATCATTTCCGAAGTGCGTTCCGGATATTGCAGGCTAATTCCGTAAAGTGTATTCATCGTATTGAACAAAAAATGGGGATTAAACTGGTTCTTTAAAGCATTAAGCTGAACCTGATTGGACAACAATATTTTGTTTGCTTCCTTTTTTTGTGCTCTGTAATGTTCTAAAATCTGTATGGTTCCCAAAATACAAACTAGCGTTCCAGTCAGGGTAGCAAACTGAAACTGATACGTTTTTTGATGGGAAGATTTGTATAAAAAGCAATTTTTGTAAATAAAATCGGTTGAAACTTGATATAAAAAGACCGTAAATAATGCTATTAACCCGACAGTAAAAATTATATATAAAACCGGTTGATGTTTTTTTAATAAAACCGGAAGCAGAAAAACGCGATTGAGCTGTGCATGAAAATACAGCACAAAAAAATAAAGCAAACCATTACTAAAACCTTTCCAACTTTGTATAAAAACCCAGTCGTTGAGTGTAAAAAGGATAAAAGAAAAAACCAAAATAGCCGTTTCCTGCTCCCATTTATTTTCTAAAATCGGTTTAAATCTCCATTTCATTGCTCTTTAATTAAAGTATCAAAGGAACGACATATAATTTGAATAGACACTGATTGAGTGACCAATTCAATTCATCATTTATAAAAAGTGTTCGTCATTTATAACCGTCCAGAAAGAAGTACTCAGGCTAGTTTTGCAATTCAAATTTATTGATAATATGATAATGAAAACAAAAAAACTAACCCTTTTTCTATTTCTGGTTTTCTTTTCCAAAGGGTTTTCACAGACGCTTCCGCTAAAAGAGGCGCTGGAAAACGGAATTGCCAATTACGGAATGATAAAAGCAAAAAGCAACTATGCCGATGCTTCCAAAGAAACGATCAAACAGGTTCGCAGAGAATATCTGCCCAATGTTACGCTCTCTGGACAACAGGATTTTGGAACCGTTAACGGCCAAAACGGACCGCTTTATGGTTTTGGAGGACTCGGAGTGGCTTCCTCGGGACTTCCGTTGGAAAAGCAAAATTGGAATGCAGCTTTTGGTGCCTTGTATCTGGTAAATGTCAATTGGGATTTTTTCACTTTTGGAAGAATGAAACAAAAAATCAATCTGTCCAAAGCGGATTCCCAGCGTTACGAAAAAGATCTGAATCAGGAAAAATTCCAGCATAAAATTAAAATCGCATCCGCTTACCTCAACTTATTGGCGAGTCAGCGATTATTGATTTCCCAAAGAAAAAATCTGGAACGCGCCATGGTCTTTCAGAATATTGCAGCGGTAAGAGTAAAAAACGGACTCTTGGCCGGAGTAGATTCTACACTGGCTTCCGCTGAAGTTTCCCGATCCAAAATCACACTGAACCAAGTAAAAGACGAGGTTAAGGAACAAAATAACAAACTCATCGCGCTGATGGGCGTTTCCATACAGGATTTTGTGCTCGATACTACTTTTGTCACGACAATACCAAAGGCAATACTAGCACAGGAAACCTCAAATGAAAGTTTGAATCCGATATTGGAATATCATAAAAGCAGGGTAGCTTTCAGCGAACAACAGCTTCGACTTTTTAAAAAAGAATACTTTCCCACCTTCAGTTTATTTGGGATCTATCAAGCCCGGGCTTCCGGTTTTAACTCCGATTATGCCGCAAATCAGAACTCTTTTTCCCAAAATTATTTAGACGGCATTGATCCTTCAAGACAAAATTACCTATTCGGCGTTGGCGTTACCTGGAACCTGACCACTATTGCTCGGGTGAGTAAAAAAGTCAGTGCCCAGAAATTGATTTCCGAAGGTTTACAGGAAGAATACAATGTAATCGACCAGCAATTAAAAATTCAGTCGGATGCGGCTGATGCCAAAATAAAATATGCTTTGGAAAATTATGTTGAAGCTCCAAAACAGGTTCAGGCAGCACAACAGGCCTATTTGCAAAAAACCACTTTGTATAAAAACGGAATGACCAATCTCCTCGATGTTACACAGACTTTATACACATTGAACCGCGCGGAAACTGACCGCGATATTATTTATGCGAATGTCTGGCAATCGCTTTTGATGAAAGCGGCAGCCACGGGAGATTTTGACTTATTTATCAATGAATTTTAATTATTTAAAACAATGAATTTAATACGTTTTGCCCTTCGCAAACCCATCTCGATAATGGTGCTGGTTGCCGGATTATTCTTTTTCGGAATTGGTGCCGTCCGTGATATCAAAGTGGATATTCTGCCCGAAATGAATCTTCCCGTTATCTATTTGGCCCACTCCTTTGCGGGTTACACGCCCAATCAGATGGAATCCTATTTTGCCAAAAACTATGTCAATGTAATGATTTTAGCCAATGGTGTAAAAGATATCGAGACCAAGAATATTCAGGGGCTCACGCTGATGAAAGTGACTTATTATGAAGGCACAAATATGGCTCAGGCCGCTTCTGAAATCAGTGCGCTGTCCAACAGAATCCAGTCCCGATTTCCTCCGGGTTCCCAGCCTCCGTTTATCATTCGGTTTGATGCTTCCTCGTTGCCCATCGGTCAATTGGTTTTGAGCAGTAAAACCCGTTCCAATAATGAACTGCAGGATTTGGCTAACGTATATGTACGGGCTTCGTTCACGGCTATTCCGGGATTGTTGTCGCCACCCCCTTTTGGCGGAAGCCCCAGAACTATTGAAATTAATGTAGATCCCGATTTGCTTCGTGCGCATCAGTTGACAGCCGATCAAATTGTGGAAGCCATCCGTACCAATAATAAGACGGCTCCTTCAGGAAACCTGAGAATTGGGGATATCAACTACATCATTCCTACGAACAGTACCATTAAAGAAGTGAAGGATTTTGAAAAAATACCTTTATTCAAAGGCGGTGTCCAGAATTTATATCTTGGTGATGTGGCGCAAGTGAAAGATGGCGCCGATATTACTGCCGGCTACGCTTTGGTCAATGGAAAGCGCTCCGTTTACATAAGTATTGCGAAGGCCGGCGATGCATCGACTTGGGATGTAGTCCAAAAATTAAAAGCACATCTCCCAAAAATCCAGAGTACTTTACCCGATGATGTCACACTATCGTATGAATTTGACCAGTCGGTTCATGTGATTAATTCCTTGAAAAGTTTAATTATCGAAGGAATAATCGGTGCCGTTCTTACAGGGCTGATGGTTTTATTGTTCCTTGGTGATCGAATAGCAGCATTGATTGTGATACTTACCATACCCATTGCGATTATTTCGGGTGTGTTATTCTTAAAACTATTCGGACAAACCATCAATCTGATGTCTTTAAGCGGTCTGGCTCTTGCTATTGGAATCCTGGTAGATGAAAGTACGGTAACCATCGAGAATATCCATCAACATTTGGATATGGGCAAACCCAAGGCCTTGGCTATTTGGGATGCCTGTAAAGAAATAGCCTTGCCCAAGTTGCTGATCCTGCTGTGTATTTTGGCCGTTTTTGCACCTGCATTTACGATGACCGGAATTCCCGGTGCCTTATTTCTTCCGTTGGCTTTAGCGATTGGATTTTCAATGATTATATCCTTTTTACTTTCGCAAACCTTTGTTCCGGTGATGGCCAACTGGCTGATGAAAGCGCATCCAAAAAAAGAGCATTCGTCGAATATTACCGATGACGAAGCGGAGTTTAATGCATCCGGACTGACTATAGAATCCGAGGAAGACACTTTTGACCAGAAAAAAATCTTGGTTCAAAGAGCCGATTTTAACAATGACGGCAAAATCAACTTTTTTGAACGATTCAGAAACCGATACATGCGATTCATCAATCGGCTTTTTGACTATAAAAAACCGGTTACACTGGTATATCTTTTCCTATCGGCCGGTTTGGTATTACTGCTGTTAAATACTATCGGGCAGGATGTATTCCCAAAAGTCAATTCAAGTCAATTCCAATTGAGACTGCGGGCGCCGGACGGAACCCGTTTGGAAAGTACCGAAGATAAAGCAATAATGGTACTCAACGAACTGGAAAAAATGATTGGCAAAGAACATGTTGCGATATCCTCCGTTTATGTGGGTCAGCATCCAGCCATATTTTCCGTTTCACCCATCTATTTGTTTACTGCCGGACCTCATGAGGCGGTTTTCCAAATTGGATTGAAAGACTATCATGTGGATATGGATGTTTTCAAAGATGAATTTCGCCAACGAATTAAAAAAATACTTCCCGATGTCAAAATTTCTTTCGAACCCATCGAACTGACGGACAAAGTGCTGAACCAGGGTTCCCCTACTCCAATTGAAATCAGGATAGCCGGAAAAAATAAAAAGCGAAATGAAGCCTATGCCAAGAAACTCATCGCAAAACTGAATAAAATTGACTATTTGAGAGATATTCAGATTGCCCAGCCCATAAAATATCCAGCGCTGGACATTACTATTGACAGAACTCGTGCCGCTCAATTAGGAATTGACATGAACGACATTTCGCGTTCCCTGATTGCTTCCACTTCTTCGTCCCAATATACCGAAAAGAATATCTGGGTAGATGAAAAAGCTGGATTCTCCTATAACGTTCAGGTTCAGGTGCCTTTAAACAAAATGAAAAGTGAAAATGATCTGAAAGAAATTCCGTTACTTAAAAATGCATCCCGTCCGGTTTTAAGTGATGTAGCCACGATTACCCCTTCTTTTACCTATGGGGAAAACGACAATATTGGTGCCATGCCTTATATTTCAGTGACAGCAAATATGGATCATGTTGATTTGGGAACCGCTTCCAAAGCTGTTCAGCAAAGCATTGACTCTCTTGGGGAACTTCCCAGAGGATTGTTCATAGAGCAAATTGGTTTAAGCACCGTTTTAAAGGAAACTATGAGCAGTCTGCAGACTGGTTTATTGATTGCCGTAATGGTTATTTTCCTGATGCTTGCTGCAAATTTCCAGTCTTTCAAAATTTCATTGGTCATCTTAACCACGGTTCCCGCCGTTGTTTTAGGTTCCTTATTGCTACTTGTGATTACAGGTTCTACTTTGAATTTGCAATCGTACATGGGAATTATCATGTCGGTGGGTGTTTCTATTGCCAATGCCGTTCTGATCATTACCAATGCAGAACAGCTGCGAAAACACAACGGTAATGCGTTACAATCGGCACGTGAGGCCGCTTCGTTGAGACTGCGTCCCATTATTATGACCAGTATTGCCATGATTGCCGGAATGCTCCCGATGGCAATCGGACATGGAGAAGGCGGCGATCAGATTTCCCCGCTAGGAAGAGCCGTGATTGGCGGATTGGTATTTTCAACCTTTACTGTACTTCTTGTATTACCGCTCATTTTCGCCTGGGCAATGGGTAAAACTCCGGTACACTCTTTATCCTTAGATCCAGAAGACAAGGAAAGCCAACATTATATCTCATCTTTACACCCTCAAAATGAAAAATAAATTATTCAAAAAATCGTTTCTGTTTGTAGTCCTAGCCACTGTTTTAACTGCCTGCAATACTTCTGAAAAGAAAGAAATTGCAGCTATAGAAACCGCTCCGGTTATCGAAACCTTTACCATCAGTAAAGAAAAATTAGCTACTGAACTCCGCATTCCGGCCGAACTGACGGGTTTTCAGCAAGTGGATATTTATGCCAAAGTGAGCAGTTTTGTCAAAGAACTCAAAGTTGATATTGGTTCTCAGGTTAAAAAAGGACAATTACTCCTCATTTTAGAAGCGCCAGAAATCAGTTCGCAATTGGCGGCAGCACAATCCAGACAGCTTTCGCAAAAAGCTATTTATACTGCCAGCAAAAGCACTTTCGACAGGCTTTTTGAAACCAGCAAAATAGAAGGAACGATTTCCAAAAATGATCTGGAACAGGCTGCTGCCCGTAAAAATTCCGATTATGCACAATATCAGGCAAGCCAAGCGGCTTATAAAGAAATTACGATTATGAAAAGCTACCTAGTAATCCGTGCGCCTTTTGACGGAATCATCACAGCCAGAAATGTAAATCTGGGAACCTTTGTTGGATCTTCGGGAAAAGGATCGGAATTCCCTTTGTTTACGCTTCAGCAACAGAATAAATTGCGTTTATCGGTCTATGTACCTGAAATTTATACCGGCTATCTGACTGTTGGTGATGAATTGATTTTTAATGTAAAATCTATTAATAACGAGACCTTCCATGCAAAAATAGCCCGTATGTCCGGCGCTTTAGACAGCAGGCTTCGATCCGAACGTGTAGAATTGGATGTTTTGAATACCTCTAAAAAACTATTGCCGGGAATGGTTGCCGAAGTACTTTTGCCCTTAAAATCAAAAGACAACAATTATGTAGTACCCAAATCAGCTGTGGTGACTTCCAGTGATGGTGTCTATGTATTTATAGTAGAGAATAATAAAATGAAAAGAACAGCCGTTCAGAAAGGCCGAGAATTGAAAAACCGTGTTGAAATTTTTGGAAATATTCCTGAAAATTCGATACTGGTAAAAGTAGCTTCAGAAGAAATGAAAGACGGTACGGCGGTAAAGTAATCAAAAATAAATTTGTAATAATTGAAAAATCACATCCATTATCTTTGAATCCATCCAATTTTAAACAAAATGAGCCCGATGCAATATCAAGCTCATTTTGTTTAAAATTAATTATAATTTTGTCCAATCTTTTTTGGTTCAGTCTGATCTTCAATTTTTTATATTGATTGAATTGCTTATTAATCTTTTACTTCTAATTTTTCTAAAATAGTATCCATCAAGCACCATTTAGTAATAGAAGATTGCATCAAATTAGCACCAACAAAAGCTGTAAACCACAACCAATTTTGATTGACATATATAGCCAAAAGTAAACTTATTAGTATAAAAATTCCAGCAACACCTCTTACAATTCTATTTTTCATATTTGTAGTTTATTAATTAATTTGATTTTTCGATGTTCAAAACAGCGATGTGAATATGCGATACCGTTTCTTGTTTACTGTTAAAGGAAGAAACTAAATCGAATAATGGATCTACATTTTCCTTTTTTACAAAAGCATAAAAAAGAATGGATTCGGTTTCGTTTATTTCGCTGGCAAACCAATTGTTTTCTACAGCTTCTTCCGAAATGTCTTTATATCCTTTTACTTCTTTGTAACTAAAGGTTTTTACTTCAGCTTGTTTCAATATTTTTTTGATGTCTTTTTCAAATGCTGAAATGGCGGTTATGATGAGTAGTTTCATGAGATATTTAGTTCTAAGTTAGGAATTAGATTTTTTTTTCATCGGCTTCATTTGTGGATGATTCCCATTTTTTTCTTTCAGTGATGTAATAAATCAAAGGCACAACAAGCAAGGTCAATACGGTGGAAACAATTGCACCGGCTACCAATGAAATTGCCAATCCTTGGAAAATTGGGTCAAACAAAATGATAGAAGCTCCAATAACAACGGCTCCAGTGGTTAATAGAATCGGAGTGGTTCGAACGGCTCCAGCTTCAATAATAGCTTGTTTTAATGGCACGCCATCGTTTAGTCGGATTTCTATAAAGTCAATCAACAAAACTGAGTTTCGAACCATTACACCAGCCAAAGCAATCATACCAATAAAAGAAGTAGCTGTAAAATAAGCGTTCAATACCCAGTGCCCCAATACAATCCCAATTAACGAAAGCGGAATCGCCAACATCATCACCATTGGTGTTTTGAAGTTTTGGAACCAGCCCACAATCAACATATAAATAATAACAATAACCACCATAAACGCTACTCCTAAATCACGGAAAACTTCCAAAGTGATTTGCCATTCGCCATCCCATTTAACGGTAAAATCACTTTCATCCGTTGGTTGTTCCATATACAGTTCGTTTACTTTGTAACCAGCTGGCACCTTCATTTTAGACAATTTCTCGTTCATTCCTAAAATAGCATATACAGGACTTTCCAGCGCTCCAGCCATATCAGCAGTTACATACACCACGCGTTTTTGGTCTTTTCTGTAAATGGTTTTTTGTAACGTATCGCGAACTACTTTTACTAAATCACTCACCGGAATCATATTGCCTTGGCTTCCCTTGATTTTAAGGTTTTGAATGTCTTGTAAACTCGTTTTGTCTTTATCGTCAAGCGAAAGAACGATTCCTACATTATCATTAGAATTCTCATCATACAAATTCGAAACCGGATATTCTTTCAATAAATACGTCAAATTTCCAACGACTTGTTGTGGTGCAATACCGTTCAACATGGCTTTCTCTTTGTCGATTTCCAGTTTATATTCCGTTTGATTGTCCTCAACCATCCAATCAATATCCACAATATCTGAAGTGTTTTCCAAAATCGTTTTCACTTGTTTGGCTACTTTTATTTGGTCTTCATAATTTGGACCATAAATTTCAGCTACTAATGTTGATAATACAGGAGGTCCTGGTGGCACTTCAATCAATTTCACATTTGCTCCATATTTTTTGGCAATTTTCTGAATTTCAGGACGCATCGCTTTGGCAATATCATGACTTTGCAAATCACGCTCTTCTTTGTGTAATAGGTTTACTTGAATATCCGCCATATTGCTTCCGCCACGCATATCGTAATGGCGCACTAATCCGTTAAACGTAATAGGAGCCGATGTTCCAATATAATTTTGGTAGTTCACCACTTCTGGTTTGGTCGATAAATACTGTGCAATTTCTTTGGACACAGCTGAAGTTCGTTCCAGAGTTGTTCCTTCGGGCATATCAATTACAACTTGAAATTCATTTTTATTGTCGAAAGGCAGCATTTTTACCACTACTGATTTCGTAAAAAACATTAATACCGAACCAGATAACAACACCACAGTAACCGCCAAAAGAATTCTTCTTTTAGAACTGCTTTCTAAGAACGGTCGCTCCAGTTTGTTGTATAATTTATAAATGCGGCTGGTTTCCATTCCTTCGGCATGTTTGTGTTCCTGCTCGTCTTTTTCCTGAAGCAAATGATACCCCAAATAAGGTGTCACCGTCAAAGCCACGAACAAAGAGAGAATCATCGCAATCGAAGCACCAATAGGCATCGGACTCATATAAGGCCCCATCATTCCGGATACGAAAGCCATTGGCAAAATAGCCGCAATAACCGTAAATGTTGCTGAAATTGTTGGGTTTCCTACTTCGTTTATCGCATAAATCGCCGCTTGTTTAAACGGCAGTCGCTTCATTTTGAAATGTCGGTGCATGTTTTCGGCAATGATAATACTGTCGTCCACCACAATTCCGACTACAAAAACCAAGGCAAAAAGCGTAATTCTATTTAAGGTATATCCCAATAAATAATAAGCAAACAAGGTCAAAGCAAAGGTTAAGGGAACGGAAAAGAATACCACTAATCCACCGCGCCATCCCATGGCCAGCATTACTAAAACCGTAACGGCTATAATGGCAATTCCTAAGTGCAATAACAATTCGCCTACTTTGTCAGATGCGGTTTCTCCATAATTTCGGGTTACTTCCACATGAACATCGTCGGTTATAATAGAGTGTTTTAAATGTTCTATTTTTTCCAAAATCTTTTCGGAAATCTTCATGGCATCGGCACCTTTTACTTTTCCAATAGAAATGGTTACAGCTGGATATTCTGATTTGGCAGTTTTGAATTTTTCATTGGCTTTTCCATACCCAAAAGACACATAACTTCTAGCGGTAGAAGGCCCGTCTTGAACTTTTGCGACCTGTTTTAAATAAACCGGCATGTTTTTATTAACGCCAACAACCAAGTTTTCTACATCTTCCGCATTCGATAAAAATTGTCCGGTTGTAACCAGATATTCTTGGTCATTTTGTACAAAAATCCCTGATTGTGAACTGCCGTTATTGGCTTGAATCATTTGCATAATACCCAAAGCATCCACGCCATTTTCGGCCATTTTATCTTTGTCTAGAATCACTTTTAGTTCGCGATTACTGCCACCAATTTCTTTGGTAATGGCAACGTCTTTTACTTTTTCAATTTCCGAAGTCACTTCTTCGGCAATTTGGCGCAACTGAAAATCATCTTGTTTTTCGCTCCAAAGCGTAATTCCTAACATAGGAACATCATCAATAGAACGCGTTTTTACCATCGGTTTATAAACGCCCTGCGGAAACATATCCTCGTGTTTCGCCAATTCGTCATATAATTTCACATACGAACGCTCCACATCCTGACCTACATAAAACTGGACAATCAACATGGCTTGGCCATTCATCGCCATCGTATGCACGTGTTCAACGCCTTTGATATTCGAAATAATTTTCTCTAATGGTTTTGCCACACGGCTTTCTACTTCTGTAGGACTTGCTCCCGGATAACCCACCATAACGTCAGCCATCGGCACATTAATCTGTGGTTCTTCTTCCCTAGGAATCAAAAACGAACTGTACACGCCAATAATCATCAAAGCCACCATCAACAAAATAGTTAGTTTCGAATTGATGAAAAAATGGGCTATTTTACCTGAAATACCTTCTTGCATTTTATTTTTTGTTTAAAGTTTAAAGTTTTAGGTTGTTCCCCAAAACTGAACACTATTTCTTAATTACTGATTACTGCGACTGCAACCTGAACACTCATTACTGTATACGAACTAAAGCTCCATTATATAATTTCCCATCTGCCGAAATAATATATTGCTCATTTGATGCTAATCCAGATAATACTTCTACTTGATTCCCAAAGTTTTTACCCGTTCGCAACCATCTTAAAATGGCTATATTTCCTTCGCCAATGGTATAAATTCCAGTCAATTGTCCTTGTTGCACCAAAGCTGTTTTAGGAACTAATATTCGATCCGTTTGAATGGCTTCTGTTTTATTTTCAATAGGAAATTGAACGTTGACAAACATTCCTGAAAGGACCGAACTGTCGGTTTTATCTAAATTGATTTTTACGAAATATTGTCCTCCAGTGTTCGTTGCCGAAATACTCACTTCGTTCACTTTTCCTGTTAGTTTTGTATTCGAGGATTTTACCAAAACATGCACCGGCATTCCCTTTTTGATGGAAGCAATATCATTTTCCGAAACCATCGCGGTAACTTGCAATCTCGAAGCTCCTTCTACGCTTACTAAAGGCATTCCAGGGTTTGCCATATCGCCTTCTTTTACAAAAGTATTGGTCACTGTTCCTGAAAATGGAGCCGTAATATTCGAATAAGAAAACTGCGCCATTACTTCGTTTCGCATTTGTTTGACACCTTCTAAACCGGCTTTTGCCATTTCGTAACGGGCCGTCATATCATCTAATTCTTTTTGCGAAGCACTTTGTTGTTTGAATAAATTCACGAATCGATCGTAGTCTTTTTTTGCGTTATTATAACCTGCAGTCGCTTGAAGAATACTGGCATCTACTTGTGCTTTTTTAGCTTTTAAATCGGTGTTGTTGATGCTGACCAATAATTGTCCGACACCTACTTTTTGACCCACTTCTACATGGATTTTAGTCACATAACCCATCATTCTCGTACTTAGATTGGCACTGTTTTCGGCTTCAATTTTTCCGCTTGCTGTTACAAAAGGACTATTGGTATTAGCCGAAATACCGCTTATTTTTACTGCAATAGCCGGCTCTTTTGATAAAGCTTCTTTCTTTTCTCCGTTGCAAGAAGTTAAAATAAAAAGGGATAGCGAAACGAGTGTTATTATTTTTTTCATGATTTCTAGATTGATTATTTTATGTCTTTCTTCTTTGTTCTTTCTTCTATTTTTAACTCTTACTTCGTTAAAAACTGTACATATTCCTGTGTAAAATTGTACTCAAAAACAGCTTGCAGGAATTCCAATTCCTTTTGGAACATTTGGGTTTCTGATTGCAATAAATCAGTTGTTTTTTCGAGTCCTTGGGTAAAGCGATTGCTTCGGATTCTATACGCTTCTTGTGATTGTTCCAAAATTAATTTGGATAGGTTTACTTTGTTCTCCGCATCTTTCAACTGGCGATTGGCTTTATTCAAATCCAATTGGCTTTGTGCTTTGTATTGTTGGTTTTCTATTTCTGATTTCTGGAAATCGGCTTTTGCTTTTTCCATTTTTCCAATGGATTTGTACCCATCAAATACAGCCCATGATACTTGCGCACCAACTAAATACCCTTTGGCATTCGTGCCAAATAAAGTATCATCATACCATTCGTAACTTCCAAAAGCATTCAATCTAGGCAGGAAATTCATTTTGGTGGACTGCAGCATTTTTGCGTAGGCTTCGGATGATTTATCCATAGCTTGAATGTCTTTTCTAGAGGTCGAAAGTGTGGTATTAATAGTCTCAACAACAATGCTGTTTTCTAAAGCTTCGATAGGTTTGTAGACTTTATTCGTCGTGTCTTCATTTAGAAGAAAACCCAAATAATCCGATGCGTTCTGTACATTACTTTTGGCATATTGCAATTGATTTTTGATTTCATTGACACGTACTTGAACCGAAAGTAAATCGGTTTTTTGCAGAATACCTTGTTTGAAATAATTTTCAATCAGTTTCAAATTGGCATCAACCGTAGCATTAGCTTTTTCTAAAACTTTTACCGCTTTGTAACCCAATTGCAATTGCATGAACGCTTTATTGACTTCTAGTTTCAGGTATTCTTTGGTTCGCTCCGTTTGTAATTGAAACGCTTCCATTTTAGATTTGGCCGCTTGTCTTCCGTAAAATCCATCCACATTAATCAAAGGCTGTAAAACTTCAATTTTGGTAGCGAAGTTTTGTGTTTTGGCTGGATTATTCAATAAAGCAGGATTGAAATCTGCGGCTGTTAAAATTTCCTGATTCAATTTGGAGCCAAAAGCCATCAACGGATTGGTGGTTGAAATTGCGGTATGCGAAGCGGAAATACTTGGTGAAAACAATGCATTAGATTGTCTATAATCTGCTTCTGCCGATTTGAAATCCTGATTAGTCATTTTTATTTGCAGGTTCTTATCGGACGCTTTTTGCCAAATTTCTTTTTTAGAAATAGTCAAGGTATCCTGACTAAATCCTACAGCAGAAAAGGAAAGAATTCCTAAGAGTAGTAATGTGTTTATTTGCTTCATAATAGTTTTCTCTAAATTGATGCAGTAAAGATAAATATCAGAAAATACGCAAACAGTAACTAATGTCACACAGGTTCAAAACTGTCAAACTGACCATTTAATTTAGAAACAAAGTAATTCCCCAATTTTAAAATAAATTGATTACTAAAAACTTTTGTTTTTGAAGTTGTCTCTTGTTTCTTCAGCTAATCATTACTTATGACTTGTCCAAAATTAGGTCCAACAGCGATGGAAGTATTTTCCTTAGAAATATTTCGAGTTCTACAACAGATGCTTTACAGATCATTGATGCATATTTCTCTATTGTTTTTAGTATTTAAAACATCAATAATAAAAAGGATAAGGACAAACAAAAATAATACTACAAAATACATGAGAAGTGTACTGCATTCTTGCCGTTCCAATAGCAGGGTCATTTCTGCCTTTTGTATGCTCTATTATAATCACTATACTGCTTAATTTTAAGTATTATTTTGCACATTCAGGATGCTTTCATTAAGTTGTATGTAAACTGAATTATAGTTCATAAAACGATATTTATCGATTAGTCTTTTTGGATAGTATTAGAATTGGATAATCTTTTATGTTACTGAAATAAATTCAAGACAATACCTTATATTGCAAAGTCATAAAAGCCTTTAAGATGAAAGACCTAAAAAAGTATAGTAATAAAACAAAAGCCGGTTTTATTTTACTAATTGTAATGCTTATTGTACTGTTGAGTAATTTCAATACGCTACAAAATTCCAAAAAGTCAAATGAGAATATCAATGCAATCTATAATGACCGATTAGTTGTGGGCTACTACATCTTTCAATATGCAAATCAACTTCATTTCATAAAAGCAAACGCAGTACAAATTGGACTAAATGATACCATAAAAAAGAATCAGATTACGAATGCATTAAAAAATATTCAAAATATTAATAAATTATATTTAGAAACCGTTTTAACTCCCAAAGAAAAAACATCCTTTGTTACATTTCTAACTTCTTGTAACGTTATTAATAAACAATCCAAAAAGAATAATTGGAATCAAGTATCGTACTCCTGTAATCAGGCTTTACAAACGCTGGAACTACTTTCACAGATTCAAATCGATGAAGGCAAATCAAAATTATCAAACTCAAATTCCTTGCATAAAGGCAACACTACTTTAGGGGAACTTCAGATTGCTCTATTGGTAGTTTTAGGCGGTTTCACCTTATATTTGTTAATGACTAAGAAAAATAAGATCAAAATACCACAATCACCAAGCCTGAATTAATTACAATTGGTACACTAAATTATTTATATAAACTAAATTTCATGGATTCTGATACATTTATTTTCTGCCTCGAAGCAGTTCCCGATGCAGAAACTGTAACCACTACTGAAGTCGTCAAAAACTTAGAACAATTAGCCTTTGAACAAGGTATTACAAGTATTTATAAAACGTGCGATACTATTGAAGGATTAGAAGAAAGTTTAAATGCATTACTCTACGAGGACCATAATTTTAACAATTATGAAATAATATACTTAGTAATGCAAGGTGAAGGAAACAACATTTGCCTCAATGAATATTACTATAGTTTAGAAGAAATAGCTGAACTTTTTGAAGGAAAAATGAAAGGGAAAATTTTGCATTTCGCAAATGCAAAGGTATTAGACTTAAGCGAAGAAGAGGCGCAATACTTTTTAGATATTACAGGAGCACGTGCGATTTCCGGTTATGGAGCGGCATTCAATAAATTAACCAGCAGTAATCTTGACAAAGCTTTCTTTAGCTTATTTGAAGAACAAGATAATGTTGTAGAAATTGTCGAGGAATTACATCAAAAATACTATGCACTTTGTAAACTGCTCGATTTTAGATTGTATTATTAAAAAAAGAATTACTTGAATTTTATTTATAACTTAGTAAGGGACGACTCCTATTCATGAGTATAATTTGAATCGATTGGTAATAATTTCAACAATATTCTTTTAACTTTGAATAGCAAAACTAAATCATGGTATTTCGGTTTTTCTCCAATGAAGAAACAAAAACGGATTATTAAAATTACTCCGAAATCATTTTTAAATTTTGAAAAAAAAATCCTCTGTGTGATAAATGTTACTGTAGTTATAATTTAAACTGACAATATTTGCATCATAAAATTTACAATTATGGAATATATCGGTTATTTTGCATCAATACTTATTGGTGTAGCATTAGGACTAATTGGTGGGGGTGGCAGTATTCTTACCGTACCCGTTTTAGTTTATTTATTTGCAATAGAACCAGTAATCGCAACAGCTTATTCATTATTCATTGTTGGTTTAACGAGTGCCGTAGGTACTGTAGGGTATTTTAAAAAAGGGTTGGTGAACATCAAAACGGCTATTGTTTTTGGTATTCCATCCATCATTGCCGTTTTTACAACAAGGGCTTTAATAGTACCTGCAATTCCTAAAGAGCTATTTTCTATAGGAAATTTTATTCTGACTAAAGACCTTTTTTTAATGCTGCTTTTCGCTATAATAATGATTATTGCCTCTTATAGCATGATTAAAAAAGATCCAAAAACTACTTCTGAAGAGCCACATAAACAAAAGTTCAATTACCCGCTTATACTTATAGAGGGTGCACTTGTGGGAATTATCACTGGACTTGTGGGAGCTGGAGGTGGTTTCTTAATTATTCCTGCTTTGGTTATTTTAAGCAAACTTCCTATGAAAGAAGCCGTAGGAACATCGTTAGTGATTATTGCAGCTAAATCTTTGATAGGTTTCTTTGGAGAAGGTGGAGAAAGTGTTATCGATTGGCAATTTCTCTTTACCATTTCAACATTTGCAATAATTGGAATTTTTATTGGCACTGCGTTATCAAAAAAAATTAATGGAGATAAACTGAAACCCGCATTTGGTTGGTTTGTTTTGGTGATGGGAATCTACATTATAACCAAAGAGCTTTTTCTAAAATAAAACCTTGAATACTACAATTAATCTTTTGATTATTAATTAAATACAAACTCTCTAACATTCCCTTTCAAGTTAAACTGAAAGGGAATTTTTTATTTTGGCTTATGTGACAATTATCACACTATAAAGGAATTAGTCTTCGGAAATTTACAGAGTGAACATTCACTTACTTGTATTAAAACCAATTTAAAATGAAAATGTCAGACAAACAACTGGAGATAATCAAAGCCACCGGAAACATTCTCACTTCGTCCGGTGTTAGTGGCTTAACCATTAAAAAATTGGCTGCAGCCATGCAATTCTCTGAAAGTGCAATTTACAGGCATTTTGAAAGTAAAGAGGAAATTATCTATGCATTGCTTGATTTTCTGGCTACCAATATGGACGAAAGATTAACAGCATCTCGTTCAATAAATGAAAACCAAAAAGAGCAGTTTGTCCGATTATTTCAGAATCAGTATTCGTTTTTTAAACATAATCCACACTTTGTTGTCGCCGTTTTTTCTGATGGTTTAATGGAAGAGAGTCAGCGCATCAACGAAATGATTTATAAAATAATGACTGTAAAAATCAAACATCTAAAACCACTACTGATTGAAGGTCAACAATCAGGTATTTTCACCAATTCCATTTCTGCAGATGATTTAACACATATCGTAATGGGAACTTTCCGACTCCAAATGTACAAATGGCGCATGGCCGAATTCCAATTTGACATTGAAATCGAAGGAAATAAAATGATACAAGCTATGCTAACATTAATCCATTTAAAATGAAAAATACATTCCGAATTTTATTGCTGATGCTGCTCAGTTTTGAGTTGCAAGCTCAGGAAAAACTATCCTTTAACAGCATTGATGCCGTTTTGCTTTACGCCGAAAAAAATGCGGCAGTACTTAAAATTTCTAACGAACAAGTGGCATTGTCAAAGTACCAAACTTTAATTTCAAAAATAAATGCGTTTAATCCACGAGGAAATGCCACAGCCTCGGCTACTGATAATTTACAGCTGCCAACAAATTATTTGCCGGCACAAATCTTTGGCGGGGTTCCTGGTACTTTCAAAGAAACACAATTTGGACAACAATTCATCAGTACTATTGCTATTACTCCCCAAATTGATCTGATAAATATTCCCGCTTGGCAGAAAATAAAAGCGTCCAAAATCAATGAAAATTATGCCGTTACAACTACTTTATTAGTCAAGAAAAATCTTTTTGAGACCATAGCAACGACCTATTACAACATAGTTTCCATTCAAAAACAAATTGAAGTATTGCATGCTAATTATTCGAATACTAAAAAGATTGAAGACATTGTTTCCAACAAACAAAAAGAAGGTCTGGCCAGGCAACAAGATTTGAATCAAGCCATGGCAAATGTATTGCAAATTGAGGATAAAGAAACACAACTGGCTACTATCCTACTCCAACAGAATAACATTTTGAAAACAGCCTGCGATATTCCAATTATAACTGTTTTAGAAATAAGTGATACACAAGAAAATGCAACAGAAAATACTGTTTTGGATGTTACCAATACTTTATTGAGTCAACAGAGCAAGTTGCTCCAAGAGGTTTCCAATCAAGAATTGAAAAGTTTCAATTCCTCTTTTTTTCCAACACTTTCATTAGTTGGAAACTGGATGTATCAAGACAATAGTAATGCCGGCTTTTTTAATCCAAATTCAAATACGTTTCAAGCCTCTTATGTCGGACTTCGATTGAATTATGCACTGCCGGACGCTTCTAAATATCTGCAAAAAAGAAATTTAAAAACAAGTGCTGCGATTGCCGAAGAAAATGCCAAACACAATTTGCGTCAGGAAAACAATCAAAACCAACAGTTGAAATTAGAGTATCAAAAAGCAGTTGACAGTTATGTGATTAACCAAAAAATTGCTGCACTGAAAATTGACACTTACACTAAAAATTTAGAAATATACCATCAGGATTTGATTTCGCTTGATAATTTAATGATTTCTTTTAATGATAAATTAAATGCCGAACTTAATCTAAAAGTGATAGCCACCAATATTTCCTATTTGACCACTAAAATCAACCTCAACAACACCATTCAATAATGAAAACAATAGTAAAAAGCACACTAATTTTAGCATCACTCGTACTGCTTTTTTCCTGTGGTAAAAAAACGGAAGAAACCAAAGTAGAACGCAAAAACATCACCGAAATGGTCTTTGCATCAGGAACTTTAAAAGCCGATGACGAATACAATTTGATGGCGCAAACCGAAGGATACATCACCAAAATCAATTTTAATGAAGGCGATGAAGTGGCTGTTGGAAAAATTTTAGCGGTAATCGACAATCCGCAAAGTAGTATCAATACTAAAAGTGGTTCCAAATTGTTGCAAATCGCAAAAGCAAATACAGGCTCCAATGCGCCACTTTTACAACAATCAAAAGCCAATTTAAACGCAGCAAAATTAAAACTGCAGCAAGATGAATTGTTGGCTGTTCGATATAAAAAACTCGTTGAAAGCAACAGCATTGCTAAGGTTGAATACGAAAATATTTTGATTGCCGTGAGCAATTCGAGAGCTTCAGTCTCGGCATTGGAACAACAATATCAAAATCTTTTGGTTCAAGCCAATCAGCAAGTAATTGTTCAAAACCAACAACTGGAAAACAGTCTGGTTCTTCAGGATTTTAATTAAGTAAAAGCATTGGTAAACGGCAAAATTTACAAACAGAAAAAGCAAGTGGGCGACTATGTCCGTAAAGGCGATATTATTGCGGTGATTGCCAACAACCAGAAAATTTACGCCAATTTGAATATCGATGAAAGCAATATGGGAAAGATAAAACTGAACCAGCAAATCGTGATAAAACTGAACGTAAACAGCGACAAAACCTACAAAGGCGTTATTTCAGAAATACTGCCCACTTTTGATGAGCAGTCGCAATCTTTTATCATAAAAGCCATTTTAACAGAACCTATGGATTTTGCCATTTCCGGAACCCAATTAGAAGCTAATATTTTTGTAAATAAAAAGCAAAATGCCTTAGTTATTCCAAGAAGTTTTTTGGGTTATGGTAACAAAGTTTTGGATGAAGACAGAAAACCAATAGCAGTAAAAACAGGGATTGTTTCCTCTGATTATGTTGAAATACTAGCGGGTTTAAAAGAAAATCAAATCGTATTAAAAGAACTGTACTGATGAAAAATTACAAACACAATATCAATTCTGAAATTGCTTTTATCCATTTGATTTCCAAAAAGAAACAGACGATGGTCGCTGCATTAGGAGTTACGGTTGGGATTGCCATTTTTATTTTTATGAATTCGCTGATGTATGGTTTTGAAGTCTATTCTGTTGAAAGTTTATTTAAATCGACGCCACATTTACGCATTTATAAAGAAGAACACATCAGCCAGCCCTTAATTAAAACCAGCAAAACCGATTTAGCTTTGCTCACCAATCCTAAAATCACGAAAGAAAGCAAAAAATTAATCAATCCGAATTTAATCATTGAAGCGCTGAAAAAACAACCTGAGGTAATCGGCGTAACGCCAAATGTTTCGGCAAATGTGTTTTACAATAATGGAGAAGCACAAGTAACTGGGAGAACCTCCGGAGTGAATATCGAGGAGCAAAACACGATGTTTCAATTGGAACAATACATTGTTGAAGGTAAATATTCCGACTTAAAAGCCAATCAAAACGGAATCATTCTAGGAGTTGGAATTGCTGAAAAACTGAATGTTCGGTTGGCTGATAATATTTCGGTGACTACAGCTTATGGCGTTTCTAAAGTGATGAAAGTGGTTGCATTATTGAAAACCGGAGTTACAAATACCGACAAAACACTATCGTATACCAACATTTCGGCAGCACAACAACTCAACAAACAAGGCGCGAGTTTCATAACCGATATTTATGTGAATATCAATGATTATGAAACGGCTAAAAAACTAATCCCAAAATTCAAACAGTTAAGTGGATATGAAGTTGAAGATTGGGAAACAGCCAACGCTTCGGCAGCGGCAGCGAATAAAATCAGAAAAATGATGGCTATGGCAATTTCCTTTTCGATCATGTTGGTAGCGGCTTTTGGCATTTACAATATTCTTAATATGACCATTATGGAAAAACTGAATGATATTGCAATTCTCAAAGCGATTGGATTTTCAGGCAAAGATGTCATCCGAATTTTTGTAAAAGAAGCCATTGTTATTGGATTAATTGGGATTGCATTTGGTTTGGTATTAGCGATGCTTTTAGTGAAAGTAATGGGTAATATGTGGGTTGGCGGCGATATTGGTTTTTTCCCGATTCGGTTTTTTCCAAAATTCTTTGGCTTAGGAATAGGATTCGGATTAATCGTAACCACATTGGCGGGTTATATTCCGGCCAGAAAAGCAGCGAAATTAGATCCTATAACAATTTTTAGAAAATGATACAATCAGAACTATTATTACAAGCAAAAGGAGTGAGTAAATATTTTTACGAACCCGAAAAATTTAAGGTATTGAATGATATTTCTTTTGACATTCACAAAGGGGAATTTGTAACTATGGTAGGAAAATCAGGTTCGGGAAAATCGACTTTATTATACCTACTTTCAACAATGGATACGGATTATGAAGGGAATATTATTTTAGACGGTGAAAATTTAACCCTAAAAACAAAAGAACAGTTAGCTGCTATTCGCAATGAAAAAATAGGTTTTGTTTTTCAGTTCCATTATTTATTACCTGAATTTTCAAGTTTAAAAAACGTGATGATACCGGCGCTCAAATTAGGTAAATATTCCAAAGAAGAAATTGAATCGAGAGCGTATTCTATTTTAGAAAAATTAGATTTGAAAGACCAAGCATTAAAACCCGCTTCCAAACTTTCGGGTGGACAACAACAGCGCGTTGCCATTGCCAGAGCTTTAATAAACGATCCGAAAATCATTATGGGCGACGAACCAACGGGGAATTTAGACAGTAAAAATGCGGCAATTGTTTTTGATTTGTTCAAACATCTGACAACTGAGTTTAACCAAACGGTACTTGCAGTGACCCACGATAATGATTTTGCAAAAGCCAGTGATAGAATTATTGAAATGGCCGATGGAATTATTTTATAAAAAAGACAATTTTAAAATACTGTTCATGCTAAAGCAAAAAAAGCAGTATTATTTATCTAAAAACAATTGAAGAAGCGCTAAATAACTATAATGCTTTTAAATCTAAACAGAATTAATAATTTCTATAACAACTTGAAAATAAAGTAATTATATTTTTATTATATCAAGAATATCCCTAAATTAGTAGTTTAAAAAGTTAGAATTAACTTAATCTATTCAATTGGTTTTAAGACAACTATTCTTTGTCCCCGAATTGTCCAAATTTCATACATTTTTATTTTGTTAGAAATTACTATTTTTTAAGTAACTAATGATAAGCAATTTAAAACAAATAATAACTCCGATTAAATTAATCTAAAAACAAGAAAATGGAAACTACAAAAACAATTTATCAATTACACGAAGAGCACAAAACGTGGCTCAACAAACTTTTGTTTTACAAAGATGAACTTTCAATAATGACAAACCGACTTTCGGAGGTGGCGAGTAAGAATACTTCGAGTGAGGTACTTGCCTTAGTTGACCATTTTAATAATCAGCTAATCATCCAAAAGGAACAAATTGACATCTTAAATCACGATATCAAAAGCCATGAATCGTATCTTGAAGCAGCGGTCCGCAAGAATGTTAATGATATTGAGCATGCTAAATTTTCAGATCATAAAAATCATCGAGAAAGCATCGCTGTATTTGAAAAAATATTCAAAGAATTACGAGAAGAATTGATTGATTTTCTATCAAAATGGATGTAACATTAAAAAAATATCTTTTATTTAATTAAAAAATAAATCTAATTTAAAGTTCAAAAATTGTTACTTCAGGCGGCTTACAAGATGGTTTTAGAATTATTTGTTCTTTTTTAGCATACATTTCTCGCTAAAATAATTCCGTTATAAATGCCTATGTAACATTAGTCACCAAATTTAAAGAATTCATGCATTAATTTTGTCCTATAAATTAGAAACTTAAAAAATAAACGATATGTTTTTTCAACACATTTACGACAAGAGTCTTGCTCAGGCAAGTTATTTTATTGGCTGTCAAAAAGCAGGAGTAGCCGCAGTTATCGATCCTAAAAGGGATGTTGATACCTATCTTGAAATTGCCAAGCAGAACAATATGAAAATTACTCATATTTTAGAAACTCACATCCATGCTGATTTCCTTGCAGGTTCCAGAGAACTAGCCGCTTTGACAGGAGCAGAAATGTACCTTTCAGCGGAAGGCGGACCCGATTGGAAATATGAATTCCCTCATGTTGACATAAAAGATGGTGATGTTTTAAAAGTAGGAAACTTAAAAATAGAAGTAGTTCACACACCGGGACATACTCCGGAAAGCATCAGTTTTCTGCTAACCGATACGCCTGCAAGCGACGAACCAGTAATGTTATTCACCGGTGACTTTGTATTTGTGGGAGATGTAGGACGACCTGATTTGCTAGAAAAAGCAGCAGGAATGAAAGGAACTCAAGACATTGGTGCCAAACAAATGTATCAATCCATTAATAAATTCGATGCATTACCTGAATACATTCAAGTTTGGCCTGGTCATGGTGCAGGTTCTGCTTGTGGAAAAGCATTAGGAGCTGTACCAAGCACGACTGTAGGTTATGAAAAAATAAGAAACTGGGCTTTTCAACATAAAAATGATGAAGCTGGATTTGTAAAATATTTATTGGAAGACCAACCGGAACCACCTAAGTATTTTGCAATGATGAAAAAACTAAATAAAGTAGATCGTCCGCTTCTTACAGCTGTTCCAAAATTAAAACAATTGGATTACAACGAATTAACAGCAGCTTTAGCCAAAGGAATCAAATTGATTGATGCCAGAGATAAAATGGAGTTTTCTAAAGGATTTATTCCGGGAAGCATCAACATTCAAGGGAACAATTCTTTTGCCACTTGGGCAGGATGGTTTCTTACCTATGAAGAACCTTTTATGTTGCTTGCCGATGAATCTCAATTGGATGATTTGACCAGAAAACTAATGAGAATCGGATTAGACAACATTCACGGGTACATTCCTTCTACGAAAATATGGGAAGAAAATGGCAGTTCTTTGGAGAAAGTGAATCAAATTACTATAGAAGAATTTAAAGCTTTACAACAAGAAAAAGACGTTCAGGTGGTTGACCTTCGTGGTGTTGCAGAATACAATGCAGGTCATATCAAAGGAGCCGACAATGTATTTGTAGGTACTTTAGTAAATAATCTAGACAAAATAAGTAAAGATAAAAAAGTATTAATCCATTGCCAAGGCGGGGACAGAGCGGCAATTGCCTATTCTTTATTAGCGCGAAACGGATATAAAAATGTACTCAATTATTCTCCTGGAATGAATGAATGGGTGAGCCAAAACAATGCTGTTGAATACTAAAAACCACAATTATGTTCGGAATTTTTAAAAATATGTTTTCAAAAAAAGATACCACACAAATGGAAAAATTAATAAAAGAAGGTGCGTTCCTTGTAGATGTTCGCACACCAGCAGAATTCGCAGAAGGTCATGTAAAAGGATCTACCAATATTCCTTTGGATCAAGTAGCGAGTCAATTGGAAAAATTCAAAGGAAAAGAACAAATTATTGTTTTCTGCCGAAGCGGGAATCGCAGCGGTGAAGCCAAAATGATTTTGGAACAAAATGGTTTCAAAAACGTTACAAATGGCGGTACTTGGCAAGATGTAAACGAAGCGATCAGTAAATAAAAGCGGTAGTTTTAAAATAGTGTGCAGTTTAAAACAAGATAATACTTGTTTTAAAATAGTGTGCAGTTTAAAACAAGATAATACTTGTTTTAAACTGCACATTTATTTATTCAGCAATCAAAATTTAGACGATTTGATTGGTAGTTGGCTCATAAAACATCTTTAAAACATTTGGTTTTTCAAATTGACTTAAATAAAGAGTAAATTTGATAGTATTTTTAGAAAAGTTATTGATTCTACCTTTTTTATTAAACAAATACGACTGAACTACTTTTGCAATTAATCACACAAATAAAATACTATGGAACAGAAAAAAACAGCAAACAAAGACTTAATTTTAAGAGAGAAATTAGCATTACAACGAACTGTGTTGGCCAATCAATCTACTTTTCTTGCCTTTTTGAGAACGTCAATGTATTTTTTGATTGCAGGTTTGAGTTTGAGAAATTTATTAAAAATTGAAAATAGTTTACTCATTGAAATTGCACTTTTTATCACTTCATTTGTCATTTTTGTTTTTGGAACAGTGAACTATTTCAAGCATAAAAAATCCATACTAGAAAATAAAAAACACATCGGTGACTACCAGTTAGAATATTACAAATTATAGTAGTAAATCCTTTTTGTCCCTAACATCTATTAATTTAAAATCCATAAAAAATAGCAATTGAAAACAAATACAACCAAACTTGGACTGAAAGAAAATTGGAAACAATTTACTATTTTGGTTATTGTCAATGCTTTTGTTGGCGGAATGATAGGAATGGAACGAACCATTATTCCAAAATTTGCTGAGATTGAATTTGGTATTGCATCAAAAACGGCTATTCTCTCTTTCATCATTGCCTTTGGAATTGCAAAAGCCATTACCAATTACTTTACGGGCAAACTGGCGAACCGCTTTGGCAGAAAAAATTTGCTTTTATTTGGTTGGATTCTAGCCATACCCATTCCCTTTATTTTAATATATGCAGAATCATGGAACTGGGTGATTTTTGCCAATATTTTATTGGGAATAAGTCAAGGACTTACTTGGAGCAGTACGGTGGTGATGAAAATTGATTTGGTTGGAGAAAAAGATCGCGGACTGGCAATGGGACTCAATGAGTTTGCCGGTTATTTTGCCGTTGGATTAGTTGCCTTTCTGTCGGGTTATATCGCCCAAAAATATGGAATAACACCCTACCCTTTTTACTTGGGAATTGGAATTTCAATAATTGGTTTTCTGTTGACTTTATTTTTTGTGAAAGATACCCGAGTATTTGTACACCAAGAAAACACGACCAATACAACTGAAAAATTAGATAATATTTTTCTCGAAACCACTTTCAAAAACAAAACATTAAGCGCTATAACACAAGCAGGACTAGTCAATAACCTGAATGATGGTATGATTTGGGGACTTTTGCCTATTGTATTGCTTTCTTTGAATTATGATTCTCAGAATATTGGAATTATAACTGCTATTTATCCTACTGTTTGGGGTTTTGGACAATTGGTAACCGGAAAAATGTCCGATGTTTATTCGAAAAAAAAGATGCTATTTTGGGGAATGTTACTGCAGGGAATTGCGATACTTTTTATTCCTTTTGCGGAACAATTCTATCAATTGGCCGCCATTTCAGCATTTTTGGGTTTGGGAACGGCTTTAGTTTATCCCACTTTTTTATCAGCCATTGCGCAAGCGACAAATCCACATCAGAGAGCCGAAAGTATTGGTACATTCCGGCTTTGGAGGGATTTAGGATATGCGATAGGCGCAATTATTTCAGGAATTACCGCTGATATATTTGGAATAAATTATGCTATTATTTTAATAGGCGTTATCACCATTGTATCGTCACTGATTATTGAAATCCGAATGCCGAAAGACACTTTGTAAAATAATAAACGGCTAAAATTGAATCGAGAATAATCTCTTTTTAGAAAATAATAATTAAAAAATGGAACCAAAAAAATCAAAAAAATCTACTATTCAAAATATTATTTTTATCGTATTGATAGCACTGCTTCTGTTTAGTCCGGTGGGCACTTTTGTAAAAGTACAACTGAATAGATTAATTGCCTTTTCAACCAAAACTATTGCCATAACAGATCAAAAAATGCTTTCCACTTATCAATGGCAATTACTTGATGCAACAGGAAAAACTGTATCATTGGAAGCATACAAAGGAAAAATAGTATTCATTAATTTCTGGGCAACTTGGTGTCCGCCTTGTATTGCCGAAATGCCAAGCATTCAAAAATTATATGCTAATTATCAAGATAAAATGGTCTTTTTGTTTGTGACAACCGATTCTTTCGAAAAAGCAAATGCTTTTATGATTAAAGAAAACCTGACGCTTCCTGTCTATCAATCGGTTACCAATCCTCCATTGGAAATGGAATCATCAACAATTCCAGCCACGTATCTTATTGATCAATCAGGAAATGTAATTGTAGCTAAAATTGGAACAGCAAATTGGAACAGTGATTCATTCCGAGAAAAGCTAGATGAGTTGTTAAAAAAATAATCCCGCTAAGAAAACGTGATTTAATACAGGTAAAAAAAAGTTTAACTTCAATAAAAACAGAAGAATATGCAATTAAAAAAACTATAGCTACATACAAATTTTTATCATAATTACTAAAAGTATTTGAAAAATCAAATACTTTTTTTGGTTAAATTTTAATACACTTCTATTAATTTAATTCGTAAATTACTGATTATTAATGAATTAAAAACTAAAAGCAATTATATTTTTTTTAAATTCTTTTTGAGTTATGTGACAAAAGTAACATAACTACTCATTTATAAATATAACCTTTGCATCAATAAATAAACAAATATGGAAATTTTAGAATTAATCAAACAACCTTGGCCTTGGTATATTGCAGGCCCATTAGTTGGACTTACAGTTCCGGCTTTGTTAATCATTGGAAACAAATCATTTGGTATTAGCGCCTCATTACGTCACACTTGCGCCATGTGCTTACCGGCAAACATAAAGTTTTTCAAATACGATTGGAAGAAAGAAATCTGGAATATGTTTTTCGTTTTCGGTATTTTATTGGGGGGTGTGATTGCTTTTAATTTTTTGTCAAATCCAAATCCTATTATAATTGATGGAAATCTAAAAACCGAATTGGCAAGCTACGGAGTGACAGAAATTTACGGAATGCTACCCGAACAATTATTCTCGTGGGAAAGTTTATTTACACTCAAAGGTTTTTTTATGATGGTTGTTGGTGGCTTTTTTATTGGTTTTGGTTCTCGTTATGCGGGAGGTTGCACCAG
>NZ_FODN01000002.1:0-350366 GCF_900110375.1 Flavobacterium sinopsychrotolerans | reverse complement strand
ATATTTCTAAAAAACCAGTCGATCATCCTTTTGGACCTTTTTCAGATAGGTTTACGGAAATCCAACATAAATTCGGGCCTTTCAAACCGATAAAAGAAGCAAAAAAGAAAAACGAAAAAAAGTAATTTTAAAAAATCAATTATGAAAAATCTAACGATTTTATTTGTTCTATTATTTGGTTTGATTTCAATCGTGGCATTGGCACAAAAAAAATCGAATAACCATAAAATAGTGTTTCAGTTTACCAATGCTAATGATACTATTCAACAGAAAGCATTTGCAAACCAGCTAAATAATTTAACTGCTCTTTGGCCTAAAGCTAAGTACGAAGTGGTGGTTTACAATATGGGATTAGAGTTTTTAATGCCCACAAAATCAAAGCACATCGCAGCAATTAAAGTGCTTCATGAAAAGGGAGTTCGTTTTGTAGTTTGCGAAAACACTATGAAAAACCGAAAAATAACTAAAGACCAATTGATCCCTGAAGTAGAATATGTACCCGCCGGCATTGCTGAAATTGTTGAAAAACAAGAACAAGGCTGGAGTTACATAAAAGGCGGATTCTAAATTATATTTTGCATAACCCTACATCATCAATTTGCTCTAGGTCTTTCTGCAAAAAATAGCTAAAACTAAACTAACAACCTTAAAAAATAAGCAATAGACGAAGATATTTTCTAAATCAATGGTAACTTATGTTTGGATGCTACAAGTATTTCGCCACTTTTCCTCAGACTGATATTCACTATGAATTTCAGGGTTTGATGCACAATTATTGTCTGTACACCTATTTAATCTGGAGAAACCTACATCAACAAAATTTTATTTTAATAAAAAAATAAGAGTATGATTAATTTTATACTCCACTTCAATTTTTGAAATACTACTTTTTTAATCCAAATGATAAAATTTCTTAATCAAATAATCCAAGATAAAATAGAGTAAGATGCCCACTATGGCAAATGTTACTATTAAACTAACTAGATTGATCACAATATTAGGAATAAACTTCAGTGTAGGATGCGTTAATACGGGCTCCCGATGCAGTCTTTCATGAATTTTTTTCTTTGTTATTTTGACTTTTTTTCTGATATCGAATTATTTTTAAAGACTTATTCAGTCCTGAGTTAAAATAAAATTATGCAGCTATTTAAGTATTCTAAATTAAGCAATTAATTTAATAATGGAACATTGGGAAGCAAAAAAAATAGAGATTCATTTTTAATTCATCTGGTTAGCATGAAATTTCAAAAATCCTTTCTTTCAATAGGGACCGGAATCTGATCCATAGCTCGTTCTGCAATTGCTGTGATGGAAAGTGATGGATTAACTCCCGGATTTGCAGATATCATGGAACCGTCAATTATCAACATGTTATGGTATCCAAAAACTTCATTGTTTTTATTAATTACTCCTTCTGAACGATCTTTCCCCATCACTGCACCTCCCAATACATGGGCAGTTGACGGGATTCCTGCTACGGATTCCAAAACAAATGAAGTTGCTTTACCATTGATTATTTTGCTGTATTTTTCTGTCAAAGCGATAGACTCCGGAATATAAGCGGACGGTTTTAATCCGGTACCTATTGTCGATGACATTCCGCCAAAAAAGTTGTTTTTGAATTTTAAAGTACTGTCTATTGATTGCATGAATAACAAAACAGTAGTGCTTTTTGACCAACTGTTTACCCAATAAATTTTGAAGTAGGTTAATGGATATTTTACTACTTGTTGCGTCATGTTTGCCATTCGTTCAATTGTGTTTTTTCCATTAGACAAAGGCAAATGAAGTAATTTCCAGAAACCCGATCCTTCTGAATACCTCACAATTTCCAAATGACTGTTGTCATCCGTGTGAAGGAGACTGCCAATAGCCACTCCTTTTGATAAATTTTTAGTTTTGTCCAAAGAGGAAACACTAATTAGCGTTTCATTATTGGTTCGTATGTCATCGCCAAGTTTATCTGACAATAGCGGAAGTGATTTTGTTTTTAGTTTAAGCAGTAATTTAATAGTACCCAATACGCCTCCTGAAAAAATCACTCCTTTTGAAGTAAATTCTTTTCTGGATCCAAAAAATTTAGTACTTGATTTTACAGCGACTTTGTAGCCTGAAGTCCCGTCTTTATCATCAATTGGCAAAACATCATAAACCTCATTTTCGGCAAGGATTTCAGCACCATTATTTTGCGCTAGATACAAATAATTTTTATCAAGTGTATTTTTAGCATTATGTCTGCAACCCGTCATGCAACCTCCACAAAAATTACATCCAGCTCTTTCAGGACCTTTTCCCTCAAAATAGGGATCCTTTACGTTCACCCCTTCTTTTCCAAAGAAAACCGCAACATCAGGATGTTCAAATTGATCTTCTTTCCCAATTTCTTTTGCCAATTCCTTCAATGCAAGATCACCGTCAAACAATTTGGGATTTCTGGATGCACCAAGCATGGTGAGTGCTTTTTGATAAAATGGTTTTAATTCGGTTTCCCAGTCTTCTAATTCGCTCCAACTTCCTGATTTATAAAATGCCGATTTTGGCACGGGTAAAGTATTCGCATACACCAGGGAACCACCACCAACTCCCGTTCCCGATATAATTACAACATGCCTGAAAATACTCATTTTCATGATACCAAAGAAACGCAACGAAGGCATCCACAACCATTTCCTGAGATTCCAATTGGTTTTGGCAAAATCTTCCGATTTGTACCATTTCCCTTTTTCAATCACCAAAACTTTATATCCTTTTTCAGAAAGCCGTAAAGCACTTACTGAACCTCCAAATCCGCTTCCTATTATTATGTAATCAAAATCGTATTGCATATTTTTTGTGTTATATTCCAAAAATAAGGAATTAATTTGAATAATATGCATGCATAGTAAAAGGTGCGTAACGATTCTTTTGACAATAAAAAATCAACTTTTCGTTTCTCCAAAACAAAAAAAGAAGAGCATTTCAGATTTGAAATGCTCTTCTTTTTTTACAATCAAAATTAAACCCATTTAATATACGCTCCGAAGTAGAACTCTATTTTGATTTAGCCACTTATATTCCTTTAATATTACCTTTATTTTTCAAGAAAATCACCTCAATTATTTTGCTGGTCATCTCTTTCTCAATTTCTAATTGATTGGATAAAACTTCAATTACGTTTTTTTCTTCTTTTTCCAATGTTCCATCAGCAAGCAACACTTCCAATGCAAGAACAAATACGGTTTCCTTATCTTCTCCTTTAATCCATTCGGAACAAGCCGAAATGTATTTTAATTGTCCCAGTTCCGCTCTTACATTAAATGCTTTTCTATAGAGAGGTGCAATATCAATTCCGATAAATTTATGTTTTGAAGACAAAACTCTGGATAATGTTGCCGTTTCCGAGTCGGTGATTTGATTATCGGCAGAAATACAAGAGTATAAAATGCCAACCCAAGCTTCAAACTCAGAATTTACCGTATTTTGACTACTATTATTATTTTCAAATGGATTCATGTTTTTTATTTTTGGTTAAAGTTAGTGCTAACAATCCTGATATTTGCTAGGTTTTAGTAATACATTATGATTTAACATTTATAAATTAATTGCAGATTTTAAAAATTGAGGTCCGGAAAAATAATTATAATTTCAGTAAATTCAAAAATATTTCAGAGATAACGCAAATCATAGAGGTTTCGGTTGGCAAACCGTAAATTTAATACAACTATAACACTATAAAGCTATTAAAAAGAGGCGTTATTACTATAAATTCATTAAATTTAGCATATTAAAACACAATTACCATTATCAATTTTATCTATTAAAAATCAAATCAGGTAAGGATTCTTTGTGGTAAATTCGCTTTAAGAAAATAAAAAATAATTATACTATGGAAAATAACACAAACCCAACATCCTACAATGTCAATGGAGAAAGCAAATGCCCATTTTCTGGTGCAGTTGCTCCAAAGCAAAGTGCAGGTGCCGGTCCAAGTAACCGCGACTGGTGGCCAAACCAATTGAAATTAAACATTTTACGCCAACATTCTTCCCTATCCAACCCAATGGGAGAAGCATTTGACTATGCTGAAGAATTCAAATCTCTGGATTTTGATGCCTTAAAAAAAGACATATTCGAAATGATGACCACCTCACAAGAGTGGTGGCCAGCTGACTATGGTCACTATGGCCCTTTCTTCATCCGAATGGCTTGGCACAGTGCAGGAACGTACCGTATAGCTGACGGCCGTGGTGGAGCAGGTTTTGGAACACAGCGTTTTGCGCCATTAAACAGTTGGCCTGACAATGCAAACTTAGACAAGGCTCGTTTATTATTATGGCCAATTAAACAAAAATATGGCAAGAAAATTTCATGGGCAGATTTAATGATCCTAACTGGTAACTGCGCCCTTGAGTCGGCAGGTTTAGAAACATTTGGTTTCGCAGGTGGACGTGCCGATGTCTGGGAACCTACTGAAGACATCTATTGGGGTTCTGAACGAGAATGGTTAGCACTTAGTAACACTCCAAATAGCCGTTACTCTGGTGATCGTGATTTAGAAAATCCTTTAGCTGCGGTACAAATGGGACTCATTTATGTAAACCCTGAAGGTCCTGACGGTAATCCTGATCCGCTATTAGCAGCTCGTGATATTCGTGAAACCTTTGCCCGTATGGCAATGAATGACGAAGAAACAGTTGCCCTTATTGCCGGTGGCCACACATTGGGCAAAACCCATGGTGCTGCTGATCCAAACAAATATGTGGGTCCAGAACCGGCAGGAGCATCTATTGAAGAGCAAGGTTTAGGTTGGAAAAACACCTATGGTACTGGAAATGCCGGCGATACAATTACCAGCGGTCTTGAAGGAGCATGGACGACTACACCTACAAAATGGAGCAATAACTTCTTTGAAAACTTGTTTGGATTCGAATGGGAATTGACCAAAAGCCCTGCTGGTGCCCACCAATGGAAACCAAAAGGCGATGCAGGTGCAGGAACTGTACCAGATGCCCACGATCCTTCAAAAAGCCACCAACCTTTTATGTTGACTACTGACTTGTCATTAAGAGTAGACCCAATATACGAGAAAATTTCAAGACATTTTTTTGAAAATCCGGCAGAATTCAATCATGCGTTTGCAAGAGCTTGGTTCAAGCTTACACACAGAGATATGGGACCAAAAGCACGCTATTTAGGGCCTGAAGTTCCTGCTGAAGAACTAATTTGGCAAGACCCGGTTCCAGCAGTTACCCATCCATTAATTGATGATCAAGATATTGCTGCGCTTAAGGCAAATATCTTTGTCTCAGGATTGTCTGTGCCAGAATTAGTTTCTACTGCTTGGGCATCCGCATCTACTTTCCGTGGATCTGATAAACGTGGTGGTGCTAACGGTGCCCGCATTCGTCTTGAACCACAAAAAGATTGGAAAGTAAACAATCCTTCACAATTAGAAAGAGTACTTAACAAACTGGAAGGAATTCAAAATGATTTCAACAGCACTCAATCAACTGGCAAGCACGTTTCAATTGCTGATTTAATCGTTTTGGGTGGTAGTGCAGCAATAGAAAAAGCAGCTAAAACAGCTGGACATTATATATCAGTACCTTTCACACCCGGACGTACAGATGCCTCACAAGAACAAACAGATGTAGAATCATTTGCAGTGCTAGAGCCTCAAGCTGATGGTTTCCGTAATTATGTTAAGACAAAATATACGGTTTCTGCAGAGGAAATGTTAGTTGACAAAGCACAATTATTGACTTTGACAACACCAGAAATGGCAGTTCTTGTTGGAGGTATGCGTGTACTGAATACTAACTTTGATCACTCTCAAAACGGAGTTTTTACAAAACGTCCAGAAGCACTTACTAATGATTTCTTTGTCAACCTACTTGATTTAGGTACCACTTGGAAAGCAGTATCAGAATCTGATGATGCATTTGTAGGAAGTGATCGTAAGGCAGGCAGTTTAAAATGGATTGGAACTCGTGTTGACCTTATTTTTGGTTCTAACTCAGAGCTTAAAGCCATTGCCGAAGTTTATGGTTGTACAGATGCTCAGGAAAAGTTTGTAAAAGACTTTATTGCAGCATGGACTAAAGTGATGAACTTAGATCGTTTCGACTTAGTTTAATTTAGATTTATAATTTGTTTAAAAAGGTGGTCTGGTAACAGATCACCTTTTTTGTTTTATAGGTTGATCTGTGGGTTAATTAGCCTTTATAGATTGCCAAATTATTGTAAACCTTTATTGTTAGTAGTTTGCTGTTTTTTTTCAATGCAATCATTGAAAAATAATTCTGCTAGTTCAGTTAAGAATATATTTTTGGTCAGCTTGATGCCTAAATTAACTTTTCCAAGCTTCCATTAATTAGTAAATTATTTATTATAAATCCATTTGAATATATCTCATTAACCTCAACTCCATAAAAAATTCGGCTCGAAAAAACGAGACAGCTGTACTTTTCTAAATAAACTAAATTACTTAATACAATACGTATTAATGAAATCAATAATAATTTGGACAACCAAAACATTTCACTTCCAAATCAAATTGATAAATTACCGACAGTTCAAAAATCCCGCCTGTTTTTCCTATTTTAGAAGTATTAAAATCATAGGAATAACCAAATTTAAAATGCTCATATTGCAAGCCTCCAAAGGCATTTATTGAAGTTAAAAAGTGACTCTTATCCGTCTTTTTTCCTGGATTTGTTGCTAGACTGGCTCCAAAAAAAAACTTTTCAAAAACAAGACCTGTTCCTAAATCAAATCGGCTGTACTCGCCTTGAGTCATATAATTGGATGTGAGAAGCAACCGTGTTTCATAAGGTAAAGCAGTGATATCAATATAATCCCCCAGTTTAAATTCATAGCCTGCATTTGCTGAAAAAAACATTTCTAACGGGACATTTCCAATGGTTGAAAATGAAATATTAGGTTTATTAAGATGTTTTAGAGAAAGCCCAAACCAAGCATTTTCATTATTGAAAAGCATTCCTGCAGAAAAATCAAAGAACCTTACTTTTTCATTCAAAAGTAAGGGATCTACACTGGAAGGATTGATAGTTCCCAAGCCAATATTAATTTGATCTTCTAAAATAATATTCTGAAACCCAAACGATTTATTTCCAAAACCAACTTCAATAGCGGGTCTAAAAAACCATTCATCGTTTAATTGAACCCGATAAGCATAATTAAGATTAACTTGAGTAAAATTATAATCGGTAAATTTCTCTCTATGGTTTAGGACGCTTATTCCTACTCCGCTGTTTGCATTTTCCAACCATGTATTCATAAAGCCATAATCTGTATCGACTCTAAAATTCAAATCAGGCCATTGCGTTCTGTGTAATATCCCAGCTTTGGTGGTTTCTAAAAAACCTGTAAATCCAGGATTCAAGGTTTCTGGAACCATGAAATATTGAGTAAAAATGGGATCTTGCGCTTTAACTGTTAAAGAAAAACTTAACAAAAGTATGAATGCTGCTATTTTTATTTTCATTATGCTATTCTTATTTGATTAGTGTAAAAGGACCATCTTTGCTTACTACTGTGCCATAAAAAGTGGTTGCTTTTACTTTGTAATAATAATTTCCATTCTCTGATTCCTTTCCTTTTACTTTTCCATCCCAGCCTTGTAATGTCTCACCAGTTTCAGAGTATACTAATTCTCCCCAAGTATCATACACATCCAGTTGAATTGATTTCATTCCTAAAAAAGCAGGTTTAAAAGTTTCATTAATTCCATCTCCATTAGGCGTAAATCCATTAGGACTCATCAATTCATATCCTTTGTCAACTGCTAATGTAATTATATGTGTATAGATACATCCAAAAGGATAGGTAACTGTCTGGTTCACTATATAAATCCCTTCTTTGACGAAAGAATGAATTGGATTTACTTCATTAGAAACACTACCATCACCAAAATCCCAAGCGATATTAATAAAATCACCCGTAGCAGTATTTGTGAACTGAATTGGATCTATAATGGAATATATTCCATAGGTAGAGAAACCAATGGAATTTGTAGTAAAATCAGGGTTTCCTAAAACTGGATTTTTTACATTGAAACTGTAACTTGATGTACATCCTAAATTATCCGTGACATCCAAAATCGTAGTTCCATTTTGGGTAGTATTCATTATTTCATTATTGGCTCCGCTTACGGTTCCGCTTGACCAAACCAATTGATAAGGTGGGAAACCTCCTGAAACTTGCGCTAAAAAAGTTTGTTTAACATATTTAGTTTCACAGTTAAAATCGGTTTTGGTTTCTATTCCAATTACAATTGGTGGCTGTCTGTTAATTGAATATTGAGCTTGTTCAGAACAGCCTCTGGCATCAGTAACAATTATTGAATAATTTCCTGCGGGAATGTTAGATAAATCTTCCGTTACAACGCCATTTGACCAAGAATAGGTAAAAGGTGTTGTTCCTCCGGCAACCAGTAGATTGATAGCGCCACTATTGGCATCATCACAATCAAATGCATCAGTAACATTTGCAGAAATCACTAATTTTTGTGGTTCCAATATTATGAATGTTCTAGAGATAGTACATGGTTTTCCATCACTGATTGTTACCGTGTAGGTTCCTGGTCTTAGATTATTTCTAACATTTCCTGCCACAGCACTATCATCCCAAACTAATTTTACTGGTACTATACCTCCAATAATATTCAAATTAATACTGCCGTCATTCATTCCAAAACAAGAGATATTTTTAACGACTGGATTAACAGTAAATATAGGAGCTTCAGGTATGTTTACATTTAGTGTTTTTATACAATCATTATCGTCTGTAACAGTTACCAGATAATCCCCTGCCGAAAGATTATCCTGTAAGTCTCCACCTCCCAAATTACTCCAATTAATAGTATAAGGGGCAATACCTCCTGAAATCAATATTTTTATTGAAGCATCATTTCCTCCATAGCAAATTATTGGTGTTGTCGTTGCAGTGATAATAATTTCATCAGGCTGGGTTATTGTTGTTGACAGTTTTTTGAAACATCCAGAATTATCTGTTACCGTTAAATCGTAGGCTCCTGCTAGTAAATTCCTCAAATTCTGATTGGTACTGGTAAATCCATTTGGTCCTGTCCAAGCATATTTATAATCAAAATTACCTGGTGTTATTTCGATTGGGGTTCCCCCTACTGTACTTACTGTTATTGCTCCCGTTGCTACTCCGTAACACAAAACATCCGTTTGACCAACCCAATTTAAGGCTAAAACTGGCGGTTGGGTTATCGTGAAAGTGGCTGTTTCGGGACCACAATTATTAGTGTCTGAAACGGTAACAGTATATACTCCCGGAATTAAATTAGAGATATCTTCTGTGGTTGCAAATGGTGAATTATCTTTAGTCCAAATATAATTATAGTTCGTCGTTCCTCCTGTTACGGTAACAGCAATTTTTCCGTCAGCATCCCCAAAACAAGTAATATCCTTTTCTTCATTTGTAGTGATGACTATTGGTGCGTAAACCATTATAGAATAAATAAATAGTGCTCCCTTACATGAAACCCCATTATTATCTAATGTAGCAGTAGAGGTATAGGTTACAATTAGCGGACTTGTTGTTGTATTAATCAGATTCTGAACTGGGATCGTATTCGTACCTGTTAAAGAAGTAACACCCGTAATTCCTGCCGGAACATTAGCTATCCAATTAAAAGTTACATTTCCAGTAGTTGCACTAGTTAAAACAACCGGTAAAGTATTGGTTCCTGTACAAATAGCCTGATTTTCCTCAGAAAATGCAACCTTTGCAGATGGATTTACGGTAATCACTACTGTAAACGGAGTGCCTGTACAAGTCCCAGACTTAGGCGTTACCATGTAAGTGGCTGTTGCTAATTGGTCCGTTACATTAATGAGTGTTTGGCTAATTGAATTTTGATTCACACCTTGCGCTGAGCCACCCGTTATTGCTCCAATTGGACTTACAATAGGAGAACTCCAACTGTAAAGCGTGTTTGCAGGAACAATAGTCCCACCTCCATTTTGAGGAATAACATTAAAAGCATTTGCACTACATATTGTAGCAGTTTGAGAATTTATCAGTGGTACCGGGTTGACAGTAATGGTGTAACTATAAGTAGCTCCCTCACAACTAACTCCGGTATTTAATTCGGCTTTTGCCAAATAAGTAACAACAATAGGTTCATTTGTAGTGTTCGTTACTATTTGAACAGGAATAGAACTGGTTCCACTTGTTACAACTCCTGTAATTCCTGTGGGTTGAATTGCGGTCCATGAAAAAGCAGTTCCCGCTGTTGTACTGGTTAAATTTACACTTGTATTTGAGGAACCGGAACAAATCACTTGATTTGGCTGAGAAAAAGTAACTGCTGGTGATGGATTTACTGTTATGGTAAATGTTTTTGGCAATCCAAAACAGCCGTTCAAACTTGGTGTTACAGTAATTGAAGTAGTTATTGAATTTATTCCATTGTTAATTGCTGTAAATACTGGAATATTTCCTACTCCACTTGCTCCAATTCCAATAGTAGCATTGGTATTTGTCCAATTATAAACGGTATTAGGAATTGCTCTGGTAAAGACAATCGCATTTGTTGAAAAACCGTTACAAACTTCTTGATTATCCGGTAAATCTACCGTCAAAGTTGGGTTCACAGTTATGGTAAATGTTTTTGGAGTTCCACTGCAACTTTTTCCTCCATTAGTAAAAGTGGGCGTTACAACTATAGTCGCCACTATTGGAATTACAGTTGAATTTGAAGCTGTAAATGAAATATCACCCGTTCCCGTAGCAGGTAAATTAATGCTATTGTCACTGTTTGTCCAAGAATAGGTTGTTGTTCCTCCTGTATTTGCACTAGCAAAAATTACGGAAGCTGCTTGGTTATTACAAATAACCTTATCCAATGGCTGATTTACTTGTGCCGGAGGGTTTATGGTTATTTCATATTTATATATTGTCCCTGAACAAGAAACCCCATTATTCTCTAATGTCGCAGTTGATGAAAAGATTACAATAAGCGGATTTGTTGTTGTATTACTAAGATTTTGAACTGGGATTGTATTCGTACCTGTCAGAGAAGTTATACCCGTAATTCCCGTTGGAACAGTTGCCGTCCAATTAAAAGTTACATTTCCAGTTGTTGGACTCGATAAGGTTATTGGTAAAGTATCGCTTCCCGAACATAGTACTTGATCGGCTTCGGAAAATTGTACTTTAGGAGAAGGATTAACTGTGATAACAACCGTAAACTGATTTCCACTACAATTTCCTGATTTTGGTGTTACGGTATAAGTAGCCGTTTGAACTGCATCCGTACCATTAATTAATGTCCCACTAATCGTTGTTTGATTTACTAACGCAATACCTCCTGTAATTCCCCCTGTTACTGTTGGAACGCCCCAAGAATAGCTTGTACCTATTGGTACAATATTTCCACTACCATCCAAAGGAGCTATAGAAAATGAAGTATTGGTGCAAATCGTTTGGGTTTGTGAGGTTATAATAATTGGATTAACATTTACAGTAAATATTACCGTTTGAATACAACCGTTTGAATTTTCATAAGTGATATCACATGTCCCTGCCGATACTGCTGTGACCAGTCCGGTATCACTCACGGTAGCAACAGAAAGGTTTGATGAAACCCAAGGTGTAGTTGTAGCTGCATTTGCAGAACCTGTTAATTGTGAAGTCAAGCCAATACAAGCTGATAAAGTACCTCCTATTGTGGGTTGTGGGTTTATTGTAACTGAAACGGATTTAATTATAGAACAGCCGTTCGAATTCGTTCCTTTGATATAGTAAGTTCCTGACGCAGTAATCGCAGATGGTGTTGACAATACTGTAGTTGCTGATAGATTAGTCCAATACGTGAAGTCCAATCCTGAATCAGACCCTGTAGTTATAGCAGTTGAAGATATATCAACCGTATCAGGAGAACAAACGACTAAGGGATTTGTAATAATTAAATTGGGTAATTCATTTACGGTAAATAACAAATCGACTGTACAATTATTACTATTTTTATAAGTAATTGTTGTTGTTCCTACAGCTATACTTGTAACTAATCCTGTAGCACTAACTGTAGCAACCGAAAGGTTTGAAGAGACCCAAGGCGAACTTGTAGCTACTGTGCCCGAACCAGTTAATTGTAAAGTAGAACCTACGCATCCCTTTGGCAATCCTGTTATTGTAGGAAAGTCATTTACTGTAAACGTTACATTTACTGTACAACCATCCAAATTTGTATAAGTAATGTCGCTAGTCCCTGCCGATACAGCTGTTACTAATCCAGTAGCATTAACTGTAGCTACTGCAATATTTGATGATACCCATGGTAAACTTGAAGCCGCAGTTCCTGAACCTGTTAATTGCGAAGTTGAGTTGACACAAACAGATAAAGTGCCTGTAAGCGTTGGCAAAGCATTCACCGTAAAAGTGGAAGTGACCGTACAATTATTTGAGTTCTTATGGGTAATTATTGTTGTGCCTGCTGATTTGGCAGTCACTAATCCAGTATTACTGACCGTTGCAATAGTAGTATTTGACGATAACCAAGGCGAAATCGAAGCTGCAGTTACTGAACCCGTTAATTGTGAAGTTGCATTGATACATGCTGATAAAGTCCCTGTAATTGAAGGTAAAGCATTTACTGTAAATGTTACACTTTTTGAACAACCATTTGAATTGGTATAAGTTATTGATGTCGAACCTATTGCTATTGCTGTAACTAAACCGGTACTACTTATTGTTGCTATACTAGTATCTGAACAAATCCAAGGATTACCTGAAGTTGGTGTTACTGAACCCGATAATTGCGAAGTTGCACCAATACAAGCATATAAAGTACCTCCTATTGTAGGTAAAGCATTTACAGTGACTGTAACCGGTTTTATTACTGGACAGCCATTTGTCTTGGTTCCCTTAATATAATACGTTCCAGATGCCGTAATCGCTGATGGAGTTGACAATGCTATTGTTGCTGATGCATCAGTCCAATACGTGAAATCCAATCCGCTTTCAGAACCCGATGTTATTGCTGGCACTGTAATATCTACGGTTGAAGGCGAACAGACAGCAGTAGGATTATTTATGATTAAATTTGGTAACTCTTTTAATGCAAAAGTAAATGTAGCAATATTGGATCCGATACAATTTCCATCAACCTTTACCTCAATTATATACGTTTTAAAAGCATTGAAAATTATCTTAGGATACGCATCAGTAGCGGAAGTCCCTCCAGTAAAAGTATAATCAGCCGCTGTAACTCCTGCACCACTAATGATCCATAAATAACTATTTGGTGTGAAAGGTGCCACACTATAAACAGGCTTTCTAGGGGACTGGGTAAAATCGAGCGTGTAAATTGAATTAAAATCACAAACCGAAAGTGAACCAGGAGAAAAACTAACCGTTGGAGCACCATTGACAACTATTTCTTTTGGTGCAGAAGATTTAGTTCCACAAGAATTAGTTATATCTAAAGTTACCGTATAAATACCCGGCTGTATAAACTTTATTAATGGACTCGGGGAATTTAATGTTGAGGGTGCTACCGCCTGTACTTCACTTGACGTAACAATCACTCCATTTTTTTTTATAATCCAAGAGTAAGTTAAATCTTGACACCCAGAACTTGGAATTACGGTTGTGTCAGTAAATTGAATTGCTACATTAGGGCAAATGGGAGATGATGGCGTATTGGTAAATGTAGGATCTAGAACCGTTTCAATTTTTATGGTTTTGATTGCTTCAGTAACACTTTGACACAAATCTGGATTCACTGCTTCCAATTTTATATCCCAACAACCACTAATTGTTATAAATGATGAAGGTATTGTTAAATCATTTATAGAGTTTATCCAAGGACTATTAGATGGAATAGATGTATAATTAGATTCTCCCGGTTTTTTAAAATACCAGCTATATAATACTTCTTTTAAACAGCCAGCAACACCATACGAACCTTTTACGGTTGTATTAATTGCTTTAATAGGATCAGTAATACATTGATTAATTTTTAAATCAAAATTTGCTTGAGGAGATTTGCTTGCATTCACGCTTTTAGATACCCCACCTCCGTTTAACACGAAAGTATTACAGGAAGTTGAAATTCCTTTGTTCCATAGCTTTTTTTCAACTGTAAAAGCACCATTTGTTTTGTCACAAGAAACTGTTTGGAATTTATGGGTTAAAATAGGATGAGACATTAACTGTGCATGTGTTAATTCTAATGGATCAGAGCCGTCTCCAAAATTAATAGTATATTTTGATCCTAAATAATTTCTTCCAATCCCAGAAAGCGAAGTTTCAATATTAAATGTTACTTCTTCATCTACACAAACAGTTTCACTCGTAGAATTACCTAAATTAGTAGCATTACCATGAAACAAGAATATAACACTAAAAATACTTGATGTTGTACTATTTGATTTTTCAATTTCGAAAACATAAGTACCAATTCCCAAATTAGAAGGAATAGAAAAGACCCCGCTAGTATGAATTACATTAGATGAAGTTCCATCCAAAATGCCTACTAATTTTATACTATAACTAAAATTAGTATCGAAATCACAAAGTTCAATATTTCTATTTGATGCTGAAATCCCTCCTGAAGCTGCTCCTACAGTAGCCACATCACTCCTATTTAATGAACCAAAAATAGTTTGAGTTTCCGTACATTTAATACAATTAAAGAAATTGCTGTTGTTTGTTAATGCTGAAGTAAGAGTCGGAATTCCTATTCCACTTCCCGAAACCACATTAAAAGTTCCTGTTTCAATTGTAACAACAGGATTTGTAGAACGAATTCTCAGCTTATAACTCCCCGCAGCTAAAGTAGCTGGCAAAGTTCCGTTTACAACAGGTACATAAAATTCATCGAGAGTTGTTAACATAGTCGGACTTGCCCAATTACCTCCAACATCTGATAATTCTAAAATGAATTTATTATCAAGATTGAAGATTCCTGTAGGATTTATTAGTACAGATACTCCGGAACCTGATGTATAATTGGCTGTATTATTAAATCGAACTAAATTTATTGTTTGCGATTGAACATTTGAAGTAAAAAAAAACAGTAAAAAGAAAAGAAAAATAATTGGGTAAAAGTGTTTCATAATTATGTCTTAAATTAACCGAGGTGTAGCGTCATTTTCATGTAGAAAAATATAATATTTTCAAATGTAACCTATTGTTTCCCCATTTCTTTACGGTTTCACGTAAAGCCTTGTTAATTTCATAATTATTTAAAAGAACATCACGTATTACATGTTTTTTGGAAAAAAATTTAACTCCAAACCCATACCCATAAAAAATAGAAGCCGTCTCATTGCAAAAACGAGACGGCTTTACTTTTCTAATTAAAATAGATTTACATCGTATAATCCGTGTTAACGAAATTAGATTCTTTGCTGTTTAATAATTCCTGCAAAATAGCATTATTATAGTCATTGTCTTTTGAAGCTACAAAAGTTCTAATCGAGAACGAACGTAAGGCATCGTGAATACTCAACGTTCCTACAGCTGAATCTTTTCGTCCTGTAAACGGATATACGTCGGGACCTCTTTGGCAAGAACTGTTCAGGTTTACTCTGCACACTAAATTTACCAAAGTATCAATAAGCGGCGCAATAGTTTTGATATCGCTACCAAACAAACTTACTTGCTGCCCGTAATTTGATTCGGCCATATCGTTCAAGGGTTCCTGAATGTCTTTAAAAGTCATAATTGGTATCACTGGACCAAATTGCTCTTCGTGATACACTCGCATTTCTTTATTTATTGGAAACAAAACCGCAGGAAAGATATAGTTAGGAGAATGTTCGCCACCTTTTTCATTGATGATGGTTGCGCCCTTTTTGACGGCATCATCAATTAATTCCTGAATGTAAGTCGGTTTTTCTTTTTCCGGTAGCGGAGTCAACATAACCGCTTTATCCCAAGGATTTCCAAAAACAAGCGCATCTACTTTGGCAGCAAAACGTCTGTTGAATTCATCGGCAATCGTTTCGTGAACGTATAAAATTTTCAATGCCGTACAACGCTGTCCATTGAATGAAAGCGTTCCTGCAATGCATTCCTGAATGGCCAAATCTAAATCGGCGTCTGGTAAAATGATGGCTGGATTTTTAGCTTCTAAACCTAATATTAAACGCAATCTGTTTTTATTTGGATGTTGATCTTGCAAAGCAATCGCTGATTTACTGTTTCCTATCAAAGCCAAAATATCGACTTTTCCAGACTTCATTATTGGCGAAGCAACCTCACGCCCTCTACCATAAACAATATTGATAGCGCCCTTTGGAAAACTGCTTCTGAAAGCTTCTAACAAAGGTGAAATTAATAAAACGCCGTGTTTAGCAGGTTTAAAAATAACGGTATTTCCCATAATCAATGCCGGAATCAACAACGCAAAGGTTTCGTTCAACGGATAATTGTATGGTCCAAGACACAAAACCACTCCCAAAGGTCCACGACGCACCATAGCATTTACTCCTTGGCTTTTGGTAAAACGAGAACTATTTCGGTCTAATAATTTATAATCTTCAATAGTATCATAAATGTATTCTACGGTTCTGTCAAATTCTTTTTCGGAATCAGGCAACGATTTACCAATTTCCCACATCAAAAACTTAACGACTTCACTTCGGGTCGCTTTCATTTGAGTGACAAAATTCGCCATACATTTGATTCGGTCTGACACTTTCATCGTAGGCCATAATCCTTGACCGTTATTGTACGCAACACTGGCCGCATTGACAGCTTCCAGCGCTTCAGTTTCGCCCATAAACGGGATCGAACCCAATATGGTTGGACCGTATTCCTCAGTAGATGAAATCGTTGAAAAAACTGCGGTTGTCTGACCTTCCCATTTTTTTAATTCGCCATCCACTAAATACGTATCTTGATTCAATAATGATGTAATCTGAAATTCTTCTGGTATTAAACTCATACTAAAGGATATTATATTTATAATTTAAATAAATAAAAGAGGCAATTGCCTCTTTCTGTTTTATGGTTCAATGACTTCGCCGTCCCATTCTGTAATGCCTCCGATAAGATTATAGGCATTTTCAAAACCCAGTTGATTCATTATTTCACAGGCTTTTGCACTTCTCATTCCGGAGCGACAATACACATAATAATTTTTACTTTTGTCCAAAGTTTCAATTTCATTTACAAAATCCTGCCCTCTATGAATATCAATATTGATGGCATTTGCTATAAAACCTTCGTTAAATTCGTCTTCGGTTCTCACGTCCAGAATCACTGCATTTTCATCAGCTTCAAATTGAGAAACCCAATCTTCTTGTGTTAAATTCATAATGATGTTTTTTGTAAAAATACAACGTTTTTACCGAACAAAAAACGCACCTATTGTAAATTAGATAATATTCATAAGAAAACGTTTTCGCAAAACATTAACTATCAATAAACTATAAATTTGGCTTATATTTTTGCGAAAAACAGTCTATTAAACCCATAGGCAATATATAAATAACAGACGCTCAATCAAGCACTTGTATGCCTTTTTAGTCTAAAAAACGACCTGTTTTTTGAGTTTTTTAGACTACTTTTACAATACAAAAAAATTGAAAAAACTAAAATGCTTGATCCGATAAAAAAAATATTTCCTTCCTTTTCTACTGAATTAGTCAAAGACGTTGATGCAAATGCTGCTATACAATCCTTCAAAGCGGGCGATATAATCATGAGAACCGGTCAGTATATAAAAAATACGGTACTCGTAATCAGCGGCAAAATAAAGGTCTATCGCGAAGATGAAAATGGCGGAGAATTTTTTATGTATTATTTGCAACCCGGGCAAGCCTGCGCCATTTCTATGATTTGCGCCACCAAAAATGAAAAAAGCCAAATCATGGCTAAAGTCGTTGAGGATGTTGAATTGATCATGGTTCCTCTTCCTTTGATGGACAAGTGGATGATGCAACACCGCAGTTGGTATGAATTTGTTATCGATACGTACAGAAGTCGTTTTGAAGAAGTGCTGGAAGTTATTGATAGTATCGCTTTCAGGGCCATGGACGAACGCTTAGAGTTTTATTTGAAACGCCACGCCGATGTTTGTGGTTGTAACGAATTGAAACTTTCCCATCAGGAAATTGCCTCTGAATTGAATACGTCAAGAGAAGTAATTTCCCGTTTGTTGAAAAAAATGGAACAACGCGGCATCGTTGCTTTGCACCGCAACAACATTGAACTTTTAAAATAAATTCGTTCCATTCACTACGAAAATCGATTTTAAAAACACCTTTTTTTGGGATAAATCCATTCCATTTTATGTAGTTAAAAAGGTGTTTTTGATATTTTCCATTTTACTTTTTTCGAAAATTCACTTTAGAAAATAGTCGTTTAAACCACATTTTTGATTATCTTTAGTATTGTTTTTTTGGTTGATATTTGAAACGGAATCATACAATCGATACGCTCATCTTTCCGATACTAATTACAGTAATGTAACAATTGTCACTGTTTATCCTAAAAAACAGAAGTACATTTGTATTATAAATTTTAAAAATCGCAATCATGCAAATAGAACAAATATATACCGGATGTTTAGCACAAGGTGCTTACTACATTACTTCAAATGGTGAAGCTGCCATTATTGACCCGTTACGCGAAACCCAACCGTATCTGGACCGATTGGAAAGAGACGGCGTAAAATTGAAATATATTTTCGAAACCCATTTCCACGCTGATTTTGTTTCCGGCCATGTAGATTTGAGTCGTCAAACTGGCGCTCCTATTGTTTATGGTCCAAATGCGACCTGTGAGTTTGATTGCATTTCTGCAAAAGATGGTCAGGAATTTACCATTGGAAACATCAAAATAAAAGTATTGCACACTCCGGGACACACCATGGAAAGTTCAACTTTTTTATTGATTGACGAAAACGGAAAAGACCACGCTATTTTTTCCGGAGATACATTGTTTATTGGCGATGTGGGAAGACCAGATTTAGCTCAAAAAGCGGCACACATGACGCAAGAACAATTGGCCGCTACCCTATTCCATTCGTTGCGAACAAAAATTATGACTTTGGCAGACGATGTCATTGTTTATCCCGCTCACGGTGCAGGAAGTGCCTGTGGAAAAAACATGAGCAAGGAAACCGTTTCGACCATTGGCGACCAAAAAGCCACTAATTATGCGTTGCGTGCGAATATGACAGAAGCTGAATTTGTACAAGAAGTGACTGAAGGTTTATTGCCGCCTCCCGCTTATTTTGGTATGAATGTAGCCATGAACAAAAAAGGATACGACAGTTTTGAGAATGTCTTGGATTTGGGAATGCGTGCGCTGTCCCCTTCAGAATTTGAAGTGGCCGCTGAAGAAACCGGAGCCTTACTATTGGACACTCGTAAAAACGGAGAATTTGCCAAAGGGTTTATTCCGCAATCTGTAAATATTGGAATTGATGGTGATTTTGCTCCATGGGTAGGCGCTTTAATTGCCGATGTGCAACAACCAATTCTAATTATTTGCGAACCTGGACAAGAGGAAGAAACCGTTACGCGCTTGAGCCGTGTAGGTTTTGATAATTTAATCGGACATTTGGCAGGTGGTTTTGATGCTTGGGCAAAAGCAGGAAAAGAGATTGATACTGTAAATAGAATTTCAGCCGAACAATTTGCCAAGGAAGTGAAAATTGGCGAAAGCAAAATAATTGATATTCGTAAAGAAAGTGAATACTGCGCAGAGCATGTTGAGGAATCTTACAGCAAACCATTAGCAGCTATTAATGAATGGATCAAAGATATTAATCCAAAGGAACATTTTTACCTGCATTGCGCCGGAGGATACCGCAGTATGATTGCGGCTTCGATTTTGGAAGCGCGTGGTTTTAGAAATTTCACTGAAATTGAAGGCGGTTTTAATGCTATTGCAAAAACGGATATTCCAAAAACGGATTTCGTTTGCCAAAGTAAAGTTTTGAAATAATTAATAACCAAATAAAAGGTATACAATGAAAAAAAACATGGGTTCAACAGACAAAATTATCCGCATCGCCATAGCAATACTCATTGCAATATTGTATTTTACCAATACAATCAGCGGTACACTTGCAGTTGTTTTAGGAGCATTTGCAGTTATTTTTATACTGACCAGCTTTATCAGTTTTTGCCCATTGTATGCGCCGTTTGGAATTTCAACCCGAAAAAAAATATAACATGTCCGACTTAAAATGTTGTGTCGTTTCCTGTGATAGACCGCTGGACGCTGCTTATTGGGAGGCGCAATACAAAGCCAAAACCACTGGTTGGGATTTAGGCAAAGTGTCGCCGCCCATACAAGTTTATGTGGATACGGTTGCGGATAAAAACAGCCGTATTTTGATTCCCGGGTGTGGCAACAGCTATGAAGCAGAATATCTTCTGGAGCACGGATTTACAAATGTTACAGTTATCGATATTGCACCTACACCAGTTGCCGTTTTAAAAGAAAAATTCAAAAATAATCCTAACATTCAGATTGTCTTGGGAGATTTCTTTGAACATCAAGGAAAATACGATTTGATTATTGAGCAGACTTTTTTCTGTGCTTTGCCGCCAACAATACGTGAAAAATACGTTTGGAAAATGCACCAACTTTTGGCTGAAGAAGGAATTCTGGCAGGATTACTGTTCAACAGAACGTTTGAATCCGGACCTCCATTTGGCGGAAGCAAAGAAGAATATGAAAAGCTTTTTACAGACGCATTTGACTTTGTAAAAATGGATTTGTGTGACAATTCAATTACACCTCGAGCGAATTCAGAGTTATTCATTGAATTGAAAAAAAACAATGTAATTATAATATAAGCTATGTATTTTTTATGATGAAATAATCATGAAAAACTAAATTCCTTTTAGAAAAAAATGAAAACATTGTTATTCACAAATTGGCATGTTATGCGCTGGGTTCGCCTAATGTTTGCCTTATTTTTATTTGCACAAGCCTATATTCTGAAAGAATGGATGTTCATAGGTTTTGGACTATTTTTCTTCGTTCAGGTTATTTTTAATTTTGGTTGTGGCGCAAATGGTTGTAGTATTCCTAACACTAAAAAACAATAACGATGAGTAATTTTGATACGATTATACAATCCGAAAAACCAGTTTTAATTGACTTTTTTGCCACGTGGTGCGGACCTTGTAAAATGCTTGGCCCCATTTTGAAAGAAGTAAAAGACAGCTTGGGAGATCGCGTTTCCATCATTAAAATTGATGTGGACAAAAACCAGCAAATCTCAAGTCAATATCAAGTTCGTGGCGTTCCTACAATGATTTTATTTCAAAACGGAAAACAGTTGTGGAGACAATCCGGTGTATTGACTAAGGAGGAAATCATTAAAACTATTTTGGAAAAAAGCAATAAATAACCACAATAGCAATAATCCAGAAAATTTTTATCTTAGTTTGATGGTACTTGTGTCTTTTCAAGAATTGTAACAGTATTCTGTTTGCAATTTTAAAACTAAATCAGTTTTTAATTCATTTATTGGGATGGAAAAATAAATGCAAACTATTATTTTTCCTATCTTAGTAATCATTATGGAAAAGCCACGCCAATACAGACTTTCAAAATCTGAATCTTTATTTGTAAGAGGACCTTTGACACGATTAAAAAATTTACTTTTCATTTTTAAAGTACTCTACAACTTCATCAGAGCGTTTCAAAAAATGCATTTTATAGGACCATGTGTTACTGTTTTTGGTTCGGCACGTTTTGGTCCGGAAACTGCGCATTACAAAAGTGCAGAATGCATTGGTGCCGAAATAGCAAAATTAGGATTTACAGTAATGACGGGTGGCGGACCTGGAATTATGGAAGCCGCAAATAAAGGTGCGTTTGAAGCCGGCGGTTATTCTGTGGATACAAATATCGTTCTTTCAGTAGAACAGAAACCAAATCCTTACCTTCATAAATGGATTTACATTCCCTATTTCTTTGTAAGGAAAGTAATTCTAATCAAATATTCCTATGCTTTTGTAGTAATGCCGGGAGGAATGGGTACTTTGGATGAATTATTTGAAGCACTGACTTTAATTCAAAATAAAATCATCAACAACTTTCCCATTGTTATTTTTGATACTGTTTATCATAAAGAATTGTGCCACCACATTCAAATGATGTCAGATAATGAAAGTATCAGCTCTGAAGATATGAAGCTACTATTTGTTACAGACTCGGTAGAAGATTTAATTGAACACATCAAAAAGCATGCAATCAAAAAATTTGGTTTAAAAAAACAGGCATACAAACCTAAATGGTGGCTTGGTGAAAAAAAGAAATAGAAGTTCACTATTATTTCTCACCGAAGATTTACTCCAAAGACATAACATTTAATTAAGCAAATCAATTAATATACTTATTTGATAGTTTTAAAATATTACTTCGCCACTCAATTATTCTCGTTTTGAGATTCTTTTTTTAACCATTTATATAGCACTTCTTCTAATTTACATCTGACAATTGGTTTTGAAACGTAATCATCCATTCCGGATTCCAAGCATTTTTCTTTTTCACCCAGCATTATTCCAGCAGTCAAGGCAATTATTGGAATTTTATTGTATTTTTTTAAATGCTTAATTTCGGCAGTAGTTTCATAACCGTTTTTATGTGGCATTTGGATATCCATTAAAATAAGATCCAGCTTCTGTTTTTTATACATCTTAATTGCCTTTTTGCCATCGGATGCCTCGAATATTGTACTACCAGGAAGTATTGATTTCAGTAATGTTCTCACTAAAAGCATATTAATTTTATTATCTTCGACTACTAATATTTTTTTATCTGCTAAATCTTTGGAAGAAATAAGGTCATTTTCAGCAACGCTAAAATTTTCTTCCTCATCTGGAACGTTGTAATGATCTGATTTTTCTAATTCGATAGTAAAGAAAAATTTACTTCCATGTCCATATTTACTGTTCAGTTCCAACTTGCTATCCATTAGCGCTAAAAGTTGATTTGAAATCGCCAGTCCTAAACCTGTACCTCCAAATTTACGTGTTATAGAGCTGTCTTCTTGTATAAAGGAATGGAATATTTTTTCTTGATTTTGCTCTTTTATCCCAATCCCTGTATCACTGACTGAAAAGTTAAAATAACATGTATTTTCATCTCCGGATTTGAAATCACAACTAATATCTAATGTTACACTACCTACTCTAGTAAATTTTAAAGCATTACCAATTAAATTCACTAAAATTTGTTTCAATCGTATGGAATCGGCAAAAACATAATGAGGAACATTCTGATCTATGTTTAAAATTAAATTTACATTATTTAAGTCCGCATGATATTTAAAAATTTCAATGACGTGATGTGAGAGTTCAAAAATATTTATTTCTTCAATATTCAATTCTAATTTACCCGATTCAATTTTTGAAAAATCTAAAATATTATTGATAATTTCAATCAGTATTGTTGCTGATTCATTGACCGTATTCATGTATTCAGTCTGATTTTCATCAAGATTTGTTTTCATCAACAAATCAGTAAAGCCAATTATTCCATTCAGGGGAGTTCTTATTTCATGGCTCATATTAGTCAAAAAACTTGATTTGGCTTTGTTAGCTGATTCAGCTTGTTCTTTGGCTTTTGTCAGTTCAATTTCTAACTTTTTTAGCTTTGTGATTTCGATAAAGCTAATTACTACTTCTGAAATTTCTAAATCATTGTTTAAAACAGGGAAACCATTTAACAAAAGCCATTTTATGGATGTGATATCGGGTTTTTTAATTCCAATTATAAAATTTTTAAGCCCTTTTTTATTATTTATGATCTGATTTACTGGGTAACTCTCGAGAGGCAAAGGCTTATAATCCTCATTTACAAATTTCCAAACCGGATTGTAAGCCTGTTTTTCCATTATTTTTTCTTTACTCAAACCAATCAGTTTTGATGCTTTGAGATTAGAGAAAATTACTTTAGAATCTTTATCATGCAAGATAATTCCAACATCAAGATTGTTTAATAATTCTCGATACTGTTCCTCGCTTTGTCTAAGTGCTAATTCAGTTACTTTAAGTTCTGTTATGTCTACTAGGGTAATCAGGGCCTGATCTTTCCTTTCGGATAAGATTCCGGTGAGATAAGCATTCATCAGGAAACCATCTTCTAAAAACAATTTAACTTCACAGCATTCTTTGACATCTTTAGTAAAAACGTTGTCTAAGAAGTTATTAAAAATTGATTTGGTATCATTGGAAATAAAGAAACCAAATTGACTGTTCACCAGATTTGATCGTTGCTTTCGCAATAATTGAGATCCCGCAAGATTGAGTTCTACAACTTTACCTGAATTTGTTAGCGTAAAATAACCTGCAGGAGCAAAATCATATAATTCAGTATATTTTTGAGTAGCAATTTCAGCTTGCTCTTTGGCCAGCATGAGCTCTTCTTTTTGCATCTCCAATTCTATCTGATGCACTTCTAATTCATGAATGAGTTTTAATGTTTCAACTTCTGAAAGTTTGGAATCAGCTATTGATTGTTTTTTTTGTAATAATTCTTCCGCTTTCTGTCTAAGAATTATTCGGGCTTCTGCTTTATTCTCAATATTTTTCATAAGTGCTACCTTTTAAATATTACATTTTTTTATAAAGTTGAAATTACAAACCCATTCTATTAATTATGCTTCTATTCTTGCAATGCTATTTCATGTATAAAAAATTGGAGGTTTTTTTGATTGCCAATAAAATACATGGAACTAACAAGTTCAATATCAATTTTTTTCGCAGTTGCCGTTTCAACTTCCAGATAATTAGAACGAAACGATTTTATGTTACTTAATTCAATAAATTTTTCTTTGTTTTTAATAATATTTTTAAAAAAATCAACTTCCCAAATTTCTTTTCCGATAAAATTTTCTTTTGAAGAGCCTACTAAATCTACTAAAAAAGGATTAATGGCATTTATTTTTCCCGTTTCGACATCAACAAATAAAATACCGTCTTTAACCGATTCGAAAAGGTGTTTGTATCTTGTTTCGGCATTAGCCAAAGCTTCTTGAACAAAGACACGGTCAGAAATATCGCGTATAATGCACTGAATTACCTTTTTATTATTAACTAGATATACATTACTGACAAACTCAACATTTATTTTTTTTCCTTTGGCAGTTTCTAGCGGCAAATTTTCATAACGGACAAATTCTTTTTTCTGTAATTCTAAAAATTTATCTTTATTTGCTACAAGATCTTTTAAGAAACCTATTTCCCAAATGGTTTTTTCAATAAATTTTTCATGTGAATAGCCTAACATATCCACTAAAAACGGATTAACATCCATTATCATCCCCGTTTCAGCATTAAGGATCAGAATACCATCTTTTGCAGACTCAAAAAGTCGTCGGTATTGATTTTCCATTTTGAGAGATTCTTCGGCTTGTTTTGCTGCTGTTATATCTGTGAATGTAATTACGAGTCCATCAATACGGTCATCCAGCGTGCGATAAGGCATGATTCGTACATAATAATATCGACCATCATTTGTCTCTACTTCTTTTTGAATAGAAATTAGCGTTTTGATTACCTCAAGAGCATTATTTACCATTTCTGGGTATTTCAAATCACAAACTAAGTCAGTAAAAGGTCTTCCAGTATCAGTATTCCTTAATTTGAATATTTTAGTTACCGGATCTGTAAACCTGCGTATGTTTAATTCTTTGTCTAAAAAAAGAGTGGCTATTTCAGTACTGTTGAGCAGGTTTTTCATATCATTGTTTGCCTGTTCAAAATCAATCAATTTACTTTGAAGCTCAGCATTAACCGTCTGTAATTCTTCGTTTAAGCTTTGTAGTTCTTCCTTGGAAGTAGTCAACTCTTCATTAGTGGACTGCAGTTCCTCATTGGTGGATTGCAACTCTTCATTAGTAGATTTAAGCTCCTCCTGTGAGGTTTGCATCTCTTCCCTAATGCTATTCAAATCTTCATTACTGCGTATCAGTTCTGCTTCTAGTTCTTGTTGTTTCGCGTTAATATTTTGTTTTTTAGATTTTACCGTACTACCGTCTGATTCCAGAGCAGTAGTCACATCATTGAATACCACTAAAATCATCCCTTTCAAGGCTTCCGGATTTTCAATTTGCTGTACAGTCAAATTTATAAAATAAGAAATCCCGTTTTCAACTATCTTTATATTATCAATTTTAATTGGATCAAAAGTTTGCATTGCTTTACGGAATGCTCCCGGCAATTCATTTCTTAAACCTTCGCGAGCCATGGCATGAACATTCCAGTTTGCTTTACCTGCAACGGGTTCAAGATATTTACCGGTTCTTCCAGTGATGTAAATTATATCTCCTTTGTTATTGACTAATACACTTGCAGGAGAAAAACGTTGCAACAAAATTTGATCAGTAAGGGTTTGTATATTTTCAACAACCTTAGTTTCTTTCATAATATCAGTAGTTAATCTTTTTGTTTGGGAAAAGGAGCTTGGAAAATTAGTAAATTCCGGAGATGCAGATTTTGAAGTACGTTTAAAAAATTTTAATTTGGAATCAATTACTTCAAATCCTTTGATACTGCTTCCAATTGTCTCGGCTGTTCCAAGTATCATTATTCCTCCTGGATTAAGGCTGTAATTAAATAACATTATCAGTTTATTTTGTAACTGCGGTTCCATATATATCAGCATATTGCGACATGTCAATACATCTAGTTTTGTAAAAGGGGGATCTTTTATCACATCATGAGGCGCAAATACAATCATTTCCCGAATGAAAGTATTCACCCGGTAATTTCCGTTTTCATTTGTAAAAAACTGGTCAATGCGTTCCGGTGATACGTCTTTTAAAATGTGGGGCAAAAAAACTCCTTTTCTGGCTTTTTCGATAGACATTGTGTCTAAATCGGTGGCGAAAATTTGTAATTTTATTTTTTTGGGTTTTGCTATTTTTTGTATTGCTTCTTCAAAAACAATAGCCAGAGAATAGGCTTCTTCTCCTGTAGAGCATGCAGGAACCCATACCCGAATGGTATATCCGTTGGGTACCTCGTTTAATAAATTAGGAATAATTTCTTCTCTAAGTTTTTCCCAAACAGCAGTATCCCGAAAAAAACTGGTTACACCAATTAATAACTCTTTGAAAAGGAATTCCACCTCTTTGGGATTTTCCTGCAAAAAACGGACATACGTTTGTATTCTATCAATATGATGTATTGCTTTTCTCCTCTCAATACGGCGCATCAAAGTATTTTTTTTATACATCGAAAAATCGTGTCCAGATTGTTCACGCAACAGGATTATTATCTTGTCAAGACTGCTTTTGGCTCCGTCAACTGTTTCAGATTCGATACTTTTTAGTTCAGGAAAATATCTAAGTAAAGCAATCAATTTAGCAGGTAATTCTTCAACTGGAGCAACAACATCAGGCATTACTGCTTCTATTGCATTGCGAGGCATGCTATCAAATTTTGCAGAAGCAGGATCTTGAACAAGTACAATTCCATTTTTTTCTTTAATGGATCTTAGTCCCAAACTACCATCGGATCCCATGCCTGAAAGAACAATCCCGATGCTTTTTTGCATTCGGTCCAATGCCAAAGACCTAAAAAAAAGGTCAATCGGTAATCGCAAGCCGCGGGATTCAATAGGATCAAATAAATGCAGTCTACCATTTAATATCGATAAACTTTTGTTGGGCGGAATTACGTATACTGAATTTGGTTTTACCCTAAGTGTGTCAGTTGCCTGCAAAACCTTCATTTCGGTCATTCTCTGCAACAGCTCTGGCATTATCCCAGCATGAGTAGGATCAAGATGCTGAATAACCACGAATGCCATACCACTGTTGTTGGGCATGTTTTTAAAAAATAATTCTAATGCCTCTAGCCCGCCAGCGGATGCTCCGATACCAATGATTGGAAAATCACTGGCATCGGTTCCGGATAAGCTTAAATTTGATTTCAAATCTAGAACTTTGCCTTCCTCAAGGCTGATTTGATTATTTTTTGTCATTACAAAATTAGAATTATCTATACCTAATTATTAGTTTAGTTTGAATGTTGCATGAAAATTGCTCTTTTTACTTTAACCATTTTTCACGGCTAATTTAATATGTTTTCAGGAGTTTGCTCACTTTTGCAAAAGTAAAAAGGTTTAAAAGCTATGCGTCCTTTTATAAAAAAATCATTATTATTTAACAATTGTTCAACATTTATAAAAAAAAGATACAATTTAATAGCTAAATTAAATCCATTATTTTTAATAAAATCTGACCATTAATTATTTTTAATTAAAATAATTAACTTAATTACAACTAATAGAGGTTAAATTTAATAAAAAAAAATGATTTTAAACAATTATAAAAATAAAACAAAAACACTAAGTACTGAAAAACAGAACAATACCTTCTTCCTGATTTAAAATTTGAATAAAAAAAAGTGTTTCAATAGATAAACACTTTTTTTAAACTAAATCAGTTTTTAGGCAACCATTTGTAGAGTATTTTTTCTAAATCAGATTGAATGATCGGTTTAGGCAGGTAATCATCCATTCCTGCTTCCAGGCATTTTTCCTTATCTCCAACCATTATTCCGGCAGTAATTGCAATTATGGGAATATTTTCAGAATCTTTTAGTTTTCTGATTTCGTTAGTTGCTTCATATCCGTTTTTATTTGGCATTTGAATATCCATTAAAACAACATCCGGCTGCTCTTTTTTATATTGCTCCACGGCCTCATTTCCATCTTTGGCTTCAAAAATAATACAATTTGATATAATTCGTTTCACCAGTGTTTTTGCTAGGAACATATTAATTTTATTATCCTCAACGATTAAAACCTTTTTATAATTTAGTGCTTTAATGGGAATATCCGAATTTTCTTTAATTGTTTCAATACGTAATAGTTCTTTGTTTTTGATATGATTTGATTTTTCAAATTTAATTTCAAAGAAAAAATCACTTCCATCTCCATATTTACTGATTAATTGGATTTTACTATCCATCAAAGCCAATAACTGATTTGAAATAGACAAACCTAATCCTGTACCACCAAATTTTCTATTGGTTGAATTGTCTTCTTGTACAAATGGATTAAATATTTTTTTATAGTTGTTAGCTTTTATTCCAATGCCGGTATCTTTCACAGAAAACCTAATGGTTGACCATTTTTTATGTGTTGAAGCGATTTCATCAATGTCCAGGCGTATTTCCCCAAAATTGGTGAACTTTATGGCGTTACCCAATAAATTCACTATTATTTGTTTTAATCTATTAGAGTCCGCCAAAATATATTTTGGTACATTGTTACTTATATTTAGAGATAATTTTATCTTTTTCTGAATGGCTTGATGTTTAAATAAATCAATAACCTGATTCGTTAGTTCAAAAAGATTGACTTCTTCAATGTCTAATTCCAGTTTACCGGATTCAATCTTAGAAAAATCCAAAACATCATTTACAATATGCATTAACGTTTTTGCTGATTCATTAACAGTAGACATATATTCTAAAAGATTATCCTGTAGATTTGATTTCATCAATAAATGAGTAAAACCAATAATTCCGTTTAATGGAGTTCTAATTTCATGACTCATATTAGCCAGAAAATCAGTTTTAGCCTTATTAGCCGCTTCAGCCTGTTCTTTAGCTTTTATTAATTCCATTTCCATCAACTTTTGTTCCGTAATGTCAATAAAACTAATTACGATTTCATAAATCGCTCCACTAGCATCAATATCCGGATAGCCATTGATTAAAAGCCAGACAATATCATTGGTGATGGGACGACTCACACCAATTGTAAAATTTTTAAGTGCTTGTTTTGTAGCAACAATTTGATTTACAGGATATCTTTCAATGGACATCACAGAATTATCTTCATTCAAAAAACTCCAAGCAGGATCAAAGGCTGTAATTCCTTTCATTTGATCATCAGTTAGTCCCAATAATTCAGCTGCTTTTACATTATTGACTATAATGGATGTATCAGGAGCATGGACTACAATACCTGCATCCAGATTGTTTAATAAGCCACGGTATCGTTCCTCACTTTTCAGCAGTGCAATATCAGCTTCTTTTGCATCTGTAATATCACGGGAAAGACAAATGAAGTGAATATCATGATCTGTATTTTCCTGCATAGGTGCTATTGAAAGTTCAAACCAATGTTTACCAGTAGGCAGTTGCAAGAAATATTGTCTTCCGTTTGAGAACCCTTTTTCAGAGGCTTCCTTAATTGCGGATAAACACAAATCAGCTACTTCAGGAGGCAATACTTCGGAAAATATTTTACCAACAAATAAATTCGCAGGCATTGCTAACAAATCATCACGACGGGAATGGTAGTTATAAATTCTACCATTAATATCTACTTCAAACAGTAAATCAGGAATAGCCTCGTGTATTGCCTCCAGTTTTTTGTGCATTTTTTTAAACTCCTCTTCTCTCTTTTTACGCTCGCTTACATCCCTAACTATCGCTACAATACGACCATCAGAAATCATTTTTGCAGTAATCTCAACTGAGATCAGTGTCCCATCGCTATGCAGCATATTTCGCTCTATAAGTGTTTGCTCATCATTTAGCAATTCTTTATACATTATAGGCTTGGTTTCCAGTTGCTCTTCAGTATATAAATCTGTTACGTTTTTTGTACAAAGTTCCTCTTTAGTATATCCTAGCATAACACAGGCACTTTCATTTACATCGAGTAAATATCCTGAAATATCATTAATAAAGATAGCATCTGAGGCTTGTTCTATAAGACTTCTATATTTTTCTTCGCTATTGATCAGTTCCTCCTTAACATTCTTTAATTCGGTAATTTCTGTTAATGCTCCAATCAAACGAATTGCTTTTCCAGATTCATCCCTAGATATAAATCCTCTATCGTAAAATATACCATAACTACCATCCGCTTTTTGAAAACGAAATTCATCTGACCATAAATTTGTAGTTCCGGCATAGGAATCTTCTAATTTTTTAATAACTCTTTCTCTGTCTTCAGGATGAACTTTAGATCGCCATATAGTAGTGTTCTTAATTCCATTGGGTTCACTGCTGCCAAAACCCAAAAGATCAATAAATGTTTTGTTATTCCAACTTTCTCCTGTCAATAAATCCACTTCAAAAACAGCATCGTTTGTAGCAGCAGAAATCATTTCAAATCGTTCATTGGCTCTTTTTATTTTTTCTTCGGCTTTTTTTCTTTCGGTAAGATCAATTCCCATTCCCAAAAGACATTTTTCACCTTCGTACTCTATAACTAAAGAATTAATATAATAGGGTATTTTATTTTTGTTTTTCGTAAAAAATTCAACTTCAATACCAGGTGATTTTGCTTTAAATACGTCTTTAATCCTAGTTTCTACTTTTAGCTTTTCTTCTCCATCAAAAAAATCTGTAGGTTTCATTTGAGCTATTTCATCATAATCGTAACCTGTGATAGTCTCAAAATTTCGGTTCCATTTTACAAAATTCCCAGATTTATTGTAGAGGTAAAAAATACCCGGTAAATTATCGATTACAGTTTCAGAAAGTTTTTTTTCTTTTAAAATTAGGCCCTCTGCAATCTTACGTTCGGTAATATCTGTAATTGTACCGATATAACCCACAATTTCGTTTCTAGCATTTTTTTCAGGAATGGCCTGACCTATAACCCAAGCTATTGATCCGTCATGACGAACAAAACGATATTCTGAAAATGACATTTCTTTATTATTCGATGCATTTTCCCATCCTGCAAATAATGTTTTTTTATCTTCTTCATGAACTGCTTTAAGCCAACCGTTCCCTAAAGCTTCTTCAAAAGACAGTCCGGAAATTTGACACCAACGAGAATTAACATAAGTGGTATAACCCGTTACATCCGTGCGAAAAATTCCCACGGGAGAAACTTCGGTCAGTGTATGATATCTTTGCTCACTTTCAAATATGTCTTCTTCAGCTTTTTTGCGTAAAGCTTCTTTTTCAAAAATTTCTAATGCAAAAGCCACATCGCCCGTTGCTTCTTCTAATAAAGCAATTTCCTCATCATCAAAAAAGTTTTTCTCATCCGAATAAAAAGAAAAAGCGCCAATTACCTTTCCGAATTTTTTTATTGGAACTGCCATGGATGAAAAATAACCTCGCTCTAAAGCTTCTTTTCGCCAAGGTTGCATCATTGCATCGTTTTCAATATCATTACAAACAATAGATTTACCTTTTCTCAATGCTAAACCTATTGGACCTCTTCCCTCAGGAATGTCCTCAACAGAAATGGTTTTTATGATGGATAAATAGTCATTGCTTTCACCTGCAATCATTCCTGGAAATAGTTTATGAGTACTCTCGTCTATTAGTCCTATCCATGCCATTCTAAACTTACCGAAGTCTATAGCTATATTACACGCTTCTGTAAACAAGGTTTCTTGATCAGTCGTGCGGACTATCATCTGGTTAATCTGGCTGATAAATGAATAAAGTCGATTGGCTTTAACGAGTTTTTGTCTAGCCACAATTGTTTCGGTGATATCAGTAATAATTCCGTGACAAATTACTGTTCCTTCCGGTTCAACTACTGGTAAGGAATTCATATCATGCCACACTAAGCCTTTTTTGGGGTGAAAATATCGATACTGCCCTTTGAGAGGAATTAAATTTGATTTAGTGGCAATTATACTTTGCATAACAAAATCAAGGTCATCAGGGTGAATCAATGAAAAAATGACATTAGCATCCTCTTTTATTTCATCATAAGTAAAACCATAAATTTTCTCGATAGCATTGCTGGCGTAGGGATAACATAAGGAGCCATCTTTATTTTGACGCATTGAATAAATTAAACCGGGTGAAGTCACCGCAATTTTAGCAAACTTGTCTCTTTCATCCTTTAAAGTTTCAATTACTTTTTTGGTCTCTGTTATATCTTTAACAAAACCTAGAAAACGATTTTCAGAAAGCCTTACTGCCTCAACAGACCACCATTTAATCTCCCCTTTCTTCTGAATAGTTTTAAACTCTTTTTTAGCAGTCCCTTTATCTAAAAGAACTTGAAATTCTCTATATAATTCTACCTGAGATTCTTGAGATGACAAATTACCAAACTTCATTGTCAATAACTCTTTTCTTGAATACCCTGTTAATACAGTTGCAGCATGGTTTACATCTATATAATTTCCTTTTTCATCCAAGACAAAAACTCCGTCTGGTGCGTTTTCTATATAATTCTTAAACTTAGCGTTGCTTTCTTGTTCAATTAATTTCAATTTATAATCTAATACTGCGGCTTCTTGCTCTTTTATTGATTCCTCAATTTGTTTTTTCAGAGTGATATCTTGTGTATTTCCTCTTAGTGCAAAAACATTTCCATCATTGTCCATCAATGGAATTACAATTGCATGTATCCATTTTCTGTTATCATTTGATAAAATGACGCTTTGTTGCACTTCAAATTGTTTTTTATCTAGTATCGATTGATCAATCATATTTAGAAAAAATGCTACGTCCTCTTTTGAAAAAAGATTTAAAAACTCCTGAAACAAATTCTGGTCCTGTTTCATATCGATTTCATAAATCGAATACAATTCCTTAGACCAAATCATTTTTTTATTTATTAAATTAAATTCCCAACTTCCTATTTTAGCAATTTTTTGGGCTTCGTTTAATAATTTCTCATTTGTAATTAAATGTTCTTGATTTTTTTTTATTTCTGAAACATCTCTACCTATTGCATAAATATTTTCTTCAGAAATAGCGTTTGCAGTCCACTGAATAGTAACATATTCGCCATTCTTTTTTTGAAATCTATTCTCAAAATTCATTGTAGGGTTTCCCAGAGAGAGACTACCAATCTCTTGTAAAGATCTTTCAAGATCTTCAGGGTGTAAAAGACGGACTAAAGAATTGTTTAATAATTCTTCTTTTGAATATCCTAAAATTTCCAAAAAAGCGGGGTTAATCTCTTTGAAAAAAGCATCTGTTCCAACTATACATACTAAATCATTTGACTCTTCTATGAAGAATTTGAAACTAGATAATGATGATTGTTTTTCTAATAATCTATTTATTTCTAATTCTTGATCTTTTGTTTTCTTGAGTAAATCATCATACGTAGGTTTAACTTTATTCATACTCATTTTATTCAGATAAGTGTTAAATATAATAAAAATATAATTAGAAATGAAAAAAGCTTTGATAATCAAAACTATAATTTTAACACTCCTCATTCTTCCAGTTTTATTTTTTAAACAACTATTTTCAAACCATTTAATTACTACGAAAAAAACTTTATTGAAAAACCAAAATTTATGTTGCTAGTAAAACTGTCAAACTAAAAAATAGTATGGCTTAATTTATGGTAAGTACTCCTTAAAAATTAATAAATATTAGTTTTTAGTTTTAACTTTTTCTAATCAAAAAGGAATCTAAAAAATCTATTAATACTGTATTGAAATTAATTTAACAAAAATTTAATTCACATTTGTATATACAACTATAAAATATGTTACATTTGTACCAACAAATTACATATATACAAATATGAAAATTGAAGAAATTTTAAAATCGACTGTTCCAATGGATAATTCCAAAAAAATTATTCTAAATGTTTTGTATACACAAAATGTGATTACAGAAAATTTTAATGAAATATTAAAACCTCATGAAATTTCCGGAGAGCAATATAATGTACTCCGAATATTAAGAGGTCAAAAAGGAAATCCGGCAAACATGTGCGTGATTCAAGAACGGATGTTAGCCAAAACCAGTAACACTACCCGATTAGTAGATAAGTTATTGTTGAAGGATTTAGTCACTCGAAAAGTATGTCCTGAAAACAGACGCAAAATAGAAGTGCTAATTACACAAAAAGGATTAGATGTTTTAGCCGCATTAGATCCAAAAGTGATTGCACACGAGCAGTTTTTTTCAAAAAATTTAAATGCTGAAGAGATAAATCAATTAAATCATCTGTTAGAAAAATATAGAAATCAATAAATAGAATACATTATGAGTACTTTCCTAGAAAATCAAAATTGGAGATATGCAACAAAAAAATTTGATGCAACAAAAAAAATAACAACTGAAGATTTAAATACTTTAAAAGAAGCCATTCGTTTGAGTTCTTCATCTTATGGATTGCAACCGTATAAGGTTATTATCGTTGAAAATCCAGAATTGAGAGCAAATCTTCAACCGGCAGCTTGGGGACAATCGCAAATTGTTGAAGCTTCACACTTAATCATTTTTGCTAATGAAACGAATCTTGATGATTTGGCTATAGATGATTATATCAAAAACATAAGTCAAACCAGAAATACTCCAATTGAAGCTTTAGCTGGTTATGGGGATTTTATGAAATCTAAAATTATTTCTCTTTCTGACGAAGAAAAAAATATTTGGACAGCAAAACAAACCTATTTAGCTTTAGGAAATCTATTGAATGTAGCAGCTGAACTTAAGATAGACGCTACTCCAATGGAAGGTTTTGTTCCTGCTCAGGTTAATGAAATATTAGGGCTTGACAAATTAGGACTAAATGCTACTTTAATTGCAACCCTTGGATACAGACATGATGAGGATGCAACGCAACATTACAAAAAAGTTAGAAAATCAAACGAAGATTTATTCATCACATTATAAATTACTAGTTCAAAATTAAATATTAATCTAAATTCAAAATCAAACACATGAAAAATTTCAAATCAATCGCATTGGCATTAGTAGTAGTTTTATCTACTGTATCAGTTACAGCACAAACTAAAAAAGTTGATGCTGCAAAAAGTTCTATCAACTGGACTGGAAAAAAAGTAACAGGACAACATGAAGGTGCAATCAACCTTAAAGATGGTGCTTTAGTTTTCAAAGGAAAAAAATTAGTTGGTGGTACATTCAATGTAGACATGAATTCAATTGTAGTTACTGACTTAAAAGCTGGTCAAGGTAAAGAAAAACTAGAAGGTCACTTGAAAGCTGATGACTTTTTTGGAACTGATAAATTTGCAACAGCAACTTTAGTTTTCAAAAAATTAGTTACTAAAGCTCCTAATGTATACACTGTGACTGGAGACTTAACAATTAAAGGAATCACTAAACCAGTTACTTTTGATTTAACTACAACTGCTAATACAGCTACAACTAATGTAAAAATTGACAGAACAAAATACGATATTAAATATGGTTCTGGAAGTTTCTTTGACAGCTTAGGAGACAAAGCAATCAATGATGATTTCAATTTAGCTGTAGCCTTGAAATTCTAATTTCATCTCAGAAGTGATATTTTAAAACCGTAACAAGTAATTGCTGCGACTTTAAATCATTTAAAAAATTAAGCCCTTGTGTAAAACAAGGGCTTTTTTTTATTTAAAATTTAATGTAAAACAACATAATGAATTTGGTTTAGAAATAATTGAATTTTAGATTTTAAATCTTGAATTTGTAGTGATATCAAAAATTTACATAATAAATCCTATAGTAACATATCGTTAATATTCAATGCTTATTCAGTTAACACAACCTGCTTAATTTTGAAAAATAAACAAATCATAAAACTCATAAAAATGAATACTATGTTTTTTGTTACCCAAAAAACATAATGTAAATCTTTATAAACAAATATCTTTCTAATATTTCACTAACAAAATTTAATTATGAAAAAAACAATATTTATTTCTATAATCTGTTTGATAAATAGCATGACAATAAATGCCCAACAAATAAAAGGCATTATCGGTGACACAAATTGGATGGGGAATTGGACTAATTTTAAACCTACAGCTGCAGAGTACCCTGAGACTACAAACATTTTGACTGGTGTAATTGATAGCGACCTTACACTATATAAAAAAAATACTTATAGATTAATTGGTGTTGTATACATCACAAATAATGCTGTCTTAACCATTGAGCCAGGAACTGTTATACGTGGCGATGTAGAAACATGCGGCACTCTGGTAATATCAAAAGGCTCTAAAATAATGGCCGAAGGTGAACAAACAGACCCGATTGTTTTTACTTCTAATAGAGAAATTTCTGCCAGAAAACCGGGAGATTGGGGAGGCATTATTATAATGGGAGAAGCTCCAATAAACAAAATTGGCGGAGTAGGATTTTTGGACTTTAATTTAGACCCAATGGCAAACCATTATGGAGGACAAAATCAGGATAGCAATTCCGGTATTTTAAAATATGTACGTATCGAATTCTCCGGAAGAAAACTTAATGCTCTGAAAGAACTTAATGGCTTATCATTGGCAGGTGTTGGTCGAAAAACTAAATTTAATTTTATTCAAATCAGTTATTCCAATGATGATTCTTATGAGTGTTATGGTGGAGATGTAAATTTTGATAATATTATTTCATTTAGAGCAACTGATGATGATTTTGATTTTACGCAAGGTGCACAATGCAACATTAGCAATAGTCTTGCTATTCGTTATCCGTTTTCATCAGATGTTTCTGGTTCCAGATGCTTTGAAATCGACTCTTTTGATAAAATTGAAAATGCAGATGTAACCAAAAAACTGACCAAAATAACTGCTACAAATATTACTTTGGCAAATTTAGAAGAAAACAATCAAGGGTTAGTTCGAGAAGCCATTTACATTAAAGACAAAAGTTATTTTAGTTTAAATAACAGTGTTGTTTCCGGATTTAAAAACTGCATTTTATTAGAAGGCAAAATAGCTAATATTTCAGCTAATTTGGCTAAAATTAATTTACAAACAGTACTCATTAATAACTGTGATGGAGGTATTCAAAGCGAAATACCTGCTAATGATCCGGAAATAAAAAATTGGTATAGCAATGAATCCTTTTCTATTGAATACTCTAAGACAAGTCATTCGGCACTCTTTAAAGAGTCCAACCCTAAAAAAACCTTTGATTTTAGGCTAAAAGTTGACCCCATAGTAGTCAGTGGTAATTAAAGTCTAAAGTGCTTTCAAATTTTGAATAACGGAATTACCCTATTTTATTGATTGTAACATTCAGGATTGCTTTTTTTAACGTTAGTATGTTTTTTTTTAGGTTTGCTTTTTTTATAAATTCAAACCTAAAAATTTATTTAACAAAAAATATCTAATTTTATTTTTTTTTAACGCAATAAATTTTTGAATAATCGAATTTCATTTCTATATTTGTTGCAACAAAAATAAAAGATGAAAACAATTTTAAACAATACTTGGTGGTGGAACAATTTACGTCAGTCGTCGTGAACTAAGCTCCTATAGTATTATTTAAACTATAAATATAAAAAGGCTTGTCATCACGACAGGCCTTTTTTTTGTGCAAAATTTACCATAACACACAACATTAAAAATATAAAAATTGAAATCATTTAACTTAAATACCAATTACAAGCAAATCCTTGCAGATACCATTACCCCGGTAAGTGTGTATCTCAAAATTCGGGATAAATTCCCCAATAGTTTGCTACTGGAAAGCAGCGATTATCATGGAAATGACAACAGTTTTTCGTATATCTGTTGTAATCCGATTGCTTCTATCAAAATAGAAAACGAAACTATTTACAAGACTTTCCCTGATGGTAGTTCTGAGAAAATTGCAATTGATGCCACTACCAATATTCCAGAAGTAATTCAAGAATTTTCCGGTCAATTTAAATCCGAGAAGAACGATTTTAAATTCATCAACAATGGACTTTTTGGATATATTTCGTACGATGCGGTTCGGTATTTCGAAAAAGTAAACATTGCCAAAAAAGAGAACAGCAATACCATCCCTGATGTGTATTATGCCGTGTACCAAAACATCATTGCCATCAATCATTTCAAGAATGAAGCGTATATTTTTTCTCATAGTTTAGACGGCAGAAACAACATTTCGGAAATTGAGCAATTGTTGCAATCCCGAAATATTGCTTCCTATAAATTCTCGAAAGAAGGCGAAGGTTTTTCGAATCTGACTGACGAAGAATTCAAACACAATGTGGCTTTGGCCAAAAAACATTGCTTCCGTGGTGATGTTTTCCAGTTGGTTTTATCAAGAAGGTTTACACAAGGCTTCAAAGGCGATGAATTCAATGTCTACAGAGCGTTGAGAAGTATTAATCCATCCCCTTATTTATTCTTTTTTGATTACGGGGATTTTAAAATATTTGGTTCTTCACCCGAAGCTCAAATTATTGTCAAAAACCGTAAAGCCGAAATTCATCCTATTGCAGGAACTTTCAAGAGAACTGGAGATGACGAAAAAGATGCGATTCTTGCCAAAGAATTATCCATTGATAAAAAAGAAAACAGTGAGCATGTGATGTTAGTGGATTTGGCCAGAAACGATTTGAGCAGAAACGGTCATGATGTAAATGTAGAGAAATATCGAGAAGTACAATTTTTCTCTCACGTCATACACTTGGTTTCAAAAGTAACGGGATATTTGCATGAAAATGCTACAACGATGCAAGTGGTTGCTGATACTTTTCCGGCAGGAACATTGAGCGGCGCACCTAAACATAGAGCGATGCAATTGATTGAAGATTATGAAAAAACAAATCGTAATTTTTATGGAGGCGCCATTGGTTTTATGGATTTTGAAGGTAACTTTAATCACGCCATTATGATTCGGACTTTCCTTAGTAAAAATCATCAATTGCATTCTCAAGCAGGAGCCGGAATTGTTGCCAGTTCCGATGAGGAGAGCGAAATGCAGGAAGTATACAATAAGTTGAGAGCTTTGAATGCAGCTTTAGATTTAGCGGAAACGATATAAATCCCCTCCCCAACACTCCCCAAAGGGAAGGGAGCCAAATCTAAAAAAATCAGCAACTTATGTAGTTGTAAATAAAAATAAAAATAAAAAAACCTATTTACCCCAATAGGTACTCCCCTCCTTCGGAGGGGCTGGGGGAGGAAAATGAAAAAAATACTAGTCATAGACAATTACGATAGTTTTACTTATAATTTGGTACACTATCTCGAAGATTTAGATTGCGAAGTAACCGTTTACCGAAACGATGAATTTGATATTGATGAAATTGCTGTTTTCGATAAAATTCTTCTTTCTCCAGGACCTGGAATCCCAGATGAAGCAGGATTATTGAAAGCAGTGATTCAAAAATACGGACCAACCAAAAGTATTTTTGGAGTTTGCTTAGGTCAACAAGCTATTGGCGAAGTTTACGGAGGAACGCTTTCCAATTTAGACAAAGTGTATCACGGTGTGGCTACCAATGTGAAAACCGTTGTTGATGATGAACTTTTATTTGAAGGATTAGGAAACGAATTTGAAGTAGGACGTTACCATTCTTGGGTAGTTGATTCCAATTTGCCAGATGTTCTGGAAGCAACTTCATTTGACGAAAACGGACAAGTAATGTCATTGCGACACAAAATGTATGATGTTCGCGGTGTACAATTTCATCCCGAAAGTGTTTTAACTCCAAATGGAAAAAAGATATTAGAGAATTGGGTGAAAAACTAGTCATAAAGTCAAATGTCATAAGGTCGAAAGACTTTAAGACTTTAAGACTTTCAACTTTAAGACATATATAAAAATGAAAAATATATTAAACAGATTAATTAACCATGAAATCCTGTCGAAAGAAGAGGCAAAAAACGTATTGGTTAATATCTCAAACGGGAGTTACAACACCAGCCAGATCGCTTCTTTTCTTACGGTTTATATGATGCGAAGCATTAGCATCGATGAGCTTGCCGGTTTCCGTGAAGCCCTGCTAGAATTGTGTATTCGAGTAGATTTGTCCGCGTATAATACTATCGATTTGTGCGGAACCGGTGGTGATGGGAAAGATACTTTTAACATTTCAACCTTGGCTTCTTTTGTGGCTGCGGGAGCAGGAATAAAAGTGGCAAAACACGGAAATTACGGGGTTTCGTCAATTTCTGGATCGAGCAATGTAATGGAAAAACTAGGAATCAAGTTCAGTAATGATACTGATTTCTTAGAGAAATGTATCGACAAAGCAGGAATTTGTGTTTTACACGCGCCGTTATTTCACCCCGCTATGAAAAATGTGGGACCTATTCGAAAAGAATTGGGCGTAAAAACATTCTTCAATATGTTGGGACCAATGGTAAATCCATCATTTCCACAAAATCAGTTGGTTGGTGTTTTCAACTTAGAACTGGCCAGAATGTATGCGTATTTGTATCAAAACACGAATACTAATTTCACGATCCTGCATTCGCTTGACGGGTATGATGAAGTTTCGTTGACAGGTCCAACAAAAACAATTACCAGTTCCATGGAAGGAATGTTAAATCCAGAAGATTTTGGTGTTCGCCTTTTGCTGCAAAGCGAAATCGAAGGCGGAACAACCATCGAAGAATCGGCACAAATATTTACCGATATTATTTCGGGAAAAGGAAACGAGGCCCAGAATAATGTGGTTTGTGCCAATGCGGCAATGGCAATTGCAACCGTTACAAAATGTTCTCCTTTAGAAGGATTTCAAATAGCGAAAGAAAGTTTATTATCCGGAAAAGGACTTGTAGCTTTGAAAAAATTACAAGAATTAAGCAAATAAAACAGTTTAAAGTTTAAGGTTTAAAGTTGTTGGAATTTCGAACAACTTTAAACTTGAAACAAAGAAAACTTGAAACAAAAAAATAAATGAACATTTTAGATAAAATCATAGTTGACAAAAAAAGAGAAGTCATCCTCAAGAAATCCATTATTCCTGTCTCGCAATTGGAAGCTTCTGTTTTCTTTGAGAAAAAGACTATTTCTTTAAGCAACAATTTAAGAAACAGCACATCAGGAATTATTGCGGAGCACAAACGCCGTTCGCCTTCCAAAGCCGAAATCAATTACAGCTTTACGGTGGAAGAAGTTACCAAAGGATATGAAAATGCGGGTGCTTGCGGAATCTCGGTATTGACGGATGGAAAATATTTTGGTGGTTCGCTAGACGATTTACTTTTAGCAAGAGCCACTGTAAACATCCCATTATTAAGAAAAGAATTTATTGTAGATGAATACCAAATCTTAGAAGCAAAAGCACATGGAGCCGATTTAATTTTGCTTATCGCAGCAGTTTTAACACGAGAGGAAATCAAATCCTTATCGGAATTTTCTAAAAGTTTAGGACTCGAAGTTTTACTGGAAGTTCACAATCAGGAAGAACTGGAAAAATCGATTATGTCCACATTAGACATGATTGGTGTCAACAATAGAAACCTGAAAACATTTGAAGTGAGTTTGGATTTCAGCAAGCAATTAGCAGCACAAATCCCAAATGATTTTGTAAAAGTTTCTGAAAGCGGAATTTCATCTATTGAAGCCATCAACGAACTAAAACCTTTTGGTTACAAAGGATTTTTAATTGGAGAAAACTTTATGAAAACAGATAATGCCGGTAAAGCAGCAATGGAATTTATTAAACAATTAGCCCCCTAACCCCCGAAGGGGGAACTAGCAACTTGTAGCAATTATTTAATTATGCAATCAACTTCAAAAAACATTTCTACAAAAACTAACCCGGTTTCGGCTCACTCCCCTTCGGGGAGGGCTGGGGTGGGGATAAAAATCTGCGGCATGAAATATCCCGCGAATATACTCGAAGTAGGTGCGCTCCTACCCGATTATATGGGCTTTATATTCTGGGAGAAATCAGCTCGGTATTTTGACAGCGTGATTCCAGATTTACCAAAATCAATTAAAAAAGTGGGGGTTTTTGTAAATGAAAATATCGAAGTTATTTTGGCGAAAGCCCAGAAATACGATTTGCAAGCCATTCAATTACACGGACAGGAATCGGTTGCATTTTGTCAGGATTTGAAAAATAAAATTGAAAATAAAATTGAAATCATAAAAGTATTCTCGGTAGATGATTCTTTTGATTTTGACGTACTGAAACCCTTTGAAACTGTTTGTGACTATTTCCTTTTTGATACCAAAGGAAAATTACCAGGCGGAAACGGAACCACTTTCGACTGGAAAGTTTTAGAAAAGTATCCTTCGAGCAAACCGTTTTTTCTGAGTGGCGGAATCGGAATAGACGAAATAGAAGCAGTAAAAGAAATAGCAAAAACCAATTTACCGCTTTACGCCATTGATGTAAACAGTAAATTTGAAATAGAACCGGGATTAAAAAACATAGAAAAATTAGATAGTTTCAAGAATAACTTGAAAACTTTAAACTTATAAACTTTAAACAAAATGAGTTACAACGTCAACGAAAAAGGCTATTACGGAGAATTTGGAGGCGCCTTCATTCCTGAAATGTTATATCCAAATGTGGAAGAATTACGCCAAAATTATTTAAAAATTACAGCAGAGCCAGAATTTCAAGCTGAATTTGATGCTTTGCTAAAAGAATATGTAGGTCGTCCTACGCCACTTTATTTTGCCAAGCGATTATCTGAGCAATACAACACTAAAATCTACCTGAAAAGAGAAGATTTATGTCACACTGGTGCTCACAAAGTAAACAACACCATCGGTCAAATTTTGTTAGCCAAACGCTTGGGTAAAAAACGAATCATTGCTGAAACCGGTGCTGGTCAGCATGGCGTAGCAACAGCAACCGTTTGTGCGCTAATGGGACTGGAATGCATCGTTTATATGGGTGAAATTGACATCAAGCGTCAAGCGCCAAATGTGGCTCGAATGAAAATGTTAGGTGCCGAAGTTCGTCCGGCAATGTCAGGTTCAAAAACCTTAAAAGATGCTACTAACGAAGCCATTCGCGATTGGATTAACAATCCCGTTGACACCTATTATATCATTGGATCTGTCGTGGGACCACATCCTTATCCGGATATGGTAGCGCGTTTCCAAAGTGTTATTTCTAAGGAAATCAAAGAACAATTACTGGAAAAAGAAGGTTGTGAAAATCCGGATTATGTGATTGCCTGCGTAGGTGGCGGAAGCAACGCTGCCGGGACGTACTATCATTTTCTGGACAATGAGGACGTGAATATTATTGCGGTCGAAGCAGCAGGTTTGGGAGTTGATTCCGGAGAAAGTGCCGCAACTTCTGCCTTAGGAAAAGTGGGCGTTATTCACGGAAGTAAAACATTGTTGATGCAAACAACGGATGGCCAAATCACCGAACCGTATTCCATTTCAGCAGGACTGGATTATCCAGGAGTTGGTCCTATGCATGCCAATTTATTCGCCACCGGAAGAGCGCAATTCATCTCAATTACCGATGATCAAGCGATGCAATGGGGAATCAAATTATCTCAAATGGAAGGACTAATTCCCGCCATTGAAAGTGCGCATGCCTTTGCCGTTCTGGACGAAATGAAATTCAAACCGGAAGACGTGGTAGTCATCAATCTTTCCGGTCGCGGCGATAAAGATTTGAATACGTATATTGATTATTTTAAATTATAGTGGTTTACCCTGAATTCATTTCAGGGTTTATCCTTTTCCGAAGTGTCGGGATATTTCGGGGCGTTCCCTCGCTTCCACTAGCGTTACAGCGAGGTCAGGCTTTCCGTTACAATCTTTTTTATCTCGTTAAAAAACGAGATAAAAAAGGATTTTCACTGTAATCCTTAACGCAAAGTCGACAACACAAAATGAAGTTCAGTTCACATTTTCAAAATAGAAACTATGGAAAAATTATTCGCTTACGGAAGTTTACAAAATGAGGATATTCAAAAAGATCTTTTTGGACGTATTCTTGACGGAACGCCTGAAACATTGATTGGTTACATCGTGAAAGAAATCCAAATCGAAGAAGAATTTGGAATAGTCCACTATCCCATTATTACGGAAACACAAAAACCGGAAGATACCATCAACGGAATGGTGTATTCTGTTTCGCCACAAGAACTTCGCCAAACGGATTTGTACGAGGGATTACATTACAGACGCGTGGAAGTACAGTTACAATCCAACCAAAAAGCTTGGGCATATAGTGCCGCTATCTAAACTTTTAAATTTAAACTCCAAGGCAAAAACCTTGAAAATGGAATAAAAAATACAACAATGAACAGAATAAATCAAAAATTACAAGAGACTAAAAAGATACTTTCCATTTATTTTTCGGCGGGATATCCTAACCTCAACGATACCGTACAAATCATTCAGGATTTAGAAAAAAATGGTGTGGACATGATTGAAATCGGATTGCCGTTCAGTGACCCATTGGCCGATGGACCAACCATTCAAGCCAGTTCTACACAAGCCTTACACAACGGAATGACAACACAAGTTTTGTTTGACCAACTAAAAGACATTCGTAAAACGGTTGCTATTCCTTTAGTGATTATGGGATATTTTAACCCAATGTTACAATACGGAATCGAGAATTTCTGTCAGAAATGTGCGGAAATTGGCATCGACGGATTAATTATTCCTGATCTTCCCGTTGATGTCTATGCCGATGAATACAAAGCTACTTTCGAAAAATACGGATTGAAGAATATATTCTTGATTACGCCACAAACTTCTGTAGAACGAATCCATTTTATTGACAGCGTATCCGATGGATTTATCTATATGGTAAGTTCCGCAAGTGTTACGGGATCACAAACTGGTTTTGGAAGCGCTCAAGAAGAATATTTCAAACGTATAGCCGACATGAATCTGAAAAATCCTCAAGTAATTGGTTTTGGAATCAACAACAAGGAAACCTTCAACCAAGCCACACAATTTGCCAAAGGAGCAATTATAGGAAGCGCTTTCATTCAGCACCTAACCGAAAACGGAACCGAAAAAATTGAAGAGTTCGTAAAAGCGATTCGATAAATAAATTTCTTTTAGCATTATCAAACGGCGTTTAAAGTTCATTTAAACGCCGTTTTTTTTTACGCTTTAAACACTTGTACGTTTGTAATTTATAAGATAATTTTTATATATTAGCGTATCGAATAAAACTGAATTTAACAGATCTATCTAAATTTGGGGTGATAGGTCGCAAAATGTCAGAGTTATTTATTAATTATGTGCTGTGCTTACTGAAAACTCACTATTTTCTATGGATAAAGAATTTGAAGGATTTGTAATTTATAATAAATATTACAGCGATAGAAAGGCATTTGCTGTTGTTTCCGATGATTATGAGTGTAAAGCCGAATTGTCAAAAATCCCTACTATATTTAAAGATTTCATTGTTCCAATTGAGGACAAAAGATTTTTTGAACACTCTGGGATTGATTTTAAGGGTATTACAAGAGCATTATTTCGAAACCTTGTCCATCTAAAGGTTTTAGAAGGGGGCAGCACAATATCTCAGCAACTTGCAAGAAACTTATTGAGAGAAAACTCCAAAACAATATCTAGAAAAATTAGAGAAACATTGAAAGCGAGAGAGCTGGAAAATAAATTTTCGAAAGACGAAATTCTAAATCTATATTTCAATAATATCTATTTTGGTAGGAATATACGTGGATTAAGAAGTGCAAGTTTATGCTATTTTGATAAAGAGCCGGAAGCTTTAAATTATTCAGAAGTTTTGTATCTTATAACAATCTTAAGAGGTCCCAATTATTATATCGCAAATGTTGCTAAAGCCAATTCTAGGATGAGACTTCTTTCTAATTTATTATATGACAAACAAAAGATAAATTTAAATCAGCAAAACAAAATTGATAACCGAATCATCAAAGTTGCAAATAATAAAATAATTTCTATTAAAAACAGAACAATACCTTTCATCACTGAAAAGATTGATTTGAAGAAAAAGATAATTATTTCTACACTAGTGCCTCAATATCAAAATTTTGCTCAACAGTTTGTTCGAGATTCAAAATATCCTACCTCGGTTATAATCATAAAAAATAAAAAGGTTGTTGGTTTATCTAGTTATTATGGATCTGATTATCCCTTTTTTTTCAAGTCAAATGTCGGATCGACATTGAAACCATTCATTTATTATTTGGCTAAAAAAATTGGAATTAATGATACAGAGAAATTTAATTCTCAAAGTAATACCTTGAACTGGAGTGTAAGAGAAGCTACAATAGTTGATTCGCAATTAAATATAAATGAAGCATTATTTCATTCTAATAATAACTCTTTTATAAACATTGCTGAAAAAGTTGGGATAAATGAAACTCTCGAGTTTCTTTCAGAAACCTTGAGTATCAATCAAAATGAATTATTTCCTTCAAGCATATTAGGTGCGACAAAAAACGGGATATCGCTCTATCAATTAGCTAGTATTTACAACTCTTTCCTAAGTGAAAATTTAGATAGCCAAAAGAAAGACTTAATGAAAGTTATGAACAAAATTTTCAAAACTAAAATTGGTTTGGATATTGAAAATGCATTTCTTAAGACTGGAACAACTAATAATAATGAAGAGAGATTAGCTGTAGTGCATCATGCTGACACAACTTTCGCTTTTTTAAGAAATGAAAATCCAGAAAATGATTATTCAAAAGATGGTAGTATCTTTAAACACATAAAAATTGCTTTTATATCATTTTTTAAACAAAAGAAAGATTACAAATGGATGAAATAGAAGTTTTAAAAGACGTGGATTCAAATTTACTTGTATTTCTTCTTACAAGTTTAATAGCTTTCGTGGCATGGATTATAAAAGGTGCAATTGAAAAACCCATAAATGATTCAAAAATAACATTTGAAAAAACTTTTAACATCCGTATCGAGATTCTTACTGAAGTAAAGAATAGATTAAGTTTAATATTATATTTTAAAAATGATGATGAAACCAAAGTTTATAAAGAGCAGATTCAAGATCTTCTTCTTAAAGATGGAAAATCGGCATACCTTAGTAAAATAATTCTGGACAACTGTTTAAGATTATCAATTGATGAAAACGGTAACGAAGCTTTAGTTAAAGAAACAATTTCATTAATTGACATAGAGCTTTTCCAACTAATCTCTAAAGTTGAAGATGAAATTACTTTTTTTAGAAAGTTCTCGCATTTTAATCCTTTAAGTAAAGTTATTGGGATTACGTTGTTAGCATTGCAAAATATTATCACAATTTTACTCATTGGACTGATTATTTATTTTATAGTTTCTTTTTACATCAGTAGTGCGATCTGCGGCAAAATATTAATCCTAATTACATCAATTGGAATAATGTTTTTTGCTAATTGGTATCTTTCAAAGAAATAGCAAAACACATAAAAGTCAGCTCAGCTCCGCAAAGTGATCTTCTAAAAAAATAAATTTCTCGTGAATGCTGCGCATTCCATGATACAGATTATTCAAAATTCAAACTTTGTTTTGTACTTTTAAAGCACACTCAATAACTGAAAACTCAAATTACAATAATGAATTATCACTTTAGAAAAGCGAAACTATCTGAAATAGCTCCGATATGGGAAATTTTACAACAAGCTATACAACGCCGAAAAGAAGATGGCAGTACCCAATGGCAAGACGGTTATCCAAATCCTGAAGTCATACAAAAAGACATTGAAAAAGGAGAAGGATTTGTTTTAGTAGACGGAGAAACTATCATCGGTTACAGTGCCGTGCTTATTAATTACGAGCCTGCTTATGCTACAATTGAAGGAAACTGGTTAACGAATGATGATTTTGTTGTCATGCACCGCGTAGCCATTTCTGAAAATTACTTGGGCAAAGGACTGGCAAAACTGATGCTAAAAAACATAGAAGATTTTGCGCTAAGCAACAACATTTACAGTGTAAAAGCAGACACAAATTTTGATAATATCGCCATGATGAAAATTTTTGAAAACTTAGGTTATACCTATTGTGGCGAAGTTTATTTTAGAGGAAGCCCAAGAAAAGCATTCGAGAAAGTATTACACAAACAAAACTGATTAAAATTAAAAAACCGCAAATTCGCAAATAAAAACAGTTAGCAACTGTTTTAATAATTTGCGAATTTGCGGTGAGTTTTTTTAAAACAATCTTAAACTACAGCTTCTTCTTCGGGAGCAGTTTCAAATTCCATGTGATCCTCGATTTCCGCAGCTACTTCCGGTTTTGATGCTTTCAGCGCATTGAATCTTTCTAATTGTGCAAGTTCTCCTTCTTCCCCACTGAAATAAGGAAATACATCCATAATAGGAGATTCTGAAATTGCAGGAACGGTATAATCGCCCATAGTACCTTTCATCACGCTAATGGTGTTGTCGTAAGCCTCTTTTACATCATTGGCTTGCACTAATAAATACATATTAGTTTTGCGTTCTTTACCGCTTTCTTCGTCATAGGCCAATAAAGAAACTTTGGATCTAAACCAACGGTCTGCATTTTCGAAAGGATGAATCTCTGCATAATTAGCCACTTTTATATTCGTGATTTTGAATTCTTCACTTATATACGCTGACATTTCTTCATTGATTCTGCTTTCGGCTTCAGTGTAAGATAACGCGTCTACCAAGTACGGTTCTGTCGTAATCTTTTGTCCGCCAGTTTCATCCGTTTTTCTATATTTTACTTTGCATTCGTACCAAGTTGTGCTCATTTCTTTTTTTTTAAGGATGTCAAAGATAGATTTAAAAGAAAAAAAACAACAGCATTACTAAAATAGATATTCACAATTTCAGAAGAAGATTAGTGCTATTACAAATTTTATACTTGTTCAATTTAAAATGTTAAAAATATGTTAAATTAAAACTAAACAGTTGTTTAAATTAAACGCTTGTTTAGTTTTGTTTTTGAAAAAATTGATTCCATTGAAAAGTAATTTTAACGACAAACAAATTCAAATTCTCGAAGTTGCTGAAATACTTTTCGCAGAAAAAGGATTTGATGGTACTTCCATTAGAAACATAGCAAAAGTGGCAAAAATCAATATTGCCATGGTTTCGTACTACTTTGGTTCCAAAGAACGTTTACTGGAATCGCTTATTGTTTACAGAACTTCGGATCTTAAAAATCAATTGGATAATTTGTTACAGGAAGAACTGGAACCTATAGACAAAATCAACAAACTGATTGAACTGTACATCAATAGAATCAATAGTAACAGAGGAATTTACAGAATTTTACACTTCGAATTTACTTCCAAAAAAAGAGAACAAAATCTTCAGGCTTTCTCTGAATTAAAAAAAGGAAATTTAAAATCCCTTGAAGCTATTATCGAAGAAGGTCAGAAAAAAGGCATTTTTAGAAAAGATGTTATAATTCCGCTTATCACACCCACCATTCTGGGGACTTTCTTTCATTTTCACATGAATAAACCTTTCTTCGAAAATTTACTAAACCTAAAAACCGAAGATTTGTATAATAATTACATCAAAACAAATTTGACAAAGCACATTCAACAAACTATAAAAGCACTTCTAATATATGAAAGTTAGTCAATTCATGCTCTTTGGGATTTTCTTTATTGGAATTTCATCCATAGAAGCCCAAGAAAAAACAAGTTTAACATTGAACGAAGCCATTAATTTGGCTTGGACCAAAAGCAATGAAGTTACGCTGGCCAATACAAAAGTAAAGACCAAAAAGTACGAATTGCAATCCACAAAAAACAACCAATACCCTGATTTGAAACTTTCAGGTCAATACCAAAGATTGGCAAATGCATCTGTTGATTTCAAACTGAACCAAAGCAATAGCGCACAACAACTTCCCATAGTCAATCAATTAATGGTTGGACAGTTGAATGCCAGCGTTCCTATTTTCTCTGGTTTTAAAATTCAAAACAGTATCGCTGTTAACGAAAATTTGTATCAGGCTGAAATGGCAACTGCTTCCCAAACAAAAGAAGAAATTGCTTTACGGGTAATTGATTATTATACCAGTTTGTACAAAGCACAAAAAACAATTGAATTGCTGAAAGAAAATCAAAAAAGTGCACAACAGCGCGTAAAAGATTTTGTAGAACTTGAAAAAAACGGAATTATCCCAAGAAATGATTTATTAAAATCACAATTACAAGTCTCGAAAATTCAATTGAATTTAGATGAAACGTATAATAATTTGAAAATCATCAACTTTTATTTGGTTACACTTTTGAAATTGAATCCAGAAACAAAGTTGGAGATTCGTGAAAGTGATTTTGCTGATTTCCAAATTACAACTATTCCCACAAATGATCAATTAGCTTTAGAAAATCGTAAAGATCTGGAAGCTATACGATTTCAAGGAAAAGCAAGTGAAGCCAATATCAAAATAGCAAAAGGTTCTTACTATCCGGCAATTGCAATTATTGGTGGCTACACCGCATTAGATTTAAGCAATGTCATAACGGTCCAAAATGCAATGAATATTGGAGTGGGAATTACCTACGATTTAAGCGCCATTCTTAAAAATGGAACATTGGTAAAACTAGCAGAAAACAAATTTTTAGAAGTACAAAATTCGGAAGCAATGCTAACGGATTATATTAAAATTCAGGTACAAAAATCGATTGAAAATTACGATTTATCCTTGAAGCAAAATAAAGTTTACGATCAAGCGGTAGAGCAATCTTCTGAAAATTATCGAATCATAAAAGATAAATATGACAACGGGCTTTCGGATACTAATGATTTACTGGAAGCTGATGTAGAACAACTGAGTTCAAAGATTAATAAAGCTTTGGCAAAAGCCAATACTTTTCAAAAATACTATGAGTTACTCTCTGTAACAGGCCAATTATCCCAAACCTTCAATATTTCAAAAAACTAATCATACCTACCATGGAAAAGAAAAAAACAAATACAAAATTTATTATTATCCTAGTGGCTTTGGTAGTTTTAGGTGGTTCTTACGGGACTTATAAATACATCCATTCACAATCTCACGAGGAAACGGATGATGCCCAAATTGAAAAAAACATGAATCCGATTATTCCAAGAGTTTCGGGATATGTAGATAAAGTGTATATCAAAGACAATGATTTTGTAAAAAAAGGAGATACCCTGTTTACTATCGATAAAAGAGATTATCAGTTAAAAATTGAAGAAGCCAATGCTGCAATGGTGGGTGCTGAAGGCAATTTTGAGGTTTCCAAAGCTGATATTGGAAGTGCTTTAGCAAGTATATCTGTTTCAGATGCTAATGTGCAATCAGCGGGTGGAAATATCGAATCGGCAAAAATTAGATTGGATCGCATTACAAGTGATTACAAAAGATATGACAATTTGTACAAAAGCCATTCGATTACAAAACAACAATACGAGCAAGCTTTAGCAGCAAAACTGGAAGCAGAAAGCCAAGTACGCGTATTGCAACAACAACAGAGAGCCAGTGCTTTTCAAAAATCAGTTATTGTAGCAAAATCAAAAGTTTCAGACAAACAAACCGAAGTTGCTGCTGCCAATATAAGAAGAGCACAGGCATTGCTTGATGCTGCAAAATTAAATTTAACTTACACCGTCGTAACCGCTGCAATTGACGGTCAGGTATCAAAAATTGATATTCAACCGGGACAATTGGTGCAACCGGGACAATCGTTATTTTACATTATCAATAACAAAGAAGCTTGGGTAATTGCTAATTTCAAAGAAACTCAACTAAACAAAATGGTTATTGGGCAAAAAGTGACTGTCAAAGTAGATGCTTATCCAGGTTATGATTTCGAAGGTTCTGTCACATCATTTTCTCCTGCAACAGGATCCCGATTCTCATTGTTACCACCAGATAATGCAACTGGAAATTTTGTAAAAACGATTCAGCGATTGCCTGTCAAAATAAGTTTAAACGCGACAAATGATCCTGAAAAAATAAAATTACTTCGCCCGGGAATGAATGTTGATGTAGATGTACATTTAAAATAAATCTATTTTTTTGGTGGCTTCCACAATATCAAAAACGACAACACTTTTTAAGAAAATGATAGTTTACAATTTAGTATAAATGGTACAAACGGGAGAAGACGATTTAGTAGAATATGGCTATAGACGAGTTCTTATAACGATTACGGCAATACTTTGTACCCTGCTCGAAATCGTTGATACCACAATTGTTAATGTAGCACTGACGAACATGAGAGGAAGTCTGGGTGCTACGCTAAACGATGTCGCATGGGTAATTACCGCTTATGCAATTGCAAATGTTATTGTAATTCCAATGACAAGTTGGCTTTCTCAACAATTTGGAAGACGTAATTATTTTGTTACTTCCATTATTATTTTTACAATAGCCTCATTTTTATGTGGAAATGCAGATAATATCTGGGAACTTGTCACTTTTAGATTTATTCAAGGATTGGGCGGCGGTGCATTATTAGTGACAGCACAAACCATTATAACCGAGAGTTATCCTGTTGCAAAACGGGGTATGGCCCAGGCAATATACGGAATGGGTGTCATTGTTGGACCTACTTTGGGTCCGCCATTAGGAGGCTATCTTGTTGATAATTTTTCATGGCCTTATATTTTTTATATCAATATTCCACTTGGAATTATTGCCACCGTACTCGCATTGACCTTTGTAAAAAGCCCTAAATATGGCGAAAAGTTAAAATCCAATCAAGTCGATTGGTTGGGGATTTTTCTATTAACGGCATTTATTGGTTCTTTGCAATATGTTTTAGAACACGGTCAGCAAGACGATTGGTTCAATAATAAAACAATTATACTTTTAAGTACTATTACCGTTTTTGGTTTAGTACTGTTTATTTGGAGAGAGTTAACCTATAAATACCCGATCGTCAACTTGGGTGTTTTAAAAGATGGAAATTTAAGAATTGGAACAGTAATGTGTTTCATTTTAGGATTTGGACTCTATGGTTCCACTTTAATCATTCCAATTTACACACAAACGATTTTAGGGTGGACTGCCACAGATGCGGGGTTGTTACTTATTCCAGGTTCAATAACCACAGCTTTCATGATGCCAATTGTTGGAAAATTACTTCAAAGAGGTGTTCCCCAAAGTTATATGGTAGGTCTTGGATTTTTGATTTTCTTTTTCTTTACTTATATCATGCACAATAGTATGACACCAAGTACTGGTGTTGAGCATCTGTATTGGGGATTGATTTTAAGAGGAATTGGATTAGGACTCCTTTTTGTGCCGATAACTACATTGTCCCTTTCTACTTTAAAAGGAAAAGATATTGGCGAAGGTGCTGCCTTTACAGGAATGATGCGACAATTAGGTGGCTCTTTTGGTATTGCCATTATCACAACCTTTATCACCCGATTTAGTCAGGAACACAGAGTAAATTTAGTCTCACATTTAGACACAACCAGATTAGAGGTGCAAGAGCGGGTTTTGATGTTGCAAAAAGGGTTTATGTCAAAAGGATTTACTGCTAATGAATCTTTGAAAAAAGCCTATCAGGTGATTGACTATTCCGTGATGAAACAAAGTGCTGTTTTATCGTATATGGATATTTTTCTCTATCTCGGAATTATGTTTCTGTGTTGTATTCCAATTATATTTTTAATCAAAAAAGGAAAAAACAAAATCAATCCTGCCGATGCCATGCATTAGTAAAAAAGCAATTAGTGGTGTGCATTAACTATCGCGTAAAAACCAAATGATTTCCTTCTGATAAATTGGCATCAAACTGATAGCCATCGTAATTAAATCCTTTTAAATCATCAATGGTTTGAGCGTTTGTGTCAATAATGTAACGCACCATCATTCCTCTGGCCTTTTTAGCAAAAAAACTGATTATTTTTAGTTTTCCGTTTTTGTAATCTTTAAATTCCGGAGTTATTACAGGAACTTTCAACCCCTTGACATCTATTGCCGAAAAATATTCGGTACTCGCTAAATTGACAAATAACTCGCCATCTTTGAGTTCGCAATTTAATGCTTTAGTAATTGTAGGTTTCCAAAATTCATAGAGGTTTTTGCTTTCGCCAATGGGTAATTTTGTTCCCATTTCCAATCGGTATGCTTGAATCAAATCTAACGGTTTCAACAATCCGTACAAACCGGAAAGGATTCTTAAACGATCTTGTAAAGCCTCAATTTTTTTTTCAGGAATCGAATAAGCGTCTAATCCAATGTACACGTCACCATCAAAAGTATAAATAGCTGGACGCGCACTTGAAGTCGTAAAAGGGGTTTTCCAATCTTGGTTTCGCTTCCAGTTCAAATCAGCCAGTTTATCCGAAATGCTCATTAAATCCGATAAATCAGCAGGCTTTTTTTCTTTCAAAACTTTATGAACTTGACGCGATTCTTTTAAAAACGAAGGTTCGGTGTGCAATTGAGTTGGTAACTGTTTCTCAAAATTTAAAGACTTGGCTGGCGATATTACAATTTTCATAGACAATACTCTTTTGAGCGTTTTTTATTTGTTCGCTCAAAAGTACTAATTGCAATCAAGAAATCAAGAATCATTAAATTGATTTGTTTAATAGTTCGATAGATAATGAGAATTGTTTCCTAATTTAATTATTTTTGAAAAATAAAATACCAACGAATAATTATGAATACGATTGAGATTAGAAAAGCAACAGTATCCGATTTAGAAACAATCCAAAAGATAAGCATCCAAACTTTCATTGAAACTTTTGCAGCTGTAAATACACCTGAAAATATTGCCAATTATATCAAAGACAGTTTAAATACCGAACAGTTAACGGATGAATTAAACAATGCTAATTCTCAGTTTTATTTAGCGTATTCAGATACAGAAGCTGTTGGGTATTTAAAAATAAATTTTGGTGACGCGCAAACGGAATCTTTCAACGAAAATGCTTTAGAAGTACAACGGATTTATGTTTTACAAAATTTTCATGGAAAAAATATTGGACAACTACTGCTTGATGAAGTAAAGAAGATTGCGCAAATTACAAACGTTGATTCTGTTTGGCTCGGTGTATGGGAAGAAAATCACAGAGCAATTCGATTTTATACGAAAAATGGATTTGTTGTGTTTGACAAACACGTTTTCATGATGGGTAATGACGAGCAAACAGATTTATTGATGCAACTTCAAATACATTAATAAAAATTAAATTATCACTTATTTGGGTGCTTCTAAAACGGTAATTGGCTTATTTTTGTGCCAAACATTATCACAACACTATGAAACAAGATGTAATTATTGTAGGAGCGGGATTGGCGGGATTATCTGCCGCTGTTCATTTGCATCGTCAAGGACGAAAAGTACTGTTATTGGAAGCCAGTGATCGGGCGGGCGGGAGAATAAAAACCGATTCTCATGAAGGCTTTCTTTTAGACAGAGGTTTCCAAGTGTTGTTGACGGCTTATCCTGAAACTCAAACATTACTGAATTATACCGATTTAAAACTAAAAAAAATGTTACCTGGAGCAACCGTTCTTTATGACGGAGGCAGTTTTGAAATAGCAGATCCATTCCGAAGACCATCGGCGGCCTTTGCCACTCTTTTTGCTCCCGTTGGAACGTTAAAAGATAAAATCAATACACTTTGGTTAAAAAATAAATTACAAAAACTAACGATTGACGAAATTTTCGAGCAACCGGAACAAACAACTCTGAAACAACTGGCGGATTATGGTTTTAGTCCAAAAATGATTGAACGTTTTTATGCACCTTTCCTTTCCGGAATCTTTTTAGAAAATGAGCTAAAAACTTCCCGTAGAATGTTCGATTTTGTGATGAAAATGTTTTCGGATGGAGATGTGGCAGTTCCTGAATTTGGTATGGAAGAAATACCCAAACAATTGGTCGCCATGCTTCCCGAAGGCAGTATTCAATGCCATACCAAAGTAACCACTATTGAAGGCAATACCGTAATTACTGAAGATGGAACCGTTATGGCGGCCAACCAAATCCTTTTGGCTACGACCGCAAACAACCTTACCCAAAAATACTTTCTGAAGCAAAAAATGACTTCGCATCAGGTTACTAATATTTATTTTGAAGCCAATGAAGCGCCTACTGAAAAAGCAGTAGTGATTTTAAATGCTTCAACTAAGAAAAAATGGGTAAATAATTTGACGGTGATGTCTAATGTTTCCAAAGCGTATGCGCCAAAAGGAAAAGTGCTTATTTCCGTTTCCTACAATGGAATCCCAACTGTTGATGACGCAACTTTGGCAGAAAACATGAAGCAAGAATTGAAACAATGGTATGGCGAAAAAGTAAATTCATGGAAAATGCTGAAAGCCTATCGTATTGAATATGCTTTGCCAACTCAAGAAAGTGTGCGAAATACGATTGATGCTTCTGAAATAAAAATCTCAGATACACTCTTTATTTGTGGAGACAACTTACTGAATGGTTCTATAAATGCCGCATTGAAAACGGGACGATTAGCTGCTGAAGCGATGAAAATATAGTTTGCTCTACATTATAAATCGATTATTGCCACAATTTTACAGATTTTTAATTTGTCAAAAAAATTATAATCGGTGAATCTGTGACTATTTTTTTTGCCTTTCTATAAATTAAATCGCTAATCTATTACCACTTTATAGCTAGGATCTTCAAGAATATTTACGTCAATTACGGTGTCAGCATTTTTTAATAAGGTTCTGCAATCTGCGCTTAAATGGCGCAAATGAACCGTTTTATTGACTTTTGCATACCGCTCAGTAATTTTATTTACAGCATCAATCGCACTCATATCGGTAATCTTACTTTCTTTAAAATCAATAATGACTTCGTTTGGATCATTAAAGACATCAAATTTTTCTGAGAAAGCCGTAGTGGAAGCAAAAAATAAAGGACCATATATTTCATAATGCTTCACCCCTTTTTCATCGATATATTTCTTAGCCCGAATTCTTTTGGCACTTTCCCAGGCAAAAACTAAAGCAGAAATAATCACTCCAATTAAAACAGCTAAAGCCAAATTATGTAATACAATAGTGATCAACGCAACTAATACTCCAACAAAAATATCGTGTTTTGGCATTTTATTGATGATTCTAAAACTTGCCCATTCAAAAGTGCCAATTGCCACCATAATCATAACACCAACTAAAGCCGCCATAGGCAATTGTTCAATTATTGGAGCACCAAATAAAATAATCACAAGTATCATCAGTGCAGCAACAATTCCGGACAATCGCGCTCTGGAACCCGCAGAAAGGTTGACTAAAGTTTGCGCAATCATAGGGCAACCACCCATCCCGAAGAAAAAGCCATTTAAAATATTCGAGCTTCCCTGCGCAATACACTCGCGATTCCCATTTCCTTTGGTCTCGGTGATTTCATCAACTAAATTTAAAGTCAACAATCCTTCTGTTAGTCCTACAGAAGCCATGATTAAGGCATAAGGAAATATAATTTGCAATGTTTCCAAATTTATTGGAATATTCGGAATGTGAAATGGAGGAAAACCACCACTCACAGAAGCAATATCCCGCACGGTTTTAGTTTCAATTCCAAGGAAAAAAACCAATGCAAATACCACAATAATAGCCACTAATGAAGCCGGTATTGCTTTTGTTACTTTAGGAAGCAATACCACAATTCCAATAGTCAGTGCTACTAATCCCGCCATAATCAACATTGGAGTTCCTGAAAGCCATTCACTTTGCCCGTTTACTATTGCTTTAAATTGATTCAATTGCGACATGAAAATAATAACTGCTAAACCATTTACAAAACCAAACATAACGGGTTGTGGCACCAATCTTATAAATTTTCCGAGTTTAAAAATACCTACTAAAATTTGTAAAACACCAGCCAAGGCAACAGCTGCAAGAACATATTCTAGTCCATTAGAATTCATTAAAGCGATTAAAACAATAACAGTTGCTCCTGCTCCACCAGAAATCATTCCAGGTCTTCCACCGAAAACTGCCGTAATTAAACCGGCGATAAATGCAGCGTATAAACCCATCAGCGGAGGAAAACCCGCTACTATAGCAAAAGATAGGGATTCTGGAATCATGGTCATAGCAACCGTTAATCCCGCCAAGATTTCTATTCTGTAATTGACTTTTTGTGAGAAATCAAATAAATTAAATGCTTTTTTCATGAATAATTATAATAAGAAACTTCCGATACAATTTTATTGTTCAAAATTGCATCGAAAAATAATTTCGATAAACTTTTTTGGGGAAAATCCCTTGATTTTAAGACTCTAAATCAGGTCGGAGTACATTCTGAGATTACTAGGATGACGTTTTTCACTAGAGCTGCAAAAATAAAACTTTTAACTCGTTTACCCAAACAGAAAGTGAAATTGCGTAAATTTGGCAAAAATTATCGTTTTTTTTCATAAAACAAGCATTTTTAACTCCACATCATTCAATTCAAATTTAAAAAAGCTTTGAATCAATATCTTTAAAATGGAAAACCTTTTTATGAAAATGACAAGCAGAACACTATCGACACAATTAAAAAACCTATGAAATTACTACATACTTTATTCTTCGCACTTCTTTTAAATGTCAGTTACTCGCAATCGACGAATGACTATTTTGAAAAGATTAGAAATAATGAAGCTGAATTAACTGCTTTCTTTTCACAAATGCCAAAAGGCGGCGATTTACACCACCATTTTTCTGGTTCGATTTACGCGGAGCCATTATTACAACGTGCGATTGCTGATGATTTTTATCTCAATACCGAAACGATGAATGTTTTAAAAGAAAAACCAGCAACCGGAAACTGGGAATTATTTTCGAACTTGAAAAACAACGGAACATTAGACGTTTACAAACAAAAAATAATGCAAAAATGGTCCGTAAAAGACTATAATCATGTGGATTATCCATCAGACAAATTGTTTTTTGAATCTTTTATGAAGTTTGAACCGGCCATAAAAGGGAATTTTGGACAGGGATTATTGGAATTAAAAAACAGAGCCATTTCAGAAAATGTCAGTTACATCGAAACCCAACTATCTACGATTCCAACTGCAATGAACACGGATGATTTGACGAAATTCAATTCCAGATTGCGAAAATTAGCTTTGGCAAAAGATGAAAAAGCAATTTTGAGAACATTGGATTCCGTGTATAATTCCTTATTGAAAAAAGATGCTGAATCCTATGCCAAAACATTCAATACTAATTTTGTGTCAAAAATGCATAACGATTTAAAAATTGATGATAAGCAATTTACTATGCGCTATCAAAATTTTGTATTACGTTTCATGGAACCTGTTGATTTATTCAAAAATCTGGTAATCGCATTCATTTCGGCAGATCAAAGTCATTTGATGGCGGGTGTTAACATTGTTTCTCCAGAAGATGGCGAAACTTCGATGAAGGATTATTGGTTGCACATGCTAATGTTTAAATATTGTCATTCCCGTTATCCAAATGTAAAATACACGATGCATGCAGGCGAACTGACGCTGGGTTTAGTGCAACCGGAAGATTTGACGTGGCACATTGGCTCAGCCGTTTATACTGCAGAAGCTAATCGTATTGGTCACGGAGTCGATATGGCGTACGAGAAAGATTCGTATGATTTATTGCGACATATGGCAACTAAATCCATTCCTATCGAAATTAACTTAGTGAGCAACGAATTCATTTTAAAAGTAAAAGAAAGCCGTCATCCGCTTACTTTGTATAAACAGTTTGGCGTTCCCATCGTAATCAGTACCGATGATGCAGGGATTTTGCGCACGAATATGACCGAACAATATGTTTTGTTAGCCAAAAGATACAAAGAAGTTTCTTATACTGATATCAAGCAATATATCTACAACAGTATCAATTATAGTTTTATAAAAGAAGCTTCTGTCAAAAAACAATTAATAAAAGATTTAGATGACAGATTCAAAACTTTCGAAGCGAATTTCCCTTTGAAATAAATGGTTCACTTCAATCTAGATTTATTTTTATAACACCAAAAATCCGCTACAAAAGCGGATTTTTTTGATGAAATAGCATTTATATTCTGATTATTTTGGATTTAAAATCAATTCAATTCTTTTGATGGCATCCTCATAATGGTATTTTGTTTCTACATTTATAGCTCTAGTTTTAGCTACTGATAAAGTAGTTCTTAAAGCGTTCAACTCGCCTCTCACCAATCCTCTCAAATCAGACTGAGCTACATTGTAAAAATCAGATGGACGACCGGATTTAATTTCTTCTTTCATCAAATACGCCATTCTTTCGATATAAGCCTTTTGTAAATTTCTTCTATAAATCGTTACGTTTGATGGTAAATTAGCCTCTTTCCAAATTCCTTTGCGCATGTCACTCAATAAATCCAAAGCTTTATAATTAGTAGCTCCCAATATTTCAGAATCCATTAATCGACCAAGGCGTTCAAAACTCAAAACACTATTCAAATGTCTGGCTTGCAAGTTTCGGAAACGTTCTGTGTATCCTGCATAATTTATGTTTTTTAATGTAGCTACATTCACCAACCAAGTTGGAGAAGCAAAAGCATTGGCTTGCAACCACTGCATAGCTTCTTGTTGTTTTGCTTTTGGTACAATATCATAAATACTTCCTTTTTGATTTGGTTTTTTGGTCGCTTCATAAACGCCGCCAACATTAGTCACCACATGACCTACATATCTACTCCAAACGCCTAACATTTCTTCGTACAACTCCTCTAAATCCTCGTAATTATTAGTAACATCACTGGTCCATTCCGGTAAATGAGCCGCTACGTATTGCAAGTTTTTAAGGCCGTATGAACCCGCTTTCATCGAATTATTTCCGATATCTTCTGTTTGCGAAGTCGGGTCAAAACTGCTACTTTGCGATCCAAATTTATAAATAGGATTTCCCGCTTTTTCCATAATCCATTTGTCTAATGTCGGTACTTCAGCTTCTGGCGAAGTCATATTTGGAATGAATCTGTATCCCCAATTAGTAGCGTAATGATCGTAAGGTCCCATTTGGCGGATGAAACGCACGTTTTTATCTCCAGGTTGTGCGATGTAATTAAAACGCGCATAATCCATCAAACTCGCTGCGATTCCGTTTTTCTGTGTAAACTCACCATTTCTGTAATTTTCGGTGTCATAGGCACAACTTGCACCCATATTATGAGGGAAACCAAGAGCATGTCCTACTTCGTGTGCGATAACCATACGCATCATTTCTCCCATTTCTTCATCACTGGTATTTAATGTTCTTGCCGAAGGATTTGCTGCTCCGGTTTCTAACAAATACCGATTTCTATAAGAACGCAAATGGTTGTGGTACCAAATCACATCACTTTCAATAATTTCTCCAGTTCTAGGATCAGAAACACTTGGTCCAACCGCATTTCGTGTTGTACTCGCCACGTAACGAATCACCGAATACCGAATGTCTTCCGGACTAAAATCAGGATCTTGTTCCTTTGTAGGTGCATCCTTGGCGATAATCGCATTTTTAAAACCTGCAGTTTCAAAAGGCTTTTGCCAATCTTCAATTCCTTGCTTGATGTACTTGCGTAATTTTTCAGGCGTGGCAGGATCTAAATAATAAACAATAGGTTTAATCGGTTCTACCAGTTCCCCTTTTGCATAAGCGACAGGATCTTTTGGTTCCAATTTCCAACGGCGGATGTAGGTTTTACTGTCGGATTTTAATTCGTTACTTCCATAATCAATCTGATTCATCGTAAACCATCCCACTCGCGGATCTGCTAATCGGGGTTGCATTGGTTTTTCAGGCAATAAAATCATCGATTGATTCATTTGGATACTGATTGTTTCCGAATCTGACTGAACCGGCGGTTTTGAAGCGTTATAGGTAAAATCCTGAATTACTTCAATATTCATGGGAAAACTTTTCATTGTATTGATAAAACTGCGGGATTCATCCAGTCCTTTTACTTTATACGTTTCTCTCATATCAGCCGATAAACCGCTAATTGATTTCACGTCTGTGGCATAAAATTTAGTCATATCGATTACCGTATTTGCCGAATCTTTGCTGAACGCTACAATATCAAAAGCAAATAAAGTAGGTTCATAATTATTGGATTTTACCGAAATACTGATAGGCAAACTGTCATTAGCAACTGCACTGAATGACTTTAATTTAATCAGAATTTTATCTTGAAAACGCTCCCAAATAATTAATTGCTCATTGGTTTCGGAACCGGCATTTACATATCCGCCGCCTAAATTAGCTGGAAGTTTAGCCAATCGACTGACCAAAAGCATGTCTTTATTCAAGTATTTATTTGGGATTTCGAAGAAATATTTCTTATCCACTTTATGAACGATAAACAATCCATCGTCAGAAACGGCATCTTTAGTAATTACCTTGCTGTATTCCTTAATCGTGGCTTCCGGTTTCTTTTCCGGTGGCGGGACTACAGTGGCATTTTTATCTTTTTTTCTTTTGGATTGGGCAAATTGGGCGGTAGGTACAAGCATCGCAGCAGCAATTGCTGTTAAAATGAAAAATTTCTTCATTTAATGGTTATTTAGTGGTTAATCAATACCAAAAATAATTTTTAGAGCCTACAAATTGAATAGTATTAATTGGTTTAACTTTTAATTAACAACCATTCAATTTAGTACTGTTCCTTTTATCATTGGTGATTTTACACTATAGAATAAAAACCTACCTGTTTAGTTTTAATTAAAAACTATTTGCTTTAGGCTAAACATATCCTGAATTTCAAACAAAATTTATCTACAAAACACGTATTGCTTTTACAAATCTACGAGTATAACCTGGCTTTTTCAAACTAGTAATCACTACTTTCATTTCACGACCTGAGGTAGAATGAATAAAATCACTTTCCATTCCTTTTGGATTTGTTACGATGCCCATATGGCCGATAACATTTCTGGTAGGACTCAAAAACAACAGAATATCTCCTTTTTTCACATCAGAAATTGGAATTTCTTTGCCAAAATTTTTAAACTGTGAAGAACTGCGCGGAACCTTGATTTTGAAATTATTAAATACAAAATAAACAAATCCGGAACAATCGAAACCATTCTTGCTACAGCCCGCTGCAACATAAGGTGTTCCTAATAATCCCATTCCAAAATTGACAATCTTGTATCCCAAATACGTGTTATTGTCAATTGGATCTACCAAGGTATCTTTGACAATAGTTTCATTTTTTTGGGATGAAAACCCACCCGTTTTAGATGAACCATACGCACTACTGCCTAAAACAAGTACCGATAAACCAATAAACAGTGTCAATTTCATGGTATTTATATTTTTAAATTTCATAGTGACAAAATTAAATTAGCAGCCTTTAAGTTTATATTATAGGAATCCCTGTTTCTATATTTCATAATTGAAATAGTGAGATAATGGAATCCCATAAAGTTCATCTTTACAAATCTAAATAAATTATATCATTTCAAATGAAAGCGAGTAAAAAAGCCCAAAAGCTAAAAGGCAAACAATAAATATGCCAAGAAACCTATAGTATAACAATCTTTGTGTGCCATTAAATACAAGTAATACAAATTACTTTCCACAAAAAAAGCCCCAACTCGGGACTTTTCATATTTTTATTCTTCTACTTCGTCCGTCCCATGGGATTTTGAATAGCCTCTCCATTTCTCGATACAATCCTGCAAATCCTGCGGAAGTTCCGTATCAAAACGCATCATCTCACCGGTTGTAGGATGCACAAAACCTAATGTTTTAGCGTGTAAAGCCTGTCTTGGCAATGCTTTGAAACAGTTGTCAATAAACTGCTTGTATTTTGTAAACGTAGTTCCTTTTAAAATCAAATGACCACCATAACGCTCGTCATTAAATAAAGGATGTCCTATGTGTTTTAAATGCGCACGAATCTGATGTGTTCTTCCGGTTTCCAGTTGGCACGAAATCAACGTAACGTATCCAAAACGTTCTAATACTTTGTAATGCGTTACAGCAGGTTTTCCTATTTCAGGATCAGCAAAAACCGCCATTTGCATACGATCTTTCAAGTGTCTTGCTAAGTTTCCTTCAATTGTTCCTTTATCAGCCACGACATTTCCCCAAACTAAAGCGACATATTCTCTTTCAGAAGTTTTTGCTTCAAATTGTTTGGCTAGGTGCGTCATCGCCGCTTCCGTTTTGGCAATCACCAATAAACCCGAAGTGTCTTTATCAATTCGATGCACTAATCCGGGACGCTCGCTGCTGTTCATTGGCAAATTATCAAAATGATATGCCAACGCATGCACTAAAGTTCCCGTATAATTCCCGTGGCCGGGATGTACCACCATTCCTGGTAATTTGTTTATCAACAATAAAGTATCGTCTTCATACACAATATCAAGCGGAATATTCTCTGGAATAATATGGTTTTCATAAGGAGGATGCGTAAGCATAACCCTAACCACATCATTGGCTTTAACCTTGTAATTGGACTTTACTTTAGCGTCGTTTACAAAAATATTCCCTTCGGTAGCTGCAGTTTGTATTTTGTTGCGAGTCGCATTTTGAATAAGGCTCATCAAGTATTTATCAATTCGCAAGGACGCTTGGCCTTTAGGAACTTCAAACCTGAAATGTTCAAATAACTCGTCTTCTAAATCTATTGTATCTATATTATTGTTCATCAACTGGTATTTCTTCTTCTATTGGTGCTACAAGCGTATCTGCAGCCTTTTCCTCTTCTTCGTAACTCATTTTTCCGTCTCCTAAAACCAAATCAATTTTGGATGATTTCAAGACTCTGTCCCCTGCTTTCAGGTTTCTTCCTTTGAAACGCATTTCCAATACCATATCTTTTCCAAGATTTGGAACATATGTAACCGATCCTTCTTCAAGTCCTAAAGCTTTCAAAGTAGGCACCGCTTCACGATATGTTTTATTCACTAAATCAGGAATTCGAACAGATGAAAATCCTGAAGTATTTATTTTTATGTATATTTTTCTACCTACTTTTACCTTTGTACCCGGCGTTGGATCTTGCTCAACAACACTATATTGCGGAAAATCACTTCTATAATCTACGCTATCCAAAAGCACGTAATCTAAATCCAACTCGTCCAGCTTTTCCTCCACTTGCTCTTCCGTCAATTTACTCAAATTTGGAACCGCAATTTCATTGCCATGATCAGTTGTAAAAGTCAACCAATGCATAAACAAATAGCCCAAAGCTGCAATAATGGCAATCGCAATTAATACTTGTACAAAAAAGACACGGCTGGTAAGATACTTACGTAAACTCATAAATTTATTTTTATATGCGGCAAAGATAAAGCTATTTCGTTCCAAAAAAAATGATAATTTTGTTTAATGCTTTTTGGAGCTATTTCCCGCTATTCGTTAAAATCTTTTTATCCGCCGAAAAGGCTGATAAAAAGGATTTCCACTACTATCGGGGCTAGAATCTAGTGCTAAAAACACATTATTATTTATTCGAACAACTAAGAACAAAACGATACAAAATGAAAAACATTGCCATCATCATGGGCGGATATTCCAGCGAGTATAAAATCTCACTCATCAGCGGAAACGTCGTATATCAATTTCTGGACAAAACGAAATACAACGGATTCCGAATCCATATTTTCAAAGAAAAATGGGTTTATGTTGATGCTAACGACTCCGAATTCGCTATCGATAAAAATGATTTTTCAGTAATTGTTGATGGTAACAAAATTACTTTCGACTGTGTTTTCAACGCCATTCACGGAACTCCCGGCGAAGATGGATTAATGCAGGCCTATTTCGAATTATTGCATATTCCGCAAACCTCCTGCGATTATTACCAAGCGGCTTTAACGTTCAACAAACGTGATTTATTATCGGTTCTAAAACCATACGGAATAAAAACTGCCACTTCCTATTACTTAAACAAAGGCGATGTTATCAATACTGAAGAAATTGTCGCTAAAGTTGGTTTGCCTTGTTTTGTAAAACCCAATAAAGCGGGTTCCAGTTTTGGAATTTCCAAAGTTAAAACTGCAGCCGAATTACCAATCGCAATAGAAGTCGCGTACAAAGAAGACAACGAAATCATCATCGAAAGTTTCCTTGACGGAACTGAAGTTTCAGTTGGAGTTATTAATTACAAAGGAAAAGTAACCGTCTTACCAATAACTGAAATTGTTTCTGACAATGATTTCTTCGATTATGAAGCCAAATATTTAGGCAAATCACAAGAAATCACACCGGCAAGAATCTCAGATGAAATGACTCAAAAAGTGAGCGAAATAGCCAAACGCGCTTACGAAGTCCTCAAAATGAAAGGTTTCTCCCGAAGCGAATTTATATTGGTAAACGGAGAACCACACATGTTGGAAATGAACACCATTCCAGGATTAACAACGGAAAGTTTGATTCCGCAACAAGCCAAAGCAGCCGGAATTTCATTGGAAGATTTATTTACAAACGCGATAGAATTGGCATTAAATAACTAACTTTCCATTATGACAGAAATCTTTGAATGGAACCGATTATTATACAATGATCTACCAGAATCCTTTCTTTTAGAAGTTATTTTCCGTTCCACCATAATGTTTACCGTTTTACTATTGACATTAAAAGTCGCAGGAAAACGTGGCGTGAAACAATTATCGGTATTTGAAACGGTCATCATAATTGCCTTAGGATCAGCAGCCGGAGACCCTATGTTTTATGAAGAAGTTGGTATCATTCCGCCCATAACTGTATTTCTGGTCATTATCCTATTGTACCGATTAGTAACTTGGCTCACCGGAAAAAGTAAAAGATTTGAGGAGTTTATAGAAGGAAAAACCGAATGTATCATCAGCGAAGGGAAATTTTCAATTGCTACATTTAAAAAAGAAAGTCTGGCTCAAGATGAATTCTTTTCAGAACTCCGTTTGAAATCAATAGAGCATTTAGGGCAGGTGAAAAATGCATTCATGGAAACTAGTGGCGAAATCAGTGTTTTCTACTATGAAGACCACGATGTTCAACCAGGATTGCCAATTCTGCCTTTTTTATTTAAACTCAAAAGTAAAACGATTCCAGCAGAAGGCGTTTATTCCTGCATCTTTTGCGGCAATACGGAAAGTCATAAAGCAGGAAATGCGCTGTGCAGCGTTTGTGCAAAATCGGAATGGGTCGAAGCAATAGATACACTGAGAAAAACGTAATTCAACCCAAAGAAAATCAATGCGATTTAATTATATCTTATACAATGAGAAAAGCAATATTCCCGGGTTCTTTTGACCCAATAACTTTAGGACATGAAGACATCATCAAGAGAAGTATTTCTTTATTTGATGAAATCGTAATTGCCATTGGAATCAATGCCGAAAAAAAATATATGTTTTCATTGGAAGACAGAAAACGTTTTATTGAAGAGACATTCAAAAACGAACCTAAAGTTTCAGTAATAACCTATGAAGGTTTGACAATTGATTTGTGCCATAGAATAAAAGCAGATTTTATTCTTCGTGGTTTGCGCAATCCAGCCGATTTCGAATTTGAAAAAGCAATCGCCCACACCAATCGTCGTTTATCAAAAATAGAAACTGTGTTTTTATTGACTGCAGCAAAAACCTCGTATATCAGCTCCAGCATTGTGAGAGATGTAATCCGCAATGGAGGACAATATGAAATGCTGGTTCCAGATGCAGTTCGAGTGAAATAGCACTAAAAATAGAAATTTACTGAAAGCACTATTTAGCCGTATCTTCTCCAAAAATAAATGCCAGATTGTATTACAAAAAATGTTAAATCACGTTAAGCATACTTTTAATTATGGAAGGAATTTTAATCTTTGCGCCTTTCTTTTTGATTCCATACATAATGGCGCATATTTTTAATCGTGTAAATTATTCCAATAGATGGATGACATATATTTTTAGCGGAATAGTAAATTTAGCATACTCTGTGTTGTTCGATTTTATAAGTTCTTATTTGAAGGAAGATAAATCTCAACCTGTATGTCATTTCCCCTTATTTCTATTTCCAATATTTTTTTCGCCTTTTCTAATACTACTTCAATTTATGTTTAACAAAGCTATCATTAAATCTGTCAAGTACAAACGCAACGATAGTCAAAATGAACAATAAAAGCTAAACACCCAGCAACCCAAAAAAATATAAATTTGTAAAAAGCGCTGTTAAGCCGTACTTTCACCAAAAATAAAAGCCATTAAACATGAGTATAGAAAGAGAATTAAGCAAACGTAGCGGAGCAAAATGTGAACTTTGTGGTGCAACCGAAAACCTAAAAGTATATCAAGTATTGCCAACCAAAAAAGGTGGACTTGATGAAAGTATTATGTCTTGCAGTACGTGTATTGACCAAATTGAAAATCCGGATAACGTAGATTTAAATCATTGGAGATGTTTGAATGACAGCATGTGGAGCGAACATACTGCCGTACAAGTTGTCGCGTGGAGAATGTTAAGTCGTTTGCGTGCAGCTGGATGGCCTCAAGAATTACTGGACCAAATGTATTTAGACGAAGATACTTTAGCTTGGGCACAAGCAACTGGTGAAGGCGAAGAAGACGAAACTAAAATAATTCACCGTGATAGCAACGGAGTGATTCTTGAAATTGGAGATTCAGTCGTTTTAATCAAAGATTTGAAAGTAAAAGGTTCCAGCATGGTAGCCAAACAAGGAACTGCTGTGCGTAACATCAGACTAGACCATGAAAACGCCGAATATATTGAAGGTAAAGTCGACGGTCAAACTATTGTAATTATTACACAATACGTTAAGAAAATATAGTTTGCAGTGATCAGTGATCGGAAAAAAGAGTGATCAGTGACTTTCTTGATAACAAAAAATCGTTAACAGTAATCAAATTTACTGTTAACGATTTTTTTATTGGTATAATGTTTTTTTTACTGCTCACTAGAAACTGAAAACTGAACACTAATTTTCCTCTTCTTTCTTAATCACTTTTCGAGCGACTTCAATTTTAAACTTCTTGCCTTTCATTTTTTCGTCTTTAATGGCGTGCAATAAATCTTTTACTTTGTTGAATTTGACGGCAGCAAAAGAGATAAAATCTTTCACTTCGATTAATCCCAAATCGCCTTTTTCTAATTTCCCTTTCTGAGAAAAGAAACCTACGATATCAATTTTGTTCAATTTATTTTTCTTTCCACCACTGATATAAATGGTTTGAAATTCAGGTGGTTTTGGTAAAGAAGTGGAGTTTTCCACTTTCAAAGCTTCCATGCCGTAATCAATGTAATCCATTTTTTTCTCACTTTCATGAGCAATAATATACGCGGTTCCAGAAGCCAACATACGCGCTGTACGTCCGTTTCTATGCGTGAATTCGTCTTCTTTAGATGGCAAGTGATAATGAATTACGTGATTCATTTCGGGGATATCAAGTCCACGAGCAGCCAAATCAGTTGTGATTAAATAGCTTACACTTCCGTTTCTAAACTGGATTAAAGCGCGTTCTCTTTCGTCCTGATCCATTCCGCCATGATAATACGTGGCATAAATTCCTTTTTCATTCAATGTATCACTGATACGTTCTGCGGCATCACGATGGTTGCAAAAAACAATAGCCGACTGTGATTTCAACGAACAAATCAAGTTGAATAAACTCCCAATTTTGTCTTTTTCTTTCGAAACCACCATTTTCATCGAAAGATTCGTTTCTGCTACGTTTTCTGGAATAAAATCCAAAATCGTTGGATTAACGACTCTTGTATATCGAGGAATCTCAATATCGGAAGTAGCGGAAACCAAAACGCGTTTATTCAGTTTCGTTAATTTTCCAATGATAAATGACATTTGCTCATGGAAACCCAATTGTAAGGATTTATCAAATTCATCCAAAATCAGCGTTTGGATTTTATCCACACGGAAAGTTCCTCTGTCGATATGATCAGCAATTCTTCCCGGAGTTCCAATTAAAACTGCTGGAGGATTGCTTAAATTCTTGATTTCAGTATCAATGGAATGTCCGCCGTAACATACATTTACTTTATAATCGGTTCCCATTTTTTTCCAAACTTGCTCAATCTGCAATCCTAATTCACGTGATGGAACCAGAACTAAACATTGAACCGATTGAATTTCTGGTTGTAACATTTCTAAAATAGGCAACAAAAAAGCCAAAGTTTTCCCGGAACCTGTTGGCGAAAGCAATAAAACATTATTGTCATTCAGAATAGCATCTTGTGCAACTTCCTGCATTTCGTTCAGGCTTTCGATGCCTAAATTCAAAAGTATATTGTTGGAATGGTGTTTCTTATTCATTTTTTCAATTTGGTGCAAAGGTAATTTTTAATTGTGATTTATGAATTTTGAATTACCAAATTTCATTCTATTTCAATCGAAAAATTCCTTTTATTACATTCATTTCTACAGTTATCTAAAAAAAGCTACATTTGAAATTCAATTTAAAAACCGAAATATGAGACTTTTCACATTCCTTTTTTTACTACTCTCCATCAGTACTTTTGCACAAAAAACGAATAAATACGATACTTTTTTCGAAAAAGGCAATGGAAATCAATCAGCGTCTTATCCAGAAACAATCGCGTATTACAAACTTTTGGCAGATGATTTTCCTACTATCGAAATGCAAAAAATGGGATTGACAGACAGTGGCGAACCCTTGCACATGGTTATTTTTAATCCTGAAAAACAATTTGACTTTGGAAACATCCAAAAAAACAAAGCAGTAATCCTACTCAATAATGCTATTCACGCAGGAGAACCGGATGGAATTGACGCTTCAATGCAATTGTTTAGAGATTTAGCTTTAGGCAAAATAAAAGCCCCTAAAAACACGGTTATTGTTTGTATTCCGGTATATAATATAGGCGGAGCTTTAAACAGAAATTCTACTTCAAGAGCCAATCAGGACGGACCAGAAATCTATGGCTTTCGTGGCAATGCGAGAAACTATGATCTGAATCGCGATTTCATCAAGTCCGATACCCGAAACACTAAAAGTTTTGTGGAAATTTTCCATAAAATAAATGCTGATGTTTTTATTGACAATCACGTTAGCAATGGTTCAGATTACCAATACAAACTCACGTACATTATGACGCAACATAACAAATTGGGAACTGTTTTAGGAGATTTTTTAAATACTGAAATGATGCCGGCTTTGATCCAAGATTTACAAAAAAAGAATATCGAAAATACGCCTTATGTCAATGCTTTTCAGGACACACCAGACAAAGGTTTTGGTCAATTTTTTGAAAGCCCAAGATTTGCAACAGGTTACACTTCGTTATTCAACACAATAGGATTTGTCGTGGAAACGCACATGCTTAAAAAATATGCAGATCGTGTGAAAGTGACATACGAATACATGCGTTCAGCAATCGATTTTACAGATACTAATTACAAAAAAATAAAACAACTGCGTTTGAAAAATGAAGAGCAGTACCAACCAAAGAAATCGTACACCATTAAGTGGGAAATTGACAGTACGAAAACGGTTCCGTTTTCTTTTTTAGGCTATGAAGCCAGTTATAAGAAAAGTGACGTAACATCAGGAAATCGATTGTTTTATGACCGTACAAAACCATTCAAAAAAGACATTCCGTACAGCAAAGAATTCAAATCCACAAAAGAAATAATAATTCCGAAAGCGTACATTATTCCAAAAGGATTTTGGCCAGTTATTGAATTATTAAAAAGTAATACAATTACCTATTCCCAACTAAAAAACGACACCATAATTGAAGTTGAAAGTTACAGAATTGCGGATTTTAAAACGACAAATTCTGCTTACGAAGGACATTATTTGCACCGAAACACTTCGGTAACTTCTAAAATGGAGAAAGTGGCTTTCGCCAAAGGAGATTACATAATTCCTACGCAACAAAAGGGAATCAAATATTTATTGGAAACATTAGAACCAGAAGCAATCGATTCTTTCTTCAACTGGAACTTTTTCGATACGATGTTGCAACAAAAAGAAGGTTATTCAGATTATGTTTTTGAAGATTCAGCGACACATATTTTAAAAGAAAATCCAAAATTAAAAGCCGAATTTGATTTAAAAAAACAAAGCGATGTGAATTTTATCAATAATCCGGAAGCGCAACTCGACTGGATTTACAAACAGTCGGTTTATTATGAAAAGGCGCATTTACAATATCCAGTCTATCGCATTTTAAAATAAAAACTCCTTTTTTTTTAAGAAATGCCCCCAAATAGTGTTGACTTTATGGGGGCATTTCTTTTATATAATTTTTTCCTCTTCAAACAATAATTTTATGTTTTCATAGGAATTTTTTAAAGCACCTTGAATTTGTTCTGGATTTAACCAGGCTACTTTTTCGATTCCTTCTTCTAATTGTCCTTGAAGTGTACCATCAAAATTAGTTTGCATTTCGAACCAATGTGTGATTTTCAACTTATATTTTCCATTACGCCTAAAAACATGATATGTTTTTTGAAGTTTGTGAGATATTGACAGCCCATTTACCCCAGTCTCCTCCTCTACTTCACGCACAGCTGTATCCTCAATTTCCTCTCCTTTTTTGATACCGCCTTTGGGTAAATCCCATTTCCCGTTTCTAAAAATGAATAGGACTTCACCTTTTTTATTATACACCAAGCCTCCTCCCGCTTTGCAAACAGGAATTTTTGCTTTCAAAGTCTTCATAATAACGCTTTCATCAGCATGATATAAGTACGCTTTTTGAATTTTATTTTGAAAGATTTTAACTATAAGTTGCTCTATGTCAATACTTTCTAATAGAAATAATTGAAAATCTGTCTCCTTAGAGATATGATTTGTCAAAAAAAGTGGTTTGTCGTTAACAAAAACTTTATACATTTGTAGTATGATTTTTAATAAAGATACCGCCGAAAAAACAGCCGAATTTCTTTTGCAAATAAATGCAATTAAATTGAATCCAGGAAATCCTTTTACATGGGCTTCTGGATGGAAATCACCTATTTATTGTGATAACAGATTAATCCTCTCATTTCCAGCTGTAAGAAATTATATTCGGGATGAATTTTCCAAGAATATTGAAAAACAATTTGGTAAACCAGATGTTATTGCCGGTGTTGCCACTGGAGCAATAGGAATTGGTATGCTGGTAGCGGAAAGTATGGGGCTGCCATTTGTATATGTACGCCCTGAACCTAAGAAACATGGCAGACTAAATCAAGTAGAAGGTTTTTTACAAAAAGGACAAAATGTAGTCGTTGTAGAAGATTTAATCAGTACGGGAAACAGTAGTTTACTTGCTGTTGAAGCTTTGCGTGAAGCGGGAGCCAATGTCAAAGGTATGGCTGCAATCTTTACTTACGGCTTTGATGTTGCAGAAGAAAATTTCAAAAACGCAAATGTTGATTTATTTACTTTAAGTAATTATCCAAACTTATTGAATTTGGCGGTTGCTAAAAGATATATCACTGAGGATGAAGAATTAACACTAAGAGAATGGAATTCAAGTCCGTCTACTTGGAATACTGAAGTCTAAATTAAAAAATAAAAATAAAAACCATGAACTTAGAAAGTCCAAAAGTTACTGTTCAAAAACCAGCTCAAGAAATGTTTGATTTATTGAGTGATGTTAAAAATTTTCAAAAATTAATGCCTGATAACATTGCTAAATTTGAAGTTATTGGTGACGACGCATTTATTTTTGGTTTAAAAGGCATGCCCGAAATAAAATTGAAAATGAAAGAGAAAGTGGCTCCAAGCAAAGTAGTTCTGGGCGCTGCAAGTGATAAATTACCGTTTACATTGATAGCAAATATTGATGCTGTTTCTGAAACTTCAAGTGATGTAAAACTTGATTTTGAAGGTGATTTCAATCCTATGATGGCTATGATGATAAAAGGTCCAATTGGGAAATTTATCGAAACTTTAGCTGGCAATATGAATAAATTGTAAAAAACTATTTAAATAGTAACAATAAAATAATATTACAAAAGTCTTTTAGTGCAAACTGAGAGACTTTTTTTTGTATAAAAAAGTCAATAATTGTCATTTACCGAGTTTTTAGGTTTGTTATGGGGAAAAATCACAACAATCATTTAATATTAGTAAATTACTGATTATTAAATAGTTAATAAATAATTTAAATCTAGTTGGCCCCATAACCAGAGAAAAAAACTCAATTGATCTATGCCAATTACTGATCCTCAATTAAAGAGCAACGATTGCGGAATTAGCGCAATCAAAACGATTTATAACATTTACGGAAAGAATATTTCTCGAAGATATATCGAGCAGAATATACCATTGGAAGAAAAAGGATCTCGAATTTCAGATATTAAAAACTTCTTGAATTCAAATGGATTTAAGGCTCAATTCAAACTATTTGATATTAATTATATTGGAGGTAATGAGGCAAGTTTACAAGAATTATTCCCTTTTATTTTACCCATTGAAAATAAAAATGGCTTGCATTATATTGTGGTGAATGATATAAAAAATAACCGCCTAAAAATATATGACCCTAGCAAAGGAAGTCAATACTATTTGTCCCTACAGGAGATGAAAAAAAAATCTTATTTCATCAAAAATCATTGGGATCTAGCAGATACTGAAGATAAAATAATAGCAATCTGTTCACAGGATTTATCAGATTATCAAATTAATTTTGAGAATACCTTAATTGAAAATGGTCATGCGGTCCTTTTCAATAAGCTCACTTACTTTAAATATCTAAAAGACAGTTTTGGTTTTAAAGACCTGCTAGCAGAAAGGAATTTTCTAACCGATTTACTAAAAAACCAAGAAATTTCCAGTGTCCCAAATAGTTTTAAAATACTGGAATTAGAAAAAGGAAAGATAAAAAACAATTCTCCTTTGATTCTTGTGGTAAAAGCAATAGAAGAGGAAAAAGACACACAGCAATCCTATCCTGAAGAAGAAAACGGAAGTTTATATTGGCAATTATTCAAACAATTAGGGGAATATAAAAAACTTTGGTACATCTATATTTTTGCGGCTTTGTTTTCAGCTGCTACTGCTCAAATTGCAGTCTTTACCAATCAAATCATGATTGACAATGTCCTTCCAACCTATAATTTGAACACGCTAGTTTTGTTTGCTGCAGGTTTAGGAATTTATAAAATTTTCGACATTTTCACTACTGTCTATAAGAACTTTGTGGGGATTCATTTAGGAAATGCTTTAGATAAATATTTTCTATTTTCTTTCGACAAAAAAATAAATAATTCATCCCTTTCCTATATTCACTCCTACAAAAAAGGGGATTTAATGGAACGCGTGAGTGATTCGCTGAAACTAAAAAGCTTTTTCATGAAGTTTTTCACCAATATATTAGTGGATGTAAGCGTGTCTATTTATTCATTATGCATTTTATTTTTTATAGATAAAACGCTAACATTAATTGTACTGGGTGTAATGATTTTATTTTTTCTTTGGTTTAAATTCATTACACCTTATTTGAAGCAAAATGAAAGACTGCGCTACATTCGCAAAGCCGATTTTCTTTCTAAAATGATGGAGAAAGTTGATGGAATACAGGTTATTAAAAGTTTCAAAATAGAACGTTTTCATTCCAATAAAATTTTCATAAGCATCAATGAATATTTAAAAATTCAGCTAAGAAACGGGTACATTGATTTATTAAATAAAATTTTTGTTGCCCTGATAGTAATTGTTTCCACGATTTTTATCATTTTATTTTTGACAAAATCAGCTATTGAAACCCAAATAATTACATTGGGCCAAATTGTGACTTTTATAGCGCTTTCTTCAAAAATATTTTCTTCTTTGAAAGGCATTTTAGATGACAATCTGACACTTCAGGAGAACGAAGTCATCCTAAAGAGATATTTGGATTTTGATGAAAAAACAAAAAAAATCTCTAAAAAAGGAATTCAGGATTTCAACATTGAAAAAATTGAATTTCAGAATCTGAATTACGGTTATCTACCCGATGAATTTGTATTAAAAGATATTAATTTAAAAATACGAAAAGGCGAAAAAATAAAAATAGAAGGACAAAATGGCTCTGGAAAATCAACCTTCAGCAAAGTATTAACAACACTTTACCATCCCAATTCAGGCTCGATTCTTATAAATGAAAAGGATAAGAAATTTTATAACGATGATAAAATGCGGGATAAAATTTTATTAGTGACCAATGAGGATACTCTGTTCAATGACACAATTCAAAACAACATTATTTTAGGAAAAGAGATAACCGTTACAGCAATTTTAGATATGGCAAAACAAATTAATTTTTATGAATTTATTGCTTCAAAAGATGATGGACTGGAATTTATTATTAACGAAAACGGGAAAAATCTTTCCACTGGGCAACGCAAAAAAATCCTCTTGCTTCGGGCACTATTTTCAGATGCTGAACTTATCATTCTAGATGAAGTCCTTTCAGGAATGGATCTCGAATCCAGAAATAAAATAGAAACGATGATTGATGAAGACCTTATAAAAACGTATATCATCATTTCTCACGAACCCATCACTAATATCAATTTTTCTAAAAAATATAAAATAGCAAATGGAGAACTCTTTTTATTACAACACGAAATCGATCCGGTTTATTAAAATTCTAAATCGAGTTTTGATAGCATTTCTTATAATTATAGTCTTTTTAATTTTTACCATAAAAATGAACGATACGGTAAGTTTTAAAGAAGGACAAATCTTTTCTGATACTCCCCAACTAAAAATAAACGCACCAAATGAAGTGAAAGTTTTAAAAGTACGAGTGAAAGAAGGTCAGGAAGTACAAAAAGGAGATACACTTTTTGTACTTGAAAATAAAAAAACCAAATCTGATTATGACATCTTAAATACAAATGTTTCCGGAATGAAAAACAAAATAAATATTATAAATAAATTGATTTTCAATACAATCAATCGGAAAAACTCTTTAAAACAATTATTGGAAATCCAATCAAAAATTTATAAAACGGATCGTAAAAAAGCAGAACAGGAAATAAGTTCTTTGAATACTAAAATAAATTTATCCTCACAACAAACTTCAATCTTAACAAATAAATTCCAAACTGATTCCTTGCTTTATACTAAAGGAGCCATTTCTAGATATGAGATGACCGAAACAAAAAACAGGAATTTAGATGATCAAAAAGGGCAGTTGGATATTCAATCTAACTATCATGTAAAGAATTATGATTTTGAAAATTTATCCAATAATTATCAAAAAACAAATAACGATTTGCGGCGCAACATTATTGATGTAGAGAATCAAATTCATAATTACCTGCGTGATATTGTTGAGCTTCAAACACAAATTAAGGATGGAAAATCCAATCTTACTTATATTTCTGATGAGTTAGGTAAATTGCTTGTAATATCCCCAATCGAAGGAACTGTTTCTAATCTTTATAACGCTAGGCAAAATCTGGAAATTATCAACAAAGGAGATATTCTCACTATAATTGCCCCAAAAAGAGAAGCCTTTTACGCAAAAGTAATTTTAGATGAAAAAGACCTTGCTTACATAAGAAAAGGCCAAGAAATTAATTTGAAACTGGATGCCTATAATTATTATCGATTTGGTGCTATTAAAGGAACAATTACCTATGTTTCTCCATCGGATGTAGATCAAACATTTTACTGTTTGGCAAACATAAAAAAGTACAATCCAAACATTAACCTAAAGGCAGGTTATAAACTTAAAGGAGAAGTGATTATCGAAAAAATGAAGCTTTATCAATACATCATCAAAAAATTATTCAACAAAATTGATAGTAATCTTAACTAGTCGTTATGAAGAATTCCATTTTTTTTGTAGTGTTTCTTATGTTTTCAAATTCATCGTTTGGACAGGATTTTGTGTCTTTTGCTGATTGCTTAGATTTAGCAATAAAAAATAATTTATCCCTGAAAAGCGCAGTCGTTTCCGGAGAAATAGCTACTAATGAATATAAATCCAGCTATGGGAAATTATTACCCTCTATAAATGCAACGGTTGAAAACAAAAATTCATGGGGTAGAGAAATAGATCCTGACACTAATTTATTTGTTGACAAAAAAATAGAAAATTATTCCGGAAATATTGGCGCATCTTATAATTTATTCTCTGGTTTTTCGACCCTAAATTCTATCAAATCAGCTAAACAGGATATGAAAATAAATGAAGCCAATATTAAAAAAATTGAAAATGAAATCACAATCGATCTTGCCCAAAAATACATCACTATTTTATATTTGCAAGAAATTATTTTATCCAATCAGGAACAAATAAAATCGAGTAAAAAACAACTGGAAGTAGCTGTTTTAAAGTTTGATTCCGGAGTGATATCTGAAAGTGAAGTGTTTAAAATAAAATCCCAAAAAGCCACTGAGGAATTGAATTTACTAACCAACCAAAACACTTTAGCAGATAATTTAATCAGTCTAAAGCAATTAATAAATATTTCTTTAGAAAAAGAAATCATCTTACTAAAACCTAATTTAGAACGCTATGAAAATTTAGAAATAAATGAAAACCAATTTTCTTTGGCTAACAAAGCTGTCAAAATAAATCCTTCTTATTTGATGAATGTTTTAAAAGAAAAAAAAACACGAAATGAACTTTCCATTTCAAAGGCATTATTATATCCTTCATTAAGCATGCGTTTTTCGTATGGTTCTTTTTATACTGTCAAAGATCCTTTTGTACCGTTTAAAGAACAATTTGATGCCAATCTTTCAAAAGGACTTCGATTCAATTTATCAATTCCTATTTTTAGTCAGTTAGAAAATGCTTCAAAAATTAAAATCAGTAAACTCAACTATAAACAATCCAAATTAGAGACTCAAATCGAACAAAACCGTCTTTCGAAAGAAATTTTAAAGGCCATCAACGATACAAAAACATCTATAAAAAAAAATGAGTCAGCAGCAATTGCTTATGAATTTTCTAAAAAAAGTTATGAAGCCGATGCCTTAAAATTTGAATTAGGTAAGATTAACATCAATGAATTAAATATAACAAAAATGAACTTTAATAATTCCCAAGCAGAGTTAATCCAATCAAAATATGAGTTACTATACAACAATGCGCTAATAAAATTCTATTTAGGCGATCCTTTTGTATTATAAATTTTATCCTCAATATAGCATTTGAATTTCCTTGATATCAAACTCAGAAATACTGTCGTCTTCCAAAAGAATCTGAAGTTTCCCAACCGAAGAAATCCCTTGAATAATACCCATAAAATTAGTATTATTTTTACCTGAAAAAGGCATTGGTATCCCTTTTTTATATAATTTATCAGTGTAGTCAGACCATAAGATATCAGGATGCTGTTTCCATAACACTATACTTTTCTCCATTTGATCTATAATGGAAGAAAGCAAGACTTCCTTATCGAATTCAGATGTAGAAATTACCGCTAAAGAAGATGCTTTTGGTAAATTTTCAAAATTAGTTTGATTCACATTTAGACCTAAACCGACAATAGAAATTATAGTACCATCACTTTTTATACTATTTTCTATCAAAATGCCACCTATTTTTTTATTATATGACATTATGTCGTTAGGCCATTTAATACTAAGATCAGGAATCTTAAATGTTTCCAAAACAGTAATTACGGCAAGTGAAACTACAATATTCAGATTATAAATTTGACAAATATCCGATAAAAAATCCTTAACCAAAATACTCATTGTTAAGTTTTTACTCGCCTCAGAAGTCCAAACAGCGCCCATTTGACCTTTCCCTTTTGTTTGATTCTCTGCGGTAACAACAGTCAAGTTTTCGAGCTCTTGTTTATTCGATAACCCTTTAAGGAATTCGTTTGTAGAATCTATGGCATCGAGTTTGATTACTTTCATATACGTTTTTTTGTGAAACAGAATTTAATATTGTGTTAAGGTTCAAAAATAATCACAAAAAATGGTAACTTTACAAACTTATATAAAAATAATTCATGGCGAAAAAGACTATAAATAATGACGTCCTATTGGCGAATATCATTAAAGGGATAGAAGAAGTAAAAGGAAATGATATCACTATTCTTGATTTAAGAGAAATAGACACTGCAGTTTGTGACTATTTTGTAATCTGTAATGGAAATTCAAATACACAAGTTAACGCAATAGTCAACTCCGTACAAAAAACAGTTTCAAAAGAATTAAAAGACAAGCCTTGGCATGTTGAAGGTACTGATAATGCGGAATGGGTATTAATGGATTATGTTAATATTGTAGTTCATGTATTTCAAAAACACATCCGTGAATACTACAACATCGAAAGCTTATGGGGCGATGCTAAAATAACGACCATAGAAAACAAATACTAAAGACATATAATCCGTAGTAATGGCTAAAGAAAATAATCCAAATCCGAATAAGTTTAAAGTAAGCCCTTGGCTAATCTATACTGCAATATTATTAATTTTCTTATTTATAAGTTTTATAACTAATGGTTCAAGTCTAAACGAACCAGGACAATTGACCTCTTCTAAATTTAATGACTATTTAGAAAAAGGACAAATTGAAAAAGTTATCGTATACAATAAGACAGAAGCAGAAGTATTTCTTAACGCTGCTGCATTGAAAGATGCTGCGCACAAGAAAGTTTCTAAAGATGTTTTCGACAGACCTAACAAAGGACCACACTACACGTTTGACATTGGTAATGATCAAATATTTCAGAACAAATTAGAGAAAGCTGTTGCAGAAGGTAAATTGAAAGATTTTAACTTCTTGGCAAAAAGCAATTGGTCAGATATCCTGATTAGTTTGTTACCTATCATAATCATTATTGCAGTTTGGATATTTATCATGAGAAAAATGTCTGGCGGCGGAGCTGGAGGTGGTGGACAGATTTTCAATATTGGAAAATCAAAAGCTAAACTTTTTGATGAAAAAACAGATATCAAAACTACTTTTAAAGACGTAGCTGGTTTAGAAGGTGCAAAAGAAGAAATTCAAGAAATTGTTGAATTCCTTAAAAACCCTGAAAAATATACCAATCTGGGTGGTAAAATTCCAAAAGGAGCTTTACTCGTTGGACCTCCGGGAACAGGTAAAACATTATTGGCAAAAGCCGTAGCTGGTGAAGCTCAAGTACCATTTTTCTCTTTATCAGGTTCAGATTTTGTTGAAATGTTTGTTGGTGTGGGAGCATCACGTGTACGTGATTTGTTCAAACAAGCCAAAGAAAAATCTCCTGCAATTATTTTTATTGATGAAATAGATGCAGTAGGTAGAGCTAGAGGAAAAAGTAATATGTCCGGTGGAAATGACGAACGTGAAAATACATTGAACCAATTGCTGACAGAAATGGATGGTTTTGGAACTAATTCTAACGTGATCGTTTTAGCTGCAACAAACAGAGCCGATGTACTTGACAAAGCTTTAATGCGTGCTGGCCGTTTTGACAGACAAATTTTTGTAGACTTGCCAGATATTCGCGAAAGAGCTGAAATTTTTAAAGTTCACCTTGCTCCGTTGAAAAAAATTGAAGGATTAGATACTGAATTTTTGGCCAAACAAACTCCAGGATTTTCTGGTGCTGATATTGCAAATGTATGTAATGAAGCTGCTTTGATTGCTGCCAGAAATAACAAAACTGCTGTTGACAAACAAGATTTCCTTGATGCTGTTGACAGAATTGTTGGTGGTCTAGAAAAGAAAAACAAAATTGTTACACCTGATGAAAAGAAAGCAATTGCAATCCATGAAGCAGGTCACGCAACGGTAAGTTGGATGTTAGAACATGCTGCTCCGTTAATCAAAGTAACAATTGTTCCTAGAGGACAAAGTTTAGGTGCTGCGTGGTATTTACCGGAAGAACGATTAATTGTTCGTCCAGACCAAATGCTTGATGAAATGTGTGCCACAATGGGTGGAAGAGCTGCTGAAAAAGTAACTTTCAACAGGATTTCAACTGGTGCATTGAGTGATTTAGAAAAAGTGACCAAACAAGCACGTGCTATGGTAACTATTTACGGATTGAATGAAAAAATTGGTAATGTAACCTATTATGATTCAACTGGGCAAAGTGAATATAATTTATCTAAACCATATTCAGAAGAAACGGCTAGAGTTATTGACGAAGAAATTTCATTACTAATTGAAAGTCAGTATCAAAGAGCTATTCAAATCTTAGAAGAAAATAAAGAAAAACTAAATCAACTGGCAGATATTCTAATTGAAAAAGAAGTTATTTTCAAGGATGATTTAGAAGCAATTTTTGGAAAAAGAACTTTTGATAAAAATCTTGATGAAGTAGTATCATAGTAAACACCAAAATTATTTAATTATTTTTAAAATCTTAATTCAAAAACTACTTTTGAATTAAGATTTTTTTATCTTTGGACGTTTTCAAATAATATATAGTATCTTACATAAATATGAATCTTTTTAGAAAATTTTTTGGTTCTAGCCATCCAGCATCAGAGGAAGATAAAGAAAGTGAATTTAACAGTTCCCATTCTGATAACACGCCTTCTATAGACGAAAAATTTATCTATAATTTTAAAAAAAATGGAGGTAAGTTTTTATACTGTGAAAATACTGAAGAACTAAAAGAACAATTTGAAAACATACTCGAAGAAAATGATTGGTTTGAAAGCGAAGTTTTGTGCTATGAACCAAGTCTTTTCGGAATGCTTGACGAAAATAAACTCGTATATAATAAACCTGCAAATCCGAAATTTCTTCTTGCTAATTGTGAGAATTTAATTGCTGAAGAAGGTTCTATATTATTTTCTTCTAAACAAATAAAACAGCACAAACCAAATGAGCTGCCAACTAATATCATCGTAATTGCAACTACAAGTCAAATGCTTGATTCAAAAAGTGACGGGCTTAGTGCAATAAAAAAGAAATACGAAAGAGACTATCCTACCAATATTACTACTATAAAATACTTTGAAAAAGCAAAAGTAGAAGATTTCACACAATACGGAAGTTCAGCAAAAAATCTATATTTATTGCTTTTAGAAAACCTTTAAGATGAATGAAACTCTAAAACGAGGTATATCAGGAGCTATTTATATCCTATTATTACTTGCTTCTATTTTATATTCTACTGAAAGCTTTTTTATCCTTTTTGGTGTCTTTCTTATTATTGCAGTTTACGAATTTTGCAATTTAGTTCAAATACATAAATTATTTCCAATTCTTTTTGGTACAACTTTATACACAACAGTAACTTTAGTGAGTCATTACAATCAAATCACTACAGATACTATAAATAAAATTTTCAATACTAATTTAGAAATTTCAATAAATGTCAAACAATTAGATATTGTGCTATTGGTCATTGCATTAGTGGTATCTATAAAATGTATCCTTTTTTTATTTTATGATAACATTCAAAAAATAAGCACTTCATCAAAATACTTGTATTTGTTAGGGTATATTATACTGCCTTTTGTGTTCATCACTAAAATTTCATTTGGAATAAATGATTATAATCCAAAAATTATAATTGGATTATTTATCTTAATCTGGACCAATGATACCTTTGCTTATATTGTAGGTAAATCTATAGGTCGAACCAAATTATTCGAAAAAATATCACCTAAAAAAACATTTGAAGGATTCTTTGGAGGAATCGTATTTGCAGTTTTAGCAGGTTATTTAATATCAAAATATTACATCAAAGCTAATCCGGAATTTAGCGACAGATCCGTTCTAATTTGGACATCTATAGCTGTGATTGTTGGAATTGCAGGCACTATTGGAGACTTAATCGAATCTAAATTCAAGCGTATTGCAGGCGTAAAAGATAGCGGAAACATAATGCCTGGTCATGGAGGCATACTAGATCGACTAGATAGTGTTATATTTGTAGCACCAATTATATTTTTATTTTATCAAATTTTAAACTATGTTTCATAAAGAAGGAACCCAATCGATTTTATTTGGATCAATTTTCGTAGCTGTAGTCCTTTTATTGACTGACAATTTTATTGACACCAATTGGATTAAAATGGCAATACAAATAGCAGCCTTATTGCTTTTGATTATCATATTACAATTTTTTAGAAATCCAAAAAGAACTGTGATAATCAATGAAAATCACATTCTAGCTCCCGTTGATGGAAAAGTAGTTGTAATTGAAGAAGTGTTTGAAAGCGAATATTTCAAAGACAAGCGTCTACAAATATCTATTTTCATGTCTCCAATAAACGTTCATGTTACGCGTTATGGCTTGAGTGGAATTGTAAAATTCAGCAAATACCATCCTGGAAAATTCTTAGTGGCTTGGCATCCTAAAGCTAGTGAAGAAAACGAAAGAACTACGGTTGTAATCGAAAATAAAACTTTTGGTGAAATTTTATACCGTCAAATTGCCGGAGCTTTGGCGCGAAGAATCGTAAATTATGCCGAAGAAGGAATGCAGGTAATTCAAGGAACGGATGCTGGATTTATAAAATTTGGTTCAAGAGTAGATATCTTTTTACCATTAGGAACACCAATAAATGTTGTTTTGAATCAAAAAGCAATTGGAGGAAAAACAATTATTGCTACAAAAGGAGAATGATTGAAAAAAATTTAGATACTCGATTTCTTGAAGCGGTAGAAATAGCCTCTAAAATGACACAGGCAGAGTTGCCACAAGATGTCCAATTGCGGCTTTATGCATTCTATAAACAAGCTACTTTTGGCACTCTAGATCTAAAGCAAACTTCTACCTATCATTTAAGAGATGCATTTAAAACTAATGCTTGGATGCAGATTAGCCACCTCACGCCAGATGAAGCCAAAGAACAATATATAGAAATGATTCATTTTCTAAATAAAAACAGTAATCAATTATGAAAAAGATAGGCCTTTCAATTCCAGTTTTATTTCTATTTACACTTTTACTTTCTTGTAATGATAAAAAATTAACTGAAGTGGTTGATGTTCCTCTTCCTGTTGTTGAAGAAAAAGTGGTGGTTGGTTCCCCAGATGATGTGAAGGCAGATGAAGGATCATTTCAACTTGAAAAACTTCCTTATGCCTATGATGCTCTAGCACTAAATATATCAGCAACAACCTTAGAAATGCATTATTCCAAGCATTATCTGACCTATACAAACAATTTGAACAGAGCTGTATTAGGAACTCCATTAGAAAATCTGACTATAGAAGAAGTATTAGCCAAATTAGATCCTAACGATGCTACACTGCGTAATAATGCCGGTGGATTTTACAATCATTCCTTATATTGGAAATGCATGGCACCAAAAGCTGGAGGTGAACCAACAAATGCATTATCTGAAGCAATTATTAAAGATTTTGGTTCCTTTGAAAACTTTACTAGTTTATTTAAAGATGAAGCTACAAAACAATTTGGTTCCGGTTGGGCTTGGCTTGTAGTAGACAGATCTGGAAAACTGCAAGTGACTAGTACTCCAAATCAAGACAATCCTTTGATGCGTAATGCTGTTGTTCCGGGAACTCCAATATTAGCTTTAGACGTATGGGAGCATGCTTATTATTTAGATTACCAATACCGAAGAAAAAATTATATCGATGCATTTTTCAATGTAATTAATTGGAGAAAAGTAGAAGAAAATTACGATGCTGTTGCAAAAAAATAGCTTTCGCTTCTAATCATAAAAAAATGCTGATATAAATTTATATCAGCATTTTTTTTATAATAAACTCTGGTTTTATATTTTCTATTTTAACTCTGAGTTTTATCTAAATATTTCAGGTTATTTCAAAATGGTATTGCTCAATACCACAACATCCATTGGTTTTATTATCAGCTTTTTCATTACTTTTTTAGTAAAAACATCTCTGAATTTTCCTTTTTTAAGAATTGGGTTGGTGAAATGAATGTTTTTATCACTTCTATTAATGATTACAATCACCTCTTGATTGCCAAGTTTACGGCTAAAAGCATATGTCTTTTCGGCATCATTAGTTTCAATCGTTGTGTAATTCCCAATCCTGATTGCCTCATATTGATTGCGTAAAGCAATGAATTTTTTATACCAATTAAATAAATAAGTATTGAAGTCCACTTTATCCTCCTCATGTTTACTTTGATCAGGATTTAATATTTCTGCATTATAATTTTTGTCATTCCATACCATAGGTTTACGACAATCCGGGTCGTTACTTCCCCACATACCGGTTTCATCCCCATAATAAATCATAGGTGATCCCAAATATAACATTTGAAATGCCGCAATTAATTTTTGCTTTTCCAATTGTTTATCTGTTGGTTTTCGAGCATTATAATCGATATTATTACTTTTCTGGCTCCAATTAAAGTAGGCTCCCCAATCGCTAAATTTTTTCCCGTCAGGATTTGCTACCGCGCTACCAATTCTTGTGGCATCGTGGCTTCCCACTAAATTCTGCATATTATGTGCAACACCTTCTCCAAATCCTTCACGCAATTCCTTCAATTGAGTATCAAATTGGGTAACAGAAATCCCTTTTGCATCTTGCACAAAAAAATCATGCACCAGAAAAGAAAAATTATAATTCATCGTAGCATCAAATTCATCTCCGCTTAAATATGGTTTTGTTTTATCAATAGGATCAACTAATTCAGCTGTCAGATACGCTTCGCTATTAATTGATTTTACTTCATTTCGCCAATCTTTCCAGAAAGGATGTGCAATGCAATACGCTACATCCAATCGCCAACCATCAATTCCGTATTGAGCACCTTTATTCATTGGATTCATCCAACGCTTGGTCGCATCAAAAATATATTTTTTAGGACCGGATACTATTCCGTTCTCATCCTCTTTGAACTCTGGTAAGGTTTTTACACCAAACCAACCTTGGTATTCAAATTTAGTGCCTTTGGCAGCATCTCTCCAACTGTCGACCATGAACCAATCTTTGTAAGCTGACTTTTCCTGTTTTTCCTCCACATCTCGAAAAGCAAAACTATTCACTCCTAAATGGTTGAAAACCCCATCAAAAATAATGAACATTTTACGTTTATGAACTTCATCAATAAGTTTAAGAGCCAATAAATCCGCCTTTGTCCAAACCCATTTTTCAGGATTTAAAGGATCTTCGTTCATTATCATTTTTTTATCGCCTTCCGGATCAGGTCCAAATGATGGATCAACATGGTGATAACACAATGCATCATATTTATGGGAAGATGGCGCCCAGAAAATTGGGTTCATGTAAATAGCATTAATGCCCAATGATTGCAAATAATCCATTTTATCAATTACTCCCTGCAAATCTCCACCGTAACGTCTGCGTTGAAGATTGTAATAAATATCTTTTCCGTTTTTCTTTTCGTAAGGTTGCAATTCGTACCAATCGCTCGTCCACGGATGAATTTGAAAATCAGAAGTACTATCAAAAGGATACGCGCCATCTTGATCTTCTACTTTTGGGTCATTTGAAGGGTCCCCGTTATGAAACCGATCCGGGAATATTTGATACCACACTACTCCTTTACTCCAATTTGGGGTAAAATCAGTTTGTGCAAATGATGGCATGAATACTAAAAACAGTAAACAAATTGTGATTTTTTTAGTCATTAAATAGAGTTTAAAATTTAGTTATTGATTTTTTTACAATTGAAAAATAAACGATTCCGATGGAGCGATTGTAATTTGTGCTTTTCCTTCACCATTCAAAACCTGTAGCTGAATAGAATTTTTATGATACAATTGATCCGTTACTGTATAATTACCATCTTTCAAATTCCATTTTTGAATGATATTTGAAGGGATTTTTAATTCGAAATTGCTGGTGGTAATCCAAGAAAAATTAGTGACAACTATTAATTTTTGAGTATCAGACCAGCGTATGAAAGCATAAATCCCCGGATCGTAACCTTGAGTTGTTTGGCGATTCAATGTTTGAAGTTCTTGATATTCCCCCATCAAAGCCGAACTATTCAGAGAGAAATTCAATAATTTTTTATAAAAATCACGCAACTCTTTTTCATCCTGCGATAACTGACCTCCATCAAATTTACCGTCGTTCATCCAGCGCTGATGACTAGGAACTCCGATATAATCAAAAATTGAAGTTCTAGAATGAGTTCCAAAGCCTGCATTTTCATTCCCAGCCTCACCTACTTCCTGACCAAAATAAACCATCGTAGGCGAAGTGCTTATAGTTGTAGAAACCACCATCAAAGGCTTACCTTTTTGTGGCGTTCCCGCAAATTCAGGACTTGCCAAACGCTGTTCATCATGATTATCCAGAAAATGCAACATGTGATGCTCAATATCTGCCATTCCGTTTTGTATGTCTGATAATCCATCAGGTAATGATTTTCCTTGAATGATATCTTTCAATTTATCATAGGTTTCTACTTTATCATACAAATAATCCATTTTACCCAAATGAATATAATTTCTATATTCTTTAGGATTGTAAACTTCGGCTAATAAAAAAGCATCCGGATTATTCACTTTAATGGCTGAATTCATGTAACTCCAAAATTCATACGGAACCATTTCGGCCATGTCAAATCGAAAACCATCCACTCCTTTTGCAGTCCAATACAACGCAATGTCTTTGAATTTATCCCAAGAATCTGGAACGTCTTTTCCTTTCCAAAAATCGAAATGTTCCTGATATGATTTGTTATCAAAACCATCCGGAAGTTCCGGAAAATCTTTGGAGCCATCCGGACGAATACCGTAATTTACTTTTATCGTTTCATACCAGTCGTTTTTATCAGGTTTCGCCAAACGGGATCCGTTCCCAGTCCATTTTGCTGGACTTTCTTCAAATTTTCCATCAATCAATGGATTCTTTTCTCCATTTAGCGGTTTATCCGTATCTGGGATTTCAAAGCGTGTATTTGGAATATAATAGAAGTTATTGTCTCTTTTATATTCAACAGTTGTATCATCATCAGCACCAAAATCCCTAACGCCATCCGGATTGCTCTTGCCTTCATATTTGCGCGCAATGTGATTGGGAACAATATCGATAATCACTTTTAAACCCGCTTTGTGTGTTCGGGCAATCAAAGCTTCAAATTCTTGTAAACGATTCGCGGGATTTACGGCCAAATCTGGATTTACATTGTAATAATCTTTTACGGCATAAGGAGAACCTGCTCGTCCTTTTACCACTTCCGGATCATCATTAGAAATCCCGATAGCGGAATAATCCCGAATCACAGCATGATGCGGAACTCCGGTGTACCAAACATAAGTAACTCCCAAATCCTTGATTTCCTGCAAAGCTGTTTCCGTAAAATCATTGAACTTGCCTACTCCATTTTCCTCAATGGTTCCCCAAGGTTTGTTAGTGGTATTTTTATTTCCGAATAATCGGGTAAAAACCTGATATACAACTTCTTTTTTATTAGAGGCTTTCTCGTTCTGTTCTGCGTTCATTTTTAGATCTTTCGTTTTACAGGCTGCAGCCAAAAGCACTACGCTTATACTGACAACAATAGTTGTTTTTTTCATCTTATAAAATTATTTATGCTGATTTCAATTATTTAATAACAAAATGAATATCAATTTTTAAATTTAATATTTTTTCAATAAAACAAGTCTATATCGTTTGAAATTAAATAATTCTGTTTTCAAAAGCAGACACTACAACGTAGGAGTTGCGACATTTGTTGATAACTTTAAAAAGGAAAAATTTTAGCTTTAGCTGCCCATTTGACTAATTATAAATAAATCCTAATATGGATTAGGATTGTTTCCTTTTTCATAAATTTGACAAAAATTAAATCCATTGAAGAAATCACTGTTTTTCCTTCGTTATTGTTTGCTAATGCTTGTTACTAATTTGGTTTTGGCGCAAGCCCCAAAAAAAATTATTGTAGAAAACTCTGATTTTGCCGATGTAAATCAAGTAGAAATTCCTGATGCATTATTACTTATCGGAAACGTACGTGTCAATCATGACGGTGTGGTAATGACTTGTAACAAGGCATATTATTTCCAAAAGGAAAACTACATAAAGGCTTTTGGAAATGTTCAAATGGTGCAAGGAGACACTTTATTTTTGAATAGTAAATATGCGGAATACAACGGAAATGTAAAAAAAGCGTATGCTTCCGGAGATGCCGTAATGAGTTCTCCAGAATCAACTTTGACTACGGAAATAATTAATTTTGACCGAAATATTCAAGAAGTATTTTACGATACGCCAGGGACAATTACCAATAAAGAGAACACGTTAAAAAGTAATTCAGGAAGATACTACGTAAAACAGAAAAAATTCCAGTTCCTTACTGCGGTTACTATCACAAATCCAACGTATGTAATTAAATCAAATCACTTGGATTATTTCAGTAATTCAGGTCACTCGTATCTTTTTGGACCTTCAACAATTACCAGCAAAGCCAATTATATTTATACCGAAAAAGGCTTTTATGATACCAAAAAAAATCTGGCGCATTTCCTTAATAAATCCTACATCAGATACGATGATCGGGTAATTAAAGGCGACAGTTTGTATTACGACCGAAACCGGGAATTTGCATCAGCAACCCGCAATGTAAAAATAACGGATTCTATCAATCGCGGAATTGTAAAGGGACATTATGCCGAAGTGTATAAAAAACTAGATTCGATGTACGTAACCAAAAGAGCCGTTGCCGTGAATTTTGTCGAAAATGACTCTGTTTACATCCATGGAAAAAAATTAATGGTTACCGGAAAAGAGGGAAATAGAATTATCCGAGCGTTCAATAATGTCCGATTTTTCAAAACGGACATGAGTGGAAAATGCGATTCGATTCATTCTAGTTCTAAAACAGCCTTGACAAAAATGATTGGAAATCCGATACTTTGGAATGCAGAAAATCAAATTACTGGCGATGTTATGCATCTAATAGGAAATAACACAACTCAAAAACTAGATTCACTCAAAGTACTCAATAATACATTCATCGTCTCCAAAGACACGATAGGAACTGGCTATAATCAAGTCAAGGGACAAGATCTCTATGGTAAGTTTCAGGAGGGAAAACTTCATGATGTTGATATTGTAAAAAATGCCGAAGTTATCTATTACATGCGGAACGAAGCGCAGGAGCTTATAGGTATCAACAAAAATAAAAGCAGCAAAATCAATCTTATTATTGAAGATAATGAGGTAGAAACTATCACATTTTTTCAACAAATAGATGGTGACATTTTTCCTGAAAAGGATTTACCCGAAAATGCCAGAAAACTGCGAGGACTGGTCTGGCGTGGCGATGAACGAATAAAATCGAAGGATGATATTTTTCCACCTGAAGAAAATGAAGACAACGACAAAATAGCAAAAGCTACCAAAACAGCTGAAGCCAAAGAGGATATTCCTATGAAAATCCGGAAAGAAACGCTGAATTACGATAAGAAGAAAGTGAAAAAATAGTATTCGGTTTTCATTCCGAAGCCTCGGGAGTAGTTTTCAGTCTCAACTTACGGACAACAGCTTTCGGGATATCCGATTAAAAAAAATACCTTAAAAAAACTTCGTGAACTTTGCGAAAAACCTCGTGAACTTTGCGGTTAAATTTCTAAAAAATTGAATACAGATTTCTTAAAATACCAAGCGCAAACCTCTCCCTATCCATTGGGCATGGAAGTTTCACATGCAGTAGGTTCTTACATTTACGATACTAATTCTAAGAGATATTTGGATTTTGTAGCTGGAGTTTCGGCTTGTGCCTTGGGACACCAACACCCAAGAGTCAATCAAGCCATTAAAGATCAGTTAGACAAATATTCTCACGTCATGGTTTATGGCGAATATTCACAAAGCCCGGCTGTAGAATATTGCAAATTGTTAGCCTCGCTCCTGCCCGCTCCTTTAGACACCACATATTTAGTCAATTCAGGTACAGAAGCTATTGAAGGCGCCTTAAAACTCGCCAGAAGAACCACCGGAAGAAGCCAGTTGATTTCGTGTCATAATGCGTATCATGGCAATACTATGGGTTCTATGAGCGTCATGGGATTTGAAGAGCGCAAACAAATTTTTCGTCCGTTGATTCCTGATGTTGATTTTATCACGTTCAACAACGAAGAAGATTTACAAAAAATAACGAATAAAACAGCAGGAATTATTCTAGAAACCATTCAAGGCGGCGCCGGATTTATTCAGCCACACAATGATTTCCTTAAAAAAGTGCGCGAGCGCTGCACCGAAGTTGGTGCAATGATGATTCTGGATGAAATCCAACCTGGCTTCGGTAGAACAGGAAAACTTTTTGGATTTCAGAATTATGATGTAGTTCCTGATATCGTGGTTATGGGAAAAGGAATGGGCGGCGGCATGCCAGTAGGCGCTTTTACAGCTTCATCGGCAATGATGGAATTATTGAGTCATGATCCAAAACTGGGTCATATCACCACTTTTGGAGGTCACCCTGTCATTGCGTCAGCCTGCTTAGCGACTTTGCAGGAAATAACTGAGACCAATCTCATGGCCGAAGCGATGGAGAAAGAAAAGCTATTGCGATCACTTTTGGTACATCCTTTGATAGAAGAAATAAGAGGAAAAGGATTGATGCTGGCCGCAATGACAAAAAGTGCCGACATAACAAACGAAGTGATTCTTAAATGTCAAGATAAAGGACTTATTTTATTCTGGTTACTATTTGAAGGATGCGCCATAAGAATCACGCCTCCTCTTACCATTTCTAAAGAAGAAATACGAGAAGGTTGCAGCATCATACTTGAAGTAATGGATGGAATTTTGAACAAGAATTAATAGTTAAAAATATCGCAATTGGGAGCTATTTCCTGCTATCCGTTGCAATCTTTTACTTTTTAAAGAAAAAAAGTAAAAGGATTTCCACTCTTATCAGGGCTATGGCATCAGTATTAAACCAAAGCTTTTTTTGTTAATTAAATTGTTCACAACAATTCTAACTTTCCCTCACAGTACAAGCACGATTACCTAAATTTATTTAGGCCAAATTAAAAACACACAGTATGCAATTAAGCAACGAAGAAGAAGACTATAACTTATCCCTGTCTAAATTTGAGTCCATGTTGAAAACCAACAAAGTGCTCTTTTTTGACTCCGAAGAATTTGAAGAAATTATTCTTCATTATCTCGATATGGGTAAGGCCGCTTTGGCAAAAAAAGCACTGAAACTGGCATTGGAACAACACCCAAAATCTACCGGACTAAAACTAGTTCAAGTGGAAATGTTAGTCTATGATGACAAACTCGAATTAGCCGAAAAGCTATTGAATGAGTTGTACGCCATTGAACCAACCAATGAAGAAATTTACATTCAAAAAGCCAATATCTGCTCCAAAAGAGACCAACACGAAAAGGCAGTTGAATTATTAAAAATAGCGTTAAAATACACCGATGATTATGCCGATGTCTATAATTTAATAGGCATGGAATATCTTTTTATGGACAATCTTGAAATGGCAAAAGAAAGCTTTATCAAGTGTTTAGAAGAAGATTTGGAAGACCAGTCCGCATTGTACAATGTGGTGTATTGTTTTGAGTTTTTAGATCAAAACCAAGAAGCGATTACCTATTTAAAAAAATACATTGACAAAAACCCATACAGTGAAATTGCCTGGCATCAACTGGGACGTTTACACTATGGCGTTAAAGAATATGAAAATGCGATTCGTGCCTTTGATTATGCCACTTTAATTGATGATGAATTCCTTGGCGCTTTCATGGAAAAAGCAAAAGCGTATGAACGTTTAAAAAAATACGATGAAGCCATAGAAAGCTACAGCAGAACCATTGAATTAGATGATGCGACTTCGTATGCTTTACTTCGAATGGGGAAATGTTATGAAAGATTAGGAAACAAAGCTTTAGCATTAAAATATTTCAATCAAACCGTGCATGAAGATCCACTTTTAGATAAAGGCTGGATTGCCATAACTGACTTTTACGTTCGTCAAAAAAATCACCAAAAAGCGTTATTTTATGTCAACAAAGCATTAGCTATTGACAACCAAAATCGTTTGTATTGGAAACGTTTTGCAACCATTAATAAACAAATGAATTTCTTTGAAGAAGCTGAATTTGGTTACCGAAAAGCAGTGGAATTTGGTGATACCGGACTAGACACTTGGTTATTTTGGGTTGATATTTTGCAATTTTTAGGTGAATTTGAAAGTGCAATTCAAACGTTATTACAAGCTTCAGAATATTTTCCAGAAGAAAATGAAGTTGAATACCGTTTGGCAGGATTGTATTTTATGCTAACGGATAATACAAAAGCAAAGTTCCATTTAAGCAATGCCTTACGATTGAATTTTGACAATTATATCCTTTTAGAAGATCTATTTCCGGTAGTTTGGGCAAAAAAAATGGTGCAGAATTATATTGCAAAACATAAAAAACAATAATGGTTGATACAGTTAGAAAACGCTTTGGATTATTAGGACGCAACATTAGTTATTCTTTTTCTAAAGGATATTTTACCGACAAATTTAATAGTGAAAACTTTGCCGGTTGTACCTATGAAAATTTCGATATTCCTGAAATAAACGCTTTTTCGGAAATAATTAAAAACACTTCAGATTTAAAAGGATTGAATGTTACTATTCCGTACAAGGAAGCAGTAATTCCGTTTCTAGATAAATTATCAAAAAAAGCGGAAATAATTGGTGCTGTAAATACCATTATAATTACCAAAAAAGGGAAATTAAAAGGCTACAATACAGATTATTATGGTTTCAAAAAATCATTAGAACCACTATTGCAACCGCACCACAAAAAAGCTTTGATTTTAGGAACTGGAGGCGCTTCAAAAGGAGTGGCTTTTGCTTTGGACGAACTAAACATTCCCTACACTTTTGTTTCGAGAGAAGCCAAAGAAAATGGAATTGATTACGACCGAATCAACGCGACAACATTTGATAATTACCAAATCATCATAAACGCTACTCCAGTAGGAACAAGCCCTGACGTAGATGCGTTCCCATTAATCCCGTACGAATTTTTCACGGATAAGCACATTGCTTATGATTTAATTTATAATCCCGCTGAAACGCAATTCCTTAAAAAAGCAAAACAACAAGGCGCGCAAATCAAAAATGGCTTGGATATGCTTGTTTTTCAAGCGGAAAAAGCTTGGAAAATTTGGAATAAATAATAAAAATACAATTCTATATTTAGTTGTATTTATATAATTACAAAACACCACTGTCTTTGAGTGGTGTTTTGCATTAATAAAAATTAAATTCGGAGAAAAACTCACAATAAAACCGATAAAACCCTAGCCCTGATGGCAGCGGCATCCTTTTTTGTCTCGTTTTTCAGAGACAAAAAAGATACAGCGGACAGCAGGAAATTGCTTCAAAATGAATTTTTTTTTAACATAAAATGACTATAAATAAAGCCTTTTATTTTGTAGTTTCATACTGCTTTAGTACCTTTCGTGTTGAATAGATTTAGAAACCTTACACATTGAAAAAATGTTAGAAGAAAAGAATGATAACCTGTCTCGTCATGAAAACGAAGCAGATGGAAATTTAGAAAACAATTCAGTAGCTACTACTACAGACACTGCGGCAGTTATTGAACCAATAGAACCAACCTATTTTCCCGCAGAAGATAATGTTGTAATACCTTCTCCGGAAGAAACCGTTTCCGAAACAAAAAATCAAACTGCGCTTGATGCCATAGCGGAAACAAATGCAGAAGAAAGTGAAGATGAAACGCTGAAAGAGCGCCATGAGATCCCGATGCAGGATTATGATGCATTGTCTCTGGAAGATCTTGTGGAGGAACTGAAAGCTTTAGTTTCTAATGAAAAAGTAATGTCGTTTAAGGATCATATTGAGGAAATCAAAAAAGCATTTTTAGCGAAATACAACCACCTTCTTGAAGAGAAAAAAGAGGAATTTCTAGCAGAAAATCAAGATCCAAACGAAGAATTTCAATATCATTCTCCACTTAAAACTAATTTTGATAAATATTATTCTCAGTTTAGAGATACTAAAAACACCCATTTCAAGAGTCTACAAACGAATCTGAAAACAAATTTAGAAAACCGTTTGGCGATTGTTGAAGAGTTAAAGGAACTGATTAATCCTCAGGCAAACATCAAAGACACTTTAAAACATTTTAATGATTTAAGAGAACGATGGAAAAATGCAGGACCAATCCCAAAAGATAAATACAATCATGTTTGGAACAATTTCCATTTTCATGTAGAGAATTTCTATGATTATCTGCATTTAGACAGAGAGGCCAGAGATTTAGATTTCAAACATAATTTAGAGCAAAAACAAAAAATTGTAGCTCGTGTTGAAGAATTGGTGAATGAGGCTGACATTAATAAGGCATTCAGAGAATTACAAGACTTGCACAGAATCTGGAAAGAGGATATTGGCCCGGTTTCCAGAGAACATCGTGATGACATTTGGAATAAATTTAGTGATTTGACTAAACAAATGCATGACAAACGTGAGGTTTTGTTCGAAAATCAAAGAGGTACAGAACTTGAAAACTTAGAAAAGAAAAAAGAAATTATTGCCAAAATTGAAGTTCTGGCTACAGAAAAAGTCAATGCTCACTCACAATGGCTGGCTCAAATAGAAAAAGTGGAAGCGTTGCGAACTGCTTTCTTTTCTGCAGGAAAAGTACCATCGGAAGTAAATGAGGAAACTTGGGCTAGTTTTAAAACAGCCGTCAGAAATTTTAATTCTTTTAAAAATTCATTTTACAAAGATATTAAGAAAGATCAAAACGAGAATTTAAACAAGAAAACGGCTCTTGTTGCCAAAGCCAAAGAACTTCAAGAAAGCCTAGATTTTGCAACTACTACGCCTATCATGAAAAAAATTCAGGATGAGTGGAAACAGATAGGACATGTACCAAGAAAATATTCGGATAAAATCTGGAAAGAATTTAAAGATGCCTGTAACCATTATTTTGACAAATTAAAAGAACAAAAAAATGAGGAAAATGGTGAAGAAGTAGAAGCTTTTGATAATAAAAAAGCCTACTTAGAAACGTTGAGAGAATTCCAATTGACTGGAGATCACAAAACGGATTTAGACGCTATTAAATTGCATATTGAAACTTGGAAAAACTTTGGAAAAGTGCCTTTCCCAAGAAGACATATTGAAGGAAAATTCAATAAAATTCTGGATGCCCTTTTTGAAAAATTGAGTTTGAGTAAAAAAGATACTGACATGATGCGTTTCGCCAATAGAATGGATCATTTATCTGAAAGTCATGATATTCGCAAACTGGATAACGAAAAGATTTTCTTAATGCGTAAAATTGATGAAGTTCAGAATGAAATTTTTCAATTAGAGAACAATATTCAGTTTTTTACCAATACCAGAAATGCTAAAAAAGAAAATTCTATTGTATTAGAAGTTCGAAAAAATATTGCTATTCATAAAGAAAGTCTTGATGTTTGGAAAGAAAAACTAAAACAATTGAGAAATTTGAAAATAGAATAAATTTCAGCAATTATTGATAATCAAAAACCTCGAACTATTCATGTTCGAGGTTTTTTTTATGGATATCAGTTTTGCAATTTAAATTTTAACTTACATTTATTAGATAAAATTTCATAAAATCACTTCTAAATTTTAAATTAGCAAAATGAATTGGATTCGGAAAACTATCATTTTTATTGGACTTTTAATAGCTCTGTTATTTGCTTTTAATGCAAATGAAGTTCCTGTTCAAACCATTAAAATAGAAAAGTCAAATTCTTCATTTTCTGCGAACAGCATTCATTCTTCAGATTTTATACAGCCTCAAGTAAGTAATACATTTACTTCTTATCATAAAACTCCTGATTACACCATTGCAAAATATTTAGAAAATTTTCTGATTGCAATTCCGGATTTTAAAATTAGTACATTCTTTATTCGTTTTGCGAAACAAGACATCAATAGATGTGAGATGGTTTCGCTTTTACTCTTTCCTTTCCATTTTTTTTGGTGATTTGAAGCACTGATTACACAACTTATCTTCCCTTTTGAATTGATTCCTTTTGGTTTTCAGTTCAACTTATCATGCTTTACAAAAAAATAAAAAAATGGATACATCCGTAACAATAATTGGCCTTATACTAACTTTAATAATTGCAATTCCTCTATTCTATTCCATGAGGTCAACTTCAATCAACAAAGCAAAAATTAAAGCCATAAAAAATAAGTTCAGTCAAAACAATCATTTTAATTTTGAAATAACAGAAACACAAAATAAAAAAGTCTTGGCATTAGACGAAAAAAACAAAGGGTTTCTTTTAATGAATTTTAATGCAAAGGAGGAAGTTGTCTCTTTTGTAGATTTAAATACAGTTCAATCCTGCAAACTGATTCCAACAACGGAGAATAACACTGATACGATTCTAAAAATTGAATTTGAATTTCAATACAAAGATGGCAAAAAAACAGAGTTTATACCATTTTACAAAATTGAGAATGATCAAATTGGTCAAGTTTGTTTATATGAAGATCATCAACTAGCCAAAAAATGGACTAAAATGATTCAGAATTGCATCACCGTTTAAGTAGTTAATTTGTTGAATAAAAGAGGCTTTTAAGCCTCTTTCTTTTGCAAAAGGTTTTTCAATATGATAATTATCATTTTAATATTTAAGGAGTCGTCATACTTTTGATTAATGTTAAATGACTTCGCTATGAAAAATTCTTTAATTCAAAAATATAATGTTCCAGGTCCCAGATACACTAGTTATCCAACGGTTCCCTATTGGGATGAAACTGATTTTTCAAATGAGATTTGGGCCGAAACGCTAAAAAAATCATTTATAGAAAGTAATTCTTCGGAAGGCATCAGTTTATATATCCATTTGCCTTTTTGCGAAAGCTTATGCACTTTTTGTGGCTGTAACAAGCGTATTACCAAAAATCACAGCGTTGAAAATCCGTACATAGAAGCAGTTTTGAAAGAATGGACCTTATATTGTAAAATTCTTGGAGAAAAACCAACTATAAAAGAGATTCATTTGGGTGGTGGAACTCCTACATTTTTCTCTACTAAGAATTTAGAGGATTTAATAAATGGTATTTTTGTTCATGCCAAAAAAGCCAAAGATCACGAGTTTAGTTTTGAAGGTCATCCAAATAATACAACTCACGAACATTTGCAAAAGCTTTATGATTTAGGCTTTAGAAGAGTGAGTTTTGGCGTTCAGGATTATTCCGAGAAAGTACAAAAAGCAATTCACCGTTTGCAGCCTTTTCATAATGTGGCAAAAGTTACATTTTGGGCCAGAGAAATTGGGTATACTTCCATAGGTCACGATATTATTTTTGGATTGCCTTTTCAGGAAATAGAAGATATTATTGATACGATTGAAAAAACAAAATCATTACAACCCGACCGATTGGCATTTTATAGTTACGCGCACGTTCCTTGGATTAAAGGCAATGGACAACGCGGTTTTAACGACGAAGACATTCCAAAAGATGATAAAAAGAGAATGCTTTATGAAACCGGTAAAAAATTATTGTATGAGAACGGATATCATGAAATAGGAATGGATCATTTTGCGTTGAAAACAGACAGTTTACATGAGGCTTTTCAAAACGGAACATTACACCGCAATTTCATGGGCTACAGTTCTTCAAAAACACAATTAATGATTGGTTTGGGAGTTTCTTCCATCAGTGACAGTTGGTTTAGTTTTGCTCAGAATGTTAAAAATTTGGAAGATTATTATCAAATATTAGAATGGAATAAATTGCCGGTTTTCAGAGGACATTTATTGACTGATGAAGACCTCATTATCAGAAAACACATTCTGAATTTAATGTGCCAATTTGAAACTTCCTGGGAAACCAAAGAGGGTTATTTCAATGAAATTCCAGACGTTATATTTCAGTTGAAAGAAATGGAAAATGACGGATTACTGATAATTAAAGACAATGGAATTGCCGTTACTGAAAAAGGGAAACCTTATGTTCGTAATATTTGTATGGCATTCGATTTACGCTTGAAAAGAAAAGCGCCGGAAACCGAATTATTTTCGATGACAATCTAATGTTTCTCAATCTTACAAAATAAAAAAGCACGCCATCAGCGTGCTTTTTCTATGCTAAACTATTATAAAATTAGTGACAATTTGGATCGGCTTGAATAAACAAACTCATATTGGATGGAGAAATATAAGGAATTCCCAATCCCAATCCTCTTAAAATAAATAAACAACCAATGCATACCGCTACATAAGGAATCGCTTTCTGAATTCGGTTTCGAATAGGAATTGTAAGAAATGAGTTGATATACACGACGCTGCTCATCATAGGAACGGTTCCTAATCCGAATAAAATCATATACAAAACACCAAGACTTTCACTTTGCATGGCAATGGCGCCAAACAAAGCAACATAAACCATTCCGCAAGGCAAAAAGCCATTTAGTAAACCAATAGTGAATAGGGATTTATAACTCTTATTTCTAAACTGACTTCCTAAAGCCGTTTTGATTTTAGAAATTAATTTAAAAACCGGTTTTGAAAAATTATATTTAGCAAAAATTCTCTCTGGAATCAAAACAACTATAATCATAGCTACACCAATGAATATGGATAAGTTTTGTTGCAAACCTGCCATAAAAAAACCTTTTCCAAGCAGTCCAAAAACAAAGCCTATTGTCGCGTAAGCCGTTAATCTTCCCAAATGATAGGTCATGATTTGAGTTGCTTTTCTGGTCTGATTCGTTCTGTCGACGGGCAACATCATAGCAATAGGACCACACATTCCAATGCAGTGAAAACTACTTATTAAACCGAAAATGAAGGCAGTATAAAGCATTTTTTTAGTCTAATGTCATAAAATTAAAAGTCTTAAATCCTATAAATTGACTTTAAGACTTTTGACTTTAAGACTAATTGATATAAATTGTTTCTTTAGACAAATACGATTTTCCATCGTATTGCCATTCCATATTAATGTCCCATCGACCGCCTGCCAAACTTTTTTTAGGTATGAGCAAAGTAGTAGCATCAGATAGTGAAATTGGAATTTCAAAATCTAATTTTTTGTTAGACGGTCTGTAAAGGGACACTTTACCTTTAATATTTATTGGAACAAATACTTTTGGGAATGCTATTTCAACTCCATTTGAGACAATGTTTATTGTTGGCTTTTGAACCAAATCTTCTACATTTTGAATTCGAGCCATTTCATCTCCAAAATGGGCATCATGCTTGTAATATTCTTCAACAACCAGCTCATTGTCATATTTTGAATCGGATTGTACCGTAAAAACAAAATACAAAATGAAGGATATAAATAAACCAAAAGCGATTACGATTCCTGTTCCCCAGTTAATTTTCATGATATGTTTTTTTTATATAAATTCTAAATCTTAGTTTATTAATGTTAATCGAAACTTCGCGGACTTAAGAAATTAGTGGTGCTAGTTTCAATTTTTTCATCTCCATCATAAACCTCAATTTTCAATTTTGTTTTGTCGCTATCCAATAAATTTTGATTGATTTCTACAAATAGTGTTCCTCCGCTCATTCCTTGTTTTGGAACTTTAAGTTCTTGTTTCCCTACAACTTTTAAAGTTCCTTTTATGCCCACCAATTTGAAATGAATATCATTAAAATCAGTATTCGTTTTATTGATAATTTTAAAAGTATAAATATTACTGATGTTATCCCCTTTGTGTTGAAACAACTGTCCTGGCAATCTCAAGATTGTGGCTTCAACATCAGTACGTAGAAACAATAATCCAATCAAAATACCTGTCAAAATGAATAATACAGCCGAATACCCTTTCATTCTTGGCGTGAACCTGAACTTCTCTTTTTTCTCAATTTCATCTTCCGATGCGTACCGGATCAACCCTTTAGGTAAACCCACACCTTCCATAATGGCATCACATTCGTCAATACAGGCCGTGCAATTGACACATTCCATTTGTGTCCCGTTTCGAATATCAATTCCAGTTGGACAAACATTTACACATTGCTTACAATCGATACAATCTCCTTTTCCTGTCGTTGCTCTATCTTCCTGTTTGTTGAATTTGGCCCTGCCAACTTCTTTTTCGCCACGAACAAAATCGTATGCTACATTTATCGATTTATCGTCTAATAAAACACCTTGTAATCTTCCGTAAGGACAGGCAATAATACAAACTTGTTCCCTAAACCATGCAAAAATAAAATAGAAAACTCCTGTAAAAATCAATAACGAAACCAAAGTACTCAAATGATTTTCAGGTCCTTCTTCAATCATTAAAAGCAACTTATCGCTGCTGATAAGATACGCCAGAAAGACATTGGCAATAAAAAAAGAAATGATTAGGAAAATAGTCCATTTCATCCCTTTCTTTCTAATTTTCTCTACATTCCATTCTTGTTTTTCCAAACGAATTTGGGCACCACGATCGCCTTCTATCCAATATTCGATTCTTCGGAAAACCATTTCTAGAAAGATAGTCTGCGGACAAATCCATCCGCAAAATATTCGCCCAAAAATCACCGTAAAAAGGATGATGAAAACAACTCCAACAATCATGAAAAGAACAAAAATGTAAAAATCCTGAGGCCAAAACGGAAATCCAAAAATATTAAATCGTCGCTCCAATATATTGAACATCATGAATTGATTGCCATTAATCTTTATAAAAGGATTGGCAACAAGTACAATAAGCAAAAAATAACTGACCCATTTCCTGTAATCATAAAACTTCCCTGAAGGTTTTTTTGGAAAAATGAATTTTCTGTTTCCTTCTTCATCAATTGTTCCGATGGTATCTCTAAAAGCTTCGTCCGGTAATTTTGACATTTTTTTTAATTTTAAAGACCAATTTCACAAAAGCAAAATTGGTCTTTTATTTGTTTATTTGGCCTCCGCTTCATCAACCCATATTTCGCCTTCAGGCGCTTTTGAATCTGCAGGATTACTACCTTTTAATGATATAATGTAACTGGCTACTTTTTGCATTTCTTTCGGTTTTAAAGTTCCCTTCCATGCAATCATTCCTTTTCCATCACGCCCACCGTTTACTAAAGTATGAAATATATTTTTAATACCTCCACCTAGAATCCACTGTTCATCCGTCAAATTTGGTCCAATTTGTCCTCCACCATCAGCTCTGTGACAAGCCGCACAATTTGTAGTGAAAATTTCTTTCCCAGTTGCTAAATCAGCTGGATCTGTCAATAAGGTTACCGTTTTTTCATCCATCATGTCCGGCGCAGTTTTCATATATTCTGCAACATCAATTTTGGCTTGAGCAACTTCTTTTTTAAGTTCCATCTCCTGATTATCTGCTCCTAACACTTCAAATCGAACCATATAAACAATTCCAAAAACAATTGATGCATAAAACAAATAGACCCACCATGGCGGCAAATTATTGTCAAGCTCTTTGATTCCGTCATAATCATGATCAAGCAATAACTGGCCTTCACTTTCTAAAGGTTCAGTTTTAGTTAATCTTTTCATTATTTTTTGATACCACTCGCTATCCTTAAAGCTCAAACCATTCACTTCATTTAGTTTACTTTTTTGCTCTTCAGTTAACAACTGATACATTATATTATCGACTGCACTCATCGTAATTTCTATCGCTATCAAAAGGAAAAGAAATACAAACAAAAACACAGAAACCATCGGGAATTTTATAAAAGCGGGTCTGTCCCCTGAGTCTATGAAATATTCCATTGCCATAAATACGGCAAAGAAAATAACGGGAACCCTAACATATGCTGGAATTAATTTTTTCATTTTCTAAATTTTAAAAAATTATACTATTTAATTATCTCTCAATGGAATTTGACTTAGCTCATTGATTTTTTCTTTCTTATAGGAGAACACCCATAAACCAAGTCCTACAAAAAAGACAAAGAAAATTAATAAAGATAAGATGGGATATATCGTCACACCATCAATTGTTTCCAAATTGTGTTTTACTTGTTCAAACATGACTTTTAATTTTTAGCAGTATTTTTAACTTTTATATCTGTTCCAAGTCTTTGCATATAAGCAATCATAGCTACAATTTCTCTCTCGTTCATTGGAATAAATTTTTCTCCTCTGGCTTCTGCTTTTTTCTTGCTTTCATCATAACTTTTCACAAAATCAGGATCATTTTTCAAGCTTTCTTCAATTGCAATAGCTTGTTTTCTTAAATCATCTAAACCACTTGCAACTTGAGCTTCAGTATATGGAACACCAAGTGTAACCATTGCCTGCATTTTCTTTTGAGTCAAAGAAATATCCATTGGTTTATTATCAAACAACCATTTATAACCTGGCATAATTGATCCTGCAGATATACTTTGTGGACTCCAGAAGTGGTTAAAATGCCAATTGTCATTGTATTTTGCACCAACTCTTAATAAATCCGGGCCCGTACGTTTTGATCCCCAAAGAAATGGATGATCATATACAAACTCACCCGCTTTAGATTGTGGTCCATAACGTTCTACTTCACTACGGAAAGGACGAACAGACTGCGAATGACAACCTACACAACCTTCGCGAATGTATAAATCACGCCCTTCTAATTCTAATGGAGAGTATGGTTTTACGCTTGCAATTGTTGGAATATTAGATTTAACCATTATCGTTGGTACAATTTGGATAACTCCTCCAATTAAAATTGCTATAGTTGCTAATATTGTCAATTGAATAGGTTTTCTTTCTAACCAAGGATGAAATTTTTCTCCTTTTACTCTTCCAGAACTAATTCTTACTAAAGCGGGAGCTTCGGCTAATTCATCTTCAATAGTAGAACCTGCTCTTAAAGTTTGAACAATGTTATAAACTAAAGTTAGCATTCCAATCAAATAAAGAGTTCCACCAATAGCTCTCATCCAATACATTGGCATGATTTGAGTTACTGTTTCAAGGAAGTTACCATATGTTAAAGTTCCGTCTGGGTTAAACTGTTTCCACATAGAAGCTTGTAAAAACCCAGCTACATACATTGGAATTGTATATAATATAATCCCTAAAGTACCAATCCAAAAGTGAAAATTAGCTAATTTTAGTGAGTATAAAGTAGTTTTGGTCATTCTTGGAATCAACCAATAAATCATACCGAAAGTCATAAATCCATTCCAAGCTAATGCTCCTACGTGAACGTGAGCAATAATCCAGTCCGTATAATGCGCAATAGCATTTACATTTTTCAACGATAACATTGGTCCTTCAAAAGTAGCCATTCCGTAACCAGTGATCGCAACTACAAAGAATTTTAAAACAGGATCTACACGTACTTTATCCCAAACTCCTCTTAAAGTTAAAAGTCCGTTTATCATACCACCCCAAGATGGCGCTAGCAACATTATTGAAAAAGCAACTCCTAAATTCTGTGCCCAGTTAGGCAACGCTGAGTATAATAAATGGTGTGGTCCTGCCCAGATATAAATAAAAATTAACGACCAAAAGTGAACAATTGACAATCTATAAGAGTATACTGGACGATTAGCTGCTTTTGGAACAAAATAATACATCAATCCTAAGAAAGGAGTCGTCAAGAAGAATGCCACCGCATTATGACCGTACCACCATTGAACCAAAGCATCTTGAACTCCTGCATAAACAGAATAACTTTTGAATGCAGAAACTGGTAATTCTAAATTGTTGAAAATATGTAAAACTGCTACAGTAACAAATGTTGCCAAATAAAACCAAATTGCAACATATAAATGTCGCTCTCTTCTTTTTATCATGGTTCCAATCATATTGATACCCATTACAACCCAAATCAGAGTAATTGCAATATCTATTGGCCATTCTAATTCGGCATATTCTTTTGATGAACTAAACCCTAAAGGCAAAGTAATGGCCGCAGCAACGATAATTAATTGCCAACCCCAAAAATGAACATTACTCAAAAAATCACTAAACATTCTCGCTTTCAGTAATCTTTGCAAGGAATAATACATTCCCGCAAAAAAAGCATTACCTACAAAAGCAAAAATAACGGCATTAGTATGCAAAGGTCTCAATCTACCGTAACTTAACCATGAAATTCCATCGGTCATATTTGGGAAAAGAAACATAAAGGCTAATGTGAGCCCAACTAACATTCCTACCACACCGAAAAGAATAGTGGCGTAAATGAATTTCTTTACAATTTTGTTGTCATAATAAAACTGCTGCATTTCCATAATTAAATTTGTTTTTATTTTAATTTAAACGTTTTAAGGACAAAAGTTTTGGATTCAATACATCCAGTTACTTTTCATCTTTTTTCTCCACTTTTTTTTCTTTTTTAGCTGACTTCAAAAGCTCATCATCAAAAAGCATTCTGACCGAGGGTGTATAATCATCATCATATTGACCTGTTTTTACGGCTCGTATGAAAGCTATAAAAAACCCGATTGCAATTAATATACTGATGGAGATTAATAAATAAATGACACTCATACCTTAATTTGTGTTAACAAAGTTACTTTTAGGTTTTCTAGTAAAACATGACAATTATCATGCTTATTAATTTTGTTAAATATATGTGAAAAAAAATTAAAAATCATGCTAAATTCTATTTATTACTTGCATAATAGCTACTCATCACAGTTACAAAACTCACTATAGTTATCGTGCTCAAAGGCATTATAATAGCTGCTATCAGAGGCAGTAAATTTCCTGTAATTGCAAATGACAATCCCACCACATTATAGAGTAAAGACAATGTAAAACTCATTTTGATAGTTGTTATGGAATTCTTGGATAATTTCAAAAAATAAATCAATCTATGAAATTCACTGGCATCCAAAATAGCATCACAAGCTGGAGAAAAAACATTGACATTTTCAGAAATCGAAATTCCAACATTGCTTTGCGCCAAAGCTCCGGCATCATTTAGTCCATCGCCTACCATCATCACATTTTTGCCTTGTTCCTGCAAATTTTTAATGAATTCCAGTTTTTGTTCCGGTTTCTGATTGAAAATTAATTCCGTGCCTTTCGGCAAAAGTCGTTCAAGAGTTGCTCGTTCGCCTTCATTGTCACCAGATAAAACCTTGATTTGATAGTTAGTGCTTAAGTTCCTGAAAAGCACTTCCAATCCTTCTCTGTATTGATTTTTAAAAACAAATTTTCCGTAATAAACATCATTTATCTTAATGTGAACCGATGTTTGCTGAATGTTGTTTTCTTCTATTTTATCTACAAAAGATGCCGAACCTATTTGGATTTGATGACCAAAAATCTGAGCTTGAATCCCTTTTCCTGTAATTTCTTCAAAAGCATCCACTTTCAACTTTTTGGTATCATTTGCTGATTTATTTTGCAAAATTGGAATCGGCAAATAGTCATACAACATTCTGCTCAACGGATGATTTGAAGCCCGAAGAACATTTTTTATCAGCAACAAATTCTCATCGGAAAGGGCTGTTCCTTCATAGGAAATATTTGATTTTTTATTGGTGGTAATCGTTCCCGTTTTATCAAAAACAATAGTATCTACTTTCGCTAATTGCTCAATAACCAACGCATTTTTGATATAGAATTTCTGTTTTCCTAAAATTCGTAATACGTTCCCAAAAGTGAATGGCGCTGTCAATGCCAAAGCACAAGGACAAGCAACAATTAGCACTGCGGTAAACACATTGAAAGCAGTATTGGCATCAATAAAAATCCAATAGCCAAATCCTGCAAAAGCAATCAGTAATAAAATAGGCGTGAAATAACGGCTGATGCTATCGGTAATCGTTTTGTGTTTTTGCTCTACATTTTTTTGGAACACATCATTGCTCCATAATTGTGTCAAGTAACTTTGGGAAACAGAATGTAAAACTTCCATTTCGATTACTTTCCCTATTTGTTTTCCGCCTGCAAACACTTTATCGCCGGATTGTTTTGTAATAGGAATCGCTTCACCGGTGACAAAACTATAATCGATTTCTGCTTTTTCCGAAATTAAAATCCCATCAACCGGAATAAGTTCCTGATTTCTGATGAGCAGTCTGTCGCCTTTTTCCACTTCGTAAATAGCCACACTTTCTTCGGAGGCATCCGTATTGATTTTAGTAATTGCTATTGGAAAATAGGACTTAAAATCCCTTTCAAAACTCAAAAAACTATAGGTTTTGATTTGGAACATTTTCCCCAAAAGCATAAAGAAAATCAATCCGGTTAAGCTGTCGAAAAAACCAGAACCGTAATCCATGAAAATATCAAACGTACTTCGCACAAACATCACAACAATCCCTAAAGCAATAGGAATATCAATGTTGAGCATTTTGGTTTTGATACTTTTATAGGCCGAAACATAATAACCACTAGCCGAATAAAAGAAACTTGGTAGCGCTAAAACAAAAATCAACCAACGGAAAAAGCCACGGTATTGGTCTAACCAATATTCTTTTACCTCAAAATATTCCGGAAACGAAAGCAACATGATATTTCCGAAACAAAAGAAAGCAACGCCTAATTTATACGTTAAACTTCTATCCACATCATTACTCCCCGTTTCATAGTTTTCTAAACTAATGTAGGGTTCATAACCAATAGAACTCAACAAATAAACAATCGTTTTAATAGAAACTACTTCTGGATTGAAGGTGATTCGGACTCTTTTTTCAGGGAAATTAACCTGCGAAGTGCTTATTCCTTTTTGAAGACGTTGTAGATTTTCCAAAATCCAAATACACGAGCTACAATGAATATGAGGAATGTTAAGTGAAATAATTGCGGTTGAATTTTCTTGAAATTCCAAAAGTTTGGATACAATACTTTCATTGTCTAAAAAATCATATTTACCATTAATGTCTTGCGGGGTTGCTCCAGGGGATTTTTCAAAATCATAATAACAAGTCAAATCATTGAGGCTAAAAATTTCGTACACGGTTTTACAACCATTGCAACAAAAATTTCTCGCATCAAAAATAATTTCTTCTTCTTTTATAATATCTAAACCACAATGGAAACAGTTTTGTGTGTCCATAACTTTGCTCATTTTACCTAGAACAAAGATCATCAATTGAATGAGTTAAAAATATGATATTTGTCATATTAAATAGTTAGTTTTGTAATGCAAATAAATCAAGAAAAATATGAGCAAATGCGAACAATGTATCGTCAGAGAATTTAGCTCTTTAAAAGCCTTAACTAAAGACGAATTAATAAAACTTTCTGACTGTAAAACATCCCATATCATTAAAAAAGGAGATGTTATATTTGAAGAAGGAGAAAATGTAAATGGTATTTATTGTATAAAAGATGGTATTTGTAAACTGACTAAACTCAGTGCAAATGGTAAAGATCACATTGTAAAATTGGTTACAAAAGGAGAATTATTGGGCCAGCGTTCCATGATTAGTGATGAACCAGTAAATCTAAGTGCTGTAGCTCTTGAAGATATGCAGGTTTGTTTTATTCCAAAATCAGAAGTGATGGGCTATTTTGACAAAAACAATCAGTTTTCTATGAATGTTATGAAAACTATTTGTGGGGATCTAAAAGAAGCTGATGACCACATGGTTAATTTAGCTCAAAAAACGGTCAAAGAAAGATTAGCCGAAACACTTCTTTATCTAAATGATACTTTTGGAAAAAACGAGGATAACTCTTTAAAAGTACAACTTTCAAGAGACGAACTAGCCAGCATAATTGGAACAGCCACTGAAAGTTGCATCCGTTTATTATCTGATTTTAATAAATTAGGATTGATTGAATTGAATGGTAAAAAAATTGTTTTGAAAGACATTACTGCCTTAAAAAAATTAGCAGATTAATTCAATCTGCTTTACTCTTTCTTGTTCATCACAAAATAATATACTGGAATTCCCAACGCCACAATACACAGTCCCAAGCCCGTATTGAACGTATCATAAATCAATAAAGTGAAGCAGATTGCCGATGTCACTATAATATAAATGGCTGGTACAAATGGATAACCAAATGCTTTATAAGGTCTATCTGCGTTAGGTTCTTTTTTTCTAAGAATGAAAACACCCAGAATCGTCAGGATATAAAACAACAACGACGCAAAAGTAGCATAGGTCAACAAATCCCCAAATTTTCCCGAAATACAAAGCACACAAGCCCAAATACATTGTACCCACAATGCTTTAGCCGGAACTTGGTTTTTATTAAGTTCCGTAGCTTGTTTAAAAAACAATCCGTCTTTTGCCATGGCAAAAAACAATCTTCCTCCCGAAAGAATCAAACCGCTATTGCATCCAAAAGTGGAAACCATGATTAATGCAGCCATCACAAAAACTCCTACATTTCCCATAATCATACTTGCAGCTGCCGCTCCAACCCTATCATTACTGGCAAACATGATTCCGTTACCGGCAATATCAGTAGCGTTTGGAGTTCCTTGCATTGGTAATAAAGCCAAATAAGCAACATTCGCTAAAACATAAATGATAGTTACAATCAAGGTTCCAAGAAACAAACTTCGGGGAATATTCTTTTTGGGTTCTTTAATTTCTCCTGCAATGAAAGTCACATTATTCCAGGCATCACTAGAAAATAAGGAATTAATAATGGTAGCTCCTGCAGCACCCAAAATTGCCATTCCTGCTAATTTTGTAACCGTAATTGTTCCGTCAGGATTTACAACCGTTTTGCTGGCTTCCCACATATTTGCAAAATTATTGGACAAAACATTCGTTTGTAAACCAACATACAATCCTAAAACAATCAATGCAAAAAGTGCAATTAATTTAGCCGAAGTGAAAATCAATTGAACTGTTTTTCCGCTTTCGACACCTTTGGTATTGATATAAGTTAGCAGAATTATACTAAAAATAGCCAATACTTTTTGGTACGAAAAAACAAAACCAGTCCCAACGGTAAAAAGGGTCTGATCTAAAACAGGAAAGAAGATAGCCGCATAATTAGCGAAAGTAACCGCAATAGCGGCAATAACTCCCGTTTGAATTACCGTGAAAACAGTCCAGCCGTACAAGAAAGAAACTAATCTTCCATAAGCACGTTGTATGTAAACGAACTGTCCGCCCGCATTGGGCATCATTCCTGCTAATTCTCCATAACTCAATGCCGCAGCAACCGTGATTAATCCTGTTACCAACCAAATTACCAACAACCAGACAGCAGATCCTATATCTCTCGCCATGGCTGATGTTACTATGAAAATTCCGGATCCTATCATGGATCCGGCAACTAAACTCGTCGCATCAATTAATCCTAAAGAACGTTTTAACTCGGGTTTATTTTCTGACATTGGATAATTTAATAAGTGATAATAATTTTAATCATTTAATACTGAACACTACAACTTCTTCGCTTCTTCCCAAAAAACATCCATTTCAGCTAAAGTCATATCCATTAAAGGTTTTCCTAATTCTCCTGCTTTGCTTTCCAAATATTGAAAGCGCTTGATGAATTTTTTATTGGTGCGTTCCAAAGCATCTTCTGGATTCACGTTAAGAAATCGGGCATAATTGATCATCGAAAACAAAACATCGCCAAATTCGGCTTCAATTTTATCTTGATCACCTGCTTCAACCTCAACTTGTAATTCTTCCAATTCCTCTTGAACCTTATCCCAAACCTGATGCGATTCTTCCCAATCAAAACCAACTCCTTTTACTTTATCCTGAATTCGACTTGCTTTGACTAATGCAGGTAAACTTTTTGGAACACCTTCCAGAACAGATTTTTTGCCTTCTTTGAGTTTTAGTTTTTCCCAATTTTGTTTGACTTCCTCTTCATCTTTAACCACAACATCACTATAAATATGTGGATGACGATGAATTAACTTTTCACAAATTTCATTGCAAACATCAGCCATATCAAAATCCTTGGTTTCGCTTCCTATTTTGGCATAAAAAACAATATGCAATAACAAGTCGCCCAATTCTTTTTTGACTTCGTTCAAATCATTGTCTAAAATTGCATCGCCTAATTCATAGGTTTCTTCAATAGTCAAATGACGCAACGTTTGCATGGTTTGCTTTTTGTCCCAAGGACATTTTTCACGCAAATCATCCATAATGTCTAATAATCTTTCGAAAGCTAGCAGTTGGTTTTGTCTTGAATTCATCAGAGATTGTTTTTGGTAAAAATAAAAAAATCCTGTTCAGAAAATAGCTGAACAGGATTAAATATTATTGTAGTGTAAAATTACTCTTTTTTAGCTTTTGCTTTTTTAGCAGGAGCTTTCACTTCGGCAACCGGAGTTTCTTCTGCAACGGCAGCAACTTCTTCAGTAACAGCAGCAGCTGGAACTTCATCAGTAACTAATCCTTTTGCCTGAAGCATATTGTACCAGTTTAAAACTTTTTTGATATCAGAAGGATATACTCTTTCTTCATCATAATCAGGTAAAATTTCTTTGAAATAAGCCGTTAGTTTAGCATTGTCTTCTTTATGAGAAAGTGCTGGACCTTTGCTTTCTTTATCAGCAATTTTTTGCATGATCTCAGCTAATGGTTTTTCGCCTTCGTAGGTATAAATTGAAATTTCAGACAATAAACTCACATTACTTTTCAAGTTTACTGTGATTTTTTTTCCGTCTGCCAATGATTCTGCTACAAAGCCAGTTCTTGTTTGCACTTTCAATACATATAAACCTGGTTTCCCAGAAATGGCTAATGTTTTTTCTAAATTCATGTTTTGTGTAATTATTATTAAGAATTTGACTTATTTTTTTTTCATTTAAACCAAAAATCGTACCAAGCGAAGCCTTAGATTTACTTTATCTTCCTTTTTTGGCAAAAAATTTCATACGGTAGTCCTGGAATGTTTTTCCTTCTAAGATGTTTTTCAGTTTCTTTTGAATCAATCTTTTTTTTAATGATGAAATTTTATCGGTGAATAAAATCCCTTCAATATGATCGTATTCATGTTGGATTACTCTGGCGATTAATCCGTCAAAAACTTCTGTTTTCATAACAAAATCCTCTTCACAATATTCGATTGTAATGGTTGGATTTCTGTAAACATCCTCTCTAACATCTGGAATACTAAGGCATCCTTCATTAAAACTCCACTCTTCTCCTTCTTCTTTTATCATTTTTGCATTGATAAAAGTTTTTTTGAATCCTTTTAATTCTTTTTGTTCCGCATCTTCTAATTCTTCATCATCGCTAAAAGGAGTGGTGTCGATTACAAATAAACGAAGCGCTAATCCTACTTGTGGCGCAGCAAGTCCCACACCATAGGCATTATACATGGTATCGTACATATTGGCTATCGTTTCTTTCAAGTTTGGATGTTCCGGTGAAAGAACTTCTCCTGTTTTTCTTAAAACTGGATCGCCATATCCTATAATTGGTAAAATCATTCGTGTTATATTAAGTATTTTCTACTGAAATTGGAATATGTTTCCTTTTCATTCAGTTTGCAAAAATAGTAAAAAAATAGACAATGAATAATCTGCCGTTAAATATTAGCTAATATTTACAATTTAAAACAAATCACCTCCTTTATTGGTTGTATAATTCATACAAATCTTACCTTTGTACCAATACTATGATATGATTTACAAAATCCGAAAATTTACCGACAGCACTTATTTTACCAATGCTATAAAAGTTACTATAGCGGCAGTCATTCCCGTTGTAATATTTTCGTTTTTGGGAAAATTTGAAATGGGTTTTGCCATGGCTCTTGGAGCTTTTTTCACGTATCCAAGTGATATTCCTAGCAGTCTGAAACATAAAATAAATGGTGTTCTGGTAACTGCTTTTCTGGTTGCGGGCATTAATTTACTTGTTAATATTGTATTTCCATATTCTTGGATTTTCTATCCGTTTTTGGCAGTTTTAATTTTCCTCATATCAATGCTTTCTGTTTATGGGCAACGCGCTACCATGGTTTCTTTCTCTGGCCTTATTGCGGTTTCATTAGCATTTGCAAGCATCAATACCGGTTGGGCAATGCTTCTTCATGCCGGATTAATTCTTGCCGGCGGTTTATTTTATTTGCTGGTTTCTCTCATTTTTCATTATATCAGACCGAATCGTTATGTAGAGTTACAAATTGCGGAATGCATCAAGCTTACAGCTAAATATTTGAAACTTCGAGGCGATTTGTGGACCTTGAATGCTGATAGAAAATCAATCATTGAAAAGCAATTGCATCTTCAAGTTGAGCTGAATACCATCCATCAAAATATTAGAGAAGTATTGATCAGCAGTCATACCACCTCTGGTTCTTCCAATCAAAACCGTAAAATGCTATTGGTTTTTATTTCCTTAGTAGAAATTCTGGAACTCGCGTTATCTACAGCTTTCGACCATGATAAATTACATCAAAAATTCGATGATCATCCAAAGGTTTTGCATACGTATCAAAATTTAGCTTACAATCTGGCGGCTAGCTTGAAGCAATTATCTAAAAGTGTCAAAAAAAGTACGAAATACATTTCTAAACATACTTTACTGGGCGATTTGAATGCCTTACAGCTTGCCATTGCAGATTATGAAAATGATTTAGGGAAAACTACTGCTTCCGAAGGTGTTTTTATGTTGACAACGATGTTGCAATACGCTGAAAAACAAGTCGAAAAAATAAAAATTGTTGAGCGTGCTTTTACAGTTACTTTTAATTCGCACGATTTTAAAGGAATCGATACTGATTTAGAAAAATTCCTCACTCCACAATATTATCCGTTGAGTACTTTGACCCAAAACCTGAGTTTCTCCTCTACTATTTTCAGGCATTCCTTGCGATTAACCATAACCTTAATGCTTGGTTTTATTATTGGAAAATTTCTACCGTTCCATAATGTTTATTGGATATTGCTGACCATAATTGTAATTATGAGACCGGGTTATGGCTTGACAAAAGAACGTTCTTTTCACCGAATAATTGGCACAGTGATTGGTGGATTAGTTGCTTTCGGGATTCTTTTCATCGTAAAAGACAACATCATAATCAGTGTTCTTTCTATTGTTTGTATGCTGTTGGGATTCTCTTTTACACAAATTAATTATAAGGTGAGCGCCATTTTTGTCACCATGTATGTTGTATTTATCTATGGAATAATTACACCTAATATTGGTGATTTAGTTCAATATCGAATCCTGGATACGGTTGTGGGTGCTGCTTTAGCCTTTTTGGCAAACCACTTTTTATGGCCTTCGTGGGAGTTTTTGAACATTCCCCTCTATTTAGAAAAAGCAATTAAGGCAAACCAAGATTATTTAAAAGAAATTTCTGTTTTTTACAATAAAAAAGGAAATATTTCTACTTCCTATCGTCTCGCGCGAAAAAATGCTTTTATCGAAATTGGTAATCTGATGGCTTCGTTTCAAAGAATGGTTCAAGAACCTAAATCAAAGCAAAAGCAAATGCCACAAGTATATAAACTGACCGTTTTAAATCATTCTTTACTGTCTTCTTTGGCTTCATTAGGAACTTATATTCAGTCCCACAAGACCACAACTGCTTCTGAGGCGTTTAATGTCGTCGTAGATACTGCCATTAAAAACTTAGACAATGCCATTGCAATCCTGAAAGAAAATAATGTAGCAATCAAAGAAAACCTTCCGCAAGAAGATTTAGCGTTGCGCTTTACAGAGCTGAAAAACATCCGGGAAAAGGAGTTAAAAGAAGGAATTCCTATCGATGAAGAGGCATTTCAATTGAAAATGCAGGAAGCGCAATTGGTAATTGAACAATTAATCTGGTTGACTAATTTGTCCGAAAATATTTTGAAAACGACAAAAATACTAAAGGATTCATAACGAAAAAGGCGCTGAAATTAGATACAATCTAAAATCCAGCGCCTTTATTATTTTGAAGAAATTCTAATTATTCAGTTTTAAAACAGTAGCGGTATCTTTTCTGATTTCCTTTAATAAATCAGGATTCTCATTTAATTTCTGACCAAAAGAAGGAATCATCGTTTTTAATTTCTCTTGCCATTCCGGCGTTTCGAATTGATCTTTAAAACACCTTCCAATCAAATTAACCATAATAGAGACAGCGGTTGAAGCGCCCGGCGAAGCACCCAGCAAAACAGATAAGGAACCATCGGCAGTGGTAATCACTTCGGTTCCAAACTCCAAAATCCCACCTTCTTTTTCATCTTTCTTAATCACTTGTACACGTTGCCCTGCTCGTTCTAAAACCCAGTCTTTAGATTTAGCACCTGGCACATATTCTCTTAAGGCATTAATTCTGTCTTTAGGAGACTGACGCACTTGCTGAATTAAATATCTAGTAAGTGGTATATTCTTGATACCTGCGGCAACCATAGGAATAATATTATCCGTTTTTATGGATAAAGGCAAATCCGAATAAGAGCCATTTTTTAAAAACCGGGTCGAAAAACCTGCAAAAGGACCAAAAAGTAATGCTTTTTCTCCATTTATCATTCTGGAATCAATATGCGGAACAGACATTGGCGGTGCGCCAACACTAGCTTTACCATATACTTTGGCCTGATGTTTTGCGATAACATCTGGATTGATGCATTTTAACCATTGCCCACTCACCGGAAAACCTCCGTATCCCTTTCCTTCTGGAACATCTGCTTTTTCTAATAAAGGCAACGAACCGCCTCCAGCACCTATGAAAACAAACTTAGTGTATGCTTTTTTCTTTTGACCTGTAGCCAAATCAATTACTTTTATTCTCCAGGACTTATCTTCTTTTTGCTTTAATTTTTGAACTTCATGATTAAAATGAATCGTAACCCCTTCTAATTTTGTTAAATAACCAAAAATACTTCGGGTTAACTCTCCAAAATTGACATCGGTTCCGATTGCCATCGAGGTAGCAGCAACTGTATCAGACTCCTTTCTGCCTTCCATAACCAAAGGCATCCATTTTTTTAACTCAGAAAAATCAGTGCTAAAAACCATATCCTTAAATAAAGGATTCGAATGCAAAGCCTCAAATCTCTTTTTTAGGTACTCAACATTTTTTTCACCCCAAACAAAACTCATATGCGGAATGCTTTGTATAAAATTCTCTGGGGATGGAACTTTATTTTCTTGGACGAGATACGCCCAAAATTGTCTAGAAACCTCAAAAGATTCGGCGATACTGATTGCTTTTTTAGGATTGATGCTTCCATCAGGACCTTCTGGAGTGTAATTGAGCTCGCAAAAAGCTGAATGCCCCGTTCCGGCATTATTCCAGGCATCAGAACTTTCAGCAGCTGCAATATCTAATCGCTCGTAAATTTCAATTTTTATATCGGGCTTTAGTTCTTTTAGGATTAAGCCAAGAGTGGCGCTCATAATTCCAGCTCCAATAAGAACTACTTCACTATTTGTACGTATGGTTGTGTCAGGCATAACTAGATTTTAAAGTGCAAAGATAAATTATATAATTGCAAAAAAAAGCATAAATTTTGCTTCAAAAGTTACATTAATCAAACCATTTTAGCGAAAACACTGCTTTTTTTTATTGATTTTAAAATATTTTCCGGGTCAAATAGTCCTGAAGCATTATCGTTGCCGAAATTTCGTCTATTAATGCTTTATTTTGGCGCTGTTTCTTGCTGAGACCGCTATCAATCATGGATTGAAATGCGAGTTTTGAAGTAAACCGTTCATCTACCCGAATAACTTTCATTTCTGGAAAATGATTGGTAAAATGCGTTACAAATCCCTTAATGATGGAAGCGCTTTCGGAAGGTTCGCCATTCATTTGTTTGGGTTCACCAATAAGAACAGCTTCAACTTTTTCCTTGCAAAAATAGTCCTTCAAAAAAGCAATTGCAGTTGCGGATGGAATCGTTGTCAATCCAGAAGCTATGATTTGCATTTCATCGGTAACCGCTATTCCGGTTCGTTTTTGTCCGTAATCTATGGCGAGAATTCTTGGCATTTATATTTTTTTTTCAAAGGTAAACAAAGTAACTACTAAAGTACAGATAAAAACATAACCTCCTTATGAATAAAAACATTCTTTTCTTTAGACATAAAAACCGCTTCAATTGCTTAAAGCGGTTTTAATTCAAAATAAATAACAGAAAAATCATCTACAATCTATCTACCAAAAAATCTGCTGAAGAATCCTTTTTCTTCCTCTTCTTCAACTATTTCGATTTGATTTCTATTGTGAGATGCAAACTGTGGTTTTTCATGCTCATAAACCAATGCTTTTATGTACTCCACATAGCTAGTTTTTTTCTCTTCTAAAAATCCAATTAAATATTTTTCACTAAATTCAATTCCACTTGCTGCTTCAATTTGTAACAACTTTTTATATAAAGGTTCAATATGAAATGAAATAACTTCTTGAGGTACTGCACGTCTTCGTCCAAAATAGTTTACAATAACTCCTTTTTCGTCTTTTGCAATTTCAAAGTCCGTAATAACCCAATAGTATCTTCCTGATTTGGCCAAATTCTTTACAATTGCATGGAAATTTTTTCCTTCTTTAAGATTTTCCCACAAAACTTTAAATATCACTTTTGGCATATCGGGATGCCTTATGATATTATGTGGTTGCCCCATTAATTCATAATCTTCATAACCACAAACATCAACAAAAACTTCATTTGCATATTCAATTATTCCGGAGGGATTCGTTTTACTCATAATTACTTGGGTTTTATCCCAAGAAACTTCTTTGTCAATAGGTGTTACTTTTTCAAACACATGATTTTCTTGATTCATACTTAAAATTTATAGACTATTTATATTTAAATCCTATTATAACGTCGCATTATAACAAAAATAAAAAGCAAATTTAATTTGAACAAATAACAGCAAATAGAACATCTGTCATTTCATTATTCAAATATTTTTCTATTTTAAAACCATTAAAAAAGACAAAATTATCTTTTTTATCAAAAAGAGTTTTAAAATTTAAATTTTGAATAACAAAAAGGGATCTATGAAACAAACTAAGTTGTTTTAAAAAAAATTCGAATTATATTTGTCAAAAATCTAATTAAAATGAATCCACTACAAACAATTATAGAACAAGCTTGGGAAAACAGAGCTTTGCTACAAGAAAAAACAACTACTGATGCTATAAGAGAAGTTATTGAATTATTAGACACCGGTAAATTGCGTGTTGCCGAGCCAGTAGCTGATGCATGGCAAGTAAACGAATGGGTTAAGAAAGCGGTAGTGATGTATTTCCCTATTCAAAAAATGGAAACATTAGAATCTGGAATTTTCGAATATCATGACAAAATGTTATTGAAAAGAGGCTATGCTGAGAAAGGAATTCGTGTGGTTCCTAATGCAGTAGCACGTTATGGTGCTTACATTTCAAGCGGTGTTATTTTGATGCCAAGTTATGTAAATATTGGCGCTTATGTTGACGAAGGAACAATGGTTGACACTTGGGCAACCGTAGGAAGTTGTGCTCAAATTGGTAAAAATGTACACTTAAGTGGTGGTGTTGGGATTGGTGGTGTTCTTGAACCATTGCAAGCTGCTCCGGTAATCATTGAAGACGGTGCTTTTATTGGTTCGCGTTGTATCGTAGTTGAAGGTGTTCATGTTGGGAAAGAAGCCGTTCTTGGCGCCAATGTTTGCTTGACCGCATCCACAAAAATTATTGATGTTACCGGTGAAACTCCAGTTGAAATGAAAGGATTTGTTCCTGCACGTTCTGTAGTAATTCCAGGAAGTTATACTAAGAAATTTCCAGCAGGAGATTTTCAAGTACCTTGTGCGTTAATCATTGGGACACGCAAGCCTTCAACTGATTTGAAAACATCATTGAATAATGCTTTACGTGAATATGACGTAGCGGTATAAATTATTGAAGCTCCAATTTTAAGTTCCAAATTCCAATCGATACGTCAATTGGAATTTGGAATTTATTTTTTTCCAATTTTCCTCTTCAGATATTTCTTTTTGGTAATTTTTCTTTTGAATTGGGTTGTTTTTTCTAGAAGGATCGCGTGTAATTTTTCCTCAGATTGATTGCTTAACTTGGCGTAAGCCTTTGCTACCACTTTTACCATCGTTTTGGACAGCCACATTTTCTTGAAATTATCCATTCTAGCTTCTATAGATAAATCTTCGAACTTCATTCTATTTAAATCTATCAGATAGAAATCATATTTCCCAGAATCCTTTTTCACAACTAGGGTATTTCCAGGCGAATGATCCAAAAAATTGACCTTTCCCTCATGCATTTTATAGGTAAAGGCCGTAAATTGCTCCAAAATCACATTGCGTTCCCCAAATAACGGATCATGTATCAATTCGCGAATGGTAAAATCATAATCTATTTGTTGACAAATGTAATAGCTATCCCCCAAAAGCCCGAAACGGTTGCGATTCTCGATGTAGGCAATGGGAAAAGGAGTTGGTATGTTATGGGCCAACAAATAATTGGCATAATCAAAAGAACGCTTTGCTTTGGTACTTCGAAAAAAAGAATAAATAATAGATTTTAACAGTCCTGGTTTATCAAAAAATTTGATATTTACTTTCTCATCGCCCAATATATTAGATTTTATGGTATTCCGAGAGCCTTTAACAATCAAATCTCCCTCAACAAAAAAACCTGCAACCAATTGAAGAATAGAATTTTCCTGATGTATATATTGGGGATGAATGATAATTTGCACGATGTTTTTATTTTATTTTGGTTTAAAAGTATAAAAAATAGTACTTTGCACCAAGAAATAGTTTTATGAAGAAAGTTTTAATTATCCAAAATAAGCGCATCGGTGACGTTTTAATCAGTTCAGTGATTGCTAATAATTTTAAAGCAAAATATCCAAATAGCGAAGTTCATTTCATGGCTTACGATTTTACAAATGGTGTTCTCATGAACAATCCAAATATTGATAAAATTATTTCAATTAATGATAAGGAATTAAAAAAGCTTCCCGTTTTATTAAAATTAATTCTTCAAATTAGAAAGGAAAAATATGATATTATTTTTGATCCCTATTCCAAAACACAAAGCAGATTAATCTGTAAATTTTCAGGTGCTAAACAAACAATTGGCCACAAAAGCCGAAAAAAAATAGGAAATTTTGGCTATTATACACATCCGGTAACGATCTCTAAAGAAAAAACCAAAATTTGCGGGAAAGCCATTGAAGACAGAATCCATTTATTAAATCAAGCCGGTAATTTTGAACCTATAGATTACGAACCTAAAATATTTTTATCTGAACAAGAAAAAAAAGAAGACTGGTTAAGTAAATATTCAAATAAGAAAGTTATTGTTCTGGGTGTTTTAGGAAGTACCCCTCAAAAATCAATGCCCTATGAATATGTAGCCGAAATAGTTGATTTTATATCCTCTAAATATGATGTAAATATTCTTTTTAACTATGCACCACATCAAAAAGAAGAGGCAGAAAAAATTTACCAAATGTGTAAAAACAAATCCAATATCATTTTGGACGTTTATGCCAAAAATATTCGTGATTTCATCAAAATAATGAACCATTGTACTCTTTTAGTTTCAAATGAAGGAGGAATAGTTCACATTGCAAAGGCTTTGAATAAACCTACTTTTACTATTTTTTCCCCATATGTTAACCAGGATCACTGGGCAAGTTTTGAAGACGGTAAATTTCACCATTCTGTTCATTTACTGGAAATGAAACCAAATCTATTTGATAGTTTTACTTTTGAAGAACGCAAAAAAATAGAAAAAAATCCTGATGAACTATATAAACAATTAACTCCTGAAATGATACTTCCTGCACTGGATATTTTCTTGAAGAATAATTTGTAAATAAAATTATTCTTAATTATTTCAGAATACCATAATCAGTCCAATTTTTATTTTGCTGTTTAGTCTCTTCTCGGATATTTCTATTCTTATTTATTGATTCCGGAGTTGCGTATCCTCGAGGGTGATCTAAGTGTAAACAAACGGTGCTATAGCGTATTTGTTTTGATTTAATTCCATGATTGATCAGTCGTTCTCCTAACTCTCTGTCTTGGCCTCCGTATTGCATTCTTTCATCAAATCCATTTACAGCTAGAATGTCTGTCTTCCATCCAGAAGCATTATGTCCATTCCAACTTGGAGTAGTAGGTGTTAAAAAATTTAATATAGTGCTTAACAAACCCGTTGCATCAACTTTGTTATTTTTAAACGATATTTTCATTCCGTTTTTCTTTAACCAAGAAACATCAAAACACAAATCCGAATAGATATCTTCCTTTGTAATTTTCTTTGATAATTCAATGGGCAATTTATGATACCCGCCCGAAAGAAAATATCCTTCTTCTCTAAATTTTATATGTTGCTCTACAAAGTCTGGTCTAGGAATACAATCTCCATCAGACATCATAATATAATTGGTAGTACAGGCTAAAATTGCTTTATTTAAAATCGCTGATTTCTGAAACCCTTTATCTTCATGCCAAACATGAATAATTGGATAAAACACTTCTTTTTTTAATTCTTCGATTAAATCTGATGTCTCTTGACGGGAACCATCATCGGCAATAACCATTTCGAAATTACGATATGTTTGTGTATTATAGCCCCAAATTACTTTTTCAAGCCATTCGGGTGAATTGTAGGTACTGATAACAACTGAAATATTCTTTTGCATAATGCGGCAAAGATAATCTAAATTTGTTAATTTTGTTTTTCATAAAAAGAAATAATAAGGATGCTTTCTGTAATAATCCCCACATATAATGAGATTGACTACATCGAAGACGCCATAAAATCGGTAGCCTTTGCAGATGAAATAATCGTAATAGACTCCTACAGTTCCGATGGTACCAAAGAAAAATCGCTTAGTTTAGGTTGCACTGTTTTAGAAAGAAAATTTGACAATTTTTCCAATCAAAAAAATCATGCGATCTCTTATGCAAAAGGGGATTGGATTTTATTTCTCGATGGAGACGAAAGGGTAAGCCAAAAACTTAAACTAGAGATTTTATCAGTGATCAAAAATGGAAAACACTCCGGTTATAAAATCAGTTTTCCTCATTTTTACATGAATCGTTTTTTATACCACAAAGTAGATCGAGTAATCAGGCTAGTTAAAAATAAAAATATCAAATTTACTGGTGATGTCCATGAGAAATTAGTTGTTGAAGGAAGTATTGGGACTCTAAAAAATTTCATGATCCACTATACCTATAAAGGATTATCCAATTTATTACAGAAAAAAGATTCTTATGCTTGGTTTCAAGCGAAAACATCTTATGAAAGAGGGAAAAAAGCAACTTATTTCCATTTAATCTTCAAACCTTTTTATCGTTTTTTTTCTTCTTATATTTTAAAGAGAGGTTTTATGGATGGTGTTCCCGGACTAGCTTTGGCTAGCATCAATGCCTATGGTGTTTTTTCTAGATATGTAAAAATTATTTTAATCCAAAAAGGATTAAAATAATTTCAATTTACCAAAACGCAGTTTCAATTTGAATTTCAATAGACTATCCTCTCCCTTTATATCAATTCGCATGATTTCAAAAGGATTTTTAAAGGGAAATTTATTGATTTTATTTCCTATTCTCAATCCCATTTTAATATTATTTTGTTCCAAAACTGATTTAAACAATGTTTTCTTAGACTCTTTTTTAGGAAAATTACCATAGGGATAAGCTACAGCATTATAAACTTTTAAATCATTTTCTTCAATAATCTTAAAACATTTTTCGAAATCTTCATTAATTTGAGTCTCGGTTAAAGTTTCATATTTTTTATGTGCATAGGAATGTAATCCCAACTCAATCCAAGTGCCTAAACTTTGCAGTTTTTGCATTGTCATTATTGGCTCTTTGCCTTCATTCCATAAATCGGTTTTTCCAATATAACCAAAAGGAATAAAAAAAGTAGCTTTCAAATTGTATTTTTCAAGCAAAGGAACTGCATAAATAAACTGATTATCAGTTACATCATCAAAGGTGATAACAATACTTTTTTGAGGAATGGCAGTCAAATTTTCTAATTCAGAAAGGTGAAAAGTGGTAAAACCACTTTCAGCTAAATGACAAAGCTGCCTTTCTAGCTTTTGTACAGAAATAGTAAGTCCACTACTAACCTTCTCAATGTTAGTAATATTATGATACATTAAAATGGGTAATCGAGTCATTATACAAATTTAAGTTTAGTAAATAAATGTAAAATTATTACATTTGCTTTGAATATACCTCAAAATAGAAATCAAAATAATTTGGAACCAAAAATAACTGCATTAGCAATCACTTTAAACGAAGAAGATAACGTGAAAAGATATATCCAAAGTTTATCTTTTGCCGATGAAATTATTTTTATAGATTCGAATAGTACGGATGCCACAGTTGCAATAGCTAAAGAACTTGGTGTAAAGGTAATCCAAAGAAATTTCGATGATTTTTCAAAACAAAGAAATTTTGCCGTTGAACAAGCTAAAAATGATTGGATAATTTTTTTCGACTTAGACGAAATTATCACTCCGGAACTAGGAAAAGAAATTGTCTCTACAATTTCATTACGAAACGATTTTGTGGCATATTATATAAATAGAAATTTTTTTTTTCTAGGAAAACAAATTAAACATGGTGGTTGGCAAACTGATAAATCCATTAAAATATTCAACAAAAAAAATTGTTCCTATAACGGTAATCTGGTCCATGAGTCGATTAAAACGAAGGGCAAAATAGGTTTCTTAAAAAATCGCGTCAATCATTACAGTTATAAAAGCTTTGATAAATACAATGAAAAACTAAATTTATACAGTCAACTACAAGCAGAAACTCTATATCTAAAAAACAAGCGACCTAATTTATATCATTTTTTTATTCGTCCATGTTACCGCTTTTGGTGGCAGTATATATGTAGGTTAGGTTTTTTAGATAAAAAAGAGGGCTTCATTTTAGCTTATGTTCATTCTTTTGCAGTATTTAAACGATATTTGCAACTTTGGATGATGTATAGAAAAATCGAGTAACTTATTCGACATATATTGAGAATAAGTAGAATACAAACCTATTCAATGCTGAATTCTAAAATGCACTTGTTTAGTACCAAATTAAGCAAATACATTTTTTTTATGACCCATAAAAACAAGCAATTAAGAGATTAAAATTTCACAACAATCGCCTGCATAAGTTAAACCCTTCAAGTTTATTTTAATTAACAAGATAGTTTTATCCTAAAAATTTAATTCAGTACTGGTTTAATATTGGCTTCCAAAAATCAATCACTTTAGGTTTATTGATACCATGACAACCAAACGGAAGTTGGTTGTTATTTAATCTTAAAGCAATTTCTGGCTTACGATCAATTGCAAAATTTAGGGCTTCCTTATAGTCTGGGATTCTAAAGTCCGCACTTAATTCAGGGGCTTTAATAGACCAAAAAACATCTTCAATGGCATAAATTTTCTTCTCTTTCGCATTCAAAAAATCAAAAATAAAAGACTCATTTCGTTTTGCAATAAGATAATGTGATGCCGTTTTACGTAACGAAAAACCACCATTACCAACTTTATAAAAAATCTGCTCGCGTTCATTTTTCTTTTCGGATCTAAACTTCCTGGCGATTTTATTAAAATACTTTAACCAAATAGAATCTTCAGGAGTAGCAATCCAAGGAGCACCTATATAATCATAACCTTTTCTACACCATTCCATTAAATCATCTTTAAAAACAAAAGCATCCAGTTGATAAATCAAAATAAACTCAGAATTGATGAATCGTTCATAAAACGGAGCTGATAAAAGCAATTCATTATAGCCGTCAATGCTTTCAAAATATTTTTTAGGAAAATTTTCTACACTTATATTGGTAAACTCACTGGTAATATAGCTATTGTCTAATCCTTCTGGTTGAACTAGGACAATTTCATAATTTTTTAGCACTTTAGCACATTGCAAAAATGATTTCTCCTCAAGTTCACCAAAATAAGTCCTATAAATGGGGATAATCACTTTTACTGTATTTTTCATATTTTTTTCGAGTTAATTTAAATCTAATAATAAACAAAACACTATTAGCTATTAATACTTTTTTTCGTAATCGGAGTTCGCAATTTTACCCGATTGATCAATCTTCCATGAGCTCGAATTATTGGCCGATTCAAAATAATAACTTTGCTCCTCGGAAAGATTATTGATGTCTAAATACCATCCTCCATGGACAGCTACATAAGGGTAATCCGTACGCAAAGCCGATTTAAACTTCTTGTTTTTTCTGTGATAAAAAGGTTTATACAATGCGAAGGTAGTATCGATGTCTGCATCAAAAAACCCTTCTCCAGCATTTTTTTTCCAAAATTTAGATTCCCAATTAACAACTTTGTCTCTATTAGGATTGGTTAGCGGGATATCATCTATTTTTAATCCAAAGCCAACTTTTGTTCGTTTTCTGTTCGCTGACAGGATCGACTGAAATTTTACTAAAAAATCCTCCAAACAACTGTCTAAAGGAACAATGTCAGGATCCGTTACAACATAGTAACCATTAGCATATTTAACAAATAAATCATATTTTTTCCAAAAAACCAAATGCCCATAATTTTTATTTAATCTATGAATAGTAACCTCATTTTGAATTTCATCAAAATACTTTAAAAGAGGCTCATAAGTGGAATTATTGTCAATAATGACTATCCGTGAAAAACCTCTTGACAATAAGAAATTAATTAATTTCCTCAAGTATTCAAATTGATTAAAACTGGTTATAATAATCGGAACGGATTTTGACTCGGCCAGTGTGAATTCTTTGTAGTTTAACCTCAACAATTTGTATGTATAAAAACAAATTCGAATATAGAAATATTTAAAAATCATCTAAAATATTAAATTAAGACATAGAAGCAAATCATCATACATTTGTAAAATTGATTGTACAAAAGTCATACAAAAATACTCATATAATCGATAAAAACGATCTAATTTAGAATTAAATTTAGGATTAATCCCAGTTATAATAGTTATTTTTGCAACTGAAACTATTTTGAATTCCATGAATACAAACGACGAAATAAATAAAGCCTACGAAGTCATAAAAGAAGGCGGAATCATTCTCTATCCTACGGACACCGTTTGGGGAATTGGCTGTGATGCTACAAATCCGGAAGCAGTTGCCAAAATTTACAAACTCAAACAAAGAGCCGAAACGCAAAGCATGATTGTTTTGATGAATGGCGAGAAGATGATGTACAATGTTTTCAAAGACATTCCTGAAGTAGCCTGGCAAATCATTGATCTATCCGAAAAACCTACGACCATAATCTTGGACAAGCCAAGAAATGTAGCTCCAAATTTAGTTTCAGGAGACAACTCATTGGGAATTCGTATTGTAAAAGAGCCTTTTTGTTTTAAGTTGATGGAAAAAATGAAAAAACCATTGGTTTCAACATCTGCAAATATCTCCGGACAGCCTACTCCTATTGCCTTCAAAGATATTAGTCCGGAAATTATAAAAGGTGTAGACTATGTTGTAAATTTGCATCGCGAAAAAATCGCAGGTAAACCTTCGACAATCATAAAATTGACGAACGATTCTCAGGTGAAAGTGATTCGAAAATAGTTTGCAGTATTCAGTTTCCAGTTTTCAGTTTAGCAACTTTAGACTTTAGACTTTAAACATTTTTAAAATGAGCATTAAAACTTCATATAAAGAAGCCTTAAATAATAAAATTTTCGAAGTCATCTCTCAAGCTTCCCAAGAACTTAACGTTGACAGTTATGTGATTGGTGGCTTTGTTAGAGATTTACTTTTGAACAGAGACTTTAAAAAAGACATTGATATAGTTGCCGTTGGCAGCGGAATCGAATTGGCTTTAAAAGTTTCTCAACTACTTCCTAATAAACCAAAAGTTCAGGTTTTCAAAACCTACGGAACAGCGATGTTACGCTTTGAAGATACCGAAATTGAATTTGTGGGCGCTCGTAAAGAATCCTATCATTTTGAAAGCAGGAATCCAGTTGTAGAAAACGGAACACTGGAAGACGACCAAAACCGTCGTGACTTTACCATAAACGCCTTGGCTTTATCCTTAAATGCTGAAAATTTTGGAGAATTATCCGATCCTTTTAACGGGCTTGAAGACTTAAAAAACAAAATAATCAGAACACCTCTGGATCCAGATATTACTTTTTCTGATGACCCGTTGCGCATGTTGAGAGGAATTCGTTTTGCGAACCAACTAGGCTTTGAAATCGAAGGAAATTCGTTGAACTCTATAACCAAAAACGCAGACCGAATTAAAATCATTTCCGGAGAACGTATTGTTGATGAATTGAATAAAATACTTTTGACAGACAAACCTTCTGTAGGATTCTTGCTATTATTCAAAACTGGACTTTTAGATATTATTCTTCCAGAATTGACTGCGCTGAATCAAGTTGAAGAAATTGAAGGTCACACACACAAAAACAATTTCTATCACACATTAGAAGTCGTTGATAATATTTGTCCAAATACGGATGATGTTTGGCTGCGTTGGGCGGCATTGTTACACGATATTGGAAAAGCACCAACCAAACGCTTTAATAAAAAACAAGGATGGACTTTTCACGGACATGAATTTCTTGGTGGAAAAATGGCGAAAAAAATATTTGAACGTTTGCACATGCCTTTGAATCACAAAATGAAATTTGTACAAAAAATGGTGATGATGAGTTCGCGTCCAATTGTTTTATCCCAAGATACAGTTACAGATTCTGCCGTACGCCGTTTGGTTTTTGACGCTGGAGAAGATGTTGAGAATTTAATGACACTATGCGAAGCGGACATCACTACCAAAAACCCTAATAAGTTCAAGAAATACCATAATAATTTCGAAATCGTCCGCAAGAAAATTGTGGAAGTCGAAGAGCGTGATCAGGTACGTAATTTTCAACCACCAATATCAGGTGAAGAAATTATGGAAAAATTCAACTTAAAGCCTTCAAAAGAAATTGGAATGCTGAAAGAAGCTATAAAAGAAGCTATTCTGGAAGGAGAAATTCCGAATGAATATGAAGCAGCATACCAATTTATGCTAAAAAGAGCAGCAAAAATTGGATTAAAGATTAACGCTTGTTGAATTAACAATTAATTACATTTCAAATATCTTTGTACAAATTAATTTCAAACAATGAAAAAAGAGAATAATTACGTTATCATTTGGTTGTTATCAGGATGCTTATTATTGTTTATGATGGTTGTAGTGGGAGGAATTACCCGATTGACAAATTCCGGTTTATCAATGACCGACTGGCATTTAGTTACGGATACTTTTCCGCCACTGACAGAGGAAAAATGGTCACAAGCCTTTGAAGAATATAAAAAATTTCCTGAATATCAAAAAATCAATATCCACAATAATTTTACGCTAAGCGATTACAAATTCATCTATTTTTGGGAGTGGTTTCACCGTTTTATAGGACGCATTATTGGATTAGCATTTATAGTTCCATTTGTGTATTTCTTGTTCAAGAAACGTCTTTCGACAGAAACAATCAAAAAATGTGTTGTTTTGCTTTTCATGGGCGGTTTTCAAGGATTTTTGGGCTGGTTCATGGTTCGCAGTGGCTTAATTGATAATCCGGACGTAAGTCATTTTAGATTGGCATTACACCTCACATTTGCCTTTATAACGTTTGCTTACACACTTTGGGTCGCTTTGGATTTAATCTATCCAAACAAAGCGACAGTTATACTTCCATTGCGAAAACTAGCACGCGTTACATTCATAGTTTTAATATTACAAATTATTTATGGCGGATTTGTTGCCGGTTTAAATGCGGGTTTAATTCATAATCACTGGCCATTAATGAGTGATGGACAATTCATTCACGACAGTGTTTTCATAGAGAAAAGCACCTTATTTCTGAATCTAATCGAAGGAAAAAGCGGCGTTCAGTTTGTACATCGAACCATGGCATATGTTGTAGTTGGATTGATTCTTGCACTTTATTTCACCAGTAAAAAACACACTCTTTCCTCGTTACAGAAAAAAGGAATCAACATCTTGGTATTAATCGTATTTTTGCAATTCACATTAGGTGTCTTTACGTTGCTTTACAGTGTTCCACTTTGGTTGGGATTATTACACCAAGTAATGGCTTTCTTTTTACTGACAGCAATGACATTCACTTTACATCGATTATCAAAATAAAAACATACTAACGAATACACCTGACTATATTGTCGCATTTCTTTGTTCATAAACATAAATGTCTAAACTTGCTGCTCAAGATAAATTTTTAGATTTATCAGATTATGGAAGACCATTTGGAAAGTTCCTAGCCAATCAATTAAAAAATACCCGCTTTACTCCCATTCATGTTACGTTACTTTTTGGTATTTCCGGTCTGATAGCAATTTATTGTATTCTGGACGGATCTTACTTTTTAGCAACTTTTTTCATCTTGCTTAAATCTGGAATTGATGCTGCCGATGGTGAACTGGCTCGCTTAAAAAACACACCTTCTTACACCGGAAGATACTTGGACAGCGTATTCGATATCATCCTGAATTTTCTCTTTTTAATGACGATTTGTTATGTCTCAAAAACATCATTTTGGCTAACTATTTTGGCCTTTATTGGTATTCAATTACAAGGAACTTTATACAATTATTACTATGTGATTTTACGAAATAAATCCGTTGGCGGAGATACGACAAGTAAAATTTTTGAGTACAAATCACCAAGAGCTTTACCAGGAGAAACGCAAAAATCGGTCGATATTTTGTTTCGTATTTACACTATCGTTTATGGAACATTTGACAAGATAATTCACTTTCTCGATAAAGATGCATACAAAGTAAAAACCTTTCCTAACTGGTTTATGACTTTGGTTTCTATTTATGGTTTAGGCTTTCAGTTATTAATTATAGCAATTATGTTACCATCAGGTCTAATCAATTATATCATCCCTTTTTTCATTCTCTTCACGGTATTGATTTTTGTACTAATTGGCATTCGCAAGACGTTTTTTAAGGTATAAATTCATCATAGAGAATATCTATATCCAAAACACAAATTTCTCATTACCATTAATTTAGAATCAAACACTTGTAGTTATAATTTAACATATATTTCGATTTAATAAATCCCCTCAATACATATTAGACAATCCCATCTATAGGAATTATACAACAGATTCACAGAATTGTATAACAATCAAACAGCTTAAAATCATCAAATTTGTAAAGAACAAATAGTAATTTAAAACTTAGATATTATGCCAAATTCAAAAGAGATTGAAGGAAACTGGAATGAGTTGAAAGGAAAACTTAAACAGAAATTTGCCGATTTGACGGATGATGATTTACTATACGAGGAAGGTAAAGAAGATGAAATGTGGGGTAAATTACAACAAAAATTAGGCAAGACACAAAAAGAAATTAAATCATTATTTGATTAATTTTTAAATCCTAAAGGTACTTAAACTGTTTCAATTGTTAGACTCAAAAATTTCCTTTTAGGATTTTCTGAGTCTCTTTGAAACAGTTTTTTTTGTGCTCTAAAACTACCCAATCCACGTCTTAAAATCGGATACTTTTTCTCTACTCACAATCACATCTTCATCCTTAAAAGAGGGCAAAATAACTTTCAAACGAGAGTTGCTGTACACAACAATTTCTTTGATTGCTTTCAGCGGAATTATAAATTTTCTGCTGATTCGAAAGAAATCTGCAGGATCCAATTCCTGCTCTAAAAGTTCCAAAGTACATTCGATTAAATAATTCCTATTGTCAAAAGTATGCAAATAAGTGCCTTTATTTTCGCTAAAAAAACATTCGATTTCATCTATCGAAATCACTTTCAAATGTTGGCCTATTTTTACCGTAAATCGTTTTTTATAGTTTTTCTCAAACGGATTGATCAACATTCTTTTGATTTGCTCAAAATCGATTCCCAAGCTTTGTGGTTGTGTTTCCTGTTTTGGCAAAAGCGACTTGAATTTAGCGACTGCAATTTCGAGATCATCTTCGTCAATGGGTTTCAAAAGATAATCGATGCTATTTAATTTAAAGGCACGAAGCGCATATTCATCATAAGCGGTCGTGAAAATTACGGCGCTCTTAATTTCAACTTTTTCAAATATTTCAAATGACAACCCATCCGACAATTGAATATCCAGAAAAATCAAATCCGGGTGCTCATTTTTAGAAAACCAATCAAGTGCTTCTTCAACGGAATGCAACATCACTCCTACTTGAATATTTAGTTTTTCCAGTTTTCTTTGCAGCAATCTGGCAGCTGGTTTTTCGTCTTCAATTATTATTGTTTTCATTTTTTAAGTTAGTGGTTAGAAAATAGAGAATGGAAGTTAGAGGTTTTACTGAATATTGAACATTTATCTTACTCCCATTTTTCACTTTTTTCTTTCTCCATCAACTCTTTTATTTTTTTCTCTTCCCAGTTTCTTCCAAAAATCCAATTGGGCAAGAAAACAGAAAATCCGTGCGCCACTATTCCTATTCCCCAAAAGAATGCCGTGAAGAAATTCTCTAATTTGAAATAGCTTTCTCCTGGATCTAAATCTCTAATATTAATGAATACGATCATTATGTTTACGGCTATATACACTACTAAATGCGTATAGAAACCTTTCAATCGCTTCACTTCCCGCTGGGCGGCAGCGTACTTATCTTCCGGCTGAAATTCTCCAAACTCAGAATTAAAATTTCTTTTCATCTCGATGTTATTAACTGACATTTATTTTTTAAAAAAGTAATTAAATTGTAATAGAAAAATTGTGAATTTATGTCCAAGTATCTTTTCTCCTATTTTCTTTTTCCATAAACTCCTTAATTTTTTGTTCTTCCCAATCTTTACCAAAAAACGGCATATAGTTAAAGACTTTCATACCATGAAAAATCACTCCAATTCCCCATCCTAACATTGGCCAAAAAAACCATAAATGCTCCGGAGATGTTACTAAATTTATGATTAGCAAAGCAATATTAAAGACAATATAGGCAGTCAAGTTCCCATAGAAACCTTTAATTTCTTCCACTTGTTTTTTCGCTTCAAAATAGCGCTCTTCATTTTGATATGTATTTTCCATGATTTTTTATTTAAATTTTTCTACGTTTAAAATGCTGTGATTCTTATTTCCAAGTTTGTTTATGCTCATCTTTGCGCAAAATTTCCTGAATTTTTCTTTGTTCCCAATTGGAACTGTAACCAAAAACCTTGAAAGCATGCATCGTTAATCCAAATCCCCATCCGGCTGCAGAAAACCAAAACCATTGAAAATGGGGCGAAAACGTCAAATTGATGAAGATTAAAAATGGAATTACACAACAGTAAGAAATCAAGTTCCCGTAAAATCCTTTGAGTGCATCCACTCGTTTTTTGGCTCTGTAATAAGCGCTATTTTCATTGGTGGTCGTCGTTGTTTCCATAACCGTAATTTGTTTTGTTAAAATAGGTATTTTAACCGTAAATGTTTGTTCATTTTGAGCAATCAGAACTTTTCTATTGGAGATGATTCCATATCGGTTAACGATATTTTGCAACCCAACTCCTTGTCGATCTTGCAAAAATTCTTTCTTTTGATAATCGTTTTGAACCGCCAGATAATCGCCCTCCACGAAAATCCTGATGTGCAAGGGTCTTTGCTCACTAACCACATTATGCTTCACCGTATTTTCCAATAAAAGCTGTAAAGAAAGCGGTACGACTTTGGCTTCAGCCGAAATTGCAGTTGTGGGCATTTCATAAAACAAGCTGTTCTCAAAACGCATTTTTAATAAATTCATGTAGGTTTTGGCAAAAGCCAGTTCTTCCTCAACCGAAACCAATTCCTTGTCTTTTTGTTCCAAAACGTAGCGGTAAATCTTGGATAACGAGGTTGTAAATCGCTGCGCATTGTCTGGATTTTCCTCAATTAAAGAACTTAAGACATTAAGGCTGTTAAAAAGAAAATGAGGATCAATTTGGTTCTTTAAACTTTCAAACTTCGCATTTGCTGTTCCTGCGATGATTTTCTGTTCTTTGACTTTATTTTCATTGTACGCTTTGTAGAAATGTAAAGCATGAACTCCTAATAATATGATGAAAGTGATAATTGACGATTCAATGTAATTTGAAGGAGTTTCATTTGCTAAAAAATCTGTCATTGATTTTTTTTCTACTATAACGTTCAAAAAGATACGAAGTAAAAAAATTGTAAATAAGGAAATGAGAAAAGAGCCGACAAACCCAATAATTATTCGCTTTACAGCATAAATATTATCTTTAAAAACTTTGTCCAAAAATACAAACAACGCTGCGTTAACAAGATACAATGCAACACTGTAAAGCATGCAATATAAAAAGTGAACGTATAATCTAGGGCTAAAAACCTCATTCCCAACTGAAATAAATTCAATTAGAAGGGATACTAAAAAAATCACAACCCCAATAAATAAAGCTTTAAGTAAATGTGGTTTTATATACATCATTCTCTTTTTTTCAATAGTTACTATTCTCTATTTTGTTTCTTAAAAACGAATAATTAGAAACAATCAATAGATTTACTTACAATTCTTCTGTGCTGTTAAAGCTCTTTCTAAACCCCATTTTGGAGAGAAAGGTGTTTCCGGTTTAAAAGTAGCAAAAAGTCCAATAGCTTTTTCAATTTGCGCACACATTGGTTTGGTATCGGTTCCCCAAAATTGAGCACCACCAATTTCAAATTCGGCTTTACCAAAAACAACTCTTGGATTTTCCGGAGCAATTGCCTGTGCTTTTCCGTACAATTCCATAACCGTTCCGGATAATTTTTGCCCGTTTGTCATTGGGTCAAAAGCAATCCAAGCAGTATGAATCATCGCTTGCATCACCAATAATTCGGCATTATTTGGATTTTTATCCATTTCTATATCCAATGATTTTTGTGCTTTAGAAAGTAATAAAGTCATTTGATCTTTATCCTTGGTTCTAAAAGCAGTTGTAGTATTTACTAATGCAACGTAATAATTAGGCAACCAACTTGTTTTTTCCGCAGCGGAAATTCTTTCAAATAAATCCGAAGCTTCGGTGTTTTTTCCTTCGCCCCATAACTGGAACGCTTTCCCCATTCCTTGTTCGAATTGCCCTTGAGCAGATACTAAACTACAAATAAAAAATGCGATTGTTGTGATAATTTTAGTCATGATTTCTTGGTTTTAAATGGTTATTTTTTTGATGATTGAAACTTTCTAATTAATTTATACTTCAAAAGTATATCGGTTTCTATTGGTTTAAAATTTATAAATACTGAACTGTAGAATTTGATGGATGAATTGTATTTTTTTTAGTTGCAAAGGTTCAAAGGTTCAAAGTAACAGAGTTAAAGTTTCGCAGTCTTTGAACCTTACTATCTTTGCTTCTTTGAACCTTTACAAATTCCTCAACTGATTGTCTTTTTTATCATTACTAATTGTCCAAAAGAATCCTACGAAGAAAAAACGATCTGCAGTAGGAATAATTTCTTTTCTGTTGTAAAAGCCTACATTATCTGGATTGTTAGCATATTCGTATCCAAATACATTCTGAGAACCTAAAACATTGGAGACTGAGAAATATAAAATCTTTTGTTGACTCAATAAATACGCCCAATTGAAACTCAAACTGTTGTACGATTTAGTTTTTCCATTCATGAATTTCGTTTCGTTAGGATTGTTGTAGGGACGCCCGGAACTGTAGGAATTCGTGAAACCAATTTGCGATTTCCAATCATTTATCCAGTATTTAGTGACGATTGACAAGCTGTGATCCGCAACAAAACTTGGTGTGACTTGAGAACTGAAATTTTTATAATCTCTCTCCGTATCGATGTACGAATAGGAAACCCAATATTCTAAGTTTTTGATTGATTTTCCGTCTCTCCAGAACAAATCCAGACCTTTCGCATAACCAGATCCTGAATTATCGTAAACCGAATTATACGCTGCCATTTGGGTGTCGAATTTTACTAAATCACGATAGTCTTTGTAATAGGTTTCAGCACGAAATGTTTTTCCGTTTTTACTGTACTGAAAATTCAAAATGTAATGCGAAGCTTTTTCGCTTTCAAATTGATTGTTGTTGGAATATTTGATGTATTCCGCACTTGGAGTTTGGGTAAAATCGCCATACGCAAATGAAAACTGACTATTTTTAGCCATTTTATACGCAAATGAAATTCGAGGTGAAATAGCAGTTTCGTCAAGCAAATCATTATTCGAAGCCCTTACCCCTATTTTGGCAGCCCATTTTTTAGAGAAGAAAATATCAGCTTCAGTATAAACAGCTGCTATGTTCGAATCGTACCCATTGGTGAAAACCAAACCTGAATTTTCGTTGAAATCTTCATTGAATTGGGTCGCAAAATAATCCGCTCCAAAGGAAAGTTTCACTCTTTCTGAAAAGCTTTTTCTTAATTTTAATTTCAAATGAGCTGTATTTTCATCATTCGCCACTTTATCTGAATCTAAATTTATTTTGTTGTTGCTGTAGCCATAACTCAATCCAGAAGTAATTTGCCAATTGTTCCCAAAAACGCCTTTGTAAGACGAATTCAAATAAAAATTATTGTTATTTAAATCCACTCTGATTTTCTCAGGCGAATTGATATTTTCCTGATTAATGTCAAATTTAGACGAATCAAAAGCAGCGTAGACTTTCAAAATTCCATTATTGAAGTTATAGCGATACACCGTTTCTCCTGACAACGATTGAAAAGGACTGTTCCAATCCACGTTTTGAGGTATAGCAGCTTGATATGGTGCTAAATTGAGGTAATTCGCATTGACGCTCAACGAACTTTTTTTCCATTTTTGGGTATTTCCAATACCTAAACCTACAGTCATTAATGATATTTCGGTTTTATTTTGGTCTGGCTCATCTTGTGTATTCAACAATAAAACACTCGATAACGCTTCGCCATATTCCGCTGAATAACCACCTGTAGAAAAAGACATTCCACTGAACAGAAAAGGAGAAAACCTACCTCGTGTTGGCAAATTATTTGTACTTGCGCCATACGGTTGCGCCACCCGAATTCCATCTATAAAAGTTTGTGTTTCATTGGCCTCGCCACCCCGAACAAACAATCTTCCGTCCTCACCTACCGTTTGTGTTCCCGGCAACGTTTGCAAAGCCGCAATAATATTTCCCGCAGAACCAGCAGTTGTTACAATATCCAATGGTTTCAAAACCGAAACTCTGGCTTTGTCACCGGCTTCTAATGTTCCGGCCGTAATAACAACCGCATCGAGCGATGTAACACTTTCTCGTAATTTGATGGTTTTATTTTGGAAAGTAGCCACATCAATCACTGTTTTAGAAGTCTCATAAATCAGGAAACTCACTACCAAAGTTTGATTTCCTTTTGCAGTAGTCGTAAAACTAAAATCACCCGTTTCGGTTGTTGAGGCGCCATCATAAGTCCCTTCTATAAAAACATTAGCGCCAGAAACCGGTTTCCCTTTCTCATCCACCACTTTCCCTGAAATTGTATTTTGTGAAAAAATAGTCAGGCTGAATAATAGAATTGCAAAAGTGAAAATCGATTTAAGGCTTCTTTTCAAATGATTGGATTGTTGAGTAAATGATGGTTTCATGATGTTTGATTTTGATAAAGCAAATATCTATCGCAAAAATCAGAAACAGAAAAAGTTAATACTGAACTGTTGAAATTATAGGATGAGTTGTTTAATCAATAAATTTTATGACCTCTGCAAAACATCTTAGTGTTTTTTCTGCCACTGATTTATAATTTGATTCCTTTTAGAAATTGAAATAATTAAAAAAACAGGTAATAAATAAGGTCCTATTTATTGCCAATAATATAATTTTAACCTGTGAATCTGTGGCTGATTTTGTAAAACCGTTTGTTTTCTATTTAATTGGTATTGTTAATGATAATTTTATTACCATATAATGAAAAACCTTAAATTTGTGTACATTCAAATTCTGAAAAAATGAAAAAATCTATCTTTTTACTTGTATTACTTTGCTTTAGCACGACAATATTCTCTCAGGAAAATACACCCACATTTGATGAAAAACTGGCAAAATCCCTGAATGCAGATAAATATGGTATGAAAAAATATGTTTTTTGTTTATTAAAAACAGGAACTAATACAACCGCAACTAAAGAGGAAACTCAAAAATTATTTGAAGGACACATGGCTAACATCAGTAAATTGGCCGTGGAAGGAAAGCTGGTTGTGGCAGGCCCTTTTATGAAAAATGATAAAAATTATCGAGGTATTTATATTTTTAATGCCAGCAGTATCGAAGAAGCCAAAACATTTGTGGCGACAGATCCTGCGGTACAATCGAAACTTCTGGAAGCAGAATTAACGCTTTGGTATGGAAGTGCTGCTTTGCAAGAAACACTGAAAATTCATTCTAAAATTGCCAAAACTAAAATGTAACAACATATACCGCAATTTGTTTTGCTCAAATTTATAAACTATGATAACCGAAAAAGAAAAAATGATTGCCGGAGAATATTATTTGGCAGGCGATCCTGTTTTAGTAAAAGACAGACGAAAATCTAAAAATTTACTCCACCGATTAAATGTTACCGAATACAGAGTAACCAAAAAAGCACGGGAAATTCTAAAAGAACTCATTCCTAATGCAGGAGCAAATCTTTACATTGAACCTCCATTTTTTTGCGATTACGGATATAATATCAGTTGTGGAGAAAATGTCTATTTCAATGTAAACTGTGTCGTTTTGGACTGCGCAAAAGTCACTATAGGTTCCAATGTATTTTTTGCTCCGGGCGTTCAATTGTACACCGCAACACATCCGCTGGATGCTGAACTGAGAAAAACACTAGAAAATGCATTGCCAATAACCATCGGCGATGATTGCTGGATTGGCGGAAATTCCGTTATTTGTCCGGGTATTACCATTGGAAATGGTTGTGTTATTGGCGCAGGTTCTGTGGTTACAAAAGACATTCCTGACAATTCTTTGGCGGTAGGAAATCCGGCAAAAGTGATTCGGAAATTGAATGAATAATGAATATTGGAATTACAATTTCTCAAAACTAAATTTTCCTATCTTTGTTATAACAACTTAAACAAATCATAATGAAACATCTTAAAACATTTTTAGTCTTGGCACTTATTGTTGTCGCAAACTCTGTTTCGGCACAATCCACTTTTGATAAATGGCCTGCCATAAAAGAATTTCACGAAGTAATGTCGCAAACTTTCCATCCTGCAGAAGAAGGAAATTTGGCTCCAATAAAAGCACGTTCGGAAGAAATGATGAACAAAGCAGCGATGTTATTAAAATCAGATATTCCAACAGAATTTAGAACTGATGCAATTTTAGCTTCAGCGGAACGATTACAACTAAAAAGCAAAGCACTGCATAAATTAGTGAAGTCTAATGGAGCCGATGCCGCAATTGTGAAATCAATTACTGATTTACACGACACTTTCCATGAAATTGTGGGACTTTGTTCCGATGCAAAAAAATAAAAAACTAAAGCCTAATCAACCGATTAGGCTTTCTTAATTAAAATACAAATGCTACAACTCAATAAGATTCATCATATCGCTATTATTTGTTCCGATTATCAAAAATCAAAAACGTTCTACACGAGCGTTTTAGGACTAACAATAATTCAGGAAATTTACCGTGAGGAAGACAATCGTACAAACTTGATTTGGCACTTAACGGAGAATATGTGATAGAATTATTCTCATTTCCAAACCCGCCAAAACGTCCTTCCACGCCTGAAGCGGCTGGTATGCGTCATTTAGCTTTTGAAGTGAATGACATTCAAAAAACACGAGATTATTTAGTGAATAAAAATATAACTGCAGAAGCAATTCGTGTAGATGAATTTACTCAAAAAAAATTCTTCTTTATCGCAGATCCAGATAATTTACCAATAGAATTTTATGAAAAATAAATCGTTTTTGTTTGCAAAAAAGTAAAAATACTACCAAAATCGTAAAAGAAAATAGTCTAACCTTTTTTTCAATTCAAATCTGATTTTGTTTCTTTAATTTTGTAATACTCAGACACATTACTTTTTTCAAATGAACAATACCACACAAATTAAAAAAAATTATCGCTTCATTAAAGTTCAAAAACTAGTTATTGTATCCATACTAATTGGTTTTCTAGCGGCTTTTTTAGGTGTTATTTTAAAAAACACAACCGAATATTATGAAGAAATCTTTTTTCATCAAACGGTAGTTAATCCAATATTTTTAGTTATTTTTCCCGTTTTTGGATTGTCAATTATTTATTTTCTGCGCGAATATTTATTCAAGAAAAAAGAAAACAAAGGCATAAAAGAAGTTTTTGAAAGCACTAATTCCAATTCGAAGAATTTACCCAGTTATAAAATCCCTTCCCATTTTATTAACGGCTTTTTGACCGTTGTTTTTGGTGGCTCTACCGGAATAGAAGTTTCAACAGTTGTCGCTTCGGCGACGATTGGTTCTGTTGCGCAAAGGAAACAAAATGTATTCCGACAATATAAAACAGAGTTAATTTGTGCGGGAGTAGCGGCCGGAATTACTGCATTATTCAGTAGTCCAATTGCCGGTCTTTTATTTTCACTTGAAGTAATCTCCAGAAAAGTAACTCGGGCATTTGTATTAACAAACTTGATAGCAGTTTCAATCGCTTTTGGACTTATTTATTTGTTGGACGAAAAACCTTTATTTGCAGTACATAATATGATTTGGCATTTAAGAGCTATTCCCTACTTTGTACTTCTTGGAATTATTGCAGGAATAAATTCGGTTTATTTAACCCGTTGCGTGTTATTTTTCAAAGAACAATTTTCGAAAATAAAAGTGCCTTATTTCAAAATCATCTTCGGATCTGTGATTTTAAGCGTTTCTCTTTTTGTATTTCCTCAGCTTTATGGCGAAGGATATCATGCCATCAAAACTATTTTTATTAATCCAAATGGGATGGTACTTTCAGTTTCAATGGTACTTACTTTTATTGGAATTTTAGTTTTGAAACCTATTGTAACATCAGCCACTTTAGCTTCAGGAGGAGATGGCGGCGTTTTTGCTCCAAGTTTGTTTATTGGTGCTTTTTTAGGATTATTACTTGCATTGATTCTCAACACATATTTCAATGCCAATATAATTCCACTAAACTTCATCATAATAGGAATGGCAGCCGTTTTGAGTGCCAGTATTCATGCGCCTTTCACAGCACTATTTCTGGTTTGTGGTTTAACCAATGATTATACATTGTTTCTTCCAATTCTAGTAGTTTGTTTGATTTCAAAATACACGGCTAAAATGATTTATCCGTTCACCGTTTACACCTATTCTCCAAGTTTAGTAAAATAATTATCCATGCCAGTTCAAAAAATAAAAAGGAAATATCGTAAAACCAAATACATTCTGTATAAAGAAACTTTGGTTGATTTCAAAGAACATTTCTGGGCTTTTCTCGGTTCTTTTATAGGCATTGGAATAATAGCATATTTACAATCTCACACATTACCACAATCTGATGTGGTTTATTTAATCGGTTCCTTTGGCGCATCCAGTGTATTGGTTTATGGTGTCATTCAAAGTCCATTGGCACAACCCCGAAACCTTATTGGAGGACACTTGATTTCTGCAATTATTGGGGTTTCAGTATATAAATTCGTTCCGGATATAGTTTGGTTAACCGCTCCGCTTGCTGTTTCTCTATCTATCGTTTTTATGCAAATGACTAAAACATTACACCCTCCAGGCGGAGCCACCGCTTTGATTGCAATAGCTGGTTCTGAAAAAATTAAAAATCTGGGCTATTGGTATGTATTTTCTCCTGTTTTGAGCGGTGTACTTATTTTACTTGCCGTTGCTTTAATTTTTAACAACATGGCACACAGTAGACTATATCCAAATCATAAAAAATACCATCAATTTAGAAAAAGAGTCGTTACTATCTTTAAAAATAAAACAGACGAGTAAAAAACTATTAAAATGATATCATTCTAATCAAAATTCTAATTTATAAATATTATTTCCACTTAATATCCTGACTTGGCTGAACTTCCTATTAGCTCCATTCTTAAATGAATCTATACGCAAAAATATTATCAACAAATCGAAAATCTGAAATCTAAATCTAAAATTATATTTTACCTTTGGGCTTTCAATAAAAACAAAGATTATGGTTTATAAATTTAGAGTGATTCTAGACGCGGAAGAAGATGTTTTTAGAGACATTGCAATACTTGAGGACGATACTTTAGAAGATTTACACAATGCTATTTTCAATTCCTTTGGTTTTGACGGAATGGAAGTGGCTTCTTTTTATACTTGTGATGAAACTTGGAATCAAGAAGACGAGATTTCACTTTTTGATACCGGTGATGTTCCAGGCGAACAAAAAATCATGAGCGATTACCAATTATCAGATATTTTAGATAAGCAAAATACCAAAATTCTTTATGTGTACGACTTCATCAATATGTGGACGTTCCTTGTTGAACTTGCTGCCGTAGAAGATCAAGTTGTCGGTAATTTATATCCGGAAACTATTTTTTCTCATGGAGAAATGCCTGACGAAGCGATGGAAAAAAACTTTGAATCAGACAATGCAGATGATTACAATGATGAATTTGAAGATGGCTTAGACGAAGATGATTTGGATATGTTTGAGGGCGATGACAGTTTTGAAGACTATGGATTTGAGGAGAACTGGAATTAATTTTCAGATACAAAGATTCAAAGGCTTTTAAAATAAAGAGGTATGAGTACATTTAGAGACTTATTAATTTGGCAAAAATCTATGATTTTAGTTACGGATATCTACCAGTTAACAAATTCATTTCCAAAAGAAGAAATTTACGGTTTGACTTCACAAATCAGGAGAAGTTCAATATCAATTCCAAGTAATATTGCTGAAGGATATGGCAGAGACGGTAACAAAGATTATTTGAAATTTTTGAATATTGCGATAGCTTCATTATTCGAAATGCAAACACAACTTGAAATATCATTCAATTTAAAATATACCAACGAAATTCAATTTAACAAAATATACGGAGAAAGCAGAGAAATAGAAAGAATGTTAAGTTCATTCACTCGAAAAATTAAAGAGGGAATTTAAAACCTTAGTATCTTTGTCTCTTTGCTCCTTTGAACCTTATAAAAAAAATGATCAACTTATATAACACACACATCGAAAATTTATCCATTCACAGAGTGGGTAATAAAAGTAGAAACGAAGCTATTTTTTTATCGGAGCAACCGTTTAATCTGAATGATGAGATTGTGCCTTTGATGAAAGAATTTTTCTTTAAACCTTTTAGGGAAAAAGAAGAAAACTATTTTCAGTTCGCCCATGAAATTGATTTAGACTATAATGATATGTTCAAATTTGCAACGGAAGTTTTTGATAATCCAAGTACGATTCATGACGTTTCTAAAAAAATTACTACGCACTTATTTGAGCAGTCCAACCATCCTCACATCAAGAACGGTGAAGTTTATGTTACTTATTTAACGAACGTGAGCATTGATAATAATGTGGTGGATGCTATAGGGATTTTCAAAAGTGAAATACAAGCGGATTTTTTGCAATTTGAAGAAAAAGCAACACACTTAGAAATGATTTTACAACAAGGTGTCAGTTTGAATAAGCTAGACAAAGGTTGTATTATCTTTAATTACAAAAAAGAAGAAGGATACAAAATCTTAACGGTTGACAGTAACCGCTATGATGCCAGATATTGGCTAGAGCATTTCTTATCTGTAGATGCTTTTGAGGACGAAAACTTTATCACTAAAAAATACCTTAAATTCTGTCAGAACTTTGCGAAAGATGTCGTTTTCCCTGCCGAGGACAAGAAAGAAGAAGTAATGTTTATGAACCGTTCGGTAAACTATTTTGCAAAAAACGATGAATTTGAAGAGACAGAATTTTTAAATGAAGTATTAGACAATCCAGACCTTATTCCAGAGTTTAAAAACTACAAAATGGACAAAGGAGAAAAGTACAGCATTGAAGATGTAACCACTTTTCCTATTGCTAATGCCGCCGTTTCTGATGCCCGAAAATCAATCAAAAACGTCATTAATTTAGATACGCACATTCAAATCAAAATGGATTTCATCAATCCTGAAAGTGCCGAAAAATATGTTGAAAAAGGCTGGGACGAGGAAAAACAAATGTATTATTACTTAGTTTATTTTAACAAAGAAGAGAAAAGTTAGCATGCAGTAATTAGTATTCTGTCGCAGTTTAAAGAGCGATAATTAAAAATATATCAATCTCCAATTACGAAAGTAGTTGGAGATTTTTTTTGAAATAAACGCAAAAATCAACCTCTCAAATTTGGTTTATTTGTAAATTTACGACTCCAAAAGCCAATAAAAAATGACGCCTAATTTTTTCAAAGAAAGTCCGTTCAAAACCTTGATTTCATTCCATAAGCTTATCGAAGCTTTGGAAGAAATTGCCATTAGCAATGTAGATTATCGAGCGAATTATGCCAAAGCATTACTTAAAGAAATTAAGCCCTTTCCTGAATTTAGAACTGGCATAGAAAATTTGGATTTAATTCACGAAAACGAAACTTTAATCCAACATTTACTGGCTGATTTGTTCCCGACCGCTTTAACGAACAATGAAATCAAAGCAGTTACGATTCCGTTTCAGAATTTTACTTTTAATTACACCGAACGCTTCAAAAAAATAGTAAACGAAGCAGGTGTATTATTTGACATGGCGATTCGTGATTTTGACGAACATCAATTCTATGTTATGAGTTGTACGCTGATTTTGAATGAATTTTATGGTCAGAAAATTGATTTTAACAAACCTTTATTTTACGATATTCCAAACAAAAAAGGAATTATGAATCAGTACCGTATTTTGTACAATGCTGATTTTTTAGAAATAATTGCAACTGATAAATCACCAAAACTATCACAAGACGACATCGATTTGTTGATGGATAATTATGATGACCTTGCTTTATGGAAAGAGAAATTTCCGGTTGAGAGTTGGATTCTAAAAGGTTTTGGCATTGCTATTCTTTTTGATGCAACTACCGAAAGTTCCATTTCTAAGTTGAAAAGTAATCTCTTGAAACCAGAAAGAGAACAAATAGCGCTACAAGAAAATTTCGAATCCATTTTTCGTTCCATTTTCAAAATAGCCGATTTAAGAGTTGGCGTAATTATTTACAATGCAGAGGAAGATAAATTTGTAAAACCTAGTTTGAATGATACCAGTCTGACTAGTTTTATCCTGTCTAACACAGAAGAAGTAACTTGCAAAAATGCACTGTTGGGTTGCTCTTTTGAAAATTTATTGGAAAACAATAAAGTCCTATCCATTTCTAATGTTGAGAAATTTGCACTCGAACCCGGAAACCAAATACTTGGCAATCATTTATTAAAACAAAATATTCAAAGTTGTATTTTTGCACCAATTATAAAAAACGGAATCCTTTTGGGAGTTGTAGAACTCGTTTCTGCAAGTCCAAGAGACCTGAACAGTATTAATGCCAGTAAATTAGACTTGATTTTACCTTATTTAATTGATACGGTGGAACGTTACAATACGGATATGCAAAACCAAATTGAGGCGATAATTCAGAGAGAATACACGGCCATCCATCCAAGTGTATATTGGAAATTCCGAAAAGAGGCTCAGAAATATTTTCAAACTCAGACCAGAGATTATATTTTCAAAGAAATTGTATTCAAAGAAGTCTATCCTTTATATGGACAAATAGATATTAAAGGATCTTCCAATCACCGAAATGAAACCGTAAAAGAAGATTTAAAAAGCCAATTAAAAGCCCTTATCCATATTTTCAAAAATCAAAAATCAAAGACCAATTTAGTTTTATTGGAACAACGAAAATTTGAACTGCAATCCCTTCTGAAACAACTTGAATTTCCATTGAAAGCAGATACAGAACAGCAAATTCAGCTGTATATTGAAAATGAAATTCATCCAATTTTAAGAAACACCAAAACGGATTCGACCGGAGTAATTCTAGAAAAAAATTATTTTGAGAGTCTCGATGAAAAATCAGGAATGTTTTATCATTCCAGAAAGAAATTTGATAACGCCATGTCGATTATCAATAAAAAACTAGCTTCTATTTTGGATAAAAAACAAGCCGAAGCACAAAAAATATATCCTCATTATTACGAACGTTTCAAAACGGATGGTGTAGAACACAATCTTTATATTGGATCTTCTATTGCTCCATCAAAACCTTTTAACACATTGTACCTCCATAATTTAAGGTTGTGGCAGTTGCAAACCTTATGCGAAATGGAAATGGAACACCACCATCTCAAATTTTCTTTACCGTACGAACTCGATGTAACTTCATTGATTTTAGTTTTTAGTTCTCCCATTTCCATCCGATTCAGAATGGATGAAAAACGTTTTGATGTCGATGGCACATACAATGCCCGCTACGAAGTCGTTAAAAAACGCATTGACAAAGCCAATATCAAAGGAACCAAAGAACGGATTACCGAGAAAGAAAAAATCACTATTGTTTATTCGCACAATAATGAGGAAACCGAATATTTGAATTACATCAAGTTTTTACAATTCAAAAAAATATTAGAACCTGCAATTGAACAATTTGAAGTGGAAGAGTTACAAGGAGTCTCAGGCCTAAGAGCTATCCGGGTAAAAGTCTGCAATAAAAACACGGAGCAAAATCAAAAAAACTATTCCTATCAGGACTTATTGGACGAATTAAATTAAAGTTTAACCATTTTGAAGGCAATTACAAAAGCAACAACGGATATAATAATTCCTATCATAAAAAAATTATAAGCGACTCTCAATAAACGGTATTTTTTTTCGAGAACGACTCCCAAAAAATATAAATCTTTGATCATCGAATTATACAAATACCCTCTATCTTTCATCATTTCGTTGATTGCCCATTGATACTCATTTAAAGGCATTTTATAGAAATTTCCAAAGAAAAGTAAATTCACTTTTTGGTCTTCGATATCTTGTCGGGTAAAAAAACCTTTGGTCACTTTTGGTCGTGTAGAAAGTATTGCAAAAATAATGGTAATCACACTGGACATTAACATGATAAAAGTAGGAATCATCAAATGAGAATTACTTGGACTGTCTAATTTGGGAATTAAGGTAGAAAGTGCTATGGAAATAATAATGGCATTTACAGACAGTAATATATTAGCTTTACTATCGGCAATACCACTCAAAGTAGTGTGATTATTCAATGTTACCCTAAATAAAGTATCAATCGCGCGATCTGGTTTTTCTTCCTTTTCTCGTTTTTTTAATTCTTTATCAAATTCTTTACTATTATTCAATTCCATTTTGTTCCTTTTTTTCTGTAGCCGTTTTATATTTTTCTCCTTTAATGGTTGCCAAATTTTCAAGGCAAAATCCGTATAATAGTGATGTTTGTGTGTTAAAAAATCTAAATTTTCAATAACCCAATCGGCATCGGAATACGTCTTTTCACTCATACTTTGCCATTCTAATCGCAAAGCATTGCAGGTTACTGTGTATTCATCACTGGAGAGATGGTAATGATCCGCATCCCTGATTATTTTTTCAACAAGTGTTTTCGGCACATATCCATAGGTTGTAGCACGAATTAAACCAGCCACTTTCTCTATGTAAGTCGCTGATTTTCCTTTCTCTTTTAAAAAATCAGTCACAATTACTACACTAGACTCTTCATGATTATCACAACCCTTAATGTATCCCGTATCGTGAAACCATGCTGCAAGGAGCAAAATCTCTTTATCGGAAGGGTCTATATTTTCAGCATCAACGAGTATATTGACCGCCGCAACAACATCAATTGTATGATTTAGATTATGATAGGTATATGAGGAAGAAAGTTTATCTTTGAACAATTTATCAACAAAATCTTTGGCCTGTTCTATTAGATTCATGGACATATTTTTATACTACTAAATTATGAAATTATTTTCGGATAATTGTTTTATTACTTTCAATAAAGCAGGTTTTATATTATTGTTTACGGGACTTATTTTTCAATCATGTGCAACTCATCATGCACAATTTGGAAAAAACATCAATAATCCGGTTACCCAAAACGCAACAGACAGTTCTAAAATTGCGCATACCTTTTATTTAATTGGTGATGCAGGTAATGCCAATGAAAAAAAAGCGCAGCAAACACTACGTTTATTGGAAGAACGATTAAAAAAAACAAATAAAAACAGTACTCTTTTATTTCTTGGTGATAATATTTATCCAAAAGGATTGCCTACTGCTGACCATCCAAATGAACGAATTATTGCCGAAAGTAAATTGACAAACCAACTCAAATTATCCAAAATTTTCAAAGGACAAACTATTTTTATACCTGGTAACCATGATTGGTACAGCGGAATTAAAGGATTAGAACGACAGGCTAAATTTGTAACGGAATACCTCAACGATAAAAAATCATTCCTTCCCAGAAAAAGCTGTGGTATCGATGATTTAGAAATAAATAAGAACCTGACACTCATAACTATCGATAGCCAATGGTTTTTGGAAGATTGGGATAAAAGTCCAACAATAAATGATGACTGTACTATCAAAACTAGAGAAGCATTTTTTGTCGAGTTGGAAAGTGTTCTGAATAAAAACCAAGAAAAAATAATTATTCTGGCGGTTCATCATCCTTTGATGACTAATGGATCACATGGTGGCCAGTTTTCAGTAGAGAAACAACTTTTTCCATTGGAACAAAAAATTCCGCTACCCGTTTTAGGTTCTTTACTAAATCTTATACGAAAAACATCTGGGGCGAGTCCACAAGACATTCAAAATAAACAATATGCACTTTTTACCAAAAGAGTAAAAACGCTGTTACAAGATAACGATAATGTTATTGTGGTGTCAGGTCATGATCATAATTTACAATATATTGAAAAAGATAATATTAAACAAATTATCAGTGGTGCCGGTTCTAAATCAGAGGCTGCAAAAGCAATTTACCCTAATGATTTTTCTTATGGTCGAAATGGATATGCTAGATTAGCTGTTTATGAAAATGGGGCTGCTAAAATTTCTTTTTATGGTAATGAAAACGATAAAGAAAAACTCATTTATGAGCAATTGGTATTAAATGAGAAGGATGATTACAGCACAAAAAAATTTCAAACATCATTCGATAAAACTACCACAACGACAATATATTCAGAACGACAAACTAAAAAAAACGGATTCTATACATTTCTTTTTGGAAAGCATTTTCGAAAATACTATAGTTTACCAATAGAAGTAAAAACAGCTACTATTGATACTCTTTTTGGCGGTTTAAAACCAAAACGTGCAGGTGGTGGCCATCAGTCACGATCGTTGCAACTCATTGATAAAGATGGAAAAGAATATGTCATGCGGGCATTGAAAAAAAGTGCCTCCCGTTTTCTGCAATCAGTAGCATTCAAAGATCAATTCATAGCAAATGAGTTTGAGGATACTTATGCAGAAAATTTCTTATTTGACTTTTATACAACTGCCCATCCTTATATGCCTTTTACAGTTGGCAATTTAGCTGAAAAAATTGGCGTTGCACATACCAATCCTGTACTGTATTATATTCCAAAACATAAAGCATTGAGTCATTTTAATGCTGATTTCGGAGATGAATTATACATGGTAGAAGAGCGTCCAACGGATAGTCAAATAGCAGTAAAGAGTTTTGGAAATCCTCCAGCGATTATCAGCACGGATGATTTAATGAAAAATCTTCACAAAGATGAAAAATATACAGTAGATGAAAGTGCTTACATAAAAGCTCGCTTATTTGACATGCTCATTGGAGACTGGGACAGACATGAAGATCAATGGCGTTGGGGAGAATATAAATACGGCGAAAAAATTACTTACAAACCTATTCCTCGTGACAGAGATCAAGTGTTTACGAAATACGATGGTGCCTTACTTTCTTTATTGATGAATATGCCGCTATTACGTCATATGCAGACATTTAAAAAAGACATAAAAAATGTAAAATGGCTCAACCGAGAGCCTTATCCGTTAGACCTCGCTTTTCTTAAAACTTCTGATGAAAATGATTGGCTTAAACAAGCAAAATACATCCAGGAAAACCTTTCAGATGCTGACATAGATGCTGCTTTTCATAATTTGCCGGTTGCTGTTATGGATGAAAGTGTTGACGATATTAAACTTAAATTAAAAGCACGAAAAAACCAGCTACAGCGTTACGCATCAGAGTACTATAAAGTATTACAAAAAACTATTTTGATTGTTGGCACCGATAAAAAAGACAAATTTATACTACAACGAATAGCAAAAAACAAACTTGAAATCAAAGTATATCGATTAAAAAAGGAAGGTGAAGAATTATTATACACCAAAGATTTCACATCCCCAAAAACCAAAAATATCTGGGTTTACGGATTAGATGACGACGATATTTTTGAAGTAAAAGGAACGGCAAAATCCGCAATAAACATTCGATTGATTGGAGGACAAAATAATGATTCCTACGTAGTAGAAAACGGAAAAAAGGTAAAAATTCATGATTTTAAATCAAAAGCAAACATGTATACTTTAGATTCAAAAACTAAAGTTAAGATGTCAGACGACTATGAAACCAGTCTTTATGATTATGAAAAGCCGAAATACAATGTTTTTTCAGGATTACCAAATATGGGATTTAATCCAGATGATGGAGTAAAACTAGGTTTTATTACAAACTACACTGTTAATAATTTCAATCAAAATCCATACACACAAAAACACACTTTTAAGGCCAATTACTTTTTTGCCACAAAGGGTTATGAACTTACCTATAATGCTCATTTTCCAAAATTAATTGGCAAATGGGATTTAGATTTAAAAAGTCAATTTACAAGTCCAAATTTCACTATTAATTATTTTGGGTATGGAAATGAGACTGTTAATAATGACGAAATTTTCGGAAAAGACTTCAATCGAGTGCGCATACGCATGCTAAAAGTTTTACCATCCATTAAAAAAGTGGGGCTCTATGGCAGCGAAATCAATTTTCAAACCAGTTTTGAAAGCATCACCATTGAAGAAACTATGAATCGCTTTATAGCTATGTCAGGAACTATTAGTCCTTCCGTTTTTGAAAACCAACAATTTGCTGGAGCAACATTAAAATACAGTTTTGATAATTATGATATTCCATCATTTCCTTCCATTGGAATGGGATTTTCGATAGCAGCAAGTTGGAAAGTTAATTTGAACAACACCAAAAGAAATTTTCCAACTTTGGAAAGTAAGCTCAACTTCAATCACAAAATTGATGCTAACGGCAAATTAGTTTTAGCAACTATTTTGAAAGGAAAAGTGTTATTAAATGGCAATTTTGATTTTTACCAAGGCGCTACTTTAGGAGGCGATTATGATTTGAGGGGTTTTAGAAACGAACGTTTTTTAGGAAACCAATCTTTTTACCAAAGCAGTGACTTACGTTGGAATCTAGGAAAAATTAAAAGGAGTATTTTACCCATGTCTTACGGCATCTTAGGTGGTTTTGATTACGGTAGAGTTTGGCAAAAAGACGACAATTCGGACAAATGGCACCAATCTTTTGGTGGTGGAGTTTGGCTCAATGGATTGAATGTATTGACAGCCAGAATGACATATTTTAAAAGTGCAGGTGAGGAAGCTCGATTTGTTGTTGGTTTAGGATTTGGATTTTAGCTTTCTGATACTGACTTCATAGACGCTGCCTCCAACACTTTTAGTTCTTTCATCTGCAAAGAATAATGTATCGTTGTCCTTAAAAGAAATAGCTTCTTTTTGAGAAAAATGGTTTAATTGGAGTACTGTTTTGGTTCCTTTTAAAAAATTATCATCTTTAAAATTTTCAAACATGAAAATTTTATCATGGGTCAAAACAGCAATTTTAGTTTCGTCTGGACTTATAGTTGCACTAGTTATGGCGCAATGATTATAATTCGTACAAGTTTTAAATTCTCCCATCAAAACGGCTTGATGAAAGCCTGGTGTATTGGGAATTTTATATAAAAAAGCAGTACCGTCAAACCCTTTACTTCGGTTTTTAGTGAAGAGATAGAAATTATTTTTAAATTCAAAAAAACCCTCAACATCATAAAACATTTCTGTTTTTTTTGGTGGAAAATCTTTTTGTTCCGGATAGGCAAATGAAATTTTATAAACAGGATTTGTACTTTCAGTAGATAATGCGTTTTTATCAATTTTGTAAATGCTTAAATCTTTTCTTTTATTATCATTGTTGCCAAAATCGCCAATATACAAGTTTCCTTCGGCATCTTTTGTAATGTCTTCCCAATCGATATTCTCCGTATTCTCAATCGTTATGGTTTTCTCGATTCTGCCTTCTGCATCTATTGCATAAATTGAATTGGGATTACCTCTGTCTTCTAGTGTCCAAAGCAGATTCGTTTTTGGAAAAAAAACAATTCCTGACACTTCCTTCAACTTTTTAGGCAAAGAATACAGTGTTGTTAAGCCTTCAGTATTTTGCTGACAAGCCAATAAAACGAAAATAAATGAGAGTGAAATATATTTTTTCATCTTTAATACCAATCAAATTTAAATAATAATAATAATAATAATAATGCTATTCTTAAGTAATTCCCAAGGCTTTTACCCCATTAAAAGCACAATACAGTTTATATTTTGCCTGTCAATGAGTTGCTACTTTTAAAATTCCGAGTAATAAATTGAAAAGCGGCACTCATGATTCTTCCCATTGATTTCGCCTTTTTAAAATTCAAATCATTCGTGTACCGATAGAGTTCTAATTTTAATTGATTCAGGTTCTCTTGTGGAGCAATAACATCTTCTCCCATGATTTCCAATAATCGCTTAATCCGATTTTCGGCAGAAATAATTCTTTTTGCCAAAACTGATCTTTCCTCATCTTTATATTGTTCAATGGAGCTATTTTGAAGTTTTTCTTTTACCAATTTTACCATTGGATAATTTTCTTTAAAAAACTGAGGTCGATATACTTTAAAATTGCCTTCATAACATTGCTGATCAAAGTCTATAGCTCGTATTTTATAGACGACATGATCAAAATCGTGGGTTGGGACAATTACATAATTATAAGAACGCATATCTCCCAGCAATCGGATCATACAGCGTTCATTAAATTTCACAAACTCTTTTGCTATTTGTGCCTTTTCTGTTTCGGTGCAGTCTGCCAAAAGTGTTTTTATAAACACATCACCAGGAATTCCCATGATATGTTCCTCAATCAAAGTGTCTTTATAAACCAGAAAATTTATTTTATCCGGAGAAAGAATATGTTCTAATTCAAGTCCATAAACGCGGGAAGCATCAGCTTTTTTAATATAAAAATGGGTATAATTGTCATTTAGAATGTTTCTGACTTTTATTCGAAAAGGCTTCGAATTTCCAAAAGTGCAATAATCAATTGAATCTACATGCAAAAACTTGATAATCCCCAGATTTCCATCAGAATGCAACAGTGAATAGATTTTTTTCAGATTCAAATCAATTTCTTCTCTTTCAAATTCGGTGTAGTATACTCTAATCCACAAAGTATCCTCATCGTTTTTATCGTAGACCGTCACAGATCCAGAAAAACGTAATAAATCATCGTAGAAAATAGAAACTTTTGAAATCCGATCAAACCGTTCTAAATACTCCAAAAGGGAATCATTTATAGGGTAAGATGGTTTTTTGAAAAGCATGACTGGCTCACTCATTTGGAAAAAAATTTAATACAAAATTACAATAAATTAAGCTGTTGGATGGGAATAGTTTTGAATTTTATAGTTATCGATGTCAGACCAATTCCTAGATAAAAATATTTACAATTCATGCATAACAAGATTCATAAACTGATTCATATAGAATTAAAAATAGTAATTTACTTTTCTCTATAAATGCTAAATAAAATAAAAAACTTACTATTTAAAAACGGAAAAAACCTTCTTATAGAGTATCTGAATATTTAATTAATGGATACAATCTGATCTTTTAAATCTTTTTTAGACACACTAAAATCAAAAATATAAACATAAACACTTAATTTTAAGAAAGTTCTCATTAATAATTATATCACTGTCCGAAAAATATCTTTATTTTGTAAAAAAAATGGACTTCGATATATAAACTTTATATTTGAATAACCACTATATTTAAAATATTAAAAATATACTAATGACAGATAAGCTTGACCTCTATTTCAAGGCTGCACAATCAGCTAAGATTGGTATTTGGAAAATGAATTTATTAACTAATCATATTTTTTGGGATGCAGTTACAAAATGTATTCTTGAAGTTTCTGATGATTTTGAACCTGTTAACGGTAGTGGAATAAATTTTTACACTGTAGGTGAGAATAGAGATAGAATTAAAAGTCACATCGAAAGTGCTATTCAGGAAGGAATTTCTTTTGACGATAAATTTCAAATCACCACAGCTAAAAATAATATCAAATACATCGAATGTATTTGCCAAGTAGAAATCATTAATGGAAAACCTGTAAATTTATTGGGTACTTTTCAAGACATCACAAATGAGCAAAATTTAATTAATGAACTTCAGTTAAATGTAGAAAAATTTTCGTCCATTTTTTCCAGCGCTAATGATTCTATATTTATTATTGACACTTCGAATGGAGTTATAACCGATTGTAATCCAAGATCGTCTGACCTTACCGGATATGATTTTTTAGAATTAAAAGGCTTCCACAATTCAAAACTATTCCCAGAAGAATCTAGAAAACAAGTCCGTTTTATTTTGAATAATAATTTACACAAGAACGAATATACTGTAGACGAAACGTATATAATAACAAAATCCGGAAAATCAATACCTGTAGAAATAGCTTCGGGTAAAAAATTTCAGGTAGATAACATCACCTATCTAGTTTGTTTTATTAGAGATATCAGCGAAAGAAAAAATGTCGAAAATAAATTGAATTTGCTTTCACTCGTTGCCTCCGAAACTACAGATACAATAGTAATTGCAAATCCAAACGGACAAGCACTATGGGCAAATCAGGCTTATTTAGACCTTACAGGTTTGACTATGGAAGAAGTAATAGGCCAAAAACCTGGTTACTTATCCGCAGGGCCTGAAACTGACTTACAGACCTCCCTATTGATGCAAAAAGCGATTAAAAATAAGGAAAGCATAAAAATTACAATACTCAATTATAATAAAAAAAAGGAAAAATATTGGTTTGAATTGAATATTACTACAGTATTTGACAACAATAATAATTTCATGAACTTTGTAGGTGTAGGCCGAAATGTGACTTCAAGAATTGAAAAAGAGCTAGATCTTAAACGTTTGTTAGATGTTACAAGCAGTCAGAACAACAAATTATATAATTTTACCCATATTGTTTCCCATAATATCCGTTCCCACACTAGCAATTTATCGATGATCATTGATGTGATTGAAAACACTGAAAATATTTCAGAGAAACTTTCCTACATTGATTTGTTTAAAGAAGGAACCGAAAAATTATCAGAAACAATTGAATATCTGAATGAAATTATAACGATTCAGCAAAAAACAAATATTGAGAAAACTAAAATTTATTTAAAGCACGAAATCGAAAAAACAAAAATGGCATTGAGTTTAGCTATTAAAGAAAGTAAAATAACAATTACAGACACTATTCCAGACAACCTGATTGTTACTGCCATTCCTGCGTATTTAGATAGTATTTTACTCAATTTATTCACTAATGCAATAAAATACAAATCTCCGGAGCGTAATCCAACATTAGAAATAGGATATGAGATTATTGATGATTACACTATTTTAAAATTCAAGGACAATGGATTGGGGCTGGATTTAAAGAAAAACGGACATAAACTTTTTGGAATGTATAAAACCTTTCACGGCAATGAAGATGCAAAAGGGATTGGATTATTTATAACAAAAAACCAACTGGAAGCTATGAATGGTAAAATCGAAATAGAAAGCGAAGTGGACCAAGGTTCTAATTTTAAAATTTATTTAAATGAAAAATAAATTAACCTACATCATTGACGATGATAAATTAACATTGAAATTAATGAGTATTCTCATTTCTAAAAATAAGTTTTGTGAAGAAATTCAGTCTTTTAATAATCCACAATTTGCAATAGATAAATTGAAGCAAAATTACCATAATGATGAGACTCTTCCTGATGCCATTTTATTAGATTTAAATATGCCAGTCATGGATGGATGGCAATTTTTAGATGAATTCATTTTGTTACCTATAGAAAAAAGAATTTCAATTTTTATCATGACTTCGTCAATCGACCCGATTGATATTGAAATGGCAAAAAAATACAAAGTCGTAAAAGACTATATTGAGAAACCGATTACTACTATAAAATTAGATGCGCTTTGCAAATTAATTGGAGATATAAACTAATTTTAATTGAAATAGTAACAAATTCCTTTCTTACTCGTCCTATATAAAAATATAAAAGATGAACCCATTGGAAACGATACTCTCTATTAAAAATCTCAACAAGCGTTATGGTACATTACAAGCCTTGAATAACGTTTCGTTTGATATCCAAAAAGGTAATGTTTACGGAATTCTGGGACCTAACGGTAGCGGAAAATCAACCACGTTAGGAATTGTTTTGAATGTGGTCAATAAAACATCCGGAGAATACAACTGGTTTGGTGGCACAATGGAAACACATGAAGCACTAAAAAAAGTAGGCGCTATTATCGAAAGGCCAAATTTTTATCCTTACATTACTGCTAAGGAAAACTTAGAATTGGTTTGCAAAATCAAAGGAATCAACTATGCTAAAGTCAATGAAAAGCTAGAATTAGTTGGTTTAGTGGACCGTCAAAACAGTAAATTCAGTACTTTTTCTCTAGGAATGAAACAACGATTAGCAATAGCTTCTGCACTATTGAATGATCCTGAAATATTAATTCTAGACGAACCTACTAATGGTTTAGATCCACAGGGAATTCATCAAATTAGAGATATAATCAAACAAATTGCCGCAAAGGGAACTACTATCCTACTCGCTTCACATTTATTGGACGAAGTGGAAAAGGTCTGCACACATGTTTTAGTTTTAAGAAAAGGCAAAATTTTATATACCGGTTTAGTCGACGGAATGTCAGCAAACGATGGTTTCTTTGAGTTACAGGCAGATGATATTGAAAATTTAATAACAGTTGTAAAAATTCATCCTGCCGTTAAGAATGTTGTGAAAGGGGATGGAAAAGTTTTGGTTTATTTGAAAGATACTCTGGAAGCAAAAGATTTGAATCGATTTCTTTTTGAAAAAAACGTAGTATTAAATCATTTAGTTAAGCGTAAAAATAGTTTGGAAGAGCAATTTTTAGAATTGACAAAAAATCTATAACAAATGCCCTCTTCAATCTTATTATTACATCTAAATCCTAATTTAAAATGAAACGACTTCTCTCTATAGAACTACAAAAAATCTGGAAAAATAAAGCAAGCCGCGTTTTGACTTTGACTTATTTTATTCTTCTAACCTTTATCGCATTAATAGCTTCTATCAAATTTGATCTTGGTATTTTCAAATTTCATCTGGCGGAGATGGGAATATTCAATTTCCCATTTATTTGGCATTTCAATACTTATATTGCGGCTATATTAAAATTATTTTTAGCCATTGTAATCGTATCCATGATGGCAAACGAATACAGTTATGGCACTCTTAAACAAAATTTAATTGATGGAATGAGTAAAAAGGAATTTATTCAGTCTAAATTTCTAACTGTTGTTTTATTTGCAACAGTATCTACTATTTTTGTTTTTATAATGTCAATCATTTTAGGATTTAGTTTTTCTTCATACACTGAATTCAGCATTATTTTCTCAGATTTAGAATATTTATTAGCATATTTCATAAAATTAGTTGGTTTTTTCTCTTTCTGTCTGTTTTTAGGAATATTGGTCAAACGTTCTGCATTTGCACTTGGATTCCTATTAGTTTGGAATATTATCGAGGGAATCATCAAAGGAATTTTGACCTTCAAAATATTCCCGGAAAGCAACACAGCGGCTTCAATTATGCAGTTTTTCCCTTTAGAATCAATGTCGAATTTAATTGTTGAGCCATTTACCCGATTATCAGTGGTAAAAAACTTAGGAACTCAAATTGGATTGGATAATATTAAAAAATATGATGTGGAATTATCATCCATTATTATTGTATTATGCTGGACAATAATTTTTATTTACCTATCCCACAGACTATTAAAAAACAGAGATTTGTAGTATATTTGTAAGGCTATGAAATGTGTACAAATAATTTTGGTATATGCCTTTGTATGTTGCTATATTTCCGTAGCCTCTGCACAATCCATTTTGGTAGATGATACTAAAAATGCACAACAACTTGTAGAAAATGTATTAGTAAACAGCTCTTGTGCTACAATATCAAATACTGTAGCTACAGGAGATGATTATTCCAGCAGTGCTAAAAGCTATGCCTATTTTAATGCTGGAACCAGTAATTTTCCTTTTAAGGAAGGAGTGCTTTTGAGTACTTGGAGCAGCCAAAATTCCGTAGGTCCATTTGTAATTAACAGAGGCGGTGGAGACTCCCAATGGCTAGGTGATTCTGATTTAGAACAAGCATTAAATCTAACACAAACTAAGAATGCTACTGTTCTGGAATTTGATTTTATACCATTGACAAATTTCATTAGTTTCAATTATATTTTTGCTTCTAATGAATACCAAGATTATTTCCCTTGTGCATTTTCAGATGGATTTGCTTTTTTGATAAAAGAAAAAGGAAATGCAGATCCGTATCAAAATTTAGCAGTAATACCAAACACATTAACCCCTGTGTCTTCAATGAATATCCGTCCCACTATTTCTAATTTCGATACAGGAGATGGAATAATAAATGGATGTTCAGCCAAAAATGAGACTTATTTTGGAGGATATAACAATAGTTCCAGCCCAATAAATTATAGTGCTCAGACAATCGTTCTAAATGCCCAAACTAACGTTATTGCGGGTAAACTGTATCATATAAAATTAGTGATTGCCGATGATCAGAATAATGACTATGACTCAGCAGTATTTCTTGAAGCAGGAAGTTTTTTACCAAAAATTGACTTGGGTCCGGATCGATTATTATCAACAAATAATCCTATTTGTTTTGGCGAAAGCTATACCATAGATCCTAAGTTAGCATCAACTTATACTTACAAATGGTTTAAAAATAATCAAGAATTACTAGATACCACTCCTACTTATTCTGTTACCAGTCCAGGAATCTACAGAGTTGAAGTACTCTTGACACCAAATTGCATCGCATCCGAAGACATAAAAATTGAGTATACTCCTGCAATCGATTTAAAGAATACCACACTTGCACAATGTGATGATAATAATGATGGAATAACTGTTTTTGACTTAACTAAAGTAGATGCCATTGTAAAAAACAACTTAGGGAATTTAAGCATGGTTGCATATTACGAATCTTTAGTTGATGCTGAGGCCCAAATCAATTCAATACCAAATCCATCTTATTATACAAATACCAGTACGAATCAAGCCGTATTCGCTAGGGTTACTAATTCTTTTGGATGTGAAAATTATGCCGAAGTAAAACTAATTATTTCAAATGCTACTATTTCTATACAAGATCCTATTTCAACTTGTGACGGAGATGGCATTGAGGATGGTTTAACTGAATTTAATTTAAATACTCAAGTCACACCTCAAATAGTGACAGGTTTGCCAGCGGGATCTATCGTTGAATATTACTCAAATCCAACAGATGCTATTGCTGAACAAAATCAATTATCAAATGCTTTTATAAATACGGTTCCGAACCAACAAATTATTTATGCCAAAATTTTAAATGGTCCTGATTGTTATTCTGTAACTCCTATAACACTGAAAGTAATCCAGTTTGACCCACCAAATTTTCAAGAAGAATTTTTATTTCTATGTGAAGGATCTACAATTAGTTTAACTGTGGATACTGGATTTTCAAACTACTTATGGAGTACAGGAGCAACTTCAAATAGCATAAGAGTTAATTCTCCCGGTGAATATTCTGTAACTGTTACAAATGGAAATGGATGTCAACAAACAAAAAAATACAGTGTAACAATTTCTGGAATTGCAACAATTACAGGAGTAAAAACAAATGATTTTGCTGGAAAAGAGAATTCAGTAACAATAGAGTACACCGGAATTGGAAATTATGAATTTTCTATGGATGGATCTTTTTTTCAGGATAATCCAATTTTCAATGGAGTCGCATCAGGAGAATATCTAGTATATGCCCAAGACAAAAATGGTTGTGGTTTGTCACTGCCTTTTGTGGTTTACGTATTAGATTACCCGCTTTATTTTACCCCAAATAATGATAACTATAATGATATTTGGCAAATTAGAAATTTGAATACTTTGCCAAAATCGACTTTATTTATTTTTGACCGTTATGGGAAGTTATTAAAACAATTGACTTCATCAGACATTGGTTGGAATGGAACTTTTAATGGTTTACAGTTACCTGCTGATGATTATTGGTTTCATCTCAATTTTGAAAATGGCAATAAAATAAAAGGTCATTTTTCATTAAAAAGGTAAGAATTATTTTTCTATTTTTAGCAAATGAAAAAAACATTACTATTTCTTTTTACTCTTTTTTCCATAAGTTGTTTCTCGCAGTTTAGCAAAACACATTATATTCCGCCATTGACTTGTGCTACAAATTTAGCAGGAGATCATTATTTATATATTTCTACTCCAAGTACCACCGATGTTAATTTCAAAATTATAGCAAATGGAGTAACTATTGTTAGTGATGTAATAAAAAACACTGCGCCTTATATTTACTTTGTAGGACAAGGTTCCGACACACAGTTATTTACTCCAAAAACTAGTATTGGTATTGTAACTAACAAAGGATTTATAGTAGAAGCTGAGGATTTAATTTATGTAAGTGTTAGGGTTAATGCTGGATTTTCAAATCAAAATAATTCATACAATCACGCAGGTGGACTAGTATCCAAAGGAAATAGTGCTCTTGGAAAAGAATTTAGATTAGGAGCAATGTTAAATCCTCTTTACGATCCGAGTCTGCTGAATTTTGCTTCAATACTGTCAACAGAAAACAATACCAAAGTCACTATCTCAAACATTCCAATTGGTACAGTGCTGTCAAACGGTCTCATTATTTCAGGAGACATAAACATTACTCTGAATAAGAACGAAAGTTATGTTTTAGCTTTAGAAAATTATAACAATACTGTTTCCAATAGCTCTAAAATGATTGGCGCCTTAGTACAATCCGATAAACCAATAGTGGTCAATTCAGGTTCTTTTGGAGGAAGCAACAGTTCAATTCTTAATGCGCAAGGAAATGTGCCTGGTAGAGATGTAGGTTTTGACCAAATTGTTCCATTAGAAAAAACGGGGAAAGAATATATCTTTGTAAAAGGTCTTGGTAGTGATGAATTAGAACGTGTTTTATTGATAGCCAGTACAGACCAAACTAAAGTTTTTGTAAACGGTTCTAGTAGTCCTATAACAACTTTAAGTAAAGGAGAATATACAGTTATAGACGGCAGTCAATTTATTGATGGAAATTTATATATTACAACTTCCGAAAATGTTTCTGCTTACCAAAGTATAGGGGGCGATTTTTCACCTGCAAATCAGAATTTATTTTTTGTTCCGCCCTTAAATTGTGCGACACCTAACATTGTTGACAACATTCCAGCTATTGAATCCATTGGAAATACCTATTATAACGGCGGACTGAATATCGTTACTGAAGCGGGTGCTACTGTAACCATAAATAACAATCCGATTAATGCCACTGCTGTTCCTGTAATAGGGAATACAAATTATGTGAGATATACTCTTTTTAATTTGACAGGAAATGTTGCGGTCAAATCTACGAGACAAGTTTATGTTTCTTATTTTGGTACAAATGGCGCTGCGACATATGGCGGTTATTATTCCGGATTTGATACTAAACCGGAGATTGTCACTGATAAAATTTCGGTAGCAAACTCTACATGTATTCCTAATGTTATTTTAAAAATAAGTACTTTGTCCTCTTACGATACTTTTCAGTGGTACTTCAATGATAATCCAATCAATGGAGCTAATTCAAATTCATACACACCCATACAATCAGGATATTACCAAGTAAAAGGGAGTATTGTAGGTTGCCCAAACACGGTTCCTATTTTCTCAGACAAGATTCCTGTGAGCGATTGCCCATTGGATTCAGATAACGACGGTACCAATAACAACATTGATATTGATTTGGATAATGATGGAATAACTAATAATCTTGAAGCCAATTTTTCGCTGTTCAATCAGTCAAATACCACCTTAAGTCCTGATTACAATGCTACGATAACAGGTAGCGGAACCATTACTGGAAAACCATTATATGGATTTGTATCTGAAGTTCCGGCCGGAATAACAAATTCTGTATCCTATAGCTTAAATTTAACAAAAACAGAAAGCATTGCCATTAATTATATAGCACAGGATAATCCAAACCAAACTACCGATATTTCTGAATATTTAAATGCTGAAGGGGATTTTATAATAAAAGTACCTACCGATAAAACGATTACTTTGACAGATCCGAAAAATCAATTACTAGTGGATACTAACTATGACGGAATTTTTGAAAGCGGCGTAACTGAATATTCATCTTTCGAAATCCGTTTCAGACTAAAAAGCACAACTCCATTAGCTGCTGGTTTAGGAAGCTTTCAATTTTCATCCTATCTTACTAATTCAGTTACTCTGTCTCATACCAATCTTTCTGACACAAAAGTAAACAAAGCTATTTTTACAATAAGTCACATGCAAACTTATGATTCGGATTCAGATACAATTCCAGATTTATTAGATATTGATAGTGACAATGATGGCATTCCAGATACCATAGAGTCACAAGGAAAGGGTTATACCGTTTTTTCTGGAACTGATTACAATAAAAATGGATTAGACAATGCATTCGAACCCGGAATTATACCAATAGATACCGATTCAGATGGAATTCCTGATTCTCTGGATTTAGACAGTGATAATGATGGTATTTATGATTTAGTAGAATCGGGCCATAATGCTAATGATACCAATAAAGATGGAATTATAGATGGAAGTGTTGTTTCTTCTGGTACAAATGGTTTATTTGACGGACTTGAGACGAGTCCAGATAGTGCAAAACTAGATTATACTATTTCTGACACCGATGCTGATGAAACTTTAAATTACATCGATTTGGATAGTGATAATGATCTTTGTTTTGATGTAACAGAAGCCGGTTTTAATGACCCTGATAATGATGGATTATTAGGAAATTCTCCCGTACTGGTAAATTCAAAAGGTAAGGTTACAAGTGGTGTTGGCTATACAACTCCAAATAATGATTACACCATTACCGCTCCAATAGAAATTACTGTTCAACCACAAGCATTGCCGACGTGTGAACTAGAAAACACATCAATTACACTGGTAGATAATGGCGGGAATGCATATCAATGGGAGCTTTCAACAGATGGAACTACTTGGAACCCCATTTCAAACAATGCAGTTTACAATGGTACTACAACAAATACTTTACTTATTACCAGCGTTACAAATGCTATGCAAGGTTATAAATATAGAGTGCAATTAGAAAAAAGTGGTAATTCCTGTGGGTTAATTTCCGCTGAAACGTCTTTGACCGTTTATGCTTTACCCATCGTAAATAGTGTGACAATTGTTCAGTGTGACAATGACAGCGATGGTTTTTCTGATTTTAATTTGACCGTAAAAAACGGGGACATTTCTTCTAATACAGTGGCGGAAAAATTCACCTATTACACTTCACTTGTTGGTGCGGAAAGCGCAGATCCTGCACAATTAATTCCAAATCCAATAACTTTTACCAATACCATAGCAGGAAGTATGTCAGTTTGGGCACGGGTAGAAAATTCAAATGGCTGTATCAAAACCGCCCAACTTAATTTGATAGTTTCAACGACTCAAATTCCAGCCTCATACGTTAAGACTTTTAGCATCTGCGACGATTTAGGCGCGGTAAATGATGATACGGATGGTATCGCTACATTTGATTTTAGTACCGTTACAACTGATATCCTAGCAATTCTTCCTCTGCAAAGTTTTCCATATTCCATAAAATACTATAGAAATGAAGCTGATGCCCTATCCGAAAACGACGAAATCATAAATACAACAAACTATAGAAACGAGGGCTATCCCAATGAACAAAAAATATGGGTTCGTGTAGAAAATACCGCTGATAATGCCTGTTATGGTTTGAGCCCTATAATAACATTGAAAGTAAATCCAAAACCTAATATTGACACAAACGAAGATTTTGAAGAAAATGAATTGGTATGTTCGAATCTTCCTGCTTTTTTTGTAACACTCAACGCTGGAATTCAGGACGGTTCACCAACCACTGATTACACGTATATCTGGTATAAAGACAACAACCTTCTTGCAGGTGAGACGAATTATACTTTGGATGTAAATCAAGAAGGGAATTATGCTGTAGAAGTCAGTTCTCTTGCCGGCTGCAGCAGAACCAGATACCTAAAAGTAACCGCTTCAGATGTTGCGAAAATCACCAGTATTGACATAGTAGATTTATCCGATACAAACACCATAACGATAAATGTTAGTGGACAAGGAAATTATGAATACAGTGTTGATGCCCCTTCTGGACCATTTCAGCAATCTAATTTCTTTACTGATGCACCTGCCGGAATTCATGAAGTATACATCAATGATAAAAATGGTTGTGGCATTGTTAACCAAACGATTGCTGTAATTGGCGCTCCTAAATTCTTTACTCCAAATGGCGACGGCCAAAATGATTATTGGAATGTAAAGGGAGTAAATGCTGATTTCAATAAAAACGCTACCATCTATATTTATGATCGTTACGGCAAATTGCTAAAACAAATAGTTCCGTCTAGTCAAGGTTGGGACGGTACTTTTACAGGACAGCCTTTACCTTCTGATGACTATTGGTATACTGTAAAACTAGATGACGGAAGAGAAGCCAAAGGACATTTTAGCTTAAAGAGATAAAATAATCATTGAGGCATGTCACCATAAATAGAAAGAGCCTACACATCATAGTGATGAGTAGGCTCTTTCTATTTATGGTGTCGGGCTATCCACGCTACTTCGGTAGCTCGCTGCTATCCCTCATGCAAATCCCTGATTACAAGAAAATCCCACATTCCAGCAATTGAAATTTAGGAACTAATAGCATTAAATATATTCACAACTAATTCCAATTCTTTTAATTACAATTCAATTGTATAAACCTGCATCATAAGCAGAGTCATAAGGCATTGACAAAATTTAATACAAATTCTTTAAATTCACATGTGAAAAAGCTTTGAAAATCTCAGTTAAAAATACAATCGTACCACTAAAATTAAATCATAAAAAAAGCCATTCGAATCAACGAATGGCTTTTCAATCTTATAAAAAATAAAATTAGATTTTAAATCTTTTTCTATCAGTTTCCGTCAAATATATTTTTCTCAAACGAATAGATTTTGGAGTAACCTCAACATATTCATCTTTTTGAATGTACTCTAAAGCTTCTTCAAGAGAGAAAATGATCGGTGGGATAATTCTCGCTTTTTCATCATTTCCAGAAGAACGAACGTTAGATTGTTTTTTCTCTTTAGTTACGTTTACACACATATCATCACCACGAGAGTTTTCTCCAATTACCTGACCTTCGTAAATTTCAGCATTTGGTTCAACAAAAAACTTACCACGATCTTGCAATTTATCGATTGAATAAGGAATAGCTTTTCCTTTTTCCATAGAAATCAATGAACCTTTGTTACGTCCAGCAATTTCTCCTTTGTAAGGCTCATACCCAATGAAACGGTGTGCCATAATAGCCTCACCAGCAGTAGCAGTAAGCAATTGATTACGCAATCCAATAATTCCACGTGATGGAATATTAAATTTTACAATCATACGGTCCCCTTTTGTTTCCATACTTAGCATTTCACCTTTACGCATAGTAACAAACTCAACCGCTCTACCCGATAGTGTTTCTGGTAAATCAATAGTTAATTCCTCAATTGGCTCACATTTTTTACCATCAATTTCTTTGATGATAACTTGTGGCTGACCAATTTGTAATTCATAACCTTCTCTTCTCATTGTTTCAATAAGAACAGATAAGTGAAGTACTCCACGACCAAAAACCATAAATTTATCAGCAGAATCAGTTTCACCTAACTTCATAGCTAAGTTTTTCTCTAATTCTTTTGTCAAACGATCTCTAATATGACGAGAAGTTACAAATTTACCCTCTTTACCAAAGAAAGGAGAGTCATTAATTGTAAACAACATACTCATAGTAGGCTCATCAATAGCAATAGTTTGTAAAGCTTCCGGGTTTTCAAAATCAGCGATAGTATCTCCAATTTCAAAACCTTCTACTCCAATAATTGCACAAATATCACCAGCAATTACTTCTTGAACTTTTTTACGACCAAGTCCTTCAAAAGTATGTAATTCCTTAATACGTGATTTGATTATTACACCATCTCTTTTACACAAAGATATTGGCATTCCTTCTTTCAAAACACCTCTTTCTAAACGACCAATAGCGATACGACCTGTAAATGCTGAGAAATCTAAAGATGTAATCAACATTTGAGGAGTTCCTTCTGATACTTTAGGAGCTGGAACATTTTCAATAACCATATCTAACAATGCTTCCACATTATCAGTTACATTTTCCCAATGATCAGACATCCAGTTATTTTTAGCGGAACCGTAAACAGTTGGAAAATCCAATTGCCACTCTTCAGCACCTAATTCGAACATCAAGTCGAAAACTTTTTCATGCACTTCTTCAGGAGTACAGTTCTCTTTATCAACTTTATTAATAACAACGCATGGTTTTAAACCAAGGTCTAATGCTTTTTGTAATACAAAACGCGTTTGTGGCATAGGCCCTTCAAAAGCATCTACAAGTAGACAAACTCCATCAGCCATGTTCAATACACGCTCTACCTCACCACCAAAATCGGCGTGACCAGGAGTATCGATAATGTTGATTTTTGTTCCTTTGTATACTACAGAAACATTCTTTGAAGTAATAGTGATACCTCTTTCACGCTCTAAGTCGTTGTTATCAAGGATTAAGTCACCTGTGTTTTCGTTATCACGAAATAACTGACAGTGATACATAATTTTATCAACCAAAGTTGTTTTACCGTGATCGACGTGGGCAATAATTGCAATGTTTCTAATAGATTCCATCTGTGATTTTTAATAGGTGCAAAGGTACACTTTTTTTTTGTATAAAAATATATTTGTGCAATAGTTTACATATTGTTAATCGTTTAGGACCTAAATAAACATTTAAATAAGTTTAAAATCTTATTTAATAATTTCGCATTAATTATTTATATTTGATTAATGAAAAATCAATCCAATCAAATCGCCATAATTTACATTCTCATTTTAATGTTCATTTCGATTATTTATTATAAATCACTCCAGAATTATACTTTTGATAGCAGTCATCAGTATTTGTATTTCATAAAAGACATCTTGTTTGTACTTTTTTCAGGAACAATTCTGAAATTCATTCTAACTCAAAACAACACAAAGAGCTTTGCCATTTACCAGAAATTAAAAGATACTAATCAAGAAATTAAAGAATCAAATGACAAATATGATATTGTTGCAAAAGCCACAAGCGATACTATTTGGGATTGGAAAATTCAAGAAGACAGCTTTAATTGGAACAAAGGAATCAACAATATTTTTGGTTACACAGAAAACCAGATAGGAGATAATTCTAATTGGTGGTTTGATAAAATTCATCCAGAGGACAGCATCAAAATGTCTGTTAAATTATATTCTTTTCTTGAACAAAAAACAGAAAAATGGCAGGATGAATATCGATTTAAGTGTGCTGACAACACCTATAAATATGTATTAGATAAAGGTTTTCTTTTAAAAGATGAAAACGGAAAGGCAATAAGAATGATTGGCGCCATCCAAGATATCACTAAACAAAAAGAAGAAGAACAACGTCTTAAACTTTTAGAAACCGTAATTACACAATCTAAAGACTCAATAATTATCACCGAAGCACAATCCTCTGAAGGAACAATTCCTAAAATCATTTACTCGAATCCTGCATTTTCTATTATGTCCGGATACCATTTCAATGAAATTATTGGTAAATCCCCTAGTATTTTTATAGGTCCAAATTCCGATATGGAGGAGCATAAAAAACTAATCAAAGCTATAAATGATAAAAAAGAATGCCAAATAGAAACCATTAGTTATACCAAGAAAAACGAACAATATCTCGTCCGATTTTCAATGATTCCTGTTTACAATTCTGAAAACGAACTTTCGCATTGGATTTCGATTCAAAGAGACATTTTCCAAGAAAAAAAGCAAGAAAAAGAGAAAGAAAAATTAATAATAGAATTAATTCAAAAAAATAAAGATCTAAAGCAGTTCTCTTACATAACTTCACATAATCTCAGAGCGCCATTATCTAATTTAACTGGCTTACTTAATTTAATAGAAGATATTCCAATTGAAAATTTAGAATTAAAAGAAATATTAAATGGTTTTAACAAATCAACTCATTTATTAAATGAAACCATCAATGACTTAGTAAAAGTTATTGTAATCAAAGAAAACTCTTCGTTACAAAAAGAAGCTATCCAACTAGAAGAAATCTTCGCTAAAGTTATTAACCAGCTAAGTTTTCAAATTGAATTATCGAAGCCTACAATAAACATTAATTTGAAAAAAGTTGCTGTTTTAAATTCAAATAAAGCTTATCTAGAAAGTATAATCCTAAATTTAATAACTAATTCTTTAAAATTCAAATCCGAAAACCGAAAACTTGAAATAAACATTACCGCAAGCAAAATTGGAAGCTCAGTAATAATCATCTTTTCAGATAATGGTATTGGTATTGATTTAAAAAGAAATCGCGATAAAGTTTTTGGCCTTTATCAAAAATTCCATAAATATCCGGATAGCAAAGGATTAGGCTTATATTTAGTAAAATCACAGGTTGAAACTATGGGAGGCACAATAAATATTGATAGCGAAGTCAATAAAGGCACTACATTTACGTTAACTTTTAAAAGCTAATAACAAATGTTTAATCAAATTTTATGCATCGATGACGACCCCATAACACTTATGTTATGCAAAAAAGTTATTACCAAGTCCAACTTTTGCAATGAAATTATCACTTCACAAAATGGAGAAGAAGCGCTTCATTATTTCAACACAATCAAAACCTTAAACACAAAGAATCATCCTCAGTTAATCTTTTTAGATTTAAATATGCCTATAATGGGGGGATGGGAATTCTTAGATCATTTTAATAGCGTCGAGTATTCCGAATTCAATTCCATAAAGGTCGTTATTCTCTCCTCAACAATAGACCCTGAGGATTTAGAAAAAGCAAAAAACTACCCTATGGTAATTGACTTTCTATCGAAACCCATCACCAAAACAATGCTTGAATACTTAAGAAATAAACTAGAATAAACCAAAATAAAAAATAAGGATATAAAAAAAGCTCCCAATAATTGGGAGCTTTTTTTATATATTTAAATTTGTAATAATTACAATTTAGCTACAAGTTTCGTTAATTTAGATTTTAAATTAGACGCTTTATTATCGTGTATGATATTTTTCTTCGCCAATTTATCAATCATAGATATTACATTTGACAATTTTGAAGTAGCATCAACTTTATCAGTAGCTATTCTTAATGCTTTGATTGCATTACGAGTAGTTTTGTGTTGGTATCTGTTTAATACTCTTCTCTTTTCGTTACTTCTAATTCTCTTTAGAGCTGATTTATGATTTGCCATTTTATTGCTTTTTTATCTTTTACTATTTTTTTGTAGTCCGTAAGGGAATCGAACCCCTGTTACCAAGACGAAATCTTGGCGTCCTAACCCCTAGACGAACGGACCATTATCCCCTAAGTTTTATCAATCTAAATCAAAAATTGAATTTTGTAGCCCGTAGCGGAATCGAACCGCTCTTACATGGATGAAAACCATGCGTCCTAACCGATAGACGAACGGGCCATTTTCCCTCTAAGTTCAGGAAGACTTTAATCTGCATTTTAAGAATTGTAGCCCGTAGCGGAATCGAACCGCTCTTACATGGATGAAAACCATGCGTCCTAACCGATAGACGAACGGGCCCTGCTTCTCTAATGCGGATGCAAAAATACAACTATTTTTGAGACGCACAATAGCTTGTGCTAATTTTTTTTATTTTTTTTAATATGCCTTCGCAAATAGCACTCTTCCTACTGAGCTTTCCCCAGTAAAAACACAGCTTCCCGCCTCTTCTACCCTATCTAAAGGGATGCATCTGATGGTAGCTTTAGTCAGGTCTTTAATCTTCTCTTCAGTAGCTGCAGTTCCGTCCCAATGTGCTGATACAAAACCTCCTTTAGTATCCAAAACTTCTTTAAACTCTTCAAAACTGTTTACTTCAGTAATATGCGTATTTCTATAATTCAATGCTTTTTCAAACAATTCTTTTTGAATTTGCACCAATAAATCGCTGATATAAATTGCGATTCCGTCTTTAAAGACAACTTCTTTACTTAATGTATCTCTTCTTGCTACCTCGAAAGTTCCATTTTCTAAATCTTTGGGACCTACAGCAATTCTAACTGGCACTCCTTTTAACTCCCATTCAGCAAATTTAAAACCGGGCTTTTGAGTGGTTCTGTCATCAAATTTCACTGAGATGCTTAATTTTCGTAAAGCGGCTGTCAAAACATTTACCTCAGCTCTTATAGCATCCAATTGCTCATCTGTTTTATAAATAGGAACAATCACTACCTGAATAGGCGCTAAACTAGGGGGCAGAACCAATCCTTGATCATCTGAATGCGTCATTACTAATGCACCCATCAAACGAGTCGAAACTCCCCAAGATGTCCCCCAAACATGTTCTTGCTTTCCTTCGGCATTTGCAAATTTTACATCAAACGCTTTAGCAAAATTCTGACCTAAGAAATGTGAAGTTCCCGCTTGTAATGCTTTCCCATCTTGCATCAAAGCTTCGATACAATACGTCTCTTCCGCTCCGGCAAAGCGTTCGGTTTCAGTTTTTAATCCTTTTATAACTGGAATTGCCATGAAATTCTGAGCAAAATCAGCATATACATTCATCATTTTTTCTGATTCTTCCACAGCTTCTGCTTTTGTAGCATGAGCAGTATGTCCTTCTTGCCATAGAAATTCCGCTGTTCGCAAAAATAATCTGGTTCTCATTTCCCAACGCACCACATTAGCCCATTGATTAATCAACAACGGTAAATCTCTGTATGACTGAACCCAACCTTTGTATGTAGACCAAATAATAGCTTCACTTGTAGGACGAACGATTAATTCCTCTTCTAATTTTGCATTAGGATCGACCATTAACTTGCCCGGTCTGTCCGGATCGTTTTTCAATCTATAATGAGTCACAATTGCACATTCTTTTGCAAATCCTTCCGCATTTTTCTCTTCCGCTTCAAACATGCTTTTTGGAACGAATAATGGAAAATAAGCATTTTGATGTCCTGTTTCCTTAAACATTCGGTCTAATTCAGCTTGCATTTTTTCCCATATCGCATACCCGTAAGGTTTAATAACCATACAACCTCTAACTCCTGAATTTTCGGCTAAATCGGCTTTTACAACCAACTCGTTATACCATTTTGAATAATCTTCCGATCTTGTAGTTAAGCTCTTACTCATATTGAATAGTTTGGCACAAATTTTGCATTAATAATTTTACATAAATAGTTCAGCAAAACTAACTATTTTTGCAATGTGCAACAATAAAAAACTCCATATATATGAAAACGAGTACTCTTTCCTTCCAAAACGCATCATTATACTACATTGTTGGATTTTTAAGCATCCTATTGACATCTTGTGGCTCCTATCAAAACAGCTCTTACTATGATTCTGATGGAATATATGGTAACCGTTCCGATAGAGCTGTCGAGACAGAAACACCAAATAACCCGAACAATCAATATAAAGACTACTTTGGTTCTTTGCAAAACAATAACCAACCAGTTGAAATCTTTACAGATGTTGAAAATTACAATGATTATAGCTTAGAAAACGATACACTACAAAATAACGGATCTAACTATCCCGGTTGGGGAAGCAACCCTAAAAGCGTAAGCATTAATGTATATGATACTGGTTGGGGAATGAACAATTGGTATGGAAATAGTTGGTACGGAAATAACTGGGGATGGAATGGCGGATACGGTTGGGGCTTGAACGTTGGTTTCGGCTGGAACAACTGGGGTTGGAATAATTGGTATGGAAATAATTGGGGTTGGAACAACTGGTACGGAAACAACTGGGGATATTCAAATTATTACAACAACAGAGTGTACTCCCACAACCCAGGCCGAAGAGGGTCTGTATACGTAAATTCTGGGAACAGTAATAGAAATTCTGGGAATTATACAAGAACACAAAGCACTACTATTAATAGGAGAGCAGTAAATTCCGATTATAGAAACAATAATAACTCTAATTTCGGAAGAGGAACATCTAATCGCATGAACCAGACTAGTCCTACTTTTTCAAGGAACCAAGGACAATCACAAAACAGATCTTACAGCACTCCAAACAGAAGAGACAACACTAATAGTACTCGTAACCAAAGTAACACGCCCACAAGATCGTACACACCAACTTCTAGAAACGACAACAATTCTAGATCATACAGCCCAAGTTCTAACAGCAGCTCTAGATCTAGTAATTCTAGTGGTAGCGGAAGATCAACTGGTGGCGGAAGAGGTGGCAGAGGATAATTTAATTCCACTACTATATTATATAAATTAAAACTTTAGAAATAGATGAAAAAATATATATTTTTATTTGCCTTAGGCCTGACTGTAAGCGTTGCTCAATCACAAGAGATCTCTGATGCGATGCGGTATTCACAAGATAATTTGAATGGAACAGCTCGTTTTAGAGCGATGAGCGGTGCTTTTGGAGCACTTGGCGGCGATTTATCTTCTTTGAATGTAAACCCTGCAGGTTCTGCCGTTTTTTCAAATAACCAAATGACTGTAACTCTAAGTAATTTTGACACCAAAAATAAGTCCAATTATTTTGGCACCGCAACAACCGAGAAAGAAAACACATTTGATTTGAATCAAGCTGGAGCTGTTTTTGTTTTCAATGACAAAAACTCAAACAGTGATTGGAAAAAGTTTTCATTAGCGATAAATTATGAAAACACCAATAATTTTGATAATGCCTTGTTTTCGGCGGGAACAAATCCAAACAATTCTATAGATCAATATTTTTTGAGTTATGCCAATACCGGAAATAATGGTGCACCGGTACCGCAACAGTTTGTAAATACAGAATTTGGGGAATCTATTTCAGATTTATATTCTTTTTTAGGCAGTAATTTACCAAACAATCAATTCCCTAAATTAAATGGTTTTGATGCACAACAAGCTTTTTTAGGCTATCAAGCTTTTGTCATTAATGCAGCAGATGAAACCAACAATAATTCTACTTACTCCTCAAACGTGCCTGCAGGCGGAAACTATTATCAGGAAAATTCGGTTTACAGCACTGGATATAATGGAAAATTATCTTTCAATGCCGCAACTTCATACAAAGATAAGTTGTTCATCGGACTGAATCTAAACTCCCATTTTACTGATTACCAAAAGTCATCGAGTTTTTATGAAGACAATAATGCTCCATTAACTAGCGAATATACTGTTTCAAGACTGCGTTTTGACAATGATTTATACACTTATGGAACTGGATTTTCATTTCAATTAGGAGCCATTGCAAAATTGACGAATGAAGTTCGTTTGGGATTGGCGTATGAATCTGCAACTTGGTATAGATTAACAGATGAACTATCACAAAGTCTTGTTGCTGTAAGTGCTAACACAAGTGGAGAATTACCTTCTGATATTGTAGATCCGCAAATCATCAATATTTATGAGCCTTATAAATTACAAACTCCTAGCAAGTTAACCGGAAGTTTTGCATATATTTTTGGAAAATCAGGATTAATCAGTATCGATTATGCAATGAAAGATTATAGCAACACTAAATTCAAACCAGAGAATGATTTTTATTTTAATGGTTTAAATAATAACATGAATGCATTACTTGACACCACCGGAGAATTAAGAATTGGTGCTGAATATAAAATTGAGGCTTTGAGCCTGAGAGCAGGATATCGTTACGAGCAAAGTCCTTATAAAAACAAAGTCACTATTGGTGATTTGACTGGCTATTCAGCAGGTTTAGGATACAGTTTTGGTTCAACCAAAGTAGACTTAGCCTATTCGTATGCTAAAAGAAATTCCCAACAAGGATTTTTTGGTCAAGGATTTACTGATGGCGCAAAAATCGATGCCATAAACAACAATGTTTCGCTAACATTAGCTTTTGAATTGTAAATTCATCCAATAAATAAAATTTTAAATCCGTTTCGTGATTATGAAACGGATTTTTTTTTAGCCCTGATGGTAGTGAAAATCCTCCCGATTTTTTTCGGGAGATTGCAACATACAGCAGGAATAGCTCCACAAAAAATCTGAAAAGAAACTGAAACAAGTTCAGTTTGAATAAAAAATTGTAATTTTGCAAAATTCCCAAATTATCGGGATTCTAATGTTATGAGAACTAAGTCGTTAAAAAAGAATAAAATAAACGTAATCACTCTTGGGTGTTCAAAGAATGTATATGACAGTGAAGTGCTTATGGGTCAGCTTCGCGCGAGCGGAAAAGACGTTACACATGAAGCACCTGAAGCCGAAGAAGGAAATATTATTGTAATAAATACCTGCGGATTCATTGATAATGCCAAGGCTGAATCAGTGAATATGATTCTGGAATATGCTGATAAGAAAGAAAGAGGATTAGTTGATAAAGTGTTCGTTACCGGATGTTTGTCTGAACGCTACCGTCCAGATTTAGAAAAAGAGATCCCAAATGTAGATCAGTTTTTTGGAACTACAGAGCTGCCACAATTATTGAAAGCTTTAGGAGCAGATTACAAGCATGAATTATTGGGAGAGCGATTGACTACTACCCCAAAAAATTATGCATATTTAAAAATTTCAGAGGGTTGTGACAGACCGTGCAGTTTTTGTGCAATTCCATTGATGCGAGGAAAAAACGTTTCGCAAACCATTGAAAAATTGGTAAAAGAATCAGAAGGTTTAGCCAAAAATGGTGTAAAAGAATTAATCTTGATTGCTCAGGATTTGACCTATTATGGCTTAGATATTTACAAGAAAAGAGCTCTTGGAGAATTACTGGAAGCGTTGGTAAAAGTAGAAGGAATCGAATGGATTCGTTTACATTATGCTTTCCCTACCGGTTTTCCAATGGAAGTATTAGAAATCATGAAACGCGAGCCTAAAATTTGTAATTATATTGATATTCCGTTGCAACACATTTCAGATTCTATTTTGAAATCAATGCGTCGTGGAACCACTCAAGAAAAAACAACAAAATTATTGAAAGATTTCCGTGCTGCTGTTCCCGGAATGGCTATTCGTACGACTTTGATCGTGGGATATCCAGGAGAAACACAAGAGGATTTCAACATACTGAAAGATTTTGTTCAAGAAATGAAATTTGACAGAATGGGTTGTTTTGCTTATTCTCACGAAGAAAATACGCATGCATATTTACTGGAAGATGATGTTCCTGACACTGTAAAACAAGAGCGTGCCAATGAGATTATGGAATTACAATCTCAAATTTCTTGGGATTTAAACCAGGAAAAAGTAGGTCAAACGTTCAAATGTATTATCGACAGAAAAGAAGGCGGGCATTTTGTAGGTCGTACTGAATTTGACAGTCCTGATGTAGACAATGAAGTCCTTATTGATGCATCCAAACATTATGTAAAAACGGGTGAGTTCGTAATGATAAAAATTATTGAGGCTACAGAATTTGATTTATATGGAGAACCAATATAATTTTTCTTGAGATCATTTTAAACTCATTTTAAAACGCTATTTATGAAACACATTCAATCTATTCTAATTTTCGCATTTGTATTATTATCCTCCAGTATAATTTCCGCACAATACGGGAATGGGGGATATAATAATGGTTACGGTAGTAATCGTCGAATGAATAGCGGAATGGATCAAACCAGAACACAGGAAAAACCAAAAGAAATACCTGTTGAAGTAACGGTAGGAAAAATAATGGAGCGACTAAAACCAGAACTCATTCTTGATGAACTTCAAGCAATTGCAATCTCTAATATCCTCAACGAAAGTATAAGAACTCAAGGTATACTAATAAAAGCTGAAGTTAGCCAAGAAGATAAAATAAAAAATATTCAAGCTCTTTCAGAAACCACTGATAGAAAAATAATGGAATTATTGAATAAAGATCAAAAGGAAAAATATATTGCTCTGAATGAAGAAGCAAAAAATCCAAAAAAATCTAAAAAAAAATCTAAATAATTGAGTGCAGCCCATTGTTAAATAAACCTACATGAGAAAAATTTTTTATTGCCTTATTTTTGCTGTCATCGTGAGTTCTTGCTCAACAAATCCTTATAAAAAAAGTGAGAAAGTTTATGACTCTCAACTCAAAACATTAAAAGAAAAGATTTCAAGCAAAGAGCCACAAACATTACCCGTTATTCCTCACGTAGAAATAAACATTGATACCTTATACACCAAACAATTACATACCTATAAAGACACTCTTTTTAAAATGGGATCGACTCCGTTGCAAAACGGAATTAATACGGAATGGATAGGCACAGTAAATTTTAATTTACGAAAGCCTAACTTCGTTATCATTCATCATACTGCGCAAGATTCGTTACAACAAACTATAAAAACGTTTACTAAAATAGAAACTCAGGTAAGTTCCCACTATGTGATTTCTGATGATGGAAAAGTCGTTCAAATGCTGAATGATTATCTTAGAGCTTGGCATGCCGGTAATGGTTCATGGGGGAAAAACACAGATATCAATTCGACATCAATAGGAATTGAATTGGATAATAATGGCTCTGAAGTTTTTTCCGAATTACAAATCAATAGCTTACTGGCACTTTTAACTAAATTAAAAAAAGACTACAATATTCCTACACAAAATATCATAGGTCATTCTGATATTGCACCTACACGAAAAAAAGACCCAAGTGCTTTATTTCCTTGGAAAATTTTAGCAGAAAAAGGTTTTGGAATTTGGTCTGATGCGTTTTTAGAAACTGCTCCGAGTGATTTTAATGTAGAACAAGGATTGCGAATTATAGGTTATGACACTAAAAACCTACCCGCTGCAATCACTGCATTCAAATTACATTATTTACAAACTGAAGTAAACGAACTTTTAGATGAGAAAACAATAAATACGATTTACTCTATTTATAAACAGCAATAATTAGTTTAGAATTATACAAAAAAAACGGTTTTTTGAATTATTCAAAGAGCCGTTTTATATTTAAATCATTTTCATACAACATATTTAATAGCTCTAAAATAGACTTAAAACTATTTATAAAACTTAAATATAAAAAAACTGCCAAAATACTAAAACAGTATCTTGGCAGCAAAAAAAAAAAAAATATTGTAGGAATTAGAACGAATATGTTGTTGCCAATAAAGCATAGGCAGTCAAACCTTTTGGTGCAGCATCGCTATCCGCAAAAATATCTTCTGAAGCAGTATCTAAACGAAATTCAGGAATAATCGTTAAATTTCCCACCTTATAATTTAATGATAAAGTGTTTCCAATGACACTGGTACCGGCAAGCAGACCAAGTCCTGGAGTAGCTTCTTTGGCGTCTAAATATTCTAATCTGTAAGCAAGACTCAATGATTCTTTCAAAGCAATATTTGCATATCCAACTAAGGCAAACCATTCTCCATCCATGTCACTGTCAAAATCATTAGTAGTCATTGCATATGTGCCATTAAAACCTAAAGAAAAGGTATCACTCAATTTTTTTGTCCCTACAAAATCAAACTGTGTTTTATTTTCATCAGATGAAGGATTGCTACTTCCAGATGTTACATTAAAATAAGCACTTCCGGTGTCCCCCAAAAATGCAAGTTGTCCAATAAACGTTTTTTGTGTAGAACCTGCATCAATTGTAGATTTGAAATCAGTTGGGTTAGAAACTCCAGCCATGAAACTAAATTTTCCTGAAGTATATTGCGCTTTTACACCCGTATTAAAAAATGGACCATACGTAAATGCATAAGACATACTGTAGTTTTTATTATCTACTGCATCCAATAATTCATATCCTATGTGAGTCCCAAAACTACCAGCAGTTACTTTGAATTTGTCTGAGAACTCATAGGTAAAATTCAATTGCTTAATCATAAAAGTAGTCGAATCGTCATTATACGTAAATTGAGCGGCTCTGCTACCAAAACCCAAGTCAACAAAAACAGAAGCTTTCCCCATTTTATGAGAAGCTTCGATGGAAGCCATTCCCAATTCAAATGAGTTATGAGAATTTGTGAAACTGGTTAAGCTATTATCTATTCCGGAAAAATCATATTTGTAATACGCATCAGCAGATCCGGCAAAAGTAGTAGAGGGCGCCGGTGTAGTTTCTTGTGCAAATGTTAAAGTTGTTGTTAGCAATAATGCTATGGCTGCTAATTGTTTTTTCATCTTTAGTTGGTTTTAGTTAGTAATCTAGTTGGTGATTTTTTGGTCTTGGTTAATACTATTTAGAAATTCAGGAATTCGGTATTTCACGAAAAACATGTTTTTTTACCGCTTTTTTGACCTGAACTTTCCTTTGATCTGAGGCGAATTTATTAACTTTTATAACACTTGAAATACTATTTCTAACTTTTTTACTTTGATTTGAGAAGAATTATCAATAACGAAAAATGAACAAAAAAAAATGGGTATTCCATATTTATACGTAATTATTTTAAAAATTCAATAATAACTTTTTAAAGACAATACCCTAATTTTTACATACTAATTTATTAAAATAAGTATTTAAAATCAAAAATAAGCTTTAAAAAACTAAATTTTAAATTTTAACCATACAAAAAATACACTTTAATAAATATTAAAAAAAACAAGCTGGAACTATACTTTTTAAATACGAAATAATAAACAGCTTAAATTCCACTGCCTTTTTACAAAAAAAGCACTTAAATTGGCGTGCATTTGAACCTTATCATTACCATTATAAAAGCCTCAATAATTTTACTTTTTTATGAAAATTTTAATGGTACGTAAATTCCTTTTTTAGTACATTTAATACATGATTCAACTACTATGCAGAACTTTTGTATTGTTGTTATTTATCACTTTCTCCTCAGTATGGGTTAGTGAGCAGTTTGCTATGCTGGATAACGAGAAAAAATATGATTTTTACGAGCAATCCGAAAAGAACTCAGAAGAAAATAATTTGGAAAATAAAACAAAAACAGTTTTTATAGATACAATTGAAAGTATCAATTGTTTCGAATACTCCACATTCAAAGACAAGAACATCAATTCCTCCGACTTGTTTAGAGCAAAAGAATATGCTTTAAAAAATGTGACTCCTCCACCAAAGCACGTATAACTGATTACAGTTTCGCTAAAATAATAAAATGGGCTTCACAAAAACTTCATTAAATCTATCTATATCCCAAAAAAATGAAAAATATATTCACAATACTCACGCTATCAATAACAGTGTCATTAGTGGCGCAAACACATCAAATCACCAAACATAACGGAATAAAAATGGAAGTAAATTTCATTAAAACAGCAAATAATTTAGTGTATTACACCACCTTAGAAAGCAAAGAAGAAAAAAGCATTAGTCAATTTGCAATTTCTCAATTGCTAGAAAAATCAAAAACAGAAGCTAAAACTATATCTGAAAAAATAGCGCTTTCAGGAAAAGCCGATTATAAGAAAGTTATTGTATTGAAACCGTCTCAAACCGAAGGCTTACAAGAATCCGGAATTATCACGAGTTTTTTAGGAAAAACAAAAGGAGAAACCAATCAATCTTTTTTGGATGAAGCAGAAAAAAGATTAAAACAAAATGCAGCGCTCAAAGGATCTCCATTTATTGTAATTGTTTCCGATAAACCGAAAAATTTGAAAGCGGTAATGTACACCTATTAATGGAACAGCTTACGTTAAAAGTTTTTTAACCAAAAAAATCGAGAATAGATTTGCTGTTGCAAATTCCGTTCTCGATTTTTTAAATGTATCTTCTTTTGTTTCAGAAAATAGTAACTGCTATTCGATAATCAGGGATTTCATATTCATGAATTCTTTGATTCCTATTGTTCCCAATTCTCTTCCATAACCGGATTTCTTTATCCCTCCAAAAGGGATTCTGGAATCCGAACGTACAAGGGAATTTACAAAAACATTACCCGCCTCTATCTTTCTCGCTAACTGTAAAGCATTCTCACGGTCTTTGGTCCAGATTGCAGAAGCTAATCCATACCTGTGATTATTGGCAATTGTTATGGCATCATTTTCATCTTTAGCTCGAATAATAGTTGCCAATGGTCCAAAAGTTTCTTCCTGAAACGCAACATTATTTGAATCCACAAAATCAATTACAGTAGGTTGAAAATTACACTTTTCCCGCTCCCCGCCTACTATTAGTTTTGCTCCTTGTTGCAAGGATTTCTCCAATTGTTCCGCTAATTTATCGGCTAAGTCCAAGCGGGCTAATGGTCCCATTTGGATTCCATCCTGCAAAGGATTCCCCTGTTGTAACAATTGCACTTTTTGAGCAAAAAGCGCAGCGAATTCATCCGCAACTTTTTCGGTAACAATAAATCGTTTGGCACAAATACAAGCTTGTCCGGCGTTGAGCATTCTGGACTGGGTTGCTACTGTCGCCGCTTTTTCAAGATCAGCATCATTCAAGATGATAAAAGCGTCCGAACCACCCAATTCCATTACCGATTTTTTAATGTGTTTTCCAGCCAATGAAGCTACAGAAGAACCAGCCATTTCACTTCCAGTTAAGGTTACGCCGCAGACAATATCTGAAGCAATTACACTTTCGACTTGAGGAATATCAATGCTTATTTGTTGAAAGATGCCTTCGGGAAAACCAGCTTCCAAAAACGCACTTTCAATAGCTTTGGCACAGCCTATAACATTTGGAGCATGTTTTAAAAGAGTTACATTACCCGCCATAATCGCTGGAGCAGCATATCGTAATACTTGCCAAAAAGGATAATTCCAAGGCATAATAGCAAAAACAGCTCCCATTGGATCATAAACAGACATACTCTTGAAAGGGGTATCATAATATTCATCTTTCAGCATCTGTTCGGCATTTTCGGCATAAAAATCACAATTTCCTGCTGATTTTTCTACTTCAGCAATGCTTTCAGGTAAAATTTTCCCCATTTCATTGGTAATCAGCAATCCTAATTTTCCTTTATTTTCTCTTAAAACATGAGCAAGGTTTTGCAACTTACCTGCTCTTTCCTGAAAAGAAGTAGTTTTCCATTTTTTAAAAGCACTTTCGGATAATTGTAGTTTTTTATTGAGTTGTATATTCGTCAAGACTTCATGCTCTGCAATAACTTCTTGTGAAAATGGGTTTATCGATTTAAATATCATGGTCTTTATATTTTAGTATTTTGAAAAATTAGAACTTGTTTTCTGAATTAATTAAAAAAAGGCTACACTATAAAGCATTCACATTTAAAGAAACCTAATAAAAGCAAAAGCTTAATTTGATTTTTAAAAGCTACTAATTTAGACAACTCTTAGATTACAAAAAACACATTCAAAGGTTCTTTCAGAGCACTACTTACTTTTCAATTTTAAGAATTAATTTCCAAAAAAATAGTGTCCAACAGCTCAAAAACTTTTTCTTTATCCAATGGCTTTGTGATGTAGTCATTAAAACCGCATTGCATTATTTTTTCTCTATCCTCAAAGGAAGAATAAGCCGTCTGGGCAATAACCGGGAGTTCTGGTCTAATTATTTTTATTTGTTCAAATGCTTCATAACCGTTTAAGATCGGCATTTTTATATCCATAAAAACCAAACTAATATTTGGATTTTCGGCACAAATTTTTACTGCTTCCTGTCCATTTGAAGCACGCAAAACAGTATGTTTTTTAGATTCAATAATTTTCTTTAATAACAGGAAATTAATGTTATCATCTTCGGCAATCAAAATAATTTCATTCTCGTGATTTCCTGAAAAAGATATTTCTTTTCTTGGTATTAGCACTTTTTCTGTGTAATCAAATTTCAATGGAATTGAAAATGTAAAAACGGATCCAAAGCCAATTTTAGATTCTACTGTTATTTCCCCACCCAACATTTTGACATATGCCTTAGTGATGGATAAACCTAGCCCTAATCCCGTTAACTCTGTAGATGCATCATCTTCAATTCTTCTGAAACGATCAAAGATTACTTTCAAATAATTTTCACTAATTCCTAAACCCGAATCTTCAATAATAAACTCTAAAAGCCCTTTTTCTTTGTTTATTGTATATCCAAAAGCAACAAAACCTTTGTCCGTAAATTTTATGGCATTGGTAATTAGATTAACAATAATTTGCTTTAATTTAGTTTCGTCAGTTAGGATATTTCCTTGAATTTTATCTGAATTTTCGAAAATATAAAAATCAATATCTTTCTCTTTAGGAATGGTAACTTTGATAGAATTATACAGTTCCGTAATGCATTTTTCTAAATCCAGACCTTTATAATTTGGTGCAATTTGATTTGCATCAATTTTAGACATTTCAATTAAATCTTCAATAATAGAAACTAAATTAGTTCCGCTATTTTTTATAATTTTTAAATATTCTACTCTTTCCTTTTCCGTCAGATTAACATCTGCTAATAAATCACTAAATCCCATTATGGCATTCATTGGAGTCCTGATTTCATGCGATAAATTAGCTAAAAAAGAAGATTTCAACGTATCGCTTTCCTCCGCTTTTTGTTTTGAAATTTCTAATAATTTCCTTTGATTGTTATTTTCTTCAAAAAGGTTACCAATATATCCAAACTCACCCTTAGCTTTCTTTAAGGCTTTTATTGCTTTTGTATTGCCTGTTTCCAGTATACTTTTAATTAATTTTAAAGGATTATAAACCCATCTTTTAGTATAATAAACAAAAATCAAAATATTTATTAAAGAAGCAACAACAACAATAAAAAGAATTTCTTTTGTTTTGCTGTAATTTAAATTGAAAGGTCTTTTAAAAAGTAATTTGCTCACCACTTCATTTTTCCAGTCCTTTAAATCCAATCCAACAGTTACAAAATCGTCCTCAGCACTGATTGCATAATCAGCAGCAGCCAAACTTACTTTAGAACTACTGATACCGCCTAAAGAATTAAAAAAAGATTCGTCTAAAAGTCTGGCCATAAAAAAATAACCTGAAGGTTTTGTTTTATTTTTTTTAGGGTCATTTGAAGGATGGATTGTTGCGCCAAAAACCTCAACAATTCCTTCTGGGATTCTCAAATAGAATCTTTTTAATCTAGATTTATAAAGCGCAGCCATCATTGCTTTTGGAATAAAATCAAAACTTTTAATCTTAGCTGAGTTTGTTTTATTTATAATTTGTTGGTCTAAGCCATAAACGCCTATATAATCTGCTTCATAAGATTCAAATTCACTTAACAGGTGTTTATTATACCATTTCTCATCCTCTGTTTTAGTAAAATTCACCAACTCATCCCAAAATGTAACATCAATAACTACTGCTGTAGGTGTTTTAGAATTAAGCCTGAATAAAGACTTTACTTCATTATGATATTGGTTGTATGTAGTTTTATAAAAATGATCCTCTTCTTGGATTGTGTAGAGGTATAGTGAAGTGTAAAGTATTAAAAAGAATACACTTGTTGATGCTATTAACAACAACATTTTAAAATAGGTATTTAATTTAAATAATCTCTTCATGATATGGACAAATAAAAAGGCAACTAAATCATCTTACCCATATTTTTGTAGGATATATCACTTTTTTTTACTGCGCAAGTTACCTTTTTTTATTCTAAAAAAAAACTCCATTCAATAAATCTGACGGTATTAATTAGAATAACACTTTACTTATCAACGTAATACTTTCTTGGAAGCGATTTAATCTTAATACATGACACTTTCAAATCACTTCTTTTCAGTTCAGTTCTGATTTTGTTGATTTTTTAAATAATATATTTTTCCAATTTCTCCAAGATGAACCAATAATCCAGCTCTATTTTCTGATTTTATTTTATTAAAAAAAATCTTCCATTATGGAAAACCGTAAAGAATGTATAAAAAATAGACTGTAATTTGTTTAAAATAAATATTTTAAGTCATATCTAAACAAATTAAACATACTGATTAATACAAATAATAACTAAAAATTAATAACCAATACATTATAAAATCATGGATTTAAAAGACCAAATTAAAGTAATTGCAGACCGAACAAAACACAAAGATCAAATACAAACTGAAGAAGCTACAAAAAATGCATTTGTGATGCCTTTTTTACAAAGTCTCGGTTATGATGTTTTTAATCCTTTAGAAGTTGTTCCCGAGTTTATCGCAGATATTGGAATTAAAAAAGGAGAAAAAATTGACTATGCTATTTTTAAAGATGGAAATCCAACAATCTTGATTGAATGCAAACACTGGTCACAAAACTTAAACATTCACGACGGACAACTATTACGATATTTTCATGTTTCAAAAGCCAAATTTGGAATTTTGACGAATGGAATAGTGTACCGGTTTTATTCCGACTTGGTTTCTCCAAACAAAATGGATGAAAAACCATTTTTAGAATTCAATATTACAGATGTAAAAGACAATCAAATTGAAGAATTGAAAAAATTTCATAAAACCAATTTTGATGCTGAAAGCATTGTAAATACTGCAAGTGAATTAAAATTCATGAATGAATTAAAACATATTTTAAATCAAGAGCTTACAAATCCAACATCCGAATTTGTCAAACATTTTGCAAAACAAGTGTATCCAAGTGTTGTAACCGCCAAAGTTTTAGAACAATTCACAGAATTAACAAAAAAATCTATTCAGCAACATATTAGCGATTTAATCACAGAAAGATTAAAAACTGCGTTATCAAAAGAAGATGAAAAAAATAGTGAGGTTAGTATTTCAACAGAAAAAAATTTAGAAGATATAAGTAAAGTAAATACAACTGAAGAAGAATTAGAAGGTTTTATGATTGTTAAAACAATTTTGCGTCAAAAAACTGCTGTGAACCGAGTAACTTTTAGAGATGCTCAATCCTATTTTGCTGTTTTCCTTGACGACAATAATCGAAAACCAGTATGCAGGCTTTACTTAAATGGAGGTAAAAAATTTATCGGAACATTTGACGAGACAAAAAAAGAAACTAAAAACGAAATAAAAAATTTAGATGAAATCTTTGATTATTCTGAACTGCTATTAAAGACAATAGAAGCGTATGAAAAATAAACGTTTTACAGTTACTGGAAGAATAGCTAAAAAGACGAAAATTTTTATCCGAAATGTTTAAATTAAACCAAAAAAACTACCTTAATCAGGTGGTTTTTAAATTCTTATAAAATGCTACAAAGGAATATTTTCGTATTTTCTCTTAGGAGTGATGCTTACTTTATTTTCAAGCATACTAAAGACTTTTATCAATTTGCGTCGGGTATCTTGCGGTAGGATAACCTCATCTACAAAACCACGCTGCGCTACAGTATACGGATTCGCAAACAAATCGGCATATTCTGCTTCTTTTTCTAAGAGTTTTGCTTTATGGTCTTCGGCTTCATTAATTTCTTTCTTGAAGATAATTTCCGAGGCGCCTTTGGCTCCCATCACTGCAATTTCGGCAGTTGGCCAGGCAAACTTCGTAATTGGGAAGTATTGTTTCATACTTGCGATTCATGAAAATAATGGGCGACAAATAAAGTGGTTTTTACCGTAAAGCGAAGTAGCTTACAATCAAAATTTTTACCTTTTCTTAAATGAACATAGTGCATATTCTAAATATAATATATAAATTTAATAATCTATTAAATATTTAAAAATCATTTATTTACGAATAAAAATATCCTGTTTTTAATTTAAAAATAAAAATCATGAAACTACTTATTCTTTATGGAACTACAGAAGGGCAAACCCGCAAAATTGCTCATTTTATAGAAGCTATATTACATAATGCGGGACACCAGGTAACAATTGCTGATACCACCGACGAACCACCAGCACCGAAGGGTTACGATGCTGTTTTGATTGGTTCTTCCATACATATGCACAAATACCAATCTGCCGTGAAGCATTATATAAAAAAACATGTTGCTGATTTAAATCAAATTCCCGGAGCTTTTTTTTCAGTATCTCTTGCTGCGGCATCTGGTATTGAGGATGAACATCGCGAAGTTCAAAAAATAACAACTGATTTTTTGGAACAAACCGGCTGGAAGCCTTTGATGACTGCCCAAATTGCAGGTGCATTGAAATATACTGAATATGATTATTTTAAACGACTTATCATGAAAATGATTTCTAAAAAAGAAGGCGGTGCAACCGATACCTCGCAGGATTATGAATACACTAAGTGGGATGAAGTGACAAAATTTGTAAATGAATTTGCAAATAAAATATCTCACAAGTCTTAATTTATATATTTTAGCTTTTAAATTCAGTTTTATTTCCTGTAAACAAATCACATTATGAGAAAAAATAATTATCCTCTTTTTTTAATATTAATAATTACTTATTCAGCCTGTTTCGCCCAAAAAAAAGCTTTAAAAGAAACGGAATATAAATACGTTCCAGATAACTTGGAATTATACAACACCATAGTTGCAATGGATAGTACTTTTTTTCAAGCGTATAACACTTGTAATTTAGATAAACAAGCTGCCATATATTCAGATAATATCGAATTTTACCATGATAAAGGAGGCTTAATGACGGTTAAACAAGACTTAATTGATGGGACTAAAAATAACATCTGTGGTAAAGTGACCCGGGAATTAGTGAAAGGAAGCATTGAGGTTTATCCCATAAAAGATTTTGGAGCCATTGAAATGGGACTCCATAAATTTCATAACAATACTGAAAAAGAAAGAATGCCTTCTCAATCCAGTAAATTTATCATTTTTTGGAAAAACGATAATAATATCTGGACTATCACAAAAGTGGTTAGTTTGCATTAATACTCCTTACAAACCAAAAAACCACCTTCATCAGGTGGTTTTTAAATTCTTAAAAAATGCTATAAAGGAATATTTCCGTGTTTTCTATTAGGAGTAACACTTACTTTATTTTCGAGCATACTAAAGGCTTTTATCAATTTGCGTCGGGTGTCTTGCGGTAGAATAACCTCATCTACAAAACCACGTTGCGCTGCTGTATACGGATTTGCAAATAAATCAGCATATTCCGCTTCTTTTTCCAAAAGTTTTGCTTCATGGTCTTCGGCTTCATTGATTTCTTTTTTGAAGATAATTTCAGAGGCTCCTTTGGCTCCCATCACGGCGATTTCAGCAGTTGGCCAGGCAAAATTCATGTCGGCACCAATGTGTTTCGAGTTCATTACATCATACGCTCCACCATACGCTTTACGGGTAATTACAGTCACTCTCGGCACGGTTGCTTCACTAAGGGCGTACAACAATTTCGCACCGTGAACGATAATCCCGTTCCACTCTTGGTCGGTTCCCGGTAAAAAACCCGGTACATCCACCAGAACCAATAACGGAATATTAAAACAATCGCAAAAACGGGTAAATCGTGCTGCTTTTTTCGAACTGTTCACATCGAGACAACCGGCTAAAATCATAGGTTGGTTGGCTATAATTCCAATGCTTTTTCCTCCCAATCGAGCAAAACCAACAAGGATATTTTCGGCATAATTTTTATGAATTTCAAAAAACGAATCTTCGTCAATAATTCCACCAATCACCTCGTGCATATCGTAGGGTTTGTTGGGATTATCCGGAATGATAGTTGCTAATTTTGTACGAACCTCATCATTCAATTCATAAGGTAAATTATGTGCTTTTTCTTTGTTGCTCTGTGGCAAATAACTCAACAAGCGTTTCAAATCCTCCAGACATTCCACATCATTAGTCGAAGTGCAATGCGCCACACCCGATTTAGTCGAATGCGTACTCGCTCCACCCAATTCCTCCGAAGTTACGGTTTCATTGGTTACGGTTTTTACCACATTCGGCCCGGTAACAAACATGTAACTGGTATCTTCAACCATCATCGTAAAATCAGTCATGGCTGGAGAATACACGGCTCCACCGGCGCAGGGTCCCATAATTGCGGAAATTTGCGGAATCACCCCTGAAGCTTGTACGTTTCTATAAAAAATATCGGCATAACCGCCCAAAGAACGAACTCCTTCCTGAATACGTGCTCCACCAGAATCATTTAGACCAATCATAGGCGCTCCCATTTTGACTGCCATATCCATCACTTTGCAGATTTTCTCAGCATGGGTTTCGGATAATGAACCCCCAAAAACGGTAAAATCCTGAGCGAAAATATAAACCAATCTCCCATTTATGGTTCCGTATCCGGTAATGACTCCGTCGCCGTAATACAGTTCTTTTTCCATTCCAAAATCAGACGTTCGGTGCGTCACCAATATCCCAATTTCTTCAAAAGAACCTTCGTCCATCAAATAATTCACACGTTCTCTTGCCGTCAGTTTTTTATTCGAATGTTGTTTTGCAATTCTATTTTTACCACCACCCAAATGCGCTTCGGCAATTTTATCGTTTAATGTATTTATTTTGTCTTTCATATTATTCTTTTTTAACCGCTAATTCGCTAATTTTATTTAAAACCATTATTTTAATTTAGTAAGCGTACGATTTTTTGATCTTCAAAATATTGTTTTAAAGCTACCTTCGCAGCGATTTCGGCTTCTTGCGCTATTTGATTTTTTAACATTTCGGCACTGTAGTAATTCTTGACAAAATGCGTGTCAAATTTCCCGGAACGAAAAGCCTCATGTTCAAAAACAAATTTCCCAAAAGGCAATGTTGTCTGAACTCCTTCTACATGATAGTCTTCAATAGCCTTTATCATAATTTGAATGGCTTCTTCACGAGTTTCTCCATAAGTGATTAATTTGGCCAACATTGGATCATAATAAATAGGAATATCCATGCCTTGTTCAAAACCATTATCCACACGAATTCCTTCGCCAACAGGCAATTGGTAAACATCCAAATGACCCACACTAGGCAAGAAATCATTCATAGGATCTTCGGCATACACACGCAATTCCATCGCGTGTCCTTTTATTCTCAAATCTTCTTGTTTGATTGTCAATGCTTCTCCTCTTGCCACTCTTATTTGCAGTTCGACCAAATCGGTTCCGGTAATCCATTCTGTAACGGGATGTTCAACCTGCAAACGCGTATTCATTTCCAAGAAGTAGAAATTATTATTTTCGTCCAATAAAAACTCGACCGTTCCAGCCCCTAAATAATCACAGGATTTAGCCACCAAAACAGCAGCTTCACCCATTTTTTTACGCAATTCCGGTGTTAAAACCGAAGAAGGCGCTTCTTCAATTACTTTTTGGTGACGACGCTGGATGCTGCATTCTCTTTCGAACAAATACAAGACATTCCCATGACTGTCCGCCATAACTTGTATTTCGATATGCCTTGGAGAACCCACATATTTTTCAATAAAAACGGAACCATCTCCAAAAGCAGCAATTGCTTCACTGATGGCACGATCCATTTGAGATTCGAAGTCAGCTTCGCTTTCTACCACACGCATTCCTTTTCCACCACCTCCAGCAGAAGCTTTAATCAGTATTGGAAAACCAACTTCCTTGGCAACGACTTTTGCTTTTTCGACATCCGTAATGGCTTCGTCAAAACCGGGAACCATTGGAATATTGTATTGCTTAACGGCTTCTTTAGCCGCCAGTTTACTTCCCATGATTTTTATTGCTTTCGACTTTGGACCAATAAAAATGATGTTATTTTTTTCGGCTTCTTCAGCAAAATCAGCATTTTCACTCAAAAATCCATAACCAGGATGAATAGCATCCACGTTTAAAGATTTTGCAACTTCTATAATTTTACTTCCTAACAAATACGATTGACTCGAAGGTGCTTCTCCAATCCAAACGGCTTCATCAGCAAATTTTACGTGCGGTGCATTTCTGTCGGCAGTTGAATACACTGCTACGGTTTTTATGCCCATTTTTTGTGCGGTTTTCATCACCCTGATGGCAATTTCCCCTCTATTGGCAACTAATAATTTTTTCATAATCTTATTCGAATTCAATTAACAACTGACCTTTATCAACGGCATCTCCCATCAATACCGAAATGGTTTTAATAACGCCATCGCGCGGAGAAAGGAAACTATTTTCCATTTTCATGGCGCCAAGAATAATTAAATTATCGTTTTCTTTTACAGTTTGTCCTACCACAACACTAATTTCTAGAATTAATCCGGGCATAGGTGCTTTGATAAAATTGACTTGTTTGGTAAGTCCCGTTTCGAATCCCATTTCCTTAATTAAAATGTCCAATGGATTTGAAATGGCAACGGTGTACGTGTTGTTGTTTACCTTGACAGTATAGCTTTTTTGAAGAAAATCTGAAGTGACGATTTCCGCTTGATAAGGAGTGTTTTCGTGTAAAATATGGAACTTATTCGTTTCCACACGCACTGCATCCAGTTGTGAAACACTTTCCTTTTCCAAATCAAAATGGAAAGTATCATTTACATTTACTTTATAACCAATACTCATACATGTATTTATTTAATTGGTTGTAAAAATAAGTAAAGAAAACGTTTTCGTAATCGAAAAATAAAAGTTTTATGCTAATTTGTTATAGTTATCAGAAAATAAATTTATAACACTAACAATCCAAATTCTCGCAGCGTTTTAATAGGTTTTGAGTACCAAAATAATTCAAAGTCCTCCAGATGTAATTCGAAATCAGCTTTAACTTCTTGATAATTATAAATTTTAACATTCGAAACAGAAATTTTCAGCAGCATTTCAACCAACCATTCTCCTTCCTTTTTATTCGTTTGAATAGAGAAACTTTCCTTTTTATCATGAAAAGTCAAAGTCATCATTTCCCAAGAATTACCTTTTTTGGATTTTGTAAAATGTTCTACAAATGGCTTCCCACCTAACCAAACGATTTTTGCGGTAGGTTTACTGTTGAAATCATCGTCTTCCTGTAAGGCATCAAAAATAAAATCGGGGGAAATTTTAGTCTTTGGAATTTTAAACTCGAACCAATCCTGCAATTCATAATCAAAACATATTCCGTGCATGAAATTGAACAAGGATTTCTTGAGTCCAAAACTGAATTTATCATGATCGATTCCTGTTGAATCCGTATAATTAATATCGTTATTGGCGAAAGTTCCAATCACTTCGGTTTCTTTTATCACACCAAATTTCTCCGGGTACAAGCCCACTGGACTGTGCGCAGTCATCGCAAATTGATGCCAAAATCCGGATTGTAATACACCAACTTCAAATAATTGACGCACCATTTCGAGACTGTCCACCGTTTCCTGAATGGTTTGTGTAGGATAACCATACATCAAATAGGCATGAACCATAACGCCTGCTTCGGTAAAATTTCTGGTGACTTTGGCGACTTGTTCTACCGTTACGCCTTTATCTATTAGTTTTAATAATCTATCGGAAGCAACTTCGAGACCACCAGAAACCGCGATACAACCGGATGCTTTTAGAAGCAAACATAAATCTTTAGTAAAACTTTTTTCGAATCGAATGTTCGTCCACCACGTCACTGCTAATTTCCTGCGAAGAATTTCAAGAGCCAAAGCACGCATCAAAGCCGGAGGAGCCGCTTCGTCAACAAAATGAAATCCGTTCTCGCCCGTTTGAGCTATCATTTCCTCCATTCGATCGCACAATAAATTGGCCGCAACTGGTTCGTAAATTTTGATATAATCCAACGAAATATCGCAAAACGTACATTTCCCCCAATAGCAACCGTGCGCCATGGTGAGCTTATTCCAGCGACCGTCGCTCCACATGCGGTGCATTGGATTCACAATTTCGATAACCGAAATATATTTATCCAAAAGCAAATCCGAATAATCCGGAGTTCCCACTTGCGATTGTTTATAATCGTGTTTTAGGGAATTATTTTTGTAAACGACTTTTCCGTCTTCCAACAGAAAAGTTCTTTTATACAAATTGTAATCTGTCTCGAAATTTCGGGATTCAATATTGGAAACTAATTCTTCGATTGGTGCTTCGCCATCATCCAATGTTATATAATCGAAAAACTCAAAAACGCGAGCATCCGAAAGCGAACGCAATTCGGTATTCGGGAAACCACCGCCCATTGAAATTTTAATACTCGGATAATGCTTTTTCACCCATTGTGCGGAACGAAAAGCCGAATATAAATTCCCTGGAAACGGAACCGAAATCAAGAATAATGTAGGTTGAATAGTTTCTATTCTCTCTTTTAGAATTGAAAGAAGTAAATTATCAATATAGGTTGGTTCTTGTTGCAAGGCTTCATACAATTCGTCAAAAGAATTAGCAGACCGTCCCAAACGTTCTGCATAGCGGCTGAAACCAAAATTAGCATCTACACATTCGACTATAAAATCAGAGATGTCTTCCAGATACAAAGTTGCTAAATGTTTCGCTTTATCTTGCGTTCCCATTGTTCCAAAAGCCCAATCGAGTTCTTCCAATTGCGCAAATCGGGACGCTTCCGGCAAGAAATCCTCCTGACAAATTTGAAGCGCCAATGTTGGATTTTTCCCTTGAAGGAAAGCAATTACAGGATTGATTGTTTTTATATATTCATCTTGCAAAGCGAAAATACGTTTCGAATTATCTGAGATTTCTCCAACTTTAATCTTTAAACCTGAAACTTTAAACAAATTTTCAAGTCCTTCTTTCGAAAACAATTTCAAAATCACTTCGATACCCAAATCCGCTTGAACAGACGCAATATTTTTGGTATTCAGAAACCCTTTGATATAAGCAGTTGCCGGATACGGCGTATTCAGTTGGGTAAAAGGAGGCGTAATTAAGAATAATTTGGTTTTCAAAAGAAATAAGTTTGGTGCAAAAATAAGGGATATTTATTGTTTTTCAACAAAAGAAACAACTTGCAGTTATTCGAGTAAAATTGCGTAATTAATTGAATTAAATCTCTCGAAAAACAATGTCATTTCTGCATTTTGATACTTACCATTTCAAATATAAAATTCATACAAAAATTAATATCTTTCAAGCTAAAACCCTGATTTTTTATTTACTTTTGTGTACAAAATTCCCACAATGAAGCTTAAAGTCCTACTGCTGTTTATTTTATTTCACCAATGTGTTGTTGTTTTTTCTCAAGAAACAAATCCAAACTCATCCAATAAAATTTTATTGGAAGATAAAAATGGTCATTTAATTCAAACTTTGGATGAGCAAAACGAGTTTTTGAAAATTCGGGAAGAAAAAAGGAAAAAAGAAATCCTGAATTTAAAAAAAGTAAATCTGAATTTGAAAACAACAGCTACACAACAAGCTGTAGAAATGTGTACCAATGGAAGCTTCGAACAATATGAAACTATCAGTGGAAGTAGTTCTCTCAAGAATTTTCTTTATACCATAGGTGATCCTCCTGGACCAACGCAATGCCGCTCTATTACCAATACCGCCAATTCATACATCAATCGGCATGACCCTAATAATATGAATATTATGGCAACGGGAATTTCTTCAAATTTAGTTGATCCCTATATGGGAGATATTAAAGCATTTGATCAATATGCTCTTAAAATTAATTATGAAAACTCATCTACTTATGGTTCTATTGTTCAAGGCAAAAGGTTTAAAACCAATAATGAAAATTATCTAAAATTCAACTACAAAGCAGTATTACAAAGTGTATATGACAATAGCCATACTGATAATCAAGCATTTGTAAAAGCACGAATTTTAGATAAAAACGGGGTTGTCGTAAATGAATTTTGTTTGGTGGGTGACGAAAAAAATTGCATTTTCACTAAAGTTCCGAGTCAAACTTCTTCTTATGTTACTCTATATACTGCCAATTGGCAATCTGGACTATTAGACATTTCTTCTATACCTAATAATGAAGAATTTACCGTTGAATTTATGGCTTCAAGATGTGGATTGGGTGGACATTTTGGGTATATGTATGTAGATGATATTTGCTTATTACATTCTGCAGAAAATTTACAAGGATCAGTAGAACTAGACCCATTGAATAAAGTTTGTCCTAGTTTACCAATTTCTGTATGTGGAAATTATACCGTTCCTAATTCGGGTGGGATTTCTGCAACGGTAAAAAAAATCACTTTAAATGTATATAACAGTAGCAACGTATCTGTTTATAACACCTCTACAACCTCAAGCTTAGACACCACAAATAAAAAGTTTTGTTTCACCCTGAATGCTGCTGATTTTACAAATAGCACCAATGCCAATTATAATGTTGGAGTACTAGTAGATTATGATATTTCTGGAACTTCTTGTACGGGAACTACATTTAATTCGGCGACAGATCCTGACGCAAATCCAGGCTGGGATATTTCTTTTTTAAATTGTACTTCAAGTTGCGCTATTAATGTAACGACTGCAAAAATATCTCAATGTGATGCAAATCGTGACGGAAGCGAAAATTTTGATTTATCAAAATTAAATTCTTTGTTGGTAACTTCAACTACAGGTTTAAATTTTAATTATTACAAAAATTACAATGATGCAGAAGCTAACTTGAATGCAATTGCCAATTTTACAAGTTATCCAAGTTCTAGCACTTCTATTTTTGTTAGAGTGAGTAAAGATGCCACTTGCTACAAAATAATTTCTGCAAGTTTAGAGGTAAAAAATCCAACGGCAAATATTACAGGTATTCTAAATGTTTGTTCAGGAAGCACTGTATTAACAGCTTCTTCAGGATCATCCTATCTATGGAGTACAGGAGGTACTTCGCAAAGCATAATAGTAACTTCTACAGGAAATTATTCTGTTACTGTTACTGATTCTTTTGGATGTAGTAGCGATGCTAGTGTTTCTATAGAACCTAGCCAAACTGCTGTTTCACCAATTTTGCAAATCACTCAACCCTCCTGTTTTTCTACCACAGGAAGTATAAAAGTAACTTCAACTGCATCACAATATAGTTTTGATGATGGTTCAACTTGGAGTACAAACGATACAAAGAGTAATTTGTATCCCGGAACGTATTTAGTGAAAATAAAAACCATAAATGGATGTACTTCTTATTCTCAAAGTGTAACCATTACAGCTGTCTCAACTTCATATCCAAATTATAACTATACCAATCCTTTATTTTGTGGGGATGTAGGCAGTATTACTATTACGACGCCATCTGCATATTATAGTTTTGATGATGGTGTAACTTGGGTAAATTATGCTACTGCAACCAATCTTTCTCCAGGGAATTATAAAATTCGCACAAAAGATTTACAAGGTTGCATTTCTTCGGCTAACAATGTACTTATTAGTAGTAATACGCTAGAAACTCCAACTTATACTTTGGTACACCCTGCATGTAATGTAGCTGGGAGTATCACCATTAATACTATTTCAGATTTTTATACTTTTGATGGAGGTACAACATGGGTGACGAGCAACACAACGAACAATTTAAACTCAGGAAGCTATTCGTTAGGGATTAAAAACGCTTTAGGTTGTACCTCCTATTATACTTATGTTTATTTAAATGATTTTAAATATTTATATCCTGAATATACTACTGTGCAACCGGTTTGTGGCAGCAATGGAAGCATCACTATTACTACAGTTTCAGATTTTTATAGTTTTGATAATGGTGCAACTTGGACTACCAATAATGTAGCAGATTTACCTTATGGGAATTATCAAATAAAAGTAAAAAATAGTGCGGGATGTATTAGCGCTGCTAATTATGTTTATTTGTACCAACCCTACTTGTATTCACCAATTATTAGCATCGAACAGCCAACCTGTGGTGTAAACGGAAAAATCACGATTAATTCTCTATCAGATTTTTATAGCTTTGACAATGGTGCAACTTGGACAACCCTCAATACTAAATCATTACCTCCAGGAGTTTACACAATAATTATAAAAAACAGTATTGGTTGTACTTCCTATCCAACGGGTGTTTATTTAAATAATCCAAATATAGCCGCACCAACTTATACTGTTATTCAGCCAACATGTACTACTGCAGGTAGTATTACAATAAATACAATTGCAGATTTTTACAGCTTTGATGGAGGTTATACTTGGGGAACCTCTTCTTCCCTATCAAATATTAATTCTTATGGATATTACAATATTTCTATAAAAAACAGTTTAGGATGCATATCAAATAGTATAAATATTTCGATTAATAATCCTAGTCTTCCAGATCCCGATTATATCGTTACAAATCCAAGTTGCGGAAATATTGGCAATATTACATTCAACAGCACCGCAGATTACTATAGTATAGATTATGGTACAACCTGGAGTACAAATCCTATCTTTAATAATTTAAGCACAGGATATTACTATCTAATGATAAAAAAGGCGAATTGTTCATCCCGATATATTTCTGTTTATTTGGATTCTGCACATTTAGCATCACCAAAATACACAATAGTAGAACCCGCTTGTGGAACAAAAGGCAGTATTACAATCACTACCACTGCTGATTTTTACAGTATAGATGGTCAAACTTGGGTTACAAGTCCTATTTTTTCAAATCTTTCTTCAGGATATTATTACCCATATATAAAAAATACTCAAGGTTGTGTTTCGAACTCGAATTCTGCAAATCTTCAAACTTTTTATCTTCCTACTCCTACTTTTACAACAACACAACCCACTTGTGGAAACGGAGGAAGTATAACTTTTACAACTACTGCAACAGAATACAGTATAGATGGAGGTAATACATGGAGCACCAATCCTACATTTACCAATCTTAATTCTAGCTCTTATTATTTGGTAGTAAAAAATGCTTCTGGATGTACTTCTTATTCTTATAACACCTATGCTACATTAAATTCATATTATTTACCTAATCCTGATTTTACATTGGTTCAACCAACCTGTGGTATCAATGGAAGCATCGCTATTGCAACAGTTGCCGCTTCATATAGTTTTGATGGTGGTAATACTTGGTCAACAAACCCTACCCTCTCTGGACTAACGTCGGGATATTACAATATTGTTATAAAAAATGCAACTGGCTGCAAATCTTATGGCATATCGATATACATTAACCCTTTTTATCTTCCGAATCCAAATGTAAAAGTGATACAACCTAGTTGTGGAAATGGAGGAAGTATTACCATCACTACTCCTGCTGATCAATATAGTTTTGATGGAGGTACAACTTGGACTACCAATCCTATTTTATTAAATCCTGCATCATCATCCTATATTATTGTTATCAAAAATACGACTGGTTGCAAATCACAGTCACAATATTTCTACATTAATAAATATTACTTACCCTCACCAAATATAACTTCCATTCAGCCAACTTGTAGTTCTCCTTCTGGGACTATAATAATAAATACTACTGCAGATCAATACAGTTTTGATAATGGTGTAACTTGGACCACAAATCCTATAAAGAAAAATCTAACTGGTGGTTCTTATAATATAGTAATAAAAAACACATTAGGTTGTATCTCATACGGCAGTTATATCTATATTAGCTCACCACCCGCAGTTCCAGCTGCACCTGTTGTTCAGATTGTTCAACCTTCTTCTTGCGGAGCAACTGATGGTAGCATTACCATAGCAACAACTGCTATAAGCTATAGTTTTAACGATGGAAACAGCTGGACCACAAACCCAACAAAAATAAATGTAGGGGCTGGTACGTATATTATTAAAATCAAAACAAATTCTTATAGTTGCGAATCATCAACAACAGTTGTAAATTTAAGTTCGGGCACTACAATTGCCGCTCCTACTTATACTTCAACTCAGCCAAACTGTAGCTCTGCAAAAGGCTCTATTACAATTACTACAAGTGCTACAACATATAGTTATGACAATGGATTAACCTACTTTTTTTCCAATACAAAAACGGATCTTTCCCCAGGAATTTATTACATAAAAATTAAAAATTTAGCTGGTTGTGTTTCAGATGCTGCCACAGTCACTATTTCACCATTATCAGCGCTTCCTGCACCTGCCTACAAAGCAAGCCAACCAGATTGCACCAACTTTACAGGATCACTAACCATCGATACCGTAGCCGATTTTTACAGCTTTGATAACGGAATCACATTTGGTACATCAAATACAAAATCTAATGTATCACCCGGAACTTATAATTTAATGATTAAATATAATTCCGGCTGTATTTCCCTGAGTGCACCCATTACTATAGATTCTGCTCCTACAATTCCAGCAGCACCACAAGTTGTAGTTACAGACCCTACTGGTTGTGGCTCATCTACAGGAAGTATTATGGTTTCTACTGTTGCAAATCTATATAGTTTTGATGATGGTGTAACTTGGAATACGAGCAATACTGCTAGTTTATCTCCTGGAAATTATTTAATCCGAATAAAATATACAAATGGTTGCCCTTCGATTGCCTATGCTGCAACCATCAATACACCTCCAAACGCACCTTCAACTCCAATCTTAAACGTTTCTCAACCTGTGAGTTGTAGTAATCCGTTTGGTTCAATTTCCATTACAAGTGCCGCTTACCAGTATAGTTTTGACAATGGCGCAAATTATTCGACCAATCCAATTTCAGGAAATTTAGCAGCTGGAACCTATTTAGTTCGGATTAAAAATAGTAGCGATTGCGAGTCTGTAGCATTATCTGTAAAAATTAATCCTCCAACTGATTATCCAGTAAATCCTTCATTTATAACTATTCAGCCAGACTGTAATAATCTTAAAGGGACTATTATAATTACCGATATTGCCGCAGAATATAGTTTTGACAATGGAGTTACTTGGAAAACAAATACAATGCAATCAAATCTTGACCCTGGAACATATCATATAAAAGTAAAAAACAGCATTGGTTGTATTTCAAATGCTACCACAGCTACACTAATTCCTTTTACAAATTTTACTCCGAAACCTACATTAACAAATCCTCAAATCTTCTGTATCCAACAAAATTCAACTTTAAGTTCAATTGCAATTACGGGTCAAAATATAAAATGGTATGACGCTCTAACAAATGGAACACTTTTATCAGACACAACTCCATTACAAAACGGAATCACTTATTATCCCTCGCAAACTACTAATAGTTGTGAAAGCGAAAGAATTCCAGTTCTTATAAACATCCAAAATACACCTGCTCCAACTGGAAATGTAAATCAAAGTTTTTGTACGACTCAAAATCCTACGGTAAGTTCAATTGTAATTTCGGGTAACTACATAAAATGGTATAATAGTCTTGGATTTCTTTTGTCTAGTTCAACTCCTTTACAAGATGGGATAACATATTATGCTTCGCAAACAGAAAACAACTGCGAAAGTCTTAATAAACTAGCTGTTACTATTTCGCTAATAAACACTTTACCCGCAAATAATTATGCTGAATTATTTTGTGATGATTTGAATGACGGATCCGAGAAAGTGAATCTATCAGTTTACGATTCTAAGTTAATTTCAAATACTTCAGGATATACTTTTTCTTATTATTCGACTTTTTCAGGTGCAGAAAATCAATTGACAGGTAATCAAATCAATAATTTTTCAAATTACAACTTAACTTTAGGCGACAACAAAATTTACGTTCGCATCAATTCAAATACCCCTTGTTATGCCATTGTTGAATTGAAATTAACCCTTGTATCGAAACCAATTATTACAATTCCTGATGTTGTTCCCATTTGTGAAAACAATTCCATTACTATTGATGCCGGATTAGGTTTCGATACTTATTTGTGGTCAACAGGTGCAACGACATCTACGATAGTTGTTGCAAATCCAGGAATTTATTCTGTTAACGTTACTACTAATTACAGTACAATTTCATGTTCGACTACTAAGAATTTTGAAGTACGAAAATCAAACGTTGCCAATATAAATTCTGTAGAGACGAAAGATTGGAGCGACGATCAGAATACAATCACCGTTTTTGCATCCGGAGAAGGCGATTACGAATATTCAATTGACGGTATTCATTTTCAGGATAGCAATCAATTTTCGGCATTATATAGTGGTGAATATACCGTACATGTCAGAGATAAAAATGGTTGCGGAACCGCCACAGATGAAGTCTTTTTATTAATGTATCCAAGATACTTCACCCCAAACGGTGATGGTTTCAACGACACTTGGAATATTAAATTTTCAGACTTGGAAACCAACTTGACTGTAAAAATATTTGACCGTTATGGAAAATTAATCAAAGAATTAATCCAAAATAACGATTGGAACGGAACCATGAATGGACACGAACTTCCATCCGATGATTATTGGTTTGTAGCAACCAGAACTGATAGAAATGAATATAAAGGCCATTTTAGTTTGAAGCGATAACAAATTATCAAAATTTATGTTCTTTTTTGCTTACCATCAACAACGAAAATAAAGAGATACAGGCTGCCGTACTTAAATAAAACCCAACATAGGTTAAACTATACTGAGTTGCTAACCAAATCGCAATCATAGGTGCAAAAGCGGCTCCAATAATTCCTGCCAAGTTAAATGCCAAAGAAGTTCCTGAATAACGAACATTAGTAGGAAAGAGCTCCGATAAAAAAGTCCCCAAAGGACCATAAGTAAACCCCATCAAAGCCATTCCAACACATAAAAACAAAGTAACAAGAACTGAACTGCCGGAATTCAAGAAAAAAGAAAATGCAAAACCAAAAATAGCAATCGCAATTGTTGCGTAAATAAGCATTTTTCTTCTGCCAATGCGATCCGCAAATAAAGCCGAAACAGGAATAAAAAGTGCAAAAAACAATACCGAAAACAATTGCATCAATAGAAAATCTCTTTTGGAATAACCCAAATCAGAAGTTGCCCAGCTAAGTGTAAAAACCGTCATGAGATAAAAAACCAAGAAAGTAGTAATCGCTGCAAATGTGCCAAAAATCAGTTGGTTTTTATAAAATTTTAGTAAAGTAAAAAATGGGATTTTAACTTCTTCTTTCTCTTTTTTAGCGTTTTCGAAAGCAGGAGTTTCGGTGATTTTTAATCGGATATAAAAACCTACGACAACCAATAATGAACTCGCTATAAACGGAATTCTCCATCCATAATCAAGAAAATCTTCGGAAGTCAGTGTATCGGTCAAAATCAAGAAAGTACCACCCGAAAGCAGCAAACCTATTGGCGCTCCAAGTTGCGGAAACATTCCGTACCACGCTCGCTTATTAGGTGGAGCATTTTCGATAGCCAGTAATACCGCTCCACCCCATTCACCACCTAAACCAACTCCTTGACCAAAGCGACACAACATCAATAATAAAGGAGCTGTAATTCCAATACTGGCATAACTTGGTAAAAAACCAATACAAACTGTTGAAATCCCCATCGTTAATAACGCAATTACTAAAGTGGTTTTTCGGCTAATTTTGTCTCCATAATGACCAAAGACCGCAGAACCTAAAGGTCTGGAAAGAAAAGCAATCGAAAATGTCGCTAAGGATAACAAAACGGAATTAGTACTATCTGTTGAAGGAAAAAACAATTGAGGAAAAACTAAAACTGCAGCATTAGCATAAATATAAAAATCAAAAAATTCTATAGTGGTTCCAATTAAACTGCCAAAAAGAACATGTTTTAATGAGTTTTCATTGGAATGCTTTAAATTATCTTTCATAAAATTGTTAATTTTTCTTGATAAAAATGACACTATTTTTCGAAAGTAACAAATATTATAGTTCCAATTATTATTGGTAAATTAGCAACATATAAAACTTTATTATGCCAACCGACTGTATCAGCTATCAGAATTCAGGATATTTCTCTTCTTTGATGAATGATTATTTAGAAAAAAAAACAAAATTACAATCCTTATACAACCGATTTCCAACACTTGAGAACTTTGAAGCACAAATTCAAGAAAAGCAGTTAAACTTCAATGAGAACGGTACTCTTAAAAGACAAATATTAGTTTCCTCATTAGAAAAACAATATTCAAAAGTTGAAACTTCGGTTTTGACCAAACAAAATATTGAAGATTTAAATAACCCAAATACATTCACTGTTACAACAGGACATCAGTTAAATTTGTTCAGCGGACCTTTATATTTTTTGTATAAAATCATTTCGACAATTAATTTGACAACCGAATTAAAAGCGAAATATCCAACGTATAATTTTGTACCCATTTACTGGATGGCGACCGAAGACCATGATTTTGAAGAAATCAATTATTTCAACTTTAAAGGTAAAAAATTCCGTTGGAACAAAGAAAGCACAGGTCCTGTTGGGCGCTTGTCAACTGAAGGTTTAGCTGAATTTCTTGAAGTATATACTTTGGAATTAGGCTCCAGTACAAATGCAGATACGCTAAAAAAACTGTTTGAAGATTCCTATCTCAATCACGATAATTTAGCCGATGCTACTAGATTTCTGGCTAATGCGCTTTTTGGCGCGTATGGTTTGGTTATTTTGGATGCCGATAATGCTGACTTAAAACGCAACTTTATCCCTTTTATAAAAGAAGAATTGCTACAACAATCCTCCCATAAATTAGTTTTGGAAACTGCTGAAAAATTAAAAGAGTATACAGTTCAGGTAAATCCTCGTGAAATCAATTTGTTTTATATCGAAGATGATTTACGAGAACGTATCATCTTTGAAAACGATAGATACAAAGTAAATCATACAAAAATTGAGTTTTCTGAAACAGAAATTCTAATATTATTAGAAAATCATCCGGAGAAATTCAGTCCAAACGTGATTATGCGTCCATTATATCAGGAAGGGATTTTACCTAATCTTTGCTACATTGGCGGAGGCGGAGAAATTGCCTATTGGTTAGAGCTAAAATCTTTTTTTGCTGCTGCAAAAGTAACTTTTCCAATCCTATTGCTTAGGAATTCTGTACTATTGGCAACCGAAAAGCAAGCTAAAAAAGTAGATAAACTAGATTTGAACTGGGAAGATTTATTTTCGAAACAGGCGAATTTAGTAACTACTAAAACCAAAGAATTGTCAGATTTCCCAATCGATTTAACGCATCTAAAAAACCAATTGCAAAAACAATTTCAGGAGCTTTATGATGTAGCGAACAAAACCGACGAATCTTTCCTTGGAGCTGTAAAAGCGCAAGAAACCAAACAAATAAAAGGATTAGAAAATCTGGAGAAACGTTTACTGAAAGCACAAAAAAGAAAACTGAGTGATGTTTTACAACGCATAACTGAGTTGCAAAACGAATTATTCCCTAACCAAAGTTTACAGGAACGCCAAACTAATTTTTCGGAATTTTATTTGGAATTCGGTGAAAATCTGATTCCAACATTGGTCAAACAACTCAAACCATTGGACAATAAATTTGATATTATTGTACTTTAATTAGATAACTGTTATTTGAATGCCGAATTTGTAAAAATAATCAATAAAAAAATCCTATTTTTGCACAAAATTTAAAAAATAAAAGATGGCTACTAATAGAACATTTACAATGATTAAGCCTGATGCTGTTGCTAACGGACACATCGGAAACATACTTTCAATGATTACAAATGCAGGTTTCAAAATCGTTTCTTTGAAATTAACACAATTAACTGTTGCTGATGCACAAGCTTTTTACGAAGTACACGCTGCAAGACCTTTCTACGGTGAATTAGTTGAATTCATGTCAAGAGGACCAATTGTTGCTGCTATTTTAGAAAAAGACAATGCAGTAGAAGATTTCAGAACTTTAATTGGTGCTACAAACCCAGCTGAAGCTGCTGAAGGAACTATCCGTAAAGCATACGCAACTTCTATTGGAGAAAATGCAGTTCACGGTTCTGATAGCGATGAAAATGCAGCTATCGAAGGTGCTTTCCATTTTGCTGGAAGAGAGCAGTTCTAGTATTCAGTTTCAGTCGCAATTGACAGTTACGAATTATAATAAATTAGAAAATCCCGTTTCAAAATTGAAACGGGATTTTTTTATATCAAAAATCTGAAATCTAAAATCGTTAATCAACAATCTAAAATCACTACCTCAAAACCACATCTTTCAACACATCACGTCTTAATTCCTCATTAATCATCGCCACAATTTTAGACTTTCCGTGACTTAATTCTTCACGCAAAACAGACGAAGTCAACTCAACATACAACGTACTTCCTTTCAAAACCACATTATTCGTATAACTGTTCACACCATTACCCATTAGATTTTTCCACGCATCTTTCACGTCAATTTGATCCATTCCGGGTTGCAGTTTATTCACGTGAATAATTTGTTTCAAAACATCCCCTATCGTACTCTGATTATTTAGTCGTTTTGCCATCGCCCAGTAAATTTATTGGTGTTGCTTTCTTGTAATGATATTCTGTTTTTTCCTTGTTCAACAGTACTAATTCTTCCGCTGATACAGCAATCAACTCCTCACTCCACTTCATATAAGGCGTAGAATAATCTAAAAAAACTTTGTCATCCACAAATCGAAACGTTACGTTTTCATACGTATCATTCACTAAAAAAGTTCCGTCTAATTGCGGCATCACTTTCTTCCGAATCCCTTTATTATTCTTTATTTCAAAATAATCATACACTTCATTCATCCCGTATTCCTTATCCTTTATGGAATCAAAAACAACCTTCTCCACTTCCCAATACCCGTTTATTTTCGAAATATCTTCTGGCTTAATCTTTTGCTGACAAGCCACAAAAAGAAATGCTAAAAATAGAATGCTAACTGTTTTTTTCATAATACTAATTATTTTTAGGAGCTGTTTCCTGCTTTTCGCTTCAATCTTTTTATACGCTGAAAAAGCGTCTAAAAAGGATTTACGCTGCAATCAGGGCTGGAGAATTCGATATAAATCACGTTTGTTCTAATTACAAAGTTACTCTTATTAAATTCAAAGAAAACAAAAATAGTGGAAACACATTAAACTATTTTCTATATTTTTGGTCTTAAAGGAATTAGAAATAAATCAGTAGCAAAATGTCAAAAATAATCTATAGTGTCCTTATATTATTATCATTTTGTAGTAGCTGCAGTTCAGATACTGCTGAACCAACTCCTACTCCCACTCCTGCAGAAACACTCTATTTCCCGCATTTGACTAGTTCAACTTGGGAAACAAAATCAATTGCAAGTTTAGGTTGGAAACAAACCGCCGTGCAACCATTATTAGATTATTTGGCACTCAAAAATTCTAAATCTTTCATCATTCTTGTAAATGGAAGAATCGTAATGGAAAATTATTTCAACGGCCATGACGCTAATGCTTTTTGGTATTGGGCAAGCGCTGGTAAAACGCTGACCTCAACAGTAACAGGAATTGCACAACAAGAAAGCCTAATCAACATTAACAATAAAGTTTCGCAATACATAGGAACCGGTTGGACGAGTTTGCCTTTAGCTAAAGAAAACTTGATTACAAACAAACATCTACTCAACATGACTTCCGGATTAGATGACAGCACGGATGATGTTGATCCAATAAACCTAAAATACAAAGCCGATGCAGGAACGCGTTGGGCGTACCATAATGTATATGTAAAATTACAGGATGTGATTGCTCAAGCCAGCGGTCAAAACTGGAATACCTATTTCAACACCAAATTAAAAGATAAAATAGGAATGGATGGCGCATGGTTTCAATTAGGCAATAATTCTGTTTATGGAAGTAACACTCGCTCCATGGCGCGTTTCGCCTTGTTAATCTACAACAAAGGAAAATGGGAAAGCAATACCATAGTGAATGAGAACTATTTAAATGAAGCTACAAACACTTCACAAAATATAAATCTGGGTTACGGCTATTTATGGTGGCTAAACGGAAAACTAAGTTATCATTTACCACAAAGCCAACTGCAGTTCAATGGTAGTTTAATACCAACAGCTCCTGCCGATATGTATATGGCACTGGGGAAAAACGATCAAAAAATCTATGTTATTCCAAGCAAGAAAATGGTCGTTATCCGAATGGGCGATGTTGCAAATCCAGACAATCCAACGTTTACCTTATCCGATTTTGATGAAACGTTATGGCAAAAAATTAGTGCTTTATACCAATAAACCTACTTGCTTTTCAAACTTTTCGTAAAACCCAAAACAAAGGAAACCAAACCTATTATCAGTAAAAAATAATAAAAACCAAGACTTTTATCTCGGACAAGATTTGCCAATATAAATGAAATGATGCTTACTAAATAAAGATACATCGGAGGTGTATTTTTTAAAGAAGAGAAATCCATTCTAATTATTATTTAAAAAAACTATCTACAAACTCATATTTATTAAAAACCTGCAAATCTTCAATTCCTTCGCCTACACCAATATATTTTACAGGAATTTGAAATTGATCGGAGATTCCAATCACAACACCACCTTTTGCAGTTCCGTCTAGTTTAGTAACAGCCAAACAAGTAACTTCAGTAGCCGCTGTAAATTGTTTCGCTTGTTCAAAAGCATTCTGACCGGTTGATCCATCCAAAACCAATAACACATCATGTGGCGCGTCTCCAACAACTTTTTGCATCACTCGTTTTACTTTGGTCAATTCATTCATCAAATTAATTTTATTATGCAAACGACCTGCAGTATCAATAATAACAATATCTGCATTTTGAGCCACTGCTGATTGCAAGGTATCAAAAGCCACCGAAGCCGGATCACTTCCCATATCTTGACGAACAATAGGAACGCCTACTCTATCCGCCCAAATTTGCAACTGATCGATTGCTGCTGCTCGAAAAGTATCGGCTGCACCAAGAACCACATTATAACCTTGTTTTTTAAATTGATACGCTAATTTACCAATGGTAGTTGTTTTACCAACACCATTAACACCAACTACCATTAAAACATAGGGTTTTGTCTGAATTGGAATTAAAAACTCAGTACCCTCACCAGAATTAGTCTCTGATAATAAAGCAGCAATTTCTTCTCTTAGAATTTGATTGAGTTCTTCTATTCCCATATATTTATCTGAAGCAACACGACTCTCTATTCTTGTAATAATTTTCAGAGTCGTATTGACACCAACATCTGATGCAACAAGAATTTCTTCTAAATTATCTAAGACTTCATCATCCACTTTTGACTTTCCGGCAACAGCTTTCGTTAACTTCGAAAGGAAATTTGTTTTTGATTTTTCAAGACCTTTGTCTAATGTTTCTTTTTTCTCTGATGAAAATATTCTTTTGAAAAAACTCATTGTATAAATAGTATTAAGAATGAAGTATTTAAGTCCGAAGAACCAATACGTTTTCTAATGGTAAATATAGAAAATAAAAAAGCTACTTCCGAATGAAAGTAGCTTTTCTATATAATGCTAATTGAATATTATTTCTTTTTCAAGAATTCATCAACTGATTCCGGAGTCATAATAGATTCTACGAATGTATATGCACCTGTTTTAGGAGACTTCACCATTTTGATGGCTTTTGATAATCTCTTAGAAGCTGTCTGTAACGTTGCTACTGTTTTCTTTGCCATGACTAATAATTATTTAATTTCTTTATGAACAGTTACACGCTTCAAGATTGGATTAAATTTTTTAATCTCTAATCTGTCCGGAGTATTCTTTTTGTTCTTTGTTGTTATGTATCTTGAAGTTCCTGCAACACCTGATGTTTTGTGTTCAGTACATTCTAAAATTACCTGGATTCTATTACCTTTCTTTGCCATCTTGCTATTTTTTTATTTTGGAAGGGATTATTTAATAAATCCTTCTGACTGTGCTTTTTTCAAAACCGCAGCGATTCCATTTTTATTAATTGTTTTTATCGTAGATGCAGCTACTCTTAGAGTAATCCATCTATCTTCTTCTGGAAGATAAAAACGCTTTTTAACTAAGTTTACAGAAAATTTTCTCTTAGTTTTGTTCATAGCGTGAGAAACGTTATTTCCTACCATCGCTCTTTTACCTGTAAGGTCACAAACTCTTGACATTATACTTATCTTTTATCGTTATTCAAAATCAGGGTGCAAAGAAAAGAAAAATAAACCTATTAACCAACAATATTATCGTACATTTTTTAAAATTTCTTTCTGTAATAGTTCCAAACTTTTATTTACCGCTCTATCTATCACTTTTTCACGGGGTTGACCAAAATTAAATTCTTCAACAATTATTTCATTTGGAGTAGCCAATGCAATAAAAACTGTTCCAATTTCTGCATTTGAGTCCCCTTTTGACGGTCCGGCATTTCCTGTTGTCGCAATTGCATAATCAGTTTTCATCATCGCTTTCACATTCAAAGCCATCGCTGAAACCACTTCTCGGCTCACGACAGAATATTCACTTATCAGACTTTCAGGAATACCCAAAACATCAATTTTAACCTCCGTTGCATAGGAAATCACACTTCCTTTAAAATATTTTGAAGAACCTGAAACTGATGTTAAAACTTCCGCAATCTTACCTCCTGTACAACTTTCGGCAGTCGAAATAGTTTTGTTTTGTTTTCCCAGCAGCTTTCCTACTACCACTTCAATAGTTTCATCATCATCAAAACCCACAATGATATCATGAATTATTGCATCTAGTAATTTTACATTTTCTTCAATTGCAGCTTCTAGTTTTTCTTTATCGATACCCCGTGCAGAAAGCCTTAAACGAACTCTTCCTGGTGCGGGTAAATATGCCAATTTAATGAATTCAGGAAGGTTGTTTTCCCAGTCTTCTATACGTTCCGCCACCAGACTTTCGCCTTGTCCGTACGTGAGAATTGTTTTATGGATAATATAAGGACGCTTGTATTCCCGAACTACTTTCGGTATGATTTCATGCTCCACTAGATATTTCATTTCGTAAGGAACTCCGGGAAGTGATACAAAAACGGTGTTTTCCTTTTTCATCCACATTCCTGGCGCTGTACCCACCTGATTGTGAAGCACCATACATTTTGACGGAACGAGTGCCTGGTCTCTATTAATTTGTGATGCTGTTCTGTTCATCACACGCTCAATGAGCTCGATGACATGCTTTTCTACTGCTTTATCAACGATTAATTCATCTTCAAAATAATCACAAAAAGTTTTCTTGGTAACATCATCTTTCGTTGGTCCTAAACCACCCGTTATAATAACCAAATCGACTTTGTTTTGAAGCGACGCAAACGTATCTAAAATATGCTTTTTGTCATCGCTTATTGAAATCATTTCGCTAATTTCAACACCAATTTTATCTAATGATTTGGCAATAAAACACGAATTCGTATCGACAATTTGACCTATTAAAATTTCGTCACCAATCGTAACTATGGTTGCTTTCATTTTTCTAGTGCTATTTATTTTGTGAGATTGTAATCTAAAAAAGGATTGTGTAAATTAGTACATTCCAGTTTTTTTTGCGTGAGGTATAAAAGTGAAAATCCTCCCGATTTTTATTCGGGAGATTACTTCACCTAACAATTATTTTCATAGGAGTTCAATAAACTTCGTTTACAACGGACAGTCTGACCAATATTACAAATCAAAGTCTTTTTTAATTTCTTTGATCGCCTCTTTGACCTGATTCTTTACACTCTTAAAAGTTTCTTTGATATCTTTCTTCTTGCCTTCCGCTTTGGTCCAAGCTTCTACCTGAAGAATCTCTTCAAAAGCTACATTAAGTCCTAACAAATCAAGTGTAGGCTTGATTTTATGTGCGTATGCGTAAGCATGTTTGTGATCTTTCTTTTTTATTCCCTCTTTGATTTGCAATAAATCATCTGGAACTTCAGTAACGAACAAAGTCAAAATTTCATTTACAAATTCCGGATCGTTATCTGAAAGTGCGTACACTTTTGAAAGGTTGTAATTTATAGCCATTATTTTACTTGTATTCTAAATAGTTGTTGTCCTTCTAAAAAACCTTCTAAAACATCATCTGGCTTTACTGCCGCAACTCCTTCTGGAGTTCCCGTAAAAATAATGTCACCAATTTTTAACGTAAAAAACTGAGAAACATACGAAATCAGCTCATCAATTTTCCACAACATAAGACCCGAATTACTCATTTGCACGGTTTTACTATTATTGGTTAATTCAAAAGTAATATTTTCTAATGAACTAAATTGATTTTTCGGCAAAAATTCACCTATAACCGCCGAGCCGTCAAATGCTTTTGCTTTTTCCCAAGGCAACCCTTTTGCTTTTAATTTATCTTGTAAATCCCGAGCGGTAAAATCGATACCCACACTGATTTCGTCATAATATTTATGCGCAAACTTAGGCTCGATGTACTTCCCCACTTTACTTATCTTGACAATAATTTCAATTTCATGATGCACATCTTCCGAAAATTCCGGGATTACAAATGGGTGTTGTTTCAATAAAACTGCCGAATCCGGCTTCATGAAAACTACGGGTTCCGTGGGCCTTTCGTTTTGTAATTCCTCAATGTGATTGGTATAATTTCTACCGATGCAGATTATTTTCATAACTTGGATTCTGGGTTTTTGGTCTTGGTTTTTTGGTTTGAAAACATCTTAATTCCAATACCTAATTACCCAATTCCTTAATACCTATTTCGTATTCAGTTTTCTTAATTTTATTGCGGTTAAAACTTTTTTGGTGTACAACGGAAAATCAGCATTTTGAATCCAACTGAAATAACCGGGTTCTGTTTCTAAAATTTTATCCACTTTTACTCCTTTGTGTTTTCCAAAAGTAAAAATCTCTTCATTGTCTTTATCAAAAGCAATCATTCCGGCAAAATCAGCGATTTTCTTTCTTGTTGTAAACTCTGATAATAATTTCATGTCGTTTTCCAGTTCCGGATAACGGTCCAGTTGCGCTTTCAAAATTTCATAAGTCGCCATGGTATCTGCTTCTGCAGAATGCGCATTTTCAAGCGTTTTTCCACAATAAAATTTGTGTGCTGCACCCAATGTTCGTTCTTCCATTTTATGAAAAACGGTCTGCACATCTACTGAAACCCTACCTTTCATGTCAAAATCTACTCCGGCACGCAACATTTCTTCTGCCAATAACGGAATATCAAAACGATCCGAATTAAATCCAGCCAAATCACTGTCTTTAATCATATTATAAACCTGTGCAGCCAGTTCGTTAAAAGTAGGTTCATTTGCCACTTTTTCATCGGTGATACCATGAACAGCCGTTGTTTGCGGCGGAATTGGAATCGTTGGATTTACCAACCATGTTTTGCTTTCTTTATTTCCGTTTGGAAAAACTTTGAATATTGAGATTTCTACAATTCTATCTTTTCCGATATCAATTCCTGTGGTTTCAAGATCGAAAAAGCAAATTGGTTTATTGAGTTTGAGTTCCATTTTTAAATTTTGTGTGGATACAAATATAGAAATTTGGGTTTAATTTCGTTTAGACTTCAACATTTAAAGTTCCATAAAACCTCAAAAAAAGAAAACCCGATTGATTTTTAAAAATCAATCGGGTTTTTATTCTAATTATTAACTTTTAAACATCTCTGTTTACATCAAAAGCTTCTAAGTATTCAGCGACTCTTTTTACGAAACTACCTCCTAAAGCTCCATCTACCACTCTATGATCATAGCTGTGCGATAAGAACATTTTCTGACGAATCCCGATAAAATCTCCTTCAGGAGTTTCAATTACTGCCGGCATTTTACGGATTGCTCCAAGAGCCAAAATCCCAACTTGCGGCTGATTCAAAATCGGCGTACCAAAAACACTTCCAAAAGTTCCCACATTCGTAACCGTGTAGGTTCCGCCTTGTGTGTCGTCCGGTTTTAGTTTTCCAGCTTTTGCGCGACCTCCTAAATCGTTTACCGCTTTGGCCATTCCTACTAAATTCAATTGATCCGCGTTTTTAATAACAGGAACAATTAAGTTTCCGTTAGGTAACGAAGCCGCCATTCCAAGGTTGATATTCTTCTTCTTGATAATATAATCGCCATCAACAGAAATATTCATTCCCGGATAATCTTTTATCGCTTTCGCAACTGCTTCCATAAAAATTGGCGTGTACGTCAACTTCTCACCTTCTCTCTTTTCGAAAGCATTTTTATTTTTCTCTCTCCATTTCACAATATTCGTCACATCCACTTCAATGAATGATTGTACGTGAGCCGAAGTTTGTACCGAAGCGACCATGTAACCCGCAATTAACTTGCGCATTCTGTCCATTTCTATAATTTCATCACCACCACTTACAGATACCGGAGCTGCTTTTTGAGCCACTGGAGCTGATACTGGTTTTTGAACTGCAACAGGAGCCGAAACTACTGGTTGGCTTGTTCTATTTTTTACGTACTCTAAAATATCATTTTTAGTCACTCTTCCCTCTTTTCCTGTTCCAGAAATTGCTGCTAATTCTGCAACAGAAACCCCTTCTTCTTTGGCAATATTTTTCACCAATGGCGATAAGAATTTTTCAGAATCAGAGAAATCTACCGGAGCTGCAACACTTTCTTTGGCAGCATCCACTATTTTTGTCACTTCAGCAACTATCTCAGGAGCAACCGCTTCTTTAACAATTGACTCCAATTCTCCGCCTTCGGTTTCAATAATTGCGATAGTTTGACCCACTTGAACTAAATCATCTTTTCCAAACAATTGTTCGACCAAAATTCCAGAAACTTCACTTGGCACTTCACTGTCTACTTTATCAGTAGCAATTTCGAGAACTGCTTCATCCGCTTCAATTCTGTCTCCAACTTCTTTTAACCAGTTTGTAATGGTTGCTTCTGCAACGCTTTCTCCCATTTTAGGAAGTTTTAATTCAAATCTTGCCATATTGTTAACCTAAAAGGTGATATTAATTTTCAGTTTGCGAAATTACTAAATATTTCAAATATAAATTACATTAAATGTAATTTTTTACTCTATTTCTATAATCTCACCTCTCTCGTTACTATTGTTACTTCCTATTAAAAAATTAGCTGTTTTAGGAATAATTTTAAAGGTAAACCCTTTATTCCTTGAAGATTCGAGAATTGCGATACATTCTTTGAAAGAAATAAATTCATTATCCAGAATAATTTCAGTTCCCCTTCCACTTATTAGCGAATACGAAATTACCATTTTTTCTGTTTTTAAATCGTGAAACAGGACTTTTTTTTGCAAAACTAAACGGAGTTTATCCGCTAATTTCTCGTTATCCGAATACAATAGATATGATTTTGGCGCGATTTTTATTCCTGTCTTCCCTTGAAACATTTTTACCAAAGAAAAAAAGACAATTCCTATTTTCATAAAAAGCGAAAATAATAAAGATCCCGAACCGTCTGGATCAAAATGCTTTTTGTAAAAGAAATTCATCGCTTCCTGAAACCGCTTCATATACGTTTCGTCCTTAATGGTGCTTTCTCCTTTATAATGGATTACAGTCGTTTCATGGAAATAATAATTCGACTTTCCTTTTTGCAAAATCCGATACGACAAATCAATATCGTCAGAATACATGAAACAATCTTCATCAAATCCGCCCACTTCAAGATATAAATCCCTTTTGAGGAACATAAAAGCACCTACGAGAATATCTACTTTTCCAGTTTGGTTTTCGTTTAAATGTTGCGCGTAATACTTCCCGAATGTTCCAGAAAATAATTTGTATAAACCCGTAATTTTGGTAAAAGCAACCCAAGGTGTAGGAATACCTCGTTTACCTTCGGGCAGAAAATTCCCGGTTCCATCGATGAGTTTGCATCCCACGATTCCTAAATTATTCTTCTCGACTGCGCTCGAAGTGACAAAATTTAAAATTTTTATAAAGGTATCTTCGGCGACAACCGTATCTGGATTGAGAATGCAAATATATTCACCTTGCGCTTTTGCTACGCCAATGTTATTGCCTTTTGGAAAACCAAGATTCTCTTTGTTTTGAATGAGTTTGACGTTTGGAAAACGTTGTTTCATCATTTCACAGCTGTCATCGGAAGAATTATTATCGATGACAATGATTTCACCGTCAATGGTTTCTAAAGCACTTTGAACGCTTAAAACACATTGTTCCAGAAAAAACCGAACGTTGTAATTGAGGATGATGATGGATAGTTGCATTGAGCAAATATAATTAGAAAACTTGCCAATTAAAAAATTAGAAAATTATCTTAATAATTTTTTGAGAAGACTTGGATTTTGTTTGTTGTTCCAAAAAAGAAGCAAGTCAATTTGTTTTTTGTCCTTTAAAATAGTGTAGTATAACGTTGTTTGTTTTGAAATAACTAAAGAATAAATTTTACGTTTTGGACTATATCTTCCAATGGTTGGATTTTGACTCAAAGCATCAATAAAGCTGTAAACTAAATAGTGCAAATTTCTCAACTTCATTAGTATTCCATTTTCTTAAAATAAAATCAATTTCATCTAAAAAGGTCAATTCCGCTAAAGTTAACCAATGAATATAATACTTCATTAAGTGAGATTATATTTCTTTTTAATTTCAGCCATAACTTGTGAATGTGACTTACCAAGTCCTTGCTCACTTTGTTTTAATCCAATTTCAATCAGTTGCTTTACCTGTTCAGGAAGTTCATCCCAAAAGTCATCCTGATTTTCGGTTTCTAAATCCGTTTTTGATTGATATAAAACAGTTTCCTCCTCCACTGATGGGAGTTTTTCATTTGTTTTATATTTTTTTGAATTAGAATCCATTACACTTTTTTTTGAATATCAAATATACACTTTTTTTAGAGGATTAAAAACACAAAAACATATTATTACTTAGCCCCGATGGAAGGGAAAATCCTTTTTGTTCTTTCTTTAAGAACAAAAAGATTGGAATGACAGCGGGAACGATAGCCACAAATAAAACCAAATCTTTCGCTCCTAAAAAATAGGCTTCCTTTTTTAGTTTTAACATTACTTAAACCACAAAAACTTGAAACTTGATGTAAATGAATTACTTTTGCAAAAAAGTTATGTTTCGCAACGCAGGCATAGCTTTCAATTTATAACTCATATCTTACAAAGTGAATTACCTTTCTGTAGAAAATATCTCGAAATCTTTTGGTGAACGTACGTTGTTTAAAGACATCTCGTTTGGAATTAATAAAGATCAAAAAATTGCCTTCATAGCCAAAAACGGTTCTGGAAAAACGACTATTATGAGTATCATTAATGGTCTTGAAGAATCCGATACTGGTCAAGTTGTATTGAGAAAAGGCATCAAAATGGCGTTTCTTTCGCAAAACAATAATTTGCAGGAAGAATTGACGATTGAAGAAAGCATTTTCGCGTCGGATAATGAGACTTTGAAAGTGATTGAAGCGTATGAAAAAGCATTAGAAAATCCGGAAGATGAAGAAGCCTACCAAAAAGCTTTTGACGGAATGGATCAGCACAATGCGTGGGATTTTGAAACACAGTACAAGCAAATTTTGTTCAAGCTGAAGTTAGAAAATTTCAAACTGAAAGTAAAAAATCTTTCGGGTGGACAGAAAAAAAGATTGTCACTTGCTATCATTTTGATTAATCGTCCTGACTTATTGATTTTGGATGAACCTACGAATCACTTAGATTTAGAGATGATTGAATGGCTGGAAAGCTATTTTGCCAAAGAAAATATTACGTTGTTTATGGTGACACACGACCGTTTCTTCTTGGAGCGTGTTTGTAATGAAATCATCGAACTGGACAACGGAAAATTATACCAATACAAAGGAAATTATTCGTATTATTTAGAGAAAAAAGAGGAACGCATCGCATCCGAAAATTCGAGTGTAGATAAAGCGCAGAATCTTTTTGTGAAAGAACTGGAATGGATGCGCCGTCAACCAAAAGCGAGAACGACTAAGTCTAAATCGCGTCAGGATGATTTTTATGAAATCAAGGAAAAAGCACAAAGTCGCCGTCGTGAGAATAAAGTAGAGCTTGAAATTAATATGGAACGTATGGGAAGCAAGATTATCGAGCTTCACAAAATCTCCAAAAAGTTCAAGGATCATGTCATCATGGATAATTTCAGTTTTGATTTTCAACGTGGTGAACGCATTGGAATCATTGGAAAAAATGGAACCGGAAAATCGACTTTTTTGAATTTATTGACCGGAACTATTCCTCTTGATGGCGGAAAAGTGGTGATTGGCGAAACGATAAAAGTGGGTTACTACACGCAAAGCGGAATCAACCCAAAACCGGGTCAGCGTGTGATTGATGTGATTAAGGAATACGGAGAATTCATTCCGTTGATGAAAGGGAAATTGATTTCGGCTTCGCAATTGTTAGAGCGTTTCTTGTTTGACGCTAAAAAACAATATGATTTTGTCGATAGATTGAGCGGTGGAGAGTTGAAACGTTTGTACTTGTGTACGGTTTTGATTCAGAATCCGAACTTCTTGATTCTGGATGAGCCTACGAATGATTTGGATATCGTGACGCTGAATGTTTTGGAAAGCTTCCTTTTGGATTATCCGGGTTGTCTTTTAGTGGTTTCTCACGACAGGTATTTCATGGATAAAATTGTGGATCACTTATTCATTTTTAGAGGTGATGGTGTGGTCGAAGATTTTCCTGGAAACTATTCTGACTTTAGAGCCTACGAAGACAGTACTGATGTAGCTCAAAAAGAGGAAAACAAAGCCGAAAAGAAAGACTGGAAACAAAACAACCCAACTGGAAACCTGACGTTCAACGAGCAAAAAGAATTTCAAAAAACCGAGAAAGAAATCAAGGATTTAGAGATTCAGAAAGTAGCTATCGAACAATTATTTTCGGACGGTAAAATTGCCGAAGCTGACATTGAAAAGAAAGCGAATGAATTGAGAAACATCATCAATAAAATTGAAGAAAAAGAGGAAAGATGGTTTGAGCTGAGTGCGAAAATAGAAGGATAAAAGCCTCCTAACCCCCGAAGGGGAATAGAAGTAGATAATAATATTTTTTACAACCCCAATAGTTTTAGCGGTAACGTTGAAATGTTGGGGTTTGTTGTTTTCCGTAATAAAGTAAGAAAAATTATAAAATATATAGAATTCCATTGATAGTTTGTAGTTAATTTTACATATTTTTGAGAAAAATAAAGTTAACCGCTTGTCAAATTTTGCCACACAATTTTGGGTAGATTGAGTTTGTTGTATTAGAGCAGTATACAATTTGACGGTATTTCAACAGAAAAACCTGAACTAACATATGAAAAACATAGAAAACGAATTCAAATTTGAATATACTATCGACTATGATAAAGCAATAGTAGTTTCAGAGTTCACTAATGCGTTAAATGCTATTTCAAATCAATATGAAAAATTTCTTAATGACAAATATGGTTCTGAAAGGCCTGAAGCAGAATTATGTGTACAAAAAATAGAGAAAGGTAGTATTGTAACAACTTTAGTCGAATATTCATCATTTATTTTGCCGTTTATTGGTGATATAAATACGGTCTTTGAATTCGGTAAATACATAAAATCTACTTACGACTATCTTCTAAGTGGCAAAAAAGAACTTAACGAAGAAAAGCTAGACTTAAAAGACTTAAATAATTTTTTAAAAATAATTGAACCCGGCACACACACAAATAATAACGTTTTCATACAAATTAAAGGAAAAAATAACAACGTTGTTCTAAATCCTTTATCAGCAAATGAAACTGAGTCCCGAGCAATTAGAGATAAAATTAAAGAAGAAAAAAAAGAATTATCTCAAAAAGGAAAAAAAATAGAATATAAACAAGCATTATATCTAGAACAAATTAAAAGAAATTTAGATTCTAAAAAAGGGAATAAAGGAGTTATAAAAGAACTAAATGAAAATAGTTTAAATCTAATATGGGAAAATGAAGATGAAAAACAAGAAATGTTAAGCTGTGACGATAATCCCTTCAAGATGATTTTTATTGTAGATGTCGAAATCGTGGAAGTAAACTCAGAGACTAAACTTTATAAAATAATTAAAGTTCATGAAATTATAGAACCATAAAAAACTCCCGCTCTTCGAAGTATATAATAATTCTAGGTTTAGCTGCGTAATAGTCTCTGACTTTGCGCCCATATAATGAGCAAAAAACTTTTGCCTGACAATAAACAATAGCCACAACATACCAAACTATTTTAAAACTTGACTAAAAAATATAATTATGAGATGGACAATTTTGTTATCGGCAATACTATTATTCGCATGCAATAAGAAAGAAACTCAACGCACCACAGTTGCTAAGGATACCATAATGGAAATTCCTGAAACGACTAAAGTAGTAAAGGCTGAAAAGCCAGAAAATTTGGTTCCTAAGCAATATTCTAATGAACGTTTCAAAGAAGTAACTGTGGAACGGATGGATAAAAATAAATTTCGAGTACGCGGAAAAGGGCAAATATTTGAGGCAAATTTCAACTGGATTATTGAAGACGGACACGACGAATTAAAGACGGGGTTTCAGACGACTGATGCGGGAGCTCCCGAGTGGGGTAACTTTGGCTTTACAATTACTGTTGAGAAAAAACGAGAAAATTCTAAATTGACCCTCGTTTTGTTTGAATCAAGCGCTAAAGATGGTAGTCGCCAACATGAACTGCCAATTGTTCTTTTTTAAGTTTAGCCCGCTCTTAAAAGCTTGCAATAGTTCTTGATTAAGCTATGTAAATGTCTCTGACTTTGCGCGCAATAGTAGTGATAAAAAAACCACAACAAAATCTAATTCTGTTGTGGTTTTTTATTCTGTAAATCTGAAGTTTCTACCAAGGAATCGGATTGTAATCTTTCAAGAACTTTCCACACCAATGCTTTCCTGTATTGATTCCGTCAAACAATGGATCCATCACTCGTGCTGCACCATCCACAATATCTAATGGCGGCTGAAAATCTTCTTCTTCCTGTTTTCTTTTGGCTAATTCTGCGGGATCTTCGTCGGTTACCCAACCGGTGTCGACTGCATTCATAAAAATTCCGTCCTTTGCCAAAGTTCCTGAAGACGTATGCGTCAGCATATTCAAGGCGGCTTTGGCCATATTGGTATGCGGATGGCGGTCTTCCTTGAAAAAGCGATGAAACTTCCCTTCCATTGCCGAAACATTGATGATGTGTTTTTTTCCGGTGTTGTCTTTCTTCATCACTTCCGAAAGACGGTTACACAACACAAAAGGTGCTACCGAATTTACGAGTTGCACTTCAATCATTTCGGTGGTTTCTATTTGTCCCAAACGCAAACGCCAGCTGTTAGTTTTTCTCAAATCCACTTGCTGTAAATCGGCATCAAGTTCTCCTTCCGGAAAAACTTCGTTTGCCACCAATGCATTATCAAACGAATACGGAATCTGCGATAATTTGGCGGAAGCCCGCAACCCAATTCCAGGTTCTGGTCCGTGCCAAGTCACCGGCATATTCTGATTAGAGGAAGCGCCTGCTGTTAATACTTTTAATTCATCCAAACAATTGGTATGATCCAGCAATAATTCTTGTGCTTGTTTTGGCAAAGAACCGATGGAGCGTTCTTCGTTTTCCATCAAATGCGTGTAAAATCCCGCAGGACGTCTCACGGTTTGCGCCGCATTATTAATTAAAATATCCAAACGTTCGTACTTTTGCTCTATGAAATTGCAAAAAATCTCTACACTTGGAATATGTCGTAAATCCAATCCGTGAATTTTCAAGCGATGTCCCCAATCCATAAAATCGTCTTCCTTAGAAAAACGCAAAGCCGAATCCACCGGAAAACGAGTCGTAGCAATAACGGTTGCTCCACCACGCAATAGCATCAACGTAATGTGGTAGCCAATTTTTAAGCGAGAACCAGTAATAACAGCAACTTGTCCCTTTACATCGGCGGTTTGAAAACGTTTGGCATAATTAAAATCCCCACAATCGGTACACATCGTATCGTAAAAATGGTGCATTTTAGTAAACTCTGTTTTACACACATAACAGTTTCGTGGAGTTTCCAGTTCCAACTGCTCTTTGTGAAGGAGATCATGCGAAGCCAATAATTTGGGCGCCATAAAAATACTCGCTTCACGGGCATGCCGAATTCCAGTTTCCTTTCGGGCGGTTCGGTCCCGTTTTTCCATTTTGCGTTTGGCAGCCACTTTTCCGTCTTTTTTTCTACGGGAAAGTTCGTCACGGTCTGGTCTGGAAAACATTCCTGCGGCTTTGATTAAAGCCGTTCGTTGTTCTTTTGGGATATCAAATATTTGGTCGGTATCGGTATTTAATTGTGCCAAAATAGCGATGCATCGGTCAATTTCTTCCGAGCTTATCGCAGTTTTATGTTCTATCTGTTCAATCATTATCGTAAAAAATGGATATTATTCTTCTGCAAATTCCAAGGGCGCAAAGATAGGCTTTAAAGTGAATAGTGAGTGGTGAATAGGAATTATTCAAGCACTATACTTCTCACTATTCACTTCTAACTCCTTATGACTTTTTTGTATCTTCGCGCCTACTTTGCAACTATCTTTATGTTATTCCAAATAAAATCGTATTTACAATTCCTTTGGCACTCTAAGAATGAGCATGCCGTACATTCCCCATTTGTGTTTAGTTTGCTGACGAAATGTTTCTATGATAAAAAATCAAAACCGGAATATGCTGTTTTAAAAAAGTACAGAAATTCGCTTTTAGCAAACAATAATACAATTGAAGTAACTGATTTTGGTGCGGGTTCTAAAGTTTTCAAATCGAATAAAAGAATTATTGCCAAGATTGCTAAAACGGCTGGAATTTCTCCAAAACGAGCCGAATTATTATTTAGAATCACCAACTATTTTCAGCCCCAAAGTATTTTAGAAATTGGAACTTCGTTAGGATTGGCGACTTCGGCGCTTTCTTTAGGGAATTTAAAAGCAATAATTACAACGCTTGAAGGTTGCCCTAATACAATGGCAATTGCAAAAAGTCAATTACAATTGTTCCATTTTGATAATGTAAATCCAGTTGTAACCGAATTCAGTAGTTATTTAGATGACCTTCGACTTTCGACTTTCGACTTTAAACTCATTTACTTCGACGGAAACCACTCCAAGAAAGCGACTTTAGACTATTTCGAATTATTACTTCCTACAATTACGAACGAAACGGTTTGGATATTCGATGATATCCATTGGTCAGCAGAAATGGGAGAAGCTTGGAAAATCATCAAAAAACATCCAAAAGTGACGGTAACTATTGATACGTTTCAATGGGGATTGGTATTTTTCAGAAGAGAACAACCAAAAGAACATTTTGTGATTCGAATTTAGATTATGTACATTTAAACTCCAAAATAACACCTCATGGACGTCAAACAAATTTTCGAGAATAATCAGCACTGGATTGCCAAACAACTTCAATCTGACGAGAATTACTTTAAAAAACTATCCGAAGGACAATCCCCTGAATTTCTTTATATTGGTTGCTCTGACAGCCGTGTTTCTGCCGAAGAACTCATGGGCTTGCAACCAGGACAGGTTTTTGTACATCGAAACATTGCCAATATGGTTCCCAATACCGACCTGAATTCCATGTCCGTTATCAATTATGCCGTAGTACATCTAAAAGTAAATCATATTATCGTTTGCGGACATTATGGCTGTGGCGGTGTACATGCGGCTATGCAACAATCTGATTTGGGTATTTTGAATCCCTGGCTAAGAAACATTCGCGATGTGTACCGAATTCACAGGAAAGAACTGGACGCTATAGCAAATGAGGGAGAAAGATATAAAAGACTTGTGGAATTGAATGTACAGGAACAATGCATCAATATCATCAAAACTGCCGAGGTACAAAAAGCAAACAGCGAACGCGATTTGAAAGTTTATGGATGGATTTTTGACATTCATACCGGTACACTAATTGACCTAAAAATAAACTTTGATGAAATATTGAAGGATATCAAAGAAATTTATAAAATAGCAACATAATTAACTGCTCTTTTAAATGGAGTTTTAGCTGCAACGTAGGGGAACAGAATCTAATTCAGTTTTCGTAATCAATAATCAGGTGAATAGCATGCAAAAAAAATGACAGCCATTGCTGACTGTCATTTCTAACATTGAATTAATTATTCCTTATTCTTTAGCTCTTTTCATTTCTCCTGATTTTGCTCCCATTCTGTTCAATGTATACATCGGTGCAAATTTCAATTTTAAACTAGCAATTTTTCCGTTATCGTCACCTGAAAGTCCTTCTTTTTCAACAGTGTTTTTTCTGCTGTCAAGTGCTTCATACATCAATTTAATTTCATCCCAATCTTCACGAGAATAGGCATCTTTATTCGTTTCAACTGTACTAACAAATTGTTGATACACTCCAAGGATATTGTCTTTGTTTACCCAAGTAAAACTCATGTCATCCCCTATTTTTCCTTCACCAAACAAAGCATTTCTAAGTTGTTGTTTTGGGTTTGCAGCTACAGCAGCTTGAGCATTCTCTTGCATTTCAGCTTCATATTTAGCTTTCAAAGCTTCATATTTAGCAGTTGCAGCATCAAGACGTTCTTGCGCTTCTGCATTGTCTTTCATATTGGCTAAAGCTGCTTGAGCATCTCCGCTTCTTAATTGATACGTAGCTTCAATTCCTTGCCAGTTTGCTTTAGCATCCTCTGAAGCAACATTTCCTAATGAATCAACATACGTTACATATGTATCTACCGTTTTTTCTGCTTGTTCAGCTTTTTCATCCTTACAAGATGTAAATCCAATAGCGATTAATGCTATTCCTAATGCTAGTTTTGTATTTTTCATAATTTTGATTTTATTAATTATCTAAACAAATGTAAATAAAATTACAATATAATCAATAAACAACCAAAAATTATATAACTAATTTAAATAATTGTGAAATAAAAAACGTAAAAGTGTGAATTATATAAATTGATATTGAAATTATGTAAAATTTAAAACTTGGATTTAGTGTATAAAAAAAACCTTAAAATGAATGTTTTATGAAAACAAGCCAAAAATTAAAATTTGACGTTTAAAATTTGAAGCCCTTTAAGTTGTAACAAATTTAAAAAATAACTACTTATTAATAATTCAAAAGTCTTTTGTACTTTTAAAATCTAATTTAATAGGACCCTACGAACAGTCGAAGGTCAAAAATCATATATTCTAATGGCAAACCCGCTAATCAAAATAACCAATATCAAACGAGATTTTGTACTTGGAAATGAAATCGTTTATGTTCTCAAAGGCATTGATTTAGAAATAAATAAAGGCGAATATGTAGCATTAATGGGACCTTCAGGATCTGGAAAATCAACTTTAATGAATTTACTAGGCTGCTTAGACACGCCAACTTCCGGAAGTTACATTCTGAACGGAAAAGACGTCAGCCAGATGAAAGATGATGAATTAGCTGAAATTCGAAACAAAGAAATCGGATTCGTTTTCCAGACTTTCAACCTTTTACCCAGAACAACTGCCTTAGACAACGTGGCTTTGCCTATGATTTATGCCGGTTTTTCTAAATCCGACAGAAACAAACGCGCCACTGAAGTTCTAGAACAAGTAAATCTTGCCGACAGAATGGACCATCAGCCCAATCAACTTTCGGGAGGACAACGCCAGCGTGTGGCCATTGCCCGTGCTTTGGTCAACAAACCGTCCATCATTCTTGCCGATGAGCCTACCGGAAATCTGGACAGCAAAACATCGCTTGAAATCATGAAACTTTTTGGAGACATCCACGCCAATGGAAACACCGTGATTTTGGTAACACACGAGGAGGAAATCGCTGCTTATGCACACAGAATCATCCGCTTGCGTGACGGACTTATAGAAAGCGATACGACTAAATAGTTTTTTTTAGGAGCTATTTACGGCTATCCGCTTGTATCTCTTTCTTGTTATTCTTCCTTCGTCTGAATAACAAGAAAGAGGATACCGCTTGTATCCGGGCTAGGAAATCCCAATCATGATTGCGTTTAAAATCCCAAATAACACCTACCAAAAAATGAAAATCGCCATCCTTACCTGCGAAAAACTTCCCGATTTAAATCCCGAAGATCAAAAAATAATTCCGGCATTAGCCAAACATAATATAGAAGCCACCGCCGCAATTTGGAATGACAAAAGCATTAATTGGACTGATTTTGATTACTTGATTTTTCGCAATACTTGGGATTATTTTGAAAAAGAAACCGAGTTTAAAATTTGGCTTGACCAAATAGAGAAACTGGGAATCAAAACACTCAATCCTATTACAATAATCAAGCAAAACATCCATAAGTTTTACTTGCGTGAAATGGAACAGCAAGGAATTATCATTTTGCCAACCGTTTTTATTGACAAAACAGACCATCTTAATCTTGCAGAACTGATTCCTTCGCATTGGAAAAAAGCGGTTATAAAACCAGCATTTTCGGCAGGATCCTATCTTACCGAAGTTTTTGAAAAATCCGAAATCCAAGCAATAAGTGAGAAATATAAAAGCATCGCTGCTGAAAAAGAGTTGCTTTTACAGGAATTCATGCCTGAGATTCAAACATTAGGAGAAACCTCTTTTATCTTTTTCAATAAAAAATTCTCCCACGCGGTCAACAAAAAACCCGTTGATGGTGATTTTAGAGTACAATCACTTTTTGGAGGAAAATACACTTTGGTTCATCCAAGTTCAGAAATGATTCAGAAAGCCCAAAAAATTGTCGACACTTTTAAGGAAAACCTATTATATGCTCGTGTAGATGGAATTCTTATTGACGACGAACTTTATTTAATGGAAATTGAATGCATTGAACCCGATTTATATTTCAATCTGAGTGAAAACGCAATGGAACGATTTGTTGCGGAAATAGTGGAATTAATACGCTAAATTTGTTTTTTTAAATAAAATAAACGGTAGATGAAAGTATATACAAAGACTGGAGACAAAGGAACAACGGCACTTTTTGGCGGAACCAGAGTCCCAAAAGACCATGCCCGAATTGAAAGTTACGGAACTGTTGACGAATTGAATTCTCATATTGGTCTCATTCGCGATCAGGAAATGAACAGTCATTACAAAGAAATTCTTATCGAAATTCAAGATCGTTTGTTTACTGTTGGTGCTATTTTGGCAACGCCACCTGAAAAAGAAGTAATGAAAAACGGAGAACTTCGTTTGAAAAAGTTAGGAATTATAGAATCGGATATAGAATTATTGGAAAATGAAATTGACGCTATGGAAGAAGCATTACCGCCAATGACTCATTTTGTACTTCCTGGCGGACATACAACTGTGTCATATTGTCATATTGCGCGTTGTGTTTGTCGCAGAGCAGAGCGTTTAGCGGTCCATTTAAGCCACAATGAACCCGTTGCTGAAATCGCAATCAAGTACTTAAACCGACTTTCTGACTACCTTTTTGTGTTGGCACGAAAGTTGTCTCATGACTTGAACGCTGCCGAAGTTCAATGGATTCCAAGGAAGTAGTTGGCAGTTTACAGTTGTAAGTTTACAGTTAAAAGCTGAACACTAAATACCGAATACTGATCACTAAATAAAACGTTCTTAACTTTAACTAAAAATAAATGATTTTTTACTTGTCTTTTTCAGTAAAAAATTTATTTTTGCACAAAACTAAATCGACAACACATGTATTGGACATTAGAATTAGCATCTTATTTAAGCGATGCACCGTGGCCTGCTAACAAAGACGAACTTATTGACTACGCTATTAGAGCAGGAGCTCCATTAGAAGTAGTAGAAAACCTTCAATCTATAGAGGATGAAGGCGAGATATATGAATCAATGGAAGAAATTTGGCCAGATTATCCTACTGACGAAGATTATCTTTGGAATGAGGATGAATATTAAAAGGTAAACCAAAAAAAAGTCTCAAAAGAGGCTTTTTTTTGGTTTAAATTTACAGAAGTACACAATTAGAAATAAAAACATATCATGAGTTTCATAAACAGTATCATTAAAGTCTTTGTTGGCGATAAGTCACAAAAAGATGTCAAAGCTTTACAACCTTATCTTAATAAAATAAAAACTTTTGAGGAACCACTAAAGGCATTATCCCATGATGAACTCAGAGGTCGAACGATCTTTTTTAAAGACAAAATAAAACAAGCTCGTTCAGAAAAAGACGCGAAAATCGCAGCTCTGAAACAAGAGGTGGAAAGCATTGTAGATATTGACAAAAGAGAAGATATTTATGTCGCTATTGACGCCCTTGAAAAAGAAGCTTACGATATCTCTGAAAAAACATTGATGGAAATTCTTCCGGAAGCTTTTGCAGTGGTAAAAGAAACAGCAAGACGTTTCAAAGACAACTCTCAAATAGTGGTAACGGCAACGGCAAAAGACCGTGAACTTTCAGCAACTAAAAGTTATATCACTTTGGATGGTGATACTGCGATTTGGGCAAATTCATGGAGTGCTGCAGGGAAAGAAATTACTTGGGACATGATTCACTATGACGTACAATTAATTGGCGGAATGGTTTTGCATGAAGGAAAAGTAGCTGAAATGCAAACCGGTGAAGGAAAAACATTAGTGGCTACTTTACCACTTTACTTAAATGCGTTGACTGGAAAAGGGGTACATTTAGTAACTGTGAATGATTATTTGGCAAAAAGAGATAGTACTTGGAAAGCGCCATTATTCGAATTTCATGGTATGACTGTTGAATGTATTGACAATTACCAACCAAGTTCAGAAGGAAGAAAAAAAGCATACGACGCTGATATCACTTACGGAACCAATAATGAATTTGGTTTTGACTACTTAAGAGATAACATGGCACATTCGCCAGAAGATTTAGTGCAAAGAAAACACAATTACGCCATTGTCGATGAGGTCGATTCTGTTTTGATTGATGATGCCAGAACACCATTGATTATTTCAGGTCCGGTTCCGCAAGGAGATCGTCATGAATTCATGGAAATGAAACCAAAAATTGAAAACTTAGTTAGTTTACAACGTCAATTGGCGAACGGTTTCTTGTCAGAGGCAAAAAAATTAATCAAAGAAGGAAATACCAAAGAAGGTGGATTCCAATTATTAAGAGCTTACAGAGCATTACCAAAAAACAAAGCATTAATTAAATTTTTGAGTGAAGAAGGAATCAAACAATTACTTCAGAAAACAGAAAATCAATACATGCAGGATAACAAAAGAGAAATGCACAAGATTGATGAGGCATTGTATTTTGTTATTGAAGAAAAAAATAATCAGGTAGAATTGTCTGACAACGGAATTAAATACCTTTCTGGAGATACCGACTCTGACTTTTTTGTACTTCCGGACATTGGAACTGAAATTGCCGCTATCGAAAAGAAAAAATTAGACAAAGACGCTGAAGCAGAAGAAAAAGAACAATTGTTTCAAGATTTTGGTATAAAAAGTGAGCGTATTCATACCTTGACACAACTTTTGAAAGCCTACACTTTATTCGAAAAAGATGTAGAGTATGTAATCATGGATAACAAAATCATGATTGTTGATGAGCAAACCGGTCGTATCATGGACGGTCGTCGTTATTCTGACGGATTGCACCAAGCGATTGAAGCCAAAGAAAATGTAAAAATCGAAGCCGCTACACAAACATTTGCAACAGTTACGTTACAGAATTATTTCAGAATGTACAACAAACTGGGAGGAATGACTGGAACAGCCTCTACTGAAGCAGGTGAGCTATGGCAAATATATAAACTGGACGTTGTAGAAATTCCTACCAACAGAGGAATGGCCAGAAAAGACAAAGAGGATTTTATTTATAAAACGACTCGTGAAAAATTCAATGCCGTTATCGAAGACGTAACTGAATTATCTAAAGCAGGAAGACCAGTTCTTATTGGTACCACTTCTGTAGAGATTTCAGAATTATTAAGCCGAATGTTGAAAATGAGAGGCGTTGCACACAATGTCTTGAATGCAAAAATGCACAAACAAGAAGCACAAATTGTTGAAGAAGCTGGAAAACCTGGAGTGGTAACTATTGCAACCAACATGGCTGGTCGTGGTACCGATATTAAATTATCTGCCGAAGTAAAAGCCGCTGGTGGATTAGCAATTGTAGGAACAGAACGTCATGACTCCCGTCGTGTGGATCGTCAGTTACGTGGTCGTGCAGGACGTCAAGGTGATCCGGGAAGTTCTCAGTTTTATGTTTCTCTTGAAGACAACCTAATGCGTTTGTTTGGTTCCGAAAGAGTGGCTAAAGTGATGGACAGAATGGGATTGCAGGAAGGTGAAGTGATTCAGCATTCCATGATGACTAAATCTATCGAACGTGCTCAGAAAAAAGTAGAAGAAAACAACTTTGGTGTTCGTAAACGTTTATTGGAATATGATGACGTTATGAACGCACAACGTGAAGTAGTGTACAAACGTCGTCGTCATGCATTGTTTGGAGAGCGATTGAAATTGGATATTGCAAACATGCTTTACGATACTTGTGAATTGATCGTTGATCAAAACAAAGCATCAAATAATTTCAAAAACTTTGAATTCGAATTAATTCGTTATTTCTCTATTACTTCACCAGTTACTGAAAGTGAATTCAGTAAATTGAGTGAAATGGAATTAACCGGTAAAATATACAAAGCTACGCTGGAATATTATACGGAGAAAACCGAAAGAAGTGCCAGAGAAGCATTCCCAATCATAAAAAGTGTTTACGAAGATAAAAACAACCAATTTGAACGTATTGTAGTTCCTTTTACAGATGGAATCAAATCGTTGAATGTGGTTACTGATTTGAAAAAAGCCTACGAAACTGAGGGAGCTCAACTGGTGGCTGATTTCGAAAAAAACATCACTTTATCTATTGTAGATGAAGCTTGGAAGAAACACTTACGCAAAATGGATGAGTTGAAACAATCCGTTCAACTTGCCGTTCACGAACAAAAAGATCCATTACTTATTTACAAACTGGAAGCGTTCAATTTGTTTAGAGCAATGATTGACAATGTAAATAAAGAAGTGATTTCATTCTTGTTCAAAGGTGATTTACCAGCTCAGGAAAACCAACAAATTCAAGAAGCGAAAGAAGTTGCTCCGGTAGAAGATTACACGACTTCAAAAGATGAAATCGTAAGTAGCGAAGCTGCAAACCGTGAAGCTGGCCAAACGCAACAACGTCAAGTTACCGAAACTATCGTGAGAGATATGCCAAAAATTAATCGTAATGATAACGTAACGATTCAAAACGTGGCCAACGGACAAATACAAGAAATGAAATACAAAAAAGCCGAAAGCTTAATCGCTTCTGGACAATGGGTTATCGTGAACTAATAACCGTTTCGATTCCTTAAAATTAAATTCCTCAATTACGAAAGTAGTTGGGGAATTTTTTTATGCTGAATTTTTATCCTGAATTTATTTCAGGATCTCATTCTCAGGATTTATCCTCAATTCTTTTTCAGGATTTATTCTGAATTTATTTCAGAAGCCATTCCCGCCTTACGCTACAAGCTATTTGGTTTCAAACCCTTTTTCTAGCCGCTGGCAGGAGCTTATTTTAGTCGCTCTGCCACCACCAGAAAAAAGTTGTTTTCAACCAGCATAGGCTTTCCGCTGCTGTCGGGGCTAGGGATTTGAGGTAAATAACTCCGTTTACGTTTTCCCATAATAATCCTACAAGTAAAGAGTATATCTTCGAAAAAAATGAATAGCTGCTTTATTTTCATAAGTATTTTCAGCGATTTATTTATATATTTGAAAATAAATAAAATCTGATGTTTATTAGACCTATCAAACCAATTATGATGTGATAAGCCTTATAACGTTAGACCTATATATTAGTTGTGCGTAATTTAAATGAAAATCACGATAAAAATGGACGCTAAAGTTGAAAAATATAAAGAAATAGCTTTAAGAATTTTATCACCGATTAAGTTAATAGATGACAAAACAAAAGCCGATAAAAACTTTATATTTTCAGCAAAAAGATGTCCAACCATAAATAGACTTCCGGACTATTATTTAGTATATTTTTTGTTTGCAGATTTATTAAAATACAAAGACTTAGGCAAATTCGAAAAAATAGCTTGGTCTTTTCCTATTGAATACAATGGAAAAGCATTTTTAATTGAATATAGAAAATTTGGAATTGGTATTTTTGTAAATGAGATTGAAAAAGACCAAGTTGAAGCAAATGAAATTGTAAACAAAATCATCAGAGCGGTTAAAGCGGTTAAATTGTATTATAACTATGTAGCAGGAGAAGGTGTAAAAAAATCTGAAATTAATGTAAATAATTTTAATTTTGATTTATTAGAAAGGTTTAATTATTTAAAAGATTCTTAAAAAAATCAATATTCTAAGTACGAGAAAAATAAAGGGAAGACTAAAACCGAAAATTTAACAAATGGTGGAAAAATAGTAAGTAGATTAGATTATAAATTTTTAAAAAACTCTAACCATCTTGCTATATCGACAATAGAAGCTTTCTTTAGTTGGACAGAACATCTTTTTATTCATATTTCTATAATTGCTCAAAATATTTCAGACGGAGAACAAATTTCAAAATTAATCGAAGCTGAATGGAAAACTAAATTTACTACTGCAATTCCTTTATCAAATAAAGAAGAAAATAAGTTTTATAATGAACTTTTATTAGTAAGACAACAAATGAGAAACTTTGTTGCACACGGAGCTTTTGGAAAAAACGGAAATGCATTTCAATTTCATTCAAAAACTTGCGCAGTTCCTGTATTAATGAGACACGATAAGATTAAAAATAAATTTGATTTTCAAGGAAATTTAAACTTCAATAATGAAGAAGTTATCAAGTTAATCGAAAATTTTATTGATTATTTATGGAATAGTAAATACAAAACTGTGATGCTCTATACTCAAGAATATTATTTACCAACAATTGTAACTCTAGCGAAAAATGGAGTTTATAAAGAAGCTATTAAAAGTATGGAAAATATGGAAAAATTTGTAGAAAGACTTTCAAATCAACTAGATAATTCCGCAAATATGGATTGGTAATAAACTACGCTCAATAGCCGTTTGGTAAGATTGCGAATTTAGTGATAAATTCACGTTTAAGTTTCGCAAGAAATTTTACCAGCTCCGCAAAACAATCCTAAAAACAAATAATTTTTTCCTAAATGCTGCGCAAATGTCTCTGACTTTGCGCAATTTTAAGAATCTGTGTCCATAGCGAAACGCACTTAATGAAAAGAAAATACTAAATCCCCTCACAAGACAAGATAATCCCCATAAACGTTTAAAATACTGCAAACTACTTTAAACAACAAAGGAGGTAGAACAGCCATTAGTGTCTCCTCCTTTATTACGGTACTAAAAAAATACTTTTAAGTAATTTATAAGAATTCAGTTTTCGATTCTCTTATAATTTTACCAATTGTTTTGCAATCAACAAAAGATCCTTTTCATTTATTTCCGGTGGATTTGCCAGAGCAAATAACTGTTGTCCAGGCCTGCTCACAAATGCCGTTTGCCAGCCAGCCCAATTTGCCCCAGCAACATCCCAACCATGAGCTGCAATAAGCATACAGTCCTTAGATTCAAATCCCATTTTTCTTGCAGCCCAATTGTAAGCATCATAATGTGGTTTAAATTTACCTACGTCTTCAACACTTAATCGATCATCAAACAAATCATAAATACCCGCATTTTTCAATTGGGATTCAACTGCTTTATTGGATGAATTGGTAAACGAAACTAACTTATACCCCTCTTTTTTCAATAGTATCAACGCTTCTTTTACTTCAGGATGCGCTGGTAAAGATAAAATTGGTTTAATTGCTTCGCCAGCTTGTTCATCAGTTATGACAACACCATTATTAAGACCTACCATCTTTAGTGCTGCGCCTCCTATTTTACCAAAATCATGATATTGATTTCCTACTGTAGTTACTAATGAATACTGCAACATTGTTGTAAACCAAAGCGATACTAAATCAGGTCTACCTCCTAAAGCATTTCCTATACTTTTTTTCATCACATTCAGGTCTAATAATGTTTCATTAACATCAAAGAATAAGACCTTCGGACGCTGGTATTTTTGCTCATCCGTTACCCCAATAGAATTCCCTTTTGCAGTAAAAACAAGACTCGGAGCCACAATTCCTAATCCGCCCACAGCTATCGCCTTATTAATAAAATTCCGTCTGCTTTTTTTAAATTCTTTCATTCTTATTTATTTAAATTATATTTTAAAAACATACCTAATAGTATGTTTTTGATTAAAAAAAATTATCTTAAAAGATCTATATAACGTTCTACTGCTAATAGATAATCCTCTAAAACAACATCATTATTGTACAATTTTCGAATTCCTCTAACACCTTCAAATGCACTGATTAAAAAAACTGCGACGGAAGAGGTACTTACCTCCCTAGCAATCAAATTATCTGCTTTTGCTTTTTCTAACAACTGAATTAGTGCTAATTTCCATTCTTCAATAATTTTTTTTAATGCCAATTGATACGCTACTTCACTATCCGAAATTTCATTGATAAGATTACTCATTGGACAACCAGATTGTTTCTCTTCAATTGAAAAATTTTTAATTCGCTCGCAAAAAACGGTTTTTAAAATCAAAAATGGATCTCCTACTTCTAGCAAAGGAAGAATCATATTGTCATAAACTCTACTCTGAATCCTATTACTGATAACCGCTAGACCTAACTCTTTTTTATCTTTAAAATGATGGTAAAAAGCTCCTTTTGTAAGCTTTGTTTCCTTCATCACCCTATCAACACTAATAGCGTGAAAACCATTTTTATAAAACAATACAAATGCTTTATCGATAATTAATTGTCTGGTCAACTCCGATTTAATTTCTTGTTTCATATTACGAATATACTAAAACATTCCTACTGGTATGTTATTATCTAAAATAAATAACATTACTATAACATTATAAAAAACTATTTCACGTTTTCAGCAAAATACCGTTCTTCAATTCGCTTGATGTCTTTTATGGAATTTTTGGCCCAAGCCAAACGCTTTTCTAAGATTTCATTTTCGGACAAATGCCAATCAATGTTTGAGTTGCGCAATCGATTCGTCAAGTTTTGAATGATTATCGCCGCCGAAACCGAAATATTTAAACTTTCGGTAAAACCAACCATAGGGATTTTTAGAAAACCATCGGCACGATGTAAAATTTCTTCTGATAATCCGTCTCTTTCTGTTCCAAAAAATAAAGCACTCGGTTTCGAAATATCAAAATCTTCCATCAAACAATCATTCTCATGTGGCGTGGTAGCGATGATTTGGTAGCCTTTGCTTTTTAATGTATCCACACAATTCGTAATGCTGTCGAATGTATTGATGTCAACCCATTTTTGGGCACCCATCGCAATTTCCTTATCGATACTTTTTCCGTACCGTTGCTCAATCACATTTAATTCCTGAATTCCAAAAACCTCACAACTGCGCATTACAGCACTCGTATTGTGCATCTGAAAAATATCCTCAACAGCAATCGTAAAATGCTTGGTTCTGTTTTCCAATACTTTCAGGAATTTTTCTTTGCGGTTATCAGTTAAGATATTTTCAAGAAAATTGAGATAATCAATATCAATCATTGCGGATTATTTTTTGGCAAAAATACTAAAAAAGACTAGCTTTATCTCCTAATGTATTTTACAAATGAAAAAGAAATTGGTGGTTTTAACCGGAGCAGGAATTAGTGCCGAAAGTGGCATCAAAACCTTTCGTGACAGTGACGGATTATGGGAAGGTCATAATGTCTTGGATGTCGCCACTCCGGAAGGTTGGCATAAAAACCCGGCTTTGGTGCTTGATTTTTACAATCAAAGACGAAAACAACTCAAAGAAGTAGCACCTAATTTAGGGCATCAAATTCTGGCTGAATTAGAAAAGGATTTTGAAGTTTTCATCATTACTCAAAATGTGGATGATTTACACGAACGTGCCGGAAGTTCTAATGTGTTGCATTTGCATGGCGAATTATTAAAAGTCAGAAGTACCAAAAATCCAAATTACATTCTGGATTGGCAGGAGGATTTGAATTTTGGCGATTTCGATGAAAATAAAAATCAATTGCGTCCACATATTGTTTGGTTTGGCGAGGAAGTTCCAGCGCTTGATGAAGCAATAACACTAACTCAAAGTGCTGATTACTTTGCTGTTATAGGAACGTCATTGCAAGTATATCCTGCGGCAGGATTAATCGATTTCACAACGAGAGAAACGCCTATTTTTTATATTGATCCAAAACCTATAAAAATCCCAAATCTTAGAAATCCATTGGAAGTCATTCCAGAAGTAGCTTCAAAAGGAGTTGCTTTTATGAAAGAAAAATTACTCAATCAGTAACAATTACATTGGCAATCGCAATAAAATAATTTTAGTTTCAATAACAAATTCCCTCAAAAAATCTAAACTTATACCCCATAACTTATAACTTATAACTATTTTTGTGCCTTTCGAACAAACAACTATACAATGACTACTTTAAACGAATTGAATGCTATATCGCCAATCGACGGAAGATATAGAAACAAGACTATTTCACTGGCTCCATTTTTCTCGGAAGAAGCCTTAATCAAATACCGCGTATTGGTTGAAATTGAATATTTCATTGCTTTGTGCGAAGTGCCTTTGCCACAACTTACAACCGTAAACCCAGATGTATTCGAAAGCTTACGCAACATTTATAAAAATTTCTCTACGGAAGATGCGCTTTGGATAAAAGAAACCGAAAAAGTGACCAACCACGATGTAAAAGCGGTGGAATACTTCATCAAAGATGCTTTTGAAAAATTAGGATTATCCCAATACAAAGAGTTTATCCACTTTGGATTGACATCCCAAGATATTAACAATACGGCGATTCCGCTTTCGACAAAAGAAGCTTTCGAGAAAGTATACATGCCTTCATTGATTACTTTGACTTCTAAATTAAAAGATTTAAGTGTTGAATGGCGCGATATTCCAATGCTTGCACGTACGCACGGACAACCAGCTTCTCCAACGCGTTTGGGTAAAGAAATTGGTGTTTTTGTAGAACGTTTAGAAGAGCAAATGCGTTTGTTGTTTAATGTACCTTTTGCAGCTAAATTTGGCGGAGCAACCGGAAATTACAACGCGCATCACGTGGCATATCCACAAATTGACTGGAGAAAATTCGGAGGAAAATTTGTAGAGGAAAACCTTGGTTTACACCACTCCTTCCCTACTACACAAATAGAACATTACGATCATTTCGCTGCATTTTTTGATGCGTTGAAAAGAATCAATACTATTATTATTGATTTAGACCGAGATATTTGGACGTACGTTTCAATGGAATATTTCAAACAAAAAATCAAGGCAGGAGAAATAGGTTCTTCGGCGATGCCACATAAAGTAAACCCAATTGATTTTGAAAATTCCGAAGGAAATTTAGGAATTGCCAATGCGATTTTTGAACATTTATCGGCTAAATTACCATTGTCAAGATTACAGCGTGATTTAACGGACAGTACTGTTTTGAGAAATATTGGTGTACCAATGGGACACACCTTAATCGCTTTTGAAGCTACTTTAAAAGGATTGAACAAATTGTTATTGAACGAACCAAAATTCCACGAAGATTTAGAGAAAAACTGGGCTGTTGTTGCCGAAGCGATTCAAACCATTTTACGTCGTGAAGGATATCCTAATCCGTATGAAGCGTTGAAAGGATTAACCAGAACCAATGAAGCAATTGATAAAAAAGCAATTCACGGTTTTATAACAACCTTAGAAGTTTCGGATGAAATTAAAGCAGAGTTGATGCAAATCACTCCAAGTAATTTCTTAGGAATATAAGTTTTAACAAATTAATCGATTTTATAAATTCCCGTTAAAAAAGAACATTAAATTCTTTTCAACGGGATTTTTGTTGCTAAAAAAATCATAAAAAGCTGTATTTAGCATTGATTATACTTTCAGAATTAAAGTTTTTTTATATCTTACCAAAATACACAAAAACCTCAAAAAAACAAGTAAACGCCTATGGATGCCGCAGAAACAGTAGCAAATGCATCACAACACTTACAACCCCTAATTAGTGATTTAGGATTAATCCTGATGACAGCTGCAGTAGCAGTTTTATTATTTAAAAAAATCAAACAACCTCTAGTTCTCGGTTATTTGATTGCCGGATTTTTGGCCGGAAATCATTTTGATTTTTTTCCATCAATAAAAGATATAAAAAGTGTAGAAGTCTGGGCAGAAATTGGAGTAATCTTTTTATTGTTCAGTTTAGGGCTGGAATTCAGTTTTAAGAAACTGATGAAAGTGGGCGGAACAGCATCAATTACCGCCGTAACCCAAATCCTTTCGATGATTGTAATCGGGTATTTGGTAGGCCAATGGATTGGCTGGAAACCAATGGACAGTATGTTTCTTGGAGTGATTCTTTCTATTTCATCGACTACTATTATCCTGAAAACCTTTGACGAACTGGGCGTAAAAACCCAAAAATTTGCGGGAATCGTTATCGGTTCACTTATTGTTCAAGATATCGTTGCCATTTTGATGATGGTATTACTTTCTACAATTGCGGTGAGCCAACAGTTTTCAGGAAGTGAATTGTTATTATCCGTTTTTAAACTACTTTTTTTCTTGACTATTTGGTTTGTAGGAGGCATCTTTTTTATCCCAACTTTACTTAAAAAAGCCAAAAATTTATTGACGGATGAAATGCTTTTAATCATCTCACTTGCTTTGTGCTTGATGATGGTTATTCTTGCTGCCAATGTTGGTTTTTCGCCTGCATTAGGTGCTTTTATCATGGGTTCCATCATTGCTGAAACAACTCAGGCAGAACATATCGAACATCTAGTTAAACCTGTAAAAGACCTTTTTGGAGCCGTTTTTTTCGTATCCGTTGGTATGTTAATTAATCCAGAGACGTTGTATGAATATGCTTTTCCTGTCGCTATTTTGACATTTGTGGTGATTTTGGGACAATCCGTAAGTTCAACAATTGGCGCTTTACTTTCCGGTCAACCACTGAAACAATCGGTACAAACTGGAATGAGTTTATCGCAAATTGGGGAATTCTCTTTTATCATCGCCACACTGGGAATGACATTAAATGTAACCAGTGATTTTCTATATCCTATTGTAGTAGCTGTGTCTGCGGTAACCACGTTTACGACTCCTTTTATGGTGAAATTCGCCACTCCGTTTTCTGAATATCTGGAAAAGAAATTGCCTCGAAAATGGATTAAAAAAATTGAACGGTACAGTGCCAACGCACAATCTATAAAACTGGTAAGCAACTGGCAAATTGTCGTACGCGCATTTCTGACACAAGTAATTATCCATTCCGTAATTATAGTAGCAGTTATTCTACTTTCATCTAAATTCATTTTACCTTTAGTGCAAAAATCACAATTTGGAAACATATTTGGCGCATTAATTACATTAGTGATAATATCTCCTTTTTTATGGGCACTTTCTTTACGACGCGTTGCTGTAAAAGAAGTAGCCATTTTAAGAGAGGAACGTAAATATCGTGGCCCTATTCTGATGATGATTTTATTAAGAATGGTTTTAACTCTTTTCTATATTGGATTTTTATTAAATATCTTTTTCTCTCCTATAATTGCATTTATAGCTTTGATAGCAGCGGTTGTTGTATACTTTGTTTTTCCAAAAAAATTAAACGCACAATACCAAAAAATAGAAGATCACTTTCTAAAAAATCTAAATGCTAGAGAAATCAAAAAAGCCATTAGAAGCCGAAGCGATTTAACGCCTTGGGACGGTCACATGACTACTTTTGATATTGCGCCAACTTCCAATATCGCAGGAAAAACATTAGAGGAGTTACGCATTCGGGAGCAATTAGGCATTAATATCGCTTTCATCAAACGTGGTGAGATCATGATTAATATCCCAAATAAAAATGAACGTTTATTTCCAGGAGATGAAATTTGCATCATTGGAACAGACAACCAAGTCAAGGAGTTTAAATCCTATTTGCACCAAAATGAAATAGAAATCCCAGAAAAAGTTACGGACACCGATATTATTTTAAAACAATTAGAACTTAAAGAAGAAGAGTTTATTGGTAAAAATATTAGGGATTCACAATTACGTGAAAAAACAAATGGTTTGATTGTAGGAATTGAAAGAAGCGGAAAAAGGATTTTAAACCCCGAGTCTAGCATGATTTTAGAAAAAAATGATATTCTTTGGGTGGTTGGAAGTAAAAAATTACTAACTACATTTTTCAAAAATTAGAAACTAAATGAAGTTTCTAAAAGTATACTTACAAATCCATTTTGGTTGAATTATTGCTAACCAAAATATCTCTTTAATTGAATCCTGTTGAAATAAAACTTACGATTTTGTTTTGACGGGATTTTCTGTTTATTAAGTATAAAAAATAAAAAAATAGCTTTTGAAGCACTTAATATGATTAAAATTAAGCAATATTTTATACCTTTCAATACGTTTAAAATTAATAATACCGTTATAAATTAATGAGATAACCTATTGTAATTTCTAAAAAAGGAACAGCTAAAATAAATTTCATGTCAAAAAACAAAATCTTAATTCTATTTTCCCATCCGCTATTCGAGAAATCACATGCGAATAAAGCTTTGGTTGAAAATATTCCCGATTCAGAAAACATTACTTTTCATGATCTATACGAGGAATATCCGGATTTTGATATTGATGTAAAACACGAACAAGTTTTGTTAAGCCAGCATGACATTATCATTTGGCATCATCCCATGTATTGGTACAGTTGTCCGCCACTGATGAAACAATGGATTGATATGGTCTTGGAGCACAATTGGGCGTATGGAAAAAAAGGGACTGCGTTACAGGATAAAATTATTTTTCAGGTAATTACAACTGGTGGCGACAAAGAAAATTATTGCGAAACAGGCAGTGATCGATACACTATTGTTGAATTATTGGAACCATTTAACCAAACTGCAAAAGTGTGTAATATGATTTATTTACCGCCTTTTGTGGTACATGGAACCCACAATATGACCAAAGAGGATTATGAAAAAAACGGATTGGTTTACGGTTATTTTCTGGACTATTTAGAGAATCATGATTTAGATACGGATGAAATTTTGCAACACCATTATTTGAATGAATGGTTTGCTACAATACTAACATAAGATGGATACCAATTTTTTACTACAAGCAATCATCTATTTAACAGCGGCGGTGATTTGTGTTCCTATTGCAAAAAAATTAGGATTGAGTTCCATTCTGGGCTATTTATTAGCGGGAATCGTAATTGGTCCTTATGTCCTTGGTTTTATTGGTCAGGAAGGTCAGGATATTATGCATTTTGCTGAATTTGGTGTAGTGATGATGCTTTTTCTAATTGGTTTAGAACTGGAACCCAGCAAGTTTTGGAAAATGCGAAAATTCATTCTTGGCATGGGTTCTGCACAAATAATAGGAACCACTCTACTTCTATTCCTAGGATGTGTTTTATTTATGGATTGGAGATGGGAAACCGCATTGGCTGTTGCACTGGCTCTGGCATTATCTTCTACAGCTATTGTATTGCAAACTTTAAAGGAAAAAGGATTGTCAAATACTTCTGTAGGACGTTCCTCTTTTGCCGTTTTACTTTTTCAGGATATTGCAGTTATCCCCATCTTAGCTTTTCTACCGCTTTTGTCAACAGTAAATATTGAAACAACAAATGATGCACCACAATCCTTAATTACTGGCTTTTCCAATTGGCTGCAAACATTAATTGTAATTGGAAGTATTTCGACCATTTATTTTGCAGGACGTTTTCTATTTGTTCCTTTATTACACATCATTGCAAAAACTCGTTTGCAGGAACTGTTTACCGCTTCGGCATTATTATTAGTAGTTGGCGTTTCCTATTCGATGCAATTGGTTGGTTTAAGCCCTGCTCTTGGCGCTTTTATGGCAGGAGTCGTATTGGCTAACTCCGAATTCCGCCATGAATTAGAAGGCGATATCGCACCGTTCAAAGGATTACTTTTAGGATTATTTTTTCTGGGCGTAGGCGCATCGATAAACTTTCAATTGATTCTTGAAAATCCACTTTTCATTTTTGCATTTGGAGCCATCCTGACCCTTGTAAAATTCGCTGTTTTATTTGTAATCAGTAGATTTCATAAAAAAAATACCGATCAAAATCTATTATTTGCTTTTGGCTTGAGCCAAGCAGGAGAATTTGGTTTTGTGATTATGAGTTTTTGCATGCAATTGAATATTATTCCCAATGTTTTAGCCAACCAAATAATGGCTGTCATTGCTATGAGTATGGTTGCAACTCCTTTTTTGTTATTAATAAATGAGCGGTTAATTTATCCCAATTCTAGAATCAAAGAAAAAGCAACCGAAATAAAAAAAGATAACGATTTTATAGACGAGGATAATCCCGTAATTATTGCTGGCTTTGGTCATTTTGGGAGTACGGTTGGCCGTTTATTAAAAGCTAATAAAGTGAAAGCAACCATTTTGGATTATGATTCCGATCGCATTGATGTATTACGGAAATTGGGATTTAAAGTGTATTATGGAGATGCTACGCGATTAGAGTTATTGAAAGCTGCCGGTTGTGAGAATGCAAAGTTATTTATTGCTGCCATAGATAATCCAACGGTAAATTTACAAGTGATTGAAACCTTAAAAAAACATTTTCCGAATTTAAAAATCTTAACCCGCGCTCGAAACCGAATTGATGCTTACGAATTAATAGATCATAAAGTTCAACATATATATCGGGAAACATTATACAGTGCGGTTAATATGGGTGTTGATGCGCTGGTAGAATTAGGGCATCGAAAATATACTGCTACCAGACAAGGCCAACAATTTATAAAATATGATGAAATTACCACCCGAAAATTAGCCGAAAAACGCCATGATAAAATGGCGTATATGATTACCATCAAAGAAGAAATTGAACTGCAGGAACAACTGCTGAAGAGCGATATTTATTCCCAAGTGGCAGCTACCAATCACAGTTGGGACAGCGAGCATCTGAAGAAAAACCTATCGGAATCCTCGGACTAAAAAATTTTACAAAAGTAAAAAGGCATAATTAAAACCGCTAACGGAATTAATTATGCCTTTTTTATTGTTTTAAAAACTAAAATTTATCTTGAATAATTTGGAGCTTCTTTCGTAATCGTAACATTATGCGGATGACTTTCGTTAATCCCACTAGCAGTTATGCGAACAAAACGCCCGGTTTCCTGTAAAGTTGGAACATCTTTTGAACCACAATATCCCATTCCGGCACGAAGACCACCAATGAATTGTTGCATACTTTCGTTCAATTCTCCTTTGTAAGGAACACGACCTACAATTCCTTCAGGTACCAATTTTTTCACATCATCTTCTACATCTTGGAAATAACGGTCTTTTGAACCTTCCTGCATGGCTTCAACAGAACCCATTCCGCGGTAGGATTTGAATTTTCTTCCTTCGAAAATGATAGTTTCACCAGGAGATTCCATTGTTCCGGCTAATAATGAACCTAACATTACACAGTCAGCACCAGCAGCAATTGCTTTTGGAATATCACCCGTGTAGCGAATTCCACCATCTGCAATTACTGGAACTCCAGTTCCTTTAATAGCCGCAGCCACTTCAAGAACAGCAGAGAACTGAGGAAAACCAACACCGGCAACAATACGAGTCGTACAAATAGAACCCGGACCAATTCCTACTTTCACACCATCTGCTCCATTTTCAACTAAAAATTTAGCAGCTTCAGGAGTTGCGATATTACCTACGATAACATCTATTTGAGGGAATTTACTTTTTACTTCTTTCAATACATTGACAACACCTTGCGTATGCCCGTGAGCAGTATCAATAATAATGGCATCAACACCAGCGTTCACTAATGCTTCTGCTCTTTGAACGGCGTCACCTGTAACACCTATCGCTGCAGCAACGCGCAAACGACCATAAACATCTTTATTGGCAATTGGTTTTTGGGTTAATTTAGTGATATCTCTAAAAGTAATCAAACCCACTAATTTGTAAGCAGCGTTTACAACAGGTAATTTTTCAATTTTATGACCTTGCAAAACTACTTCTGCTTGTTCCAGAGAAGTACCTTCAGCAACAGTAACCAAGTTTTCACTGGTCATTACCTCAACAATAGGTCTAGAACTATTTTTTTCGAAACGCAAATCTCTATTGGTAACGATTCCTTTTAATATTTGATTTTCATCTACAATTGGAATACCTCCAATACCAAATTCTTTCATCGCGTTTTTGGCATCGGCAACTGTCGAAGTTAATGGCAAAGTAACCGGATCGATAATCATTCCAGACTCTGCACGTTTCACTTTTCTAACTTTCGCAGCTTGTTGCTCGATAGTCATATTTTTATGCAAAACGCCTATCCCTCCTTCTTGAGCCATCGCAATTGCCATAGCACTTTCGGTTACGGTATCCATAGCAGCAGATACAATAGGAACATTTAGCGTTATATTTCTTGAAAATTTAGATTGAATACTCACTTCGCGAGGAAGCACATTTGAGTAGTTGGGAACTAATAGAACATCATCGTAAGTTAATCCTTCACCGATAATCTTAGAGTTGTGTGCGATCATTGCAATTGTAGTTGGAGTTTAATTGCGTGCAAATATAGATAATTTTAAGCAAAAAATCGCTATCATTTTCAAATAAATAATTAAATTGCAGTTAAAAGTCAATTCTTTGGTTCCAAATTACCCCTTGCTTTCCAACCCAGAAAATCCGTTTAATTTATTTTGCTATGACAGAAACCCAACAAGAATTAAAAGGACTTTCAAATGAGGCCGTTTTACTTTCGAGAACGAAAAATGGTTCAAACTCTATAGTGAATCAGGAAAAAAATCAGTTTTTGAAATCCCTGTTCGAAATGGTATTGGAACCTATGTTCCTATTATTACTAACTGCAACAAGCATTTATTTTATTACCGGTGATTATGGAAACGGAATTTTCATGATTGTCGCTATCGTATTGGTTTCCACAATTTCATTATATCAGGAATCCAAAAGCAGAACGGCAATTGAAGCGTTAAAAAAACTATCCCAACCCAAAAGCAAAGTCATTCGCAATGGAGAAATCACTGAAATTCTAAGCGAGGAAATTGTCGTAGGTGACCTCATCCAAACAGAAGAAGGAACCTTTATTCCTGCCGATGGTATAATCCTTCAATCCAATGATTTTTCCGTAAATGAATCTATTCTTACCGGGGAATCGATGGCTGTTTTTAAAAATGAAACTGCCGAAAATAACACCGTATTTCTTGGAACCATTGTGACTGGTGGTTTGGCAATTTGCGAAGTAACCGCTATTGGCAACAAAACCCAACTAGGAAAAATAGGCAAAAGTCTGGAAGCAATCGTCGAAGAAAAAACCCCGTTGCAAATCCAAATGGGGAATTTTGTCAAAAAAATGTCACTTGTTGGTTTAGTAATTTTTGTTTTTGTCTGGGTTATCAATTATTACAATTCAAATAATGTTTTAGACAGTCTGTTGAAAGCGCTTACTTTGGCCATGAGCATCATTCCTGAGGAAATTCCGGTAGCATTCACCACATTCATGGCGCTGGGTTCGTGGCGCTTATTGAAAATGGAAATCATCGTAAAACAGACAAAAACGGTCGAAACCTTAGGAAGCGCAAACGTAATTTGTACGGACAAAACGGGAACAATCACCGAGAACAAAATGAGTCTGGCGCAATGGTACACATTATCTGATGATACTATTAAAGGAAGCAACAGTGATGAAACTGATAATAATAATAATAATAATAATAGTGACATCGAATTATTGAGTCTCGCCATGTGGGCCAGCGAACCCATTCCCTTTGATGCGATGGAAATTGCATTGCACGAAGCGTATTCGAAGTTAAAAATCACAGATGAACGCCCTGATTTTAAATTGGTTCACGAATATCCATTGGATGGAAAACCACCGATGATGACTCATGTTTTCGAAAATGAAAATGGAACGAGATATATTGCTGCAAAAGGGGCTCCCGAAGCATTGATTGCCACTTCAAATGTATCCGAAAACGAAAAACAACAAATTCTATCCGCAATGACCAAAATGGCCTTGCAAGGATATCGCGTATTGGGTGTTGGTTTAGCTGAATTTTCAGGAACGGATTATCCTAAAAAACAACAAGAATTTTCTTTTACGTTTAAAGGATTGGTTGCGTTCTATGATCCTCCAAAAGCGAATATCAAAGCAGTATTCGAAACTTTTTATAAAGCCGGAATTCAAGTCAAAATAGTTACAGGCGATAATGCCGAAACAACTGCTACAATTGCCAAACAAATTGGCTTCAGAAATGCCGATAAAACGCTAAATGGAGACGAATTAATGGCCATGGACGATGCTACACTTCGAGAAAAAGTAATGGAAACTTCCATTTTTACGAGAATGTTTCCCGAGGCAAAGCTCAAAATTATAAAAGCATTAAAAGACAACAATCAAATTGTAGCCATGACGGGTGACGGTGTCAATGACGGACCTGCTTTGAAATCAGCGCACATTGGAATTGCCATGGGAAAAAAGGGAACCGAAATTGCCAAAGAAGCCGCTAACCTGATTCTAATTGATGATGATTTTTCTAAAATGATAGATGCCATCGCCATGGGCAGAAAAATATACAACAATCTAAAAAAAGCGATACAGTACATTATTTCCATTCACATTCCAATTATCTTGATTGTCTTTATACCATTGGCATTGGGCTGGATTTATCCCAATATTTTTTCCCCGGTTCATGTCATCTTTTTGGAGATTATCATGGGACCAACCTGCTCTATAATTTATGAAAATGAACCTATGGAACGCAACTTAATGCTGTTGCAACCCAGACCTTTTACTAATACTTTTTTCAAACTTAAAGAAGTTACCATCAGTATAATTCAAGGACTTGTCATCACCGCGGGGCTTTTGTTTGTGTACCAATATTGTGTAACTACAGGTCGTTCCGAAAGCGCAACGAGAACGGTAGTTTTTCTAACATTAATTTCGTCTAACATTTTTCTGACGCTGACGAATCGTTCTTTTTATTACTCGATATTTACAACATTAAAATACAAAAACAATTTGGTATTGATGATCATTAGCGTAACAATTCTAATTACAGCTTCGTTATTATTTGCACCATTATTTGCTGCTTTTTTCCAATTCGAAAGGGTTTCAGGATTCCAAATAGGGTTAAGTATTTTAGTGGGTCTTGTTTCGGTACTTTGGATCGAAATTTACAAAGGATTTAAACGAAGAAAAGTCCAATTTTAATCAGAAATTTACTTTTTACTATTCTTAAAAATAACATTCAGTCCAAGTTGAAAAGAAAGACTATTTGCCTTGGTAACATCGCTATATTCTAAAAGATTATCGGCAAGAACATAGAAATTCACAGGTCCAAAATGACTGGATAATCCCAATCCTACGTTCTTGTATGAATACGAATCCAGCGTGTAGGTGGCTTTCATTTGCAATGCCTTGAATATTTTTCTTCGGTAATAGGTGGTAAAAGCGACTAGCGGCGTTCGTGGTGTAGACATTACGAATAACTGGGCACCAACCGCACTTTTATAAGTCGTTTCCGAATCATAATTGAGGCAATCGCAATCTTCAGGTCGTACTTCATCAAAAGAATACTGAACCGAAGTATTGAACTTTGCCGGGCGCCAAGTCGTGTAATCCGCATACAACGTATCCAAAGGAATAGCATCTTTGAATTCTTGGTATCCGTTTTCGGCTGAATTTCCAGAACTAAAATTTGGAATCACACCTTCGTATTTATAGGTTCCTTTATAGGTTAAACTCTCCACTTCTTTGCTGTGTTTAATAAAACCTACGTCAATAACACTGGCGGTAAGTTGTATGTTTTTCTTTGGATAATAGGTAAAACCGGCATCAAATCCCAAACCTAAATTACCTCCTAAAAGAGTTCTTTTTGTAATGTCTTTGACCACATTTGGCTCATAATCTTCATCATCATATTTAGCAATTCCGGATGTATTGAGTTGCAATTGCGAATAAATCATCTGTTCATAGACTCCTGTAGAAGAAGGAATCGTATAGATGTAACCGGAGTTATTCGTAGAATTAGCATTGTAAATACTCGAATAAATTTTTCCACGTACTCCTAAAATAAACTTTTCGGTGATGTTTTTATGAAATCCAAGGTGAAATACGGATAACATTTCTGCTTTGACACTCAAATCGACCAAATTAAAAACTTTACCCAAATAGTCTCTGTTTCCATCCAAAGCTAAAATGGCAATGTCTTTAGGAACATAACTCAGCATATCGAATTCCTGATACATTCCAAACGAAATATAGGAATCACTTTCCTCTCCTGCTATTTTAAAACCTCCGTTAAAAATTTCTATTTGTTCGTTGATTGCTACTTTGTCTTTTCGTGTGGTAGAAAATACCGCATTGCGTAATTTCACATTAAAATCGACTCCATTATCCGCAAATAAATCATATGCAGAAAACCCGCTTGAGCCTACGCTTGCAGAAATCCCAGACAATAAAGGAACTCCAGCATACCAATTGTACTTGAAATCGGCACCCGGATTAGTCATCAAAGACTGAGGAACTGAAGTAAAATTATATAAAATTTGTTTGTTTTGTGAAAAGCAATCTATCGCCAGGAATAGAACAAAAATCAAGATTATTTTTCTCATTCTACTAATAAATAAGCGGTTACACCTGAACGCAATTTTAATCTACCTGAACTATTCTCATTCAATGGAGCACCCGGCAACATCGTCAGTGTAAAAACAATTTTTGTAGTTCTTTTTAATAAGTCAAGTTGGGTATTTTCGAATATTTCAGTCTTGGTCACTTTATTTTCTGCGCCCGCGTATTCCGGAACAGTAAAATTAGTAGCATGAACCCGTTGATTATTATTGTCTAAAAATACTAAATCTACTGAATAAGCTCTATTTATGGTGTTTTCCATTTCAAAGAAAAACTCTACTTTTTTCAAATTATCTCTAAAAAAATCATCATTGAACACATCAACGGTTGGCGTGTCAAAAATGACGCTTTGCTCTACTCCATCAGTAACAAATTCATTTGCTGGAACATCAAAATACGCTAAATTAGCGACGAAAACAGGCTCCAGTTTTAAATCATTCGCCTGATCATAATCTAAATCACTTGCACATGAAAAAGAAAATAACAGAAGAATGAATAGGCCTACAACTCTATTTAAAGCAGGTAGTTTCATGATTTTATAAATTAAAAGTAATTTTAGTGGATATTATACTCAACGCATCAATACTACACTTAGTATCAACAATGTAATGAGTTCAATTATATTTTCGTTTAATTAATTTCTAATGAAACTCCCCAAACAACATAGAAGCCTCATTGTAAGCACTTTCAAAACTCATTGGACTCATATTTGTAAATTCCTTTTGTGCCGTAAAATAGGATAATAATTTCTCTGTAGGCATGTTACCAGTAAGATCATCTGTAGCCATTGGACAACCACCAAAACCTTGGATGGCACCATCAAAACGACGGCAACCTGCTTTGTAAGCAGCATCAATTTTCTCAAACCATTTATCAGGTGTGGTATGAAGGTGTGCACCAAATTCTATTTCGGGATATTTTGGAATCAAATTCGAAAACAAATACGAGATTACATCAGGAGTCGAACTTCCCACCGTATCCGAAAGTGACAGGATTTTCACTCCCATAATGGCCAATTTTTCAGTCCACTCTCCTACTATTTCAACGCTCCAAGGATCGCCGTATGGATTTCCAAAACCCATTGATAAATACGCCACCACTTCTTTGTTGCTTTTAGCTGCAATTTCCAGAATTTCCTGTAAGGTGATTAATGATTCGGCTATGGTTTTGTGGGTATTCCGCATTTGGAAATTCTCAGAAATCGAAAATGGAAAACCTAAATAACGTATTTCAGGATGAACTGCTGCCAGAGTTGCCCCTTGTGTATTAGCAATAATCGCTAAGAGTTTGCTTCGGGTTTGAGACAAATCAAGTCGTGCCAAAACTTCGGCCGTATCCTGCATTTGTGGAATTGCTTTGGGCGAAACAAAACTCCCAAAATCAATACTATCAAAACCTACACGCAATAATGATTGAATATAAGCTACTTTTCTTTCCGTAGGAATAAATAGTTTAATGCCTTGCATAGCATCGCGTGGACATTCTATAATTTTTATTGGCTCCATAGGAAGCCAAAGATACTAAAACTTGTAAAGTTGCAAAATTTCTAACTTACTAAATTTTCAAAAACAACAACAATCTTATGATAAAAAACACCTTGTTTTGACAAGAAACGGTTAATTTTTTTAAAACTGAATTACTTTTTTGAAACCATTTGAAAACCAATCATAATGTGAGCTGATAAATGAAGTAGAAACAACAATAAATCGAATTATATTGATTTTAAAAGCCTAACGATTCTATTATTTTTCATTCATCAAAATATTTAACTATTTCTAAAAGCATTGCTTATTATTTGCATCTAGTAAATAAAAAGCCCGGAATCTAAAATTGATTTCGGGCTTTTACAAAATTTTCACAGGAACTATTCGATAGGCAAAATAAGTTCTGACGTTATGGCTTCTAAAACCTCAAAAGCAGTTTCTGCCATCTTATTTCCTTTGGTATCCAATAATGGATTTACTTCCACAAATTCAATGCAAACAACTTTTTTGGTTTGAATAATTTGATTGATAATCGCTATGATTTCATATTGATCAAAACCTTTTGGAACTGGTGTTCCTGTACCATAGGAAATCATATCACAATCCATGGAATCCACATCAAAAGAAATATACAAGACTTCACAATGCGTCAGTTTTGATAAAGCTTCGGCGACACACATTTGCAATCCTCTGAAACGTACCTCATCAACTTTATAATTTTTGATATGCAATTTTTCAATTTGCTTGTCTTCTTCTTCTTCGGTATCACGAACTCCAAAATAAATCAGATTATCAGCCAAAACTTTCGGTCCTTTATAGCCTATATTCTTCATATCTTCCCAATGCCGTTGGGTTTCAGCTGGGACTTCATTATTCTGGCAACTCAAATTATCATCCCCAAGAGCCGCTGACAATGGCATTCCGTGAATATTTCCAGATGGCGAAGTGTAAGGCGAATGCAAATCGGCATGGGCATCAATCCAAAAGACTCCGATATTTTGCTCAGGATATGCCGCTTTTATGCCACTTAAAGTTCCTAATGCCGATGAATGATCTCCTGATAATACAATTGGAAAATAATTTCCCTCTAAATTTTTCTTTACCGCATTACAAACTCTGGTGCATTGCTCCACAACGTGCTCAATCCTTTTAGCAGAAGAACTTCGATTTTTATCATATATGGATTCGTTATGCGTTTTTACATCTTCAAATTCAAATTGATTAAAATAATCGCTGTTTTTATTAATTGCAGCAATTTCGATAGCATCAATTCCTAAATCGGAACCTCGTGTACCAGCTCCTATATCGGATCTGTTCTTTATTAATTTTATCGCTTTTCCCATCATAATTACAATTATCTAAAATCGTTTAATGCTCTTTCGATAATAGCAAGACATTCCTGAATCTGAGATTCTGTGATTACCAATGGTGGCGCTAAACGAATTTTATTACCATGTGTAGGTTTTGCCAATAATCCGTATTCGCTGAATTTCATACAAATATTCCAAGCCAGATCAGATTCTTCATCACAATCGATAACAATAGCATTCAATAATCCTTTACCTCTAACCAATGTAATTAATGAATTTCTAGATGCAATGGCATTCAGTCCAGTTCTTAAAACTTCACCCAAGTGAGCTGCATTTTGTGCCAAATTTTCTTCTTTTACTACTTCAAGTGCTGCAATAGCAACAGCAGCTGCAATTGGGTTTCCTCCAAAAGTAGAACCGTGTTGCCCTGGTTTAATCACATTCATAATAGGATCATTGGCTAAAACTGCCGAAACAGGATAAACACCTCCAGAAATCGCTTTCCCTAAAATAAGGATGTCTGGTTTCACTTCTGGTTTGCCTTCACATCCTTTTTCACAGTCACAATTTCCACAAGTGGCCAATAATCTTCCGGTACGGGCAATTCCTGTTTGCACTTCATCAGCAATGAATAAAACATTATGTGCTGCACAAAGCGCTTTCGTTCTTGCTAAATATCCTTCAGAAGGAACATAAACTCCAGCTTCACCTTGTATAGGTTCCACTAAAAATCCTGCAATATTTTTGGTTGATTTCAATACATTTTCCAATGCTTCAACATCATCGTAAGGGATTTTTATAAATCCGGCAGTAAAAGGTCCAAAACTTTTACGAGCACTCTCATCATTTGAAAATGAAATGATTGTTGTTGTTCTTCCGTGAAAATTGTTTTCACAAACGATGATTTGTGCTTGATTTTCAGGAATTCCTTTTACCTCATACGCCCATTTTCTACATAATTTCAAAGCGGTTTCCACTGCTTCGGCACCTGTATTCATAGGCAACACTTTATCAAAACCAAAATACTTGGTTACATATTCTTCGTACGGCCCCAATTGATCATTATGAAAAGCACGTGAAGTCAAAGTCAATGTTTGTGCTTGATGTATCATAGCACCAACAATTTTTGGATGACAGTGTCCTTGATTTACGGCAGAATATGCCGATAAAAAATCATAATATTTTTTTCCGTCCACATCCCAGACATAAACACCTTCGCCTTTTTCTAAAACTACAGGTAAAGGATGGTAATTGTGAGCGCCGTATTGATTCTCTTTTGCTATCAACGCTTCCGCTTTTGAAGAAAGGTTTTGTGCTGTATGTGTCATAATATTTCAGATTTATTATTTAAAAGAACAAAATTACTATTTTTTTTTAATTTACCAATAAAAATAAATATTTTGACTTTTAAAAAGATGTTATTTAAAAATATTTCTTTAATTTAGATTAAAAATAAGTCATTTTTAAATTTACAATTCAATTTACAGATGTATTTCGAAATAAATAAAAATAAGTACTTTTATACCAATACAAAAGCATCATTTATAATTAAAAGAACATGGATATAGTAGACGAATTCGATATCAATATTATTAAGGAATTAGAAAAAGACGGAAGAATGGCCTATTCTGCCATTGCAACCAATTTAAAAATATCAAACACCATGGTGCATCAACGCATCAACAGATTAATGGAACAAGGAATACTTACTGGAATAAAACCTGTAATCAATGAAAAAAAAGTAGGGTATGATTGGGGATCTTTTACTGGAATTACCTTGAATAAAGATCAAGATTCTGATAGGATTATTGAGGAACTAAAAAACATTCCAGAAATAACAGAATGCTATTACATCACCGGATCTTTTACCCTTTACATAAAAATCATTGCCAAAGATCATGAGCACATGCGTAAAGTTCTTTATGAAAAAATAGATAACATTCCCGGTATTGCCAAAACGGATTCTATAATTGAACTGGGTTGCGCATTTAAACGAAATGTAAGTCTCTAACATAATATTCCATAAAAATGAAGCATTTCAAGTACCATTTGCCACTGATAGTTTTAGTTTTTTGTTTTGGTTTCCCCATGTTTTCACAAAAAACATCAAATCAAGAAATAGAAAGACTAAAAAAACTCTCGCAACAAGTCACCATCATCAGAGATAATTGGGGAATTGCGCACGTTTATGGCAAAACGGATGGTGATGCCGTTTTTGGAATGTTGTACGCACAATGTGAAGACGATTTCAAAAGGGTAGAAATGAATTACATTGAAAAACTGGGAAGACTTTCGGAAATCAAAGGACAATCAGTTTTATACAATGATCTAGAAATTAAACTTTTGATGGACACCGAAGAAGCCAAAGCAGATTATAAAAAAGCGGCACCTTGGTTGAAAAAATTATTAAACAGTTATGCGGACGGAATCAACTTTTACCTGCACAATCACCCCGAAGTAAAACCCGCTTTACTAACTCATTTTGAGCCTTGGTTTCCGTTACTTTGGACAGACGGAAGCATTGGAGCCATAAGTACCGCAAATCTTACTACTGGAGAATTGAAAGCTTTTTATTCTGGAAACACCGATAAAGTGGCCTACATAGAACGGGAAAAAGACGTGCAAACCGGATCTAACGGATTTGCAATTGCTCCTTCAAAAACAGCATCAGGAAACTCCATTTTATACATTAATCCACATACTACTTTTTATTTCAGGCCAGAAATACAAATGAGCAGCGAGGAAGGATTGAACGCTTACGGAGCAGTGACTTGGGGACAATTCTTTATTTACCAAGGATTTAACGAAAACTGCGGTTGGATGCATACCTCATCAAATGTGGATGTAGCGGATATGTATGCCGAGAAAATCGTGACTAAAAACAATAACCTATTTTATGAATATGATAATAAATTAGTTCCGGTTATCGAAAAAAAAATAACTATCAAGTACCTGGAAAACGGAAAACTCATCCCTAAAACATTCAATACGTATTACACCAATCACGGCCCAATCATGGCCAAAAGAGACGGGAAATGGATTAGCTTAAAATCAAACAATCGTTCGATGAAAAGTCTGGAACAAAGTTGGATACGAACAAAATCAAAAAGCTTTGCAGACTATAAATCAGCAATGGATTTGAAAGCAAACACCTCAAATAATACTGTTTACGCTGACAAAGAAGGAAATATTGCGTATTGGCACGGAAATTTTGTTCCTATTCGGGACAAAAAACTGAATTGGTCAAAAGTGATGGACGGCACAACGCCGACAACGCAATGGAAAGGATTACACGAAGTTTCAGAAACAGTTCATTCCTATAATCCAATAAACGGCTGGCTGCAAAACTGCAACTCTACACCTTACACAGTAGCAGGTGAGAACAGTCCAAAAGAAGAAAATTACGTGCCGTACATGGCTCCTGACGGAGAAAGTTTTAGAGGATTAAATGCCGTTCGATTATTGAGCAAAGGTGATAAATATACCTTAGACAAAGTAATTGCTGACGGTTATGACACGAAACTGACGGCTTTCGAATTTCTGATTCCAGCGTTAATTTCTAGTTTCGAGAAAAATATCAGTACCGAAGATCCACTTTACACAGAACTTTTAGAACCGATAACACTATTGAAAAATTGGAATTATTATGCCAAAGAAAATTCTGTGGCTACAACCTTAGCAGTGGAATGGGCTTATAAATTAGATCCTATTATTCAAAAAGTATATACTAATGAAGGAGAATTGGACCAAATAGAAAACACCAGTAATTTTGCAAAAAATGCTTTTCCGGACCAACTGATTCCGCAGTTGCAAATGGTGGTGAACGATTTGAAAATTAAATTTGGAACCTGGCAAATTCCTTGGGGAGAAATCAATCGTTTCCAGAGAACTTCCGGTGACATAAATCTGATTTATAATGATGCCTTGGAAAGTTTGCCTATTGGTTACGGACCGGCACTTTGGGGAAGTTTACCCGCTTATAAAAGCAATTACCAAAAAGATACTAAAAAACGCTATGGAACAAACGGCAACAGTTTTGTGTGCGCAGTCGAATTTGGACCAAAGATAAAAGCCAAATCAATACTTGCAGGCGGAAATAGCGGTGATCCAAAATCGAAACATTTTTACGACCAAGCCGAAATGTATCGAAAAGGACAGTTCAAAGACGTTTTGTTCTACAAAGATGATGTCCAAAAAAATGCCGAAAAAACCTATCATCCGGGAGAATAATAACTCCTCGGTTCATTATAAGAATTAAAAATACTGTTATCAATTAAAAAAATCACAGTTATAATTTCAGAATAAATTAATTGAGATATTTGTAAAAATAAAAACAATCAATATGAAAAATATTTTCTTTGCCTTATTAGGATTTCTTTTGTTTTCCAATGGCGCTATTGCACAATTGAAAGCAGTAAAATACACAGACGGAAATCAAAAACTAAACGGGCTATCAATTGCGCCAAAAAAAGGAAGCAAAACTAAACCTGGAATTTTGATTCTTCCTGCTTGGAAAGGTATTGATAACCACTCCAAACAATCAGCAGAAAAACTATCAAAAATGGGTTATTATGCATTTGTAGCTGATATTTATGGTGAAGGAAACTACCCAACAAACACTCAAGAAGCCGGAAAACAAGCTGGTTTTTACAAAACCAATATTGCTGATTATCAAAGACGTATTCAATTAGCTTGGGATCAATTAGTGAAAGCCGGCGCAAATCCTGATAATATTGTAGTAATTGGATATTGTTTTGGAGGAACAGGAGCACTTGAAGCAGCGAGAGCAGGAATGAAAATTCAAGGAGCAGTTTCTTTTCACGGTGGTTTAGGTCGTAATGCTTCCAGAGTAAACAATCCAATAACTGTCGAAATTTTAGTTTTACACGGCGCAGATGACACGTATGTTCCAGCTGCAGAAGTAGCCGCATTTCAACAAGAAATGAGAGATACGAAAGCAGAATGGGAAATGATTTATTACGCAAATTCAGTACATGCCTTCACTGAAATTGAAGCTGGAAACGATAATTCAAAAGGTGCTGCTTACAACGAGAAAGCTGCAAAACGTTCTTGGGAGCGCATGAATTCTTTCTTAAAAGAAGTTTTGAAATAATCTAGGAAATATAATTTTTTCAAAAACAGTATAAGTTCCATTTTTTTGTTAGTTTTATAAATTAAAATGTAGCAAAAATTCTATAATTTATACTGTTTTTTTTATGTCTAAAAGTAAAATCCGAAACGACAAAACCTGCCTTAATTGCAGATACGTGGTAGAAAATAAATTCTGTCCTAATTGTGGACAAGAAAATACCGATACCAGAAAGACGTTTCACCACCTTTTTATCCATTTTTTTGAGGATTTAACACATTATGAAAACGCTTTTTGGCGCACTATAAAAAATCTTTTATTCAAACCTGCTGCGCTAACTAAAGAATACCTTTCCGGAAAAAGATTGTCTTATTTGGCTCCAGTTCGACTTTATATTTTTATAAGTTTTATTACTTTTCTATTGATTGCCATTTTCCCCGGTGAAATCAATTCTTCAGAAAAAACTATCGAAAAGAAATCCACCATTACCACCAAAAACAAATCGTTTCAGAATACCATAACCAAAAATGATTCGGTTAAAAAGAACCAAACTGGTTCAAATGAGGAAGAAGAGGGAGTTCAAGATTTTGGATACAACTCCGTGGAACAATTGGACTCTATCCAAACATTTCAAGATTTTGGATACGATTCCGTGGAACAACTGGACTCTATCCAAAAAAATGCTCCGGAATCAAAAAAGCTGTCCGATTTTAGTTATTGGATGAATAAAAAATTCCAAATCGTTAAAGAGAACAACACACAAAGCGAAATCATTGAAAAATTCATAAGCTCCTTTACCCATAATTTACCCAAAGTTCTATTTGTATTCATGCCTATTTTTGCTCTTTCCCTCTGGCTTTTCCACAATAAGAAACGCTGGTATTACTTTGATCATGGTATTTTTACCTTACATTACTTTTCCTTTTTGTTGTTACTATTTTTGTTATTGTTTCTAATTAACAAAGGATTGACACCATTTTCAGAATCGAATCTCGTTTCTTTCATACAAATAGTAATTAATTTTATTGGTATTGGATGGATGATTTATTATTTCTATCCGGCACATCATCGTTTTTATGGTGAAACCCGCTTGATATCCTTTATAAAAAGCAGTCTACTATTTTTTATTAACTTCGTGCTAATTATTATCATATTATCAATCTTTGCTATTTACACCTTTATTAATTTACATTAAAAAATGAAAAAAATCCCTTTATTAGGTTTAATGGTTGCTTTAACCATAAGCTGTACAACTCAAAAGGCGAGTGTCACTCATGTCGACCCAACAAAATACATGAATACAATTACCTCGGATGAACTAAAAACGCACTTGTACATTGTAGCTTCAGACGAAATGGAAGGTAGAGAAACCGGGTCTGCAGGTCAGAAAAAAGCAGGTGTTTACCTCATCGATCAATACAAGAAAAACGACATCAGCTTCCCAACTGGTGCTTCAGACTTTTACCAAAAAATTCCTGCTGCTTTCCTGAATGACAAGCGAAATAAAAATTTACCAGATTCCGAAAACGTTTGGGCCTATATTGAAGGATCTGAGAAACCAAATGAAGTCTTGGTAATTTCAGCACATTACGATCACGTAGGTACAAAAAACGGAGAAATTTATAACGGTGCCGATGATGATGGTTCCGGAACTGTTGCTTTACTTGAAATTGCACAAGCGTTCCAAATTGCTAAAAAAGCAGGACACGGCCCAAAACGTTCTATCCTGTTTCTTCATGTAACCGGCGAGGAACACGGATTGCACGGAAGCCGCTATTACTCAGAAAATCCTTTGTTCCCGTTAGCGAACACCATTACCGATATCAATATTGACATGATAGGCCGTCGTGACGAAGCACATGCTGACAGTAATAATTACGTATATGTGATTGGCGCAAACCGATTATCAACTGATTTAGATAACATTTGTACCATTGCAAACGCTAAATACACCCAATTAAATTTAGACTACAAATACAACGACCCAAAAGATCCAAACCATTTCTATGAGCGTTCGGATCACTACAACTTTGCTAAACACGGTATTCCATCCGTTTTTCTTTTCAACGGAGTGCATGCTGATTACCACAAACCGACGGATAGTCCTGACAAAATTGAATACGATGCGTTGACCAAAAGAGCAAAATTTGCATTTGTAACCGCTTGGGAACTGGCAAACCGTACCGAAAGACCTATCGTAGATAAAAAATAGATTAAATATTTGGGTACATCCACGCTTTCACTAGCGTTACAGAGTGGTCGGGCTATACGCTAAAATCTTTTATACTTTGTCAGGGTTAAAAAACCCTGACAAAGTATAAAGGATTTCCACTGTTATCCCTTGTGCAAACCCCATAAAAAAAGAGCTTTGAATCACTTCAAAGCTCTTTTTTTTATCATTTATTTATTAAACCCTTTCGTCAAATTCTATTTTATCTGAACTATCAATTTTATACAAAGGCTCCTCAATAGGCAATGTAAAATAAAATGAAGAACCAATTCCTTCAATACTTTCAACCCATATTTCACCATCATTTTTTTCTAAAAATCCTTTCACCAATAACAACCCAATTCCGGCACCTTTGTTATCTTTTCTTGCTTTAGAAAGCGTACTCATTTGTGGGGTAAAAAGCTTACTTTGCACCTCTTTTGACATTCCAATTCCGGAATCCTTTATCTGAATTATTACTTTTTCCGCTTCAATTTTCGCCAAAACGGTAATTTCCCCTCCAGGTAAAGAATGCTTGATGGCATTAGAAATTATGTTTTGAAAAACAGAAAGCAACATTTTTCCATCTGCAAAAACACTGATGTTGGGTTCGATTTCATTAAGGAGATTTATGGAATTTAAAGAAGCCGATTCCTTCAATGATTCAAAAACCTTTTGTACAAAATCAAAAAGCTCAATTTTTGCAGGAGAAAACACCTCCGAGGCATATTTTATTCTTGCCCATTCCACTAAATTATCCAACATGTTTAACTCATCTACTGCAGTTTTTTGAAGCAAATCAAGCATTTCTTTTGCCTTACTGGATTCTAATCTGTCAAAATTTGTTTTCAAATACTCAGCCGTTCCGATAATTCCAGATAACGGACTTCTTAAATCATGGGAAACAATTGCAAGAACATTCTCTTTGTGCGTATTAAGGTCTTCCAGTTCTTTTACATATTTTTTTATGGCATCCTCCGATTTCTTTCTCTCCGTCAAATCTCGCAGAATTTTTACGTAACCTAACATGTCACCATCAATTCCAATAAGCGGAAAAACCAAACCATAAGCATAAAATTCATTCCTGTCTTTACAAATATGCCATCTGTTATCCGTAGCTCTCCCCTCTTTTAATGCAGCTTGAATTTCTGATTGCGGAATACCATTTTGTATATCTTCTTCAGTAAAAATAACATCAAAATGCTGTCCTATAATTTCGTCAGCTTCATATCCAAATATTTTGGTTGAACCTGAACTCCAGCTATTAATTATAAATTCATTGTCAAGAGTAAAAATCGAATAATCTTGTAAACTATCTATTATTTGGCTATAAAACTCGGCTGTTGGAATGTAATTACTTTTAAGAATTTTAGAATTGATTTTCTCTTTTTCCATTAAATTATGTAAATAATATTTAAAATTTTGAAAGCTTATTTTCGATTGATTTAACTATGCAATGCGTTCAAAGATACACAAAAGAAAATACGATTTCTGTAAAACACAGAATATAACCCCTAACAGAAGAATGTATGTCCGAAATCCTACATGACTTCTTTAATACCACTCTGATACTATTTCCCTTTTACAATTTTCAAGCCAAAAAACAGCACCTATAATCCACGAAACTTTATCCCACAAAAAAAGCCTCGAATTTCTTCGAAGCTTTTGCTTTCTGGGTGGGAGACGGGGCTCGAACCCGCGACCCTCGGTACCACAAACCGATGCTCTAACCAACTGAGCTACAACCACCATTTGCTTAGCGGTGGCAAATATACGACATAAGTTTACTTCTGCAAATATTTTTTTCAAAAAATTACACGAAATTTATATCAAATCTCCTAAGCTATTGACTGCCAAATATCTTTCTACAGTAAAACCTTCTGCATGATCGACCCCAGTGAGCCTTCCTAAATCTCTAGAACGGTAATTCAGGCTCTCCAAGAAGTTTTTACTTGAAATTGGCGACTCTGGTTCCTTAGAATTTGCATCATAAAACTGCGAACTGTAAGCCAAAATAGATTCGATTTTTTTATCGGTGAAACCCGTAATGTCAACCACAAAATCCGGTTCTATATTTTTCCACTGTATATAATGATACACTAACTTTGGTCGCCAAGCTGTTTGTTGCTCTCCATCCAATTCAGTTTCGATTTTCATTAATCCAGATAAAAAACAAGCGTCTGACACTAATTGACTTCCTTTTGCATGATCAATATGACGGTCATCAATCGCATTACACAAAACAATTTCCGGTTGATACTTGCGAATCATTTTTATGATTTCTAATTGATGCTTTTCGTCATTGACAAAAAACCCATCACGCATCTCTAAATTTTCACGAGCTGAAACTCCCAGAATTTTTGCAGCAGCATTCGCTTCCTGATCCCTGATTTGAGCTGACCCACGAGTTCCTAATTCACCACGGGTCAAATCAATAATCCCAACTGTTTTTCCTAAAGAGATTTCTTTTAAAATGGTTCCTGCACAACCCAATTCCACATCATCTGGATGCGCACCAAAAGCAAGTATATCTAATTTCATTTAAAATTCGTTTAATGTTTTTTTGTTTAATGTTTAAAGTTGCGAATACTACTTCAAATCCAATATTTTCTTCATAGTCATTGATTTATTGACACTTTCCCTCCATTCTTTTTCAGGAATACTATCCTTTGTAATACCACATCCCACATATAAATGCGCTTGATTATCTTTGATTTGCATGCATCGTAAATTCACATACAAATCTGATTTAATCTCTCCTTTATTAAATCCTTCTTTGTTTAATTCGCCTAAAAAACCGGTATAATATTCACGGTCATAGCCTTCATGTTCCAAAATAAAATTTTTAGCAACCTCTTTTGGTAATCCACACACAGCGGGTGTTGGATGCAAAACAGAAACAACTTCTTTCAAACTTGAATTGTCATTAATAACCCCTTCAATATCGGTTTTAATGTGTGCTAAAGTCCCAGCTTGTGCAGTGTAAGGGCTAGAAACGGACACTTCTGAAGTCAATTCCTTTAGATTATCCAAAATAAAATCAGTAACAAACTGTTGCTCTTCTATTTCCTTTTTCTCCCAGACAACTTCTTTATTACCTTGAAGCTTTTGCGTTCCGGCTAATGACATCGTATAAAAAGTATTCGTATTAGCCTTTAGTAATCGTTCCGGTGTGGCGCCCATCCATAAACCTATTTTTGGGTGAAACCAGCAATAGCAAAAAGCGGTGGGATAATTTTGAATTAATTTTTCGAAAATTGAAACTAAATCAAAATTTGACAAACCAACAATTTCTTTTCGTGACAAGACCACTTTTTTCAAAGTCCCTTTTGCAATAGCATCAATTCCTTTTTGGACAAGCATTTCAAAATCTTCTTTCGCTTGAATGTCTTCTGAATCTATGAAATCCGAATCCTCATTTTCCTTAGAAGAAGTAATCAGGGTTTCCCATTTTACCGATTGATTTCTAGGAATCAATATCATCTGACTGCCGTCAAAAGGAGCAAAAACAAATCCCGTTTCTTCAAAATTCTCGGCAAAATATAAGTGGTCGTTATTTTGAAAAAAACCTATTAATTTGATGTTATTTGGTTTTCGGTATAATACAAAAGGTAGATTTTTAGCTTTTTGTTGCTTTACTTTTATAAAAAAATCGATCATATATAATGTATTAAAATATAAATTCCACTAAACCTAAAGGCATTATGATTTGCTTAATCGTATCGAAACCATCTTGGTCAATTTGACCGAAACTGATTTTTAACTTTAGCTACAGTTAAATCCAATTATTGATTATTGATTTTCGCTTTTTCTTTTTGGCAAAACCATATTCGTCAGCTTGCAAAGTGAAATTAAGTTATTGTTTTCATCCTTAATTCGTATTTCCCAAAGATGAATGCTTCGGCCCTTGTGGACAATCTTAGCGGTTGCTGTTACAATTCCATCTCGTTTTGCTTTCAAGTGATTGGCTGAGATTTCAATTCCGCGCACCTCGCTTAGTTCTGAATTTACATAAATCATAGAGGCGGCGCTGCCCACACTTTCTGCTAAAGCCACCGATGCTCCGCCATGCAATAATCCCATTGGCTGATGCACGGAAGGATTCACAGGCATTGTAGCAACCAGAAAATCTTCTCCTGCGTCCGTATATTTAATATTCAACGTTTCCATTAAGGTATTTTTAGAAACGTGATTGCAATAATGAAGTATTTTTTCTTTGTCGAATGTCATATTTTTATCTTTAAAAATGTAAAAATAATTAAAAGATAAGTCACATAACAGTAAATACAATTGTTATTCTGATTTCGAAATAGATTTTTCCTATTTTTACAAAAAATATAACCAAATGCGCCCCAAAATAGTATTGTTTTTTATTGGAATCATAATGACTATCTGTTCCTGCCGTTCTGATTTTGAGACCTTAGCCAGCACAGGAGATTTAGAATTTTCCAAGGACACGATTTATCTTGACACTGTGTTCTCCAACATCGGTTCCAGCACATACCGACTCAAAGTTTACAACAAAAGTAAAAATGACATTACGATTCCAAGCATTAAATTAGGGAAAGGTTTGAGTTCAAAATATCGAATCTCCGTTGACGGAATGCAGGGAATAGAAGGGAAAATTTTTAACAATGTGGACCTTTTAGCAAAAGACAGTTTGTATATTTTCATAGAAACAACCGCAAATAGTACTGACGCCAATGCTTCTGATTTTTTGTACACCGATCAAATTCAGTTTGACAGTGGCGAAAATCTTCAAAATGTAGAACTGGTAACACTTATACAAGACGCTGTTTTCCTGTATCAACAGCGTTTTGCTGACGGAACAACTGAAACACTTCCAATAGGAAACGAAAAAATTGATGGCTTTTATCTGGATGAAAATGATCCTGTCAATGGGAACGAATTGCAGTTTACGAATGACAAACCGTATGTAATTTATGGCTACGCAGCGGTACCTTCAAATAAAACGGCTACTTTTGAAGCAGGAACTAGAGTACATTTCCACGCTAATTCTGGACTTATTGTAGCCAACAATGCCTCTGTAAATATTAATGGAACTCGCTCAACAACAGATAAATTAGAAAACGAAGTCATTTTTGAAGGAGACCGTTTAGAACCTGATTTTTCTGATGTTCCTGGACAATGGGGAACCATTTGGCTGACTGATGGAAGTACCAATAATACTTTAAATCACCTCACGATTAAAAATGCAACAATTGGTTTGTTAATTCAAAACAATGATGGCACGACCGTTTCTGTAAAAAATACCCAAATCTACAACAGCAGCAACTACGGTATTTTAGCGCAGACCGCAAAAATAAACGGAGAAAATGTAGTCATCAACAATGCCGGATTAGCCAGTTTAGCCTGCACTTATGGAGGAAATTATACGTTCACCCATTCCACTTTTAATAATAATTGGAACAGCTCGCAACAGGTTGCCGTTTTAGTAAGTAATTATATTTTGGGAGAAATTCCGGAAGCGAAAGATTTAACCGCAGCCACGTTTAACAACTGCATTATTTATGGTTCTTATTCAAACGAAATGAGTTTGACCAAAAAAACGGGAGCCGCTTTTGAATACCAATTCAACAATTGCTTGATAAAATTTGATAACATATCCAATCAGTTTACGACGAATCCCGATTATCAATTCAATACGGATACCGCACATTACAATGCTATACTTTTGAATAAGGATCCAAAATTCTTCAATATTTCACAAAACAAATTTAATATCGATGAAACTTCGGCCGCTTTCGCAAAAGGGAATTCGGCGTATCTGATTCCACTTGATATTATAGAAAAAACTAGAACTTTACCACCTGATTTAGGTGCGTATCAGAACAAAGCTTTTCCAAAATAAACCGCTCTGAATTAGCGCATTCTAACTATTTAAAAATTAAAAAGGACCTTTCTCGAATTAAACATTTAGTAACCTCCAATATCAATTTAAATAGTAGTTTTGTCAAAATTTTAATCCATAAATCAAATTAATTTTAAACCAAGTAATCCACTTAAAGTATGAAACAAATCTACTCGCTACTCTTTTTATTCCTTTTCACAGCAGGTTTTGCACAAGCGCCAGATGGCTATTATGCCAATGCCACAGGAACCGGCTACACGTTGAAAACTCAATTGTACAATATTATCAAAGACCATACAGTTCTTAGCTATGGAGATCTATATGTTACCTATGAAACGTCAGATATTGATAATTTCTTTGAAAAAGATGGTTCGGTTTTAGACATGTATTCCGAGAATCCTGCAGGAACAGATCCTTACATTTATAGTATTGCAAATACGCAAAGATGCGGAAGCAGCGGTTACGCAAAAGAAGGAGATTGTTACAACAGAGAACACATTATACCACAATCTGTGTTCGGTGAACAATCACCTATGGTTTCTGATGCACATTTCATCACACCTACAGATGGAAAAGTAAATGGAATAAGGAATAATTACCCACATTCTGTAGTAGCAACTGCTACTCAAACTACTCTTAATGGGAGTAAACTTGGTGAAAGCACAACAACTGGTTACACAGGTCCAGTTTTTGAACCAATTGATGAATTCAAAGGTGATATTGCCAGAATGTATTTCTATTTTGCCACTCGTTATGAAAATACCGTAGCCGGATATAATTACCCAATGTTTAATAATTCAACCAATAAAGTATTTACACCTGCATTTTTAAATCAATTACTGGCTTGGCACAATCAAGATCCGGTAAGTGCTAGGGAAATTGCGCGTAATAACGCCATTTATGCACGTCAAAATAATAGAAATCCTTTTATTGATCATCCAGAATATGCAGTGTCGGTATGGACTACAGAACCTGCAGATACTGAAGCTCCAACGGCAGCAACAAATTTGGCGGTAACCACTACTACTTCAAACTCGGCTACTTTAACATGGACGGCAGGGACAGATAATATTGCCGTTACCGGTTATGATGTGTATGTAAACGGTACTTTCAAATCAACAGAAACTGGTCTAACAGCCACTGTATTAGGTCTTATACCGTCTACTACTTATTCCTTTTATCTAATAACAAGAGATGCTGAAAGAAATTCTTCACTTGCCAGTATTCCTGCGGAAGGAACTACAATAGCTGCACCTACTGGCGGAACTACTGCATCAGGAATATTCTTCTCAGAATACGTTGAAGGTGGCGGTAATAATAAATTATTAGAAATTGCTAACTTTACTGGAGCTACAGTTGATCTAACAGTATATTCTATAAAAAAACAATCAAATGGTGCTGGAGCTTGGGGTTCAGGATTAGCCTTAACAGGATCCATAAATACTGGTTCAGCGTATGTAATTGCATACAATTTAGCAGCTACAACTTGTTACAATCCTGCAAGTGCTAATTTATCAACTGCATCTACTGAGGTACAGTATAATGGAAACGATCCTATTGGTTTATTCAAGAATGATGTTTTAATAGATATCATTGGAACATTTAACGGAGGATCGGCAAATTTTGCAGTTGACGAGACTTTGAGAAGAAAAGCAAGTATTTCAGCCCCAAATACAACTTTCAAAAAAACTGCTGAATGGGATCTATATGCTAAAGACATTTGTAACGGTTTAGGAAGTCATTCATTGGCAACCCTTTCTAACGTTGATTTTGATTCTAATGAATTCAATATCTATCCAAATCCATCAAACGGAAATATCAAAATAAATTTCGAAAATTCGAATGAAAAATATTCTGTTCAAGTATTTTCAATATTGGGACAAAAAGTTTTTGAAAAAGAATACACCAACAGTTCTTCTGCTGCGGTAAACAATCTTCAAAAAGGAGTTTACTTAGTTAAAATAAAAAACGATAATAAATCGGTTACTAAAAAACTAATTGTAAACTAGTTTAAAAAACGAACTATTTATTCAAAGCGGCAACTATTGCCGCTTTTTTTGTTCTCATTTAAAAAAAGGATGCCTTACCTCTTTATTTCAGCATAGCTTTTTGGTTTCCTTTCTTTTACTGTAATCTAAAATAAGACTAAGATTACAATATCTCAAATGTTAATAATTATGTTAAGAAAATCATAATTATCTTCATAATTCCTTAACATAAACCATCGGAAAAGTTATAAATTTGCGCATATTCAGTATTTTAAGATTTAAATTCAAGTTTTTGAAAACTGAAACTAACCCCAAAAACCAAAACAACTTTGAATTATGAAAAAAATCTACTCTGCCTTATTATTGTTATTCGTCACAGCTGGTATCGCCCAAATACCGAGTAATTATTACACCACCGCCACAGGAACTGGCTTCACATTAAAAACACAACTCTATAACATCATAAAAGGCCACACAGATAAAGGATATTCTGGATTGTACACAACTTACCAAACATCAGACAGGGATTATTACTTTGAAAATGACGGTACAATATTAGATATGTATTCGGAAAAGCCTACAGGAACAGATCCTTACTCCTATTCTGCAGGAACAACACAAAGATGCGGTACCTATAGCGTAGAAGGCGATTGCTACAACAGAGAACACATTATTCCACAATCAACTTTCAATTCTGCCGCACCAATGGTATCCGATGCACATTTTATCACACCTACAGATGGAAAAGTAAACGGACAGCGTTCTAATTACCCACACGGACCGGTAACTTCTGCAACTTGGACCTCCTTAAACGGAAGTAAACTTGGAGCAAGTACAACTTCGGGTTATTCCGGGCCTATTTTTGAGCCTATCAACGAGTTCAAAGGTGACATTGCACGCATGTACTTTTATTTTGCAACACGTTACGAGAATACTGTTGCCGGCTATTCCTATGCAATGTTCAATGGCACAAGTAATCAGGTTTTCACTACAGCTTTTTTAAACTTATTGATAACATGGCACAATCAAGACCCTGTGAGTTCCAGAGAAATTGCTCGTAACAATGCTATTTATACGTCTCAAAACAATAGGAATCCATATATTGATCATCCTGAATATGTACAAGCAATATGGAATCCAACTGCTGATGCACAAGCTCCTACCGCTCCCGCAAATTTAGTGTCATCTACAAAAACAACTACTACAATTTCGCTTAGTTGGACAGGTTCCACTGACAATACAGCTGTAACTGGCTATAATGTATATATGAACAGCGCTTTAAAAACAACAGTAACTGGACTTACCACTACTATTACGGGATTAACGGCTTCAACAGCCTATTCTTTCACTGTAAAAGCTAAAGATGCCGCAGGGAATATTTCTGCAACGAGTAATACCCTGAATGTCACAACGGCTGCAACTGGTTCAACTGCAACCGATTTATTATTTTCTGAATATATTGAAGGTTCTTCAAATAATAAAGCGTTAGAAATTTCAAATGCAACTAGCGCAGCGATTAATTTATCGATTTACAGCATCAAAAAACAAACCAATGGAGCCGGTGCCTGGAGTACAGGACTATCCTTAACCGGAACGTTGAATAACGGAAGTAAATTTACCATCGTAAATAGTTTAATGGCATCCAGTTGCTATCCAATAAGTTCTGCAAACATTTCTACATCGGCAACAGAAATGGCTTTTAACGGAAACGATGCTGTAGGTTTATTCAAAAATGGCGTCTTAATTGACATCATTGGAACTTTTAACGGCGGAACAGCTAACTTTGCAGCGGATCAAACCATCCGAAGAAAAGCAACTGTTACTTCTCCTACGACTACTTTCAATAAAACGACCCAATGGGATTCTTATACATCTGATACGTGTAACAATTTAGGAAGCCGCATCGTTGCAAAAGAGTCGAAAACAGAAACTGTTTTAGATATCGATGCAATTGTTATTTATCCAAATCCATCCCATGGAACTTTCTCTATCAATAATTCGAATAAAATGTATTCTATCGAAATTTATTCTATTATCGGTCAGAAAATTTACAGTGAAGAAAACAGCACCAAATCAGAAATTACGCTACCAAACATTGCGAAAGGAACGTACTTAGTTCGCGTTAGCATCGATTCGGATTCGGTCATAAAAAAATTAATAATCAACTAATTCTAAAAGCGGCAAATTTGCCGCTTTTTTTATAGCCAAAATTTAATCTTAATTGTCTAAATTTGCACCGCAATACAACAAACTACATAACAATGATCCATTTCTTTGAAAACCAAAGCAAAACTGTTTTTGCCGTACACACGCAAAACGAAATTTCGGCTCAAGACATTTCAAAACTTAACTGGCTTTTTGCCGATTCAAATAAAATAGAAAAATCCGTACTGACGGATTTTTTTGTTGGTCCTCGCGCCACAATGATAACGCCGTGGAGCACTAATGCTGTAGAAATCACCCAAAACATGGGAATATCTGGCATCATTAGAATTGAAGAATTTCACAAAGCAACAGCTGATTTTTCTGATTTCGACCCGATGCTTTCGCAAAAATATGCCGAGTTAAATCAAGATATTTTTACTATCAACGTACTTCCGGAAGCCATTTTGGACATCGATGATATTGCTGCTTACAACCAAAAAGAAGGATTGTCTTTGAGTCCGGATGAAGTAGAGTATTTAGACAATTTAGCGATTAAATTAGGACGAAAACTAACCGATTCTGAAATTTTTGGTTTCTCGCAAGCCAATTCAGAACACTGTCGTCATAAGATTTTCAACGGAAAATTCATCATTGACGGTGAAGAAAAAGAATCTTCTTTATTCAAATTAATCAAAAAAACATCTCAGGAAAACCCTAACGATATTGTTTCGGCTTACAAGGACAACGTTGCTTTTGTAAAAGGGCCACGTGTGCAACAATTTGCCCCAAAAAGTGCTGACAAACCTGATTTTTATGAAGTGAAAGAATTTGATTCGGTTATTTCTTTAAAAGCAGAAACACATAATTTCCCAACAACTGTAGAGCCTTTTAACGGAGCTGCAACGGGTTCTGGAGGAGAAATCCGTGACCGTTTAGCAGGTGGACAAGGTTCTTTGCCAATGGCTGGAACGGCAGTTTACATGACTTCATATTCTCGTTTAGAAGAAAACAGACCGTGGGAAAACGGTATGAGCGAAAGAAAATGGTTGTATCAAACCCCAATGGATATTTTGATCAAAGCGTCAAACGGAGCTTCTGATTTTGGAAATAAATTTGGACAACCTTTAATTACAGGCTCAATCCTGACTTTCGAACACGAAGAAGATGCTCGCAAATTAGGTTTCGACAAAGTGATTATGCAAGCGGGTGGAATTGGTTACGGAAAATTAGATCAAGCGATTAAGAAAAAACCACAAACAGGCGATAAAATTGTTATCCTTGGTGGTGAAAATTATAGAATTGGAATGGGTGGAGCTGCAGTTTCTTCTGCCGATACAGGCGCTTTCAGTTCAGGAATTGAATTGAATGCGATTCAACGTTCGAACCCAGAAATGCAAAAACGTGCTGCCAACGCCATTCGTGGTTTGGTAGAAAGTGATATTAATCCAATTGTCTCGATTCACGATCACGGCGCTGGTGGACACCTAAACTGTCTTTCGGAATTAGTGGAAGATACCGGTGGATTAATTGATTTAGACAAATTGCCTGTGGGAGACCCTACCCTTTCGGCAAAAGAAATAATTGGTAACGAATCTCAAGAAAGAATGGGATTGGTTATCGCCAAAGAAAACATTGATTTATTGCAAAAAATTGCTGACCGTGAGCGTTCTCCAATGTACCAAGTAGGTGACGTAACCGGAGATCACCGCTTTACTTTCGAATCAAAATCAACTGGTGTTAAACCAATGGAGTTTGCTTTGGAAGACTTTTTTGGAAGTTCTCCAAAAGTGGTTATGACAGACAAAACTATCGAAAGAAACTATACTGATTTAGACTATTCTGTAAAAAATATTTCTACCTATTTAGAGCAAGTACTTCAACTGGAAGCAGTGGCTTGCAAAGACTGGTTGACAAACAAAGTAGACCGTTGTGTGGGTGGTAAAGTTGCCAAACAACAATGTGCGGGTCCATTGCAATTGCCATTGAATAATTGCGGTGTGATGGCTTTGGATTACCAAGGAATAGAAGGAATTGCAACTTCGATTGGTCACTCTCCAGTTGCAGCATTGATTGATCCTGTTGCAGGAAGCAGAACGGCTATTGCAGAAGCATTGTCTAACATTGTTTGGGCTCCAATAAAAGATGGTTTAGATGGACTTTCACTTTCTGCCAACTGGATGTGGGCTTGTAAAAACGAAGGGGAAGACGCTCGTTTATATGCAGCTGTACAAGGTTGTTCTGATTTTGCAATCGAATTGGGAATCAATATTCCAACAGGAAAAGATTCACTTTCAATGAAACAAAAATATCCAAATGAAGAAGTAATCGCACCAGGAACGGTAATTATTTCAGCAGGTGGAAATTGTACGGATATTAGAAAAGTAGTGGAACCCGTTTTACAAAAAGATGGCGGTTCTATTTATTATATCAATTTATCGCAAGATGATTTCAAATTAGGTGGTTCTTCGTTTGCACAAACATTGAATACTATTGGAAAAGAAGTACCAACGATTAAAGACGCTGCTTTTTTCAAAAGAGCGTTCAATACCATTCAAGAATTAATTTTAGAAAACAATATCCTTGCAGGACACGATATTGGAAGTGGTGGTTTGATTACTACTTTATTAGAAATGTGTTTTGCCGATGTGAATTTAGGAGCTAAAATAGATTTCTCTGTTTTTGAAGAAAAAGACATCATCAAATATCTTTTTGCTGAAAATATCGGAATCGTTTTCCAAGCAAAATCAGATGCTGAAGTGGAATTTAAATTAAACGCCAATACCGTTTCTTTCTATAAATTAGGAACTGCTACAAATGAAGCGACTTTAGATTTTGGTCCTTGCAAATTAGACATTGCTAAATACAGAGATGTTTGGTTCAAAACTTCGTTTTTATTAGACCAAAAACAATCTAAGAACGGAACGGCTCAAGCGCGTTTTGATAATTACAAAAATCAAGCCTTACACTATACTTTCCCTGCACATTTTACAGGAAAAAAACCAGTTATCAACAATTCTAAACCGCGTCCAAAAGCAGCTATTATCCGTGAAAAAGGAAGTAACTCGGAGCGTGAAATGGCAAATGCCATGTATTTAGCCGGATTTGATGTAAAAGACGTTCACATGACCGATTTGATTTCAGGGCGTGAAACTTTGGAAGACATTCAGTTCATTGGAGCTGTTGGTGGATTCTCCAATTCTGATGTTTTAGGTTCTGCCAAAGGTTGGGCTGGAGCATTTTTATACAATGAAAAAGCAAAAACAGCTTTAGACAATTTCTTTAAAAGAGAAGACACGTTGTCTGTTGGAATCTGCAATGGTTGCCAATTATTCATGGAATTGGAAGTCATTAATCCGGAGCATGAAGTACACGGAAAAATGCTGCATAACGAAAGTAACAAACACGAAAGTATTTTTACATCGGTTACGGTACAAGAAAACAATTCGGTTATGCTTTCTTCATTAGCGGGAAGCACACTTGGAGTTTGGGTTTCGCATGGAGAAGGAAAATTTAACTTGCCAATGGGCGAAGAAAATTATAATATTGTTTCTAAATATGCCTATGAAGGCTATCCTGCTAATCCAAACGGCTCTCATTTTGATGTGGCGATGCTTTGCGACAAAACAGGACGTCACTTGGTCATGATGCCACACATTGAACGTTCTACGTTCCAATGGAACTGGGCACATTATCCAAAAGATAGAGATGATGAAGTTTCGCCTTGGCATGAAGCTTTTGTCAATGCCAGAAAATGGATGGATAAAAAATAATTTAACCTGTTTTTTTTAAATTTATAAAAGCGTTCACCTAACAGTGAACGCTTTTTTACTAAAATTCATTCAATAAATCCAATTCAAAGAAATCGATTTCGCTGAATACCAATAATTTAATTAAAAATTAAATATTTAATTTAAATAAACCAAAATTTATTGTTAATTTTTATTTAATTTGCGATAAATTACAATATTCTAGATAATGATAAATATCACTCGCCTTTTTGATTTTCCATATTATCAACAAGAAAATTTCAATATTCCAGATGCTTTGGTCACTAAGTATAATGGAGTTTGGGAAAAAACATCGACAACCGAATATATCGACAAAGCCAATACGATTTCAAGGGCATTGATTCGGATGGAGATTCAAAAGAATGATAAAATTGCCGTAATTTCAACTAATAATAGAACCGAATGGAATATTATGGATATTGGTATCTTGCAAACAGGTGCACAAAACGTTCCTATTTATCCAACTATTTCGGAAGATGATTATGAATATATTTTAAATCATTCTGGCGCTATTTATTGTTTTGTGTCTGATGAGGAAGTCCTTAGAAAAGTAAATTTAATTAAAGATAGAGTGCCTTCGCTAAAAGAAGTGTATTCATTCAATACAATTGAAGGTACTAAAAACTGGACTGAATTACTTGTACTGGGCAAAGATCAAAGCAATCAAGATGTTGTTGAAGACCGTAAAAACAACGTAAAACCTGAAGATTTAGCAACGATAATTTATACCTCCGGAACAACTGGAAAACCAAAAGGAGTTATGCTTTCTCATCACAATATTGTTTCTGATGTGTTAAGCAGCGCCTCCAGAATCCCATTTGAAGCAGGTAGCAGTAAAGCGTTGAGCTTCCTACCTATATGCCATATTTTTGAGAGAATGATTTTGTATTTATACCAATATTATGGTGTTTCGATATATTTTGGAGAATCAATTGATAAAGTTAGTGACAATATCAAAGAAGTAAAACCAACCGTAATCACTGCTGTACCAAGACTTCTAGAAAAAGTCTATGATAAGATTTATGCAAAAGGAAGTGAATTAACGGGGATTAAAAAGAAATTATTCTTCTGGGCAATTGATTTGGGATTAATCTATGAGCCTTATGGAAAAAATGGTTTGTGGTATGAGTTTCAACTTAAAATTGCACGAAAACTTATTTTTAGTAAATGGAAAGAAGGTTTGGGTGGAAATCTAGATTTAATGGTTTCCGGAAGTGCGGCTTTACAGCCAAGATTAGCCCGTGTTTTTGCAGCCGCAGAAATCCCAGTTATGGAAGGATATGGTTTGACAGAAACATCTCCTGTAATCTCTGTTAACGATATGAGAAATCGCGGTTTCAAAGTAGGGACTGTTGGAAAAGTCATTGACAATGTTGAAGTCATTATAGCCGAAGATGGAGAAATCCTTTGTAAAGGACCTAACGTGATGATGGGATATTACAAAGATGAAAAACTTACAAATGAGGTAATTACTGATGGTTATTTTCATACCGGTGATATTGGAATATTTGACGAAGAAGGATTTTTAAAAATCACAGATCGTAAAAAAGAAATGTTCAAAACATCGGGAGGTAAATATATTGCACCACAATTAATTGAAAACACGATGAAGCAGTCCCGTTTCATTGAACAAATCATGGTCATTGGTGATGGACAAAAAATGCCTGCAGCATTTATACAACCCAGTTTTGATTTTATAAAAGAATGGGCGGTTATTCACGGAATCGACATCGGAAAAAGCAATGAAGAAATAGTCGCTAACGAAAAAGTAATCGAAAGGATTCAAGTTGAAATTGATAGCCTAAATGAAAAATTTGGTAATTGGGAAAAAATAAAACGTTTTGAACTTACTCCAGATTTATGGTCGGTTGAAGGTGGACATCTTACTCCAACCTTAAAATTAAAACGAAAAATAATAATGGATAAGTATATCGATTTATTTCATAAAATCTACATCTAGATTTAAGAAAAAACCTAGTTAATACTCTTCATTCAACTTTTGAAAGTAAGGGAAAAACAATTAAAATAAAAAACCACGAATTGATATTCGTGGTTTTTTCGTTTTATCATCAACTAATTTCCTACTTTATTGTTACGATTATATTTAAATCGTGAATACAATAGACCCGCATCATTCATAATCACAAATTACATCTAAAATTTATAAGACTTGATTCTTCCAACAGAGAAATAAATTAGTTTTTTTTCTACGTTCTATCAGTTATCCTTAAATTATAAAAAACTACTTATAATTACGAAAACTCGTAGTCTCACTAATTAAGTTATAAATCTCAATTATTGTCCAGCACCCGTTTTGTGTGAGGGATGGAAGTGGCATCCTTTTATATAGTCCCGATGCGTCGGGACTATATAAAAGATACAACGTACAGCCCGACCCGAAGGGACACACCCCAAAAAATAATTAGTATAAAAAACAATATAATCTTCTCTATTTCAGCGGAGTTTTTTTATATTTAATACTTTTTAACAAAAAAATGTTTTAATATATTATGCGTGCATAGTATTTTTTATTATATTTGAAATCGATATAGTTATTTATGAAAGACAAAACAATAGATTACATTTTACGTGCAACGTGGCAAGCAGTATCACGAATGTATAATGAAGAAGCATCTAAATACGGTGCAACCATGGCAACAGGTTTTGCTTTGTTAAGTATGGATAAGGATAAAGGAACGCCTTCTACATCTTTAGGACCAAAAATGGGAATGGAGGCCACCAGCCTTACTAGAACCTTGAAATCTATGGAAGAAAAAGGGCTGATTATTAGAAAGAAAAATCCTGTGGACGGCCGAGGTGTCTTGATTTACCTCACTGAATTTGGTAAAGAAAAAAGAGAGTTATCTAAGAATACAGTTTTAAAATTCAATGAAACTGTAAAACAACATATTTCAGATGAAAAACTCCAGCATTTTATAGAAGTCGCGGAAACAATCAACGAATTAATTTTAGACAAAAATATATTTAATCAAACCGAAAAAATAGAAAATGAAACGCACAATTAAAAAAGTTGCAGTGATTGGATCCGGAATTATGGGATCAGGAATTGCCTGTCATTTTGCCAACATTGGAGTTGAAGTCTTACTTTTGGATATCGTTCCAAGAGAGCTCACCGAAGCCGAAGCCAAAAAAGGACTTACTTTAGACAGCAAAATTGTAAGAAACCGATTGGTGAATGAACATTTATCCAATTCGTTGAAATCGAAACCATCCCCTATTTACAATCAGAAATTTGCCAGCAGAATTACTACTGGAAATACAACTGATGATATGGCGAAAATCGCAGCAGTCGATTGGATCATTGAGGTTGTAGTGGAGCGTTTGGACATCAAAAAAATGGTTTTTGAACAAATTGAAAAATTCAGAAAACCGGGAACTTTGGTAACTTCAAATACTTCTGGAATTCCAATTCATTTTATGAGTGAAGGGCGAAGCGAGGATTTTCAAAAGCATTTCTGTGGGACTCACTTTTTTAACCCTGCGCGTTATTTAAAATTATTCGAAATCATTCCTGGCCCACAAACTTCATCAGAAGTTTTAGATTTTCTAACTGATTATGGTTCAAAATTCTTAGGAAAAACTTCGGTCGTTGCCAAAGATACTCCGGCATTTATTGGGAACCGAATCGGGATTTACGGAATCCAGAGTTTGTTTCATTTGGTAAAAGAAATGGGACTTACAATTGAAGAAGTAGATAAATTGACCGGTCCAGTTATTGGAAGACCAAAATCAGCTACTTTCAGAACCGTTGACGTAGTTGGACTGGATACTTTGGTACATGTTGCCAACGGAATCTATGAAAATTGCCCGAATGACGAACAACACGAATTGTTCAAATTACCAGATTTCGTCAACAAAATGATGGAAAACAAATGGTTGGGCAGCAAAACGGGTCAAGGTTTTTACAAAAAAGAAGGAAAAGAAATTTTGTCTCTTGATTTAGATACTTTAGAGTACCGTGCTGCTAAAAAAGCTTCTTTTGCTACTTTAGAATTGACCAAAACAATTGACAAAACAATTGACCGTTTCAAAGTTCTGGTAAAAGGTAAAGACAAAGCAGGAGAATTCTACAGAAAAAGTTTTGCAGGAATGTTTGCCTATGTTTCAAACAGAATTCCTGAAATTTCAGATGAGTTATACAAAATTGACGATGCGATGAAAGCCGGTTTTGGATGGGAAAATGGTCCTTTCGAAATTTGGGATGCTATTGGTGTTGAAAAAGGAATCGAAATAATGAAAGCAGAAGGTCTTGAACCTGCTGCTTGGGTAACTGATATGTTAGCTTCAGGAAGTTCTAGTTTTTATACTATTAAAGAAGGTGCTACCTATTTCTACAATATCCCAACAAAATCACAAACTAAAGTTCCAGGTCAGGATGCATTTATCATACTGAACAATATACGCGAAAGCAAAAAAGTGTGGAGCAATAGTGGAGCAATTATACAAGATTTAGGAGATGGAATTTTGAATTTAGAATTCCAATCTAAAATGAATACGATTGGTGGTGATGTTTTAGTCGCTATCAATAAAGCTATTGATTTATCTGAAAAAGAATATCAAGGTTTGGTTATTGGAAATCAAGCAGCGAATTTCTCTGTTGGAGCTAATATCGGAATGATATTCATGATGGCAGTCGAGCAAGAATACGATGAATTGAATATGGCAATCAAAATGTTCCAGGACACCATGATGCGCGTACGCTACTCTGGAATTCCAGTTGTGGTTGCACCACACGGAATGACTTTTGGCGGGGGTTGCGAAATGAGCTTACATGCTGATAAAGTTGTTGCTGCAGCGGAAACGTATATGGGGTTAGTAGAATTTGGTGTTGGAGTAATTCCTGGCGGCGGTGGATCTAAAGAAATGGCTTTAAGAGCCTCTGATTTATTCCATAAAAATGATGTAGAATTGAATGTTTTACAAGAATATTTCATGACCGTTGCAATGGCAAAAGTATCAACATCTGCTTACGAGGCTTTTGATTCTGGACTATTACAGCACGGAAAAGACATCGTTGTAGTGAACAAAGACCGTCAAATTGCCGAGGCGAAGAAACATGCTTTAATAATGGCAGAAGCAGGTTACACACAACCGATTCGTAGAAATGACGTAAAAGTTCTTGGGAAACAAGCCTTGGGAATGTTCTTAGTAGGAACAGACCAAATGCAAGCCGGAAAATACATTTCAGAACATGACAGAAAAATAGCTAACAAACTAGCTTACGTAATGGCTGGTGGAGATTTGTCAGAACCAACATTAGTAACAGAGCAATATATTTTGGATTTAGAACGTGAAGCTTTCTTGTCACTTTGTACAGAAAGAAAAACATTAGAAAGAATTCAATTTATGCTAACCAAAGGGAAACCGCTTCGTAATTAATTATTTTAAATTATAAATGTTGATTTTTAAAATGTTTCGTACAATTTAAGTCAACTGTAATTTAAAATTTATAATTCAAAATTTAAAACAAATATGAAAACAGCCTATATAGTTAAAGCATACAGAACAGCCGTGGGGAAAGCCCCAAAAGGCGTGTTTAGATTTAAACGTCCTGATGAATTGGCCGCTGAAACGATTCAGTTCATGATGAATGAGTTGCCACATTTCGACAAAACTCGTATTGATGACGTCATGGTAGGAAATGCGATGCCAGAGGCAGAACAAGGATTAAACATGGGACGACTAATCTCTCTAATGGGATTAAAAGTGGAAGATGTACCTGGTGTTACCGTAAACAGATATTGTGCATCTGGTTTAGAAACAATTGGAATGGCAACTGCCAAAATTCAGTCCGGAATGGCTAACTGCATTATTGCAGGTGGTGCAGAAAGCATGAGTTTTATTCCAATGGGAGGTTACAAACCATCTCCGGATTATGCTGTAGCAAAAGAAGGAAACGAAGATTACTATTGGGGAATGGGACTAACTGCAGAAGCAGTTGCCAACAAATATAATGTTTCTAGAGCTGACCAAGATGAGTTTGCCTTTAACTCTCACATGAAAGCCTTAAAAGCACAAGCTGAAGGCAAATTTGACAAGCAAATTGTTCCAATTACAGTAGAACAAACTTTTGTCAATGAAAACGGAAAAAAAGAAACTAAATCTTATGTTGTAAATAAAGACGAAGGACCTAGAGCAGGAACATCTGTCGAGGCTTTAGCAGGATTAAGACCTGTATTTGCTGCCGATGGAAGTGTAACTGCTGGTAACTCTTCTCAAATGAGTGATGGTGCTGCTTTCGTTTTAATTATGAGTGAAGAAATGGTAAAAGAGCTAAATTTAGAACCAATTGCTCGTTTGGTAAACTTTGCTTCGGCTGGAGTTGAACCAAGACTTATGGGAATTGGTCCTGTGAAAGCGATTCCAAAAGCATTGAAGCAAGCCGGATTAACGTTAAATGACATTGATTTAGTAGAATTGAACGAAGCTTTTGCATCACAATCATTAGCGGTAATTCGCGAATTGGGACTAAATCCAGATATTGTAAATGTAAACGGTGGAGCAATTGCATTAGGTCATCCACTAGGTTGTACAGGCGCAAAACTATCGGTTCAATTATTTGACGAGATGAAACGCAGAGGCAGCAAATACGGTATCGTAAGTATGTGTGTTGGAACTGGACAAGGTTCAGCAGGTATTTACGAACTTTTGTAGTCATAGATTTCCATCCGTTTATTGAGGATTTAGATTATAAATAAAAACATATAAAAAAATAAAAAAATGGCAGATACAATTGAAAAAAACGTAACCCGTGGTGGTCAGTTTTTGGTTAAAGAAACAAAGTGCGAAGATATCTTTACTCCAGAAGATTTTTCAGAAGAGCAATTAATGATGCGTGACTCTGTAAAAGAGTTTGTAGACAAAGAATTGTGGGCACACAAAGATCGTTTTGAGAAAAAAGATTATGCATATACACAAGAGTGTATGAAAAAAGCTGGAGATTTAGGACTTTTAGGAGTTGCTGTTCCTGAAGCCTATGGAGGACTAGGGATGGGATTTGTTTCTACGATGTTAGTTTGTGATTATATCTCAGGAGCTACAGGATCATTTTCTACCGCTTTTGGAGCACACACTGGAATTGGAACTATGCCAATTACTTTATATGGAACTGAAGAACAAAAACAAAAATATGTTCCTAAATTAGCTTCTGGCGAATGGTTTGGTGCTTATTGCTTGACAGAACCGGGTGCTGGATCTGATGCAAATTCTGGAAAAACAAAAGCTGTTTTATCAGAAGATGGAACTCATTACAAAATTACAGGACAAAAAATGTGGATTTCGAATGCAGGTTTTTGTTCCTTGTTTATCGTTTTTGCACGTATAGGAGATGATAAAAACATTACTGGTTTTATCGTTGAAAACACCACTGATAATGGGATTTCTATGGGTGAAGAAGAGCATAAGTTAGGTATTCGTGCTTCTTCTACGCGTCAGGTTTTCTTCAGCGAAACGAAAGTTCCTGTTGAAAATATGCTGTCAGAAAGAGGAAATGGTTTCAAAATCGCCATGAATGCTTTGAATGTAGGACGTATCAAATTAGCAGCTGCTTGTTTGGATGCGCAAAGAAGAGTCATTTCAGGTTCTGTACAATATGCTAACGAAAGAATTCAGTTCAATACTGCGATTTCTCAATTTGGTGCTATTCGTGCAAAATTAGCGGAGATGGCAACAAGTTGTTATGCTGGAGAAAGTGCTTCATACAGAGCTGCAAAAGACGTTGAAGATCGTATCATAGCTCGTGAAGCCGAAGGAGTTTCTCATCAAGAAGCAGAATTAAAAGGTGTTGAAGAGTATGCTATTGAATGTTCAATTTTAAAAGTAGCTGTTTCTGAAGATGTTCAAAATTGTTCCGATGAAGGAATCCAAATCTTTGGTGGAATGGGATTTTCTGAAGATACTCCAATGGAAAGTGCCTGGAGAGACGCACGTATTGCACGTATTTACGAAGGAACTAACGAAATTAACAGAATGCTTTCTGTAGGAATGTTAATCAAAAAAGCAATGAAAGGTCATGTTGACTTGCTTGGACCTGCCATGAAAGTTTCTGAAGAATTAATGGGAATACCATCTTTTGATACACCAGATTATTCTGAATTGTTTGCTGAAGAAAAAGAAATCGTTAAAAATTTGAAGAAATCATTCTTGATGGTTGCGGGAAGCGCCGTTCAAAAATTTGGTGCAGACCTAGACGCTCACCAACAATTATTGATGGCAGCTTCAGATATGCTAATCGAAGTTTACATGGCTGAAAGTACCATTCTACGAACTGAAAAACTAGCTAAAAAAGAAGGTGAAGCTAAAGTGCAAGAGCAAATTGCAATGGCAAAATTATACTTATACAAAGCAGTAGATATTGTTAATCAAAAAGGAAAAGAAAGTATTATTTCTTTTGCTGAAGGAGATGAACAACGTATGATGTTAATGGGATTACGTCGTTTTACAAAATACGCCAACATGCCAAACGTTGTTGCATTAAGAGAAACAATTACAGCAAAATTAGTAGCTGAAAATGGATATTGTTTCTAAAAGATAAGATTTTTTAATAGAATTATTTGTTTAAAAAACCGTCCTGTTCTAAAGAGCAAGACGGTTTTTTTATTTCTTCAAAAAAATATTATTTATTTCTTTTCAAAACGCATTACTGCGATGTCACCCATAATAAAATTTAAAGTTTTACCATCTTCTGAAATAGAGTAAGAATCTATCTTTTCGAGTGTTGCCATGTAAATATTCTCACCTCCGCCTGGACAAAACATTTTAGTAACCGCCATTGGTCCTTTGAAATTAATTTTATTACCATCAGCGTTCAATGTTCCGGAATAACTGTTACAACTATTTTTCCCAGATACTCTGTTCTCTTTCAAATCAAAAGTAATAGTTGGCTTACTATTAGGATACAATCCATCAAAGGCTATGCGCGGTCCTGATATATAATTCAATTCCCAAGAACCCTCAAGTGAAGTCGTTTTACTGTTAGAAGTTTTTAAGGAATTACAAGAAATAAGTACCGAACAAAAAATGGTCAGTGACAAAATTAGTTTTTTCATGAGATCTATTTTTATTTTTTAAAGTAAATTCTAAAGCAATAACATTGCCAATGTTATTACTATTTTAAATTATTAGAAAAGAAAAAATATTTTGAAAATTCAATAGCAATCATATCAATCCTAAAGAACTTAAAACCAGATATCTATTTCTTTTTAAGCTCAATAACTTCTACTTTTATCCCAACAGCATAAGCATTGGGAATAATTTTTTTTCCATGTGCATTGGCATACACTTTAGTAAATTCAGCTCCAAAATATAAAATTATCGCCGAGTAATATACCCAAATTAAAATTATAATTATCGATCCTGCGGCACCATAAACGGTTGCAACGGTAGAACTTCCTAAATAAAACCCGATAGCAAATTTCCCAAACATAAAGAAAAATGAAGTAAAACTAGACCCAATTAAAGCATCTTTCCAAGCAATATTCCCATCAGGCAAGGTCTTAAAGATAATTGAAAACAACATAGTTGTGGTTGCAAATAATATTAAGATATTAAAAACATAAAATATGTAAACCGTTGTATCAGGAAAATAAACCAGCAATCGGGTATTGACTATATCCATTACGGTATTTACCATCAAACTGACCATTAACAAGAAACCAACTGAAGCAATCATAGAAAAAGACATTAATCTGTTTTTAACGAATTTCATAATTCCTTTATTCGGTTTTGCCTTTAATCCCCAAATAGAATTGATGGAACTTTGTATTTCGGCAAATACACCCGAAGCGCCTATTAGTAGCATTATTCCCCCAAATATTGCTGCAAAAGCATTACTGTTTGACAATTCAATATTCTTGATGGTTTCCTGAATCTGAATAGCAGCTTCGTTCCCAACCATCCCATTAATTTGTCCAAAAAATCTTCCGGTAACGGCTTCTCTTCCGAAGAAAAAACTAAAAATAGACAAGATAATAATCAATAATGGAGGCAATGAAAAGATGGTATAATACGATAGTGAAGCACTTAACTTAAACCCGTTATCATCATCAAATTCATTATAGGTTCGCTTTAATAACCCCCAACTTAAAGCTGCTAATTCTTTATGTTTCATTTTATATTTTTATGTTCTTCCAAAAGAAAGAATTCAGATATTATGATTTTCATTTATTTACAAAAATCACATTTAAGGTTTCAGCATTTAGAGGCGTTTTCAAAATTACAAAGATTTTTTTAACAAATTTGAAATGAAATTTATATAATTCCTATTCGCTTTGTACTTCTTAAACATATTAGAAACAAAAAACTAACCAAATTTTAAGTCTTTATTAACCCATCCCTGTCATTTAATGTCTAAATTTATATAAATATTCAATTCCCTTTCAGGATAAATTCACAACTTATGGAAAATAACAATACGCGAAGAAATTTTTTAAAACAAACAGCTATTCTTTCGACAGGAACTATTATTGGCTCTAGTTTATTTAATAGCGCCTTTGCTTCGGAAACTGCTTTAAACATTGGCAATCAAAATCTGGAATTGGACAATGTAAATGCACAAGGACTCTATACTCTTCCTAAATTAGAGTACAATTATGATGGCTTAGAGCCTCATATTGACAAAGCTACGATGGAAATTCATCATGGCAAGCATCATCAAGCCTATGTAACGAATTTGAAAAAAGCAATAGAAACTTTGGATAAAAACCTAGTTGAACATTCTAAATCATTGGAAAATATCTTTGAAAAAATGTCAAAATTTCCAGAAGCTATTCGTAATAATGGTGGCGGACATTACAATCACAGTTTGTTCTGGAGTTTAATGAAACCAAATGGCGGTGGCACTCCAAAAGGAAAATTGGGGGAGGCTATAACGACAACTTTTGGTTCCTTTGATGAATTCAAAAAACAATTTAGTGATGCTTCGATGAAACGATTTGGTTCCGGTTGGGCTTGGTTAGTGGTTCAAGATGGAAAATTAGTTATCGGTTCAACAGCAAATCAAGACAATCCATTGATGCGCTTACGAGGCAAAGGATTAAAAGGAAAACCTGTTTTAGCCCTAGACGTTTGGGAACATGCTTATTATTTGAAAAATCAGAACCGCAGAGCCGATTATATTGCTTCTTTTTGGAATGTAGTCAATTGGGAAGCCGCAGAAGCTTTATTCAATTCTTAAATACTTATAAAAGCCCTGTTTTATTTATAATTCAGGGCTTCAAATTTTATTGCACATCATGCATCCAAATATCATTTTTATCACAGCAAATTCTCATTAATTACATTGAAAATAGTTTCTGATTGTGGGTATTTTTTATCAAAAATTATAACAATTAAATTTATCTTGTTTAAAACCAAAAAACTATACTAATTAATTGCAGTATCTGTGTTAAACTAAAAAACACCAGTTAAAACTACCGCAAAAAAGTATAGCTTTGTACCTTCAAATTAAAGCAATGATTAACCCTTCGGCATCAGGTTGGATAGATAAATTTTTTATTGAACAAAAAATTTTAGAGAAAACAGTTTCTAAAACTACTGATACATTTTATCAAAAAGTTAGAGAAACAGGATTTATTTATGGGCATATAATCACATTTGATACCGTAAATACAATAGAAACCAAAGGTTGGTTTAAAGAAGAGATTTCTAAAGTAGCGCTATTAAATACATTATATAATATTTTTTGTTTAACCAACAATGATATTAGTTCTGAGAATTTCATTAAACAAGCCGTTGCTTTTTACAATGAAATGCACCCACAAGGATTTAATATATTTAAAAAAATTCTACCAAAAAATTCTATCTCATTAACCTTAGAAAAAATTATTGACGAGCGCGTTCAAACTAACGAAAGCATCATCAGTAAAAATTTCTCCCATTTGGTAACCAATGCATTACTATTTATTGATGTATTAGCCTTTCGCCAATATTTAGTCCATGATGCGATTCCAGAAAAATACCTAAAAAGAATTGAAGAAACTATTGTAAATATAGTAACACTTGCCTTAAAGACTAAGTCAAAAAAATCGCAATATGATGATCTGTTAATTAAACTGTTTGAAGCTTCTATTCGATACAGCAAATTCTCGAAAGTTGCTGTTCAGAGTTTGGAAACACTTCAATTAGAGTATTTCACAAATGAATTAGAGAAATATTATTTGATAGATATTGCCGGTATGGCTTTGTGGAGTGATGGTGAAATTGAAAACAACGAGGCTTATTTTTTACATTCTTTAGCCGAAAATTTATTGGTTCCGGATATTTTTGTCATACAAAGCATCAACAGCACGAATGAATTTATAACGAAACACAAAAAAGATATTCCTTATTTCAATTATTCCAATCCTGTCAAACATTTTTATGATCAAACGACTCAAAGTGTTGTTACACTAATAAGTCGTAATAAAAACAGATTAATTAAGGAAATAGTTCAGAGTAAAGAGTTAATGGTCTTATTAGCACATTCGACTCGCAGAGATTTAGATGAAAAAGAAAAGAAAAAAGTAAAAAAACAATTACTGGAAATTTGTAAAACCATTCCATCATTGACAATATTCTTACTTCCTGGAGGAAGTTTACTATTGCCTATCTTGATCAAATTTATCCCTACCCTTTTACCTTCTGCGTTTAATGAGAATTTAGATCTGGAATAAAAACAAAAAAATCGCCCTAAGGCGATTTTATTAAAATTTCAATTGGTACACTGCATCCAAATCTTTTTCGGAACTGATATTAACATCTAAATCCGTTACAAAACCGGAATTAAGTCCGTAAGCCCATCCGTGTAAGGTTAAATCCTGTCCATTTCTCCAAGCCGCCTGTACAATTGATGTTTTAGCTAAATCAAAAACCTGTTCTTTTACATTCAATTCTACAAAAGTATTAAAACGCTCTGTTTCATCTTTGATAGAATCTAAATATGCACTGTGCAAACGATACACATCTTTTATATGTCGAATCCAGTTATCAATAATACCTATAGAATCATTTCCCATTGCTGCCTTGACACCTCCACAACCATAATGTCCACAAACCAGTACATGTTTTACTTTCAAAACATTTACGGCATAATCCAGTACACTCAACATATTCATATCACTATGTACTACCATGTTGGCAATGTTCCTATGCACAAAAACTTCTCCGGGTTTTGCCCCGACAATTTCGTTTGCAGGAACCCTACTGTCTGAACAACCAATCCATAATAATGGTGGCGTTTGACCTTTAGCAAGATCTTGGAAATAATTTGGGTCACTTGCTAAAGAGCTTTCAACCCATTTTTTATTATTCTCTAATATTTTTTTATAAAAATCGCTCATAATCTTTGTGTAATTATTTTATTAAAATAAACGTTTAGTAACTCTAATGCAACGTAAAGGAACTGTTTTTCAACTTAAATTCTTTAATTAGTTCCTGTTTTCTTGTTTAAGAAATTCTTCATCCGTAACTTCTTTTTTAACCATAACTCTTTTAGCAGCATCATAATAATGCTCAATAGTTACATGATTTTGTGTATCAATACTATTCTCCAGATGATAGGCTTTTTTAAATCCTTTCAGCTTCACTTTAATATTATTGTCTAAAGCTCTTGTAGTTTTAAACTCATTGATTAAATCCAAAATATCATGCGCAATGTAAACCGTATCTTTTGCATCAATGATCACTTTAGAATTTTCCGGAAGATGGTTTAAGGTTTGTTTGATTGCAGCTTTATTCAAGAAAGAAACTTCTTGAGCCAAATCAATATGAATTACATCACCATCTGCATATTGTTCTTTTCTAAAAAAGTAAGCTCTCTTAAGATTCCCTTTTAAAACAAAAATAATACTGATGATAATTCCCAAAGTTACTCCTTTCAATAAATCCAAAAATACAACGGCTAATAATGTGGCAATAAAAGGTACAAACTGATATTTCCCTTTTTCCCAAAAATGTTTGAATGTTGCAGGTTTAGCCAATTTGTAACCTACTAGAATTAAGATAGCCGCTAAAGTAGCCAGAGGAATTTTATTCAGAATCACTGGAATGGCAAGTACACTAACTAACAACAATGATCCATGAATAATGGTAGACATTTTAGATTTAGCTCCCGAATTACTGTTTGCAGACGAACGCACAATTACAGATGTTAATGGTAAACCACCTAAAAGTGAACTCACCATATTACCAATTCCTTGGGCTTTTAGTTCCTTATTAGTGTCAGTATAGCGTTTTTGAACATCCATTCTATCAGCCGCTTCTATACTTAATAATGTCTCAATAGAAGCTACAATTGCTATGGTCAAGGCAACAACCCACACCTTAGGATTCATAACTCCGGAAAAATTTGGAGTTACAATAATTGCTTTAAATTCTTCGAAAGAGGATGGAACCGGTAAAGAAACCAAATGCTCTTTTCCAATCGCTAATGCACTTCCGCTAGCAATAAAAATCTCATTCAAAATAACACCCAGAGCAACCGCGATTAAAGCTCCGGGAACTAATTTTAATTTTTTCAAAAAAGGAACTTTGTCCCAAGATATCAAAATCACCATGGAAACCAATGTAATAACTATTGAGCCAATTTGGATGTAATCAAAAATACTAAACAGGGTAGAAAAGGTATTACTCCCATCCATTTGTGAAAATGCTTGATCTCCCTCAAAATCATTGTCATATCCAAAGGCGTGTGGCAATTGCTTCAGAATAATAATAATTCCGATACCTGCCAGCATACCCTCAATAACATTCGTTGGAAAATAATTAGAAATACTTCCTGCTTTGACAAATCCTAATATTAATTGTACCAGACCTGCTATGAAAACTGCAGTTAAAAAAATATCAAAAGCGCCTAAATCCGTGATTGCCGTAAGAACAATAGCGGTTAAACCAGCAGCTGGACCGGAGACACTTATGTGTGAAGTACTTAAATAACCTACTACTATTCCTCCTATAATTCCTGAAATAATTCCTGAAAATAAAGGAGCACCTGAAGCCATTGCAATACCTAAACACAATGGTAGCGCCACCAAAAAAACCACTAAACCAGACGCAAAATCGGATTTAAGGTTAGCAAAAAGATTAATTTTTTTTGACATAATACCTAACTAAAATTGAATACAAAGATTTTTTCGCACAAAGAAATGCGAGAGGAGATTTTAAAAAAATTTAAAATCATAGTTTGTATTAAACTTCGTTGGGTGGTGGAATGAATATAGAAGAGGTAATTTTATCGTGCTTTGACAAATTCTCTGAAAGAATAACACTTGAAGGCAATTCTGATGGCATAATTATATCCGAAGAATTATCTAAATAAAAAAAAGTCTTAATCTCTTTATGCGCATGTTCTTCTTCAGATAAACTGTAGAAAATAGAAATATCAGAACTTTTCTCAATCACAGTAACTATTGTTGGAGTGACAAGAAATGCAATAAATATAATTAAAAATATTTTAGAGATTATTTTCATTGTCGCAAAAATAGAATATAAGTTTATTAAAAAGCATTAGTCATGATAAATTTTAAAAAAAAATTAACATTCAAAAAAACCAGAATAAAATCCTATGATTTCATCTGGTTTCCTAATGCTAAATTTATAAAGTTTCTTCCAACCAAGCCTGCATCATCCAAATGGTTTTTTCTTGTTCTGATATAAAATCACTCATCATTGAATTAGTCCCTTCATCATTTATTTCGTCAGATTTGGAAAGAATTTGTCTTTCAATTTTCAACAAGTGTGAAAGAGAGGTAACAATCAAATGCACTGCTTTCTCATCATTGGAAATATTTTTACCAACTAGCAATTGATTATTTTTAATGTAATCTTCAAAAGTATGAAGTGGTGTTCCGCCAAGAGTGAGTACCCGTTCTGCAATCATATCAATTTTTAATTGTGAATCATTGTACAATTCTTCAAATTTTACATGCAAATCAAAGAAACGCTTGCCTCTAATATTCCAGTGAATCCCTCTTAAATTTTGATAATAGACTTGAAAATTGGATAGTAAAACATTTAATTCATTTATAATCAATTCCGATTCTTTAACGGGCAATCCTAAAATATTTGTTTTCATAATTTTTTATTTATTACAAATTTAATCAATAAAATAGCGCTTAATACTATAACTTAAATTGATTGTTTTTATATTTGTATCAGAAATTACTATAAAATGACAATTACTCAATTAAAATATGTTTTGGCTGTAGCCGAATATAAAAATTTCACACTTGCTGCAGAGAAATGTTTTGTTACTCAGCCAACGTTGAGCATGCAGATTCAAAAAATAGAAGAAGAATTAAGTATTCAAATATTTGACAGAACCAAAAAACCAATCCAGCTCACTGATATTGGTCAAAAAATTGTGAATCAGGCAAAAAATATAGTCAACGAAGCAGATCGAATCCATGATATTGTAGAGCAACAAAAAGGATTTATTGGTGGTGAATTTAGATTGGGAATTATCCCTACTATTATGCCTACATTATTGCCTATGTTTTTGAATAATTTTATAAAAAAATATCCAAAAGTCAAGCTCATTATCGAGGAGTTAAACACCGAAGAAATCATAACTAAACTCAACAATGGTCATCTTGATGCTGCCATAGCTGCCACCCCTTTGATGGAAGAAAAAATCAAAGAAATTGTTTTATATTTTGAACCTTTCGTAGCTTATATTCCTGAAAGCCACCATAATTTTCAAAAAGAGGAAATCGAAGTTTCTGATTTAAATTTAGACGAAATTCTATTATTACAGGACGGACATTGTTTTCGTGAGGGAATTTTGAACTTATGCAAAAGTGCCGGTAAAAATGAAATTAATCATTTTCAAATACAAAGCGGAAGTTTTGAAACTTTAATAAAATTAGCCGATGAAGGCTTAGGAACAACATTACTTCCTTTTTTACATACATTAGATTTGAAAGAATCTGACAAAATAAAATTACGCCATTTCAAAGAACCTAAACCAGCACGAGAAGTCAGCTTGATATTTCCAAAAAGCGAATTGAAAATTCATATAATCGATGCCCTTCGAAATACAATTGCGGGAGTTATAAAAGGAGCAATCGTTTTTCAAAATGTCCAAATCATCAGCCCAATCCAGAAAAAATAAAAAAAGGAACCTATTACAGGTTCCTTTTTTATTTATGAATTTACGATTAGTAAACATTGTTTTAATTCTGGTTTTCCAATTGTGAAATTTAATAACCATTCTCGCAATTGCTCCATCTCGTATGGTAATAATGTTTTAATTGCTTTTTCTAATTCTTTACAAAAAAGCAGTGGATCAAAACTTACTCTTTCTAAAACTGATTTTGTATAATCATACATGATTTTCGACATAATAAATGAAGATATTAAGTTAGCTTTTGATTCTAAATTGATGTAAAAATACATTTTTTACACATACTGAATAATTATTTAACGAAGTTTTTAGTTTTTTATTTCATTGTTATTTTGATGCATATAAACGCAAAAAACTAGACCTTTCTGGCTCGAAACATTTCTCTTTTGCCTGGTGGACCTGCCAGTTTTTCGACAGTAAAACCTACTTCTATCATACTTCTTTTCACCACTCCCCGAGCGGCATAAGTAACCAGTACTCCATTTTTTTTCAGCGACTTATACATTTTTTCAAAAATTGCTGTACTCCACAATTCCGGTTGTACTCTGTAGCCAAAAGCATCGAAATAAATCAAATCAAATTTGTTTTCATCATCAATTTCTTCAAAGAATTGTTTCCGTTTAGTCAATATAAAATCATTATTCAGAACAATTTGTTCGTCCCAATTACTCTCATGCATTCTATCGAAAAGCACGCTTTCCTCAGTCGCATTTAATTCAGATACATAATTCATCAGCAAAACTTCATCTACTGAAATGGGGTATGCTTCTACTCCAACATAATCAATCGTTTGGTGCATTTTTTTGGCCTCTAATAAAGTAATAAAAGCATTTAAGCCAGTACCAAATCCTATTTCCAGAATAGAAATTTTTTGGTTTTCAAATAATGAAAGACCATTTTTAATAAAAACATGCTTTGCCTCTTGAATAGCACCATGTTTTGAATGATAGCATTCGTCCCATTCTTTTATTTGTATGGTTGTTGAACCATCAAGCGTTTGGATTATTTCTCTTTTCAAAATTATATTTTCAGGTTGTATTACTTACACTATTTACTAGCCAAGCCAAATTTAATCAAAACTAATACGTTTGACTCTTAAAACACATATTTATTATAGATATCCTATAATTGGGCTTATTTATTTTTGATTTCCTAAATCATAAACAAATCTTAGTTAAACACTATAATTAATATTATTTTGACAAGTAATTTGCCGATTTTTATTTAATTTTGCAAACATTATACGTCATTTTTTGGAAATCAAATTCTTTTAAGCACAAGCTTATCCATTTAAAAAAATTAAAAACAATACTTTACTATGAGTGCAACTCAAACTAACAAAATTGAAATTATAAAAGCTCCTACTTCAAAAATAAATGAAGTAGATTTTGAAAACTTAAGCTTTGGTTCCGTTTTTACGGATCATTTATTTGAATGCGATTTTAAAAATGGGGAATGGCAAAAACCAGTCATTAAACCTTATGCTCCCTTTCTATTAGATCCGTCAACAAGAGTTTTTCATTATGGACAAGCTATTTTTGAAGGAATGAAAGCATATAAAGATGACAAAGATGACGTTTGGCTTTTTAGACCTGATGAAAATTACAAACGTTTCAATAAATCTGCTGTAAGAATGGCTATGCCAGAAGTTCCAGAAGAAATATTCATGAATGGCCTAAACCAATTGTTGAAATTAGATGAAACTTGGATCAAAAAAGGAAAAGGAAATGCCATGTATATCAGACCATTTATGATTGCTACTGGTACTGGAGTGATTGCTAATCCATCTAATGATTACAAATTCATGATTATTTTATCTCCGGTAACCTCTTACTATTCAGGTGATGTTAAGGTGCTTATTGCGGAACATTTCAGTAGAGCTGCAAATGGAGGAATTGGAGCTGCAAAAGCTGCCGGAAATTATGCTGCGCAGTTTTACCCAACTACTTTAGCAAATAAAGAAGGTTTTCAACAAGTAATTTGGACTGATGATGCAACGCATACCAAATTAGAAGAAGCCGGTACCATGAATGTATTTTTCAGAATTGGCAACACTTTATTTACGGCTCCTACAAGCGAAAGAATTCTTGATGGTGTGACTAGAAAAACACTGATTGATTTAGCAAAAAGTGAAGGTATAAATGTAGAAATTCGTTCGGTTTTAGTCTCTGAACTTGTTGAGGCTGCTAAAAACGAAACCTTGAAAGAAATTTTTGGAGCCGGAACAGCTGCTGTAGTAAGTCCAATTTCTGGATTTTCCTATCAAGAAGTTTTTTATGAATTACCAAAAATTGAGAACTCAATGGCTTTACAACTAAAAACTAAATTAGAAAATATCCAAAATAAATTAGAAGAAGATACTTTTGGATGGACTATAAAAATATAGATTTTAAATATTAAACAAAAAAGCGATTTTCATTCTGAGAATCGCTTTTTTATTAACTCAATATTTATTGCCCCAATGCTATTTCAAATCTATTATTTAATCTCTAATATTTTTGAAAAATCTGGTTTGAAATAATTAGGCCCTTTCATGACTTTTCCATCTTCCCGATAAATTGGTTGTCCGTCTTCGCCAAGCTTACTCATATTACTGCGTTGAATCTCGTCGAAAACTTCTTCAATTTTGTGTTGTAAACCGTGCTCTATAATGGTTCCACAAAGAATATACATCATATCACCCAATGCATCGGCAATTTCTGTTAAGTCATTATTTTGTACCGCTTCGAGGTATTCTTCATTCTCCTCTTTCATCAAATTATAACGAAGTATATTTTTACTTTCGCCCAAACAGGCTTTAGGGGTTTCACTATGTCCAATTTTGAAGGCAGTATGAAATTCCTTAACGGATTCTATTTGTTTACGCATTTTTTTATTTTAATAAATGAAAAGGCAAATTAGCAACTATTATTAAACAAATAACTAAATTTGTAAAAAATTATTTAAATTATGTTTAGTCAAGGACAATTAGTGTTTGCAGGCTTTTTTTTTGTTGCTTTTGTTATTGCAATGATATTTGCCTATCGAAAAGATTCAAATTTACACAGAATATTTTACAAAGGAAATTATAAAATTTTAATTGGTTTTATTCTTTTTATCGTAATGCTCTTTATAATAAAAATATTTTTCAAACGTTAGTTTGCATTAAAACAAACACAAAATGTCTACTGAAAAGTAGATTTTTTTGTTTGGAAACTATTTATAATTATCCATTTGGTACGTAAAAAAATAGCTGGTTGTTTTCAAAGTAGATACCCTATTTTTATGTACAACCTTGTCCATCATTTTAATTTAGATTTCACTTCGCGGCTTGTTTATTTACAGCACCATTTTTTTGTGCCATTAATATAAAAAGGCTACAAATTGTTAGCAAACAAAATTCAATAAAATCAATTAACTTAAAAAATCTGTCATATTTATTTAACACTTAAAGCTAGTTATGAATTAAATTTTTAACTTTACCAAATCAACAAACCTAATATATTATGAGGATTTTAAAATATTTATTTCTTTTACTACTGCTAAGTTTTGTGGCTTTATCCATTTTTGTAGCAACCCAAAAAGGGGATTTTACCGTTGAAAGAAGTAAAATAATAAATTCTCCAAAATCCACTGTATATAATTACGTCAATGATTACAGGAATTGGGAAGATTTTAGTTCATGGATTACAGAAGATCCAGAAATAAAAATAACTTATCCTAAAAAAACAATTGGTCCTGGAGCTTCCTACTCTTGGGAAGGAAAAGAAGGAATAGGTGAGGTAAAAACTCTTTTTGTAAAAGAAAATGACAGCATTTCACAAATAATGAATTATGATGGAACAGAATCTTCTGTGTTTTGGAGTTTTAAAGACACATTAGGCGGAACAAAAGTAACTTGGAAAACAATCGGAAAAATGAGTTTTTCCATGAAAGTACTTACTACTTTCAATGGTGGTATAGACAGAATCATAGGAAAAATATATGAAAAGAGTCTGACAAATCTTGACAAAACACTTGATTTTGAAATAAATACTCATTCAGTGAAAGTAAATGGATTGGCAAAAAAACTTGGCACCTTCTATTTGAAACAGACCTTTACCAGTAAAATTTCGAGTGTTACAAAAAATTCACGAATTGTATTTCCTAAAATAATTACTTTTTGCAAACAAAATAATATTGAATTGAACGGAAAACCATTTATAATATACCATACCTACGATTTAGTAAACGGACTTACAAAAGTATCCTTTTGCGTACCTATAAAAAGTGAAATTTTAACAAGTTCCGGAAGCGATATATTAGCAGGAAAACTAGAACCATTTGATGCTGTTAAAACCACTTTGACTGGAGATTATTCGCATACTAAAAAAGCATTAGATAAAGCAAAAGAATATATAAATACTAATAAAATCATAACTGATCCTACATTTTCACATCTGGAAAGTTATAATATCAGCAGGACAGAAATTAAAAACCCATCGAAATGGGTAACTGAAATTTACTTTCCAATAAAACCAAAAGTAATTCCTGTAAATAACTACATTCCAGCTGCCATCCAGAAAGCAGAAGCTGTAAAAGCACCTGAACCTGTTATAAATAATACAGAAGAAGAATCTGAATTTTAAAATTATTCCCAAACGAATTAAACCTTTTTGATAAATTCCATTCTAACTCATAAATAATAATTTTGCAAGAAGAACAGGAATTTATAAAACAATTATTAAACACTAAAACGCAAAACCAAGCGTTTCAGCGGTTGATATTGGATTATCAAAGACCCCTTTACAATCACATCCGTACTATCGTTTTGAATCACGATGATACAGATGATGTTTTGCAAAATACTTTTATTAAAATATTTCAGCATCTTAAGAACTTTAAAGGGGACAGCAAACTCTTTTCCTGGATGTACCGCATTGCTACCAATGAAGCCTTAACTTTTTTGAAACAAAAATCAAAAATAAGTAGTATTTCATCTGAAACTTTACAAAACAAAACTATTGACAATCTGGAAGCTGATGTCTTTTTTGATGGAAATGAGATTCAACTAAAATTACAAAAAGCAATCGCATTACTACCTGAAAAGCAACAATTAGTTTTTAAAATGAAATATTTTGAAGAACTGAAATACGAAACAATTTCTGAAATTTTAGGAACTTCCGTTGGAGGATTAAAAGCCTCTTATCACATTGCAGTCAAAAAAATAGAAGCATTTGTATCCACTAATTAAACCTTTTTGCAAGAACAACGTCTAAAGAAAGTATGAAAACATTTAAACTAGAAAACGAGCCGAAAATTCAAACTGGATTTAAAATTCCAGAGAATTATTTTGATGATCTTTCCATAAAAATAATGGAACAATTGCCTGCGAGTGAACCTAAAGTAATTTCCATTTTCAAAAAAAGAAAAAGTTTAATTTTGATGGCTGCCGCAATTTTGATCCTTGCATTGATGATTCCAATTTTAAATAATTTATCTACAACCAAAAAAGAACTGGATTCAACAACTTTAGAAAATTATATAACATATCAATCTAATGTAAATCAATACGATTTGATTAGTGTATTGGAAACCGAAGACATTACAAACATGAATACCAGTATTGTTTTAGAAGATCAAGCAGTCGAAGACGTTTTATCTACAAATTCAAATTTAGAAAATCTTATTTTAGAATAAATAATAAACATGCTTTTAAGCTATAATTAAAAACAAACAAAATGAACATTAGAAAATTATTACCAATATTATTGCTGTTTTCTTCCTTTAACTTTTACGCTCAAAGCGAAAGTATGAAAGAGAAAAAAGAGCAAATAAAATCTTTAAAAGTAGCTTTTTTCACCACTGAACTAGACTTAACGACCAATGAAGCAGAAAAATTCTGGCCTCTCTACAATACCTTTGATGACAAACAATTTGAATTAAGACATCAAAAAATGAGAGCATTTATGAAAAGAATGCGTGATGGCTCTTTAGATCGGATAACCGAAAAAGAAGCTAATAATTTTTTAGCTCAAATGGAAGATACCGAAGAAGAATTATATCTACTTCGAAAAAAATTCATGCAAAATTTGAAAGTAATTTTTCCAGCCGTTAAAATCTTAAAACTTAGAAAAGCCGAAGAAGATTTCAATAGGAAATTACTACAACAATATCGTAACAAAGGTCAAAAAAAATAATACCTTTTATTTTATTAGTTCAAAAAAAAAGAGACTCTGTATTCAAAATTAATACAGAGTCTCTTTTTATTTAAAATTGATACACAATTAGCGTAATCGTTCTAAAATCTTTTTATTTATGGCTTTCACCAAAGCCGGACCTTCATAAATAAAACCAGTATACAACTGAATTAAACTTGCTCCAGCCTCTAATTTCTCTAGAGCATCTTCCGCAGAATGAATTCCTCCTACTCCAATAATCGGGAAGGCTTTATTGCTTTTTTCAGATAGAAATCGGATCACTTCAGTAGAACGATGTGTCAATGGTTTTCCAGATAATCCACCCATTTCTGTTTTATTATCAGATTGCAATCCTTCACGAGAAATCGTGGTATTAGTCGCAATAACTCCCGCAATTTTAGTTTCCTGAATAATATCAATAATATCAAATAACTGCTCATCTGTCAAATCTGGAGCAATTTTTAAGAGAATTGGCTTTTGCTTTGGCCTTGCCAAATTCTTATTTTGCAATGTTTGTAACAATTGTGTCAACGGTTCTTTGTCTTGTAACGCTCGGAGATTTGGCGTGTTTGGGGAACTTACATTCACCACAAAATAATCCACATAATCATATAATGCATCAAAACAAATTTCATAATCTGAAGTCGCTTCTTCGTTTGGTGTCAATTTATTTTTACCAATATTTCCGCCTATCAAAACACCTTTGTTTTGTTTCAAACGTTCCACCGCTTCCTGAACTCCGCCGTTATTGAAGCCCATTCTGTTGATAATTGCACTGTCTTCTTTGAGACGAAACAATCGTTTTTTAGGATTTCCTTCCTGACCTTTTGGAGTAAGCGTTCCTATTTCGATAAAACCAAAACCAAAATTAGACAATTCTTTATACAACTTGGCGTCCTTATCAAACCCGGCAGCAAGCCCAACCGGATTTCTAAATTTTAAACCAAAAACTTCAGTCTCTAATCGTGTATCTTTTACTTCGTAAAGCAATCTAAAAAGACTACTAAAACCTGGAATTTTGGACAAAAATCGAATTAATGAAAAAGTAAAATAATGAACTTTTTCCGGATCAAACAAAAATAGAAATGGACGAATGAATACTTTATACATGGTTGTAGTGTTGTTGGTACAAAAATAGAACTATCTAATCGATAATTAAATATTTCAAAAAAAAATTATACATCAACATTCGATTTGGCTGTAGCCAAAGAAGAAATAACATCAATAAACGGTAGTTAAATAAAGTACAAAACCTCCTAAACAACAAAACACAATTCATTAATTATCAATAATTTAAAACAAAAAATTGCCGTTTTAAATACCTGCGCACAATATAAGAAATAATTTTTTAAATGATTTTTCTTATCTTGTAATAAAATAAATTATTGTCAAACATAAATTTTCATCAACTTAAAACACACGGCTATGAATATAAAATTATTTTTCACTGTAGTATTGCTTTCTAGTTTTCAACTTTTCTTTGCCCAAGACATTAAATCTGAAACTATAAAGTTAGCCACAAAAACTACCATAACTACGGTTACAACAATTAAAGACACGATAAAAGTGGCTCCAGAAGTTGCTGTAAAATTAACGACCAATGCAGAGAAAGAAGCATTGAAAAAAGAAGCTAAAACTCTTAACGACAAAATAAAAGAGGAGAAAAAAGCACTAAGAGAAGCTAAGAAAATTGAAAAAGAGCAAAAAGATTTTGAAAAAAAACAAAAAGCTTTTGACAAACGACAAGACAAGATTCTTTCAAGTGAAAAATCAATTAGTAAAATAAAAACAAAAATTTCAAACGAAGAAAGAAATTTAATCAAACTCAAAGAAAAATTTGAGCAGAAAAAATCAAAAGGAAAGCTTGGTTCTACTGAAATTGAAAAAGAAAATATCAAAATCAGTAAGAGACAAATAAAAGTAAATAAGCTGGAAGGAGATCTAGATAAAGCGGAAGAAAAGCTGCATAAAATGAGAGATTAATTTGAACCACCTTCGGGTGGTTTTTTCATATAAAAAGGTTTATTACACTCCAAAAATAGTATTGTTTATTGAGACTCAAACAATGCAATTATTATTTTTAATTTGCAAAATTTAGTTACCGTTTAACTTCAATATGCTCCTGAAAAAATGTTTATATTTGCATAAAAACAAATTAAAATGCAACATATAATTGACCGTTTCATCAGTTACGTAACTATTGATACTGAATCTGATCACAAATCAGAAAGTACTCCAAGTACAGCAAAACAATGGGATTTAGCCAATAAACTGGTTGAAGAACTTAAAGCAATTGGAATGCAAGACGTGACAATTGATGAGAAATCATACATCATGGCTACTTTGCCAAGTAATGTAACTCATGAAGTTCCTGTAATTGGATTTATTTCTCACTTTGACACTTCCCCTGATTTTACCGGAGCCAATGTAAAACCTCAAATTGTATCGAACTATGATGGTAAAGACATTGTATTAAATGCAGAAAAAAATATTGTGTTATCACCAAGTTATTTCAAAGATTTATTGCTTTACAAAGGGCAAACTTTGATCACTACTGACGGAACAACACTACTAGGTGCCGATGACAAAGCCGGAATCACCGAGATTGTGACTGCAATGGAATTCCTGATCAACAATCCTGAAATCAAACACGGAAAAATCAGAGTTGGTTTTACACCAGACGAAGAAATTGGTCGTGGTGCACATCATTTTGATGTAGAGAAATTTGGAGCGGATTGGGCTTATACAATGGATGGCAGCCAGATAGGTGAATTAGAATATGAAAATTTTAATGCGGCTGGCGCCAAAATCACTTTCAAAGGTAAAAGCGTGCATCCTGGCTATGCCAAAGGAAAAATGATCAACTCTATGTTGATTGCAAATGCCTTTATTAACGAACTGCCCGCTGGAGAAACTCCTGAAGAAACTAAAGGATACGAAGGATTCTTTCACGTGCATCATTTGACTGGAAGTATTGAAGAAACCGTTTTGGAATTAATCATTCGCGATCATAACAAGAAAAAGTTCGAAAAACGCAAAGAACTAATCGAAAAAATCACCAGAAAAATCAATAAGAAATTTGCAAAACAATTTGGTGAAGATATCGTTATCACGGAGATTAAAGATCAATATTACAATATGAAAGAAAAGGTTCTGCCTGTGAAACATATTGTGGATATTGCTGAAAAAGCAATGAAAGAAATAGGAATAAAACCGCTTATAAAACCTATTCGTGGTGGAACTGATGGTTCTCAATTATCGTATAAAGGATTACCTTGCCCAAATATTTTTGCTGGCGGACACAATTTTCATGGAAAATATGAATATGTTCCGGTAGAAAGTATGCAAAAAGCGGTTGAAGTAATTGTAAAAATAGCGCAATTGACAGCTAGAGAAGATTCATCTAAAAAATAAGCTATTTGGAATCCTCAAAGACGACTCATTCTTGTGATAAAAACAACAGTTGGTCAGAAGAATTAGAACTTCTAAAATCAATTATTGTCAAAACGGAACTCGTGGAAACAACCAAATGGGGTGGTATTGTTTATGTCTTGAATGGTAAAAACGTACTCGGAATTGGAGAATTCAAAAATTATTTTACAATTTGGTTTTTTAATGGTGTTTTATTGCAAGATAAAAAAAAGACCTTAGTTAATGCACAGGAAGGCGTTACTAAATCGTTGCGACAATGGCGTTTTTCATCAAAAAAAGAATTCGATGAAGCAGCAGTTTTAGATTATATTAATGAAGCGATTGCCAATGAAAAACAAGGAAAGAATAGTAAGCCTCAGAAAAAAGAACCTATTCTTTCTGAACTTCTTCAAAAGAAATTTGATGCTGATGCCAATTTAGCAGATGCTTTTCTAAAATTCTCTCCTTACAAACAATATGAATTCTTAGAATATGTTGAAACTGCAAAACGAGAAGAAACCAAACGTTCTCGGATTGAAAAAATTAAACCGATGATAAAAGAAAACATTGGTTTAAATGATAAATATCGATAAAATTAAGTCCCAATTCTGAAGCTCAGAGTTGGGACTTTTTAATTAAACCACATTAGAATAATACATTCTACGTTCATAATTATTTATACAATTTCTTTATTTTAAAAATAAAATACTTCCTTCCTTGCATACTATTTGTTGTAAACAGAATAAATTACCTGATTCGTTTTGAAAAACTTAACATTGACCAGTATATTAAATCACTACATTTACTTACAAGCACCTAACAATTTAGTAACACCAGAACAACTATTCGTTTAATTGAATAAAAGCTAAAACTATAAATTATGATACAAAAGAAAGAAGCAGAAACTGATCCAGTATCTCCAGCAAAACCTGAAATTGACAAGCCAATTAGAGCTCCAAGAACTAAAGTAGTTAAACCTGTAGCGGAACCCGTTGAAATTATTCAACCTGTAATTGAAGAAGTCATAACAGAAACTATTGAGATTACTACTATTGATCTAGAAGACAATGATAATAGTGACGTTTCAAATCAGAAAAAAAGTAAAAATAAGACTAAAAACAAAGTAAAAATGAAAGACAAAGACAAGAAAAAGGCTAAAAAAGCCGATGCAAAAGAGAAAGCAAAACAAAAAGCGAAAGCAAAAGCCAAAAAGGCAAAAAAAGCCAAAAAGGATAAAGCTAAGAAAGCAAAAGTTAAAGCCAAGATAAAAGCTAAAAAAGCCAAAGCAAAATCAAAAAAAGCGAAGAAGAATAAAAAGAATAAAAAATAAGGATATTTTTTATCCAAAAAAAGTCCCAATCCGAATAATCGGTTGGGACTTTTTTAATTCATTAAAATGAGAATTATTTTTTGTTCAATACAGCACTCATTTCCATCGAAATAGCAGAACGCTCCATTTTCAATTTTCCTGACATCGTTTCAACAACAACAGTTGTATCCGCTAACTCAGAAACTTTTCCGTGAAGACCACTTTTAGTAATGATTTTATCGCCTACTTTCAAGGTGCTTTCAAATTCTTTTTCTTGTTTTGCTTTTTTCTGTTGTGGTCTGATCATAAAGAAATAGATCACCACAAACATTAATATAAACGGTGCAAATTGAGTTAATTGTTCCATAATTTAAATTCTTTTTTTATTGATTAATTACATTAAACCACGACCAGCTTTAATGATTCTTTTACTGGCTTCCAGTTCTTTTACTAAATTGTCTAAAATTCCGTTGATAAAAATACTACTTTTTGGCGTAGAATATTCTTTAGCAACTTCTAAATATTCGTTAAGAGTTACTTTTACGGGAATGGATGGAAATTTCAAAAATTCACAGATTGCCATTTTCAGGATAATTGTGTCAATTTCGGCAATTCTTTCAGTATCCCAGTTTGGTGTTTTATCAAGATATTCTTTAGCTAATTCCGTTTCGTTTAAGACTGTTTTTCGGAACAAATCTTTAACAAAATCCTTATCCTCATTGTCTTTATACAATTTTGGCACTCTAAAATTATCATCTTCACCAGATTTAATGGCTTTCAATTGCTTGATAATATGTGTATTCACTAATGGAATATCATCAACCCAAGTTAACTTATCATCCTCTAAATATTCATATAATTTCTCATTTGGAACAATTACCTCCATGAATAAATCAACGATAAACTGTCTGTCTTCTTCAAATGTATTTACTGGATTATTCATGTAATCCGCATACAATTTACTTGCTTTTACGTCATTTAGAAGCAATAAAATATAATCGTCGTTTAAAGACCAATTATTGATTTTACGGTTTTCCAGCGCAATACTTAATGAATTGTTTTCGGCAAGGATTTGAAAGATTCTGTTTTTGATGAACTTTTCGTTGGGTTTACGTTCCTCAGGAGTTGCAAGATGTTTCAAACTTGATTTATGTAAAAAGACAGTCTCTGTTTTACAAATTTCAATCAAGGAAGAAAGCATTATAAGGTATAAATCTTGAATATTGTCGATACTGTAAAAAAGGAATTTTTCTTCTTTTTCCAGATTATCTGAACCGCTTTGATGCATCGCATAAATGGATTGCATTACTTTAACGCGAATGTGTCTTCTATTTACCACCTTGTAAGAACTTTTATTAATTAGTCTGCAAAAATAAGTATTTCATTTTTTAAAATAAAATATATAATCGCTTATTTTAAAGTTTTCAATCGGCAGCATTCAGTGAATGATAATAAATTGTTCACTGAATACTGATAACTGAGCACTATTTTTTATTTTTTACTATTTTCTATTTTTCTTTGATTGATGCGATTTTGAGCAATTGTCAAAGCAGCATGATGTGTTGTCATCTTGTTCGCAATAGCAAAGTCAAATATTTCTAATGTTGTGTTGTAAATATTTTCTGTTTTACGCATGATTTCTGCTTTGTCATAATGCGCTAATTCAGCATACACATTGATGATTCCACCGGCATTAATCAAGAAATCCGGAGCATAAAGAATGCCTCTTTCTTGTAAAATTGCACCGTGAACATTCTCATCAGCTAATTGATTATTGGCAGCACCAGCAATTACTTTTGCTTTAATTTTATAAACAGTATTGTCATTTAACGTTGCTCCCATAGCGCAAGGCGCATAAATATCAACATCTGCACTGTACAAGTCTTCTCCTCTGAAAATTTCTGCATGGTACTTCGTTCCTACTTCATTCAGTTTTTCTTCATTGATATCAGCAATAGTAACGATTGCTCCTTCTTTGGTTAAATAATCAACTAAAGTTTCACCAACATGACCAATTCCTTGAACCAATACTTTCTTGCCACTCAAAACATCAGAACCAAATTGTTGTTTTGCAGCTGCTTTCATTCCTAAATATACTCCGTAAGCCGTAACTGGAGATGGATTTCCAGAACCACCTCTGGATTCAGAAATTCCGGTAACATAAGGGGTCACATCTCTAACGATATCCATATCTGCGGTTTCCATTCCTACATCTTCAGCAGTAATATATCTTCCGCTTAAACCGTGCACAAATTCACCAAATTTACGCATCAACTCCGGAGTTTTTTGCGTTTTAGCATCTCCAATAATAACTGCTTTCCCTCCGCCAATATTCAATCCTGTAATCGCTGCCTTATAAGTCATACCGCGAGAAAGACGCAATACATCGTTTAAAGCTTCCCATTCGTTTGCATAATTATACATTCGTGTACCACCCAAAGCAGGCCCCATAACCGAATTATGAATACCAATAATTGCTTTTAAACCTGTATCTTTGTCGTTGCAAAATACAATTTGTTCGTGATCATCAAATGATAATTGACCAAAAACGGGATCCATTTTTTGAAGTTCCTTTCCAGTTGTGAAAGCTGCATTCATAGTGTAAGTTTTTATAGTGATAAATTATGAATTCGTCAAAAAGACAATCCAAATTTAAACAAAAAACAAATATGCATTGTTTTTTTGTTTAAAAAATATCAAATCAGCAATTTAACTCGCTAATAATTTATCACGGAAATTATTAAAAAGTAAAATTATTTTAAAAAATAAAATCATTTCAACACAGAATATCATAAAAAAATGAAAGAATTACGTTATTTAAATAAATACTTCGTCAAATACAAATACAGTTTCTTACTGGGAATTATTTTTACCATTATTGCACAAATATTCATGCTTTTCACACCCAAGTTGATTAGCAAATCATTCAAGGTTATTGAGGCTTTCGCCAAAGATAAAACTATAGCCAAATCAGTTATACACGAAGAATTAATTTCGAATATCCTATTGATTATTGCTACCACAATTATTGCCGGGTTTCTTACTTTCTTAATGAGACAAACCTTAATTGTGATGTCACGCCACATAGAATTTGACTTAAAAAACGAAGTATTCCGTCAATATGAGAATCTTTCGCAGAACTTCTACAAGCAAAATCGTACGGGAGATTTAATGAACCGTATCAGCGAGGACGTTTCAAAAGTAAGAATGTATGTAGGTCCAGCGGTGATGTACACCATAAATACCGTCATTCGTTTTGCAATAGTAATTGTCTATATGTATAATGTATCGCCAATATTGACTTTATACACATTGCTTCCTTTACCGCTTTTATCATACGCCATTTTCAAACTGAGTTCCGAAATCAATGTAAGAAGTACCATTTTCCAACAATATTTATCTAAAGTTTCCAGTTTTTCACAAGAAATATTTTCAGGAATCCGAGTGATAAAAGCCTATTCTTTGGAAAACCAACATCAAAACAACATGGTGAGTTTAGCCAATGAAAGCAAAAGCAAAAGCTTAAATTTGGCCAAAGTCCAGTCCTTATTTGGACCTTTAATGTTGGCGCTAATAGGAATCAGTAATTTAGTAGTAATTTATTTTGGCGGTTTAATGTATATCAACGGTTCTATAAAAAGCATTGGAACTATCGCCGAATTTATTTTGTACGTGAATATGCTTACTTGGCCCGTAGCATCGTTAGGTTGGGTTTCTTCTATGGTTCAAGAGGCCGAAGCTTCACAGAAACGTCTCAATGAATTCCTTAAAATTGAACCCGAAATAAAAAATAAAAACCTGAATAAATCAGTGATTGAAGGATCTATTTCTTTCGAAAACGTAAGCTATACTTACGAGGATACTAATATCAAAGCGTTGCAAAACATCTCTTTCACCGTAAAAAAAGGAGAAACGTTAGCTATTCTAGGGAAAACAGGATCTGGAAAATCTACCATTTTATCCTTAATTTCCAGAATGTATGATGTAACCGATGGAAAAATAACCATTGACGGAAGCGAAATAAGCAACGTCAATCTTTTTGATTTGCGAAACAGCATTGGTATCGTTCCGCAAGATGCGTTTTTATTTTCAGACAGTATTAAGAATAATATTATGTTTGGTAAAGAGAATGCGAGCATGCAAGAAGTGGAATCAGCAGCAAAAAGTGCCGTTGTTCATGATAACATCATGGGCTTTAATAAACAATACGAAACCGTTCTGGGTGAAAGAGGAATTACACTTTCCGGAGGTCAAAAACAGAGAGTTTCCATTGCCAGAGCCATTATTAAAAACCCTCCTATTTTGCTTTTTGACGATTGTTTGTCAGCCGTTGATACGGAGACCGAAGAAGCAATATTGAACAACTTACATGAAATTTGTAAAGACAAAACAACAATAATAGTAAGTCACCGTGTATCATCAGCTAAAAATGCTGATAGAATTATAATTATTGAAAAAGGACAAATTATCCAACAAGGTTCTCATAATCAATTGATAAATCAAGAAGGGTATTATGCGGCTTTGTATTTGAAACAACTTTCAGAAAAAGAAATGCTATAATTGTTGTATAATACATATTTTTTATAGATTTTTGGATGCTAGTTAACAACCATAAATTGATAGAAAGGATTATGAGAGAACATGACATGTTAGAAAAAGAAGAGATATTTTCTAAAGTTTTAAGAGCTGGGAGAAGAACCTATTTCTTTGATGTGAGAGCGACAAAAGCAGATGATTATTACATTACCATTACCGAAAGCAAAAAATTTACTGAAGAAGATGGATCATTCCATTTCAAAAAACATAAAATCTATTTATACAAAGAAGATTTTGCTGCTTTTGCAGAAATTTTAGGAGAAATGACTTCTTATGTTTTGAACCACAAAGGCGAAGAAGTAATCTCAGAAAGACACCAAAAAGATTTCAAAAAAGAATATGCATCTGAAAAAACAGATGATGAAATTATACCGCAAACATCAACTTTTACAGATATAGAATTTGATGATATTTAATTTTTAGTTACTTACTTACCAATAAAAAAGTCCAAAAGTCATTTGATTTTTGGACTTTTTTTATAGAAAAATCAATTTATATTTGATTCTATTTATACAAATTTACAAACTATCCAATCCGCAATCCGTTTTCTATTTTAAAATCGGGAGCCAGTAAAATCACATCACCTTCGGCTCCAACGGCTCCTAAAACCAAGCACTCGCTCATAAATTTCCCAATTTGTTTTTTAGGAAAATTGACCACGGCTACGATTTGGCGGTCTAGCAAAGTTTCTTTCTGATAGCGTTTAGTTATCTGTGCAGAAGTTTTTCGAATACCAATTTCGGAACCAAAATCTATTGTGAGCTGATAAGCAGGGTTCCTAGCTTCGGGAAAATCATTGACTTCCAGAATAGTTCCTACACGCATCTCCACTTTTTCGAATTCAGTCCAGGATAGATCCATTTAATTTAAATTTTAGTTTTGAAATATAAAGTTACATTTTACAAAATAAAAAAATTACTTTTTACAGAAAGATGTTTACTAAAGAAAAGTAACACTAAACAAATCTGACATGTTAAATACACGTTAAACGTATTAGAACTCAAAAAAATGAGTGTATTTTTGCAGTGCGAAATTTAATATTCATGAAAATCTTTCCAAATATAACACCAACTTGCACCTCTCTTTTTAAAGAGATTTTTGTGCTTGGTGCTAAGTTTTCGCATTCAAAAGCCTTTGTTGATTAGACCTTCGTCTATATAAAAACAAACTACTACTTCGAGACGAAGGTTTTTCTTTACACCATTTATTTAATCTGAAATTTTAAAAATTCTCTTTTTAAAATTCAATCCTAATTTAAAAACATGTTTTTAAAAAAATTAGCTGCGCACCAAATTATTTGGGCGTCAACCCTTTCGTTTTTAGTAATCAGCAGTGTATTGATTTATTTCAATTATCTTGATTATTTATTTTTGGCTATTCCTCTATTATTACTCTATTTACTAGTTTCGGATACTTTTCAATCCAAACACACGGTTAAAAAAAATTACCCAATTGTGGGTCGATTCAGGTATTTCCTAGAATCTTTTCGTCCGGAAATGCGTCAATATTTCTTTGAAGGCGAATTAGACGGAAAACCATTTAATCGCAGACAACGCACAATCGTTTATCAAAGAGCCAAAAATGTAAAGCAAACTATCTCTTTCGGAATGCAGGATGATCCAAACAGAATTGGTTATGAATGGGCGGCGCATTCTATTTATCCAAAAAGAGCTGACAAACAATTTTTCAGGACTACTGTGGGCAACAGCCAGTGTTTGCAACCGTATAGCGCCAGTATTTATAACATTAGCGCCATGAGTTATGGCGCATTGAGCAAAACTGCTATTTCTTCTTTGAATAAAGGAGCTCAAAAAGGTGGTTTTGCGCATAACACTGGCGAAGGAGGAATCAGCGATTTTCACTTAGAAGGCGGTGATTTAATTTGGCAAATCGGAACAGGATATTTTGGATGCAGAAAAGATGATGGAACTTTTTCGGAAGAATTATTTACAGAAAAAGCCAACTTCCCACAAGTCAAAATGATTGAGTTAAAACTCTCTCAAGGAGCCAAACCTGGACACGGAGGATTATTACCCGGCGAAAAAAATACGCCTGAAATCGCTAAAATCAGAAATATCCAGTCTCATGTAGCAGTACATTCTCCTGCGGGACATACTGCTTTTTCAAACAGTACAGAATTATTGCTTTTTCTAAAGAAATTAAGACACTTATCAAATGGAAAGCCAGTGGGATTCAAAATTTGCATTGGTCGCCAAGATGAATTTATTGATATCATTAAAGCTATGAAAGAAACAGGAATTGTACCTGATTTTATAACTGTTGATGGTGCCGAAGGAGGTACTGGTGCAGCACCATTAGAATTTATTGATTATATGGGAATGGCACTTTCGGATGCTTTGATTTTTGTTTCCAAAACCTTGCAACAATTTGAACTCAGAGATGAAATTAAAATTATGGCTTCTGGGAAAATCATCACTGGTTTTGATATCGCCAAAGCAATATCACTTGGTGCCGATGCATGTTACAGCGCACGAGGAATGATGTTTGCATTGGGTTGTATTCAAGCGTTGCAATGCGACAGTGGTAAATGTCCTGTAGGTATTGCAACCCAAGATAAAGCATTATACAAAGGATTAGATATTACCGAAAAAAGTGTTCGCGTTGCTCATTTCCACAACAACACGTTAAAAGCTTTTGCAGAATTCATTGGAGCATGTGGATTTGATTCACCAAAAGCGATTACTCCAGATGTTTTTTACCGAAGAATTGATCACAAAACCAATGAAAGCTTTGCTTCTCTATTTTTTAATGATTTTCAAAATAAAACTAAAACCGAAAAAATAAACTTAAATTAAATCGATATGAAACCAATTCCAGTTTTAACAATTACCGATTATAACATTCTTCGCGAATTGGTAAAAAATGCAAAAGACAGTACGAATATTAGAGAGATAGCCTTGCTTACACAAGAATTAGACCGATCAATTGTCAATAAAGAAGGTCTTTTTGACCAAAGTATTGTTCGAATGAATTCACATGTAATCATCGAAGAAGTGAATACCAAACAGCAAATGAAAATTCAAATTGTCATGCCTTCACAATCCAATATAAAGGAAGGAAAAGTTTCTATTCTGGCACCATTATGTGTCGCAATAATTGGCTTTAAAGAAAATGACGAAGTGGAATGGCAATTACCATCTGGAATTAAGACTTTAAAAATAATTACCGTAACGAATACTACAAGCAACTAATTCTCAGTCTTTTTTAAACACCTCATTTTATGAAGGTGTTTTTTTTATCTCGTTTTCTCTTGACTGAAGTAGAACTGTAAAATACATTCTATTTTTCAAAACCTCATCTAAGTTCATCATCTATATTTAAAGTTGTAAATCAAATATTTTACTGACAAAAATTAGCGTTTTAAATCTAAAACCAAATCCTTTTGCTTAACTTTAAAGCTGAAACTTTAAACTGGAAAAACTTCAATGTCAAAAACTGCTTCTAAAATGGTGCCGCTGGGTACAACCGCTCCTGAATTTTATTTGAAAGACACCAACTCCTCTGAATGGTTTTCTTTTGCAGATTTAAAAGGCGAAAAAGGAACATTGGTCCTATTCATTTGCAATCACTGCCCTTTTGTACACCATGCTCTTGAAGAAATTTCTATGATAGCTAATGATTATCGAGTGCAAGGCATCGGAATTATTGCTATTTCCAGTAATGATGTCGTAAACTATCCGCAAGACGCTCCCGAATTGATGACAGAATTTGCCTTTGAAAATAATTTTGAGTTTCCCTATCTTTATGATGAAACACAGGATGTTGCCAAAGCGTATGGTGCAACATGTACGCCTGATTTTTTCCTATTTGACAATCTAGACAAATTAGTTTATCGCGGTCAACTCGATGACAGCCGGCCTGGAAATGGCATTCCTTTAAGTGGAAATGATTTGCGTGGCGCCATTGACGGCGTAGTTTACAATCGAATTATTAATCCGAATCAAAAACCAAGTATCGGATGCAGTATAAAATGGAAGTAAATTCAATTACACAAAAACAACCCTGATTCCCAGCAGAATACTTTCGCATTTCTTTAAAAAACAAAAAAAGTTATAACTATTTAAACGAATTTTGTAATACTCTTTTTATCAAATCCCTCTAAATTTACAAAAGATGAATACTAAATTCATCTGGTAAATAGTAACTATTATGGAAATGAGTCAAATAAACAACATCGAATCGAGAAAAGAAGATAATACTGGCATAGACATGTATATTGAGACAGCGCCAAATGTAAAATTATATGTGAAAGATTATGGTCAAGGAAAACCTGTAATTCTTATTCATGGTTGGCCTTTATCTAATGAAATGTGGGAATACCAAATTGATACTTTAGTTCAAAATAATTTTAGAGTTATTGCGTATGACCGTCGTGGTTTTGGGAAATCTTCACAACCTTGGAATGGGTATGATTATGACACTTTGGCTGACGATTTAAAGGCCATTATTGAGCAATTGGATTTAACAGAAGCTACACTTGTTGGATTTTCAATGGGCGGTGGAGAAGTGGTACGCTATTTCAGTCGACATGGCGGAAAAGGAGTTTCAAAAGCGGTACTTATCTCTTCAGTAACCCCTTTTCAACTGCAAACCGATTCGAATCCAAATGGTGTTCCACAAGAAAAATACGACGGGATGGCGGAACAAATTAAAGCCGACCGAATTGGTTTTCTGGATAATTTTGGAAAAACGTTTTTTGGGGTGAGCTTTATCAGTAAACCAATCAGTACTCCTTTATTGGATTATTATAGAATGTTGTGCTCTTTTGCTTCACCACGTGCTACTTTAGAATGTGCCATATCATTTTCAACAACCGATTTTCGTCGTGAAATGGCATCCGTAAATGTTCCTACATTAATTATTCATGGGGATGAAGACAAAACAGTCCCTATTGAAATTACTTCTGAGATAGCGACAAAATTAATTCCGGATAATAAATTCATCGTCTATGAAGGAGCACCACACGGGTTATTTTACATTGAAAAAGATAAATTAAACAAAGATTTGGTTGAATTTTTAAATTCATAAATAAGCAGCACATTGAATTTTCAAATGGCTACAGCTTTAATTTAATCCACAAAAAATCCCAAAACTCACGTTTTGGGATTTCTTAATTTTATAAGGACTGTGAATAGTTTAAACTATTTTACTTCCATTAATTCAACGTCAAAAATCAAAGTGGCATTTGGTGGAATTGCTCCTCCAGCACCGCGGGATCCATAACCTAAATGAGAAGGAATAACGAAACGTGCTTTGTCACCTACTCGCAACAAGGCAATTCCTTCGTCCCATCCTTCAATAACCTGACCTTGACCCAATCTGAATTCAATTGGTTTTTTTCTTGGATAAGAAGAATCAAAAACTTTCCCATTCTCTAGTGAACCTTCATAATGAACAGCAACCGTTTTTCCGCTTTCTGCTTTTTTACCCTCACCTCTTTGAATGAATTGGTAACGCAAACCGCTTTCTGTTTTTTCGAAACCAGCCGCTAATTTTTCCATTTCAGCTTCTGCTTCTGCTTTTAAAGCTGCATCGCGTTTGTTACGAGATCCCTTGAAAGTAATAAAAGCTTCTATTGCATTCCAATTTTTAGCTTCTTCACCTTCTCTGATAATTTCTAAAGACTCTAAAATATCTCCTTGCTCAACAGCATCTACAACATCCTGACCTTCTACAACATGACCAAAAACAGTATGTTTATTATCCAACCATTCTGTTGGGATATGGGTAATGTAGAATTGAGAACCGTTTGTTCCTGGTCCAGAATTGGCCATAGCCAAAACTCCCGGACGGTTGTGTTTTAAACTTGGGTGAAATTCATCATCAAATTTATACCCTGGATCTCCAGTTCCAGTTCCTTGTGGACAACCCCCTTGAATCATGAAATCAGGAATTACTCTGTGAAATTTTAATCCGTCATAAAATTTAACCCCTTGTAGTTTTACTTTATTTTCTAAGTTTCCTTCTGCCAATCCTACAAAGTTCCCAACTGTGCCCGGAGTCAAGTCGTGTGTAAGTTTTACTAAAATAGCACCTTTAGTGGTGTTGAATTTAGCATATATTCCGTTTTCCATTTTTTTTAATTTTTGTTAAAGCGCAAATTTACGAATTAAATTAGACAATTTGAAAATTCTCATTAAATGGATTCAGTTAATTGAAGACCATTTTTTAGTGATTGTACTGAGCCATTTTAGCAAAAAAGACTGTAAATAATTCCCTCTTCTATTTGTAAAAACTAATTGTGTTTTACCCAAATAAGTTCGGAAGTCTTGTAACCAAGATCTTTCGCCGTTTTTAAATATGCTTCTTTTACCTCTTGTGGCATTGTTTTATCCCGTGAAAGCAACCACAGATATTTCAGACTTTTACCTGCAACCAAAGCATATTTATAGTCTGAATCAAGTCCAATAATGTTATATCCCGAATAAAATGGTCCAAAAAAAGAAACTTTTAATTTCCCTTCCTTTGAATCACCTGCAAGCTTCACTTTGCCTGTAGATGCTACATCTTTGTTCTTTATGTAATTATACCCTCGATTTACCACCTTAATCGTTCCATCCTCGTTTAATGAATATTCAGCGGTTGTATTGTTCAAGTTTTTTTCGAAAATAAAATCCAGCCGTGCAATTTCGTACCAGTTGCCTAAGTATTTATCTTGATCAAAATCTTGAATTACCACAGCGCCCTTAGGTATAGAGCTGCAGGAATTCATAACCAACAGACTTGCAGAGAGCAGTGTTAGACTTCCTAAAACTCGAATTTTATTTTTCATCATCTTTCATTGAATATCAAAATTCAGAAATAAAAAATTGTAAATCAATACAATTTAGAATACTTTAAGATTTACTAAAACAATACAAATCTCTACATTAGTCATAGCAGCTTTTGTTTGTGGTGCTATGCTCCCTAAGTCTTTATAATAACGAAAATATTCTAATTCAACTAAACCCTAGCCCAGATTGAAACAACATCCTTTTCTTGCTTTCTTTAAGCAAGAAAAGATAGCGTGTAAAGCTGGAAATAGCTCCTAAAGAAAAGTTTAATCGTTGATTTGGTTATTTGGTTATTTGAAAACCTTGCCATCTTTGTACCTTTGCAACTTTCAAACTAAGATTTAAAATTATGCGCATCGATATTGTTACCGTTCTCCCAGAATTATTGCGAAGTCCGTTTGAGGCTTCGATTATGAAACGTGCTATTGACAAAGGATTGGTGGAAGTTCATTTTCATAATCTGCGGGACTATACGACCAACAGACAGAAAAGCGTGGATGATTATCCCTATGGCGGTGGTGCCGGAATGGTGATGACGGTACAACCTATTGATGCTTGTATTACGCATTTGAAAAGCGAAAGAACCTACGACGAAATCATTTATATGTCGCCGGATGGGGAAACCCTAAACCAGAAAATGGCGAACACGATGTCGATGTATGAGAATATCATTATCCTTTGCGGACATTATAAAGGGGTAGATCAACGCGTACGCGATCATTTTATTACCAAAGAAATATCAATTGGTGATTATGTATTGAGTGGCGGCGAATTAGGAGCTTTGGTATTATCAGATGCATTGATCCGATTGATTCCTGGCGTTTTGAGTGACGAAACCTCAGCATTGACGGATAGTTTTCAGGATGGATTATTATCAGGACCTATATACACACGCCCGGCGGATTACAACGGATGGAAAGTTCCGGAGGTTTTGACCAGCGGGAATTTTGCCAAAATTGACAAATGGCGCGAGGATATGGCATACGAACACACAAAGAACAGACGACCGGATTTGCTAGAAGATTAAAAATTTGTTTAAAGTTTAAAGTTGGTATTCAAGAACTTCTAAACTTTAAACAAGAAATACTTTAAAATTTAAACTTTTTTATTTACTTTTGCGCCCACATTAGTTCAACCTCTGGCGAGATCCGTGAATGTTGATTTAATACAACCCATAATTAAAAAATATCATGGCAGATTTAATGAAATTCGTTCAAGACGAATTCGTAACAAGAAAAGAATTCCCAGTTTTTGCAGCTGGAGATACTATCACCGTTTACTACGAAATTAGAGAGGGTGAAAAAACTAGAACACAGTTTTTCAAAGGAGTTGTTATCCAAAGAAGAGGTTCTGCTAATACAGAAACTTTCACAATTCGTAAAATGTCAGGTGCTATTGGAGTAGAGCGTATCTTCCCAGTAAACTTGCCAGCTTTACAAAAAATTGAAATCAACAAAAAAGGTGCAGTTCGTAGAGCTAGAATTTTCTACTTCAGAGAACTTACTGGTAAAAAAGCTAAGATTAAAGACAAAAGAAGATAGTCAAATATCTCTTTACTATAAAGGTCCCAACAGTGTTGGGACTTTTTTTTGGTTCAAAACCAAGGGATTTAATATTATTCTTTAAAATTTATAGGAATTAAAAGCATTTCAAGCGCTTTCTATTTGATAATTTATAAGGAATATCATTTTCATATTCTCAATTTGAACAAGCAAAAACAATAATTTAATAATTCAATTTATCCTACTAAAAACTTAATGAAAACGCATTTTCTTTTACGATATCGTTTTATTACCTTTGTAGCTAGGTTTAAAAATAAGAATTACATATATCCATACACTATGACAAAAATTAAAGTAGCCAATCCAGTGGTTGAATTGGATGGCGATGAAATGACACGAATTATTTGGTCCTTTATTAAAGAAAAATTAATTCTGCCTTATTTAGATTTAGATATTAAATATTATGATTTAGGAATGGAAAGCAGAGATGCAAGCAATGACCAAATCACTATTGACTCTGCTGAAGCAATAAAAAAATACAATGTTGGTATTAAATGTGCTACTATAACTCCAGATGAAGACCGCGTTAAAGAATTTGGTTTAAAAAAAATGTGGAAATCTCCAAACGGAACAATCCGTAATATTGTAGGTGGAACCGTTTTCCGTGAACCAATTATCATGAAAAATGTACCTCGTTTAGTTCCCGGATGGACTCAGCCTATCGTTATTGGTCGTCATGCTTTTGGAGATCAATACAAAGCAACGGATACTGTCATCAAAGGAAAAGGAAAACTAACCATGACTTTTGTACCTGAAGAAGGAGAAACTCAAACTTGGGAAGTATACGACTATAAAGGAGACGGAGTTGCAATGGCAATGTACAATACTGACGAAAGTATTTACGGTTTTGCACATTCATCATTCCAAATGGCTTTGACAAAAAAATGGCCTTTGTATCTTTCTACAAAAAATACTATTTTGAAAGCCTATGACGGACGTTTCAAAGATATTTTTGAAGAAGTATATCAATCTACTTACAAAGCTCAATTTGTTGAAGCAGGTATCGTTTACGAACACCGATTAATCGATGACATGGTTGCTTCTGCAATGAAATGGAGCGGTGGTTTTGTTTGGGCTTGTAAAAACTACGATGGCGATGTTCAATCAGACACTGTTGCACAAGGTTTTGGTTCATTAGGTTTAATGACTTCAGTATTGGTAACTCCTGATGGAAAAACGCTAGAAGCGGAAGCGGCTCACGGAACAGTTACACGTCACTACAGACAACACCAACAAGGAAAAGCAACTTCAACCAACCCAATTGCCTCTATTTTTGCATGGACAAGAGGATTGGAACACAGAGGTAAACTTGACGAAAACCAAGCATTAATTAATTTTTGTCATGCTCTAGAACAAGTATGTATTGATACTGTTGAAAGCGGGAAAATGACTAAAGATTTAGCGATGTTAGTAAAACCAGAAGGTTTAACTGCAGCGGATTACTTGACTACCGAAGCTTTCTTGGCAGCAATAAAAGAAAATCTAGATGCTAAACTAGCTTAATTCTTTTTCTACATTATATTCAAAAGGCAACCCGAAACGGTTGTCTTTTTTTTATATTAGCAATACCTTAACAGTTGTTATATGACAATTGCTATTCAATTTAGTGTACTTTGCGTTTTTTCATTTCGATAAAATATAAACAATGACTCCAAAGAAAATTATTACCTTTTTAGTTGTATTACTGTCCACGCTCTCGTCTTTCGGACAAGAAAAATTTACACTAAGCGGAACTATTATTGACGCCAACAGCAATGAAACTTTAATAGGTGTCAACGTCGTGATTCCAGAGTTAAAAACTGGCGTAACCACCAATGAATATGGATTTTACTCCATTACGATACCAAAAGGAAATTATACCATTCAAATAAGTTATTTGGGTTATCTGACCATTTCCGAATCGATATCTCTCAACCAAAATATAAAAAACAATTTTAATTTATTCAGTAATGAAACCGCTTTACAAGAAGTAATTATTACTGATAATAAAACAAAAATTGACATCAAAAAACCAGAAATGAGCGTTAATAAACTCTCCATTTCGGCTATCAAAAAAATGCCAGTTGTGCTGGGTGAAGTCGATGTTTTAAAATCTATTTTGTTACTTCCCGGAGTTACAAATGCTGGCGAAGGCGCTTCCGGTTTTAATGTTCGTGGTGGTGGAGCCGACCAGAATTTAATTTTATTAGACGAAGCAACTATCTTTAATTCATCACATGTTTTTGGATTTTTCTCTGTTTTTAATCCAGATGCTATAAAAGATTTAAAATTATATAAAGGGGGAATTCCGGCTCGCTACGGCGGAAGAGCCTCTTCTGTTTTGGATATTTATCAAAAAGACGGCAACAGCAAAGGATTTCATGTCAATGGAGGAATCGGATTGATTTCCAGCCGTATTTTGGCCGAAGGACCATTGGTAAAAGACAAAGGTTCGTTCCTTATTGGCGGTAGAAGTTCGTATGCACATTTATTTCTGAAGCTTTCCGAAGAACAAAAAGACAACTCGGCTTATTTCTATGATTTAAATATGAAACTCAGTTATAAATTAAATACTAATAACAGTCTTTATTTATCGGGTTATTTTGGTCGCGATGTTTTCAGTCTGAACAAAAGTTTTACCAATATCTATGGAAATGCCACTTTAAACTTGCGTTGGAATCACCTGTTCTCTGAAAAGCTATTTTCTAATTTATCTTTAATTTACAGCGATTATTATTACGGTTTAGATTTGGATTTTGTAGGTTTCCAATGGGATTCCGGCATTAGAAACTATAATATCAAATACGATTTCAAGAATTATATTTCGGATAAATTCAAATTGAATTACGGTGTAAACGGAATTTATTACGAATTCAATCCGGGAACCATCAAACCATCTGATGAAAACTCCGGAATAAATTTTGCTCAATTGGATAAAAAATATGCTTTCGAACCTGCACTTTACATCAATGCTGATCATGAAATTTCCAATAGAATAGCATTTTCTTACGGACTTCGTTACAGTATGTTTTACCGTTTAGGACAATCTACCGTGAATATTTATGCCGACAATAATCCTGTAACATTCAATTCCGAGTTACAGATTTATGAAAAAGCAACTACAATTGGCACTAAATTTTACGAAAGAAATAAAGTTATGCAAAGCTATAATTATTTGGAGCCGCGTTTTTCTGTGGCCTACCAAATCAATGACGACCAATCTGTAAAAGCGAGTTATAATAGAATGGTACAGTATTTACAATTGATTTCGAATACCTCATCGCCTACTCCGTTAGATGTTTGGACGCCAAGTGATAGTTTTATAAAACCACAAATTGCGGATCAGGTGGCTTTGGGTTACTTTAAAAACTTCAACGACGACATGTATTCTCTTGAAGTAGAAACCTATTACAAAGAAGTGCAAAACCGGTTGGATTATATTGACGGCGCTGATTTGATTGCCAATAAAGCCATTGAACAAGTAATCCTGAACGGGCAATTAAGATCGTACGGTTTAGAAATCATGTTCCGAAAAAACGAAGGAAAATTTAACGGCTGGATTTCGTATACCTTATCAAAATCTGAGCAACAAACTCCAGGAAGAACATCAGTAGAAACGGGAATCAACAACGGTCAATGGTACAATTCCGTTTATGATAAATTACATAATGTTGCGATAACCACATCCTATAATTTGAACGAAAAATGGTCTTTCGGAGCTAATTTTGCCCTGCAAACGGGACAACCGGTGACGTATCCTGTTGGACAATATGACTACTTAGGAATCAATGTTCCCAGTTATGGATTGAGAAATGAAAATCGTCTTCCGGCTTACCATCACTTAGATATCGCCGCAACATTAACTCCAAAAAGCAACAAAGACCGCCAGTGGAAAGGCGAATGGGTTTTCAGTATTTACAATTTGTACAATCGGAAAAATGCGGCTTCTATCAATTTCAGACAAAATACAGATACCGGAAGCAATGAAGCTGTAAAAACTTCGATTTTTGGTGTAGTTCCGGCAGTGAGTTATAACTTTAAATTTTAATGGTAGCATTCAATAAGAGCTCAAAATAAAAACATGAAATCATGAAAAAAATAACACTATATCTGGTACTTTTAATCGCTTTTTTTTCGGCAAGCTGTGAAGATGTTGTCGAAGTAGATTTAGACAATGCACCACCAAAACTGGTTATTGAAGCAGCAATCAATTGGAAAAAAGGAACAACCGGAAATCAACAGAGAATAAAACTAACCACTACAACCAGTTTTTACAGCACAGAAATTCCAAAAGTTTCCGGCGCAACAGTTTCCATAAAAAATAGCGCTAATGTATTTTTCAATTTTTCGGAAATTGCGAATACCGGCGAGTATACTTGTACTACTTTTATTCCTGTAATCAACGAAACCTATACGCTGACAGTTATCAACAATGGCAATACCTACACTGCTACTGAAACATTGAAACCCGTTACGCCAATAACAAAAATTATTCAAAACAATCAAGGTGGTTTTACTGGAACCGACATTGAAATTAAGACATTCTACCAAGATCCGGCAGGTGAAAGCAATTATTACCTTTACAAATATGTATACTCGAACCAAATAAAATCAAACTTTTATGTAGACCAAGATGAGTTTTTTAACGGAAACGAATTCTTTAGTATCTCACAAAATGATGATTTAAAAAAAGACAATAAAATTGAAGTCACGCACTTCGGAATTTCAAAAGCATACTACAATTACATGAGTGTTTTGGTGAGTATCGCAGGAAATAATGGTGGCGGACCGTTTCAATCTCCTCCCGCAACCGTAAGAGGAAACATTGTCAATACCACGGATGCGGCAAACTATCCTTTGGGCTATTTCTCCCTCAGCGAAGTCGATGTTAGAAATTACACGATTGAATAATTAGGAGCTAATCCAGCTGTTCACTACAACTAAAACAGGTTCTAAACAGTTTTCCAGTCCGTACAAGGAGCTTCCTTTGGTCGCTCTTCTACTGCCGGAAAACTAAAGTTTACAACCTGTTTTGGTTTTCATTGCCATCTGGGCTACTACACAAGGTATAAAACGAGAACTTTTATTTACTTTTACATCATAATTCATAACTTATAATCAACCATGTCTTCACATCATATCGTTCGCGACGACCAAGAACCCGCTTTAATCATTGCCAATGGCGCTTCCTGTAATCCGGAACTATTGGGTCAATTATTGGAATGGTCGCCGCTTGTAGTTGTATTAGATTCGGCTATGGTTCGCGTCATGGAATTAGACATCAAAGTAGATGTGCTTTTAGGAGATTTTGACAGAGGATTTGATCCTGAAATTTATAAAACATCTCAATACCCAATCGAAATTATTCATACGCCGGACCAGAATAAAACCGATTTAGAAAAAGCTTTTGACTATTTAATCGAAAGAAAAATTCCTGCCGTAAACGTCGTTTGGGCAACCGGACGCAGAGCCGATCATACGATTACCAATCTGACCAACATTACACGATACAGAAATCTATTAAAAATTGTTATTTTGGATGATCACTCTAGGGTATTTCTTTTGCCTAAGAAATTCGAAAAATGGTACACAGCGGACACTCCTATTTCATTAATCCCCATCGGTCACGTGACAGGAATTCATTCGGATAATTTATTTTATCCATTGAAAGATGATAGTCTCACTATTGGTTACAGAACCGGAAGCAGCAATCACGTCATCAAAGACGGAATCGTAACAATAGAACATGATGAAGGCGATTTATTGATGATGGAATGTTTGGATTAGGTATTTATTGAATATTCAACAAAGCGTTTCTCACAATCTCATAATGACTCCAGGGAATAAAATGATTCGCTTTTTTGATCGTTATTGTATCCAGTGACTTAGCATTGACAAACATTTTTTGCATAAAGGCAACATTACTGTACGGTACCAAAGCATCTTTTGTTCCATGAATAATGGTAACATCACAAGTAATCTTTTTCAGTTCTGGCTCTAAGTCCACCAAATCTTGTTTGAGCCACCATAACTCATCATTAGAAGGACGTAATGCTCCGGGAATTAAATATCGTAAAGGCGATGCCTTGATAACCGTTCTCCATTTTTCCGGATTTTCAGCTTTCGGGTCTAATGATCCTGCGAGTATCACCAATCGTTTGAGCCATGATGGATTATCAACGGCTAATTGCGCTACAACTGGCCCGCCAACGGAATGTCCTACTAAAATTAGCGGCTTTTTATTATCGATTTTTTTGATAAACTCCGATATTCTTTGCGATTGTACTTTTAAATTTTGAGCATCGCCAAAATCACTGTATCCAAAACCCGGTCGGTCAATAGCAATCATTCGGTATTTTTTAAGCAATAAAGAATCCTGAAGGTATTCCTTGAAAGCATTCCAACTGCCAGGTGAACCATGCACAAAAAACAAAGTCGGGTTTTCCGCATTTCCCGTTGCTACATAATGTATTTTATATCCTTCAAAAGCAATTGTATTATCCTGAAATTCTGTTTTAGAGACAGCAAAAAATTTTGTTGTTTCTTTATTCGAAAATCGCATCGTCATACAAGACTGACACATTACGATATACAAAAACATCAAACTGTAAACTATGTATCTCTTTTTGAAATGAAATGAAGCGGGCATAAAAGTCATGCTATTTGTATATTTTTTATAAATGTAACCGTTTTAAGTTCTCGAAAAATAAGTAACGTTATGATTTTATGATTTATTTTCCATCTGTTTAATGGTTAAAGTCGTCTTAACGCTTTTACAAAATAGTTATGACTATATTTGCATCGAAATAAAGAAAATGAAAGCGAAAACGATTACTGAAAAGACTAATTTACATCCACGAAATCTGGATAGATTTGGATATAATTTTGAGCAATTAAGCGATAAATCTCCTGAATTACAGCATTTTGTTTCTATCAATGAACATAATATCGAGACTATTGATTTTAGCAATCCCGATGCGGTAAAAGCGCTTAACAAAGCGTTGTTATTATCTCATTATGACATACAAAACTGGGATATTCCTAAAAATTATCTTTGCCCACCGATTCCCGGAAGAGCAGATTACATTCATTATATAGCAGATTTATTAGCCTCAGGTAATAACGGAATCATTCCTGAAGGCGAAACTGTTCAAGGTTTAGATATTGGTGTAGGTGCGAATTGCATTTATCCAATAATTGGTAATTCAGCATACGGATGGAGTTTTGTAGGAACCGATATCGATTTAAAAGCAATTGAAAACTGTAGCGCCATCATTGAGGAAAACCCAAAATTGATTGATGCCATCAGTTTGCAACAGCAAACGGAATCGCGTTTTATTTTTAAAAACATAATCACTCCCGAAGATAAATTTACGTTTACCATTTGCAATCCTCCTTTTCATGCCTCACAAGATGAAGCTACAAAAAGTACGGTTCGAAAAATCAATAATTTAGAATCCCGAAGCGCCACGAGCAAAGTAACTAAACCTGTTTTAAATTTTGGCGGTCATAACGCTGAATTGTGGTGTGAAGGCGGCGAATTAGGTTTCGTTACGCAAATGATTTATGAAAGTGCAAAATATCCGATGCAGTGTTTATGGTTCACAACTTTGGTTTCTAAAAAAGAAAATCTTTCCAGTCTTTACAAAACATTAAATAAGGTAAGTGCGGTCGAAATTAAAACGATTGATATGGCTCAAGGCCAAAAAACAAGCCGAATTGTAGCTTGGACTTTTTTAAGTGAAGCACAAAAAAAAGCCTGGAAGTTCGAATAAAAACTCTTTTACGTTTAAGTATTCAATCCCACCAATCATTCTTGATAGTCGGGAAAATCAATCTGTACCTATACTTTTCTCTATTATGTATTTAAAATGAAGCCCTTAAAAAACTTCATTATTAAATCAATAATTAAACTTCTAAAAATTTATTTTACCGAAAAAAAAATACTGTTATTCATAAATAGTTGTATTTCTTCTTAATTTTAAGAGTAAAAATAAATTTTAACATATAATTGCTTATGTTTGTTAATAAAACATTAAATTATTAAGGCGTGAATTCAATTTTAAATTTACTTCAAATTAGATTAAAAACAGCAATAAAATCCTATAATATTTCTCTTTACTTCTGGAAATATATGAGTTTAAATAATTCTATACTATAAAGTTAAGCATTCAAAAAGCTTAATTAGGACAGAAATAAATTCCGTTTAGAAGTTTAGTAAGATTGTTATTAATAAGTACTTTAATAAGGTAAAAGAAAGGGAAGTTTTTGTGTATTTAAAAAGTTGATCTAAGTAGTAAAAAAAGGCATTAATAACATTAATGTTAGACCTTCAAAAATATTTCAATAAAAACCTCAATAAAATTGTGTTTCAACATATTTGCACGGAAAAGAATTAATCTATCCTAACTAAATTATGAAAAGTCAAACATTATATATCGATACCCTTGATGAAACTGTCCTTTGGAGGAATCTAAAAGAGGGTGACGAAAAGGCTTTTTCGTTCCTTTTTGAAAAGTATTACGGGCATTTGGTGCGGTATGGAAATTCGTTTTCACCTTTTCCTGAAAAAGTACAAGATTGTGTGCAAGATGTTTTTACGGATGTTTGGGTTTACAGACAGTCACTAAATGATTCGGTTGTGGTAAAAGCTTATCTTCTGTCAAGTGTTCGTAAGAGAATCGCACGTCTGCAAGAGCGCGACCATATTTTTCGCAAAACTACTTCAATGGACTCGATTGAATTTCTCTTTGATTTCTCCGTTGAGCATCAACTAATTTCTGATGAAGCAACTGAAGAGAAAGTTTCACATCTCAATGAATTATTAAATAATTTACCTACTCGGCAAAAAGAAGCCTTGTACCTTCGCTACCATCAAGGCCTTAGTGTCGAACAAATTGCCGATATGCTCCAAGTGAATTATCAATCCGCAAACAATTTGTTACATCGTGCTGTAGTGAATCTTCGTAAAGAATGGAAGGGAGACCTTTCGCTTCTTTTCCTACTATCATCAAGTCTTTTTTAGTTTTTTTAAACAAACTCAAAAAAAAATCATAATTTAGTGAGTATCTATTAACAAAAGCGTCCTCTATGTATCTGTAACCCTTTTTTGATGCAAGAACGAAACAATTATACAGAAATAGAAGATTTTTTAGCCAATGAATCATTCCAAAGATGGATTCGATTCAAGAACGACCAACAAGGTTGGGAAGAATGGACCTTAGAAAATCCTAAACGCGCAAAACTAGTTGAGGAAGCTAGGTTATGGTTATTAGCTATGAAAGTAAATGATACATCGTTATCACCTATCGTTATTAAAACTGCATTACAAAGTACTTGGGCAAAAATTGATAAAAAAGAAAAACAAGAAGATCCTACAATTCGTATAGTAAAACTTTTGAAAAAGTATAGAGTAAATACAGCTGCTGCTGTTTTACTTTTCGCTCTTTTATCAACTTGGTTCTACAATAGTCTTTATATTCCTGAAAGTAACATCATCACCTACAACGAACTCATTAATGAAAATGGAGAAGGTCTTGTGGAGCAAACCAACAACTCAAATAAGGCGCAAATCATAACTTTATCTGACGGTAGTTCCGTTTTATTAAAACCTGACAGCAAGTTGAGTTATCCGAAAATATTTACTGGAAATGAACGAAAAGTATACCTATCAGGTGAAGGATTTTTTGAAATTAGTAAAAACCCAAAAAAACCATTTTTTGTCTATGCAAATGAAATAGTTACTAAGGTCGTAGGTACGAGTTTTAGAATAAAAGCGTACAATGATCAACCAAATGTTGAAGTTATTGTTCGTACAGGTAAGGTAAAAGTTAAATCAAGTCAATTAATTAAAGATTCTAAAGAAAAAGAAATTGTTTTACTTCCAAATCAAGCCCTTCGATTTATACGTAAAAAACTAATTTTTAATAAAATAACAGATATTACTCTGGACAAAAATTTGACACAAAACGAAGGTAATATTGAACAATTAAGTTTTGAATTCACGGATATTCCAATTAGCCAAATATTCAAAACTATCGAGCAAGCTTATTTAATTAAAATTGATTTCCCAGTAGAAAAATTAAAAAATTGCCATCTTACAACATCATTAAATGACCAACCTTTACCTGAAAAGCTAAAAATTATTTGTAAAAGCATCGGAAATGATACTAGTTACGAAATGAATGGAAACCAAATCATCATTACCTCTGATGGTTGCAACTAATGTGAAATTGCCTATGTAAAAAAAATACAATTAAAAAAAGCGCCGAAAATGCTGTAACAGTTTCGACGCCCTGAATAAATCAAAGTACACTCTGAAAAGTGCATTTTGTAATGTTCCTTAAAATACCCTTTAAACAATATTTATCAAAACAACCCAAAATTATGAAAAAACCTGTTGTCAAACAACGATTACTCTTTCGAATTATGAAAATAACTTTATTTCAATTAGTCTTAGCATTTGTTTTTTCAAGTGTCACGTTAGCCAATAGCGTGAAAGGACAGAAGAAATTAGACACAAAAGTTACTATTGAAGTTACTAACATCAGTTTAGACGATGCTTTGTCCAAACTTCAAAAGTCATCGAATATTAAGTTTTCATATAATTCACGAATTACTCAACAAAATAAAAAAGTAAGTATAGACGCCATTGATGAAAAATTATCAAGTATACTGAATCGAATTTTAAAACCATTTAACATTACCTTTTCCGAAGTAAGCAATCAAATTGTATTACAAAAAAAGAGTAATCAAATTGAAGGATTTACTGCAATAGAGGATCAAACTCCCCTTTTTGAAAGTTTATTAGCAGCCACAATTGTTAGAGGTAAAGTAATTGATGAAAAAGGCAATCCTTTATCTGGGGCTACTGTTATGGTAAAAGGAAGCAAAATAGCCGTTCTAACCGATTTTGATGGTAATTTCGCTATCGATATGCCACAAAACGCAACTAAATTAGTTGTTTCTTACGTTGGTATGGAGACCTTAGAAGTAACTACTGGAAATACTCCACTTACTATTGTTTTAAATGAAGTAGGACAAAAATTGAATGAAGTTGTTATTACAACAGGATATGAAAAAACTTCAAAACGTACTTTTACAGGTGCGATAAGTAAAATATCTGAAAAAGATCTAAAAGTAGAAGGAGTGATTGATATCAGTAGAATGATTGAAGGAAAAGCAGCTGGTGTGACGGTACAAAATGTTACTGGATCTTTTGGTGCAGCTCCTAAAATTACTGTACGTGGTTCCTCTTCAATTTTTGGTGATACAAAACCTTTATGGGTAATTGATGGTATTGTACAAGAAGACATCGTCAACCTCTCTTTTGCTGATCTAGCTTCTGGAAATTCAGAGACACTGTTAAGTTCATCAATAGCAGGATTGAATGCAAATGATGTTTTGAGTATTGAAATTTTGAAAGATGCTTCTGCTACATCAATTTATGGTTCGCGATCTTTGAATGGTGTAGTTGTAGTTACGACTAAACAAGGTAGAAGAGAATCTCCATTAAGTGTTACTTATTCACTGGAACAAACTGTGAGAAACGTCCCAACATATAATCAATACGACATTTTGAATTCTCAGGAGACCATGAGTGTTCTTAAAGAAATTGAAGCTAAAGGTTTTCTTGATTTGCCCTCAACTGCCCAAGGTCGTTATGGAGGAGTATACAATATTCTTGCAAATGCAATAAACACCTATGATCAAACTTCAGGAACATTTGGTGTAAAAAATGATACTCCAAGTAGAAATACTTTTTTAAGAAAATATGAACTTGCAAACACCGATTGGTTTAAAGCCTTATTTAGACCTTCTATTACTCAAAATCACTCGTTAAGTTTTTCGGGTGGTGGTAAAAACAATACATTTTATGCTTCTTTAGGTTATTATTCAGATCCGGGATGGACATTGGCAGACAATGTAAGCCAGCTTACTTCTAACATAAAGAACACTTTCTTTATCAATGACAAACTTAATTTAACACTTTCAACCCAAGCATCAATAAGAGATCAGGGAGCTCCTGGAAGTTACGACAGTCTTAAAGATGGAGTAAGTGGTAGTACAACCAGAGATTTTGATATCAATCCATTTAATTATGTATTAAATACAAATAGAGCTTTAAGACCTTATGATGATAATGGAAACCTAGAATATTACCGAAATAACTGGGCTCCTATAAACATTCTTAATGAGCTTGAAAATAACTATATGGAAATCAAAGTTAAGGACATCCGTTTTCAAGCTGACTTAGCGTATAAAATCAATCCAAATTTAACGTACAACCTTACGGCTAATGCGCGTTATGCAAATACTACCAGGGAACATAATATATTAGAGAACTCAAATATTGTAGGTGCTTATAACGCACAAGAAACTACAATTGTAAGAGATCAAAATATATTTTTATACCAAGATCCAGAAAATTTAACTGCTCCAAAAGTGGCTGTACTCCCTAATGGTGGTATTTTAAGAAAATTTTCTAATGAATTGACTTCTTATAATATTAGAAATAGTTTTAGCTATAAAAAGACATTCGAAGACAAGCACGAATTGGAAGGGTTATTTGGTCAGGAATTAAGATCTGTTGACAGGAGTAGTGATAACTTTACTGCATTTGGTTTACAATATGACAAAGGTTTAACTGCTTTTACTGACCCTCGCCTTTTAGAAAAATTAATTAATGGTGGAGAATCTTATTTTGGATTTAATGAAGAAAGAGAAAGAACTGTTGGTTTCTTCGGGAAAGTTGGTTATACATATGATCGTCGTTATACAGGTTCTGTTACGGGTCGTTATGATGGATCTAATAGACAAGGAAGAAGCGGCTCATCTAGATGGTTACCTACTTATACAGTAAGTGGTAAATGGAATATTATGGAGGAAGACTTCATGAAAAATGCAAATACAATCACTAATCTAAGCTTAAGAGGTTCTTACGGTTTAACGGCAACAGCTGGACCTGCAACTAACTCATTAGCTATTTATAAAAGCTTTATTACTAATCGATTAAACTTAGGCGATAGAGAATCCGGTTTAAATATCGAAGAATTACAAAATGGTGATTTAACTTGGGAAAAACAATTTGAAACTAATATTGGTTTGGATTTAGGCTTATTTGACAATCGCGTTCAATTTACCACAGATGTCTACAGCCGTAAAGCTTTTGATTTAGTTGATTTTGTTACAACTTCAGGTATTGGAGGACAAAAAATTAAACAAGGAAACAACGCTGACATGGAAACAAAAGGTATTGAAATGTCATTAACAACTAAAAACCTGAATAATACAAAACTAAAATGGTCAACCACTTTCAATTTCTCTGTATATAATCAAGAAATTGTTAAATTACAAAATAATCCAAGTGTATTAGGACTTGTTGATGGAACAGGTGGAAACACAGTAGGTCATCCTAGAAATGCATTGTACTCTTACCAATTTACAGGATTAAACAATCAAGGATTACCTACGTTTGTTATGGCTGACGGTGAGGAAGATAATATTGCTGGAGCTAACTTTCAAGATTCAGAAAATGTTACAAAATACTTAAAATATGAAGGTTCAATCGAACCGAACAAGTCAGCTGGTTTATCAAATACATTTACTTATGAAAACTGGTCATTAAATGTATTCATAGTTGCTGCTGGTGGTAACAAAGTGCGTTTAAACCCTATCTATTCTGATCAATATGATGATTTAACAGTATTCACAAAAGAATTTACAAACCGTTGGATAAATCCAGGAGACGAAGCATTTACAAATATTCCCGTTATTGCAGATAAAAGATTAATTGCAAATTATGCTGCTGAATCAAGAGATTTGACAAGAGCTTATAATGCTTACAATTTCTCTGATGAAAGAGTTGCTGATGGATCATTTGTAAGATTGAAAAACGTATCAATCTCTTATGAATTTCCAAAAGATCTAAAGAAAAAATTAGGACTTAATACATTTAATTTAAAAGCAATTAGCACCAATCCACTTTTAATCTATTCTGACAAAAAATTAAATGGGCAGGATCCAGAATTCTTCAGATCAGGAGGAGTTTCACTTCCTATAACAAGTCAATACACATTCGCTATCAACGTATCATTTTAATAAAATAAATATGAGAACTTTTAAAATAACCACTTTATTACTAATTGTACTTACAGTTAGTAGCAGTTGTGATGATTTCCTTTCGGAGATTCCTGACAACAGAACCCAACTTGATACTCCAGAAAAAATTTCTGAACTACTGGTAAATGCCTATCCAAATGCAAACTATATGGAGTTTGCAGAAACAATGACTGACAATGTTTTCGATAGTGGGGATCTTACATTGACTACAAATAAAAATAGTCAAAACTATAACTGGGAAATGCAAGAAGATATCCAACAGGATTCTCCCTCTGACTATTGGGATGCATGCTATTCGGCAATTGCACATGCTAACCAAGCTTTAGACGCAATAAATAAACTAGGAAATCCAGCCAACTTAAATCCTCAAAAAGGAGAAGCTTTATTGGCTAGAGCATATTCACACTTTATGTTAGTTACTTTTTGGTCGCAAAGATATAATCCTTCAACTGCTACAACTGATTTAGGTATTCCATATGTATTAGAGCCAGAAGAGGTTCTTGTTAAGAAATACACTCGTAATACTGTTGCAGAAGTTTTCAATTTTATTGAAAAAGATCTTGAAGAAGGACTAAAATATGTTAACAGCGACTACAAGTTACCTAAATTTCATTTTAATAAAGCAGCTGCAAAAGCTTTTGCTAGCCGATTTTATTTGATAAAAGGGGATTGGAATAAAGTTATTGAAGTATCTGATGAGTTAGGAAACAAGCCAGAAGGACAATTAAGAGATTATCAATCCTATCTAGATGTAGATTTTAATACTGGTCAAAGAAAATACTCTCAAGAAAGTGAATCTACAAACCTATTAATAGCATCAGTATCATCTGTATACTCTAGAAGTTTTTATTCTAATAGATTCCAATTAACTGGTGCAGATAGAGATATATTATTTGGAAACGGCGCTAATTTATTCAACAAAGAATGGTTATACAGACCTTTATCATACAATGGTCAAATAACAATTTTTGTTCCTAAATTTACTGAATATTTTAGAATAACTAATGCTAATGCGGGAATAGGACAGCCTTATGATGCAATTGTATTGCTAAGTAATGATGAATACTATTTAAATAGAATCGAAGCCCACGTTATGACAAATCAAATAGCTACCGCTAACGAGGAATTAGAATATTTTATCTCAAAACGTATCAAAGGCTATAATGCATCTACTGATAAAGTTACAGAATTAAAAATAGTTACTAAATATCCAGCTGTAGATGATGAATACACTCCTTTTTACAATTTGACTTCTGTACAAAAATCTTATATTAAAGCTATAGCTGAGCTACGAAGAAGAGAATTTATACATGAAGGATTGAGATGGATTGATATTAAACGTTTTGCTTTGAAAATCACACACAAATCTTATAATCAACCAGATAATATTTTGTTGAAAGATGACAAACGTAAGGCAATACAAATTCCATTACATGTTTCTAACACAGGTTTAGAAAAAAACCCTCGTTAATTAATTAATCTATAAGGTCAACAATATGAAATTAAAAACTCAATACAAGAAAATAATCCTTTTCTCTGCGATAGTATTATTAGGCGCATGTTCGGGCGAAGAAGCCTTAAAAGAAAGCCAGTTAGACGTTTCAATACCTGCTATGTCTACATTAGACAAATGGATTGAAACTAACTATGTAAACACTTACAATATTAAAGTACAATACAAATGGAACCAAAATGTGGTAGACAACAACCGTTTTCTATATCCACCTATACAAGGACAAGTACAACCTGCACTCGAAATAGTGCAAAAAATTTGGTTGGAAAGTTATTCAACTATAGGAGGCGCCGATTTTGTTAAAAAAATAGCACCTAGAGAATTTGTACTGGTTGGTGGTCGAAATTTAAATACTACAGGGACTATTACACTTGGGTTAGCAGAAGGTGGTCAAAGAATCACTTTATTTGAAACGGATTTAGTAGATAAGAAAAATCGCGATAATGTAAAACGTTTTGTTCATACTATTCAACATGAATACATTCATATCCTGAATCAATATAAACCTTTTGATGAAAAAACGTTATCAAAAATAACTCCTACTGGATATACTTCAAACTGGTATGCTACATCAACAACAGTGGCAAGAGAAGAAGGTTTTATTACTGATTATGCCAGATCAAACATAAATGAAGATTTTGCAGAAATGGCCTCTACTATGTTAGTAAATTCAAAAGCTGAATATGATGCTATTATAGCAGGAATAACTAGTGTAAAAGCAAAAGCTGATATCAAAGCAAAGGAAGCTGTCGTTGTGAAATATTTTAAAGATGCTTTTAATATCGATTTTTACAAACTTAGAGATGAAGCTGAAAAAAATACTTTAGCGGTGATTAATGGATAACTAACTAATGGAATAAATAATTTTAAAAAAAATATTCTATAATTCATATTTAAAATAAATTAAATATCATGAAATTAAAAAACATACTCAATTACCTTTTCATTGCTGTACTAGCAATGCAATTGGCTTCATGTGACAACAAGGAAGATGTAGATCCCATTTTTAATCAAACACCTACAGAAAGATTAAATGAGCAAAAAAAAGAACTGAATGATTTATTAGAATCTTCTGAATTTGGATGGAAAGCAGTTTATTTTACAGACACCACTCAATTAGGTGGTTTTACCCACCTATTCAAATTTAAAAGTGGCTCAGTGGATATGGCCTCTGACTTTGATAATGATACAGCAATAAATAAAAGTGAATACGGTATTGAATTAGGGAGTACTGTAAGTCTTGTTTTTACAACAAAAAACAAAATACATCTTTTATCGGATTCAAATAACTTTCCAGTTGCCTCTTTACGTGGTAAAGGATATAAAGGAGACTTCCAATTTTTGTATTACGGACAAGATAATGGACAAATCATTTTTAAAACAAATAGAAGTTTCGAGGAACTGCGTTTTGTAAAAGCAACCGCTCAAGACTGGACAAATTTGGCTCTAAATAGAGCAATGATTCCAAATGTAGTTGGAGCATCAACAAGACCCTTATTTCGATTATTAGAAACTAATGACGGGACAAAAACTAGTCAATTTGATTTTAATTTCACTGCACCTAGTAGATTCGCAATTGCTAATTCAATAGAGACTGGTTCAAGTGTAAGCTACAACATGGGAATAGCTTATACTCCTACCGGAATTATAGTAAGCCCTGCTGTAAAAGTTGGAACACAAAAACTTTCTGAGTTCACGTACGATGCAACAACGGGTAATTTTAATGCTACTGGAACTGCCGGCGTAACTGCCTCTATCAAGTATAGCAATAAACCATTGGTATTAACAGATGATTATAAAATTCTTCTGGAAGGAAAAGGAAATCCTCCTACTGGGTTTGCTTACATTGCAGCAAATTTAGCAACTGCTCCGTCTAATTCATTATTATTCAACACTATACTAAACCAAGTAAATGCAGGATTATCTTCTACACAAAAACTAAGTAGAATTCAATTTACTTTCAATAATCCTTCTTTTGGTAGTTATATTGAATACCGATTTAATGGAGGTAAAACAACAATCTATCATAATATAACAGTAACAGAAGATCCTGTAAATAAAACCCTAATATTAAATCATGTATCTTGGGAAAATAATTTAGGTGCAATTATTGCTGAACCTGCATTTCTTAAAGACTTAGATAAGCAACTATTGGACACAAAAGGATTGTATGTAAAAAGAGAATTATTTAAAATAGCTTTTTCTAATACTATCTACACTTTCACAAGCGCATCCAGTAATTTTAGATTTACAACTTACGCATTTCAATAAAATATAATAATTTTTTCATTAAAGCAGGCTCAATAAAAATTAGCCTGCTTTTTTTATGTTTGGTAACTAAATATTTGGCTTGAACTTTACTTTTAAATAAATCTAAAAAAAATAATAGTATGAATTGGAAGCAGTCCCATACTTGCCAATATTACCATCTTTACCATGGGCTGATAGGGAATAATATAGATCTTAAAAAAATAGAATATGAAAAAAGAAAGAAAAACTGGAATTATTAACACTTTATTTAGTGTAATTATTTTATTTTGTCTGTTTAGTTAGCATTTCTTACTTAAATATAAATTTAACAAAAATTGAGGGTGCTTTTGTAGAATTATTTACAATCCCATTGATGATTTTGAGTGTTTCTCTATATTGTTATAATTTTTACAAAATGTACAAAGAAGGTTGGAAATTAAAATCATATTATTACATTTCAATAATTATTCTAACGCTAGTTGTCATACTTTTAATTTTAGCTTCAGTATATAATATTTAATGGCTGATATCACCATGTATGTATACTCCAGAAACGTTTCTCAATTTGGTCAAAACGGTCGTTTCGTTTTTGCTCGATTAAGTTTCAGTTTTTAGAGAAACATTTTCATCGTATTGAAAACCATCCTGCCACATCGGGATGGTTTTTTTTGGCTTAAACTTTGGAAAAAAAAGAATCCAAACGTTGTACCTTTGTAACTCTAAATTTTTGCCCCTTAATACAAATGAATTTTCAAGTAGTATCCGATTACCAGCCTAAAGGCGACCAACCACAAGCAATTGAAAAATTGACTCAAGGCATTATTGATGGTGATAAATTCCAAACTTTATTAGGAGTTACCGGATCCGGAAAAACATTTACGGTGGCCAACGTGATTCAAGAAGTACAAAGACCAACTTTAGTTTTGGCACACAACAAAACTTTGGCAGCACAATTATACTCGGAATTCAAGCAGTTTTTCCCGAATAATGCCGTGGAATATTTCGTGTCCTATTACGATTATTACCAGCCCGAAGCTTTTATGCCTGTAACCGGCGTTTTCATCGAAAAGGATTTATCCATCAATGAAGAACTGGAAAAAATGAGAATGTCAACCACTGCCTCGTTGCTTTCCGGACGAAGAGATATTTTGGTAGTAGCATCAGTTTCCTGTTTATACGGTATTGGAAACCCTATAGAATTTCAGAAAAACTTGATTCCAATTGAAAAAGGACAAATCATTTCTCGTACGAAATTATTACATCAATTGGTGCAAAGTCTATATTCCAGAACGGAAGCCGATTTTAATCCAGGAAGTTTCAGAATAAAAGGAGATACTGTAGATGTCTATCCAAGTTATGCGGATGAAGCCTACAGAGTTCATTTCTTTGGCGATGAAATAGAAGAAATTGAAAGTTTTGACACCAAAAATTCTGAGGTTCTAGAAAAATTTGACAAACTGACGATTTATCCCGCCAATATGTTCGTGACTTCTCCAGATGTCTTGCAAGGTGCCATTTGGGAAATCCAACAAGATTTAGTAAAACAAGTCGATTATTTCAAGGAAATTGGAAAACATTTAGAAGCAAAAAGACTGGAAGAACGTACCAACTTTGATTTGGAGATGATTCGTGAACTCGGTTATTGCTCCGGAATTGAAAATTATTCTCGTTATCTGGATGGTCGTTTACCCGGCACCAGACCTTTCTGTTTGCTGGATTATTTCCCAAAAGATTATTTAATGGTGGTAGACGAAAGTCACGTAACACTTTCACAGGTTAGTGCTATGTATGGCGGAGACCGAAGCCGTAAAGAAAATTTAGTGGAATATGGTTTCCGACTTCCCGCTGCAATGGACAATCGTCCTTTGAAGTTTGAAGAGTTTGAAGCGATGCAAAATCAGGTAATTTATGTTTCGGCAACACCAGCGGATTACGAATTACAAAAAACGGAAGGCGTTGTTGTGGAACAAGTGATTCGTCCAACAGGATTATTGGATCCCATTATTGAAATCCGACCAAGTTTAAATCAAATCGATGATTTAATCGAGGAAATTCAAGTTCGGACCGAAATTGATGAGCGCGTTTTGGTGACGACTTTAACCAAAAGAATGGCGGAAGAATTAGCCAAATATTTAACCAAAGTTAATATTCGTTGTCGCTACATTCACTCCGAAGTTGATACTTTGGAACGAATAGAAATCATGCAAGATTTGCGAAAAGGGATTTTTGATGTATTAATTGGTGTGAATTTGCTTCGTGAAGGTTTGGATTTACCCGAAGTTTCTTTGGTAGCCATTTTAGATGCAGACAAAGAAGGCTTTCTAAGAAGTCATCGTTCGCTTACGCAAACAATTGGTCGTGCGGCAAGAAACTTAAATGGGAAAGCAATTATGTATGCCGATAAAATTACGGCCAGTATGCAAAAAACCATAGACGAAACGAATTATCGCAGAACCAAACAAATTAATTACAATACTGCAAATAATTTGGTTCCTCAGGCTTTAAATAAAAAAATTGAAAGTGCTTTTACTAAAAATCCTTTGGCCGATTATGAGTTAGGCTTAACTTTAGATGCTGCTGCAGAACCTGAAAATCTATACTTGCCAAAACCTGAAATTGAGAAACTCATTCGGGAAAAACGTAAATCAATGGAGAAAGCGGCAAAAGAATTGGATTTTATGCAAGCTGCCAAATTACGAGATGATATTAAACGACTACAAGGACAACTGACGTAGATAATTTTTAAATACAAGCTTCACTTAACACATTTTTTTTTAAGTTGAAACTTAAATTCATTTTTTTGGTGTAAAAACTTTTAAATCCAGTAAAGTTCTTTAAATTTGAGTGTAATTATTTTCTGATTTTTTCCTGAAAATTCACGCATTCAAATGAAATATCGCTTACTCATTTTTGTTTTATTCGGACTAATTTCATTTGCTTCAGCGCAATCTTCAAACGAGGATTTCATGAGCTTTGAAATAGAAAACACTTCGGATATTATAAAACCAAATCTGCTGTCCAATCACCCGCTGGGAATGTACATTTCCCGAATAAACCATAATTTCAAAGTTCGCACTCCTAAAAAATACTCATTTTCATTAGACGTTTCAAGTGGAAATGTGATGTTGCCTTATGTCAAATCTTATGAATTGTTAAATCCTGAAGATCGGGAATATGCTGCAAATTTTCCTTGGCATGACCGAGAATTCAAATTTGACCTCAATACGGTTCCTGCCCAAACCAAAGAATTCATCGCCGATGGAGTGATAAGATCTTACAAATTCACATTTTCCTTATCTTTAACTGTGCATCATGAACTTAATTTCAGCGTTCGTGCGTATTCATTAGATAAAGGAAAATATCCCTTTTCAGTATTTACTTCGGATGAATCTATTGAGTGGTTTCACAGTACTATTGCCGGAGGTGAAGATCCTTTCTCAAGACGATATTATGGATTAGACCAAGCGAAAATTTCTTATCGAGACGAAAATAATAATTTCATCACAATGAATAATGGCGACTTCAGAATACCGGGAATTGAGATAAATTATTTTTACTATCCGCAATTAGAGATGAATAAAAGCCATAAAATATACTTGAATTTCGGAACTCATTTAGGAATCAATATTTCGAGATATAATCCAGTAGCTGACATCGGAATTTCTTCATCGGCACTAAAAAAGATTGTTGTGAGAGACAAAAATATTTTAAGCGTAGGCGCAAGTACTGGTGCTTTGCGACAAAAAGTTATTCAGTTTGGCGACAGAGTAAACATAAGCAATCAAACTTTTCTGTATAGTTTTGAAGGACTAATTGATTATAAGAAGAAACTCCGAAACAACAATTCGATTTCGTATGGAATCAATTATGCTTTTCAGACATCTTTCAACAAAAAAAATAATTTTGACCACATCATTTTGACTGGAGAAAGAATTAAAACGCATTGGCAACAAACCTTCTCGCATTTGTATAAAAATCTGGAAGGATGGAATTTTATTTGTACCTACTCCGTTAAGCAATTCTCCTATTTTGTGTCTCTAAGAGAAGATCTTAGACTGGATAATGCTCCTGATTTACAGACTAGTTTTGGTGTGAAAATGACATTCAAAAGATAATTACACCAATAAAAAATAAAGATTCATGAATAAATTCTTCAAGAAAAACAACTAATTATGTTGTTCCTGAAAAACATTCAATAAAACTTCGCCATCAATTATCGCGTTTGGTGCTTCATTCATCAACTTAAGAATTCGTTTTGTAGCTACAGGATTAAGTCCCATTTCAAGTGATATTTGTTGGATTGCAATTGATTCTTTTTGGTGTAAAACTCCGTCACTATACATCAACAAAGCCAATCTATAAAACTGCTGAATACGTAAAAACTCGGATTTAATAGGGATTTGGGGTAGTTCCTGATGAAATAAATCTTTAAAAACATTCATCTCGAAACCCAGCTCATTAGCTACAATTGCCAAAAATTCATATTCTCTTTTATGCAAATGCCCATCAACAGTAGAAAAAGCAATCATCTCTAAAACTAAACTTCTTTTTTCTTCGAAAGTATTCATCAAATTATTATTTTTAGCTAAAATATTGTTTTTAAATCAAAACACAAAAACTAATAATGAATCGACTAAAGTTCCTACTCCTTCTCTTCTTTTTTACCATCGTAAAAATTACGGCTCAAGGCGAAGAGACAAAGAAGAGCAAGGATTCCAAACAAGTTTCTACTTTTACTATTGAAGCGCCGCAACTTCAAACCACAAAGAAAATTTGGATTTATTTGCCCGAAAATTATTTAACTTCAAAAAAGAAATTCTCCGTAATTTATATGCATGATGCGCAAAATTTGTTTGATGCTAAAACATCCTATTCGGGAGAATGGAATGTGGATGAAAAACTGGACAGTCTAAAAGCACAGGTTATTGTAGTAGGAATCGAACATGGAAATGACAAACGAATCGATGAATTAACGCCTTTTAAAAATGAAAAATATGGTGGTGGTAAAGCGGACAGTTATTTAGAATTTATCGTAAAAACATTAAAACCACACATTGACAAAACCTATCGAACAAAAACCAAAAAGAAAAATACTATTATCATGGGAAGCTCATTGGGAGGTTTGACTTCCTATTATGCGGTTTTAAAATATCCCACAATTTTTGGAAAAGCAGGTGTTTTTTCGCCTTCGTTTTGGTTTACCAAAGACATCTACACGCTGACAGAAAAATCCAAAAAGATAAAATCTAAAATATATTTTATGTGTGGCGATGCTGAAAGTGACGATATGGTTTCGGATTTGAACAAAATGGAATATTTACTGAATTCTAATCGATGTTACTGCCTTAATTTAAATAAAAAAACAATTGTAAAAGACGGAAAGCACAATGAAAAACTATGGCGCGACGGTTTTGTCGATGCAATTTTATGGCTTGGTTTCTAAAAAATCCAGTTTCAAACAAACACAACAAATAGTAAAATTAAACCCCAAATGGAAATAATCTTAAGAGAATACGAGCTCAAATTAAAACATACATTCACGATTTCGAGAGAATCGATTGACTCTCAGCCTTCTTTGATTGTGGAATTAAAAAGTGATGGTTATTCCGGTTTTGGCGAAGCAACTTCAAATCCTTATTACAAGACAACCGTTCCGGTAATGATGCAGGATTTAGAAAAAATTCGGACTATAATCGAAACCACTACAAATGAAACTCCTGAAGATTTCTGGGCAAAAATACACCCGTATTTAAAACACGATATGTTTGCGCTATGCGCTTTGGATATGGCATACAATGATTTATATGCGCGCAAAAAAGGAAAGAAATTATACGAATTGTGGAATTATACCACCGACAAAAATCCATTGACAGATTACACGATTGGAATTGCATCCATCGAAAAAATGGTGGCAAAAATGAAGGAACTGCCTTGGCCGATTTATAAAATAAAATTGGGAACCAAAGAAGATATTGCCATTGTCAAAGAACTTCGGAAACATACCGATGCCATTTTTCGAATTGATGCCAATTGTGGTTGGGGCGTAGAAGAAACTATTAATAATGCTGCGGAATTAAAAAAATTAGGTGTGGAATTTTTGGAACAACCCATGAAAGCCGACAATTGGGAAGGACACAAGGAAGTTTTTAAACATTCGGTTTTACCGATTATCGCTGACGAAAGTTGTATTATAGAAGAAGATGTAGCCAAATGTCATAATCATTTTCATGGTGTGAATGTGAAGTTGGTAAAATGTGGCGGACTGACGCCCGGAAGACGAATGATTCAGGAAGCCAAGAAATTAGGTTTAAAAACGATGTTGGGTTGTATGACTGAATCTACTGTTGGAATATCAGCCATTGCGCATTTATTGCCACAACTGGATTATGTAGATATGGACGGCGCATTGCTTTTGGCTGAAGATATTGCCACAGGAGTGAAAATCGATTTTGGAAAAATAAACTATTCAGAATTAAACGGAACGGGTGTAACTTTAATTTAGGATAAATGAAAGTCAACCAATTTCCGGATCGAACAATTGAAATCGAAAATGAAGAATATCTCTATTTTGGCGGAACTGCTTATTTAGGTTTACCAACGCATCCTGAATTCCAAAAGCTGATTATCAAAAATATCTTGCAATGGGGAACCGCATTTGGAAGTTCAAGAAGCGCTAATGTTCAATTGAGCGCATACGAAAAAGGAGAACGATTTTTAGCCAATTTCATCAAATCCGATGCCGCACTTACGGTTTCTTCCGGTATGCTAGCGGGGAAATTAGTTGTTGAAACATTAACTCCTGAAACCGATTTATTTTTTCATTTTCCGGATTCGCACGCGGCCATCAAAGTGCCAAATAGTTTACCAGTTTTTATCGGAGAAAAATTAAATCCTCGTTTGTTGGATAATAGAACTGAAAAAATTACGATTCTAACGGATTCGGTTCCTTCTTTTCATGTACAACCGGTCGATTTTACGATTCTAAGTTCTATTCCGTCTAATAAAGAAATCACTTTGGTTATCGACGAATCACATTCACTTGGAATTTTAGGAACAAATGGTTGCGGAATTATTTCGACAATCAATCTTTCTAATATTAAAAGGAAAATCATGGTATCATCTTTAGGTAAAGCGTTTGGATTAACGGGTGGAGTAATTGCAAGCGATTCTGAGTTTATTAATAATATGTCAACTCACGATACTTTTGTTTCCAGTGCTGGTATGAATGCAGCCTTTGTGCAAACCATGGCTGATGCAGCAGCGATTTATTTGCAACAGCATCTGAAATTAAACGACAATTTAAACTACATTAATGCTCATTTAATTAAAAACAAAGCAGTCCTTTTTGATCCCGAATATCCGCTCATTTATCCGGAAATCGAAGGAATAAATGAAATTTTCACGGCGAATAAAATTATTGTAACCAATTTTAAATATCCAACGGACACTAAAGATTTAAACAGAATTGTAATTACTGCCAATCATAAAAAAAAAGATTTGGATACCATAATTCACTTTCTGAACCAAAACCAATTCTGAATCTAAAATTGTGGTCCAATTGCTTTTAAACCGTACCTTTGTAAAAAATTAGAATATGATGACAAATAACGATATCTTTAAAAAACTTCGTGTAGCATTAATGTTGCGTGACGATCAAATAGTTGAAATATTAGAATTAGTAGATTTTAGAATCACTAAATCAGAATTGGGTGCTTTTTTCCGTGATGAAAAACATGAAAATTACATGGAATGTGGTGACCAAGTGTTGCGAAACTTCCTAAATGCATTGGTAATTCACTTGCGTGGAACGAAAGAAAATCCAAAAAACCCGAATGATGTTTTAGCCAAACATAAAGCTCAAATTCCTGTAAAAGAAGGAGCTTCGGAAAGAGCAGAATTCAAAGCAAAACCAAGAGACGAAGAAAGATCAAGAGGCGATGAAAGTCCTTCAAAATCGAAACCTGCTGCAAAGAAACCGTTCAAAAAACAATTCTCAAAAGGAACTCCAAAAGTTCAGGTTGTAGAGAAAGTGAAATTTAATTTCGGCAAAAATAAAAAATCATAACTGTGAAAACGGCATTAATTATTGGCAGCACCGGTTTAATAGGCTCAGAATTATTGAATTTACTTTTGGAAAGTTCACATTACGCTAAAGTAATCACTTTCGTAAAAAGAGATACAGGAATAAAGCATCCAAAATTGACGCAACACATCATTGATTTTGACAAGCCGGAAACCTATAAAAATTTAGTTGTTGGCGATGATTTCTTTTGCACGATTGGTACAACAATCAAAAAAGCGGGAAGTAAAAAAGATTTTAGAAAAGTAGATTTTGAATATCCTAGACAGTTTGCGGCTTTTGCTTTGCAGAATAAAGTTCAAAAATACTTGATTATTTCTTCTCTTAGCGCTGATGCAAATTCTGGAAATTTCTATTTGAAAACAAAAGGAGAAATTCAAGATTTTCTTAAAGATTGTAATTTCGAAAGCGTTGCTGTATTGCAACCTTCACTTCTTTTGGGAAACCGAACTGAATTCAGATTAGGAGAAAAAGTGGGCGCTTTCTTCATGAAAACACTTTCCTTCTTATTCCTTGGAAACTTGAAAAAGTACAAACCCATTGAAGGTAAAACAGTAGCTAAAGCACTTTTGAAAATTGCACAAAAAAACGATACAGGTTTCAAAATATATGAATCGGATGTGATTCAAGAAATTGGAAACTAATACAATATCAAAATCCTGAATGAGAGTTCAGGATTTTTTTATACAATTAAAAGTAATTTTCCATAAAAAGAATTTAAGAGCTACAACTTAACATTGAACATCCTACTTTATCTCTGGCCCAATCGGGTCTTTTGGCAAACCATTTTTGAAAATTTGGTTGTTCATCATACGGTTTTTTTAGCATTTCGAATAACTCGTTTAGCAAAGAATAATCTCCCTTATCCGCATCATCAATACACAATTGCGCCATGTAATTTCGCAGCACGTATTTTGGATTAACTAAATTCATCTGCTCTTTTCTTTCAGAATCAGAAAGTGCTTCTTCATTAATTCGAAGGCTGTACTTCTCTAACCAATCGTGCCAATCTTTCAAAATAGTTTGATCCAAATCCTTTTCATTATAGAAAGCATCCTTTATGGAATTGAAAGCGGTTGTTGCTGCATCAGCTTTGGATAAATTACTTAGATTTCTAAAGAAAATAGTCATGTCAGTTTCTACCTTTTCAAGCAATTGAGTCAAACTTTGAATCAAAATAATATCTTGTTCTTTTTTGATTTGTAACCCGAGCTTATTTTGCATCATATTCAAATACTCTTTTTCATAATCCGCACTAAAAGCATCTAAAATAGTTTCCAGCGGTTTCGCTTCCTGAATTAAAGGATACAACGCATTCGCCAATTGATACAGATTCCACAGCGCAATTTCAGGTTGATTGCCAAAACGGTATCTTTTATGTTGGTTATCGGTTGTATTTGGCGTCCAGCAGGAATTATAATCTTCCAACCAACCATAAGGTCCATAATCAATTGTGATACCGTGAATAGACATATTATCGGTATTCATAACGCCATGAACAAAACCTACGCGTTGCCAGTGCACAATCATATTCAGCGTTGTTTGAGTAACTTCTTGAAAAAACGCCAGATATTTTTCTACACCCTCTTTTTGAATATGAGAAAAATGATGTTTGATAGTAAAATCAGCCAGTAATTTGAGATTAACATGATCTTCACGCGAAGCAAATAATTCAAAACTACCGAAACGGATAAATGAAGGAGCCACTCTACAAACGATAGCGCCTTTTTCATAAGCAGGATTACCATTATACAAAACATCACGCAACACTTGATCGCCAGAAAGCATCAACGAAAGCGAACGCGTGGTAGGCACACCCAAATAATGCATCGCTTCGGCACATAAATGCTCTCGAATGGAAGAACGCAGTACGGCAAAACCATCTGCAGTTCTGGAATATGGTGTAGGCCCTGCTCCTTTTAGTTGTAATGTGTACGACTTATTTTCATGAACTACTTCAGTAAGATTGATAGCGCGACCATCTCCTAATTGTCCGGCCCAATTCCCAAATTGATGTCCAGCATAAGGCAAAGCATATGGTTTTGTGCCCGGAAAAATGGTGCTTCCTGAAAAAGTATTTAAAAAATCAGCGGAAAGTATATCTTCCTGAGAAAGACCAATCGCATTAGCTGCTTCAATTGAAGTATGAATTAGTGAAGGATTTGAAGGCTTTTTTGGTAATACAAACGAGTAGCAGGCCTGATGAACCTGTCTTGGAACATTGTTTTCATTAGAATCAGCAGGTAATTCGGCAGTAAAATTATTTTGTATCTGAAGTTTCATAATTACTAAAAAACATTAAAAACAAAGATAATCGTTGTAAACCAGAAAACTTTACACTTTCAATTATTATTATGATTTGTTATCTTTAAAATTGTCGCCGTTCCAAAAAAAAATCCTGTTCGCCGTAGCAAACAGGATTTTCAATATATAACAATTTTTCTAATTAAGAAAGTGCTGCTTTTACTTGATCGGCTGCTTCTTGGAATTCAACAGCTGATAAAATTGGCATTCCTGAATTATCAATTAATTCTTTTGCAATAGCTGCATTTGTACCTTGTAAACGAACAATGATTGGCACTTTAATTGCATCACCCATATTTTTGTAAGCATCAACTACTCCTTGCGCCACACGATCACAACGAACGATTCCACCAAAAATATTAATCAAAATTGCTTTTACGTTTTGATCTTTTAAGATAATACGGAAAGCAGTTTCAACACGTTTTGCATCAGCAGTTCCTCCTACGTCAAGAAAGTTAGCAGGCTCAAAACCAGCATACTTAATTAAATCCATGGTTGCCATTGCTAGACCAGCTCCGTTCACCATACATCCTACAGTACCGTCAAGATCTACATAGTTCAAACCAACTTCTTTTGCTTCCACTTCGATTGGGTTCTCCTCACGAATGTCACGCATATCAGCATATTTCTTTTGTCTGTATAAAGCATTATCATCGATATTTACTTTAGCATCTACAGCCATAATTTTATTGTCAGATGTTTTTAAAACCGGGTTGATTTCAAACATCGATGCATCAGATCCAATATAAGCATTGTATAAAGAATCGATGAATTTTACCATTTCTTTGAAAGCATTTCCAGAAAGACCTAAGTTAAAAGCAATTCTTCTTGCTTGAAAACCCTGTAATCCAACAGAAGGATCTACTTCTTCAGTAAAAATTAAATGAGGAGTGTGTTCTGCAACTTCTTCAATATCCATTCCACCTTCAGTAGAATACATAATCATGTTACGACCTGTAGCTCTATTTAATAAAACCGAAACATAAAACTCAGAAGTTTCACTTTCACCAGGATAATATACATCTTCAGCGATTAAAACTTTGTGTACTTTTTTACCTTCAGCAGAAGTTTGAGGTGTAATCAATTGCATTCCGATGATTTGCTCTGAAATCTCTTCAACTTGTTGTAAATTTTTGGCAAGTTTAACTCCACCACCTTTTCCACGTCCACCTGCATGAACTTGGGCTTTTACAACATACCAACTTGTACCAGTTTCGGCAGTTAATTGTTTTGCAGCAGCAACAGCTTCTACAGGGCTATTAGCAACGATTCCGCGCTGAATGCGAACTCCGTAGCTAGCTAAAATCTCTTTTCCTTGATATTCGTGTATGTTCATAATATAGAATTTGTCTGGCTTCTGAATTTCTTTCAGAATAAAAGTGCCACAAAAATAGCAAAATTAAACTTAACTGTTATTTTTTTTTTTAATTAAATATAGGTCAAAATAGAGATATTTTAAACAAAAACAGAACGCTCTCCTATTTTAAAAAAATATAAAAATTAATTACAAATTTGTTATAAATAATCACGATTAATGATTGGCAAAATATTTCTTTCAAAATCAACGCTTTAATCAGTATTTTGTCATTTCCATTTTATCGAAAAATCAAATCGGATGTGTTTAAATATCATTATTGAGATTTATTTAACCTTTTTCTATTAGAACTGTAAAAACAAGCCATTTTTAACCTTTACACCTATTATATGTTACTAAATCTTTAATTTTGTAGAAAAAAATTTAAGCATGAAAGTTAAAGAACAAGGCCTTTATTTGCCCGAATTTGAACACGACAATTGCGGAGCAGGATTCATTTGTAATTTAAATGGAATTAAGTCAAATGATATTATACACAAAGCACTGGATATTCTAATCAAATTAGAACACCGGGGCGCTGTGAGTTCAGATGGTAGAACTGGAGATGGAGCAGGAATATTATTTGATATCCCACATGATTTTTTTAAGAAAGTTTGTGAATTTGATATCCCGGAAACTAAGGAATATGCAGTAGGAATGGTTTTTATGCCAAAAAGTAAAAACCAAGTTGTTTTTTGTAAAACCACTTTTGAAACATCAATACGAGATCAAAATCTAGAAATATTAGGATGGAGAGACGTTCCGGTAGACGCATCAAATTTAGGACGAATTGCCGGCGAGAAAGAACCAACAGTTAAACAAGTATTCGTAGTTAAAAATGGTTTAGACCTAACAGAACAACAATTTAACGCTAAATTATTTGCAGCGAGAAAAATAGCAGAACATGCGATTCGAAATTCAAGAATCTCAGAAAGTCACATGTTTTATTTTTCCAGTTTCTCGACTACTACCATAATATACAAAGGTTTGTTGATGCCGGAAGATATCAGCAGGTATTATACGGATTTATTGGATGACGATCTGGTAACCCGATTAGCTTTGGTTCACCAACGATTTTCTACCAATACATTTCCATCTTGGGAATTGGCACAGCCGTTCCGTTATATGTGTCACAATGGTGAAATTAATACACTCCGTGGCAATATTAGCCGCATGCGTGCTCGTGAAGAACTGATGAAAAGTGACGTTTTTGGTGATGATATCAAGAAATTATTCCCAATTATTTTAGAAGGAAAATCAGATTCCGCTTCAATGGATATGGTAATTGAACTATTGTTGATGACTGGTCGTTCTTTACCGGAAGCAATGATGATGGTCGTTCCTGAAGCTTGGGAAAAACACCAAACGATGTCAGCCGACAAAAAAGCATTTTACGAATATAACGCTTGTATCATGGAGCCTTGGGATGGTCCGGCTTCTATTCCTTTTACTGACGGAAACGTTATTGGTGCTTTATTGGATAGAAATGGATTGCGTCCTTCACGTTATACATTGACTAAAAGTGGTTTCGTAATTATGTCTTCAGAAATTGGTGTTCTTGATATCAAACCAGAAGATGTAATTCAACACGGTCGTTTAGAACCGGGAAAAATGTTCCTTGTGGACATGAACGAAGGTCGAATTATTGAAGATGACGAAATCAAAAATGCTATTGTTACTAAACGTCCTTACAAACAATGGTTGGATGAAAATTTAGTACAATTAGCTCAAATACCGTACACTGACAATGCAATTCCTGTTGAAAACATAGATTTTGAAACAAGACAAAGACTCTTTGGATACACTTTAGAGGATTTAAAAACAATCATAAACCCGATGGGAGCTCAAGGCGCAGAAGCATTAAGTTCCATGGGAAATGACACTCCGTTAGCGGTTTTATCAGATCAACCACAGCTTTTATATAACTATTTCAAACAATTATTTGCTCAGGTTACCAATCCACCTTTGGATGGTATTCGTGAAGAAATTATTACTGATATCAGTTTAGCGATTGGTGGCGATTATAATATTTTTGACATTGTTCCAAAGCATTGTAAGAAACTAAAAATTCAAAATCCAGTAATTTCAAACGAGGATTTAGATAAAGTAAAAAACATTGATCATGCTGATTTCAAATCAGTCACTATTTCCACTTTATACGATATCGAAAAAGGAGTAAACGGATTAGAACGTGCTTTAGAAAGAGCCGTACAAGCAACTTTCAAAGCAGTTACGGAAGGTTGTAATATTGTTATTCTTTCAGATAGAGGAGTTAGTGAAAAAATGGCTCCAATACCAATGTTATTGGCGTGTTCTTACGTACATCATTCGCTTAACATTCTAAAAGTTCGTTCTAAATTTGGAATCATAATTGAATCCGCAGAACCTCGCGAACCACATCATTTTGCCTTATTATTTGGTTACGGAGCTAGCGCAATCAATCCTTACATGGTGAATGAAATAATTCATAACCAAGTAAACGAAGGTTTTATCACTGGTGTGAAAGCGGATTATGCCATCAAAAATTATAACAAAGCTATTGCAAAAGGGATTCTGAAAATCATGAATAAAATTGGCATCTCGACATTACATTCGTACAGAGCGGCACAAATTTTTGAAATTTTAGGATTAAATAAAACATTCACTTCTAAATATTTCCCTTACACTCCTTCCCGAATTGAAGGAATTGGTCTGATGGAAGTCGAAAAAGAAATCAAGAAGCGATACCAAAAAGCATTTCCAAATTCAAAAGTCAGTAATTTATTGCCTTTAGAAATTGGAGGAATTTACCGATGGAGAAGAAATGGGGAAAAACACATGTTTAACCCAACAACGATCTCTAAATTACAACAAGCAGTCCGTCTAAATAGCCCTGAAAGTTATAAGGAATATGCCAAAATGGTCAATGATCAAAGTGAAAACTTGATGACTATTAGAGGTTTATTTGAATTTAATAACTTAGATCCTATTTCAATTGACGAAGTGGAACCATGGACTGAAATTGTAAAAAAATTCAAAACTGGTGCCATGTCATATGGCTCCATAAGTCAGGAAGCTCATGAAAATCTGGCGATTGCCATGAACAGAATTGGTGGAAAAAGTAATTCTGGAGAAGGTGGAGAAGATCCAAAGCGTTTCCAAAAAGACTTAAATGGAGATTCTAGAAATAGTGCTATAAAGCAAGTTGCTTCTGGAAGATTTGGAGTTTCTATAAACTATTTGACCAATGCCAAAGAGATTCAAATAAAAATGGCTCAGGGTGCAAAACCTGGAGAAGGTGGACAATTACCTGGAGAAAAAGTAGTGCCTTGGATTGCTGAAGTTAGGAATTCAACACCTTACGTTGGATTAATTTCACCGCCGCCACACCACGACATTTACTCTATTGAAGATTTATCACAGTTAATTTTTGATTTAAAAAATGCCAATCGTGAAGCTAGAATTAATGTAAAATTAGTTTCTGAAGTAGGTGTTGGAACAATAGCTGCAGGTGTTGCTAAAGCAAAAGCCGACGTGATTTTGATTTCAGGATACGACGGAGGAACCGGAGCAGCGCCGTTAACTTCACTACAACATACGGGTATTCCTTGGGAACTTGGACTTGCCGAAGCGCAACAAACATTAATCTTAAATGATTTAAGAAGTCGCGTAGTTTTAGAATGTGACGGACAATTAAAAACAGGACGTGATGTCGCTATTGCTGCATTACTTGGAGCTGAAGAATTTGGTTTTGCAACCGCTCCTTTAGTAGCATCTGGTTGTATCATGATGAGAGCATGTCACTTGAATACGTGTCCAGTTGGTATTGCAACGCAAGATCCTGAATTGAGAAAAAATTTCAAAGGAACGCCGGAACACATCATCAACTTCATGTATTTTATTGCTGAGGAGTTGAGAGAAATCATGGCACAATTAGGGTTCAGAACATTAAAAGAAATGGTAGGACAATCTCAAAAATTGAATGTCAATAAAGCCATCAAGCATTATAAAGCAAGTGGATTAGATTTATCTACAATCTTATATAAGCCAGAAAAAGCTAAAGAAGTTCCAAACCATAATACAACTACACAAGACCATGCTTTAGACCATGTACTTGATTTTGAAATTATAAAAGCGGCTATTCCTTCTATTTATAGAAAAGAAAAAACAAGAGTCACTTTTAATATTAAAAATACGGATCGTTCCGTTGGAGCTATATTGAGTAATGAAATTTCAAAAATTTACGGCGCTCAAGGATTGCCTGAGGACACCATATTAGTTGATTTTGAAGGTTCTGCCGGACAAAGTTTTGGTGCTTTTGCAACTAATGGTCTATCCTTCAAGATACATGGAAACTGTAATGATTATTTAGGAAAAGGACTTTCCGGAGGTAAATTAATTATCAAAGTCCCACCTGCTGCCACTTTCAAACCAGAAGAAAATATCATCATTGGTAACGTTGCACTTTATGGAGCAATCACTGGTGAAGCGTATATAAATGGTATGGCTGGAGAACGTTTTTGTGTGAGAAATTCTGGAGCAACAGCTGTTGTAGAAGGGATTGGAGATCATGGATGCGAATACATGACCGGAGGAACTGTAGTGGTTTTAGGAAAAACAGGAAGAAATTTTGCTGCAGGAATGAGCGGTGGTATTGCTTATGTTTTTGATCCAAATAAAAAATTCGATGCCACATTATGTAATATGGAAATGGTCGCTTTTGAAACATTAGAAGAGGATGATTTTACTAAACTGAGACGTTTGATAAAAAATCATTCTATGTATACTAATAGTCCTTTGGCAAAAAGGATTTTAGAAGATTGGGAAAACCAACGCAACCATTTTATCAAAGTAATGCCTACAGATTACAAAAAAGCATTGCAAAGATTAGCCGAAGAAAAACAAATTGAAGAACTACTAGCACTATAGTCATGGGAAAGATAGGAGGATTTAAAGAATATACTAGAACCGACGAAAGTAATGTTGCTGTTCCAGAAAGAGTATCGAATTATAATGAATTTACAATTCCGTTAACCAAAGATAAAATCAAAGAACAAGGATCCAGATGTATGGATTGTGGGATTCCATTTTGCCACAGCGCTTGTCCATTAGGAAATTTGATTCCAGATTTTAATGATATGGTGCATCAGGAAGAATGGGAAAGCGCCTTGGAAATATTACAATCAACCAATAACTTTCCAGAATTTACAGGCCGTTTATGCCCTGCTCCATGTGAAAAATCATGTGTGTTAGGAATTATCAGCGAGCCGGTAGCAATCGAAAATATTGAAAAAAATATTATCGAAAGAGGTTTTGCTGAAGGTTGGATCAAACCACAAACACCAGAAGTCAGAACAGGGAAAACTGTAGCTGTAATAGGTTCTGGTCCTGCTGGTTTAGCGGCTGCACAACAATTAAATCGTGCTGGACATACTGTTACTGTTTTTGAAAGAGACAATGCCATTGGTGGATTATTGCGTTATGGAATTCCAAATTTCAAATTGGAAAAAGGAATTATTGACAGACGCGTTGCTGTTTTAGAAGCTGAAGGAATCACTTTTAAAACGAATGTAAATGTTGGCGTAAACTATAGTATTGAAGAATTGAACACTTTTGATTCTATAGTATTATGTGGTGGCTCAACCGAACGAAGAAGTTTGCCTACTAAAGGAATAGAAAGTAAAGGAGTTGTTCAAGCAATGACTTTCTTGACACAACAAACAAAATCACTATATGGTGAGGTAGTTGCTGATCAAATAGTGGCGACCGGTAAAGATGTGATCGTTATTGGTGGTGGAGATACTGGTTCTGATTGTGTGGGAACATCAAACAGACATGGAGCCAAATCGGTTACTAATTTTGAAATTTTACCAAAACCACCAGTTGGAAGAAGTGAAACTACACCTTGGCCATTTTGGCCATTGCAATTAAAAACTTCCTCTTCACATGAAGAAGGTTGTAATAGAAACTGGTTAATCAACACCAAAGAATTCATTTCTAATGAAAAAGGAGAACTTGTAGGTTTAAAAACCGTTGAAGTGGCCTGGAAAATGACACCGGGACAAAGACCTGAATTGATAGAAAAAGAAGGTTCAGAAAAAATATGGCCTTGTGATTTAGCCTTATTGGCACTTGGATTTACAGGCCCAGAGAAAACATTAAGTGATCAATTAGGGTTAGAAATTGATATGAGAAGCAACTATAAAGCGACCAATTATCAAACGAATGTTTCTCATATTTTTACTGCGGGCGACATGCGAAGAGGACAATCATTAATTGTTTGGGCAATATCTGAAGGCCGTGAAGCTGCCAGAGAAGTCGATAAATACTTGATGGGATATACCAATTTACCAACCAAAGGAAATGGCGATTTACCCAACTTGTAGTGCTGAATACCATTTTATAACCCTTGATAAAAAAATTTGTCAAGGGTTATTTTTTTTATAAAATTTCAAATAAATGTTTAATTTATAACTTTTTGTTAGAATTTGTTAGAATTCATTCATTAGCTTGTGGGACTAAATAAAGAGTAATAAATTTGCTCAAAATTAATAATCATGCAATCAAAAGACTTAGTACAATTAGCAGAACAATTTGGCAGTCCATTATACGTTTATGATGCCGAAAAAATACAATCTCAATACAACAGATTAACGAAAGCTTTTTCAAAGGTAGATAAGTTGCGCATCAATTATGCAATGAAGGCTTTGTCGAATGTTGCTATACTTCAGTTATTAAAAGAAATGGGGTCAGGATTAGATACTGTTTCCATTCAAGAAGTATTATTAGGACTTCATGCCGGCTACGACCCAGACAAAATATTTTACACTCCTAATGGTGTTTCTCTTGAAGAAATTGAAGAAGTATCGGCGATGGGAGTTCAAATAAATATTGACAACTTATCCATATTAGAGCAATTTGGTACAAAATATCCAAATGTTCCAGTATGTATTAGAATAAATCCGCACGTAATGGCTGGTGGAAATGCAAATATATCTGTTGGTCATATTGATAGTAAATTTGGTATTTCGGTACACCAATTGCCTCATTTAGTTCGTATTGTTGAAAACACTAAAATGAACATTGTGGGTATCCATATGCATACCGGTTCTGATATTTTAGATATCGAAGTATTTTTGTATGCTGCAGAAATATTATTTGATGCCGCAAGAAACTTCAAAAACCTTGAATTCCTAGACTTCGGAAGTGGATTTAAAGTACCTTATAAAAAAGACGATATCGAAACTGACATTGAAGAATTAGGTAAAAAATTATCCAAAAGATTCAATGCCTTTTGTACCGAATATGGAAAAGAATTAACCTTGATATTTGAACCAGGGAAATTTTTAGTAAGTGAAGCAGGTTTCTTTTTGGCTAAAGTAAATGTAGTTAAACAAACTACTTCAACAGTTTTCGCAGGTATAGACAGTGGTTTTAATCATTTAATTAGACCAATGTTTTATGGTTCACAACATCATATCGAAAATATATCACATCCAAAAGGGAAAGAGCGTTTCTACTCCGTGGTAGGATATATTTGCGAAACCGATACTTTTGCCAATAACAGAAAAATTGCAGAAATAAAAGAAGGTGATATTTTATCTTTTAGAAATGCAGGAGCCTATTGTTTCTCCATGGCTTCCAATTATAACTCGAGATACAAGCCCGCCGAAGTTTTATGGATGAATGGTGAAGGCCATTTAATCAGAGCACATGAAACCTTTGAAGATATTCTTAAAAATCAAATTCCGTTACCAGTAGCTGTAACAACAAAATAAACTAAATAATCCCATTTACCACCGTGAATGGGATTGTTTTTTACATTAAAAACCAATCTCTTTGTAAAATTATTTTATTCCAAAAAATAATCAATCCTTAACATACTCAGTGAAAGAGTTTCTTTATTTTTGAACTTCTTACAAAAAAACTAACAATGAATAGACGGAAATTTTTCAAGAACGGTTCTTTATTTGCTATTGGTGCTACACTCCTAAATCCTTTTGAAGGTAGTGCGAACAAGCTAGATTTTGACACTTTAAAAAAAAATAAAAAAGCAAAAAATATAATTGTAATCGTTAGTGACGGAATGAGCATTGGTACACTCAACATGGCTGATATCTATCTAAATAGAAAAACAGGTAAAGGGAGTAATTGGATCCAATTGTATAAAGACAACAAAGTAACACAAGCATTGATGGACATGGCATCAGCATCATCAATTGTTACAGATTCCGCTGCAGCAAGTTCTTGGATATGCAAATAAAAACTGCACATTAAGTTAAGCTACATTTTTGTAATTAATTTGATTATTAAATTCTTCAATAGTTGCATAATTCAAAGCAGAATGTCTCCTTTTTCTATTGTACCAAATTTCAATGTATTCAAAGATTTCTAGTTTCATTTGTTCTTTAGAAATCAGTTTGTTCCCATAAATCAATTCCGTTTTCAAAGATTTGAAGAAGCTTTCCGCCACAGCATTATCCCAGCAATTTCCTTTACGGCTCATACTGCGGGTTATTTTTTTATAGGAATCAAGAACATTTACAAACTTTTTACTGGCATATTGAACACCTCTGTCAGAATGAAAAATCAAACCTTCATCAATATCTCGGTTTTTAACCGCCATTTTCCAAGCTCCAAGCGTAGTTTCTTCTGTACTCATTCCGTCACTCAAACTCCAACCGATAATTTTTCTGTCGTATAAATCCATAATAGTGGTCAGATATACAAACCCCTCTTTAGTTTGGATATATGTAATATCCGAAACCCAAACTTTTGAAGGCATTTTTACAATAAACTCTCTGTTTAATACATTTTCGACAACTAAATAATTATGATTTGAGTTGGTTGTAACTTTGAACTTCTTGCTTAATTTGCTCCGTAAGCCAAGTTCTTTCATATATTTTGCAACTGTAATTCGTGAAACTTTATAACCTAAATACTGTAATTCCAATGTTATTCTAGGACTTCCATATCTTTGCTTGGCTGCAAAATAAATCAATGTTATCTGTTCCTTTATGGTAATTTTTAGTTGTTGTCTTGCTGTGATTGCTTGTTTTTTCCATCGGTAATAACTTCCGCTGCTCACTTGTAGAACTTTGCACATTTTTTCAATCGGGAATAGTTGTTCATTGCTTTTTATGAAACTATAAATCATCGAACGCTCTTGGAAAAAATGCCGATTGCTTTTTTTAATATATCACGTTCTAACTCGGCATCTTTGAGTCTTTTCTCCAGTTCGTGGATTTTTTCTTGCTCGGGAGTGAGTTTTAAATTTCCTTTCCCAGGAAAACTTCCTTCTCCAAATTCCTCAAACTCTTTACGCCATTTATACAACTGTGGTGCTGTGACTCCCAACTCTCTGGCGAGTTCTGATACATTTGTTCTATCATAACTCAATTGAACGGCTTTTCCTTTAAAAGCTTTGTCATAAATTTTGCGGACTTGTTTCATAGGCTAAAATTAAGATTATTTCTTAACTTTCTGTGATGGCTAAGTTAGCATGTCCAA
>NZ_FODN01000004.1 GCF_900110375.1 Flavobacterium sinopsychrotolerans | reverse complement strand
CGGGACGGGAGAAGAAACTTTCTTTATGCTGAACTCACTGAAATAAATTCAGTGTAAATGTTTCAGTATCAACTTTTTATTTTCTTTATCTCAGTATGTTAAGATATTATGTAACTGATGTTTATATAACTATAAACAACATTACAGTAATTGCCCAAAGCAATTATAACCTCTTAAGGTGGTTATTGCGGCGGGGCTCACCTCTTCCCATCCCGAACAGAGTAGTTAAGCCCGCCTGCGCAGATGGTACTGCAGTTATGTGGGAGAGTATGTCGTCGCCTTTCTTTAATCTGAACTAGTTTCAGATTCTTTTAAATCCTCATCATTTATTTGATGAGGATTTTTTGTGTTTAATAAGGTTTTTTATAGGGTAATTGTCGCTTTTAAACACTCATATTATGAGAATTTTGTCGTGAGAAATTAATTTTTTCAGTTAATTCATTTTTAATAACAAAAACCTTCTGAATTAAACTTTAAACAAAACTTAATTCCTTAATTTTGTGCAACATTTTATAAAAACACAATAAAAAAATATACTATGAGTTCATTTGACGTAGTCATTATAGGTTCTGGACCAGGCGGATATGTATCAGCAATTCGTTGTGCACAATTGGGTTTCAAAACAGCAATTATCGAAAAATATTCCACTCTTGGAGGAACTTGCCTGAATGTAGGTTGTATTCCTTCAAAAGCATTGCTTGCTTCTTCTCATCATTACAGTGAAATTGCTCATTTTGCAGATCACGGAATTGAAGTTTCGGGTGAAGTAAAAGTGAATTTAGAAAAAATGATTGCGCGTAAACAAGCTGTTGTGGATCAGACTTCAGGAGGTGTGAAATTTTTAATGGACAAAAATAAAATTACAGTTCTCGAAGGATTAGGTTCATTTGTTGACGCTACACATGTTGCTGTTGCAAAAGCAGATGGAACTTCTGAAACTATCGAAGCTAAAAATATCATAATCGCTACAGGTTCTAAGCCGTCTTCTTTGCCATTTATCAAAATCGATAAAGAAAGAATCATCACTTCTACCGAAGCTTTGAAACTTAAAGAAGTACCAAAACATTTGGTGATTATTGGTGGTGGAGTAATTGGGATTGAATTAGGTCAAGTGTATTTACGATTGGGAGCGCAAGTTTCTGTTGTAGAATATTTAGACAGAATCATTCCAGGAATGGATGCTTCATTATCTAAAGAATTGACTAAAGTATTGAAAAAACAAGGCATGAAATTCTACGTTTCGCACAAAGTGAAATCTGTAGAAAGAAATGGCGAAGGAGTTGTTGTTCAAGCTGAAAACGCAAAAGGAGAAACAATTACACTGGAAGGAGATTATTCATTAGTTTCTGTCGGACGTCGTCCGTATACGGATGGTTTGAATGCTGATAAAGCAGGTGTGAAAATCTCAGATAGAGGAATGGTTGAAGTAAATGATCATTTGCAAACTAATATTCCAAATATTTATGCAATTGGAGATGTAGTTCGTGGAGCAATGTTAGCACACAAAGCAGAAGAAGAAGGAGCAATGGTTGCTGAAATATTAGCGGGTCAAAAACCACATATTGATTATAACTTGATTCCTGGTGTTGTTTATACTTGGCCTGAAGTGGCTGCAGTTGGGCAAACTGAAGATCAATTGAAAGCCGCTGGAGTAGATTATAAATCAGGAAGTTTTCCGTTCAAAGCTTTAGGTCGTGCTCGTGCTGGAGGTGATTTAGACGGATTTGTAAAAATTCTTGCTGATGCAAAAACAGATGAAGTACTGGGAGTTCACATGATTGGTGCTCGTTGCGCGGATTTGATTGCTGAAGCCGTTACTGCTATGGAATTTAAAGCATCTGCTGAAGATATTTCAAGAATGTCACATGCACACCCAACTTTTGCAGAAGCAATAAAAGAAGCTGCATTGGCTGCTACTGATAATAGAGCTTTGCATGTATAATTAGTTAAATAACTTTATTTAAAAATAGTGAAACCCGTTCAATTGAGCGGGTTTTTGTTTGGTATGAGGTGTTTTTCTTTAGCCTTTTGCTACAAACAGACCTTTATAATTTTCCCAATGACTGTAAATTAAAAACAGATTCCCTAAAAATAAGAACACAGCAATTGGTATTCCTTCAGGGGATAAGAAAAAATTAATAAATAATATGTTTAAGGTGATTGGTAGGATTAGGATATTGGCTAATGTAACATATCGTCCGGTAATAAATGATAGTCCACAAAGGAATTCTATTGATTTTGCTAATGGCAAGATGTAAGTAGAGGCGACTAAACCTATATTGAATGCTTTGAAATTCCCAGTAACTTCAGGTTCTGGTGCTAGTTTTAGAAAAAAGCTAATGGACGCATAAAGTAATATAAGCCCAATTAAAGTTCGGATAATAATAATTGCGATTTTCATAGTATATGGTTTTTTAGAGGTTACATATCTGATAATTATTATTTTGGAATTGCATTTTCATCCATATACATAATTTCCCATTGATGACCGTCTAAATCGGCAAAACTATGTCCGTACATCCACCCATGATCTTGTAGCTCCATATAAATTGAACCACCGGCACCAACTGCAATTTTGACCATTTCATCTACTTTTTCTCTACTATCAACATCTATGGCAATTAATACTTCGGTATATTTATGTGCGTTGCAAATTTCTTTTTTGGTAAAATCTTTAAAACGTTGCTCAGTAACTAACATCGCAAAAATATTTTCACCTATAATCATGCAAGTGGCACTCGCATCAGTAAATTGTGGATTGAAAGAAAATCCAAGTGTAGTAAAAAAATCAAGTGATTTTTTTAGGTCTTTAACAGCTAAATTGAGGAAAATTTTTGAAGCCATAACGGGAATGATTTAATGATTTACAAAATCTAAAACTGATCACGCACTATCAAATTTACAAAAAAAATAAGCTAATTTTAGTAAAATCGGTTATTGAAGGTTTATTTTTTGTTGTAATTTTGAATTTTAAATACCAATACTTTTTGAGAACTTCTATTTACAAGTCTATTTCTGATCCAAAACTGTTTAAAGAACAGCTTTTATTTTGGTCTCAACAGTTTCGAGAAATCATTTATTTGGACAGCAATGATTATCCACAAAATTATTCCAGTTATGATTGTGTTCTTGCCGTTGATGCATTTACTTCAATAAAAACAGATTGTCACAATGCTTTTGAGGATTTAAAACAATACCAGCAAAGTACCAAAGACTGGCTTTTTGGCTATTTATCGTATGATTTAAAAAATGATATTGAACACTTACAATCTGCCAATTTTGACGGATTAGAATTTCCGGATTTATTTTTCTTTCAGCCTAAGAAGTTGTTTTTATTGAAAAGAAATCAAGTTGAAATTCAATATCTCAATATGTGTGACGATGAAGTGGAGGAAGATTTTGAAGAAATTGTCAAAATGCAAAAGTCAAGAGTCGAAATAGAAGCATTAGCAACGATTCAACAACGGATTCCGAAAGAGAGTTATCTTGAAAAGGTTTCAAAAGTATTGGAACACATTCATCAAGGCGATATTTATGAAGCTAATTTTTGTATGGAATTTTTTACTGAAAACGCAACGATTGATCCTATAGAAAAATTTATCAAACTCAACGAAATTTCTCAGCCTCCTTTCGCCGTTTTTTTAAAAAACAACAATCATTTTTTACTCTCGGCGACACCGGAACGTTATTTGAGAAAAGAAGGAGAACGTATTATTTCGCAACCCATTAAAGGAACTGCGAAACGATTTTTAGATCCAATTGAAGATGAGCAATCAAAAATGCAATTGGCTTTAGACCCAAAAGAACGAGCCGAAAATATTATGATAACGGATTTAGTACGGAATGATTTGTCTCGAACGGCACAAAAAGGTTCCGTTGAAGTACAAGAATTATGTAAAATTTATTCTTTTTTGCAAGTTCATCAAATGATTTCTACAATTACATCAAAATTAGATGCGCAATATTCCGTTGTTGATGTCTTAAAAACCACTTTCCCGATGGGAAGTATGACTGGAGCACCAAAAATTTCGGTGATGAAAATCATTGAACAGTTGGAAGAAACAAAACGCGGGTTGTATAGCGGTGCCGTGGGTTATTTTACACCAAACGGTGATTTTGATTTCAATGTTGTTATCCGAAGCATTTTGTACAATCAAGAAAAAAAATACGTTTCTTTTTCAGTTGGAAGTGCCATCACTTCACAATCCATTCCTGAAAAGGAATATGAGGAATGTTTGCTTAAAGCAAAAGCGATGCGAGAAGTTTTGAGTTAAATCCAAACGAATTATTTAAATTTGAACATGCTACAGAAATTCAAAAACCACCTTCTTCTTAATTTCCAGTTCTTGAGCGGAAAAAAAATACTTCTTGCCACAAGCGGCGGGAAAGATAGCATGGTAATGGTGCATTTGTTTCAGCAATTGGATTATAAAATAGGAATAGCACATTGTAATTTTCAATTGCGCGGAATGGAAAGTTTTGGAGACCAAAATTTTGTCCAGGAATATGCTTCCGCAAATGATATTCCGGTATTTATAACACAATTTGATACTAAAGCTTTCGCAGAAGATTATAAAGTTTCTACGCAAGTTGCCGCTCGTGAGTTGCGATATAACTGGTTTTATGAATTATTAGAAACTGAAAAATTCGATTATATTCTTACGGCACATCATGCCGATGATAATCTGGAAACTTTCCTAATCAATCTGAGTCGAGGAACAGGATTAGAAGGTTTGACTGGAATTCCAGAGCAAAACGATAAAGTAATTCGTCCGCTTTTGGCATTTAGCCAAGAAGAAATGGAAGAATACGCCAAATTAAATAACATTCAATGGCGCGAAGACAGCAGCAATGCATCCGATAAATACCTTCGGAATAAAATTCGCCATCATCTGGTTCCGATGTTAAAGGAATTGAATCCCAATTTTCTTTCATCTTTTCATAAAACGCAAACCTATTTGCAAGAAGCGCAAGTGATGGTCGAAGATGCATCAATTATGATTTATCAGCAAGTGGCTAAACAAGAGGAGGATACTATTTGTTTTGATTTAAAAAAATTAAAAAAATTACCCAATTACAAATCGTATTTGTATCAATGGTTGAAAGAATTTGGATTTTCTGCTTGGGATGATATTTATGATTTGGTCGAAAGCCAATCTGGCAAATACATTTTTTCACCAGAATATAGATTATTGAAAGACAGAGATTCTTTAATCTTGAGTCCTATAAATTTCGTAAATGAAAAGGAGGAATATTCAATTGATGAAAATCAAAAAGAAGTTAATATTCCCTTAAATCTTACGTTTTGTAAAGTAGCGGACATTAGTTTAACAACGAACTCAGCTATCTTTGTGGACGCTGATAAACTTCAATTTCCTTTAGTTTTACGCCATTGGAATGAGGGCGATAGTTTTCAGCCTTTTGGGATGAATGGTAAATCGAAAAAAGTGAGCAAGCTTTTTAAAGATGAAAAATTATCCTTGCTGGAAAAAGAAAATTCGTGGCTTTTATGTTCGAATGAAGACATAGTTTGGATTATTGGTCTTCGTCAGGATGAACGTTTTAGAATAGAGAATACAACAAAGAATATACTTAAAATACAATTAGAATAATGAAGAAACTACTATTTATACTTATTGCTTTTTTGGCTTTTGCCAATGGATATGCCCAAATTCTTGATCCTGCAAAATGGACTACCAAAATAGAAAAGAAAACTGAGAGTAATTATATTCTTACTTTTAATGCCGTCATAGAAAAAGATTGGCATTTATATTCCCAATTTACGGCTGACGGCGGATCTTTGCCTTTGGAAATTATTTTCAAAAATCAAAAAGGTAACTTTAATTTAGTGGGCAAAGCCAAAGAAAGCAAAACCACAACTGCTTTCAATGATGTTTTTGAAGTGAACGAAACGTACTTTGAGAAAAAAGCTCAAATTCAACAAGAAATCACGATTACAAATCCAAAGATTTCAAAAATTGAAGTTAATTTGAATTATCAGGTTTGTAAAGAAGCATGTATCAATTTAGAGAAGAGTTTTATGTTTGCCATTCCTGCTGCTACAAAAACAGCGGAAATAACTACTGTAGCATCAGATTTGACTACGATAGATTCAGCTAAAGTTGATACTTCAGTTGCCATTGCGGATGTAAATAAAGAACAAGTTGTTACTCCTGATAAAGTTCCTGTTCTGGATACCAAACCTTCAAAGCAAAGAGGATTATGGTCTATTTTCTTTATTGCTTTTTTATCTGGATTTGCCGCATTGCTTACGCCTTGCGTCTTCCCGATGATTCCTATGACGGTTAGTTTTTTTACGAAACAAAGTAAAACAAAAGCAAAAGGAATTAGAAATGCTATTATTTATGGAATTGCTATCATATTCATTTATGTGGTTTTAGGATTCTTAGTGACGTGGATTTTTGGTGCGGATGCATTGAATGCGTTGTCTACAAATGTTTGGTTTAATATTATTTTCTTTGTTTTGTTAGTCACTTTTGCTGCCTCATTTCTGGGAGCTTTTGAGATTATGTTACCTAATTCTTGGGCAAATAAAGTCGATAATCAAGCGGATAGAGGCGGAATAATTGGAATTTTATTCATGGCTTTGGCATTAGCCATTGTATCTTTTTCGTGTACCGGACCTATCGTAGGAACACTTTTAGTCGAAGCTGCTTCTAAAGGTGGAATTGCCCCTATTGTTGGAATGTTCGGATTTTCATTGGCCTTAGCCTTACCATTTATGTTGTTTGCCATGTTCCCGGGTTGGTTGAATTCATTACCAAAATCTGGCGGTTGGTTGAATACGGTTAAAGTGGTTTTAGGATTTTTAGAATTGGCTTTGGCATTCAAATTTTTGTCGAATGCGGATTTAGTTTTACAATTGCATTTCTTGGAAAGAGAAGTTTTCTTGGCAATTTGGATTGCTATTTTTGGAACATTGGCCTTTTATTTATTCGGAAAAATTACGCTTCCTCATGATAGTCCTATGAATCATATTTCAGTAGGAAGATTGTCTTTCGGATTAGTAGTTTTGGCCTTTACCATCTATTTGATTCCTGGAATTTGGGGAGCACCATTAAAATTAATTTCAGGTTTCCCGCCTCCAATGACCTATAGTGAAAGTCCGTACGGAGTAGGAAACTCAAAAGGTAGTTCGAATGCATCAGCTCAAATTTTGCCGGAAGGCGCACATTTAGGCCCACATGATCTTGTCGCTTTTGAAGATTATGAAAAAGGATTGGCTTATGCCAAATCAGTAAATAAACCCATTTTACTGGATTTTACAGGATATGCTTGTGTGAATTGTAGAAAAATGGAAGATTATGTTTGGTCTGATCCTGCGATTCTAAAAATATTACAAGACGAAGTGGTATTAATTTCTTTGTATGTGGATGATAAAAGAGAATTGCCAAAAAGCGAGCAATATATATCAAAAGAAACGGGTAAAGAAATTGTAAGTGTTGGGAATAAATGGAGTGATTTTCAAATCACAAAATTTAAAGCCAATGCGCAACCGTATTACATCATTTTAGACACAGAAGGTACTATGTTATCTGATAAACCGGAAAGTTATAACTCAGATATCAACGCCTATAAAGGCTGGTTGGGAGAAGGAATTGATCGTTTTAAAAAGGTGAAGTAGCACGTAGCAACAAGGTATAATAGTAAAAACAAATTGCACTAATTTCCAAAGATCAAGCCATGGAAATTAGTGCAATTTGTTTTTGAATTTAGTATTTTTTACTAAATGTAATTGTTATATTTTATCTGTAGGCAAGAAATTTTTTTATTCGATTATTTTTTCGATGTAATCAGAATTTAAAAGATACAAAGCCCCCATATATCGTATTTGAAAAGCGACTAAGTCTCCAATTTTATACGTCTTTTTAGAATTAGAAATATCGATAACCAACATATCGGAACTGGCATCTACAATAGTAATATCCGTGTCATCAGATTCGATATATTGTGGCTGCATGTCTAGCAAGCCAATATCTAGAATGGCTCGCAGCGAAGTAATTCCTAAATCGGTGACATCGTCCATTGAAAACGAATTTCCAGCTACATTCTCTCCTAATTCACCTGTTGGTGTATTCGGTTTTTCAGTAATTTCGATGATTTCAGCGTATAATTTAAAAACATCATGGTGCATTCCTTCAATGGTATTTCCGGTAAACAAATCTTTCCCGAAGAATAGCGCTTCTCCTATTCGGAAGTGATTCACGGCCATTGGTCGGGCATTTTTTAGGAGTAACGGTATTGTAACCGAAGTTCCTCCGGAAACGAACGGAATACTGATATTGAATTTAGCTTCGATTAATTGCTTGTATAAACTCAATTGAATAAGCTTGTCCTGCGTTGGCATTACGCCGCTGAGGCAATTAAAATTCGTCCCGATACCAGAGATTTCGATATTTGGCATTTTTAGAATTGTACCATAAAAGTCTATTAATTCTTCCCCCATAACGCCTTCGCGAAGGTCGCCCATTTCAATCATGATGATGATTTTATGCGTCTTATTTTGCTTCACCGCTTCATCTGAAAGTAGTTGTATGGTATAGATTTCAGTATTAAAACTGATATCGGCATACTTAACAATGCTTTCAATACTTCGTTTTGCAGGTGGTTTTATATACACAGTTTGAATTTCAGGATCTAGTGCTTTAATTTTTTTCAAATTACTCACTCTGGAATCATGAATTTCACGCACTCCTAAAGCAATGATTTCTTTGAGGTAAATTTTATTTCCGCACAACAGTTTTGAAACTACGCCCCATTCAATATTTCTGGATTTAAATGTTTCATCTAAAAACTGATAGTTTTCCTGTAATTTTTTTCGATATAATTTTATAAAAGCCATTATTCTATGATTTTACGTGGAATTGCTTTAGAAATCCGAGTTAATAATTCGTAATTGAGTTGGTTACTGAAATCACTGAATGAAGCTACAGATACGGAAAGCTCTTTTTGTGTGCCTATCAGTACCACTTCATCCTCTTTTTTTGCTATGTCGATATCAGTAATGTCGACAGTCATCATGTTCATGTTTACGGAACCCACTACAACACAGCGTTGTCCATGAATAAGAACACGACCTTGGTTGCTCAATGAGCGACTGTATCCGTGACAGTAGCCAATGGGGATAACAGCAATTTTCATTTTCCTTTTAGCCATAAAACTAGTTCCATACCCAATGAAATCACCAATATTTACTTTTTTTATGCTCATAATAGCACTTTTCCAAGTGATAACGCGCTGTAATGGATCGGTTTTATTCTTTTTAGAATTGAGATAGGTTACAAATACCTCGGGACTGGACCACAATCCGTATTGCATAATTCCGATGCGTACCATATCCATTCTGGTTTGCGGAAACATTATTGACGCCGCAGAACAAGCAGAATGTCTGATTTGTGGCTTCAGGTCATTTTTGCAAAAAACGGCATAAATTTCTTCAAACTTCTTGATTTGTTGATCGACTCGGTAATAATTAGCGATACTTTCGGCACCCGCATAATGCGTGCAAAGTCCTTTAAAAGTAAGATATTGCTCTTCTTTTTTTAATAAAGCAATAACAGTATTCAGTTCGTTTTTGTCAAAACCGGTTCGGTTCATTCCGGTTTCGACTTCAATATGTAAAATTGCTTTTTTAGCGAGTTTTTTAGCCGTTTTCATAGCTTTCGTCAGTCGACTTTTATCAAAAACAAAGAATTCGATGTCATTTTGGATTACCCATTCCATATCTTCATCCTGAACAAGTCCCATAACCATGATAGTTGCTTTGTCCTTTAATGTACTTTTGACAACTTTAGCTTCTTGAACATCAAAAACAGAAAAATGAGTTACGCCACATTGAAAAGCCATGGAAACAAACTCCTGTACCCCGTGACCATACGCATTTCCTTTTACAACAGAGGAAACCAATACTTTTTTTCCGAAAGTCTTTTTTAGAAAATCGATGTTGTTTTGATATGCGGAGCGATTAAGCTCTATAAGTGAATTAGTGTGCATTTGTAATTTGTTTACTGATTTCATAAAAAACGGATACTCCAGTTGCAATAATTTCATCTGGAAAATCATAATCAGGATTGTGTAATGCAGGAGTGTTTATTCCTGCCCCCAGTCCAAACATGGCTCCGGGATAGTGTTGTGTGAACAAACCAAAATCTTCGCCCCAAGTAAATGGTTTCTCTTTTTCGAATAGTTCAAAACCATTAATTTTCGCTGCTTTTTTGATGAATGTTACAGCATTTTTGTCATTCTCATTGGCTTGAAAATTTTGGGTCCAACGGGTTTTACACTTTATCTGATGCTCTTTTGCGATTGATTTGGCTAAATTTTCTAAAGCGAGTTCAATCTTTCTCATTTGCAAATTGCTGTCACTTCGTACTGTAAAATGAATTTCTCCTGCACCAGCTGATACGCCATACGCTTTTTTGCCGATTTTAGAATAAATGGGGGTAATCAGGCAATAGTTTTCTTTTGTAATATCGGTCTGAATAATAGCATTAAATTGATTAATAATTGCGGCTATTGCCAAGGCAGGGTTTATTCCTTTTTCGGGTTCACCGGCATGAGCTGTTTTGCCTTTTAATTTTATAATAATGCTGTTTACGGCGCAGGTAAAAGTTTCGTTTTTTACTACAATTTGATGTATTGGAAATCCCGGCAAATTATGAAGTGCAAAGACGTAATCGGGTTGGATAGAAGCAAATTTGAGATCCGATAATACTTTTTGAGCACCACTGCCGTCTTCTTCAGCGGGTTGAAATAATAAAATAACAACTCCTGATTTCGGTTTGTTCTGATGCAATTCAGCAGCTAAACCACAGAGGATAGCCATGTGACCATCGTGACCGCATTTATGTGAAACGCCATTATTTAGGGAACGATGTTCAAAATCATTCGTCTCTTCAATGGGTAAAGCATCTAATTCGCATCGGAATAATACTGTTTTTCCGGATTTTTCACCTTTGTAAATTGCCATGACACCAGTTGTACCTACTTCGGTAATCAATTCATCAGGTTGATAATTTTCGAGAAAAGAAAGGACCCGTTTAGACGTTTCAATTTCTTTACCGGAAACCTCCGGATGCTGGTGTAGTTCTTTTCGAAACCGCACAAGTGAATCGGTAAACTGGTTTGAATTTTCCATTTTGGATTATTTGATGAGGCGCATTTCCAGATATTTATTGGTAAAACCTAAACTTTCATATAGTTTTTTGGCAGGATTATCCGGTTCAACATGCAATGCTATATTTCCTTCGGCAATTGATATGGCTTTTTGCATCAACTGTTTTCCAAATCCTTTTCCACGTTGACTGTTATCCACGGCAATGTATACCAAAATATTTTCGGGAATAAAATCTTTCATTCCTGTGTTGTTCAAGATCACAACACCTACGATTTTCTGTTCCTCGATTCCCACAACGATGTTGCCTCCTTTGTCAGGATTCATGACATAATCAATACATTTTTGAATGTCTTCAATAGTGTCACCATATTGTTCTAAATGCGTATAAAGGAAGAGTGCTATAATTTGATTGGTATATATTGTATCTTCTCCAGTAGTGTCATTAATTTGTTTGAATTCCATTTTGTCTGTCTTTTTTGTTATAGTGATAAAGTGATATTGTGATGAATAAAATAAGTGAAACACTTATTCCGTAAAGATTAGCGTCTAAGTGTTCCGGCAGTTTTAATCCCAAAGGGAGTTTATTCTCCGAAACAATTAATAGAATCGTGGTTGCACCGCCAAAAAGCATGCTCCAAAAAGCTGCTGTTGGATGGCTTTTTTTCCAAAACAAAGCGCCTATTACCGGAACAAATAATCCCGACACCATAAAAGCATAGGAATAAAGCATCAGTTCGAGTACATTTTGCATTTGGGACGCAATTAAAATAGCTAGAAAACCAACCATTAAGGTGACTATTTGTGAGAGTCTTAGCTCCTTTTTATGACTCAATTCTTTTTTAGAAAACTTAGCAATAATATCAGTGACAATATTTCCAGAAGCCGCCATCAAGCAACTGTCCGCAGTGGAAAGTATAGCTGAAAAATAGGAGGAAAGCATCAATCCCATTAATCCTACAGGAAGTATTGTGGCCAATAAAATAGGCAATCCCATTTCGCTGTCCATATTGGCTGCATCAGTAATGCCATTAAACATTCCTTTGTTAGCAGCCACTTTAGCTAGCATTCCCAGGATTACTCCCATGAATGCCATTATCGGCCATTCAAAAACGCCTGCAATCAGCCACGCTTTTTTAGCTTCTTTTTCACCCTTGCTGGCATAAATTCGTTGGTATAAAGTCATTCCTACAAACCAAATAGGAATAATTGTTATGGACCAGTTTAGAATCTGATACCACTTCACATTGGTCAGCGATAAATATTCAGGTGCTAAATTAGTTTTGATCGCATCAAAACCTCCCACGGCAGTGTAGGCAATAGGAATTCCTATGAAAACCAATCCTCCAATTAAGACTAACCATTGGATCGTATCGGTATAAATGACCGCTTTTAGTCCTCCAATAGCGGTGTAAATTACTGCGATAAGACCCATGACTATCAGCGCAGTTTGTAAATCAAGTCCTTTTATGGTTGCCGAAGCTAATTTGGCTCCTGCCAAAACCTGAGAACTCGTAAATCCGATGTACCCAATTGCTGAAATAATTCCGGCCAGCAACGCTACTTTAGCGTTATAAAAATGATTAAATATTTGCGGAAAAGTGAAAAACTTGTATTTGTGTCCTAATGCGCTTACTTTTGGAATAAGAAAAACGGCACTCAACCATGCGCCCAGCAGTCCAGTGAACAGCATCCATGAACCTGATATTCCCATTGTAAAACCAAGTCCGCCCAATCCTATTGAGAATCCGCCACCAACGTCAGTGGCAACAACTGATAAACCAATGTGCCAGCTGCTCATATTTCTACCACTTACGTAAAAATCTTCAGCGGTTTTATTTTTGTTAAAAAAGTAAACACCAACGCCTAACATGGCCAACATATAAACAATAAAGATTGCATAATCTATTATGTGCATATTATTAATTTTCGATTATTTAATAGCCTGTAAATGGAATTTTTCCAAAAGGCAAAAGGTGCAGTAAACTGCAAAAAAAGATGATTTTTTCAGAATTTTTTTCTGAAATAAGGGATCTTAATTTTGGGTTAAAAGTGCACAAAAAGAGACTTTAAAAACCACAAAAAATAATTTGGTATTTTACAAATATAAGGCAAATTATCTGAAAATAGCTCTTAAAATGGGTAAAATGTACTTTTTGTAAGGAAAAACGATCTTTTTATGGGTTTCTTTTGTAAATAATTCAAGGCAAAGACAAACGATTATCTGGCAGAAATAGTTGCTAATTTGAATACATAAATGAATAAATTATTGGTGTGAAAGCGTTGAATAATGTGATACTATAAAGAGTGAAAATAGCTACTTTTTCATCTTATCAAAGTCTATATGTGAATTTTAAAAAAGTTGGAATAAGGATACTATATTCAGTGAGATTTTTTATCTTTAAAAACTATTTTAATTCAAAAAATTCATGAAAAAACTACTTAGTATTTCTCTTTTTTTTATTGGTGCAGTTCTGTTTGCCCAAGACAATAAAGCAAATTATGTTTCGGAAAATTACACTAAAAAAGAAGTGCATATAAAGATGCGCGATGGTGCAGAATTATTTACATCAATTTACACTCCCAAAGACGTTTCTAAAAAATACCCGATTATAATGCAAAGAACGCCTTATAATTCCGGACCTTATGGAGAAGGTCAGCTCAAAAGAAGTATTTCTCCTAGCGAAACGATGATGAAAGAAGGATATATCGTAGTCTATCAAGATGTACGAGGAAGATTTATGAGCGATGGTTTATACGATAATATGCGTGGCTTTATTCCAAATAAAAAAGGAAAAAAAGATATCGATGAAGCTTCGGATACGTATGATACGATAGATTGGTTGGTCAAAAATGTGGCGAACAACAACGGAAATGTTGGAACTTGGGGAATTTCATATCCAGGATTTTACGCTACGTATTCTTTGTTGAGCAATCATCCAGCTTTGAAAGCGGTTTCACCTCAAGCGTGTATTGCCGATTTCTTTTTTGATGATTTTCATCATAATGGAGCATACTTGTTGAGTTATTGGAAAGTAACGCCATTATTTGGACCTCAAAAAACAAAGCGTACTACAGAACCTTGGTATAAATTCACGAATACAGGATCAAATGATGATTATCAGTTTTTCTTGGATGCAGGACCATTATCAAATCTAGATAAATATTATGGTAAAGACAATGAATTCTGGCAACAGCTGAAAGACCACTCCAGTTATGATGATTTTTGGCAAAAACGTGGTATTTTACAAAATTTAAAAAATATTAAACCAGCGGTAATGACAGTTGGAGGTTGGTTTGATGCCGAAGATTTATATGGTCCTTTGAATACCTACAGCACGATTGAAAAAAGCAGCAAAAATTACAACACAATCGTTATGGGGCCATGGAGTCACGGGGATTGGGCTAGAAATTCAGCAAAACAAGTAATTGGTAATATTAATTTTGGAGACAGTATTTCCGGTTATTATCAAAAAAATATAGAAGCTAATTTCTTCCGTCATTTCTTAAAAAATAACGGTAGAGGTGAAAATAAATTACCTGAAGCCTATGTTTTTGATACTGGAAGAAAAGAGTGGAAGACTTATGAAAATTGGCCTCCTCAAAATACTGAAAAACAGGATTTCTTTTTGCAAGGAAATCAATTGACAAAAATGGCGAAGGGAAATATTTCTTTTGAAGAATTTATCAGTGATCCTAAGAAACCGGTTCCTTATTCTGAAGATATCAAACAAGCAGGGCTTACGCCAAGGAAATATATGACGGATGACCAACGTTTTGCTGCAAGACGTCCAGATGTGATTGTTTTTGAAACCGAGGTGTTGAGTGACGATACTACATTAGCAGGAGAAATATTGGCCAAATTACAAGTTTCTACTACTGGAACTGATGCGGACTGGATTGTAAAAGTGGTTGACGTTTTCCCTAATGACGAGCCAGAGACCAAAGATGTAGCTCCTTATTTGAAGATGAGTAATTATCACATGATGGTAAGAAGTGAAGTGATGAGAGGACGTTTCAGAAACAGTTTTTCAAAACCTGAACCTTTTGTTGCTAATGAGAAAACGCCTGTAAATATTAAGTTGCAAGATGTTTTTCATACATTCAAAAAAGGACATAAAATCCAGATTCAGGTTCAAAGTACGTGGTTTCCATTTATTGATTTGAATCCACAAACGTTTGTAGATAATATTTTTTATGCTAAACCAGAAGATTTTCAAAAGCAAACTCATAGAATTTATAATGATTCAAAAATTGAGTTTACTATTTTAAAATAGATAATCCTTTTACTTACTAAAAGCATTCGATTATATTTGAATCTAAAATCCCAATCTTTTTCTTAAGATTGGGATTTTGTTTTTAAATGATATTGACTAAAAGTAGTTTGGCAAAAAATGTTTTTTAACGATGTTACTTCTTGTCTAAAGATAATGGGACGGATTGCATAAAATCATCCTTCTTTGAGTGACTGCAGTGCAAAAAAAAACTCTCTGAATTTCAGAGAGTTTTTTATATTACGATGATTTACAAAAATTCACCATGTTGAGAAATGTCTAAACCCAATTCTTCTTTTTCTTCACTTACACGAAGTGGAGTAATTTTGTTTACAATAAAGAAAAGGAAATAGGAACCTACAAAAGCAAATATGGAAACAACTACTAAAGCAGTTAATTGATTAATAAATAATGTAGCGTCTCCAAAAATTAGACCTTGATTATCACCAACAACGGAGTTAATTGATTTTGAAGCAAAAACTCCAGTTAAAAGCATTCCAACCATTCCGCCTACACCATGACAAGCAAATACGTCTAAAGCATCATCAATTTTTCCTTTGTGAAAACTTCTAACTACTAAATTACTAACGATACTAGCAAAAGCTCCTATGAACATTCCGTGTGGAATACTCACAAATCCTGCAGCAGGAGTAATAGCCACTAAACCTACAACTACACCAATACAAGCTCCCATTGCAGAAAGTTTATGACCAAGAATTTTGTCAAGAAATACCCAAGCCATTCCAGCTGCGGCAGCAGCAACAGTTGTAGTACCTAGCGCTTGAACTGCTAAGCCGTTAGAACCTAAAGCCGATCCGGCATTGAACCCAAACCATCCAAACCATAATAAACCAGTTCCTAATAATACATAAGTGATACGTGCAGGATTAGGTTTTTGTGCTTTTCTTTTTCCTAAAAAAATGGCTCCTGCTAATGCTGCCCATCCAGCACTCATGTGAACTACAGTTCCACCGGCGAAATCTAATACTCCCATTTTAAAGAAAATACCATCTGGGTGCCAAGTCATGTGCGCTAATGGTGTATAAATAAGTAATATAAATAAAACCATAAATAGCAAGTAAGCCCAAAAACGAATTCTTTCAGCAAAAGCACCCGTAATTAAAGCTGGGGTAATTATAGCGAATTTTGCTTGAAACAAAGCAAATAACATAAACGGGATTGTTGGAGCAAGACTCCATGATGTATTAGTACCTACACCTTGAAAGAATAAATTCGGGATAGGATTTCCTATAACGCCTCCAATTGTTGGTCCAAATGATAATCCAAAAGCGATAACAACCCATAAAACGGTTACAATTATCATGGCCATAAAACTTTGAAGCATGGTACTGATGACATTTTTTTTACCTACCATACCACCATAAAAGAAACCTAAACCAGGAGTCATGATTAATACAAGTGCTGTAGCAACAATCATCCAAGCGGTATCGCCAGTGTCAAATTTTACAGCTTCTGCGGGCGCAGGGCTATCTGTTAGAAAATAATTTGAAAAAAGGGTAAATACCAAGATTGTGATTAATATCACACTTAAAATAATTTTTCTCATTGTTTTTTAGTTTTAAATTTCGATAAAAATATAAAAATCATCAACAACCCCCTTTATAAAAGTAATTGAATGTTTTATTTTTACGATTTAAACAATGTGTACCCCTTTTTATTGTGGGTATAATATAATATGAAGATAAAATTTATAATTTGTTAAAGTTAGTTTAAAGGAATATTATGTTTTGATACCTAAAAACGCCTTTTGTCCAAAAAATTAAGAATCCTATTCTGATTTGTCGCCGTCTTTTGCAATGAAAAAAGAGATTAAACTTAAAAAGGCACTAATTGTATGGATTACAATTAGTGCCTTCAAATTATAAATGATGTATTTATTTTAACGTATGCATGCTTAAAATTTTATAAACCTCATTGATGTTATTTCCGCCTTTGCCAAATTGTTTTACAATTGGATTATTATCGTGATTTAACCAAATTTTTAATTCGGCATCCAAATCTAATATTCCCGCACTTTCTTTAGAGAATTTCTTAATGCTGGAATACGGAATCGACATATAATCAACTTTGCTTCCAACCAATTGTTTTTCGACTAAAATCAGCCTTTTGTTGGTGAAAATAAACATATCCCGAATAAGCTTATACGCTTTTTCAATTTTTTCTCCATCAATTAAGATAGGCTCAAATTCATTCGAAACATTTTCAATATTTACTTCAGATGCATTGCCTAAGATGGCGTTAAATAGTCCCATTATATTAATTTATTTTTGATTGTATTTTGTTTTATATCTGTCGTTCAGCTTTGTTTGATGTGTTTCAAGACTAATCATTCTCCCTTGTATAAAGGCATTAGTCAGTTTATTGGTTCTCATATCTAAAGCATCGCCTTCGGAAATGAATAATGTAGCATCTTTTCCTTGCTCTAAGGTACCACATTGCGCATCAATTCCTAATATTTTAGCAGTATTTGATGTAATTAGTTGTAACGCTTTTTCTTTTTCCATTCCGTAGGCAGCACATGTTCCCGCTAAAAATGGTAAATTTCTGGTATTCATTCTTTCATGTGCACCGCTATTTTCTAAACCTACTAGAACACCTTTATCGGTTAATAATTTTGCTGCTTTGTATGGTAAATCAATATCATGGTCATCATTTTCGGGCATATCATGAACTCTTCTTAACAAGACGCCAATATTGTTTTTTTGTAATAATTCAGCAGCTTTATAAGCTTCATATCCGCCAACAATGACCATTTTTTTAATACCATTTTCTTTGGCAAATTGCACCGCATCGATGATTTGTTTTTCCTCATTGGCATGAACAAACAGCGTTTGACTTCCGTCATATAGACCTTTTGTAGATTCTAAAACTAAATTTCGCTCTTTTGAACTATCGCCTAAATACGCTTTTGCATTAGATAAAAATCCAGATAATTCTAAAATTTGTTTCGAATAATCTTTATTGGCTTCAATATTTCCAGGTTCAAATCGTGATCCACCTCTTCTAAAAGTAGTGGGGAAATTGATATGAATTCCGTCATTTTCTTTTATAATTGCATCTTTCCAATGCCAAGCATCCAATTGAACAATCGATGAAGAACCAGAGATTGTTCCGCCACGAGGCGTTATTTGAGCCATCAAAATACCGTTTGGTCTTACGGTTTCTATTACTTTAGAATCGGCAGTGTACGCTATAATACTTCTTACATTTGGATTCATGGCTCCAATTTCATCTTCATCGTCAGATGATTTTACGGCATCAATTTCAACAAGTCCCAATGTTGAGTTAGGTGCAATAAATCCCGGATACACATGTTTTCCACTGGCATCAATTGTCACATCGTATGCTCCTGCAGCTAATCGGATTATTCTGGCATCTGCAACCAAAGTGATTTTTCCGTCCACAAATCCTATGGCGCTGTTTTCAATTATTTCACCGTTACCTAAGTGTGCTGTTGCATTAAGAATCAAAACAGATTTTGATTGCTTAGCGGCTGGTGTTTGTTGTGCTTTTGCAAGTATTGAGATGCTACAGACCAACACTAAAAGATATATTTTTTTACTAATCATATTTGTATGTTTTTTTAAAATTGCTTTGCTTTTTTATAAAAGCTCCGGTTTTTTGAAATTCAAATTATTCCGTTATTCTTCCATAGAATCACAGTGATATTCTGTCTTTTCTTTCTTTTTAGGCTCCTGCGTAGTCATCCCTTTATTTTTTTCTTGTAATAACTGACCTATAAGCTCGCTTCTTTCTTTAGCAATTGCTACTCTTTGCGCTTCATCTTTTTTCGCATCGTAATACACAACACCTTCAATCATGGTTTTTTCAGCTTTAGCATAAATAGATAAAGGATTTGCATTCCATAATACGATATCCGCATCTTTGCCCACTTTTATACTTCCTACTTTATCATCAATATGTAATAATTTAGCAGGATTCAGCGTCACAAATTTCCATGCATCTTCTTCAGAAATATTACCATATTTTACTGCTTTTGCAGCTTCTTGATTCAATCTTCGAGACATTTCAGCATCATCAGAGTTGTAGGCAACTACAATTCCTGCATTATGCATAATTGGTCCGTTGAAAGGAATGGCATCATTCACTTCAAATTTATAAGCCCACCAATCCGAGAAAGTAGAGGCTCCAACGCCATGTTCTTTCATTTTATCGGCAACTTTATAACCTTCAAGAATGTGAGTATACGTATTAACTTTAAAATCAAATTTTTCAGCAACATTCATCAACATCAAAATTTCCGATTGAACATAGGAATGACAAGTAATGAAACGTTCTTTATTTAATATTTCGGCTAATGTTTGTAATTCTAAGTCAACTCTTGGCGCATTTCCTTTTGCTTTTTTACCACCAGTATTATAAGCTTTCCAAGCCATATCGTATTCTTTAGCCCGTTGGAAATAATCTGTAAAAACTTGTTCAACACCCATTCTGGTTTGAGGAAAACGAGTAGGGTTTACGTTACCCCAATTGGATTGTTTAACATTTTCACCTAAAGCAAATTTGATGAATCCAGGTTGATTTTTGTACAACATTTCATCTGCAGGTGCTCCCCATTTCCATTTTACAATAGCTGAGCGTCCTCCAATAGGATTTGCTGAACCGTGCAGTAATTGAGAAGTAGTAACTCCACCAGCTAAATCTCTATAGATGTTAATGTCTTCTGAATTCACAACATCTTGTATTGTTACTTCAGCACTTGAATTGTGTCCGCCTTCATTTACACCGTTTGAAATCGCAATATGCGAATGCTCATCAATAATTCCACTAGTCAAATGTTTTCCTTTAGCATCAACGATTGTTGCGGATGCATCAGAAATATTTTTCCCGATGGATGCGATTTTTCCGTTTTTGACTAATACGTCCGTTTCTTCCAGAATACCGTCTTTTTCATTGGTCCAGACAGTAGCATTTTTGAATAACAGGGTTTCTGCAGTTGGTTTTTTCAAATTACCATAAGCAACATTTGGAAATGTTGTTGGGATAATCATATTGTTTTTCTCAATTTTAGAAGAATCAATCGCTTTTACAAAAGGAGATGTTTTTACAGCCGTCCATTTTACTTCATTTCCATTGAATAAAACTGCTTTTCCAGAAAGATTTTGTGTGTCTTCGATGTATCCAATTAATCTGGTGAAGCTCGTTTTAGTAGAGTCATTTGGTTTAATAACGGTCGAAATCCAATTATTGGTCATCGTCAGTTTTGACTTGATTTTTTTTGAATCTACTGTTGTTATTTCTGATTTTGGCGCCGTAATTTCACCATCAATTTTCCATTTGTATTTTTCGGTATTAATGGTCAAATCATAATTTCCACGAATGTCTTTCGTAGCAATATCATTGACAACATATTTGTTTCCTTGAACCCAGTTTTCGTACAACACTGTTTTTTCTTCAAAAATTTCTCCGGATGTAATCACAAAATTGGCTAAACTTCCTGTTTTCAATGTTCCCATTTCGTTGCTTTTTCCTAAAAGAGCAGCAGGAATGGTAGTCAATGCTTCTAACGCTTTGGTTTTATCAAAACCATGTTTAATGGCTCTCAAAAGATTAGGTCTGAAATCCTCCATCTTCTTTAATTTGTCTGTCGTCAAAGCGAAAACAATTCCATTATCAGCTAAAATTTTAAGGTTGGTAGGCGCTTGGTTCCAAAAACGCAAATCTTTCAATTCCATTTGGTTCGCTTGATTCGGATCAGAAACATCATACGCTTCAGGGAAATTGATTGGAATAATAAATTTCGAATTCGTTTTTTTGATTTCCTCAATGCGTTCAAATTCATTTCCGTTTCCTTTTAAAACATAATTTAAACCAAATTCTTTCGCAATTTTGGACGCTCTTAAACTGTTTAATTTGTCTTCAGAAGCAAATATTTGTACTAACTTTTCATTATTTGCCATGGCTTCTAATGACAAATCTTTGGTTGCTGAATTTCCTTTTTTGTACCAGTCTAAATCATAATACATTTGGCGTAATAATGCCATCATTCCCATTAATGAACTTGGATAGGATTGATTTGTGGTTACACTTTTAGTAAAAGCAAAATGATTGGTCACTTTATCAGAAAGTAATTGATTCTTTTTTTCAAAGTTATTCAAAGCGATTAAAGTTCCTGATCCGCGGGCAATTCCGTCTGGGATATGCGTTCCTACAACACCAAATCCAGCTTTCAATAATTCTTCGGCTTTAGGTTGGTCGTATCTAAAAGCTTCGTAGGCATTTACCTCAGAACGTATGCTCTCATTCCAATAAAAACCGGATCTTTTAGTATCATATAAAGGGTTTCTTTCGGTAATTCCTTTTGGTTTTTCGATTCCAAAACTAGTATAAATATCAATAAAAGAAGGATAAATGGACCTTCCTTCTAAGTTGATTGTGGTACAGTTTTTAGGAATTGAAATATTAGTTCCCACACCAATTACTTTTCCGTTTTGTATCAGTAAAGTACCTTTTTCAACAACTTGTGTTGGTGTAACATAGATTTTTGCATTGGTAAATGCGGTAAAATTGCTGGTTTTGTTTTGAACACTTTCATTGTTAGGAAAGTATTCCTGTGCATAAGTTTTTGGCAGTAAAAAACTGAAAAATAACAGAAGTAAGATTTTTTTCATAGTAAGGTTTCTAATTATTTTCTAAAAGTAGAAAAATGCTAATAGTATACCTTCAATTTTTTTAATTTTAACATTTTGTTTTTGCGAAAAATGTATCATATCGGACTGTAATATGTAATATTTGAAGTATTTTTTGATGAAATTTTGGTTATTCACTATTTTATTGGAATTTGTGTAGGATTTATAATAATAATAAGAAAAGTTTTCTCTAATTTTAGAATCAAATAAAAACAGATGCTAGTTAAAGTTTTTGGAAGTGCAGTTTTTGGAGTCGAAGCCACAACGATTACTGTTGAGGTAAATATTGATAAAGGTATTGGTTATCATTTAGTTGGATTACCAGATAATGCCATTAAAGAAAGCAGTTACCGTATTGCAGCAGCACTCAAAAATAACGGCTACGCCATGCCAGGTAAAAAAATCACCATCAATATGGCTCCTGCTGATTTGCGCAAAGAAGGCTCTGCCTACGACCTGACTTTAACCATCGGAATTTTGGTCGCATCTGGGCAAATCAATGCCGAGGACGTTGATAAATACATCATTATGGGGGAACTTTCCCTTGATGGCAGCCTTCAACCAATAAGAGGTGCTCTACCCATTGCCATTAAAGCCAAAGAAGAAGGTTTTAAAGGTTTTTTTCTTCCAAAGCAAAATGTAAAAGAAGCAGCGATTGTTGCTGGATTAGATGTGTATGGAGTCGAAAACGTTCAGGAAGTAATTGATTTCCTTGAAGGAAAAGGAACTCTGGAACCAACAACAATAGACACGCGAGCTGAATTTTATAAAACATTAGACTTTCCTGAATTCGATTTCTCGGATGTGAAAGGACAGGAGAGTATCAAGCGTTGCATGGAAATTGCCGCCGCCGGAGGGCACAATATTATCTTGATTGGACCGCCGGGAGCAGGTAAGACCATGCTTGCCAAACGTTTACCGAGTATATTGCCGCCGATGACGTTGCGTGAAGCATTAGAAACAACCAAAATTCACAGCGTTGCCGGAAAATTAAAGGAAGTGGGATTGATGAATCAACGTCCGTTTCGAAGTCCGCACCATACTATTTCGAATGTCGCATTAGTTGGAGGAGGAAGTTATCCGCAACCTGGCGAAATTTCTATGGCGCATAACGGTGTTTTGTTTCTCGATGAATTGCCGGAATTCAAACGGGACGTTTTGGAAGTGATGCGTCAACCGCTGGAAGATCGGGAAGTAACGATTTCCAGAGCCAAGTTTACGGTTACTTATCCGTCCTCGTTTATGCTGGTGGCGAGTATGAATCCAAGTCCAAGTGGGTTCTTTAACGATCCGGATTCACCACAAACTTCTTCGCCACACGAAATGCAACGGTATTTGAGTAAGATTTCGGGACCTTTATTGGATAGAATTGATATTCATATTGAAGTGACTCCGGTTCCTTTCGACAAACTATCCGAAGATCAAAAGGCAGAAAGCAGTGTTGATATTCGGAAAAGAGTGACTGCAGCACGAGAAATTCAAACCGAACGTTTTGAGCAAATGGAAAATATCCATTATAATGCTCAAATGAACACCAAACACATTCGGGAATATTGTGCTTTGGACGATGTTTCCAAGCAATTATTAAAAACGGCAATGGAACGATTGAATCTTTCTGCTCGGGCCTATGACAGGATTTTGAAAGTAGCAAGAACAATCGCTGATCTTGATGCGGCTCCAATAGTGGTTTCGAGTCATATTGCCGAAGCGATTCAATATAGAAGTTTGGATCGAGATGGTTGGTTGGGGTAAATTAGATTTCAGATTTTTGATTAACGATTTTAGATGTTTCACGGCTGCAAGATTGAGAATACGCTTGTGTTAGCAGGGGAAAAAAGAAAAGTATAGAAATAAATAAGTCAATAAAGAGATTTCGAGAGAAATCTCTTTTATTTTTGCCAAATGTTAGAAATTCTGTACCAAGACGAATATATTATTGCAATTAATAAACCAAGTGGATTGTTGGTCCACAAATCGTTTTACGCGCGCGATGCAAAAGTTTATGCGATTCAAGAATTGAGAAATCAAATAGGAGGGCAACACGTTTATCCTATTCATCGGTTAGATCGCAAAACATCCGGTGTTTTGTTATTTGCGTTGGATAAGGAAGTTTTAAAAATTATGAATGATCGTTTTGCCACACGCGAAGTCGAAAAAAAATATTTAGCCATTTTACGTGGTTGGTCACCCGAAGAACTAACGATTGATTATGATTTAACCAATGATGATGGCATTACACAAAATGCAATAACCTACTTTCATCGTTTGCAAAATACCGAAATTGAGTTAGCATTTAACAATAAACCTACGTCACGATATTGTTTGGTAGAAGCGATTCCTGAAACGGGACGTATGCATCAATTACGAAAACATTTTAAACATATTTTTCATCCCATTTTAGGAAGTCGTCCACATGGTTGTAACAAACAAAATAAATTATGGTTGGAGCATTTTGAACTGAAAGGAATGATGCTTCATGCACATCAGTTAATTTTTAATCATCCAATAACAAATGAACCACTAATCTTGAATGCAAAGATTAATGAAGAGTTTAGCAGAGTAGGTACTATTCTTAATCTGGATTTGAATACCTATGAATAGGAACAGATTTCAGATTTTTGATTAACGATTTTTGATTTCAGATATTTAACTTCTGCAAAATCGATAATGCAATTGCTATCGCGAGCTTCCCTCTCGTGCCTATTAGAAATTTATAGTGATTTACTTTTGTTAGTGTTCACGAGTAGGACGATCGCACTAACGGTGGCAAAACTTACCGAAAACTTAGGAATGAAGTTTTGCGCGCTGTTACCAGTAGTTGCAATTAATTCTTCATTTCGGATATTGAATCAGTAATTTCTTGTTGATTATATTTTCCAGTTAGTATTTTGAAATCACCATTTTTATTAAGAATAACTATTGCTGAGCAAGTTTTATCTTTAGGAAAAAAAATGTTGCGGATGATTTCGTTTTTGTCAATATGAATAGTATTGTTTTTAGACATTTGATTTCTTCCTACGCAGTCAGAATAAACAAATTTTTTTTTAGCATTTTTTAAATCTACATTTTTATAAAATTCACTCCAATAATCAATTGTTTGAGTAATATTTTTTTCATAATCTGAATCTGAAAAATTTATCGGTGTTATGAAGTTAATAACCAATATATTTTCATTATGCCAATTAAACTCTGTTTCAATAGATTTGATTTCTGTCAATTTAAGTTTAACAAAACGAGGAATTGAATTTTGAGCATTTGATTTTAAACCAAAAATTATAAATAATATTAAAATCCATTTCTTCATTTTGAGCTGTTTTTTCTTCCATTTCCTGTAAGTCCCGCTACTACAGCGGTTTTTGGGCTAAATTAAGCCCTATTTTCGGATATGCCAAATCTCCCAAATACAAAACCAATTTTAAATTAAGCCTAATACCCAAATTGCTTGTAGCGTGTATTAGAGGTAGTTATTTTAAGACCTTTCTATTATTTTCATCAAATAAATATTTGAATCGTTTGGACTTAAAAGATCCTGGTGTTCCATAAAAAATGTTTTCGTAAGGCATTCCATCTTTTTCATATTTTACAAATATTGATGGAAGACCATCATATGGATCAACATCCATATCAAAATCTACAATGTAGTCATATGGAATCTGTAAAAAAACATTATAATTTGTAATCGTATAATTTGTGTTTTTTTCTCTTGGATCATTATGCCAATCAAGTAAATCCCAATTGTCATTTTTATCGAAAATCGCTCTTCCTCCATGTGAAATTAGTTCAACTCCGTTGTCATAAAAATCATAAAATTCGCCTTTAAACCAAGAACTTATTTCATCTGAAGGATTATCAATACAATTTGGCCATGATGTATCATCAATAGATCTTATAAGAACTTTGTGGTAATTGAATTTTATCCAAGGTTCAAAGCAAGAATACTCCCAATCACTTTTTTCTAATTTTATTAAAAATGCTTTTTGCAACCTTTTCTTTAATGCGATATTGCGCTTAATTTTTATCTCATTTGGATTTAATTTGGCTTTCTGTTCGTTTGAGTTTTCACTTAAAAGAATTTTAGAGATTTTTTCAAGAATAATTATTGGCTTGCTTTGAATAATATTCAACAAATTTCTGAAATCAAGAATTTGATTTTTTGAATCAAAATTGAAATGCTCTAAATTATACTCAATTGAATATGATTTTTGTTTCTTTCCTAAAATTACAATAAACAATTCACCATATTGTTGATTCAAATTTTTTTCAAGGAATTTATCAATCGTTTCTTGAATCTTTTTTCCAGACCTAGTTGAAGTAACTTGTATGCAAAGGGAATTTGTTTTGTCTCCTAAATCTATTGCAGGAAAATTCATTTTCAGATTATTAAGATTTTTTAATTTATAATCGAAAATAAGATTCAAAAGTTCGCAGATACTATGCTCAGATATATTGTGAGCATCATATAAATTAAGGGAAGAAAGATTTTGCAATCTTACTTCCCAAATGGAAAACTGAGTTGTTATAATTTTTAGATATTTTTCTCTTTCGCTCATATTATAATTCTAACTAACATTTTTTGAGTTTTTAAAATCAATGATTTTTGAATAGTAATTTTTTCTAATATTTTTCCAAATTTTTCACTTTCTTCCGTTAGCTGAAGGAGTCAATTTGGTATTAATATGTTGAATTACCGCCACTAGTTTATAGGTCTAACAAAATCATACAAAGCCACCCAATTTACTGTAGATAGGTATTGTGACAGTCATACTATTTATCCCAAATATATTGTTTTTTTCTTACAAATCATCTAGTTATAATAGATTTAAGGGATGAATTTGCAAAATGGTATTTTGAAAGTAAAAACGTTCTCAATAGCCCCGATAGAAATGAAAAACCTAGTAAGAGCTGGTGTTCAGCTCTTACTAGGTTTGTAATGAATAGCGGGAAATACGTTATTAAAAAACGAACTCGTTCTGCTCCTAAAAGAACAAAAGTTAATTATCTATTAGAACGTCTGTCATTACTTTGACTCGGACGTCTTGGACCAAAACTGTTATTGCTACTTCGGTTTGTGGTGTCTGTTTTTGGTTTTCGCGGAGTTGAATCGCGTTGTTGTCTTCCTTGTCCTTGTTTAATTGGCTCTTTGGAAGCGTTAGGATCGGGTTCGAAGCCTTTGATGTTTTCTTTAGGCAAATTCAAACCCACTAATTTTTCGATATCACGTAAAAAAACCGTTTCATCCGGACTGAATAACGAAATAGCTTCCCCATTGGCTCCAGCTCTTCCTGTACGACCAATTCGGTGAACGTAATCCTCAGGAATGTTAGGCAATTCAAAATTGACCACATGCGGCAACAATGGAATATCCAGACCTCTGGCCGCAATATCGGTAGCGACTAAAGCGGTTAGGCTTCCGTCTTTGAAACCCGCCAAGGCTTTGGTTCTTGCTCCCTGACCTTTGTTTCCGTGAATGGCTGCTGCTTTGATTCCGGCACTAATCATGCTTTCAGTCAGTTTGTTGGCGCCTTGTTTGGTACGGGTGAAAACCAAAATTTGTTTCCAGTTTCCTTCGGTAATCAGTTTAATGATCAGTTCAGTTTTTTTCTCTTTGGCAACAGGATATATTATTTGAGTAATAGCATCCACGGTTGTGTTTTCCGGTGTTGCTTCTACATGAACGGGATGGTGCAAAATGCCCATCGCCAATTTCTTGATGTCTGTTGAGAAGGTTGCCGAAAATAGTAAATTTTGTCTTTTTGTAGGCAATACTTTTATAATGCGCTCAATGTCTCGTACGAAACCCATGTCTAGCATACGGTCAGCTTCATCTAAAACTAAAATTTCAACTTTGGCAAGTGATATTAAACCTTGGTTTTGCAAATCGATTAACCGACCTGGTGTGGCCACTAAAATATCGACACCCTGACGCAATTGCGTTACCTGGGGATTCTGGTTTACACCACCAAAAATAACGGTGCTTTTTAAGTCTAAAAATACACTGTATTCCTTGATGTTGGCTAATATTTGTGCGGCTAATTCTCTTGTTGGTGTTAATATTAAGGCACGAATAGGTCTTTGTCTCAATTGTTGACCCTGTGATAATATTTGTAAAATAGGTAATGTAAAACCGGCTGTTTTTCCTGTTCCTGTTTGTGCAGACGCTAAAACATCTTTACCTTCTAATATTGGGGGAATTGCTTTTTGTTGTATTGGAGAGGGAGTTGTGTACCCTTTTTTGCTGATGGCTTTAAGTAAAGCATCAGATAAACCTAATGAGTTAAATGACATAAATGGTGTTTATAAAGTAAACACTAGTATTTAGGTTACTTTTTTAATTGGGCGCAAAGGTACAGTTAATTTTCCGATGTGCTTTTGATTGCCTTGATTTGTTTAAATATAGCCCAAAAAAAATCGGGACTATATCCCGATTTTTAAATTCTTATTGATTTGAAATTTATCTTATTTCTGCAAAAGTATCGCCTTGATTGATGTCACCGGATTTATATCCTTTCATAAACCACGCTTTACGTTGCGCCGAAGTTCCATGCGTAAAAGATTCCGGAACAATATGTCCTTGAATTTTGGCCTGAATTGCATCATCACCAACCGCGTGAGCCGCACTTAATGCTTCATCAATATCGCCTTCTTCCAAGAAATTATTCATTTTTTGATTGTAATGCGTCCAAACACCCGCATAAAAATCAGCTTGCAATTCCAGAGCAACCGATAATTTATTGGCCTCAGCCTGGCTTTTTCCTTCCTGCATTTGTCTCATTTTAGCAGAAGTGCCAAGCAAGGTTTGCACGTGATGACCAATTTCATGGGCAATTACATAAGCTGTTGCAAAATCGCCTCCTTGCGCACCAAATTTTGTCTTCAGTTCTTCAAAAAATGTTAAATCCATATATACTTTTTGGTCCGCTGGACAATAAAAAGGTCCCGAAGCAGAGGTAGCATTACCGCACTCCGTTTCCACAGCCTGGTTGAACAATACTAAATTTGGTCTTTCATACTGCATATTATTTTCCTGAAATATTTTTCCCCAAACATCTTCGGTATCTACCAATATGGCTTCTATGAATTTGCCTTCTTCAATTTCGGCGGCAGTTAAGTCTCTTTGTTCAGTAGGAGCGCCATTTCCTCCATTCATTTGTTCCAATATTGGCGTAAGCATTTGGACGTTTTCTCCACCAAAAGTGTTTAGTAACAAGATAATTATACCAATGATACCACCTCCTATAATTGTTTTTCCACCAGAAGACATCCCTCTTCGGTCTTCAAAATTTTCACTTTGACGTCTGCCACTCCATTTCATAATCTGTTATTTTAGTTGTTGTGTTTTAGAATATAAAATTACATATTTTAAAACAATAATTAATGATTTTTTGATTGGGTTAGTTTACCCATTTCAAAAATGTTTCTTCAATGATTCCTTTGATTATTGGTTTTGGAATGTAATCATTCATTCCTGCATTAAGACATTTTTCCTTTTCTTCTTTTTCTGTACCGGCAGTTATTGCAATTATAGGTACGTTCTGTCCTGATTTCAAATTCCGAATCAATTTTGTGGCTTCATATCCATTCATGATTGGCATTTGGATATCCATGAAAATAATATCTGGATTTATGGTTTCAAATTGTTCTACAGCTTCTTTACCGTTTATAATTTCAAAAATAGCAGGATTTATCAGTAGTTTTTTAATAATTGTTTTGAGTAATAACATATTTACTTTATTATCCTCGACAATCATTACAGTAGTTCCTTTTATATTTTTGATAATTTCACTTTCATTTTTTTTAATGGCATCAACATTAGCATCAACTATTGTATTGTTTACTATTGGTTGATTACTAGTTTTTAAATTTAAATCAAAATAAAAAGTGCTGCCTAATTCTATAGTGCTTTTCAATTGTAAATGACTATTCATCAGGCCTAACAATTTGTTTGAAATTGTTAACCCTAGTCCGGTACCACCAAATTTTCGCGTTGTTGAGCTATCTTCTTGAGAAAAAGCTTGAAATATTTTCTTTTTATTTTCTTCCAATATTCCGATTCCGGTATCTATAACTGCGAAGCGAATTGTAGCATTCACCTCATCTATTTTTTCAATAACGGAAACTTCTAATTTTATAGAGCCTTTTTTGGTGAATTTTACAGCATTTGCCAATAAATTGATCAATATTTGTTTTAAACGAACACTATCCACCCAAAAATAGTTGGGTATATCTGGCGCGATAGTAAGTTCTAAAATCAAATTTTTATGGTTTGATTCATATAATATCAAATCAATGACCTGACTCAACATTTCTTTAATATCATATTTTTCAATATATAAGTCCAGTTTTCCGGCTTCAATTTTTGAGAAATCTAAAATATCATTAATAATGTCTAATAAGGAATGTGCCGATTGATTGACGGTTGTTAAATATTTCTCTTGCGTTTCTTCAAGATTCGTTTTCATCAATAAATCAGTAAAACCAATGATTCCATTTAATGGAGTCCTAATTTCATGACTCATATTAGCCAGAAACTCAGATTTTGCTTTGTTCGCCGCTTCCGCTAATTCTTTTTCTTGAATCACAGTTTCAGTTTGTTTTCTTTCTGTAATATCAATAAAAATACCTTCAATAAATGCAATTTTTCCTTCTTTATAAATCACATCTCCAAATTCTTCCACCCAAACAATATGCTTGTTCTTGTGTATAATTCGATAGGTTAAATGAATAGCTATTTTATTATCTGTTGCATTTTTTTGTGCTGCAATAGTACTTGTTTTATCTTCTGGATGAATTAAATCGATGAAAGATAGTTTGTTACTAAGGAAATCTGATTTTGGATAGCCGGTCAGTTTTTCAATTTCATCATTGATATAAATCTTTGTATTACTTTCATCATAATTTGATAGATAAACGGTGCCGGGTATATTATTTGCTAAGAGTCTAAATTTCTCTTCACTTTCATAAATATTGGTTTCATTTTTAATTCGCTCAATCGAAGAAGCAATATTACGTGCTAATGTTTGTAAAATATTGACTTCATCTTCTGACCAGAGCCTTTCATTTTTGGTGTCGTCAAATCCTAAGAATCCATGAAATTTGTTTTTTACAAAAATTGGAAAAAGGATTAGAGAAACTACATCAACATGAGCTAATTTATTTCTCAAAGAAACATTTTCAATCTTTGGAATTACTGCTTCATAAATTTTATTATTCAAAAGCGGAGTTAATAATTCTTCAAAGTACTCGTGTGGTAAATTCTGAAGCTTTACATTGTTTTCCGTTAGTTTTAAATTATGGATTAACCATCTGTATTTTTGACTTATTAATCCAGTGTTTGCATCATTTTCATAGTAATACGCTCTGTGGGATTTGGTTGCCTTACCCATTATAACAAGGACATCAGAGAAAATAGCATTAATATCGTTACTGTTTAAAAATTTTTCTGCACATAGTGTCATTGCAGAAAGCAGTTCACTCTTATATTCTAATTTCTTTTCGGTTTCATATCGGCTGTGCGAAATCATTGTCAGGGATATAATATCCGAAATTGTTCGGGCAAAATTGATATCATCATTATCCCAGTTTCTGATGTTTTTTTCTGTTTCAAAGCTTATGGTTCCTGATAATTCACCATTAATAAAAATAGGAATATCAAGTTGCGATTTGATATCATATTTTAAAAAATAATCCTCTACAAATTCAGACAGTTCCAATTTATTGAAAACATCTGGCGCACTAATTTGTTTTTTACTTTTTATAGATTCAAAATAGATGGGATATTTTTCCTTTTCTAAAACATATCCTTTACTAAACACATTCGTATCTAAATCATATAAATTTTCACAAATAATACGATCTTCAGAGTATTTCCAATAACTTACCCGATTGCATTTAGAAACTTTCGCCGCTGATTCAATGATTTGCATCACACTGAGATCTATGTTTTTATAATTGCTAAAGTTAGTAGTTGATAGTTTTTTAATTGTTTTATCGTATTCTTCAACTTTTTTCTGGCGTATTTTATGTTCAGCTTCGATGTCTTTTAATTTTGTAATGTCTCTGGCAATTCCAGAGTAGCCAATTACTTTGTAAGAATCATTTCTACGGATAATTACCTTTTGAGAAATCCATACGATTTCTCCATTCTTTTTGAATATAGGAATTTCAATAGTTGGAAAATCATTTTCGTTTTCTTCTAAATTTCGATAAAAACGCATCATCTCATCGATGTAATCCGTTCTTATGAATTCGCAATAATTTCTAAATAGGATTTCCTGCTCTTCATAACCTAAAATCATCATGGTGAAGTCATTTACAAAAGTAAAGTTACCATCATCATCCACTTCAAAAATAATATCAGTTGCTGTTTGAATTAAGTTTTTATATTGATTTTGTACGTTTATTTCATTAGTTACATCCTGACCAATTCCTATAATTAAATTGGAGGAAAATTGTTTATCGTTCCATTGTATGTGTTTGTATTCTCCATTTTTACATTTAATTTTACGGATAAATATCCGATCAACCTTAATTTTCGTTTGATGAGCCTCCTCATAAAAATGTTTGTCTTCTGTGGCTGCCCAATAACCTAAACCCATAACCTCATCAACGGTATATCCTAAAATTGATTTTACATTTTCACTGCAAAAAACAATTTCACCTTTTTTATTTGTTGCCAGAATAAGGGAATTTCCTTTGTTAATGATTTGATTGTTAAAACGCGTTTCGACTTCAACATTCAATAACGATATGTATTGAATGTAATTGATAATCAGAATTATAACAGAATAGACGGCAAGTGCGATATTAGTTTTTAAAGGCACCAATTCGAAAAGAAATAGTACTACATAAAATGTGAAAACCGCCGTTACAAAATACCAATACAGTTTTCTGGGTTTTAAAATGCTGTACGAAAAGAAAAAACTAACTATAAAACCTACAATAGGAATCGTATCGCTGGGCGAATGAATTAAGTTTCTGGAGATAAAACAAAAATAAAACAGAAACAAAGTGATGAATATTGTTTTAATGTTTTTAAAAACAATAGCATATTTAGTACTTAACAGATAAAGTATAAACAGAAATAATCCAATACTGCAATTGGGAATTAATAAACTCTCAGGTCTAATTTTAAAAATCTCAAAGATAATTTCAAAGGATGGCAGTATGATACCCAAAAAGAGTAGATAAAGTTGGTACTCTTTATTTTTGTATATTGTTTCGGTCCCATTTTCTAATAATTTACTCTTTAAAGTTGCTTTTATTTTATAAACCTCAGATCCTAAAAATATGAATAAAATAGGTATGATAATCAGTAAAAGATTATTCCAGGTAAAAAAAATAAACGCCCAAAATAAAATCAATTTTGAGTTAAAAATAGTCAGTAGGCTATAGTACAACACGATAGGAAATTTTTATCAGGTTTAAAAGATTAGATTTAGGATTCAATCTTTGTATCACAATCAATATAAGATTTATTTTTTAATACAAACCAAAATTTTAAAAATAAATTTTGGTTTGTATTAAAAAATAAATGATTTAGCCCTTTATTTCATTTCCTCAAGTTCATCTTCCTTTTCAAATCCAATTATTTCACTATAAATAGCATAATATAATGAATACATGAAAGGAATGGTAAAAACGATTCCAATACAGCATCCAATTAATCCAACCAAAGTGGCTATGATTCCAATAACAAATAATCCTAATATGACTACAGGTTGTTTAGAAACGATTAAGATACTGGCTTGGATAGCTTGGATAGCTGTCAGATTACCAAAAATAATAAGCGGGATTGTTATTAGCGTAAATAAAGTTACAAGTACTGTAATTATGAATCCAACAAACGGTATTTGGGCATAGTCAAATAATTTTGGAAGGCCTGTACTCAATAAAGTAATTAAAAATGTTGCTATAAATAGTTCCTTAAAATAAGTAGCTTTGTAATATTCAAACATGGTTGAAACATGAAATTCTTCATCTCTTTCGGCACAATACGCCATTTTTATTAATCCTGCTGAAAATGGACTAAGCAAGCTCGATAATAAAATAGATACTCCTGAGAATATTAATATGGAGTTTAAAGTTAAATTTTCGGGTTGTAAATTTTCAGCTTTTAATTTTTCTAAAACAGTTTCGGGGTCAAAAAACGTAAAGAGTGCTACAATAGCAAAAATACTCATCAGGATCATAAAAACAAACAACATTAAACCGCCATACAGTGCAATTTTTTTATAATTCTCGAAGGCATGGTTGAAAACATTTCCAAAATCTAATGCGTATCCGCTCTTTCTTATTTCGTCAATTCGGTATTGTATATTTTTATTCATTTGGTTGGTAAATTTGGTTTGTTAGTTTTTATTTTTTAAAATAGATTTCTTCAAAAGGGATTCGGAATCGTTCTCCATATACGCCATTTTCGTCTCTTATTCCACAGCCTAAAATCATATTTATTTCTGCAGAAGCCGGTAAATTCAATATTTTTTTTATCCTCAGCGAATCAAAACCTTCCATTGGACAGGTATCGTAGTTTATAGCTGCCATACTGATCATAAAATTTTGTGCGGCCAGGCCGGCACTTTTTTGTGCTACAATACGCATATCGCTTTGACGAGCCTGTCTGTATATCGGTCTGAAAAGTCCGATAATTTGAAAAGCAATAAACTTTATCATTCCTATAATACCCAAAAAATCAAAGTAAAGCGAAGGAATAATTTTTTGGTAATAGTTTAAAGCAAATTTCTCTCTCTTCGAATAATCGGATTCTGGTTTATTACCGTACTGATTTTTTAAATAATCAATATTCGATTTCACTCTTTTGCGCCATAAATCTTTTCTTGCGACAACAACGACCAATTGTTGTGCTGTTTTGGCTGCATTCTGGTCAAAACTAGCGGTAGCTATTTGTTTTATCATTTCGGGAGAAACAACATGATAAAATTCCCAAAGCTGCATGTTACTGCTGGTAGGAGCAAGTGCTGCAAGCTGAATACACTCTTTTACTTTTTGTTCATCAATAGGCTCGTTTTTAAAAACTCGGACAGATCGTCTGTATTTGATGGCCTCACTAACTGATTTTTCATTGGTTACAACCATTTTAATAATTTTTTAATGGATTTTAATTTGTCTTTGTATGGAGCATAACGCATCGGTAAATCCAGCCAAGTCCCTTTCTTTACAATAGCTTTTTTATGGGAAAAAATATCAAAACTTAATTTTCCGTGATAGGCTCCCATTCCGGAATTCCCCACACCGCCAAAAGGCAGGCGATTGTTGGCTAGATGAATTACGGTGTCATTGATGCAACCGCCACCAAAGGAGTATTTTTGCAAAACTTCTTCAATAAAAGATTTGTTTTGGGAGAATAAATACAAGGACAATGGTTTTTCAAAGCTTAAAATTATTTTTTCAACATCAGCTTTTGATTGGTAGGAAATTAATGGGAGTATTGGTCCAAAAATTTCTTCTTGCATGACTAAACTATCCATCTCTGGTTCGTCTAGCAGAGTAGGAGCGAGGAACAGTGAATCTCTGTTGGATTGTCCTCCAAAAAGTATTTTTTGATTTTCCAATAAACTTAATTGTCGTTGCCAGTTTTTCAGATTGATTATTCGTGCATAATCAGGGGATACTTCCGGATTTGTTCCAAGTGCTTTTTCAATTTCCTGAATAAGGAATTTCACTAAAGTATCTTTTATTTTATGGTGTACCAAAATATAATCAGGTGCAACGCATGTTTGTCCTGCATTTAGGATTTTTCCCCATACAATTCGTCGGGCACTTAATTCTAAATTAGCCGTTTCATCAACAATACAAGGACTTTTTCCGCCCAATTCCAGTGTAACCGGTGTTAGATTTTCGGCAGCAGCCTTCGCCACTATTTTTCCAACTGCTACGCTTCCTGTAAAGAAGATATAATCCCAACGTTTGCTCAATAAATTTTGTGCTATTGTGGCATCTCCTGTAATGGCTACTACATGTTTGATATCAAAAGTTTCACGAATTATTTTTGAGAGTATAGCAGCCGTGTTTGGAGTTAGTTCTGATGGTTTTAATGTGACAGTATTTCCTGTTGCAACTGCTGCAACTAATGGACACATGGCTAATTGAAACGGATAATTCCAAGGAGAAAGAATCAGTACATTTCCATAAGGCTCACTATAAATGAAATCAGATGATGGAAAATTTAAAAAAGAAGCAGAAACTCTCTTTGGCTTCGCCCAAGAATCAATGTTTTTGATTGTTTCTTTTAAATCACTGATCACATAATTGGTTTCGGTTAAAACAGCTTCAAAGGCAGGTTTTTTAAAATCATCGTATAATGCCTTAATAATTGCATCTTCATGTTTTGTGATGACATGCAATAATTTTTTAAGGGATTCTTTTCGGTATTTTATGTCGGTTTTGTGCTTCATAGTTTGATTTTAAAATTTGTGGAACCGTTATTTTAATCCAAGTCTGTATCCTATATAAAAATCAGCTTGTTTCGAGTCACTTGTTAAAGCTGTTATTACAGAACTCGATCCCATATAAAAACCGTATACTCTAAATCCGAAACCGCCGGTTATTCCAGAAATTTCATTGTCAGCCCAAGACGAATAAATTTCATAGTTTTTTAATGAAAACCGTGGTGTAATCGAAACTACATTTTGAGTTGTTATTTGATTGTCTTTATTATCATCCCCGAGTTTTTGTTGTGTATAAAGTGCAACAAAAAGTTTAGGAATTACTTTTATATCTGCATAAGCAGAGAAAACAGTAGGTAGGTTTATCTTAAAGCTTTGATTGGATTCAGTCTTAGTTAGATAACCATCGTTTTGTAAAATCGTTTCCACTTCTTGTAAATTAGTAGCATCTTGAAATTGGCTTAGAGCTAAACCATTTGGATTTGCTAGTGTAGATTGTATATTTAATGCGTAATCAGTGGATGAATTTGCATCATCCTCAAAAGTCATTCCACCAATGTTTCGTACCGCCAAACCTGCATTTAATTTGTAACTGTCTTTATCTTTCCATTGGTAATTTACACCAAAATCTGTTGCCACTCCGTTTAATTTTCCAAAAACAGATTCTGAATAATTATTGAAATCAGTAAAACCGTCATTGAAGTTTCCTGAATAAGCGATGTTGATGTTAGCTTGTGAATCATTTAAATAAGCTTCTGCACCAATGTTGTTGATGGTTCCCGCAAATTTATCTACCCCTAAATTAGTGTAAGAACCTGGGAATAATAATTTTAGAGTTGCACCCGCATTGAATTTATGTTTTTCATTTTCGAATATATTTCTTGATACTGAAAATCCCACTTCTCCCCAACTTGTCCCGTTTAAACGTTGATTGTAATTATTGCTTACCGTTGAAGAGCCAACAATATTATTGGAATTAATCGCATCGGCAAGTTTTGGATCAATATCTATAAAATTTAATTTTGCAGCTGCTTTTGTTGAAAAACCGAATGCCCATTTGTTCCATCTCATGGCAAAACCTGGGCCATAAACTTCTGCATCAATACGCATATTTACAGGGTCATTTCCTTTAAATAATAAATCTTCAATATTTTCTCCATTAATAATATCGCTAAAACCTATTTTATCATTAGCAACATTTACACTCGCAGAAAAAAGATTTACTTCATATTTAGAACTTAAATTAGAAAGTTCTGCCGGATTGACACTGGCATTAAGTAATCCTACTCTGTTAGACAGGTTTATTCCTGAAAAATGGTCTTGAGCAGACATGTTCAAAAAGGAAATGAAACAAAAAATAAGGTATTGTTTTTTCATAAAAGTTGGTTTTGTGAAGTTTTAGGTTTGTCAATGTATAAAAGTAAAATACTGTTTTTTAGGATTAAATAGCATTCCAAATCACATCATCTGGTACGGGTGCTGTAATTTCTATGTTTTCTTTAGTGACAGGATGGATGAACACTAATTTTCTAGCATGCAAATGGATTCCTCCATCCGGATTGCTTCGGTCAAAACCGTATTTCAAATCGCCTTTTATGGGTGAACCAATAGCTGAGAGCTGTGCCCGAATTTGATGGTGTCTTCCCGTGTGAAGATTAATTTCCAGCGCAAAATAATTATTGAGTTCCTTAATGATTTTATAATCTAAACTGGCTAATTTGCTGTCCGGAACTTCTTTTAAATGCGCTTTTGAAGTGTTGTTTTTTTCGTTTCTTTTCAGGAAATGGACCAATTTATCCTCGGTATTTGAAGGTTTGTTTTTCACAATACACCAATACGTTTTTTGAGTTTCACGGTTACTGAACAACTCATTCATTCTCGTCAACGCTTTACTGGTGCGGGCAAAAACGACTATTCCGGTCGTAGGACGGTCCAAACGATGCACGACTCCCAGAAATACTTCTCCAGGTTTGTTGTATTTGTCTTTGATGTATTCTTTGACCACATCGGATAATGGTTTATCACCCGTTTTATCACCTTGCACAATATCGCCTACACGCTTGTTTACCACAATAAGATGGTTGTCTTCGTGTAGCACTTGAAGGTTGTTTTTATTCGAAACTATTTTCATTTGGATTTTTAGAGGGTTGGATTTCTTAGACTTCTTAGATTTTTAGAAATGGAATCTGGCAATCTAAAAGTCTAAGAATCTAAGAAGTCAAATTTAATATTGTTCATTCGCATTTGGAAAATCTCTTGATTTTACATCCGCAACATATTGACCAATGGCAGTTGTCATTCCTTCGTATAAATTCATGTATCTTCTCAAGAAACGCGGACTAAATTCATTGTTCATTCCTAACATGTCGTGAATAACTAAAACTTGTCCGTCTACACCGCCACCAGCACCAATCCCAATTACTGGAATCGAAATACTTTGAGCTACTTTTTCGGCTAAATGTGCCGGAATTTTTTCTAAAACTAAGGCGAAACAACCCAGTTTTTCAAGCAATTTGGCATCTTCAATTAATTTATGCGCTTCTTCTTCTTCTTTTGCACGAACCGTATAGGTTCCAAATTTATAGATAGATTGTGGCGTTAAACCCAAATGTCCCATGACCGGAATTCCTGCGTTTAGTATTTTCTTGATAGAGTCTTTTATTTCTTTACCACCCTCCAGTTTTACGGCATGACCACCACTTTCTTTCATGATTCGGATGGCAGAACGCAAGGCTTCTTTTGGATCTGATTGGTAACTTCCAAAAGGTAAATCTACCACAACCAATGCTCTTTCTATAGCTCTCACCACAGAGGAAGCGTGATAAATCATTTGGTCCAACGTAATTGGTAAGGTGGTTTCATGACCAGCCATTACATTCGAAGCGGAATCGCCCACCAAGATTACATCAATTCCGGCTGTATCAACGATTTTTGCCATGGTGTAATCGTATGCGGTAAGCATGGAAATTTTCTCCCCATTGGCTTTCATTTCAATCAGTGATTTTGTAGTAATCCTTTTATAATCTTTTTTAGCGACAGACATATTTGTTGTTTTAAGATTGTAAAGGTAATAAAATGTATATTTTTAACTCAAAAATGTAACAGTAATGTTTTTAATGTACCAATTAATTTAAGAAAAGTAATTATGCGTAAAATAGTAGTATTGATAGTATTGTTCATATCGGCCAATTCTCAGGCTCAAAATCAAGAAATTCAAAACGTAATTGAAACTTTTTTTGAGGCTTTTCATGCCAAAGACACTCTGAAATTAAAGGCTCTTTGCGACGAAACAATGATTTTACAATCTATTAATGAGAATATAAAAGGAGCTAAATTATCCAATGAAAAACCAACAGCATTTTTTAAATCAATTGCTTCTATTCCTGCCGAATTGAAATTTCACGAAAAATACTGAGTTACTCCATCCAAATTGATGGAAGTATGGCGCATGCTTGGACGCCGTATGAGTTTTACGTGAATGGTAAATTAAGTCATAAAGGAGTGAATGCCTTTACGCTTTTCAAAAAAGATACTTACGAAACTTCGGAATGGAAAATCGTTCATCTTATTGATACGAGAAGAAAGTAGTATTGTTTCACTTTTCATGAAATAATGAATTTTATTTCATGAAAAATGAAATGATTTTTGCTAGCTTTCAAAAGAGTGCAACAATACAAATTAATACGTGTCGTCATTCAAATCTGATTCTTCTTCCTTTGCTTTTTTGAAATCATTATTTAAAAAATGAGTATACTCTTTTTTATCTTTTTGATTTTTTCTAATAATAAATACAATCAAAATAAGCACACAGATGATTACGATGCTAACTATTACCCAATTAATTTCCATAGTATTTGATTTAAAAATAGTAATGAAATCTACTATTAATAGTTGGATTTTAGAGTGTATGTATTTTAAATTTAGGTTATGTAAATAAAAGAACTATTTCTAATATTTAGCAAAGTTTGGTTCAAAACTCGGAAAATAATTTGTTACCAATAAATCAATGTCATTTTTAATTTTCAGACCTAAACCGCAATCATGCAAAATCCTTGTGTGCTGTACTTGATTTCCATATGATAATCATCAATCCAATTAATATAAATGGAATACTTAACATTTGACCCATATTCAATGTCATTCCATTTTCAAAATCGACTTGATTTTCTTTAAAGAATTCAATTATAAATCGCGCTAAAAACAATAATGTTAGAAAAATGCCAAATAGTATTCCATTATTTTTTGCTGCAATTTTTGATTTGTAAATTATAAATAGAATTGTAAAAATTAATAAGTAGGAAAACGCTTCGTAGAGTTGCGTTGGATGTCTAGGAATAAAATCATCTTTTTGAAAAATTACACCCCAATTTCCATTTGTTGGTTTTCCATAGATTTCAGAATTCATAAAATTTCCAAATCTTATAAATGCGGCTGTTACTGGAACTCCAATTGCAATTCTGTCCAAAATCCATAGCATATTTACTTTGAACTTTTTGCAATACATTAGTATTGCAAAAAACACTCCAATTGTTCCTCCGTGACTTGCTAAACCAGCGTATCCAATAAATTTATATGTTTCGCCAACTTTTTTGATTGGTAAAAGTATTTCTATTGGGTTTTTTAAGAAATAAGCAGGCTCATAAAAAAAGCAATGTCCAAGTCTTGCGCCTAAAAGAGTTCCAAATACAATATAGACTAAAAGGTTGTCTAAATCTTGAACAGGGATATCTTCTTTAATATAAATGCGTTTAACAATATAAAATCCTAAAAGTAATCCACAGGCAAAAAATAAACCGTAATATTTTACAGGAAAACTATTAGTGATCCAAAAAATCTCAGAGTCAACATTCCAATTAATTATTGTATTCATTTTTTCTATTTACGATTTTTGATAGTATAGCACATAATTGATAAACACAGGTTTGGTCAAAAATTTTAAATTCAACTAATCTATTGAATTATAATTTTTTTACATCTTAAAAAACACACGAAAAAGCATCTCGCTTTTTGGTATTATCAATTTTATTTTTAATAAAAAAGATTTTTATTAAACCAAATATATCGTTTTATCCCTACAAAAACAGCGATTTTAAAATAAATAGATTTAACAATCCGCCATATTCACGGCAATGGCTAATCCACCTTCAGAGGTTTCTTTGTACTTGTTGTTCATGTCTTTGGCAGTTTGCCACATCGTGTCTACCACTTTGTCCAAAGGTACTTTTGCGTTTTTTGGGTCAGTTTCTAGGGCTAGTTCAGCAGCATTAATTGCTTTTATGGCGCCCATCGTATTTCTTTCAATACACGGAATCTGAACTAGGCCGGCAATAGGATCACAGGTCAATCCCAAGTGATGTTCCATAGCAATTTCGGCAGCCATTAAAACCTGTTCGGGAGTTCCGCCCATCAATTCGCATAAAGCGGCAGCAGCCATCGAGGATGAAACGCCTATTTCTGCCTGACAACCACCCATTGCTGCGGATATTGTAGAACCTTTCTTGAAAATACTTCCTATTTCTCCGGCAACCATCAGGAATTGTTTGATTTCTTTTTCTCCGGCATTGTGGTTTTCAATTACTAAATAATACATCAAAACGGCAGGAATTACACCCGCACTTCCGTTCGTAGGAGCAGTAACCACACGTCCTAAAGCAGCGTTTACTTCATTTACCGCAAGGGCAAAACAGGAAACCCATTTCAGGATTTGGCGAAATTTCACTTCTGTTTTCCTGATTTCTTCGAGCCAGGTTTGTGGCGAATCATAATTGGCTAAACCGATGAGGTTTTGGTGCATATCAAAAGCACGTCGGCGCACGTTTAATCCGCCGGGAAGAATCCCTTCGGAATGGCAACCTATGTACATGCATTCGAGCATTGTCTTCCAAATGCGTATCAATTCATGATCGATAACGACTTCAGTACGCATCGATTTTTCGTTTTCATAAACGATTTCTGATATGGATTTGTTTTCTTTTTTGCAATAATCCAATAGCTCTGCTGCTTTTTCAATCGGATAAGGAAAAGCACATTTTATCTGAATTTTCTTTTTGGCGTTGATGCGTTCTTCTTTGACCACAAATCCGCCACCAATAGAATAAAAGGTGGAAACGTATTCGCTGTCATCCGTCATATACGCCGTAAAAGTCATTCCATTGGCATGAAAAGGAAGAAAGTTTTTATTGAAAACGATGTCTTGTAGGAAATAAAAAGGAATTATTTTTTCGTTCCCTAAATTAATTTCGTTTTTAGATTCAATGGATTTGATAATTACATCAATATTTTCGACAGGAATGTATTCCGGATCTTGCCCACTTAAACCCAGCATTACGGCTAAATCTGTGGCATGTCCTTTTCCGGTTAAGGAAAGAGAACCGTATAAATCTATTTTTACCCTGCTTACAGTATGAATAAAATTTTCGTTTCGTAATTCACCCAGAAAGCGTTCTGCTGCTCTCCAAGGGCCAAGTGTATGAGAACTCGATGGTCCAACACCAATTTTTAGCATGTCAAAAACTGAGATACATTCCTCCATGTTCATCGTAAATTTTTTTATCTGCAAATATAATAGAATGTTGCTATGATACCGATTGAAATTAGATTATTAAATAGGTTTTTCTAAAAATGTATCGCTGTTGTTTCAGTGAACTAAAAATGGAATTATGGATGGTTTAGAAAAGTAAATTTTAGCCCCGAAGACACGATTCTAATTAAAAAATTCGTGCGTTCGGGGCTATAGTTCTTTAAGGGTATTTTTTTGTAAAAACTTGTTTAGTTTTTATGATAGATTGTTTTTTTTAAAAAGGATAACCAATGGCCAAGTTGAAAATCAAATTTTCTTTGCGCCAAGAACCGCTTCCAAAATTGATTTGATCTAATACCCAACGGTCGCCATCGGGCAAATACGGTTTCCGGACTGGGAAGGCGAGATCTGTTCTCAGAATCAGAAATGAGAAATCGAAACGTAATCCGGCTCCGGCTCCAACGGCAATTTCATTCAGGAATTTTTTTGATAATTTTGCACCGGGTTTATCGGTATTTTCTTTTAGTAACCATATATTTCCTGCATCCAGGAATAAAGCGCCTTTTACTAAACCATATATTTTTGCACGGTATTCAGTATTGAATTCCAGTTTGAAATCTCCTGATTGATCTGGTAAAAAAGTATTGGTATTTGCAGAAGCACTATCAAAACTTCCAGGGCCAATGGAACGTGCACGAAAGGCTCTTAAACTATTAGTCCCACCAATAAAAAACTGCTTGATAAATGGCATTTCAGCTGAGTTTCCGTAAGCAAATCCGGCACCTACAATAATTCGGCTGGCCAGTTGGGAATCGGGGCCTAATTTATAATAATGTCTGAAATCGTTTTCTATTTTTATAAATTGGCTAAACGGAACATCAAATAATTTAATGGTATCTCCTTTTTGAATATTTGCTCCAGAAGTTAATCCGGCAATGGTTCCTGCTAAATCGATGGTTCCTTTATAGTAGAATGTGTTTTTCTTTCTTCTCTCTAAAGTATTAGTATAGGTGTAGGAGTAGGTTGGTCCAAATATTAATTGCTTTTCAATCACCTTTTCTAAAGATTTATTGGCCAGAATTTGCTCTTGATACAACGGCGTTACATTTTGCGGACTGGCATACGTAATCTCAGTAACATTGAATAAATGCTCTTTTCGTTCATTTTCTTTCCATAAATAACCAAACGAACCTTTGAAGGTTTGGAGTGAATATAATTTGGTTCTGTTTTGGAACTCATATCCTAATGTTGCCTTCGTTTTTGGAACAAAACCACTTGGAGAATTTAGTTTAAAAGGCGCTACTAATCTTGGCCAAACTAAATTTGCTTCGGTTCCAATGCGGTATACGTTAAATCCATTATTTTGCCCGGAAACTTGTACCTCAACACCTCCAAAAGCAGAAATAGTTAGCAATTCAGCTCCTCTAAATGCATTTCTATTGCTCCAGTTTACATTCAGTTCGGTTCCGGTGTAATTGGCAGAATTGGTTTTTGCCAATACTTCCATACGAATCGATTTTTTGGGTAATGGCGTCAAATAATAATACGCATCAAGATAATTTCCTGTAGTATCAGAAACCCTGAATTGATTTTTCACGAATTTGAAAGTTCCCAGATTTACCAATCTATTCAAGGACAAATTATGATCGGTACGGTTGTATAAATCTTCCTTTTTGAAATATAGCGCTCGATCAAAAATTCGTGGTTTAAATAAATTCTCTTGGTCTATAATGGTTAAATCATTGTATTTTTTGATGGAATCCATATTGGTTTTCACACTGTCAGCGCCAATAGAATAGTTTGGGTAAACGATTATTTTATTAATTTTATAGGGCGTCTCTGCCAGTTTTGGAGCTTCCTCTTTTACTTTTACAATAAGATCCACCTGATGATCTGCAACAGTTGTGTCCACTTGTACTTTAAGATAATCCGGATTAAAATAGAAGAATCCTTTTTCCTTCAGTCTGGCGTCGATGCGAATTCTTTCTTCTTTGATGACATCAAGACTGTAGCCTTCTTCTTTTTTTAGCAAACTTCTACGTCTGGTATTGCGAACTGCAGTCGAAATTATGGAAGAATCCGTAGGGAATTTTACTTCTTTAATTTTATATTGTTTTCCGGGTTTTACATTATATTCTGCGGTTGCTTTTTTTCCATGTCGGGTTGAATCTGCCGATGTTTTTGTGTTGAAATAGCCACTGTTTTCAGCAAAATTTTGCAAAACACTTTTGTTGTATTCTAAGTCAACTTGACTGTATAAAACGGGTGCTTCACCGACTTTAGTTCTCAACCAGTAGCGCCATCCTTTTTCTTTCTTTGGCGTCCCAGCCAGATTGTAAATATATAGTTTAGGTCTTAATCCCAAAATCGAGGAATTAGGTTTTGGTCTAACCACTTCTTTTAATTCCGTTTTTAATGCCTTTTTTTCTTTTTTAGAGACTTCTTTTCCTTCTACGGTTACTTTTGCACCAGTGTACAACAGTTCTCCTTCAGGCAAAAATCTGGTATTGCTGCACGAGGAAATGAACAATCCTAAAAAAATAAAATATAGTAAATGGCTCTTGTTCATCAATTTTAGTATTTATTAAAAAATTAAACCATTAAGAAAAAATAAATTGTTCTAATTTCTTAATGGTTCAAAAACTTTTATTAATTTTTTTGCTTTGCTTTTTTTGCTTCACTTTTGCGAAACAATTCACTGAATTTGTTGTAATCCAAAGTAATGATGAAAGCGATTCCGGTTTCAACCACTTCACCTTGCAGTGCCACTTGGTATTTGTTCACTCGGTATACCCTCATTTTATACCTTCCATCTTTTGATAGTTGGTAATCTAGTGAAACATCGCCTGCAATATTATTAGCATTTTGATTCACTTGTTGCGGACCTTCAATTCCAAAGCTGCTTCCTACAGTTACTTTCAATCGGTCATTCAATAATTTCTTTGAAATTCCTACGCTCAAATCGGTTTTATTTTCTCGTTGACCAGTGGTATAATCATCCGAAGTATTCAAATCAAAATTCAGTTCTACCCCTTCAATTAAATCACCCGCTAAATTATTAAGTTGTTGCGACAAAATTTTACTGGCACTTTCTCTTGCTAGTGACGAAACGCTTGTTCCTCCGGTTTCACTGGCAAATGGGTTTTCTCCAATAAAACGATTCAACAGCAGTAAAGCAAAAACCTGTTTGTTCAATTCATCCGGTTGCTGACGCAATTGGGTTAATTTTGCTTGCGTAGCGTTGATAATTTCTGTTGAAACGCTATTATTCCCATCAGGCATAACAATATCAAAAGCAATGGTTGGTTTCATTAATTCGCCAGTCATTTTCAATACAGTTTCAAAAGGAAGCTTTTGTTTGTAGGTATTTCTCACTTCGGCAGTTACATCTCCTAATTGGTCATTAACTAAGTCAATTGGCGCGGCTTCTGTTTTATAAATCGCGGTAACATTAACATCAGCAGTTGTAGGCTCTCCAGTCCACAGGATATAACTTCCTTTTTTGATGTCGAATTTTCTTTTGATCGCATTAAAATTCATTTCATAGCTCCCTTCAGATAATTCATATCTTCCGGTCAAAGTCGTTTTTCCTGATGGATCAATACCGCCGTTTAATTGCGCTTCTCCTTTTAATTTTAGGAAATCCCCGTTAGCTTTATCAATAACCAATGATAATTCGGCGTCTTTATCAATCTCAATATTTACCGAAGCATTGATTCCTTTGATGTCCATTTCACTATTCAATTCGTCCATGACGATGGTCTCGACTAATTTTGGATTGTCTTGGTCAATGAATTCTACAATTCCTTCTCTATCAGTAATTGACGGATCTGATTGTGGTAAAACAATAGTGAACTTAGTGTCTTTATTAATTTTGATATTTCCTTCTACAATAGGATTGTCTAAATTTCCGGATAGTTGCAAATGATTGTCCAAGTACAATTCACCATAATACAAATCATTGTCTTTTGCTTTAGAATTGACGGCTTTGAAATTATCAGCATCGATGGCTAAATCAAAACCAAAATTACTAAAATTAGCACTGTCAATCTTTCCGTTGATGGCTAAATCATTGTCTTTTTCATCTTTTATAATAAAATTGTCAAAAAGAATAGCATTTGGCGTAAATACAATTTTATCGTTTAAAGACTTGAATTTTGCATTAAGCTGCTTCACTTTGAAACCAATTTCATTGAACTGTAATTCGCCAACTACTTTGGGTTGGGTCGTATTTCCTGTTATTTTAAAATTCCCTGTCAAGAATCCCGTGCTTTCAGTAATGTTATCCAAAGTGAAACCCTGAATACTTTTTAAGTTCAATTTATCAATGTCGAGATTCATGTCAAAACTGCTGTCACTCGTCTTGTAATTCCCTTCTAAATTGACTTGATTTCCCTGACCTGTAATGGCAATTACGGCATCATATTGACTCGCAATCGCATTATTTACTTTGATACTGATGTTTCCGATTGTATCTTTTTTGAAAGTAAAATTTTCAATATTCAAATCTGAAGTAAAAAGAGGAGTGGTACTTATATTTTTGACCAATGCGTTTCCATTGATTTTACCACTCATTTGCAAATCATCTTTTTCAACAATACTGGTAATAGTTTTTATGTCAAAATCTTTGAAATCAATTGCCATTGGTGCATTTGCTCCCTGAGATTGTGATTGTATAAGGATTTTACTTCCGTCTTTACTCAATTCGAAATTATCAGCATAAATTCCTTTTTTGCCAAAGCGAATTAAATTATCTTGTGTTATTTTCCAAGATTCATAGTTCAGCAACAAATTATTTGGATCAAGATTGATATCGTTGTTTCCGTTGGTAGCTTTTAATGTTCCTGCAATTAAGTATCTTTCTTTGTCTTTTGAATCCTTTAATTGCACTGTATAATTCACAATATTATTTTGCACTTTGCCAGAAATGCTGGTGTGGGGCAATTGAATTTGTTTATTTTGGATGTCATCAACTATAAAGCTGTAAACAAGGGAATTGTCTTTGGTGTCTACTTTGAGAACAGCGTTTGTAATGATGTTTTCGCCATAAATTAATTTTGGAATTGTACCATTCAGAACAATAGAATCGTTAACAGAGTTGTATCTTCCTTGTATATTAATAGGTTCCAGACTTTTCAATTCAGGAATCAGTTTTAATAGAATTGGACTGTCTTTTACGCCAATTTTAAAAACAAATTCTTGTTTCTCAACGACTGTTTTTCGGGAACTTGGATTGCTGTCATAATACTTGGAAATAGAATTTGACAAAGCAGTCGCTATTTTTGATAACTTGTATTTTCCATTGGCATCCACATCCAAAAACGGAGATTTCAACACGAATGTATTCTTTTCAGAAGTAGATGTTGCCACTGCACTAATGGAATCAATTACAAATTCTTCTTTAGCATTTACGATGGTAATGTTGTGCGCATATACCGTTCCGTTGAGGTAATCGAGATTTGCCGATTGAATATCAGCATCTACAACGCCTCTTATTTTCAATGGGCCAGCGTGAAGATTCAGTTTTTCCAAATCAGCGATATCCACATTCAGTTTTAGTTTTCCGGTAGGATATTTGTCTTTAAAACTGCCACTGCTCACCAAGTCAAAAGTCAGATTAGGATCTTTTGCCAAAGCAGTTGCATTGAAATTTCCGTTGCGAATAGTTCCTTTTAGAGCTACATTTTGGTACGTATATTTATTATAATACGCTTTTAGAATAGTTCCATTTAATGATGCGGTTGCCGTTTTTGGATCAAATCCAGTTCCTTTTATGTTGGCTTTTAAAGTTACTTTTCCAATGGAGTCGTTTTTGATAAATTTCCCTAAATCAAAATTAGTAAGTTCCGTTTGGGCATCGTATTTCTCGTAATTTTTTCTGCTTTGGTCGAATGTAGCTTTGATTTTTGCATTTCCAAAACTACTTGCGATATTCAGATTAGTATTGAAATTAGCAATGGTTCCTTTAAAAAATCCTTTGGCGCTGAATTTTGACGGCAACTGAATCGAATTAGGAATGGTCCCTTTGGGCAAAAAGCCAACCAAATCTTTCGAACCAGATTGTAAATCTTTAATATTCAAATCAAAATAAGCTTTGTTTACATCTGGTAAACCTATGATTCTGCCGCTTGCTGCTACTTTTGTAGTTCCAATACCGCTGATTTCTATACTTGGGAATTCAATGTTTTTTAATTTTCCTTTTACAGTTCCATTAACCAGCAAGATCGCATTTGGATTGCTCATAAACGGGTTTACATTGACTAGCGTTGGAGCAAAAAGCATAATATCTTTAATTCCCAATTTACTTTTTTTCAAATTAGCAATAAGTCCTAATTCTCCCGGATTTTTGGCTAAAGATGCTATGGAAGGATATCCAATTCTAATTTCATCTTTCAGTTCTGTTTGAGGTGTTTTTAAATATAATTTTTTAAGAAAAGCATTCTTTTTACCGTAGAAAAATTCCGCATTAAAGGACTGAATGTTCAAGCCGCTTTTGTCTTTAACGGTTAATGAATTGGCAATTCCTGAAATGTTTTCGGGATTGTAATTCAACAAATCTACTTGCAAATTTAAATTGGTAATATTCAAATGGTTGTAATCGATTCCTTTTTGAACTGTTGCAATAGTATTATTGTCATAACGGAAATTTATCCGTTTGAATTCCGTTTTCTTTATTTTGACATCCCAATTGTTCGATTCGGTATTTACAGCTTCTCTTTTAGGTCTGATTTTATCTAATTTGTCAAAAGTCAAAGCACCTTCTACACCCGTTAAATCAAGACTTTCTATAATTGCGAATTGATTGTTAAGGTCAATTTTATCAATTTTGGCGAGCAGTTTTTTTAAATAAAAATTTGTGGAAAGTTTAGTTTCCTCACTTTTATAATCGAAATCAATTTTTGCTAAATCAATTTCACCTAATTTTAATTTTAAGATAGATTCCGGTTCATTTTTTATTGCTGCCACTTTAGTCGCATTGGATATTTGAACCAAACCTTGCTTTAATTTGAACTTTAATCCATTGATTTTTGCTTTTGGAATTTCAAAGTTCATTTCATTTAAATCGAAAGTTTTAATTTTCGTTTCAAAATGCTTTAGATTGGCATAAATATCATTTTTTGTAACGGCATCAGTATACTTAAACTGGATGCGGTCGAGCATTATTTCTTCTACAGAAAACTGCATGGGTGGCGAATCACTCATTTGTTTTTCTGGCGAAGCAAAGGCTTTTATGATGTAATCAAAATTAAAAATAGCTTTGGAATCTCTATTTAAATTAGCTGAAATCCCTACTAATTCTAAGGAATTGATTTCGACTTTATTGTTTATCAATTGAAACAAACTGATATCGGCAGCCAACTTTTCACCCGCAAAAAGAGTGTCTTTTTTTTGGTCTTCAAAATAAACGCCTTTAAGAATTACTTTTTTAGGAAACTCAATTGCAAGACTATCAACCCTCACTTTGGTTTTGATTTTCCCTTCCAGATACGTTACTGCTTTATTTTTGGCATAATTCTGAACGGAGGGAATTTGAATAGCCACAAGTAATATTAGGAACAATAGGAGTAGTGATCCCATTATCCAAAGGAAAACGTGTAAACTTTTCTTTAAATATTTTTTCAAATGATGTATTTTTTGGTTAAAAATAACCAATTTAAATCAAAATTGCAATTTACTCCCAAACAGAATTTGCAACAAAGGTTTGATTTTTTTAATGAAATATTTTACAAAATTTTAAAATAGTGTTGTAAAATTTTTGGATTGCAATTGCTGTTTTGAATGCTTAATTTATGTTTTATACGTAGGGATTTCATTGAAATTCTCGGCTAGTTTTTCATCCAATACAATTTCTTTAACGGCCATAAGCATTGCTTTATTTGAAGTGAAAAGTTCTCGATTAAAGTTAATTACAGTTGTAATATCAATATCTTCTATTGCTGTTTGTTGGGCTTCAGTGTAAAAATTATTCAGAGCGGAACTATAGTTGTTCTGAATGGAATTAAATATATTTTGCAGTTCTTCAAAGTTTGCTTTTTTATCTTGCAGCAGGAAAGCATTCAGTTGAAGGTATAAATTTTCAGTTTCTTTTTTGTGGTGCATAAAAAAATTATATTTAATGTCTTTTGAGGAATTTCTGAGATCCATAATGTTAGTTCCAATGTCTTTGACACTTTTTACGGCATGCATAGAACTTCGTACAGCTGAAATCATTTGGTTGAGTTCTACTTGCTCTTCATCTTGTAATTTTGTTCTCAGTTTCAAATAAAAGGCATGAATCTCGCCTTGCAATTGTTTGAGAAATTGATATTTTTCTTCTTCAGTTTTTGAGTAGAATTTTTTTTCCTCATCAATGTCCTTAAAAGCACTATTTTCTATAAGAGACAATGTATTAATTGCGAATAATTCCAGATTAAAGAGCATCGAATTATGAATAAAATATTTTGTTTCTCTTTGAAATAAATCTAAAGCCGTCTCAGGTTCAGCGATTGAAGCATGCCCTATAAATGCCGCAGCTGAACTATCGGTATTTTTAAAAAAACGCTCTAAAAATTTAGTAAAAATATCAAGAACAGGCAGAAACAATACAATTGCCAGTAAGTTGATCAAAGTCGAAAACGTGACTAGTCCAATGAGTGGATCTTTAATTTTTATGACATCAGTGATCAGTAGCAGAATGGGTTTCAGCAAAGCAAAAGCAATGGCAGTAATGAAGATGTTGAATAACAGATTACCCAATGCCACTCGTTTTTTGGATGCATTTCCACCTATGGCACTTACCAAAATCTTAATTATAGTTCCGGTTTCGCTACCCAGCACAATTGCGGCAGCCATTGGAAAACCTATAGCTCCAGCGTTGAGTGCACTCAATGTCAGCGCCATGGTTACGGAACTTGATTGAACAATTAACGTAATTAAGAAGCCAATGAGCAGGAAAATAATCATTGGCATGGATGCATATTTCGAAAGATCAAAATACTGTGCCTGAGATTCCATTGCTGTTTTCATGAAGGAAAGTCCTATAAACATTAAGCCAAAACCGAGAAGAAAATAAGATAGGTATTTGATTTTCTTACGATTTCCAAGCAGAATAAGAAAAAAACCACCTAAACAAACGGCTGGATAAGCTATCACTTCAATGTCTGTTTTAAAGCCAAGAGTGGCAACCAGCCAACTGGCTATTGTTGTTCCTAGATTGGCACCCAGAATAACTGCCATGGCATTTTTCATCGTAAAAACACCGGCACCTACAAACGCTAAAACCATCAATGAAACCATGGAACTGCTCTGAAGGACACCAGTAACGATTGTTCCACCAGCTACAGCACCGATATTATTTTTTGTAATACGCTGCAAAAATAGTTTGAAACTTCTGCCGGAAAGATTCTTTAGGGATTCCTCCACCAGATACATGGCAAAAAGGAATAAGCCAATGCCAGCAGCCAGTTTTAGTATTGAATTTAACGTCTCCATAGTTATAAATAGCACTAAAGATACTTAAATTTATTAGTAATAATAAAATCGCTATGCAGTAATACAAATAAGATGAAAAGGCATTGGACTATTGGGAATGCGAAACGCTTCTGTTTTTTAAATAAGAGTCAAAACATATCCAATTATTGAGCCACCTAAAACGATAAATGCGCTATTTATTTTTTTGAAACCAAAAGTAATAGCGAGGCTTATTATTGCAATTAGAATCGTACGCCAATCCGTAACGGTGTCTTTTCCCATGACGTAACATACAGAAATTATAATGGCTACCGAAGCAATATTTACCGCATCGAGGAATGCCGAAAAAGGTTTTGAGTTTCTCATTTTCTTAACTAATGGATTGAGAAGTGCCACAAAAATAAAGGAAGGCAGAAAAATTGCAATTGTAGAAACTACGGCGCCGGATAAACCATTAATTTGATAGCCAATAAAAGTAACCGATGAAAAAACGGGACCGGGCGTAAATTGTCCTACGGCAATTGCATCGATTAATTGTTGACGGGTTAGCAGTCCGGTGGCTACCAGTTCAGCATCAAGAAAGGCAAAAAGTACATAACCGCTGCCATAAAGGATTGCGCCAATTTTAAAAAAAATCCAAAATAGATTCATGTTGGTTGCAGTCAGAACGGTTGTACTTGAAACTTGTAGAACGGTTATGGGGAGAAAAACAGTCGTATTTTTTATTCTTTGGTTTCGGATGAAATACCAGAACAAGGCAAATAATCCGGCTCCAAACATCAAATAGATTTCATTGAAGTCAAGTAAGGACAGGATTAAGACAGCAATTCCGATTCCGGCTAATAGTATTGATTTCAGGGATTTCTTGGCCAAAGGATAAACGGCAGCCAGAATCACGGCTATAATCGCGGGCTTTATGCCATAAATAAAAGGTTGTATTTCCGGTAATTGTCCATATTGTTTGTAACCCCAGGCAAAAAATCCGGTGATGAAAACCGCTGGCAGAATAAAACAGAGGCCAGCTACAATCAGACCTTTCCAACCAGCCCGTTCATTGCCAATATGGATTGCCATTTCAGTGCTGTTGGGTCCCGGAATTAAATTTGTGGCACCTATGAGATCTAAAAAATGTTGTTCTGAAAGCCATTTCCGCTTCTGGACGACTTCTTCCTGCATCATCGCAATGTGTGCCGCCGGACCACCAAAAGCGGTAAGTCCCAACTTAAGGAATAGTTTGGCAAGCTCTTTTATTTCGGAATTTGGATTCATTTTTCTGAATCTTTTTTGTTAAAGGAAAGGCAACGAATGAAAGGCATCCGGTTTTATAAAACGGAAGTTCTTTTGTTAAATGTTTTGAATGGTTATTCTTCTTTTTTCTTTTAAATTTTTAAAATGAGTAGGTGTCAATCCGGTTGCTTTTTTAAACTGATTAGACAAATGGGAAACACTGCTGTAATGAAGCTTGAAAGCTATGGCTGAAAGGGTGTGTTCTTCCAAAATGATAAGTTCTTTTATACGTTCTACTTTGAGTGAAATCACATACTGTTCAATTGTACTGGCTTCTATTTCAGAGAAAAAATTGGCTAAGTAGGTGTAACTGTGATTTAATTTTTCGCTTAGCAAAACAGAGAATTTGATGACTGGTTTTTCATCAGAATTATACACGTAATCAATTATTACACTTCTGATTTTCTCAATCAGAATGCCTTCTTTTTTTTCTAATAATTCTAATCCTGCTTTTTTAATCTTACTGTTTAATTTCTTTTTTTCAGTCGTAGTAAGCTCTTCTTTAACTTCAATTTCGCCAAGATCTATTTTTATTGCAGCGATGTCGAGTTCTTCTAAAGCCTCTTTTACAAAGATTTTACAACTTTCGCAAGCCATGTTTTTGACATATATTTTCATAGACCAATTTTACATTAATTATTTTTGGATTCAATCGTTTATCCGAAATCGTTTGACATTAAATAAAAACCGAATAATTGTTAATCAAAAAAGAGTGCTTTTTGTTTCTAATTTTCTTTATTCTTTGTTGGTCCGCTTACGATTCTGGAAATTAGTCCTTGCTGTGTTGTTAATTCAGAGAAGAAAACGCCTGACAAGTGAATCACGATAAACGTCAATAGATAGTAAATAGAAAGTACGTGTATTTCTTCCATCGGTTCCTTTAGATTTTTTGGACCTAAAACAATAATTAAACCGGTAATCAACGAAATAGCGACACAAACATAAAAAATTAAATACGTCCAATATTGAAATTTCTCTTTAATGCCCAAATCTTTATTGAACGGATTAGAGAATTTCATTTGTCCAAAAAATGGAAGCGCAATTCGAATGCTATACAAACCTACCAAAGCATAACCAATATAAATGTGCCAGTCCCACATGGGTTTTCTTATTTTTTTAGCAAGCGTAATGAGTTGGTCTTGTGTCAACTTTTGATCTGTAGTCGCTAAATAGTCTTGAATAATTAGCGCAACATTATTTTTATTCATCCACGTCAGACGTAGAAAAATCGTGACAAGCAATAAAGTCATGCAAATGGCGATTGACCAATGCATTATTCTGTAAATGGCGGAGTATTCTCTGTTTTTCATGATTTTTGAATGCTAATAACGTTATGCTTTTGATTCTTATTTGATTTGAAATGCGAAAATGATTCCTAATATCCCGAGGTTTTTTTTAGCAGTTAAAAAGCCATCGCTCTTTGGAAAAATACGTAAGGCTTCCAGTGCAACGAAAAGATAGTTCTTTGCTATTTCAGTATTCGCACGGTCATATGATTAACGCCTGAAATTTTAAAAATATCTCCTTTCACTTGTATAGTTTCGCCAGTTGAAACCTGTCTATATTGTGTTGGTTCTAATAAATTGACCCGACTGATAGTCACCAGATAAATTGAATTTTCGGTTGTTGCTATTTTGGCGGTATAGCCGTCTTTGCCCACAACGATTTCCTGCACTTTTCCGGTGGTGAATTCAGTGGTATTTGCGTTTAGCAACGGATTGCAACTTACAGCCAGCGCCAATACAATTAGTAAGCAGCTGGCAATTTTTAAAAATTGTTTCATAAATTTAAAGTTCTAGAAAATCATTAGTTTTTGGAAAATTACGAATAGCGTCCATCGCTATTTCGGGTGTTGGGTCGGCTATTTTGCGTAGTTTTGTGTCCATCCAGGCTCCATCCACGGTTATTACGGCACAAAGTTTATTTTCGTTATTTAGGAATTCGTGGACTATTGACCACCGCGAAGCATCGGGTTTCATTTTAGAAATTTTGGTATGCATAACTATTTTATCCGAAAGCAGTATTTCTTTTCTGAAAATACATTCCTCTCGGAACAATATAGGACCAAAATTTTGTGAACGCAAAACCTTTATGGTTAAACCAAGATTTTCCAGAATTTCGATACGATGTTGCGCACCAAAGTCATAATATGCACTGTGTCGAACATGAAAATTAGGGTCAAGATCTGACCAACGAAAGGATAATTCTTTGCTAAATGAAGTCATTGTAATTTTTTTTAAAGTTGTTTGCGCTATTCTTTTGGATTGCTTTAACAGAAATTTAGTACGCATTATTACGGTCAAAACTACGAATAATATGTGGAATGAAAAGGAACTCACGAACCTTTTTAATCCTTTTTTAAGGATATGCTACCAAAAGTAATTGGGGATTTTGTGGTTTCTTTTTCTTCAAAAAATATTGTGGCGTGTCTTTTGCATAAGAAAAAGAATTGTCCAATTCCGGATCTTATAAAATTACCAAAGAGTATGAAAAAAATAATTCTACTGTTGTTGCTATCGGGTTGTATGTATGCTCAAGAACAAGTATTTAATGTGCAACGCTATTGCATAGATGAGCAACCTTTTAAACAAGGCGAATGCAATGTAGCAGGAAATGAATACTCTTTTGTGTTTCTTGACACTCAAAAGCGTACTGTGGTTTTCTTTCTCACAGCTACAAAGATGAAATATAAAATTGTAGACTCGGGCATTTTTGCTCCCGATAGGAATTATACGTTCTATACTTTAGAAAATGAGAAAGGTCAAGTAGCAATGCGGATAAACAAGCAAAATACTAAAATTGAATTCCTGTATCCCAATACGCATGTTTATTTGACCGTTGGGAAGTCAACTAAGGGGGTGAATTAGACACATAACTCACAAGTAGGAGTTTATTATCCGCACGGTCATGTTTTTGAAATCAAACATGATCCGTGCGGTTTTTTTTAAACAGGTCTACTAATTTAGGACTTTGAAATTTCTTCCAATACTTTTTTCCCGTTTACATTATTTGGATCCAGTTCCACTGATTTTTTATAGTTGATAATCGCCAGTTTTTTATCTCCGTTTTTCAAATAGGCTTCTCCCAAACTATCGTAGGCATTTCCTGATTTTGGAAACGCTTCTACATTTAGTTTAAAAACTTCTATTGCTTCTTTTACTTTTCCGGTTTGTAACAATTGATATCCTGCGCTATTCATTTCATTTTCGTTGACAGCATAGGTATTTGAATTTTTATTTTCTTTGAAATACTCGATTCCAGATGCAATTCCTTTTTCCAGAATAACATCTACGAAAGCATTTGCTAATGATTTTTTAGGCAAACTGTACGGTTTATTGTATAGGATGTTTCTAATTGCTTTATTCATCTCGTTTAAGTTGGTCCCGCCAGTATTATTTAACAATACCACTAGATTTTTGTCAGACGGAATACGGGAAAGCAAGGTGTTGAATCCATTTATTCCACCGCCATGCTCAGTAACTATGATACTCTCATTTTTTTCTCCATTGAAAGCCATATTGATAAACCATCCATAACCATATTGTCCTGGTCCTGCAGGAATATAGGAATTAAATAACAGCTCTTTATTTTTTGTCGAAAGTAACTGTTCTGTGTAAAGTGCTTGATCCCATAAATACAAATCATCTACATTGGAATACAAAGAACCGGCAGCGTAGGGGATAGACAAATCAAGGTAACTGGCATTGCTGTAGTTTTTACCGTTTTTCTCATAACCGGAAGCTCTGTTTTTCAGAATCGTTTCATGGTGATCGAATCCTGTATTATTCATTTTGAGTGGTGTAAGAATATTGTCTTGCAAAAACTTCTCATAGGTTTTACCGGAAACTATCTCTATAATGTAACCCAATAAAAAATAACCGGAATTGCTGTACGCAAATTTTTCACCCGGCGTAAACTCCAGCGGTAGGTCAGCGAATTTTTTTACAAATGCTTCCGGGCTGTACGGATTGATACTTATATCTTTCACGAAATTAGGAAACGAAGTGTAATTAGGAATTCCAGCGGTGTGCGTCAGTAAATGATGAATAGTGATTTTATCGCCTAATGCTTTAGGATAATCAGGAAGATAGGTTGTAATAGGAGCATCCAACTTTAATTTTCCTTGCTCAACTAATTGAAGTATCAACATAGCGGTAAACTGTTTGGTAACAGAACCCAATCGGTGTTTGGTATCCGGTTGGTTCGGAATATTCCATTCCATATTTGCCATTCCAAATCCCTTTTTATAAATGACTTTACCTGCGTCAGCGACAAGAATGGAGCCGTTAAACTGCCCGTATTCTGAATATAGATTCATCAATTTATCGATTTGTTCTGCTTTGGTTTGGCCAAAGGAAACTGATATTGTAATTAGCTGGATGAATAGACCAATTAGGATTGTTTTTACTGCAAAATGTTTGGAACGTTGTTTCATGATGATTGTTGGTTTTAGTGATTGATGTTGTTTTTTGTTCATTTTTGTCTGTTGTTGCAAATTTTGTTTGTCCGTTACAGGCTAGTGTTTATATTCCGAATAATTAATAAATGTTTTTCCATCGTAAAGGTAGAGACCTGTTTCTCTCGTACCCACCCAAAGATTTCCAGTTTTATCTTCCAAAATTGCCCAAATTCCCTGATTGATTAGTCCATCTTTTTTTGTAAAACAAGTGAAAGAATTTCCATTGTAACGGCAAATGCCACCGCCACCACCAAACCAAATGTTGCCGTTTTTGTCTTCTATAATTCGCATGACCGAATGATCATTTGGCAAGCCATCGCTTTTTGTAAAACTTGTAAATGATTTTCCATCATACCGGTAGGCACCGCTCCAATTGCTGAACCAAATATTTCCGTTCTTGTCTTGCAATGCGGGCCAAGCCCAATTGTCGCCATTTGGTTTAAGATTAGTTATAGATTTTCCATCGTAACGAAACACACCTTTATTACCTCGTCCACCAAACCAAATGTTACCAGCTTTATCTTCTAAAATATATTCCACGTTATTGTTACTGCTCATATAGCCAACTCCGCCCTCATTAATTATAAACGGAGTAAAGGATTTGCCATCGTAGATGTAAACACCATCAATTGTTGCGAACCATAGTTTTCCGCTTTTGTCCTGCATTATACTGAATACCTCCTGCGTTTTTCTAAACTTGTTGGGAGGCAGGTTTTTTCGTAAAGGAATCTGGATTTTAGTAAATGTTTTACCATCGTAAAGACAAACTCCCGCTGGAGTACCTATCCAAATTTTACCATCTTTATCTTCTAAAATGGTATTAATATTATTACTGTTTAGACCATCGGTTACTAAAAATTGGGTAAAGGTTTTTCCGTCATATTTATAAAGACCATTTTCTGTGGTGCCAAACCAAAGGTTACCGGCTTTGTCCTGCAGCACAGATTGTACATTGCCATATTTAGGCGAGCCTATGGTTTTTATAAGTTTAGGATGTGCAACAGCTAGTATGTTTGATTCATTTCCCTTTTCTTTTGGTACGTCTTTTTTAGCTGGACCGTTACAGGCTGAGCCAAAAAGTAATAGTATCAGAAAAGTAAAAACTCGGGCTTGTGAGAAATATTTTTTCATTGTTCAAATTGGCATTAAGATTTCTATCTACTTGTTGGTTTGGGTGTCGCTCTGCAATGGCGGCTAACTTTCTGGCGCTACAAGAGGTTTGGGATTAAAGTTGAAAGTTTTTTCCATTATGCACAAATTTTCCAAGTACAAAACCATCTTCAAATCAAGCCTAAAACCCAAATTTTGCCAAACGGCTGTTAGCTATGGTTGTTTGTATGTGTTAGGTAATCGTAAAGACAAATTAATTTTCTAAAATGTGTTCCCATTGAACTATTATTTAAGAGTTCAATGTTTTCTTCTAAATATTGTTTTAAATCTTCTAAATTTATTTTTTCGACTAAAAGCAAAGGTGTGTAAAATAAAATATGTAACTGGTTTGCGGTTGCCTTTAATTCATTGAAAGATTGATAAGTAATATTAATTTCTTCTTTTTTTCTAATATAGCTAGCAGAGGGATAAAAGCTTTCGATTTGAACCTCATTAACTTTTTTTATAAATCCAGGAGAAAATTCTGTTATCTCGTTATCTTCATCAATTTTTCCATTTTCGTTTAAAAAACCTGCATTTTTCAAATGCTTAAAATAAGGAATATATTTTCCATTTAAATAGGGCAAACATAATTGCGATATTTTAGATGGATCCCATTCTCTAGAGTTAATTGTATCAGTAAGAATATCTTTTAATTCAATACCTTTTATTCCAACTTCAGCAAATTTATCTTTTAAACCAACTCCATAAACAAATTCTGCATTATGTAACTTTTCAATATCTTCTAAATTGTCAGTTACATAAATTTTTGATTTCGAAGTATTCGATTTTACAAAATCATAGACCATTCCTTTCATTTGACGAAGAATTTTTATCGGTAATTTCCTCTTATTATTCGCTAATACAGTAAATATATCTATGAAATCATGTAAAATAATTAATTTAATTGGAATAACAGTATCTGAAATAAGTAATGTACTATCAATTATCGTTGGTTCTATTGGTTCAGGATTCCACTGGCAAAAGATTAGTCTATCTTTGAGCTTTTCAACTTTTTCTTTGGTTAAGCATTTTATTATAGATTTTAAAATTGATTGAATATTTTTATCATCTAAACTGTAACCAATAAATATTATTGGATTTTCAATAAAAATAGTTAAAAGTTTTGCAGCAAGATATGCGTTGCGTTCTTCGTAATTTAAATAATCTTCTTCTGTTATTACCAAAGAGTTAGGTTTTGATGAACAACCATGAATTTTATAAATTTCACCAATAGAATATAATTCAGAAAAAATTAATTCCTCTTGTCCAATGAATTTATTAAAATCGGGAAATGTGCGTTCTAGTAACTGATCCCAATTTGTAGTAATCACTCCGTCAATATTAATTTTTTTTAATAGTTTTAATTCTTTATCAATCGTTTCATTTTGCACTAATTCAATTTTCGAATTAATCATTTTTGCAACTTCAAATTTTAATGGAGAAAATTTTGTTTCTGCAAGCGAGGCAAAGTGTGTTCTACTTTCTTCAAATTCTGGACTGGACCACCAAATTTCATTGAAATCTTGACCGATTATTGATGCAACCTTTGGTAGTTTTGAGTCAGCATTTGATTTATAAAAGTTATAAGGTTTATTCAGTTTCAAATCTTTGCATATTTCCATGAGTAATAATTCCCATGTAGGAAGTCCCAAATATCTCCTTGAAAAACCTGAACCAACAAATAAGAAAGGTGAAGTTGAAAATTTTGAAATGTGTTGTTTGAATTGATTTGCAAACATATTTTAGGTTTTATAAGGTGTTTATTTATTTATGGCTCGGTAAAATTGCCACCAACTTGTATATAATCGCTACAAATATCATTGTATATGTTCTGCTAATGTAGTTTATTTATTACGAATTAATGGTATTGAAATTTTTAAGTAATCGAATAGAAACAAATGAAGTTAGGAATCAGATTTCCTAGCCCCGATAGTAGCGGCATCCTTTATGTTCTTTCTTTAAGATCATAAAGATACAGCGAATAGCGGGAATCAGCTCCAGATTCCGACTTCCGCCAGAATGACAAACCCTCTGAAATGTCATCTTGTCAGATTTTTTTACGCCAATTTTAACATAAACTGACAATTTAATAGTTGGTTTTGTATTGGCACAAAGATTGACTTATCGACTTCGAGTCATTAAAACAAGTATACAATAAAATTAAATATATTAAAAATGGGTAAAATAATCGGAATTGATTTAGGTACGACCAACTCTTGTGTTTCTGTAATGGAAGGTAATGAAGCAGTTGTTATTCCTAATGCAGAAGGAAAAAGAACAACACCATCTATCATCGCTTTTGTTGAAGGTGGAGAAATTAAAGTAGGAGATCCTGCTAAAAGACAAGCGGTAACTAATCCAACTAAGACTATTGCTTCTATCAAACGTTTTATGGGTCACTCTTTTTCAGAAATTACAGCTGAAGCAAAGAGAGTTTCTTATTCAGTAGTAAAAGGGGACAACAATACACCACGTGTGGATATTGATGGTCGTTTATACACAGCTCAGGAATTGTCAGCTATGACACTTCAAAAAATGAAAAAAACAGCTGAAGACTATTTAGGTCAAACTGTTACTGAAGCAGTTATTACTGTTCCAGCTTACTTTAATGATGCACAACGTCAAGCTACGAAAGAAGCGGGTGAAATTGCAGGTCTTAAAGTAATGCGTATTATCAACGAACCAACTGCAGCTGCACTTGCTTACGGTTTGGATAAAAAAGGTAAAGATCAAAAAATTGCTGTTTACGATTTAGGTGGAGGTACATTTGATATTTCTGTTCTTGAATTAGGAGACGGAGTTTTCGAAGTATTGTCTACAAATGGTGATACTCACTTAGGTGGAGATGATTTTGACCACGAAATTATTGACTGGTTAGCTGACGAATTTAAAGCTGAAGAAGGTATTGACTTACGTCTTGATCCAATGTCATTGCAACGTTTGAAAGAAGCTGCTGAGAAAGCAAAAATTGAATTGTCTTCTTCTGCTGAAACTGAAATCAACTTGCCATACGTAACTGCTACGGCTTCAGGACCAAAACACTTAGTTAAAAAATTAACTAGAGCTCAATTTGAAAAATTAACTGATTCATTAGTAAAACGTTCTATGGCACCAGTTGCTAAAGCGTTGAAAGATGCAGGTTTAACTGTTTCTGATATTGACGAAGTTATCTTGGTGGGTGGTTCTACTCGTATGCCAAGAATTGCTGAAGAGGTTGAAAAATTCTTTGGTAAAAAAGCGTCTAAAGGAGTTAACCCTGATGAGGTTGTTGCAATTGGAGCAGCTATTCAAGGTGGAGTTCTTTCTGGAGATGTAAAAGATGTATTGTTACTTGACGTTACACCTTTATCTTTAGGTATCGAAACTATGGGTGGTGTTTTGACTAAATTAATTGAGTCTAACACAACTATTCCAACTAAAAAATCTCAAGTTTTCTCTACAGCTGCAGATTCTCAACCAACAGTTGAAATCCACGTTTTACAAGGAGACAGAGCTATGGCAGTTGACAACAAAACTATCGGTCGTTTCCATTTAGATGGTATTCCACCAGCTCCAAGAGGTGTTCCACAAATTGAAGTAACTTTTGATATTGATGCTAATGGTATCATCAAAGTTTCGGCAACTGACAAAGGAACTGGAAAATCTCACGATATTCGTATCGAAGCTTCTTCTGGATTAACAGCTGAAGAAATCGAAAGAATGAAAAAAGATGCAGAAGCTAATGCTGATTCTGACAAACTTTTAAGAGAAAGAGCAGAAAAATTGAACGAAGCTGACGGAATGATCTTCCAAACTGAAACTCAATTGAAAGAATTAGGTTCTAAATTATCTGATGAAAACAAAGTTGCTGTAGAATATGCATTAACTGAATTGAGAATGGCGCACCAATCTCAAGACATTCCTGCAATTCAAACGGCTCTTGACAACATCAACGCTGCTTGGAAAAAAGCAACTGAAGCGATGTATGCTCAAGGAGAACAAGGTCAAGGTGAAGCACAACCTCAAGGGGATGCTGCTCAAGGAGACAATGTTGAAGACGTTGAATTCGAAGAAGTAAAATAATAATTTCCCGTAGAGACGGACTGTTGTCCGTTTTTATTGTTGATTTAGAAAACCGTTCGCCATTGGTGAACGGTTTTTTTTATGGAATTTATTTTTTTTTTAAAATGGATGCGCCTATTTTGTATCAAATATTATTGTACTTTTCAATCTCTTTGAAATCGAAAGCAATTATGAAAAAAACAATATTACTTCTTGTTATGGCATTTTGTTGTACGGCTCTTTTCAGTCAGAGCAACAAAGCCAAAAAATTAACAGCTTCATCCGTTTTTGCAAAATCAGATAATGTTTCTGCGGAAATGATTAAGAATAAATTTTATTTTTTTATCACGAATAAAGGAGCCAAAAAAGACACGATTTTATTGAAAATTTTTGAGGTAGATAAGTTGCCATTAGAATGTAAAATTGAACCCTTTACGACCAAAGGAACTTCTTTGCATAAAATAACGTGGCAGGAAAAAAAGACGGCGCAAAGCAAATTAAAAACAGAGGCTGCAGTGACTACCGTTTCTGTAATTTGTGACATAACTTCTAAAACAAAAGTGCTGACAAATGAACAAACAACTACAAAAATAACTGAAATACATTTTTTGGATGACAAGCAAACGGTTTCTGAAACAATAGACCGAATTCGAAATGAAGGTTTTGAATGTATCGTAAACAAATCAGGAGATGTGGTATTGAAAAATAAAGCAAAGGAAAATAAAATGATTTACGTTCCTGCGGATAAAAAGTTTGTATTCGCTTCTGCCGGACCATCTAAGAAAAAATAATAAGTTTAGTTTTAAAATTTAGCCCGATTCTTTTCAGAAATGAGTCGGGTTTAGCAGCTGAAGAAATCGTAAGAATGAAAAAAGAGGCAGAAGCTAATGCTGATTCTGACAAACTTTTAAGAGAAAGAACAGAAAAATTGAACGAAGCGGACGGAATGATTTTCCAAACTGAAACTCAATTGAATGAATTAGGGTCTAAATTATCTGATGAAAACAAAGTCGCTGTAGCATATGCATTGATTGAATTGAGAATGGCTCAATCTCTAGACATTCCTGCAATTCAAATGGTTTTTGATAACATCAACGCTGCTTGGAAAAAAGCAACTGAAGCGATGTGTGTTTAAGGAGAATAAGGTTAAGGAGAAGCACAACCTCATGGGGATGCTGCTCAAGGAGACAATGTTGAAGAAGTTGAATTCGAAGATGTAAAATAATAATTCCCCGAAGAGACGGACTGTTGTCCGTCTTTATTGTTAATATAGAAAACCGTTCACCGTTGGTAAACGGTTTTTTTATGCGTTTCTATTTTTTTAGGCTGTTTTGTGCCAAACATGTTTGTAATTACTACCGCATGTGGAAAGGTTATGGCGGCCAAAAAGGAGAAAAACAAAGCATTAAACAATTGTTCCTCTTTACATATATAATAGATCAGTGTAATTCCTACTATAGATAGTAACCAATAAATCCCTGCCGCTTTACAATAGGCAAAAAAATATTTTATTGAAAAGGAACCATTCAAAAATTTAATTTGGTCAATTATTGAAGGAATGCTGTGCCATAAAACAAAATAAATGGCAAATCCCCATATCAGACTGGAAGACTTAAAGAGGATTGCAAATAGAACCAAATAAAAGAATTCTAAAATTAGTTTTTTTCTGATATTTTCTGATTTCCAATACAAATATGCGCTTAAGCTAATAAAAATAATTCCTGAAACCTGCAGTATAATGGTAAAGTAACTATCAAAAATGCTGATATTTGCAATGTTTAAAATGATATTTTGCACTTCAATCAAGTGAAAATTAAACAGTAAAAGAAGAATAACTAATCCATATATAAATTGGAATATTATTACCAGCCATTTGGGAAAGTCATGTTGTAGATCTTGCCATTGCTGTTCGCCAAAATGATAGGCGCTTACAAGTATGAATAATAGTAACGCCACTTGCGGAATTGTATAAAACAGAAAGGCACCTGTTAAAACCACTACTAAATAATATCCGAGTATTTTAAACCAGGAATTGGACTGTTTTACGGTTTTAATATTTTGAATTAGAAGTAAATCGTTTGCACCATGTAATATTCCAAAAGTAAAAATCAAGAAGAAACCTAAAACTATCTGAAGTTGAGTCGAAAGAAATGAATCCATCCATAACCCGAAAAAGCTTGCTACAATTGCAATATTTGAATAATTTTTCATGAAATTTAATTAATGTTTAAAATTAGTTAAAAAATATTAAACAAAAATGATTTTTTATTGTTTAACTTTTGCTATATTTGATTGAACAAAAAACCATTAAAATAATTATTTATGACAAATTTTATGTTTATTTCAGGATTAGTTGGGAAAATGTTGCCAACTGATTACGTTGGGTTTACTTTTTTTGTAGGCTGTATGGCAATGATGGCCGCTTCAGCATTTTTCTTTTTATCCTTAAGCCAGTTTGATAAAAAGTGGCGTACTTCAGTATTGGTGTCAGGATTAATCACTTTTATTGCTGCTGTACATTATTTCTACATGAGAGATTATTGGGCTTCTTTTGGGGAGTCACCAACTTTCTTTCGTTACGTTGACTGGGTGCTAACGGTGCCGTTAATGTGTTTAGAATTTTACCTAATACTAAAGGTAGCTGGAGCAAAACAGTCCTTATTATGGAAAATGATTATCTATTCAGTAATCATGTTAGTAACAGGTTATATTGGTGAAGTTATTGCACCAGAAAGCGCTGCTTTATGGGGGTTCATTTCTGGATTAGCTTACTTTGCAATTGTGTACGAGATTTGGTTAGGTGAAGCTGCGAAATTAGCTGCATCAGCTGGTGGAGAAATTCAAAAAGCACACAAAATCTTATGCTGGTTTGTTCTTGTTGGATGGTCAATCTATCCATTAGGATATATGATGGGCACATCAGGATGGTACAACGGATTTATACCAGCTGGTAATATTGACGTGGCCTACAACATTGCAGATGCGATTAACAAAATTGGTTTTGGATTGGTAATCTACAGTTTAGCCGTAAAATCGTCTAAAGATTAATTACTTTTATTATTTTTTTTTAATATTTGATTTAAAAACCGGACTAGTGATAGTTCGGTTTTTTTTATGGAATTATAGCTAACAAAATGCCCAACCTGTTTTTGAAACAAGTCGGGTTTTGTTATTATTAATTTATTACGTAGAGACGCACTGCAGTGCGTATTTACAATATGCGTCTCTCCACCGTGCATTTATAGAATAATGTGTATTCTATAAATGTGTTTATTCACGTTGAAACCACATCAAACACATCACAAAAAAAAAGGGAAAATGTTCTTAAAACATTTTCCCTTTTTTATTATTATTTTGGATCTAAAGCTTCACCAATTCTAGAAATCAAATCGAGTACATGATATTTACTCATTCGGTCTGACATTCTAGCTGAAGACATTTTTAAATCATTTTTAAGAGAATTCAATTGACCTCTGGCAATAGAAGGTAAATCCGTTTGTGCTAAATTCACTCTTCTGGTATTGAAACCATACGTTACACCAACCGGAACCGATCTTACTTCTGCATTACCGGGTTTTAGCATACCAATCATCTTGTCTACATACAATTTTTGAATGTTTCTGCGATACATATCAATAGAACTATTGCTTTTTAATTCAGAGAAAATTCCTTTATTCAAATCACTGATTAATTCGTCTACAGAATAATTGTCTTTACTAGCAGTTGAGGTTTCTAAAAGGCGAACCATTCTGTCACCGGCTAACAAGCTAGTTAGTGTTGCATCTTGCATTCCTTTGATTGCTTCAACACCGCTTTCCGGGTTAATTTTCGAAAGGACATTTTGATCCAATAACCATTTTGGAGTGTTGAACAATTGAGTATTCAAGAATGCCACAGCGTCTTTTTGAATACTTTTTGGAACTACTTCAAATTGATTTCCGGTCATGTCATACGTTTTTGGCGAATCATAGATTCCTCCCACATTTTTAGTGACATGTCCCATATATCTTCTGAATTGTCCTGTAAGTGCGCCGTAAAGTTCGTCTAGTTCAGCATAACTTTCTCCATTTTCTTTAGTCCACTCTAATAAATTAGGCAAAATTCTTTTCAAGTTTTTGATTCCGTATTCAGAGGCTCTCATGGCATTATCACCAATATCTTCCGTTTGATATCTCGGATCATAAGGACTGGATTCCGTACCGAACCATAAACGATTATTCTTATACGCTTCTTTTGTCATTTCATTCAAGAAAGCTTTCTCTTGTGCTTCATTTTTAGTGTCTTCAAAATAAGAATATCCCCATTTAATAGCCCACTTGTCATAATCTCCAATTCTAGGAAATAAGGTAGTAACGTCATCTTCCGGTTGTGCAACATAGTTGAAACGTGCATAATCCATGATAGAAGACGTGTGTCCGTTTTTCGCTTGGTATTCTTTATCTCTTAGTTTCTCAACTGGAGTAGCAGAACTTGCTCCCATATTATGACGTAAACCTAAAGTATGACCTACTTCATGAGAAGAAACAAATCGGATTAATTCTCCCATTAATTTGTCGTCAAACTTTTTAGATCTTGCAGCAGGATCAACCGCTGCAGTTTGAATCAAATACCAATTTCTTAAAAGACTCATGATATTATGATACCAACCAATGTGGCTTTCCAAAATTTCACCACTCCTTGGATCGTGAACATTAGGACCATAAGCATTTTGAATTTCAGCAGCGAAGTATCTTAAAACAGAAAAACGAGCATCTTCCAAGCTCATTGTAGGGTCATTTTCTGGCCAATATTCTCCACGAATGGCATTTTTCCAACCTGCATTTTCAAAGGCAATTTGCCAATCGTCAATACCTTGTTTGATAAATTTTTTCCATTTTTCAGGAGTCGCCGGGTCAATGTAATATACAATCGGTTTCAAAGGCTCAATTAATTCACCCTTTTTTTGTTTTTGAGCATCTTCAGCAGATTTAGGTTCTAAACGCCATCTTACCGCAAATACTTTGGTATCTGATTTTTGAGATTCTTCTTCAAATACACCATATTGGTTTGCAAAATACCCTACACGCGCATCAAATTCTCTTTTGCGCATCGGATTTTTTGGCAATAAAATCATAGAAGTATTCATTTCTACAGTAATTACGCCTGCATCTAAAGCAGAAGGTAAATCAACTCCTATTTTTGGTGTTGGGGTAGTATTGATTTTCGGTGGTGTTGTCGTAAAGGTTTTTACACTTCTAATTTCAGTGTTTATTGGAAAACTGCTTACTTTTGAGATAAATGATCTGTCTTTTTGAAACGTTTGAATGTTTAATAATTGTTTCTTAATTGGATCCAAAGAAAAAGTTTGAACATCAGCATCGAAAGTAGTGGATAAATCGACTACATAACCTGTGATTTTTCCAGCATCATCTTTTTTGTACGCCAGAACATCATAATTTCCAATAATTGGATCTGAAGTTGAATTTTTGACTGCTTGAGCCATTGGTTTGTCTTCATCCGGAGACATAATAACATAGGTAATAGATCTCAATAAGATATTGTTATTCAAACCTTTTTCCCAACGCACCACTTGTCTGTTGATTTCTTCTCCACCAAAAATCCCTCCTCCGGCCGGTGTTTTAGAATATCGGGTGATAGTCATCATTTCGCTTCCTATAATAGAATCTGGAATTTCAAAAAGGTATTTGTTGTCTATTTTATGAACATCGATTAATCCTCTTTGTGTAACAGCACTCGAATCAATTACTTTTTTGTACGGTTTGGGTTCTTTTTTGGCATCAGCGGCTTTAGCATCCACTTTTGCAATAGCATCTTTATCTGCTTTTCTTTTTTTTCGGCTTTGTGCGAATGTGTCTTGGGCAGAAAAAATCAACAGCAATACAATAAATAAGGTTAGGTTTTTTTTGATCATTTGGTTAAACATATAATAGTTAATAATAAGTTTTTAGTAAATAATTAAAAGAATCTTCTATTTATTCACTATTAATTTTCAAATCTATTGATATATTTTTAAAAACATATTATTTCAAAAAACGATTTTAAATAATTAACAATAATTAACAATCGTTCATTAATTACAGATTTATAATCCTTACATGATTTTTCTCATAAAAGGGATTGTTATTTCTACCTATTTTTGTTTTTCGAAATGTCAAAAGCCAGAAGGATTGGGGCTTTTGTAAAACTTTTTCGTAATATTACTCTATAAATGATTTTTGAATGAGAAAAATTAAATACAAAAAAGGAAGAAAACTCCAACCCAATAATCTGGAATACACGGGAATTCATAAAGAAAACGAATCGGAAATGCAGTTGTTTGTATACGATAATTTAAATCTGACAGAGTATGAAGGTTTTATGGTTTCAGATTTAGATAAATATATGAATGTCCATAAGAATAATTGGCTGAATATACATGGTTTGAATAACATAGAATTGATGAAGTCTATTGGAAGTTATTTCAAAATCGACAATTTCATGTTGGCCGATATTTTGAATACGACAAGAAGGACTAAAGTGGAGGAGTTATCGGATGTTTTATTTTTCAATATAAAATCACTTTTGCCTTTAGGAGATTCAGATAATATAACAGTCGAGCAAATAAGTTTTTTGATAAAAGATGGGGTTCTAATTTCTTTTCAGGAAAAAAGAAGCGACTTTTTTACTCACATTCGAGAACGATTAAGAACACATTCAGGTATTGTAAGAACAAAAAAAGCCGACTATCTTTTGTATATTCTTTTGGATGCCATTATGGAAAATTTTTATATTACCCTGGAAAATGAAGAAGACAAAGTAGAAGAACTGATTAATCTTTCCAAGCAAAGTGCTGACCCCATAATTTTGGAAAAAATTGAAAAACACAGAGATAATTTTAACTTTTTGAAGCGTTCCATAATTCCGTTAAGAGAATCTTTGTACAACATAAAAAGTATTAAAGATGACAATGTTTTTAATGCAATAGAAAGTGAAAATTTTAGCTTTTTTGCACGATTACATCAAAAGAGTTTAGAGCTTTTGGAACAAATTGAATCGGATATGGGTTCATTGGAAAGTGCTTCTAATTTCTTTTTTTCGGCACAAACCCATAAGATGAATGAGATAATGAAAACGCTGACCATCGTTTCGGCAATATTTATTCCGCTTACTTTTATCGTGGGAGTTTACGGAATGAATTTTGAGAATATGCCAGAACTTAGGCGCGAATACGGCTACCATACGGTAATGGCTATTATGATTTTGATAGGAATAGGAATGATTGTCTATTTTAAAAAACGTCGTTGGTTTTAATACATAAAAAGCAATATATCCAATTTTTTTTGGAATTAAATAAAAAATAAAAAAATGAACAAGGCCATTTATATAGCAACAAGCGAACAAAATAGCGGTAAGTCGATCATCACATTAGGACTGATGAGTATGCTTATTGGCAAAACTGCCAAAGTGGGGTATTTCAGGCCAATTATTGAGGACACTGAAGAAGGAGGATTTGACAATCATATCGAAACGGTGATTGGTCATTTTGGTTTGGATATCGAGTTTGAAGATGCGTTTGCCATCACAAAAAGTAAATTAATTAAGAAAAAAAATAAAGGAAAAATAGGAGAAGTTCTCGATTTAATTATTGAAAAATATAAGAAATTAGAGGAACGTTTTGATTTTGTTTTGGTCGAAGGAACGGGATTCAGTGGGGAAGGAACGGTGATAGAATTAGACATGAACGTTCTGATTGCTAAAAATCTTGGAATCCCAACGATTATTGTAGGTTCCGGAGTAGGCAAAACACTGGAAGAATTATTGGACAGTTTGTATCTGGCTTATGATTCTTTCAAAGTGAAGGATGTGGAGGTATTGGCCGTGATTGCCAATAAAGTACAACAGGAGAATATAGAAATAGTAACTACTGGTTTAAGAAAAAGTTTGCCTGAAAGCGTGATGGTAAATGCGATTCCCTTAATCCATAATTTGAATAATCCAACAGTACAGGAAATCGTAAATGAGTTGGATGCCAAAGTTTTATTTGGTTCCGCTCACTTAAACAACCAAACTGGAAATTTTAGCGTTGGCGCCATGCAATTGTGTAATTATTTGTTGCATTTAAAAGAGAATAGTCTGGTGATTACTCCCGGAGATCGTGCCGACATTATTTTAGGAGCTTTGCAAGCCAATGAATCCCTTAATTATCCAACTATTTCCGGAATTGTTTTGACAGGAAATATTTTGCCGGAGATCAGTATTTTGAAATTGATAGAAGGACTTTCGACGATTGTTCCGATTATTGCCGTGGAAGAAGGGACGTATTTTATCACCAATAAAATAGGATCGATTAAATCTAAAATTTATGCAAACAACAAGCAGAAGATTGAAATTTCGATTACGACTTTCGAAAAATATGTAGACTTAGACAACTTGGCTGAAAAGCTGATTACTTTTGAAGCGGAGGGAATGACGCCAAAAATGTTTCAGTATAATTTGGTTAAAAGAGCCAGACAACACAGGAAACACATTGTTCTGCCGGAAGGGAATGACGATAGAATTATTATGGCGGCATCCCGTTTATTAGAAATGAATGTGGTGGATATTTCGATTATTGGCAACAAAAAACAAATAGAAAGTAAAGTTGCGGAATTAGGTTTGTTTTTTGATTTTTCCAAAGTGCAAATCATTAATCCTATAGAATCTGAGCATTATGACGATTATGTAAACACGTATTATGAGTTGCGAAAAGCGAAAAATGTTACTTTAGGAATGGCGAAAGATTTGATGGAAGATGTTTCGTATTTTGGAACGATGATGGTTTACAAAGGCCACGCTGACGGAATGGTTTCCGGCGCGGCGCACACTACACAACATACCATTTTACCAGCGTTGCAATTCATTAAAACAAAACCAAATTCATCAGTAGTTTCATCGGTATTTTTCATGTGTTTAGAGGACAGAGTTTCAGTTTTTGGAGATTGCGCCATTAACCCAAATCCTACTGCGGAACAGTTGGCAGAAATTGCCATTTCATCTGCGGATTCTAGTTTGGCTTTTGGAATTGAACCAAAAATCGCCATGCTTTCCTACTCATCCGGTTCTTCAGGAAAAGGAGATGAAGTAGATAAAGTGCGGACTGCAACTGAAATAGTGAGAAAAAAACGCCCTGATTTAAAGATTGAAGGTCCTATTCAGTATGATGCTGCGGTTGATATGGCTGTTGGAAAAAGTAAAATGCCAAATTCAGAAGTGGCAGGGCAAGCCAGCGTTCTAATTTTCCCGGATTTAAATACAGGAAATAATACGTATAAAGCAGTGCAAAGGGAAACTGGTGCCTTAGCAATTGGACCGATGTTACAAGGATTGAACAAGCCGGTTAATGATTTAAGCCGTGGTTGTACGGTAGATGATATTATAAATACAGTCGTGATTACGGCGATTCAAGCACAAGGATTATAAAATGAAAATAGTAATTATAAACTCAGGGAGTTCCTCCATAAAATACCAATTGATTAACATGCCGGCGAATGAAGTGATTTGTTCGGGGATGATTGACAGAATAGGATTGGAAACTTCAAATCTAACCTATGTGACCAATACTACTAAATTTGAAGAGATTTTAACTATTGCAAACCATAAAATTGGTTTGGAAAAAATTGCTCAGCTCCTGATGGATGATAAAGTGGGAGTGATTAAAAGCACGGAAGAAATAGAGGCGGTCGGACATCGTGTGGTACATGGCGGAAGCGCTTTTTCGAATACTGTTATTATTACCACTGAAGTAAAAGACAAAATCAGGCAGCTTTTTGATTTAGCGCCTCTGCATAATCCTGCCAATTTAGAAGGGATAAATGTGGCGGAAGAAATTTTTAGCTCAGCACAACAAGTGGCCGTTTTTGATACTGCTTTTCATCAAACAATTCCTGTTGTAGCGCATAAATATGCGGTACCAAATTATCTTTTGACGGAAAATAAGATTCGTGTTTACGGATTTCACGGTACAAGTCACAAATACGTTTCGGAAAATGCGATTCGTTATTTAGAACAAAACACGAAGAATAAAGGGTCTAAAATTATCACGATACATTTAGGGAACGGTTGCAGTATGACCGCAATAAAAGATGGAAAAAGTATTGATCATACATTGGGTTTTGGTCCAATGAACGGATTAATTATGGGTACCCGAAGCGGAGATGTGGATCAATCCGTTATATTTTATTTGGTAAATACTTTGGGTTATTCGCTTGAAGCCGTGAATACAATGTTGCAAAAACAAAGCGGAATGCTGGGGCTTACCGGTTACAGCGATTTACGGGATATAGAAGCCAATGCGGAGAACGGAAATGCGGATTGTCAATTGGCTTTGGCCATGAATGCGTATCGAATTAAGAAATATATTGGTTCTTATTCAGCCGTTTTAAATGGACTCGACGCCATTATTTTTACGGCTGGGATTGGAGAAAACTCTTCTTACATCAGGAAATTAGTGTGTACGGATATGGATTATTTTGGAATAGCATTGGATGCTTCCAAAAATGAAATTCGCTCTAAAGAAATTAGAGAAATCAACACAGCAGAATCCAAGACTAAAATATTGGTAATTCCTACCAATGAGGAAATCGAAATTGCCAATCAGGTTCACCATTTGCTGTTGAATTAAAACAAGAACAATATAATAAGAGCTCCTTGATTTAGACTTTTTATATACAGTTAAATTATATTTTAAATAGATATTAATGGGTTAAATTTAATTTTTATTAAGTTAATTCTTAAAATTAAAAACAATTTATTACCACTACAAGGTTGTAGTTTTTTTTTAATAAAATAGTATTAGATTAATAATTAGTTTTGATTTAATAAATTAACAAATAACCAGATGAGATATTTATTTTCTGTTTTTTTCGTTTTTGCAACGGGATTACTTCATGCCCAAAGCGTTCAATCGCCATCGGGTAAAATTGCCTTAAATTTCAAATTAGGGACAAATGGTCAACCTTTTTATTCTGTAAATTACAAAAACAAAGCGGTCGTTTTGGAAAGTGCTTTGGGTATAAAATTAAAGGAAAAACCAGCTTTAGGCGCAAATTTTGAAATACTGACTTCAAAAACTTCTAGTTTCAACGAATCTTGGAAACCAGTTTTAGGGGAACAATCCAGTATTAAAAATCACTATAATGAACTTAATGTTTCGCTGATCAACAAGGAAACTAAGGTGAAAATGAATATCATTTTTAGAGTTTTTGATGAAGGAGTTGCTTTCAGATATGATTTTCCAAAACAAGCGGAATTGAATTATTTCATCATCTCTGATGAGGTTACCCAATTTAATTTAATCGAAAACAACAAAGTATTCTGGATTCCAGGAGATTTCGACAGTAATGAATACGAATACAATGAAACTTCATTTTCTGAAATTGATAACTCCAAAATCAATATGAACAACGGAATTGGAGTAAAGTCCATTCCAGGAAAATATATGGTTCAAACGCCATTGATGATGAAATCACCATCAGGTTTGTATCTCAATATTTTTGAAGCGGCAGTAGTCAATTATCCTGTAATGCATTTGAATGCTGATGTGACAAATTACAAATTAAAAGCCGAATTAGTTCCGAATGCAATTGGTGACAAAGCCTATTTACAAACGCCTTGTGTATCGCCTTGGAGAACAATCATGATTAGCGATGATGCCCGAGATATTGTGGCTTCTAAAATGATTCTGAACCTAAACGAACCGTCAAAATTAGAAGATACTTCTTGGATTAAACCCATGAAATATGTTGGAATTTGGTGGGAAATGCACGTAGAGAAATCTACTTGGGATTATGCAGGTTCTCAAAATGCCACTAATTTTGCGGATGTACCAAAAGCATCGGGGAAACACGGTGCTACTGCCGAAAATACGAAACGATACATTGATTTTGCCGCAAAAAACGGTTTTGATGGCGTATTGGTAGAAGGTTGGAATGTAGGTTGGGAAGACTGGAACGGAAACTGGAAAGAGGAAGTTTTTGACTTTACAACGCCCTATCCGGATTTCGATATTGCCGCTCTTTCGGCTTACGCCAAAGAAAAAAATGTCAAAATGATCATGCATCATGAAACATCAGGTTCTGTTAGTAATTATGAAAGACATTTGGATCGTGCTTTTGATTTGATGAAAAAATACGAATATCCAGCAGTAAAATCGGGTTATGTGGGCAAAATCATTCCGCGTGGCGAGTTTCATGACGGACAATCTATGGTGAATCATTTCAATTTTGTGGTTAAACGCGCTGCAGATTATAAGATTATGATAAACTCCCATGAATCGTCAAGACCAACCGGTTTTGGAAGAACGTATCCTAATTATATCGCTGCCGAAGCAGCTCGTGGGAATGAATTCAATGCATGGAGCGTTGGAAATCCACCTATGCACGAAACTATTTTGCCTTTTACAAGACAACTGGGTGGACCTATGGATTATACGCCGGGAATTTTCGAAATCAAAATGAGTTATTATGATAAAAATAAAACGGAGCAGGTTCATACCACTTTAGCCAAACAACTGGCTTTGTACGTTACAATGTATTCTCCGTTGCAAATGGCGGCCGATTTATTAGAAAATTACGAGAAATACCCAGATGCGTTTCAGTTTATCAAAGACGTTGAAACTGATTGGGATGAAAGCAAATATTTAGAAGCGGAACCAGGCGATTATCTTACGGTTGCCCGAAAAACCAAAGGAAAAGAAACTTGGTTTTTAGGAGCAATCACAGATGAGAATGCCAGAACATCAGAAATAAAATTAGACTTCCTGACCAAAGGAAAAAAATATAAAGCTATTATTTATGAAGATGCGAAAGATGCCGATTGGAAGAACAATCCAATTGCTTATAAAATAAGAACAATGACAGTGACGAGCAAATCAAAAATTAAGTTGAATTTGGCTCCGGGAGGAGGAACGGCAATCAGTTTTGAACCAATAAATTAATAAGGATATCCTGCAAGAGCTTTAAAACTTGCAGGATTTTTTTTAATCTAACATAGAATATTCGTTAAGAATTACGAAATTGCCACAGCAACCAAAACCAAAATTATAAATAAGAATACCCAGAAAGCCTAAATTTATTATGAAAAAATCAATTGTTTTAGCTGCGCTTTTGTTTAGTGGAATCACTGCTTTTGCGCAAACTAAAGATGAACAAACTTTAAAGGAAATTTACAAATCATCGTTGACCAATGCTAAATGTTACCCGTGGCTGGACCATTTGTCGAATACCATTGGTTCCCGATTATCAGGTTCCATAGGAGCAGAAAAAGCGGTTTTGTATGCCAAAGCACAATTGGAAACACTGGGTTTAGATAAAGTCTACCTTCAGGAAGTAATGGTGCCCAAATGGGTTCGGGGCGAAAAAGAAATCGGGTATTTACAAGTTGGAAAACAAAAGATCAATTTCCCAATATGTGCGCTAGGCGGTTCCGTTGCCACTCCTAAAAAAGGATTGCAAGCGCCAATACTGGAAGTAAATAGTTTAGAAGAATTAGCTGCTCTTGGCGAAACCAAAGTAAAAGGAAAAATAGTTTTTTTTAACAGACCCATGAATCCAGAATTCATAGAAACTTTCAAAGCGTATGGAAGTTGTGTGGACCAAAGATCCTCTGGAGCCAGAGAAGCCGGTAAACTAGGGGCATTAGCCGTAATTGTCAGATCCATGAATTTGCGCTTGGATGATTTACCGCATACCGGTGCAACTAATTATGGAGAAATTGCCAAAGAACAACGAATTCCGGCTGCTGCCATTAGTACAAATGGAGCCGAAATTTTAAGCAAAAGTTTAAAACAAAATCCAAATGCAGCATTCTATTTCAAACAATCATGTGAAACATTTGCTGATGTTTTATCCTATAATGTTGTTGGCGAAATGACCGGTTCTGAGCATCCTGAAAGAATAATGGTCGTTGGTGGGCATCTTGATTCTTGGGATCTTGGAGATGGTTCTCACGATGATGGCGCAGGATGTGTCCAAAGTATGGAAGTGTTGAATATCTTCAAAAATATTGGATACAAGCCTAAAAATACGTTGCGTGTGGTTTTGTTTATGAACGAGGAAAACGGTGTTCGAGGCGGAAAAGAATATGAAAAACAGTCCAATAAAAACAATGAAAATCACATTTTTGCTTTAGAAAGTGATTCGGGTGGATTTTCTCCAAGGGGATTTTCAATTGAAGCTGATGAAGCTAATTTTAATAAAATCAGTAGTTGGGCAACATTATTTGAACCCTATTTAATTCACAAATTTGTAAAAGGACATTCCGGAGTTGATATTGGTCCGTTACAATCCAATCACATCGTAAAAGTGGGATTACAGCCGGATTCTCAGCGTTATTTTGATTATCATCATGCTGCAAATGACACTTTTGATGCTGTCAATAAAAGAGAGTTAGAACTGGGAGCAGCAGCTATGGCTTCCTTACTTTATCTGATGGATCAGAATGGTATAGTAAAATAAAAAAAACTTTAATTTGAAGGTGCTAAAATCATTTTTTTAATATTTGAAAGAAATAGTGAATTTAGCACCCTCATTAATTTTACTCTCCACTGCAATTCGGCCACCTAAGCTCGTAATGTGATTATAAACTAAATAGAGTCCTATACCGTTACTGTCGCTATTGCTATGAAATTTTTCGTACAATCCAAAAATCTTATCCCGCACTTTATCCATATCGAAACCAAGTCCATTATCAGAAAAAATTAATTGATTTACTCCATTGACTTTTTTTGAGTGGATAGTTATAACTGGTACATGATGTGGTTTTGCATATTTAATAGAATTGGTTACTAAATTTAAAAAAATACTTTTGATATATGCTTTGTTAAAAGTAACATTTTCAAAAGCTGAAAAGTCAACTTTAATTACTGCTTTTGAATCTTGGACTAAAGAATTTATGGAAATTAGGACTTCTTTCAGTGATTCATTTAAATTTATTTCTTCTATTTGAGTATTGATACTCTCATTTTCTACTAATTCGTCAATGGAATCGCTTAATGTTTGTTTTAAATTTTCACTGGTTAATTTAAGGATGTTGATTAATTCCAGTGTTTCCGGATCGTGTATTTTGCTACTATCAATCAAACTAAAAACCGAAAGCATATTATTGATCGGAGACTTTAAATCATGGGATGTTTTATGAGATAAAACGGTAAGTTCTTTATTGATTTGGGTCAAATTTGCAAGGAGTAGATTACGTTCTTCTTCGATTCTTTTTTTATGGGTGATATTTTTTGCAATTGCGTACACTAATTTTTCGGACTCGACAGGCATTGATGTCCAAGATAACCAGACAATTTCGCCGCTTTTAGTCAAATAGCGGTTTTCAAAATTCAAAAGCGGCTTATTTTTATATACTTGTTCCCTAGTTTCGATAGTAATTTTAAGATCTGGAGCATAAACAAAACTGCTTATGGGTTTTGCATACAATTCATCATCAGTATATCCCAATAATTTTGAAACAGCGGGATTTATTCTTTTGAAATAGCCATCAAATCCTGCAATGCAAATAAAATCTGCTGAGATGTTAAAGAAATTATCAAAGTGATAGTCCGTTTTTAAAGAAGAAATTGAGGCGTTATTTTCGGTCATTTATAATTTTAAAAAATTATTTAGTGCTAAAGAAATCCGACTTTAAATAAATAAGTCTAATGGATAAATTTAGCTAATTATAATTTAAAAAAAGAAAAAAAAGAAAAACAATTCTACTGTTATTGATTCTGTAGATTTTGATAATTTTAAATGTAAATTCATAAAAAAAAGCCATCATAAATGATAGCTTTGATAATTTTTGATTGAGGATGAATTAAATTCTAAAAATTCCACCCACGGCAATGATTCTCTGAAAAAAGAAAAAATCCTGTGAAGCACTGTCTTCGGTGCTTTGCGTAGTTCGAATGTCTTGCATATTAATATAGCCACCTTTAAGTTCTCCTTGAATATAAAAGTGTTTGAAAAAAGTAACATTCAATCCTGCTTTCAAAGAAGTTCCAAAACCCGAAACATGAAAATCATCATGACGTTCTTTTCCCAATAAAGTTGTATTAGTTTTAGGATATAAGAGACCAAAACCAACTCCCTCAGTTAAATTGATTTGAATTTTATCGGTATTTTCAATTTTGAAAATAGACGAAATATCATCATGTCGAGAAAACTCTGTATTCACATAATTCAAACCATCGGTATGCTCATACTTTAGAAATTCTTCAGTCAAAAGCACTTGGTTATTCGCCAACAATTCATCATAAGATCCCGGATTTGGATAATACCCATTGATGTCCACAGCCTTATTTTGCGACATCACATATTTCATGTGATCTACACCTATTGCAACACTATAATGGTCACTTATGAAATACCCCATTCTAAAATTAGTTTGAGGAATAGTCATTCTGGCGGGATTAATATAGTCTACATGCCAACCTTTTGGTTTGTCATGCGCTTGAACATTTTCTAAAGTAAAATTGTAATCTTTACCTCGAAAGGTTATGTCTGATTTGGAGTAACTGTCTCTGTTTCCTCCCCATGAAATAAAAAATTTTCCTTTGTTATGAGTTGTATATTTATTTTGAATTTCTGTAGTTTCCTGTGCAATTGTGTTATTGGTAAATAAAATAGTAAGGAATGCGGAATATAATAAAAAGTGTTTCAATGAATTTGGGGCCTAAATTTAAAATGTATTAATTGTTTTTCTGATAGCGACTAACTTGGTCATTAAGGATTCGAAATAATCCAAATGCAACATATTAGCACCATCGCTTTTTGCATTAGCAGGATCAAAATGAGTTTCAATAAAAATTCCATCTACGCCTACAGCAATACCAGCTTTGGCAATAGTTTCAATCATGTCTGGTCTTCCACCTGTTACGCCAGCCGTTTGGTTGGGTTGTTGCAGCGAATGGGTAACATCAAGAACAGTGGTAGCGTATTGTTGCATCGTAGGAATTCCTCTGAAATCAACAATCATATCTTGATAGCCAAACATCGTTCCTCTATCTGTAACCATCACGTTTTCATTGTGACAATCCAATACTTTTTGAACCGCATGCTTCATGCTTTCCGGACTCATGAATTGTCCTTTTTTCAAGTTGACCACTTTTCCGGTATTGGCAGCTGCTACGACTAAATCGGTTTGGCGCACTAAAAAAGCGGGAATTTGCAACACATCAACATATTGAGCCGCCATATCAGCATCTTCATTTGTATGAATGTCAGTAACAGTAGGAACCTTAAATGTTTCCGAAACTTTTCTAAGGATTTTCAGTGCTTTTTCATCTCCAATTCCTGAAAAACTATCAATTCTAGAACGGTTTGCTTTCTTGAAAGAACCTTTAAAAACGAAAGGGATTTGTAAATTATCAGTAATTCCAACTAATTTTTCGGCAATTCGCATGGCCATTTCTTCCCCTTCAATGGCACATGGCCCAGCTAGCAAGAAGAAATTACCACTGTCAGTATATTTGATTTGTGGAATATGTTGTAGGTTCATAATATGATTTTTTAAAGTTGCAAAGGTAGTTATGATTTGCGATTTACGATTTATGATTTGCAAATAATTTTGGGCATTAACTTTTTTTTAGGAGCTGTTTCCTGTCTCGTCATTAGGACGAGATTACAATCTCCCTGAAAAACGGGAGGATTTTCACTATCATCAGGGCTAGGGATTTGGTAAACATGTATGTTATGGGATTTTAAAGTGATTATTTTTTTAACGAAAGTCCCATTGGAACCATCAAAATTCCTTTTTCATAGATGTTTAAGTACAGTAGAACCGGTTTCTTTTGACCTTCCCATTTTAATTCATAAACATCCAAAAATCCGGCACCCAACTCACTTCTTTTTGTTGGAAACGGACAGCAGCTTTCTAGTTTGGTAAACGTGATTTTTTCGCCTTTGGGACCTGCTAAAGCATTCAAAAACCGGTCTTGATTAATCGTTTCATTTTTAGTATTATTAAAGAAAATATTGATGGGATAATCTTTATCGTAGCCATATTTTTTGTCCTTACTGTATGCAGTAATCACAAAAGTATTGTCTTTTGAAAGGGTAAGGTTTGGCGCATTATCATCTGTATTTTTCAAAGTAGATTGCGTACTGGAGCAAGAAGCTAAACTAATAACTAAAGCAATAAGGAGGATTGATTTGTTCATGTTTTAAAATAAATTTATTGTTTAAATTCGCTTAAGTCTTAAAATAACAGCATTGTGTTGAATACATATTTTAAACATATAAGACAAATAAGTTTTTTAATTTGAATAAAATCGAGTCAAGTTTGTAGTTCATTTAAGCAAAGTCTCTTTACCTTACAAAGAATATTTTTAACTTATATTTACTTTTTAACCCTAATTTGATAAACAAACTTTTTAGCTTACATGACTTATATGTTTAAAATTAAATGCTTTTCATTTTAGGATATGGCAGTAAAATTTAAATAGCAATTACAATACCATGCAATTTAAATAATACAAATATAAACAGAACTTTAGACCTTACTGCGTGTTCCTGCAATAATTTGGATTCGCACTTTTTTAGCGAAAGTAGCATTTCTTCCAAAATCTCATCAAATGCTTCTTATCTTTGCAAAAAAAACAACATGGATATTATTTTTCAAACTTGGTCTTGGTATGTTTCCGGTTTTTTAATCGGCTTGATTATGTTAGCACTTATATATTTTGGAAAGTCTTTCGGAATGTCTTCTAATTTGCGGTCACTTTGTTCGATGGCGGGTTTAGGAAAACGAGTAGCCTTTTTTGATTTCGATTGGAAAGCACAACGCTGGAATTTAGTAGTCATTCTTGGAGCTATGTTAGGTGGTTTTGTTGCTGTTCATTTTATGAGTGATGCTTCAAATGTGGCTATAAACCCTAAAACAATTGCACAATTAGCGACACTGGGTATTGAGGCTCCAAACGGAAAATTAATGCCAGATGCTCTTTTTGGAATCTCCATTTTAGAATCTCCAAAAAGTATTTTTATACTGCTTATTGGCGGTGTTTTGATTGGTTTTGGCTCTCGTTATGCCGGTGGTTGTACTTCTGGACATGCTATTTCAGGCTTGAGTAATTTACAAATTCCTTCTTTGAAAGCGGTAATTGGATTCTTCATTGGTGGGTTGATCATGGCGCATTTTTTATTGCCATTAATTGTAAATTAGGTAAGCAATCATCATTTAAAATTTAAAATAAAAAGCATGAAAAATATACTAAAATATCTATTGGTTGGATTTATTTTCGGAATTGTACTGACTAAATCTGAAGCCGTTTCTTGGTATCGTATTTATGAAATGTTCCAATTTCAGTCGTTTCACATGTACGGAATTATTGCTGTGGCTATCTTGACTGGAGTTATTGGGATTCAAATCATAAAAAGAAATAACATCAAAGACATCAAAGGAGAATCTATAGAAATTCCGGATAAAGAAAAAGGTTCTGCTCGCTATTGGATTGGTGGATTGTTTTTTGGATTGGGTTGGGCTTTGGTAGGTTCTTGCCCTGGACCAATATTTATCTTGCTTGGGGCGGGTTTTTGGACCGTTTCTATAGTACTTTTTGGAGCTCTTTTAGGAACTTATTTATATGGATTATTGAAAAATAAATTGCCTCATTAATCGAAAAATAGCTTGTATCAAAGTAGCATTCTCGTATGAAAATGCTACTTTTTTTTGTTTAATTTCAAAATGCCCATAACAATCAAATATTGTGCAAGTAAATAGGTTGCCATAATCAGGAAGGAACTGTATTGCAATGGCGTATAAAACTTATCAAAAGCCAAAAGACTATCAGAAGCTACAAAAATGATAGCGCCAATTAGAATGTAAATATTGGCGGGTTTTTGCCAATTTAAAAAACCTTTAAGTGCAAATAACAACATAATTGAAATTGTCAGCGCGTAAACAAAAACCGGAATTTTTAAATCACCTAAACTTGGTAATAAGATCAACATCATCACTATTAAATAAAAGGCAATAGTTGTTACTCCAACCCAAAAAATGATTTTACTTTTCTTTAAGTAAATCTTTAATTGTTTGCTGAATAGTATAATATAAGAAATGTGCGAAAGAAGAAAAGCAATCAACCCTGCTATAAAATATAATTCTCCTTTGTCAGCAAACATCAAAATAATATCACCTATCCAAGACAAAGTCAAAGCGGTTAAAAGAATTTTTTTGGTAGTGAATCTTTCGTGAAAATAAACAGCTAAAAGTAAAAATGGTAATAAAAAGGGTTTCAAAAACCAAACTGTATTTTCATTCCCAAAAAATAGAAACGAAAGATAAACAAGACTAAATCCAATAAAACTATTTACTATTATGTTGCTTTTCATACGTTATTTTTAAGATTGAGCTACAATCATTGTTTCTTTTTCAAAATTACTGTTAACAAAATAAATGGTTACTATCAATGACAAGATGAGATATCCTGCAACAACATAACTCGCAAAAGGAAAGAGTTGATCCATTCCAAACCAATCTCCAAAATAGAGAATTAGCCCAATTCCGAATGCAAAGCGAATACTTTCCCAGAATATAGAAATTTTACGGGTATCCATTAATTCCGTGTAACTGTAAACGGTCAGGAAGATGAATGCGCCGTAAATAAATACATTTGGCAAACCTATTAGCGCAATAGAATTATACATATAACTAATAAGTAACAATGTAATAATAGCTTGAAATAAGGACCAGTACATCAGTTTTTTAGAATGTTGAACGCCATATTTTTCAAAATTATAGACATCGGTGATTTTGGTAACGGGATATTTTTCTTCAAAATTTTCTGGACGCCAGCCTGTTGGTTTAAACCAAATGGTAAACATATCTTTCCAGTTTTCGGAACGCCAAGCATCTGTAATCAGCAACCATAAATGCTGAAAATTTATCCGAATTGGATTCCAGGTTCTCGCTGGTCGTGTGATTCCAAAAACAGGTGGAACACTTTCTAATTCCGCTTGAAAAGTGCCAAACAATTTATCCCAAACAATGAATATTTGTGAATGATTCTTGTCCATATATTCTGGATTTATGGCATGATGAACCCTATGGTGGGAAGGAGAAACCAGTATGTTTTCCAGAAAACCAATTTTCTTAATGTGCTTGGTATGATACCAGAATTGGAGGAATAAATGAATCGGTAAAGTTATTGCAATTACTTTGGAGGGAACTCCTAAAAGAGCAGCCGGAATCAATAAAAAGGTAAACAGATTAACAAAACTGGAAACGGGTTGGCGTAGGGCACAAGCCAAATTGAATTCCTCACTACTGTGATGAATGGCGTGTTTGTTCCATAAAAAATTAATTTGATGAGACAAACGATGGCTCCAATAGCCATAAAAATCGATAGCGATAAATCCAATAAAATATGTAAAAAAGGTTGCTTGAAGATCGAATAAAGCTATTTTAGAGACAATCCAATCATAGGAAACCAGCGTAATGCTGAGTCCCAAAACATCTTTTAGGGAGTTAACCATTCCGGAGCTCACACTCGAAACAGAATCCATGTTAGGTGACGTATCTTCCCCTTTGTAATGCCCATAAATTTTCTCGATGATAATCAATATCAAAAAGACGGGCATTACAAAAACTAAAATTTTACCGTATTCTTCCATAAAAACACTTTTTTTTATTCAAATATAGAATAAAAGAGAATGTTTTTTGAATTATTCACAGTAATTTATTTTTTAATGGGAAGTTCTTATTATTTTTAAATTATCTCCGCATTTAATCCTGCTTCTAATAATTGAGTGCATTGTGGTTTCAATTTTTCGTAAGGACCTGTTTTTACGGTGCACTTCCCATTATAATGTACGATTAACGAACATTGTTCTGCTTGTTCCGGAGTGTGATCACAAACGCGAATCAAAGTTTCAATGACATGGTCAAAAGTATTTACATCATCGTTGTAAACCACTATTTCATTGTCTAAACTTATAGCTTCCTTAACACTAACTCTTTCTCTTACTTTTTCTTTAGTACTCATTTTGTAGGTTTTTGTACTTTCGTAATTAATAAAAAAATAGTACCACTAATTTACATATTTTAAAGACACCCAATTGTTTCTTTCAAATTTTTTAACATACGTTAATCCTTTTTCAGTACAAGAAGCATCTATAAATGGTATATCTTCCTGATAAAAACCGCTTAGAAGTAGCGTTCCATTAGGATTTAAACTGTCTACATAACTTTGCATATCGTTCAACAAAATGTTTCTGTTGATATTAGCAATAATCAAATCGTATTTTTTACCTTCTAATAAAGCAGCTTCACCTTCATAAACTGTAATGTGTTTGCAATTATTGCGTTCCGAATTTTCAATCGAGTTTAAGTAGCACCAGTTGTCAATGTCAATGGCATCAATTGGTTGCGCTCCTTTCATCTCAGCAAGTATCGCTAATATTGCTGTTCCGCATCCCATATCCAATGTTTTCATCCCGGCAACATCCATCTCCAACAAATGCTGGATCATCATGTGTGTAGTTTCGTGATGTCCCGTTCCAAAACTCATTTTTGGTTCAATTACAATGTCAAATTCGGCATCCGTTTTTGGATGAAAAGGCGCACGTACATGACAATTTCCATCAACATCTATCGCTTCAAAATTCTTTTCCCATTCTTCATTCCAGTTGACTTGCTCGATTTCTTCAAATGTATAATCGATTGTAAATTCCTCTGATTGTAAAATATGAATGTCATCAAGAATCATTTCATCCCATAAATCCTTTTGTACAAAAGCAGAAATCCCGGTTTCAGTTTCTGTAAAACTCTCAAATGCTTTTTCTCCTAATTCTGCGATTAATATTTCAGAACCTAATTCTTTAGGCTCAATAGTAAAATGATACCCGATATAAATGTTTGACATGCTTATTTTTTTTGCAAAGGTACTATTTCTCTTTATTCTCATGATAAATTTGGCATATAAAAAAAGCGATGAAATCAATCATCGCTTTTTTTATAATCTAAACTTGAATTTATATCGCATTTACAATTGCTACAAAATCATCGGCTTTTAGTGCTGCTCCTCCAATAAGACCACCATCTACATCTGGTTTAGAGAATATTTCTTTTGCATTATCAGGTTTTACGCTCCCGCCATAAAGGATGGATACATTGTCAGCGATATCATTTCCATATGCTTTTCGAACGGTTTCTCTGATAAATTCATGCATTTCCTGGGCTTGTTCCGGAGAAGCTGTTTCTCCAGTTCCTATTGCCCAAACTGGCTCATAAGCTAAAACAATATTTCCCCAGTCTTTTGCTTCAATATGAAATAAACCATCTCGTAATTGGTTTTCTACCACATTAAAATGATTTTTTGATTGACGATCTTTTAATTCTTCTCCAAAGCAAAAAATAACTCTCATATCATGTTCTAAAGCTGTATTTACTTTATTGGCAATCAAAGCATCCGTTTCATGAAAAATAGCTCTGCGTTCTGAGTGACCTAAAATTACAATATCTACACCAACACTTTTTAGCATATCTGCTGAGATTTCACCTGTAAAAGCACCACCTTCTGCTTCATGAACGTTTTGTGCAGCAACATCAATATTAGTGAATTCTAAATGATCTACAGCGGAAGCTAAGTTCACAAAAGTAGGAGCTACAATAACTTGAACAGCTGTGTCTGTTGGAATTTTTGCTATTAATTCATTTAATAAATCCTCTGTTTGCTCTGCATTTTTATGCATTTTCCAGTTTCCGGCAACAATCTTCTTTCTCATTTTCGTTGTGTTATATTTAGGTTTTGGTTTTTAATTTTATAACTATTTGAAAAATAATTATTTCAAACTTTTTAAGGTATCGTTAATTTTATCAAAATCGGTTTCAATAGCGCGGTATAATGCTATTTTTCCAGTTTTGTCTACGATGATGTATCTTGGAATCCAATCGACATCAACGGCTTTTGCAAATATACCTTTCATTTGGTCATTTGCCATGAAATGATCCCCTTTCAATTCGTGTTTTTCAATTCCAGCTTTCCATTTATCGGCGGTTTTATCCATCGAAATAAACAAGTAAGCGACATCGGGATTATTAGCTTGTAATTCTTTTAGTTTGGGCATTGCTTTTACACAATCACCACACCATGAAGCCCAAACTTCGATTACCAAAGTTTTTCCTTTGTATTTTTTTAAAATATCCTGAAAAGCAACTTGACTTCCATCAGTGGCTAAAAGGGTTTCGGTTAAAGCTTCTTTGGAGAATTCAGTTTTTTGTGCTTTTGTACAAGAAAATGTTGCAAAAGCAATTAGGAGCAGTATTATTCTTTTCATTTTTGAGTTGTTTTTATAACAAAGTTAAGCAAACAATTCGAATGAGTTATGTAGAATAGGAAATTTTGAAAGCTTAATTCGAAAATGACAAAGCAATATCGTTATAGTTTGAAAATAATCGAATGATTTGGATTCGCCAGATTATTTAGAAAGTATTTGTTATTCTTGTTAAGTATAAAGTCGTAAAGTTTTCCTGTGAGACTTTACGACTTTGAACAGTATGATTTATTTAAAATTTTAAATCTGCAATGTCATTGTGATGTACTTTTTGAATTACAGTTCCTTTTTCAAGTATTACAATACTTGGATTAGCTCTTTCAATCGTTTTTAAAGTGATGGCGTCACAGAAGTAGAAATCAAATGTCATCCCAAATTGTTTTTTAGCTGCAACTATTTGTTCTGGAGTAGAAGATGTCATTCCAATTACTTTATATCCTTTTGCTTTAGCTTCCAGACTCAGTTTTTCCATTTTAGCTAAACCATCTTTATCTGCATTTACTAAATCGTATGCTACAATCAATATTACTTTAGACGCTTCTAAAAATTCATCTTTATATTCAGAACCGTCTTTTTCCATTGTAAAATCATGAATAGGAGGAACGTAACCTTCTGTAATGACTTTGTCTTTTCGATCTACAAATACAGCGCCTTCCGGAATTGCCATCAAATCTTTTTCAGTAAATTCTTTATCGACACCGCCAACTTTGTAAATAAAAACCATTTCCACCACAGATTTTTCTGCTCCATCAGGAATTCGCATTCCTTTTTGAATGTTATTTCCAACCTTGAACGGTCTAAAATCTATTATTGGTAAATGGTTTAAAACCCAAACTCCCATAAGCGAGGATAAAACGATACTGGCGTAAATAACTATGTTTTGTACGTTGTTGCTAAACAACGGTTTTACCAGTTTTTGATTGAAAAATAATATCAGAATAAAGAAAAGTAAAACAATATCCTTAGTAAACGATTGCCAAGGCGTTAGTTTTAAAGCATCTCCAAAACAACCACAATCTTTTACCACATTGTAATAAGCAGAATAAAAAGTCAGGAAAGTAAATAATACAATCAGGATTAGTAAGCTCCAAATAGTGAATTTGGTTTTATAACCAATGAGCAACATAATACCCAGAACTACTTCAAGAATTACTAAAAATAAAGCGATTCCTAATGCAAATGGAACAAAAAACGGCATGTTAAAAACGGGTTCACTGAAATACTCCGCTAATTTATAAGAGAACCCAATTGGGTCATTCAGCTTGATTAATCCGGAGATAATGAATAGGATTCCAACGAAAATTTTAGAAAATTGAGTAATTATATTTTTCATATGAAGATAATATTTGTTTTTTAATGGAATATGGTATCACCATTCTTGATTCCAGTTTGTGATTTTGGAATCCTGGCGATTTCATATTTAGTTATTGCTTTTTATTGTTTATTTCCAAAACCCATTAGAATCAAAGCAAAAACCGAATAATTTATCATGTCCTGATAATTAGCGTCGATTCCTTCAGAAACTAATGTTTTTCCTTTATTGTCTTCAATTTGTTTGACACGAAGTAGTTTTTGTAAAATCAAATCGGTTAGTGAACTCACACGCATTTCGCGCCAAGCTTCCCCATAATCATGATTTTTATCTTCCATTAAATCTTTGGTCAATTTAACTTTAGCATCGTATAATTCAGTCGCTTTTTCAACACTTAAATCAGGTTGATCCGCAACGCCTAATTCTAATTGAATCAATGCCATGATAGAATAATTGATGATCCCGATGAATTCACCCGTTTCATCTTCATCAATTTTGCGAACTTCGTTTTCTTGTAGGCTTCTAATTCTTTGGGCTTTAATGTAGATTTGATCCGTCAATGAAGGCAATCTTAAAATGCGCCAAGCACATCCGTAATCTTTCATTTTGTTGATAAACAGTGCACGACAAGTCGCAATCACCGTATCATATTCCTTTGAAGTATTCTTCATTATTGGTGTATATTTGTCTTGAAATTTTTTCAAAAATAAGATAATTTTTTTGAATGTCGAATTTTGAAGTCTTTAAAACTGTAAACGAATGACTATTAACTGCAAAGGATTACTTGTTGACTTATCAACTCCCAAAGTAATGGGGATTTTGAATGTGACGCCCAACTCTTTTTTTGATGGTGGAAAGTATAAAAATGAAACTGAAATACTTTCTCAAGTCGAAAAAATGGTACTTGATGGCGCAACTTTTATAGATATTGGCGCTTATTCCAGCAAACCAAATGCAGAATTTGTCTCGGAACAAGAAGAAATTTCGAGAATTGTTCCTGTTGTAGATTTGATTTTAAAACATTTTTCAGAAACGATAATTTCGATTGACACCTTTAGAAGTGAAGTAGCCAAAGCTTCAATTGAAAGCGGCGCGGCTATCATCAACGATATTGCAGCGGGAAATCTGGATGATAAAATGATGGAGATAATTGCAAAATACAATGTTCCATATATCATGATGCACATGCGTGGCAATCCGCAAACGATGCAAACACTCACGGATTATGATGATATTGTAAAAGAAATGTTGTTCTATTTTTCGGAGAAAGTAGCTATGGCCAGAAGTTTTGGGATCAATGACTTAATAATCGATCCGGGCTTTGGCTTTGCCAAAACAATAACTCAAAATTACGAAGTTTTTCAAAAAATGGAATTATTTAACATGCTGGAGTTACCACTTCTTGTTGGGATTTCCAGAAAATCCATGATTTATAAAACGCTTGGAACAACAATAGAAAATGCATTAAATGGAACTACGGTTTTGAATACTTTGGCATTGACCAAAGGAGCAAAAATCCTGCGTGTTCACGATGTAAAAGAAGCTATGGAATGCGTTACATTATTCAATAAAATCAATTTATAAAGATGAAATATTTTACTCTGATTGTTCTTTTTACGCTGTTTTCTTGTGGAAATAAGGAAGATGTTTTATTACCAAAAGCCAATACTTCAATTGTCAAAAGTGTAGATGATCTTTCGCCAATCTATATTTTTTTCAGAACAAAAGAAAAAGATACGCTGGCTGAAGTAAACCGGAAAAACAGTATTATTTCGACTAATTGGATTCTAAATGTTGACAAACGTCTGCCATTACGACTTGCAATTCCGGAAATCATGAAGTTGCAACAAAAGAAGCGCGAAGAAAAAGCACACAAGAATGAAAATGCCGAAAATTATTATTCCTACGCTGATACGATTGGTAAAAATTTAGCCTTTATTCCTTTTACTAATGTGTATTACAAACTAGAAAAACCAAAGTCAGGAGTTGTTGTATTTTTTACCAAAAACAATGAAGTTTTAGTGGATGATATTATAGTAAAACAAGAAGAATTGCAAGCCTATTTAAATAAGTTACCAAATAATAAAGCTGTCCAATATGTTTTTTGCTTTGACAAAAACACAACTTTTGGTAGTTATATTCAAAATAAAATTTTCATTAATAGTTTAAAGTTGCCATCGTCGGAATTTAATATTAAACAGGAAGAGTTTATTTTTTAATCAAATTAACTGAAAACTGAGATTGATTTCTGAATACTTAATTTTATTGGTGATGATACGGTTCGTTTCTCAAAATCGTGAATCCACGATACAACTGTTCGATAAAAAATAACCGCACCATTTGATGCGAAAAAGTCATTAGAGATAACGATATTTTTCCTTGTGCCTTGCTATAAACCATATCCGAAAATCCATAAGGACCGCCAATAACAAAAACCAAAGTTTTAACTCCGGAGTTCATCTTTTTCTGTAATTCTTCTGAAAAACCGACGCTGGAAAAGTTTTTTCCGTTTTCGTCCAATAAAATAAGTTGGTCTGTCGGCGAGATTTTAGATAAAATCAGTTCGCCTTCTTTTTCTTTTTGCTGGCTTTCCGATAAGTTTTTTACGTTCTTGATATCAGGGATTATATCCAAATCGAACTTGATATAAAAAGACAAACGTTTTGTGTAATCATCTATTAAAGATTGTAAGGCTTTGTTATCAGTTTTACCGATAGCAATCAATTTGATGTTCATTTTTGTTGGATTTCAGAGGCGCAAAGATAGAAAAATTAACAGTTTCAATGTGTCTTTTTCTTTGAATTGGATTGTACAAAAAACAAATTTCCTTTTATTCAAGCTGAAAGATTATTTTCAGTTTATTGTTTAAATCAATTATCTCGTTCTGATGAAGTTCGCCTAATTTTCCAATTGCTAATGATCGGTCAATAGTTGCAATTTTGGATAATCGAATCAAAGAAGACATTTTGATGCCATTTAAATTAGTAGGTAAAAGTTCAAGATCAGTATTCTCTTTCCATTTTAGTTGTGTAGTGATAAAACTCACTGTAAGATCGTAATCCGTTGCTATCAAAATTACAGCCGGGCGTAATTTTTTACCTGATAAGTCTGTGAAAGGAAATGGAATCAGAATGATATTGCCTTTTTTCATTGGTATCGTTCTTTCAAATCCGATACTGAATAAATGCTATCTTCTTCATTTAAAAAATTAAAAGTTTCACTCTCAACTACAACTTTTTGAATGTTGTCTGTTAATAATTGTTCTTCGTATTTTTTGATAATAAAATCAGCAAAATCAGCTATTTCCAACGCTTTATCTTCTGGGAGTTGGTTAATGATTTGAATGGTTCGTTCTATTATTGCTTCTCGTATCATTGTGAAATTATTTATTAACAAATTTACAATTTATTTTAAAACGTATTTCTAAATAATTGATTTTCAGTTATTTTTTTTGCTTTTATTTTAAAATTCATGATTTATTTGACCTCAATGCTATCAATTAGCAATTGAAATGACTCTTCTTTTTTATTGCCTATCAGGAAAGTGATTTCTTCTAAATGAGAACCGTCATAATTACGTAGATTTAATTTTTGTCCTCTGAATGCAGGATACAATTCCATGATTGGAATTTCAATCGTTTGCCAATCTGTGGAAGTTTGAAAAGGAAATACATACGAATGGGAATCAGTTCGATTGGTCTTGACTCTGAATTGATATTGTTTACCATCTCCTTTTAGCCGAATGCAAAAATGTGTAGTGTTTTTTAAAATTAATGGCTCAAAAGTATATTTTACAGCACAAAATCCGCCATTATTTTCTAAAGAAACTTTGCCTTCAAAAGTCCCAATTCCATTTGTATTCAGATAAAATTTACTTTCGGATACTCCGCCCATTACAGCGTCATTTACAACTTTCCAATTTACAACGTCGCTTTTTAAATTAAAATCAAAAATTTTTATGGTATTCATTGTTGTTGATTTTGCAAATTATTTTATTCTAGAAAAGTTCTTGTTTTATTTTTTAAAATGTATTAATCCAAAAAACTAAAACTGGCGTAAACTCTTTAGAATTTACGCCAGTTTTTATTTTGAGGAATCATTTCAATTTCTATTTCGGTAATGGTGCACCCACGGCTATATCACATCGATGATTTTCTTGACCATGTGGCGGATTCATCCCTTCTGGAGTGGGAGTTGTTGGAGCAGTAGTTGTAACAGTTGGGGTTGTCGTCGTTGTAACAGTAGCAGCAGGAACTGGTTTGTTTTGTTGTGGAGTTGCTGGAGCAGTAGCCGCCGCCGGAGAATTTAATGGTGCTCCAACAGGGATGTCACAACGATGCCCAGATTGACCATGAGCAGGATTCATACCTGTTGCAACTGCACCTGAAGTTGTTACCGCAGTGTTCTGATTTGTAATATTTGGATTTTGCTGAGACTGAGTAGCGGTCAAAGCTTGTTGATTCTGCATCTGTTTACCAACTTCCGTGAAAGGAACGATATTTGTTGGTGCGGTGTTATTTGGTGTTTCTACTTCTTTTTTACAAGAAGTCAAAAGTAATGACGATATAAAAAGTAGGCTTAAAAAAGATTTCATAAAAAGTGTTTTTAATTACTAAATTCAAATATAAGATTTTAAATAATAATGCCCTAAATAAAACAATTGATTTTTAAATATAGATTTCCGGATAGTATATAGTCAATGTTTAAAGTTAAAATTGTATTTAGGAACTGAATAATTCTCTGGACTTTGATCTTTCAGTTGCAGTTTTTTTTAATAAAATAGATTTGTTTGCTTCTTTTTTCCAAAGAACCAAGCCTACAAATTTTCAATTTCACAAAATATATCTTACTTTAGCATTTCATAAATTTCCTATAAAATGATTAGCGAAGCACAGTTCGAAAACGAGTTACAAATACTAATAAAAAATGCCATTCGGGAAGATGTTGGCTCTGGTGATTACAGTTCGTTGGCTTGTATTCCGGAATCAGCAAAAGGAAAAGCAAAATTATTGGTGAAGGAAGACGGTATTATTGCTGGTGTAGCTTTTGCTAAAATGGTTTTTAAATTTGTAGATGCTAACCTTCAGATAGAAACTTTTATTGAGGACGGAACTCCAGTAAAAAAGGGAGATGTGGTTTTTCATGTTTCCGGAAGTTCACAATCCATTTTGAAATCAGAACGCGTAGTTTTGAATTCAATGCAAAGAATGTCAGCGATTGCTACTAAAACTAAGGAATATGTTCGTTTATTAGAGGGAACAACTACTAAAATTCTAGACACACGCAAAACAACGCCAGGTTTTAGAGCATGTGAGAAATGGGCTGTCAAAATCGGCGGTGGCGAAAACCATCGTTTTGCATTGTATGACATGATAATGCTAAAGGATAATCACAATGATTTTGCAGGTGGAATCACTTTGGCTATAGCCAAAACAAAAGCATACCTTAAAGAAAATAATCTGGATCTTAAAATTATTGTCGAGGCCAGAAATTTGGATGAGATTGAAGAAATTCTGCAGAGCGAAGGCGTTTTCAGGATTTTAATTGACAACTTCAATTTTGAGGATACCAGAAAAGCAGTAGCTTTAATTGGAGATAAATGCCAAACAGAATCTTCAGGGAATATTAATGAAAACACGATTCGGAACTATGCCGAATGCGGCGTAGATTATATTTCTTCGGGCGCGTTGACGCATTCCGTATACAACATGGATTTGAGCTTGAAAGCATTATGAGTAAAGAAATTGAATTGAAACTACGAAGAATTCCAATTGTACGGAATCTTATGTTTGGTTTAAAAAAGATAAAACTTCCTTGGTTGGAAGGCTTGTCTTTGTATGATTTAATGGAAATATATGGCTTGGGAATCATCGAAAGTGCGTTAACGTATCACGCCAGTGCCATTGCGTTTAGTTTTTTCATGGCATTATTTCCATTTGCATTATTCATTCTAAATCTAATTCCTTTCATCCCTATTGAAGGTTTTCAAGAAGATTTTTTGATGTTTGTCAAGGACGGAGTGCCGCCAAATACCTACGATGCAATTTACAAAATCATCAGTGATATTCTGAATAATAGTGATTCCGGATTATTATCCTCGGGATTTATATTGTCGATTTTCCTGATGGCGAATGGTTTAAATGGAATTCTGGGAGGCTTTGAAACCTCTCGTCATGTGCTTATCAAAAGAGGTTTTGTGCGTCAATATGTAGTTGCATTGGGAATGTCATTATTACTGTCCTTACTGTTATTAGTGACAGTGGCAATAATCGTAGTTTTTGAGGTTTTGATTCAAAAAACAGTTTTTAGTGATCAAATTCAATTAATCGTAATTGGTCGTTATGCTTTTGTTATTTTGATGATTTTGATGACCACTTCGATACTTTTCAAATTTGGTACCAAACATGACAAAAACCGCGCATTTATCTCGATAGGTTCGGTGTTTACAACCATTTTAATTATTTTGGATTCGTATTTTTTTGGGATTTGGGTCACAAAATTTTCACAATACAATGAATTATATGGATCAATTGGCACATTATTGATTCTGATGTTTTACATTTGGATCAACTGTATGATATTGCTGTTGGGTTTTGAATTGAACGCCACGGTAAACAAACTAAAAACCAAAAAAGAGTAAATTATTAAATTAAAATAGTTTCAAAATTAGGAGCTATTTCCTGCTATTCGTTATAATCTTTTCTTTTTTAAAGAAAAAAAGAAAAGGATTTCCACTACTATCAGGGCTAAAACAAAAACTATGAAAAAAAGTATTACAATTCTGTCCTTATTTATTTCAATGGCTTTCTATGGTCAAAATCAAACTGTTTTCGGGAAGTGGAAAACAATTGACGATGAGACAGGCAAAGCCAAATCAATTGTTGAAATCTATGAGCGTTCCGGAAAAGTTTATGGAAAAATAATTGACATAATAGATGTTGAAAAGAAAAAAAGTTTATGTACTAATTGTTCTGGTGATGAAAAAAACAAGCCAGTTATAGGACTAGTTATTATCAAAGGACTTGTAAAAGAAGGTAAAGAATACAATTCAGGAAAAATTCTTGATCCAACTACGGGGAAACAATACAAATGCTTTTTAGCTTTGGACGGAAATGATAAATTAAAGGTTCGAGGATATATTGGTGTAGCATTATTTGGAAGAACACAAACCTGGAATAGAGTAAAATAATTATAAATTAAGAGTTATGAGTTCAAAGTAAAAAACTAAGCATAGCTCGCAACTCATAACTCTTAATTACTATTAAATGTATTTTGTAGAAGTAATTTTACCACTTTCCCTAGACAAAACCTTTACCTATAGTGTTTCCGAAGCGGAATTTCATTACATCAAAAAAGGAATGCGGGTGGCGGTTCCTTTTGGGAAAAGTAAAATTTATACGGCTTTAGTTATTGAAATTCATCAAAACAAACCCGCATTATACGAAGCCAAGGAAATTCATCAAATTCTCGATGAAAGGCCCATTGTAACTGAAATCCAAATTAGACATTGGCAATGGATTGCTTCTTATTATATGTGTGCCATTGGGGATGTGTATCGTGGCGCCATGCCAAGTGCACTTTTGCTGGAAAGCGAAACCCTTATTTCTCAAAAAACCGATTCATTTATTGATACCAGTCTTCTTTCAGATGATGAGTTTCTGGTTTATGAAGCCTTGCAGCAGCAAAGTTCATTAAAAGTCCAAGATATTATCGCTATTTTAAACAAGAAAAATATTTTTCCTGTTATTCAAAAACTGGTCGATAAGAATATTTTGGTACTTCAGGAAGAAATTCAAGAAAGTTATAAACCTAAGTTAGTTCGATACTTAAGGTTACATCCTAAATATGAATCCAATCAAGGTTTAGGCGAGTTATTGGAAACATTGAAAAATGCCAATAAACAAAAGGAAATCGTGATGCGTTATTTCCAATTGTGTGCTACAGAAAAGACCCAAGGCGCCGCTAAACCTATTACAGTAAAAAAACTAATTGAGGAAGCTAATTCTTCTGCTGCGATTGTAAAAGCATTAATCGAAAAAGAGATATTCGAAGATTATTTTCTTCAAGAAGACCGAGTAAATTTCAATGGAAAAATTAACGAAGGTGAATTGCAATTAAGCCTAGATCAGCAAACCGCTTTTGAGGAAATTAAACAAAGTTTTACTCAAAAAGAAGTCTGTTTGTTGCATGGCGTAACTTCCAGCGGAAAGACCGAAATTTATATCAAACTCATTGAAGAGTATTTGGCAACGGGAAAACAAATCCTTTATTTATTGCCGGAAATTGCTTTGACGACTCAATTAGTAGGGCGTTTAAGAGCATATTTCGGGAATAAAGTAGCTGTTTTTCATTCGAAATACAACAATAATGAGCGCATTGAAGTTTGGAATCAAGTCTTGCAAAAATCGGAGAAAGCACAAGTGGTAATAGGAGCGAGGTCCGCTTTATTTTTGCCATTTCATGATTTGGGATTCATAATTATAGATGAAGAGCATGAACAAACCTTCAAGCAAGTAGATCCGGCTCCAAGATATCATGCACGAGATGCGGCTATTGTTTTGGCACATTCGCACAAGGCAAAAGTACTTTTGGGTTCAGCTACGCCAAGTATAGAAACGTATTTTAATGCTAAATCTGATAAATTTGGTCTGGTCGAAATTACGAAACGATTTGGAAACGTAATGATGCCTAATATCGAATTGGTGGATTTGAAAGACAAATACTTTCGTAAAAAAATGACCGGACATTTCAGCGATGTTTTAATTGAAGAAATTTCAAATGCATTGTCTTTAGGAGAACAGGTGATTTTATTTCAAAACCGTAGAGGATATTCGCCCGTTGTTGAGTGCATCACTTGCGGTCACGTGCCACAATGCCAGCAATGTGATGTAAGTTTGACGTATCACAAGCATAAAAATCAGTTGCGTTGTCATTATTGTGGGTACACTATGGCAAAACCTACGCATTGTCACGCGTGTTCGAGTATTGATTTGACTACCAAAGGCTTTGGAACGGAACAAATCGAACAAGAATTAATTTCTATTTTTCCAAATTCAAAAATTGGGAGAATGGATCAGGATACGACACGAGGAAAATTTGGTTTCGAAAAAATCATTGATAGTTTCAAAAACAGAGAAATGGATATTCTTGTAGGAACTCAAATGCTCGCTAAAGGATTGGATTTTGATAACGTTAGTTTAGTGGGAATCATGAATGCGGATAATATGTTGTACCATCCTGATTTCAGGGCTTTTGAGAGAAGTTTTCAAATGATGACTCAAGTTGCCGGTAGAGCGGGACGTTCAGAAAAACAAGGAAAAGTAATCATACAAACCTATAATCCCAATCACAATACCATACAACAGGTGACTAATAATGATTATTTGGGAATGTATAACGAACAGTTGTATGACCGACAAATTTATAAATATCCACCGTATTTCAGAATCATTAAGCTGACTTTGAAACAGCGTGATTTTGATAAGTTGAAGGAAGGTTCTATGTGGTTGTACCAAGTGATGAGCCAGAACTTGAATATGCCGGTATTAGGTCCGGAGGAACCGGCAATAAGCAGAATCAGAAATGAATATATTCGTACGATTATTATCAAAATTCCTCAAAATGTGTCTATTGGAAACACCAAAAAAACGATTCAGAAAATGTTGAATAGTTTTGAGGCTGTTGCTCAGTACAGAGCCATAAAAGTGATTTCAAATGTGGATTTTTATTAAGAAATTATGTCTTGGGGATGAAAAACATCCGTACTGAATTACTATATGAGCTTTTAAATACGTAATTTTAAGCAAACAAATTTCCATGAATAGTTGTATTTACATCGACCAAAACGAAATTCTGAAACGCTATAAACAACCGGATCAACATACGCATAAAGGAATTCAAGGACATGCTTTAATCATTGGCGGAAGTTATGGCAAAATAGGAGCAGTAAGTTTATCTTCCAAAGCTTGTTTAAAAACTGGTTGCGGATTAGTCACTGTTTTTATTCCAAAATGTGGGTACACTATTCTGCAAACAGCGATTCCCGAAGTCATGGTTCTTACAGATATTCAGGACGCAATAATTTCAGAAATAACTTTTGATGTAGTACCGCAGGCCATCGGAATTGGTCCCGGTTTGGGTCAGGCCGTAGAAACCCAAAATGCGCTCTATCAATTTTTGAAAACGAATAGAATTCCTTTAGTAATAGATGCTGATGCATTGAATATAATCTCCAAAAATAAAAAATTATTATCTTTAGTACAACCCAAAACGATTATCACGCCACATCCCAAAGAACTGGAACGATTGATTGGAAAATGGGATTCCGAAGAAGAGAAAATGAGTAAAGCAATCTCTTTCTCCAAACAGTATGAAATTATAATAGTAATGAAAGGCGCACCTACCCGAATCATAGATGGCGAAACTGTTTATGAAAACACCACCGGAAATGCTGCGCTTGCAACCGCCGGAAGTGGCGATGTTTTGACAGGAATGATTACCAGCTTATTGGCACAATCCTATGAACCCATCAGCGCTGCAATTCTTGGTGTTTACCTCCACGGATTAACGGCTGATATTGCGCTACCGGAAACAGGTTACCAGTCTTTTATCGCTTCAGATGTGATTGCGAATATTGGGAAAGCCTTTCTGAGTTTAGAAAAATTGGAGTAAATAGTACTCATAAATGAATTTTACCTCAGTTATTTGTAAGTTTGTATCCAAGCAAAATTGCTTTATCCAATTCAATTATGGAAAAAACACCCCATCTTAGAACCGTAAATGTTACGCGATACATCACTCCTTTGCGGGAAGGAGGTTCTTTGCCTGCGCTCGCTGAAGCCGATGATGATTTTAAATACGTCTTGAAATTCAAAGGTGCCGGACATGGCGTAAAAGCCTTAATTGCCGAATTAATAGGAGGAGAAATTGCTCGTATTTTAAATCTGAAAATGCCCGAACTCGTTTTTGCGAATCTTGACGAAGCTTTTGGTCGCAGTGAAGCCGATGAAGAAATTCAGGACTTGCTTCAAGGGAGTCAAGGCCTTAATTTAGCTTTGCATTATTTATCGGGAGCCATAAATTTTGATCCTGTTGTCACGTTGGTTGATCCAAAATTAGCTTCCCAAATTGTTTGGTTGGATGCTTTTATTACAAACGTGGACAGAACGTTTAGAAACACCAATATGTTAATTTGGCATAAAGAATTATGGCTGATCGATCATGGCGCCAGTCTTTATTTTCATCATTCGTGGACCAATTGGGAAAAGCAAGCACAAAGTCCTTTTGCATTGATAAAAGACCATGTATTGTTACCTCAGGCTTCGTTATTAATAGAAACTGATGTAGCATTCAAAAAAATATTGACGAACGAAGTAGTACAGAATATCGTGAATCTGATTCCTGAAGTATGGCTGAATTGGGAAGATACCGATGAAACTCCCGAAGCCATTCGGGAAGTCTATTTTCAGTTTTTATCCACACGTTTGAACCATTCAGAAATTTTTATAAACGAAGCGCAAAATGCAAGAGAAGCACTTATATGAGTATGCCGTAATCCGGGTTGTGCCAAGGGTAGAACGCGAAGAATTCCTCAATGTGGGTATTATTCTTTTTTGTAAAAAAGCAAAGTTTATTAAGGTGCTGTATTCGGTCAATGAAGCCAAACTCCAACTTTTTTCAGATGATTTGGATGTGGAACAATTGCATTTAAATGTGCAGGCATTTGCAAAAGTGGCACTTGGCGAAAAATCAGGTGGACCCATAGCGCAATTTGATATTCCATCCCGTTTCCGTTGGTTGACAGCGCTTCGCAGTTCTGCCATTCAAACCTCAAGACCGCATCCGGGTTTGTGTGATGATTTGGAACAAACCACACAACGCTTGTTTGAAGAAATGGTATTGTAAATAAATTTTAAAAGCTGTTGGAAAGTCATTTCGTAATCAAAATACTTTTATGCTTTCAACAATAGAATATTAAAAGTTACGACTGTCCGCAAACATTCCAAGCATTTTTTTTTTGGCCACAGATTCACAGATTTATAAATTGTTGAATAGCTATGTTTTTTTTTTGCCAAAAATCTAATTTTAATCTGTGAATCTGTGGCTAATTTGTAAAAGCATTGATACAAGATTTAATATGTATTACTTAAGGAAAATATTGGCAAAAAATTAAGGAACTTTATTCAGGTGACGCGCAAGATGCATTCCCATACTAAAGCAAGCTTGCAGAAGATAACCGCCAGTGGGCGCATCCCAGTCGAGCATTTCACCGATACAATAATTATTTTTTTTATTTTTTAGTTGGAAATTTTCATCCACAGCAATCAGTTGAATGCCTCCTGTTGTAGATATTGCATCGTTCAGTAAGGCAGAACCTGTGATTTCAATACTCAATTTTTTTATGTTTTGTGACAATAATTCCGAATTCAGGTAGGTTTCTTTGGAAAGGTATTTTTTCAAAAGTCCAATCTGTGCAGGACTTAATTTTACTTCTTTCAGTAATGTTTCGCTTGTCTTTTTAAAAGTTGATTTTTTAATCTTTTGAAGTAAATCATTATAAAGTAAGGTTGGTTTCATATCCAAGAAAACTGTCGCTTTTTGATGGCTCTCCAATTCCTCCCGAATTTGTGGACTAAGCGCATAAATGGCATTGCCTTCTAAACCGAAACGCGTGATAACCGCTTCCCCTTTTTGTCTTTTATTTAAACAACTGATAGCAATATTTTTAAGCGGACTGCCTTCATGTTCTAAGATAAAATCTTCTGGCCAGTTCACGCGATACGCACAATTCGAAGATTGAAAAGGAACGATAGGAATACTTTCCCTTTCAAATAAATCTAGCCAAGTGCCATCAGAACCGGTGACTTTCCAGCTCCCGCCGCCCATGGCAAAAATGGTATAGTCAGATTTTATTGCTGTATCCGTATTGAAAATAAGTGCATCATTGCTCGTCCAACCCGTCCAAGTGTGTTGGTATTGAATGGCAACACCTTGCTTATCCAGAACATCCAGAATTGCGTTGAGCACCGTTATGGGTTTGATACCACTTTCAGGATAAACCCGTTTGCTGCTGCCAATATACGTTGGAATACCAATGGAATCAATCCACTGTCTAAAGTCTTCGTTATCAAAATCAAGGAGTGCTTTTTCCAGAAAATGAGGCGGAGTGTAGCGCGCAATCAACTCCCCAATAGGTTCCGAATGAGTGAGGTTAAATCCACCTTTTCCAGCCACCAGAAATTTCCTTCCCAGTGTTTTGTTTTTTTCGTAAATGGTAACCTTGAATTTCTTACAATCCAATAATGCAGCAAGTATAAGCGCTGCGGGTCCTCCTCCAATAATTGAAACTGATTTTTTCACGTCACAAAAATAGGTTTTGTTTTACCCATATTCCCTGATATTGGATTTTATATTAGGGATTGGGCGTAACCCCAAAGCAGAAAATTCTTTTTTCCATTTACGTATCTGCAGCTTTGGGGTCGGGCTTTTGGCTGTATCTTTATTTTTTTAAAGAAAAAAAATAAAGGATGCCACCGCAATCCCTTACGCGAGCCGCCCGAAGAAACTTAGAAATCTATATCTTCTCATAGAAGATTGTTATATTTTATTTTCTAGAAATAACGTTTCCAATTGCTCCAAACAAGCGGTAATACCTTGTTCAAAACCCATTTCAATCATGGTTTCAATCTCTTTTTCATTGGAATAAAACATCTTGAATTCCACCAAAGTGCCCGATGCTGTTGGTGTAAAAACAATAGTTCCTGTAGCAACCGGCAACGAAGAATTTACGTTTCCTTCTTCATCACAAAAACTATCTTTAATTTCAAAACTCAAATGCGGTGTTATGGCAGTATAGTCCATGCGTCCCCAATGTTTTTCATTTTCAGGACCCACCATGGCGTAAAGCCAATGACCGCCAACCGAAAATTGCATCGTTTTGGTTTCGGCTTTCCAAGGTTTTGGTGCCCACCATTGTTCTAATAATTCACTTTCCGTATAGGCACGCCAAACTTTTTCTAGCGGAGCAGAAAATGTTCTGGAAACCAAAATTGATTTTTCTTCTAAATCTTTTATAACAAGTGTTTTGGGAGTAGTTGCCATCTTATTTTGATTTAAGATTTATAAATTGAGAATAGGAATACTAATAGATTGAAGTTATTATTGCTTTTCTGTTGGTAATGAAAAGGAATTAATAAAGTTAATTAATTTTATTTTAAAAATATAATTAAATACAAATCAATTGTTTAAGTTAATTAATACTTTTTTCCATAACAATAAATTCCAAGGGCTCTTCCGTAATTGGAATATGAACAACACTTGCCGGAAAGGGTTCTCTTGCGCCGGTATCGATATAACCGTTGCGCTTGTACCAAGCAATTAATTCCTCCCGAACGGAAATTACAGTCATAACAATTTTCGGTAATCCTAATGCTTGGGCATGAAGTTCTGCCTGTTGCAATAATTGTTTCCCTACGCCACTGTTTTGTAATTCAGGTGAAACAGTCAGCATGCCTAAATACAATTGTTGCTCTTTTTCTACCAATAATACGCAACCTATAATCCGGTTGTTGTCCGTAAATTTTAGAATCGTATTTTTAGGGTCTTGAAGGACTTCAGTCAGTTCTTGTTCAGTAGTTCGGAGTCCTTCCAAAATGTTCGCCTCAGTAGTCCATCCTTTTTTAGAAGATTCCCCGCGGTACGCTGAATTGATTAAGGTGTTTAATTGTGAAATGTTCTCCAGTGTTGCTTTTGTAATCATGCGAATTTGTCTTGTGTTTTTGTCTTTTTCAAAGGTAGAAAAAAGGAATACACCATAGCATTTCTATCGGGTTCTTGTTTCGGTCTAAATTGTCATCAAAACAAGTAGCATTTGCGTTAGGAGTTAATTTCAATGATAAAATAAAATACTGATAATCAATATTATATGATTTTAATGACAATTTTTTTTTAACTTTGGATATAGAAATTAAACAAACAATTTAATAGGTAAAATTATGAAAAATTTAAATAATATTTGGGTAATAGTGTTGGCTTGTTTATTAAGCATAGCGCCAATGTATGGGCAATCGACTGCCAAAAAGAATAAAATTATTGCGGACAGCCAGACTGCAAAGGCTGAGTTCATCAAAAGTGACCCGCTGATGAAAGCACTTTTTGATAAAGCCTACGGTTATGTTATTTTTCCTAATGTAGGCAAGGGAGGACTGGGTATTGGAGGAGCGGCTGGTAACGGAGTAGCCTATGAACAGAACAAGAGAGTGGGCATGGCCAAGTTGTCGCAAGTGAGTATAGGATTTCAGGCCGGTGGACAAGCGTATCGGGAGGTGATATTTTTTGAAACAAAAAATGAAATGGACCGGTTTAAAGAAAGCCGATTCGAGTTTTCCGCACAAGCCTCCGCAGTAGCGGTAACCGAGGGCGCCTCCGCAAATGTAAAATACACGGATGGCGTGATGGTGTTTACCATGCAAAAAGGCGGACTCATGTACGAGGCATCAGTTGGCGGACAGAAGTTTAAATTTAATAAATTGTGATAAAAACCAAAATGGCTGAAAAATTTTTCAGCCGTTTTGGTTTTTAATAGGTATATTGAAATGCTATAATTATTTCTTTTTAGTTTCGAATAAAATGTATTTTTTGAATACATATTTCCAAGGCACAAAGAGTATTGGTATGATAATTCCGGAGAACATATACGCCATTTCTTCGGCCGGTGAACCTTTTAGCGTTCCTGCGGACCATAAGGGATAAGCCACTACCGCAAGCCAAAGTCCTTTATAAAAAATCATAAAAAGCATAATAGGTAGCATACGCAACGTATGAAACATGCCTAAAAGCGCCAGTGTTGAGTAAGCAGCCCAAGTGCACCAAGCAACCGCCCTTGTAGGATCCCAAGCACCTTCATGGGTAAGAATAACGGTCCAGGAATCAGTGGCAACAAAAACAAACATTAAAGCGAAAAACAGCCGCATCACATAAATATTGATTTTGCGAACTCCTTCGTAGTTTTCGTAGTCCGGAACAAAAATGTTTTTGATACTGAACTTTGATGGCTTCTGCTTTAGTGGCGCTTGCTCTGTTGTATTCATAATTTTTCTGTTTGGTTTTTATTTTAGCCAAGGTATAAAAAAAGCTATATCATTTTAAGTCAGTAGCTTATTTTGTTTTTTTATCTTGTTGTTGTGGGCACGGAAAACATTTCCGTACTATCAAACTAATAGATATTGTGTATATCCGAGTAATTATGTTAATGTTTTCTTTTTGGAGCACTTCTGGTATGAGGCCTAACATAAGTTCCATCTTTTCTTGTATATCCTTTTACGTGGACTGTTCCGCCAGAAGAACTTCTTGTTGAAGGATTATTGTAATTTGTACTTGATGAATTAGACTTGCTAGAATAATTAGAATTTGTTGGACTACTATATATAGGATTTATTGCCCAACCTTTATATGTTTTCCATTTGACTTTTCTGTGTCTTTTTGTACCGGAAGCTATAAATGCACTATTGCCTTTTGGAATTACAATAATCGATTCGCTACCACCATTAGTATTTTCATAAATTGGTGTGTCTTCCTCAATATTCACAAAATAATAATTTGTAACACATGAAGTAAATAGGACATATGTCAAAAGGAGTAATAATTTTTTCATAATAGTAATTTAAATAATTTATATTTCTTGTTTATGCTATTCTTTTTTTTGCATTATGAACAACATCTTGAAGTTTTGTGGGATTAAATAAATTTTGTTGAAAAGAGTACAACTACATAATTCTTTTATAAAGTTTATAGAATCTTCAAACACAAAACAAACCCAGTAATCAAACAAAATAACTGTTACCTGTCACGAACTTAATTATTTTTCAGATTCTATATTTTGTTTGTTATCAATGACAAACCAAGAAGCAACGAATGCAGTAAATGTACCAAATAGCCCAACACCTGCAGTCATTAAAATAGCCGCAATTATCCTACCTTCGGTTGTAACTGGAAATTTATCTCCGTAACCGACAGTTGTAATGGTAACATAAGCCCACCAAATTGCATCCTCGGCAGTTTTAATATTACTATTTGGATCGTTTTCAACCTGTAAAATTCCAATTGCTGAAAAGATTACCAATAATATTGCGATAACTGAAACTGAAGTAAAAGCGCCTTCTGCTTTATTTGCAAAAATATGATCGACAATATTTTTTGTTGTTTTGAATGCTCTTATAATTCGTAATAATCGAATAAGTCGTAATAAACGTCCTGGACGTAGAGTTTCGATCATTGGAATACATGAAATTAAATCAATCCAACCCTAGCGCATAAACTTTAATTTGTTTTCCGCTTTTCTAAAACGAATACAAAATTCAACAAAGAAAAATATGCAAATCGAATAGTCAATATAATTTAATAGGAGAGAAGTTTCAGTAGGCAGAATATATACAGAATCGACAATTAATGCACCTAAAACATAAATTGATAAAATTAATACAATCAAATTTAATAATCCAAGTTTCTCTAAGCTTTTGGGTTTTTCATTTGTCATTTTATCGATTGTGTTAATTGGTTACTTTTATATATTTTTTACAAAGTAGCTTAAATACACCCATGTTTTGGTGAATTCGTGCTGTAATTTGTTTTTTACGTTCAGCAAAATTAATGACTTTACTTACAGAAAACTAATTTAGAATAAAAAGAATCTCGACTGCGATCGATTTGACATTGAATCAAATTATTTCCATAAAAACCGACTAAAAATTACTTTCCAGTCGGTTTGCTTTTTAGAATATACCTTTAAATCCAATACCAATAGACTTTCAATTCCTTCTAAATCTTAATGTGCAAACTCCCTTTTTCTTCAGGCTAAATAGTACTCATTAATGCTATTTGGGGCTATTATTTTTTAGAATTTGTTTAAAAATAATCTAAAAAATAATGGTTTCCTGTGATGCTTTCTTGGTTGTTTTTTAGTATTTTGGCAGTAGAATCATTTATAATTAACTGATTAGTATGAAATATAGAGTCGCTACTCCGTCATTAAATCTAAGAGATTTTCCGGCAACGCAGGATAATTCCAAAATTTTAATACAAATACCTTTTAGGCATACTGTTAAATTAATTGAAAAAACAGCATCAGATTGGTGGAAAGTAAAACTTTTGAACACTGAAAAAGAAGGTTTTGTGTTTTCAAAAGATATCGAGCTTGTTGATGAAACGAATCAAAAAAGTATGGATATTGAAGTGCCCAATTTTGAGCCAGGTACAAAAGCAAGTCTGGACAGTAAAGAGGAAACGTACAAACCTATTGGCGATCCTTCAATTCCGTTTAGAGATTTAACGAGTCTAGAGTCTAAATTTACGTCAATTCAAAACATCATCAAGGCGCTGGATGTTTCAAAAAGTTTCCGATATCAGAAAGACGCATCGGATACCTACTGTAATATTTATACTTTTGATTATTGTTTTTTTGCCAAGGTCTATATCCCCAGATTAAGATGGACTGATACGGCAATCGAGCAACTGGAGAAAGGGAACGAAGTAGCATTGGTTTTTGATGAAACAGTAAGGCCTTTTTATTCCAATTATATCTATGATTGGTTTTTACAATCGGGGAGTGAGTTTGGTTGGGAAAGAATCGATGATGTTGATGAACTTCAAAAGAAAGTAAATGCTACCGGAGGAGTAGGAATCATCTGTGCCAAAAGATTTATCCTGAATAAATCAGGACATATTGTAGTGGTCGTTCCGGAAACGGATACTGATAAAGCCTTTAGGAAAGACGGCAAAGTCATTTATCCGTTGCAGTCCCAAGCAGGAGCTGATAATTATAATTATTTTTCAGAAATCAGAAAAGATTGGTGGGACAATAAAGATCCGGAAAAAGGATATGCGGCTGCTATCTTTTATTACCATGAGTAGTTTAAAAAAACATATAAATAAATACCCTTCTTGCGGGCTACTGTCAACAAGAAGGGTAATTATATAGAGGGTATTCTAAAAAGACACCTTGCATTTGTGATGCATGTTTATTTTTTAATTAGTAAAGAGCTACAAAAGCCTTTTTCATAATAGGTAGCGTGTAAACTGCTGTATATTTGATCGTAAATTTCTAAAGGATCATTCGATTTTATCGTAATAGATAATATGTTTTCTAAAAAGCCGATGAATTTTGATGGTACATGTGTTTCTTTGCCATGGATAATAGATTCGTACACAAAATTATTCCATTCCAAATCGCAAATCGGATTTTCGATTTCGTTTAACAGGGCATGATCCATAATAAAAACAAGAAAATTCAAAACCTCCTGTAGGTGTTTTTCGTCGAAATAATCAAATATTCGAAACTCAATGCCATGATTTTTGTGCTTGTGAAAATTGATGTCAAGCCCAATTTTATCAATTTTTTCATAATCTGATATTTCAGAATAACGGTTCACCCACCACAACGGATTATCGTGCATCGGGTGTTCGTCAAAATTCATCTGGACGATTTTTCCGGTTTTCATCACATTGGTGTCATAGGTTCCTACCCCAATGTATCTTGACATGGCACATCGTTGTGATGCTTTTGTTAAATTGACGCTGCTGTCATTATGCGATAAATAATCAGAAGAACCGAATTTTATCATAAATAATGGACTCAACCATTGGAATAATCGAATGGCTCTCTGGTGTTTTTTTATAAAACCTATTTTGTCCTTAATTTCACCGTCCTTATTTAACTCAGTAGGAATAGTTAAATTGAAATGATAGGTCATATTATTAAAAACAGAATAATTAGTATTGTTTGAAATAAAAATGGCAAAAGGATGGTTTTTAGAGCATATTTTTATGGCGCCATATTCCGTAAAGATTTTATCTTTATCAAAGGCGCTTTGTAAGTTATTTATAAAACCTTGTTTTATTTTTGCTAGTTCAGCAATGGCGGAGTCAATATCTGTTTTGTAAAATTTTTGCGTAACAAATTCAACTGTGTCACCGTCAAAAATGAATTCTTTTTGAAGCTCGTCTATAAAATAAGGATTGTTTTTTTGTAATTTTTCAAAGATACTTTCCCCTGAATATTCAGGATTTGGTTCATTGTCTATGGGGTCAAAAGTCTTATGCTGGTTGTTGATGTCCGTTTTTGTAAACGAATGGGAATTCATCAATACAGGCAAATAATATTCTTTATCGGATAATATTTTTAGTAATGAATTCTGATATATGTTTTCTTTGTAATTCTTAAAATGATTGACACTATACTTTTCATGAAGTCCTTTAGTTAGCAAAAAATCTTTGTCTACCACACGATGGTTTTCAAATTCTAAATAACATTCATTCTCGATTCCTACGCCCCAATACAAATCATTTGACTTATATTGATTCCTATAATCTTTGTGCTTATCCAATAATTCAATTTCAAAACTAACAGCATTCATGCTATGATCCGTCATAAACTTTTTTCTCCTTCTTTTAATAAATTATGTTGATATGGGAAGCTACTTTATCAGGTAGTTTTTTTGAAGTATTTTTTAATCGGTTGATTTTAGTTAAGATTCAAACAGTTTCTTAAATACTTAGTTGTTTTTTTAATGGGGTTCAGGTTTGTTTTTTCACTCGCAAAAGACCTGAATAGAGATAACTCAATTTTTTTGCAAAACTAGGTATAATTTAAATCATATTCAAGCTATATTTTCAGATATGGAATTTTATTTTTTTGTGGCGTAATGTATTGTTTTGCTTCTCTGTAAAATACTCATAATTATATATTTAAAATGGAAGTCTAAAATGCGTAGAATTGTTTTGTGGTTCCAAAATACAAGTTTAGAACTACTTTATAAATAGACTTGCTTAGCCACAAAAAAAAACGACTAAAATGAGATTCTCAGTCGTTTTTTTATTTGATTGGAAAGACATTTTTTATTCCAGAAAAGCTTTCAAATCCTCATATGTTTTAATTTTTACGCTCACTTTTTCCTTTCCTAAAACACTTTCAATTTGGGTAGGAATCGGCAGTTTTACGTTTAATGTTGGTTCAACCGTATCCAAAAACTTAATTGGGTGGGCAGTTTCTAAGAAAACACCAATCGCATTCGGGTGATTTTGTAATTCTTTTTTCAAACCCAAATAACCAACAGCTCCGTGCGGTTCTGCGATGTAGCCATCGGTATTATAAATGGTTTTCATGGCTTCAATCGTTTCTGCATCAGAGAACGTAAACGAAGAAAAATCTTTTTTGAATTGCTCTAAATCATTGTGATACATTTCCTGAATTCGGATAAAATTACTTGGATTTCCCACATCCATCGCATTTGAAATCGTAGCGATAGAAGGTTTTGGGTCGTAAATTCCGTTTTCTAAAAACCTCGGAACCGTATCATTTACATTCGTTGAAGCTACAAAATGTTCAATAGGCAATCCCATTTTTTTAGCAATGATACCTGCACAAATATTCCCGAAATTCCCACTTGGACAAGAGAAAACTAACGGTTTGTTTTGTTTCTTTAATGCTTTGTACGCAAAGAAGAAATAAAACATTTGCGGCAACCAGCGCGCAATATTTATCGAATTTGCCGAAGTCAGGTTTTTATGTTTTAAACTTTCATCTAAAAATGCTTTCTTCACCATATCTTGGCAATCATCAAAAACGCCGTCTACTTCAAGCGCTTTAATATTTTGTCCTAAAGTGGTCAATTGTCGTTCCTGAATATCGCTCACTTTTCCGGATGGATATAGGATTATCACTTCCACGCCTTTTACACCAAGGAAACCACTTGCAACAGCACCGCCAGTATCGCCGGAAGTCGCTACAAGGACCGTGTTTTTGCTGTCTTTTTTGTCTTTATTGAAATAACCCAAACAACGTGACATGAATCGCGCGCCTACGTCCTTGAAAGCCATCGTTGGGCCATGAAACAATTCAAGGGAATAAATGCCTTTTTCGACTTCGACAACAGGGAAATCAAAACATAAGGTTTCGGCAATGATTTGTTTTAAAGTGGCTTCCGGGATTTCGTCACCCACAAATTGTTGAATCGCTTTAAAAGCAATTTCTTCATTGCTTAAATTTTCGATAGTGTCAAAAAACTCTTGTAGTAATGGTGTAATTTCTTCCGGGAAATACAATCCTTTATCAGTGGCTAATCCTTGTATTACGGCTTCTTGAAAAGAAACTTTGGGTGCGTTATGGTTTAAACTGTAATATTTCATTGTGTTTAGTAATTGTAGAATCCCCACCCCAACCCTCCCCAAAGGGAAGGGAGACGAAACTGGATTCAGAATGTGTTGTTGTAATTTTAAAATCAATAATCTTATTCCTTTTATTCTCCCTTCGGGGGTTAGGGGGATACTATTTTTATCCCTTCATCATTCACCTTAGAAACGTGAATTTCATACGGTAAATTCATTTCGTCGTACACGGCGCTCATGGCTTTGGCGATTTTATCAGCGGTTTCCTTTCCTTTGCTTAAGGCAAAAATAGAAGGGCCTGAGCCCGAAATCCCGGAACCTAAAGCCCCGTTTTCTAAAGCCGTTTGCTTGATTAAATCAAATCCGGGAATCAAAACACTTCGTAACGGTTCCACGATTTCATCATGCAACGAACGCCCGATTAAATCATAATCTTTGGTATATAGTCCAGCGATTAATCCACCTACATTTCCCCATTGTGTGATAGCACTTTTCAAGGAAACGGTTTGTTTTAATACGGAACGTGCATCAGATGTTTTCAACTCAATTTGAGGATGAACCACGGTAGCGTACAATTCAGATGGACTTTCTATTTTGATAATATCTAAAGGATTCGAACTTCTCACCAGCGTAAAACCACCCAAAAGGGCAGGAGCAACGTTATCGGCATGGGCATTTCCACTGGCTAATTTTTCGCCTTGCATCGCAAATAAAACCAATTCTTTTCTCGTGAATGGTCGTCCCAATAATTCATTGATTCCAAAAACAGCTCCGGCTGAACTTGCGGCACTGCTTCCAATTCCGCTGCCGGCTTTGATATTTTTGTAGATTTCGATTTCGAATCCAAATTCGGTTTCTATCGCTTCCAACATCGCTAAAGCGGATACTCCGGCAACATTTTTTTCGGTTTCCAAAGGTAAGTTGGCACCCACAATTTTAGTGATGCGAATCCCTTTTATATCTGATTTTCGAATAATCATTTCGTCTCCCGCAGTTTCTAAACACAGTCCAAGGACATCAAATCCGCAGGAAAGATTAGCGATTGTAGCAGGGCAAAATATTTTTATTTCGTTCATAATAGTAGTCTTAAAGTCTAAAGTCATAAAGTGGTAAAGTCTTAGGAATGAACATAAAATCAAGTGGTTAACTTTCAGAATTTATGACATTTGACCTTACGACTAATTTATACGTTTCCAATTCTAATTACATCAGCAAATATTCCTGAAGCGGTAACCGCAGCTCCGGCACCGGCACCTTTTATCAATAAAGGTTGGTCCACATAACGATCTGTGAAGAATAATACGATGTTGTCTTTTCCTTCCAAATTGTAAAACGAATGGTCTTTCGGAATGAATCTTAAACCAACATTTGCTTTTCCGTTTTCGAATTGCGCTACGTATTTCAAACGAGATTCTTTGCTTAACGCTTCTTTATAAATAGTTTCAAAATGAGCGGCATGTGTCTGTAAAGATTCGAAAAATGCTTCATTTGAAGTCGTATTCAAACACTCTGCAGGCATAAACGATTCGTTTGTGATTTCGTCAATTTCCATTTTATAGCCACTTTCACGAATCAAGATTAATATCTTTCTGGCAACGTCAATTCCGCTTAAATCAATCTTAGGATCTGGTTCTGTAAATCCTTGTACTCCTGCTTCTTTTACAACATCATGAAAAGTATTGTTTTCGTCAAAATTATTGAAGATAAAGTTCAAACTTCCGGATAAAACCGCTTGAATTTTATTCACTTTATCACCGGAAGCAATCAGGTTTTTTACGGTATCAATAATTGGTAATCCCGCTCCAACATTCGTTTCAAATAGAAAAGGCGCATTGAACTGTCTGGATAATTTCTTCAGTTTTTTGTAATTATCGTACTCGGAAGCACACGCAATTTTGTTGCAAGTTACAACAGCTATGTTTCGTTTTAAATACTGTTCGTAGGTTTTAGAGACGCTTTCATTCGCTGTTATATCCACAAAAATACTGTTTCGTAAATTGAGTTCTTTTACATTAGAAATAAACTTTTCTTTGTCAGCTGGTTCTCCAGTTTCTAATAAGAACTGCCATTCTTTTAAAGCGATTCCATCTTCATCAAAGTACATTTTTCTGGAATTGGACAATGCAATAACGCGCAGGTTTATTTTTAGATTTTCTTTCAGGAATTTCTTTTGTTGGTGAATTTGCTCTATGAATTTTTCTCCTACATTTCCAACGCCCATCACAAATAGGTTCAACTGTTTGGTATTTTCTTCGAAAAAGTTTTCGTGTAGCGTATTCAATGCCTTTTTTACATCTCTTTCGTTGATTACTGCCGAAATATTTCTTTCGGAAGCACCTTGTGCAATCGCTCGTATATTGACATTATTTTTACCCAAAGTGCTAAACATTCTTCCGCTTAAACCTTGATGGTTTTTCATGTTTTCGCCCACCAAAGCAATAATGCAAAGGTTTTTCTCAACAATGCAAGGTTCTATTTTATTTTGTGAAATTTCCACTTCAAAAGCTTTGTTGATGGCCTCTTCCGCCACATCAGCATCCGAATTTAGAATTCCAATACAAATAGAATGCTCTGATGAGGCTTGAGTGATGAAAATTACGTTGATATTTTTATTGGATAAAACTTCAAAAAGTCTTTTGGAAGAACCGGAAACACCTATCATTCCTGAGCCTTCAAGCGTAATCAATGTGATTGCATCAATATGTGTAATTCCTTTTACGGGATTAGATTGCGCAAAAACCTGATTGGAAATATACGTTCCTTCAGCTGCTGGTTCAAAAGTATTTTTGATCAGAATTGGAATATTTTTTCTCAATACCGGCTGGATTGTCGGCGGATATAAAACTTTGGCACCAAAATGAGACAACTCCATCGCTTCCTGATAGGAAATGTAGGCGATAGGTTGTGCTTGTTTTACAATTTTTGGATTGGCAGTAAACATTCCGTTGACGTCAGTCCAAATCTCCAAGTCATTTGCATCAAGAGCGCCTGCAAGAATAGCGGCTGTATAATCCGATCCACCGCGTCCCAAAGTAGTGTTGATTCCGTCAAGCGAAGCAGCTATAAATCCCGGCATCACTACCACCTGATTCTCATTCGAAGCAAAAAAATCGATAATTAATTCATTGGAAACATCAAAATTAACAACTGCTTTCCCAAAATGGTTGTTGGTTTTTATCAGTTCGCGGCTGTCTTTATAACTGCTGTTTTTTAGGTTTTGTTTTAAAGCTTCTGCTATTATATAAGAAGACAGCAATTCACCAAAACTCAAAATAGTATCCGAAGTTCGAGGAGATAATTCGCCCAAAAGGTAACAGCCGTCCAGTAAGGTTTCTAGATGATTGATGATTCTTTTGATATGGCTCAAAAGACTGCTTTGTTCGCTTACAGGAATAAGTTCTTTTAAAGCGTCTAAATGTTTTTTCTCTATGTCGGCAAGAATATCTTTGAAGCTTTCGTCTCCAGCGGCTGCTTTTTGCGAAGCAAGTTGAAGCAAATCAGTGACTTTGCTGAAAGCAGAAACCACAACGATTAATTTTTCTTCTTTGGCTTTGTTACTAACGATGTCTAAAACCAGTTTTATATTTTGTGCATTGGCAACCGAAGTTCCGCCAAATTTTAATACTTTCATAACGAAGTTATTTGTTTTTAATGTAATAGGAAATCGCCATTTCTTGATTAATGGAGCGCGGGCGATGTAATAGTGTGTGCTGTTTTTTTGAAAAATGTAATGTTTATTATATACCCAAGGACTTTCTTTTCTTGAGAAAAAAATATAATGAATAGGATTATATGTTGAATGTTTACCCCAAAGGGGTAGTTGTAGTTGTTGCAGTAAACGTAACAGCAGTGCCAACCCAGATTTGAGTTGTTATCGAAGAGTGATATGTAGCTTTATTGTTTACCATTTTGATATTCCAAAAGTACAGTTTTTTATAAAAAAATAAAGCCTTCAATGGCGTTTTTGCGAATATTTGAAAATAGTAGAGGCTATTTGCGGATTATGAAATATTGTATGGTATATCAAGTCTCTAATAAAGCTATTCGTAATATTCGCTAAATTTTTCAAATAATTATGAGTATTGAAGTATAATTTTATCAGGTATGAATGGTGTAATTCGTTCTTAATCAAATTAAAATTGCATAGAATCAGTTTGTTTTGGTACGTAAAAATTTTGTTTACTTATTTAGGAGAACAAATATGATAATTACAAATAAAGTATTGTAAGCGTATAAGAATATTTGCATGAAATCTATTATTTGGTTTTGTTTAACTATGAAATTTAAATTATTGTCAATAAATGTTGTGTAATTATAAAGATTTATTCAATTTTACCTTTTAAACACTATCAAAATGGATAATACGCATTATATTAGTACTGAATTACTTAGTCTGGAAATACTGGAGGAAATTGTTTCTCATCATAAATCATTGGCTTTGTCTGATGAGGCGAAAATAAATATTCAAAAATGTCGCGATTATTTAGACAAAAAGATGGCTTCCCATTCGGATCCAATTTATGGTATAAATACAGGTTTCGGATCACTTTGTAATGTAAAAATATCCAACGAGAATCTATCAAAACTTCAGGAAAATTTAGTGAAATCGCATTCTTGCGGTACAGGTGAGGAGGTACCAACCGAAATTGTGAAACTGATGTTGTTGCTTAAAATCCAGTCGCTCAGTTATGGACATTCCGGAATTCAATTGCAAACTGTGGAACGTTTAATTGCATTTTATAACAATGATATTCTTCCGGTAATTTACACACAAGGTTCACTGGGAGCTTCGGGAGATTTAGCGCCTTTGGCACATTTATCATTACCTTTATTAGGAGAAGGCGAGGTGCATTTTGAAGGGAAAAAAGTGCATTCCAGCGAAGTTTTGAAACATTTTGATTGGGAACCGATTGTTTTGCAGTCAAAAGAAGGATTAGCTTTGTTGAACGGAACGCAGTTTATGAGTGCGTATGGAGCGCATATTTTGATGAAAGTCAGCAAATTTTCTTATTTGGCTGATTTGATAGGAACAATTTCACTTGAAGGTTTTGATGGAAGAATTGAACCTTTCAATGAATTGATCCATTTTATACGACCTCACAAAGGACAGATTGTAACAGCCAACCGCATAAAAGGATTTTTGGAAGGTAGTGAAATTATCGAACAGCCAAAAAACCACGTTCAGGATCCGTATTCCTTCCGATGCATGCCACAAGTGCATGGCGCCTCTAAAGATGCGATTGATTATGTCAAAAAAGTGTTCAAGACTGAAATCAATTCAGTTACAGATAATCCTAATATTTTTATTGAAAGTGACCAAATCATTTCCGGAGGGAATTTTCACGGACAACCTTTGGCTTTAGCCTTAGATTTTATGGCCATTGCTTTAGCTGAATTGGGAAGTATTTCGGAGCGAAGAACCTATCAATTGATTTCAGGAACTAGAAATCTTCCGGCATTTTTAGTAGATAATCCAGGATTGAATTCTGGTTTGATGATTCCGCAATATACAGCTGCCAGTATTGCCAGCCAAAATAAACAACTGGCAACTCCCGCCAGTGTTGATAGTATTGTTTCCAGTAACGGGCAGGAAGATCATGTAAGTATGGGCGCAAATGCCGCTACAAAAGCATTACGTGTTTTGGATAATTTGGAACGAATTTTAGCAATCGAATTAATGAATGCTTCTCAAGCCATAGAATACAGACGACCATTGCAGTCCAGTGATTTTATTGAAATGTTTTTAAATGCGTATCGCGAAGAAGTTCCTTTGATTAAAGAAGACCGAATTTTGCATTATGATATTGAAAAGACAGTTTCTTTTTTAAACAGTTTTCAAATCGAAGACGATTTGTTAACAATAGCTTAACATTAGCGTAAAATAATGAACTAATTTTGCACTTCTAAATTTAAAATAAAATGAACATAAATAATTTTTTCCAATTTTTGGTTCCTAAAGACAAAAAGTTCTTTCCACTTTTTGAAGAAGCATCAAGCAACTTAATTGATATTGCAACAAATTTGCACGAAGCTGTAAATCTTCCTTTAAAGGAACGTGAGGCTCTTTTTCAAAAAATTGATGTCTTAGAACAAAAAGGGGAGGATATAGCTCGTCAGACTAATCTTGAGTTGAGTAGAAATTTTATTACTCCGTTTGATAGAGAAGATATTTACTCATTAATAACATCAATAGATAATGTTGCTGGTAATCTTCATGGTGCTGCGAGTAGAATGCGATTGTATCAAGTGGATAAAATTACAAAATCTATCAGAAAACTGACCGAAATTAATCTTGAAGCATGTCAGAACATTGATGTTGCGGTAAGAGAATTGAGAGATTTGAAAAAAATGAAGAACATCACAGATGCTTGTCTTCGAATTAATAAGTTAGAAAATAAATCTGATAATGTTTATGATAAAGCAGTTCTTGATTTATTTGAAAATGAAACGGATGCTAAAAACATTATCAAATACAAAGAAGTATTGTCAGTTTTAGAAACGGCAACGGATAAATGTAAAAGTGTAGCCAGTGTTTTAGAATCAATTTCTGTAAAACACTCTTAATTTAATCCATTTCATTCTGAAATTATAATTTATGGAATTTACTCTGCTTATAGTTATTATAGTTCTGGCCTTAATTTTTGATTACATTAATGGTTTTCATGATGCAGCCAATGCTATAGCAACCGTTGTTGCCACAAAAGTATTAAGTCCTTTTCAAGCAGTAGTTTGGGCAGCGTTTTTTAACTTTTTGGCCTATTGGGTTTTTGGTTTTGGTGTGGCAGATACTGTTGCAAAAACGGCTAACACAATGGATATTAATTTAGTTGTAATCCTTGCAGGTGTAATCGCTGCAATTATTTGGAATTTATTTACTTGGTGGCAAGGAATTCCTTCCAGTTCCTCCCATACCCTAATTGGAGGATTTGCAGGAGCAGCAATAGCTCATGCAGGATTTGGTGTTGTTTCTTGGTACAAAGAAGGAAAAGATGGAGGAATGCCTTCAGGGGTTTTAATCATTGTTGCTTTTATTATATTGGCCCCATTGTTAGGAGCATTAATATCTTATTTAATATCGATTTGGCTACTTAATGCTTCTAAAAAAAGCATCTATCCAAAAATATTCACAGCTTCTTTAATGATTTTGACAATTTGGTTTGTAGAAAGCCAAATGATTTATTACGATCAAATCGAAAAACCTCGTTTTGATTCTCCTTTTTGGAGTGTTGCTTTTGAAGCACACAATATTAAATGGTTTTTGGTAGCATTCATTGTTCTTTCCATAAGCACATTCTGTTTGATATTTAGTAGTTTAAATTTAAATCAAGCTACGGCATGGTTGAAAAAAATGCAATTACTATCTTCTGCAGCCTTTAGTTTAGGACACGGTGGAAATGACTCCCAAAAAGTTATGGGTATTATTGCAGCTGCTGTTGCTGTTTACATTCACACCAGTGGAGTTGCTCAAGAATCGCTTCCAGCTTGGTTAGATGTTGTTCTGCCAAATGACGAAGGAGCATTCAAAATGCCCGCTTGGATTCCTTTAGCATGTTATTCTGCTATTGCAGCTGGAACGTTAAGTGGAGGATGGAAAATTGTGAAAACAATGGGATCAAAAATCACGAAAGTGACTTCTTTTGAAGGTGTTGCCGCAGAAACTGCTGGAGCATTGACATTATATTTTACAGAGCATTTTAAAGTGCCTGTAAGTACAACGCATACTATTACTGGATCTATCATTGGAGTTGGACTTACTAAAAGAGTTTCTGCAGTACGATGGGGAATGACCGTAAGTTTATTATGGGCTTGGGTTTTGACTATTCCAATTTCAGCAATATTAGCAGCAATCATTTACTATATCTTTAGTATTTTTATTTAATACTAAGATAACAATCATAAAAAACCATTCTTACTGAGAATGGTTTTTTTTATGCTCTAAAATTGAATTTTCTAAAATAGAAGATTTTGTATTTCCTTCGTTTTATCAAATACGCTTTTCGCGAAAGGACATAATGGTAAAATTTTAAGATTGTTTTTCCTGGCATATTGTACGGCGTCCATTACCATTTTTTTGCCTACACTTTGTCCAGCAAAATCAGGATTTACTTCGGTGTGGTCAATAATAAATTTATCAGTTCCTGCCAAGGTATAGGTCATTCTTCCAGCTTCGATGTCGTTATCAACGGCTCTAAAGTAGCCGTTTTTTATTTCATTTATTTGTTCAATTGTCATGAATTTCTAATTTAATGCTGTTGTTATTTCGATCGGGTTGGTTAAAATTTTGTGTATCGGACATTTATCAGCAATGTTTAATAAACGGGTTTTTTGATCATTGTCTAAAGCTCCGAATAACTGAATGTTACGTACTATTTTGAATTTATTTTCCACTGAATCAGTTTCAAAAGTGACTTCAACTTTTGCATCGGTTAAATTCCAACCTTTTCGGTTGGCATACATGCGCAAAGTAATACACGTGCAAGCAGCTAGGGAAGAAGCCAGTAATTCTTTTGGCTCAAAGCCTAAATCTTTTCCTCCGCTACTTTCAGGTTCATCAGAAATGATCAAATTTGTTTCGGATTCTATTTCCGTTTTGTAAAGTTCAGTACCAATGCTTGCTGTTATCTTACCCATTATTTGTCTTTTTTATTTTGCTCCGGAAGTGGAACAAATTCAGTTTCGCCAGGAACTGTATCAAACGTTTGTGTCAACCATTTTGCTTTTGCATTTTCAATCAGTTCTTTAGTTGAAGCGACAAAATTCCAATAGATAATTCGTTCTTCTGGAAAGGGTTCTCCTCCAAAAATATAAATTGTGGTGTTTGCTACCATGTCAAAAGTACAGAGTTTGCTGTCTTTGGCAATCAAAATTTGCTTTGGACCAAATACATTTCCTTCACTTTCAATACTGCCTTCTAAAATGTATAAAGCGCTTTCTCCAAATAAATACTCGCCTATTGTAACGGTTTGACTCGTAGTGCTTTTTAGTTCTAAAAGATACAGCGGACTGTAAACCGGGACAGGTGATTTTTTACCAAGTACTTCGCCAGCTATAAGTTTATAGGCAATATCATCCGTTTCCCATTCTGGTATTTGATTTTCAGGAACGTGAAAAAAAGAAGGCTCCATTTCTTCCAATTCTTTCGGTAATGCCACCCAAATTTGAAGTCCGTGCAACATTTTATTAGAACTACGCAAATACTCAGGCGTTCGTTCCGAGTGAACGATTCCTTTTCCTGCAGTCATCCAATTGATTTGCCCGGGTTTGATTTCCATTTCAGTTCCCAAACTGTCTTTGTGCATAATGCTTCCTTCGAACAAATAGGTTAAAGTGGAAAGCCCAATGTGTGGATGTGTCGGAACATCAAGATTTTCGTAATCGCTCATACAGGTTGGTCCCATATGATCGATGAATGCAAATGGTCCAACCATTCTTTTTTCACGAAAGGGAAGCAATCGCCCAACCATAAAGTTACCAATATTACTCGGGCGTTCTTCTATTATCAGTTTGATGTTTGACATTTTGATGTATTTTAAAATATAAAAATAACGAATTATTCTTCTAAATAACCGAATTTCCCCATATTCACATCATTGAATGCTTGCATGATTTCGGCTTGGGTATTCATTACAAACGGACCGTGTGCTGCAATAGGTTCATTGATAGGTTCACCGCTTAAAATTAAAACGATTGCATTTTCAGTTGCTTCAATGGTAAATTCTTCGCCTTCATTTTCGAACAATGCAAAGTGGTCAGCAGGAACATTTTTGCTATCATTCACTTTTATGCTTCCTTCAATAACAAGTAAAGCAGTGTTGTAATTTGCCGGAAAATGAAAAGATGCTTTTGCTCCTTTACTTAATTTGGCATTTAGTAAATGTACGGGTGTGAAAGTAGAAGCAGAACCTTTTGCATTTTCATATTCTCCAGCTATCACTTCAATCACGCCGCCATTATCAGGAAGTTCCAATTTATTGATTTGGTCGTTAGTAATTCCCTGGTATTTTGGTATTGACATTTTGTCTTTTGCCGGAAGGTTGACCCAAAGCTGTACCATTTGAAAATCACCACCATTTTTGCTAAATTCTTCTTCATGGTATTCTTTGTGTAAAATTCCCGAAGCTGCAGTCATCCATTGTACATCTCCTTCACCAATAATGCCACTGTTTCCGGAACTGTCATGATGCGCTACTTTTCCTTTGTAGGCAATCGTAACGGTTTCAAAACCTCTGTGTGGATGGACACTTACGCCTCTGGGTTGGTCCGTTGGCGGAAAATAAAATTTAGAATTATAATCCATCATGATGAATGGACTCATTCTTTTCATGTCTAAATGATATCCGCTCGGGATAAAATTGTGTACTCTAAAACCGTCACCAACCATGTGTGGTGGAGGTGGAGCCAATACTAATTCAATATTTTTTGTTTTCATTGTGATGTCTTATTTTAATTATAGTACAAATTTACTATGGATTAAAATCAGATGCATTGATGTAGGATAAGAAATGAATTTGTTAAGAATTAATACGGCTTAAAATTCCTTTTAGCTAATTCTTTGCGAACCCTACTCAAAGTTTCAGGCGTAATACCTAGATAGGAAGCAATCATCCATTGTGGAATTCGTAAAGTAAGACTTGCGTAAATGGTTATGAAATCTAAATAGCGTTGTTCAGCAGTAGCTCCTAATAATAAGTTGACTCGTTTTTGAAGTTGTCGAATGTGATTGTGTAGCGCAGTATTGTCTTGTTCTCGAAAAGAAATGCTTATTTCTGCAGCAGCATTAATGAATTTTTTGTCGATGAACACAATTTCAGTATCTTCAATAGCATCAATAAATAATTCAGAAGGTTCATTGAAATAAGAACTACTTCTATCCGAAATAATCCAATTCTCAGCCGCAAACTGAATGATATGTTCTTTTCCATTTTCATCAATGGTGTACGAACGTAATAAACCTTTGGAAACAAAAAAAGAGTGTTGACAAATATCGCCCTGATGGAGTAGGACTGTTCCTTTTTCTACTTTTTTGGATTGCAATGTATCTGTAATCGAAAGAAACTGTTCGTCCGTTAGATTCGTTTTGGATTGAAAGTATGTTTTGAAAGAATCGAGCATAATTATTTTGATGCAATTCGTTTGTTTTTAAAACCCTTTAGCTATATTTTGAGTTCTTTAAGTCTAATTTATTCCACCTAAATTTTTATGAATGCGTCTGCGTTTGTAATGGGTTTGTTTTAAATTGGTGTCTCCAGATATAATGCTAATATTTCCGTCTATTTCTAGCATTGCTAATTTTACATCTTTAAAATATTCAATTCCATGTTCCCGCATGGCTTCTTTTAATTCATCAGAAGTGATGTTTAATTTACTAAGAGTCTTAAAATCCAAATTGCCGTTGTGTATAAGAATTTCTGGTTTTTCTTGCATGAAATCACTGAATTTTGGGTACTTAAACATCAATTTCTTTAAAATAAAATTGATGCTAAACAATACAGTTGCCGCAGCTAAACCTCCCAATAAACTGGTATCGTTTCCTACCATTGCATTTTGAACGGAGTTACTGATGAGTAGAATTAATATTACATCAGCAGTGTTCAGTTGAGACAATTCTTTCTTGCCAAAAAGGCGTAATGCAATAACCATAAAAAAATAAACGGTAATACTTCGAAGAATTATATCAAGATATTCGTTCATTTTTTTTAGGTTTAATACATTTGCTAAACTACTTTACTGTCAATAATTAAATATATTGTAGTACAGTAATGCCGAATTATTGGTTATTTTAAATCTGTTTTTTGTTTAAAATTCTTTTCAATTGCTTTTATCATTTCACCGGCAATATCTTTATTGGTAGCTCCTTCAATTCCTTCTAATCCTGGCGATGAATTTACTTCCAATAATAACGGGCCTTTAGCGGAACGAATGATATCTACACCTGCCACTTTGAGGTCCATAGCTTTCGTAGCTTTTATGGCAATACGTTTTTCTTCTGCGGTTACCTTTATAACTGATGCTGTTCCTCCAAGATGGATGTTGGCTCTAAATTCGCCGGGCATCGCTTCACGCTGAATGGCGGCAACTACTTTTCCGTCAATTACAAAACAACGGATATCTTTTCCGTTAGCTTCTTTGATAAATTCTTGAACTAATATATTGGCATTTAAGCTTTTGAATGCATTGATTACACTTTCTGCGGCTTTTTTTGTTTCGGCTAAGACGACACCTTTCCCTTGTGTTCCTTCCAGTAATTTTACGATTAATGGAGAACCGCCAACCATTTTTATCAAGTCATCGGTATCCAAAGGAGAATTGGCAAAACCAGTAGTAGGAATTTCTACACCGTGATTCAGCAGTAATTGTAAAGAGTATAATTTATCGCGTGATTGCGTAATGGCGTTCGATGAATTCAAGCAATAGACTTTTAATGCCTCAAATTGTCTGGTCAATGCGCAACCGTAAAATGTAATGCTAGGCCTGATTCTTGGTATAATGGCGTCAAATTGATTTAGTATTTTACCGCCACGATAATGAATTTCTGGCGTTTTTGCATCCAGTTTCATATAGCATTCCTTGATGTTCAGAAAATGCATTTCGTGACCACGCATTTCGCCTGCCTCCATAATACGCTTGTTGCTGTACAATTCAGGATTACTTGCCAAAAGTCCGATTCGTAAACCAGAACTTGCTTTCTCGGAATTTTTATATAATTCTTTTAAACTATCAGAAGTAGGCTGTCCCAAAAGATATTTTTGTTCCGGATCAACCAGAACTCTTCCGCTCATGGCTTCACGACCTAAAAGCATTCGGAAACCCATTGAATCTCGATTGGTCAACGTCATTTCTATTGGCCACTGAGAAGTTCCAATTTGTAGATTTGTTTGAATTACATAGCGTTGTTCTCTAAAACCACTCGAACTTTTAACGATGCGTTTATCAATTAATGGTGCTTCACAATGAATTACCGTTTTTAAATTATTTTGAATTGGGTTAATGTCAAATTTCACCCAGTTGCTTTCATTTTTGATAAACGGAGCAATGTTTATAGCATGTAAAGCGGATGTTTTTGCACCCGAATCTACTCGGGCTTTAATGGTAGGGATCCCTAATTCTGGAAAAGAACACCATTCTTCACTACCTAGAATAACTTTGTTATCTGACATAAATTAATTTTGTTTAACCTTTTTTATAAAGACCAAATGTAAATATTTGTTTTCAAAAAAAGTATGTTTGCTGTAAAGAATAAACCCGTTATGTTATAAAAACGTAACGGGTTTATTTTACTATAATTGTTTAATGAATTTAAGGATTTGTAGGCTCTCCAGCTTTATGAATTTGCACTGTTAACTCTTGTGAGCCTTCCTCAATATCCATGAAAATCTCATCTCCGGAACTAATTTTCGAAGTGATGATTTCTTCGGCAAGCGCATCTTCAACATATTTTTGAATAGCTCTTTTTAGTGGTCTTGCGCCAAATTGTCTATCGAAACCTTTCTCTGCAATAAAAGCTTTTGCTTTATCAGAAAGATTCAATTGGTAGCCTAATTCAGCAACACGAGCAAATAATTTTTTCAATTCGATTTCGATAATCAAATCGATATCATGTTTTTCTAAAGCATTGAAAACAATTACATCGTCAATTCTGTTAAGGAATTCAGGAGCAAAAGTTTTTTTCAATGCGTTTTCAATAATGCTTTTCGAATTATCGTCAGCCTGAGCGACTTTGGCAGCAGTTCCAAAACCAACACCTTGTCCAAAATCTTTTAATTGTCTGGCTCCAACATTCGAAGTCATGATAATTATAGTGTTTTTGAAATCAATTTTGCGACCTAAACTGTCTGTCAAATAACCATCATCCAAAACTTGCAATAGCATATTGAAAACATCAGGATGGGCTTTTTCAATCTCATCCAATAAAACAACACAATATGGTTTTCTGCGAACTTTTTCCGTTAATTGACCACCTTCTTCATATCCTACGTATCCCGGAGGCGCTCCAACTAAACGAGAGATTGCAAATTTTTCCATGTATTCACTCATGTCAATACGAATCAATGCATCTTCAGAATCGAATAATTCTTTAGCTAATACTTTGGCTAATTGGGTTTTACCAACACCTGTTTGTCCTAAGAAAATAAAAGAACCAATTGGACGATTCGGATCTTTCAATCCGGCACGATTTCTTTGGATAGAACGAGCAATTTTCATTACTGCTTCTTTTTGTCCAATAACTTTCCCTTCTATTAGTTCTGGAAGTTTAGCCAGTTTGTTACTTTCTGTTTGAGCAATACGATTTACGGGGATTCCGCTCATCATCGAAACGACATCGGCTACATTGTCTTCAGTAACTTCAATTCGGTTATTCTTAGCGTCTTCTTCCCATTGTTCTTGAGCAATAGCTAAGTCTTTTTCAATGCGTTTTTCATCATCACGAAGTTTAGCAGCCTCTTCGTATTTTTGTTTTTTTACCACAACATTCTTCAATTCACGTACGTCTTCTAATTGACGTTCGAGATCTAAAATTTGTTTAGGAACTTCAATATTGGTAATGTGAACTCTAGAACCTGCCTCGTCTAATGCATCAATGGCTTTGTCTGGTAAGAAACGTTCCGACATATATCTATCCGTTAATTTTACACACGCCTCAATTGCTTCTTGCGAGTAGGTAACATTATGATGGTCTTCGTACTTGTTTTTGATGTTATTCAAAATAGTAATTGTTTCGGAAACAGATGTTGGTTCCACAATTATCTTTTGAAAACGTCTTTCTAATGCGCCGTCTTTTTCTATGTATTGTCTGTATTCGTCTAATGTTGTTGCACCAATACATTGAATCTCTCCACGAGCTAATGCTGGTTTAAACATATTAGAAGCGTCCAGTGAACCTGTTGCGCCACCAGCACCCACAATAGTGTGAATTTCATCTATGAAAAGAATGATATCATCATTTTTTTCCAGTTCATTCATTACTGCTTTCATACGCTCTTCAAACTGTCCACGGTATTTTGTACCTGCAACAAGACTCGCTAAATCCAAGGTAACGACACGTTTATTGAATAAAGTACGCGATACTTTTTTCTGAATAATTCGCAACGCTAAACCTTCGGCAATGGCTGATTTTCCCACTCCAGGTTCTCCAATAAGTAAAGGGTTGTTCTTTTTACGACGGCTCAAAATTTGAGAAACACGTTCGATTTCTTTTTCACGTCCTACAACAGGGTCTAGTTTTCCTTCTTCGGCCATTTCAGTTAAATCCCTTCCAAAATTATCTAAAACTGGTGTTTTAGATTTTTTATTTGATTTATTGGCCGGATTGTTAAAAGTACCTTCTTTGAGACTGTCATCTTGTCCTGAATCGTCATTATACGATTCATTTCGTGGCAAGTTTTCTATAAAATCTTCTTCGTTTGGAGTCATGTTTAGATATTGTTCTTTAGCTACGTCATAATCAATTTTCAGTTTATTCAATAGCTTGGTTGTTGGATCGTTTTCGTTTCTTAATATGCACAACAATAAATGTGCGGTGCTGATGGAAGAACTTTGAAATACTTTAGCTTCCAGAAAAGTGGTTTTCAAGGCTCTTTCTGCTTGTCGTGTCAAGTGTAGGTTTTTCTTTTCAACATTTACTTCCAGGCTTGGACTTGCTGGGCTTAGGATTTCCACTTTTCTGCGTAAATGGTCTAAATCAACATCTAGGTTATTCAATATTTGAATTGCTTTTCCATTTCCGTCTCTTAAAATACCCAACATTAAGTGTTCAGTTCCTATGAAGTCATGCCCGAGTCGCAAAGCTTCTTCTTTGCTGTAAGTAATAACGTCTTTTACTCTTGGTGAAAAATTATCATCCATAATATATATTTGATATCGTAAATTTAGTGAATTAGTGATAGAAAAACAAAAACCATTCCTATAAGAAGTCGTGTCAGCTAAGAGACAAAAATAATCATAATATTAAAGTTAAATTTCCCTTAAATTATTAACTAAAAGCGAAGTTTAATTTGTTAATAAATCATTGAAATAAGTATTTTAAAATTGGTTTAAAAATTTCAAAAAAGCGTATATTGGCACGTTTTGAAACTAATATAATTATTTAATATAACAACTTATGTCTGAAGGAGAAAAGTTAATTCCTATTAACATAGAAGATGAAATGAAAACGGCTTACATCGATTATTCGATGTCAGTAATTGTATCAAGAGCACTTCCAGATGTTAGAGATGGCTTGAAACCAGTACATCGAAGAGTACTATTTGGAATGCATGATTTAGGAGTTAACTCCAGATCAGCCCACAAAAAGTCTGCAAGAATTGTTGGGGAAGTTCTTGGTAAATATCACCCTCACGGTGACACCTCTGTTTATGATGCCATGGTTCGTATGGCGCAGGAATGGAGTATGCGTTATTTATTAATAGACGGTCAGGGTAACTTCGGTTCTGTAGATGGTGATAGTCCTGCAGCGATGCGTTATACGGAGGCTAGAATGCGTAAGATTTCGGAAGAAATCTTAGCGGATATAGATAAAGAAACGGTTGATTTTAAATTAAATTTTGATGATACTCTAGAAGAGCCAACGGTTATGCCAACGCGTGTTCCTACCTTATTAATAAATGGGGCAACAGGAATTGCAGTAGGTATGGCGACTAATATGCCACCTCACAACTTAACGGAAGTGATTAACGGTACGTTAGCTTTCATGGATAATAATGACATTGAGGTTGACGAGTTGATGACGCATATTAAAGCCCCGGATTTTCCTACTGGTGGAATTATATATGGATATGAAGGCGTTCGTGAAGCATTCAAAACAGGTAGAGGGCGTATTGTGATGCGTGCCAAAGTTGGTTTTGAAGAAGTTGATGGAAGAGAATGTATTATCGTTACCGAAATTCCTTATCAAGTCAATAAAGCTGACATGATTAAGCGTACAGCTGATTTGGTGAATGATAAAAAAATTGATGGAATTGCAAATATTCGTGATGAATCGGATAGAAATGGAATGCGTATCGTTTATATTTTAAAACGTGATGCAACACCAAACGTAGTTTTGAACACACTTTATAAATTTACACAATTACAGTCTTCATTTAGTGTAAACAATATTGCCATTGTAAAAGGGCGTCCGCAAATGTTGAATCTGAAAGAACTGATTCATTATTTTATCGAACACCGTCATGATGTGGTAACTCGCAGAACGCAATTCGAATTGAAAAAAGCGGAAGCAAGAGCGCATATATTAGAAGGTTTGATTATCGCTTCGGATAATATTGATGAAGTAATTGCTTTAATCAAAGCTTCAAAAAGTACTGAAGAAGCAAGAGAAAAATTAATCGAAAGATTCAAATTATCAGATATTCAATCTCGTGCTATCGTAGAAATGCGTTTACGTCAATTAACAGGTCTGGAACAAGATAAGTTAAGAACGGAATACGACGAAATCATGAAGTTAATTGAGCATTTGAAAGCTTTATTAGCGGATGTAAACTTGAGAATAGCTTTGATTAAAGAAGAGTTGACTGAAATCCGTGATAAATACGGAGATGAGCGTCGTTCTATCATAGAATATTCAGGTGGTGATGTAAGTATCGAGGATTTAATTGCCGATGAGAATGTAGTTATTACCATTTCACATGCGGGTTATATTAAACGTACTAATCTTACGGAATACAAAACTCAGAATAGAGGTGGAGTTGGTCAAAAAAGCGCTGGTACAAGAGATCAAGATTTCTTAGAACACATGTTTGTGGCAACGAATCACCAATATATGATGTTCTTTACCCAAAAAGGGAAATGTTTCTGGATGCGTGTTTATGAAATACCGGAAGGAAGTAAAACTGCTAAAGGTAGAGCAATCCAAAACTTAGTAAATATTGAAAGTGACGATAAAGTAAAAGCATTTATTTGTACGCAAGATTTAAAAGATCAGGATTACATAAAAAGCCACAACCTTATTATGGTGACCAAAAAAGGTCAGGTTAAGAAAACATCTTTAGAGAAATATTCTAAACCTAGAGTTAATGGTGTCGCTGCAATTACTATTAAGGAAGGCGATGAATTATTGGAAGCTAAATTAACCAATGGAGAAAGTCAAATTATTTTGGCCGTGAAATCTGGAAAATTAGTTCGTTTTGAAGAAACTAAAACACGTCCAATGGGAAGAACAGCTTCCGGAGTTCGTGGAATTACACTTAAGGATGATACCGATGAAGTAATTGGCATGGTTACTGTTGATAAGGAAAATATTAATGATTCACAAATTTTAGTAGTAACTGAAAATGGTTATGGTAAACGTACCAAATTAGTTGATGAAGATGGTGAAGATGTTTATAGAATTACTAATCGTGGAGGAAAGGGTGTGAAAACACTTAATATAACAGAAAAAACCGGAAAACTTATTTCGATAAATGCAGTTACTGACGCTGATGATTTGATGATTATTAATAAATCTGGATTAACAATCAGAATGGCTATTGAAGATTTGCGTGTAATGGGACGTGCTACTCAAGGGGTTAAATTGATAAATCTAAAAGGTAAAGATTCAATTGCAGCAGTTACCAAAGTAATGAAAGACGATGTAGCAGAAGTAGTTGTTGACGAAGATGGAAATGTTATCGAAACGGAAGCTATTGAAAGAGTGAAGCCAGTCTTAGAAGTTCTAGAGGACGAAGGTACGGAAGAGGATGAAGACGATTCTGAAGAGGATGAAATTGACGAGGAGACTGAAGAGGATGATTCTGATGATGAAGCATAAATAAAAAAGAGAACAAGAATAATTATTAAACAAACATAGAATATTATGAAAAGTAAATATGTATTACTAGCATCAGCATTATTGATATCAGTAGCTACTTTTGCTCAAAAAGATCAAATTAAAGCGGCTGAAAAAGCGTTGAAAGGTGGTAAATCTCAAGAAGCAGTGACCATTTTGATGGAAGCGGAGTCTTTAATAACTAATGCAACAGATGCTGAGAAAGCGCAGTTTTTCTTTGTAAAAGGAAATGCTTTATTGGATTTAGCAAATAAAAATGTTGATACAGATACGAATCTTTCTCTTGCTGCAAAAGCGTATCAAGATTTAATTGGTGCTGAGAAAGCTTCTGGGAAATCTAAATTCTCAACTCAGGCTGCAGCTTCAATTACAGATATTAAATTCAAATTGATAAACGGTGCAATTGCAGATTCGAAAATTGATAAACACTCTGATAGTGCTAAAAAATTATATGATGCTTATTTGTTAGATAAAAAAGACACCATAAATTTATATTATGCAGCGTCTACTTATGTAAATGCAAAAGAATATGACAAAGCGCTTGAATTGTATGATAATTTGAAAACGTTGAACTATTCTGGAAAAGGAACAAGTTATTTTGCAGTGAATAAATTAACTAGTCAGGAAGACTTTTTTAATACACTTCAAGAAAGAGATAAAATGGTTAAATTAGGAACTCACGAAAAACCAAGAACTGAGGTTGTTCCTTCAAAAAGAGGAGAAATCTACAAAAACATGGCTTTGATTTTAGTTGAAAAAGGTAAAACTGAAGAGGCTAAAAAAGCAATTGCTGAAGCCAGAATGGCAAATCCTGAAGACACTTCTTTGACTTTGACTGAGGCTAATCTTTATTTAGAAACAAAGGATTTTGAAATGTACAAAAAGCTAATCGCTGAAGTATTACAAAAAAATCCAAATGATGCTGATTTGATTTTTAACTTGGGAGTAATAAGTGCAACTGCTAAGAATGTAGCAGATGCTGAAAAATATTACAAAAAAGTTATTGAAATTAACCCAAAATATACAAATGCTTACATCAATCTTGCTGCAATGAAGTTAGAGAATGAAAAAGTAATTATTGATGAAATGAATAAACTGGGAACTTCTGCTAAAGACATGAAGCGTTATGATGAATTGAAAAAGAAAAGAGAAGAACTCTTTAAAGCAACAATTCCTTATCTTGAAAAAGCAGTTGAACTAGATCCTAAAAATACGGATGTTTCTAAAACTCTTTTAGGAGTTTATAGTGCTTTAGAAATGACAGCTGAATATAAAGCTTTAAAAGCAAAGCTATAATATAGTTTTCAAAGTAACATAACTGTCAAGTTAAAATAAAAACCCTTTCAAAAGTTTATTTTGAAAGGGTTTTTTATTTTTTGAATTGTAACTTTTTTATTATTTAGTAGGAATAATAATTAACATAGTTTAATAGTATGTTTTTTAATGTGTTGGTAATTAGTCTTTTGAATATGTGATAATGTTAAATTAAATAATTGTTACTATTTTTTTTGTAAAATAGAAATTAAATTATATTTTTAGAAATATAAAATACTTAATTTTAATATAAAAGAGAACTTTTAAACAGTATTACTCTTAATAAAAAACCAATATTCTAACCTTAAAACCAAAAACCAGATTAATATGAAAAAGAACTACTTAACGATTATCTATTTTTTATTTTTTTCAATAGCCTCCTTTGCTCAAAAAAGTCAAATAAAGGCGGCTGAAACAGAGTTTAATAGTGGTAAATTACAGCAGGCGATAGGCATATTGAATAGTGCTGAGTATTTAATTTTTAATGCAGAAGCATCTGATCAGTCTGAATTTTTTAACTTAAAAGCTAAAGTTTTAACTGGTTTAGTAGAAAAAAATATTGAACCAACTAAAAATGTTGCTCTAACAGTTACAGCTTATCAAGAGTTGATTGCAGCTGAAAAGGCATCGGGTAAATTTAAATATTCAGTTACGGCATTAGAGTCTATAAAAAAAATAAAAAAGGATTTACTAAATAGTGCTATTGCTGATGCTAAGGCGAAAAGATTTTCAGAAGGGGCAAGTAAAATGCATACTATTTATTTGACTAATAAAAGAGATACTATAAATTTATATTATGCAGCATCTTATTATAGAGATGCGAAAGATTATAATCAAGCTTTAAAACTTTATGAAGAATTGGATGTTCTCAAATACTCAGGGAAGGGTTTAGATTATTATGCTGTTGATAAGCAAACTAATGAAGAAGAATTGTTTAGTTCTGCAGCATCAAGAGATTTGAGTGTTAAAGAAGGAACTCATATAAAGCCTAGAATGCAAAAATCTCCATCTAAGAAAGTGGAGATATACACAAATATGGCTTATATGTATCTTGAAAAAGGAGATTTAGATAAGTCAGAGAAGTTTAATAGTAAAATATTAGAGATTGACCCCAAAAATCCTGATTCCTATTTAAACTTGGCCTATCTAAAAATTGATGAGAAAAAAGCGATAATGGATCAGATGAGCAATCTTGGTACATCAGCTAGTGATATGAAGATTTATGATGAGTTGATAATTAAAAAAGATAATTTAATTAAAAAGGCTATTTCTTATCTAGAAAAAGGTAATGCAGAAATTCCTAAGGATCAGGATATTTCTAAATTACTATTAAATTTATATAGAGCGCTGGATATGACTGCTGAGTATAATGCTTTAAAAGCACGCATATAATTTGGAGATATTAATAATAACGATGCCGATTTAAATAATTTTTTTTATCACTCTGAGTTTATGGGTGTGTTTGTTTATTTCGGCATTGTAAATTCCAAGATGATCTAATCTGTCAATTCGAACCTTTCCACTTGCATGAATGATATAATTGTCGGCCATTATAATTCCTACATGTGTAATGCTACCTTCGTCATTGTCAAAAAAAGCTAAGTCTCCAGGTTCGCTTTCTTCTATAAAACTTAATGCTTCTCCTTGTGTTGACTGCTGTGAAGCATCTCTGAGTAATTTATAGCCATTTAGCTTATATACCATTTGAGTAAATCCGGAACAATCAATACCAAAAGGTGTTTTTCCTCCCCACAAATAAGGAGCATTCAGATACATAAAGGCTGTATTGATTAAGTTACTTTTAGCTTTTTCACCACTGGTTTTAATTCCTTCAAAATCAAAATTAGCAATATTTATCTCATTGTGATTGATAAATGCTAACGAAGACCCAAGGGGAATTGGTATCAATAAGTTGTTTGGAGCAGTAACATATTCAATCAAATCAGAATTTAAAATGATAGCTTCTGACGACAATTGCTTAAAGCTGGACTCTGAAATCGGTTGTAATTGTTTAGAGTCTATCCAGCCTTCATAATCATCATATTGCATTCTGATGTAAGACCACTGCTTGAGTTGTTCTAAAATTTCAAAATGTTCCCCAAATAAAACTTGAGAAACAATTTCACTTTTGTCACTAGGTTCAAAGCGAAGCGGGATCATTGCTAGATTACAAATTCCAAACATTTAGGTTGATTTAGGAGTTAAGAAAAATGAGTTATAAGTTCGAAAACCTATAACTCATCAATTTTAGTATTAGTTATGCTTTTTCAATAACAATTGCCGAGGCACCACCACCACCATTGCAAATTGCAGCTGCACCGATAGTTCCGTTATTTTGTTCTAAAACGTTGATTAATGTAACAATAATTCTTACTCCGGAACAACCAAGGGGATGTCCTAAAGATACCGCGCCACCATTTACATTTACTTTGTTGTCATCTAGACCTAAAATTTTAGAATTAGCCAAACCTACAACAGCAAAAGCTTCATTGAATTCAAAATAATCAACATCACTAATTGCTATTCCTGCTTTTTCTAATGCTTTTGGAATTGCTTTTGAGGGGCTTGTAGTAAACCATTTTGGTTCTTGTGCCGCATCAGCATAACCTTTAATGTAGGCCAGAGGTTTTAGGCCTAAAGCTAAAGCTTTTTCTTCGCTCATTAATACCACGGCTGCTGCTCCGTCATTTATTGTAGATGCGTTAGCGGCAGTTACGGTACCGTCTTTTGTGAAAACAGCATTCAATGCTGGTATTTTATCTAATTTTACGTTTGTAAATTCTTCGTCTTTAGAAACTATGATAGAATCTCCTTTTCTTTGTGGAACTGGAACTGGAACAACTTCATTGTCAAATTTTCCAGCATCCCAAGCTTTTGCACTACGCTCATAGGATTGAATTGCGTAGTTATCTTGGTCTTCACGGGTAAAGTTATATTCTGCAGCACATAGATCAGCACACACTCCCATAGCGCTGTTATCGTAGGCATCAGTCAGTCCGTCTTTCTGCATTCCGTCTATCATGGTTGCTGGACCAAATTTTGTTCCATTTCTTAAGTTCATGTAATGTGGAATCAAACTCATGTTTTCCATTCCACCGGCAACTACAATTTCGGCATCACCACATTGAATAGCTTGCGCCCCCAACATAACAGCTTTCATTCCTGAAGCACAAACTTTATTTATTGTGGTGCAAGCAACGGTATTAGGTAAGCCTGCAAATATAGCTGCTTGGCGAGCAGGAGCTTGTCCTACGCCAGCTTGAACTACGTTACCCATAAATACTTCATCAATTAAATTTGGATCTAATTTTATTTTGTCCAAAGCACCTTTTATAGCCACTGCGCCCAATCTTGGAGCAGTAACTGTAGATAATCCCCCCATAAAACTTCCGATAGGTGTTCTAACGGCAGAAACGATAACAACTCTTTTGTTCATGACTTTCATAATGTTGGTTTATGTAGCAAATTTAATCTTTTTTATACAATTTCATATTTTGATGTTGAGATTATCTTTTTTAAATTTATTTTTAATCTATATGTTTGATTGTGAAGTGTTTTTATATAAATGATAAAAAATATTAAAAAAAAGCCCTCAAATACTTGTGAGAAGTCTAAAGATGTCTTAAATTTGCAACCGCAAAACAGGACACGTTTCTTTGAGCTTGGAGGGGTGCCAGAGTGGTAATGGAGCAGTTTGCTAAACTGTCATCGAGCAATCGGTGCCAGGGTTCGAGTCCCTGTCCCTCCGCTTTATATTTTTTTTCGGGGTGTAGCGTAGCTCGGTTATCGCGCCTGCTTTGGGAGCAGGAGGCCGCAGGTTCGAATCCTGCCACCCCGACTATATTTTTTTCATGAGCAATGGAGGCATAGCTCAGCTGGATAGAGCACCTGCCTTCTAAGCAGGCGGTCGAAGGTTCGAATCCTTCTGCCTTCACAACAAAACCCACTGGATTCAGTGGGTTTTTTGCGTTTAGTGAATTTTACATTTATTATTTTCCTACATTTATAACGACAAAACGCAACATTTTACAACGAAAACGCAAATGACTTTAGGTTAGCTTTTTGTTATAAACCGTTTTTATATAGTTTTACTAAAATGTAAATATCTACTACAAAATATTGGAACAATTTTTTTATCTGGATGTGGTTAATGAAAGATTTGGTTTTTAGAAAAACGAATCGTTTAGCACCACTTCATTCTGGAAAAAACTCGTTGCCAAATAGCCCCGATGGGAGCAAGTATCCTTTTTTATAAATGTAACCCGATAGGGATGGATTTATAAAAAAGATACTGCGGACAGCGGGAGAGCTCGTCTTGAAAAATTAGAATAGTTCTGCTCCTAAAAAAGGCATAAAAAAACACCAGTCTTTCGACTGATGTTTTCCTTGTTTTAAATTATTTATAGAGCTAAAGTGTATTCAACTGCTGCTTACTTTTTGCCAATAATTTTTTTGAACAGGGTTACAATTCCCAAAACAATTCCCCCGAATACAAGGCCGATTATAAATTCAGTTATAATGGATGGTATTTGTGGTAGTATATCGTGCAGGAACGGAATTTCATGTACAAATATTCCGCCTGCCACTAATAATAAAGCGATAGTTCCTATAACGGATAAACTCTTGATGACTTTTGGCAGTGCTTGTACGAGAATATTTCCTACTTTTTTTGTAAAACTTCCTTCCTTAGAACTCAGTTGAATCAGTTTTAAACCTGCTTCATCCATACGTACAATTAGGGCTACAATCCCGTAAACTCCCACGGTTGCTATAAGTGCAATGATGGAAACAACCATTATTTGTGATGAAATGGGTTTGCCAATTACAGTTCCCAATGCAATAATTACGATTTCTACGGATAAAATAAAATCGGTTACGATGGCTGATTTTATTTTTTCTTTTTCAAAGGCTAATATTTGTTCTTCGGTCAGCGGTTCCAACGAAATTTCGTGTTTTGCATGCTCGTGCGGAAAGAAGTATTCGTATATTTTTTCGGCACCTTCGTAGGCCAAATAAAGTCCTCCAAGTACTAAGATTACAATAACAGCCACCGGTAAAAAAGCACTCAACAGAAAGGCGATAGGCAAAATGATTACCTTATTGAGCAGGGAGCCTTTTGCAATTGCCCATAATACAGGCAGTTCTCTTGATGAGATAAATCCAGAGGCTTTCTCCGCATTTACGGCTAAATCATCACCTAAAATACCAGCCGTTTTTTTAGCTGCTATTTTGCTCATTACCGCAACATCATCCATAATTGCTGCGATATCATCTAATAATGCGAAAAAACCTGATGCCATTTTGATTGTTTTAGAAACTGCGCTGAATTATTTTTTTGAACGAAAATTCGATCTTGCGCTTTGTTTGTTTATTCCTGCGAATCTAAAACTTTTTTTATTTACTCTATTTATAAAATGGGTGAATTTTTAGTTAATATTCACTCAAAATCTTTCTGCATGAGTCCTACTGTTTTTAGTTACTTTTGAAATAAAAATAATTATGGGATTCAAACATGTTTTTAAAGCTAAATTAGATTGGTTTTTTTCCAAAAAGGAAGCGGAGACGTATACTAAAAGTCATACCATAACGATTGACGGTAAGGCTGTTTTAAATGTTTCGGCTGCTAAAGCTTTCAAAGGAGATCCTGCTTTTTACAATCCTGAAGACCTGTTATTGAGTAGTGTGGTTTCCTGTCACATGATGTCTTACTTATATGTTTGTAAACAAAATGGTATCGACGTGGTGTCTTATACAGACGAAGCGGAGGCAACTCTGGAAGTTTCGGCTGACGGTAGCGGTCGTTTTATTGCCATTAAACTGAATCCGAAAGTTCGTATTACTAACAAAGAAAAAATAGAGGAGGCACTTAGCTTGCATAAAAAAGCAAACCAACTCTGTTTTATAGCCAATTCGTGTAATTTTCCAATTGTACACTTTCCAATTTGTGAAATTGAAGCTATAGATTAAAGTGGTTTCGCATTTTTACTTTTTTTAGATACTGATTATAAAACATCAATTAAATCAGAAGGTTTACTCCTAAAAAAACACCAGCCTTTCGACTGATGTTTTTCATTATTTTTAAAATTCCTCCGATTAAGAAACTAACTCGCTTTGATTTCTAAAAACCAACTGCCCATTAAAAGCATCCAACAGAATAATACTGTCTGTTTTGATTTTTCCGGCAAGAATTTCTTTAGATAACTGGTTCAAAACATCTCTTTGAATCACACGTTTCACGGGTCTGGCTCCAAATTGCGGATCATATCCTTTCTCAGATAAATAGGCAATAGCTTCTGGAGTAGCGTCCATAGTGATGCCTTGAAGTGCTAACATTTTAGTAACACTTTTTAGTTGTAAACCTACGATTTTGGTGATATTTTCATTAGTAAGTGGCGTAAACATTACAATTTCATCAATACGGTTTATGAATTCCGGGCGAACCGTTTGTTTCAATAAGCCCAATACTTCGACTTTAGCAACTTCGGTTGCGGCTTCGACGCTTCCTTTTAGGTTTTCAAATTTCTCCTGAATTATCTGGCTTCCCATATTAGAAGTCATGATGATAATCGTGTTTTTAAAATCGGCCAGACGTCCTTTGTTATCTGTTAAACGTCCTTCATCCAAGACTTGTAGCAAGATGTTAAACGTGTCAGGATGCGCTTTTTCTATTTCATCCAATAATATCACAGAATAGGGTTTTCTACGAACAGCTTCCGTCAATTGTCCGCCTTCTTCATAACCCACATATCCTGGAGGTGCACCAACCAAACGACTAACGCTGTGGCGTTCTTGGTATTCGCTCATGTCAATACGCGTCATTGCATTTTCATCGTCAAATAGATATTCGGCTAAGGCTTTTGCCAATTCTGTTTTCCCAACTCCTGTAGTTCCAAGGAAAAGAAAAGTTCCTACCGGTTTTTTCATGTCCTGCAATCCTGCACGGCTTCTGCGTACGGCATCACTCACCGCCTGAATGGCTTCTTCCTGTCCTACGACTCTGTGATGCAATTCATCTTCCAGTTTTAGCAGTTTTTCTCTTTCGCCCTGAAGCATTTTCATCACCGGAATTCCAGTCCATTTGGCCACAACTTCGGCAATATCTTCGCGGGTCACCTCTTCTTTTATCAATGAAGTTCCTCCAGTTTGATCTTCAGCCAATTGTTTTTGAAACGCATCCAATCGTTCTTGGGCTTCTTTGATTTTTCCATAACGAATTTCGGCTACTTTTCCATAATCACCATCACGTTCGGCACGTTCCGCTTCGTATTTGAAATCTTCAATTTCTGTTTTTACCGCTTGAATGTTATCGACCACATCTTTCTCCGATTTCCATTTGGCATAAATTTCGTTTCTCTCTTCTTTTAGGTTGGCCAAATCCATTCCTAAAACTTTGAGTTTACTTTCGTCTTTTTCTCTTTTAATCGCTTCAATTTCAATTTCCAATTGCATTACTTTTCTATCCAAAACATCCAGTTCTTCGGGTTTTGAATTGATTTCCATGCGTATTTTTGAAGCTGCCTCGTCCATTAAATCAATGGCTTTGTCCGGAAGAAAACGATTGGTAATATAGCGTTGCGACAATTCGACGGCAGCAATAATAGCTTCATCTTTTATTTGAACTTTATGGTGTGTTTCGTATTTTTCTTTGATACCACGTAAAATCGAAATGGCACTTTCAGTATCCGGTTCTTCAATCATTATTTTTTGGAAACGTCTTTCGAGTGCTTTGTCTTTTTCAAAGTATTTTTGATATTCATCCAATGTTGTCGCCCCGATAGCGCGAAGTTCCCCACGAGCCAAAGCCGGTTTAAGAATGTTAGCCGCATCCATAGCGCCTTCGCCACCTCCGGCACCAACGAGTGTGTGAATTTCGTCAATAAATAAAACAATATCACCTTCGGCAGAAGTTACTTCTTTTACTACTGATTTTAATCGCTCTTCAAATTCCCCTTTGTATTTGGCACCAGCAATCAGCGCCCCCATATCAAGGGAATACACGATTTTATCTTTCAAATTGTCAGGAACATCTCCATCTACGATTCTGTGCGCTAAACCTTCGGCAATGGCGGTTTTTCCCACTCCAGGTTCTCCCACTAGCATTGGGTTGTTTTTAGTTCGACGGGTCAGAATTTGCAATACTCTGCGAATTTCCTCGTCACGACCAATAACAGGATCCAGTTTTCCAGACCTTGCCAATTCGTTGAGATTTTTAGCGTATTTATTTAATGAGTTATAGGTTTCCTCAGCAGAAGCAGAAGTCACTCTTTCTCCTTTTCGTAATTCTTCTATGGCGGCTTTCAATCCTTTTCCGGTTACGCCCTGATCTTTTAATATTTGGGCTGCTTTGGTTTTAGAATCAAAAATTGCCAAAATTAAATGCTCCACAGAAACGAATTCGTCATTCATTTTTTTAGCGATAATTTCAGCTTCATTAAGCGTCGTGTTTGCAGTTCTGGAAAGCATTATTTCGCCACCGGAAACTTTCGGGAAACTCTGAATCGTGCTATCTAAAATTTGAAGAAATAACGGCACATTTACGTTTAGCTTTTTCAAAATAAAAGGAGCCACATTTTCATCGACTTCAAAAATAGCCTTGAAAATATGTTCGTTTTCTATTTGTTGCTGTCCTTGGCTTTGTGCCAATTGTTGCGAAAGCTGGATGGCTTCCTGGGATTTGATGGTAAATTTATTTATGTTCATGATGTTATATTGTTTTGTGGTTATTTGACTAACTTTGTAAATCAATATTCAATTTATATTCCAATACAATACTACCGACAAATTGACAGAAATTTCATGACTTTTATCATGTTTAAAAGTCAAAATGTCTTAAAACAAGACAATTATGAGTTTTTTAAAAAATATGTTCAACAGTTCAGAAGAAAAAGATTCAAACGAAAACAAAATCAACTGGAATGAACTAACCGATTTAGGGCAACTGAACGAAATTATCGCTGCATCGAATGAAAAACCGGTTGCGATTTTTAAACACAGTACCCGATGCAGCGTAAGTAGGATGGCGCTGAAACAGTTTGAAAATGAGTTTAATAGCTCTGATAAAGTTACGCCTTATTTTTTAGATTTAATAGCGCATCGCGATATTTCTAATGAAATTGCAACTCGTTTTGGAGTGTATCATCAATCACCGCAATTGATATTAATTAAGGAAGGAAAAGCTGTTTATAACGTTTCGCATAGTGATATTGATGCAGAGGAATTAGGCAAAAAGGTTTAATAACCAAAAGATTTAAGTTTGAAATATAAAAAAAATCCATTCGCTTTAACGAATGGATTTTTTTATAGCAATTATTGTTTTGAATTAATAAGAATCGTCCATTTTCTTTTTTATGGCATCCAAACAAAGGTTGTTAATACTTCCTTCATGCGTATGTTTGGTTTCTTTTGGCGATTGAAATGTTCCGTTTTCCAGTTGTTCTGCAACCGCTTTATAGGCATCTCTAAAAGGTATTCCGGCAACCACCATTTCGTTTAAGGAATCTACAGTGAACAAATAATCGTATTTTTTATCGTCTAAAATATGCTCTTTTACTTTAATGTCTTTAATCGCAAAAATGGCGATATCTAAACACGCTTTAAGGTTTTGAATCGCTGGAAACAATCCTTCTTTCAACAATTGTAAATCCCTGTGATAGCCACTGGGAAGATTGTTGGTGATTAAAGTAATTTCATAAGGCAACGCTTGGATTTTGTTGCATTTCCCACGAATCAACTCAAATACATCCGGGTTTTTCTTATGGGGCATAATGCTGGAACCAGTTGTAAGATGCGAAGGCAAAGTGATAAAATCAAAATTCTGACTCATATACAAACAGACATCCATCGAGAATTTTGATAGGGTAGCAGCAACACTACTCATAGCAAAAGCCACAGTTTTCTCTGATTTTCCACGGCTCATTTGTGCAGCAACCGAATTGAATTTTAAGGTTTCAAAACCTAATTCCTGTGTGGTGAATGTTCTGTTGATAGGAAATGAACTTCCGTAACCAGCAGCTGAGCCTAATGGATTTTGGTCTACGATTTTTAAAGCAGCATTCAGCATCGTAATATCATCAATCAAAGTTTCTGCGTAAGCGGAAAACCACATTCCGAAAGAAGATGGCATTGCAATTTGAAGATGCGTATAACCGGGTAACAATACATTTTGGTGTTTTTCAGCTGATTCCATTAGCAAATCAAAAAGGCCTTTTACTTGCTCTTTAAATGCTGCAACGACATCTTTAAGATATAAATTAACGTCTACTAAAACTTGGTCGTTACGAGAACGGGCAGTGTGAATTTTTTTTCCGGCGTCCCCAAGTTTTACCGTTAGTAAATATTCGATTTTAGAATGCACGTCTTCAAAACTGTCTTCAATTTCGAAATTACCGTTTTCAGCATCTTTTATGATTTCTTCCAAAGCCAAAACCAAAGAAACGGTTTCGGAGTCTGTTAAAAGACCAATTTGTTCGAGCATTTTTGCATGTGCAATAGAACCTAAAGCATCATATTTTGCCAGAACTAAATCCAGTTCTCTGTCGTTTCCAACTGTAAAATGTTCGATTTGTTTATCGGTTGGTATTCCTTTTTCCCAAAGTTTCATATATGAATAATTAGATTTTTAGACTGTTCGATTTTTAGCCCCGATAGCAGTGGAAATCCTTTTATTTTTTCTTTAAAAAATAAAAGATTGCAACGTATAGCGGGATTAGCTCCTGAAAATAATCAGGATAAATCCAAATTATTTTATTGTTTGAAAAAATCAGTTAGTATTTTGATGTACAATTGGATTCCTTCTTCTATTTCATTTATAAATATAAATTCGTCTGCCGAATGTGACCGTAGGGTTTCGCCAGGTCCTAATTTCAAGGATTGACAGCTCAAAACAGATTGATCCGAAAGAGTAGGTGAGCCATATGTGATTCTTCCCAATGCAATTCCGGCTTGTACTAATCCGTGTGCAACAGGAATAGATGACGCATTCAAATGCATCGAACGCGGATTGACTTCAGCAGTTAAATGTTTTCTTACGGTATCTAAAATTTCTTGATTGCTGTAACAATCATTCACTCTGATATCGACAACCAAATGACATTCCGCAGGAACTACGTTGTGTTGTTTTCCAGCAGCCACTTGTGTCACGGTCATTTTTACAGGACCTAAAACCTCCGATATTTTTTCGAATTGATAGCTGTTGAACCATTCCATAACGGGTATCGCATTGTAAATAGGATTGTCCGGATTGTTGTGTGCGGCGTGACTGGCTGTGCCTTTTACGATGACATCGAGTACCAATAACCCTTTTTCGGCTACGGCCAATTGCATTAATGTTGGTTCACCAACAACGGCACATTCCAGTTGTGGTAAATGTTTTAAAACGCTATTTAATCCATTTTTTCCGCTGCTTTCTTCTTCGGCTGAAGCGACCATCACAATATTGTATGGCAGATTTTCATTAGAATAAAAATGTACAAAAGTGGCTAAAAGCGAAACCAGACAACCTCCGGCATCATTGCTGCCCAGACCAAAAAGTTTACCGTCTTGTAAGATGGCTTCAAATGGATCGTTGGTATAGCCTTGGTTTGGTTTTACGGTATCGTGGTGAGAATTCAATAAAAGAGTAGGTTTGGACTTATCAAAATTCTTATTGAATGCCCAAATATTATTATTTTCTCTTTCGAAAGGGATATTATTTTGTGTAAACCAATTTTCGATTAAAAGTGCTGTTTTGTCTTCTTCACTTGAAAAGGAAGGCGTTTCAATCAGTGCTTTTAATAGCGCAATGGCTTCTTGTGTAAGGATTTCTATACTCTTCATAGTGTAATTGTAGTGTACAATGCGGTTTTGTCTTGCAACATTCGATGATGACCAATTTTTATTTTTTGAACTCCCTTGGACAAACTATTGAAACAGTTGTCTAATTTAGGAATCATACCAGAATGTATCGCTTTTTCGGATTTTAATTTGGAATATAATTCTTGATTGATGGTTGAAATTACGGAAGAATCGTCTTCGGCATCATATAAAACGCCAGGTTTTTCGAAGCAATAGTTCAAAGTGACATCAAAAACTTCCGATAAAGCAATCGCTAATTCACTGGCAATGGTATCCGCATTCGTGTTTAATAATTGTCCTTTTCCATCGTGTGTTATCGCACAAAATACAGGAACAATACCGTTTAAAAGTAACGTTTCCAAGAAGTTTGTATTCACTTTTTTCACATCGCCCACAAAACCATAATTGATTGTTGGGTGGTTTCTTTTATCCGATTGAATTAAATTTCCATCAGCACCGGAAAAACCCATTGCATTGGTATTGTTAGCTTGTAGTTGAGCAACTATATTTTTGTTGATTTGACCTGCATAAATCATCACAACTACATCAAGCATAGCGGCATCGGTGATGCGTCTTCCATCAATCATTTGAGGTACTAAACCTATGCTTTCGGCCATTTTGGTAGCTGATTTTCCTCCGCCATGAACAAGTATTTTACACCCTTCAATTTTAGAAAAATCAGATAAAAATTGTGATAATTCTGTTGGATTATCAATAATGTTTCCACCAATTTTTATTAGCGTTACCGGTTTTTTATTTTCCATTTTCCAATATTTTTTGCAACACTAATTGTGCGGCATAGGTTCTATTGTTGGCTTGTTCAATAACAATTGAATTTTCGCTGTCAATCACTTCATCAGTAACAATTACGTTACGTCTTACCGGCAAACAGTGCATAAATTTAGCATTATTTGTCAGTTTCATTTTATCGGCAGTTACAGTCCAATTTGGATCGGAATTTGTAATTTGACCATATTCCTTGTAATTACTCCAGTTTTTGGCATAGATAAAATCGGCATTTTCGAAAGCTTTATCTTGGTCGTATTCAATCTTGGAATCTTTCGTGATTTCAGGATTCAATTCGTAGCCTTCAGGATGGGTAATAACAAAATTAGCATCTTGTAACTGCATCATTTCCACAAAAGAATTAGGAACTGCTTGAGGTAAAGCTTTAGGGTGTGGAGCCCAAGTCAAAACTACTTTTGGTCTGTGTTTAGTTTTATGTTCTGCCATAGTAATGGCATCGGCAAGAGATTGTAGCGGGTGTCCGGTTGCACTTTCCATATTCACAACAGGCACAGTGGCGTATTTTAGGAAACCGGAAAGTACGATTTCGGCATTGTCTTTTTCTTTGTCTACCAATCCGGCAAAAGCTCTGATAGCAACAATATCGCAATATTGAGAAACTACTGCTGCCGCTTCTTTGATATGTTCCGAAGCACCGGAGTTCATGATGGCTCCATCTTCAAATTCAAGTGTCCAGCCTTCACTGGTAAAATTCATTACCATGACGTTCATTCCTAAATTCAAAGCGGCTTTTTGGGTACTCAAACGCGTTCTTAAACTAGAATTAAAAAACAACATTCCTAAGGTTTTGTTTTTACCCAGTTTTTTGTTTTTAAGTGGTTTTTTCTTGATTTTTAGGGCTTGTTTCACCCATTTGTCGAGCGAATCTATGTTTTGTATGGAGATGTAGTTCATTTTAGTTATGAATTATGAATTATGAATTGTCCAAAAATCTAACAATCCACTATTCGAATTAAATTATTTTAGTAAAAGGTATTTCGTTTTTTAAAGCTTTCAAAATAAAATTGTCTTCCAGTCCATTGACAATCCAAGTTTCGATAGTAGCGTCTTTAGCAATTGCCGAAGCTTCTATTTTAGATTGCATTCCGCCGGTTCCGTGCGAGGATTTCGAATCGCCAATCTCTTTTTCCAATAATTTTAAATCGGTTACCAAAGAAATGGTTTCAGGAACGGCATCAGTGATGGATGCTTTGGTGTAAATCCCGTTCGTATTGGTGGCGATAATCAGAATATCAACATTTAATAAAACGGCTGTTAAAGCGGCTAATTTATCGTTATCGCCAAACCGAATTTCATCCGTAGCCACCGTATCATTTTCATTGATAATCGGAATGTAATTATTTTTAATCAACACATTGATGGTGTTCACGATATTTACTTTGGATTGTTCTTTCTCGAAATCAGAATAAGAAAGCAAACACTGCGAAATCAGTAATCCTAAATCGCTGAAGTTTTCATGATAAATCCGCATTAAATGGGGCTGACCAATCGAAGCCAATGCTTGTTTTACAAAAACATCTTTGTCTTGATTTTCCAGTTTTACAAATTGTTTGGCTGCTGCAATCGCACCCGAACTCACAATGATAAACTCGTAATCGTCTTGTAAAGCTGCTATTTGCATCCCAATATCTTCAATCTTTCCTCTCGAAATATGATTGGTTTCTTTGGTTAACGTGTTGCTTCCTAACTTTAATAAAATTCTTTTTTTACCTGATTTGTCCATTTCCGTAAATATACCACTTATTAGTAACTAAATGTTGCAAACCAATTGGTCCACGTTGGTGTAATTTGTCTGTGCTTATCGCCAATTCTCCTCCTAAACCAAATTGTCCTCCATCAGTAAATCGGGTAGAGGCGTTTTGATAAACGGCAGCTGTATCTACATTTTCCATGAATTCTTGAGCAATTGCATCATTTTTTGTGATTATGGAAGCCGAATGTCCACCACAATATTTATTTATTTTGTCAATCGCTTCTTGATCCGAATTGGTTGTTCCAATGACAATTTTATAATCTAAAAACTCTTCGTACCAAATTAAATCCGATTCAATCTGCGGAACATTTGTTGCTCTGGAAATTGTTTCATCTCCTAAAACGGTTACGTTTCTTTGTTGTAATTCCTGAACTATATTGGTAGCAAAAGCTTCCCAATTTTTAAGATTTGTATCAATTAAAACTTTATCTAAAGCATTGCAAACAGATATATTTGAGGTCTTTCCGTTAATAATAATATCAAGCGCTTGATCTAAATCAGCTTCAGCGTTTACATAAACAAAATTATTTCCTCGACCACTTATAATCACCGGGCAAGTAGCGTGTTTTTTTACAAAAGCAATTAGGTTTTCACCGCCACGAGGAACGATTAAATCCACTTTTTGGGTTGGTTTCTCCAAAAATGCCTGCGTCTCTTCTCGATTGTAATTTAAGTATTCCACCCATTTTGTAGCAACATTGTTTGCTGCTAAGGCTTGGTGCCACAATTCCACAATTTTTAAATTGGATAGTACCGATTCTTTTCCGCCTTTCAATAGAATTTTATTTCCGGATTTAAAAGCGATTCCACCAGCTTCAACAGTAACATCAGGTCTGGATTCGTAAATAATCATTATAGTTCCAAAAGCCGCTGTTTTATTGATGATTTTCATTCCGTTTTCGTGATCGAAATTAAAACGCTCCACACCAATAGGATCTTCTTGACTTACTGATTGTTGCATGGACAAAATCATGCCGTCAATTTTGGCATCATCAACTAATAAACGTTTTTCCATTGCCAAGTCATCACCAGAATAATTATTGATATCCTGTTGATTTATAGTCTTAAGATTGGCTCTTTCTTGTTCAAGAAGTTCGGCCATACGGCTTAAAACTGCATTTCGCTTTTCTATTGGTAATAAGTGGTTCATTAGTTTTTGGTTTGCTATTTTAGAAGGAAAATCTAAACATATAAGTCATGTAAGTTTTAGTTCTTGGTCAATATTTATTTGTTTAAAATAAAAAATTCAGAGAATGCATAAATGATATTATTCATTTTTTAAAACTTAAATGACTTAGATGTTTAAAAAAAATCATTTCAATTCTGCTAATGCTTCTTTTAAAGCTATAATAAAGGTGTCAATCGCTTCCTTCTTGATTGTCAAAGGAGGAAGAATTCTCAATAAGTTTTTATTATTAGCATTTCCCGTAAAAATATGCTTGTCAACAATCATTTTTTTACGAAGTGTACTTACGTCAAAATCAAATTCTACACCTAGCATCAATCCTCTTCCTTTTACTTGAATCACTTCAGGAACTTGTTTGATTGCTTCTAAAAAATAAGCGTAAACATCGTTTACGTTATCCATTAATTTTTGGCTTTCAATCACATCCAAAACTGCTATTCCGGCAGCACAAGCCAAATGGTTTCCTCCAAAAGTAGTTCCCAATAATCCGTAACTCGCTGTAAATTTTGGAGAAATCAAGATTCCGCCAATAGGAAATCCGTTACCCATCCCTTTAGCCAGACAAATAATATCTGCTTTGATGTCATGATGTTGGTGTGCAAAAAACTTTCCGCTTCTTCCATATCCGGATTGCACTTCGTCCAAAATCAAAACGGCATCGTATGCTGCACATATTTTTTCTAATGCCTGAAAAAATTCGGTTGTTCCTTGATCTAAACCGCCAACTCCTTGAATTCCTTCAATTATAACAGAAGAAACATCTCCTTTTTTTAGTTCGTTTTCTACCAATTCGATATTATTCAATGGTAAAAAAGTAACGATTTGTTGTGCATTGATTGGCGCAACAATTTTTTTGTTATCTGTAACTGCAACTGCCGCCGAAGTTCTTCCGTGAAAGGAATTATCAAAAGCAATTACACGCGATTTATTGTTGTGAAAAGAAGCCAGTTTCAAAGCATTTTCATTGGCTTCAGCTCCAGAACTGCACAAGAATAAAGTATAGTCTTCCAATCCGGAAAGTTTTCCTAATTTTTCTGCCAGTTCTACTTGCAATGGATTCTGAATCGCATTGGAATAAAAACCAATATTATCCAATTGATTTTTTAATTTGGCAACATAATCCGGTTGTGTGTGTCCAATGGAAATTACTCCATGACCACCATATAAATCTAAATATTCTACTCCTTTTTCATCTGTAATAGTACAATCCAGTGCTTTTACAGGAGTGATGTTGTATAATGGGTAAACGTCAAATAAGTTCATTTTATTTTTTTGTTTAAATGGTTTAAGGTTTCAAGTTTCAAGTTACATGTGCAACCTTAAACTTTAAACTTGAAACAAATTTTTTAGAATCCAGATGGTTTCAAATGCAATCCTGTGGTTTCATCCAATCCAAACATTAAATTCATGTTTTGTATTGCTTGTCCTGAGGCTCCTTTTGTTAAATTATCAATTACTGAAGTAATCAATAACCGGTTTCCTTTTTTCATTAAACTAATAATACATTTATTCGTTTGAACCACTTGCTTCATATTGATTCCATTGGTAGTAACGGTTACGAAAGGTTGGTCTTTGTAAAAAGCCTCGTATTTTGCTAATACATCTTCCAAACTTTCTTCGATTGTTGTGTACAATGTTGCGAAAATTCCTCTGGCAAAATCCCCTCTGTTAGGCACAAAAATCAATTCGTTTGTGTAATTTGCTTGCAATTGGTTGACACTTTGGTTTATTTCGCCTAAATGTTGGTGTTCAAAAGCTTTGTAATGCGACATATTATTCGATCTCCAACTAAAATGCGTCGTTTCTGAAGGTGAAACTCCAGCTCCTGTGCTTCCAGTTGTCGCATTGATATGAACGTCAGTTGCTAGTATTCCGGCTTTCGCCAAAGGCAACAATGCCAATTGAATTGCTGTTGCAAAACACCCCGGATTTGCTATGAATTGAGCGTTTTTAATTGCTGCTTTATTCAATTCAGGCAAACCGTAAACGAAAGATTTATTATCGAACTCTTTGTCTTTTCTCAATCTGAAATCATTTCCTAAATCGATGATTTTGGTATGACTCGCAAATTGATTTTGTTCTAAAAACGATTTTGATTTACCATGACCCAAACACAAGAAAACCACATTAACATTTGGATTTACAGTATCGGTAAAATTCATTTCGATATCGCCCATCAAATCATGATGTGCAACATGAAGAGGTTTCCCAGCATTTGTCGTGCTGTAAACAAAATCAAGTGTAGCATTAGGATGAAACATCAATATTCTGATGAGTTCCCCCGCTGTGTAACCTGATCCGCCAATTATTCCAATATTAATCATGTGTTAGTTTGTTTACAGATGAGAATATGTTTTGCGCATTCCCCAGAATTTTGATAAATCCTTTTGCATCGTCAGATGTCCAAGCATTGTTCATTTCTCCATATTGTCCAAAAGTGGTATTCATTAAATCATTTTCAGATTCGATTCCGTCCAAAGTAAAGTGATATGGTTTTAACGAAACGATAACGGTTCCATTTACAGTCGTTTGAGTATCTTCCAGGAAAGCCTCGATGTTTCTCATTACAGGATCTAAAAATTGTCCTTCATGAAACAACATTCCGTACCAGTTTCCTAGTTGTTCTTTCCAGTATTGTTGCCATTTACCCAGCGTATGTTTTTCTAATAAATGGTGCGCTTTGATAATTATTAATGGCGCAGCTGCTTCAAAACCTACTCGTCCTTTAATTCCGATTATCGTATCGCCTACATGAGTATCTCTACCAATTGCATACGCGCTGGCTAGTTTTTCTAATGCAACGATGTTCTTTGTTGGTGCGTCCAAAGTCCCATTGATGCCTACTAATTGTCCTTTTTCAAATTGTAGTGTGACTTTCTCTTCACCTGTTTTTTGCAATTGAGAAGGATACGCTTCACTTGGTAAAGTTTGATTTGAGGTCAATGTTTCTTTACCACCTACGCTAGTTCCCCACAATCCTTTATTAATGGAATATTGTGCTTTTTCCCATGAATAATGAACTCCGTTTTTGGATAAATAATCAACTTCTTCCTGTCTTGATAATTTTAAATCTCTTATAGGAGTAATGATTTCAATTTCGGGAGCGATTGTTTGGAAAATTAAATCAAAACGAATTTGGTCATTTCCTGCACCAGTACTTCCGTGGGCAATCGCTTCTGCGCCAACAGATTTTGCATATTTAATCGCTTCAATGGCCTGGAAAACACGTTCCGCACTTACTGATAATGGATAGGTGTTATTTTTTAATACATTTCCATAAATCAAATATTTAATGGCTTTATCATAATATTTATCTACAATGGTAAGATTTGCATGTTGCGCACTTCCTAATTCGTAGGCTCTTTCTTCGATAGCGGCTAGTTCAGCTTCATCAAATCCGCCTGTATTTATAAGAACGGTATGAACTTCATATCCTTTTTCATTTTTTAAATATTTAAGGCAATATGATGTATCTAATCCTCCGCTGTATGCTAATACTACTTTTTTCATGATATTATTTTTTTAAGAACAAGGCTTGTTTTATTGATTTTAATCGGTTTAATATTTTGATATTAAATGGGTGTTTAGGCGGATCTTTAGGCTTTTCTTTAGGGTCATAAAGCATTCCGGTACACAAACACATTTTATTGTCTTTACTTTTTAGGATTTCATAATTGGTACACGTTTGACATCCTTTCCAAAAAGTAGGGTCTGTTGTCAATTCTGAAAAAGGAACCGGTTTGTACCCCAAATCGGAATTTATTTTCATTACCGCAAGACCAGTAGTGATTCCAAAAACTTTAGCTTCTGGATATTTCTCTAATGAATAGTCAAATACTTTTGATTTGATTTTTTTTGCTAAACCTAAATTTCTGTAATCAGGATGTACAATCAACCCGGAATGTGCTACAAATTTCCCGTGTTGCCAACTTTCGATATAGCAAAAACCGGCAAATTTTCCATTGTCTAATGCGATAATGGCATCCTTATTTTCCATTTTTTTCTGGATGTATTCCGGAGTTCTTTTAGCGATTCCCGTACCTCTCAATAGTGCGGACAATTCTATGGTATCGCATATTTCTTGCGAATACTTATAATGTTCTTCCTGAGTTATAATGATAGAAATATTCATTTCAAAAGCTGAATTTTTGAGTTATAAAATGATTTGTGCATTTGTTTTTGAAATACATTTTCGTCAAATTCAAATGTACTATTAAAACTGTTGATTGCTTTGCAATAAATTGAAAAACAATGCAATAGAAATAAATAAGTATTGGTTTTTGGATGTATTAATCCAATGGAAAATAGTGGTGATTTCAAAACGAAAAAAATGAAAAATGAATAAAAAAACGAAACAGCTTTTGGGTACTATAGTTATAGCATCCGTACTTCGGGAGAAGTAGTAGGTCTGTTTGTCCGTGACAAAGAAGTTATATGTAAACTTGTTTTATTCATTGGTGCAAAAGTACACATATTTTTAAAACACAACACTAATTTTTTGTTTTGTAACAAAATTTTAATGTATTGTTATTTTTTTTAAATTAAAAAACTCCTTGATAGGTTTAATTATCAAGGAGTTTTGTGCAATAGTATAGATTTTATAGTATTAATTTCTAAACCTGTTTCGGGTTATAATATCTTTAATTTTAGCTTTTAAGTCTTCTCCTGTATCGTAAACCATTTGTTCACTGTAAGGAAAAGCTACCGCTCTTTTGTCAAAATAAGAGTAATAATTATCGTCAGAAGCGCGTCGATCGCCTTTATAAGTGGCATAAATATTTTCGAAAATGAACTCGCTGGTTAAAGGAAAAGATTGTAATAATTGATTACTTCTAAAATTAATATAGTCAATTTTAGCTGTAATTTGGCAAGACTTAAATTGTCTGAATTCATAAATTCTAGCTGTTACTGTTCTAAGGTTGTCGACCATAACTACTTTACCTTTTTCGTCCAGCATTTCTTTTCCATTAGCATCAATCAGTTTTTTAAGACCATCTTTGATGATGCGTTCTTTTACAAATTCTCTTTCTTTAATTTGCTCTGGCGAAATGTAAATTTCTCGAAAATTAATCATCATTCCGTAATCATAGCTGATTCCTTTTTGTTTGTTGCTGTGGTACACTGTCCATTTGTCATTAAGTCCATACGTGCTAAAATCCAATAAATCATTTTGAAGACGAGCGGGAATAATCATGTTCGTTTCATTTTTGGTGTAAACCGAAACATAATCAGAACCTTTGAATTTTGCATCATCCATCAATCGCAAAACATCTTTGTAATTCGGATTTATTTGGTTTAAATAGTCCATATCATCATACGCTTTTCTGAAATTCATTTTATCAGAAGTAGCCATTAATTTTTTGGCATTAGCATATAAATAAGCTGACAGAGCATTTTTGCTGTTAATGATTTGATCATTATAATTGTCAAATGGGAAAATTGCATTTCGTCCTTCTTTAATTAGTTTCAAAGGAAGTAAAGGTTTAATTTTTTCCTGACGGGAATTTAATTGCAAATACGTATTATACAATTTTTCCAATTGTGCGGGATTAGCATCTTTTGCCAATAAATTAATGGCATTCAAATCCCGTTCTTTTGCTTTGGCGAAAGCCTCTTCGAGTATGTAAACATAATCCTGTTTGCCTTTTTTATCTTTATTGGTTCGCAAATTGGATACGGCGTTATCAATTGCCTGATCGTAATTGCCTGAGGTTAATGAATTTCTGGTTTGTTTCACACTGCAAGAGGAAATCAATACAAACAGGGATAATAAAAAAGTAATTTTTTTCATAAGCGTTACTATTAAATAAATAATTTTTGTTGAGTCTACTTCATCTGTTTTAAACAGGATAATTGGCTTTAATTTTGGAATTTAAAAAATAATCCCATAAAAAAACCTAACAAAAATAATACAATTGTTAGGTTTTAGACTCTATGTTTATTCTTTTCATTTTCTAACGAAAGGTGGCAGTAACTTACTGGAAACTTCACCAAAACCAATGCGAACATGGCCATTTTGACAGTGTCCTTTCATGATTACAGTATCGTTATCGTTGATAAATTTCCGTTCCGTTCCGTCTTTCAATTTTATTGGATTTTTTCCGCCCCAAGTTAATTCTAACATGGAACCAAAACTATCTTCAGTTGGACCGGAAATTGTCCCAGAACCCATCATATCTCCTGAGTTTACACGACAACCGTTAGAAGTATGATGTGTCAATTGTTGACTCATAGTCCAATACATATATTTGAAATTAGAATGAGAAATAACCGTTGCTTCTGAATTTTCAGGTTGAATGGCAACTTCTAAATTAATGTCAAATGAATGCTTTCCTTTCTGCTGTAAATAGGGAAGTGGGGTAGGTTCTTGTTTTGGACCTTTGGTTCTAAAAGGTTCCAAAGCATCCATAGTCACGATCCAAGGTGAAATTGAAGAAGCAAAATTCTTTGCCAAGAATGGTCCTAGTGGCACATATTCCCATTTTTGAATATCACGAGCACTCCAGTCATTCAACAAAACCATTCCGAAAATATAATCTTCGGCTTCAGTTACATGAATGTTTTCACCCATAATATTGACATCAGTGGTGATAAAGGCTGTTTCCAGTTCAAAGTCGACTGATCGAGAAGGACCAAAAACCGGTGTGGTTTCACCATTTGGTAATGTTTGTCCCATGGGTCTGTGAACCGGAATTCCTGATGGAACTATGGTAGAACTTCTGCCATGATATCCTACAGGGATGTGAAGCCAGTTAGGTAACAATGCATTTTCAGGATCACGGAACATTTTTCCTACATTAGTAGCGTGTTCTTTACTGGAGTAAAAGTCTGTATAATCACCTATTAAAACGGGTAGTTGCATTTCTACATCTTCCATTTTGAATATAATAATATCTTTGTCTTTGGTGTTGTCGCGTAATTTTGAATTTTGTTCATCAAAAATTTCGGCAATTCTATTTCTAACCAAACGCCATGTTTTTTGACCGTCAGAAATAAAATCATTCAAAGTATCCTGCATGAACATGTCATCCGTCAGTTCAATGCCTTCAAAATAATTTAATTGTTGCAAAGCTCCCAAATCGATTGCGAAATCTCCAATTCTAGTACCTACCGTTACTATGTTTTCTTTTGTAAGAAAAACACCGAAAGGAATGTTTTGAATAGGAAAGTCGCTATCAGAAGAGACTTCTAACCATGATTTTCTTTTAATATCGTTGGCTGTTATTGGCATATTGATGTTAATTAATTTGTTGAAAATTACTCATCAAATATATTATAATCTAACTATTAACCAAACGTTTTTTTGTATTTTTGCATCAAATTAACGAAAATCAAAAAAATGCAACGCGACGAACAAATTTTTGACCTTATTCTAGAAGAACAAGAAAGACAAATACACGGATTAGAACTTATTGCTTCGGAAAATTTCGTAAGTGATGAAGTAATGGAAGCTGCGGGTTCTGTTCTAACTAATAAATATGCTGAAGGATATCCTGGCAAAAGATACTACGGCGGTTGCGAAGTAGTTGATGTTATCGAACAAATTGCAATTGACAGAGCCAAAGAATTATTTGGTGCTGCTTATGCAAATGTGCAACCACACTCTGGTTCACAAGCAAATACTGCAGTTTATCATGCATGTATTAAACCTGGAGATAAAATTTTAGGTTTTGATTTGTCTCATGGAGGACATTTAACTCATGGTTCCCCTGTTAATTTTTCAGGACGTTTGTATACTCCTTCATTTTATGGTGTAGATAAGGAAACAGGAAGATTAAATTATGATAAAATTCAAGAAATAGCGACTAGAGAACAACCAAAATTAATCATCGCTGGAGCTTCGGCTTATTCGCGTGATATGGATTTTGAGCGTTTTAGAGTAATTGCTGATAGTGTTGGCGCTATTTTATTGGCTGATATTTCACATCCTGCAGGTCTTATTGCAAAAGGTTTAATGAATGATCCATTACCTCATTGTCATATTGTAACCACTACAACGCACAAAACATTACGTGGTCCTCGTGGAGGTTTAATCTTGATGGGTAAAGATTTTGAAAATCCATTTGGTTTAACTACTCCAAAGGGAGAAATCAGAATGATGTCTTCTTTATTAGACTTGGCTGTTTTCCCAGGAAATCAAGGTGGTCCATTAATGCATATTATTGCTGCAAAAGCAGTTGCTTTTGGTGAAGCTTTGAAAGATGAATTTTTCACGTATGCTTTACAATTACAAAAAAATGCTAACGCTATGGCGGATGCTTTTGTAAAAAGAGGATATGAAATCATTTCTGGCGGAACGGATAATCACATGATGTTGATTGATTTAAGAAACAAAAATATTTCTGGAAAAGATGCTGAAAATGCATTGGTAAAAGCAGAAATTACGGTAAATAAAAACATGGTTCCATTTGATGATAAATCACCATTTGTCACTTCAGGAATCCGTGTAGGAACTCCTGCAATTACCACTCGTGGTCTTGTGGAGGAAGATATGGAAACTATTGTTGCATTAATTGACAGAGTATTAATGAACCATACTGATGAAGATATTATTGAAGAGGTTGCTAATGAAGTAAACGAAATGATGAGCGAAAGAGCTATTTTCGTATATTAATAAATACGTCCTAAAGTTTTAAAGTCGAAAGTCAAAAGTCTTTGAATAGAATTTAATATTCTGTCTTACTTTTGGCTTTCGACTTTTGACGTTATGACTTTCAAACTTTCAAACTAAAATTATGTCTGTACTAAGATTAAAATTACCAACCGATCCCAGATGGGTGAATATTGTAGAAAAAAATATCGAGGAAATCTTGACGGATCATGCTTGGTGTGAACAAAAAGCAGCTACAAATGCCATTACCATTATTACCAATAATTCAGAGCATCAGGATTTAGTGAAGGATTTATTGGCTTTGGCCAAAGAAGAAATCGATCATTTTGAGCAAGTGCACAACATTATTATTAAACGTGGACTCAAATTGGGACGCGAACGCAAAGATGACTATGTGAACGAATTGTATTTGTACATGAAAAAAAGCAGCGACGGAAGCAGAGTCTCCAGTTTAGTGGAACGGTTATTGTTTTCTGCAATGATAGAAGCTAGAAGTTGTGAACGTTTCAAAGTGCTTTCGGAGAATATCAACGATGAGGAATTATCGGTTTTTTACAGAGATCTGATGGAAAGTGAAGCGGGACATTATACCACTTTCATAACCTATGCGAGGAAATACGGTGTAGGAATTGATGTAGAAAAACGTTGGAGAGAATGGTTAGAATTTGAAGAATCGGTTATTGCTAATTATGGTAAAAATGAAACGATCCACGGGTAAGTGAATACTTTCAAATGTATTGAAAAGTATTGAGTATAATTCATTTTTTAATTAGTTAGGATTGAATTAATTATAAAAAAAATCGTCATTTTCGGGTTTAATTGCAGTAATATATTTAGGAGGATTTTTAATATTTGTTTAACGATTAATTTATTTTGATTTATATTTATCTTTTAATGTTAAATATTTACAGTTATTTTAGATGAAGGTTTATATCAATTATGACGGAAATGCTGCTTGTCGAGTAATCTTGCAAGAACAGCTGGAAAGATTAGAGGTTCGTTACCAACTTTTCGATTTAGGAGAAATCGAAATTAGTGACGATATCTCTGAGGAAACTTTCCAAGAGCTACAAAATGCTCTTAATAAATATTCTATTTATATTCTTAATAATCAAAAGAGCCAGCTTATACAAAGGATTAAAGATACAATTGTAGAGATGGTTTTTGAAAAAGATAAAATGCCTGTAACAACGATTTCACATTATCTTTCCGATAAGCTTAATTTGAGTTATGGTTATTTGTCTAATATTTTTTCCGAGTATACTTATACATCAATTGAAAATTTTATTATAATTCAAAAAATAGAAAAAGCAAAAAAATTGATCATAGATGAGGAATTAACATTAACCGAAATTTCATTTATATTAAATTATAGTAGTGTAGCTTATTTATCAAGTCAATTTAAAAAAGTAACAGGATTAACTCCTTCTATGTTTAAGAGGATTGTTGATAAAAGAAGGCGATTAGTAAATAATGGTTGAAATAAATATCATTAAAAAACATCAAAATTTATGATTACACATCAAGATTCTATACATATTCTCATTGCTGATGATGATGAGGACGATCGTGCTTTTTTTAACGAAGCAATAAATGAGCTAAAAATGAATAGCAAATTGACATTGTTTAAAGATGGAAAAGATTTAATGGAATATCTGAAACTTCCAAATATAAAATTACCGCACATCTTATTCCTTGATTTGAATATGCCATTTAAAAATGGATTTGAATGTCTAAAAGAAATTAGAGCCAATAATCGCTACAAAGATATCTCGATAGCCATATATTCTACTTCTTCATCAGAAAAGGATATAGAAGATACTTTCATTGAAGGCGCTAATATTTATATTAAAAAGCCAAATGATTTTACAGAATTAAAAAAAATAATTAAAGATGTCGTGAATATGAATTGGCAATTTCACACTTCGGGATTAAACATAGAAACTTTTTTCTTCAGTGTATAATAGTATTTAAATGAAATTTTTAAGATTATATAAAAATTCTCAGATCTTTAAAATTGCATTATCCGTTGCAATCGTAATTGTAGTTTATATAGCTTCAATGTTTTATTCTCAAATGAAAAAACTTGATTCAACAGTTGAGTTAATTGCAAATTCTAATGAAACTCAAATTGAATTGGAAAAACTTTTATCCGTAATCAGTATTTATGAAACGAATTTACGCAGTTATATTATTACAAAAGAAGAGTCTTATATTGAAGATCGTTTTTTAAGCAGAGGTAAGATTGAAGAAAGTATTAAAAAACTAAAAACGTTAACCGCAAAAACTCCAGCTAGAAACAAGGATATTGATCGGCTTAAAAAGATAATTGATTATAGATTTAAACTGTTCCGACAAACCTTAATTATTGCCAAAAGTAAAAATTCAGGGGCAGTACATTTAAATGCTAAGTTATTGGAAAGTTCTGACGCTACTGATATGATGAAATCTTTTGTCACTAAAATAGTGTTTTCGGAAAGTACAAAAACAAAATTTCAAAATGACAATCATCAATTTGAGTTGCGGGATTCAATCATAACAGCTTTTTTATTGGTGATTCTCTCTCTTTTAATCTTATTGCTGTCATTCAATAAGATGAATGTTGATATTGATGAACTCAGAAAGGCAAATGATAAATTAAAATTACTGAACGAGTCTTATAATACTGCGGAAAAGACAGCTGGATTTGGACATTGGATGGTAAATTTAGAAACGAATGTGTATTCTTTTTCAGATAATTTGTTCCGTTTAATGGGGGTTGAGCCCAATGCATTCAAGCCTAATATAGAAAATTCAATTAAATACATTCATCCTGATGATTTAGATTATGTAACCAAAGTTCACATTGATTCGTTGCTAAATCACCAGTCTACCTCCATGATTTTTAGATTTTTGACTCCAAACGGAGACATAAAATATATTATGGGCGTAGGAAGTTTTACCAAAGATGGAAATGGAGATTTAATCAAAATAGGTGTGAATTATGATATCACAAATCAATACAAAAAAACACTAGAACTAGAGGAAAACAACAAAGAACTTAAATATATTAATACAGAACTGGAGGCTTTTAATAATATTGTAAGCCATGATTTGCAGGAACCACTTCGTAAGATTCAAATGTTCATTTCCAGAATAGAAGAAAAAGAATTGGATTCACTTTCGGAACAAGGAAAAGAATATTTTTCAAAAGTTCGTCTAACGGCAAACAGAATGCAAGCTTTATTGATTGACTTAGTTAATTATTCCAGAACAATAAAAGGAGACAAAGTTTTTGTGAAAACAGATTTAAATAAAATTATTGATGAAATACTACAGGATTTATCTTCAAATATTGAGGAGAAAAATGCAGTCATCCAAATAGGGGAACTACCAACAATAAATGCTATATCTTTTCAGATTAAACAACTTTTTATTAATTTAATCTCCAATGCACTTAAATATAGTAAAGAAGATGTTCAGCCGCAAATCAGTATTGCTACTAAAAAAATTACCGAAAAAGATGTGCTAAACAATAAAACAATTAATAAAGAAGATTATTATAAAATTGTTATTACTGATAATGGAATTGGTTTCAAGCAGGAGTATGCCGAAAAAATATTTCTTTTATTCAAACGTTTAGAAACGGATCCTAAATATTCTGGAACCGGACTTGGTCTTGCTATCTGTAACCGGATAGTAGACAACCATAAAGGATTCATAAAAGCAAAAGGTAAAACTGATGTTGGTTCTAAATTCTCCATTTTTTTTCCTAAAGGAGATTTACTTTAATTAAATTTTAAAGAAATATGATGGCATCACTATCTGAAGCTACTGCAAAAGATTTTAAAACTATTAGAAAAATTGCCTATAAATCCTGGCCAAGTACTTACGGTTCTATTTTATCGAAAGAACAAATTGAATATATGCTCGATTTGTTTTACTCAGAGCAAACGCTACTTGAAAATTTTAATCAAAAAGGACATTGTTTTCTTTTGGTAAATGACGGAGAAGTTTGCCTTGGTTTTGCTTCGTACGAACACAATTATTTAAACCAAAATTTTACTCGCCTTCACAAAATCTACCTGCTGCCTGAAGCACAAGGAAAAGGAGCGGGTAAATTGCTGATTGATACTGTAGAAAACTTAGCCAAAGAAAATAAATCTACTACTGTTTCATTAAATGTAAATAAATTCAATAATGCCATTTCGTTTTATAAAAAAATAGGATTTGAAGTAGTTTCCGAAGAAGAAATTCTATTGGAGCACGGCTACAAAATGGAAGATTACAAAATGGAAAAGAAACTTTAATTCTACTATTTTACTTATTAACCAACGCTTTTTATCTCATAATTTTACAACAATGAATTTTAACTTCAAAATGGATATTGTCGTATATTTATAGAAAGAATTTACAATAACTATAAAGTTAAATAAGAAGCGAAATGAGTTTGAAATTACGATTCCTATTTTGTTTATTGATCCTTAGTTTGCTTTCTTGTTCTAAAAAGAAAACAGATGGAATTAAGCCAACAGTAGGAGAAGTTACGGAAAGTGTTTATGCTTCCGGAGTTATAAAAGCGGATGGACAATACACTGTTTATGCTACTGTAAACGGCACATTACAAAAAGTCAATGTTATAGCCGGTCAATCTATCACGAAAGGTCAATCATTATTTGAATTAGAAAGTGATAAAGCGGAACTAAATACAGAGAATGCTCGATTGGCGTATCAATTGAGTCTGGAAAGCAGTCGATATATTCAAGATAAAATTGCCGAAATGGAAATGAAAGTGCAATCAAGCAGAGACAAATTGACGCTGGACGAATCCATTTACAACCGAAATAAAAACATCAGGAATCAGGGCGGAATTTCGGAAGTTGATTTTGAAAGAGTCGAATTAGCGTTTAAAAGTTCCAAAATTAATTACGAATCGGCTAAAAAACAATTGGCACAACTCAAAGCCCAATTAAAGAATGATCAAAGCAGAAATTCTGTCAACCTAAAAATCAACCAGAAATCCCAAAGTGATTTTAGTGTCAAAAGCGCCTTCTCCGGAAAACTATTTGATGTCCTGGTAAAAGAAGGAACATTAGTTACGCCACAAACTCCTTTGGCAATAATTGGTCAGGAAAATTCATTTTTATTGGAACTGGAAGTGGACGAAAATGACATGGTTCGCGTGAGAACGGGACAACGAGTTTTGGTTACCATGGATAGTTACAAAGGGCAGGTTTTTGATGCAGTCATTGATAAAATTTACCCGATAATGAACGAACGTTCCCGTACTTTTAAAATCGAAGCACATTTTATAAAACCACCCGAGAAACTCTACCCTAATCTTACTGCCGAAGCCAATATTATCATTCAGATAAAGAAAAATACCATTACGATTCCAAAAACATATTTAATACAAGGTAAATATGTTTTAGTAAATAAAGACGAAAGACGCGAAGTAAAAACGGGTTTAAGCGATTATCAAAAAGTGGAAATACTATCTGGTTTAACCGCCGGAGAAACGATTTATAAACCCAAATAATGAACTTTAAACTCATATTAAACATTGCATTGCATTTGCTTCGGGCGCGATTGAAGCAAACGATTGTCGCTGCTATTGGCGTAACGTTTAGTATTGCCATGTTTATTGCTTTGGTTAGTTTTATGAATGGTTTAAATGATTTGCTCGATGGTTTAATGCTCAATAGAACGCCTCATGTATTGCTGTACAATGAAATTAAACCTTCAGAAAACCAACCTATTTCTTTATCGGAAGAATTCCAAAAAAAGACCAATTTTGTTCGCTCCATTAAACCGAAAGACCGAGGGAAATCCATCTACAACAGTAAAACCATTTTGGCTGTTTTAAAACAAGATCCACGTATTATTGACGTTGCCCCAAAGGTCACTACATCCGTTTTTTTTAATTCGGGAACTATTGAAATATCAGGGATAATTAATGGAATTGATGTTTTATCAGAAGATAAATTATTTAAAATCAGCGATTATATTATTGAAGGAAAAGTAGCTGATTTGCTTCAGAATAACAGTATAATTATCGGGAAAGGTTTGTCAGACAAAATGCTGCTTACCAAAGGAGATATCATCAAGATTACGACTTCTAAAGGAAATTTGGCTTCGCTTAAAATTGTGGGTATTTCCGAAATTGGAATTGCTGAAATCGATAATGTGATGAGTTATACCTCTTTGACAACAGCTCAAAAAATACTGGGAGAGCCTACAAATTATATCACAGACATTCAGCTTAATTTGTACGATATGACTGCGGCGCCTGCTGTTGCAAAAGAGTTTCAGAACACCTTTAATCTGGATACGATCGATTATCAAACCGCAAATTCTCAGTTTGAAACAGGAAGCTCAGTGCGAAGTATTATTTCGTATTCCGTTGGAGTAGTGTTGCTAATTGTTGCCGGTTTTGGAATTTATAATATTCTGAACATGATGATTTATGAAAAAATGGACAGCATTGCGATTTTGAAAGCCACCGGATTCTCAGGAAATGATGTAAAATGGATTTTTGTTTCGCTTTCTATCATTATTGGATTGGCCGGAGGATTGTTTGGATTGCTGTTTGGCTATGTTTTTTCTTCTATTATTGATGTGATTCCGTTTGAAACTGCTTCTTTGCCTACAGTGAAAACCTATCCTATTAATTACAATCCGTTATTTTATATTATCGGAATTACTTTTGCATTGTTTACAACGACCATTGCCGGACTTTTTCCAGCTTTAAAAGCTAGTAAAGTAGATCCAGTAGAAATCATCAGAGGAAAATAAAAATGGAAAATAATACTGTTTTAGAGACAATTGGATTGAGTAAATATTTTTACGATCCTGTAAAATTCCAGGTATTGAAAGAAATAAGTATGCGTGTTAATCACGGAGAGTTTGTTTCGATAGTTGGGAAATCTGGCTGTGGCAAATCGACATTATTGTATTTACTTTCTACGATGGATACGGATTATGAAGGTCAGGTAATTATTCATAACGAACTTGTTACTGGAAAAACCGACAAAGAATTAGCATTAATCAGAAATGAAAAAATAGGTTTTGTATTTCAGTTTCATTACTTACTGGCAGAATATAATGTGTTGAAAAATGTCATGCTTCCGGGGATGAAGTTAGCTAAATATTCAGATAAAGAATTAGAGCATCGCGCCATGGAACATTTAAAAACTTTGGATATGCAGGATCAAGCGCTGAAAATGCCCAATCAATTGAGCGGTGGACAAAAGCAGCGTGTGGCAATTGCACGTGCTTTGATAAACGATCCGTTGATTATAATGGGTGATGAGCCTACAGGGAATTTAGACAAGAAAAACAGCGACTTGGTTTTTGATATTTTTAATAAGTTGACTCAGGAGAAAAATCAAACTTTATTGGTAGTTACCCACGATACTGATTTTGCCCAAAAAACCAATAGGATTATTACCATGGAAGATGGGAAAATAATTTCTTAAAGCACTATTTTACTATAATTTCATGTTTGTAAAGTAATCCTTTTATACCTTCTAAAGCAAAAACAGCTTTTTTTAATTTTGTTGTTTTGGGATCAATAGTGTAGTTGTAACTAGTTTTGAAATCAGCTTTGTTGGCAATCGCTTTTGCAAATTCAGAACGGTATAAATCGCAGTTTTCAAAAACGACTTCGGTCAAATCTGTACTCATAAAATCTACTGCAATAATACTGCAATTCGTAAATGATGTTCCTTTTATTTTTAATGTGTAAAATTTGGAGAAATCCAAAACACAATCATTGAAAGCGATTTCGAAAATCAATTTATCGCACATGGCAAAATTCACGTCTTTGATTTCGCACCGATTGAATGTCACTGTTCTAAAGGCGACATAGTTTATTTTGGCATTACTAAAAGTGCAATCATTGAAAGTACAGTCAATAAAAGTAACCGCCACAAAAACACATTGAGAGAAATTACAATTGTTAAACGTACAGCACTCAAATTCCTTAAAATTGACTTCTTCTTCCTTATACGTTATGTCTTTGTATTCAATATCTAGAAAATATTCTGCCATTTATGGGTTTTAAATTCAGTTTTTTATTGCTTTCTCTTCAACACAAAGAAACAAAATTCGGAATTGTTAAATGGGTTAAATTTCCCTTATTATTTTGGAACATTAAACTCTTTCGTAGTCGCCTTTCCAATTCATAATGGCTTTTTTAATTACTGTTCCCGAAAGATTTTCCTTCAGTGCTCTTTCCGTAAGTGCGGGAAATTCATTGTCCGGGGCAAAACGTAACGCAAATAGTTGGTCGTCATTTAATTGATAATCAAATTCCTCCAGCCTTTTTCCGGTAAGGGAAAAATAACGGTACCGAAGCTCTAAACGTACGATTCGGTTTTGCAAAGTCAATGCATAATGCTGGCGCAACATGAAAGCTAGACAAAAAAGTACCACAAAAACAGCGCTGATAAATCCCCAAATTAAAGAATCTTCTCTGGTGCAACTAAAATATATGCTGAAAGCCAGCAATGTCATGATTATTGGATAATAAACAAAATGATGCGGTGGATAATAGCGAATGTGATTTTTATAGGATTGTGATTTCATCATATTTTTTTTTAAAGATAGTAAAAACCCTTAGTTTATGGAGTTATACTTCTTTGGAGTATAAAAAAATACTTTTGAGATCGACTAAAGATGTTTCATTTCCAAGGTATAATTTTACTGCGCAATAGGATTATTGACAAAATACATTTTCATCATTCCTTTATTTTTGACTTCAATTTCACCTCTATATTCACACTCAAAGTCGTTTTTGATAATCTGATAGGTATATTCGGATATATTAATTTTTCCTGGTTCTGAATTCGATTCCATACGAGAAGCAATATTTACGGTATCGCCCCAAATATCATACGAAAATTTCTTGATACCAACCACTCCGGCTACTAAAGGGCCTGTGTTAATACCGATTCTGATTTTAAAATGACTTTGGTTTTGTGTAATTAATTCTTCGGATATATTCACAAACCGTGCAATTTCGAGCGCTGCAAGTGTCATTTTATAAGCATGATCTCCTGTTGGAAATGGCAAACCACCTGCGCACATATAAGCATCACCAACGGTTTTTATCTTTTCAAGATTATATTTTTCCATAATGGTATCAAATTTCGAGAAATAGTAATCGATACTTTCCACTAGCTTTTCAGGAGGCAGTTTTTCAGCATAGTGTGTAAATCCTTCAAAGTCAGTAAATAAAACCGTCACTGATTCGAATTTTTTAGCTTGTACTTTTCCATTTTTCTTTAATTCAAGAGCAGTTTCTTCCGGCAAAATATTTAGCAATAGATTATTAGAACGATTTTTTTCTTCTTCAATAATGCTGTTCGTTTTTTTTACAAATTTATAGCGTCTGTAAAAACCTATGGTAATTATTACAATAAGAAATAGAGAAATTGCTGTGGCGTATATAATATTTTGTTGTTTTTTCTCTTTTAATTTCTGAATTTCCGAATCTTTTTCGAGTAGATCTACTTCAACTTGCTTTTGTGAAACTTCATAATTAGTCCTGATATCCGCCATTTGCTGGACAGATTTAAGGTTGGTTACACTATCTCTGTAGGTGATGTAATTTTTATAATATGTAAAGGACTCTCTGTGATTTCCGGCTTTTTGATAGAGTTGGGAAATTTTAAGATTTGAATTACTAATTTGTTCTTTCAATCCATATTTTTGTGCCAAATCCAGACTTCGTTTGGCATAGCTGAGAGAAGTTATCCAATCATTCTGTGTTAAATAGATATCTGACATGTATATCAGGTATTCTGAAATGGCATAATAATCCTTTAGCTTTTCTAGAATTTGTATGGCTTTACTGATATAGACCTTTGCAAGGTCATTGTTACCTTGTTTCGCATATACCATTCCAATATTACCTAGATTGTAAGCAGTGCCAATTAAATAATCGACCTTATCGAAAATGATACTTGATTCTTCAAAATATTTTAAAGCTAAATTGTATTTTTTGTTTTTGGAATATTCATCTCCGGCGTTTAATAAAGCACTGGCTAACGAAATAGAATCATTGGTCTTTCTTAATAAGTTGATTGATTTAGCATAGTAAATTTCGGCATTATCAGAGTTTCTCATAGTCGAATATACATCAGCTATAGCCATATAAGCTACTCCTTCGCCAGTAATAAATTTTGCTTTGATAGCTGCTTCACCACTTCTGAAAAAAGCGTTCAAAGCATTATTTAAATCACCGGCAAGCCTATTTTTATTTCCTTTTTGATAATATCCTCTGTGGAGGTATAAATAGTTTTTTTCTAACTTTGATAATGCAATAAGTTCATCTGCATATTTTAAGGACAATTCGAGATTATTTACTTCATTGAAAGATAAATTTCTCAGTAATTCTAATTTTTCAGAATTCCCAAGTTTATTTTTCTGATAAATCTTTACAAGACTATCAGCCACTTTTTGATTTTGTGCAAAAACACTTAAGTACTGAAAAAATAAAAAAAACACAGAAAATAAGATTTTGACAAAATATTTAAAATCTCTTAAAAGTATCATGGGTTTGCGGCTAATTTTGGATCGATGTGAAATGATTTGGAAGAATTTCCATCGGCATACACACTAAAATTTATCGTGTATTTGTCGATTTTATGAACCAAATTCGAATCATTTTTAACCTTAGCGGTTGCATTTCCTGATCTTCCGCCACTGCCGTAAATGGTCGTGACATCAAAGAAATTCATATCTCGGGATTCAGGTTCGTTAAAAATGCTGTCAATGGCAACGGAATAGCCGTTATCATTTGTCAAACCAATCCATCTTACGTCTTGGTTGAGGTATACGTTAGATAAAAAGTCTTTTAAAGTTCCGTTTGAAGATCTTCCTGAATTATCATCAGATAAGGAACATGTACTATCAATATCCTTCTGGGATGGATTGCTCATTGCGTAAAGACTGCTGGCTTGAACAGTCAATGCGATTACTACTTTTTTGCCCATGATTATTATATTTAAAATTTATTAAATAGTAATGTAAATAGACCAGTATAGAATGAGGCAGTGGTAATTAATATCTTGGTTTTTAGAGGTTACAAGTCTAATTTCAATATCAAATTTAGTATTTTTTTCAAGAAAAGCATCAGTTTATTATGCATGCATTACTAGTGTGATTATCCGTTATTATAAAATAATGAAATGGAAATCCGACAGGAATAAAGCATAAACGGGATCATTTTAGAAATTATAAAACAGAAAATTAAGAATACAAGCACAAAAAGATAAATGAAACTAATTGTAAGTCGTTATTATTCAATAAGTTGAAGTTTATTCGTTAAATTAGTATTACAGAAGAATAGTAATTCAAATAGATCCTTATGATTACTGATCAAAATTCAATCAATTGGAAAAAAATATTTTGTTTTAAAAATATTATTCTAAATTTAGTAGGAGTAGCCTTGATAACCCTTGCCTTAAAAGGTTTTATGATACCCAATAAATTTTTGGACGGAGGTATCATCGGGATTTCAATACTAGTTCATGAAATCACGAAATGGCCTTTTGGAGTCTTGGTATTAATGTTTAATATTCCTTTTTTATTCATTGGTAACCGAATGTTAGGTAAAACATTTGCATTGCAAAGTTTATTGACGTTCTTGTTAATTGCTGTCAGTATGACTTTTTTAGATGTGGATGCCGTGACTTCGGATCCTCTTTTAATTGCTTTATTTGGTGGCTGTTTAATAGGTGTTGGTATGGGATTATGCATTCGAAGTGGTTCTACAGCTGATGGAGTAGAAATTTTAGCTTTGTTAACCACTCAAAAAATTGGGCTCAATGTATCAGAAGTGATTTTTGCCTTAAATACGTTATTGTTTCTTGCAGCTGCATGGTCTTTTGGAATTTCTACAGCTTTGTACTCTATTGTCACTTATTTTTCAGCTGTAAAATCTTTGGATTACATATCCCATGGTTTAGAGCAATATACTTCCTTGCATATTATTTCTTCTAAAAGCGACTTGATTAAATCATTAATCGTCCAAAAATATGGAAAAGGAATCACCATCATTAAAGGGGAAAGGGGCTATTTACCGGATAAATTTGATGTAAAATTAGATTGTGATATTATTGTCACCGTGGTAACCCGACTTGAATTACTCCGAATTAAAGAAGAAATAAGAAAACTGGATCCCAAAGCATTTATGTTTATTCAGTATATCAAAGAAGCCAGTGGCGGTATTCTGAGAAATATGAATAAACATTGATTTGGTGTTAATGTTAATTGATTATCATTAATGACTACAATCTCATCTTTAAGGAAAATAATAAGAAGTGGGAATTATGCAATATGTTTAAAAGGCGAGCTGGAATAAATTTCATAATTTTATAAAAAATTAGAAAATATGATACCAACGAAGGGATATGCAGTACAGGATGCTAAGACGGATTTAGCTCCTTGGAATTTCGAAAGAAGAGAATTAGGACCGCATGATGTGCAATTTGATATTCAGTTTTGTGGTGTGTGTCATAGTGATCTTCACCAAATAAAAGATGATTGGGGAGGAGCAATATACCCGATGGTTCCCGGACATGAAATTGTAGGGAAGGTAGTCAAAGTAGGAAGTCACGTAAAGAAATTTAAGGTTGGTGATTTAGCGGGAACAGGTTGCTTGGTCGATTCCTGCAGAACTTGTGAAAATTGTAAAGAGGGTTTAGAGCAATTTTGTTTAAAAGGAAGAACAGATACTTATAATGCTTTGGGACAAGATGGAGTAACACCTACTTACGGCGGGTATTCGGATACGATTGTTGTTCATGAAGATTTTGTTCTACATATTTCAGATAAATTGCCTTTAGCTGCTGTAGCACCTTTATTGTGTGCCGGAATCACTACATATTCTCCATTGAGACATTGGAAAGTAGGAAAAGGACACAAACTAGCTGTTTTAGGTCTTGGCGGTTTAGGTCACATGGCAGTTAAATTTGGCGTTGCTTTTGGTGCTGAGGTTACCGTCTTGAGTACATCTACAAATAAAGAAGCAGATGCCAGAAAATTAGGGGCTCATAATTTTATAGTTACCAAAGATGAAAAGCAACTGGCAAGTGTTGCGGGTTCTTTTGACTTTATTTTGGATACGGTTTCTGCACCACATGATTTGAATTTGTATTTATCTTTATTAAGAGTCAATGGGGTTCATATTTGTGTAGGGGTGCCACCAACTCCTTATGAAATTCAAGCTTTTAGTCTGATAGGAGGACGAAGAAGTCTTGCAGGTTCATTGATAGGAGGTTTGCCTGAAACTCAGGAAATGTTGGATTACTGTGCTGAACACGGAATTGTTTCTGAAATTGAAATGATTGATATAAAAAATGTGCATGAAGCGTATGACCGAATGACAAAAGGGGACGTACGTTACCGTTTTGTAATTGATATGGCAACGTTGTAAATGTTTTTTAAAAATATAGAAACCCTAAATAGTTTAAGTATTTAGGGTTTTTTTGTGACCTTGTCGGAACAATTTTTTGAACCTTTTTTTAGCTGATTTTATAAAATTGAGTGGAACGGACTATTGAATTAGGAATGTTAGATTGTAAGTTATTGTGATTCGAATAGCTCTAAAGCCTATACAATGAATGAATTTCGGGGACTCTAATAAGAACTCAATAATGGTTTCGGTCTTTGTATCATCTCTGTGCAAATAGGTTATATCTGAAAAGGAAGAGTAAGTTGAAAAACTTCGTAATGTGCCTCATCGGCCAAACATCCTTCAAAGGTTTTTTAGGGACTGAGCGCACTTGAATAGTACACCACTCTGAGCTTTTTCCTGAGGCTTCGCCCATCTTCTTCGAGGAACTTTCATCTTTACAGAGAATAAAACACCAACAATAACGTTTTTAAAAACAAAACTATATTATGGGCTTATTTGATTTTATGATAGTGGAAATAGCTATGGATTTAGGGACGGCTAATACTTTAATAATTTATGACGGAAAAATAGTAGTGGATAGTCCTTCTATGGTGGCTAGGGATATTAGAAATGGGAAAATTATTGCTGTGGGTAAAGATGCCAGTTTAATGCACGGTAAGACACACGAGAATATCAAAACAATCCGGCCACTTAAAGACGGTGTTATTGCAGATTTTGATGCCTCAGAGAAAATGATTAGCTGGTTTATAAAAAACATACCTGAAATAAAGAAAAATTTCTTTACTCCCGCACTGCGAATGGTTGTATGTATTCCCAGCGGTATTACCGAGGTAGAAATGAGAGCTGTAAAGGAGTCTTGTGAACGGGTAAATGGGAAAGAAGTGTATTTAATTCATGAGCCTATGGCTGCTGCTATTGGAATTGGCTTAGATGTTATGGAACCCAAGGGAAATCTTATCGTTGATATTGGAGGAGGGACTACGGAAATTGCGGTTATTGCTCTCGGAGGAATAGTTTGTGATAAATCTATAAAAATTGCTGGGGATGTTTTTACCAATGATATATTGTTTTATATGAGAACGCAGCATAATTTATATATCGGAGATGCTTCTGCTGAGAGAATAAAAATTGATGTTGGAGCTGCAATGGAAGAACTTGAGGAGGCTCCTGATGACATAACGGTTCGTGGAAGGGATTTGCTTACCGGGAAACCCAAGGAGGTCAGGATTGCCTTTAGAGAAATTGCAAGAGCTTTGGATAAATCAATACAGAGAATTGAAGACGCGATTATGGTAACGCTTTCATTGACTCCACCAGAACTGGCGGCTGACATTTATAATACGGGTTTGTATCTCGCAGGTGGAGGAGCATTGCTGCGCGGTCTTGATAAAAGGATTTCGCAGAAAACGGATTTACCGGTCTATATTGCGGAAGATCCTTTAAGAGCCGTGGTTAGAGGTACTGGTACTGTCTTAAAAAATATACCTAAATATAAAAGAGTACTGATAAAATAAGTTCGTTATTGCATAAGTACAATTGAGCTTTTATATCTGATTGAACAAAAGTTTATTACATATAGGGAAAAAGAAAAAAAAATCCCATTTCGCTAGAAATGGGATTTTAGTTTTGTGACCTTGACTGGATTCAAACCAGTAACCTCTTGAGCCGTAATCAAGTGCGCTATTCAGTTGCGCCACAAGGCCATTTTTTACAATTTCAGTGCTTATTAAGCGCCTTATTGCGGGTGCAAATATAAGTATAAATGTGTAATTTGCAAGTCTAAATTTATAAAAAAATAAAAAAATATGACACTAAAGAATCATATACGTGATATTCAGGGATTTCCCAAAGAAGGAATTTTATTTAAAGACATCACTCCATTGCTAATTGATCCCGAAGCAAGGAATAAATGCCTTGAAATATTACTCTCATCCTTAAAAAATAAAAAAATTGACAAGGTAATAGGAGTAGAGAGTCGTGGGTTTTTCTTTGGGATGTTGATTGCACAGGAGTTGAATGTTGGTTTTATTCCTGTTCGAAAGCCGAACAAGTTGCCTTATGAAACCATTTCGGCAACATATGATTTGGAATATGGAACCGATACTTTAGAAATTCATACCGATGCGATTAAAAAAGGGGATAGAATCCTAATTCACGATGATGTTTTGGCTACCGGAGGAACGGCGAAAGCAGTTTGTGAATTGGTGGAACGATTGGGTGGCGAAATCGTGCAATGCAATTTCCTGATGGAATTAGCTTTCTTAAATGGAAGATCAAAAATTAAAGGAAATGAAATTTTTGCTGCGATTACGTATTAATCTAGCGCACGTGTGGTTACGTAATATCTAAAACCAATAATTGCCATTTGCCATTTCTTGGCTTTAGCCAAATCCAATCGTTGTTTGGTAAAACTTGGTAAAATGACTTTGTTGATTTGTGCTAGAATTTTATACATATGGTTTTGTTTTGGACAAAGATATAAAAAAAGACGGTCTTGATTAGAGCCGTCTTTTTTGGTTTTATGAGAGTTATTATTTTTTCACGGTATTTCTATATCGCTCCATAGCATTTTCATATTCAGTCATTTGTTTTTCGAATATAGCTGCTCGTTTTGCCATTTCATCTTCAATTGCTTTTTCATGAGCACTGGAATCTGGCTCAAAAGCTTCCATTTTAGATTCAAATTCCTTCATCTCTTTTTTAAACTGCATCATCGCCTTTTTGTTGTCTGGATTAGCTGGATGAACTGGAGGAGTTGGCATTTTTGACATATCAATTTCAGGAAGCTCAGGTATTGGTCCGCTTGGGAACGCAGGAGGGACTGGAGGCTCTGTTGCATCGATATCTGAAACAAGATTTTCATTTTCTAGTGTGTTTTTTTGATCCACATTGCTAAAACCAATTTCGTCATTACCATTCTTACCTTTTTTTATTAAAAATTTTAAGGTATTGATTGGAGTATCCCTAGTTTGGCGATAATTACCATTTGTTCCTTTATTGTCGTTGAAAGTGCCTTCTATGCTCAAAATTTCTCCTTGAGTATTTCTCTTAATCTCTGAAAATTTTAAATCAATGTTATGCTCTTTTTTTATTCTTTCACAACTTTCATTAATGTAATTATCAGTAGATGATTTGCAAATTACAACTTGAGAGGTATCATTTCTCCCTGATTGTTTTTTGTTATTTTCTTGCGTGATTACATTTACTTGAAATGCCATCATGAATACGGCTAAAGCTGGAAGTACTATTGCATACTTCCAGGAATTCGATTTTTTTGATTGATTTTTGTTTAACATAACGATTCGTTTTTTGATTAATGATTGATAAAAATGATTGGTAATGGCAACACAATTTTCGTGTGTTGTTATTTTTAAAAGCGTGAACTGATAGGCTTTTTTGTCGGATATGTTTTTTGTGGCTTCGTTGTCGGCTATGAATTCCAGATTTTGTAAAATCGCCTTTTTGTACAACCAAATGAACGGATTGAACCAAAAAAGAATACAAAATAGTCTTGAAATCAATACATCAACGGTATGATTTTGATCGCTATGCACTTTTTCGTGTTCCAAAATATTTTCTAATTCGGAGCTGCTGTATAAAGACGAGTTGTAAACGATGGTATTAAAATAGGAAAATGGAGCAACGTTTTCAGTAGTATCAATAAATTTAAAATCAGCTTGATTTTGGATATTTTTTCCTTTCAAAAGGGTATTTAAACTATAAAAATCGAAAGCAAATTTTCCCAGAAATAAAACTATTCCAATTGCGTAAACAATTCCAGAGATTAAATACCAATTGATCTCAAAAGCGTCATTTTCGATACTAGTTGTCACAGGAATTTTTGACCAGTCAATGTTTTTAGAACTTGATTCTACTATAATTATTTTGGTATAAACGACTAACGGCAAAACAACAGAAGTGAATAAACCCAATAATAGAAACCAACGATTACTTGTGAAAAAGGTTTCTTTTCGCAACATAAAATAGTAAGCCAAATAAAACAGTGCGATTAATCCACTGGATTTGATGAGGTAAATGTATAGTACTTCCATAACGATTCTTGATTTTATTCTTGAGTTGTTTTTTAAAGAAAGATTATTTTTCCTCTTGTTTGCTTTCAATCATTGCCAAAATTTCACGCAATTCAGCTGCAGAAATTTTCTCCTCTTTGGCAAAATGGGAGACCATGTTTTTATAAGAACTGTTAAAGTAATTATCGATAGCTGTGTTCATGAAGCGTTTTCTATAATCTTCTAAACTCACGATAGGATAGTATTGGTGCGTGTTTCCAAAAGCATTGTGAGACACAAAACCTTTTTCTTCCAGATTTCGCACAATAGTAGAAAGCGTGTTATAATGGGGTTGCTCTTCTGTGATTTGTGTCATGACTTCTTTTACGAATGCTTTTTTTAGCTTCCATAAAATGTGCATGATTTCTTCTTCTTTGTTGGTCAGTTTTTGCATGATTTTTTTATTTGAATCAAATTTACAACTATATTTTTAGTTATGCAACTAAAAATATAGTTAATTAACTAAAAAAACAGGTTTTGTACTAAAATCAAATTTATTTTAGTACAAAAGCATCAAAATCAAATAAGTAATAAGGGAACTATTTGTTTTCCAGTTTAATTAATTTTTGTAGCCAAATGCAGCCGGCTACCGAAAGAATTCCTAAACTTCCCATTACAAACCAATTGGTTTGATAGCCAAATGCAGCAATAATTTCCAGTCCGGTTTTGGAACTTGCAATGTGCGCTAAGCTGAAACTCATTGTAAACAAAGCCATATAGCGACCTTCATGGCCTTTTGGCGCTCTACTTAAAGCAAAAGAATTAGAGAAAGGGAAGATGAACATTTCTCCAAAAGTGATAAAAAGGATACTGACAACTAATATTCCCGCCCAAATATTAATCATTAAAACGTAGAAACTAAGGGACATTAGCAGCGAACCCCAAAGAATAATTTTGAGTTTATCAATGTTTTTTCTTTGGCTGATGCTTACAATTGGCATTTCCAAAAAGAAAATCAACAGTCCGTTTAATGATAATAAAAGTCCGCTTTGAAATTCGGTCAGCCCAAATTTTTCATTGTGATACAAGGGCAAAGTGGTGAAAAGTTGAAAGAAAAGCATGGCCGTTATAAAACAGATAAAGAGAAAAATCCAAAATATTTTGTCTTTAAAAACGGAAGCATGTATTTCGGTTTCGCTATTTGCGGAGTCTAAATCGGCTGGTTTTTTGCGCTCTTTTACTAATAACGTGAAAATTAATATCGAAATAATACAAGAACTTCCATCAACCCAAAATAATCCGCTATAGCCTAAATTCATAATTATTAAACCTCCTAAAGCCGGTCCTGCAGTAAAACCTAAATTTACGGCTAGTCGAACTAAAGTAAGTGCTCTTGTACGATTTTCAGGTTTGGCGTAGGTCGCCAAAGATACAAACATGGCGGGACGAAACATATCAGCTACAGTCATAATGACAAACATTCCAATACACAATCCCCAAAATGTTCGGATGTATTGTACAAAAAATAACAGGATTCCGCTGGTGAACAAACTGAAAACCATGATTCTGTAAAAACCTATTTTATCAGATAATTTACCTCCAAGCCACGATCCCAACATAGAACCAAAACCAAAAGCAACCATAATCCATCCTACTTGTGCGTAGGAAAAACTCAAATCTTCTTTCAGATATTTGGATAAAAATGGCAAAACCATTGTACCAGCACGATTGATAAAAGTGATGAGTGTAAGAATCCAAATTTCTCTGGTAAAGCCCTTGAAATTATTTATGTAACGTTGAAAAGCAGTTTTGAGCATGTCTAAAGTTATAATTTTACAAAGGTAGAAAACTTTGTTCCGATGCGTCTTTGTGTCCTAGTAACTTTTAAACTATTTTTGCATAAAAATAAGAACATGAGAATGCTATTTACTTTGTTTCTTTTAATACACTTTAATTTTGGCTTTAGCCAAGAACAATTTGATGTTTCGGCTGTAGCCAAATTCCAAAAGGAATTAAATACAGAATATGCGGATGCAAAGACAAGTCCTTTGACTGCAGAAGATTTAGCGGTTTTCAAAACACTTGATTTTTACCCTGCAAGCGAAACTTTTTTTGTGGTCGCAAAGCTTATTAGGACTCAAAAAGAGAAGCCATTTGAAATGGAAACATCAACGGACAGAAAACCATTGTATGTCAAATATGGCGAACTTTCTTTTACAATTAATGGTCGGGATTTTAAACTGAATGCATATAAAAATATTGAGCTTTCGAAAAAAGAGGAATATAAAGACTATTTATTTCTGCCGTTTTCAGATTTGACTTCAGGTACCGAAAGTTACATTGGCGGGAAATATATCGATTTAAGAATCCCAAAAGGAGATACGATTGTGATTGATTTCAATACATCATACAATCCGTATTGCGCATACAACCATAAATATTCCTGTCCAAAAGTTCCACTGGAAAATGATTTGGATATCGAAATAAAAGCAGGAGTTAAAAAATTTCACGACTAATGGAATTTTTTAATTTGCATACGCATAAATGGACTAATCAACCGAATGTGTTGGAATTAGTGAATCAATATCCACAGGAATTTGACGCAACAATTCCTTATTATTCCATAGGGATTCATCCTTGGTTTATCGTTGAAGAACGAATAGAAGCTGACTTGGCGATAATCGAAAGTAAATTGCACGAGGCAAATTGTCTCGCTGTTGGCGAATGCGGATTGGACAAACGCATCGAAGTTCCAATGGAATTGCAACAAATGGTTTTCGAAAAGCAATTGCTTTTGGCACAAAAATATAGAAAACCGGTAGTAATACATTGTGTCGTGGCTTTTCAGGAATTGATTACAATTAAGAAAAAATTGAATATTTCAGTTCCAATGCTGATTCATGGATTTTCAAAAAACATACAAGTTGCTAAACAATTAGTGGACAATGGATTTTATATTTCGTTTGGAAAATATTTATTGTTAAATAAAGAACTAGAAGCTGTTTTTAAAAGCGTTCCTGATAATCGAATTTTTCTGGAAACGGATACGGTTGAGGAAGGAATTGAGGCAGTTTATGAATTGGCAGCAAAATACAAAGGAATTTCAGTCACAGAAATACAGGAAAAAGTGAATACAAATTTTAATGAAGTTTTTGATTTCAAAATTTTTCAAAAACATTAAACTTTAAACAAAAAACAATGGCAGAGTGGACAGAAAGAGCCGAACTTTTATTCAAAAAAGAAGGTTTAGATAATTTAAAAAATGCAAATGTACTGGTCGTAGGATTGGGTGGCGTTGGTTCTTTTGCGGCTGAATTTTTGGCAAGAGCAGGAGTGGGAACGATGACTATTGTTGATGGTGACGTAGTTGATATTACCAATATAAACCGACAATTGCCTGCTTTACATTCGACTGTGGGACAACCTAAGGTGACTGTTGTTGGGGATCGATTAATGGACATCAATCCAGAATTGAAATTGACTCGTGTGCAGGAGTTTCTTTCGCCTGAGCGTGCTTTCGAAATTGTTTCAGAAGAATATGATTATGTTTTGGATTGTATAGACAGTGTGACTCCAAAGCTAAATTTGATCATTGGTGCCAAACGAAAAAGAGTAAAAATCATCAGCAGTATGGGCGCTGGCGGGAAAATGGAAGCTTCTAAAGTGAAAGTAACAGATATTACGAATACCGTGAATTGTTATTTTGCTAAAACCATTCGAAGACGATTGAAAGAATTTAAAATTGACAAACTAAAAGTAGTTTTTTCTTCTGAAATTCAAGACGAATCGAGTTTGAAAATGACCGATGGATCCAATTTTAAAAAATCATTTTACGGAACAAACAGTTACATGCCGGGATTATTTGGTTTGTATGCTGCAGAAACCGTGATTCGCTATTTACTTAAGAAATAGTGTTCAGTTTTTTAGTTTCAGTTTCAAAGATAAAAATTCATAATTTATAATTTCAAATGATACAAACCGTAATTTTTGACATGGATGGTGTAATTGTCGATACTGAACCCGTACACCGTTATGCTTATTTCAAACAATTTGATGAGTTGAATATTCCTGTTACAGAGGAAATGTATACTTCATTCACCGGTTTTTCTACTCGAAATACCTTTCAGAAATTGAAAGAGTTTTTTGTGATTGAACACGAAGTGGAAGATTTGATTCAAAGAAAACGAACTATTTTTAATGATGCTTTTGATAGTAAAGCTGATTTAGAATTACTGGAAGGTGTTGAAAATCTTATCAAAGAATTGCATCAAAACGGAATGCAGTTGATTTTGGCTTCTTCGGCATCAAAAGTTACTATTGAACGTGTTTTTAGCAGGTTTAAATTGCATGAGTATTTTACGCATGTGGTAAGCGGTGAAGATTTTCCTAAATCGAAACCACATCCTGCTATTTTTGAACATGCGGCAAGTTTATCGGTTGCGCCAAAAGAAAGCTGTATTGTTATTGAAGACAGTACGAATGGGATAAAAGCGGCGAAAGCTGCCGGAATTTTGTGCGTGGGTTACAATAGTATTCACTCTGAGGCACAAGATTTATCAGAAGCAGATTTTGTGATTAATCATTTTAACGAATTAGGTTTTGATGCTGTTAAGAATATTGATTCTAAATTAAGGAATAATTAACATTTGAAAGCCACTGAATTTGTAAATTTGGAAATCATAAAAAATTATAACATGAAAAAAATAATCATTGTATTTGCCATTATTATAGCAAATTTCACCATTGAGGCACAAGTGAAAACACCTCAGTCAAGTCCAAAATCTACAATCATGCAAGCAGTAGGTTTGACAGATGTAGAAATTAATTATTCAAGACCAAGTGCAAGAGGAAGAGCTGTTTTTGGAAATTTGATACCTTTTGGAAAAGTATGGAGAACTGGAGCTAATGAAAATACAACTGTATCTTTTAGCGACGATGTTGTTATTGATGGTAAAACCTTGAAAAAAGGAAAATATTCGTTGTATACGATTCCAAAAATAGAAAGCTGGGAAATAATTTTTTATAAAACTACTGATAACTGGGGTAATCCAGAAGAATGGAAAGAAGAAAATGTAGCCCTTAGAGCTACTGTTAAACCAGAAACTTTAAATAGAAGTGTGGAAACATTTACTATTGGAATTAGTGGATTAGACAACAATTTTGCCTTTTTAGAAATATACTGGGAGAACTCCTATGCAGCAGTAAAATTTGAAGTGCCTACACAACAAAAAGCAACTGCGAATATTGAGAAAGCATTAGCAGGACCTACTGGAGCAGATTATTTTTCTGCTGCTCAATTTTTGTTTCAATCGAATGGTGATAATGCAAAAGCGTTAGTTTATGTAAACAAAGCGTTGGATATGTCTAAAGACAAACCGTTTTGGTATAACAGATTGAAATCGTTAATTCAGGCTAAACTTGGTGATAAAAAAGGAGCAATCGAAACTGCAAAATTATCTCTTGCAGCAGCTGAAATTGCGAAAAACCAAGACTACGTAAAAATGAATAAAGACAGTATTGCAGAATGGAGTAAGAACTAATTAGCCACACTGTTTTACAAAAAAATCCCGTCTCCATTATAGTTATAGAGACGGGATTTTTTATGCTTTATCCTGATATTTGGGAAACCTTTTTTTTATCAAATTTATATTCCAATTTTTGGATGGTATTAAATATTATAAATGAATTAACACCTAATAATTTAAGGAGCTCTTGTAATTGTCTAATTTTGTTTAAAATTTGAAATTTATAATGACTAAAAATATTCCAATTTCTATATTAGAATTAGCGATAATTACTCAAGATAGCAATGCAAACGAAACATTTCAAAAGACAACTGCACTTGCTAAACTAGCCGATAGTTTAGGTTACAAAAGATTTTGGCTAGCCGAACATCATAATATGGCTCATGTAGCCAGTACGGCAACGGTTGTTTTGATTGGTTATATTGCTAGTCAAACGCAAAATATTCGTGTAGGTTCTGGTGGTATCATGTTGCCCAATCATGCGCCGCTAATTATTGCAGAGCAATTTGGTACTCTTGAAATACTGTATCCCAACCGGATCGATTTAGGATTAGGAAGAGCGCCGGGAACGGATGGATTAACTGCACAAGCGATTCGGAAAGATTTCTTCGAGCAATCGCAGCGATTTCCTCAAAATGTTGCCGCACTACAGGAATTTTTCTCGGAGGATAATGCTACTGCAAAAGTGCGAGCTTTTCCTGCCGAAGGAACGAATGTTCCCATTTGGATCTTAGGTTCCAGTATGGATAGTGCAGCTTTAGCTGCTGCCAATGGATTGCCGTATGCCTTTGCGGGACATTTTGCACCAAAACAGATGCATCAGGCATTTCAGTTTTACCGAGATAATTTTGAGCCTTCGGAATATTTAGACCAACCCAAAACGATGGCTTGTGTAAATGCAATAGCTGCTGATACCGATGAAGAAGCCGAAAAATTGTCGACTAGTTTGACTCAAATGTTTCTGAATCTGATTCGGAATGATAGAAAACCATTACAGCCGCCAGTTGATTCATTAGATGGAATTATGAGCGAAGAAGAGCATTTTCATGTCAATCAAATGACTGCTTGTTCATTTGTAGGAAGCAAAAAGAAATTGAAAACAGAATTGAAGCAATTTATCGAATATACACAAATTGATGAATTGATGATTACCAGTCCAATTTTTGATCATGACGATAAATTGAAAAGCATTCGAATCATGAAGGAAGTGATAGATACAATAGAGTAGTATTTCGTAACTTTTAAAAATAAAATAATCCTGCAATGTTTAACGTTGCAGGATTATTAATTTATAACTTAATATTAATAATTAAAAATTCATCATTGATATTTAATTATTTTAAGCTTCCTACCATATCTTCTGGTTTAACCCAAGCATCAAAATCTTCTGGAGTCACGTATCCTAAACGTACTGCTTCTTCTTTCAATGTTGTTCCGTTTTTATGTGCTGTTTGAGCAATTTCAGCTGATTTGTAATAGCCAATTTTAGTATTCAAAGCCGTAACTAACATTAATGAATTGTCAACCAATTCTTTGATTCGTTTGTAGTTAGGTGCAATACCTTGTGCGCAATGTTCGTCAAAAGACATACAAGCGTCACCAAGTAATCTCGCTGATTGCAAGAAATTTGCTGCCATTAGCGGTTTGAAAACATTCAATTCATAATGTCCTTGCATTCCTCCAACAGAGATTGCAACATCATTCCCCATAACTTGTGCGCAAACCATTGTCAATGCTTCACATTGCGTTGGATTTACTTTTCCAGGCATGATAGAAGATCCAGGCTCATTTTCTGGAATAAGGATTTCTCCAATTCCTGAACGTGGTCCAGAAGCTAACATACGTACATCATTGGCAATTTTATTCAATGAAACTGCCAGCTGTTTTAACGCACCGTGCGTTTCTACGATGGCATCGTGTGCTGCTAGTGCTTCAAATTTGTTTTCGGCAGTTACAAATGGATGTCCAGTAAATTCAGCAATATATTCTGCTACTTTTACATCATATCCTTCTGGAGTATTTAATCCAGTTCCTACTGCAGTTCCTCCTAAAGCCACTTCTGATAAGTGTGCCAACGTATTTTTGACGGCTTTCAAACCGTAGTTTAATTGTGCTACATAGCCTGAAATTTCCTGTCCTAATGTAAGTGGAGTAGCATCCATTAAATGTGTACGACCTATTTTTACCACATTGTTGAATTCAATTGCTTTTGCATGAAGTGTATCTCTTAATTTTTCAACTCCGGGAATAGTAACTTCTACAACTGCTTTGTAGGCCGCAATGTGCATTCCTGTTGGGAACGTGTCATTTGAAGATTGTGATTTATTTACATCGTCATTGGCTTTAATGAATTGTTCGCCTTCGCCAATGTTGAAACCTTTTAATACTTGCGCACGATTGGCAACTACTTCATTTACGTTCATGTTACTTTGCGTCCCTGAACCAGTCTGCCAAATCACCAATGGGAATTCGTTATCTAATTTTCCAGCTAGAATTTCATCACAAACGGCAGCAATGGCATCGCGTTTTTCTGCAGGTAAAACTCCTAAATCACAATTGGCATATGCCGCTGCTTTTTTAAGATATGCAAATCCTTCAATAATTTCCTTTGGCATAGAAGCCGATGAACCTATTTTGAAGTTGTTTCTTGAACGTTCTGTTTGTGCGCCCCAGTATTTGTCAGCTGGAACCTGCACTTCACCCATGGTGTCTTTTTCTATTCTGAATTTCATTTTGTTGTTATTTATAAGTAATTATGTAGTTTAATGGGTTTTTAGCCCCGATGGTAACGGAAATCCTTTTCTTTTTGCTTTCAAAAAGAAAAGATTCGAGTGAACAGCGGGAAACAGCTCCAAATTCTGAGCTCAAAAATACGGATAATTCCTTTTTTATAAAAATTGATTGATAGTTTTTATGGTTTTTTATTGGTAAGAAAAGGAATTAAACATACATTTGTGGCTACATTCAAAAATTCCGGAAAACATGTTTGAATTTTCACAGTATTTAGGCTTTTTACTTTTCTTAACCATTCTTACTATAGGATTTTGGTTAATGTTTTTTCTTGTAGGTTTCGTTCAATATTGGATTGGCGGTGCTCTATGGGAAATGTATAAAGAAAGAAAAGCAAAGAAAGAACAATCAGTTTAATCTGTTTGTTAAATAAAAAAAGGACTCATTTTCATGGGCCCTTTTTTTTATGTCTAATAGTTTTCAAATGTACTGCAAACAGTTTCTGAAAATAAAAAAGGACCCATTTTCATGAGTCCATTTTTTGTTATCCTTGAAAGTCACCTTCGTTATCACCTTGATTTCGCTTAGGTTGTTCTCTTTCGTTTTTAGGTTTGTTGAAACGATATGTGAATGATAAATTAAACTGTCTTTCTCTCCATTGCATTTCACTGTAAGAACTTACGACACCTGGAAGATACGTTTCCATGTTTCTTTTTCTTGAATTGAAAACATCGCTGATGTTGAATGAAAGTGTTCCTTTGTCTTTTAAAATGTCTTTACTGAACGCTAAGTTGGCACCAAAAACCCCTAAACTTCTACCTTGAGCACTGTTTTGTGGGCCATTATAGGTTGCGTTAGTTTGCCAGTCAATTTTGTACGGTAATGTAATTTTAGAGGTTATTCTGGTAAACCAAGAAGTCGCCGTATTGTCAAAATTTTGTGTTATTTCGTTATTATTAAAATCAGTATAAACATAGTTTCCTTGTGTTTCGTTTCTGAAGAAATTGAAATTTCCGTTCAATTTCCACCATTTGAATGGAGAATAATTTAACGTGAATTCAAATCCTGCTCTGTATTCAGTAGCCAAGTTGATTGGAGAACTAATAATTATAGGAGTTCCGTTAGCAAAATCACCTGATTCTCTTCTAGCAAATTGAAAAACATCCGTTGTTTTATTTACGTATAACGAAGTATTAAAGGTTAATTTCTCCCATCTTTTGATGTAACCAAAATCAATTGCATCAGAAAATGCTGGATCTAAATCTGGATTTCCAACAAAAATATTGATGTTACTGGACAAGTTGCTGAACGGATTTAACATTCTTCCTCGTGGTCTTTGGATCCTACGGCTGTAACTTACAGATGCGCTACTTTCGTCTGAGATTTCATAAGTGAAAAACGCACTTGGGAAAAAGTTGTTGTATTTTTTATTATTGAAATCATTTGTAGCTAATTGGTTGATGTCAATGTTTGAGTCTTCAAAACGCAATCCAAATAACGCTGAGAATTTATTGATTTTTACACCATATTGGGTATAAATTGCATTTACTTTCTCTTTGTATTCTAATGTGTTGGTAAAATTTTTATTGATTACTCCATCATTTTCTACTTGGTAATCGGTAGTCAATTCTGAGAAATCACCACGATATCCTGCTTCAAACTGGCTTGATTTCCCAAAAGGCAAAACATAATCCATTTGAAGTAAATTTCTGCTTTGAGTTTGATTGTTGATGGTGTTATCAAATTTTACCACATTTGTATTTGTGGCTTTGTCCGTAATTAAAGCCTCATTGATGTCATCATTAGTAGAGAACGAACCGTCAATTGTTAATTTATGACCGTCTTTTTTAAATTTCTTTGTGAAGTTTGTTGCAAATTCTACGTTTTCACTGTCGCTGTTTTCGGCATTGATACGATTACGGGAATAATCATAATTAAAGCCTGAATCATAATAATTTTGAAAAACATTATCAATATTATCTCCATTACTTTTTCGGTAGTTGAAGGTATTAGACCATGAAAGAGTTTCGCTTAGATACCATTCCATTCCAAAGTTTCCATTATATCCTTTATTGTCTCTTTCGTTCTCTCTGGTTTCATTTACATAATTTTTGGTCGTATTATCAGCATTTAAATATCTTGAATCTGTAAATGCATTTCCAGGATTACTACGATCATTATATCCTTGAGTAGTAAAAAGATTGAAGTTTTTTGACTTGTAATTTAGGGTACCACTTAAACCATAATTTTCAGGATAGCCAGTAGACGCTATAAAAGTTCCGTTTAAACCTTGATTTTTACCTTTTTTCAAGATAATATTTAATAAACCACCACCACCTTCAGCATCATATCGTGCAGATGGATTGGTAATAACTTCTACCTTTTCAATTGCGTCGGCTGGAATTAATCGTAACGCTTCAGCAATATTAATGGCATTCGATGGTTTTCCGTCAATAAGTACTCTTACGTTTTCATTTCCGCGAAGGCTTACGTTTCCTTCAACATCAACGGAAACAGACGGGATATTATCCAAAACATCGCTTACAGTTCCTCCTTTTACCATAAGGTCGCTACCAACATTATATACTTTTTTGTCTAATTTAATTTCAACTGTCGTTTTTTCAGAGCGAATAATAACCTCATTCAATTGATTGGCATCTTCTTCTAAACTAATTAAGCCTAAACTAGTGCTTTCCTGCAGGTTTTTTTGTTTTATTTCATTCACTTTAAAAGATATAAACTCAATTTTAATATCGTAAATACCTGGCTTAATATCAATACTAAATTCTCCTTTTGGGTTTGTAATTCCTCCGGCTACTGGTTTTGGATTGTTTGGAATCAAAAAAGTAATTGTTGCATATTCAAGCGGCTGTTTGCTAATTTTTTCAATTACTTTACCAGTAATTTTAATTTTTTGGCTTGGAGCTTCTTGAGCAAAACTGAATAGGGCATTAAAAAAGATAACAAGAATTAAAACAGATTTTATTTTTTTCATTTTAAAAAAACTTTGGTTACAACTTTTAGATTGCAAAAGTAGGATTTGGTTTAATACTACAAATCACAAATTAATGTTAATTAAAAAAGTAAGTTTTTATAAAATAAAAGCGGCTACTTTTTCTAAATCTCGTCCTATAATTGCTTTGTTATCTGTGATAACTATAGGTCTTTCAATCAGAATGGGATTAGATATCATTGCCTGGATAATTTGATCATCGTTCATTTTCTGATCTTTAAAATTTTCTATCCAAATTTTTTCTTTCTGGCGAACTAATTCAATAGGTTTCATTTTTAGTTTTTGAATGATATTGGATAATTCTTCAAAAGAGGGAGGGTTTGACAAATAATTGATTACTTCAAACTCTTTTTCTGCATTTTCTAAAAGTGCTAAACAATTTCTAGATTTTCCGCAGCGGGAATTATGGTATATTTGTATCATATTTTTTTGTATTTTGATTAATGCAAATTGTGATGAAAGGATTATTTTGAGTGTAACAAAAATAACATTTGTTAAACTAATCAGGTATAAAATTAAACTAAAAATACATGTTTATAGAACAAGGTTTAAAATCAGAGAATAAGTTTTGGAAGTATATTTTAGGTTCTGTAATAATCATTTTCGCTTCATTGTTGGGACAGATTCCGCTTCTTGTTACGTTACTTTATGAAACATTTGTTAACGGAAAACCCTATCCTTCATCTAATGAGGCAATAATGCGTTTTTTTGAACCAAACTTTACTTTGTTTTTGATCATGATTTCGTTTGTTTTTATTATGCTTGGCATCATTTTGGTAGTGCGTTATTTGCACCATCAAACGATACTTTCCGTAACAACTTCCCGGGATAAAGTTGATTGGAACCGAATTGTATTTTCATTTTTGATTTGGGCCGCATTTACAATTGTATCCACATTGTTATTTTATTATTATAACCCAAGTGATTTTGTAATCAATTTTAAACCTGTTCCATTTGCTATTTTGGCTTTAATCGGGATAGTACTTATTCCTATTCAAACCAGTTCCGAAGAATATATTTTCAGGGGCTATTTGATGCAGGGATTTGCTAATCTTGCTAAAAACAAATGGTTTCCGCTACTAATGACTTCTCTTATTTTTGGTGGAATGCATTGGTATAATCCTGAAGTTGCTAAAATTGGTCCTATAATTTTGGTTTATTACATCGGAACCGGATTGTTTCTAGGAATCATTACACTTATGGATGAGGGAATGGAACTTGCTTTGGGATTTCATGCCGCTAATAATTTGATTGGAGCTTTGCTTGTAACTTCAGATTGGTCCGCTTTTCAGACTCATTCTATTTTTAAGGATATTTCAGATCCCTCAGCAGGATTAGATGTTATTCTTCCAGTTGTTATAATTTACCCAATACTTTTATTTATCTTTAGTAAAAAATACAACTGGACCAACTGGAAAGAAAAATTAACTGGAAAAATCCAAGTAAGATAACCTTTTCAATAATTTTAAAATTAACTAAATCATGACTGATACCGTAACATACCAGAATATACATAATCGTTTTAAAATTAATGGGTTTCATTTGAATCGAAATGATTTATATGAAGTGGCTTATAGCTTTATCAAAGAAGGTGAAGAGTTTGAAAAAGCTGTGGGTGATTTTATACTCGATTGGTTTGACAACAAATCATATTTGGAATTGAATACATCAGGTACAACAGGAACTCCAAAATTGATCCGAATAGATAAACAAGCAATGGTCAATTCAGCAATTGCCACGGGTGATTTTTTTGATTTGAATCCGGGAGACAAAGCATTACATTGTTTGCCAACAAAATATATAGCTGGAAAAATGATGTTTGTGAGAAGCTTTATTCTAGGTCTTGATATTGATTTTGTGGCACCAAGTTCAAATCCTATAGTAGAGGATACCACTAAATATGATTTTGTAGCTATGGTACCTTTACAAGCTCAAAATTCTTTAACTGCATTAAAAAATGTTAAAAAGTTAATTATCGGAGGAGCTAAAATGAGTACTGTACTTGAAAATGAGCTTTCTAAATTGAAAACGAAGGTCTATGAAACCTACGGGATGACGGAAACAATTACTCATATCGCTGCAAAAGAAATAGGGGAGACGGCTTTCTCAGTTTTGCCTAATATTAAAATAGATAAAGACCAAAGAAATTGTCTGGTGATTGATGCACCAGCAATTTCAGATGAAGTTATTGTCACCAATGATTTAGTAGAACTTGTAGGTGAAAACCAATTTGTATTTTTAGGACGAATGGATAACGTGATAAATAGTGGTGGAATCAAATTAATTCCAGAGAAAATAGAGGCTAAATTATCCCATAAAATTCATTCAAGATTTTTTGTAACCGGAGTAGAAGACTCTGATCTTGGCGAAAAATTAGTATTGATAATAGAAGGTAAAAATCAATCATTAGATGAGAACATTTTTGAGGATTTAGACAAATATGAAAAACCAAAAGAAATTTTTTATGTAGAAAAATTTACTGAAACCGAAAACGGAAAGATAAAACGGAAAGAAATTCTGGAAAGTATTTAAAGTATTTATCTTTAAAAGCATCTCATAACGAATAGGCTGCCCCCAAAAAGTTAGACACTATTTGGGGGTTTTTTAATTTATGCTAACTTTTTTGTAATACAATTAGTTTATGAAGCGATATTTTATTTTCAAACCAAGACTATTTTCTGCGTGCCATTGTGCTAAAAATTGAGTGAAATCCAAGGATACTCCAAATACCTTTTTTTTGCTGCCAACGATGAAATTTTTACCCAGATAAAAACCCGAACATATTCCAAATTGCTGGTTTTTTGAATATTCGGATACAAAGCCAAGTCCTATTTGACCGTCTTCATCCGAAAGCGCATAGCCAACACCTGATTCTGCACCCCAGTACCAATTAGAGTTTAAATTAAATTGTATGTTAGGTTTTATACAAAATAAACTAAAGTTACTATGCAATGCTCTTTCCTCCAATGTGCTTTCAGGGGTTAATATTCTAGTATTTTTTTTGATAAATCGATAATCATAATCGATTTTAATGCCCAGCTCGCTTTTTTTTGAAATATTTTTCCATGCTCTAACATTAAATCCAATTGCAAGACGGTGGGAACGATACATCTGAATGTGGACAGGCAATGAAAGATTGATGCCCGATTCTAGATAAATGGATTTATTTTTATTTTTAGGAATATCATTATCTAATTTAGTTTGTGCGTTTAAAGGATTTACTAGTAATAATAGACTAAATAGTACAATCAAAATCTTTTTCATTTTTATATAATTTTAAATTAGTAAAATGAATTAGGTTAAGATTTATTGATAATCATATAATAAATGAGGCTGTTATACAACTACTAAAAAAGAGTTGTATAACAGCCATAAATTTACAAATTAATAATTTAAGTATTTGATAATCAGTATTAAACTTGAATAACTCCTAAGTTGAATTTTTTCTCAATAGGGGAGTGATTCGCCGCTTCGATTCCCATTGAAATCCAAGTTCTAGTGTCTAAAGGATCGATAATCGCATCTGTCCATAATCGTGAAGCAGCATAATATGGAGACACTTGTTCGTCATATCTTGCTTTTATTTTATCAAACAATTCTTTTTCTTTAGTTTCATCAACCAATTCGCCTTTTGCTTTAAGTGAAGAAGCTTCAATTTGTGCCAATACTTTTGCAGCTTGTGTTCCGCCCATAACGGCTAATTCTGCACTTGGCCAGGCAAAAATTAGTCTTGGGTCATACGCTTTTCCACACATGGCATAATTTCCTGCACCGTATGAATTCCCTACAATTACTGTGAATTTTGGTACAACAGAATTAGATACTGCATTCACCATTTTGGCACCGTCTTTTATGATTCCGCCATGTTCGGATTTAGATCCAACCATAAAACCGGTAACATCTTGAACGAATACCAAAGGAATTTTTTTCTGGTTGCAGTTTGCAATAAAACGAGTGGCTTTATCGGCACTGTCGGAGTAGATTACGCCTCCAAACTGCATTTCACCATTTTTGGTTTTCACCACTTTTCGTTGGTTGGCAACAATTCCCACTGCCCATCCGTCAATTCTGGCATAACCGGTTATAATGGTTTGACCGTAACCGTCTTTATACGCTTCAAATTCAGAATTATCAACCAGACGATTTATTATTTCCATCATGTCGTACTGTTCATTTCGGGCTTTTGGTAAAACACCGTAGATTTCTTTTTCATCTAATGCGGGTTTTTCTGCTTTGATTCGGCTGTAACCAGCTTTGTCAAAATCACCTATTTTGTCGACTATATTTTTTATTTTATCTAATGCGTCTTTGTCATCTTTGGCCTTGTAATCTGTAACGCCCGAAATTTCACAATGGGTTGTTGCTCCTCCCAATGTTTCATTATCGATGCTTTCGCCAATAGCAGCTTTTACTAAATAACTTCCTGCTAAGAAAATACTTCCCGTTTTATCCACAATCATAGCTTCATCACTCATGATTGGTAAATAGGCACCACCAGCAACACAACTTCCCATTACAGCAGAAATTTGAGTTATTCCCATACTGCTCATCAGGGCATTATTTCTAAAAATTCGTCCAAAATGTTCTTTATCAGGGAAAATTTCATCTTGTAAAGGCAAATAAACTCCAGCACTATCTACCAAATAGATGATTGGAAGCCGATTTTCCATTGCGATTTCTTGCGCACGCAGATTTTTTTTTGCGGTTATAGGAAACCAAGCACCCGCTTTTACGGTAGCATCATTGGCAACAACAATACATTGTTTTCCTCTGATGTAACCTATTTTTACAACAACTCCACCGGATGGACAACCACCATGTTCCGCATACATTCCTTCACCAACAAATGCCCCAATTTCTATACATTTTGCCTTTGGATCTAATAAATAATCGATACGTTCACGTGCCGTCATTTTCCCTTCGCCATGTAATTTTTGGATGCGTTTTTCACCGCCACCTAATTTAACTACGCTTAATTTTTGTCGCAATGCGGAAAGTAAAAGTTTATTGTGGTCTTCGTTTTTGTTGAAGTTCAAATCCATGATGAAATAGTGTTAAAAAAATTTGTGCTAAAATACAAAATCAAACTAAATAAATTTTATTATTTGATTACTTTAGAAAGAAAACGGAATGTTTTTTTGATATTAAAACAAAAAAACAGAAGTTACCTCCTGTTTTTTTATGAATTTAATAATAAAAAAATAATTATTTATTTATGTTTGGATTCATTTACAAGTCTTTTCAAAATTGCCCATTGTTTCAGTGCATCTCGAGCTTCTACAGCAGGATATCCTAACATGGTTTTTCCTGCAGGAATATCTCCTGTAACACCTGAACCAGCACCTACAATGGCACCATCGCCAATAGTGGTGTGGTCTTTTATAGAAGCGCTTCCGCCAATAATTACACCATTTCCTAATGTTACCGAACCCGCAAGTCCACTGTTTCCAGCCATAATACAGAATTTTCCCAATTTGCTGTTATGACCAATTTGAACCAGATTATCAATTTTACAGCCGTCTCCTAAAATTGTAGAACTGAATTTTCCTCTATCAACGCAGGTATTGGCACCAATTTCGACACTATTGCCTATAATTACATTTCCAATTTGTGGAATTTTCACCAAACCTCTTTGAGGATCAGGTCGAAAACCAAAACCATCTGCACCTATTGTAGCATTTGGATGTACAATACAATCATTCCCAATATGACATCGTTCTCTAATAACAGTTCCTGACCAAATTACAGTGTTTTTTCCTATAGTACATTCATCAAGAATAGTCACATTTGGATAAATTGTCGTATTATCTCCAATAATAACTTTAGGTCCTATATAACATCCTGCACCAACTCGGGCACCATTGCAAATAGTTGCAGTTGTATCAATTACTGCGGTTGGGTGAATGTCAATAGTAAATAATGGAGTTGGTGGTGCAAAAAGTTCCAATACTTGAGACATGGCTAAATCGGCATTTTTAACTTTTATAAAAGCCCTGTTTTCACCTGGTTCTATAGCAATATCCTCGTTGACAACTGCCACACAAGCTTTGGATGTTGACCAAAATTTCTCATATTTTTTGTTACCAATAAATGAAATTTCAGTAGTACCAGCCATTTCTAATTGTTCTGGAGCAGTAATATTTTCGGAAGTATTCCCGACAATAATTCCCTTTAGTATCTCATTTATTTCTTGAATTGTGTAGGATTTCATTAAGTATAGATTGGGTTTTGTTATTTAATAATTTTCAAATAAAAGGATTTAGTGTTAAAATTCCTAATGCAACACATTTCTTTAACAGTAGTAAAAGTAGTATTTATGTAAGTTATGAATACAATTCTATAACATAATAGACTACTCATAGATTACATTTGCAACTTAATACAAACAGCATTTGTTATGAAATCCCTTCAAATAAAATTGTCTTTCTTTTTAGTTTTATGCTCTTGTTTCATTGCAAATGCTCAACTTCAGGCTTTGTTTAACAGTAAGACACAGCTTCGGGATTTGACTGAACGTTGGGAATTAGATACCACTTCTGTTAGAGGAACATTTTTGGTAACTCCTTACAAGCCTATGTATGTTCTACCCATTCGATGGACAAATAATCCGAATGAGAGACCTTCTTCAGGAAATGTGGATCCTGATTATGTGGCTCCACCAGGGGTTGATTATAATAATATTGAAGCTAAATTTCAGTTGAGTTTTAAGACCAAAGTTTTACAAGGTATTTTTTGGGGCCATGGCGATTTATGGGTTGCTTACACACAAATATCGCATTGGCAAATATACAATAATGATCTTTCACGACCTTTTAGAGAAGTTAATTACGAACCAGAACTGATTCTGAATGTTCCTGTTAAATTTAATTTTTTGGGTTTTAAAACCCGAATGATTGGAGTGGCATTCAATCACCAATCCAATGGAAAAAGTGAACCCTTTTCAAGAAGTTGGAACAGAGTTATTCTTCATGCCGGATTGGAACATAAGAACTGGACAATCTATCTTAGGCCTTGGTTTCGCATGCCAGCAGCGAAAGATGATAATCCGGATATTTCTGAGTATGTTGGGCGAGGTGATGTGAATGTGATTTATACCAAAAATGGTAATATATTTTCTTTCATTGGCAGTCATAATTTGAATTTTAATTCAAAAGCAAGAGGTAACTCATCCTTTTCCTGGTCGTATCCCATAAAAAATAATCTTAAGGGATATTTATTAGTTTCTCATGGATATGGGGAAACGCTGATTGATTATAATAATTTGCAAACTACTGTTGGGGTAGGAGTCTCTTTGATTGAATGGCTTTAGGTTTTAAAAAATATTTAAACAATAAAGGTAATAAATTATTTTACGGTAATTGGCAAGTCGAATTTTACACGTGCATCTTTACCATCCACTTTACCTGGAATCCATTTTGGACTATTAAATAAAACTTTTACTGCTTCAACATTCATATCATAATTAATTCCTTCAATGATTTTAAAATCGCTTAAAGTTCCATCTCTTTCAACCACAAAAGCTATTTTTATTTGGCCCTTGGAGCTGTTTGGCGATTTAAAATTTTTTGCTACGTAATCATAAAAAGCTTTCATTCCTCCGGGAAATTCAGGTTTTACATAGTAAGGGAAAAATTCTATTTCAGTTCCATTTTCATCAAAACATTTCCCGTCAACAAATTTTCCGTTTTTAAAATTTTCGGTACGTTTTATTTGACCATTTTCAAAATACCGAGTTTGAATACCTTCTTGTTTACCTTTAACATAAATTGCCAGCATTTCTTTTGCGCCATTTTTATACCAACGTTCTGATGTTCCGTTTAAAATTCGTTTTTTGTAATTCGAAAAATGGTCTTTGGAAAAAAGGGAATTATCAAGGTAGTACGTTGTTCGTAATGTTCCTTCTGGACTGTCTTCATAAATAGTATAATAAATTGCATTCTCCGCAGATGGTAATTCTTTAAAGTGCTCGGTAAAATATACTTTTTCCTGAGCATAAAAAGTTATGGAGGATAACAAAACAAATAGAAGAAGTAATTTTTTCATTTGATAAAAAATGATTTCGGAACAAAAGTAATAAAAAAAATCCTACAATATAAATTATTTTATAGTGTAGGATTTTTTAAAAATATGATAAATTTATTCTTCCTTCTGTCCCATCATCATTAAATAGGCTTTCAGAAATTCGTCAATTTCTCCGTTCATAACGCCATCAACATTACTGGTTTCATATCCTGTACGAACATCTTTGACTAACTTATAAGGTTGCATCACATAATTCCTGATTTGGGAACCCCATTCTATTTTCATTTTCCCTGCTTCGATATCCGCGCGTTGTGCCTGTTTCTTTTTTAACTCAATTTCGTATAATTGAGATCGTAACATTTGCATGGCACGTTGTCTGTTGTCTTGCTGCGAACGTGTTTCGGAACATTGTATTTGGATTCCGGTTGGTTTATGAAACAATTGTACTTTAGTTTCTACTTTATTTACATTTTGACCTCCCGCACCGCTGGATCTCGAAGTCGTAATCTCGATATCAGCAGGATTTATCTCAATTTCAATACTGTCATCTACTAGCGGATACACATAAACGGAAGCAAATGAAGTATGACGTTTGGCGTTGCTGTCAAAGGGAGAAATACGCACCAATCGATGTACGCCATTTTCTCCTTTTAAATACCCAAAAGAATAATCCCCTTCAAATTCGAGTGTTACGGTTTTTATACCGGCAGCTTCTCCTTTCTGGAAATTCAGTTCTTTGATTTTATAGCCATATTTTTCGCCCCACATCATGTACATGCGCATGAGCATTTCGGCCCAATCGCAACTTTCAGTTCCACCGGCACCAGCGGTTATTTGTACCACTGCACTCAAAGTATCGCCTTCATCCGAAAGCATGTTCTTGAATTCGATGGCTTCAATATGTGCTTGGGTAGCGATGTAATGTTCATCTAATTCTTCCCCAGTAAGTTCTCCTTCTTTGTAAAAATCATAGGCGAGTTGCAATTCTTCAGTCATTTCCACCGCTTTATTGTAATCTTCAATCCACTTTTTCTTGTTCCGAAGGTTTTTTACAATAAGTTCAGCTTCTTTGGCATTATTCCAAAAGTTTGGTGCGAAAGTTTTTTCTTCTTCGTTAGAAATCTCAATTAGCTTGGCATCAACGTCAAAGATACCTCCTCAACGCACCAAGGCGCTCTACAATACCTTTAATTTGTTCGGTAGTTGTCATAAAATTATATTAATTTAATAGGTCTGTTTTCAATATTTATCAAAAATGCCGTTGTGTACTACAATTAGTTTAGTTTTAACGGAACTAGTTGGAATTAACAAACGGTATTGTGTAAATTTGTGGCACAAAAATAGAAAAATTTTACGCAGGGACAAGTCGTGATTTGCCCTTATCAAAAATAAAAAAATAATATGGAAATAAATTTAGTTAGCGATACGATTACAAAGCCTTCACGCGAAATGTTGGTTCACATGTTAAATGCTGTAGTAGGTGATGACGTTTACAAACAAGATCCTACAGTTATTGAACTTGAAGCCAAAGTTGCCGAAATGTTCGGAATGGAAGCGGGACTTTTTTTCCCCTCAGGAACGATGGCCAATCAAACGGCTATAAAATTGCATACACATCCTGGAGAACAATTGATTGCCGACAAATACGCACACGTTTACCATTATGAAGGTGGTGGAGTTTCCTTTAACAGCGGTGTTTCTTGTTGTTTATTAGATGGAAATCGCGGAATGATAACCGCGGAACAAGTGGCTGGAGCCATCAATGATCCGGAATTTTACCACAGTCCGCTAACGAGTTTAGTTTGTGTTGAAAACACTACCAATAAAGGTGGTGGTGCTTGTTATGAACTGGAAGATTTACAAAAAATAAAAATGGTTTGTGATGCTAACAATTTGAAATTTCATATGGATGGTGCCCGAATCTGGAATGCTTTGATAGCCAAAAATCAAGACCCAAAAGCATTTGGAAAATTATTTGATACCATTTCAGTTTGTTTGTCTAAAGGGTTGGGAGCGCCAATTGGTTCGGTATTGTTGGGTGATAAAGCGACGATTCACAGAGCATTGCGTGTCAGAAAAATATTAGGTGGCGGAATGCGTCAGGTAGGATATTTGGCGGCAGCCGGAATTTATGCTCTAGATAATAATGTAGAACGTCTTGCTGAAGATCATCGAAGAGCTAAAGAAATAGGAGAAGTTTTGAAAAAGGTAAGCTGGGTTGCATCAGTGGAGCCTGTTGAAACTAATATTTTGATATTCACTTTGGTACCAAATTGTATCGAAAAGAATTTAATTGAATTGTTGAAACAAAAAAATATTTTAATCAGTTCGATGGGTCATGGAAAATTGCGAATCGTTACGCATCTTGATTATAAAGAAGTAATGCACACGTATGTATTAGAAACGCTACAAAAGTTAGTGTAAATTTTATTAGGGAATTTGTTTAAAGTTTAAGGTTTAACGTTTTTTATCGCAATCAAAAACGTTAAACCTTAAACTTTAAACTTTTTTACTTAAACAAATCTTCCATTCCGGGAATCATTGGCATATCCATTTTAGTTACGGCATCCAGTTCTCTCTGATTCACATCAGTCGCTTTTTCGATTGCTTTATTCAATACTAAAATCAAATAATCTTCCAGTTGATCTTTATCTTCTAATAAAGTGTCGTCAATGGTGATTGATTTTATAGTCCTGTTAGCAGTCAAAGTAACTTTTAATAAAGTATCGGTACTTTGCTCGTCAATTAGAACAGTATCTAAACGTTTTTTTGTATCTTCTATCTTTTGTTGGGTCTCTTTAAGTTTGCCCATCATTCCCATTAAATCCATGTTTTAATTTTTTAAATTAATTGATTTACAAAATTACTATATTGCATAGTCATAATCAATAAAATATTAATGAAAAATAAACTCGTCTTAAGTTGTCTTTGTATTATTTTTGCAGCATCAATTACTAAAATTAAAGCACAACAAATGTCAAAAAATATCGCGACTCCAATAGCTAAAATAATTCCAAAAACTTTAGAAAAACACAATCAAAAACGTGTTGATAATTATTTCTGGTTAAACGACAGAGAGAATCCGGAAGTAATCGATTATTTGAATCAGGAAAATACCTATTATGATGATATGACTGCGGATACGAAAGGTTTTCAGAAAGAATTATACGAAGAAATGAAAGCCCGCATCAAGGAAGACGACCAATCAGTTCCTTATTTATACAATGGTTATTATTACATAACGCGTTTTGAAACGGGAAAAGATTATCCTATTTATTCCAGAAAAAAAGGAAGTTTGACTGCCAATGAAGAAATTTTATTCAATTGTAATGACTTGGCAAAAGGACAAAGCTACTTTCAATTGGGAGGTTTGAGCGTGAGTCCGGATAATAAATTTGCGAGTTTTGGAATCGATACCGTTGGAAGACGTATTTATACGATACAATTTAAAAATCTTGAAACGGGAGAAATTCTTTCGGATAAGATTGAAAATGCTACAGGAAGTTCAGTTTGGGCGAATGACAATAAAACGATTTTTTACACCAGACAAGACAAAGTTACGTTGCGATCTGATAAAGTTTTCAAACATAAATTAGCCACAGATTCAGATGCTGATGTGTTGGTTTTTAATGAAAAAGACGATACGTTCAATGTTTCTGTAGGGAAAGAAAAATCAAAAAAATATATTGTAATAGGTTCTGGAAGTACGTTAACAACCGAGTACAGAATTTTAAATTCAGATAATCCTGACGGAGAATTTGTGGTTTTTCAACCAAGGGTTCGCGGATTAGAATATAGTATTTCTCATTTTGGTGATTCTTTTTACATCATGACCAATAAGGATAAAGCAACTAACTTCAAGTTGATGAAAACGCCTGAAAACGCTACTGCAAAAGAAAACTGGAAAGATGTAATCGCGCACAGAAAAGACGTTCTACTGGAAGATATTGAGATTTTTAGCAACTATTTGGTTGTAGAAGAACGTTCTAATGGATTGAACCACATTCGTATTATGCCTTGGAGTGGAGAAGGAGAGTATTATTTGCCTTTTGGGAGCGAAACATATAGCGCTTACACAACGACAAATGTGGATTTCGATACTGATATTTTGCGTTATAGCTACCAATCATTGGCAACGCCATCTTCGGTTATTGATTTTAATATGAAAACTAAGGAGAAAGAAATTAAGAAAGAGCAACAAGTTCTAGGAGGCAAATTTGATAAAAATAATTATATCGAAGAGCGTGTTTGGGCTACAGCAACTGATGGAACCAAAGTACCAATCTCAATGGTTTACCACAAAGGATTGAAAAAAGACGGGAATAATCCGGTATTGCTTTATGCGTATGGTTCGTACGGAGTGACAATGGATGCTTATTTTTCATCAACACGTTTGTCGATTTTGGATCGAGGATTTGTTTTTGCTATAGCGCACATTCGCGGTGGCGAAGATTTAGGAAGACAATGGTATGAGGACGGAAAATTATTGAAAAAGAAAAACACATTCACTGATTTTATTGATTGTTCCAAGTTTTTGATTCAAGAAAAATATACTTCACCAAAGCATTTATATGCTGAAGGCGGTTCAGCAGGCGGATTATTAATGGGAGCAGTAGTCAATATGGCGCCGGAATTGTACAACGGAGTGATTGCTCAAGTGCCTTTTGTAGATGTAATTACCACGATGCTTGATGATACAATCCCGCTTACAACTGGAGAATATGATGAGTGGGGAAATCCAAACGAGAAAAAATCGTATGATTATATGTTATCGTATTCGCCTTATGACAATGTAAAGGCTCAAAAATACCCTAATATGTTTGTTTCTACCGGACTTCATGATTCTCAAGTTCAGTATTGGGAGCCTGCAAAGTGGGTTGCAAAGCTACGAACCCTAAAAACAAATGATACTGTTTTATATCTTAATACGAATATGGATGCCGGTCACGGTGGCGCTTCAGGACGATTTGAAGCCCTTAAGGAATTAGCAAAGGAATATAGTTTTTTATTAGATTTAGAAGGAATTAAAAACTAATTAGATTTTTTTTGTTAAATTTGCAACATTCGTGTTTAATGAAAAATTACCACGACTAACTATTTTTTTATGAAAAAAGAAATAACAGCTTATAATAATGTCTTAGAATTAATAGGTAATACTCCGCTTATTAAGCTAAATAAAGTAACTGAAAATTTAGAAGGAAATTTTTACGCTAAAGTAGAAGCTTTTAATCCAGGACATTCCTCAAAAGATAGAATAGCATTATACATAATTGAAGAAGCTGAGAAGAAAGGTATTTTATCTCCGGGTGATACTATAATTGAAACCACTTCCGGTAATACTGGTTTTAGTTTAGCAATGGTCAGTATCATAAAAGGCTACAACTGCATTCTTGCCGTTAGTTCTAAATCATCTAAAGATAAAATAGATATGCTTCGCAGCTTAGGTGCTAAAGTGTACGTTTGTCCTGCGCATGTTTCTGCTGATGATGAGCGTTCTTATTATAACGTAGCCAAACGTTTGCACGAAGAAACGAAAGGTTCTGTTTATATCAATCAGTATTTCAATGAGTTGAATGTTGATGCGCATTATAAGTCTACCGGTCCGGAAATTTGGAAACAAACTAACGGAGCAATTACACACTTAATTGCTTGTAGTGGTACAGGTGGAACTATTTCAGGAACTGCAAAATACCTAAAAGAACAAAATCCAAATATTAGAATTCTTGGAGTGGATGCTTTTGGTTCTGTATTGAAAAAATACCATGAAACCAGAGAATTCGATAATGATGAAATTTATCCATACAGAATAGAAGGTCTGGGAAAAAATTTGATTCCATCTGCAACGGATTTTGATATTATTGATAAGTTCATGAAAGTGACGGATGAGGAAAGCGCTCATGCTGCCAGAGAAATCACTAGAAAAGAAGGTTTATTTGTTGGATATACTTCAGGAGCAGTGATGCAAGCGATAAGACAATATGCAGAAGAAGGTGAATTTGACGCCAACAGTATTGTAATCGCAATTTTCCCGGATCACGGTTCTCGTTACATGAGTAAAGTTTTTAGCGATGATTGGATGAATGAACAAGGTTTCTTTGACAGTATCAACGAAGAAGAAGTTCAAAAAATCGAAATGATAAAATAATTTTAAAATTATAATTAAAAAAGTCCCATCTGCTTTTGCGAATGGGACTTTTTTATTGACATAAAGAAGAACACTTTTTTATTTAATCCAATAATTCGGAATTATTAAGTATCAATTCAATCTTTTTAATAGTGATCGTGATCTGACTCATTTGTAATTCTATATTTCTAAAAAAGAGACTAATATCTCTACTGACCCAACTTTCAGAAATAACTCTTGCACCCAAACTAATTCTTAAAATAGCACTTTCAATTTCAGTAGTATATTTTACATTAACTGCTTGACCAATATGACATTTTTGGGCAGCAAGTCGAATGATTTCTAAAGAAGAACCTTCAAACTGATCGGATAAATCAGAATTTAATAAAGTATATAATTTTTTTACTTTATCAACGGATAAGACTTTATTGTCTTTAAAAATAAAGAAAGGAAAAATGGTACGGATATTTCTTATTCCAAATTCTTTACTACTGTAACTCTTCGTTTTTGTTTCATCCCCATAAATAGGCTGTAAAAAAGTAGCCTCTTTTATGGAGTCATCAACAAAATTGCAAAACATCTCAATACCCATATTTCGATATAAAATAGGTGTTTTGTAATACCTGTCCATTTCAACCACGGCAGCATTCCAGCGCATATAAGAACCATAGTTATAGCCGTCTGATAATTCATTGGAACAAAACCATGAAGTTGGCCAATCAGAACGATTATAATATTGTGTTAAGCCTTTTGGTAGTGTGTTTTTTACAGATTGAATTAATTTATTGACACTTTGAGGTAAAATTAATGCACCGCAGTATGGAGGGCCAGTGAAGAATTTACTCCCCGTTATGGTAACAATATATCCTTTATTTAAATAATTCTGTATGTCTTTTGGATCTAATCTTAGCTGTGATCCATCTACAATTATTTGAATTGATAAATCTTCAAGTGTATTTAGTTTTTTAATAAATTCGTCGCTGGGAGATTGATATCCTAGTTTTGATTGGTCCATAGTATGTAATACGATGTGCCTGCCTTGATTTTTGGTTCTAATAACGGCATCAAATACTTCCTGATCTAATTGAGATGAAGTTTTTAATGCGCCATTTTGATCTCTAAAAGGAATTTGTATTAAATCAACATCTCTAAAACCTTCAATTTTAGCGTCTTTTTTAATTGGAAAATTTAAAGCAGTAGTATTTTCGAAATGACATCCCTTTAAGGCCGCAGCAACACCACTACCAGTTTCATCAGAGGCCACTAAAATATGTGTAATTTCTTTATCGGAAATAATTTGCGTTATAGCTGCTATTTGAAGTGAAGAATCAGTACCTGATGGTGAAAAAATTATTTCACATTCCTCATTTAATTTAAATATTTTTCTAAGGTTAGTTTTTAGTAATTCAGAAAACTCGATAGTAGTATTTTTAAAACCATTTTTCAAGCTATTTCTAATCAATATGCTTCTGACTTTATCTGTTTTATCAAAAGCAAAATTAGAAACGCTCGAAGCCGTAGATGAAGCAAAAGTAAATGCATCAGGTCTTGGGAATGGGCGACATCCGTATTTGTTTAGCAAATGAATCTCGTCTATATTTAATCGAAGATCTCCTCCAGACATTAACATGTATTCTGTAGGTTTTGCAAGATTTTCGACAATAGGTTTCCAAGACTCTTTGAGTTCAGTATTAGAATTTTTTAAACCATGAAATGATTGGAGCTCTTCGTTTATTAATGAAGATTCAGTATTTAAATAAATATCATTTTTGATTAAATTAATTAGAACATAATCAAGATTCTCTAATTTTTCTTTATCATCTTTAGGCAATAAATTGTAAAATATCCGAGTTACTTCAAGAGCTGCAATATCACATAAAACAACATCTTTTTTCTCTGCGTTCAAAGCTTTGTACCATAGCTGCCATTCGATTCCATATCTTAAATAGACTAAAGCTAAAATGGGTTTGTTCAAAAAGGAGGAACCAATTATAATTGATTTGTTAGGGACAATTTTGAAAATAGTAGGCTCACTGGTTGAAGTGATGATATTGATGTTATTTATCTTTGGTACGGTATTAAATCTTTTTAAAATGCGAACTAAATAGTCTACATTTTCTTTTTCAAATAAACTCGTTCTTTTATATTGATTTTCAATTAGAATATTGTTTGTCATATATTTTATAATTTTAAACGTTCCTTAGAACGATATTCTGTATTAGGAATATTTAGCTTGCTAACTAAACTCATTCAATCATGGACTATTTTTTGTAAAAAATCTTCACAAAAAATAATTGTACTCCCAATGGTTTTATGTATTGCTTGTTTTTAGGTTGTGGCATTTCGCAAAAGTTAGCAAATATAAGAAACTTGAGAGCAGTAAAAAAGATATTAAAAAATACTCGTTTGCTAAATCTTCTGTTTTTAATTAAAGTCCATTATTTAAATGGTATTTATAAAATAATTTGAAGGTAGACACTTATTAAAAAGAGTATTATACATTAATAATTATTACTTGAAAACTTCAGAAGAAGTGAAAAGCAATAGGAAAACACATAATTCCAAGAAACTACCTAGTTTGTAAATATGTTTTCAGCCGTTTTTAAAAAATAACTCTGAGAATACTTTAAACAAGAAATGACAGAAGCTATATTCTTTATTCATAAATTGTTAAATAAAAAAAACTCCAGCCAAAGCTAGAGTTTTAAGTATAATTGCATGAAGTCTAAGCTTCTTCCATCGTATGATATACGTTCATCACATCATCATCTTCTTCTAATTTTTCAATTAATTTTTCTACATCAGCCATTTCTGCTTCAGAGAGTTTTTTAGTGATTTGAGGAATTCGTTCAAAACCAGAAGAAAGAATTTCTAATCCTCTATTTTCTAATTCTTTTTGAATGGTTCCAAAACTGCCAAAAGGGGCGTAAATTAATATACCGTCTTCGTCTTCAAAAACCTCTTCAGCACCAAAATCGATTAGTTCTAATTCCAGTTCTTCTGGGTCCATTCCGTTTGCTGGAATTCTAAAGTTACAGGTGTGGTCAAACATGAATTCAACGGAACCTTGTGTTCCCATTGTACCATTACATTTGTTAAAATAACTTCTAACATTAGCAACAGTTCTGTTATTATTATCAGTAGCAGTTTCAACTAGAATTGCGATTCCATGAGGTGCATATCCTTCAAATAAAACTTCTTTATAATTGGCCGTATCTTTATCGGTTGCTTTTTTAATCGCACGTTCTACATTTTCTTTTGGCATATTTACTGCCTTAGAGTTCTGGATAACGGCTCTTAATCTGGAGTTGGCATCAGGATTTGGTCCACCTTCTTTAACAGCCATTACAATATCTTTACCAATTCTGGTAAATGCTTTGGCCATTGCTGACCAACGTTTCATTTTTCTGCCTTTTCTAAACTCAAATGCTCTTCCCATTTCTATTTATTATTTTGAACTGCAAAAATACAGTTATTAGTTATTTTACCAAAATCAAATTAAACTCTTTTATCTGATTAAAAATAAATTGATAGTATTATTTATTTTAAAGAGCTAAAATCTTTAATTATTGTAATTGCCTCATTCAAATATTGATTTGTTTTTAATGCATTCAATTGAAATTGATTTTTGAGATTCTCTGATGGATGGATAGAGAGATGAAATGTATTTAGATTAGAATTGTATACATTCAAATCAATCCTTTCGGAATTAAAAGAATTAATTTCTTCCCACAAAGCACTGATCTTATTTTGTTCTTCAAAAATCATATCGATTGTCATTGGTAATTCTTTCTTTTGTTCGTTGACTAAATCATCAATTTTTTTATTGAGTGTTCGAATAGTATTAAAGTATGAGTTTTTAGTTATTCGTAGTCTGCTTTTTTCTGATATTTTTTGGATCAAATTATTTTTTGCATGAGGTTTAAATTTAATAAAAGTTTCAATGCTATCATTTTTAAAAGCCGTTGAAAAGTTACTTTCTTTTTGGAAGATTGTCTCGTATATTTCGGGTAATAATACATTTGGGATGACTCCTAAACTTTGATGGCTTTTCCCTGTCACTCTGTAAAATTTATTAATCGTTATTTTTAGAAAATTTTCAGTATCATTTTCTTCTAATGGAACAATGGTTTGCATCGTAGCTTTACCTAAAGTAGTACTGCCAATCAATAATGCACGATGGTAATCTTGAAGAATCGATGCGAAAAACTCACTTGCTGATGCTGAATTTCCGTTTATAAGAATTACAAGAGGGTCTTTGTAAATCATTCCTTTATAAGGATCGTCAATTACAAGAGGTGATTTTTTATTATCAATTACTAAAGAAATTGGACCATAATCAATAAACATTCCAGCTAATTTTATAGCTTCTTCCATGGATCCACCACCATTGTCCACTAAATCAATTACTAATCCTTTGATATTGTCTTTTTGCAATTTAATCACTTCCTTGACAACATCCTGAGCACAGCCTTTACCACTATTACCTTCAAAATCGGAATAGAAACTTGGAATTTTTATGTATCCTATTTTGATTTCTTTTTCTATAATAAAACTGTAAACAATATTTTCTTCGTCTTTTATGATTTGTTTTTCAATAAGTACTTCAAAGTTTTTCCCTGAACTGCGTCTCAGCGTCAGTATAATTTTTTTATTTACTTCTGAAAGAATCATGTTGGATATAGATTCTAGTGTTGTGCAGGAAACTACTAGCGTTTCTTTTAGGTTTGAAATCGAAATGATTTGATCTCCTTTTTTTATTTTTCCACTATGAAATGCAGGTCCATTTGGATCTAATTCATCTATAATAATTTCACTTTTTTCATTTATGCTAATATTTAGTCCTATTGATAAATGTTCTTTTGATAATGAGGCTACAAAATTTGATTTTGAATCGTCACTAAAATAGGAAGTGTGTGGATCAAAATAGTTGCAAAAATGATTATAAAGACTTTCTTGTAAACCAGATTCATTTTGTAAAAGGCTATTTATTCTACAAAGTTCATTTTGGATTATTGTATTTTTAGAAAGTGTTGCCAAACTATTGAAATTAGCTCTAATAGAATCTAGATTTTTGCTTTTTTGGACGATATCATCTAAAACCTCATATTTTATTTTTTTTCTCCAAACTTTCTCCACTTGGGTATCTAACATGTAGATTGGAAAAGCTTTTTTATAAAACCGAATCGTATCTTTTAGTTCATAATTAAATATTTCTCTGTCAATCTTTTCTAAAATGGCTTTGTTTCTTAAAAGATCATTTTTATAAATTTTAGAAATATCAGATAGGAAAGTACAATTTTTATCTTGGATTAAATTATCAATATTCAAACGGTATTTTTGGGAAAGAATATTATATTCTGATTTCAAAAAAATATTTCTTGAAGGATCGAGTTCGTCAATAAAACGATCAAAAACGAAAACCGATAAACTGTCGTCTATCGGCTTTGGTTGATAATGTTCACTTTGGATAAGATTATTTATTTTAGAAAGTATTTCACAAGTCTTTGTATCATTTTGACCTAAAAGTGAAAATGTAGTCAATAAAAAGACAAGTAAAAGTTTCTTCATCTATTTTATTTCTTGTAAAAAGGTGGTTTCACTACTTTTGCAGGAACATGATTTTTACGAATTCGGATGTAAATTTCACTGTCTAAAGCGCTGTGCTCTGTAGTTACATAACCCATACCAATTCCTTTATTAATCGATGGTGACATTGTTCCCGAAGTTACAATTCCGATTACATTTCCTGAAGCATCCACGATTTCATAATCATGCCTTGGTACTGCGCGTTCCTGCATTTCAAAAGCGACTAATTTTTTAGTGACTCCAGCTTCTTTTTGTTTTTTCAGATTTTCAGAATTCGTGAATTCTTTAGTGAACTTTGTAATCCATCCCAAACCAGCTTCAATTGGAGAAGTGGTGTCATTGATATCATTTCCGTACAAACAAAAACCCATTTCCAATCGCAACGTATCACGAGCCGCAAGACCAATTGGTTTGATTCCAAAAGCTGCACCTGCTTCAAAAACTTTATTCCAAATTTGTTCAACTTCGGAGTTTTTACAATAAATCTCAAAACCTCCAGAACCCGTATATCCTGTAGCCGAAATAATTACGTTTTCGATACCGGCAAAATCACCCACTTCAAAATGGTAATATGGAATCGCTGATAAATCTTTTGAGGTTAAGGATTGCATCGCTTCAACCGCTTTTGGTCCTTGAATAGCCAGTAATGAGTAATCATCCGAAAGGTTTTTCATCTCCACACCCAAATCATTATGAGCCGAAATCCAATCCCAATCCTTGTCAATATTTGAAGCATTTACCACTAATAAATACTGTTCATCTTTCATTTTATAAACTATCAAATCATCTACAATTCCACCGTCATTGTTTGGTAAACAAGAATATTGTGCTCTTCCAATGGTCAAAGTTGAAGCATCATTCGAAGTTACTTTTTGTATCAAAGCCAATGCGTTTGGCCCGGTAAGCAAGAATTCACCCATGTGAGAAACGTCAAAAACACCCACGGCATTGCGCACCGTTTCATGTTCCGCATTTACTCCTTCATATAAAATAGGCATATTGTATCCGGCAAACGGAAGCATTTTTGCTCCCAAACTCTCGTGTATGTGCGTAAGCGCAGTATTTTTCATTGTGTTTTTTATATAAAATTTGACTGGGCTAATTTATCAATTTTATTTCGGGTGACAAAGGTGATAGCGGCAAAGTTTGAAGTTTCAAACGTTTTCGGAATAGCGGATAATATAATGTTTCAATTAATAGGTGATGAATTAAAATAATCTTTGGTTATCGAATTGATATTTGGCTTTACAATATAAGTTATTAGATGAAGACAAAGTTAGTGCCTACCGTAATGACTGCTAAGTTTTGCTAAAGTTTTAATTCTTAATTAGGCTAATTTTATAGAGCGACTATGAATAGAAGCTTACGAAAAAACCTCTAAAGTTTTAGCTTTAGAGGTTTTTTATTTATAAAATCTCTATAATAATCAACAGCCACTTTTTTAGGATTTGTCTAAAGTTAGGGATTATGATTGTAATAGATCTAAGATTTATATTTCAGAATTTTAGGCAAAAGACAACGCTTTTACTAAATCTTCTTTTTTATTCCTGCTTAAAGGAATTTTAGTAATCCCAATTTCAGCAAATTTGCTATTGAAGCGTTCAACTTTGTCTATATTTATAATATAGGATTTGTGCACTCTAATAAATTTTTCTTTAGACAGATCATTTTCAAAGGATTTCATAGTTGAAAGAACTAGGTTGCTGTCATCTTCAGTAACTACTTTAACATAGTCGCCAAAAGCTTCGATCCATTTTATTTTTGAGGTGAAAATTTTTAATTTTTTTAGATTACTCTTTATAAAGATGTGTTCGCCTTCTTCTTCCTTATTTTCTTTCTTTAAAGAAAATAAATCAATAGCTCTTTTTACTGATGCGTTGAATCGATCAACAGCTATAGGTTTTTGAAGATAATCAGTAGCATCATAATCAAAAGCTTTCATTGCATACTCAGCTTTTGATGTAATAAATATAATTTGTGGTTTTACTTTTAAACCATCTAAGAAATCAAAACCACTTATTACAGGCATTTCTATATCTAGAAAAATTAGATCCACATTATTTATTGACATGCAATTTTTAGCTTCTATTGCATTGGAAAAATCACCTATTAGGTGTAAATTGGTATGATTATTTACTAATTTTGCTATGATCATCCTCTGGATTGAGCTATCATCGACAACGACACAATTTAGTTTCATAACATTGAAATTTTAAATTCGGGTAAGTAAATATAATTTTATTTTTTTTACGGAACTAATTTATTGAGTTTTTTTTACTCAAAAATAATTTTTATACAATTAGGGCTTGGAAATTGAAAATAATTAACTACTTTTGCACCCAAATTAATATATAAATATACATTTATGAATCATTATGAAACTGTTTTCATTTTAAATCCCGTTTTATCTGAAGTTCAGGTAAAGGAAACAGTAAGCAAATTTGAAGATTTTCTTACTAGTAGAGGAGCAGAAATGGTATCGAAAGAAGACTGGGGCCTTAAAAAAATGGCTTACGAAATTCAAAACAAAAAAAGTGGTTTTTATCACTTATTCGAATTCAAAGTAGCTGGAGAAGTTCTTATTGCTTTTGAAACTGAATTTAGACGTGATGAAAGAGTAATGCGTTTCTTGACTGTAAGTCTTGATAAACATGCTATTTCTTGGGCTGAAAGAAGAAGAACTAAATTAAAATCTACAAAAGCTTAATTATCATGGCAACATTACAACAATCGGCTTCAGGAAAAAAAGACGGAGATATCAGATATCTAACGCCTTTGAACATAGAAACAAACAAAACTAAAAAGTATTGTCGTTTCAAAAAATCAGGTATCAAATATATTGACTATAAAGATGCTGATTTCTTATTGAAATTCGTTAATGAGCAAGGGAAAATACTTCCCCGTCGTTTAACAGGAACTTCATTAAAATACCAAAGAAAAGTTTCAGTTGCTGTGAAAAGAGCACGTCACTTAGCTTTAATGCCATATGTGGCTGATTTACTAAAATAATAATTTAACTCAGTTGTTGGTTTTCTGAAACATGAAACCTAACTTCTATAACAAAGGACAACAACATGGAACTTATATTAAGACAAGACGTTCAAAATTTAGGATTTAAAGATGATATTGTAACGGTAAAAAATGGTTACGGTCGTAACTTTTTGATTCCACAAGGTCATGCACATTTAGCAACTTCTTCTGCGAAGAAAGTATTAGCTGAAAACCTAAAACAAAGAGCACACAAAGAAGCTAAAGTGGTAGCAGATGCAAAAGCATTGGCTGAAGCTTTGAAAGCTATCGAAATTAAAATCTTTGCAAAAGCAGGTGGTGAAAAATTATTCGGTTCAATCACGAATATTGATATCGCTGAAGCTTTAGCTAAAGGTGGACAACAAATCGAAAGAAAATTCATCACAAGCGGAATCGTTAAACGTACTGGTAAATATACTGCCAACGTTCGTTTACACAGAGATGTTATCGTTGAATTAGATTATGAAATTGTTGCTGAAAAAGCATAAATTTTTTAAATTTATATAATTAAATCCCGATGGAAGTCGGGATTTTTTTTGTTTAATCTGAAACTGTTTCAGATTCTTTAATTCATAAATAAAGAGCATCTTAAATTATTAAGATGCTGAAATAAATTCAGCATAAATGAAATACTCAAGATTAACAAAAGAGCAATTTGAAGAATTGAATCAGGAATTCAGTACTTTTTTAGCAACTCAAGCTATTGATAAAGCGGAGTGGGACAAAATAAAATCCGAGAAACCAGAAGTTGCGGAACAAGAATTAGACGTTTTTTCTGATTTAATTTGGGAAGGTGTTCTTTCGAAAGCAACTTATTTAGAACATTTTTCTAAAAACCATATTTTCCTTTTTCATTGTTTTGACACCTATGTCCAATCGATAGTTTTGAAATCCTTAGTTCCTGAAGTTGATTTTTTGACTAAAGAAGGATTGCAATGGCTTAGCGATAATATGTTTACAGATACTATTGAAATGAAAGTTGGAAAAAAAGAGTTTACGGAAGAGCGTAATACTTCGATTTTTGAATTGATACAGCAGGGTTCGTTTTTGAGCGATGGCCTTTTATACCAGCAAATAAATACTATTATAGCATCGTAATTGTATTGCTATTTATTTTTAATTGGTTATTTTAGTACACTTTTTCAAAACTAAAATAGCCAATTTTTATTTTCTATGGATATTCAAAATACGATTCAAAAATTAAGGGAAGAATTAAATCAACACAATTATAATTACTATGTGTTAGATAAACCTATAATTTCTGATTATGAATTTGATTTGAAATTAAAACAGCTTCAAGAGCTTGAAAGTCAATATCCGGAATACTTTGACGAAAATTCACCTACGCAGCGTGTAGGAGGAACGATAACGAAAAACTTCAAAACTGTACCGCATGAACACCGAATGTATTCTCTTGATAATTCCTATTCCAAAGAAGAATTAATCGATTGGGAGAAACGCATTCAGAAAGTTCTAGGCGATGTTCCATTAGAATATACTTGTGAATTAAAATATGATGGAGCTTCTATCAGTATTACCTATGAAAACGGAAAACTAAAGCGTGCAGTTACGCGAGGCGATGGTTTTCAAGGTGATGATGTTACGAACAATATCAAAACTATAAAATCGATTCCTTTAGAGTTGAAGGGGAATTTCCCCGATAAATTTGATGTTCGTGGTGAAATCATTTTGCCTTTTGCAGGTTTCGAAAAGATGAACCAGGAATTAATTGAAATTGGTGAAACGCCTTATTCGAATCCGAGAAATACAGCTTCAGGAAGTTTGAAATTACAAGATAGTGCTGAAGTGGCAAAACGACCGCTAGATTGCTTGTTGTATTTTTTAATTGGAAATAATCTGCCTTTTAAATCTCAATTTGAAGGCTTGGAAACTGCTAGACAATGGGGTTTTAAAGCACCTAAAGAAGCAAAACTGGCGCACAACTTAGAAGAAGTTTTTCAATACATCGATTATTGGGATACGCATAGGCACAATCTTCCTTATGAAACGGATGGTGTCGTGGTAAAAGTAAATTCTTTTCATTATCAGGATGAGTTGGGCTTTACTGCTAAATCGCCTCGTTGGGCAATTGCCTACAAGTTCAAATCAGAACAGGTTTCTACAAAATTAAATTCTATTTCGTACCAAGTTGGCCGCACTGGTTCTATAACTCCGGTAGCTAACTTAGAGCCTGTACAATTAGCTGGAACTATAGTAAAACGTGCTTCTTTGCACAATGCAGATCAAATTGAGAAATTAGATATTCGGGTTGGAGATACTGTTTTTGTAGAAAAAGGAGGAGAGATAATCCCTAAAATTATTGCTGTTGATTTAAGTAAACGCCCAGAAAATACAGAGCCAACAAAATACATTACAAATTGCCCGGAATGCAATACAGCATTGGTCAGATCTGAAGGAGAAGCAAACCATTATTGTCCTAATTTTTATGGTTGTCCACCACAGATTATCGGGAGAATCCAGCATTTTATTTCCAGAAAAGCAATGGATATTGAAGGTCTTGGAGGCGAAACAGTAGCTTTACTTTTCAATAACGGTTTGGTTCATAATTATGCTGATTTATATGAATTAAAAGTAGACCAAATTCTTCCTTTGGAGCGAATGGCTCAAAAATCTGCTGAAAATTTAGTAAACGGTGTCGCTAACTCAAAAAATATTCCTTTTGAACGCGTTCTGTTTGCACTTGGAATCCGCTTTGTTGGAGAAACAGTGGCAAAAAAACTAGCCAAACATTATAAAAGTATTGATGCATTGAGTCAGGCTACATTGATGGATTTAATTTTAGTGGACGAAATTGGAGAAAGAATTGCGCAAAGTGTGCTTGATTTTTTTGAAAATGAAGAAAATCGAAATATTATTGAAAGACTTAAACAACACGGAATACAATTTGAAATTATTGAAAAAATAAATCCAAATGCAACCAATATACTTTCCGGAAAAACCTTTGTAGTTTCAGGAGTATTTGAGAAATTTTCAAGAGATGATTTGAAAAAAGCAATTGAAGATAATGGGGGAAAAGTAGGGAGTTCTATTTCGGCAAAAACGGATTATCTTATAGCTGGTGATAATATGGGGCCTGCTAAATTAGAAAAAGCCAATAAACTTAATATTTCCATAATCTCTGAAGATGATTTTATGAATTTAATAAATCAAACGGATGCAGCTACTGACTAAAAAGTATAATTTCATACAGGAAAATACAATAGTATGTTTTTTGTTTTCTTTTGCAATTGTAGAAGTTCTAGCAGAATTGTTTTCATTTAAAATGATTTTGTTTGCATTTAGACCCTTAGTTGCCGCACTGCTAATCTATCTTTATTGGATTACCTCCAAGGAACGAAATGTATTTTTTTTTATAACTACCTTTTTTTTGTTGCTTACCAGTATTTTTATTATTCCGGAATCACAATTTTTTTTAATGTTGGGGTTAGCCGGAATTATAATTCATAGAACATTACTAATTGTTTACATTATAAAGTTAAATAAGGTCAAAGATTTTATACCAATACTAATAGCGATAATTCCTTTTATATTTATTTTTTCATATTTGCTTTCTATTTCGGACGAAATACCTGTGGGAAGTTATTATCCCTTAATGATGCAAAATATTTTAGTATCGATTCTTGCCGGGGTTATTTTGTCTAATTATTTCATGAATGAAAGTAATAATACACCTTGGTTATCTATTTTTGGATTATTATCTACAGCACTCTATTTTACTGTTTTTATTGAAAAATGTTTTTTGTCTAATTTGCCGCCAACCTATTTTAGACCATTGGGAATGATTTTGTATGTAACAAGTTATTACGCTTTTTACAAATTTGTCATTGATGCCGAAAAATTGAATGCCGACTTAAAAGCAAATAACGAATAGAGTAAGAGACTTTCTCACTTTGTTCAAAAAAGCATTAGTACGAAAAGATGTTTTGATTTTATAAAAAAATCGATTATAGCTACACTATAATCGATTTCCCTTCAAATGCTTTTGCTTTATTATTGTCTAAATAAAAATCTATTCTTCCTAAATTAATACCATAGCAACCTACTTGATTTACTAAAACTTCTTTGCCCACAAGGTTCTTAGCAACTGTAGGTTTGTCCAGAAAAGTATGAGTGTGACCACCAATAATTAAATCAATATCCTGAGTCAGTTCGGCTAATTTTAAATCACAAATTTTAGTAGGCTCGTCTCTATATTTGTATCCTAAATGTGACAAACAAATTACGATATCACATTGCTGTTCTTTCTTTAAAATCCGAACCATATCTTGAGCCGTTTCAACAGGATCATTGTACACGGTTTCCTTGTACATTCCTTTGTCAACTAATCCTGCAAGCTCTATTCCAAGTCCAAAAACACCAACTTTTATTCCGTTTTTATGAAATATTTTATACGGTTTTACAAAACCATCCATCACAGTATTTTTAAAATCGTAATTGGCGGATATGAACTCAAATTTAGCGTGTGGCATTTGTGCGTGCAAACCTTCAACACCGTTATCAAAATCGTGATTTCCTATTGTAGACGCATCATATTGCATCATACTCATCAATTTGAACTCTAATTCACCTCCGTAATAATTAAAATAAGGCGTTCCCTGAAAAATATCACCGGCATCCAATAGTAACACGTTTGGATTTTCCTTCCTGATCGTTTCAATCAAGGCTGCTCTTCGCGCCACGCCACCCATATTTGCATTTCTGGGATGATCCGCAGGAAACGGATCAATATAACTGTGAACATCATTCGTGTGTAAAACCGTCAATTGTCTGGTTTTAGAGGTCTCAAAACTACTCAATGACACACCTAAACTCAATAAAGCTGAACCAGCAGCTGTTTTCTCTATAAATTCTCTTCTCTTCATTTTATATTTTTTTGGAGCTATTTCCCGCTTTTCGCTGTATCCACGCAAAAAAAGCGTGGGATGCCGCTGCAATCAGGGCTAGGGCTTTCCGTTTTCTAAAACTATTTTGTTCTTTAAATTCGAATTACTTATTCAACCGTAATTCTAACATCTTTTATCACAGGAATGGTATCAACTTCTTTAAAATAATCAATAAGGATATTTCGAAGTTTGTATTCTAAATCAAATTTCTGAACTCCTTTTTTGAAGAAATTCATGTTGTCTCCACCATTAGACAAATAATCATTGGTTCCCACATAATAAATGGTCTCTTTTTGAACAGGTTTTCCTTGAACTAAAATATTTTTGGCAACATTATTTTTATCAATTGTAAATGTTACTCCGGCTAATGGATGTGGTTTCTTTTCAGCAATAAAAAAGTCAACCATTTCAAAAATTTGTTCTCCTTTTAATGCAATAACAACTAAACTGTTTTCAAAAGGCATAATTTCAAAAGCGTTTCTAGCAGTAACATTTCCTTTTGGAAGTATGGAACGAATCCCTCCGCTATTGAGCAAACAAATATCAATATTCTTTTTTTCTCTGGCTTGAAATACGATATTCCCTCTCATCAAAGTAACATCAGCCATCAAATTACCAATTGTAGTTTGCCATTTACCCGTGCTTTTATCCAATGTTTCAGGACAATAAGCCAGCACGCTGTCTAAATCTTTGTTAATGTGTTCCCGATACGGTTTTATAAAATTTTCAATTGCAGGAACTTGATTTTCCTTTTCAGTAATAGGAATTCGTTTTCCTTCTATTTTTGTGACGTAATTTTGTTTGCTGCAAGAGGCAACAAATAAAAATGTTAAGAATATAACAAAAAGTTTAGAAACGTCGTTATACTTTTTTAGATTTACCATTTTAAATGCGACTTAATTAATTAATTTTGTAATCAAGTAAAAGTAATATGTTTTTAAATTATATAAAGAATTTTTTTGTAAAAAAAACATTAAAAAATAGCTTGCAAAATTTAAAAACTAATGTTTCTGATGATACTATACAAACAGTTGGTTTGCTGGTTGATGCCAGTGATTTTACAGCAACGGAACTATTGATTGCAGCGTTAATAGAGCAGGGAATTTTACTGGAAAATATAAAAACAATCGTTTATTGTGACATAGTAAAGAAAAATCAAGGAATAAAATATACTACATTTAGTGCAGGACAACTTAAATGGAGTGGACAAATTGCATCGGTTGAGATAAATGATTTTATCAATGAAAAATTTGATTTATTAATCAGTTATTACAACGTAGAGAAAGCAATACTATTGCAAATTACGCACAATTCAAAAGCACAATTTAAAGTTGGCTTTTCATCAATAGACAAAAGATTAAATCATTTTATAATTAAAACTGAAATCAATAATTACAGCGTTTTTATAAGTGAATTATTTAAATATTTAAAATTATTAAACAAAATATAAATCTAATATGCAATCATTAATAGGAACTGGTGTTGCTCTAGTAACTCCATTTAAAGAAGATTTTTCAATTGATACCGAAGCTTTAAAAAAAATTGTAAATTTTTCTATCGATGGAGGAATTGAATATCTTGTGGTTTTGGGTACTACTGCAGAAAATGCAACTTTGTCTCCAGACGAAAAAGAATTAGTTATTAGTACTGTAATCGAAGCTAATAATGGTGCTTTACCATTAGTTTTGGGAGTGGGAGGAAATAACACCGCGAAAGTTGTTGATGAGCTAAGAACAAGAGATTTATCTGCATTTACAGCTATACTTTCTGTTTCTCCATATTATAACAAACCAACTCAGGAAGGGATTTACCAACATTTCAAAGCAGTTGCTGAAGCCTCCCCAATTCCCGTAATTTTATATAATGTTCCAGGAAGAACGGCAAGTAATATGCTGCCTACAACTGTTTTGCGTTTGGCTAATGATTTTGAAAATGTTGTAGCTATTAAGGAAGCTGCAGGAGATCTTGTTCAGGCGATGCAATTATTGAAAGACAAACCGAAAGATTTTCTTGTGATTTCCGGCGATGATATGATTGCTTTACCAATGGTTTTAGCAGGTGGATCAGGCGTAATATCTGTAATAGGTCAAGGTTTTCCTAAAGAATTTTCTGAAATGATTCGATTAGGTTTGAATCGCAAAGTGGATGAAGCTTTCAAATCTCAATATCTTTTAGCGGATTGTATCGATATGATTTTTGAGCAAGGAAATCCAGCTGGAATCAAACAAGTGTTTCTATCACTGGGAATTTCAGAAAACACAGTGCGTTTGCCATTAGTAAAAGTAGATGATTCGCTAGCAAGCAGGATTGATCAGTTTGTTAAAAAAGTCAATAAACAAGGGTAAAAAAACAGTCTTTTTTTAAACAAAAATATATTTTGAAGTCGCTAAATTAATAACTAAATTTGCCACCGAAACTTCGGTATGATTTCGTAGGTTGTTTCAATCAAGAAATCATAAAAAAAGTAAAAAAATGAAAAAAATATTATCTCTATTGCTTCTTGTTGCTGTTTTCAGTTCTTGTAACGAATACCAGAAAGCATTAAAAACCGAAGATGTCGCTGTCAAATTTGAAATGGCCACTAAATTATATGATGCTGGTAAATATACCAAAGCAATTCGTATTTTAGAACAAATTGCTCCTGCTTATAGAGGAAAACCTCAAGCGGAAAAATTGTTTTATATGTTTGCTCAATCCTATTATAAAACAAAACAATATTATTTAGCAGGATATCAATTTGAAAGTTTCGTTTCGGGTTATCCAAAAAGTGAAAAACTGCAAGAAGCTGCATATCTTGGTGCAAAAAGCTATTCCATGTTGTCGCCAGTTTATAGTTTAGATCAAACGGATACTACAAAAGCATTGGATAAATTACAATCATTTATTGATAATTATCCAAATTCTGAGTATTTGGCAGAAGCGAATGCAACAGTAAAAGTACTGAGTGAAAAAATTGAGAAAAAAGTATTTGAGAACGCTAAAGGGTATAATACAATTTCTGATTATAAATCGGCTATTGTAGCTTTAGATAATTTTGTTGCTGATTATCCTGGAACGCCTTACAAAGAAGATGCATTGTATTATAAATTAGATTCAGCCTATCAATTGGCCATTAATAGTATTCCTTCAAAAATGGAAGAGCGATTAAATGTAGCTAAAGTTGCACAATCAAATTTAATAAAATTTAATGCTGAAACTAAATACAAAAAAGTAGCAAACGAAATGTTAGCTCGAATAGATAAAGATTTACAAAAATTTACTAAATAAATAAAGTCATGGATTTAAAAAAGACGAATGCTCCAGTAAATACAATAACATACAACAAAAATGTTATTGAAGAACCTACTGGTAATGTGTATGAAGCGATAACCATTATGGCTAAAAGAGCAAACCAAATCAATTCTGAAATTAAAAAAGAATTGACTGAGAAATTGGAAGAATTTGCTACATATAATGACAGTCTTGAAGAAGTTTTTGAAAACAAAGAACAAATTGAGGTTTCAAAATTTTACGAAAAACTACCTAAGCCACACGCTTTAGCAGTTCAGGAATGGTTAGATGGTAAAATTTACCACAGAGATTCAAATAAATAATAGTTACTATGTCAGTTTTAAGCGGTAAGAAAATTCTACTTGGAATTTCTGGTGGAATTGCAGCCTATAAAACAGCATCATTAGTACGACTTTTCATAAAAGCAGGTGCACATGTCCAAGTGATAATGACACCTGCTTCTAAGGATTTTGTAACTCCTCTTACGTTATCCACGTTATCCAAAAATCCTGTACATTCCAGTTTTTATAATCAAGACGACGAGAATGAAAAATGGAACAATCATGTTGAATTAGCACTTTGGGCTGATTTGATGGTTATTGCGCCTGCAACAGCCAATACATTGTCGAAAATGACAAATGGTACTTGTGACAATCTTTTGATTGCAGCCTATTTATCAGCAAAATGTCCAGTGTATTTTGCTCCCGCAATGGATTTAGATATGTACAAACATCCTTCTACCATTGCTAATTTCTCTTCTCTGACTCAATTTGGCAATGTCATAATTCCTGCTGAAAGCGGTGAATTGGCAAGCGGATTATCGGGTGAAGGAAGAATGGCAGAACCTGAAAACATTGTAGCTTTTATTGAAGCGGATTTAAATAGCAAGTTGCCTCTTAAAGGAAAAAAATTATTGATTACTGCCGGTCCCACATACGAAGCAATAGATCCTGTGCGTTTTATAGGCAATCATTCTTCGGGTAAAATGGGTTTTGATATCGCTTTAAGCGCTGCGAATTTAGGTGCTTCGGTGATTTTGGTTTCGGGACCTACAAATTGTAAAGTTTCAAATCCATTGATAAAGGTAATCTCAGTAGTTTCAGCAGAACAAATGTATGTGGCTTGTCATCAGTTTTATGCTGACGTAGATGTTGCGATTGCAGCTGCAGCCGTTGCAGATTACAAACCTAAAAACGTTGCCCAACAAAAAATAAAAAAAGCCGCTGATAATTTCACAATAGAACTCGAAAAAACGAAAGATATTTTAGCTTCTTTGGGCGAACAAAAGAAAAATCAGTTTTTGATAGGTTTTGCATTAGAAACAGAAAATGAAATTGAAAATGCAAAACTAAAAATTCAGAAAAAAAACTTAGATTTGATAGTTTTAAATTCGCTACAAGATCAAGGAGCGGGTTTTGGAAAGCCAACCAATAAGGTTACTTTTATCGATAAGTTTTTCAATATTGAACCTATGGAATTAAAATCGAAAGAAGCAGTAGCAGACGATATCCTTAACAAAGTAGTAGTTCACTTTGATAAAGGAATATAGTATTTTGTAATTTCACCTCACATATAGTTGCGATTTAGATAAAACCAAAATAATAAAAATCTACAGATGAATAAAATATTTACTTTTTTGCTGCTTTTTATTTTTGGATTTGCTCAAGCACAACAACTAAATTGTACAGTAACAGTTGATTCACAACGATTGAGTGTCACAAATCAACAAATTTTTAAAACTTTAGAAGCTTCTGTAAGTGAGTTTGTAAATAAAACGGATTGGACAGGTCAGACACTTAAACAAAACGAAAAAATTAATTGTTCGATGTATATCACTATTTCTGGTAATAGTTCTGATCAATTTACAGCCACAATTCAAGTACAGTCTTCCAGACCTATTTTTAATTCCTCTTATTCATCTCCAGTATTAAATTATAATGATAAAGACTTTAATTTTAGATATACAGAGTTTGAAAATCTAATATTTAATCCAACTTCGTTTGATTCTAATTTAGTTTCTGTACTTGCATTTTACACGTATGTAATTTTAGGAATGGATGCAGACACATTTGTTACTGAATCTGGTAACCCAAGTTTTGAAATAGCCCAAAATATTTCGAATGTGGCACAACAAGGTGGATCAAAAGGATGGAGCCAAGCTGATGGAAACCAAACTAGGTATTTTTTGATAAATGATATTTTATCGCCTCCATTCAAGCAAATCAGACAAACCATGTTTGATTATCATACTGGTTTAGATCTAATGAGTCAGGATTTAAAAGCGTCTAAAGAAAAAATAAAAGGATCATTAATGGATTTAGCTAAACTAAATGCTTCAAGACCTAATGCTTTTTTAACCCGTGTCTTTTTCGATGCTAAATCAGATGAAATCGTTTCTGTATTCTCTGGTGGACCTAGTATTACAATTTCAGATTTAGTCGATAATCTGAATAAAATATCTCCTTTAAATTCAAGTAAATGGGCGTTGATAAAATATTAATTGTTTTCCAATTTTTAGTTTAATTCCAGCTCATCATCACAAAAAATAAATAAAAATGATAACGTCACTTTCGATAAAAAACTATGCTTTAATAGAAAAATTGACTATCGATTTTTCAAAAGGTTTCTCAACAATTACAGGTGAAACCGGTGCTGGTAAATCAATAATTTTAGGAGCATTAGGACTGGTTTTAGGAAAAAGAGCTGACTTGACTTCTTTAAAAAACAAAGATGAAAAGTGTATTATTGAAGCTCATTTTGAAATTTCTAAGTATAATTTACTTCCTTTTTTTGAAGCTAATGATTTAGATTATGAAAATGATACCATAATCAGACGTGAAATTCTTCCTTCCGGGAAATCAAGAGCTTTTATAAATGACAGCCCTGTAAATCTTCAGGAATTGCAGGAACTGAGCTTATTCTTGATTGATATTCATTCACAACAGCAAACCCAGGAACTTTCGGATGAAAATGTGCAGTTTGAAATTATTGATGCAATTGCCAATAATAAAGAAACAATTTTGGAATATCAATCGCTTTTAAAAAGCTATAAATCGGATAAATCCAAATTAAATTCGCTGCTGAAAAGACAAAGCGAATCTAAGAAAGAGCAGGAATACAACACTTTTTTACTGGATGAATTAGTCGCAGCACAATTAAAATCTGGTGAGCAAGAAACTCTTGAGGTTGATTTTGAAAAATTAAATAATGTTGAAATTATAAAAGAATCGATTGATAAATCTTTGGCAATAGCCAATGAAGAACAAATTGGAGTTTTACATAATTTGAATGAAATCAAGGTTTCATTACAAAAAATCGCCTCTTTTTCGACTGAATATCATTCTTTGTTAGAAAGGATTACAAGCTTGACAATTGAGTTTGATGATATTTCTGATGAAATGAATCGCTGTTCTGAAAAACTGATTAATGATCCGGAACAATTGGATTTAATCAGTCAAAAGCTTCAGGTTATTTTTACTTTGCAAAAGAAACATCAGGTTTTATCTGTTGATGAACTATTGGGAATTCAAACCAATCTAGAAAATTCGGTTTTAGAATTAGGTAACATGGAAGAGGAAATTGCGGCACTGACGATTTCTATCGAACAAAAAATAATTGAATTAGATGCTTTTTCGAATACAATTCATACGAATAGATTGGAATCGATTCCAGTTTTATCTCAAAAATTGATTGCCATTCTAGAGACGTTGGGAATGCCAAATGTCCGCTTCAATATTGATATAAATACTACGGAAACCTATTTCCAGAACGGAAAAGATGAACTTCAGTTTTTATTTTCTGCCAATAAAGGAACTGATTTTGGTTTATTAAAAAAAGTGGCTTCTGGCGGAGAAATGTCAAGGATTATGCTTGCTGTTAAGGCTATATTGGCACAATACTCAAAACTCCCAACATTAATTTTTGATGAAATTGATACTGGTGTTTCCGGAGAAATCGCCATCAGAATGGGGGAAATCATGAAAGAAATGAGTCAAGAAATGCAGATTTTTGCTATTACCCATTTACCACAAATCGCTGCTAAAGGAAATGCACATTTCAAAGTATTTAAATCGACTGTTGGGGACGATACACAATCTGAATTGAAGTTATTAAGCAATGAAGAGAGAGTTGTGGAAATCGCACAAATGTTATCTGGAAGTGTCGTTTCTGATTCGGCCTTAAATCATGCTAAAGCCTTGCTGAACTAATTTTTTACTTTATATTTGCTTACTTTTGAAAACAAGATTTTTGCATCAACAATAAGACGATTACACGAATAAATAAAAAAACGAATAACCAAGAGTATGATTATAGAACCTAGAATGAGAGGATTTATTTGTACGACATCTCACCCAAAAGGATGCGAACAAAATGTTAAAAATCAAATAGAATACATAAAATCAAAAGGACCTATAAACGGGGCTAAAAAAGTATTAGTAATTGGAGCTTCAACCGGTTTTGGTTTGGCTTCCAGAATTACAAGTGCTTTTGGTTCTGATGCTGCTACAATTGGTGTGTTTTTTGAAAAACCGCCAACAGAAGGAAAAACAGCTTCACCAGGTTGGTATAATTCTGCTGCTTTCGAAACGGAAGCGCATAAAGCAGGTTTATATGCAAAAAGTATCAATGGTGATGCGTTTTCGAATGAAGTAAAACAACAAACATTAGATCTTATAAAAGCTGATTTAGGGCAAGTTGACTTAGTAATCTACAGTTTGGCTTCTCCTGTTCGTATGCATCCGCTTACCGGTGTTTTGCATCGCTCTGTTTTGAAGCCTATCGGAAGTACTTTTACCAATAAAACGGTTGATTTTCATTCTGGTAAAGTTTCAGAAATTTCAATTGAGCCATGTAGTGGCGATGATATTGAAAATACAATTGCCGTGATGGGTGGTGAAGATTGGGCTATGTGGATTGATGCTTTAAAAGCTCAAAATCTATTGGCTCCCAGCGCTACAACTGTTGCTTATTCTTATATAGGGCCATCATTAACTGAGGCGGTTTATAGAAAAGGGACTATTGGTCGCGCTAAAGATCATCTTGAAGCGACAGCATTTGCTATTACTGACAGTTTAGCTGCTATTAATGGTAAAGCATTTGTTTCGGTAAATAAAGCATTAGTTACACAAGCAAGTTCAGCAATTCCAGTTATTCCATTGTATATTTCTTTATTGTACAGAATAATGAAGGAAGAAGGGATTCATGAAGGTTGTATTGAGCAAATTCAACGTTTGTATCAAGAAAGATTATATACTGGAAATGAAGTTCCTGTAGATGAGAAAGGAAGAATCCGTATTGACGATTTAGAAATGCGTCCTGACGTTCAGGAAAAAGTGGCTAAATTGTGGATTGAAGCTGTAACTGAAAATTTATCTGAAATCGGTGATTTAGAAGGATACAGAAAAGATTTTTACAATCTATTTGGCTTTGACGTAGCAGGAGTAGATTATAAAGCAGATGCGAACGAAGTGGTAAACATCGAAAGTATTGGGTAATCCTCTATTTTATTAAAAAATATTTATAGAACCATCAATTAATAGTTGATGGTTTTTTTATGGATAAAGATTATATTTGTTAAAATTTTCAACACTTAAAATATAATAATAATACCACATTCTAATTTATGTTATTTTCCTTAATAATCCCAGTTTATAATCGGCCAGACGAAGTTGATGAACTTTTAGAAAGTTTGTCTCATACAACATACAAAGAAATTTTTGAAATTGTATTAGTTGAAGATGGATCTACTTTAATTTGTAAGGATGTTGCCAGCAAATACGGTGATAGACTTGATATTTCCTATTATTACAAGGAAAATTCTGGGCCGGGTGACTCTAGAAATTATGGAATGAGAAATGCCAGAGGAGATTATTTTATTATTTTCGATTCGGATTGTATTATTCCAGAGGAGTATTTGTCAGAAGTTGATAAAGCTTTAAAACAAAATTATGTGGATTGTTTTGGAGGACCAGATAAAGCTTTAGATAGTTTTTCGGACATACAAAAAGCAATTAATTTTGCGATGACTTCTTTTTTAACTACTGGCGGAATTAGAGGTGGTTCTGAAAAAATTGATAAGTTTCAACCTAGGAGTTTTAATATGGGATTGTCTCGCAAAGCTTTTGAAGCATCCAAAGGTTTTGGAAACATCCATCCAGGTGAAGATCCTGATTTGTCAATTCGTTTGTGGAACTTGGGTTTTGAGACCAAACTTTTTCCAAAAGCATTTGTATATCATAAGCGAAGAATTGATTGGGATAAGTTTTCAACTCAGGTAAATAAATTTGGCAAAGCACGACCGATTTTAAATAGTTGGTATCCAAAATACAATAAACTTACTTTTTTCTTTCCTTCGGTTTTTATTATTGGATTTTTTACTTCAATTGTATTGTTATTGATTTTTAATTTTGATTACCTGCTTCAATTGTATTTTATTTACTTTTTGGTACTGTTTTTGGTGTCATCTTATCAGAATAAAAGTATTAAAATAGGTTATTTGTCACTAATTGCAATTTGGAAACAATTCTATGGATATGGAATGGGTTTTATACATTCTTATTATAAAGTAATTATTTTGAGACAAAAACCGCAAGAGGCTTTTCCAGAATTATTTTTTAAAGTATAGTATGACAAAAATTATTGGTTTAACCGGCGGTATTGGCAGTGGAAAAACGACTGTAGCAAATTATTTTAAATCATACGGAATTCCAGTTTATATTGCTGATGATGAAGCCAGAAAAATCATGCAATCAGCAGATATTATGGAAGCTATAAAAGATTTATTTGGTGCTGATGTTTTTGAAAATGAGACATTGAATAGAGAAAAATTGGCAAAAATTGTATTTAATAATCCTGAAAGTTTAGAAAAACTCAATGGTATTGTTCACCCTGCTGTAAAAAAACATTTTGAGCAATGGCTTTTACAAAATCTAGAAGCTCCTTATGTTATTTATGAGGCTGCTATATTATTTGAAAGTGGGCGTTATAAAGACTGTGATATAATTATAACTGTGACAGCACCAATAGAATCAAGGATTCAAAGGGTTATTAAGAGAGATAACACGACACGAGAACTTGTTTTGAAACGAATAAACGCTCAGTGGACTGATGAAAAACGAATTTCAAAAAGCGATTTCGTCATTGAAAATATTGCTATTGAACCTACAAAGTTAGAAATTGATCGAATTCTTAAAATTTTAAAGATTAAACAAAAACAAGCTTAGGTGTTAATGTTTGGTTAATCTATTATTTAATATATTGTTAAAATACTAAATTTGTTTAGATGAATAAACTTTTTTTTAGATTACTTGTTTTGTTGATGAGTCTATCCTTAATAGGAATTATTCTTGTTCAGGTATATTGGTTTAATTCTTCATTTAAAAACAATGATGAGCAATTTAAATTTCATGTTAAGCAAGTAATTGGTAATGTGGCCGATAAACTTCAAAAGCAAGAAGCATATAATTTTTATGATAAAATAAATCATTATAAAGATAGTACTGGAAAAGTTCCTAAGAAGGATGATATATTAGAATTTTATTATGTTCAAAAAAATCCCAGAACAAATAAAACTATCATATATTCTAATAGTATAATTTCTGAAGATTACAATATTTCTCCAACGTTCTTTGATAAAAAATTTGATACCGAAAAATTTAAAAGCTTTAGTTCTAAGCGAATTACAGAAGTTTATAATGATAATTCCATTGATAAATCGGATGTAAATCAAAGTCTGATTCCAGATGTTAGAATTGAAAAATCAGGAAATTTAGATATTTTAGACAATGCACTTTTTGAAATTTCAGCTAAAGATGTATTGTCAGCTATGCCACTTGAGGAACGTGTTTCTGTACCTGTTTTACAGAAACTTATCAAGAAAGAATTAGAAGAGTATGGTATTGAAACTAAGTTTGAATTTGGTATTTATAGTAATAATTTAGCTACTAAAATTAAATCAAATGAGTTTAAATATGATAAAGAAGCTACCTATTCTATTCCTGTTTTCATTGATAATGAAGGGAGTACTAAATATGAATTGTTGGTTACATTTCCACTTAAAAAGAAATTTTTACTCTCAGAGTTGGTTAGTATAACCGTACTTTCTATTGTTTTTACGCTTATTATTCTGATTGCCTATTCAAGTGCATTGAATCAGTTGATTAGACAACGTCAAATTTCTGAAATCAAGAATGATTTCATTAATAATATGACGCATGAGTTTAAAACTCCTATTGCAACGATTAATTTAGCTTTGGATGCTATAAGGAATCCTAAAATAATCGATGATAAAGAGAAAGTTCTGCGATACCTCCAAATGATTAAGGACGAAAATAAGCGTATGCATGCACAAGTTGAAAATGTTTTACGAATTTCTAAATTAGAAAAGAAAGAATTAGATATTACTAAAGAATCTAATAATATTCATGAAATTATTGAAGATGCAATAGATCACGTGAATTTGATTTTAGAAGATAGACAAGGAAAAATAACCTGTTATTTCAATGCTGTAAGAACTACAGTATTAATTAATGATGTTCATTTTACCAATGTGATTGTTAATATTCTGGAGAATGCTATAAAATATTCTCCAAACGTTCCAGAAATTGAGATTTTTACTGAAAATATCAAAGACATGATTATTATCAAAGTAAAAGATAAAGGTTTGGGAATGAGTAAAATTGCTCAAAAAAGAATTTTTGAAAAATTTTACAGAGAACATACCGGAGACATTCATAATGTGAAAGGACACGGTTTAGGATTAGCGTATGTAAAAAGAATTGTTGACGACCATAATGGTCAAGTATATGTTGAAAGTGAAAAGGGAAAAGGGAGTACCTTCATAATAAAATTACCATTAATAAATTAGAATATGGAAAATGTAAATAAAAAAATACTTCTAGTCGAAGATGACCTTAATTTTGGTGCAGTTTTGAAAGATTATTTAATGCTAAATGATTTTGATGTTACTTTGGCCAAAAATGGTATGGAAGGCTTCGAAAAATTTAAAAAAGATACTTATGATTTATGTATTCTTGATGTGATGATGCCTTACAAAGACGGATATACATTAGCTAAAGAAATCAGAGAAAAAAATAATGAAGTGCCAATCATTTTTTTAACAGCAAAATCGATGAAAGAGGATGTGTTGAAAGGATATAAAGCAGGCGCTGATGATTACTTGAATAAACCTTTTGATTCTGAAGTATTGTTGATGAAAATCAAAGCTATAATTCAAAGAAAATCATCGGATACAAAAGCAGAACAAGTACAATTTGAATTTAATATTGGTAAATTCCATTTGAATTCAAAACTTCGTTTTTTAACTTTTAATAATGAAGAGCCAATAAAATTATCTCCAAAAGAGAATGAATTATTGAAAATGTTGATTCTTCACGAAAATGATTTGATGCCAAGAGAATTAGCTTTGACAAAAATCTGGAGAGATGATAACTATTTTACTTCAAGAAGTATGGATGTGTATATCGCTAAATTGAGAAAGTATTTGAAACTTGATGAAGATGTGGAAATTTTGAACATCCACGGAGAAGGATTCAGATTAGTTGTTAAGAATAAAGTAGCAGAATAAAAAAGATTTAAGCCTCAAGAAATTGAGGCTTTTTTTTGGATCAAAAAGATATTTATTTCCAGTTCAATTGTAAAGCGAAACTCGTCTTGTCTTCTTTAGTAATGCTAAAAACAGTTTCATCTTCAGAAATACTTTCGTGAATAATCACTTGATCTTTTAGTGATAATTCCTTTAAGAAATTCATCTCAAAACTTTCAATTTTTTGATTCAGAATTAATTTTTCATCAACCAAATCTAAACACCATTCCAGATATTTGACATTATTAACATGATTTACAATGTCTAAATCAGATAAAAAGACACTTTTTTCAAAAACCATTTCCTTTTCATTATTGAAATTAATTTTAGAAAAACCTTCAAGAGTAGCTCTTTTTTCGGGATATAATTCAAAATGTTCAAACGGTAATGCTAATGCTTCCGGTCGACGCTTTTTAGTATTAAAAACAGCCCAAAAAGTCTCAGAACCTACAATTTTTTCTCCATTCACATGCATTTCCAGTGCCCGAACGGAACGGGAGTTCTCCAAGGAATTGATCCATGTTTTTACGGTTACCGTATCACCCCATTTTGGCAATTTGCTTATCTCGATACGCATCCGACTCAAAACCCAAGCTTGGTCATATTCCTGCATGTCCGTAAAACTAATGCCGCCAATTTCTGAATGTGCTGCAGCTGTTAACTGCAAAATATTGCACAAATCAGTGTATTTTAAAAATCCATTTGGTGCGCATTGTGTAAAATTGATTTCCCAGTCTTTGCTAAGGATGGATGTGAAGTTAGGTGAAATGGGCATATTGAAATTATGAATTATGAATTTGTATTCTTTAGTTTTATTTTTTTGAATTGATGTAATCTACAATAGTTCCATACGGAGTTTCAAAATCAAACCATTTGGTATTTTCATTTTTTTTGAACCAAGTCAGTTGGCGTTTTGAAAATCGTCGGGTGTTTTTCTTTATTTCTTCGATGGCAAATTCCAATGAAATTTCTCTATCAAAATAACTGAATAACTCGCGGTAACCCACTGTTTGTAATGCATTCAACTCTTTATTTGAGAATAATGTTTTGGCTTCGGCTAGTAAACCTTCGTTTATCATAATATCAACGCGTTGATTGATTCGGTTATAAATGACCTTTCTATCGGCTTCCAAACCTATTAAAATAGGCGTGAAGGTGCGACTGTTCTGCTTTTGATTTAAAAAAGAAGAATATGGTTTTCCGGAACCCAAACATACTTCTACAAAACGCATCATTCGTTGTGGATTTTGTAAGGTTTGAGGATTGTCAACAGTTAAAGTTTTGAAATAATCAGGATCTAAAACTTCGAGTTTTTGCTGTAAATATCCGATTCCTAATTTTTCATAATTCGTATTTATTTCAGTACGAACTGAAGCGTCAATTTCCGGAAATTCATCAAAACCTTTTAGAATTGCATCTACGTACAATCCGGAACCACCAACGAGAATCGCGTAATCATTTGTCAAAAATAATTCTTCCAGTTTTGCAATCGCTTCTTTCTCGAAATCACCAACGGTATAATTTTCGAATATAGATTTGTTTTGGATGAAATGATGAGTTGCAGTGTCTAATTCTGATTCATTGGGAACTGCTGTTCCAATGGTCATTTCCTTGAAAAACTGTCGGCTATCGCAGGAAAGAATTTCGCATTTGAAATAATTAGCTAAAACAATGCTTAAGGAAGTTTTTCCGATAGCTGTAGGTCCGACAATAGTGATTAAGTATTTCATATTTTTTTTAGCCCAGATGGAAACGGAAACCCCGGAGTTATGGAAGTTAGTTTTTCTTGGTGTAAAAGAGCGACTGGAGGAAGCTCCTTTTATGCCTTAGAAAAACAACTGTAATAACGAGGAGTTGCAGTGAACAGCTGGAATTGCTTCCAATTATTAGTATTATAAATCTGCGCCACAATGGTAGCAGTATTTTGCATTATGCTCATGTCCTTCGGTTCCGCAAACAGAACACGGATTGATTCTTTCGGCCCTTGGTTTTTTACGGTTGCTGTTAGCGAATTCAGCTGAAACAATTCCTGTAGGGACGGCAATAATACCGTATCCCATGATCATTACTAACGAAGCAATGGCTTGACCAAGTGGCGTTATAGGCGAAATATCTCCATATCCTACAGTTGTGAGCGTGACGATAGTCCAGTAAATACTGATAGGAATACTAGTGAAACCGCCTTCTTTTCCTTCGACTACATACATTACAGAACCGATGATGATACTGCTGATAAGCATGAAATAGATGAATATCAATATTTTTCCTTTGCTGGCAATCAACGCTTCTTTGAGGTGTGTAGATTGGCTGGAGAACTGTGGATGTTTTAAAATTTTGAATAATCGCAATAATCTCAGGGCTCTGACCACTGTTAAGACACTGGTACCAACAAAAAATAACGAAAAGTACATGGGTATTGTGGCTATCAAATCAATTATTCCGTAGAAACTAAATATGTATTTCCAGGGTTTTTTAAGGGAAATAATACGGAGTAAATATTCTAAAGTGAAGAAAATGGTAATAACCCACTCCAAAATAATAAGTTCATCATGATATTTTGTATCAAAACCTTTTACAGTTTCCAACATAACAATTATAACGCTGAGTAAAATAACACCCAAAAGTACCAAATCAAATAATCGTCCAGAAGCTGTATTGGTTCCGTAAATTACTATATTCGTTTTTTGTCTGAAAGCGTCAAATTTCGACTTTATTCTTTGCATACTTTTTATTCGATTAACAATCGATTAGAATTTCAAGGTTTTTAGGGTCTTATTTTTTCGGATGTGGCCTTGGATGATATTTTTAGTGTCACGATTATTTTGCATCGGAATAATGATGTTTCTCAGTATTTCGATGTTATTTATTTGATAGTTTAAATCATAAAAAGCATACCCTTTGTAAATTCCATTTTCTATCAAAACTGCTGATCGCTCGCTTATGGTTCTTCCTTTATCAATCAAGACCATGTTTTGATTTTCGAAACTGTTTTTCTCGATAAAACTGAGCACTCTGGCATTGTATTCTTCGGGCGAAACCTCGCCAATACAAGCACCATCGCACTCTTTTATACTGTATTGAAAACAATTTGTTTTAGTATGATACAATCCGGTCAGTTTCTGGCATAAATTGTAATGGGAAGTGATTCTGAACAATGCATTTTTGCCTTCCTGCAACGAAGTAAAAGAGGTAATTTCTTTTTTTCGAACATCTGCTTTTTGAAGTTTTAGGTTCAGATAACCATTTTTATCTTTTTCAGCGTATAAAGCCAATTGATAAATACTTTTTCTTTGCGCTCGGTTATGAATTGGTTTGTTGATTTTTATTTCTTCGCTTTCTTTCAATAAAGCAATCAATTCACTTCCGGTTTCATCATACGTTACCGTGAAAACTTCGGATTGAATCTTTTTGCATTTGGTGGAAGTTCCCGTAAAATGCTGATTCACACGTTTCTTTATGTTTCGGCTTTTACCAATATAAATTAGATTTCCTTTTTCATTATGAATATAGTAAATACCTGTTTTTGCAGGTAGTCTAGCCACAATATCCAGCAATTTTGGGGCAATACCTTTTTCGATTTCCAGCTTAATAAAATCTTTTACAATTTCTTTCTCCAAATCTTTTTCTAAAAGGATTTTGAATAATTTGACTGTTGCCAAAGCATCTCCACTTGCACGATGTCTGTCAGCCATTGGGATTCCAAGCGCACGAACCAGTTTTCCTAAACTATGGGAAGGCTGCTCTGGCAATAGTTTTTTTGATAATTCAACCGTACAAAGTGTCCTGGCTTCAAAATCGTATCCTAATCGTCGGAATTCAGTTCTTAATATTCTGTAATCAAAAGAGGCATTATGAGCCACGATAACACAATCATTTGTCATTTCGATGATGCGTTTTGCAACTTCAAAAAACTTGGGTGCCGATTGTAACATGGCATTATTGATACCAGTAAGTTTCACTACAAATGGCTGAATTGGAATTTCTGGATTTACTAAACTGATGAATTGATCCACCACTTCATGACCATCAAATTTATAGATGGCTATTTCAGTGATTCCTTCCTCGTTGAATTGTCCTCCAGTGGTTTCTATATCTAGTATTGCGTACAAATTTTTTGTTTAATGTTTAATGTCTCAAGTTACGAAACATCTGAAATCAAAAATCAATTTCTTCCTCCAAAGATACTACTTCCAATCCGAACCATTGTGCTTCCGCATTCAATTGCAAGTTGATAATCACCTGACATTCCCATTGAGATAGTTTCCAGTTGGCAGTTTTCAGTTTTTAGTTTTTTTGTTTTGTCGAAAATTGTTTTCAAATGCAGGAATTCTTTTTTGATTTGATCTTTATTGTCTGTAAAAGTAGCCATTCCCATTAATCCAACGATTCTAATGTTTTTTAGTTCCTGAATTTCGTTTGAAGATAGGAGTGAAGCAAGTTCTTCCTCGTCAAGACCAAATTTAGTTTCTTCTTCGGCAATATGTATTTGTAATAAACAATCTATAATTCTGTTGTTTTTTAGTGCTTGTTTATTGATTTCCTGTAGTAATTTCAAACTGTCCACACCGTGAATCAAACTCACAAATAGTGTCATAAATTTGACTTTATTGGTCTGAACGTGACCTATCATGTGCCATTGAATGTCTTTGGGCATTTGTTCCCATTTTTCGGCCATTTCCTGAATTTTGTTTTCTCCAAAAATGCGTTGACCGGCTTCATACGCTTCCATTAAATCTGAAACAGGTTTAGTTTTTGAAACCGCAACTAAGGTTACATGTTCCGGCAAAGCGGATTTTATCTGGAGTAAATTATTGGCTATTCCCATTTTGATGTTTTGATTTTAAGGTGTTAAAGCTCATAAACGACTAATCCGCTTCTAAACTTTGGTTCAATGTACGTACTTTTTGGAGGCATTATCAAATTGGCATCAGCCAAAGCTTTTATTTCTCCAATGTTTGATGGAAATAATATAAAACCGATTTCGAATTCTCCTTGATCAATTTTATTTTTTACCTCTAAAACGGATTGTTTCCCTGAAAGGTATTCTATTCGTTCGTCATTGCGTAAATCCTCAATGGCAAGAATAGGCAGCAGCACTTTTTTGTATAAAATTTGTGTGTCTAAACTATCCAAAGCAGTTAAGAAAACTTCATTTTCTTTTCGTAAAATTAAGCTATAAAAGGTATTGTCCAGATACATTCCGAATTGATGCTTTTGAGAAGGTTGAAAAGGTTGCTGGAATTTGTTTTCAATAATAAAATTCTTTTCTAATTCTGTTATGAAATCTTCTTTCGAGAAACCGTTTAGATCTTTTACTAAACGATTGAATTCATATATTTTGACGTTATTTTCAGAAATTAAATAGCTTAAGATATGATTTTTGGCCGTGTTTTCTTGATCATCATTTTCCTCAGATAATAATTTCAGTGCTTCGGTGCGATGGTGGCCGTCAGCGATATAAAGATTATCCGTCTTTTCAAATATATTTTGCAACCAATTGATTTCTAACGCATCTTCAATTTTCCACAGATAATGAATCTCTTTTTTTGTGGTTGAAAATTCAAAATCGGCTAATTTTTGGGTACAATTAAAAATCCAGTTTTCGATCGTTTTATTATCTGGATATGTCATTAAAACAGGTTCGGTATTGAACTCTGAATATTTCATATATTCTTTTAGTAATCGGACTCGGAAAGCAATAATATCTTCGTGTTTTTTAATGATATTGTTACAATAGTCTACTACACTTGTACCTACTATAATTCCGGTAAAAGAGTGTGTTTTAGTAACAATCTTATGAATATAAATTGCTGGTTTATTGTCTTTTATTAAAATAAGTTCATTTTTGAAATCCTCATATTTTTGATGTACTTGTCGGTATCTTTTTTCAAAAGAAACAGTTTCAGGATTGGTATATGCAGGCTTTAGAATATGTAAGAAGGACAACGGATTGAAATCCAATTGTGCTGCTAATTCTGCATTTACATATTCTTCATAAGAACGACAAGTGACGAGACAAACCTTATCACGAGTGGGACGAACTGCTTTGAAAGGAACTATTTTAGCCATTTGATTTAGTTTTCAGTCACAGCCGCAGTCTTCAGCTGATCATAAAACCTGAAAACTGCGACCGGAAAGGGTAACTTTTATATAAATTGTTTGGAAATTTTCTCTGCTTTTTTGCTTTCAGAATAATCGTAGAAACCTTCTCCAGATTTCACACCCATTTTTCCTGCACGAACCATATTTACAAGTAATGGACAAGGCGCATATTTTGGATTTTTGAAACCGTCGTACATTACATTTAAAATGGCTAAACATACGTCAAGACCAATAAAATCAGCTAATTGTAAGGGGCCCATTGGGTGTCCCATTCCAAGTTTCATAACAGTGTCAATTTCATAAACACCGGCCACTTTGTTGTATAATGTTTCGATAGCTTCGTTAATCATTGGCATCAAAATTCTATTGGCTACAAAACCAGGATAATCGTTTACTTCAACAGGCGTTTTTCCTAATTTTTCCGAAAGATTCATGATGATTTTAGTCACTTCGTCGCTTGTATTATACCCACGAATAATTTCTACCAATTTCATAATAGGTACCGGATTCATAAAGTGCATTCCGATAACACGCTCTGGATGTGCCACAACCGCTCCAATTTGAGTAATAGAAATAGAAGAAGTATTGGTTGCCAAAATTGTATTGTGAGAACAAGCTTCGTTTAATTGCTTGAAAATATTTAGTTTTAATTCCACATTTTCAGTTGCAGCCTCAACCACTAAATCAACACCTACAACACCATCTTTAATATCCGTATAGGTTATAATATTGGTGATTGTTTTGGCTTTATCTTCTTGGCTAATGCTTCCTTTTGCAATCATTCGGTCTAAATTTGCGGCAATTGTAGCCATTCCTTTATCTAATGATTTTTCAGAAACATCTATTAATTTTACGGTAAAACCGCTTTGTGCAAAAGTATGGGCGATTCCATTCCCCATGGTTCCTGCTCCGATTACAGCTATTGTTTTCATTCTTATTTTGGATTAAAATATTTTAATTTTAGGATTTAAAGATTACTTTTTAAAACAATCAATAATTTGATATGCCACTCTTAAGGCTTCAGTTGCTTGCTCCAATGTCACCACAGGAGTAGTATTATTGTTGATGGCATCAGCAAATGATTCTAATTCATCCAGAATGGCATTATTTTGTTCTACATCTGGATTGGAGAAGTAGATTTGTTTTTTTACACCTTCGGCATTTTGTAAAATCATATCAAAATCTCCGGGAACTTCGGGAGCATCTTTCATTTTTACCACCTCGCATTTCTTTTCTAAGAAATCAACTGAGATATAAGCGTCTTTTTGGAAAAAACGAGATTTACGCATGTTTTTCATCGAAATTCGGCTTGCTGTTAAATTAGCAACACAACCATTTTCGAATTCGATTCTGGCATTGGCGATATCCGGTGTATCACTGATAACCGAAACGCCACTGGCATTTATATTTTTAACTTTAGATTTTACAACACTCAAAATAGCATCAATATCATGAATCATCAAATCCAACACTACAGGAACATCGGTTCCACGAGGATTGAATTCAGCAAGACGATGGGTTTCAATGAACATAGGATTTTCAATCATGTTTTTGGTAGCGATGAATGCAGGATTGAAACGTTCCACATGCCCAACTTGACCTTTCACATTATATTCTTTTGCTAAGGCGATAATTTCTTCAGCTTCTTCCACCGTATTTGAAATGGGTTTTTCGATAAAAACATGCTTGCCAGATTTAATAGCTACTTTGGCACATTTATAGTGAGAAAGGGTTGGTGTTACAATATCAATTACATCAACTGCATGAATTAGAGTTGCAATTGTGCTAAAATGTTTATAACCAAATTCTTTAGAAACCTTTTCGGCATTCTCTTGATTTGGGTCATAAAAACCGACTAATTCATATTTATCAGATTGTTGTAATAAACGCAAATGTATTTTTCCTAGATGACCAGCACCTAATACTCCAATTTTCAGCATAATGATGTAATTTTTACAAAAATAGGAATAAAATGATTAATCTATTATTGATGCAGGACAATTCTTCAGTTAATTTAAAATTTAAAATCCAACATTTGAATTCAGAAATTGTTTTCTATTTTTACCAAAATAAAATAGTAAACTTTGAAAGACACAGCCAAACATCAAGGACTTCGGAATCAATTAGTAAGCGTTTTAGAGCAAAAAGGGATTACTGATAAAAGTGTTTTGGAGGCGATAAAAAAGATTCCAAGACATTTATTTTTGAATTCCAGTTTTGAAGATTATGCCTATCAAGATAAAGCATTTCCTATTGGAGCTGGTCAAACGATATCGCAACCATACACTGTAGCTTTTCAATCTCAATTATTAGAAGTAAAAAAAGAACATAAAATTTTAGAAATAGGAACAGGTTCTGGATATCAAACAGCTGTTTTATGTTTGTTAGGAGCCAAAGTATTTAGCGTTGAAAGACAAAAAGAATTGTTTAAACAAACTACTGTTTTATTTCCAAAACTGAATATTCGTCCCAAACATCTTTCTTTTGGAGATGGATATAAGGGGTTGCCAAGTTATGCTCCTTTTGATAGTATTATCGTAACTGCAGGCGCGCCATTTATTCCACAGCCTTTGATGGCACAACTAAAAATAGGAGGAAGGCTCGTTATTCCTTTAGGAGAAGAGGTACAGATAATGACTTTATTAATCAGAAAAAATGAAACACAGTTCGAAAAACATGAGTTTGGAGAATTCCGATTCGTTCCTTTATTAGAAGATAAAAATTAAATTAGAAACCCGTCTCGGTTAAATAACGAGACGGGTTTTTTATTGACCAATAATATTCAAATACCGTTCTAAACTTTCTTTTTCTATTTGAGCAATGAATAATAAAAAATCTTCTTTATTGTTTTTAGTTTGTGCTTTTTCTAGAGATTGATAATAGTGCATTCTATTTTCATAATCTCCTTTGATATTTGCAATAATATAGCCATGTTGCAACAAAACTAGGTTCATTACCAAACGTGAAGTTCTGCCGTTACCATCAATAAATGGATGGATAGTGACTAATCGTTCGTGTATTTCTGCAGCCAAAACTATTGGGTGAAGAGTTGATTTATTAGTTTCGTACCAAATAAAAAAATCTTCCATTTCTTTAGCGACCAAAAAAGGTTGTGGTGGCATATGGCTGCTTCCTTGAATCATCACCTGAACTTTTCTATAACGACCCGCATCTTCCGGGTGAATTCCCCTCAAAATAAGATTATGAATAGACATTACTTCGCGTTCATTTATGGAAGTATTTCTTTGCATTAAATCTTTGATGTAGGCAATCGCTTCTTGATGATTAATCACTTCAAGATGTTCCCGCATACTTTTCCCGGAAATAGTTAAACCTTCATTGATAACCAAATCAGTTTCGCGCAACGTCATGGTATTTCCTTCGATACGGTTACTTTCAAAAGTATATTCTAGCTCCAAAGCTTGTGCAATGCGATAACTGTCAAACTGACGAAATCCATCTAGTTTTGTCTTCAAAGTATCTATTTCATCTAAAATTTTTTGAAGTGTAGTAGATAATTTTTTCTTTGAAGGTTTACTTTGATATCTAATTTCTTGCTCCGCAACTAATAATGCTTTTAGAGCAAATTCATCCTGACCAATTTCATAAAGAATTTTTTCTTTAAGCCAAGCGACCATTATTGTTTCAAAATCTATTTCTAGTAGGAACGCTAATTTTATAACTTGCTCTCTGGTGGGTTTTCTGGTTCCACTTTCAAACTTACTGATTAAGGCTTGATCAATTCCTAAAAGTTGTGCCACTTCTCTAGTTTTGAGTCCCTTTTGTTCTCTTGCATTTTTGAGTAGTGTTTTCATTTTGAAAATGTTTTTAAATGTCTTGACAAATTTAGTCATTTTTTAAACATAAAAAAATATATTCCAATTTTCTTTTAATTTAAAATGATTTTTTGATTCGGTCTAGATCGCGTTTGGTATCCTGTTCTTTAAGAGATTCGCGCTTGTCATAGGTTTTTTTTCCTTTACAAAGGCCAATTTGTAATTTAGCCAATCCTTTTTCATTGGTAAAAAGCTTCAAAGGAACAATTGTTAATCCTTTTGCTTGAACACTTTTTAACAAACCTTTTAATTCCTTTTTTTTCAAAAGTAATTTGCGTTCGCTTCTTGCCTTGTGATTAAATTGATTACCAAAAGTATATTCTTCAATATAGGTATTTATTGCAAAAAGCTCATTATTACTAAATTCACAAAAACTTTCTGTGATGTTTGCTTTTCCTAATCGAATGGATTTGATTTCGGTACCAGCCAAAACAATTCCAGCATTAAATGTTTCGATTATTTCATAGTCGAATCTGGCTCTCTTATTGAATATATTTATTTTTTTTAGCATAGACTGCAAATGTATAATAAAATTGAAAATTTATCCAGTAATAAGCCCTAAAATAAGTGTAAATAATTTTCAAACTATGATTTATATCAGTTAAAAATGAAAGGCTCAACCTTAAATTTGTTTAACAATTTAAACTAAAGTTAAAATGAAAAAAATTATCTTAGCCTTTATGGCGGTGTCCTTTTTGACATTAAATGCACAAGCCCAAGAACAAAATAGTACTCAGGATTTTAAAAAATGGCAGGCTCGAATTAGAGGAATTGCGGTTATACCGTATGAAAGTGCCAAAATTGGAATTATTGGAGGTGATGTTTCTCTTTCAAACACATTTGTTCCGGAATTGGACTTTACTTATTTTTTCACAAAGCATTTTGCAGCCGAGTTAATTTTGGCTACTACCAAGCACGATGTTAATACTGTAGGCTCCGATATTTCTGCAATCGGAGGACCAACTAATGTCAATATAGATTTAGGAAATGTTTGGTTATTGCCTCCAACTTTGACTTTGCAATATCATTTTACACCTTTCGAAGAAAAAGTGTTCAAACCTTATGTTGGTGCAGGGGTCAACTATACTATTTTTTACAATGTAGAGGATGGAAACACAGTTAAAAATGTTAGTTATAAAAACAATGTTGGTTATGCTTTCCAAGTCGGTTTTGATTTAATGTTAAACGACACGTTTTTTATCAATGTTGATGCTAAAAAACTATTTCTGAAAACCGATGTAACCGTAGATGCTTCAAACTTAGCAGCAGGACTCAGTATTCCTGCAGATGTAACCATAAATCCATTGATTTTAGGAATGGGATTAGGAATGAAATTTTAAAAAAAAACTGTTGGAATCCACAATAATGCAAAAAGTCACTATCATACAATAGTGACTTTTTTTATTTTCATTTTATCTCTTTGGAGTGTTTTATTCTAATTTCAATAATTGGAATGAGATTGTTTTTCCGACTACAGTCACCATATAAAGATTCCCAAAAGTTTCATCCTCAATATCAGAAAATAAGTTCTGATTGATCATCTCATTGACAAATTTCGGAATGGAATTACTATGTCCTACGATTAAAACTTTTTTCCCTAATGTTTCTTTTTTGAAGGATTCAATATTTAGGGTTTTAGGATTATACAATTTAACTTGAATCTTCTTCGCTGTAGCAGTAGGATTTGCAGTTTGTATTGTTCTTTTATAATCCGTTGAATAGATTTTATCAAAACTAATCTCCGAAAATATTTTGCTCCAAAGATCCGCTCTTTTCAAACCTTTTTCAGATAAATCAGGATTTTGAGAACTATCAACTTTTTCAGCGTGGCGAATGAAGTAATAGATTGCAGTGTTGCTTTGCCCAAAACTGATATTTAAAAATAAAAGGGCAAGTAGTAAGAGAAATTTTTTCATTTGAATGAATTTAAAAAATTAGTATTTACCGATTTTATATATTTGCAAAATGGAAAATTTAAAATCGAAAGATCCGCTTCACGGAATCACACTTCAAAAAATAGTTGAAAAGCTAGTGGATCATTATGGATTTGATACTTTGGGAGAACTCATTAAAGTGAAATGTTTTACAGATAACCCAAGTATAAAATCCAGTTTGACTTTTTTAAGAAAAACGGATTGGGCAAGAAAGCAAGTAGAAGATTTGTATATAAAATCATTGCCTAAATTACAAAATTGATTTAATTTAATTTATAAGAAACCATCACGCCTCCTCTGTAAGGAAGCCACTCACCACTTTTGTTATAATTCTTTACTTTTTCGTACCGTTCTCCAGTACTTATATCGTATCCTTTGTAAAATCCTTGATGCCATCCACCGCCTAAGAAACAATCTAACATGAATTTATCATTGATTTTGACTTGATATCCAATAGTTGAACCTATAAAATATCCAAAACCTTTCTCATACAAATCAGTATTTAAGTAATTCCATTTTTGAAAATTAAAAATACTTGCACCAATATGCGCACCGGCATAAAATCCATTGTGTTTTTCTTTAAAATGATATCTATATTCAGGTGTAAAAGTGTAAAATTCTCTAGGTTTACCATCTACTGATTTCCAAAAAGAAGCCAAAACATCAAATTGAAATGTTGATTTTTTCCCAATACTAGTTTCAATACCGACATTAGGAATGGTGAAAATTGTAGTCATCGCATTTACTTTTACATAAGTTTGACTTTGGGAATGAATAGAAAAGAAAAGGATAGTAAGAATAAATATTTTTTTCATAAAATTATAGTAGCGAACTGCTTTTTGATTACAGGACGTAGTTTTCGGTGACAAATATAGATAGAATTGAATTATAAAATTCTCGTTTTAATTTTTAATGTTTTAAAAAGAAACAGGAAAATACGTATTTATGAAAGACACTATTTGTTCAAAATAGAATAAATTACTGTGTCTAAAAATCGCCCTTCAAAAAATTCATATTCTTTTAAATGCGCTTCTTTGACAAACCCATTTTTTTCTAAAACTTTTGCAGAAGCATAATTATCAGGATCTATAATTGCCTCTAATGAATTTAATTTCATCACCTGAAATCCATACTTTACAGCTTCTTTCACCGCTTCGGAAACAATTCCTTTTCCATGATATTCTGGAAGCAACATATAACCTAACTCGGCGCGATAATTTTCGGGTTTTATTCTGTAGTGACCAATAACTCCAATAAGTTTGGGGTTATCTTTCAACGTAATAGCCCAATTTATCCCTTCGTTACTATCTATTTTACTGTCAATCATTGCAATATGTTCTAACGCATCTTCATTCGTTTTTACTAAAGGTCTTGGAATATATTTCATGGTTTCGGGATTAGATCGCAATGCGAAAATCTCCTTTATATCATTAGAATCTACTCTTCTCAAAAGTAAACGTTCGGTTTCTAAATTTGGAAATGGACTGAAATTTATAGTTAGCATATTTTTTTTAATTAAAGATTTCGATACTGAATTTTGAATGGAAAGTTTTATTTGATTCTAAAATTTGAATGCCTTCTTTTTCAAATAGATTTCCGGAATTTTCATTGGTATCCGAATATCCAAACCAAGGTTCGATGCAAAGAAAAGGCGCATTCATTTTAGTCCAAATTCCTAAGCTTGGAAAATCTTCAAAATTTACCTTTAAAATTGGTTTTTCATTTTCTAAAATCGTCAAGGCATTAGATTGTAATGTTTTAAAAATTAAAGCATCATTTTTAAACAATTCATACGTTAGTGGAATCCGCTTATTCTGAACGTTTAAATTCTTCGTTTTATTTGAAATTAAATCATCCTCCAAAAGGTAATATTCTAATGGTTCTTCTTTCTCGAAAACAAGAGTGTAATTTTCGAATTGATTTGGCAAAGCAAAAGCAGGATGCGCTCCAATAGAAAATGGCATTGCAGTTTTTTCGTTGTTAATGACTTTATATTCAATTGATAAATTATTGTCTTGTAATGTATAAATGATCTGCAATTCAAATTCAAACGGATAGAATTTTAGTGTTTTTTCAGAAGATTGTATGGAGAAAGTAGCACTATTTTCTGTTGCATCGATTAATTTAAACTCCATTTCTCTGGCAAAACCATGTCGTGACAAATGATATTTAATTCCGTTATAATGAAATGAATTATTTTTTAATGTACCGACAATTGGAAATAAAATAGGAGAGTGCTTGCCCCAAAATTCTGGATTTCCTTCCCAGATGTATTCTCTATTTTGATTTGTTTTTAAGGAAATTAATTCAGCGCCAAAATGTTTAATTTCTGCAGAAAGATTCCCGTGTTTTATCGTAGTTGTCAAAATTATTTGTCTTTTAATTTAAAAATTGATTTTCTATGGTAAATATATTTTATAATTTTTAAATCTAATTCAATTTAAGTTACATATTATTTATTTAAAGTAGAATCATTTCTATGGCAATACCTCAAAAATCTCTTTTTTTTTCATTAATTTGTGATATAAATCATAAGAAAATGAAAAATATTCGATTCGGAGTCATCTTACATCTGACTTTATTATTGGGAGTTACGGCCGTTTCGGCGCAACAAACCCCAACAAATGCATCCGGTAATGCAGTTTCAAAATACGATTATCATGATGCTTTTGCTCCACATTTTTACTCAAAAAATGGAACAAGTACGCGATCTGCAAGTGGTCAGCCAGGAGCTGAATATTGGCAAAACAGTGCTGATTATAAATTAACGGCCAAACTGGATGAAAAAAACAACGAGATTTCAGGTACAGGAATCATCACCTATACGAACAACAGCCCGGATAAATTGGCTTTTGTTTGGATGAATTTAGATCAGAATTTATTCAAAGCAGATTCTCGTGGAAATGCAATTGTACCTTTGACAGGAAGCAGAAATGGGGCTCAAGGCCAAGTTTTTGATGGTGGTCATAAAATCAAATCGGTGAAAGTTATCACAACTGTAAAAGGAGTAGCTACTGAAGCAACTGCAAAATATGTGATTACGGATACGAGAATGCAGGTTTTTTTGCCACAGGGATTAAATCCAAAAGGTGGTTCTGTTAAAATCAAAATCGACTTTTCTTTTATAGCACCTTTTGAAGGTTCGGACAGAATGGGAGTTTTAGAAACTAAAAATGGTAAGATTTTCACCATAGCGCAGTGGTATCCGCGTATGTGTGTGTATGATGATGTACGTGGTTGGAATACAAATCCATACCTAGGAGCATCGGAATTTTATCTGGAATACGGGGAATTTGATGTAAGCATTACAGCTCCAGCGAATCATATTGTGGTTGCATCTGGTGAATTACTTAATCCTACAGCTGTTTATTCTACTGTAGAACAAAGTAGATTGGCACAAGCAAAACAAAGTGATAAAACAGTTTTTATCCGTACCGCTGCCGAAGTTGAAAATACATCTAAGATTGTTTCAGCAACTACTAAAACATGGAATTATAAAATCAAAAATGCTCGTGATTTTTCTTGGTCTTCTTCAGCGGCATTTATTTTAGACGCAGCAAAAATAAATTTGCCAAGCGGAAAGAAATCGTTAGCTGTTTCTGTATATCCAGTGGAAAGTGCTGGTGATGCAGCTTGGGGACGTTCGACAGAATATACAAAAGCTTCTATTGAAAATTATTCTAAAAGATGGTTAGAATATCCTTATCCAGCGGCTACAAATGTTGCCGGAAACGAAGGTGGAATGGAATATCCTGGAATTGTTTTTTGTAGTTGGGAGTCAAAAGGGGCAGATTTATGGGGCGTTACAGATCATGAATTTGGACATATTTGGTTTCCTATGATTGTTGGATCTAACGAAAGGCTGTTCGCATGGATGGATGAAGGTTTTAATACTTTTATTAATTCATTAAGTTCTGTAGATTTTAATAATGGCGAGTACAAAGAAAAGCCGGTTGATATGCATCAAAGAGCGGAAGTGTATACAAGTCCAACTCTTGAAACTATAATGAGTTCTCCGGATAACATGAAGGAATCAAATATTGGTCTTTTGGCGTATTCTAAACCAAGTTCTGGATTAGTGATTTTGCGCGAACAAGTTATTGGACCAGAGCGTTTTGATTTGGCTTTGAAAACTTATATAGAGCGTTGGGCATACAAACATCCACAACCAGACGATTTCTTTAGAACAATTGAAAACGTTGCAGGTGAAGATTTGAGTTGGTTTTGGAGAGGTTGGTTCCAAAATAATTGGCGATTAGACCAAGGAATTAATTCGATAAAATACGTTAAAAATGATCCAAAACAAGGAGTTGTGATTTCGATTGAAAATTTCGAAAAAATGGCAATGCCGGTAAGTTTAGACGTAAAAACGAAAAGCGGGCAACTAACGCGTGTGAAATTACCGGTTGAAGTTTGGCAAAGAAACAAAGCTTGGTCTTTCAAACACAATTCAAATGAAGAAATTGAAAGTATTACATTAGACCCTGATCATGTTTTACCGGATACTAATACTGCAAATAACACTTGGACTGCGGATAAAGGTTTGGTTGAAAAAGATGTAATTCTGGATGACTATTTGGGAACTTTTTCTACAAAAATGGCGCCACTTAAAATTACTTTTTCAGAGAAAAATGGTGCGTTAAATGTTTTGATAACAAATTATCCAAGTTTCACAGTAGAACCAACTGGAAAAAACAGTTTTGAATCGAAACAAGCGGGTCTTAAATTTCAATTTAATGACAATTTAAACGGATTTGACATGACAGTTCCTGAAGGACAAAAAATACCGTTTACCAGAGATAAATAGTATTTAGAAATACAATTAAAATAAAAAAGACTTGTAGCAATTAGTGTTACAAGTCTTTTTTTATATAATCAATTTTTTTCTAAATCTATTCTGGAATTTGCTGACTTAAGCAATGCAACGTTCCAAAACCCCAAATAAAATCAGTAGCGCTAATACCAATGATTTCTCTGTCCGGAAAACATTCTGCAAGGATGTTTAATGCTTTTCTGTCATTACTGTCGTTAAAAGTAGGAACCAAAACACAATTGTTCAAAATCAGGAAATTCGCATAACTCGCTGGTAATCGCAAACCATCAAATTCCAAACGTTTTGGCATTGGTAAAGACACAATAATAGGAGATTTTCCGTTTTCCAGTTTGGCGTTTTGCAAGCGTTTTAAGTTGTCTTGTAATGGTTTGTAGTTGTTATCCGTTGGATCTGTTTCTACAATGGTCACAATCGTATCTTCATTTACAAATCGGCACAAATCATCAATATGACCGTGCGTATCATCGCCTTCAATTCCGTCGCCTAACCAAATCACATTTGTAATTCCTAGGTATTCCTTGAAAACCGCTTCGTAATCAGCTTTGGTGAAATTTGGATTCCGAACCTGAATATCTGGATGCATCAAACATTCTTCCGAAGTCAATAAAGTTCCCCTTCCGTTAGTATCAATCGCACCACCTTCTACAATTACCGGTTTTCCTTTGTACATGACTTTAGTCACAGGAATATTCAGAAATTCACCCACTTTGGCAGGAACAAATTTGTCTAATTGAATGTTTTTATATTTGGCCCAGCCATTAAAATTAAAGTTCAAAGCTTCTCTTTCGGTTCCGGTTTTAACTATAATTGGACCCGAATCACGCATCCAACTTCTATTGGTTTTATGAATAATGTACGAAACGTCAGTCAGTTCAACATGAGCTGTTTCTAGCATCGTATTGACTTTTTCTTTTTGATTTTCATCGGCAACCACTAAAAAAACAGTTTCGAAAGTAGCAACTTTTTTAATGAATTCGACAAAAGCCCATTGAACCGCTTCGTATTTTCCCGGCCAGTCTTTTCCATTATGCGGAAAACACAATAAAATCCCTTGTTGTTTTTCCCATTCGGCAGGAAATCTTCTATTATTTGTAGTCATACAGCGTTTCTAATTATAAAGACTGCAAATATAAACATTCAGTAGGATTTTAAAATAGTTAGCAACCATTCATTTTTGCCAACTCATAAATTTATAAGAATAGTTTTGGTAATGATTATATAATATTGAGTTAATTCTTGTCGGGCTTCAGCTAGTTATTTTTGAAAAAATTAAAAATACAGTTATGAAAAAATATGGAATTACACTATTAGCGGCAATTATGGTTTTGTCAAGTTGCGAAAATGACTCAAATAAAGAGGAATCTCCTGAGTTGGTTGTAAATGAAAATGCAGCAACTTTCAAAGAAATTGGTTCGATAACTATTGGAGGCGCCGGAGCTGCTGAAATAAGTGCGTATGATGAAGTTTCTAAAAAATTATTTACCGTAAACAACAGTAATACGAATAGGATTGATGTTATTGATTTGTCTAATCCATCCAGTCCAGTTTTTCTAACAAGTATCGATTTAACTTCGTTTAATGGAACTTCAAATAGTGTTGCTACATATAACGGCAAATTAGCAGTGGCTTTAGAAGCAAAACCAAATAAGCAAGATGCCGGAAAAGTGGTCGTTTTTGATACCGCTAATTACAGTGTCATCAAAGAAATTACAGTTGGTGCTTTGCCGGACATGATTACATTTTCTCCTGACGGGAATTATATTATGACTGCTAATGAAGGAGAACCAAATGATACGTATACAATAGATCCGGACGGTTCTGTTTCTATTATTGCGGTCAATAGTAATTACGCTGTGACGACTTTAAATTTCGGAAGTTTTAGCAATCAATTGAGTACGTTGAAAACGAAAGGATTCCGAATTGCAAGTCCAACAAATAATTTCACTTCTGATATTGAACCGGAATATATCACGATTTCTGCTGATTCAAAAACGGCTTGGGTTACTTTACAAGAAAATAACGGAGTGGCTAAAATTGATTTGGCTACTAAAACAATCACAAATGTATTTCCATTAGGCTACAAAGATTACAATCTTGCCGAAAATACTATCGATATTAGCGATAAAGATGGTGGCGTTTTGGCTAATACATGGAAACTAAAAGGAATGTTTCAACCGGACGCTATCAGTAGTTTTGAAATCAATAAAATCCCTTATATCGTTACTGCAAATGAAGGTGATGCTAGAGAATATTCAGCTTTTGTAGATGTAAAAAGAATCAGCAGTTCGTCAGTTATTTTAGATCCAATTATATTTCCTAATGCTGCAGCTTTAAAAGCAGAAACAAGTATGGGAAGATTGAATATCAATACTAAAATGGGTGATACGGACGGCGATGGTGATTTTGATGAATTAGTTTCTTTTGGAGCCCGTTCTTTCTCCATTTGGAATGGAAATACGGGCGAAATGGTATTCGACAGTAAAAATGAATTAGACAAGAAAGCACAAGAATTGGGTATTTATGATGATGCCAGAAGTGATGATAAATCAGTAGAACCAGAATCAGTTGTGGTGACTAAAATGGGCGATAAAACGATTCTTTTTGTAGGGTTGGAACGAGTAGATGCCGTTATGGTGTATGATGTTTCGAATCCAGTTGCTCCAAAATTTTTGCAGAGTTTTAAAACGGGTGATGCGCCTGAAGGATTGCTTTTTATTCCAGCTTCAAAAAGTCCAACTAAAAGAAGTTTAGTGGTGGTAAGCAGTGAGGGCGATGGTGTCGTTAAAATATTTCAACCGGATTTGAATTAGATTTAGAAGTTTACTTTAAATAAAAATCCCTGCTAAGAATTATTTCTCAGCAGGGATTTTTTTATTATCGAAAGAAAATTTAGTCAATCGCTCTTTTGGTAATATCACCAAAAGCATCTATTCTTCTGTCTCTAAAGAAAGGCCAGTTCTGACGCACATTTTCTTGTAAATCCAGATCCACTTCGGCTATCAGGATTTCCTCTTTGTCGTGTGAGGCTTGCGCCAAAATTTCACCTTGTGGTCCCGCAATAAATGAAGATCCCCAAAACTGAATTCCCGCCGTGTCAGGCAAGTATTGCTCTAAACCAATTCTATTTGCCGCTGCAACATATACGCCATTCGCAACTGCGTGACCTTTCATAACACTCATCCAAGCACCATGTTGGTTTTCACCGTACTGCTCTTTTTCTTGTGGATGCCATCCAATTGCTGTTGGGTAAAACAATACTTCAGCACCTTGTAAAGCAGTCAAACGAGCTGCTTCAGGATACCATTGATCCCAACAAATTAAAGTTCCGATTTTTCCTTTTTTGGTTGGAATTGTTTTAAAACCTAAATCACCAGGAGTAAAATAGAATTTTTCATAAAAATGAGGATCGTCCGGAATGTGCATTTTGCGGTACAATCCTGCTTCTGAACCGTCTGTGTCAATGATGTACGCACTATTATGGTAAATCCCTGCCATTCTTTTTTCGAAGAAAGGAACAATAATTACCACGCCTAATTCTTTTGCTAAAGCGCTAAAAGCAATAAACGAAGTACTGTACAATGGTTCTGCTAAAGCAAAATTATCTACATCTTCACTTTGACAAAAATAATGACTGCTGTATAATTCTGGTAACGAAATCACTTCGGCACCAAGGTTGGCGGCATCACGAACCCAACTGATACATTTTTTCAAGTTGTTTTCGGCAATATCATTAAGATTCAATTGAATGACCGCTATTTTGTATTTTTTGTTTGGCATGACTAAAATTTTAGATTGCAAAAATAGTTATTTCCAAAGAGATTTATAAATCGTGATGAATAAATAATATTTAAAATATGATAGATTTATGATACATAATAAAAAATCTTCGTTTTATAAGAAAATTTGTTCGTTGTAATTTTATTATTCTTTTTTAGAGATATAAAATTCACATAAAACTAACACCTTATTGATTTATGAAAGTGCTTTTTTATTGCTCAAAATCAACCTTATTCATTTTAAAATATTCTAATGGAGATACGCCTGCAATTTCTTTAAAACTTGTGAAAAAAGGGTTGTAGGAGGTAAATCCAACCTTTTTTGATAATGAATCTAAAGTGTTATTTTTTAGGTAGTTTTGTTCAATTTGATTAATGGCGTCATGGATTCGAATCACTTTTTTATATTCAGAAAACGAGATTGTTGAGTGGTATTTAAATAAATACGAAAGATGGCTTTTTGGAATTTTTAGACTATTTGCTAAGTCTGAGATTGTAAGTTTTGAATTTCTAAATAATTCATATTTCAGTGAAATAGACTCAATTTCCTTGATATAATCAATAATATTTGAATCTATTTTTTCTTTAAGAACCAAATGCTGTTCGTTATTCAATTCAATATTAGTACTCTTCTTCCAAATATCATTCAAGACTAAAGTATTATTCTTATTCTCATTAATCTTCTGGTGCAGCACATTATAACCATAAAGAATTTCTGGAGAACGTAGTATTTTAAATAAAATGGTTAACCAAATCAGCGCCGATATCCATTGATAACTGTGTCCTTTAATGCTTTCACCAAAATAGATTTCCGTTGAAATTGATATGAAGAGCCTGAATATGGTAAGTATTAGTCCAATAAATAAAAAAAGTGTCCAGTTATTTATTAATTTATTTTGTTGCTGAATCACTTTTATGTCTCCTTTTCTAATCCAAATGGTAGTCCTTAACATTTGAAAACATAAAATAATATACGTTATAGCAAAAATAAAAAAGAGTCCATATAATATTATTTCTATTTGTTTTGAATCAAAATCGAAATGCTCTCGATAAATCATAGCTAAAAATAGTGCTACAGGAAATATAAAATGTAAAAGGTCCTTTGAATTTAGTTTCCTGTAATTTTCAGATAAGTTCTTAAAGTACAGATAGCAAATAGGGATTACTACCAGTGAGAAGTTTGAATATTTGAAATAAGTTGTTCTGAAATTGGAATCAAAAATGAAATTTGTCAAACCGGATAAGAAAAAACGCAAAGAAATAATAAGTATAAATAGAATGATGTATAAGTTCATTATTCTATTGGATTTATAATTAGTAAAAATTAAAAATGTAGTTATTAATCCAATTAATCCAGTGATAATGAAAAGTAAATTTGAAAGCATTTTTGTTAATTTTTTCTGGATTTAAAATTACATTTTTTTTTTAGAGTTGAATTACTAAGTTACTATAAATTGAAAAATAACTCACAGATAATTTTGAATGCTTTTTTTTAAGTTTAGAACTCGTATTTAATACTTCGAATAACAATTATTTCGCCATTTCTGCTCTTGATATCATAGTTTTAGAGTTACTAAAAACTGAAAAGTTCTTACTAATCAACTGTATTATCGTTTAAATGCATTTTTTATCGATGAAATACATTTATTTTAGATTAATATTGTTAAAAATAAATTTTATGAGGTACTTACTTATACTTTTTACTGTGACTTTTCAAGGTCAAGTTATGCACCATCAAATGCTTTCTTCCCAGGGGCAGTCAACAAGAATGCCAGATGGTTTGATGATTAAACAAACTATTGGGCAGCAAAGCGTCACTGGCAATTCAATTGGTAATGCTGTCGTCATACAGGGGTTTCAGCAAAGTCTTTGGAGTAATTACATTGTTTCCAATGATAAAATTGAAATTACGACACTAACTTATCCCAATCCTTTTACTGAAACGGTCAATTTTCAATTCTCGGAGCCGGTTATTGATCTTATTACTATTACTGTTTTTGATATTTTGGGCCGTTTGATATTTGAACAAAAAAAAGCATCAGTCAACACTATTTTAACAATTAATTTGGCACAGTTGTCAAGATCAGAATATCTCGTACGATTAAATGCCTCTAAATTCACTTTATACACTAAAATTATTAAACAATGATGAAAAACTACCTACTGCTTGTAATGTTAATTGCGTCCTGTCAATTATTTTCCCAAGAAATTTATTTGAATACGGGAAAGAATTTTACAAAGTATAATTATAAAAATGGCTTTGGGCAAGCAGATCCTGACCTTCAAAGCGGAACTGGTAATTTTTATGAAATTGGGTTTAATAAACCGTTACCAAATAAGCACATGCTTTATTCTTATGGACTTTCTTTGAATGAATATAATGCCTTAGGCGGCAATGTAGCGAATTCCTATAGTTGGGAAACTAAATATCTGGGTCTTAAAGCAGGATTGGGATTTTCTTTTTTTCCTATGGATGATCTTCATAAACTAAATTTTTTAGTGCAAGCTGGTATTTTGGGCGAAACCATAATTTACGGAAAACAAAAAATGGATGGCGCGTATTACGATTTAGTACACCAAAAAGAATTTTCGGGAGTAGTAGTGGAACCATCGATGGGTTTTCAAGTCAAGTATCGCGTTCCTTCCTTCGGGTCTTTAAGTGTTGGTTATAATTTAGGTCAAACTTATAATGTTTCCAATTCGACTACTGAAAAAATATCATTTATGACCCATCAGTTACAATTGGGTGTTCATTTTCCAATCAATTAAAATTTAATTATGAAAAAAATAATTCTACTTATTTTCCTTTTTATTGGTGCCAAAAATTTTGCGCAAACTAATGGTATAACTTATCAGGCTGTAATTTTGAATCCACAGGGACAACAATTGCCTGGAGTAAATAATCCAAATGCTTTTTTAGTCAGTAAAGACATTTGTATGTTGTTTAAATTTGTTGACGAATATTCTAATGTAGAATATCAGGAAGTGATTCAAACTAAAACGGATGAATTTGGAATGGTCAATCTAATTATTGGATCAGGATCACAAACAGGCGGGTATGCTCCCTCTTTTCAGGAAATCGCATGGAATGCTATCAGTAAAAAATTGATAGTGGCTATTAATACCAATGGCAATTGCAGCTCATTTACTGAAATAAGCAATCAGCCATTTAATTCGGTTCCTTTCGCATTTTTTGCTAAAAATGCTGAAAATGTTACCGGAGTGGTATCTATTGAAAATGGAGGTACAAATGCCCTTACAGTTGCTGGGGCAAAGACTAACTTAGGTTTAGAAAATGTTAATAATACGACTGATCTGGATAAGCCAGTTAGTACTGCTGCACAATTCGAACTTAATTTAAAAGAAAATTTGTCCAATAAAAGCATTAGTATTACTACTGATGAAGCTTCGAATGTGAAATATCCAACAGTAAAATCGGTAAAAACCTATATTGATGCTGCAACAACTTATGCTGCCAGCTTATTAGCTGCAGAAATAACTCGTGCTACTACAGCTGAGACAGTTTTGACCAATACTTTGACAGTAGAAGCGGTAACGGCAAGAGCGGCAGAGTTAGCAAATGCTACAGCCATTGCTGCTGAAGTGACAAGAGCAGGAATAGCAGAAGTAGCTAATGCAGATGGCATTACGGCTGAAGCAATCGCAAGAGCTGCCGCTGATGAAATACTAACAACGGGCTTAGATTTAAAAGCGCCTTTGGCTTCCCCAACATTTACAGGAACACCTCTAGCTCCCAATCCTACATTTGGAAGCGCTACAACACAAATCGCTACAACGAATTTTGTTACAAATGCTGTTGCCACAATGAGTGAAAATGCAAATACTAATTTTGTTAACCTATCATCAAATCAAACTATAGCAGGAATTAAAAGTTTTACATCAGATGCTAATATTAATGGAGTTACGGTAGGAAGAGGTAAGTTTAATGAAAATTCAAATACTGTAATTGGTAATCGTGCAGATGTAAGTTTTGACGGTATTACAAATTCGGTTGCCATTGGTGCTAATGCCATTGTTACTGCATCTAATACGATTCAATTAGGTTCTGACGGAAGTGGTTCTTACACTGCTGTAACCAATGTAAATACAAGTGCGGTAATTACGGCTTCTGGATACAAAATAGCAAGTGGTACCGCTTTACAGTATTTGATGGCGAATGGAAGTGTTTCAACAGGAGCAGCTGTAGTAATGGAAATTGCCGATGAATTTAATTTAACTGAATCTGTAGTGACTTTTTCTTTATCTCAAACTCCATCACCTAATAGTAAAGTGAAAATGTATGTAAATGGTATTCGGATTAGTAACTCAGCATATAGCTGGACTGGAACTATATTAACTTATATTCCCTCTAATAATGGTTCGTATTCCTTATCAATAAATGATAGAATTCAATTTGATTATTCTTATTAAAAAATAAGTATTAGAAATTATAGAATTTAATAAAAATAATTGGAAAATATGAGCAGTAAACGGGTATCTAAAATTTTAAATTCACTAATAGCACTGTTTTTTATAACAAGTGTTTATTCTCAGGGTGTAACTGTAACGAGTTTGCTGGATGATGGTAGTGTAGGAACTTTGCGATGGGCTATTACCGCAGCTAATTTAGATAATAATATTAACGAAATTGATTTCACAATAGGTTTCTCAGGCACATTAACATTGACATCTAACTTGCCTACTATTACAAGTAATCTGACTATCATTGGACCTGGAGTTTCAAATTTGATTGTTTCTGGAAATACGCAATACAGTATGTTTAATGTGGTTGGGGGTTCCGTTTTAACCCTGTCCGGAATTACATTTAGCAATAATGCATCCTATAATGGTTCAATTTTTAGAGCTGATAATAGTTATTCATCAGTAGTGGCATCTTCGATAAATGTTACAAGTAATGCACGCAATTATGCTTTTTACACAAATAGTAATTCGTCAATAACCATCTCCAATTCGACTTTTGCTAATAATAGTGGTACATTGTTTGGTAGCGATTATGGTTCTGCACCAAATATAACATCTGACATAGAAACAGACTATACGAATCGAATAACAGTTACCGGTTCAACTTTTGATGCTAATACAGGAATTATTTTTTACACTGAAAGATATGTGAAAATTGATAATTGTGTTTTTACAGCTAATACCCAACAAATTGGTTATTTTAGAGGTGTAAATAGATATCAAGTTCTGAATTCTACTTTTACCAATAATACAGGAGGGACATTATTTTCTTTTTCAAGTTGGATAGGCGATACTCCTTCTTTTGGAGAAGGTACTTTAGGAACTAACAACACACTTTTTCAAGGAAACACTTTTACAGGAAATACGGGGACTATTATCAATCCAGGAGGGAGTTCTAAATATGATAGTAAAACAGCTATTATAAATAATATTTTTATAAATAATGGAACTAGTTATACCGGAACACCAGCAGTAATAATAAACAATACTTTAGACAACTTCATATCGGCTGTAACACATTCCGTAACAGAAAGTACCTTAATTGTAACTATGAAGCGCCCCGTTTTTAATACAAATACTGGAAGTGGAACCTTGGAAGTGAGTGATTTTGAATTAGGAATAAGTGGCGGAAATGCCACCCTAATCTCCTCGATACCTACTAGTATTAGTGCTAATGGAAATATTTATACTTTGGGAATTGCGCTTTCAGGTGAAATTTCTGGAGCGGAAATGATAACCGTAAAGCCTTCAACTAATTCCATTTATGATGGTTCATTTAATGTCGCTGGAACCTCTCAGCAAAACAATAGCATTTATCTAAATTTTTTGGATGATGATGCTGATGGCATTTCTAATTTTTCAGACCTCTGTCCCAATACCTTGCCGGGTGTTCGAGTTTATTCTTATAATGGGTGTGAAGATACTACTTACCCATTTATAACCCACTTCAACTATGGTGCAACGTTAAATTACCCTTCTAATTTCGTTTTAACGACCAATCATACTTTATACTTTACTAGTTATGACCCCAATTGGAATTCTTCTATTAACAAGTTGACTCCTGAAAAAGTACTTTCGACCTTATTTACTCCAATAAATGCTGATATCCAAAGTTTGACTGCAGATACTTCCGATAATTTATACTTTGTTTATTATGATTACATTACTAACTCAAGTGAAATAAGGAAAATTACTCCGAATGGTGCCACATCAGTTCTTCTAAGTGTTAGTCAAGGATATTTGGATAATTTGACAACGGATACTTCAGGTAACTTATACTTTATACAAAATAGTGCTTCGGGTGATTTAAGGGAATTAAAAAAAATGGCTGCTGATGGAACAGAAACAGTTTTAACTAGCGATAATAATGGTTATTTTCAAAATTTAATGGTGGATAGTTTTGGTAATATCTATTTTGTATTCAACAACAATAATACTAATTCAAGGATAATTAAAAAAATTACTGCTGATGGTAGCGTATCAGAACTGTATAGCACAAATGATTATATTCAAAATCTAAAAATAGACAATTTAGGCAATATATACTTTGTTAACCAAGATTCAAATAACAATACCTATCAAATAAATAAGTTGATCTCGACAGGAATAGTATCAAATCTTTACATTTATGGAACTAATGTATATCCTCAAAGTATTGCAATAGATGCAATGAGCAATTTATACTTTGCTACATATGATTCCAACATCGGTAAAAGTCAAATTAATTCGATAACACCTGAGGGAATTATTGTTTCCTATGGCGAATATACTGGTAATGAATTATACAATGATAGAAACGGAACAATCTATTTTAACGATAATCTAAACAAAAAAATAATGACTAATAAAATAGTACAACCTACGGCTACGCTATCCAATTTTGATGCTATTACCAAATATTATTTTGATGGTTCATTTACAATTACCCCTCCTAATACCGATAGTACCGGAGCTTTTTCTTACGTAAGTAGTGATACCAATGTTGCCACAATTAGTGGTACAACAGTTACGATAGTTGCTGCAGGTGTATCAACAATAACAGCTACTCAGGATGCAGATGCTACTCATTTATCCAATACGATAAGTGCTGATTTAAATGTAAATGCCGTTACAGTAGTCACCAAAAATGGTGAAATAACAAATATAAAACCTAATTATGTTAATAAAAATGGGGCTATTGGTACCAGTAGTGGAGTAGGTGTAAACGGAGAAATAAAATTAACAAAAACATCCAGTATCACTCTTTTTACACAAGTAACTATACCATTTGAGGAATATTTTGACTTGGAAGCAGGTTCTCTTTGTGGTGGATCTTGTTTTGATATTGTAACTTCAAATTACGATCTTGTATTTGCGGCAGGAGGGGGAACAGTACGTGCAAGAATGTGGTGGAATAATCAATATACAGATATGGCAATGGTCTATGATAAGTCTTTTGATAATCTTACATCAGTAGATATAGCTAATTATTATTATTGTGATTATATTGGTGATCCAAATTTGAGTTGTATTAATGTTGATACACCTCCAACAGATTTCGTTGGAATATACCATACAAATAGTGGAAATTATTATGCCGTTCAATATCTAAGCGAAGATACTAGTGGAGTGACTTTTAAATATAAAAGACTTAATTAATATAAGAGACTTTTAAACTAAAAAAGGTTCAACTTTGCAGTTGAACCTTTTTTAGTATCTAAGAGAATATGTTTTTTACACTTTTCCTAGCGTATATAATTGTTCCATTGTAGGAGTTAAACTTCCACCTTTAGGCTCAAGTGTAATACCAAAAGCTTCTGCTTCATTGGCATTATTCACTGCAAATAATTTTTGTTCATTTACATCAAAGTCTTCTAATAAACCAATGCTGGTAGGAGTCAACGGGCTTAATTTCAATGCCCAAACCTGATACACCATTCCTTCAGGTGGTTCTGGTAAACCGGCAGCATCAATGTAAACTACTTTAGTATCTTGATTCCAATATACTTTTGCAAAAGATTCTGGAGCAACTGCCTGTCCTCCAAGAGCTACAACCGTGTTTTTAGTGTCTCTTACAACTGCCAAACTGGTTTCATTAGCTGTGTTTTTTAATTTTAAGACATTAAATTCTTTTTCTAATTTGGCTTTTTCAATTTCAGTATTCGCAACCTGAGTTGACGTCTGATTCAGCTCATTATATTGGTAACCGATACCAACCAATAATAGGATAGCTGCTGCCCATCCAATGTATTGAGACCTGTTTTTACGAGGTTCTAATTGAATGACTTCGGCATGTTTCAGTTCTAATTTCTCTTTTATTTTTTCGAAATTAGCTACCGAATGAAATGGTGAAAAGCTTGATGAGATTGCAATAATCGCTTTTTCAATAGCTATAATTTCAGCATTTATTTCCGGGTTACTTTTTGCTATAGCTGTAACTTCTTCGTTTTCGGGTTCACTTAGTAAACCATAAACATAAAGTTCCAGAATTCCTGATTCAATATATTCTTTTGTTTCCATTATACTTTCAAATAATTTCTTAGATCGTTAATACAATTTCTATTTTGCGTTTTTACCGTTCCTAAAGGAATTGCCAATTCGTCCGAAGCTTCCTGTTGGGTGTAGCCTTTAAAAAACAGTAAATCAATTATTTGAATACATTTTGGTTTTAGTCTTTTTACAAATTCCTGCAAACCTATAGTATCCACTTTGTCTGATAGTTTAGAACTGTCTTCAAAGTGATTTACGAAATTATCAGTAGAAAGGTTTTTTTGACTGTTATTAAAATTTTTGGAACGCAGCTTATCAATAGAAGTGTTTCTGGCAATATTCAGAATCCAAGTGTAGAATCTTCCTTTACTCTCGTGGTAAGAATCAATATTCTTCCAAATTTTTACAAATACTTCCTGAAGCACATCTTCTGCTTCTTCTCTGTTTTTTACAAGAACATTAATAACCGAAAATAAACTTTTGGAATACATATCATATAAATGTGTAAATGCCCTTTCGTCTTTCTTATAAATTAATACTAACAATTCTTCTTGACTCATATCTTATATTTTACAATTACAAACTTATACAATCTTAATTAAAAATAACATAATATATAGTTACCAACATCAAAATAAAAATAATTTTACTTTTTTTAAGTATTTAAAAAGTTTAAAATCAATTAGTTAAATATTATTTTAATTTTTTTTTTAGGATTTAAAAAACCAAATCGGAAACAATCCCGTAAATGCATTTATAACCTTTTAATTTAAAACAAAATGAAAAAAACAAAAATGCTTTTAGGTCTATCGCTAGTGGCGGTTTCGGGCTTAATTTTAGTTGCAGCGGATCACATTGATGCACCGGCTACAATGTCAGGAGACGCAGGAGATATTACGGATGTTTATGCTTTTCAAGGGCAAAACACAAGTAATTTAGTATTTGCAGTAAACACTCAAGGATTGTTAAGTCCTAATGCTACTGGTGCTGCCACATTCAAAGATAATGTGATGGTTGAGATAAACATTGACAATAATGGTGACAATGTTGAAGATTTAGTGATTCAGGCAATTAAGAAAGATGATAAGATGTATTTCTTTGGACCTGTAGCTCCAGGAACAACTGGAACTTCAAGTACCGTTAAAACTGCATCAGCCTCAGGAAGTGTTACTATCTCTAAATATGGAACAGCAGCTTTGACTGCAGAACAAAACGGAATGAAATTTTTCGCAGGGCCAAGAGATGATCCTTTCTTTTTTGATTTAGGTCAATTCAAAGCAATTCTTGGCGGAACAGCTACAGGATTTAACAATCCGGGTACAGACACATTTGCTGGTACCAATGCAATGTCTATAGTTGTTGAGGTTCCAAAATCAATGTTGGGTTCATCAAGTACTGTTGGTGTTTGGGCTGAAACTAAGAAAAAACAATAATTAATTTTATTTAAAAAAAGCAAAAACATGGAATCGAAGATTTTCGATTTCGAAAAACTTAAAATTTAAACATCATGAGTAAAACAAATAAATTCAAAATTATAACAATCGCACTAGTAGCTGCAGTTGTTTCAGTAAATTGTGACAATGACGATTCAAATAATGATCCAGTAGCTAGCTTGGATTTTTCTGGAACTTTTGTTCAGCAAGACCAAATGGCAAGACCGGCAATTAATACGGTATTCGTTGCTTCAGGACAACCTAAAGATGACTTCAATGCTGCAATTCCATCGGCAATGGGAGCAAAATACCAACCTATTTTTCAATCCAGATTATTGGCTTTGAATCCTGCATATACTACCAATGCTTTAGGACAAACTGCCGCGCAACTTACAGGTCTTTTAGCAACAGATGTATTAGGAGTGTCTAAAACAGCACCTACAACTTTCTTTGACGGAACTAACGTTTTGACAGGAAGAGCTTTGGCAGATGACGTTATAGATGTTGAATTATTATTGATTTTTGGTGGACCAACTGGTGCTACTAATCCACAATTGACTAAAGATAATGTGAATGCAAATGACAAAGCATTTGGAACAACTTTCCCTTACCTAGCTTCTGCTTGGTAGTATTTCTATAAAAAACAGAGCGTTTGAAAAAACACTATTCGCTCTGTTTTTTTTATTAAAACAAACAAACAAACAAACAAACAAACAAACAAACAAACAAAATAATTAGAGTATGAAAACTTTAAAAACAACTTTCCTTTTTGTTTTCACAACCCTACTTTTATTAGGTTGTGAAAGTAAATCAGAAGAAATTACAAGCAAAGAAGACTATTCTAAATACTTGAGTTTAAAAGACAATAAATCGTTGTCTTTTGCTCATAAAGAAATTGATTTTTGGCAGAAAAAATATAACGCTGCACCAAACCAAATCAGTTATTTAAGTCAACTTGCGGCGAACTATAACACACTTTTTGAATATACTGGAGATATCAAAAACTTATATAAATCTGAAGATTTATTGACTAAATCAAATGAAGCATACAATTATTCAAGGGTTTCAACCGTTCGATCATTGGCAAGAAATTATATTTCGCAACATCGTTTTAAGGAAGCTTTGGAACTAGCCAATAAAGCATTAGCAATAGGCGAGGGTAAAAAAGAAACTCAAAAATTACTTTTTGACGTTCAAATGGAATTGGGAAATTATCCGGAAGCGGTTAAAAATCTGAATGCGATTAGAGACATGAATAGTTTTGATTATTTGATTCGCTTGGCAAAATGGAACGATCATAAAGGCGATTTAGAAACGGCGATAACTTTCATGGAAAAGGCAAGAGATATTGCTGAAAAAGAAGACAATAAAGTGCTAAAAATCTGGTCCTATTCTAATTTGGGTGATTTTTATGGACATGCTGGAAGAATACAAGAATCTTACGACAGTTACTTAAAAACATTAGCACTAGATCCTAATTATTCCTATGCTTTAAAAGGAATTGCATGGATTGTTTTTTCTAAAGAAAGAAATATAAACGAGGCCAATAGAATTATTGATGCTATTGCAGCAACTCATAACACACCAGATTTTTATTTGTTGAAATCTCAAATTGCTCAATTTGAAGGTAATAAAAGTGTGGAAGTAAAAAACAGAAATGCTTATTTTTCTATGATGGAGAAAAATAATTATGGTGCGATGTACAATAAATACAATGCTTTGATTTATGCTGATGATAAACAAACCGCTCAAAAAGCATTAGAAATTGCTAAAATTGAAGTAGACCACAGACCCACTGCTGATTCTTACGATTTATTAGCTTGGGCTTATCTAAATGTAGGCGAAAATAAAAAAGCATTAGAAATTGCTCAAAATCATGTGGTTGGAAAATCCTTTGAACCAAAGGTGCAGTACCACTTGGCAATGATTTACAAATCAAATAATTTAGCGCTCAAAACTAAACCTATTAAGGAGGAATTACTATCCAGTTTATATGAATTGGGTCCTAATTTCGAGAAAAAGGTAAATCAATTGTAGCGTATGAAAAATATTATTTTAGTGTTGATTATCCTTTTTGGAGTGTCAACTTATGCCCAAATTCAAAAAGGTAAAGTGTTGGATAGTGATGGTAATCCTGTTGAAAATGCTTATTTGGTGAATACAAATTCTGAAAGCCATGCTCATACTGATGAATTTGGGTTGTTCAGTTTGGATAAAACGCTTTTAGGAGATGTTATCAAAATAACGGCTTTAGGATATAAAAAGTCAAATTACACTATTGTTTCTTCGGATGATATAATCATTCTTGAAGATGATATATTTAGATTAAATGAGATAGTAATCCAACCAAAACTTTCGGCGATGAATGTTATTTCAAAAATAGATTTGCAAACCACCCCAGTGAATTCGTCTCAGGAAATTCTTAGAAAAGTTCCTGGATTATTCATCGGGCAACATGCCGGCGGAGGAAAAGCAGAGCAAATATTTTTGAGAGGATTTGACATCGACCACGGAACAGATATAGCCATTTCAGTAGATGGAATGCCAGTAAATATGGTATCACACGCACATGGTCAGGGTTATGCAGATCTGCATTTTGTAATTCCGGAAACGGTAGAAAAAGTAGATTTTGGAAAAGGAACGTATTATGCTAACAAAGGGGATTTTGCTACAGCAGGATACGTTGCTTTCCAAACTAAAGATAAAATAGAAAAAAGCAGTATTGGTGTCGAAGTAGGTCAATTCAACACGCTGAGAACGGTAGGACTTTTTAATCTTTTGGGAAACCAAAAAACACAAAGTGCGTACATTGCCACAGAATATATATTGACAGATGGTTCGTTTGATTCTCCCCAAAATTTTAACAGAATCAACTTGTTAGGGAAATATTCAGCTATTTTAAGTGACAATAGCAAGTTTTCAATCTTGGCTTCTCGCTTTTCAAGCAAATGGGACGCTTCCGGACAAATACCGCAACGCTTGGTCGATAACGGAACGATTTCAAGATTTGGTGCTGTTGATGATACCGAAGGCGGAAATACATCGCGAACCAATTTTAATGCGAGTTTGAGCAAACCAATTGATGAAAATACATTTTTGAAAGCGAATGCTTTTTATTCGAATTACCAATTTGAATTATACTCTAATTTTACGTTCTTTTTAGATGATCCAATTAATGGGGACCAAATTAAACAAAAAGAAAATCGCGATATTTATGGAATGAATGCGGAGTTGAATAAGAAGACGAAAATAAATGATACAGATGTTTTGTTGCAATTTGGAGCTGGTTTTCGTGCCGATGCGACAACTGACACAGAGCTTTCACACACTTTGAACAGAAGAACGGTTCTTGAGAATATAAAATTAGGTGATATTGATGAGTCTAATTTGTTTTCATACGTGAATTCCGAATTTAATTTTGGGAAACTTATGATTAATCCGGCCATTCGATTGGATTATTTCAAGTTCAATTATCAAGATAAATTGATGGAGAATTACAAAACACAATCGGAATCTAAAGTTAAGTTTTCTCCAAAATTGAATTTCATTTACTCGCAAAATAACAACTTGCAATTTTTTGTAAAATCAGGAATGGGTTTCCATTCGAATGATACACGTGTTGTCGTTCAAAACAGTGGGAAACAAATTTTACCAACGGCTATAGGAACGGATATTGGTACCATTTGGAAACCATTTCCAAAATTAATCGTGAATTCCGCTTTGTGGTATTTGTTTTTGGAACAGGAGTTTGTTTATGTGGGAGATGCCGGAATTATTGAGCCAAGCGGAAAATCAAAACGTATGGGAGCAGAGCTTGGATTGCGTTACCAATTGAATGACTGGTTGTATTTTGATGCGGATGCAAATTATACATACGCCAGAAGCATTGATGAACCAAAAGGTCAGGATTACATTCCGCTAGCACCAGATTTTACTACAACTGGAGGATTAAGTTTCCAAAAAGTGAATGGTTTCTCAGGAGGAATTCGCTATCGTTACTTAAAAAACCGCCCGGCAAATGAAGATAATTCCATTGTTGCCAAAGGTTATTTTATTTCAGATTTAAATGTTAATTATCAATATAAGAATATCAATTTTGGAATTGCAGTAGAGAATATTTTTGATACTGCATGGAACGAAACACAATTTGCTACTGAATCCAGGCTTCAAAATGAACCTGAAAGTGTTGAAGAAATTCATTTTACTCCAGGAACGCCTTTCTTCATGAAAGGAAAAATTACTTATACGTTTTAAATACCACATTAAGATTTGTTGTTTATTTGTTTGGAAGCCTGGCATTTTCATAGTGTCAGGTTTTCTTTTTTATTTAACTACTGTTTAAATAAAAAATGCTTTGATAAAACAAATTTTTATCTAATTTTATAAAAAATTTCAATTATGAAAAATCTTGTATACATAGCGACTTGCGCTTTGATGTTATTTAGTTGTCAAAACCAGGCACAACCACAAAAATCTGAAAATAAAATGAGTACACCGTTAGTTGCTAAAGAAACGATTTATCAGTTCAAAGTAGAAGATTTATCAGGAAACAGTTTTGATTTTGCTTCTTTGAAAGGTAAAAAAATCATGATCGTAAATACCGCTTCAAAATGTGGATTGACACCACAATACAAAGATCTTGAAGCAGTTTATAAAGAATACAAAGACAAAGGATTAGTAATTGTAGGTTTTCCGGCAAATAACTTTGCTTCACAAGAGCCAGGAACTAATGAAGAGATTGCAACTTTTTGCCAAATGAATTACGGAGTTACTTTCCCAATGATGGATAAAGTTTCCGTAAAAGGAGATGACATGGCGGCTATTTACCAGTTTTTGACTCAGAAATCTAAAAATGGATTACAAGATTCAACTGTAGAATGGAATTTTCAGAAATACCTAATCAACGAAAAAGGGGAGTTAGAAAAAGTAATTGCTCCAAGAACCTTAGTAACTGACCCGGAAGTATTAAATTGGATCAAAGCATAATCAGCTAGCTAACTTTATAAAGTAAAATATTTTAAAAGAGATTTTCAGTCAAATGAAAATCTCTTTTTTTTGTGGTTTAAGTAAGTGTCGAATATTCTCTAAACTTTGAACCATTAAGAAATTAAGTTATATTAAGAATCAGCGCTTAATTTTTCTTAATTTCTTAATGGTTTATTTTTTCCGCTAGAATTTTTCGTTTTTGAAAATTTCAGCTACAGCAGCTTCGTAATTCCGAATACTTTGCGCTTTTTTTATTTTTTTCAAAATCTTATGCGGATTCGAAAAAGTAGCTGAAAAATATTCCCATAAATGGTACATCTTCAATAAAATATGGGTTGAACCAGAAAGAGATTCGCTATAAATATCATACAAAGTATCATGAAAAGCACTGAATAATTCAATTTTGTTGGCAGGATATTCTGAAGTATTATTTTTTATCATACTGGGTAAAAATGGATCCGAAATTAATCCTCGGCCAATCATCCAATGGTCAATAGTTGGAAAGCGTTGCTGCATTTCATGAAATTTAGCAACGGAGGTTATATCACCATTGTAATACAATTTATGTTTGGTATTATCAACACAATGCTGGAAGGCATCTAAGTTTACACCACCTTTATACAGTTGCTTTCCAATACGCGCATGAATCGCAATATTCTTAATAGGATAGGTGTCTAAAATAGGTAAAACATCCAGAATTTCTTCGCTGTTTTCATACCCCAAACGCATTTTCATAGACACAATAATGTCAGATTCAGTATGGGCTCTGTGAAGGATATTGTTGATTTTTTCGGGATTACTGATTAGACCGGAACCCATACCAGACTTGGTCACCATAGGATAAGGACAGCCTAAATTCCAGTTTAACTCTTTATACCCCAATTCTCGAACATATTTGGCCACAAATAAAAATTCATCGGCATCGTTTGTTATCACTTGTGGAATTACCTCTAAATCAAGATTATTCTCTGGAAGCAGGTCGCGTTCGTAAGACGGTTTGATAACCATTTTTCCGTTTAAGCGAATGTAAGGCGAGTAAAAAGTGTCAATTCCTCCAAAAATTTTGTTTTGGGCATTTCTAAAACGAAAGTCAGTAAATCCCTGTAAAGGCGATGAAAGTAAGGTATAGTCCATGAAATTTTTAGTTGTGCAAATATACTATAAAGTCTCAAGTCTTAAAGGCATAAAGTTTTTAAAGTCAAACATAGTAGAAAACGAACCAAATTCTAGTACAGATTCAATTATTCTAAAATCAGTTGCATGAAAACGGAACTCAACCAACGATCAAATTTATAGCCTGATTCTTTAATAACGCCAACGGTTTCAAAACCATATTTTTTATGAAAAGCGATACTTCCTTTGTTTTCGGAGTCAATAACGCCAATCATAGTGTGGTATTTTTGTTTTTTTGCCAATTGGATAAGTTCAGCCAATAATAATTTTCCAACTCCTTTTCCTAAAAATTCTTCTGCAACATAAACCGAATGTTCCACTGTAAAACGGTAGCCTATTTTATGACGAAAAGTGCCATACGTAGCGTATCCAATCGTTCCATTTTCAGTTTCAGCAACAATCACAGGCAAGTCATGAGCCATTTTGTCTTCAAACCACAATTTATGGGTTTCAAAATCTCGTGGCTCATAATCATAAATCGAAGTACTGTTCAGTATTTGGTGATTGATGATTTCCAATATTGTATCTAAATCGGTAAAAACAGCCGGTCTTATTTTGATTTCCATATAGAATTTATTTTCGTTCAAATTTAAGAAAACTATTTAAGATTAGAGAAAAACCTTTACATCTTTGTATCTTTGTTTCTTTGAAACTAAAACAATGATTTACCCCAAAATACCTTTAGCACAAAGCATTATTGAAATTTGTTTGGCCAAAGGAATCACCACTATAATTATTTCTCCGGGTTCTCGAAATGCCCCGCTTACAATTGGTTTTGTAAACAATCCCGCTTTTCAATGTTACAGCATTGCTGACGAGCGTTCGGCTGCATTTTTTGCATTGGGAATCGCACAACAAACCAAACAACCAGTGGCTTTAGTGTGTACTTCCGGTTCTGCTTTATTGAACTATTATCCGGCTTTTGCAGAAGCATTTTACAGCCAGATTCCTATGATTGTGATTTCGGCAGACAGACCGCAAAGTAAAATTGATATTGGCGACGGACAAACGATTAGACAAGAAAATGTTTTCGAAAATCATTCGCTTTACAATGCTAATCTGCATGAGGATGTTTCAATCGAAAATGATTTAAAAATAAATGAAGCCATCAATATGGCTATCACTCAAAAAGGTCCTGTTCACATCAATGCGCCTTTTGAAGAACCTTTATACGAAACTGTTTCGGAGCTTTCGGTCGAAGTGAATACAGTCGCTTCCGCAAATGCTACTCAGACGATTTCCATTGAAGTTGTTACAGAATATGCAAAGATTTGGAACAATTCCACCAAAAAAATGATTCTGGTTGGCTTGAATGATCCGAATGCAATCAATGAAAAAATAATTGAGGCTTTCGCCAAAGATGAGTCGGTTGTAGTGTTGACCGAAACAACTTCTAACGTGCATCACGATACTTTTATCAATAATATAGACACGATAATTACGCCATTTACGAATGAAGATTTTGAAAATTTTCGTCCGGAAATTTTAGTCACTTTTGGCGGAATGGTCGTTTCAAAACGAATCAAGGCTTTTTTAAGAAAATACAAACCAAAACACCATTGGCATATTGATTCTTGGAGAGCGTATGATACTTTTGGCGCTTTGACTAAACATTTTGAAGTAAATCCAAATGTGTTTTTCGACACTTTCTTGCCACTTACAAAATCAATAGAAAGTAATTATTTCGAGCAATTAGATGCTGTAAAAGCGTTGCGAAAGCTAAAAAGTGATATTTATTTAAACAAAATTCCTTTTTCGGATTTTAAAGTTTTTGAAAAAGTGATGCAGTGTTTGCCAACCAATAGTCAATTGCAAATCAGCAATAGTTCAGCGATTCGATATGCACAATTAATAGACGTACATCCTTCCATTGAAGTGTATTGCAATCGTGGTACGAGCGGAATCGACGGAAGTACTTCTACGGCTATTGGTGCGGCTGTAGCCAATGATAAACAAACTGTTTTTATAACAGGAGATATTGGATTTTTATATGACAGCAATGCGTTGTGGAACAATTATATCCCAAAGAACTTCAAGATTATTCTAATCAATAATGGTGGTGGTGGAATTTTTAGAATTTTACCAGGTCATGAAGAAAGTCCCGTTTTTAATACATTCTTTGAAACTTCCCATTGTTTAACGGCGGAACATTTGGCTAAAATGTATGGTTTTGAATATAGTATTGCCAGCGATGAAGCTAGTTTATCAAGAAGTTTGACCGCTTTATATGCTCAAAATGAAAAACCAAGTATTTTGGAAATTTTCACACCCACTTTGGAAAATGACAGCATTTTACTGCAATATTTTAAAGAATTGGTCTAAATATTTTCAGGTGTCCGTTAAAAGGCACGATTAAATGTTTAAATTTGAGTGTATAAAAATCTATTAATCAAATATTAAACTTTTATTTATGAGTGCAAGAGACGAATTAATTGTAAAGTATGCTGCCGATTTGAAAGACAAATGTGGTGTAAATCCAGATATGGATTTGTTGACAAAAGTAACTATTGGTTGTGGTCCATCAATTTATAATGATGATTCTGCAACGGTTGCCGGAACCCAACAAGCCGAATTAGATACGGTAAAAAACAATTTTCTAATCAAGAAATTAGGACTTAGTGACGGACCGGAATTAGATGCTGCAATAGATGCAGTCATGGAAAAATACGGTCGTTCTAACAGGAATAAATACAGAGTGGTAATTTATTATTTACTGGCTGTTCACTTCAAAAAAGAAAGTGTTTACAATTAATACTTAATTTGTAAATGATACCCATAAAAAAAAGCGTTTGCCGAGGCAAACGCTTTTTTGTTTAGTATTGAACGCTTTTTAACGAATTGGTATTGGGAAAATCGGTAAACTGGAATGTCCTAATGCATCTACAGCTTGAACAGCGAAGAAAAAATTGTCTTTAGAATATGGGATTTCAGCTTTTGTGTCTTTAACAAAAATTGTTTTTTCCCAATGCTGTGATGACGTCTCTCTGATAAGAATGTTATATCCATAAACCGACTTTCCATCAGGAGCGGTCCAAACTAAAGTAGAGAAATTAGTCAAATCCTTTACTTCAATTCCTACGTTTGTAGGTGCTTTAGGTGACCAAGCCAAATTGCTGAACGTAGCCAAGTTAGAACATGTTACTTTCTTCATGTATTCAAAGTCCATAAACTCAGCCAAATCACCGTATTGGATGTTATTTTCTTTTCGAACGCTTTGATGTTGGTGATCGTAGTTTTCGTTCATTTCACAAAAACGAATCGCTGTAAATCCATTTTGACTAAAAGGAGTGTGATCGCCACCACGCAAGAAACGGTCGTTGCGATACACTAAATTAATATCCAATTGCTCTACATATTGATTGGTAACCGTTTTGACATATCGGGCTAATTGTCTGGATGGACTGTCATTATCACGATTGGTCGATTTACGCATTTTTGATTCTGCTTCCGTTTCTAAGAATGGAATTGTTTCACTGAAAACGCGAACTTTAGTATTGTCTCGTAATAAAGTACCGCTGGATAAACTGTTTCCAATCATATCATTATTAATCATCGCAATAACGTTCCATTTTCCATCTTTGGCAACATCGGCTAAATGTTTGGCTCCGTACAATCCTTGTTCTTCACCAACAACTGCCACAAAAATCAGCGTAAAAGGGAATTCTCTTTGGCTCATTATTCGGGCAAGTTCCATCATCGCTGCAACTCCAGAAGCATCGTCGTTTGCACCTGGTGCATCAGATTTGGCATCCATAACATCTGAAGCACGGGAATCTAAATGGCCGCTTATGATTAATACACGATTGTCTGTAGGATCAGTTCCTTTTAAGGTTGCCATTACATTACCCAATTGGCTGTCAGTTGCAATACGTCTTCCATCGGCTTTGATGGTAAAAAAATCAATCACAGAAGTCAGTCTTCCATTTGATGCCAAAGCATATTTATCAAATTCTGATTTTACCCAGCGTTGTGCCGCTCCAATACCGCGGGTGTTGCTTTTGGTGTCACTTAATGTATGTCGGGTTCCAAAAGACACGAGTTTACGAACTGTAGCTTCCATGTTTTCCGATTTTACTTCGGCAACCATTTTTTTTATTTCGGGATCATCGACTGTGGTTTGTGCGTAATTGGTATGAGAAACAAATAGTAGTAGGAACAAACAGAGAATTGAGGTTGGTTTCATTAATAGGTTTTTTTAGTTTTCTCAAAGTTAGTAAAAAAGAAAAAGAAAGTATAAACGAAATTGAGTTTTAGGAATTGTTTACTCTTGTACTATTCGAAATTTTGAAAAACAAAACTTCCTAATCTAGCCCCGATGGTAGCAAGTATCCCACGCTTTTGGGCGTGGATACTGCGGACAGCGGGACAACTCGTTATGAAAAAGCGGAAAATTCTGCTCCTAAAAAAGAAAATAGCCATCGGATTTGGGCTTTGTTTTTTTGTGGACGGTTTCTTAATTTACTATTTTCAAACTTCGTACCTTTGCGCTTTAGAAATTGAAAGAAAATGATTGAAATAGGAAAATACAATACGCTTACCATATTACGCGATACCAAAGTGGGTTTGTTTCTGGGCAATCCAGAACAAGATCCCGAAGGAATCCATGACATTCTGTTGCCTAACAAATACGTGCCAAACGAATTTGAAATAGGTGAGGAGTTGATTGTTTTTGTGTATCTAGACCACGAAGAAAGACCCGTTGCCACGACATTAGAACCATATATTTTATTGAATGAATTTGCACTTTTGCGTGTGAATTATACCAATCAGATTGGTGCTTTTATGGATTGGGGAATGGAAAAAGATATTTTGGTTCCGTTCAAAGAGCAGGCACGTCCTATGGAAAAAGGTAAACGCTACTTGGTGTATCTTTATATGGACGAGAAAACCAATCGCTTGGTGGCTTCCAGTAAATTGAATCAGTTTTTAAAAAATGATCACTTAACGGTCGAAAAAGGGGAAGAAGTAGATTTAATTGTTTCTCATATCACTGAATTAGGAATTAACGTTATCATCAACGAAAAGTACAAAGGTTTGATGTACAAAGATGAAGTTTATGATGATGCGATTCGCACGGGAGACCGCATGCGAGGGTATATCAAGACGATTCGTCCGGATAATAAGATTGATGTGGCATTGCAAGTTCAAGGATATCAAAGTATAGAGCCAAATGCAGAAAAAATTCTGGATGAGTTAAGAGCCAGCAGAGGTTTCTTGCGTTTGACTGATAATTCACATCCGGAGGACATTAAAACGGTTTTGAAAATGAGCAAGAAAACCTTCAAGAAAGCGATAGGAGCTTTATACCGAGAGAAATTAATCGAAATCAAGGAAGACGGAATTTACTTGGTTAAGGAATAAAAAAAAAGAAAGACTAATCGTAACGGTTAGTCTTTCTCTTTTTAATGCTGTTTTAGAATATTAAATTCTGGCAACATTAAAATAAATTTGAAGTTCAAAGTAGCTTTATCCGCTTCTAAGCGCAATAGTATGCTCGATACTATTTTAAAAATATTAATTTAAGCGTAAGTACTTTAAAGGATAGTTTTGTCTTTAAATGTACAATCACTTGCTTAGGAGTTAAGAAATAATTTCACAATAAGGCCGTTGGTTTTCTATATATTGGAAGATAATTTTCTAAACAATTGTTTATTAATGTCTCACTTTTGCAAGGACAAGAAAATAGTTCTTTAATTAACCGTAGGTGTTACTTTTTATTTTTTACTGCTGGGGCAAATGCTAGTATCATTAGCTCGTTTATCGGGGCTTTGAAAATATTTTTATAAGTTATTACCGTAGAAAAAGGAGCGACAACATTTTTAATTGCATTCAATACATTCTTTTTTTAGGTTAATAAATCAGTGAAGAATCAATAATTAATCAAGATAAAGAATTTGTATTCATCTGATTAGCTTGTTCTAAAATTAAAAATAATTTGAATTGGCAACTGTTAAATTGCTATTTTTTTATAGTTTTTTAACATTTTAAAGCCTTTAATCAGAGAAGGATTACCATAAGGTTATGCAAATAGAATAGATAAAATGTAAAAAATGATTTATTTTTACACTAAAATAATTTAAATCAATTGTAATGGATTGGATCACTGCTAAAGAATACGAAGATATCACTTATAAGAAATGCAATGGCGTTGCCAGAATTGCGTTTAACAGACCAGATGTGCGCAATGCGTTCCGTCCGAAAACAACTGCTGAATTGTATAATGCCTTTTACGATGCACAGGAAGATACGTCAATAGGAGTAGTTTTACTTTCTGCCGAAGGGCCTTCGTCTAAAGATGGCGTGTATTCTTTTTGCAGCGGCGGCGATCAAAACGCACGCGGGCATCAAGGTTATGTAGGTGATGATGGACAACATCGTTTGAACATTTTAGAAGTGCAGCGTTTAATCCGATTCATGCCAAAAGTAGTTATCGCTGTAGTTCCAGGTTGGGCTGTAGGTGGAGGACACAGTTTGCATGTGGTGTGCGATTTGACTTTGGCGAGTAAAGAACACGCTATTTTCAAACAAACGGACGCCGATGTAACCAGTTTTGACGGTGGATACGGTTCGGCTTATTTGGCTAAAATGGTTGGACAGAAAAAAGCACGCGAGATTTTCTTCTTGGGACGCAATTATTCGGCTCAGGATGCAATGGATATGGGAATGGTAAATGCTGTGATTCCTCATGCTGAATTAGAAGATACAGCTTACGAATGGGCGCAGGAAATTTTGCAAAAATCTCCAATGGCGATTAAAATGCTGAAATTTGCGATGAATCTTACGGATGATGGAATGGTAGGACAACAGGTTTTTGCTGGTGAAGCTACAAGACTTGCATATATGACTGAAGAAGCTAAAGAAGGAAGAAACGCATTCCTGGAGAAAAGAAAACCGAATTTTGAGAAAAAATGGTTGCCGTAAAAAAGTTTGATGTTTAAAGTTTAAAGTTGTTTTGAAAAGGAACTTTAAACTTTAAAACCTTAAGCTTTAAACTAAATTTTATAAATGGAAAATTTCACAAACGAAACGATTGATACGCGCCAACTTCCAAAATTTGAGGAAGTCACTTTTACGAATTTGCATCCTAACTACATTTGGGTGGTATTGATTAATTTGGCGTTATTTATTGGAATACTTATTCTTGTTCCAATATTTGTTTCCATGTTTAAACCCGAACTATTTTCCGGAAGAGTCTGGTTGATCATAGGTGTCGTTATTCCTATATTCTCAGTTTTGTTGGTAGCATTTTCTATTATTGGATTTAAGAAAAAAGGATTTGCTTTCCGAGAACACGATGTGCTTTTCAGGTACGGAATTATTGCTACAAATACAATCGTAATTCCTTATAATAGAGTACAGCACGTGGCTTTGCATGAAGGGTTAATTTCACGTTATTTTGGTCTGACCAAAATTGAAATTTTTACTGCTGGTGGAAGTTCTAGTGATATTGAAATCCCTGGAATCGAAAAAGAGCAAGCCGAAAATATCAAACAATTGTTGATGGGTAAAATACAAAAGCAATTGTAATGGGAGCCGATTTTAGTCAGCCACAGAGGCAATCTTCAATAGGTATTTTGGTAATGTTTTTTTACACGCTTCAGCAATATGCCAGAGCTTTGTGGCCTATGATTGTGCTTTGGATTTTTAAGTTCGACGAGGTTAATAAATTGTATTTTTTCCTTGGGATGATTGCCGTATTTGCAAGTATTGGGGTTGTTTCTTATTTGAAATACCTGAATTTTACTTTCTTTTTGGATTCCGAAAACGACGAATTTATCATTACAGAAGGCGTTTTTAATAAAACCAAAACCTCGATTCAACTGTGTAAAATCCAACAAGTAAATATCAATCAGTCTTTTATTCAAAAGTTAATTGGGGTTTATGAATTGGATGTGGATACAGCCGGAAGCAATAAAAAAGAAGGCGCTATCAAAGCGATTTCACATGAATTGGCTTTGGATTTGAAATTCCATTTATTAGAAAATGAAGAGCTAAAGACTACAATTGGAACAGAAACAACTACCTTGGAGCAAACCGAACAAAAACTATTTGAAGCGGCTCATCCTTTCATCAAAATAAGCTTTTTGAGTTTGCTAAAAGTTGGGATAACGTCAAATTACGAAAGAAGTATCGCTTTGCTAGTAATTTTCTTCAGTACGATTTACGAGAATTTACAGAATTTTGGAGACGACAGTACTATTTATAAAGAAAAAATGGGGACTTATATTGACGAAAGCTTTGTCTTTCAAACTATATTAGGATCAATACTATTTTTGTTTGGGATCGTTTTGGTGATCAATATCATTCGAATCATTTTTAAATATTATGATTACAAAATAACCCGACAAAAAGGGTCTTTGTTGTTGTCTTTTGGGTTGTTAAACACAAAAAGCACTATTATCAAGCCTGAAAAAGTTCAGATTACGACCGTTAAAAGGAATTATTTCCAAAAGAAAATGGGGATTCTGGAGCTGAAAATTAGACAAGCGACCAGCGGAGAAAAAGAAGAACGAAAATCAATAATTGAAATTCCGGGATGTAGTGAAGCAGAGAGAGATTCGATATTGAGATTATTGTTTCATAAAATTCCTGAAAAAGGGTTGATGTTGCAACCTAATTTTCGTAAACTTATTTTTTCTGTTTTTATTTCAATAGGATTACCTTTGTTTGGATTTTTAGGGATTGGATATTGGCTTGAGCCTATAATTTTTGAATATAGTTATGTTGTGCCGGTGTATTTAGTTGTTATTGGATTAATCCAGTATTTTAAATTTAAAAATAACCGATTATTCATTCACGAGAATTTTATAATAAAGCAAAGTGGCGCTTGGGACATCAGCAATGATATTATTGAGCCCAGTAAAATACAAGCAATTACAACTTCGCAGCTTTTCTGGCATAAAAAGTTGAATATTGGTTCCATAACATTGCATACTGCAGGAGGAAATATTGCTTTTCAGTTAGCGAATTATTCAATAGTAAAACAACAAGTCAACCGTTGGTTGTACGAAATAGAAACTTCCGATAGCAATTGGATTTAACAAAATGGTTTAAAGTGTAAGGTTTAAAGTTGTCTGTGCAACAAATCTTAAGTTTTAAACTGCAAATTTTTAAATAAAAAAATATGAAACATTGGATTGAAGCCGCACGATTACGAACCTTACCATTATCGGTTTCTGGAATAATAGTGGGTAGTATGTATGCTTTGGCGCACCCAACAGATAGTATATTAACGCCAACCGAGGTCTTTAATTGGCGATTGTTTGGATTTGCTATATTGACAACATTAGGATTGCAGATACTGTCCAATTTTGCTAATGATTACGGTGACGGCATGAAAGGAACGGATAATGAGGATCGTGTAGGGCCAAAACGCGCGATACAAAGCGGTGTGATTACTCCACAAGCCATGAAACGAGCCATTATAATGACATCAGCCTTGACGTTGCTTTCAGCGATGTTATTGATTTATTATGCGTTTAGAGATACAAATTTATGGTATTCCTTTTTCTATTTAGTATTGGGAATTCTTTCCATTGTATCTGCAATTCGTTACACGGTTGGAAATACGGCGTACGGCTACCGTGGATTTGGCGATGTATTTGTGTTTGTATTTTTCGGATTGGTGAGTACTTTAGGAGTGAATTTTTTATACTCGAAACAATTGGATGCGTTGTTGGTTTTGCCGGCGGTTGCTATTGGATTATTGAGCGTGGGTGTTTTGAATTTGAACAATATGCGTGATGAAGAATCCGATAGGAAGTCAAATAAAAATACAATTGTCGTAAAAATTGGCGGATCCAAAGCTAAAATATATCATTACATTTTGATTGTTACGGCGATGGTTTTGGTGTTGATTTTTGCGATTATTGACGATTTTCACTTTGATCAATACTTGTTTTTATTGGCTTACATTCCTTTAATTAAGCATTTAAATACGGTCTATAAAAATCAAAACGCTAAGGAATTAGATCCTGAATTAAAAAAACTTGCATTGAGTACTTTTGCACTTTCGGTTTTATTGTCGTTAGGTATGATTTACTTTTTTTCGGATATCATTGTAAATACTTTTTTAGGCGGCAGATAAATTAATAATCAAGTAGGGAATTATTCCATTTTAAATCAATAAATATGAAAATAACATTTTACGGTCATGCGTCATTAGGTATAGAAGTTGGAGGAAAACACATTATTGTAGATCCTTATATTTCGGCTAATCCAAATGCAGCGCATATTGACATTGACACTTTAAAAGCCGATTATATTTTGCTTACGCACGCTCACGGGGACCATATTCTCGATGTCGAGGCAATTGCCAAAAGAACCAATGCGGTAATTGTTTCTAATGCAGAAATTGCAGGTTATTATGGAGCAAAAGGCTTTCAATCACATCCCATGAATCATGGCGGAAGTTGGAATTTCGATTTTGGAAAACTGAAATATGTAAATGCGATTCATTCCAGTTCTTTTCCTGACGGCAGTTATGGGGGGAATCCGGGCGGTTTTGTCATTGAAGGCGAACATAAAAATATCTACATTGCTGGTGATACGGCGCTGACAATGGATATGAAACTCATTCCGATGCGAACTAAACTTGATTTAGCAATTTTGCCGATAGGCGATAATTTCACTATGGATGTCGAAGATGCCATTATTGCTTCTGATTTCTTGGATTGCGATAAAATTCTGGGCTACCATTACGATACTTTCGGTTATATCGAAATTGACCATGAGGAATCCATTCGTAAATTCTTCAACAAAGGAAAAGATTTGATGTTGCTGGAAATAGGAAGTTCCATCGAATTGTAATTAGTCATTGTGAGTTTTTCGAAGCAATCTCCAGCTATTTGTTGCAATCTTTTAATCAGCCGAAAAAGGCTGATAAAAAGGATTTTCACTGCAAACGAAGTTCAATGAACCCCTATGTAAATAAAAATTAAGTGAAGTAATCTGGGCTAAAAAACGTTAATCAAGAAAATGAATATTCAAAAAATAGCTTTAATAATAGTAGCATTTATTTCCTTTCAATCTGTTTTCTCTCAAAAAGACGGCTATTGGGATAAAACCCGTGGTACAACCGAAGAAATTTCTGTTTCCGCAAGAGACAGAATCATCATAAAAACTCAAGATTTTCCTGAAGGTACCACCGAAGTCGTTTATAGAATAACACTTTTGGACAAAAACCAGCAAATGGCGGGCAGTTTAGTTTCTGTTTTGAAAGCTATACCAGACCCAACGGGGATTAGTCAAGGTTCAGCAGGAGCAGTTTTTATATTGTCAAAAATCTCAGGAGATGACAAATGCAAGTATGCAGTTTTTTCTAGCGCTGAATTAGCTACAAAATATAAAGAAAACGGAAAAACTGATGACGCTTGTCTGGTTCAGGATACGCCAGTAAGCAAAGATGCTAAACGACTTTCATCTGAGAAATCTGCTTGTATGCAATCGAATTCTGGAAATTTATGGTTTGGTTTTGAAAGTAAAAACTGGATCATGAACCAAAAAATTATTCTGGAAGTTGTGCCGTGGGTCGATAATACACTCAGTCGTGGCTGGACACTTGAAAACAGAAAAGCAATCATCGATCAATGTAAAACATCCAATTTGGCTCAAAAAATGACCAATTCAGATGATTTTTGCGTTTGTATTCTCGATAAAATTCAATCCAAGTATAAGTTTAAGGAATTCCAGAAATTATTGGCTGTAGAGCGTTCTAAAGCGTTTAAAGATTTTGGTAACAGTTGTTTTGGTGAAAGCAGTCTTTCTAAAAGTGTTTATGACGATTTGCGCAAGCAAGCCGCTGCATTAGCAAAACAAGGAAAGCAAGGCGAAGCCATTTTGAAATTTACAACGATAATCAATTATGGAAAAGCAACTGCTTTGGATTACAATGCAATAGGAAATAGTTATCTTTTGACGAAGCAATACGGTAAAGCGATTAAATTCCTAAAAGAAGGCGAGAAGCTTGATAATACGGAGTTATTGATACAAATGAATTTGGCGCACGCTTATTTATTAAATGATAATTATTCGTCAGCAAAAGCTATTTATAAAGAGTATCAATCTCAAAACGTCACGGATAGTTTGAGTTGGACTCAAAAAATAAAACAAGATTTTGCTGCTTTCAAAAAGGCAGGAATAACTTCCAGTGATTTTGAAAGAATTTTGAAGTTAGTGGATTAAGTTTTGATACAATTAATTAGATACAAGTTTGCCAAATTAAAATAACTCATAACTCATAATTTCTTGAAAGCAACCTACCACAAATACATTCTGGATTTCAAACGACCATCGGGGACTTCCCGTGGCGTTATGACCGAAAAAGAAACTTGGTTTATCGTCTTGGAACAAGATGGTAAAAAGGGAATCGGAGAATGTGGAATCCTTCGCGGATTGAGTATTGATGATCGATCAGATTATGAAGAAAAATTGAAATGGACTTGCGACAATATTAACTTGGGAAAAGACAAGCTTTGGGAAGCTTTATTAGAGTTTCCTTCGATACAATTTGGAGTCGAAATGGCGTTTCAATCTTTAGTGAGTGAAACTCCTTTTTTGTTATTCCCTTCGGACTTTACAAATGGTGTAAAATCGATACTGATAAATGGTTTAGTTTGGATGGGCGAGGAGTCGTTTATGAAAGAGCAAATTGAGGAAAAACTGGCACAAGGTTTTCGATGCATAAAACTCAAAATAGGAGCGATAGATTTCGATAAAGAATTGCAATTATTGCGATTTATTAGGGAACATTTTACTCCGGAACAAGTCGAAATTCGGGTGGATGCGAACGGGGCTTTTGATGAAGATAAAGCTTTAGATAAATTAATTCAACTATCTGAATTTAAGTTGCATAGTATTGAGCAACCGATACAAAAAAACCGTACTGACAGGATGGCAGAGTTATGTAAAACTACTCCTTTTCCTATTGCTTTGGATGAAGAGCTAATCGGAGTGTTTGCATTAGAAGAAAAAGAGAAATTATTAGAGAAAATCAGACCGCAATACATCATCTTGAAGCCTAGTTTTGTAGGTGGTTTTCGAGGCACACAAGAATGGATTTCATTGGCTGAAAAGCATAAAATAGGGTGGTGGATTACCTCTGCTTTGGAGAGTAATATTGGACTGAATGCCATTGCGCAATGGACCTTTTTACAACAGAATTTAATGCCTCAGGGATTAGGAACCGGAGCGCTTTATACCAATAATTTTGACTGTCCGCTGGAAGTTTCAAAAGGACAATTATGGTATAAAAAAGAGCTGGATTGGACATTTGATTTTGCGCTTTTGAAATAGATTATTTCGTAGTTTTCTTTTGTTCACCGTCTCCCAATAAAACGGATAACATCTTTAAGCTTGGTGTGCGGTCCGCAATCAACTTTATGATGCTTATGAACGGAATGAACAGAATCATTCCTGCAGCGCCCCAAATAATACCTCCTACGATTACTACAATAATGATAACCAATGTATTTATTTTCAAGCGGCTTCCTACAGCAAAAGGAAATATAATATAAGCTTCAAGTGCTTGAACAATAGAAAAAACGGCAATAACAGCTAATGGATACCAAATAGAATTGTACGTTATCCAGGAAACGGCAATGGGCAATAGCGACGATATCATAATGCCCACATACGGAATGAAAGTGAGGATTGAGGCTATAAAACCAAATAGAAAGGGATTTGGCACTCCAATTATCCAAAGTCCAATGCTGTTTAATAATCCAACTATTAAATAAACTACCAACATTCCTTTGATGAAATTGTAATATTCATGAATGGTTTCAACAAGGATTTCATGAATGGTGTTTTTTCTTTCGGGAGGGAAAAGTTCATACAAAGCATTTGATAACATTTGGCGGTGGAAAAGTATTAATGCAGAGAAAACAGGAATCATGATTAGAAAAAATGCTGATTCAGAGAGAGAATAAGCGGTATTCCGAACTATTGAAAAAGCTTGAGAACCAGAATTATTGAGCGTATTATTGATAAATTCCGTTTGTTTTTCTAAACTAATATCAAATCGCTCTGAAATAAAAAGACTCAATTGATGTATCGTTTCGGTTAGTTTGGTTCTTAAAGATTGCCATTCTTGCAAGAATTCTGAGAACTGTGCGAATAATAGATAGAGTACAGCTCCCACCAAAAGTGTGACTCCCAAAATAGAAATAACAATTGCAATTCCTTTATTAATGCCTTTTGTTTCCATCCATTTACAAATAGGATACAAGATAAAACCAATGAGTAACGAAAAACTTAACGGAATAAATAGTGTTTTGCCAAAGTACAGAATTAAAGAAGCCAAGACTATAAACTGGAGTATTTCTAAAACAGAAAATCTCCTGTTGGATTGAAATGGAACTGGCGTTTTAGAAGATTGTAACATACAAATTTGGATTATAATCGTTATTTCAAATTTCTATTTTGGAATTGCAGGCTAGTATTTCATTTTTTGAAAATAAAAACGATTTTTTCTGGTATAACAAATATAGCGGATTAAAATTAATTTTCTATTTGTTTGAATTCTAGATATTTAAAGTTCAAGGTGTTTTCATTGCGTGAGTGCAAAAATTACATAATTAATCTAACACCGCCTAATTCAGAGACTCTGTAAGAGAAACGATTACCTGGCGAACCAATAAACATGAAATTTTTAGGAATATTCCATTTTTTTGATAATTCGTCAATGATTTCCGGACCAAAAGTACCTTCTAATTCAATGAATTCAATGTCAATTTCAGGATAAGCGCGGTCAAGAACTTTAAGGTCAATTATGAGTGAATCATTATTTTCGCCTTCCCGTTTTACATTGACAATTTTTAATTTCTTAGTCGTTTCATTATTTTCTACATATTGCATTACTTTATTTAAAATTGCAACATCATCTCCTTTTGTAAAAAAAACAAATTCCTGAGAATGGATTTTTTTATTCATTTTCATCAAATAACGATTACTGAATATAACGAATCGGCGTAGAGGTTTGTAAAAATATTCTAAGGCATCAATTGATAGCTGGATTAGAAAAGACCTGTTTAACATGATACCAATAAATAGCAATGAAGGAATCAGATATTTGATAAAAGTATAAAAGGAATCAACATTCAATTGGACATTACCTACAAAAGCAGTGATTACTAATGATACGGCAATAACTACCGAAATTCCACGAGCTCTTTCAGGTCTGGGCAGTTTTTTTCGTTTAAATTTCAATAATAAATTTCCAATACCAAATAATCCCATTACTGCCAGAAAAGAGAACGTGTAAACGCCGGCAAGTGCAACAAGATTTCCACCAGTAACAAATAATACGGAAATGCATAATATTAGAAAGCTGATAATTATTCTATAATTTGAACCTCTCTTATTTTGTTTCAAAAAGTAATTGGGTAGGATTCTGTCTAAAGTCATACGATTTAGTAACCCAGAAACGCCAACAAATGAGGTTAATACAGCTCCACATAGGACCAAAACGGCGTCGATGGAAATAAGATAAGCAAGCCACGATCCGCCGGTTGTTTGACCTAAAAAGGCAAGCAGGGATTCTTTATGTTCACCAACTTCTGCCAGCGGGATTATGCATATCAATAATAAAGCTAGTAAAGGATTGAAAAAACTCACTATTGCCCACATATTACGAAGTGTTTTTGGAAACACCCCATGTTCTTGTTCTTCCACAAAATTAGCAGAACTTTCAAAACCCGAAATTCCTAACATTGCAGCTGAAAATCCTAAGAAAAGTGCCCTAACAATCCCGCCTGAGGTAACTGGAAGACTCCAATTGATATGAAAAGTTTGTAAACCATGATTAAAAAGAAACCAGCCTGATGCAAATACCAATAGGCTAAGGGTGATTAAATGAATTAGAAAAATAAAGACAGCAACAAAAGCAGATTCTCCAATTCCTAAAATAGCCAAACCGGTAAAAGCGACTAAAACAATTACTGTAGTTATTGTGATGTCAATTTCTGGTACTATTCCGTGGAGATAATGCATACCTTCAGATGAAGAGATTACTGCGGTAGCCATATACGATAACACTGTTAATGTTGCTGCAAGTGATGCCATCCTTTTGGACGAAGTGTTTAACAATACGTTATAAGCACCACCATTAAGTGGAATTGCACCAACTACTTCACCATATATTTTTCTGAATAAAAAAAGGACAACCGCAACAAAAAGTAACGAAATCCAAGCATATTGGCCCGCATACATAATCGTAAGTGCCGATACGTAAAGACAGGATGAACTTATGTCATTTCCGCAAATAGCAGTTGCTTGTAATTCATTTAGTTTTTTATGTATTATTGTTTTCATTGTAGATTTTGCTTAACTTATTTATTAACCATCTAATATGTTAGTCGTTAATTGAGGATCTGTCATCTAAAAATTAATAATAGAAATTTTAAATTAATTTTAGTGTAAATTAATTTTAGTGTAAATTAATTTTAATTTTTGAGGATATTCTTAAAAATAGATTTAATTATCTAATAATCGCCTGTGGTAATTGATTTGTCCCAGATGATAGGCTAGGTGCGTGGTCAAATGGATCAGCATAAACTCAGTTGAAGTTTTTTTTTCGAAAACTAAAAGTGGAAATTCCATTTTTAATTCTTCTTCTGAGATGATATTAAGTGCATTGTTAACGACAACAATGGTTTCTTCGATTTTTTGTATTAATTCTGCTCTTGGAATATCTTTCAGCGAAAATTCGAGTGCTCGGTTTCTGATATATCCGGTTTTTCCAAATTCGGCTCCAATGTATGTATTAAGATTTCCTACCAAATGCAAACAAAGATTCCCGGCTGAATTAGCTATTCCTTTTTGGATTTTCCAAATATCACTTTCATTTTGGTACGACTCAATTTCGGTTTTTAACTTATTCAAATCTCGGTTGAACAGTATTTTTAAGCTTTCAATTAGCATTTTTAGATTCTTTGTATTTCTTCAATGATAATAGTGCTTGTTGTTGTATTTTTTGTTGGAAAAAACCAGTCCAGCCTAATAAATATCCTGTAATTCCAAAAGCTTGTTTGGACCATTTCCAGATGTCGAAATTATCGGTGTGTTTCTTTATTAATCCATCTTTAAACTGAAACTGCGCACGAATAACATTTACTACTTTTCTATTGGTTTTGCTAAAGTTGTAAGTAGCGATCCATTGTGCGGAACCAACGTATTCATCTGCTTTTATATCTGAAAATTCAATTTTGATATTGCCTTTACTTTTTTCAAGTAACATTTTCCACATTTGGCAAACATCATTTTCTTTTAATAAACCAAAAGCAGGATCGCGAAACTCAATTTTGGAATGATAGCATTCACACATTGTTGAAGCGTCTGCATTGGCAAAAGCAGTATAGAACTTAATAATGGTTTTTTCGTTTGCGTTCATATTTACATAAAGTGAATAGTAAAAATAATAATTTTTTTGTTAAAATTTAGGTTTTAAAAGGTAATGTAAAAAAATAAAATGCTAGTTGATTCTTAATTTTGAAAAATAAAAGAGATTTTCAGCATGAGATATTCACTGAATTCTAAATTTTAAATAAAAAAGAGGATAGACTTTTAAGTTTCTATCCTCTTTTATAACATATCAAACGGTATGCTGTATTATTCCAACTTATTTTGTGGCAGGAATAATATCAATTATTACCGTACGATTATAAAAACGCTCTTCAGGAGTTTTATTCTCAAAAGGAGATTTGTTTTCATTTTCACCATAACCTGACACCTCGAATTTAACATCGTTTCTACCGGCTTTAGTTAAACTGTTCTGGATTATTTTTTTCACATCATTTGCACGTGCTAATGACAAATCCTGATTGTAAACTTCTTCACCAATAATATCGGTATGGCCTTTAATAATTACGGTTGCTCCAACAGGAATTTTTGGCGTAACTACTTCGGTAAGGTATTTTTCATACATCGTAATTGCTTTAGACGTATTAAATTCATAGATGATACTATATCTCATACCTTCTTCCATTTTTGCAGGAGTCCAAAGCACCATGTGAACCGGAGTTTCTTTCTCTACAATTTTACCGCTTTTAGTTTGACCAATCATTTTTACTTTATAATCACCTTCTGGACGATTACCTAAAATTGATTTTCCAGGAATTTTAACTTCTTCTTGAGTGTATGGTCCAAAAGATTGTACTTTACCTTTTTCGTCTGCTATTTGTAATGACCAAGATGATAATGCTTCCCCAGCTCCTTTATTATTGAAGGTTACATAACTTTCAACAGGTGCTTCTTGCAATGCTATAATTTGTACTGGTTTCAATGGAGCATCAGGACCACTTTGAAATTCCATCAATAAATCTGGAGAATTACTTTCGATAGAAACTCTACGATCTCCTTCACGTAGCAACACTAATTCTTGTGTTCCTCCTGGTTGTTCTGATGGGATATTTGGTTTGTCTTGACCTTTTGTAGTAATTCTAGCTGCATTTATTGCAAATATATTTACCAAATAGGTTTTAACAGATTCTGCCATAGTAAGACCATCTGTATTGCCATTATTAGAGGAACCCACCAAAGTAATTGTCGCTGAAGGATTTTTTTGCATACGGTCTCCAAGGATATTCAGAACGTTATAATAAACAGTCATTTGACGTTTAGACCTATCTGATAAGTTTTTTGGAGCAAATACTTCCAATTGATCTTCTTTAAAGTCTTTCACTTGATTTTTCGTTAATAAAACATAACGATTTGGAATTTCTGTTGATCCTTCATTAAAGAAAACATAATTTCTAAGCGGAAAAATTTCAGTCATCCTTCTTTCTCCGGGAACATTACTAGGAGAATTTACTGAGAACTGTACTTCACGATCTTGTAACAAATCAGTAGCTTCTTGAACGTTTAATCCTTGTCCAAATTTAAGGGCAACACCAGCTCGTACGGTCGTGTTATTCCAAGTTTCTGTTGAGCGTGGATTTTGACCAAAATAGGGCTGGAAAGAAACAAAAGGAGACAATACAAATTGTGTTTTGTTGCTATCTGAAGAAAGTGGAATATCATATCCTGCACCAATTTGCATTGATAAAATAGTTTTTTCAATGTCACTAAAGTCACCCGTTACCGCAGGAGAAGCCTCTTGATCAGGAAATGCTGGATTAATACCTAATTGATACTCAAATGATTTATCCAGATTAAAAGCTAAACGTGGACCTCCATAAAGATAAAAATTAGATTTGAATGGAGCAAAACGTACGCTTGGTTCCACAGTGATGTAACTAAGATCAGTAGATAAATCTGCTGGACAGTCACAATCGGTAAGCACTTGATCAAAAGATCCTTTACGACTATCATAACCTGCTTGTAACATAACTCCCCATCTGGAATCAGCTGGACGATATTCTAAAAGTGGCGCAATGAAAAGCCCAACACCATCTCCATCATGAAAAGTAGCTGGAGGTGTAAAACCAGAATTCAACTGATTTGTTGAACCACGGTAAAAATTAGAATTGGCCCCACCAGCGACACCAAAGTACCAAGAAGGTTTTGCATATTTAACTGCTTGTGTTTCTTGTGCTTGAAGCGGAGTTTGAAAACTTAACCATGATAAAGCAATTATTGCAACGCTTTTGATGTTAAGGTGATTTGGAGACCATGCCACACATGGTTTCTCAGTATATTTAGTTTTTGATTTCATTTTTTGCATTTTTTATTATTAGGGTTCATTTAAATAAATCCCGCCCGAAGACGGGAGATTTAAATCTGATACTAGTTGTTTAGTTAGAAGGGATATTAATAATCGTATTTACCATAGTTACCGATGAAATTAATGAAATTGCTCTCCCGTTCAACACAGTTTCTTGACCAACAAGCGTTGTACTGTTAGCTGGAGATGACAATGTAACTCCTTCTTCTGCGATAATGTTTCCAACCATTACACCACCACCAGCATAGTTAATTACTGCTGAGCTACCTACGTACCAGTAGACATTTTTAGCTAAAGCTCCACCTATCAATTTAACACTTCTTGAAGCTGCTGGAGAACCAACCGTTAAAGAAGACTCTGCTTGGAAATACCAAACTGCATTTGGATTTCCTTGGGCATCTAATGTAAGGTCACCATTTGTGATTTTATAGCTACCACTAGCTGATTTGTAAGTACCTGGTGCCAATGTTAAGGCTCCTAATTCGCCAGATCCTTGATCACTTCCTCCTGGTTTTGAAGCTGGAGAAATACTATTATAAAGATCTCTTGCTGCATTCAATCCGTCAAGCGCTATTTGTGCTTTTGTAGCATTTCCAGGTGCAGGTGCAGCAGTAAAAATTCCACCAAAAACAAGTCCGTTATTAAGCGGAGTAACATCATAAAATTCATTTGGAGAAGCTAATTTATCAGTAAATCCAGTTACTAATGTAGAAGCTGCAGTTGTTCCGATGCCTCCGTTATTAATCCTAGTGTTAAGACCTTGATTCGTGATTCCAGCGTTTCCACCAAATACCCCGAAGAATAAACCTGCAGCGGGAGCAGGAGTATTAATATCCAATGTCGTAAAGCTCCAAACATAGTCATTTGCCAATGCAACACCTGCAACATTTTTTGCACCAATTGAAATTGTGGCGGTATAAAGTGTATTTTCTAATAAATCACTTGTTGGGTTAAAAGTGGCTGTAGTTCCAGAATAACTTACGGCTCCAGCAATAGTTGTTGTACCTTGTTTTAAAGTAAAAGTTGTTCCATTTATTGTTAACGGATCCATAATCATACTGAAGTTAGCAGTAATCGTTTTATTGATACTGATTCCCGTTGACATATTAATTGGATCTGTAGACGTTACAGTAGGAGCAACTAAAGCGCCTGTTGTAAATTGCCATACATAATCGGCTATTATAGCTGTATTGTCTAAATTTGTTACTGCTTTAGAAATAGTAGCGGTATAAACAGTATTAGCTGTCAAAGGTGCTGCTGGTATGAAGGTAGCTGTTGAACCACTATAGGTTACAGTTCCTGAAACAGCTGTAGTTCCTTGTTTTAAAGTATAAGTACTTTCAGTAATAGTTGAAGCCTTCATCGGCATGTTGAAGGTAACACTTACTAATTTATTTAAAACCACATTATTAGTTTTGTCTTCAGGATCAGTAGATGCAACCATTGGAGTAACTGTTAAACCTGTGCTAAAAGTCCAAATAGTTTCTGTTTGTAATGCATTACCTGTAAGGTCTTTTACTGTTCTTGCTATTCTTGCAGTATAAGTAGTGTTAGGAGCAAGTAAAGCTGATGGGGTAATGGTTGCTGTAGTACCAACGTAAGTAACTACGCCTGGTATTTGTGAAGTACCGTTAGATAAAGTAAATGAAGACTCATTTATTGTTTCAGGATTCATTTCTTCATTAAAAGTGACCGAAATTAATTGATCAAGAGGGACATTTGTAGCTCCATTTGTTGGAGCAGTAATTGTCACAACCGGACATACGCCATCGATTTCTTGGAAATCGTCTTTCGCGCAACCGGTAACTAGTGCAATAAAAAGTATTGCAAAGGTTAATAGTAATTTTTTTGTTTTCATTTTTTTTAATTTAGGGGATTAAGTATTTTGTAAAAACAAAGGTTGTTCTATTATCGTCGGTTAGTATTATACAATTAGAAAGATAACTTGTATAATTCACTCCTTTCAAATACTGAATAGTTGATAGTCGATTCAAAATCAATAATTTATTCTTTTATTTTAGTAACAAAAGTTAAGGTACTTCCTGAAAAAATTGGGAAATTAGACAAGTAATTATTCTAAAAACATCTTTTAGAGCACTACTTTAGAAAGAAAGGTGAAATTGAAAAAAATGTAGGGGGTAATTAAAATGGACTATAAATAGTCAAAACAAAAGATTGAATACACAGAATTTTATTTTTGGAATAGAACAAAAAAATTAAGGTTTTAATTCTCAATTTTATTGATTTTTTTTCCTTTTTGCTTCAAGTTGAAAATAAAAACAGTTAGTTCTTTAGTATAGGTATCAAGAGCTAAAGCAGATTGTTTCATGTAAAATAAGGATTCTTTCAATTCTTCGGGTGAATTTGAAGGCTGATTCAGGAGGTAAGAAATGCCTAAAATATTAGAAATGGGTTGTCTTACTTTGTGGGAAGTTATAAACATAATTTCCTCTAATCCATTGGTATATTCATTTTGATATTCTTTGGCTCTTTTGAGTTCTAAATTAGCTTTTATTAATTGAGCCGTTCTTTTCTCTTTCTCTTGGTTTTGAAAAGAAAGTTCTCTGTTGGCAATTAGTAGCTCAGCAGCTCGTTTTTCTTTTTCTAGGTTTTGAAAAGCAAGTTCCTTGTTAGCAATTAGTAGTTCAGCGGCTCGTTTTTCTTTTTCCAGATTTTGAAAAGCAAGTTCTTTGTTAGCAATTAGTAGCTCAGCAGCTCGTTTTTCTTTTTCTAGGTTTTGAAAAGCAAGTTCCTTGTTAGCAATTAGTAGTTCAGCGGCTCGTTTTTCTTTTTCTAGGTTTTGAAAAGCAAGTTCTTCGTTGGCAATTAGTAGTTCGGCAGCTCGTTTTTCTTTTTCTTGGTTTTGAAAAGCAAGTTCTTCGTTGGCAATTAGTAGTTCGGCAGCTCGTTTCTCTTTTTCTTGGTTTTGAAAAGCAAGTTCTTTGTTAGCAATTAATAGTTCAGCGGCTCGTTTTTCTTTTTCTAGGTTTTGAAAAACAAGTTGCTTGTTGGCTATTAATAATTCTGCTGCTCGTTTTTCTTTTTCTAGGTTTTGAAAAACAAGTTCATTATTAGCAATAAGTAATGCCTCTTTTTTTATTCTTTTGTCCATGTATTTTCAAATTAAATTTTTTAATTGATATTGTTAAACGAAAGAATTTATAAGAGTATTACAGGTGTATTTAATTTAGTTAAAGGAAAAAAAAGAATTGTTTAATTCATTTTAGCATTTTTATTCCAGAAATAAAATCAGAATTAAATATTTTGTGAATTTTCCTCTGTGGACTTATCGGAATGTTTTGTAACGACATTTGTTATTACAAATTGCAATAACGTTCCTAATATTCTTTTGATTGGATTGTGGGTTGATCCTAATAACACTTTTTTAGCCAAGTATCCTGTTGATATCCCTATGACATTACTGAGTATATTACCTTTAAATTCAGAAGTTGTAGCCATTTGACCAAAAGCGTTTTTGATTAAATTCAACGGTTTTAAACTTTCAATGGTATAATGATACTGATCTTTGAGTTGTACTAATTCGTCAGCTTGCTTCATCTTCATTAACAAGATAGTTTCCTTAAGAATTTCTGTTTGGTTTATCTTTTTCATATTAATTTTTTTTAAGCATTTTAACAATCATAAAATTGCTAATAGGTGTTTTAATCCACTCATTTTTAAATATGTAAAGAATAATTGCAATTAGTAAATAAAAACTAGATACTATAAAAAAACCATAATATAGTTTTCCAACTAATTCTCCAATCCATAAGGAAAGTCCAATATTTGCCAAAAAGGCAAACATTGCAAAAACAATAGAAACGGCCAATCGAGAGAGTAGAGAAGACATGACATCAGCAGCTTTATCGACTGTATGTAACTTTGCCAATTCTACTGTTGTTCTAGTGTAATCCTCTGCTCTTTCAAAAAGCATTTCTATTGTTGTTGCGTTGTTTTCCATGATATAATTTGTAAACGTACTTATTTATTGAAATTTTAAAAATTAAATATCGGATTAGATATTCGTATTTTTAATTTCGTTTTTTGCATCGTAAAATTTTGATTTTCCTTCAGCAAGTAAAGCTTCGCCTTCATTTTTTGCATCGTAAAACTTTGATTTTCCTTCAGAAACTAAAGATTCTCCTTCTTTCCAAATTTTCTCGTATTTTTGGGTAATTGAACCTAATAATGTATCTAATTTGTCTTTCAACTCATCAGCATAGTCATTGCTTTTATCCATTATTTTTTTTCTCGTTTTATCGCCTTTTTCAGGTGCAAACAATACTCCTAATAATGCTCCAACGGCAACTCCACCTAAAACTCCTAATATTATTTTATCTGCTTTCATAATTATTTATTTTATTATTGATTATTTTATTAGATATTTCTACCTGAAATAAGTCTAAATAGTATTGCTATTACTGCAATAACAAGAAGAATGTGTATTATTGATCCTAAGCTGAATGCAAAAAATCCAATAGCCCAAAAAATGACTAATATTACTGCTATGGTATAAAGAAGATTGCTCATTATTTTTTATTTTTAATTATTTTTTTTATTAAAGTTTTCAATAGTGATTGAATTAAATTTTTCTACCTGAGATAAGTCTAAATAGAATTGCTATAACTGCAATGACTAGAAGGATGTGAATAATTGATCCTGCACTATATGCGAAGAATCCAATTGCCCAAAAAATAACTAAGATTACTGCGATGGTGTAAAGAAGGTTGCTCATGATTTTTAGTTTTAATGATTAATTTTTAGTTTAGTCTAAGACCTATGTATGCGCTTAAAACACTGTTTTTTGCATCTGAAGAAATAAAACTATCGTCTTTTCCAATTTTAGTTAATCCATAATTGTAACGTACCCCAAAGTTTACTACATCTAAATCAATCCCTAAACCTCCAGCAAGACCAGCGTCAAACTTATTGAAATCATTAGTGTCTAATTCGTTTTCAGAACTACTAAAATTGGAATCATTTGTTGTTTTTCCGCTTACCATATAGGCAGCATAAGGACCAACATGTACATTAAAATTATCTGTAATATTCATTACTAATAAAACGGGTACTTCAATATAGTTTACATTGAATTTAGCAGTTCCTTGTACAAAAGCGTTATTGTATACTAATTCAGCACCTTTTGTAGTATAGCTAATTTCAGGTTGAATCGCGATATTATTACTAATAGGAAACTTAGCATACAACCCGGCGTTGAAACCCGTTAATACATTATTATCATCTACATTATCTGTATATAGATTTGAGAAGTTTAGTCCTCCTTTAAAACCAAAAGAGGCAGTTTTTTCTTGAGCTTGAACAGCTGTAAAAGACATAAAGCTTAATACTAATGAAGCGAAAATTAGTTTTTTTGAATTTTTCATTTTATTTGTTTTTTATTGAATTATTATAATACAAATATCAACATCTTACAGCGCTACATTGTTACAATACTTTTAGTTAAATTTATATTATTCACACCTCAACGTGTTGTAATTGTTTCGTTTTAAAGATTGTTACCATAATGAACAATATAAAATAAAAAAGACGAGTTCAAAACTCGCCTTTATAATTCACTACTTATTGTTCACTGTCAAGTTTTTTAATGCTTGGCCAAGTCCATCCATATCACGTTTATATTCTTCTTTGAAAGATTCCCAATCGCTATTAGCATCATTTTTATAAGTCTCAACTTTAAGTTTGATTTCTTTATTTTTTTCTTCTAGCTCTTCAATTTTTTTAGCATAGGCTTCATCAATTGATTTACCAGTATTCTTCATGTTAGCTTTCATTTCTGCTATTCGCATTTCATTCTGCTTAATAGTAGCATCCGTACTTTCTTTGAAATCATTCCATTCTTTCTCGGTAGCAGCGGCTCTTACATCTGATAATTCTTCTTTTGCATCATTAAGATTATCTCTTGCTTCCTCAACATTATCTTTAGCAGCTTCTTCTTTTTTTGAGGAATCTTGACAACCTACTAAAACAGTTCCAGCCATGAATGTTGTGATGGCAAGTGTAAAAATTATTTTTTTCATTTTTTTATATTTTTTTGATAAAATTCGCAAAAGAATTTGTTTTAAATAGCTTTTGCTTAGTTAGTTATAATGTATTAAAGATAGTAAAATTGTAATTGTTAACCAAAATTTTTTTAATTGGAACTACTATTAAAATAGTAAATGGTTGGTAAAAGGGGATTGTTTAAAGTTTTTCTATAATTTTAAGTAATTCTTCTTTGGTTATACCCAATTTGACTTTAAGTTTTTCGATCATTTCCTCTTTCTTACCATCTGAAAAAAACAAATCATTTTCAGTCAAAGCTGCAAATTTTTGTTTCAGTTTTTCCTTTTGTTCTTCCCAATTTCCCGCTAGCTCCGTTGAATTCATTTTTTTTTGTTTATTGCACGTAAAATAATTTTCACTTTTACAAAGTTGGTCAGTTTGTAGATAAAATCTCTTGTATAACTTTATAAAAAATTTGTTTTATTCACAGATTTTATTAAAATCAACAAAACTTTTCAAAAATTTATTGGATTCCACAGAAGAAGCTTAAAATAATGCATAAAGATAATGGGGCTTTTATTTTTTCAGTTCCAAATCTAGTTATGGTTTGGAATGTATTTTTTAAGAATATTCTCTAGGGTTTCATAATAATCGGTTAGAATTTTAATATTTATTTCTGGGGAACTCACCTCCGGAATCGTTATTGGGATTTCTAATAAATATTTTGATAATTCGGGATATTCATTATGTATTTTGGAAGTAATTTTGAGAATAGCTTCGTTAAGTTCTTTTTCAGTTTTCATGATAATTTAATTTTAGTTTTTTAGATTGATATTCTATTAATGAAAACGCTCCTTTTTCTTTAGAGAAAGGAGCGTTTTGAAAGTAACCCGTATTTTGTTTTTACAGACCTACTAAAATTCCGATGTCTGTTGTCAGACCCGCAGTTACAACAACATCAGTTTTTATAACAGGTAATAGAGGTAATGTGGGAGTTACAGTTATGGTATAGATTCCTGGAGGAAGTCCCATAACCATAAATTCACCATTTTCATTTACATTAGTTGAGTAAGACAGTAGGGTTGTAGTTGATTTTGCCTCTACAACAGCCATAACTCCAGGAGTAATCATGCCTTTTATAGAACCACTGGTTGCTTTTTCTATTGTTCTAATGACCGGTTTCAATTGATACCCTCCATTTCCTAAATTAACTATTGATTTGTTGGCATCAAAATCAAGAAGAACGCTATATAATATTCCTTCTTTAAGAGATTGGTTGACTTGAAGTTTCAAACCGCTTTGTTCTGCACTTGGAGTGCTCAAAGGATACGTTACGTTGTCAAGTACTACCGTGTTTTCTGCTCCTAAAATAAGTCTTATTTGAGTTACTTTAGACATTTCTAATGAGTCGGTTGCAATTAACACATCAACTCCGTTAGAAAGCTCAAGTAAGTTGTAAATACCTTTCTTTACATTTAGTATGACAGTTTTACCATCCTCACCCATAACTTCTACTCCTTGTATGTCTACATTTACCTCATCATAAGGACCTGGAGCATCAGTTAGTCTCACAGCATAAGGATACTTGGCTGCTTGATCATCATCATTGTTACATGAAGTTATTAATAATCCAAGCATGATAAAGGACAGAATAATTTTCATTTTTTTCATTTTTTTAGTTTTAAGTTTTTTCAACTAGGTAAAGATATTAACCACTTTATCTAGAATTATTATAGTACTTCCGTATTATGTTATAGGATTCGCACTTTGAAGGTTCTAAAAAAAGACTTATTCATTTTTAAATGTTTTTTAGAATGAAAATTATTTTAAAGAATCATTTTCAATATCTATTTTTAATTCTTTCTTCATTTCAGCCTCTTCTAATTCTAAAGCTTCCTCAGCCTTTTTTTCTTCCTCCTTTTTCTTTTTATTAAAAAAACCTCTCAACAAAAAATTATGTTTGGCAGCCTCTATGACTTCATTAAGACCTTTTGTAGCTGATTTGACATTCGTTAAAGAAGAATCAATAACTTTTCCCATTCTTTCATCACTCACCAGTTTTGATAACGCTCCTTTTCCATCGTTCATTTTAACGGTGAATTTTTTGAATTCAGTCGAGCTATTTTCAAGATTACCAATCATGTTTTTTATACTGTTACCAAATTCTTCATCGGAAACCAATTTAGACAAAGCACCATTTCCATTATTCATGCTGTAACTGAATTTGGCAATTTCAGAAGTTATAACGCTTGCATTATCAACACTCTTCTTAATCCCATTCATTAAATCATCCATTTCAACGGCTTTCTTTGAAGCGATATAATCATTATTTTCTACAACAATGTTCGAAGAATTTTTGCCAGAAGAAATTGTAAGGACTTTGTCGCCCATCAAACCATCGGAACTAATACTGGCAAAAGCATCTTTTTTGATGTATTTACGAACTTCATCTTTTATAACTAATTTGATAACCACAGAAGTATCCGTTAAAAATTCAATCTCTTCAACAGTACCAATATTAATACCTGATAAACGAACATTATTTCCTATCTCAAGTCCGTTGACCGAATTAAATTTTGAATACAATTCAAATGTGGATCCAAATAGATTTTTTTGTTTTCCAACAAAATAAATGGTTCCTACAAAAAGGACTAATCCTATAATTACAAACATTCCCAATTTCCATTGGTATCCAGATTCTTTATTCATTTCTTATTTTTTATTGGTTATATGAAAAAAGAACGAACCCATTCGTCGTCACTTTTTTCTAATTCTTCGTAAGTCCCTTCGGCATGGATGATACCGTCTTTTAAAATCATCAGTCTATCACTGGTATGTTTTGCACAAGCCATATCATGTGTAATTATTATTGATGATGTTTTATATTTTTTCTGTATTTCCAATACTAATTCACTGATTTCTCTTGAAGTTATAGTATCTAATCCAGTAGTCGGCTCATCATATAATATGATTTCTGGTTTTAGAATAAGAGTTCTAGCAAGCCCAATTCTTTTGCGCATACCACCTGATAATTCCGAAGGCATTTTATCAATGGCTTCACTCAGACCGACACTTTCTAAAATTTCTTTAATTTGATTCTCTACTTCCTCTGAAGATAAATCTTTTGCATGTCGTTTTAAAGTAAAGCCAAGATTATCCCGAACGCTCATGGAATCATACAAAGCTGCATTTTGAAATAAAAATCCGATTCGGACCCTAATTTCGTTAAGTCCGGCATTATCCAGTTTAGTAATATCAGTGCCAAATACGTTTATTTCACCTTTATCTATAGCCAATAATCCTACGATGCATTTTATGGTAATTGATTTACCAGAGCCCGATTTTCCCAAAATGACCAAGTTTTCTCCTTTTTTCACAGTAAGATTGACCCCTTTCAAAACCTCGTTTTTACCGAAGGATTTATAGAGTTCTTTTATTTCTATTACTGCAGTATCCGTTTTAGAAACTGGAGTAGTTTCTTGTATTATTTTTTCTTGTATCATATTAGAAAAATAAATCAGTTAATTGTACCGCAAGCATATCAATAATAAATATAGTTAGCGAAGCAGTTACTACAGCAGAATTAGCGGCTTTACCAACACTTTCTGTCCCGTTGGCCGCATTAAAACCTTTATAGCAGCCTATCATACCAATGAAAAAGCCAAAGAAAAAAGTTTTTATGGTCGCTGGAAAGATATCTAAAAAGGTAATTGATTCTAAAACTTGCGCTAGGTAACGATGAAAATTAACATCACTATGAATATTTATCCCCACGTATCCTCCAAGAATACCAATTCCATCGGCATAAATCACTAAAAGTGGGATCATAAGTGTCGTGGCCAAAATCCGTGTTACTACTAAATATTTATAAGGATTTATAGCAGAAACTTCCATTGCATCTATTTGTTCCGTTACTTTCATAGAACCTAATTCAGCACCAATACCGGAAGAAACTTTACCTGCACAGATCAAAGCGGTAATCACGGGAGCTATTTCCCTGATTAGAGAAAGGGCAACCATGCTTGGTAACCAGGATTCTGCACCAAACTTAGCTAATGTTGGTCTGGATTGAAGTGTAAGTACTAATCCCATTATAAAACCTGTAATAGTAACTAATGGCAAAGATTTATATCCAATAACATAACATTGTTTAATGAATTCCTTCATTTCATAAGGAGGCTTAACGACTTCTTTAAAAAAACGTAATGCAAATATTGTCACGTTTCCTACATCATTAAAAATATCTTTCATATAATTAATTACGCTCTCTTTTTTAGCTGCTACTATATTATTCATTTGTCATTATATTGTTTTTTTATTAAAGAGTATACTAGATGTTTATGGATTTTGAATAAACTAAGGAGTCAATTGTATGCTACTATTTTTTAAGGATCATAATGTATTAGCCTATTTATCTTTTTATTCAATTAAAAAATAGTCCTAAAATTATTTATATTCTTATTGTAGAATTCAGGAATCAAAAACATACTATCATAAGAACAATTTCAATTGATTTTTTTATGATTTATCAGAGATACAATACCAAAAAACTATAAAATTAATAGTAGTATTATTTATTCATAAGGGATTAAAGGTTTTGTCTACTGATATTTTTTTCGATTAGACAAGCATTAAATCTCCTAATTCTTTTACTTTATCGTGGTCTGCTTTTAGTAAAAGTTGCTGTGCTTTAAGTTTTATTTGTAACTCATAGGTAAGATGTTCAAGATTATTTGACACAGTATCCCTGTAATTTTTCATGATTACAAAATCTTCATATTCACATGAATTTAAAAGATCTTCTCTTTCTCTATAGTTGAGAGTAGCCATGAAATTATGCCAAAACTTTAATAAACGTGCTGTAATTTTAGTTTTTTCAACAGGAATTCCTCCCATTTTTTTAACCTCTTCAACAAGTTCTGATTTGCATTTTAAGCTGGTTTCTTGAAATTCAGAAAACAAATTTTTCAAATCATTTTCTTCCGTTATTTTTGTGGCTATTTCATAACCTTCAATTCTATCGTTATTGATCTCAATAAGATTGTTTAATACTACAATTGATTTGGCTGTATTCATCTTACACTTGAATTAAATTGACACTTATAATTATTTTAATAGCCTATAAAAATTACTCAAATTATTAATTGATTTAATAATCTGAGTAAAAAAATCTAAAATCTAAAATCTGTTTGTTGATAAAACCATTTGCATTCCAGGAGATTTAACATCTGGATGGTCTTCAGCGGTAATAAATATTTTTGATGGTTTAAATGAAGTAACGGTTTCAAATGAAGCCTTAAGTTTTGAAGACATAAATCCGGTATCGCTTTTTACCTGTCCAATATTTTTGATCAGAGATTCATCAGTTTCCATCCAAACTACATATACATTTTTTGAAGGCTCTAATCTGGAAACTTCTGCTAAATTTGATATTTTTATTTTAATCAAATAATTTTTGTTGCTATCCTTATTCACTTTTACATCACCCTCTGCTGCTGGAACTACCGAAGAAGTTTGAAAAGAAACATTTTTTCCGCAAGAATGTAAAGATAACGCCATGATAAGTACTGAAACACCCGTGAATAATTTGCTACTAATTGAATTGAATTTAATTGTCATTATGGTTTTTATTTAAATGTATTTACCATACAAAATTCATAATATTAGCAGTAAAATGAGTTATATAACTATTTTAAAATGTTACATTATTCACAGATGAAAATAAGAGCTTCAGTTACTGAATTTAGGCACTTTTTTTATTGCTCGTCACAATCAAAACGACACCTCCTACGGCAAGTACAATACCAATTACTGGTGACCAGGCCATTGGATGATTCACTTCTTTATTTATCTCTATTGGGCCTATATCAACTACTTTTTCGGTGGTTGTGAAATTGAAGCTATTGTATAGTACCATTATTATTCCTAAAATAATCAATACGATTCCTATGGTTTTTGTTTTCATGTTTATTATTATTTATTTAAAAGTTATTTTATAAAGTTGGAATTAAGCTTCTGAAAAATATTCTTTTACAAAAGTATGTTGCTGATTTGCCGTCATTTTATCGGTATTTTTAATCTCAAATTTAATTTTTAAAAAACGCTCATCTTCACTCAAAAAATCAAACAGTTCTACTTTTGCATTACTGGGCCCGAAGAGAATGACACGTTTATAATTTTTTATGGTTTCTCCTATTTTCTTATAATAATCAGAAAGCTGTTTTTTTTCTTTACTTTTTATTAAACTTTCGTATTCAGCTAAACTTATGTTTTTCTGTTGATTTGTTAGCTTTGATTCAATAGTTTCTATTTCAAAATGTTTTGATGTAAACTCCATTAAATAAGCAATGGAATGATCCATCCAGACACCTAATTTTTTGGTTGTTTTCATAATGAACTTTTTTAGATAATACAGCTGAATAATTTTGGTTACTTATTTAAATATAAATTATAATAGTCTAAATTTCAGGTATTTATTTTAATAAATGTTTATATAAATTTACATAAAAATTATAAAATTCACATATTTAAAAAGAATAATAGTAGATGAATCTATTATAATGAGATTGAAGTGACGCTATCTTGATAAGATGATTCAAAATATATTCATAAAAATGTTGAAATAGTAATTAATTTGAAGGTGAATTTGAAACGGTTTTTGTTAAAAAAGGAATAAAATAAGTAGTTTATTTCCATAAAAAAGCTGTTGTTGCCAACAGCCTTTTCCTAACCAAAAAACCCAACCTAATCTTATTATTTTTAGTAGTTCATTTTTGAACTGTATTCTTATTTTTGAATAGTTTAGAGTTTTAAATTCTAAACGTTATTTTTGCCAACTTTCATTACTAAATTTATTGTACACTTAGTCCACCATCAATTACTTGGGTAGTTCCAGTAATAAACTGACTATCATCACTGGCAAGAAAAACTACTAGTTTTGCAATTTCAATTGGTTCAGCATAACGGCCTAGTGGGATAGTTGCTTCTAAATTTTTCTTAACTTCGGCAGCATGTCCTGCAGAAAAACCTTCTTCCAAAGAACGCATCATTCGGTTATCAACTGGTGAAGGGTGAACAGTGTTTACACGAATTTTTCTCGTTGCTCCTTCAACAGCTGTTGCTCGCATAATTCCTACTACAGCATGTTTACTGGTGATATAAGCACTTACATTCGGACTTCCATTTATTCCTGCTACTGACGAGGTCATGATAATACTCCCGCCATCATTCATTTGTGGCAGAACATATTTGTTTCCTAGCCATGTTCCTTTTACATTAACCGCAATAACTTTGTCAAAAATTTCTTCTGGATAATCAGCAATAGGTTTCACAATACCTTCAATACCAGCATTGTTAAAAAATACATCTATTTTTCCATAAGCTTTTACAGTCTCATTAACATAGTTTGCTACGTCTATAGATTTTGACACGTCAGCAACACAATATTTGACATTTTTATCATTTAGTTTTTCAATAGTCTCCTTAAGTATTTCTTCATTTAAATCAACCAACATCACTTTTGCACCTTCTTCTAAGAAAAGTTTTGCAGTTGTTTCACCAATACTTCCAGCTCCTCCTGTTATAATCGCTACTTTATTCTCTAATTTTTTCATGTTAAAGTTTAGTTTAATGAATGGAAATTTTGAATAGCATAACTCTTTAACTAAAGCATTTTAATACATAACGTTTCGTCAAAACTTTCAAAACTGGTTTCTGTATTTGCTATATCTTCTTCGTTATAGACTCTGGGAGTTATTTTACCTACTTTACAATAACTTTTAGAAGCTAAATAAACTTCGTTTTCTGATTTTTCCATTTTATTTATTTCGTTTTAATTATTCTAAATACCTTCTTAGTGTCCATGCCATTGTTTCGTGTGCTTCCATCAAGCCAGTCAGGAAATCAGCTGTTCCAGCATCCTTATTTTCTTCTGCAGAAACATCAACATCTTTTCTTAAATGAACAATAACAGTTTCATGATCTTCTAATAATTCTTTAATCATATCTTTTTGGGAAGGATAATGATTTGGTGATTCTTTAAGTATTGTTAAATCTGAAAACTCTTTCATTGTTCCAATTGTTTTCCCGCCTAATTTGCTAATGCGTTCCGCTACTTCATCAATAGATTTTTCTAATTGGGTGTACTGACCTTCAAATAATTTATGAAGTTCCATAAAACTTTCGCCTGAAACGTTCCAATGAAATTTTCTTAATTTGATGTATAAAGTCATTTCATTCGCTAAAGTTGAAGAAAGAATTGAAATACTGTTTTTTAAATGTTCTTGCGTAATTCCTATTTGTAGTTTCATAATTTCTGAATTTTATTATTGTTTAATTTTTGTGCTTAAATACGATTTTGTCTAATTCTTTTCTTTTGAATTCTCAAAACAGTATAATGCAATTAAGACTAAAATTTTACATTACAAAGTTCATTCTATTCATCCAAAAAAAATTATAAAATTTATTAAATAAGTTGCATTATTCACACACCATTTGTTTGATATGATATAAATATTTCAATGTTTAATAGGTGTGATAATTCTATTACTGTGTTTTATGAATTGGATAATCAGTATATCCTTTTTCATCTGCCGAATAAAATAAATCGATTTTAAGATCTTCTGATAAAGGCCAATCATTTTTAAATCGTTCCACCAAGTCAGGATTATTAATAAAAGGACGTCCAAAAGCAACAAGGTCGGTAAGCCCGCTTTCAATAGCTGCTTCAGCGCTTTCTTTATCATAACCACCACAAAGAATCAAAGTGTTCTTGAAATTATGACGAATCAGTTTCTTGATTTCCAAGGGTACAGCAGGTGCTCCCATAGCGGAATGATCTACAAGATGAATATAAGCAATATCCAGTTTATTGAGTTCTTTAGTAAGGTAATTGTAAGTTTCATCAATTTCTGGATAATGAGGCATATCACTGGCTACTCCGTAGGGTGATAAACGAATGCCTGTTTTTTCCTTTCCAATGGCTCGTGCAACTGCGGTAACAACATCAATCACAAAACGGCATCTATTTTCAATGCTTCCGCCATATTGATCCGTACGGATATTGCTTATAGGCGAAAGAAACTCTTCTAACAAATAACCGTTGGCACCATGTAATTCGACACCATCAAATCCTGCAAATAAGGCATTTTCAGCAGCTGCTACATATTCAGTTTTAGCATGTAAAAGATCTTGTGCGGTCATCTCTTTTGGTATTGAAAAATCTTGTAAGCCTTTCAAGTCGGTCCACATTTGTCCAGCGGCTTTCACTTGAGAAGGAGCAAGAATTTGTGATTCTTTAGGCATGTTCAATGGATGACTTATTCTTCCGGAGTGCATTAATTGAACAATTATTTTTCCACCATTTTCATGAACGGCCTTGGTTGTTTTTTTCCAACCTTCTACTTGTAATTCACTAAATATTCCTGGAATCCTGGCATAACCAAGCCCATTTGGAGATGGAGAAGTTCCTTCGGTGATTATTAATCCGGCATCGGAACGTTGTTTGTAATATTCGGCCATCAATTCATTAGGAATATTCCCAATAGCTCGGCATCTTGTCATTGGTGCCATAACAATTCGGTTTTTTAATGTTAAATCGCCAACTTTTTTAGATAAGAATAATTCTAATGTTTTCATGTTTTATAATCTTAAATTATTGATATAAAGGTAATTATAATTAATTTATTTAAATTTAAAATAGCTAAGAAAATAATGTATTTCTCAATAAATAAGTCTTTTACAATTTAATGCATTTGTGATTCAACAATCATTTTTCCGGTATTTTCTCCTTTGAATAATCCCAGTAATGCTTTTGGTAATTGGTCAAAACCAAGTTCTATAGTTTCAGTAAATTTCAATTTACCTTCTTTGACCCATGTAGACAGCTGTTTTATACCTTCAGGAAAATCACTTTGATAATTACTGATTATAAAGCCCTGCATGAGTACACTTCTGGTCAGTAATATAGGTTGGAGGCGAGGCCCTATGGGTTTTTCAATAGTATTGTATAGCGATATTTGTCCGCATAAAGCGATACGCCCCTGGAAATTCATATTTGCAATAACAGCATCCGAAATGTCACCTCCTACATTATCAAAATAGATATCAACTCCATCGGGACATATTTTAGCAATGGCTTTAGAGATATCTTTGGTAGTTTTGTAGTTGATAGTTTCATCAAAACCAAAGTCATCCTTTAATACATTTGTTTTCTCATCAGAACCAGTTATTCCAATGACTCTACAGCCTTGAATTTTGGCTATCTGTCCAACTACTACACCAACAGCTCCAGCTGCTCCGGATATTACAACTGTTTCTCCGGATTTAGGTTTACAAATGTTCATAAAACCAAAATAAGCGGTTAGTCCTGTCATTCCTAAAACACCTAAATAATAACTTGACGGTGCAATAGAAGTATCAATTTTTTTGATTTCTTTTTCGGAACAAATGTAGTGCTGGCTCCAAGGCAGCATACCAACAATGACTTCCCCAGGTTTAAATTTATTAGATTTACTTTCTATTACTTTTGCAACTGCAGCACCTTTTATTGGCTGATCAATTTGAAATGGTTCTATATATGATTGTATATCATTCATTCTGCCACGCATGTAAGGATCAACAGAAAAGTATATTACTTTTACTAAAATTTCTCCATTTTTAATTTCGGGCATTTTTACATTTTCATTTCTAAAATTACTCAGAGTTGGTATCCCTTTTGGTCTTGAGGCCAATACAATTTGATTTGTAGTCATTTTTATTTATATATTTTTTGCCGTAATATGAATTTTGGCCAATATCTTGTTCCTTAATTATTCTATAGTGGATCCGAAAGCCCGCTAATACGAATGAGTTTCTTGTTTACAAATTCTTGAATTCCTAATTCAGATAATTCTCTGCCGTAACCGGAATTTTTAGTTCCTCCAAAAGGCAGATCAGGTTGGGTCCAGGTTGGGTGATTGATAAATACCATTCCAGTATCAATTTTATCAGCGATACGTTTACCACGTTCTATGTCTTGAGTAAATATGGAGCATCCTAACCCAAAACTGGAATCATTTGTCAATGTTATTGCCGCTTGTTCATCTTTGACTCTGTAGAAAGAAGCTACAGGTCCAAATATTTCTTCATAATAAGCAGGAATTTCTGGCTTCAAATCAGTTAGAATAGTAGGCTGTACAAAAGCACCTGGAAGATCAGAACGAGTTCCACCAAGCAAAATGGTTGCTCCAGCATCAACAGATTTCCTAATTTGATCTATAATGTGTACGGCAGCTTCTTCGCTGCTCATCGGCCCTAATTCTGTTGTGGAGTTCATTGGGTCACCAACAACTAAGTTGGACATTTTTTCTTTGAATTTTTCAATGAATTCATCTGCAATTGCTTCTACAGCTATAAATCTTTTAGACGCCACACAACATTCTCCATTATTATTGATTCGACCTACAACTGCCCATTCAACAGCTTTGTCAATGTCTGCGTCTTCAAGAATGATGAAAGCATCGCTACCACCCAATTCCAGTACTGATTTTTTTAAATATTTTCCAGCTTCTGATGCTATACTTGCACCAGCTTCCTCGCTTCCGGTAAGTGAAACTCCTTTTATTCTTTTGTCTGCAACCAAAGAAGATGCTCTTTTTCCAGAAATCAAAAGATTAGTGTAAAGACCATTGGGTGCTCCGGCTTCGTTAAATAAATCTTCAATAGCAATGGCACATTGAGGAACCATTGATGCGTGTTTTACAAGAACCGTGTTTCCAACCATAAGGTTTGGAGCAGCAAAACGCGCCACTTGATAAAACGGAAAATTCCATGGTTCAACGCCTAATATTACACCAATGGGGCTACAACGAATGTAGGCGCTTCCAAATTCAGGTTTTAACTCTTTATCAGCTAAAAATTCCGCAGCGTTAGTAGCATAATAGTCAAAAATATCAGCACTCAATAAAATTTCACCTTCGGCCTGAGCAATTAATTTACCCATTTCCAGTGTTATTATTTTAGCTAGATATTCTTTTTTTTCACGCATCAAAGCAGCTACTTTGTGCAATATTTGAGCACGTTGCTCGTAATTAGTTTCTTTCCATGAATTGAATGTTTTTGCAGATTGCGCAAGCAACATATCAACAGCTTTATCAGTCATTTCCTCAAAAGAGCGTACTACTTTATTGGTATATGGATTAACAGTTTGAATAGCCATTTTTTATTTTTTAGAAGGATTAATTGTAATTTCTTGTTTTTCTTGTGGGGTTACCAAACCATACATTGCTTCATATTGCAACATGATGTCTTTTTCGCCAATGGAATTAAAAAATTCTTCCAGGCGTTTGATATGGTCTATTGTAAATTGCAGATGCACTTTGAGTGCGTCTGCTAGTTCATCAGTGACAGCATTTTTAATCAATACGGGAATCGAGATAATCAGTGCTTTTTCTGTAAAGTAAATTTCTTTTAATTCCTCTACAAAAATATTTCGACAGCCTTCACTAGTTTCGGAAAATGTTTCATTTGAATTTCCTTTCCCTTTTTCTAGCGTGACATTTTTATCAGTTTTGGTTATGGTACTTTTCATTTGTTTTTTATTTTATTGAAGAACATTAATTCGATATTGTAAAGTTGGAGTTATAATACTTCTAAAGTATTACACAATTAATCATATGTATTACATCTTTCACATATTGTCAAATTAATCTTTTGAAATCAATCAGGATGAAATCTTTACAATTTCGGTGTTGATCAAAGTACTCAGGCCATTTAGATTTACTAAAAAAAAGAAATGATTTCAGCGATACAACTTCTCATAGGTGATAGGTAAGTAGTTGTTTTTAAAGGATTTTTATAAAAAATATTTCTACTAATCTGATAAATCTCAGGATTATTATGAAATGAAATTAGAGTCTTGGCAGAAAAGACTCTGGAAATAGACAGGAATATTTGTAGGTTATAAAATAAACTGCTGTGAGTTAAAAAATGGAGCGGTTTATTTGGTATTTTAAGTTCGGTAATGCAAAAAAAAAGCTATTACTATGGAAATAAAAAAACTTCCTTTTATATAATAAAAAGGAAGTTATAGATTGTAATCAATTTATTGTGCTTGCTTGTTTCAATTGGTTTTAAAGAAATAGAATCATACAGGCAGAAATATAATTTATGATTCGTCTTTTGTTGTACGAACTAAGCTAATTCCTGAAACAAAGAATAGTATACCTAATACTCCGTAAATGATTAGTGCTTTAATATCCGTTGTTTCGCCTGAAGTACTTGCAAATATGACTGCAGTGTAAATAAGTCCACCTATTCCAAGAGCAGTAAGTAACGCTCCAAATATTCTTTTAAGATTCATGATTTTTCTTTTTTAAGATTTATACTTTTTTTAGCGGATGTTTTTAACCGAATTGGTTTAAAAACATCCACTTTAAATAATTAAAGCTCCTTTTGCAGAAGTGATAATTACATTACAAATGTATTTTGATTGTACGCTCAAAGTGTTATACAATTGTTAATAAAAGTTATATCATTCACAGTTTAAAGGTAATCGAAAAGATTCTTTACTCAAAATATTTATAAAGAATTAATAGTGAACTGGATATGCAAATAAAAACTGCACATTAAGTTAAGCTACATTTTTGTAATTAATTTGATTATTAAATTCTTCAATAGTTGCATAATTCAAAGCAGAATGTCTCCTTTTTCTATTGTACCAAATTTCAATGTATTCAAAGATTTCTAGTTTCATTTGTTCTTTAGAAATCAGTTTGTTCCCATAAATCAATTCCGTTTTCAAAGATTTGAAGAAGCTTTCCGCCACAGCATTATCCCAGCAATTTCCTTTACGGCTCATACTGCGGGTTATTTTTTTATAGGAATCAAGAACATTTACAAACTTTTTACTGGCATATTGAACACCTCTGTCAGAATGAAAAATCAAACCTTCATCAATATCTCGGTTTTTAACCGCCATTTTCCAAGCTCCAAGCGTAGTTTCTTCTGTACTCATTCCGTCACTCAAACTCCAACCGATAATTTTTCTGTCGTATAAATCCATAATAGTGGTCAGATATACAAACCCCTCTTTAGTTTGGATATATGTAATATCCGAAACCCAAACTTTTGAAGGCATTTTTACAATAAACTCTCTGTTTAATACATTTTCGACAACTAAATAATTATGATTTGAGTTGGTTGTAACTTTGAACTTCTTGCTTAATTTGCTCCGTAAGCCAAGTTCTTTCATATATTTTGCAACTGTAATTCGTGAAACTTTATAACCTAAATACTGTAATTCCAATGTTATTCTAGGACTTCCATATCTTTGCTTGGCTGCAAAATAAATCAATGTTATCTGTTCCTTTATGGTAATTTTTAGTTGTTGTCTTGCTGTGATTGCTTGTTTTTTCCATCGGTAATAACTTCCGCTGCTCACTTGTAGAACTTTGCACATTTTTTCAATCGGGAATAGTTGTTCATTGCTTTTTATGAAACTATAAATCATCGAACGCTCTTGGAAAAAATGCCGATTGCTTTTTTTAATATATCACGTTCTAACTCGGCATCTTTGAGTCTTTTCTCCAGTTCGTGGATTTTTTCTTGCTCGGGAGTGAGTTTTAAATTTCCTTTCCCAGGAAAACTTCCTTCTCCAAATTCCTCAAACTCTTTACGCCATTTATACAACTGTGGTGCTGTGACTCCCAACTCTCTGGCGAGTTCTGATACATTTGTTCTATCATAACTCAATTGAACGGCTTTTCCTTTAAAAGCTTTGTCATAAATTTTGCGGACTTGTTTCATAGGCTAAAATTAAGATTATTTCTTAACTTTCTGTGATGGCTAAGTTAGCATGTCCAA
>NZ_FODN01000005.1 GCF_900110375.1 Flavobacterium sinopsychrotolerans | reverse complement strand
ATTCAGTGTAAATGTTTCAGTATCAACTTTTTATTTTCTTTATCTCAGTATGTTAAGATATTATGTAACTGATGTTTATATAACTATAAACAACATTACAGTAATTGCCCAAAGCAATTATAACCTCTTAAGGTGGTTATTGCGGCGGGGCTCACCTCTTCCCATCCCGAACAGAGTAGTTAAGCCCGCCTGCGCAGATGGTACTGCAGTTATGTGGGAGAGTATGTCGTCGCCTTTCTTTAATCTGAACTAGTTTCAGATTCTATTAAATCCTCATCATTTATTTGATGAGGATTTTTTGTTTTATAACTCTCCGAAGTGTAGAGCTGGTCGTCTTTCCTTGAAGAATCCTTATCTTGAATTTGATCAGGTTTTTTTATGTATAATATGTCCCGTCCTGAAATAGCGATACACAAAAAGTATCCTAATGGAAAAACATGAAGAAACTCGCTATGTGAAGCGCACCCAAAAAGACTACACAATGTCTTTTAAATTACAAATTGTTCAAGAAATAGAACGAGGACAACTTACAGCTACAGAAGCTACAAAGAAGTATGGCATTCAATGTAGAAAGACAATTATACAATGGCTAAGAAAATTTGGTAACTTTGATTGGGAAAATCAAATACCTTTTAATATGACAAAATCTCCAGAACAGAGGATAATGGAGCTTGAAGCCAAAGTAAAACTTCTAGAGAAACAGAAGTCATTTTTGGAACAACAAGCTTTTGTTGCCGATAAAAAAGCTATCATTTTTGATATGATGATTGATATCGCTGAAGAAGAATATAAAATTGATATACGAAAAAACTCTCCCCCCGAACAATCGACCATTTTAGACAAAAAGAACAGCAAACAATAATGTTCGCCTGTAATTTGTTCGGGATAGACAGACAGGTTTATTATCGAAGAATTAAAAGAAAAACCATCAAAGAAGCCAAAGCTATTAAAGTGGTATCGATGGTTCTTGAAATCAGAAAGAGTATGCCAAGATTAGGAACAAAAAAGTCTTATCATATTTTATTAGATAAGTTTCAATTAATGAATATTGGAAGGGATAAACTATTTGATATACTAAGAGCTAATCATTTATTGATACAACCCAAAGGGAGTTATCATATAACTACAAACTCTCATCATCGATTTAGAAAACACCAAAATCATATTCTTGATTTAGAAATTAACAGACCCGAACAAGTCTGGGTCTCCGACATAACCTATATTGGAAAAAGAGACAAGCCACGTTATTTGAGTATTGTTACAGATGCCTATTCTAAGAAGATAATGGGATATTATGTCGCAGACAATATGAATACAGAGAGTAGTGTTATGGCTCTGAAAATGGCGATAAGACAAAGAAAAAACAAGGAAATACTGTTGATTCATCACTCAGACAGAGGATTACAATATTGTGCTAATGATTACCAAAGTGTTTTAAGTAAAAATGGAATACTTCCAAGTATGACACAAAATTCTGATCCGTATGAAAATGCTGTAGCTGAAAGAATAAATGGCATATTAAAACAAGAATTTATGATTGATAAATACAATCTAGAATTAAGTGTTATCAAACGAATTGTCAAAGAATCAATTAATATTTACAATACTCAACGACCACATTATTCAAATTATATGCTTACTCCAGATCAAATGCACTTACAAAATCAAATTAAAATGAGAACTTATAAAACAAAAAACAGCAGTAAACTTTTACTTACTACTGTTTAATAATTGTAATTTTATTTTTTATTAATCCTGTATCGTTTTTTTAGGACTAGACAATAAGGCTTTTTTATTAGATGTTTATCGCTTTAAAACACTCATATTTTGAGAATTTTGTCGTGAGAAAAGACCAGTGTTTAAAGAATTTTAATTTGGATTATTCATAGAAACCAAACTACGTAGAGGTAATAGTATTCGAGCGAATAGTTATATTTATTTTTGGTTGAAAATATGATAATTTTACTGATGAAGATGAATTATGTATTACAAGGTTGGATAGGCTAATTTTGCCATCACACAAAGTCAAGAAATAGATTTTATTTCTAATCTATGTAGTAAGTGGAGAGAACTTATGATAAAGCTTTTAAAGATAAAGGAATGTAATTCAGTTAAATTGAGGTAAAAAAAATGAATCAAAACTCGGCGGAGAATTAGGATTGACGGTGCTATAGTTATATAAAAATAGAGTACGGAGTTCAATTAGTTTAGAGGAGGAGATTTTTTCTATAAATGGAAATTTAAAACTATCTCTCAAGTAAGAAAAAATCCGTTAACTTAAAAAAATTAAATATATTGAGTCAGAGCGCCATATATTAAAAAAATTATAGGTTTTTTTTAAGAGTCGTCTACATTTTTAGTATCAGTAAATACAATTAAGAAGTATTTAAATTCTTTTGAAATTTGTATAAATAAATAGCAGAAATTCTAGAACTCCAATTTTTTCTTTCTCAATTCGAAATTTTGTCCAAGATATACCCGACGCACCATTTCATCTTCTACTAATTCTTCTGGAATACCTGCTTTTAGGATTCCACCTTCAAACATCAGGTAGGTCTTGTCCGTAATGGCTAAGGTTTCTTGTACGTTGTGATCCGTAATCAGAATACCGATATTTTTATTTTTTAGCTGTGCTACAATCCTCTGAATGTCTTCTACGGCAACAGGGTCAACACCCGCAAAAGGTTCATCTAATAATATGAATTTTGGGTCGGTGGCCAGACAACGTGCAATTTCGGTACGACGACGCTCCCCACCGGAAAGTAAATCGCCTCTGTTGGTACGAATGTGTTCTAGGCTAAACTCGTCGATTAGACTTTCCATCTTCGCTTCTTGCTCGGCTTTGGATAGTTTTGTCAATTGTAAAACACTTAGTATATTGTCTTCAATACTTAATTTTCTAAAAACAGAAGCTTCTTGCGCCAAATATCCGATTCCTTGCTGTGCTCTTTTGTACATCGGGTAATCCGTGATGTTCAAGTCGTCCAGAAATATATTGCCTGAATTTGGTTTAACCAATCCTACAATCATATAAAAAGAAGTTGTTTTTCCAGCACCATTAGGCCCTAAAAGTCCAACGATTTCACCTTGGTTCACCTCTACCGAAATGCCTTTGACAACACTGCGTCCTTTATAGGTTTTGATTAGATTTTCGGCTCTTAATTTCATGTTCTTAGATTTAATCGTTTAATATTTTAATCGGTTATTCATCAAATAAACAAATAACCGATTAAACTATTTAGTTTCTTAACAAATTATTTGGTTGCAGTTTCTTCTAATGCTTCCCAGAATTCATACGCTCTACGTAAATGAGGCACTACAATAGTTCCGCCAACAAGTGTTGCGATTCCCATAGCTTCCATCATTTCTTCTTTGGTAACACCTTCTTTATGGCTGGTTTCCAAATGGTATTTTACACAGTCATCGCAACGTAAAACTGCCGAAGCCACCAATCCCAGTAATTCTTTGGTTTTTACATCCAGAGCACCTGCTGCATATGCATTGGTATCTAGATTAAAAATTCTCTTTACAATTTTATTATTGTCTGCCAATAATTTTTCGTTCATTTTAGAACGGTACTCGTTGAATTCTTCAATTATATCAGCCATTTACTTTTTTTTGATTTTTTACTACTATTTTTGAAATTAAGATGCTTGCTTCATAAATTAATAACATTGGTATGGTTACAATTATTTGACTCACCACATCCGGTGGAGTTACAATTGCGGCAACTATAAGAATAATGATTACGGCATATTTCCAGTATTTTCTTAAGAAGACTGGTGTTACCAATCCTAACTTGGTCAAGAAATAGATTATTATTGGTAATTCAAAAAACAGTCCACACGCAATAACACTTGTTTTTACAAGTCCAATGTAGGAGTCAATACTAAATTGGTTTTTTACAACATCACTGATGGTGAATGTAGCGAAAAAATTGACAGACATCGGCACAATTACATAATAACCGAAGAGCACGCCCAAAAAGAAAAGTAATGAGGATGAAAAGATGAAAAGTTTCGCGTGTTTTTTCTCCGTATCATATAATGCAGGACTTATAAATTTCCAAACTTCCCATAGGATGAATGGGAAACCAAGAATAAATCCGGCTGTTATACACGTCCAAATTAAAACGTTAATCTGACCCTCCATATTCGTGTTTTGGATGATGAAAGGCATTTCCGTTACGCAAATGCTTTCGGCAAAACCCAATTGATTGGACAAATCACAAAAAAATCGATAGGTTATAAAATTAGCATTTGTTGGACCAAAAATGATGACATCAAAAATATAATCACTTATGAAAAAAGTGACGGTAGCCAAAATTAATATTGCAATTGTACTTCGAACTAATAACCATCTTAATTCTTCAAGATGATCTAAAAACGACATTTCGTTTAAGTTTTTTTTTGCCATTATAGTATTCCTTCTTTTAAAATATCGTGTAAGTGCAATATGCCTTTGTATTCAGTATTGTCTTCAACTACTAATTGCGTGATCGAAAAATCTTCCATTATATTCAATGCTTCCACTACCATAGCGTCCGAAGAAGTTGTTTTTGGATTTTTTGTCATAATGTCTTTCGCAATTAAATCGGCAAAAGTATCTCTGTCACTTAGCATTCTTCGAATGTCACCATCGGTAATGATTCCAATTACTTTGTCATTTTCAACCACGGCAGTTACACCAAGACGTTTTTCTGAAATTTCGAAAATGACTTTCTTAATAGAAGCGTCCGCTGCAACCATAGGTTTTAAGCTGTGTTCCAACATGTCTTTTACACGTAACAATAATTTCTTACCCAATGCGCCTCCAGGATGGTAGACGGCAAAATCTTCGGGTTTAAAATCGCGCATTTCCATCAGGCAAACGGTAATGGCGTCCCCCATCACTAACTGTGCGGTAGTGCTATTTGTTGGAGCCAAATTATTCGGACAAGACTCGGCATCTACTGTGGTGTTGAGAACAAAATCAGAGCCTTTAGCTAAAAAGGAGGTCATGTTTCCGGTTATTGCAATCAAAGCGTTTCCAAAACGTTTTAAGAGCGGGACTAGGACTTTTATTTCCGGACTGTTACCACTCTTTGAAATGCAAATAATCACATCCTCGTTTTGAATCATTCCTAAATCTCCATGAATGGCCTCTGAAGCATGAAGAAAAAGCGAAGGCGTTCCGGTAGAATTAAAAGAAGCAACCATTTTTTGAGCAATAATTGCACTTTTTCCAATCCCTGTAACTACTAGTCTTCCTTTAGAATTGTAAATTTTTTGAGTAGCTTCGATGAAATTTTCATCCAGATAATCAGTAAGTTTTGCAATCGATTTACTTTCCGATAAAATGGTTTTTTTGGCACTGGCCAATATATTTTCTTTAGTGATCAAAACAGAATGATTAAAATTTGTATGTGTAAAAGAAATTTGTACCTTTAGGTGTTGCAAATTTATACAAAATACCACATAATAAAGAATGAATTCAAACGAAATTGATATACACAAAGAATTAAAGAAATATTTTGGCTTCAGCCAATTTAAGGGTTTGCAAGAACAAGTCATTAAAAGTCTTCTTAATAAGCAAAACACATTTGTTATTATGCCCACAGGAGGAGGAAAATCACTTTGTTATCAATTGCCCGCTTTAATTCAGGAGGGAACTGCTATCGTAGTATCACCTTTAATCGCTTTGATGAAAAATCAGGTGGATGCCATTAGAAGTTTATCTTCTGAAAATGGCGTTGCCCATGTTTTAAACTCTTCTCTTACTAAGACTGAAATTGCCCAAGTAAAAAAAGACATTACTTCCGGATTGACGAAGTTATTGTATGTTGCTCCAGAGTCTTTGACTAAGGAAGAATACGTGAACTTTCTAAAAAACGTTACTATATCTTTTGTAGCTATTGATGAAGCCCATTGTATTTCAGAGTGGGGACATGATTTTAGACCAGAATACAGAAACTTAAAGCACATTATCAAGCAACTGGGAGATGTGCCCATTATAGGTTTAACTGCAACTGCTACGCCAAAAGTACAAGAAGATATTCTGAAAAATTTGGATATGACTGATGCGACTACTTTTAAGGCATCATTCAACAGACCTAACTTATATTATGAAGTGCGTACTAAAACGAAGAATATCGAATCGGATATTATTCGTTTTATCAAACAACATAAAGGGAAGTCCGGTATTATATATTGTTTAAGCCGCAAAAAAGTAGAGGCTATTGCCGAAGTTTTGCAGGTAAACGGCATAAGTGCTGTGCCGTACCATGCGGGGTTAGATGCTAAAACCCGTGCCAGACATCAGGATATGTTTCTAATGGAAGATGTAGATGTGGTAGTGGCAACAATCGCTTTTGGGATGGGAATTGACAAGCCGGATGTTCGTTTTGTAATTCACCATGATATTCCTAAATCATTGGAAAGTTATTATCAGGAAACGGGTCGTGCCGGTCGTGACGGAGGTGAAGGTCATTGTCTAGCCTATTACTCTTATAAAGATGTCGAAAAATTAGAAAAATTCATGTCAGGGAAACCTGTTGCCGAACAGGAAATAGGATTTGCCTTATTGCAGGAAGTCGTAGCTTATGCGGAAACTTCAATGTCCAGAAGGAGATTTCTTCTTCATTATTTCGGAGAGGAATTTGATGATGTTAATGGCGAAGGCGCTGATATGGATGACAATGTTCGTAACCCGAAAACAAAAGTCGAAGCCATAGACCAAGTAGTGCAACTACTGGAAGTGGTTCGAGATACAAAGCATTTATACAAATCAAAAGAAATTGTTTTTACCTTGATTGGTCGTGTCAATGCAGTGATTAAAGCACACAGAACAGACACACAATCTTTTTTTGGATGTGGTTCCGATCATGATGAAAAATACTGGATGGCCTTATTGCGACAAGTTCTTGTTGCTGGGTTTTTATCGAAAGATATTGAAACCTATGGCATCGTAAAAATTACTAAGAAAGGATTGGATTTTATTAAAAACCGAGAATCCTTCATGATGTCCGAAGATCATGAATATAATGAGACCGTAGACGAAGCTATTGTAACGGCTTCAAAATCTACAGGAGTTGCTGATGAAGTTCTGATGGGTATGTTGCGTGATTTGCGTAAAAAAGTAGCCAAAAAAGTTGGTGTTCCGCCTTTTGTAGTTTTTCAAGATCCATCACTGGAAGATATGGCTCTGAAATATCCGATTTCCCAAGAAGAATTAATCAATATTCATGGGGTTGGAGAAGGAAAAGCTAAAAAATACGGCAAGGATTTTTTAGAATTAATCAGCCGATATGTTGCCGAAAACGACATCATTCGTCCTGAGGATTTAGTAGTTAAATCTACCGGGGTTAACTCCGTAAATAAACTCTATATTATTCAAAATATCGACAGAAAATTATCATTGGATGATATCGCTTCCGCCAAAGGAATTAACATGGATGCTCTAATTAAAGAAATGGAGCAAATTGTGTATTCCGGAACCAAACTGAATATCAAATATTGGATTGATGATATGCTTGATGATGATCAGCAGGAAGAAATTCACGATTATTTCATGGAATCCGAATCCGATAATATAGAAAACGCACTCAAGGAATTTGAAGGGGATTATGATATTGATGAATTGCGTTTGATGCGAATTAAATTCATCAGCGAAGTGGCAAATTAGTCATAAAGTCTAAGGTCTTAAAGTCAAAAGTTTTAGCCGGTTTGGTGTTTTTTACCTTTAGAGCTTCGACTTTATGACTTTAGGCTGTATACAACTCTCCTCGATGCGGTTTCAAAGCATCGCGAACCTGAATCATATTTTCATCGGTGACAACCATAAAAGCAATGGCTTGCATCTCGCTCTGAATTTCGAAGCCTGTTATATTCAATGGTAATTTTTCAATAGCGATGTATTCTTTCAAATGAATTTCATGGTGTTCAGCCGTTTTTGCGGATGCTGGTCCACGGAAATCCCAAATCAGTTTTATTTTTCTAGACATTTTATTAGGTTCTATGGTTCATAGATTTAAAGCACCAAAGTTACAAAGTCTAATTCGAAAATAGGCAAATTTGAAAATTTGAAAATGGATTCTTCTTTCAATAACAAGAAGTCAGTACAAAATACTACTTTTGTACCTGGATTATTTTAGACCTTTTTAAAAGTCAAATAATCTAAAAATCGAATAATCTAAAAAAATGCCTCAAGAACTATTATTACAAGTCTCTCCAGAAATTGCAGCAAATGATTTATTGTTGAAAAATCATTTATCGAAACAAATTACCGTTTCTGTAAATGAAATTCAGCATGTTTCTATTTTAAAACGATCGATTGATGCCCGTCAAAAAGCGATAAAAATAAATCTTAAGGTTGCAATCTATTTGAAAGGAGAACCTTTTCAAGAGCAAAAAATACAACTTCCAGATTATGGTAATGTGGCTGGAGCTCAAGAAGTAATTGTTGTTGGCGCTGGACCTGCCGGACTTTTTGCTGCTTTGCAATTGATAGAATTGGGGTTGAAACCAATTGTTGTTGAGCGTGGAAAAGACGTTCGCGGCAGACGTCGAGATTTGAAAGCCATCAATGTGGATCATCTTGTCAATGAAGATTCCAATTATTGTTTTGGCGAAGGCGGAGCAGGAACCTATTCAGACGGGAAGCTATACACCCGTTCTAAAAAAAGAGGTGATGTAACGCGCGTTTTGGAATTGTTTGTCGCTTTTGGAGCTTCGGAAGATATTTTGATTGAAGCGCATCCTCATATTGGTACCAACAAATTACCACAAATCATTCAGGACATTCGAGAGAAAATTATCGAATGTGGTGGACAGGTTTTGTTTGAAACCCGATTAACCGATATTTTAATAAAAAATAATGAAGTGCAAGGCATCGTCACTCACAAAGGGGAAACGATTCTTGCCAATAAACTCATTTTGGCCACAGGCCATTCTGCGCGTGATATATTTGAATTGTTGGATCGGAAACAGATTTTTATCGAAGCTAAACCTTTTGCCTTGGGCGTTAGAGCCGAACATCCACAATCGTTAATTGACAGTATTCAGTACAGTTGTGATTATCGTGGGGAATTCTTACCTCCCGCTCCGTATTCGATCGTCAAACAAGTAGGAGGAAGGGGAATGTATTCCTTTTGTATGTGTCCCGGTGGCGTGATTGCGCCTTGTGCTACGAGTCCCGGCGAAGTGGTTACCAATGGTTGGTCACCATCCAAAAGAGATCAGGCTACTGCCAATTCCGGAATTGTAATCGAATTGCAACTGGAAGATTTTAAACCGTTTGCTAAATTTGGTGCTTTGGCCGGAATGGAATTTCAAAAAAGTATCGAGCAACGCGCCTGGCACTTGGCCGGTGAAAGCCAAAAGGTTCCTGCGCAACGCATGGTTGATTTTACACAAAACAGAGTTTCATCGGATATTCCTAAAACGTCATATGTTCCCGGAACGACTTCAGTAGAAATGGGACAGGTTTTTCCTGGATTTTTAACGCAAATTTTGCGAGAAGGATTTACTGAATTTGGAAAATCGATGCGTGGTTATTTGACCAATGAAGCCATACTTCATGCTCCAGAATCAAGAACATCATCACCGGTGCGTATTCCCAGAGATCCGTTGACTTATGAGCACGTTCAAATAAAAGGTTTATATCCTTGCGGAGAAGGCGCAGGTTATGCAGGCGGAATTATATCTGCCGCTATTGATGGCGAGAAATGTGCGTTGATGATTGGTGCGATTTTGAATAAATAGAGCAAGCAGAAATTGAAGTCAGATTAGAGGCCTTTTTGTCGTTTTTTCAGGACTGGACATTCTATTTTTTGGTCTTTATTTTGCTCTTAAATAGTTTTTCAAATTTCTCCATTTTTGGTTGAATAACCATTTTGCAGTAGGGTTGCGTTTTATTATTTTCATAATAATTTTGATGGTAAGATTCGGCTTTGTAAAATTTTGTCAGCGGTTCTAAAGTGGTCACTATTGGGCTGTCATAAATCTTAGCTTTTTTCAGGTCATTGATAACTGTTTGTGCAGCTTTCTTTTGTGCTTCATTTTTATAAAAAATGACAGAACGGTATTGTGTTCCTACATCCGCGCCTTGACGATTTAGCGTGGTTGGATCATGAACTGTAAAAAAGACTTTGAAAATCTCATCCAGATTCGTTACGTTTTTATCATAAGTAATCTGGACCACTTCGGCATAACCGGATCTTCCGGTCGACACATCTTCATAGGTAGGATTCATATTTTTGCCACCTGCAAATCCTGAGATTGCTGATTGTACTCCAATAAGATTCTCATAAACAGCCTCTACACACCAATAACACCCGCCGGCTAGAGTGATGGTTTCAAGATTGGATTGTTTTTTAGTTTTATCAGTTGACCTATTTTGTCCAAACATACCAAATGAGACCAATAGTATAATTAAAAATATATTTTTCATACGTAGATAATATTTATTTTTTATTGGAATATGGTATCGCCATTCTTTGGTATTATTTTGATTTTGAATCTTGGCGATTTCATCTTATTTTGTATCAGGAATAAAGTCAAGTGCGATAGAATTCATACAGTATCTTTTTTTGGTTGGTTCTGGTCCGTCATCAAAAAGATGTCCTAAATGACCATCACATCTTCCGCAAAGTGCTTCAATTCTTTCCATTCCGAGAGAATTATCAGTTTTATAAACCACACTGTTTTTGTTTTCCTGCTCAAAAAAGCTTGGCCAGCCACAATTGCTTGAAAATTTGGCACCGGAACGAAATAGTTTGTTACCACAAGCCGCACAATAATAGGTTCCTTTGTCATCTGTATTCCAATATTTTCCTGTAAAAGGTCTTTCTGTATCCGCATTACGGGTTACTTCATAGACATCTTCGGGTAATACTTTTTTCCATTCGGCATCATTAACATTGAGTTTTGTTGTATCCGTATTGGAATAATACGGATTTCCGGTTTTTTTGATTGTATTTTCCATTATGATAGTTTTTTTTGTATTTCCTTGTTTTTTTGTTGTTTGTGCACAGGCAGTGAACATGAATAATAGCATTAAAAATAATATGCTTACGAGTTGATTTTTTGTTTTCATCTTTTTTTATTTACATTACAAATGTAAAGCGCTTTTAAATTTTAAAATGTCGCCTACTTTGCAATTGATTTTTTTATTTAAGTTTTAACCTATTTACATTTACGAGAGAATAGGACTTTTAGTTTTTGTTCTTGTAAAGTATAATAAAATGTAAATTAGAAGGTTATTTTGAACAATATAAAATTAGAATATTAGGATATTCAACACTCGTTAAACTTTTCACAAATTCAAAAACGGCATAGATACCAGTTCTTTTTTTGTATTTTTGACCTAATAATAAATCCATATGTCAGAAGAAAACGTAATCTTAGTTAATGAAAATGATGAGCAGATAGGATTGATGCCTAAGCTTGAAGCGCATGAAAAAGCAGTTTTGCATCGTGCTTTTTCGGTTTTTGTTTTAAACAGTAAGAATGAAATCATGCTACAGCAACGGGCACATCAAAAATACCATTCTCCTTTGCTATGGACCAATACCTGTTGCAGTCATCAGCGAGAGGGAGAAACAAATATTGAGGCAGGAAGCCGAAGGTTATTTGAAGAAATGGGTTTTAAAACAGAACTCAAAGAACTTTTTCATTTTATTTACAAAGCTCCTTTTGATAATGGTTTGACAGAACATGAACTCGATCATGTGATGATTGGATATTATAATGATGCGCCAGTTATCAATCCGGAGGAAGTGGAAGACTGGAAATGGATGAAAATTGAGGACGTGAAAAATGATATGGAATTTCACCCTGAATTGTATACTGTTTGGTTCAAAATAATTTTTGACGAGTTTTATCATTTTCTGGAAGAACATAAAAGCCCTTTGTCTCCAAATGCGGGAACACATACTCTCTAATACATACTACTTATGAAAGTTACCATTTCACGAAAAGCTCATTTTAATGCGGCCCACAGATTATACAGGAAAGATTGGACTTTCGAACAAAATGATGCGATTTTTGGTAAGTGCAACAATCCAAATTTTCATGGTCATAACTATGAACTGACGGTAAGCGTAACGGGGCAAATTGATCCGGAAACGGGCTATGTTATGGATGTTAAATTTTTAAGTGATATTATTAAAGAAGATGTCGAAGATCAGTTTGACCATAAAAACCTGAATCTGGATGTTCCGGAATTTCAGGATCTGAATCCTACAGCCGAAAATATTGTGGTAGTGATTTGGAATAAAATCAGAAAAAGAATCAAGCCAGAGTTTGAACTAGAAGTGGTTCTTTATGAAACGCCTCGGAATTTTGTAACCTACAAAGGAGAATAATGGAACTAAAAGTAGGGGATTCAATTCCCAATTTCACGGCAAAAGATACCAATGGAAACGATTTTGACAGTAAAAACGTAGTAGGACACAAACCGCTTGTTATTTATTTTTATCCAAAAGACAATACGCCGGGTTGTACCGCACAAGCTTGCAGTTTTAGAGATCAATATGAAGATTTTAAAGATTTGGGAGCTGAAGTAATAGGAATTAGCAGTGATAGTGCAGATTCTCATCAAAAATTTGCTAAACAGTATCAACTGCCTTTTATTCTTCTGTCAGATAGTGATAAAAAAATCAGAAAACTTTTTGGTGTTCCCACCGGAATGTTCGGATTACTTCCTGGAAGAGTAACTTATATAACAGATAAAAACGGGGTTGTCCAAATGATTTTTGATAGTATGTTAGCGACCAAACACATCCCTAAAGCACTTTCAGCCATTAAAAAGTTAGTTTTGTAGGTTTTTATATTAGCTACATTTTGTAATTTTATCTTAATTGGCATAGCTAAACCTCTTTTTAAATAACTGAGCTGAATACAAATTTGTGAGTATGCTATAGATTATGCAAATTTGCAATATCAAAAAACAGTAAAATGAAATTTTATCCATTGCAATTTGAACATATCTTCAAAGAAAAAATTTGGGGTGGCGAAAAACTGAAAACAATACTTAATAAACCAATTACATCAAATCGTATTGGTGAAAGTTGGGAATTGTCTACTGTAGAAGGGGATGTTAGTGTTGTAGCTAACGGAGAATGGAAAGGGAAATTATTAACAACTCTTATTAAGGAGTATCCAAACGAAATATTAGGAACGCAAGTTTATATAAGGTTTGAAGAACAATTTCCGTTGCTTTTTAAGTATCTTGATGCTCGTGAAGATTTGTCAATACAAGTACATCCGAATGATGCTTTAGCTAAAAAGCGCCATAATACTTTTGGGAAAACCGAAATGTGGTACATCCTACAGGCTGACGAAAATGCCCGAATAATTGTTGGTTTCAAAGGGAATTCAAATGCTAATGAATATTTAGAAAATCTAAAAAATAAAACCCTTCCATCCATTCTTGACGAGGTAAAAGTGCAATCAGGAGATGCATTTTTCTTAGAAACGGGAACAGTCCATTCTATTGGTGCGGGATTACTAGTGGCTGAAATTCAGCAAACTTCGGATGTCACGTATCGTCTCTATGACTTTGATCGCGTAGATGCAAATGGGAATACGAGGGAATTGCATGTTGATTTGGCTTTGGAAGCTATTAATTATAATGCCGTAGAAACTAAAAAAGAATACTCTAAGAACGTCAATGAATCCAACGCAGTGGTCGATTGTCCTTACTTTACGACTAATTTCATTCCTTTAGATGGCGCAGTTTCTATCTCTAAATCCGGAAAAACCTTTACTGTTTATATGTGCGTGGAAGGTGTATTTGAGATTGAATTCAATAATTCAAAAGTGCAATATGGAAAAGGGGATACGGTTTTAATTCCTGCTGCAATGAATTCATTCATTCTCAATGGAAAAGCTTCAATTTTAGAAATTTACATTTCATAGTCGGTAATAGAAAGATTATTTGTACTTTTGCAGACGCAAATTAAAATTCAAATTTTAAAAAAATAAAAATGGCAAACGTTAAGAATTTAAAAAAAGACATCAACTACGTTTTAGGAGATATTATTGAAGCAGTTTACTTGTTCGAAATTTCTACTACAGGAAAACCAACAACAGAAACTAATGCTCTAATCGACGAAGCTATCGCTGCTTTTGACGCTTTGATCACTAAAGTGAACGCAAAAAAGGTAGAAGATATAAAAGCTCACTTCAAACAAATCAATGTTGAATTGGAACAAACTGCTAATCAATTGATTGCTAAAATCAACGAATTGTAGTTAAAAAAAAAGCAAAAAAAGTTTGAATTTGTTTTGGAAAATAGAAATTCAGACTTATATTTGCACCCGTAATGAGTCGCCAGCGTAGCTCAGTTGGCTAGAGCAGCTGATTTGTAATCAGCAGGTCGTGGGTTCGAGTCCCTCCGCCGGCTCTTAATAAAACCACCTAACTTTTGTTAGGTGGTTTTTTGTTTTAAACAAAATAACAATTTAATTGTGTTTTTACGTAATGTGCTAATTTTTTTGTTAAATTTGAAATCTAACCTAAAATTAATACATAATGGAAGAGCATTCAGTTATTGAAAGTTTCGAGATGAAACTAAGTGAGTCTGCAAAAGACTTTTTGAAGGAAACAGCAAAGTGGGCCTATTTTTTATCGATTCTTGGTTACATAGGAATTGGCTTTATTATTTTTGCTGCTTTATTTGCCGGGACATTGTTCTCAGCTATGGGCAAGATGAATCCTGCCATGGGAGCCATGGGATCTTCTTTTGGGGTGGTAATGGCTTTTGTTTACTTTTTAATTGCGGTGCTTTATTTCTTTCCGGTATATTACTTAAATAAATTTGCTTCAAATGCTAAAGCGGCATTCAAAAATAACGATTCCGAAACATTGACTGCTTCTTTAGGATATCTAAAATCGCATTATAAATATATTGGAATTATGACATTAGTAGTTTTTTCTTTATACCTTTTAATGTTTGTAGGGATGATTGTTACAGCAATTGCTTTTAATAATGCATAGACAGTGCAGCTAATTAGATTGAGGTTGATATTTTAATCTATTTATAATAGGATCTAAACCAAAAAAACCATCTTGTTAACAACAAGATGGTTTTTTTATTCTACGGCTTAATTTAAAAATAAATCTCCTAATGAATTATTTTTGACTTTTAACTTTGGCTACATATTCCGTTAATTTTTTTCCATAAAGTGATTTTGCCACTTTTGGAGACATTGATTTTTGGATTGTATCTAAGTATTTCACGTTGATATCGTAAATCTCAGATAGTGCGATAAAAGGTGACACTTCGTAATCTCTGTTGTTTAAGGCAAAATTGGTAGCAAATAAATACTTTCGTTTTATATTCGAATCTTGTTTTGCAGTTAAGCTATCTATTGCTTTTGTATTTTGACTTTTGATGGCATTGAATTTTTTTTCAATCAGTGTGAGATTTTCATCTGTGAAACGAGTATTGATTTTTTTGTATTCTTCAAATATTTCCTGATTTTTTGACCCCGTAATTTTGGCATCCGATAAATAATGATCTAAACTGGTTTCGATAGTTATGTTACCTGGTTCAGCAAAAAAAGGCAGATTGTTGTCTAAAGAATTGCTCACGCCTCTATCCAAGAATAAATAAAGCATCTCTGGTGATGTAAGATCAAGATCGCTTTCGAAAGCAGCACTTCCATCAATATTGATTGTGTCAATAGCTACCAATGTAGTATCCACGATTCTTTGAATGTATAAGGTACCTTTTTTTAATCCTTTAATATTTCCGGTGATGTGCACATTGCCTTTAGATTCATTCTGGTTACAAGATGCTAACACGATAAGCGTAACGAATGCAATAATAGTTTTTTTCATGAGTAGTTAAAATTTGTTTTTGGATAGGGAATCGCCATTCTTGTTCTAATTTTATTAGAACGATTGCGATTTTATTAGTGTTTCTATTTTGGCGCAAAATAAAGAAAATTGTTGGAATGATTTAGGTAAAAACATTCAAATTTTACAAAAAAAATCCCAATCTATTTCTAAATTGGGATTTCAGGAATTATTTCTAATTTATGCTTTGAACCAAGCTTCTTTCAACGCTTTTTTTGTTGCATCAGTTGCTCTAAGCCCTTCTTTTTCTTCATAAGGAAGTTTTACTTTTCCTTTGATTATTTCTTCTTTACCATCACGTTTTATTTTAATTGTGATAGCGTCGTTTTCTTTCCAGTTTTGGCTTTCCGTAATCATTTCATAAATGTTGTCTAATGAATACGGTTTATCATTAATGGAGACTAAAATATCACCTCCTTTTAAACCCAAATTGGTGTAAAAAGCATTCAACTCCATATTAGGAATTACAAAGATTTCTTTTGTTTGTTGGTTTACGGTGATGTATGGTGTTTGTCCTTTTAAGAATACATTTCCAGGTACTTTTTCCATAGATTTTGTCACCCCAACTTTGGCCAAAAAAGTTCCGTAAGGAATTGGAGTTGCACCAGAAACATAAGTAGTCAAAAAAGCGCCTACTTCAGGATAGGTAAATGAAGTTATTTTTGCAAAAAGTTCATTGTCATTAAATGGTTTTGAAGCGCCATATTCATTAGATAATTTTTGCATCAAATCAAGAATTCCTCTTTCGCCATTACTTTTTTCTCTGATGATGATATCCAAACACATTCCAATTAGTGCACCTTTTTCATACACGTTCAAGTATTGGGCTTTGTATGGTTCTGTCAACACATTTGCGCTCATCGTAGTAAAAGGCATCGTGTCATTCATGGCATTTGCATGCTCAATTTTTTCTGCCATACGCTTATAAAACTCTTCTTCAGTGATTAATCCTTGATTGATCTGAAAAAGATTTGCAAAATATTCTGTAACGCCTTCATACATCCATAAATGTTCTGACATTTTAGGCGTATTGTAATCAAAATAATGAATCTCTTTAGAATGGATCGTTAATGGCGTTACAATATGAAAAAATTCATGTGAAACTACATCTTTCATTGATTTAACCAATTCTTCCTTTGGCATCATTTCAGGTAAAACAACAGTGGTTGCAGTTGGGTGCTCTAATGCTCCAAATCCTTTCGCATCTGTAGGTGTCATGCTTGATAAATACAATAATACGGTGTATTTTTTTGTTGCATTGATTTTTCCTAAAAACGTTTTCTGAGCAATCATCATCGTTTTCATCTCAGGAGTGATGCTTTCGGCAGTCACTTTTCCGGTTGGGGAATACACGCCAATCAGGATTTCCATACCATCTACAGTAAAAGTAGTATAGTCCGGTTTTGCGTACATAATTGGATTTTCAACTAATTCAGCATATCGAGCCGTTGTAAATACATCGTTAGTAGTGCTGGCATCCTGATCTGTCATTGAGGTTGCTCCCCAAAGCGTTTCCGGATGCGAAATACTTACATTGTAGGGAAGGTCTTTTCTGTCTTGAAAATAACCTGCAAAACCATGCATGTTTAGCATAAAGTTTTTGCCTGCATCAATGTTTGTTCCAGCTGGAGAAAAAATATCATTTTGACCAAAACCGCCTCCTTTTTCAGTATCGAATGTATCGTTTACCAAATAAGTGATTTTCACCAATGTTTTTGCATTTTTAATATTCCAGGTATTGTCATCTGTTTTAGTAACTGGCAACATGTTTCCTTTGCTGTCAAATGCTTTGAAATCTTCGATGTATTTTCCATAATCATCTACAGAATAGGTTCCGGGAACAATTTTAGGAATGCTGTATGTTATTTCATCTATGTTAATTTTTGGAGAAGTAATCGTGACAAGTACTTTGTCTTCTTTTACATCATTCAAATTAATAGCAACGCCTACCTGTTCTTTTGCAACAGCAGTAACAGCTGGGCTTGCAGTTTTACAGCTCCAAAGAATCGAAGCAAATGCCAGTGAATAAAGTATTCTTTTCATTTTTTGTTAATTTTATTTTTAGATAAGTCTTTCAGACTACTAAATTGTTACAGTTATTGTGTTTTTATGAGAAGGTTTTTCTGCTATGCGTTATTTATATGATGTATTTAATAATTGCAGTATTTCTTCCGGATTTTCAACTTCGATAATCAGTCTTTTGTAATAATGATTGTTTAATTTGATAATTATAGCGTTGTTTTTATTCATCACATCCCAGAAATTCCTGCCTTTTTTGTAAAATGTTCCAGCAGCTATATAACCTGGAATTTCTGTACCGGGCATTCTAAAGCCTTTCCAAAAGGTAAGTTCCTCTTTGTTTTGATACGCTTTAATGATTTGTTCTTTGGTAACCCTAATTTTACTTTCTAGTGCCCATATTTTATGCCAGCCTTTAATTTCGAAAATAAATGTACCGTCTTCGGATGTTAATGAAACCATAATTAATTCAAGAGATTAAATTGTTTTGAGTTCGTTTTATACGATGACTGCAAAATACAAGGTGTTCAGAATTTATATTAAAAATTAGGACTGCTGATTACGGGGTTTAGTTTTTGAAATTTTATTTTTCATTGTTTTCCTTTTCAAATTCTACTTCGTAAATGGCTAAGGAAGATTTCATACTCCCTTTTTTTGCCCCTTTCTCCCATTCTAATTTAGCTTTATTCTTTTCTCCAATTAAATAATAATAGGATCCTAAAACGGTGTGTCCTTCCATTTCCCCCATTGCTATAATTTTATTTCCTAAAGCAATTATTTCAGGGTTTTCGGTTATTTTTTTAAATTCATTATTACTGTCAGTGTTTAATAATGAAGCGATACCTCCATAATCATTCACGAGAATTAGTCCAAAATTATCTAAACAAGCTTTTCCGAGTCCTCTGTCGCATAGGTCTTTTATTTTAGCAGTATGGTTGGTTATATTGTTATCCAGTAGTAATTCTAACTGGTTCATGTTTTTATTGATACGATAATATTCATGAAGTAATTCCGCTGTTTTTTTTGCTGAATTTTCATTTTTTCTATTATTGATTACTAAGGTGTCTTTTTTAGTCCAAACCCCATTGCTGACCCAATCAGATGTGCCAATTAATGAGTTTTCTTTAATTTTAAACTTAAAAATACTTTTGTCAGGAAAAATAATTAAGGAATCTCCTTTTGTAAAATAATCTCCTTTTCCCATTCCCATGATGTCAACTTTTCCGTTTCCATCAAACTCAAAATGAGAATACATTAAGGTGTCCGATTGTGCAACGTAATAGCCTTGAAGGGCATTGTCAGTGTTTTGAGCATTGATAAAATAAGTACTCATTAACAAAAAACAAACAATACGATTAAATTTCTTTTTAATCGTATTGTTTGTTCTCTTTTTTAATCTATTTGTTGGTTGAATTATTCTATTGAATGATGGTAACATATTCGTAAAATTTATGAATAATTATTTTTAATTACTGTTTTAAACTTTGAAATAAAAAAAGTTGTTTTTGCCAAGTGCAGATTCTTATTTCAATCTTTTAAAATTAATTTTTAAAGTTAGAGCTTAAAGTTGGACTTTTGATTTTCTGATCTTCTCAATTAATTATTAAAAAAAAACTCCCGAATTTCAGGAGTTTCATTTTAATCTAGTTTGTTTTTTATATAATACTTACCATCCAAGTCTTCATCAAAATCATCAATTTTAACGGGTTTTGGTTTTGGTTTATTTGCAGTAGCTTTCTTCTTCCACATTTCGAATTTTTCTGCCGGCATCTTCTTTTTCATGATCTCAAGAACTTCTTTTTCGACCAAACCAAATTCTTTTTTTATGATTTCAAAAGGATTTTTTTCTTCTAAAGCCAATGTAACAAGTTTTTCTGTTTGCTCCCAGTTCAATTCTTTTCGGTTACTCTTTTTCATCACGTGAAAATTAATTCAAATAAGTTGTTAATGATTAATAAATTACATTTCTAATTTGATACCAATATTAAGAAAAAAAATAATTAGATTTTCTCAAAAGGTCATTTTTTTTATGCTTTTTGTTTATTTTATTTTAATGGTGCTTTTTGAAACGGTATTTTCAATAAATTTTTTAATTCATTGTGCTCTTCGGGCTTCGGATGCGTGTCAATTCCGTAAATGATTTCTTCTTTTGGAAGCGTCATGAAAGTCCCGAAAAGTCGGTCCCAAATTGAGAATATATTTCCATAATTACTATCCGTATATGGCAAAACATAGTGGTGGTGTACTTTGTGCATGTCCGGAGAAACAATAAAATAACTCAAAATAGTGTCTACTTTTTTTGGAAGCGAAATGTTCGCATGATTGAATTGGGTTGCCACAACGGATAGCGTTTGGTACAGGAAAACCATCCACATGGGACTTCCTATGATCAAAACTCCGAAAGCAGTAAATGCAAACCTAATTATACTTTCTCCCGGATGATGCCTGTTTGCTGTTGTGGTATCAATCCATGTATCCGTGTGATGGATCAAATGGAAACGCCATAAGAATTTGGTTTTATGTTCTACTAAATGTACCAAATAGGCGCCAATAAAATCCAATAAAAGTAATCCGACTAATGCGTAAAGCCACAAGGACATTTCCGGCAGCCATTGTAGAATTCCAAAATTGTTGGCAATTGTCCAGTCGGCTGATTTCAACAATATAAAGGCCAAACAAAAATTCACTACAATAGTCGTAAACGTCATAAAGATATTAATACCCGCATGATGCCATTTTTTATAGGTGAAATTAAAAAGCGGAAAAGCATTTTCAATCAGCCAAAAAAAAGTGATTCCACCCACAAGAATTAAACTTCGGTGTGAAGACGGAATCGTAGAAAAATAAGCAATGATAGCATCCATAATTTGAGTATTTGTTCCAAATCTAATAAATTTTTTATAAAATATCTATTTGATTACCCGAAAAGTAGCATTTATTCTGGGACCAATGGGCTTTGCAGTTTTTGGAATTTGATGTTTCCAGAAATGTTGTGTGGTTCCTTTCATCAGGAGTAAACTTCCGTGTTCCAGAACGATGCTTTTTTTCTGGTCTTTGTCTAAATTATGTTTCAGCTGAAACGTGCGTTCTGAACCAAAACTCAACGAAGCTATAACAGGATTTATCCCTAATTCTTTTTCGTTATCGGCATGCCAGCCGTTGCTGTCTTTTCCGTCGCGATACTGATTGAGTAAAACGGTTGTGAAAATGGTATCCGAAACTCTTTCGATTTCTGTTTTCAGCTTTTGCAAAAGCAAATTCCAAGGATGCGGTTGCATGGTTATGTTCGAATAGGTGTAGGGTTTTCCTTCGTTTCCAAACAAAGCCGTCAAACGGGGTTGCGGATGAATTTTTCCATATACCCGAATTTCGTCATGTTGCCAAGGAATATCTTTTAGTAATGCGGAAAAAATAATATCCGCTTGCTCTTTGTCAAAAAACTGAGGATAATAGATGATTTTAGCATCCGGCAAATCAAGAAATAGGGGTTCGGATGTGGATTCGAAAAGTGATTTCACCGGATTATGTATATTGGTACGCCCAGAAAATGAGAACTAATTGTAAAGGCATTCGCAAAAGCAAAACCCATTTTGGCAAACCCATTCTTGCTTTTTCATCAAAATACATGTACAAATGTGTCGGGAAAATAGCAATCAATAAAGCGATTACTCCCCAAGCGGCGTAGCTTGAAAGCACCGGAATGCACAATGCAATTCCCAAAATTATTTCCGCTAAACCACTAATCTGGTTTAGTAATTTGGGATTCGGGAAATAAGGCGGAATGATTTTCAGGTACAATCTCGGGTTTCTGAAATGGTTTAATCCTGCAATAAAGTAAACAAAAGCCATCACATATAAATGCCAAGGTAAATTCATAATAAAATTATTTGTTACGAATTTATAAAAATTTTGATATAATCAACACAAATATTTGAATACAAATTAGTTTGATTTCTTAAAATTCACATTCATAATGACAATTGCCAAGATGATTAAAATAATTCCAATCCATTGGATTAAACTCACATTTTCGCTCAAAAGAAAGTATGCCATAAGTACTGATACGGGAAGTTCCAGTGCAGAAACAATACTTCCCAGACCAATTCCGGTAAGTGGGAAACCAGCATTGAACAATAAAGGTGGAATTATGGTTCCAAAAAGAGCCAGTATGATTCCCCATTTCATGAAAATCTCAAAATTGAAAGGAGTAGTTTGTGTCGCAATTGCAAATCCGGTTACAATAACAGCACCACCAAGAAGCATGTATAAACTGCGTTGCGCTGAGGAAACATGTGTGGCTACTCGATTAGCGGTAAACATGGTTGTGGTGAAGGAAGTTGCAGCCAATAGTCCCAAAACGATGCCGCGCCAGTCTAATTCTACTTTGCTTTGAATCAGATTTGTGGCAAGCGCCGTTCCAAATAATACGATGATTACCGATATGATTTTTTGAGTGGAAGGTAATTTCTTTTCTAAAATCATTTCGAATAAAACACCCATCCAAACGGTTTGCATCAATAAAACGATTGCAATTGAAACGGGAATGTATTTAACGGCCAAATAATAAAAAATACTCGTCATTCCCAGCGAAGTTCCCGCCAGCATTAGTTGCGTAATGTTTTTCTTGGATGCTTTTATAACGTCATTTCCCTTTTTAGCTTTTTGAAACATATTAATAAGCAGCATTCCCGTGATTCCGTATACGAATTGCGCAATGGTAACTTCGGGTGTTGTAAAACCTTCTCCGTAGGCTATTTTTACAAAAGTAGCCAGCATTCCATAACTCGTTGCGCCAAGACCTACCAGGAAAACTCCTTTTAATACGTTATTCTTTATCATTTTTTTCAATTTTAAAAAGCGGGCAAAGATAGGATTTTGTTCCTAGTTCTGGCTACTAAAAGAGGAGTTAATGTTTAAGACTTTAATTCTGTTTTGATTTTGCTTTGCAATGAGGAGATTAAGGCTAAATGGATAGGATGTTCGATTGAAATAAAGTTTAAAATTTTAGTTCTTTTTTCTGAGTTGTCTAAGGTATAAACTTGATTCGGAAACAATCATTTCTAAAATCATTTCGTTTTTTGGTAACGTTTAGAACCTTTGCACTACTAAAGGAGTAACACAAATAGAAACGATGAAAAAGAATCATTTATTGAGTATGTTTTTTTTGGGAGCGATATTCACACTCTCGGCTCAAGAAGAACCCAAAAAAGCAGTAGAATTGAACGAAGTTGCAATTGTAAAAACTAAAAAAGCTATTGAGCAAAAAGCGGACAGAACCATATTTGATTTTTCCAGTCAGCCCAGTTTGAATTCCGGATCCGTATTAGAAGGGATTAAAAAACTACCTGGACTTATCGCTTCAGATGTGGCTGGGATGATGTATCAAGGCAAACAGTTGGATGTTTTTATGGACGGAAGACCGCTTAATATTACTTCAAATGAACTAAATTCTTTTCTAGAAGGAATGCCTGCGAATGCCATTGAAAAAATTGAGATCATCACGCAACCAGGAGCAGAGTTTCCAGCTACTTCCGGTGGTGCGATCATGAATATCATCACGAATAAAAACGCTAAAAATTATCTAAGCGCTACGTATACCAATAGTACTAATATTACTAGTTACGATCATTTGCGATGGAGAATAAATAATAGTCTGTTGTTGAGCGCTAAGAATAAATATTTTGGATGGCAATTGAATGTTGGACAAAATTATAGAGAATCAGCGGTGTGGACTTCACTGACTAAAAATGAAAATAATACGACTTCGTTACTTTCCACAACTGAGGCAGATCGCTTCGGACGTACTAATTTTGCAAAATCTGCACTTACGTTTGATATTGGCAACGACCGATTGTTATTTAATTACGATGTGAACTACAGCAACAATAATAGCAATACATTAGGAAATGGTCCCAGTTTTAGTACCAATGATGATTCCTTTACGGATGCTTTGCGTCAGGATTTTGTTGTTACTTTCCAAAAAAAGTTTGAGGATAAATCTAAAAAATTGGATTTTAGATTCAATTACAATAACAACCAAAACGATTTCACACTGAATTCTAGAACTAATAATGCTACACTATTAGATAATGCTTCGACACAGCAATTGTATAACGCTAAATTTGATTATTCGCAACCCATTGCATTTTCTGATGAAGGGAAAATAAGCTTTGGTGGTTTATATGAAGCGCTTCTTTTTGAAACCCAAAACATGGAAATTGTGAACTTGGATTATCAACGGAAAACAGCAGCAGCTTACGGTGAGTTACAAACTAAATTTGATAAGTTCAATTTTATTGTGGGCGGTAGAGCCGAGGATTACAACATTACTGGAAAAACCGACACTGCGGATTTAATTCCGTTTAAACAATTCCGTTTTTTTCCAAATGCAAGTGCTCAATATAATTTCAGTAATTCTGTTTATTTTAATGTCAATTACAATAAGAAAATAAGTTTGCCAAGCACTTCTGCTTTAAATCCAAACAACACCAATTATCAAAATCCAAATATTGAATATTCCGGAAACCCGAATTTGCAACCTACTATTTTTGATAATTACGAAGCAAAATTGAGTGCTTTTGATTATGCTTTTATCGGATACAATGTAAGTTCTGCTCAAAATCAGGTAATCAACAGAGTATTGCTAACAGACGATGGTGTTGCAAATACCAATATAAATGTCCCTCAAATAAAAATTCATAACTTTAATGTGGGATTGCCAATTCCGTATATGCTTTTTACAGAAGGACTTAAAGAAACTATGAAAATGAATATTAATCCGGATAAAATGAACTTTTTATATGTGTATACGGCGTATCAGTTTCATCAAATTCCCGAAATTAAGACCAATGGTTTTTGGATGTTTAATTTGATGTCTCAAATTCTGTTGCCAAAAGACATCAAGTTTGTAGCTAACTTTAATTACATCATGCCGAAGGGGAATTATTTTTATTTCATTGCTGAGAAACCTTTTAATAATACGCTTGATTTAACGTTTTCTAAAAAATTTTTCAAGGACCAATTGTCGGTTTCAATAAGTGCGGATGATATCCTTAATTCGAACCGATTTGTGTTTAGTTCTGTTGGTACGCCTTTGTTATTGGCAAATAAAAACGATACACGTCGTTTTGGATTCAGTGTAAATTACAAAATTCCAACAAAAAACAAATTGGCAAAAGAGGATCCTAATTTATTAAATAAAGAGAAAAAAGAAGAAGGAAATATCTTGAATCAATAACGTACAATTTTATTCCTAAACACAAAGACCTGTAAGTTTACGCTTGCAGGTTTTTTATGCTTTAAAATTTAATCAAATAATCTGGAAACTTCTCTTTACGAAATACGCCAATATTTTCCCTTTTTATGAGTTCTGATAAGTTTTTGCTAAGTTTACTGTCTCAACTACTTTTCTGTTTGATGTATAAAGTAAGCTAAATCATTCTGAAAAAGACATATTTAAGCTAAATTTACCTATTGAAATTTAAATTATGATACAAAAATTAAGACAGCGAGTCAAAAATATATTGGAACATCAGATAAAACATATGGGTACCTTTACCAGTGGTATTTATGCGTTTATTATTGGTTCTGTTTTATTGACAATTGACTATTATGTTGATTTTGGAATGAAATTCAAAATCAATGAAATGGAAATTTACAATCGGCTGATTCCGGTTTCTGCTATTCTAATCTCTATTCTTATTGGAATTTCATTAACTACTTTCTCTGTTATTTTTGTTGTGATGCAGCTGGCATCCTCTCAGTTTTCACCCCGAATTTTAAGACATTTTTTGTCAAATAATATCAAGATGCAACAATTTATCGGATTGTTTGTGGGTACTATTTCGTTGTGTGTATTACCTCAATTGGCTTCCGTTTTTTACCAAACTTCTTTTCTTTTAACACTTACTACTGGTTCTCTGCTTGCTTTTTATTGTCTGGTATGGTCTTATCCTAATATGATCAGCTATTTAAGTATAAACATGAATGTTTCCAGTATTACAAATGGAATCAAATCGGAAATGGTTGAAGAAATCAATGATTTGTATCAGGAAAATTGGAGTGTGGGAAAGAATCTCCTCTACAAACGTTCCAAAATTAACCCGGATAAATTTCAAGTAAAAATTGTAAGTCCCTTTGAAACCGGTTATTTGGATAGCGTAAATTATAAAAAACTAGAAAAAATAACGGAATATATCAGTAGTTCTGATGTGGGCGTTCTTTTTGAAAACGCCTATCAAAAACCTATTGTAGGGGAATTTATTATGAAAGATACTACTACGCTTATCGTATTAGTTTTTAACGAGGAACTCCAAATGAATCAGATACTTCGTTTGAAGAATGAAATAGGAGCGATTGTCAGTACTACTTTTAAAGTTAAGTTGTTCAGAAGTCACACGCAAGATGTGAATTTTGGTGTTAGGAAACTAGTAGATATTGCGATAAAAGCCATTTCTCCTGCGGTGAATGATCCAACGACTTGTTTGAATTGTATAGACCAAATAGGGGAAATAGCAAAAGAATTAGCCATACGAGAATTTCCTTCTTCGGATTCCAGGACTTTGGGTTCCAAAAAAATACAGGTAAATGAATTTAATTTTGAGGAATTCATTGACTTTTGCTACGATCAGATTTTTCAGTGGGGAAAAGAAGATCCTACTGTTGTGAAGAGAATTATTAGATCAATCCGGATTGTTTTACCATTAGTTGAAAATCCTTTCAATTTGAAAATTTTAATTCAGCAAGTTGAAGAAATGGATTTACTTGAAATTTATAACTTGACACAATACAAAAAAGGGAAGCTAAAAATATCAAAAGAAAAATTAGTAATTGTTGAAAAGGAATTGTCTCGATTTAGACAAAAAGCTCAGTTACAAATTAAAGCATTGGAACTAAAAGGAATTTTAAATCATTACGAGACAAATCATTATTCGGATAATTTAGAAATTACAACTGCTGAAATTGAAGCTATTGATTATCTTAAAGCTTACAAAACGGTAGCCGATACTATTTATTACAATGGAAATGAATTAACATAAAAAGTTTAGATGAAGAAAGCTGCTATCGATTAGCGAGATTGGTGCCTATTCTATGGTCTTAACTAGCTGCGATAGCCAAAATCGATTTTGAGACAGAAATACAAATTTAAAACTAAAAAAATGCCAAAGTTCTCAGGTGCAAAATCATTTTGTTCTATGCGTGATTAACATCCTTTATTACATTTATCCAATTAAATTTTTGCTCGATAATTCTTATTTTTTCTTCTTGTATGAATTTTAAATAGGCAGCAGCGACCGGTGAAAACTTCTTGCCTTTTAACCATATTAAATTCCAGTTGGACTGAATTGGTAAACCTTTTACAGGGATTATTTGTAAATCACGATTGTTGAGTTCATTCTTAATTCCAATTAAAGGCATAATAGAACATCCAAGTCCAGCCAATACAGCTTGTTTTATAGCTTCATTACTAGTGAGCACCATTTTTTTTGGAACCGTCAACTGATTGTTTTCAATGAATTTTTCCATTACGAAACGTGTCCCTGATCCTTCTTCCCGATAGATTATGGATAGGGTTTCGATAATACTTTTATCTTGAATTCCTGTTGCTGTTTTTTGGTCACTATTAGCAATAAGGTACAGCGAATTTGGCATTAACTCCACTTTTTCAATTTGCAGAGAATCAGGTAATACTGATACTAAAGAGAAATCTACTTCATTTCTTTCTAAATTTTTGAGTACTTTAATTTTATTAGTTACATCCAAACTTAATTCCACACCTTGATTCTTTTTTAGAAAATCAGATAAAAAATAGGGTATAACATACTTGCCTGTGGATACGACGGAAATTTTCAATCTCCCGGTGAGTTGCCCCTTGAATTCCATTGTTTTATAATTGATGGCATGTACTTCATTAAGAATTTTTTCAGCTGCCATGGCAATTTCTTTTCCAAAATCGGTCACATAAAGCTTTCTTCCGATTACCTCCGTTAATGGAACATCAAATTGATCTTGAAGATTTCTTAATTGAATGGAAACTGCGGGTTGCGTAAGATGAAGTTCTGCCGCAGCCTTAGTAATGCTCTCGTTTTGTGCTATTTTTAAGAATACTTGTAGCTGATGGAGTGTATAATTCATAAATATTTTTTATGTATATCATTACAAATATAAATAAAAATTTATGAATCAGTGATTTTACCTTTGGAGAAATTAAATTAGTCGCTATGATACATAAAATCAAAAATAAAGGAATTAGTTTACTCGTTGCGGTGATTTGGCTAATCGTTGGAATACTATTGACATTCCTAGAACCTAACAATTTGTTTTTTACCCTGTTTCTTGGTTCAGGAATATTTTTTACGACTTACACATTACAAAAAAATAAAATTTTATTATAAAACGCTATGAAGAAAGAATATCAATTTAAGCTGGTTGAAGGGCAGTTTTCGCCATCAGAAGCAGGCAAAGTACTGTTTTCATTGATAAATAGTAAGATTAACTATCATAATTTAGAAATATTTAGCAATCAGATTCGGTTCAATAAAGAGAATCCACATTCAAAAATAAGACAAGAGACACTTTTAGATGCATCGGCCTACATTAAGGAGCTTATAAAGGAAGCGGCACTAAAGGATATGGATTTAGAAATTGAAGGTGTTATTCAACTCGTACTTAAACCAAGAAATAAGGATTAAGCAATGTTTGAAGGCAGACGATTATTGATTGCAACAAAGCATCAAAAAGAACAAGTGATCACTCCAATTTTAGAGGAAGGACTAGGAGTACAATGCTTTGTACCTGAGAACTATGACTCGGATATTTTTGGAACTTTTTCCGGAGAAATAGAGCGAAAAGATACAGTATTGGCAACTGTTAGGGCAAAGTGTCTAGCAGCTATGGAACAATTTGATTGCAATCTGGGCATTGCCAGTGAAGGTTCTTTTGGTTCACATCCTTCTATTTTTTTTGCACAAGCAGACGACGAATTTTTAATTTTTATCGATAAAAAAAATGATTTGGAAATAGTGGTCCGCGAACTGAGTCTGGATACTAATTTTTATGGAGAAAACATCCTCAATACAGAAATGCTCTTGGATTTTGCAAATAAAGTACAATTCCCGTCTCATGCCATACTATTGAGGATCAAGCCAGATGACGTCATAGGACTAGTTAAAGGAATTACGACAAAAAGTCATTTGGAGGATTCATTCCAGCTTTTGATGTCTGCTCATGGAAGTGTCTATGCAGAAACGGATATGCGTGCGATGTATAATCCCACTCGAATGGGCGTCATCAAAATTGCTGCACAAAAATTATTAGACGCGATAAAAAGCGAATGCCCAAGCTGTAAAACGCCTGGTTTTTGTGTGACAGATGCGAAACAGGGCTTGCCCTGTTCTTGGTGTGCAGCGCCTACTCGTTCCACATTGAGTTTTATTTATAGCTGCAAGAAGTGTTCTTTTAGTTCCGAAAAAATGTATCCCCGTCAAAAAACAACCGAAGATCCAGGATTTTGTGATTCCTGTAACCCTTAATTTATGAGTATAATTAGTAATTCGATTCCAAAAGCTGTTACGCTTTTAAATCAGGAGCAAATCATAGCAATTCCTACCGAAACGGTTTATGGATTAGCAGGAAATATCTATAGTTCAAGAGCCATTGAGAGTATTTTTACGATGAAACAAAGACCATTTTTTAATCCGCTGATTGTTCATATAAAATCCGCAGACGTCCTTTTTGAAATTGCGAGAGACATTCCTGAAAAAGCGGCCTTGTTAGCAAAAGCTTTCTGGCCAGGACCTTTAACTTTGGTTTTAAAAAAGCATATTACTATTCCGGATTTAGTTACCGGTGGTAAAGATACAGTGGCGGTGAGAGTTCCAAATCACCCAGTAATCTTAGCCCTGCTGAATCAGTTAGCCTATCCTTTAGCGGCTCCAAGTGCCAATCCTTTTGGCTCTATAAGTCCCACTACGGCAATACATGTCGCGGACTATTTTGAAGAGGTATTGCCGATGGTTTTAGATGGGGGAGCTTGTCAAAGAGGAATAGAGTCAACTATCATAGGATTTGAAAATGGGGAGCCTATTTTATATCGCATGGGTTCTTTGGCTGTAGAGGATATTGAAGCAGTTGTGGGGTCGGTGAAAATGATTACCCATGATGATATCGCTCCAGTGGCACCAGGCATGCTTTCGAAACATTATGCTCCTTTGACTACGACTTTTTTGGCAGCTGATGTAAAAAAGAAACTGATATCGATTCCGAATCAAAAAATAGGAGTGCTAGTATTCCAAAAAAGGATTGAGGATTCAAATATTGCGCAACAAGAAGTTTTATCTCCGACAGGAAATTTAGCAGAAGCAGCTTCACAATTGTACGCTGCTTTGCATCGGTTGGATAATTCCCATCTCGATTGCATTATTGCCGAACGATTTCCAGATTTTGGCTTGGGTAAAACAATAAATGACCGATTAAAAAGAGCCACTCAAAAATAAAATAATAATTTTTTAAAATAAAAAAATAGATGAATTTCAGTTTATTGTTCGAGAATTTAACCAATCCAGCCTTATTATTTTTTGTTTTGGGAATTGTAGCCGTTTATGTAAAAAGTGACTTAGAAATTCCGGAAAACACTTCTAAATTTATATCGCTATACCTTCTTTTTTCAATTGGTTTTAAAGGCGGACAGGAATTGGCTCACAGTCATTTTACCATAGACATACTTTGGTCTATTGCATTTGGGATAATTATTGCAGGATTAATTCCGCTATATACTTTTTTTATTTTGAAGAGGAAGTTTAGCATTGAGAATTCTGGGGCTATAGCAGCGGCTTATGGTTCCGTGAGTGCCGTAACTTTTGTAACAGCTATTTCCTTTTTAGAAATTCAAAACTATACTTTTAGTGGGCACATGGTTGCAGTAATGGCGCTGATGGAAGCTCCTGCGATTATCATAGGAGTAATTTTAATACGGTTATTCAGTAAGGAAGAAGTTCAAAAAACCAAGATGAGTTCTATTATTAAACATTCGTTCACTAATGGAAGTGTACTTTTGATTTTGGGTAGTTTGGTAATTGGGTTTTTAGCGAGCGAACAACAAGCCTTAGGAATTAAGCCTTTTACGACTGATATTTTCAAAGGGTTTTTAGCCTTATTCTTATTGGATATGGGAATTGTAAGTGGCCGAAAATTAAATGATTTTTTCAAGAGTGGCTGGTTCAGCATTTTCTTTGCAGTTGTTTTTCCGCTGATCAATGGTTGTATCGTCGCTTTTTTGAGTCAATTTATTACAGATGATGTTGGGAACCGTTTTATTTTTGCTGTACTAGCGGCAAGCGCTTCTTACATTGCAGTTCCGGCAGCCATGAAAATAGCAGTTCCAAAGGCGAATCCAGGTATCTTTTTGCCCATGGCTTTGGCAGTTACGTTTCCTTTTAATATTACTTTTGGGATGCCTATTTATTTTTCAATTGTATTGTGTCATCTTTAAATAGTTGCGTTGTGGAATTGAGATTCCGACTAATTGCTTTTAATTAAAAAAATATTTTAGACCTTTTATATTGTTTTACAAAAAAACCAAACCTGCAAGCGTAAACTTGCAGGTTTGGTTTTTTGTTTAAAAAGCTATTGTTAATAAATGGAAGATTTGCATTACATTCCCATCCCATTAATCAATTGCAATATATTTTATAATCCTCTTCTTGAATTGCAGATTTCTTGTGTTGATGTGTTAAGGAGTTCCAAAGAAACCATAGCTTTAATACACTTTTTAGAAAGTTTTTTTATTTTATTCCAAAAGGTTTTGTCGGTAATTCTTTCAGCCAATCCTCTCCGTATTTTTTATTTAAATAATCTGCAATCATTATATTGTTTTCAGTAGCTTTTTTAAAAGACATAGGGTCAATTACACAACTTTCCTTTATAAGGCCAATACCATATTTTTCTTTGAAATCAGAAAATTCTTGAGGTATTGAGCTGTCAATTCCGTGACTAATGAAATTTAAGTTGCCTGTAGAAATTCTTTTCTCAATTTGTTCATCTGTTAGATTTGTGTCCAAATTCATAGGAAGAGAGAAAATTCCACTGTTCAAAGTCAATTCCTTCTTCTTTACTAAACGTATTGTTATTGTGTTTTTTTTGTTTGTAATTCTCGACGGATAATAGGTGTATGCTGTAAAATCCTCTGTTGAGAATCCGAATTGATATTTGCCTTTACTAGGCAAGGTTATTTGGAAACTTTTAGTGTTATTAATTTCGATTCTCTCATTAGTTTCGGTTATGAAAAATTCGCCAACCCTTAATTCTTCACCCGTCAAATTCTCAAAAACTACTTCTGCTATTATTTCTTTTTCAGTCGCTTTAGAAATTGTAAAAGTCAAAGCTAAAATCAGAGTTAACATTATTTTTTTCATCGGTATTGGTTTTATATTTTTCATATATTTAATTTTTATTTTTTTTTACAATTCGTAAATGATTACTTGCCATTTTTAGATAGTAGAACAGTTTATTAGTTGATTCCGAATATTGTACAACTTACACTTGTTATCGCATTTGCCGGATTTCATTATGGAAACAAATATACCTCGCGATCTGGCTTATCAGAGTGCATAGCCATTAACAAACGATTTTTAAAAATATTCAACAATAAAAAAATAAAATAATGCCCATATTATTATAAAAAATAGTCCAAGGTACAAGTTATTTAAATTTTTACTTAAGTCTTTTTTAATTATTAGTCGGTATAAAATCCAACCTATAAAAGCGATTACTAAACCTATTGCCATTACAATTCTTGACAAAATTTATTTGTTTTTAGTATGATATAATTAATTTCTTTTTGTGCCTATTGCAATTTATAGTTTTTTACTCTTGAGAATGTTCACGAGCGGGGTTAACTGCCGTATATTGTTCAAATTCAAAAGCATAATGTTTTAAAAATAAAAACTTTTTTCCCAAACCCAATCTGCGATTAGTTGAGTATTTTGACTTTTCAAAGATAGGAAAATCAAGCTAGCTCAAAACCGCTGTTAGCAAACGTATTTAATTAATTTGTTTCATTATTTTGCAACCAAGTTCGAACCAACTTTTAGATTCCTTTTGAGGAAAAACAACTTCTCCGTTAAATCCTTCCCCTTTTATTGCAATTTTACATTTTTCAGGGATATTTTCTCCAAACTCCTTTTCAGCAACTTGGAATAAGTCAACTCGGTAATCATTTAGTAAATGAAAAGCTGCTGATAATACAAGGCTACGTGGATCTTCTTTTTCTTCTGCAAGATATTTAATCAATGCGTGTTCCTCGAAAAGAGACCTTTTATCAGTCACACCATCAAGTTCTTCGTCATCTTCAAGCTCCTCATCGTCAATATCATTCGGCATTCTTGGGATATTATATAATTTGGACAATTTTTCAAAGGCTAATTCAGCTTGTTCAGGGAAAGATTTACCCGTAGATTCAATCTCTACAATCATATCGTAAATCATTTTATCAGTATCAATCCAATTTTGGACTAAGTTCTCTTCCATACTTAATTCGGCGTTTAGTTTTTAGTAATATGTTTGCTAACTAGTATATATGTATGATAACAGTCATACTTTATTTAATTCAAATATATAAATAATTCTTTACAAATAGTTAAAAGGATTATTTAATAAGTGAACTGGTTTGAGTGGTTTTGATGAATATTATTATGAAAACAAAAACATCCTTAATAGCCCCGATAGGAGTGAAAATCCTTTGCTGTGGCAGGAGTCAAAAGCAAAGATTGCAGCGCATAGCGGGACGAAAGGGATTCTGGAAAATAATCGTTCTGCTCCAAAAAAAAAGCTGCCCAAGGTTGGACAGCTTTAGTATGTTGGATATTCCGAAGCAAGTTCGGAATAAGCGATTCACACCATTTTACTTCATAAAATGGGTTCTCTGCTTATTTAATCATCTCAAAACTTCTTTTTACGAAAGCGGTTAATGCTTCTCCTTTTAATAGGTTTTGAGATAATTTCGCTAAGTCAAGTGCTTGTTTTACCAAACTTTCCTGAGCGTCTTTGTCTTTGTTGTTTAGGATGCTTGTTGCCAATTCAGAGTTCGTATTCACCACTAAATTATACATTTCCGGCATATTTCCCATTCCGAACATTCCACCACCGCCTGACTGACTCATTTCTTTCATTCTACGCATAAATTCTGGTTGCGTGATGATAAATGGCGAAGCATTGCTGTCTAAAGCTTCCAGTTGAACGGAATAGGTTTGTTTAGGAACGATAGCTTCCAGAACTGTTTTCAAGTTGGTTTGCTCTTCCTCGGATAATTTAGAAATAGTCGTTTCCTCTTTCTTGATTAAATTATCAATATGGTCTGAATCCACACGTACAAAAGTCATGTTGCTGTTATCGCCTTCAATTTTTTGAATTAAATGCGAGATAATTGGAGAATCCAGTAACAATACTTCATATCCTTTGTCTTTTGCAATTTCGATATACGAGTGTTGTGCTTCTTTGTTTCCAGCGTATAAAACCACTAATTTTCCGTCTTTGTCAGTTTGATTTGCAGCAAGATTTTCTTTTAATTCTTCTAAGGTAAAATATTTACCGTCAACTGTTGGGTACAAAACAAACGCACCTGCTTTTTCGTAGAATTTATCTTCAGATAGCATTCCGTACTCTAAAACGATTTTGATGTCGTTCCATTTTTGTTCAAAATCTTCACGGTTTTCAGTGAATAATGATTTTAATTTATCGGCAACTTTACGCGTGATGTAATTCGAGATTTTCTTCACTGCAGCATCAGCTTGCAATCCAGAACGAGACACGTTCAATGGAATGTCCGGGGAATCCACAACACCTTTTAGCATCATTAAAAACTCAGGAACAATTCCTTCTACATTATCCGTTACGTACACTTGATTTTGGTACAATTGGATTTTGTCTTTCTGAATTTGTAAATCAGAACCTAATTTTGGGAAATACAAAATACCAGTTAAGTTGAACGGATAATCTACATTTAAATGAATGTGGAATAACGGTTCTTCAAATTGCATTGGGTACAATTCATGGTAGAAATTCTTGTAATCCTCCGCAGATAATTCTGTTGGTTGTTTCGTCCAAGCCGGATTTGGGTTGTTGATGATGTTGTCTACTTCAACTTCCGTAAAAGTTTTGTCTTTATCTTCTTCAGCAACTTCTTCACCCTTTTTTTGCTCTATTTTTTCTTTTTTTGTTCCAAATTTAATAGGAATCGGCATGAACTTATTGTATTTGTTCAACAGTTCTTTTATTTTGTATTCTTCCAAGAATTCCAAAGAATCTTCGGCGATATGCAAAATGATTTCTGTTCCACGGGAAGTTTTGTCAGCTGGCTCTAATGTAAATTCTGGGCTTCCATCGCAAGTCCAGTGTGCAGCAGGTTCATCTTTGAACGATTTAGTGATGATTTCCACTTTTTCGGCAACCATAAAAGCAGAATAGAAACCAAGACCAAAATGTCCAATAATTCCAGAATCTTTAGCAGAATCTTTGTATTTGTCCAAAAATTCCTCAGCACCAGAAAACGCTACTTGGTTGATGTATTTCTCTACTTCATCAGCCGTCATTCCCAGACCTTGATCGATGATGTGCAGTTTTTTGCCTTCCTTGTCGATTTTTACCTCGATAATTGGGTTTCCGTATTCTACTTTGGCTTCGCCAATGCTTGTTAAATGCTTTAATTTAAGCGTTGCATCTGTTCCGTTCGAAATCAATTCACGCAAGAAAATTTCGTGATCGCTGTATAAGAATTTCTTGATTAAGGGAAAGATGTTTTCTACCGAAACATTAATTTTACCTGTTGTCATATTATGAATTTTTTAGTTTGTTTTGATGGTTATAATTCTTTCAAATGTAATACCAATTATAATGGGAGTGACAAATTGTCGCAAGCGTTAATTATGATATAAAATAATTTAATTCTGAAACAAACGTGTTTAATTGCTTCGTATATTTGTGTAAGTATTAATTCATTAAATTTAAGAAAATGAAAAAAGTTATTTTATTATGCACATTAGCAGTTTTGATGTTTGCATGTAAGTCAACATCAGCAACAAGTACAAACACCGATAGAAAATCTCAGGTTGCCATGAAAGGAAATTGGGTAATCAGTTCAGTTACGTATCCAGGTTCACAGTATATCAAAGTGAATACTTTTCAACTTGCAGACTCCGAGTGTTTTATAGGAAGTACATGGAAGTTTGTTTCAAATAACAACAAGGGAGAAATGGCTTTGACAAAATCAGGATGTGTTTCATTCAGTTCACCAATTACTTGGTTTGTCAATAATGATGGGCAATTTATTTTAAAAATTCTTGATGCGGGTGAAAAAGCAAGAAAAGTGAGAGAAGGATATATTTTATATCTGAAAAATCAAACTGAGACTTCTTTTCAGTTGATTGATAAAATCGATGTTGGAGGAAAAATGACTGATGTAGTGTACCAATTTCAAAAAGTTAATTAATAAATAATATAGATATGAAAAAGATTTCAATAGTTGCAATGGCAACAATAATGATTATAGGTTCAATGTTTACTAGTTGTGAAGCAGTAAAAAACACAAATAAAACACAAAGAGGTGCAGGAATAGGTGCTGTTGCCGGAGCTGTTCTTGGAGGAGTTCTTGGAAACAATCTTGGTAAAGGTGGTAAAGGAGCAATGGGAGCTGTGTTAGGTGGTGTTATTGGTGGAGTTGCCGGTGGAGTTATCGGTAACAAGATGGACAAACAAGCAAGAGAAATTGATGCTGCACTTCCAGGAGCTGAAGTAGTTCGTGTAGGGGAAGGTATTAAATTAGTTTTGAATGAAAACGCTGTGCGTTTTGATACTAATAAATCATCTTTGACTGCTGCTGCAAAAGCAAATTTAGATAAATTAGTTCCTGTTTTTGCTGAATATCCAGATACTAATATTACCATTTACGGATATACAGACAGTACTGGTCCAGCTGATTATAACTTAAAACTTTCAGGAGAAAGAGCAGCATCTGTTAGAAACTATTTGAATAGCAAAGGTGTTTCTTCAAGTAGATTTCAAGTTACTGGTTTAGGAATTGCTGATCCAATTGCTTCCAATGAAACGGTTGAAGGTAGAAGCCAAAACCGTCGTGTTGAATTTGCTATTACTGCAAATGAAAAAATGATTAAAGATGCCGAAGCTGAAGTGAAAAACTAAGCAAAAAATACCATAAAAACAAAGGCTGTTTCGTCAAGAAGCAGCCTTTTTTTGTGTCTAAATTTGAATTAAACATTGTAAATTTGCACTCTTAAATACAGATGATGCTTGAGATAAAAGATATTTCCTTCACTTACATTGACAAACCAGTTATTGAAAATGTTAGTTTCACAATTGCCAAAGGTCAAAACACCGCTATTATTGGCGAAAGTGGTTGCGGTAAAAGCACCTTATTGAAACTGATATACGGATTATATGACTTGGATAGCGGAGCGATAACCTATAATGAAAACCCTATTTTGGGTCCCAAATACAATCTGGTTCCGGGAGAAGATTACATTAAATATTTAGCACAGGATTTCGATTTGATGCCGTACATAACTGTTGAAGAAAATGTAGGCAAGTTCTTGTCGAATATGTATCCCGAGGAGAAGAAAGCCCGTGTTCAAGAATTATTGGATATGGTCGAAATGACCGCTTTTGCAAAAGTAAAAGCAAAATTCCTAAGCGGTGGACAGCAACAACGAGTGGCTTTAGCTAGAGTTTTGGCTTTGGAACCCGAAATTATTTTGCTGGACGAACCATTCAGTCAAATTGATTCTTTCCGAAAGAATTCGTTGCGCCGCAATTTATTCCGATACTTAAAAGACAAAGGCGTTACCTGTATTATTGCTACGCATGATAGCACCGATGCTTTGTCTTTTTCTGATGAAACAATTGTGGTTCAAAACGGAAAAGTAGTGGCAAAAGGAGATTCCAAATCCTTGTATGAAAACCCGGCTAATAAATACATTGCGTCTCTTTTTGGGGAAGTAAACGAATTGAAATTATCGCAGTTAATAGACATTGAAGGCGATGAAGATGCCTTACTTTTATTGTATCCGCATCAATTGAAAGTAGTGGACAACGCTCTTATGAAAGCAGTCGTGAAACAATGTTATTTCAAAGGAAGTCATTATTTAGTTAAAGCAGCTTTTGAACGAAGAGCGATTTTCTTTGAACACGATTCGGAATTAGAACTCAATCAGGAAGTGTTCTTGATGTTATCTTAAAAATAGAAAACCCCGAAATCATATTGATTTCGGGGTTTTGCTTTTATTTGAAGTTGGAATTAATTCTTCAAATATTTTTCTAAGAATTGGTCTTGTTCCCAAAGCAAATGCAAAATATTCTCTTTGGCAGCATAACCATGACTTTCTTTTGGAAGGATTACCATTCTTGCCGGAGCGCCTAAACCTTTCAAAGCTTGAAAATAGCGTTCGGTTTGCAAAGTAAATGTTCCCGGATTGTTATCGGCTTCCCCGTGTACCAAAAGCATTGGCGTTTTCATTTTGTCCGCATTCATGAATGGCGACATCGTGTTGTATACTTCAGGAGTTTCCCAGTAATTGCGTTGCTCACTTTGAAATCCAAAAGGAGTCAACGTTCTGTTGTACGCACCACTTCGAGCGATTCCGCAAGCAAAAAGATTAGAATGCGTCAATAAATTTGCCGTCATAAAAGCACCATACGAGTGACCACCCACGGCAACTTTTTTTCTGTTGATGTATCCCAAAGCATCTACGGCATTTATAGCCGCTTCAGCATTGTCAACTAATTGGGTCATAAAATTATCATTTGGTTCCGTTGTTCCTTCGCCAATGATAGGAAAAGCAGCATCATCAAGAACAACATAGCCTTTGGTTACCCAATATACGAACGAACCATAACTAGGAAAGGTGAATTCATTTTGGTTTTGTGTACTTTGTCCCGCTGAATTTTTGTCTTTGTATTCTGCTGGATACGCCCAAATCAACAATGGCATTTTCTCTTTTTTAGCCTTATCATAACCAACAGGTAAATACAACGTTCCGGATAATTCAACACCATCTTTACGCTTGTATTTAATCACTTCCTTACTCACGTTTTTGATGCTTTCAAAAGGGTTTTTGAATGCTGTAATTGGAGTCAGTTTGTTTTTTTGTTGGATGTTTCTAAGGTAATAATTCGGATACTCATTTTTAGACTGGATTTGTACTAAAACAGTTCCTTTTTTGAAGTCTTCAATCTCCAATAGATCCTCTTTTTTATCTTTATAAGCTGAAGTGTACAAACGTTTTGCTTGTACTGTTTTCAAATTAAATTCACTGATAAAAGGGAATTGACCGTTCTTTGTAAATCCGTCCCCAATAAGATACGCATTGTCATTTTCGATAGCCAAAACATACCTGTTGTATTGGTTTTTTCTGGTTTCAAAATTCCCCGGATCAGAATATACATCCTGTGAGTTTCTGTCGAAAATTACTTTTGGAGCCTGACTTGGATTTGATGGATTGATAATATATGTTTTTGTATTACGCGTATCATACCATTCATCTGAAATTATGGCAACGTTGTCATTTCCCCAAATCATTCGGTCGTAGCGTTGTGGAGTTTTTACCAATGAAGTGGCTGCTGTATCAAATGGTGCGTTCCAAAGAAAAACTTCATCTCTGAATTCTACTTTATTTACTGGATCTCCACCATCTAAAGCTTCAGCATACGCTAATGTTGCAGGCTTGTCTGCTCTCCAGCTCATGTTTCTTTTTCCTTTTCGAACGGCCATAAAACCTTTAGGGATAATTTCAGTCAGCGGCACTTCATTCACTACTTTTACTTCGTTTCCAGCTTTGTCGTAGACTACTGATTTTAATGGAAAACGACTTAATGGGACAATATATGAAAATGGTTTTTGGATGGTAGTCAGCATTAGGTAATTTCCATCAGGAGAGAAGCTTTCTCCGGCATACATATCCGCATTTTTGAACAAAGTGATAGTTCCGTTGAGGTTTACTTTGTACAATTCAGAAGTCATGATGTTCTCAAAATTGATTTCATCATTCTTGTTTTTCAACATATCCGGATAGGTTCTATTTTGGGATTTTACACCATCGGCATTCGAAATTATTGGACCGGTTGGCAAATCTTTTTTGGCATCCAAAAGTGCTGCTCTGTTTTTCGGTAACATTTTTACCAAAATAGTTTCGTTGTCATTCATCCAGCTGAACGGACTTCCTAAATTTGCATTCACTGTCGCCTCCGTTAATTTTGTGGCTTTCGCCGAAGCAACATCAATAAACCAAAGTTCAACTCCGGAAGCGGTAGTGTGGGAAAATGATATTTTTTTATCATTTGGTGACCAAGCGATATTACTGATGCGAGGATTTGTTGGCAAACCTGCAACCTGTACTTCGTTCAAGTCTTTTATTTTGCGTAATTTCAAGTTGTTTACATACGTAACTGTACTGGAAATATTTGTAATTGGATTAATCCGCAATCCGCCCAAACGCAGTTCGTCTTGGTTTAAATCGTCCAGTGATTTATAAGTATTTCTGTACGTCAACAGCATGTATTCTTTTTTGGTGTCCATCGATACCGAAGGGGCTCTTTCATAATCCGCCAAATCCAATATGGATTGAGATGGTTTTTGATAGGTTAGGTTTTCTTGTGCAAAAGTGGTTAAGCTTAGGCCCAGAAAAAGAAAAAACGGAATTTTTAATTTCATAGTTTGAATGATTTTAAATTAGCAACTATATTCTTAATTATTGGTCTAACATAATTCAATGTTGTTACATTTGAAAACAAATACTTCTTTTTAACGTTTGAAATTAATCTAGTTTGCTCGATTGTGATTTAATTTTTATCCAGTAAATTTTATTTAGGATGGGTGTTCTAAATTACTGTAAAAGATGTAATAATTGTAAATTGATAAAAAAATAGTATTTTGTGGCCTAATATTTTAAAGTATATTTAAATTTGCATTCTTATTTTAATAAAATAACATTACTATGTATCATTCAAAAATAGCAGGATTGGGTTATTATGTTCCCGAAAACGTGGTCACTAATGACGATTTATCAAAAATTATTGATACCAATGACGAGTGGATTCAAGAGAGAACTGGAATCCAAGAACGACGACACATCATAAAAGGAGAAGATACAACCACTTCGATGGGCGTAAAAGCGGCTAAGATTGCGATTGAGCGTTCTGGTGTTGCTAAGGACGATATTGATTTTGTAGTTTTTGCGACATTAAGTCCTGATTTTTATTTCCCTGGTCCTGGAGTTTTAGTGCAACGTGATTTGGGTTTAAGAACCGTTGGTGCATTGGATGTAAGAAATCAATGTTCAGGATTTATTTACGCTTTATCTGTGGCAGACCAATATATCAAGACCGGAATGTATAAAAACATATTGGTTATTGGATCGGAAGTTCATTCATCAGGATTGGATATGACTTCACGTGGAAGAGGTGTTTCGGTAATTTTTGGAGACGGAGCAGGAGCCGCTGTTTTGAGTAGAGAAGAGGATTTGACCAAAGGGATTTTATCCACACATTTACATTCTGAAGGGCAACATGCTGAAGAACTAATTGTAAAAGCTCCAGGAATGGGAGGCCGTTGGGTAACGGATATTTTGGCTGACAATGATCCGGATGATGAAAGTTATTTCCCGTACATGAATGGACAGTTTGTATTTAAAAATGCAGTGGTTCGTTTCAGCGAAGTAATTAATGAAGGATTACAAGCGAATAATTTACAGGTTTCGGATATTGATATGTTGATTCCGCATCAGGCTAATTTGAGAATTTCTCAGTTTATCCAAAAGAAATTCAACTTGACAGATGATCAGGTCTATAATAACATTCAGAAATACGGAAATACTACCGCAGCTTCCATTCCAATTGCTTTAACCGAAGCATGGGAGCAAGGCAAAATAAAATCAGGGGACACTGTTGTATTAGCCGCATTTGGAAGTGGTTTTACTTGGGGAAGTGCTATTATTAAATGGTAAAATAATTCTCTAGATTAAAAAAGTATTTTTAAAATCAAAAAACCCGGAGTTGGCATACTCCGGGTTTTTCTTTGGTAACAAATTATTAAAACTAATATTATAAAAGACCACCGCCTCCTTGGGTCTCATTTTTATCTCTTTGCTTTCTTACGGCTGCTTTGTTTTTTCCGCTTCCAAATCTATAATTGAAGCCTAAATATACGGTTCTGCTTTCCCAGTTGAATTCTCCGTTTGTTCTGTAAGGACGTTCGCCATCAAAAGCAAATCGCATGGTTTTGAGAATATCACTGAATCGGGCGCTGATAGTTCCGCTTCCTTTCAATACATTATAACTGGTTCCAATATCCATTTTCCACATTGGGCTTCTGTCAAACTGAAGACTCAAATCTCTTCCTCTATACATTCCAAATAATTGAAAACGCAAGTCTTTTGTCGCTTTAAACGTATTGTTGATTCGGGCATTAAAGGTTGTAACATCTATTTCTACAAATTCGTAATTTCCGGGAGTGTCTTCAATAGTTCCCTTAGTTTTCTTATTGTATGCATCGAAACTTACATTCGCACTCCACCATTTTTTTAAATCTAAGTTTCCGGAAACTTCGATCCCGTAGGCATTGTTATTGTCAAAATTATCGTAAGATATGATTTGCCTGTTGGAATCGTTTGGATTTGTAAAAATCACTCGTGTTATTTCGTCTTGAATTCTTCTGTAAAAAATTCCGGAAGTAATAGAACCAATTTTAGTTTTTCGAGTATAATTTAATTCAAATGAATTTGTGAATTGAGGAACTAGAAATGGATTTCCTTCAGAATCAATCGTTGGTGTGCTCCATTCTCTAATCGGATTTACTTGTGAAATACTTGGTCTGTCCACTCTTCGTGAATAATTCAAGTTGAAAGAGTTGTTTTCACTTGGATTAAAAGTGATAAAAGCAGATGGATAAATACTTAGAATATCATCTTCAAATTTTGAATCTACTTCATTTACTTTTCTAAATAAAGCCTCAACGTTATATTGTTCTAAACGAGCTCCAGCTTGAAAATTCCATTTTTTCCATTGTTTTCCAAGGGTTGCATACGCTGAATATAATGTTCTTTCATAAGTGAAATCAGAGTTGTAGGCGTCATTCAAAAATAAGTTGTTGTCCGTATTTTCATTTCTGCTTTCCAATCCTAATTCCAGTTTAGTCGTTTCAGAAAGTGGATTTACATAATCAAGATTTACAATTGTATTTTTGCCAAACGTTTTTACATCATTTGTAAAAGAGTTTGTAGCGCCATTTACATTGGTGTACAATGCGTTTTCAGGGCTGTCATTTTTATTGTAATTTACTTCTAATTCTAAATTATGTCCTTCTTTTTTAAAATCTAATTTGTAATCAAAATTATAAGTTTCAGAATGGTTTTCGCTTTTATTGTCAAATAATTGGAAGCGGTCATTGGTACCCGAAGAAACGTAATCAACTTTGGTATTTCCAAAATCTTTGCCTTGAGAAATATTTTGATTGGTATAAAAAGAGAATGTGTTTTTGTCATTAATGTTGAAATCAAATCCAAGTTTTGCTAAATGAGACGTGTTTTTAGAATTCATGTCAAAGATCTGCGTGTTTTCATTATTCAATTCCTTACTGTTTATGAAGCCGTTGTTTGAATATTTCCCATGATTAATGCCATAATTTCCGAAGAAATTAAACTTTCCAGATCTGTAATTTAAGTCAAGAGATGAATTTACTTTTGGAGTTTTACCAAAGGTTACACCATTATTAATACTTCCGTTAAATCCAAGTTTACTGTTTTTATTCAAAACAATATTGATAATTCCGCTCATTCCTTCGGGATTGTATTTTGCCGATGGATTGGTGATTAATTCAATTTGTTTTATAGAAGCTGATGGGATTTGTTGCAAAACCTGCGCGGCATCCATTGTAGTTGGTTTTCCGTCGATTAGTATGCGAACATTAGAATTTCCTCTTAAACTGATGGCATTCGTTTGCGGATCCACGCTCACCGAAGGAATATTATTCATGATTTCTCCGGCAGTTGCTCCGGCAGAAATTAAATCTTTACCCACGTTAATAATCTTTCTGTCGATTTTTTGTACAATGGTTGATTTTTCGCTTACAACTTCAACTCCAGCCAACTGAACAGCATCTTCCTCTAATGCAATTGTATTAAAATTGATGCTATTATTTTGTGATAATTTTGCTGATTTTGAAATTGTTTTGTAACCCATAAATTGGATTTCAACAATATAATCTTTTAAGGCTAAATTCTTTATTTGAAAAGTTCCTTTGTCAGATGTGATGTCACCAGTAATGACTTTGTTATTTTCCTTTACCACAATATTTACATACGGCAACGGTTCGTTAGTATTTTTGTCAGTGATTTTTCCAGAAATTGTACCTGTGTTTTCCAGAGTTGTCGGTTTGACAGAAGTTTGGGCCTGCATCGAAAACAACGTTCCAATAAAGCAGATTAAAAGTAATTTAAGTTTCATGATTGAGTTTGATTTAATTGATTGATAATGCAAATATATCCTTTTATATAATACTATGTTAAACATAATACCTTTTTTAATAATATTTAACATTTTTTAACAAATACGAAATATTAAAATTTACTTAATAGACTTCTGAACATGGATTTTGTTACATGGATTTTTGAAAAAAATATGGATTTCAACCTTGAACAAGGTTAAATACTTCATTTTTAGGTGTAAATTATCTTGTTTTCCAATTTTCAAATTACTGCAATATGACTATCTTTGCAGCCTTAAAACCAATACACGAAATGACATTACCACAAATTCTTACGCCCTCTATTGAAAAAGCTGTAAAAGTCTTGTTCGACGTTACGATTGATAAAGTTGAATTTCAAACTACACGCAAGGAATTTGAAGGGGATATTACAATGGTTATTTTTCCCTTGTTGAAAGTTGTTAAAAGTAATCCAGTAGAATTGGGAAATAAAATAGGAAACTATTTAGTTGAAAATGTAGCTGAGGTAAGTCGTTTTAATGTAGTTTCCGGATTTTTGAATATTGTTATTTCAGATGACTACTATTTGGATTTCTTCGGAGAAATAAAAGATGATGTTAAATTTGGTTTCGTTACTCCAAATCCAGAAGATAAAGCGGTAATGGTGGAATATTCTTCGCCAAACACTAATAAACCCTTGCATTTAGGTCACGTACGTAATAATCTTTTGGGATATTCAGTAGCGGAAATTATCAAAGCTTCGGGTAAGAAAGTGTATAAAACTCAAATCATTAATGATAGAGGAATCCATATTTGCAAATCGATGTTGGCTTGGCAAAAATTCGGAAACGGACAAACGCCGGAAAGTACAGGTTTAAAAGGAGATAAATTAGTTGGAAATTATTACGTAGCTTTTGATAAAGCATACAAAGAAGAAATAGCGCAATTAATGAGCGCAGGCAAAACGGAAGAAGAAGCCAAGAAACAAGCGCCAATTATTTTGGAAGCACAGGAAATGTTGCTAAAATGGGAAGCTGGAGATGATGCGGTAATCACGCTTTGGAAAACCATGAACCAATGGGTTTACGATGGTTTTGCAAAAACTTATAAAAATCTTGGTGTTGATTTCGATTGTTTTTACTACGAAAGTAACACTTATTTATTAGGGAAAGATGTGGTTCAGATTGGTTTGGACAGAGGCGTTTTCGAAAAAGATCCTGACGGTTCTGTTTGGATTGATTTAACGGACGAAGGTTTAGACCGTAAAATTGTTTTGCGTTCAGATGGAACTGCGGTTTACATGACGCAAGATATTGGAACTGCAATTCAGCGTGTGAAGGATTATCCGGATGTAGGCGGAATGGTCTATACGGTAGGAAATGAGCAAGATTATCACTTTAAAGTGTTGTTTCTTATCTTGAAAAAATTAGGTTTTGACTGGTCTAAAAATTTATTCCATTTGTCTTACGGAATGGTAGATTTGCCTTCCGGGAAAATGAAAAGCCGTGAAGGAACGGTTGTTGATGCCGATGATTTGATGCAGGAAATGACCGATACTGCACAAAAAATAGCCGAAGATTTAGGGAAATTAGACTCTTATTCTGCTGATGAAAAAGCAAAATTATACAACACGATTGGTTTAGGTGCTTTGAAATATTATATTCTAAAAGTAGATCCTAAAAAGCGAATCCTTTTCAATCCGGAAGAATCGGTAGATTTTGCTGGAAATACTGGGCCGTTTATTCAATATACATACGCAAGAATTCAATCTATTATTCGTAAAGCAAATTTTGATTTTTCGAATAAATCAAAAATGACAACGCTGCACGAAAAAGAGAAAGAATTGGTAAAACAATTAGAGTTGTTTCCTGAAGTTATTCAAAATGCGGCGCAGCATCACAGTCCTGCTTTGCTGGCAAATTTCACCTATGATTTAGTTCGTGAATACAATTCATTCTATCAGGCGGTTCCTATTCTTGGCGAAGAGGATTTAGAAAAGAAAATTTTCAGAGTTCAATTGTCTAAAAAAGTAGCGGATACAATTGCAGCTTCATTTAAATTGTTGGGAATTAACGTTCCGGAGAGAATGTAATTTTAGCTTATTTATTGTGAAAACAATATTTATTTAATACTTTTAGTATAAAATAAATATTTTAATCATGAAGAAGTTGTTTTTATATCCACTTTTGTTTGGTGTTTTTTTGCTGAATGTAGCAGGAACTTGTTGTGCTGATGATCCCGATGTGGTGTCTATTGCAAAAAATGATTGGACACAATTAAACGCTATTATAAGTGAAGGCAATTGGGAAGTGACGTATTTTCTTGATAAAAACAGCAATACGACCAATGAATATTTAGGATATAATTTCACTTTTGGAACGAATGAAATTTTGACTTCTGACACTGGTTCAAATACTTTCATTGGAAATTGGTCCATTATAAAATCGAATAGTATTGATGATAATCCGGATAATGATTTGGATTTTGCCATTTCATTTTCAAGTCCTGAAACACTAATGGAGGTATCGGAGCATTGGGATGTTACTGAAATTGCGGAAACTAAGGTTCGGTTAAAAAGTAAATCTGGCAATGTCGATGGAATCAATTATTTGACTTTCGAAAAAAAATAAATTTATATCGTTTAACAATTTCATAAAACTTTAGAAACAGTCTCAAAAAAGGCTGTTTTTTTTATAATATTATGAATACAACTTCAAAATCAAATGCTTAAATTTGCATTTCAAAATAAATCAATACTATGTTCGATAATTTAAGCGATAAATTAGATAAAGCCTTTCATATACTTAAAGGTCACGGAAAAATCACTGAAGTAAATGTAGCCGAAACGCTAAAAGAAGTGCGTAGAGCTTTACTGGACGCGGATGTTAACTTTAAGATTGCCAAAGATTTTACCACCAAAGTAAAAGAAAAAGCAATTGGTCAGGATGTATTGACGACACTTCAACCAGGCCAATTATTGGTGAAGTTAGTAAAAGATGAATTGACAGAATTAATGGGTGGCGATGTTGCCGGAATCAATCTTTCGGGAAATCCATCGGTTATTTTGATGGCAGGTTTGCAAGGATCAGGAAAAACTACTTTTTCTGGAAAACTAGCGAATTATCTTCTTACAAAAAAGAACAAGAAACCACTTTTAGTAGCCTGTGATATTTACCGTCCTGCTGCGATTCAACAATTATATGTAGTTGGAGATTCGATTGGAGTTGAGGTTTATTCAGAACCTGAAAATAAAAATCCGGTAGAAATTGCTCAAAACGCAATCAAACATGCGAAAGCAAATGGATTCAATGTAGTGATTGTCGATACAGCAGGTCGTTTAGCTGTTGATGAGGAAATGATGAACGAAATAGAACGCGTTCATAAAGCCATTCAGCCGCAAGAAACCTTATTTGTTGTGGATGCAATGACCGGTCAAGATGCTGTAAATACTGCAAAAGCTTTCAACGAAAGATTAAATTTTGATGGGGTTATTTTAACCAAATTAGATGGTGATACACGTGGTGGAGCTGCAATTTCGATTAAATCGGTTGTTAATAAACCAATTAAATTTGTAGGTACAGGAGAAAAGATGGACGCCATTGATGTGTTCTATCCAATTCGTATGGCCGAAAGAATTTTGGGGATGGGAGACGTTGTGTCTTTGGTAGAAAGAGCTCAAGAGCAATTTGACGAAGAAGAAGCACGAAAAATCCAAAAGAAAATTGCCAAAAACGAATTCGGTTTTGATGATTTCCTTTCTCAAATTCAACAAGTAAAGAAAATGGGTAATATGAAAGATTTGGTTGGAATGATACCAGGTGCTTCAAAAGCCATGAAAGATGTAGAGATTGAAGATGATGCTTTCAAACATATTGAAGCCATTATTCATTCGATGACTCCAATTGAAAGAAGCAAGCCGGCTTTGATTGATGTAAAAAGAAAAGCCAGAATTGCTAAAGGTTCGGGAACCAAAATCGAGCAAGTCAACCAATTGATGAAGCAGTTCGACCAAATGAGCAAGATGATGAAAATGATGCAGGGTCCAGGAGGGAAAAACCTAATGAAAATGATGGGTGGTATGAAAGGCGGAATGCCAGGAATGAAATAAAATGAGTCAAAAGTCGAAAGTCTTAAAGTTGTAATGATTTTAAGACTTTCGGCTTTAATATATTAAACCCAATAACAATGCAACTACTAGACGGAAAAAAAACAGCGGAGGATATTAAAAGTGAAATCGCTGTAGAAGTACAAAAAATGAAAGACAATGGGGAGAAAGTTCCTCATTTAGCAGCCCTGATTGTTGGAAATGATGGTGCTAGTTTGACTTATGTAGGAAGTAAAGTAAAAGCCTGTGAAAGAGTAGGTTTTGAATCAACTTTAGTAAAAATGCCAAGTACTACTACTGAAGTTGAATTGCTAAAGAAGATTAAAGAATTGAATGAAAATGATGCTATTGATGGATTTATCGTTCAATTGCCGCTTCCGGAACAAATTGATGAGCAAAAAGTATTGATGGCGGTAGATCCAAGCAAAGATGTCGATGGATTTCATCCTGAGAATTTTGGAAAAATGGCTTTAGACATGACTACTTTTATTCCTGCGACACCTTTTGGAATTTTAGAATTGTTAGAAAGATACGGAGTAGAAACCAAAGGTAAACATACCGTAGTTATTGGTCGTAGTCATATTGTAGGAAGACCAATGAGTATTTTGATGGGTAGAAAAGGTTTTCCTGGAAATTCAACAGTTACTTTGACGCACAGTTATACTAAAAACATTGAGGAAATTACCATTCAGGCGGATATCATTATTACGGCTTTGGGTGTTCCAAATTACCTGAAAGCAAATATGGTAAAAGAGGGAGTCGTAGTTATTGACGTAGGTATTACTCGTGTTCCAGATGAAACAAACGAAAAAGGATACGTAATCACCGGTGATGTTGATTTTGAGAATGTAAGTAAAAAATCATCATTTATTACTCCGGTTCCCGGTGGAGTAGGACCTATGACCATCGCAATGTTGTTGAAAAACACGCTTTTGGCAAGGGAAATGAAAAGAAATAAATAAAGACAAAATAGTTTTGATCGAAAGCCTTAAACATACGTTTAAGGCTTTTTTTATCTTAATAAACGCATAAAATTCTGGTAATTGATGCTAAAATGGAATTTAAAAGAATACTTTTGCACCACTTAAAAAAGACCTTTAAAATGGACGATTATTATTCGGAAATGTTGAACTAATATAGCACTTGACTTTTTCAAGAGGCTATACATAAACCTATAGAATTTTGAAATGAGAGCTTTTTACAAAAACAATAACGGATTAATTGCCACTGCTGATTGGACTCCAAACTGCTGGATCAATATTGAATGTCCTACTGAAGCAGAAAAAAAATATTTACTCGAAGACTTACAAATTCCCGAAGCATTTTATAACGACATTGAAGATATTGACGAAAGACCAAGGATAGAAATTGAAAATGGTTGGACTTTGATCATCATGCGAATTCCTGTGAAGAGTAACGATGTGAAGTTGCCTTTTCATACGATTCCTGTTGGAGTTGTTTTTAAAGGTGAAGTTTGTATCACCATTAGTTTTCATAAAACTGAAATGCTTACCGATTTTGTAACCTATACCAAGCGCAAGAATATCAACATTAAAGACAACTTCGATTTAGTGTTGAAGTTATTGCTGTCGTCCAGTGTTTGGTTTTTGAAATACTTAAAACAAGTCAACCAAAAAATAAAATTAGCCGAGGACAATTTAGAAAAGTCAATTAAAAATGAAGAGTTGCAGGCGTTACTTCAAATAGAAAAATGTTTAGTATTCTTTATGACTTCCTTGAAAGGGAACGATATTTTGTTGCACCGAATCAAGAACATTAAATCCCAAAAAGAGCATTTTGATTTAGATTTGCTGGAAGATGTTGAGATTGAACTGCGTCAGGCGCAGGAAACCACTAATATTTACAGTGACATCTTAACAGGAACTATGGATGCGTATGCTTCTGTGATTTCAAATAATATGAATACGATTATGAAGCAGATGACTTCGATTTCGATTATTCTGATGATTCCAACATTGATTGCCAGTTTATATGGAATGAACGTTCCTAATGATTTAGAAGATAATCGCTTTGGAATATGGATTGTCATTTCCGTATCTGTTTTGTTATCTGCTTTTGGTGTGTTTTTATTCAAAAGAAAAAGATGGTTTTAATTAATATTAATCTTACTTTTTTGGTTTTTGATTCAATTAATTTTATATATTTAAGCAAATAATTAAATACTATAAAAATAAAAATTTCAAACAGAGACATAAAAATATTTTTCTTAGGATTTGCTACACTTTTCATCATGCAAACAATCTACGACTGGGATTCTACTATTGGTGAGATTCAAAGAGGTTGGGAAGCAGGCTCAAAATAGATTCTGAGCAAACTAATCTTTTAGACCAATCTTTTCTTTTAAATAAATGAGGAATTATTTTTAATAAATATTTATTAAAAATAATTCCCTTTCTATTTTGAAATCTGAAATTAATAAATAACTTTGTAATTCAAAGTACTTTATATATGAGTCAAAAAATTCAAGAAGATTTATCGCATATTCGTTCCATGATGGAGCGCTCTTCCAGATTTATTTCGTTAAGTGGTCTTTCGGGAGTATTTGCGGGCTTATTCGCATTAGCCGGGTCAATTTATGCGTATCAATTATTTAAAAATAGTGGTATTGAATATTTTGATGGTAACCAAAAGATGTATAGCTATGATTTGATAATCGAATTAGTTTTCGTTGCTTGCGGAATTTTAGTCTTAGCTTTGGGGTCGGGTATATTTTTTACTTTGAGAAAAAGTAAAAAGTTTGATTTACCGGTTTGGACCAATACTACAAAAAAAATGTTACTGAATTTAGCAATTCCTTTACTTGTTGGAGGCGTGTTTTGCATGGCGCTCTTATACCACCAGTTATTCGCTTTGATTGCTCCTGTTACTTTATTGTTTTATGGTTTAGCACTTATTAATGCTGGGAAATATACTTTTTCTGACATTAGATATTTAGGCGCTTGTGAGATTGTTCTAGGATGTATTTCCCTTTTTTATCTTGGTTTTGGTCTTGTTTTTTGGGCAATTGGATTTGGAATTTTGCATATTCTTTACGGAATAATTGTGTTCAAAAAATACAAATAGAAATGGGAATCATTGACAAATTAAATAAAGATTTCGAAAGTCGGGTTAGATTAGGCATTATGTCTGTTCTGATGGTAAACGATTGGATTGATTTTACTGAAATGAAATCTTTATTGAATATCACTGATGGAAATTTAGCAAGTCATTCTTCGGCGTTAGAAAAATCTGGATACATAGAAGTAAAAAAGGAATTTGTTGGTAAAAAACCAAAAACGTCGTATCGAGTTACCAATATTGGCAGAACTGCTTTTGTTTCACACTTGAATAGTCTGGAAAAATTAATCAAATCGAAATAACCCTTTTTTTTAACTTTATACTTTGAAATACAAAGTACTTTTAAATTATTAATTATGAAAAAGCTACATTTTATTTTAGTCAGCAGTTTGGTTTTTACGCTGCTTTTTTACAACCAAGATTTGGGTCTCAATTGGGCCATTTTCGGTATGATGCAAACCGCCTTAATATGTTATTTCTTTCAAGAGAAATTTACCAGTAGGTTGCATTTGATTTTAGTGGTCACATCGGTTCTGTCTTGCTTTGCGTTTGCTTGGTACGGAGATTTTCCATCTTTTTTTGCCATGCTTTTGTCAATTATATTTTTACAATTCAAAACCCAGGAACCAAAACTTAAATTGTTACAAGCTCTTCCTTTGGTGTTGATCAACGGAATCGCTTCGTTAGGTCGCATATTGATGTTCAGTCAATATCTTCCTAAGCGAAAAGTCAATAACGGTTTTGCTAAAAAACTGATTGCTTATTTCGTTATTCCAGTCCTATTTTTTGGATTATTTTTAATCGTATATTCTTTTGGAAGCGATCATTTTTCGTCTTTGTTTACCGGTTATTATTTAGATATTGATGTGTGGCAAGCATTTGTACTGACCGCTTTAGGATTTTTCATTTCGTTCACTTTCTGGAATTATTGGATTCCTGAGGTTTGTTATGAAAAGAATGATTTATTGGATAATGATTTTAAGCAAGAAGCCAAAACGCAAAATCAAAATTCATTTTCATTTCTGGATATTGATTTTGAAAGAAGAAGTGGAGAAATTACATTATTTCTTTTGAATGTGCTTCTTTTGGTTTTCATTGCAACTTATAATTATGAACAGTTTTTTGAAGTGGTCAAAAAATCTAACTTAAGTTCTGATACACATGAAAGAGTTACTGCCGTTATTTTTTCAATTATAATGGCGGTTGGCGTTCTTTTATTCTATTTTAAAGGAGGATTTAATTTTGATGAAAAAGCTAAAAACCTTAAAAAGTTAGCCAAGATTTGGATTTTCTTAAACGGAGTTTTAATCCTTAGTACAATTATTAAAAACTCAGAATATGTTTCTTTTTTCGGATTGACTTATAAAAGATTGGGTGTTTATGCTTTCTTGATTCTAGCCATAATTGGATTGGTTATTTCTTTTATAAAAATCACCAAGCAAAAAACAAATGCTTTTCTTTTCAATCAAATGATTTGGTATTTCTACGGAACAATTTTACTATGCAGTTTTGTCAACTGGGGAAATCTGATTACCAATTATAATATTTCGGTAAACAAAGGAGTAGAGCCTACCTTTTTATCCGGATTAAACTTCAATGATGAAGTGCGTAGAGCCTATTTTTTACAAAATAAACTAGATGGACAATACTTTGAAATTTCAAGAGAGAAGGAGATTAGTCGAATGCAATCAAGGTCCTTTTTATCAAAAGCTTTGTATTATGAATTTTTACCTAGTGAAAAAAAGCAAAATCCCATTCGTTTCTGAATGGGATTTGTATTTTTTAATAATCTCCTCGTCCTTTAAATCTGGGATCATCTCTTTTTATAAATTCCGTTCTTCTTTTTGGTGCTTCCGTTTTGGGCAAACTCGCTTCTTCTGTTTTGCTGGAAGGTTCAATCAATTCGTTCAGTTCTTTGATTTCGGCATCGGTCAAATCGCGGTATCTTCCAACAGGAACATCAAGCGAAATATTGATGATTCGGATGCGTTTTAGCGCTGTAACATCATAGCCTAAATACTCTGTCATTCTACGAATTTGACGGTTTAAACCTTGTGTCAAGATAATTTTGAAAGTGAATTTACTAATTTGTTCCACCTTACATTTTCGGGTAACGGTGTCTAAAATTGGAACTCCATTGCCCATTCTTTCTATAAAACGATCGGTGATGGGTTTGTTTACGGTTACCGTATATTCTTTTTCGTGATTGTTTCGGGCTCTTAATATTTTATTGACGATATCACCGTCATTGGTCATAAAAATCAAGCCTTCACTGGCTTTGTCCAATCGTCCGATAGGAAAAATACGTTTCGGATAATTGATGTAATCCACAATATTATTGCGAACATCAAGGTTTGTGGTACACTCGATTCCTACGGGTTTATAGAAAGCAAGATAAACAGGTTTCTCATTTTGCTCACGGATTAGTTTACCGTCAATACGCACTTCGTCATTCGGTGAAACTTTTGTACCTAATTCCGGAACAACTCCATTGATTGTCACACGACCTTCTTCAATGATTTTATCTGCTTCGCGGCGGGAACAATAACCAGTTTCTCCAATGAATTTATTGAGGCGTTTTAAATTTTCTTCCATACTGCAAAAGTAATGAATTTGTTTGTTAGATTTTAGACTTCTTAGATTTTTGGATTTCTAGATCTAAGAAATCTAAAAATGGGAGGAGTCTATTTTTCTTCAAATAAAAAGTGGGAGACTTTCTTGTATAATTCATCATCGTGCAGACTATGTCCCAACCCTTTTGTTTCTATAAAAATTGCATTTTCCCAAGCTCCTGCAATTTTCTTGCCTTCTTCAAATAAAACGACCGTATCATCTACATCGTGAGCGATGAAGCCTTTGGTTTTGATTTTTGAAGCAAATAATTTTCCTGAAAAAAGGTCGAGCTTAAGTTTAAAAGCATCTAAATAATGATTTTCTAATGCTTTAGAAATTTTACTATTCAGGCTTAATAATGTAATATAATTGTTTAAGATAATTTTGAAATCACTTGGTGCTCCCAATATCACCATTTTTTTTAAAGCATCATTTTGATAAACGGATTGATAATACAAACAGGTTTTTCCACCTATAGAATGACCAATAAGATATTGTGGTTTGAATTTTTCAACAGCAATATGAATAAATTCAGCATATTGGGGAATGTTGAATTCTTTTCCGCTGGATAACCCGTGAGCCGGACCGTCGATGGCAATGATGGTGCTTCCTGATTTTTTAAGATAAGGAAGTAAATTTTCCCAGCGTGAGGCATTGCTTTCCCAACCGTGAACCAAAAGTATTACAGTATCATTTCCTTTCCAAGTATACGTATGAAAGGAATCTTCTTGAAGTTGGAACATTTCAGACTGTGCTTCTTGCAGAATTCCCGGAAGTTTGTCTTTAGATAATTTCCCTTCTCGGGGTTCACTAAAAAAAGCATACGCTAGTTGCGATGCTTTTTTTGGAAATACAAAACTCAAAATGTTAATGTATAAACCAATAGATTTAGTGAATATAAAAAATGCTGTTTTTTTCATAAAAAAAAGTCCCGATGTGTATCGGGACTTAAATGTAATTAGAATTTAGAAAACAATTGTTCCATTTTCTCTTTTTCTTCGTCAGCCAATGAACTGTCGACTAATATTCTTCCGGAGTGTTCATCAGTTATGATTTTCTTTCTAGAAGCAATTTCTACTTGTGTCTGTGGTGGAATAGTGAAGAATGATCCTGCAGATGCTCCTCTTTCGATAGAAACTACAGCTAAACCATTACGAACGCTACTTCTGATTCTTGTGTAAGCTTTCAATAATCTTTCTTCAATTAAAGCTTGGAATTCTGCTGATTTCTCAGACAAGAATGCTTCTTCTTTAGCAGTTTCAGCCATGATAGCATCTAGCTCAGACTTTTTATGCTTTAAGTGATTTGATTTTGCTTCTAATCTTTCTTTAGAACTTGAAATTACTTCTTTCTTGTGTTCGATAGAAGCTTTCATTTCTTTAATTTGTTTTTCTGACAATTGAATTTCTAATTCTTGAAATTCAATTTCTTTAGTCAACGAATTAAATTCTCTGTTGTTACGAACAGTTTCTTGTTGCTTAGTATATTTTTTGATAGCTTCTTTGTGCTCATCAATTGCATTCTTTTTTGATTTGATTAGATCCTCGATAACTTCAAGTTCTCCTTTCAATTTTTCTGAACGTGTGCTTAAACCAGCCACTTCATCTTCTAAATCTTCTACTTCTAAAGGAAGTTCTCCTCTTACGTTTCTGATTTCGTCAATTCTAGAGTCAATAAGTTGTAAATCGTAAATTGCTCTTAACTTGTCCTCAACACTTAATTCTTTCGTATTCGCCATATTCTATAAGTACTTAACTGGATTTGAATTTTCTTCTGATAAAATAACTGCAAAATTAAGGATTTTTTTTCGAAGATACTCTACAATATAATTTTTTGTATAGCGTTCGCTCTCAAAATGTCCAATATCGGCCAAAAGTAACTTGTTTTCAGCTTCATAAAACTGATGGTATTTCAAATCGGCAGTCAAATAAGCATCGGCTCCAGCCTGAATCGCATTTTTTATCGCAAAACTTCCTGCTCCGCCAAGAACTGCGACTTTTTTAATTTCCTTTCCTATAAAGTTTGAATGTCGAATTCCGCCACATTGCATTTTTTCTTTTGCGAAAAGCAGAAACTCTTTTTCACTCATGGGATTTTTTAATTCGCCAATCATTCCCAAACCAATATTTTGATGTTGGTTTTGCAACTCATAAATCTCGTATGCGACTTCTTCGTACGCGTGGCTTTTGAATAATGCTTTCAGGATTTTGTTTTCCAAATGCTTTTCGAAAGTGACTTCAATTTTAATTTCGTCTCCCTGAACAAACTCAAAACGCTCTCCAACTTGCGGATTGCTGTGTTCATTTCCCATATATGTTCCAATTCCTTTCGAATTAAAACTACAATTTTCATAGTTGCCAATATTTCCTGCTCCGGCGTCAAACAGTGCATTTCGCACTTCTTCCGCATTTTCAGTAATGGTAAAAGTCACTAATTTCCGAATGAAGTTTTGCTTCGGAATCAGGATTTTAGTATTTACTAATCCTAATGCGTCACTGAATATTTTATTCACGCCTTCTTGATGATTGTCTAGTGCGGTATGAACGGCGTAAATGGCGATGTCATTTTTTATAGCTTTAATGACGGCTCGTTCCACGTAGTTTTTTCCCGTAATTTTTTTCAAACCAGAAAATAATATCGGATGAAAACAAACCATCAGATTACAATTTTTTACAATCGCTTCGTCAATTATATTTTCCAAAGCATCATGGCAAACCAAAATTCCGGTTGCTTCTTCATCTTGGTTTCCAACCAACAATCCGACATTGTCAAAATCTTCAGCATAGGCGAGTGGCGCCATTTCTTCGAGCACGGAAATTATTTCTTTGATTTTCATAGATTAGCCAAGAATTACACGAATTTTCATGAAGTAAAAAGTGAAAATTCAATTTTTAAATTATAATCAAAGATAAAGCTTTATTATTTTACCGTAAATTAATTGGTGGTAATTCGTGTAATTCGTAGCTAAAAATTTATCTTCGTAAAATGAATTTACTGCGAAAAATACTCTTTCCGTTTGCCATTTTATATGGTCTCATAACGAGTATTCGTAATTTTCTTTTTGATAAAGGGATTTTAAAATCGTACTCTTTTGATTTGCCTGTTATTGCTGTCGGAAATCTCAGCGTTGGCGGAACCGGAAAAACACCTCAAATCGAATATTTGATTCGGTTGCTTTCGAATAAATATAAAATTGCCACGTTAAGTCGTGGTTATAAAAGACAATCAAAAGGTTTTATTTTGGCGCAAGCCGGTACAAATGCAAAAATTCTTGGGGATGAACCTTTTCAATTTTTTCAAAAATTCCCATCGATAAAAGTTGCAGTTGATGCCGATAGAAAGAACGGGATAGAACAATTGCTTTCGCAAACAGAAAAACCAGAAATTATCTTGCTTGATGATGCTTTTCAACATCGAAAAGTAAAAGCGGGTTTTTACATTTTACTCACTTCGTACGGCGATTTGTATTCAGATGATTGGATGTTGCCAACCGGAAATTTGCGCGAAAGCCGAAAAGGAGCAAAAAGAGCTGATACCATTATTGTAACCAAATGTCCATTTAATCTTTCGCTTGACGAACAGAATATGATTAAAAAGAGGTTAAAAGTTAGTGCAAATCAGGAATTGTACTTTACTTTTATAGCTTACGAAGAATTTATTTACGGGAAAAACCGAAAAATAAATGTAAATGAAATTCAAGCTGCTGCTAAAGTATTGGTTGCAGGAATTGCAAAACCGGAACCGTTTTTTGCTTATTTACAAGATACCAATGATGTCTGTTTGTCTTTTCCGGACCATCATAATTTTACCGATAAAGACATTTTAGAAATTAAAAATTTAGCTCAAAACAACATTATTATCACTACCGAAAAAGATTATGTGCGTTTAAAGGGAAGTTTGCCAAACGAACAACTTTTCTATTTGCCAATACAAAGCTCTTTCATTTCAGGAAGTGAAAATTTTAATAAAACAATTTTAGATTATGTGGGAACAAGTACAAGAAACCGTTAGTTATATTAAGGAAAGAATTGATTTTACACCAGAATACGGTGTGATTTTAGGCTCAGGATTAGGGAGTTTTACGGACGAAATGAAAGTAGAATTTACGCTGCCGTACAATGAAATTCCAAATTTTCCGGTATCAACAGTGCAAGGACACAAAGGCGCATTAGTTTTTGGAACAATAGGAGACAAGAAAGTTGTAGCCATGCAAGGACGTTTTCATTTTTATGAAGGCTATTCGATGACCGAAGTTACTTTTCCGGTAAGAGTGATGAAATTTTTAGGTGTGGAGAAACTGGTAGTTTCAAATGCGTCAGGTGGTGTAAATCCAAGTTACAAAGTAGGATCTGTTGTGATGATTACAGATCATATCAATATGACGCCGGAACATCCTTTGCGAGGTAAAAATGACGAACGTTTTGGACCTCGTTTTGTAAATATGAGCGAACCGTATTCGAGAAAAATGATTGCGAAAGCTACTGAATTAGCTAAAGAATTGAGTATCGAGGTTCATGAAGGAATTTATTTGGGGTTACAAGGTCCAACTTTTGAAACTTTGGCAGAATACAAAATGGTGAAAATTCTGGGTGCAGATTGTGTGGGAATGTCAACCGTTCCAGAAGTAATTGTGGCACGTCACATGGATTTGGAAACATTTGGTATTTCCGTAATTACCGATATGGGTAACGAAGAAAGTATTGGAACAATCTCTCATGATGAAGTTTTGGAAGCTGCTAAAGAAGCGGAACCAAAAGTGAGAAGCCTTATAAAGGAATTGATTCTGAATTATTAAATCTAAATATATTCAGCAATCACAGTATAAAATTCTTCTGGTATGAACGGTTTAGTAATTACATCGTTCATGCCAAATGATAATAGCATGTCGCGATTTTCATTCAATGAAATAGCTGTAAGAGCTATTATTGGTGTTGTAGGATCAAATATTCTTATTTCTTGTGTGGCAATTGTTCCATTGATTCCCGGTAAATGAACATCCATCAGAATTAAATCAAATTTATTGTTTTTTGCTATTTCAATGGCATCTTCTCCGCAATCTATTATAGTACAATTAATGCCTTTTCTCTCAAGCATTTTTTTAGAAATCATTTGATTGATCTTATTGTCTTCTACAAGTAGTATTTTTTTGTTTAATAATTTTGCTTGATAGTTTGTCTTTGGTTTTGCTTCAATGAGTGAAGGTTGTGCGCTTATTTGAAATAGTAAATGAAATGAAAATGTAGAACCTTTCCCTACTGTGCTTTTTAGGTTTATTTGTCCACCTAGAATTTTAGTTAATTTTTTGACGATGGTTAATCCTAAACCAGTTCCGCCGTATTTTCTGTTGACCTCAATTGAGCCTTGTGAAAAACTATCAAAAACGCTCAGTAATTTATCTTCGGGTATTCCTATTCCTGTATCTGTAATTTCAAAATAGATGGTAGCTTTTTTGTCTTCTATCGAGTCCAGATTAGCAATTACCGTAACAACACCATTTTTCGTGAATTTTAGTGCGTTGTTTATCAAATTTAATATGATCTGGGATAATTTTGTGGTGTCGCCAATCAGATAATCGGGTATGGCAGGATCTATTTCAAGTTTGAAATTGTTATTATTGATAAAGGCTAATTCTTTTAACGAATTTTGGATGTTTATTAAAAGTTGTTTTAGATTAAAACTGGTATATTCGATTTCAAATTTATTGGATTCGATTTTATTGATTTCTAAAATCTCATTAATAAATTTTGTTAAATAATCTCCTGAAAATTTTAAAGAAGACAAATAGTCCATTTGTGTTTTCTTGGGGTTTTCTTCTAATAATAAGTGAGTGATTCCGTTGATGGCATTCAATGGCGTACGAAGTTCGTGACTAACGGTTGATAGAAATTCGGATCTTGCTTTCGAAGCTTTTTCGGCTTTGTCTTTCGCAACTTCTAATTCTTTATTTTTTTCTTTTAACAATAAATTGGACTGATTTCGGATGATATTATTTTTGTATAAAGACAAACTTAATAAGGATAAAATAGAAATCAACGCAATAGCAAGGATACTAATCAGTTTAGAAAATTTACTCGCTTTTTCTTGCTCCTTGTTATCATAATTGGTTTGGGCAATTTCCTTTAACCTTTCGGTAGCTTTAAACTTTTGATAGTCGTCAATCCCGAGTCTTTCATTGTTCAAAATCGTGATACTCTCTTTCAGATTAAGGTGTTGTTTTAAATAGGAATAAGCATTGTTTTTATCTAACATTTTTTCATAAATGGAACTTAGGGCAAGCAAGATGTTAGATTTTTGTTCTGGATTTTGCGTTTTACCATTTAATTGTAACGCTTTATTGAGATAGTTTAATGCTAAATTATTTCTATTTTTAGTAGCTTCAATGCTTCCAATTTGATATAACGCCTCTGCTTTGGTATTCAATAAATCCAGAGTATTAGGTTTTACTATTATGGTTTTGAAAACGGATAAAGCAGAATTTAATTTGTTTTTTGATTTGTAAATCAGCCCTTTTTGGAGATTGAATAATTCAGCAGTATCGGGAATTTTTAATATGTCATTTGCAGATTTGGCTCTTTGAAAGTACATTGAAGCACTGTCAAAATTTTCTTTTTTCATGTAACAGGAGCCAAGATGGTAATATACAGCAGCATGATCTGGAGTGGGGTCAAAATTTTTAAGTAGTGTAGCGCTTTTGAGAAAAGATTCGATGGCGTCATCATACTTTTTTAAACTGTAATATATTTCGCCGAGGTTTAAGTTTTGATGTGCTTGGTCTTTAATGTTTTTATTTTTCGTAGCGTAAAGAATGGCTTTTTGAGTATACGATAATGCATTTTTATAATTATTATTTTGAATATTGGAGTTACTCAAACTGCTGTAATAAGCAGTGCTATCTGTTTTCTCATTGGGTTGAGAGTACAGTAACATATTAAAAAAAAGTACATAAACGAAAAAATATTTCATTCGTAGCCGATTTTTTTATTGGTTGTGTTTCATGTTTGTTAAAAGAATTAAATCAATTATTCTTGATGAATATCCAATTTCATTATCATACCAGCCAACTACTTTTACCATTTTATCGATTACAGAAGTTAGTTGTGCATCAAATATACATGAATTTTTATTGCCAATCACATCAACAGAAACTATTGGGTCTTCGGTATAATCTAAAATACCTTTCAAATTTGTTTGTGAGGCAATTTTGAAAGCTGCGTTAATCTCATCAATGGTCACCGCACGTTTTACATTGAAAGTAATATCAGTCAAAGAACCGTCAGGAACGGGCACTCGTATACCACAACCGCCAATTTTACCTTCGAACTGAGGAAATATTTTTGTCAATGCTTTTGCTGCACCTGTTGTTGTAGGAACAATAGATTGACTTGCGCCGCGAGCTCTACGCAAATCTTTATGCGGTTGATCGTGCAAACTTTGGTCTGTTGTGTAGGAGTGAATAGTCGTAATATAAGCTTGTTCTATACCACAAAGTTCATTGATTACTTTAATCATTGGGGCTGCATTATTCGTCGTGCAACTAGCATTCGAAATAATAGTTTCCGAGCCATCCAATATAAAATCATTTACACCAAGTACTACCGTTTTTATAGTGTCAACTTCTGATGGTGCGGAGAGAATTACTTTTTTTGCCCCAGCAATAATATGGGAATTGAGTTCTTCAAAAGTCTTGTATTTCCCTGTAGATTCCACAACATAATCAATGTCTAGACTTTTCCAATCCAGATTTGAAATATTTTTTTCGTGAAAAAATAAAAAATGTTTTCCATCTACCAGAATTCCTTTCTCATCATCGTTTACTGTAAAAGGTAAAACGCCGTGAATACTATCGTATTTCACTAAATGCGCCATTGTTTTTTTATCAGCAATATCATTTATGGCAACAACTTCTATTGAGGGATGGTTTAAAAGTAATCGGAATAAATTCCTGCCGATTCTTCCAAAACCATTTATGGCAATTCTTATCATAAGTCTTAAAGTCTTAAAGTGTCAAAGTCAGAAAGTCAAGATATCAAGCCTTTCGACTTTCTGACTTTATGACATTCGACTACAATATATGTTTTTGTGCTTTGTAAGAGGAACGAACCAATGGTCCGCTTTCTACGTGGCGGAATCCTAATTCCAAACCAAATTGCTCGTATTTTGCAAATTGTTCTGGGGTTATAAATTCCTTCACTGGCAAGTGTTTTTTGCTCGGTTGCAAGTATTGACCTATCGTTACAATATCTACATTGGCTTCACGCAAATCTCGCATTGTTTGATACACTTCTTCCTCTTGTTCACCAAGACCAAGCATAATTCCCGACTTTGTTCTGTTGATTCCTTTTTCTTTCAAGTAACGTAACACTTCCAGGCTTCGGTCGTATTTTGCCTGAATTCGTACTTCACGTGTCAATCTGCGAACGGTTTCCACATTATGCGAAACCACTTCCGGATTCGCTTCCACGATTCTATCAATATTTCTTTCGATACCTTGAAAATCAGGAATCAGAGTTTCAAGCGTTGTATTTGGGTTCATTCTGCGAATGGCTTTTACGGTTTCAATCCAAATGATAGAACCACCATCTTTCAAATCATCTCTGTCAACGCTAGTAATTACGGCATGTTTGATGTTCATGATTTTAATAGAACGCGCCACTTTTTCAGGCTCATCCCAGTCTACCGTTTCTGGTCTTCCAGTTTTTACACCACAAAAACCACAAGAACGCGTACACACATTTCCTAAAATCATGAATGTTGCTGTTCCTTCGCCCCAGCATTCACCCATGTTTGGGCAACTTCCAGAAGTACAAATCGTGTTCAAACTATATTTATCAACTAAGCCGCGGAGCTCTGTATATTTTTGGCCAATTGGGAGTTTTACCTTTAACCATTTCGGTTTTCCTACAGGTAAAGTATTTTCTAAAACAGTTTCCATATATCAATTTTTCGAAGCACAAAGATAAGCAAAGTTGGCTGAAGATTTTGACTGTATTGGTTTTGTTTGATTTTTTTTGATTTGGTTAAACCAAAAAATAATTTCAATAAAATAGACTTTGTTTTAAGAGGTTGAAGTTGTACAATGAAATCTTATTTGTGTTTTGTATTAATCAAATAATTTCTATTTAAACAATATATTTTAAACTAATTAACTGAAAATGAGGTATTTGGTAAAAAATATTATTAAATTTGATAGGAATTTAAAATCATAAAATCATGGAAACAAATTTAGTGGATATTTTAAAAGGGTATGTTACCCCAGATGTTATTTCGAAAGCAAGTACTATGTTAGGCGAATCAGAAAGTGGTGTTTATAAAGGTGTTTCGGCCTCCATACCAACATTGTTGAGTGGATTAGTTCATAAATCAAATGACTCAAGCACAATGGAAAGTGTAATGAATTTAATAAATGAGAATAGTTCAAATTACGATAATGTTTTGTCAAATCTTCCTTCTTTATTGACAGGTTATGGAAATTCTACTGCCTTAGATTCAGGATCTAAATTAATGGCTTTATTGTTTAAAAATAAGCAATCAGATACTACAGATGTAATTGCGCGGACTTCAGGAATAAAAGACTCTTCTGCAGCTTCTTTATTAGGAATGGCTGCTCCAATGCTGTTGAGTTATTTTGCAAAATCTGGAATGACATTATCTAGTTTAAAGAGTTTGTTGTCTTCGCAAAAAGAGAATATTCTATCTGCAGCACCTTCAGGGTTGAATTTAGGCTTTGGCAGTACTATAGACAATGACATCAGAGGAAAAATCCATGACGTTAGAAAAGCAGAAAGTTCCTCTGCAAAATGGTTAATACCATTATTATTGGTGGGTGCAGGGCTTTTTGCATTATTTTTTTTCAGCAAAGGTTGTAATAGGAAAGAAGCTTTGCCTGCTGTTGCCACAGAAACGGTAGACACACTAACCACAAAAACCGAAGAAGTTGTAGAAGAACCAAAAGATGCTTTGGGTAATTTTTTCAAGTTTAAATTACCAAATGGAATAGAATTGAATGCACCCGAATTTGGAATCGAAAACAAATTAAATACTTGGTTAATGGACGAAACGAAAGTGGTTGATAAAACGACTTGGTTTAACTTTGACCGTTTGTTGTTTGATACCGGAAAAGCGACTTTACGACCGGAGTCTCAAGAACAATTGAAAAACATGGTTGAAATTTTAAAAGCATATCCAACTGTTGAACTCAAATTAGGTGGTTATACGGATAATGTGGGAGATCCTGCTTTTAATCTGAAACTTTCTGGTGACCGTGCAAAATCAGTCATGGATGAAATGATCAAAATGGGTATTGCCAAAGATCGTTTGGAATCAGAAGGATATGGAGAGCTATTTCCGGTTGCTTCAAACGATACCGAAGAAGGAAAAGCTCAAAATAGAAGAATTGCAGTTCGGGTTACCAAAAAATAATGTACTTGTTGTTGAGTATAATTTAATAACGAATTCTGGTAAAACTAATGTAATAAAAAAGCAGAATCAAACGATTCTGCTTTTTGTTTTTGAACTTAATTCATTTGTACCGTAATTGGGAGATTATAGGCAGTTCGTACTGCTTTTCCGGCAATCATTCCCGGTGCCCACTTAGTTTTCAAGGATGTCAATACACGAACAGCTTCTTTTCCCAAGCCATAACCAGGATCTCTTTTTACTTGAATGTCAGTCATGCTTCCGTCTCTTTCAATTACAAAAGAAACATACACTCGAATCGAACCACTGCCGTCTATTTCTTGTTTCTCAAAATTATTGCCCACATAGGTATAGAACTTATTAATTCCGCCGGGGAATTCAGGGAGTTTGTCCAGCGAAACGCTATTGACAATAGTATTTCCTAGGTCAACTGGCGTTACGGTTTCAGTTCCTGTTCCCGAAGAAGAAGTTGGGTTTATACCCACAGTTCCAGTTCCTTCAGAGCTTGTATTTGTTACGCTAGTATTATCGGTGTTTTTTGCAATGTCCTGATTTGCTTGCGAAGCCTGAACAATTACAGGATTAACAAGTTGGTCGCTTTTAGCGGGGACTTCTACACTTTTAGTTTTTATCTCAGGAAGAGATTTTTTTTCTTCAAGCTGATTCGGAATTATGTCAGTAAGTTGGACGACAGTATTTGTAAGTTCAGGAATACTTATCGTGATTCCTTTATTGGGATTCAAATAGGTAATGATTACGGGAATACTTAAAGCCGCTGATAAAAATAATACACCCATAAAAAGTGCTGTTAATGCTGTTTTAGTACTTTCCTGACGCAATTGATACGCACCATATTCTTTGTTTCGGTCTTGAAAAACAAGGTTAATCCAACCGGTTTCGTAAATGCTTAGTTTTGACATAATTTATGGATTTAGAGGTTAAGTACAATTAAATCATAAGCAGAGCTGTTTTTATTTTATAACGTGTAAAATAATATTTTTAGTATATAAATTTAATAATCATTTTTGATTTTAGTTAGATTATGTTTGTTTATTTAACTTTTATGGTGATTAATTGTTTGTTTTGTTGATTTTAAGGTTAAATATTCACAAAAAAAAGCGCATCCAGATCAATGAATGCGCTTTGTTGAGTATGTAAATAGCTTTATTATTTTGTTAAAAATAAAGCTACCTTCTATTCTGAATGATTTCTGCCAGAAGTTTTTTGGCGCGAAGCAATTTGATCTTCACATTACTCAAAGGTTCATCGATTTTATTGGCGATTTCCTGGTAACTCATTTCCTGGAAATAGCGCAACTGAATCACTTCTTGATAATGTGGTTTCAATTCTTTGATGAATTGCAGTAAGCGAGAAAGATTTTGTTCGGTAATCAATTCATCTTCTGCAGATGGAGTAGTGTCGGCAATGTTGTAGGCTTGCTGGTCTTGTTCATCGGTAATTTCGACAAAAAGACTTGATTTCTTTTTTCGTAATAAATCGATGTGTACATTTTTTGCAATGGCAATAAGCCAAGTGTTAAATTGAAATTCCGAGTTGTAAGTGGCTATTTTATCAAAAGCTTTCGAGAACGTTTCGATGGTAATATCCTCGGCATTGGTTTCGTTTTCGGTGCGTTTCAGCATAAAACCATACACTTCATTCCAATAATAATCCAATAGAAAAGTAAAGGCAACCTGATCGCCTTGTTTTGCTTTTTCTATTTGTTTGTTTATTTCCAATGTACTGGTTTTGAGAATATATTAGTTATAAAGATATTGATTTGTGTTAAGATAAGTACTATCTCAACGATAGGGAACCAGAATTTAATATCATTTTCTTTAAGTTTACCTGCTGAGAATCCTACCACAATCCATGCCACAAGATAACGCAATGCGATTAAACTTAAAACTAATATCCATTGAAATTGGAAGGCTAACAATATAATGGGTAATAAAATAAATAGTAATTGTGAACAATAAAACGCTCCTAATTGTAATTTATCAAGAGGTTTGTAATAATTTGCCGTAGCTATATGTCTTCTTTTTTGGATCAACCAATCTTTGTAGGTAGTTTTTGGTTTAGAAAGCGTAAAACTTTCGGGTGTGTAGGCGATAGTTGTGTTTTTAGCTTTTGCTGCTTGGTTTATAAATAAATCATCATCGCCAGAACGAATCTGCATGTGTTCGATGAATCCATTTACATTGAAAAATTCTTCTTTTTTATAGGCTAAATTTCTTCCAACGCCCATGTATGGATGTCCAATTTTTGCCCATGAAAAATATTGAATTGCCGTTAATAAAGTTTCAAAACGAATTATTTTATTCAGAAACGAATTAGGGATTTTTTCATATTTGCCATACCCCAAAACAATAGTTTTTTGCATGGTAAATTGAGAACTCATAGCTGTTATCCATTCTTTCGAAGTGGGGTAACAATCAGCATCTGTGAATAATAAATACTCTTTTTTGGCGGCTTTTATTCCTAATGTCAAAGCGTATTTTTTGTTTCCCCAAAAAGCTTCGTTGTTCTTCACTTTTACCAAGCGAACATTTGTATATTGCTTTTCAAAACTTTCAAAAACATCCAAAGTAGCGTCACTTGAAGCATCGTCAATCAGAACAATTTCGAAATCAGGATAGTTTTGTTCTGCAAGCAGAGGAATAAAATTAGCTACATTTTCTTCTTCATTTTTGGCGCAGACAATCACCGAAATCGGGATTCTTTTTGGTGTTATTTTTTGTGCTTTGGCGAAAGCAAATTTTCCAAAAACACCTAGATAATACGAAATTTGAACAACAACAATAAAAATAAAAAAGTAAAGAATTAGTATAAGCATCTGAGTTTAATGAGTTTTTAAATCGAGTGCAAAGGTATGAATAGAATTGTGAATTGTTAAATACAATGTGTGAATTTCGAAAGAATTTATATTGGACATTTCTTCATCTCATTCGCAATAGCAATTGACTGATTTGTATTGGTTTTTTCTAACTCGGAAATGATGTTTTGATGATTTTTTTCGTCTCTGTTTTGAGATATTTTTTTCGTGGCTTGGATTTCAGTAATTTCAATTTCGAATGCCACAATACCACGGGATTGCATCATGGTTTTCTTAGATAAATTTTCTATACGAACCGGATTTTCAGAATTTTGTTCGTATTTATCCACGAGTTTTTTTAAGGATTCGATGACGGCTTCTCCTTCAATAATTTTGATTTTTCCGTACACATGAACGGCAATATAGTTCCATGTAGGTACATTTTCATGATCGTACCAAGAGGAAGAAATATAACTGTGAGGTCCTGAGAATACTGCTAAAATTTGGTCATTGTCTGTAAAACCATTCCATTGTGGATTTTCTTTAGAAATATGTCCACATAAAATGTCCTTACCTTCTTTATTAATGTCTAATTCCAAAGGAATATGTGTGGCACACAATTTTCCATTGGTTTGATTTATTAAAATACCAAAGCTGTTCTCTTGCAGAAATTTTTTGATTTCTTCTTGATTCTCGTTTTTGTAGATTTCTGGAGTATACATGGTTTGATAACTTAGATTTATTACTATTAGAATTAAAGATAAAACAAATCAATAAGTTATCTAATAATATAAGTAGCCGAACAATTTTTTTTTATTAAATCACATTCACTTCGGCTTCGATATTGATGCCAAACATGTTAAAAATAGTTTCTTGAATATCTTTTGAAACATTCAAAATTTCTTGACCCGTCGCATTTCCATAATTCACTAAAACCAAAGCTTGGTTTTTATGGATTCCGGCATTACCAAAACGTTTTCCTTTGAAACCAGCTTGTTCAATCAACCAGCCTGCAGGGACTTTTACTTCGGTTTCAGAAATATCAAAATATTTCATTTCAGGAAATTGCTGATGAATTTTTTCGAAATCCGATTTCAATAAAATTGGGTTTTTAAAAAAACTACCACTGTTTCCTAATTCTTTCGGGTCGGGTAATTTGCTTTGTCGAATTGCAATTACAGCATTACTCACGTCCTTTAAAGTAGGATTTGTGATATTATTTTTGGCTAATTCAGATGAAATATCTCCGTAAGAAGTATTGATTTTATGATTTGTTTTTGTCAATTTAAAAACAACCGAAGTAATAATGTATTGATTTTTTGCTTCGTTTTTGAAAATGCTCTCTCGGTACCCAAAATGGCATTCTTCCTTAGTAAACGTTTTCATTTCCTGACTTTCTATGGTCATCGCTTCACAGGAAACAAAAGTGTCCTTTATTTCGGTTCCATATGCTCCGATATTTTGGACCGGCGTTGTTCCAACATTTCCTGGAATAAGGGACATGTTTTCTAAACCACCAAAATTTTGGTTGATGGTCCAAAGCACAAATTCATGCCAGCTCTCTCCAGCCTGACTTTCGACCCAAACAAAATTTTCATTTTCTTCAAGGATTTTTTTGCCTTTCAAATCGATATGAATGACAAGCGCATCAATGTCTTTTGTCAAAAGCATGTTGCTGCCTCCGCCTAAAATAAATTTTTGCTGCGTTTTATTTTCTTGTAAAATAGTTTTCAATTCCTGTACAGAATGTACAGCAACGAACTGTTTTGCTTGGGCTTCAATGCCAAAAGTATTGTGTTTTTTTAAAGAGAAATCAGGTACTATTTCCATAAAAGAAAGTGCTTTTTGAATTGTTTAATGTCGTGTCAAAAGTAAGAATTATAAATTGGTTGTTTGATCATAGAAAATCTATTAATTCTAAAACAGCTTATTCTGCTTTTGATCCATCAATTAAGTGATGGTATTTGTCGGCAATAATCTTCATATTAATACTGTAATCCACATTTTTTTCAACAAATTTTCTGTTTTTAGAAACGGCTTGTTGTCTGTGTTCTGTATTCTCAAAGGACCAGATTAATTCTTCTGCAAGCTTTTCATAATCGTCAATTGGAATCAATTGGCCGTTTTTTCTGTGCTCGATCCAGCTTTGATTTCCTGCAATGTCACTTACAATTGGATAGCAATTGGTAGCCATCGCTTCAAATAAGGAAGCTGAAACCCCTTCCGTTATTGGCATACTAATGTAAATGTTGGCTTGTTGCAATAGTTTTGGTAATGCTGTATTTGGAACCCTTCCAGTAAAGTTAATTTTGTTTTTAATGCCTAACTCTTTTGCTAAATCTTTCAATTTAGAAAGTTGAGCGCCATCTCCTATAATGGTAAGTGTGAAATCAATTCCCTTTTGGTTTAAAATTGCAAATGATTTCAAAATGATATCATGACGGTATTCTGTCGATAAAGAACGCGTCACAATAGCGCAAATTTTTTCGGGATTGTCATTATTTTCAGCTCCAAATTGAGTCAAATTAATTCCCTTAGGTAAAACCAAAATTTTAGTCATGTCAACATTGGACTCGATCATAGAAATAGTCATCACAGGTCCCCAGGCATGGATTAAATCTGCTTTTTTGAAAGCGTAATGCTGAATAAGTTTTTTTAACGGCAGTGAAATTGATTTTTCAGGCCACAAATCAGTTCTGCCTTGTTGTGCTATAACAACTGGTTTTACACCAGATAGTGCAGCAAGGAACCCATAACTGGTGGTTCTTTCTGCAATAATCATATCCGGTTTTTGCCGTTGGATTATTTTTTTGATTTTAAAAAAAGCGAGACTGAATTCGAAAATTCTCTTTATTCGGTTAAAAATACCACTATTTGATGTTTTTAATTCCCAAGTGATAATATCAAAATCGCCAAATTCCTTAAGGCCATTTATCCACGTGATGGCATCGGCTCTGTAGGTTTCTCCCAAAAAAAGTATCCTTCTCTTTTTTGTCGATATCATTTGAATTACTCGGAAGTTAAGGCTCGATTGATAAAATCGTTTAATGGTTTTAGCACAATCAGTTTTTGACTCATTACGGCAACAAAATCTTTTTTTGCAGCAGCTGAAAACTCAATTTTCTGTGAAGACTCAAAACTCTTTAGTTTTAATAATTCTATCGCCGGATGTTCTTTGTCATAGCCTCTTGGCGGGTTTTTTAAAGTGTCTTTTTCATTTCTATCAAAATCACCAAATTCCCTTTTAAAATCTTTTTCCTCAAGAATAGCTTCCAAATCATCATGAAAATAAGCAATTTCTTTGCGCATTTTTTTTAAATCATCGGATTCCGGACAATACAATCCTCCTGCGATAAAACTCGCGCCTTTTTCTAAGTGAATGTAATAACCGGAACGATTCAGTCCTTTGGCACCAGACGAAAGCCAGATTCCCAAATGCGATTTGTAAGGCGTTTTGTCCTTAGAAAACCGAATGTCGCGATTGATTCTGAACGTACAATTTTTAACTTCCAGCATTTCCAGCGATGGATCAAGCGGTTTCATGGCATCCAGTAAATCAGCAACTAATTGTTGGTAGTCTTTCTTGAAAGCTTCGTAGCGTTTTTTATTTTCTAAAAACCAGTCCCGGTTGTTATTGGCTTTTAAATCATTCAGAAATTGCAGTGTTTCTTTTGAAAGCATCTTGTACTATTGTATTTGTTTTCTTAATTCTTCTTCACTAATGAAACCGGATTTTCTCCATTTTACTGCTGCTTTTTCATACAATAATATAGTAGGAAGTTCACTGATTTTCATTTCGGTCATTAAGGTTTTGTTTTTATCCGCATCCAATCGAATGATGGTTACGCTATCTGCTAGTTCAGTTTGCATTTTTGTGATGTAAGGTGTCATTTTTTTGCAAGGCGCACACCATTCTGCATAAAAACTAACCAATACTTTTTTATCAGAATCTACTAATTTATTATAGTCCTGCAACGTCATTCCTGTGATTTTGTTGCTTGGTTTAGACAGTCCTGCAGCGTCCCATTTTAAAATTCCGCCTTGTAATTGGTAAACATTTTTAAAGCCAAGTTCTTCCAGTTTTTTAACGGCACTTTGACTTCTTCCACCGCTTTTGCAGTATACGAAAATAGGTTTTGTTTTGTCCAGTTTTTCGGTGCCTGCAACAAAGCTATCTCCGAGCCAATCTACATTTACGGCTTTGTCGATATGATCTGACGAAAATTCCGCAGGCGTTCGTACATCCAGAATTTGTGGATTTGGTGTTGCTGCAATTTTTTCGCTAAACGCTTTTGCATCGATAGTTTGGCTTTCTTTTGAGACTTGTCCGTTACAAGACAAAAAAGCAAAAGATATGATTAATAGGAATATTGAACTGAATTTCATTGTGATTTGATTTAAATTTGAATAGGCTAAATTAGTTTTTTTTCGATTTTTGAACGCTATAAAAACTATTAAATAAAAGTTATAAGTTAAAAATTTTATAGCTCTGATGGGTCGATTTTACAATAACTTCCGTGCGCTCCGGATGCGTGTCCGAAATAAAGAGTTGTCCAAAAGTATCGCTGTTGACCATTTCGATTATTTTGGCCACCCGACTTTCGTCTAATTTGTCAAAAATATCATCAAATAACAGAATTGGTTTTACACCGCTTTGTTTTTTTAAAAATTCAAATTGTGCCAGTTTTAAAGCGATTAAATATGATTTTTGTTGTCCTTGTGATCCAAATTTCTTTATTGGATGCTCATCAATTTCAAAGGCTAAATCATCTTTATGAATCCCTACACTGGTATAATGTAAAGCACGGTCTTTATTGATGTTTTGCTGCAAAAGGGTCAACAGGTCTTTTTCAAATAAATGACTTTCATACACCAGTTGAACGGTTTCTTGTGAGCCGGTTATGGCTTGATGATGCGTGTTGAAAATAGGAATGAACTGGTCAATAAATTCTTTTCTTTTTTCGAAAATATAGTTTCCAAAACCATTAAGTTGCTCATTATATATAGATAAGGTGTCGTTTTCAAAAACATGATTCAACGCAAAATATTTTAGTAATGCATTACGCTGGCTCATTACTTTTTGGTATTGAATGAGTTGCTGTAAATAATGGGGATCCAGTTGCGAAATGACGCTGTCCATGAATTTTCGTCTGGTTTCGCTGCCTTCCACAATCAAATCCCTGTCAGCTGGAGAAATAATTACCAATGGAATAAACCCAATATGATCCGAAAACTTATCATACGCTTTGCCGTTGCGTTTCAATATTTTTTTTTGGCCTTTTTTAAGACTGCAGACGATTTGTTCCGTTCTTTCGTTCTTTTCAAATTCAGCATCAATCACGAAAAATTCCTCTCCATGTTTGATATTTTGAACCGCTAACGGATTGAAATAGCTTTTTCCGTAGGATAAATGATAAATAGCGTCCAAAACATTTGTTTTTCCAATTCCGTTTTTGCCTACAAAGCAATTTATTTTGCTGTCAAAATCGAAATTTGCTTCGGAGAAATTCTTATAATTGAATAATGAAATCTTTTTTAAATACATGGGTAAGGCTTGCTGGTATTGAGAACTTTAAACTTTTAGAATGGGTTTTCTAAAGTGGGTGCAAATTATTGAAAAATATTGATAAAAATGACTTTTCCATTTTTTCTATGTTGATTATTTTGCCTTTGGAAAGAAAGAATACCCAATGATATTTTTTTTGAATATAAAAGCATATTTTTTGTGTGGGTTTGAATAAAAATTTTATTTTTGCGACTCACTAAATTAAAAATAAATGGCTACTTACAATAAAAGAGGATATAAAGCACCAAAAGAAAAAGAAGTAAAAGACGGAGTTGAAACGGTAATTGTAGATGATAAGGATAGCACAACAGCAGAAGTGTTTTCAAAATTAGATGAAACCGCTACAATAACAGAGGATTGGGTTGCCAAAAATCAAAAAATCATTATTGGGTTAGTTGCCGCCGCCGCCATCTTTACGATTGGATATTTAGCATACCAAAGATTTATTGCAGCTCCACAACAAGATGAAGCAGCAAATGAAATGTTTGTTTCACAACAAAATTTTCAAAAAGCAACTGATGGTATTGCAAGTGACTCATTATATAAGTTGTCTTTGAATGGTTCAGAAGGAAAATTTGGATTCTTAAAAATTGCTGATGAATATTCTGGAACTGATGCAGGAAATTTAGCGAACTATTATGCTGGAATTGCTTATTTGAACACAGGAAAATATGCAGAAGCTATTGATTACTTAAGCAAATTTAAATCAGATGATATTGTTTTAGGCGCTTTAGCAAAAGGAGCAATTGGAGATGCTTATTCTCAAAAAAATCAGCCGAAAGAAGCTTTAGAGAATTACGTAAAAGCTGCTGAATCAAATAAAAATGATTTCACAACGCCACGTTTCTTATTGAAAGCTGGAAAAACGGCTTTGGCTCTTGGAAATAAAGCGGATGCATTGAAATATTTTACAGATATTAAAGAAAATTATGAAGGAACTCCAGAAGCTGCTTCAGTTGACGTTTTGATAGGATTAGCGCAATAGTAAAAAATGATTTAAGATTACTGATTTAAGATTGTAGATTTTTGATTTGAAAATTCTACCTTTAATGTCTGAAATGAAAACTTTAAAATCAAATGGCTACCGAAAATAAAAATTTATCCGAGTACGACAAAAACGCTGTTCCAGATGCGAAAAATTTTCGTTTTGGAATTGTTGTTGCTGAATGGAATGAGACAATTACTGAAGGACTTTTTGATGGTGCATTCAAAACACTATTAGAGAACGAAGTTCCAGCTGAAAATATTTTACGTTGGAATGTTCCTGGAAGCTTTGAACTTATTTATGGATCCAAAAAAATGTTGCAAACTCAAAATGTTGATGCTGTAATTGCTATTGGATGTGTCATTCAAGGGCAAACCAAACATTTTGATTTTGTATGCGAAGGTGTAACGCAAGGTATTAAAGACTTGAATGTTCAAACGGATATCCCGGTTATTTTTTGTGTTCTAACGGATAATACCATGCAACAATCTATTGATAGAAGTGGAGGAATTCACGGAAATAAAGGAACTGAAGCCGCAATTGCTGCCATAAAGATGGCTTATATTCGTCAGCAGGCTTCTCTTAGTCATCAATTTAATAACCAACAATTGTTGTCTTCCGGTGCATTACAAATTGAAAATTTGCCTTTGGAATTAGAAGAATAAAAATTTAAAATAAATAATTTAAAAACCTATACTGTCTCGTAAATAGTATAGGTTTTTTGTTTTTTTTATGATTAAATAAGCTACCATTCCCAATAGAAATTCATTAAATTTGTATTTCTTGGTTTTATAGACTTTAAACCTTAAACATCAAATAAATTTTTTAATGTCGAGTATAATTCAATTACTTCCTGATCATGTTGCCAATCAAATTGCTGCTGGAGAAGTCGTTCAAAGACCAGCTTCAGTTGTTAAAGAACTGCTTGAAAATGCAGTGGATGCCAGGGCTACAGATATCAAGTTAATTATTAAAGATGCAGGAAAAGCATTGGTACAAGTAATTGATAATGGTTTGGGGATGAGTGTAACCGATGCTCGTTTGTGTTTTGAGCGTCATGCCACTTCCAAAATTCGTCAGGCAGAAGATTTATTTTCTTTAGATACAAAAGGTTTTCGAGGAGAAGCTTTGGCATCTATTGCCGCGATTGCGCACGTAGAAATGAAAACCAAGCAAGAGCAAGAGGAGTTGGGAACACATATTATTATTGAGGGTAGTAAGTTCGTGTCCCAAGATGTTGCTGTTTTGCCAAAAGGAACTTCTTTTGCCGTTAAAAATTTATTTTTTAATATTCCGGCGCGACGCAATTTCCTCAAATCAGATACCGTGGAATACCGTCATGTTATTGATGAGTTTCAGCGTGTGGCTTTGGCTCACCCAAAAATACATTTTACGTTTTATCATAATGGTAGTGAAATGTTCAATTTGCCGCCTTCTACTTTGCGACAACGAATTGTCAATATTTTTTCGGGTAAAACCAATGAAAAATTAATACCCGTTCAGGAAGAAACAGAAATAGTGGCCATTCAAGGATTTGTCAGCAAACCTGAATTTGCCAAAAAGAATCGTGGGGAACAGTTTTTCTTTGTCAATGACCGATTTATAAAAAGTGGTTATTTGCATCATGCTGTTATGGCCGCCTATGACGGAATCTTGAAAGACGGTGCTCAGCCCAGTTATTTTTTATATTTAACGGTGCCGCCAAATACAATTGATATCAATATTCATCCGACAAAAACGGAGATCAAGTTCGATGATGAACACGCTTTATATGCTATTTTAAGAGCTTCCATAAAACACAGTTTGGGTCAGTTTAATGTAGCGCCAGTTTTGGATTTTGATCGCGATTCTAATTTAGACACGCCGTATCATTACAAAGATTTAACGGGAGAAACGCCAACAATTCAAGTTGATGGGAATTTCAATCCTTTCTCTGAAGAAAAACCAAGCAAACAATTTTCAAGTTATAGAAAACCGGAACCAACAGCAAACTGGGAAAGTTTATACGTAGGCTTGAAACAAGATACGGATGAAATAGGGCATATCACTTTTGAAAATGAAGAAGTAACTTCTTCTTTATTTAATGATGAGGAAGTGGAACACTCCGTTCATAAAACCTATCAAATACATAAAAAATACATTGTTTCATCGATCAAATCTGGGATGGTAATTGTCGATCAGCAACGGGCACATCAACGTGTTTTGTATGAACAGTTTTTGGTAAATATGACAGTTCATCAAGCATCAAGCCAGCAGTTATTGTTTCCTTTGAACTTATTTTTCTCGTCAAGCGAAATGGAACTTATTGGTGAGTTGCAACTTTCGTTGATGAACACTGGATTTGTTTTTGAAGAAAATAATATTGATCATATCGTTATTTCTGGAATACCTGTAAATGTTACGGAGAGTGAAGTTTCATTGGTTTTAGAACAATTATTAAGTGATTTACAAGACGGAATTCCCGAAAGTAGTTTCAGTCAGAATGATACTATTGCTAAATCCATGGCCAAAAGTTTAGCCGTGAAAACAGGAACGCATCTTTCAGAAAAAGAACAGGAAAATTTGGTAAACGGACTTTTTGCCTGTAAAGACCCAAATGTTTCCCCATTTCATAAACCCACTTTCATCACCATGCGTGTGGAAGACTTAGATAAAAAATTTGCAATATGAGAAACGTAACTGAAACCGTAAAACAATTAATTATTATAAATATATTGTTTTTTGTAGGAACTCTGGTAATAGGCGATGTTGCCTATAAAATATTGGCATTGTATTTCCCAGAAAATTCAGATTTTCAACTTTGGCAACCACTGACGCACATGTTTATGCATGGAGGTTTTATGCATATTTTTTTCAATATGTTTGCCTTGTATTCTTTTGGATCTGCTTTAGAGCAAATGTGGGGAAGCAAGAAGTTTTTGTTTTTCTACATTTCGTGTGGATTAGGAGCTGCCTTGTTGCATACCGGAGTTAATTATTACTATTTTCAAGATAGCTTGAATACACTTATTGGCAATGGATTTGAAAAACAGGAGATTTTACAACTTTTAAATGAGGGTAAAATCGATACAAGATGGCAGGAGATTCTATCAACTTCTGATTTTCAGAATTTTACAAGTGCATTTATGGGAACTGCTGTTGGTGCGTCGGGGGCAATTTATGGCATTATTGTAGCGTTTGCTTTTATGTTTCCTAACGCTGAATTGGCTTTAATGTTTATTCCTGTTCCAATAAAGGCCAAATACTTTGTTCCTGGTTTAGTCTTAGTCGATTTGTATTTAGGAATTTCTGGAAAATCAATTTTTGGCGGTGGTGGAATTGCCCATTTTGCGCACGTTGGCGGTGCTTTCTTCGGTTTTATTATTATGTGGTATTGGAAGAAAAACCAGTTTAATCAAAATCGTTGGAATTAAAATCTAACGCCTTTTAAAGTAGTACGACCTAAATAGCAGCTTTTAAATCCCAATTAAATTATGAATATTATTGACGACCTGAAATTACAATACAAAATGGGAGGAATAGTGACTCAGCTAATCTTTTGGAATGCGGCTTTGTTTGTTCTTCCGTGGTTGTTTTTTACTCTGTTATCTTTATTGGGTGTCGATATCGATTATATGCATTATGTGAGTTTGTCTTCTAATCCGGCACATTTGCTTTGGAAACCTTGGTCGTTGCTTTCGTATGCTTTTTTTCACAGTGGAATCATGCATATCGTTTTTAATATGATTGTTTTGAATTTCTCGGGTAGATTATTTATGACGTATTTTACGTCTAAGCAATTGCTAGGCTTGTATGTGTTGAGTGCTATTTTTGCTGGAATTTGTTATGTTCTGGTATTCTATGTTTTAAATATAAATGCTCCAATTGTAGGCGCCTCTGCTGCGATTATGGCTATTTTAGTCGCTACTACTACGTATTATCCTTTGATGAATCTTCGATTATTAATTATTGGAAATGTGAAATTATGGCATGTAACTGCCGTTATTATTATTGTGGATTTGATGCAATTGCGTTCCGGGAACATGGGCGGACATATTTCTCATCTTGCAGGTGCTTTTTTTGGTTTTATTTTCATTAAATTGCTTCAAAATGGAACAGATTTAAGTAAAATAGTATCTCGTGTTTTAGATTTTTTTGCCAATATATTTAAGAAAAGCCCATCAACTCCATTTAAAAAAGTACATAAAAACTACCAAAAACCGGTAGAAAAAAATATTTCGAAGATAATTACAAAGGATAAATCTCAACAACAAATCGATGAGATTTTAGATAAAATCAGTCAGTCGGGTTATGATAGTTTGACGAAAGAAGAAAAAGAATTCTTGTTTAAAGTAGGTAAATAAATAACTGCAGGTCTTTTAATAGTTTGCCAAAATAAAAATATAGTAAATGAAAAATCTTTCATGGTTTAATAAAGGAATGTTTCTTCTGAATATCGTTCTTACACTTGTCACTTTTATCGCCTATGTTTTGCCTTTTTTAGCGCCAAAATCATTTCCTCTTTTGTCCGTTTTGACACTTTTCATGCCACTTTTTTTTATTTTTAATGGCATGTTTTTTATTTATTGGATGCTGCAATTCAAAAAGCAATTAATAGTTTCAGGTTTAGTTTTATTGATTGGAATTACTTTTATAAATAAATTCTATAAATTTTCTTCTCCTGAATTACCTAAAGAAGAAAAGGATTTTACCATAATGAGCTATAATGTGCGCTTGCTCAATGTGTTTAAATGGATTGAGAGAGATGATGTTCCTTCGGATATTTTAAATTTTATAAATGAAAAGAATCCGGATATATTATGCATGCAAGAATATTCTCCTTCAGCCAATATTGATTTGAAAGTATATCCGCATCGCTATATTTTTACAGAAGGAAACCAAATTAAAACCGGACAAGCCATTTTTTCTAAATTTCCCATTATTGATCAAGGAAATATTATTTTTCCAAATTCTAGCAATAACGTAGTATTTGCAGATATAAAAAAAGGAAAAGACATTATCAGAGTGTATAATATGCACCTGCAATCGATCAAGATTTCTCCGGATGTAAATGAAATTGATGAAAACATTGACGCCATTAATCAGCAGAAATCACAAATGCTTTTTATAAGAATCAGTAAGGCATTCAAACAACAACAACAACAAGCAGAGATTTTTAAGGAACATAAAATGAAATGTACATACCCAGTTATCATTTGCGGGGACATGAATAACAGCGCATTTTCTTACGTGTACCGAAGTATTAAAGGAAAGTTGAAAGATAGCTTTGAAGAAGCAGGAAAAGGTTTTGGAGAGACGTATAAATTTAGGTATTATCCTGCCAGAATTGACTATATTTTTGCTGATGAAAAAATGACCGTTAAGAAATTTGAAAATTTCCCGAAATTTATTAACTCAGATCATTTTCCTATCATGGCAAGGTTGTCTTATGAATAAGCAGATTGTAAAAATTACTTCATAATTAAAGCTTGTTTTTTTAAATAATCCATAGCATATTTTCCTTCGTTAAATAGTAAATCTAAAACACTCAGATTGTTGATAAAGCCATGTTTGTCATCAAAAACCTGTTTGTAGCTTTCAAAAATGGATAGATCTTTTTTTCCATTTATCAAAGACCTGAAGTCCATCGTTTTATTTGTATCTACGTCATGAACGTATTCTGATGTGGTATCAAATTCTAATTTCATCCGAAAACATTTAGTCACAATAGCTAAAGTTTCAAAATTTAAATCCAATAAAAAATCATGTTTTTTTTCGAAAATTATTCGGATATCATCTTCAAAAAATTCAAAAAAGGGGGAGCTTCTGTATGCAGCTTCAAGAGATTTGAAATGTTGCTTTTGCCAGTCAAAATCAGTTTCAATTCTGATGTCTTTTGTTTTCTGGTGGGTTTCTTTCGAATGTTTTACAGGGATATTCAATAGCTGAATCCCGTTAGGAGAATAAATATAAGTTCGGTTGCGATTGGTCTGTTTTTGAAAGTTATCTTCTACCTCAAAAGTTATGCTTTCGGATTGTGCGATCGCTGCAAAGTGACTTATCGATGGGAAATAGGAGGGATGTAATATTGTATTCATATTGATAGTTTAAGGTTTAAAGTTTAAGGCTCAGTAAACTTTAAACCTTAAACTTTAAACCTTTTTTATTTAAACTTTTTGCTCTTTTCTTTTTTTCCAAAAATATTCTCCTACAAAGAAGATAACCAATCCAAGTAAAAATAATTTGAAATAAGATTGAGGCTGACCTTCACCGCTAACTGTTGTGAAAACTCTGTCCCAACGAATTTTATTTATTCCTTTTCCATTTGGATCGATACTTAGCCATATAAAAATAGGTTTTCCTACAATGTGGTTTTCAGGTACAAATCCCCAATAACGGCTATCCTCGGAGTTGTGACGGTTGTCACCCATCATCCAGTAATAGTTTTGCTTAAAAGTATACGTATTGGCAATTTTACCATTTATTCTAATCTCTGAACCGTTAGTTTTTAAATCATTGTTCTCATAATCAGTAATGATTGCTTTGTAAAAAGGCAATGTTTCTATAGTTAAAGGAACTGTTTTTCCTTGTTCTGGAATATATACAGGTCCATAATTATCACGATTCCATTTGTTGATATGCGGGAAGACTCCATTATCAACTTCTTTTGATATTTGTCGGATTACAGCAGTTATGCCAGGTATGTTTTTCAATCTTTCTGCTCCGGCTTCGGTCAAGGCACTCATGAAAAGTGTGTCTCTTTTCGTCTGATCCATAAAGCCAGCAGGATCCGTCACATCTAAATCTTTAAACAGAGATTCAAAATCGATTGGTGTTTTTCCATCCAAGGCCACTTTATACGAGAATTGAGGTTTAGCTCTTTCAGGTAACTGCAACAGTTTTCCATCGATATAAACCATCCCGTCTTTTATGGATAAATTATCTCCCGGAATTCCAACACATCTCTTTACGTAATTCGATTTTTTGTCGACAGGTTTGTAAGCGCGTCTTTTTGAAGTGTCAAAAAACCTGTAAACAGTATCCACCGGCCAGTTGAACACAACAATATCAGTACGTTTTATATTTTGAATTCCTGGCAATCTCATATAAGGTAATTGAGGCCAAGTCAGGTAGGATTTGCTTTTTGTCAAAGGAATGGAGTCATGCACCATTGGTAAAGCAACAGTTGTCATGGGAACTCTCGCACCATAGTTCATTTTGCTCACAAATAAAAAATCCCCTACCAATAATGATTTTTCCAATGAAGGAGTTGGAATTGTGTACGGTTGAATAAAATAAGTGTGCACGATTGTAGCTACAACAATAGCAAAAAGTAAAGAACTAACGGTGTCAGCAGCTTTGTTTTGTGGGCTTAAACTTCTATCCGAAATGTAATTTAATTGTTGTGTATAATTGATATAATACAGATACAAGCCCAAAGTTATTAGTACTAAAAATGTATCTAATCCAGATCGTTTTCCAAAACTTCGTAACGTTTCTACCCAGATAACCGGAAAGATGATTAAATTGATAATGGGAATAAATAATAAAATCGTCCACCATGTAGGGCGACCGATAATTTTCATTAAAACGATTGCATTATAAACAGGAATGGCTGCTTCCCATCGTTTTCTTCCTGCACTTTCGTATAATTTCCAGGTTCCTAAAAAGTGAATTATTTGGACAATCAGAAAAAAAACAAACCATTGATATACTGACATAAATTTTTGTTTAGAGTTAAGTTAAAGCTCTTTAATAGAACCTCAAACTTTATAAAGTTTATTTTAAATTTAAAACATCTTTCATTGTGAAAATACCTTGCTTACCCACAATCCATTCTGCTGCAATTATGGCTCCTAGAGCAAAACCCTCTCGATTGTGAGCGGTATGTTTAATTTCTATTGCATCTACTGAAGAGTTGTAAGTCACGGTATGAGTACCCGGCACAGTCCCAATCCTTTTAGATTCAATATGAATCTGGTTTTGTTCGGGGTTTTCTATGGTCCAATCGTTGTACGAACTATTTTCTATCACACCTTTGGCTAATGAAATCGCAGTACCGCTTGGGGCATCCAGTTTTTGGGTATGATGAATTTCTTCCATTTCTACTTTATAACTGTCAAATTTTGACATTATTTTAGCTAAATAGTCATTGAGTTCAAAGAAAATATTTACACCTAAACTAAAGTTGGAACTAGAGATAAATCCACCGTTTTTTGCTGCGCAAAGTGTTGCTATTTCATCATAATGTTCTAACCAGCCAGTTGTACCTGAAATCACAGGGACATTTGCATGAAAACAACTGGAGATATTACTCACGGCTGCTGTCGGAACACTGAAATCAATCGCCACATCAGCATTTGAAAGACCTTCAAAAGAACTAGTCTCGTCTTTTTTCAAAACGATTTCATGGCCTCTTTCCAGCGCAATTCTTTCAATTACCTGGCCCATTTTTCCGTATCCTAAAAGCGCAATTTTCATTTGTTTATTTTTTAAATTTCGAATAATTAACGAGACCTGCAACTAATAATGCTATTAAAAATCCCGCAATGAATCCTGAAAAGAAGGAGTTCATTCGGATTGGATCGAACGTTTTATTTTCTGAATAATTTACTAAAGTGATTAGTAATAAAATTGTAGTTCCAATAAAAAAATATTTCTTCCCAATTCTATTGATTAATGACATACTGCTTTGTTTTCTTTATTTAATCTTTTAAACTAGAAACTATAATTAAAAGTTAGTCCTACATTAGTCTTTAATGTTACATCATTTGGATAAAGAACAGGTCTTACAGATAAGTTTTCATCCACATTGAATTGAATTAAAGCGGCATCTACATTGGCGTCTAGAATATTTAATGCGTAAAATGCCAAAGTGACCAAAGCGGATAAATCGCGGTTGCGTTGGTAAAATTTCTGTCCTGCAATCAAACGGTTATTGTCTAGGAAAGCTAAGTCGTCAGTGGTATAGCCTTCCAGCCTGCTTTTGTAAGCGTCTCTGTATTGATGGTATTTTTTGTTATTATCAATATAAAAATAAATACTTGTTCCCAACGCTCCATACACGAGCGGTATTTTCCAGTATTTCTTATTGTAAGCTTGACCCAGTCCCGGTAAAACTGCTGAATAAAAAGCAGCTTTTGCAGGCGTTAGCGGATCAATATCATTCGATTTCAAAGTATCTTTAGCTATCAGCACCGCCTCTGTTTTCGATTGCCCAAAAACAGTGTTGTTTCCTAAAATAAAAAGGAACAGACCGATGAAAATGATTTTGTACACTATCCGTTTATTAGTTTAATGATTCTGTTGAAATCTTCTTCAGAGTGGAATGGAATAGTGATTTTTCCCTTACCGTTTCCGGCTACTTTTACATCAACTTTGGTTCCGAAATAATTTGTAAAAGTGCTTTTTTGAGTCTCTGCAACTTCAAACGACGCCGCTTTTGGTTTACCTGCAGGTTTAGGCTTTAAACTTTCCTGATAGTTTTTCACCAATGCTTCGGTATCACGTACTGAGAGATTCTGACTCACGATTTTTTGATAAATATCGGTTTGGATATCTAAGTCTTCAATATTTATTATCGCACGACCATGACCCATACTGATGAAACCATCACGAATACCGGTTTGGATAATTGGATCCAGTTTTAAAAGTCTCAAATAATTGGCAATAGTAGAACGTTTTTTTCCTACACGCTCACTCATTTGTTCCTGTGTTAATTGAATTTCATCAATCAAGCGTTGGTACGAAAGTGCAATTTCAATTGGATCTAAATCATGACGCTGAATATTTTCAACCAAGGCCATAACCAGTGACTCGTTGTCATTTGCGATACGAATGTAAGCGGGAACAGTTGTCAATCCTACAAGAGTCGACGCACGAAGACGACGCTCACCGGAAATTAATTGGTATTTATTGAAATCTAATTTACGTACAGTAATGGGTTGGATAACTCCTAATTCTTTAATAGAAGTAGCTAATTCTCTCAATGATTCTTCATTGAAATTGCTTCTTGGTTGGAACGGATTTATTTCAATCGCATTTATTTCAAGCTCGATAATATTTCCTACAACTTTATCCGCATTTTTATCATTAACTGATTTAATGTCGTTTTCCGGATCTTTTAATAATGCCGATAATCCTCTTCCTAAGGCTTGTTTTTTTATTGCTTGTGCCATAACTAATTTAGCTATTTTTCTTTATAATTTCTTGAGCGAGATGCAAGTAATTGATTGCTCCTTTGCTTGTAGCATCATAATTAATGATACTTTCACCAAAACTTGGGGCTTCACTTAACTTTACATTTCGTTGAATAATGGTATCAAAAACCATATCGTTGAAATGTTTTTGAACTTCCTCAACAACCTGGTTTGATAAACGCAGTCTGGAATCAAACATGGTTAATAATAATCCTTCAATGTCTAAATCAGGATTGTGAATTTTTTGGATACTCTTTATTGTATTTAATAATTTCCCTAAACCTTCTAATGCAAAATACTCGCATTGAATAGGAATAATTACTGAATCAGCGGCAGTCAAAGCATTCAATGTAAGTAGACCAAGTGAAGGAGCGCAGTCGATTATAATGAAGTCGTATTCATCTTTGATACTTTCCAATGCTTTTTTGAGCATATATTCTCTGTTTTCCTTATCAACCAATTCGATTTCTATGGCAACAAGATCAATATGCGACGGAATAACATCAACATTTGGTGCAGAACATTTTATGACAGCCTCTCTTGGAGTATGGCTATGTTCGAGAATTTGATAGGTTCCTATTTCGATAGTTTCAACATCAATTCCCAAGCCAGAGGTGGCATTTGCCTGAGGATCGGCATCAATTAGTAACACTTTTTTTTCTAAAACCCCTAATGAAGCAGCAAGATTTACTGACGTTGTAGTCTTACCAACTCCACCTTTTTGATTAGCAATCGCGATGATTTTGCCCATTTATTTTTCTAAATTTTGAACCGTAAAAATACAATTATTTATGGTTTTTGAAAATCTATTTTGTTAACATTTGTTAAAGACTGATTAGTGGCAGTTTGACAATTCCCATTTTTAAAATGGATTTTATTGCATAGGAGCTATTCCAGCTGTGCGCTTCAAGTTCTTGAGCTGGTCCCAGTTTTTTCTAAAGCCATAAAAGGAGCTTCCTTTGGTCGCTCTTTTCTGTCAAGAAAAAATCGGGAGCAGCTCGGTGAAGCTTTTCACTGCCATCTGGGCTAGGGGAGTTGTGGCTGAATAATGCTATGAAAAATAAATTTATTTTAAATTTCTGAAGTTATTTTCGCAAGAAATAAATTTAGTTCTTATTTCTGTAATAGTTTTGCATAAGCCAAAAATAGTACTATATTTGCACCCGCTTTCGGGGTGTAGCGTAGCTCGGTTATCGCGCCTGCTTTGGGAGCAGGAGGCCGCAGGTTCGAATCCTGCCACCCCGACAAAAATCCTTTCTGTATCTACAGAAAGGATTTTTTTATTACCGAATAATTAAAACTGATGCAACATCTTCTGTTGTGCGGTAAATATATCTTATTTTTGCACTGTTAAAAATTATAATCCACACTTGTTATGTCTGATACAATCGAAAAAATTAAATGTCTTATTATAGGTTCTGGTCCAGCAGGTTATACTGCAGCAATATATGCCGCTAGAGCAAACATGAATCCAGTTTTGTACCAAGGAATGCAGCCTGGTGGGCAGCTGACAACTACTAATGAAGTAGAAAATTGGCCTGGTAATCCAGAAGGAATAACTGGTCCGGAAATGATGGTGGGCTTACAAGCTCAAGCACAACGTTTTGGTACTGATGTGCGTGATGGTTGGGCTACAAGAGTTGATTTCTCGGGGGATATTCATAAGGTATGGATTAATGATACTAAAGAATTGCATTGTGAAACAGTTATTATTTCTACCGGAGCATCGGCTAAATATTTAGGGATGCCATCAGAACAACATTATTTAAAAATGGGTGGTGGTGTATCAGCATGTGCTGTTTGTGACGGTTTTTTCTATAGAAATCAAGAAGTCGTAATTGTTGGGGCTGGAGATTCAGCTTGTGAAGAAGCACACTATTTATCTAAACTTTGTAAAAAAGTAACAATGCTAGTGCGTAGCGAAAAATTCAGAGCTTCTAAGATCATGGAAGAGCGCGTTCGCAAAACAGAGAATATCACTATATTGATGAATCACGATACTGTTGAAGTATTAGGGGACGAACAAGTGGTTACTGGGGTAAAGGCTTTAAATAAAACTACTAATGAAGTTTTTGATATTCCTGCAACTGGTTTCTTCGTGGCTATTGGTCACAAACCCAATACAGATATTTTCAAAGAGTATATCACGTTAGACGAAACAGGATATATTATCAATACTCCAGGAACTTCAAAGACCAATGTTGATGGCGTTTTTGTAGCAGGTGATGCTGCGGATCATGTGTATCGTCAAGCGATAACAGCAGCCGGAACAGGTTGTATGGCTGCTCTTGATGCCGAAAGATATTTGGCTGCTAAAGAATAATCTTAGTTAGAAAATTTCAATATAAAAAAAGTCCCATTTGCTTTAGCAAGTGGGACTTTTTGTTGGTTATTATATATAGTATCAATCCAGTTTTTCTCCCTCTCCTTTGGAGAGGGTCGGGGAGAGGATTATTTCAACTTTTTTATCAATTTTGCTTCATCGGCAAATCTTCTAATTTCAATTTTTGGGGCGCCCACAAGTTGGATTTCTGATTTATTTGCAACGTCTATAATGACTGTTGTTACCGCATTTATACTGCAATTGGAATAACTTTCCGCGGTAACATCAATATTTTTTATAGTTAATTTATTCCCTGTTAATTCCGAGTTGTTGTCCAATCGTATTATAGCATTAGTTGCAGTACCTTCGATAGTTGCAGTAGCTTTTTGGTACAAATCCACTTTCAAATCTATTGTACTGACTAAAGCTTTAAGTGTAGCATTTTTACTCATTTCTATACTTGTATTTTCGGACTTTAAATTAAGTTCCGTTTTTGATTTGTCATCAGCCTGTAGTATGAAATTTTTCGCATTGACATTCAAAAAAAGTTGGGAATAATCATGAGATTTAAAGGTTATGTTCTCTAATAAAATCTCTTGTATTGCGTTTATTGTCGTTTCATTTTTTGAAGTTACCAGATTTAAATCATTGGTATAGGTTACTCTTACAATCAGTTTTTTATAATTGACTGCATGTTTCGATGTGTAAATGCGAAGTGTTTTATCCTTTAAATCTAAAATAATAAGGTCCTGAAGATTTTCATCGGCTTCAATTTTGATTTCGTTTTTATCACCTCTTTCCAAATATATTTCAAGATTGTCCTCTATTTCAAGACTTTCGAAAGGACCAATTTCTCTTAGCTCTACAGTAACTGTTTTTGAACCTTTGACTTTTTCCTTTTTCTGTGCGAAACTTAATGTGGTTGATAAAAGGAGTAGGAGTATTACTGTATATTTTTTCATAGTCATTTGGATTAGAGTATACACAAATATAAAGAAATCATCCACTTGTGATGGATGATTTCTTTATTTTAGTAAAATGTTTTTATTTATGGACAACTTCTTTCTTAACGTATTTTCTTTATACCTTGGTAAACAAGAATTCTTGACCATTTACTTTAAATGTAAATTCATTTTTAGCCTCATTGAAATGAATTTCAATTCCTGCTGGTTCAAAACTAAATTTGTCTTTACCGATTGAGTCAAAAGTAAGCGTCGGTTGACCTGTTGCATTTGCAGTAAGATTTCCATTATCCTCCGTTAAAATAATTTCTACCGGAATTTGTTTGCTGGAAAAACTACCAAGATAGCGATCTAAAATTACTGCTTTTTCCAATTCACTTTTGTCTGAACTCCAAACGTTATTTGCAGGATTAATATCAGGGAAAGCATGGTCTGGATCTATAGTAATCGATTCAATCTCTTCCGTTGAAGCATTTTTAAATGTCCAATTCGTATTGCGTTGCCAGATTTCTACAGGGAGTTGTACACGGTTAGTCATTCCACTTTTGGTTTTAATTTCTAATACCACAGGCATAGCCATTTTTTCCAAATTTTCAATGTAAATAAGTGCTCCTAATTTCGGGTCATTTTTTAAATATTTGATTTTCGTAATCCCTTGATCTAAACTCCAATTGTTTACAAACCATGATCTCCAAAACCAATTTAAATCTTCTCCGGAAACATTTTCCATAGTTCTGAAAAAATCATCTGGCGTTGGATGTTTAAAAGCCCAACGTTCCGTATACACTCTAAAGGCTTTATCAAAACGTTCTTTGCCTAGCACTTGCTCACGCAACATAATTAATCCTGAGGATGGTTTTTCATAAGCTAATAATCCTAAACTGCCTTCTTTCATCCCGTCAGGAGCGGTCATAATGGGTTCTAATTTCGGATTGGTTAACATATTCGCCATTCTTTGCATATCTGAAGGTCGTCTGGGTTTATATTCTCCCTTATTGAAATCTTCGGCACTCAGTGAGTTGATAAAAGTATTAAATCCCTCATCCATCCAGGCAAATAATCGTTCGTTAGAGCCCACAATCATTGGAAACCATCCATGTCCAAACTCATGATCCGTAACTCTCCATAACTCTCTGTCTTTTGATTTCCAATCGCAAAAAACAATTGCAGGATATTCCATTCCGCCTTCGTTTCCAGCTACATTGGTCGCTGCAGGATAAGGATATTCGAACCATCTTTTAGAATAATTTTCAACGGATGATTTTGTGTATTCCGTTGCACGGCTCCAAGCATCTTGACCCGCGCTTTCAACAGGATATGCTGAAATGGCTAATGATTTTTTACCACTTGGCAAATTGATTTTTGCGGCATCAATAATAAAAGCAGCCGATGAGGCCCAGGAAACATCACGAGCATTTTTTATTTTAAAATGCCAGTTCAATGTAGATTTTCCGGTAGGTCTTGAAGCAGTATTCGTTACTTCTTCTGCAGAACGAATTGTTACTGTTTTGTCACTTTGTGAAGCTGTTGTCCAACGTTTTTGTTGTTCAGCGGTGTATACCTCGGAAGGATTCATTAATTCACCGGAGCTTACTACGATATGATTTGCTGGAGCAGTGATGTTGATATCAAAGTCACCAAACTCAAGATAGAATTCACCTGCGCCTAAATAAGGTAAGGTATTCCAACCTTTTACATCGTCATAAACACACATTCTTGGATACCATTGTGCCATGGTAAATATTTTACCGTTTTTAGTTTCTAAAACGCCCATTCTGTCTGAACCAAAGTCTGGAGAAATAAATGAAAAATCAATTTTAAGTTTGATACTTCCTCCGTTTGGATTCAAATCCTGAGGAAGAAAAATTTGCATCCGCGTATCGATTATTTGAAATTTAGCTTCATTTTCAACAGTTTTACCGTTTTTACCAGTAACTATTTTGATCGATTTTATTTTATGGCCTCCGTCAAAAACTTGTCCTTTGTCTCCATTACGACTGCCAGTTATTGGGATTATAGCTTTTCCACGAGAATCATTTTTAAACAAATTTTGATCGACATTCATCCATAAAAACGAAATTTTATCAGGACTATTATTGGTGTACGTTAAAATTTCGGAACCAATAATTTCATTGTTTTTTTCATTTAATACTGCAGTCAATTGGTAGTCAGCCCTGTTTTGCCAGTACTTTGCTCCGGGTTGACCACTTGCTGAATGCGAATCAGTCCCGTTTTTAGTATAAAAATTAGGGCCAAAAGTATCATGATAATTATACTTTGAGATTGACCTGTTTGATGGGACAGCAACTGGATTTTGTTGTGCCTGTAGTGATGTAACTCCGAAAAATAAAGCTAAATAGGCTGAAGCTTTGAAGAATTTTTTTTTCATAATTTGATTGATTTTGATTGATGATTTTAAAAGTGCAGTTTTATGATTCACTATTTAGTGATTTTGCTTTATTATGTTTTAGTGGTTTGCAAAAGATGTTAATTGTAAATTCATATTAATTTTTTTATAATAAATAGCGGGTTAATTATACTTTTTTCAATAAAATTAGGTCAAAAAAAACACCCATGATTGGTGGATGTTTTTTTGCTTTAAGTAAAATTAGGATTCTATTCTTGGCTAATAGTTCCTCCTGAACTCGTTTTCTTTTGAATCGATTTTGGCTGTATGTCGTAGCTTATTTCACCACCACTGGAAGCCTCGGCAAGTAAGCTCACAATTGGGTGAACATTTATAGAGGCACCACTGGAAACATCAGCTGTTATTTCGTTGGCTAGTAATTTTGTAGCATTAATTTCGCTTCCACTTGATGCGGTTGTTTCCATCTTTAATGCTTTTCCATTGATGGTGATGCTGCTTCCACTGCTGGAATCACACGTAATAATATCAGATTCAATATTGATATCAATTGAGGCGGCACTGGACGTATTCAATCTTATGTTTTCGCCTTTCAGTGTATTCTTGCTCGTGATTGTTGCGCTGCTTGTCGCTTCTAATTCATCAATTACAGGCATTTTTACCGTTACTTTTTTAGAACCTGCATTTGAAAAAGAATTTTTATCAAATGAAATAACAAGAGTTCCATTTTCAACTTTGGTAGTGATGTGTTTTTGCAAATTATCATCAGCTTCAACCACTATTTCCATTTTATCTGATTGTTCTATGACAAGGTCAATGGAATTGTTGACTTCTATGCTTTTGAAATTACCTTCAACAGTACGTTTCTCCGTGGTTATGTTGCCACTTCCTTCTATTGAATTCAAATTAATGGAGTGGTTGCACGAAGCGAATAACAAAGCTGTTAAGGCAACCAGAATGAATTTTGTGATTAACGTGATGATTTTTAACATAACTAATTCGTTTTAATGATGATACCGTCTTTATTTATTTTTAATTCTTTAATGTTATTTTTTGAATTAATCAAAGTGTCATTTGTTACAGAAACCCCGTCTTCATTGATGGTAACTGACGTTTCAGTACTGTCGTTTTCATTGTCGTTATATTCATTTTCATCAGCAGGACAATTTAAGCATTTTATTTTATTATCTTCAACTCTGTAGATGTCGTTGTTGGAATCTGGATTCCATAAGAAGTAATCTCCATCAGTACGATCATAATGTCTCATGGAAGCATCTGGTTTTATCAGAGTCCCTTTAGGCAAATATAATGTTATTTCAATTTCTTGATCTCTGTATTTGTTTTTTAAATCGGTTACTAAATAGTTGTCTAAAATTAATTGATTTCCAATTATTTTATAAGCATATTTAATTTTTTCGGCTCTTTTTTTGGCTTCTGATAATGATTTTCCGCTTGCCTCTTTTTCAATTTGGATGTAAGGTAGTTTTTCATCAGTATTTTCTATTTTAAAACTAACTTCATTTGAATAAATAATATCAGTTCCTGTAGAATCTTGGGTGACCATGAAATCATTGCGGTCCTCAACATTTTTTGCAAAATAATCATTGTGTTTGAATTTGATGAATAGCGTGTCATTTGGATTCAAAGTAATAATTTCTTTCTTAACCACTCGTCCGTCTACGGCAAACGCACTGGCTTGTTTTATTCCAATTGATATCGCTATTGAAACTGCAATTAACCAAAGTGCTAACAACGTGTATTTTGCAATATTTCCAATAGATTTCATATTTGGAGCTAAAAGCTTGAACCCTAATAACGCAAGGAAAAAGAAAGGAATTCCAACAGCAAAGAACATCAAAAGTCCAAAAGCCCAGATAGGATAATCCGTGAAATTACCAGCTTCTATAAAACCTTGCCAAGGAAAATCAATAAATAATCCGGATCCTAATGTGAAAATACCTACTAGCAAAAAAAATAATACTGTTATTCCGGTAATGATTAAAATCACTCCTAAGAATTTTGCAAAAATCTTGAAAACTGTTATGATAAAATCTCCAAAAGAACTGCCCAATTTTTCAGCTCCCGTTTTTATTTGATTTCCATATTTGTCATAATCAGCATTTTTTATTTTATCAGAAACATTTTCAAATTCCTCACGGACTTTTTTTTCAATGTTTGAAATGGTAACAGGTTCTCCTGTCATTTCCAGTTTCTCTGTCGTAGTGACCGCTTCAGGAGTTACAATCCAAAGAATGATGTAGATCAGAATTCCAGTTCCAAATCCAGCAAAAACTAATAAAATAAGTGCGATTCTGATCCATACAGCATCAATCCCAAAGTAATGTCCTAATCCTGCTGAAACACCGCTAATCATCCCTTTTTCCCTGTCACGGTATAGTTTTTTTGTTCTTCGGTTTGTATTGTTACTATAGGAATTGGTTCCTTTCAATTCATCTTCAATGATGTAATCTTCCGGTTGTCCCATGACAGCAATCACTTCATCTACGTCTTTTAAACCAATAACATATTTGTCGGTTTTTTGCTTCTCATTCAATAATTCCGAAACACGCATTTCAATGTCCTTAATAATTTCATCGTGTCCTGATGAATTGGATAAAGAACGTTTTATAGCGTCAAAGTAGCGTGTCATTTTTTGGTATGCATCTTCATCGATATGAAAGAACATTCCGCCTAGGTTTATATTTACAGTTTTGTTCATGACTATTATTTTTGGTTGGTTATTAGGTTTACGGCATCGGATAATTCAGTCCAGGTACCATTTAGTTCATTTAAAAAAGTTTGTCCTATTTCGGTTAGACCGTAATATTTTCTTGGTGGTCCTGATGTGGATTCTTCCCAACGGTAGTTCAGTAATCCATCATTTTTTAGTCGTGTTAGCAGCGGATAAATGGTTCCCTCCACGACTAATAATTTTGCATTTTTTAAAGTGTCCAGTATTTCCGATGTGTAGGCATCTTTTTCTTTTAAAACAGATAGGATGCAAAACTCGAGAACACCTTTTCGCATCTGGGCTTTTGTGTTTTCAATGTTCATAATTTCTTTTTTTTGATTTTGTGTTGATTAAACAGTTCATTTTTTGATTGATGATTTGTCATTGCGAGAAACGAAGCAATCTCGTATTGCCTGATACTCTTTTTATTTTTTGAAGCTTATTCCTGCTTTCCACTTTATCTTTACTTGCTTAAAGAAAGCAAGTAAAGGATGTCGTTTCAGTCAGGGCTAATTCGTTCGCTTTACCTATTACGTCTATTTTTTTTTAACCTTATTGCTTCCTTATTTAATGAACGGAATCGTTATTGGATATTTATATCTTTCTCCATTTGATGTTTTGATTGAAGCGTAAATAATCAAAAAGAATTCAGCCACTTTCAAAAGTCCAAAAAGCAAAACACAAATTAATCCAACTGTTAACATTCCAATATTATTTTCAATGTTGAAATTTGAAAGCGTAATGTCATGATGATGCACTAATGTTTCAAATGAAGTATCCTTAAACACCGAAATAATAAATGAAGGAATTGCAATCATAATCAGTACTAAAGAGTACAGTAATAAACTTAATTGAAAATTCAGGACTTGCTTTCCGTTGTGATCTACAAATTCAGATTCCTCTTTTTTGCTACTCCATAGAATTATTGGAAAAATATAATTTCCAAAAGGAATGAAGTATTGCGTTAAGGAACTCAAATGTGTAAATGTTGCAATATTTTTTTCAGTAGTTGTTTCCATTTTTTTTGATTTTGATGATGATTAAAACTTTTTAGATTGTTTACTAAATGTGCTACCTAGTAATTTCTTATGCAAATATATGTCTAAAAGACAGTATCTTGTTTCGCATAGTACCAAATATTAACATAAAATTAACAAATTAATTTTATATGTACGCATACTATTTTTTTGTATTTTAGCAAAAAAACCTGTAATAATGAAACTTACCGTATCTAAACTCAATAAATTTTTACTCTTCAAATTACCGTCGGCATTTTTTTGTGGTGTACGTGTAAAAGAAATTGATGCAAACAAATGTGTAGTATCAGTAAAACACCGGTGGATTAATCAAAATCCGTTTAACTCTATGTATTTTGCAGTGCAAGCCATGGCAGCTGAACTTTCGACAGGTGCTCTGGTCATGTATCAAATTGCAAAAAGCGGACGGAAAATTTCGATGCTGGTAGCTAATAATAAAGGAAATTTCACAAAAAAAGCGACAGGCAGAATAACTTTTACCTGTAATGACGGCCATTTAATAGAAAAAGCAATTCAAGAAACAATTGCAACCGGAGAAGGACAAACGTTTTGGATGAAATCTATCGGAATGAACGAAACTGGAGTTCAGGTATCTGAAATGGATTTTGAATGGAGTGTTAGGGTAAAATAATAAAAGCTCAATTTTCCCATGAATTACCTTTAAATAGAAAACGCCTCTAAATTTTAGAGGCGTTTTCTATTTAAAGGTAATTTAAATGTATTTTAAATCAGCTTTTACTTAACAAGCTGTTTTGCAAGTTTTTCCTTCTGCTTTGCATTTCGCTTTACACTTAGCCACTTCAGCGGCAGTCATCGCTTTAGTTTTTGTGTCTTTTTTTGCACAACAGGATTCTTTTTTAGCTTTTTCTTTTACAACAGGTTTTGATTCCTGTGCACTTAAATTAATGGTAAATAAAGCGATTACTGCAAATGTTACTATTTTTTTCATTTTCTATAAAGTTTAAATTTGTTTTTTTATTTTAGATATAAATCTAAAATTGAATTCAAATATAAAGAATAATTTAAATCAAATTTAATAGCTGTATTAATTTTTACTTAATTTTTTACTTTGATTTTTGTGGGATGTTTCGTAAACAACTTTATAATTAGTTATTAAGTATTTCTAGAATTTTTAATTGTTAAACAAAACACGTAAAGTTCTGGGGCTTTATAATTTGAATAATAAAAATCATTTGATGTACTCAGCTTTAATTAGAGCTACAAATCGCCACCAAAACTGAAGCGGAAATTAAAATATTTGGCTAAAGTTTAAAAGAATTAATGAAAAACTACATTTCATTTATACCTTTTCTGTTTAATGCTTAGTAATATCTGTATCTCAATTTATAAAATTCCTCACTCCCTTTCCTCACTGAAGTCCTCACTTGAGCGTTTTAAAGTCTTTATTTTCGAAATATAATTCCAATAAAAAACCCTAACATATTGATGTTAGGGTTTTTGCTTTGGTAGCGAGACCGAGATTTGAACTCGGGACCTCAGGGTTATGAATCCTGCGCTCTAACCAACTGAGCTATCTCGCCATGATTAGGGTGGAAATCCACCCCTGAATGCGGGTGCAAATATAAAAATAATATTAGAGCTTGCAAGCATATTTTTAATAAAAAAAAATATTTTTAAAAATGCTTTTTTTTTGTAGTTATATTCTATATATTTCCGAAAAATTAAATGTAGCTCATGGATCAAAAAGTACGTTACGAAATCGAGTTCCCCATAAATTCCTCGCCTCAATTGTTGTATCAATATATATCGACACCATCAGGTTTGTCTGAATGGTTTGCCGACAATGTCAATTCTCGTGGTGAATTTTTTACTTTTATTTGGAATGACTCTGAAGAAAAAGCAAGACTAGCTTCTAAGAAAACCGGTGAAAAAGTAAAATTCAAGTGGGTAGATGAAAATAGTAAAGATACCGAGTACTTTTTTGAATTGCATATCTTAGTCGATGAGCTCACGAAAGACGTTTCTTTAATGGTAGTTGATTTTGCTCATAAAGATGAAGTCGATGAAGCAACACTACTGTGGGAAAATCAAATTTCTGATTTGAAACATCTGATTGGTTCTGTATAGAAAATCATTTTTTATAACTTATATTTGCCCTGAATAAAATTTAGGGCTTTTTTTATGATTAATTTTAATGGAACTATAGTGTCTCAGGATGCCAATATATTGACTCAAAATCGTGCTTTTTTATATGGTGATGGAGTTTTTGAAACAGTTAAAATAATAAACAATAAAATTCTTTTTCTGGAGGATCACTATTTTAGATTAATGTCTTCTATGCGTGTGGTTCGAATGGAAATTCCAATGAATTTTACCATGGAGTTTCTGGAAGAACAAATCCTTGCTTTAGTTAATAAAAATGGATTGACGTCTTCTTCTCGTGCCAGAATTACAGTGTATAGAAACGACGGTGGTTATTATTTGCCGCAAGATAATACTGTGTCTTTTTTAATTCATGCTTTAGCGCTCGAAAACAGCTTGTATTCCTTCGAAAAAAAGGAGTATGAAGTAGATTTATACAAAGACTTTTATGTCACAAAACAATTGTTATCCTCTATCAAAACAACTAATAAAATCATCAATATAACAGGAAGTATTTTTGCAAATGAAAATGGGTTAGATAATTGTTTGTTACTTAATGACAGTAAGAATATAATTGAAGCACTGCAAGGAAATATCTTTATGTTAATGGGTAATAAATTGATTACGCCACCGGTTTCTGAAGGCTGCTTAAATGGGATTATGAGGAAGCAGATCCTAAGTTTAGCTAAACAGATAGAAAATTTAGACGTTGTAGAAGAGGTGATCTCTCCATTTGATCTTCAAAAAGCAGATGAATTATTTATAACTAATGTTATAAAAGGGATACAACCAATAACACAATATCGTAAAAAAACTTTCGCCACTAAAATATCTCTTCAACTGTTGGCGAAACTCAACGAAATGATAAGTAGTACTTAATTTAAGTATGGATTTTCTGGAGCATTCGACCAGATCAGATATTCACCACCTAATTCCATGATTTGTTCTTTCCAGAAATGAGTGGCTGATTTTCCAATTATTTTATTTTCATAGCTATTTGCAGTAATGATCCATGAGTTGTTTTCCATCTCGGATTCTAATTGTTTTTCATCCCAACCCGTATATCCTAAAAAGAATCGGATATTATTCTTGCTTATTTTTCCTTCATTGATGAGTTCTTTCGTAGATTCAAAATCACCTCCCCAATATATCCCATTTGAGATCTCAATGCTATTAGAAATCAAATCTGGTCTATTATGAATAAAATAAAGATTGTCTTGTTCTACAGGGCCTCCATTGTAAATTTTAAATCTAGCATCAATATCTGGAATTAAATCATGGATGGTATATTTCAAAGGTTTATTAATTATAAAACCAACGGATCCCTCTTGATTATAATCAGCTAATAAAATTACCGATCTATTAAATGATAAATCCCCAATTATCGTAGGCTCTGCAATAAGCAAATATCCTTTTTTTAATTTTTCTGTAATCATTGGATTTTATTTTTTATTAAATTTAAGTTTTTTATTATAATAGTGCCAAATAAAATCGTCTAAATGTATAAAAAAACCTTCCAGATGGAAGGTTTTGATTATATTAAGGGGGTTAAAACTAGTTTACCGCACCTTCTAATTCTGCACCTGCTTTAAATTTCACTACGTTTTTAGCAGCAATTTGGATAGTTTTACCTGTTTGAGGGTTTCTACCATCTCTTGCAGCTCTAGCAGAAACTGACCATGATCCGAAACCTACTAAAGAAACTCTTCCTCCTTTTTTCAAAGTATCTCCTACATTTCCTAAAAATGACTCTAAAGCTAATTTTGCTGCAGCTTTTGTGATTCCTGCATCAGCAGCGATAGCATCGATTAATTCTGATTTGTTCATAATAAAAGTTATTAATTGTTGGTTAAAAAAAATTGTTAATACACAAATTTAGTAGGAAATACGTTCCTTGCAAGTGTTTTGTGTTAATTTAGTTTGTTTTGTTGATAACTTAATTTTTTTGTTGATAAATCAATGTCAAAATTTAAAAAAGCCCGTTTTTATTGATGTTAATAGACTTTTGCATCTGCTGAAAATGCAATCCCATTCAATAATTCTGGTGTGCTCATTTTCTTTTTACCCGGAAACTGTAAATTAAGTATTTGGACAAATCCGTTTTTTACTGCAATTTTCATTTCTTTTTTGGTGCAAATTAAACTTCCAATCGCGATGGAGTGCTCCTCAGAAATTATTTTGGCTTCATATATTTTTACATTCCATTCTTCATTGTTGTCGCTAAAGAAACACCAAGCTGCTGGATAGGGACTCAAACCTCTAATCAGATTGTTTATTTCCTGAGCTGATTTTGTCCAGTCAATTTTGCAATTCTCTTTGTTGAGTTTGTAGGCTGTTTTAATTTCAGCGGTATCTTTTTGGATTTCTGTCGATACGTTTCCTGTTTCGATCATTTTCAAAGTGTCAATAATGGTCTTGCTTCCTAATTCCATTAATCGGTCGTGTAAATGTCCTGCATTTTCGGTTTCATCAATTGGAATTTCCGAACTTAAAATCATTGCCCCCGTATCAATTTTATCATCGATAAAAAAAGTGGTGACACCCGTTTTAGTTTCTCCATTGATGATTGCCCAATTTATTGGTGCGGCACCGCGATAATTCGGCAGGAGTGAAGCGTGAAGATTAAAAGTTCCTAAGGATGGCATTTCCCAAACAACTTTTGGCAACATTCTAAACGCAACTACAATTTGTAAATTAGCATTCAGCGCTTTTAATTCAGCTAAAAAAGTTTCGTCTTTTAAGTTTAAAGGCTGTAATAAAGTTAGATTATGAACCAGCGCGTATTCCTTTACTGCAGAATACTTTAATTTTTGTCCGCGGCCTGCTGGTTTATCTGCAGCAGTTATGACACCTACAACCTCATAGTTGTTTTTGATTATTGTGTCTAATATTCCCACTGCAAATTCGGGCGTACCCATAAAAACAATTCGTAATTTTTCCATTATGATCGTAAAGTATATTTGTTATTTGGTTTAACCAAAATTGTGTTGTTTTCTAATAAATCCTGAAGTACGCCAATAACTTCGTCCGGACTATTTTTAGTTTTATTTTGAATGTCTCTCGAATTTAGATCTTCGGCTTGCAATAAAGTAATTATTGCTGTAGAAAGCAGCGATACATCTTTTTTCTTTATTTTCTTGGTAATGCAAAAGGAGCAAATACCGCAATCTACGGTTGTCTTTTCGCCAAAATAATTTAGAATCAACTTGTTTTTGCACACTTTTTTCTCACTAATGTAGTGGATTACGGATTGAAGCTGCTCTTTTTTTAATTGATTTTGATTCTCTAAATGTTTTGAAACCCGATTGATGGTTCTGTCATCTTCACGAACTTCATTGAAAATTAATGTGGCATCATTATTTTTCGAATGGTAATCTATGATTTCTTTTTCTTTTAATTTATGTAAAACTGCTTGGATTTCAGTTTCCTTATGATTTGATTTTTTGGCAATCAGCTGGAGGTTGAAAGCAGTTTGCATTTCGTAAATTCCCGGATATGTGCGTAAAATGGCTAAAATGATTTCCTCGTCGTTTGGATTTAAACTCATATACCGAATCACTTCTTTGGAAGGAATTAGAAATTGCAGCGTAATTTTTTCCGAAAATTCTTGGGACAGACTAATTATTCCTTGTCGGTCGAGAAATTGCATGGCGTTGTACGTTTTCAGTGTTGGGAATTCATATTTTAAACAAAAATGATGCAAATTGAAGTTGAACTGTTCATTGATTCCTTCTCCGTAAGCGATTTGAAAATAGTTACAGAGCTTAACATACATGAGATTCAAAAACTTTTTATCGGGAAGAATATTGATAAATTGGCTTTGAGCCTGAATAACATCAGAAGGACTGGTCAATAAAACAGCAAAGGCTCTTTCTCCATTTCTTCCCGCACGTCCGGCTTCCTGGTAATAATTTTCCATGTTTTCAGGAAGTTGAATGTGAATGACCGTTTTTACATTGGCTTTGTCAATTCCCATTCCAAAAGCATTCGTAGCCACAATAACCTGCACCTCTTCGTTCATCCAGGATTGCATGTTTTTGTCTTTTTCTTTGGACGAAAGTCCGCCGTGATAATAGGTAGCTTTAAATCCTAACGAATTCAGTTGGGAAGAAATATCCAGACACGATTTTCTGTTTCGCACATATATTATGGAAGGTTGTGGGTTTTTCTTCAGAATTTGTTCTATTCTAAAAAGTTTATCCTCGACCCCAAAAATCATGTAAGCAATATTTTCTCTAGCGAATGATTTTTCGAAAACTTGTGGTTTATGTAATCCCAATTCGTTGATGATGTCTTCTTTGACCCTTGGCGTAGCAGTAGCGGTCAATGCTAAAAATGGTACTGATGGAAAATGCTTTTTTAGTTCCGAAATTTTTAAATAAGCTGGCCGGAAATCATGTCCCCATTGTGAGACGCAATGCGCTTCATCGATGGTGATTAAATTGATGGGGAGATTTTTTATTCGTTCCAAAATCCAATCGGATTGAAGACGTTCTGGCGATAAATAAAGGAATTTATAATTTCCGAAGTGGCAATTGTCCAGTAAATCAATTATCTCCTCGGATCGAATTCCGCCTGTTAATGCTATGGCTTTGATGTTTCGCTTTTGCAAATTGGCGACTTGATCTTTCATCAGTGCTACCAAAGGTGAAATGACTAGACAAATTCCGTCATTCATCATAGCCGGGATTTGGAAACAAACTGATTTTCCGCCGCCGGTTGGCATCAATGCAAAGGTGTCATGTCCGCTTAAAACGGAATCGATAATTTCCTTTTGCAACGACCTGAATTTGTCGTGCTTCCAATATTTTTGAAGAATAGCAACTGCTTCTTGCATAAAGTATAGATTTCATTTCATTGAAAAACAGTCCAAAGCTTAAATCCTAAACCTGCAGACTATTTAGAAATTTCATCTAAGATAAAAAGAATTCTGTTATCCATGGTGTCTTTTGGAACTTCTATAAGTTCATAACCATAACTTTGATAGGTTTCCGTAAGATGATTGTAGATGAGTTTCGCTTGTTCGAAGTTTTCGTAACGTTCGTGATCGCTGATGTAAATTTCTTCCCAAGGCGGAAGAATGAATATTTTTGAATAGGTATGTTCCCGGCAAGCGGCATCAAAAGTAGCAGGATAACTATCGCCAATGTAATGCATGTAAGCCAAAACATCCGGAATTCCTCTGTCGATAAATACAACTTCATGTGGCTCTTTTGAAGCATTTTGAAATTGTTTCTTTCTTCCTTCAAGAAGTAATTCGCTGAATAACAAAGGTTTTTCAAGGAACAATTGCTCGATTCCTTGTTTTTTTGCTTCCAAAGTCACCTCTCGGGAAATTTCGGGATAACAACAATGTCCTTTAGCGACCAATCCGTCGATAATAGTGGTTTTACCTGTTCCTGGACCGCCAATGATAACTATGATTTCTTTTTGCACTTTTAAAAAATAAGGGGCAAATTTACTTAAACTTATCGGGATTTGAAAAAATCATTGCGGTTAAAATGCGATTAGACAAAAAATCATAATTCAAAATTCATAATTTACGTTTGAAACCGTATATTTGCCTTTATTTTTAAATAGAAAATGGATAAGAAGACTGAAGAATTTTATGATAGATTAAAAGTGGAGTTGGATATGAGCAATACATGGCCAGCAGAATACTTATTTAAATTTATTGTACCAACAGAAAGTGATAATGTAGAACGAGTGGAGTTGGCTTTTGATTGTATGGGGGCGGTTATCAAAACCACAAAATCCAAGACAGGAAAGTTTACGAGCATATCTGTTGATGTCACTGTGAAAGATTCACAAGAAATAGTAGATAAATACCTAGAAGTTTCTACAATAAAAGGTATTATTTCCCTTTAAATACAACACAAGATTTTGGTGTGCTAAGCTCGAATGGTATTACGATTCGAAAAAAAGGCATTAGGAATCAAAACAGATACTTTCGAATATGAATTCAAAATACATTAAAGAAAACTCGAACGATGTCGTGCATCATTTGGAATATAATGCCGAGAGATCGCATTTGATTATTCCGGAGTACGGCCGTCATTTGCAGAAATTGATTGATCAGGCAACTAAAATTGAAGATGATGTAGAACGCAACAAAGCGGCAAAATACATTATTCAGGTGATGGGTAGTTTGAATCCACATTTGCGCGATGTTCCTGATTTTCAGCACAAATTATGGGATCAGCTTTTTATTATGTCTGATTTTAAATTAGTGGCTGATTCACCGTATCCAATTCCTTCGCGTGAAGTGTTGCAATTGAAACCGGATGTTTTAAAATACCCACAGAATTTTCCAAAATACAGATTTTACGGCAATAACATCAAATATATGATTGATGTGGCCAATAAATGGGAAGATGGCGAGATGAAAAGTGCTTTGGTGAAAGTGATTGCGAATCACATGAAAAAATCATACTTGAGTTGGAATAAAGACACGGTGAAAGATGATGTAATTTTCGAACATTTATACGAACTGTCCGATGGGAAATTGAATTTGATTCAAAGTACAGAGGAATTATTAAATACCACAGATTTATTGCGAACCAACAAACGGGTTTCAAATAAAATCTTGCCGGTTGGTCAACCCAAAATTCTTAGCAATAAGAATATAAAAACGGGAAAACCAAATCCAGTTCACAAAAACCAAAATAGAAAACCTTTGTAAATCAGTTATCAATCAGGGGTTTTTAGTTATGAATTTTAGTAACTTTTAACTCGTCAATTTTTAACTTATATCTAATAATTTATAACTCATAACTGTAAAAAATGGGAATTTTCAAAATAGAAGGAGGCATTAGTCTAAAAGGAGAAATCACGCCACAAGGAGCTAAAAATGAAGCGTTACAAATTTTATGTGCCGTTCTTTTAACGCCTAAAAAAGTGATTATCAATAATATTCCCGATATTATAGATATCAATAAACTAATTACGCTTTTAGGAAATTTAGGTGTAAAAATCCAAAAAACAGGATCAGGATCGTATACTTTTCAAGCCGATGAGGTGAATATACAGTATCTGGAAACCGAAGCATTCAAGAAAGAAGGCGGTTCTCTAAGAGGTTCTATTATGATTGTTGGACCACTATTGGCACGATTTGGTAAAGGATATATTCCAAAACCAGGTGGTGATAAAATTGGACGTAGAAGATTGGACACGCATTTTGAAGGATTCATCAATCTGGGCGCTAAATTCCGTTATAACAGAGAAGATCATTTCTATGGTGTAGAAGCACCAAAAGGATTGAAAGGTGCCGATATGTTATTAGACGAAGCATCCGTTACCGGAACTGCAAATATTGTTATGGCTGCAGTTTTGGCCAAAGGAAAAACAACAGTTTATAACGCTGCTTGTGAGCCTTACTTGCAACAATTGTGTAAGATGTTGAACTCCATGGGAGCTAAAATAACAGGAGTTGGTTCTAACTTATTGACTATTGAAGGGGTTGAAAGTTTAGGCGGTTGCGAGCATAGAATTCTTCCTGATATGATTGAAATCGGAAGTTGGATTGGTCTGGCTGCAATGACAAAATCAGAGATTACGATAAAAGATGTAAGTTGGGATAATCTTGGCTTAATCCCCAACACATTTAGAAAACTTGGAATTACCCTGGAACGTCGCGGCGATGATATTTACATTCCTGCTCACGTAGATGGGTATGAAGTAAAAACGGATATTGACGGTTCTATTCTTACAATTGCTGATGCGCCTTGGCCTGGATTTACTCCGGATTTATTGAGTATTGTTTTAGTAGTTGCTACTCAAGCAAAAGGCGATGTTTTGATTCACCAAAAAATGTTTGAAAGCAGATTGTTTTTTGTAGACAAGTTAATTGACATGGGAGCAAAAATTATGTTGTGTGATCCGCACCGTGCTGTTGTTATGGGACATGATTTTAAATCACAACTCAAAGCAACAACAATGTCATCACCAGATATTCGTGCCGGAATCTCCTTATTGATTGCTGCGCTTTCTGCAAAAGGAACGAGTACCATTCAAAACATTGAACAAATCGACAGAGGATACGAACGCATTGACGAACGATTGAGAGCTATTGGAGCGAATATTGTACGCGCGTAAATAACATAAATCATAAAAAAATATCGTTTAAGTAAGCTAGAAAGGATTTAAATCTAAAATTCAATTCGGTTTACTTAAACGATTTTAGTTTTACTTCACCTATAAATAAAATACATGTCAAGCGAACAAACGGCAATCAAGGCGACTTATTTTAGTATCATAGGAAACACTTGTCTGGCAATTATAAAAGGCTTAGCCGGTTTTTTTGGAAATTCGTATGCACTAATTGCCGACGCAATTGAATCAACGACTGATATTTTTGCTTCTTTTTTGGTGTTATTTGGAATCAAATATTCAAACAGGCCAGCTGATAAAAACCATCCTTACGGTCATGGTAGGGCAGAACCTTTGATTACTTTTCTAGTTGTAGGTTTTTTGATCACTTCGGCTACGATTATTGCCTATGAAAGTATCATCAATATTGGAACGCCACATCAATTGCCAAAACCGTGGACATTAATCGTTCTGGCTGCAATTATCATTTGGAAAGAATATTCTTTTCGAATCGTGATGAAAAGAAGCATTCAAACCAATAGTTCCTCACTAAGAGCTGATGCTTGGCACCATCGCAGCGATGCAATAACCTCTGTGGCGGCATTTCTTGGGATTTCGGTTGCTTTAATTTTAGGGAATGGATACGAATCTGCTGATGATTGGGCAGCACTTTTTGCCTCGGGATTCATACTTTATAACAGTTACCTTATTTTTAGACCCGCTTTGGGCGAAATAATGGATGAGCATTTATATGATGATTTAATAGAACAAATTCGAATGGTTTCTATTCAGGTGGATGGAATTATTGATACCGAGAAATGTTTCATTCGAAAAGCCGGTATGCAATATCACGTGGATTTACATGCAACGGTTGATTCAAATATTACCGTGAAAGAAGGACACGATCTCGCTCATAAACTAAAAGATACCTTGCGGGAAGAGATTCCAGAATTGGGACATGTGTTAATTCATGTGGAACCCAATGACTAGATTTTTATCCAATAAAATTAAAAAAGGCACCGAAATTATTTTTGGTGCCTTTTTTAATTCGTTATGATTTTGTCACATCGAGCGCATTCGAGATGCCGTAATATTTTCCGACTGTATTGGAACTGACAAATAGATTCTTTTTTTATTCCAATATATTTAAAAACTTTAGTCCAAAAACAACCCCGTCACCTTGAAAACCATTTTGATAGGAACGTACATAATCGACACGGAGCATTTTAAATTTTCCAAAACCTAAATTGTCCAACCCAACTGTGACTTCAGTATAAGGTTTGTTATTGGGCGTAGACAGTGCATGAGCTCCCAATATTAAAGTTGATTTGAGTTTGTTCAACAATGGTATTTTATTCATGATATAACCTTTGTCGTTGTATTCCGTATGTGCTTCAAAATAGCTGTCATTCGTACTATTAGAGTAATACGGCAATAAGTTAAATACATTCAAATAGCGCGCTGTTTGTCCTATGTGGGTTTGATTGCCATTAAAATGCTTGTAATCTATAAAAGCAATATTATCCGCATTCAGAAATTTTCCTGCTTTTAGATTCATCCCTAAAATTCCTTTATTTCCCAATGTCAAATCGTACATTAATCGGGTATTGAAATGGTCAAATTCATACTTCTTTTCGTTAGTAGCAACTGCTTTTTCATAGCCTAAATAAAGAGTTGGATATTTTTCATTTCTGATGTTAAATTTCCCATCAGGACGGGAAGAATATTTATTTCCAAAATTGATTTTTGCCAGCAAATTAATTTTTGTCAAATGGTGTTTTTTAAAAGCTGCAGTAGTGAAATCGTTTGGTGCCAACGGATTATTCGACGTGTATAAATCGTCTTTGCTAAACAAAGAAAAATCAGTGTTATTGAATAATGGTTTGCGTTGCTGGTATTCTATCTTTCCATTTAGATTCACTCCATTTGCAATATCTTGGCTGTAGCCAATTGCCGCCGATTCCAAATTATACAATTTCATGAAATTGTTCTTGAAAGCCAAGGAACTTATCGTGTTTATCGCTTTGCTGATAGGTTCATTTGGGTTAAATTGCTTTACGGAACTACCACCTGTCATATATAAAGTGGCATAATTCTGATTGTTGAAACGGTGGATAAATTGCCCGGTGACACGCAATCGATCTTCAGCAAAACCGTAATTGAGTTTTGTACTTATGGAAGTGTATATTCCTTTACTTTCCTGATTTTTCCAGTTGGTGTATCGAAACCCCGAATCAAAATTATAACCTTGAACGGTGTTGAAACTTAGCGAACCAAGATTTAATAATCCCTCGTAACTAAAACTGTGTTTTTCAGTACTATTCTTATACGTGTAGCCCGTCAGCAACTTTAATAGTTTGAATTTATTTTCTTTTGCATCAATTGAGTCTAAGTATTTTTCAGAATTTCGGACTTTGTAAATACTGTCTTTTCTAATATAATCCGTGCTTTCTTCCATTGTTAACGGAATGGGTCTGTTGGTATTCCAAAATAAGCTGTCTTTTTTATTGGCATTTATTTCGATGCGCGTAATTTCATTTGTAAATGTTTTCGGAGCAAAAGCATCTACGAATTCATAATTGCTATACACGTAATTGTATTTTCCGTTAAATTTTATGCCAAAAGCGCCTGCTGTGATTTCGAGACTTTGGGTGTTTTTGGCCCAAATTTTATTGCTGTTGTTGTAGCCGAAATTTTGTTTTAAGGTCATCACATCAAGAAATTCTTCTTTTATTCGGTAGCCTTTTATATCCAAATCAACAGCGTAAATTGCCCAGGAATCTTCCACGATATAAATGTATCCTTCAAAAACGGGTTCGCTGTCACGCTTTGCAGTCACTTTTATTTTGTTAATCATATTGGCATTCTCGTCATTAAACGTGCTTTCTAACTTGTAATTATAGTAGTTAAAAGCGTTATTCGCTATTGGAGAAATCATTTGGATGCCAAAATCGATAGTGTTGTCATAGAAATCGTAGAACGAAGATCTAGCCGTATTGTAGCTGTAGCCATTGTTGCTGCCACTTACTTTTGACGCAGTAACGACTTCTTTTAAGTTGTTGGGTTTTTCAAATGCTATTTTCGAAAAGGTTTCAGACAATGAAATAATTCCGGTTCCGGTTGAATCCAAAGCACCATCCAAGTCACCAATTTTTTGCCCTAATATTTTTTTCGGTGCATTTTTTAGTTTAAAAATACCTCTGGAATAAAAGTCTGCGTTGAATCGATTTGTTTTTTCGGTGTTTCGTTTTCTGCTGGCAATCGCACTTTTTATAATCGCTAAGGCCGGATTGTTTTTTTTGCTAATGATTACTTCGTTCAACGAGAAACTTTCTTCGATCATTTTGATGTTCAAAACATAAGGCAATTTATCAGTTTGTATGACTGCTTTTTGGGTTTTAAAACCTAAAAACTGAAAAACAACGGATTGTTTTCCTTTTTTATTTAAGTTGAACTCGTAATTTCCTTGTTCGTTTGAAGTGGTTCCATTATAGGTGTCTTCCTGAAAAATAGTAACAAAAGGCAAGGGATTTCCTTTTTCGTCAGAGACAGTTCCTTTTATTTGTGCATTGCTGACAAATGAAACTAAGAAAAGCAGTAGTAAGTAATATTTTTTCATGAAAGTTTTTTCTTTCACAAAAATAGAAGAAGTTTAAAAAGGGCGTATTAATTATTTGTTAAAGATTTCTTTGGTAGATAATTATATTTTAAAATTATAAAAAGGACTGAATCGCTAGCTCGTAACTCTTTAAACCAAAACCCAGAATAACTCCTTTGGCATTTCCTGAAATATAGGATTGATGTCTAAAACTTTCACGGGAAAAAGTATTCGAAATGTGGACTTCAACAACTGGAGTAGTAACGGCTTTGACAGCGTCGCCAATTCCTATGGAAGTATGCGTGTACGCTCCGGCATTCAAGATAATGCCATCGAATGAAAAACCAAATTCCTGAATTTTATCAATTAATTCGCCTTCAATATTACTCTGAAAATAGGAGAATTCTATAGTGGGAAATTTTATTTGTAAAGTGGTAAAATATTCTTCAAAAGTTTGACTTCCATAAATTTCTGGTTCACGTTTGCCTAGAAGATTTAGGTTTGGTCCGTTGATGATACTGATTTTCATACGTAGTTAATATTTGTTTTTATTTGAATATGGAATTCGCATATGACTTATCTGGTTTTTATTACATATTCGATATGCTCATTTCATAATTCCTGTTTTGGTAAAAATAAAAAAACCGTTCCAATTTATAGAACGGTTTTAGTAATTTAATTTTTTATTGGGATTAGAAAGTAAATCCAGCAGATATTTGAACTACTGAATTCTTAACTTCTGCATCTTTTGAAGCTTCAGTCAGTCCTAATACATAACGACCTTGTAAAAAGAAGTTTTTAGTGATATTAAATCCAAGGCCACCTGCTACTCCAAACTCAAAAGTTTCAGCATTTTTTACGTCAAATTCATTTCTTTCGCTCAATAAAAAAGAGGCTTGCGGTCCAAGATCTAAACTAACTGTTTTGTTCAAATGAAATTTTGCCAAAACGGGAATAGATAGGTAGCCCAATTCATTTTTGAATTCTTCAGCAGCATTTTTGTATGTTGCACCCTGAGTGGAATACAACAATTCGGGCTGAACAGAAAAACCATCTGTTACTTTAATCTCTGCTACTAGACCAGCGTGATAACTCGTTATGGCATCTGTATTGTAATTATCGCTATTAAGTGTAATGTCACTTCCAGTTTGATTAGCGTAATTTAAACCTGCTTTTATACCAAATTTAACCAATTGTGCTTGCATGTCTACTGACGCTGCGAGTAGAACTACTGCTACTAAAATTATTCTTTTCATAATTTGTTTTTTTAATATTGATTATTATTTAATTGAATTAGAACATGTACTTAAAACTGTTTTGTTTAATTTTTATTGTTTTGTTTTTTTACTATAAACCAAAGACAAAAATTAGTCCAAAATTTTGATAAATGCTTTTTTAATGCATTTTTGAAGTTGTTTATTTGAGGTTTAAAATGTATTACATTGAAGTTCAATTGTTTGTGATTGTTGTGTTTTGATGCTCTTAATCTGATTTATTTGTTTATTGACGAGTATTTCAGATAAATATGGAATCCCATATTTGGTTTTTTTAACTTTGATTTATAAATTTTAAATGATAAGTCATGAAAAAAGTTATAATAACATTAGTAATGGTGTTTGCTTTTAGTTTTGTAAACGCTCAGGATACTGGACAAACAGCTGCTGGAAAATGGTTAATAGAAGCCAACACTAATTTTGGAGTTGCAGCGGGTTCCAATACCGGTTTTAGTTATTCCAACACTGATGGAGATTCTGAATACAATATTGGTGCTGAGGTTGGTTATTTTGTAATTGATGATTTAGCCATAAAAGGAGGTTTAGGGTACGGAGGAATAAATACAGATCTTTTTGATACAAATGTTGTCTCTTATAAAATTGGATTGAAATATTATATTCTAAGTATGATTCCCGTACAGGTTGATTATTCAGGTGGTATAATTGAAGATCTTGATGAAGATCCTTCCTATTTTGGTGTTCAGGCGGGGTATGCCATATTCTTGGGTTCTAATGTAAGTGTTGAACCCGGAATACGATATAATATCAGTTTGAATGAGGATTATAGTAACAAAGATACATTTCAATTTAACATTGGTTTTGTGTTGCATTTCTAATGTTTTTAAAAGTATAGCAGTAAATAACCTCTCAATTTGGGAGGTTTTTTATTTGATGTGCCTTCCGTTTTAATTCATTTTTTTCGAGATATTTTTTTTCGTTTGCAAAAATCTTCTGGTTGGATTGCTTTACTCATGGATTAATACGTTTTACTAAAATATTTTTTTAGTATTAATACTTCTTACAATCAAATTAATAAGTATTAACTTTCAAATAAATGTTTTTTTTGATTGAAATTCATCTCACTAAATTTAGTGAGAAGCTTATTTTTAATATATTGATTATAAGCACTTTATCATTTTTAAATAAAGATAAATTTCTTTAGTATCAGATTAATTTTAATTTTTTACTAAAAAATAGTGTGTTTTAATACGATCTTATTTACATTTGCCGCATTAATTTTAACAAACAAACAAACATGAAAAAAATTATTTTAACAGTTGCGGCTGTATTTGCTTTTGGATTTGCTAATGCGCAAGAAACAAAATTTGGAGTAAAAGGTGGATTAAATGTTGCTAACCTTTCTGGAGATATTGAAGATAATTCTTCAAAAGTAGGTTTCCATGTTGGAGGTTTTGTAGAAATTAAGGTTTCAGATAAATTTTCTGTACAACCGGAATTATTGTTCTCTACTCAGGGGACAAAGCTTGAGGAATCTGGTACTAACTATTCTTATGAAAGTAATCTGAATTTATCTTACTTAAATATTCCCGTTATGGCTAAATATTATGTAGCAGAGGGATTTAGTCTTGAGGCAGGACCACAAATTGGATTTTTAACAACAGCAAAAAGTGATTTCACAGCTACTGAATCTGGAATTACTGTATCAGGAGACGAAGATGTTAAAGACGAATTTGAATCAATTGATTTTGGTTTTAATTTTGGAGCTGGATATGATTTTACAGAAAATTTATCTGCAGGTTTAAGATACAACCTTGGTTTATCTAATATCGCTAAAACAGATTCTGGAGATGATTTTAAACTTTCAAACAATGTATTCTCTGTATCATTAGGATATAAATTCTAATATTTCTAGAAATAGATTTCTAAACCTCCCAATTTGGGAGGTTTTTTTATTTGATGTGCTTTCCGTTTTAATTCATTTTTTCCGAAATATTTTTCTTTCACAAAAATCTTCTGGTTAAATTACATACTCATAAACTAATACTTTTTTCTCCTTTAGTTTTAACACTTCTTATGATTAATTAATAAGTATTAATTTTCAAATAAATATTTTTTTAATTGAAATTCTTCTCACTAAATTTAGTGAGAAGTTATTTTTTAATATATTGATTATTAGTTGTTTTTACTATTTTTAAATAAAAATAAATTTATTTATTGTCAGATTAATTTTAATTTTTTGTTTAAAAATATTTTTTTTTAATACGATGTTATTTACATTTGCCGCATTAATTTTAACTAACAAACATGAAAAAAATTATTTTAACAGTTGCGGCTGTATTTGCTTTTGGATTTGCTAATGCGCAAGAAACAAAATTTGGTGTTAAAGGTGGATTAAACCTTGCTAATTTCTCGGGTGATATTGAGGATGGATCTAATTTAACAGGTGTGAATATTGGTGGATTTGCAGAAATTAAATTATCTGATAAATTTGCATTGCAACCTGAGGTTTTGTTTTCAGGACAAGGGTCAGATAGTGATGAAGGAAGTTTTAATTTGACCTACATCAATGTTCCTTTAATGGCAAAATATTATGTAGCAGATAAATTTAATTTAGAAGCAGGTCCTCAAATAGGTTTTTTAACATCTGCAAAAATAAAGATGGATGGAAACTCTATAGATTCTAAAAGATTATTTAACTCTACTGATTTCGGAATTAATTTTGGTGCTGGTTATGATTTTACTGAGAAATTTTCTGCTGGAGTTCGTTATAACATGGGAGTTTCAAACATTTTTAGTGACGAATTTAAAGATGCTTTACAAGAAGATGTGAATGTACAGAACTCTGTTTTTTCTCTTTCTCTAGCTTACAAATTCTAGTAGTATAAAAAATGAATTTTAAACCTCCTCTTAAAAAAGGAGGTTTTTTTATGCCTAAAAAAAAGCGTTTCTTTGTAATCATGAACTGGAACACTTACATAAAAAGCTATCAATCATACTTAAAAATTGAGTGTGGATTGTCTAAGAATACCATAGAGAATTATTCTTTTGACATCGAGCGGTTGTGTCTTTTTTTGAGTACAAATGAAATAGAAGTTTCGCCAGTTCAAATTGGAGAAGAAACAGTGCAGCAGTTTATTTATGATGTTTCAAAACAGGTTAATCCGCGTTCACAGGCCAGAATAATTTCGGGTCTTAAAAGTTTTTTCAGTTACTTGATTTTTGAAGATTATCGAACAGACAATCCTTTAGAACTAATTGAAACTCCCAAAACAGGTCGAAAACTTCCGGATACTTTGTCTGTAGATGAGATTGATAATCTTATTGCGGCTATTGATTTAGCCACTAACGAAGGGGAGCGCAATCGTGCCATGCTCGAAACCCTTTATGGTTGTGGGCTTCGGGTTTCCGAATTAGTGGCCTTAAAAATTTCCGATTTATTCTTTGAGGAAGGTTTTATTAAAATAACCGGAAAAGGAAATAAACAGCGTTTTGTGCCTATTGGTGATTTAACCCAAAAATACATCCAGATATATCAGCATTCTATTCGAACACATACTACTATACAAAAAGGGTTTGAAGATACGCTCTTTTTAAATCGAAGAGGGAGACAACTGACACGTGCTATGATTTTTACCATTATTAAAAACTTAGCGGTAAAAATTGAATTGAATAAAAGGATAAGTCCACATACTTTACGGCATTCTTTTGCAACTCATCTTTTAGAAAATGGAGCTGATTTACGTTCTATTCAGTTGATGCTCGGTCATGAATCCATCACTACAACAGAAATATATGTGCATCTTGACAGAACATTTCTGACGCAAGTTCTAAATTCATTTCATCCCAGAAAATAACATTTTGGTTCATTTATATTTCAAGTTATTGAAGAATGAAAAGAGTCACGGATTGAACTTAAAATGGCATTTCTAACTATTTGTCTTAATATCTCATTAAATTTTTGTTATTATATAGTTTTTTTAATGGTTTAATTAAAAATATCCTATAAATTGTTATTTTATATAAATGATATAATAAGTTGCTATGGTTTTTGATTTTTCCCAAAACGAAAATTGCCAAGAGATGAATAATTTTTACACTAAATTATTTAAAGAAATTCCAGATTTGATTTTTGAATTTATTATTGCTCCTGACAATACCTATTTATTTCCGATAGTGAGTAAATCGGTGATGGATTTTTTTGAGTTGTCTTCAGATCATTTTTCGGATAGTGACAAATTCAAAGTCTATGAAAGGATATTTGAAGCGGATCGATTATCGTTTTTTCAGTCATTGGTAGATGCAAAAAGAAACATTACAAGATGGGATTTTGAGTTTCGGGTTTTATTACCTGAAAAGGGATTGCGATGGCTAAAAGTTTCATCAAAACCGGAATTATATCCGAATGGGAATGTGGCTTTTTATGGAAGAATTTCTGATATAACCGATTTAAAAGAACAGGAAACCAAACTTAAAATATCTGAAGAACGTTTTAAATTTGCTCTTGAAGCTTCAACAGCAGGAGTTTGGGATTGGGATTTAACAACTAATAAAGTTTTTTATTCTTCGCAATCGATGAAAATCCTCGAACAGGAATCGTTGGACATTTTTGATAATCCGGAACGTTGGGATGAAATTGTGCATCCAGATGATTTAGCAAAATATTATTCTGAAATTCAGGATCATTTAGACAATAAAACACCTTTTTATGAAAATTACCATCGTGTTTTAACTTCAAGTGGAAAATATAAATGGATTTTGGACAGAGGGAAAGTCATTGAACGTGACAATAATGGGAAACCACTTCGAGTTATAGGTACGCACACTGATATTTCCTCCCAAAAAGAAAAAGAATTAGAGTTAATAAAAACAATGGAATTATATAGTCAGCAAAACAGTAGGCTATTGAATTTTTCACATATTGTATCCCATAATCTAAATACTCAGGCGGGAAACATCAAATCGATATTAGATTTTATTGATTCTGAGGATGATTTAGAGACCAATAAAGAAATGTTGTCTTATCTGAGAACAGTATCGAATGACTTAAACGAAACGATAGTAAATTTAACTCAATTAGTCCAAATACAAAGCAATTCGAATATTCCAATTAAATCTTTAGAGTTGAATTTATATTTGAATAAGACATTGGATTTGATTCGAGATTTAAAGAATCAGAATCAGGTCACTATTATAAATGATATTCCGGATGGTGTTTTTGTTGATTTTAATCCAGCCTACTTAGAAAGTATTTTGTTGAATTTAACAACAAATGCCATAAAATATTCAAATCCAGAAAAACCAATTGTTATAAAATTTACTTTTTCATTAGAAAACGGAAAGAAAACGGTATCAATTTCCGACAATGGTTTGGGCATCGATTTGAAAAAACATGGTGATTCTCTTTTTGGGATGTATAAAACATTTCACAATCATAAGGAAGCCCATGGTCTTGGTTTGTACATAACAAAGAACCAGATTGAATCGATGAAAGGTACGGTTTCAGTCGAAAGTGAAGTAGGAGTAGGAACTACTTTTAAAATCACTTTTAACGACAGTTTGAATGATTAATTAAAAGGTTTCTATAGACAACAAAGTATCTTTTAAAGTGATTCGCTTATAGTACAAAAAAAACTTCTCATCACTGAGAAGTTTTTTTATATGTAAAATTCAAAAAATTATTTAGCAATATTCACTGCTCTTGTTTCACGAATTACAGTTACTTTAACTTGTCCTGGATAGGTCATTTCCGTTTGGATTTTTTGTGAGATATCAAAAGATAAGTTAGCGGCATTTTCATCCGAAACTTTTTCGCTTTCCACAATTACACGAAGTTCTCTACCGGCTTGAATGGCATAAGCATTTTTCACACCGCTGAATCCATAAGCTACTTCTTCAAGATCTTTCAAACGTTGAATGTAAGAATCCAATACTTGTCTTCTTGCTCCTGGTCTTGCTCCTGATATAGCATCACAAACCTGAATAATTGGCGACAATAATGATTTCATTTCAATCTCATCGTGGTGTGCTCCAATTGCGTTGCAAACCTCTTCTTTTTCACCGTATTTCTCAGCCCATTGCATTCCTAATAATGCGTGTGGTAAATCGCTTTCGGCATCTGGAACTTTACCAATATCGTGTAATAAACCAGCTCTTTTAGCCAGTTTTACGTTTAGGCCAAGTTCAGCAGCCATGATTCCACAAAGCTTAGAAACTTCTCGCGAGTGTTGCAATAAATTTTGTCCGTAAGAAGACCGGTATTTCATACGTCCTACCACTTTAATTAATTCAGGGTGTAATCCGTGAATTCCTAAATCGATAACGGTACGTTTACCAACTTCTATAATTTCATCGTCAATTTGTTTAGCAGTTTTTGCAACTACTTCTTCAATACGAGCCGGGTGAATTCTTCCGTCAGTTACTAATTTATGTAATGCTAAACGCGCAATTTCTCTACGTACAGGATCAAAACAAGAAAGGATAATAGCTTCAGGGGTATCATCAACAATGATTTCTACTCCGGTAGCTGCTTCCAGTGCGCGGATATTTCTACCTTCACGACCAATGATTCTACCTTTTACGTCATCGGATTCAATGTTAAATACCGAAACACAGTTTTCTACTGCTTCTTCTGTACCAACTCTTTGAATGGTATTGATGATGATTTTTTTAGCTTCTTGTTGTGCCGTTAATTTCGCCTCTTCAATAGTGTCTTGAATGTGAGACATTGCTTTGCTTTTTGCTTCCGCTTTCAGTCCTTCTACTAATTGATCTTTAGCTTCTTCAGCAGATAAACCAGAGATAACTTCCAACTGTTGCAATTGACTTTTATGTAATTTGTCAACTTCAGCTTGTTTCTTATCTAAATTTTCAATTTTAGTACTGTATTCTAAAGTTTTTGCTTCAAAATCATCATTTACTTTTTTAGCTTTTGATAATTCGTTTGAAATTTGAGATTCTTTATCGCGAACTCTCTTTTCTATTTCAGCAACTTTTTTATCACGGGATAAAATAACTTGTTCGTGTTCTGATTTTAATTCGATAAATTTCTCTTTTGCTTGAAGAATTTTATCTTTTTTTATGTTTTCAGCTTCTAGATTTGCATCTTTCAAAATGGATGCTGCTTCTTTTTTTGAATTTTTAATTAAGTTTGAAATATTGCTTTTTTCTATCAGTTTGGCGATAGCAAAACCTCCCGCAATACCTATAATTCCTGAAATAATAATCGTTAATATGTTGTCCATGGTTGTTAAAATTTATATATAAAAAAGCCTACATTAGAGTGAATTGAATAAACTCGAAAAGACAAGTTTTGAGCTAACTCGTTGTTCAAGCTTCCAAACTGAATTGGCTTGCTATAGTAACGAAGATTTGCTCATTCTAAATTGTTAGTGTTGAGTTTACCAAATGTGAACTAATGTAGGCAGTATCTTAGTTTTTGTAAAGAACGTTTATTTGTCGAGATATTGATCTAAAATCGCATTGATTTTTTTAATTCTTTCAATGGTTGCTTCTCCATCAATGGTATTGTCAATTTGTTTTTGTTCTGTTTGGGAGGCAAATTGCAAGGCACACATTGCCAAAACATCTTGTTTGTCACGAACAGCATAATTTTCTTCAAATTGCTTTATCATCTTATCAATTTTTTTTGAAGCGCTTCTAAGGCCTTCTTCCTGTGATAGATCAACCGTTAATGGGTAGACTCTGTCTGCTATTGATATTTTAATTTTAAGCTTTTCGTCCATATCTTTTATTAATCTGATAGCTGTGCTATACAGTAATCAATTTCGCGAATTAATGAATTTATTTTAAGCTTCGTATCTCTTTTATTATCGTCACTGCCTAGTAATGTATTTGCTACTTTGAGTGTTTCATACTGCGTTTTTAGCGCTTCAATCTCTTGTGACTGAGTTTGTATTATGGATGCAGTTTTTGTTAATTCGTTTGTCAAATCTTGATTATTTTTCTCTAAACTTTTCATTTTAATAAAAAGTTTTTCGACTTTATTTTCAAGAGTATCAATAATTTCTGCAATTGCACTCATTATATATCCTATTCATTACATAATCATACAAAGTTAGTATTCCTTTTTAATTTTGCAATATTTTATTATTTTTTTTGCATTAAATAAATTAAATATCAGTTGGACAAATGGTTATGAATTTTTTTTTCAAGCATGTTTTCAATACTTTTTTTTATCTTAGCAAAAATGTAAACCATGAGATTTTCTGTATATTTTTTATTTTTCTGTACTACTGTTTTTGCACAAGTTGATTATCCAAAAGATTATTTTAGATCTCCTTTAGATATTCCGATGCAATTATCCGGGAATTTTGGGGAATTGAGACCCAATCATTTTCATGCAGGTTTCGATTTAAGAACCCAACAAAAAGAAGGATTAAAAGTGTATGCCGTGGCCGATGGCTATGTGTCAAGAATAAAGATATCTACTTTTGGCAACGGAAAAACAATTTACATCAACCATCCGAATGGTTTTACTTCCGTTTATGGGCATTTAAAAATAGCCAACGGTGAAATAGAAAACTACATCAAGAAAACGCATTACAAAGAAAAATCATTTGAAATTGAAATGTTTTTGAAGCCTGATGAAATGGTGGTAAAAAAAGGAGAAATTATTGCTTTTTCTGGAAATTCAGGAGCTTCAGAAGGACCACATCTGCATTTTGAATTTCGTGATACTAAAACAGAATTTATAATCAATCCAATGCTTTTTGGATTCAATAAATTTTTAAAAGACACTAAGAAGCCAATTGTTTCAGGAGTTTATGTGTATCCTTTGGATGCAAAAACTACGGTCAATCATTCGAAACGACCTTTATTACTGAATGTTTCTTTACAAAAAGACGGTACCTATTTATCGGATAAAGTAGTAACAAATGGTTCAATCGGTTTTGGTATCTCCGCTTATGATACTGATGATGTTTCGTTTAATAATAACGGGGTGTATAAAGTGCAGTCTTTTTATAATGGGAAACCAAATTTCGGTTATGAATTCAATACGTATTCATTTGACGATATGCGCTACATCAATGCGCTGATTGATTATTCGAGATATAAGAAAATGCAACAACGCGTTCAGAAATTATTCATGAAAACACCTTATAATTTGAGCTTTATTCAGGCCGATGAAAACAAAGGTGTTTTGCAGGTAACGCCAAATTTAGCCTCGCTGTATCGCATAGAAGTTTCTGATTTCTTTGGAAATAAAAAAACAATAGCCATTCCTGTTCAATATGATTTATTGACTACAATAATAAGTCCTGAGCCAGTGCAATCGAACTATTTTGTGAAAGCTAATAAAGATAGCAATTTTGCTTTATCGAATATGTCGGTTTTCTTTCCTGCAGGAACTTTTTATGAAGATTTTGATTTGAATTTTGATGTAAAAAATGACACCTTGTTTTTACACGACGATACGGTTCCTGCTCACACTAATTTTACGGTTTCAATTGAAGATACAAAATCGACTGAAGCGCAAAGAGAAAAAATGTTCATTGGTAGAATCGAAGGAAAAAAAGTAAGTTACAATCCAACCTATAGAAAAGACAGCGTCTTTAATACAAAGGTTAAAATTTTAGGCAAATATGCTTTGGTTTCTGATACGGTTGCGCCAAAAGTAAGTGTTGCCATTCCTGTAGAAGGGAAATGGATCAGCGAGCAAAAAACAATTCAGCTTTCTATTTACGATGACGTGTCAGGTATAAAATCATATAATGGCTATTTAAACGGAAAATGGATCTTATTTGAATATGATAACAAAACCAGAAAACTAACCCATTATTTCACTGATGGAATTGCTGTTGATGGTGCCAATGAATTAAAAGTTGTTGTCACGGATAATGTAGGAAATTCAACTACCTTTGAAACTCGTTTTTTTAGAAGTCAAAAAAAATAAAAACCAAATCACTTGAATACTAATAAATTAATTTTTGTTTTCTTTTTTTGCTTCGCAAGGCTAGCTTTATTGGCCCAAACGGCTAGGATAAAAGGAGTTATTTTAGACAAAAACAATCAACCGGTAGAAAACGTAAATGTTTCTTATTCGAGTATTGGTACTCAATCCAATCAAAATGGATTTTACGATATAAAAGTTCCCGCGAACCAAAATGTAACGTTAGTTTTTACACATGTCTCGTTAAAAAAAATAACGATAATTTTTTCTTTGGATTCCAATGAACAAAAGGAGTTCAATACTGTTATGAGTGATCATGAGGAACAAATGGGAGAAGTTATTGTGACATCGAATAACCGAAAGTTGATTCAGGGTGTTGCTACAATTGAGCCCGAAATGATTCGAAAAATTCCTGGAGCAAATGCCGGAATTGAAAACATTTTAAAAACCTTACCTGGAGTAAATTCTAATAATGAATTGAGTACGCAATACGCTGTGCGTGGTGGAAATTATGACGAAAATTTGGTTTATGTAAATGAAATTGAAGTCTATCGTCCGTTTCTGATTCGTTCGGGACAACAGGAAGGGTTGAGTTTTACCAATACGGATTTAGTGCAAAATGTTGATTTCTCGGCGGGAGGTTTTCAAGCGAAGTTTGGAGATAAACTATCGTCTGTTTTAGATATTACGTATCGAAAACCGGTTAAATTTGGCGCAAGCCTTGAAGCGAGTTTCCTTGGCGGAAGCCTTTCTGTTGATGCTGTTTCTAAAGATAAAAAATGGTCTGCGGTTACAGGAGTTCGATACCGCAACAACAGTCTTCTGGTGAACAGCCAAGAAACTCAAACGAATTTTACACCGTCGTTTGCGGATATTCAAACCAATATAAACTATCAAGCTTCGGCCAAATGGCAATGGAGTTTTCTGGGGAATATTTCTCAAAATAAATACCAATATCAGCCATTAACGAGACAGACTAATTTTGGAACCATAGATAATCCTATGGCACTGACTGTTTTTTATGAAGGTCAGGAAAAGGACAAATACGATACGTATTTTGGAGCTTTAAAAACAACCTTTAATGTTTCTGATAATTTCACTTTGAAATTTATCGGTTCTGTTTTTCAGACTTTGGAACAAGAATATTTTGATATTTTTGCACAATATCGTCTAGGCGAAGTGGATTCCAGTATTGGTTCCGAAACTTTTGGAGAAGTTGCTTTTACGAGAGGAATTGGATCGCAGCTGAGTCATGCCAGAAACGATTTGGATGCCTTGATTGTAAATACAGAGATAAAAGGATTTCACGATTGGAAAGAAAATCAATTTGAATGGGGAGTAAAATATACACGAGAATCTATTCGTGACAGAATAATAGAGTGGGAGGTTATTGATTCGGCCGGTTTTTCATTGAATCCACCCATTATTGATTTGCCTAAAAATGATCAGCCGTATTCGCCTTACACTGGTCCGCTTGTTCCGTACCAAAATATACGAGCGACAAATTTTAACTCCATCAATAGATTTTCAGGATATGGTCAGTGGAGTTTAAAATCGAATATTGGTGCAAATGAAGTTTGGTATAATGCCGGAGTACGTTTTCATAACTGGGAGGTTATAGGTTCCACTATATCGGGGAAGTCCCAAATCACATTTAGTCCCAGAGCACAATTTGCCATAAAACCAGATTGGCAGAAAGATATGGTTTTTAGACTTTCGGGGGGATTGTACCATCAGCCGCCATTTTACAGAGAGTTGAGAGATGCGGATGGGGTGGTACAGCCCAATACCAAAGCGCAACAATCGGTACATTTTGTTTTTGGGAATGAGTATAGTTTTAAGATGTGGGATCGTCCTTTCAAGTTGGTTTCGGAGTTGTATTATAAATCGCTGACCGATGTGAATACATACACGATTGACAACGTTCGCATTCGATATGCAGCCAACAATAGTGCAACAGGGTATGCACAAGGATTAGATGTTCGCTTGAATGGGGAATTTGTTCCCGGAACAGAATCGTGGTTTAGTTTTGGCTATTTGAAAACAGAAGAAAACAGTAATGATAAAGGATATATTGCCAGACCTACAGATCAAAGATTGAAATTTGGGCTTTTGTTTCAAGATTACATGCCTAATATTCCAAGTATAAAATTGTATTTGAATTTGGTGTACAATACTGGATTGCCGGGCGGTTCGCCATCGTATGCTGATCCTTATTTGTACCAAAACAGATTGAATGATTACCGCCGAGTGGATGTGGGTTTCTCTAAAGTTTTTATAGATAACACTACAATAAAAAAGGATACAGGTTGGTTCAAGGACTTTAAAGAGTTAGCGATAGGATTGGAAATTTTTAATCTTTTTGACAATCAAAATGCCATTACAAATACTTGGGTTCGGGATGTATATTCTAAAAATCAATATGCAATTCCCAATTATATGACCACCAGAGTTTTTAATGTAAAATTGACTGCGAAGTTATAATCGTTAAGAATTACTAAAGTTTAACCCAATTTTAATTCGTTAAAATCAAGTATCGAATGCCATTACCATTTTTAAAAATGATTACATTTGAATTTTAATAGTACAACAACATGAAAAAGCTACATATTACATTAATAGGAATCGCAATTTTGTTTTTAACGAGTTGTAAGGAAGAAGTTGAAAAACCAAAAGTTACTTACGATGGAACGAGCAGAGCAAAAGAAATTGCGAAAGCTGATTCAAGTCAGATACAAATTTCCGATTTGCCACTTCAAATGGAAGGAACGGATTATTTGATTCATCCTATTGCGGATTTAAGCATTCGTGAGAAAGGAATAAAATCGAGATATGGTTCTTCCAGCGTGAATGATTTGAGTTTTACTATATCTAATTATGGCGAATTTGAAATCACCGGTTTTTTGCAGAATTTGAAATTTCAAAAAGTTGATTCGGATTCCATCAGAAAATTGACAGACAAACCTGTTTTGATTCAAACAGCTACGTATTTAAAGTCGGTTGCTGATAAAACCAATAACCAGATTATGGTGTATACGATGGTTGATATGGATACGAATAAAGACGGAAAATTAGACACAAGTGATATTAAAGCCTTGTATTTAAGCGAAATCAGCGGCGAGAAATTCACGAAGATATCGTATGATTTTCAGGAATTAATCGACTGGAAATTGATTGGTTCTAATAATCGTTTGTACTACAGAACGGTTGAGGATACCAATAAAAACGGAGAGTTTGATAAGAAAGATGTGGTGAATTATTACTATATCGATTTATCAAAAAAGGAATGGAAAATAATTGGTTACGAGCCAGTTTAGCAGCATTAATTTTATATCAAAATATCACTTTCTAAATCTGATTTTTCTATAGTGAAATCAAATCCTAGTTGCTTTACTAATTGGATGACCAGATTTTTATACCAGTTTTCGGATTTGGGATGAATGTATATTTTTTCGATCAACTGATTGATATTTACATTGATTTTCAATCCCTCATTGATTTTTATATCGCTTTTGCCAATGTCTGTGATGATGCGTACTTCGCCTTCATATTGAAAACTTTTTCGTTTGAATAAAAAAGGAAAAAACATATCGTCAAACGGAATGTATTCTTTTTTGTAATCAATATAATTTACTTCTCCGATATATTGTTTGAAATTTATTTCAGGAACAAGCGATTGCTGCAAACGTCCAATTGTGGATTGAATAGCCAAACCTTCAGTGTTTTGCGTAAAAATCTGCCACATGGCAAACGATTCGTATTCATTGATATGCCAGCTGCTAATCGCTACTTTTTCCCGATGTGTTTTATAATAGTTTAAAAAGTCAGGATTGTCAATGGAAAGTTTTTTTATTTCCTCAAAAGTAGGTTCGCTGAAAGTACCTTCATATTGATCTTCAAATTTATCGGATCGCGACATGAATAATTTTCCAGACATTAATAAATCTAAAAACTTAGATAAGTCCAGGTATTTCCAAACAACAGTATTTGGATCTTCAGGAAGCTTTATGTTTGGATTGTTGATATACATTTTTTAGATTTAAAGAAATTAAAAATAAAATTATTCAAAGATTTACACTTGAAAAAAAATCTTAAATCAAAAACCTACAATCATAAATTATGATTCAAAAGATTGCATGGTAACTAATTTGTTATACGTGCCATTCATTGCAATGAGTTCTTCATGTTTTCCTTGTTCAACAATTTTTCCTTTTTGCATTACCACAATTAAATCTGCTTTTTGAATGGTGGACAGACGGTGCGCAATCACAATTGATGTTCTGTTTTGCATCATGTTCTCCAAAGCTACTTGAACGAATTTTTCACTTTCCGTATCCAATGCTGAAGTGGCTTCATCCAAAATCATAATTGGAGGGTTTTTCAAAACGGCTCTAGCAATCGATAAACGTTGTTTTTGTCCACCGGAAAGTTTGTTACCGCTGTCGCCAATATTAGTATGAATTCCTAATGGCAAGTCTTTTACAAATTCATAGGCATTGGCGATTTTCAATGCTGCAACAATTTCTTCATCAGTTGCGTCTAATTTCCCAAGAGAGATATTGGCTTTTATAGTATCATTAAACAAAATACTGTCTTGGGTAACTAATCCCATTAAATCACGAAGGGAATGTAGGTTCATCTCTTTGATATCAATTCCATCGATAGCAATTGTGCCTTCATTTACATCATAAAAACGCGTCAATAAATTGGCAATGGTACTTTTTCCACTACCGGATTGTCCTACAAGAGCGACTGTTTGACCTTTTTTAACTTCAAGTGAAAAGTCTTTTAAAACGTTCTCGTCTTCGTATCTGAAATTAATATTCTTTATTGTTATACTGTCTTCAAAGGTTAATTTTTTAATTGCATTTTCGCTGTCTGTAATCTCATTTTTTACTTCTAAAACTTCAAAAACACGTTGGGCTGCTGCTAGTCCATTTTTTACCGAATAAGAGGCTTTAGAAATGGATTTGGCAGGAGTTAAGATGTTGTACGCTAGACCCATGTAGGCTAGGAATTTTGCTCCATCAAGTAATGCTTTTCCATCAGGTAATGTGTCTACAAGTACCATTTTACCACCAAACCAAAGCAATACACAAATAGTAATGATCCCTAAGAACTCACTCAAAGGTGTAGCTAAGTTGTTTTTTTTTCCTATACTGTTAGACAGTTTTAAAACTCGGGTAACTGAATCATTAAATTTTTGTTTAAAATTTGATTCGGCATTGTAACTTTTAACAACTTTTAGTCCTGATAACGATTCTTCTACAATCGAAATTAAATAACCGTTTTCATATTGAATTTTTTCGGATTTGCTGCGCAGGGATTTACCAATCTTTGATATTAATAGTCCTGAAAGAGGAATGAAAATAAAGACAAACAAGGTCAACTTGAAACTTATTGCAATCATACCAACAAGCGTGAATACGATGGTCATTGGCTCCTTAACAATTAATTCTAAGATAGAAAAAAAAGAATTTTGAACCTCATTTACATCACCTAACATTCTAGCCATAATATCACCTTTTCTTTTTTCGGAATAGTAGGAAACAGGTAAGTTGATGATTTTGTGGTACATTGAATTTCTTAAATCCTTTAGTACACCATTTTTAAGATGCATCAAATGATTGGATGCTAAGTAATTAAATAGATTTTTAAATAGGAAAGTGATGCTTACTATGGCTATAACTAAAAGTAAGGCAAATTCAGGACCATTCTTTTCTGTCAGAAGTGTGATGTTGTAATACAAGTATTCTTTAGAAAATTTGATGATGTCAAAAATAGACTCTAAAACAGGTTTTTTATTGATTTTTTCACTAGTGCCAAAAAGTACATCCATCATTGGGATTAATGCAATAAACGACAAGGTGCTAAACAGTGCGTAAAAAATATTGAATATAACATTCCAAATCACATGAGAACGATATGGGTTTGTGAAAGGAATAATTTTTTTGAAATTTGCGTCCATTTAAGTTGTTTTTTTGTCATCAAGACCTGATGAGTTCTCTACTCATCAGGTCTGTCTGAAAAATCAATTTTGTTTTTAATTAATTCAATTGCATTGATGCAATAATATTTTGGATCTTATTATTTAAGGTGCTTTCTACTTCTTTAAAATCTTCTACTGAATACAATTCAGCATTTACACTGATGTAGAATTTTATTTTTGGTTCTGTTCCGCTTGGTCTGGCACAAATTTTAGAACCGTCTTCGGTGTAATAAATCAATACGTTCGATTTAGGAATCGTCATAGTAGACTCAGATCCGTCCAAAAGGTTTTTAGCTATGGAAGATTGGTAGTCCTCGACCATAATGACTCTTTGGCCGTTGATTTCTTTCAATGGATTTTCTCTCATGTCAATCATCATCTGATTAATTTCCTGTAAACCATCCATTCCTTTTTTAGTCAGTGAAACTAAATGTTCTTTGTAGAATCCGTTGTCAATGTATAAATTAAGTAATTCTTTATAAACGGTACTTCCTTTGGCTTTGGCTTGAGCCGCAATTTCGCAAATTAATAAAGTAGCCGCAACAGCATCTTTATCACGAACCGCATCACCCACCATGTATCCAAAACTTTCTTCACCGCCGCCAATGAATTCCAACTCAGGAAAATCCTTAATCATCTTGGCAATCCATTTGAAGCCTGTCAAACCAATTTTACATTCTACATTATAATTTGTGGCTAATTCCATCATCATAGGTGTCGAAACGATTGTAGAACCTACAAATTGCTTGCCATTGATTTTTCCTGCTTGTTTCCATTGTTCCAATAAAAAAGCAGTCATCAAAATCATAGTTTGATTTCCGTTGAGTAAAATCATTTGCCCTTCGTTATTTCGAACAGCAACACCTAAACGGTCACAATCAGGATCTGTTCCAATCACAATATCCGAATTGGTTTTATCAGCTAATGCCAACGCCATCGTCAATGCTTCCGGTTCTTCTGGATTTGGAGATTTAACGGTTGGAAAATCACCATTCGGTACTCTTTGTTCTTCCACAATGTTCACATTAGAATAGCCCGCTTGCGCTAAAGTATCAGGAACTAATTTTATAGAGGTTCCGTGCAAAGAAGTGAAAACAATATTTAGATTTTTTTTGGCTGCAGCCGAAGTTCCAAAACTCGCATTTTCGATAGTCGATTTGATAAAAGCTTCATCAACTTCCGTATCAATATAATGTATCAAGTCTTCATTGGCAGTGAACTTGATTTGGTTGTAATTCAAATTCTCGATAACATTGATAATCCCCTCGTCTTCTGGAGGGACAATTTGTCCGCCATCTTCCCAATACACTTTGTATCCATTATATTCTGGCGGATTGTGTGATGCAGTAAGAACAATACCACACTGACAGCCTAAATGTTTTACAGCAAATGATAATTCTGGAGTAGGTCTCATATCCGAAAACAAATACACTTCAACTCCATTGGCAGAGAAAACATCTGCAACTAATTTGGCCAATGTATCGCTATTATGACGACAATCGTAAGCAATAACTGCTTTCAAAGGCTGATTAGGAAATGCAGTACGCATGTAATCTGATAGTCCTTGCGTACTTTTTCCAAGCGTATATTTATTGATGCGATTGTTTCCTACACCCATAACACCGCGCATTCCACCGGTTCCAAATTCAAGATTTTTATAAAAACTCTCTTCCAGTTCTTTCGGTGATGTAGTCATCAATTCTTTAATAGCTTCCTGAGTTGCTGGGTCAAATGTTGGGGTAAGCCATTCGTTTACCGCATCCAAAATGTTTTGTTTGATATCCATTTATGTCTGTTTTTACTTTTAATTTTTTTTAAAATTTAAGTAATGTTGTTTTTGTTTTTTAGGAGCTATTTTCTGCTATTCGCTATATCTTTTCTAGTCCTGAACTTGTTTCAGGATCCTGAAACAAGTTCAGGGCTAGAAAAGGATGCCGCTATTATCAGGGCTAGGCATTGTGCAAACGAGAACTATTATTTTACATTTAGTCTTAGTTGAAACTATAGAAAATTAACCTCGGTTGACACTTTATAGCGCTCTTCGTTATTTTTTGTTCGCAAAATTATTTCGCCAAGAAATCCAGCCAAAAATAATTGTGTTCCCAAAACCATTGTGGTTAGTGCGATGTAAAACCAAGGATTATTCGTTACCAGACTATAGCGCATGTCATTATACATGTGATAAAGTTTTGAAACACCAATATATCCGGCAAGCATAAACCCAATAATAAACATTAACGATCCCATGGCGCCAAATAAATGCATGGGCCTTTTCCCAAAACGGGAAAGAAACCAAATGGTAATTAAATCCAAGAAACCATTTATGAAACGTTCCATACCAAACTTGGTCTCACCATATTTTCTGGCTTGATGCTGTACTACTTTTTCACCAATTTTTCCAAAACCGGCATTTTTTGCCAAAACCGGAATGTATCGGTGCATTTCACCCGAAACTTCAATATTTTTTACCACAATATTTTTGTAGGCTTTCAATCCGCAATTGAAATCATTCAATTCCACTCCTGATGTTTTTCTCGCAGCCCAATTGAATAATTTAGAAGGTAAGTTTTTAGCCACTACGGAGTCGTAGCGTTTCTTTTTCCATCCGGAAACTAAATCATATTTCCCATTGGTAATCATGTCGTACAATCCCGGAATTTCCTCTGGACTGTCTTGCAAGTCAGCATCCATAGTAATAATGACATCGCCTTGTGCTTTTGCAAAACCAGCATGCAACGCTTGTGATTTTCCAAAATTTTTCATGAAACGAACGCCTTTTACATGAGGATTTTCTTGGGCAAATCCTTCTATAATAGACCATGAATTATCGGTACTTCCATCATCCAGAAAAATGATTTCGTACGTATAATTATGAGATTGCATCACTTTGATGATCCAATTGTAAAGTTCATTAAGCGATTCCTCTTCATTAAGAAGCGGTATGAGTACAGATAAATTCATTAATTTTATTCTTGTGTAGATTTGCTTTTAAAGAATGCTGCCAAAATTAATCCGAAAATTGAACTAAAAACAATACTAAAAACGGATCCTTTTAATAGTTCTAATGTAGAGTAAGGATTGTTTTCTTTTAATTTTGCGATAGCTTCGTTAATGGCTGATGCTGGTGTTCCAAATTTTTGCATCATATTGACAGTATATTTAATCATTAATTCACTTAAAGTCTCTTTAGCAGAAGGATCAATGAAATTGAATAAAAGAACATTAAAAAGAGTTGAAATTAAAATACCTATTAGTGTAGCTATGAAGTAAGTCGTAAAAGCATCCTTGAAAGAGAAAACATTGTTCAGTTCTTTTTTTGTTTTCGAAAGTAAAACAATTCCCAATGTAAGATAAACCAAAATACTTAAAACTCCAATCCACCAAGAAGTAAACAAATTTAAATCAATAGCGTAAATTGTTGAAGTAATTAATGCAGAAACAATTCCAATTGTTACTCCAAAGGTTATTCCATTCTTTTTAATAATTTCATTTATCATTGTTGTTGTTTTAGAATTAATCCACAAATATAACAATTCCCAATATATTCGGAGCTAAAAATCGTTTTTTACGATTATATAAAAAAAGTGATGCAAAGATTTGTTTATTGGAAAATAATTGTAAATTTGCAAACTCAAAATAATATTGTAAAACAAAAAGTTATAAGGAGTTTATACCTTTTCTGTTAGAAGAAAAGCTTCAAGACAAATTATAATTAACAAATAAAAAAGATTAACAAGATGAAAAAAGGAATTCACCCAGAAAATTACAGATTAGTTGCATTTAAAGACATGTCAAATGACGAAGTTTTTATCACTAAATCTACTGCAGATACAAGAGAAACATTAACAGTTGATGGTGTTGAATACCCAGTTGTAAAAATGGAGATCTCTAGAACTTCTCACCCTTTTTACACAGGTAAATCTAAACTTATTGATACTGCAGGACGTATTGATAAATTCAAAACTAAATACGCTAAACACGTTAAATAATTTTAACTTGTTTTTAAATACATCAAAGCCTTCCTTTTGGAAGGCTTTTTTTTATTTAATTTATTTGAAAACTTTGTAACTTTGTCCTGAAACTTCGGGATTGCTAACTTTGAAACTTTATAAATGAATTACATACTTTTTGACGGTCCCGCTCGGAACGCCTTATTGCCTTTTACTTTCACACGTCCTGTTGCGGATATTCTTATTGGAATCATGACGATTCGTCAAAAATGGGAAATACGTCTGGGCTCTACTACAACTACGTTGACGGAGGAATATTTGTCAGAGAAATTTCCAATGGTAGAATTAGAGGAAAATGTAATGATAAATGCTTCCTTTCTTCCTAATGATGTTTTAGCGGAGATGGTTAGTAATCTGGAACCGAATCAAGCTATTTTTAAAGGCGATGAAGTGATTGCTTTTTATACAAATGAGGAGCAGGAAGAAGTAGATTTTGATACCTATGAAATTATTGAATATACTGATGATTGCATAACAGTGGAACATACTTGGGATATTTTTTCTAAAAATGATGCTGCGATTCGAGAGGATTTTGAATACCTGACTGAGGATAGAAAATCACAACCCATTCCAAAAAGTGTCAATGTTATTGCGCCGGAAAACATATTTATTGAAGAAGGGGCAAAATTAGAATTTGTTACTTTAAATGCTTCTGCAGGTCCTATATATATTGGTAAAGATTCAGAAATAATGGAAGGTTCCGTAATTAGAGGACCTTTTGCCTTGTGCGAAAATGCACAAGTAAAAATGGCTTCAAAAGTATATGGTGCCACAACCGTTGGACCCTATTCCAGAATTGGTGGTGAAGTAAAAAACGTGGTGCTTTTTGCATATTCAAATAAAGGGCATGACGGATTTTTAGGAGATTCTGTTCTTGGGGAATGGTGTAATATTGGAGCGGACAGTAATAATTCTAATCTAAAGAATAATTACGAAGAAGTAAAATTGTGGAGCTATGAAACGGAAGGTTTTGCTAAAACGGGACTTCAGTTTTGTGGATTGATGATGGGAGACCACAGCAAGTGCGGAATTAATACGATGTTCAATACGGGAACGGTAGTAGGAGTGAGCGCTAATATCTTTGGCAGCGGATTTCCTCGCAATTTTGTGCCGAGTTTTTCTTGGGGTGGCGCTTCCGGTTTTACCACGTATATAACTAAAAAAGCTTTTGAGACGGCTCGATTGGTGATGAGTCGCAGAAACGTAGATTTTGACGAAAGAGAAGCCGCAATTCTAGAACATGTTTTTGAAGAATCAAAAAAGTGGAGAAAAGAATAATAGTTTGTGCTATTGAATTATAATTATTAAAGACAGGAAAATGCTCTATTCAATCGAATAGAGCATTTTTTTTTAATTGAATAGAAGTGGAATTCTTCCTTTGAATAAGAAAAAGGGTAGGGCAAATTCTCCTTTTGAGTAAAAACAATGCTTTTTTCAATCTTTTGTTTTTAAGTGGTTTAAGTATTTAGTAAGGTTTTAGATGGCTCTTAGTTAGTTTTCTTTAGCTTAATGACATAGTTTTATAAAAATTAGTTTTTGAGATTATTAATCTAAATTGAATATATGGAAGAGATTATCAAGATGATAAATGGAATAGTTTGGAGTACACCTTTAATAATTTTGTGCTTAGGAACGGGGCTTTATTTTTCTATTCGGACACGTTTTCTTCAATTGCGGCATCTTAAGGAAATGTTCCGTTTGTTGTTTGATGGAAAAAGTTCAGAATCTGGAGTTTCTTCTTTTCAAGCTTTATCAATGTCTTTGGCAGGAAGAGTTGGTACGGGAAATATTGCCGGAGTGGCTACAGCCATAACTTTTGGAGGTCCTGGTGCTTTATTTTGGATGTGGGTTGTTGCTTTTTTAGGAGCGAGTACTGCTTTTGTTGAGGTCACTCTTGCACAAATTTATAAAGAAAAACATTTGGGACAGTTTCGCGGAGGTCCCGCTTTTTATATCGAAAGGGGATTGGGCGTAAAGTGGTTTGCCGTCTTATTTGCCATAGTTTCCGTTATTTCAGCAGGTGTTTTATTACCGGGTATACAATCGAATTCGGTGGCTGACGGTTTGAACAATGCTTTTAATCTTGACTCCAGAATTACCGCTGTCATTGTTGCTGCTGTCTTTGGAGCGATTATTTTTGGCGGAGTAAAAAGAATTGCAAAAGTGACTGAAGTGGTGGTTCCTATTATGGCTATTGGTTATCTTTTGATTGTATTAGTAATAATTGGGATGAATTTCGAAGCGCTTCCTGGCGTTATTTCTTTGGTTTTCACAAGTGCTTTTAGTCAGGAAGCGGGCTTTGGAGCTGTTATTGGATTAGCTATTCAATGGGGTGTAAAAAGAGGACTTTATTCTAATGAAGCGGGACAGGGAACTGCACCACATATTGCTGCTGCAGCAAATGTTTCGCATCCGGTTAAACAAGGTTTAGTCCAGTCTTTTTCAGTCTATATTGATACGCTATTGGTTTGTAGTGCAACAGGTTTTATGTTATTAATTACAGGTAAATATAATGTCGAAAACCCAGTTTTAGGTGCAAATGGCGCAACTGAATTTTTATACGAAGGAGCGCAGAACGTTACTGCTGGAACAGGATTTACACAAAGTGCTATGAATAGTGTTTTTCCTGGTTTTGGCTCTTTATTTGTGGCAATTGTTTTATTCTTCTTTGCTTTTACGACTATTTTGGCTTATTACTATATTGCTGAAACTAATATTTCGTACTTGACTAGAAAAATAAATTCTCCCATTTTTAACCGAGTATTAAAAATTGTTATGATAGTGGTTGTTATGTATGGCTGTGTCAATGAAGCAAAATTAATATGGAATATTGGTGATATTGGTGTAGGGATTATGGCTTGGTGTAATATTATTGCAATTCTGCTGTTACAGAAACCAGCTTTTGCAGCATTAAAAGATTATGAAAAACAAAAGAAAGAGGGTCAAAATCCTGTTTTTCATCCAAAGAATATTGGTGTTATGAATGCGCCAATTTGGGACGAAATCAATAAAAATAGAGAAGTATAGTGCGAGTATTTCTTTTTGAAAGCTTCCAGAAATTGAATTTTTAATCTCTTTCTGGAAGCTTTTATTTTATAGTAAACAAATTACTTAATTAATCTATCTTTGCACTTTTTAAAAACAACTTGGTTTTCAACTTTTAGAATAAATGAATAGCCGAATCTACAAATCAACATTACAATGATTACAGTTAACGATATTTCCGTACAATTTGGTGGAACGACACTTTTTAGTGATGTTTCTTTTGCTATAAATGAAAATGATAAGATTGCCCTTATGGGTAAAAATGGAGCTGGAAAATCAACGCTGCTTAAAATTATTGCAGGGCAAAGCAAGCCGTCAACCGGTAATATTTCGGCACCAAAAGATGCAGTTGTGGCCTATTTGCCCCAGCATTTATTGACTACAGATGGCGCAACGGTGATGGAAGAAACGTCAAAAGCGTTTGGTGAAATTTTCGGTATGAAAGCCGAAATTGACGAAATCAATGAACAATTGACAGTTCGTACCGATTATGAAAGTGATGCATACATGAAATTAATCGAAAGAGTTTCGGATTTAAGCGAGAAATTTTATGCTATTGAAGAAGTAAATTATGAAGCTGAAGTAGAGAAAATTCTAATCGGTTTGGGATTTGTTCGCGAAGATTTTAGCCGTCAAACTTCAGAGTTTTCTGGTGGATGGAGAATGCGAATCGAATTGGCAAAAATCCTTTTGCAAAAACCAGACTTAATTTTGCTGGATGAGCCTACCAACCACATGGATATCGAAAGTATTCAATGGTTAGAAGATTTCTTGATTAATTCCGCCAAAGCAGTTGTGGTAATTTCTCACGACAGGGCTTTTGTTGATAATATTACGAACCGTACCATCGAAGTTACAATGGGTCGTATTTATGATTACAAAGCAAAATATTCTCATTATTTAGAGTTGAGAAAAGATAGACGCGTGCACCAACAAAAAGCGTACGATGAGCAGCAACGTATGATTGCTGATAACAGAACTTTTATAGACCGTTTCAAAGGGACATTTTCTAAAACGGATGCCGTTCAATCTCGTGTTAAAATGTTAGAGAAATTAGTTATTGTTCAGGTTGACGAAGTGGATACTTCGGCATTGAAACTTAAATTCCCACCAGCAGCACGTTCCGGACAATATCCTGTGATAGTGAAAGATTTATCAAAATCGTACGGAGACCATGTAGTTTTTTCGAATGCAAATATGGTGATTGAAAGAGGGGAAAAAGTAGCTTTCGTAGGGAAAAACGGTGAAGGAAAATCGACGATGATTAAAGCCATTATGAAAGAAATTGAAATCAATGGCGGTAGTCTAGAAATTGGACATAATGCACAAATTGGTTATTTTGCTCAAAATCAAGCCTCTTTATTAAATGAAAATGCCACTATTTTTGAAACAATCGATGATATCGCAGTTGGTGATGTTCGAACAAAAATAAAAGATATTTTAGGTGCATTCATGTTTCAGGGCGATGATGTGACTAAAAAAGTAAAAGTGCTTTCAGGTGGAGAGAAAACACGTTTGGCAATGATAAAATTATTGTTAGAACCCGTGAATTTATTGATTCTGGATGAGCCTTCTAATCACTTGGATATGAAAACCAAAGACATTATCAAAGATGCCTTGCGTGATTTTGACGGAACTTTAATTCTGGTTTCTCACGATAGGGATTTCTTAGACGGATTGGCTACTAAGGTTTTCGAATTTGGAAACAAAAGAGTCGTGGAACATTTTGAAGATATTACCGGTTTCTTAGCCAACAAGAAAATGGATAGCATGAGAGAAATAGAGAAATAATACTCTTAACATTTTTATAAATCAAAAAGCGGCTGTATTCTAAAAATACAGCCGCTTTTTATTAGAGTCTAATTCCAGGAGGAAGTAACTCTTTGTAAATAGGATTTTTTTTGAAAAACAAAACTATTTTTGGAAGAATAGGAACAACTTTCAATTTTTGTTCAATCGCTATTTCCATAATATTTTTTAGAAAATTAGAAACGAATTCTTCATCTTCGAACGATTCAGGAACATTTATTTTTGTTAGAAATATTTTCTTCTCCTGAAAAGAATATTCAACAGAAACTAATCCTTGATCGACTATAGTTTCAAATTGTCTAGAAAAAGTGTTGTCTTTGATTTCCATCGTGCTTGCTGCATCCATAATAATTAACTCTGATTCATTGGTACCTCTACCAAAAGTATTTTTGATTTGGTAATAATCTTGATGTCAAACGTATCAAAATCTGTAATTCCCATGGCATCTCTTGCCTTCAAAACTTGATTATTAACTTCTATTTCGCCTTCAATCAAAAATAAATAAACACCGTTTTTAGGAATTCGAACCTTGTATGTCGAACTGGTGTTGCTATCGAATATTCCTAAATGGAAAAAGGTTTTTTGGTAAACCCAAAGTGCATTGTCATCATTTTGATCATTTGGCGAAACGATGTTTACAAAGGTATTGATTTGATTTTCAATATCAAATGATTTCTGGTCATATCTTGGAGTTAAGTTTTCGGTGTCAGGAAAAACCCATAGTTGTAATGTTTTGGCTTCGTCTTTCTGGCTGGCATTCATTTCAGAATGTTCTACTCCGGATCCGGCACTCATCACTTGGACTTCTCCAAAACCAATTACGCCTTCATTTCCCATACTGTCCCGATGTCTTAAGCCGCCTTCAAGGGGAATCGTAAAAATTTCCATATTGGCGTGGCCATGTGTGCCAAAACCTGTTCCACCTGCGATGGTATCATCATTTAAAACGCGTAACATTCCAAATTGTAAACGCTCAGGGTTGAAATAATTTCCGAAAGAAAATGAGAAATTGGCCTTAAGCCATCCAAAATCGGCCTTGCCTCTTGTATTTGATTCAAATAGTTGTGTTGTCATAAATTATTGATAATATAAAGTAAAAAGTGGATAGGGTTTGAATAAAAAAATTAATTTTATACAAAATTCGCTATAAAAAGACTGAATTTTGTTATAAAATCGTTAAAACAATTATGAGTAAAATCCCCGTGTATCTAATGCCAGGTTTGGCGTCAAGTGCTGCCATTTTTGAGCGAATTGTACTTCCCGAAGAGGTGTTTGAAATCCATTTATTAGAATGGGAAATTCCGCTGGACAATGAATCTTTGACGGATTATGCCAAGAGAATTACTGCGAAAATAAAGCATGAGAATCCTGTTTTGATTGGTGTTTCTTTTGGAGGAATCTTAGTTCAGGAAATGGCTAAATATGTTAATGCGCGCAAGGTCATCATTATTTCGAGTGTACGATGTAATTCTGAATTTCCTCGAAGACTGAAAATTGCTAAAACCACCAAAGCCTATAAACTAATTCCTATGAGTCTCTTTGCAAATATCGAAAGTCTGGCTAAATTTTCTTTCGGAGAAAAAGTAAATCAAAGACTGAAATTATATGAAAAATTCCTTTCCGTTCGGGATATTCGTTATTTGAATTGGGCAGTGGAACAAGTGATTTTATGGGATAGAACCGTTATGGATGAAAACGTAATTCACATACATGGAGACGCTGATGATGTTTTTCCAATCAAATATATCAAGAATTGTATCGTTGTAAAAGGAGGGACACACATTATGATTTTAAATAAGTATAAATGGTTGAATGAAAATTTGCCTTCCATTATATTGGGAACCGAAAAGAAGTAAACGCACTTTTATGACTATATGAAAGGCCTAAAAAAGAAAAGATGAAATTGATAAATAAGGTTGCCTTGATGGTTACCGTGATTTTTGCGAGTGGGATATTTATTTTTGCAACCACAAATGACACCAAAGTAAAAGATATTAAAGAAGAAACCGTTTCTAATTTTCCTGTAAAATTGGATTTTGCAGGCGAAGAAACGCCATTGAAAATATCGGATGTGAAGGAACGATTGGATCGGGAATTGTTGGTAAATGTAAATCTTCACGCTTCTACTATTTTGGTCATAAAAAGAGCCAATCGTGCTTTTCCTGTAATTGAACCTATTTTGAAAAAGAATGGTATTCCGGATGATTTTAAATATCTGGCCGTTATAGAAAGTGGATTGGTAAATGTGGTTTCGCCGGCAGGAGCAAGAGGTATTTGGCAATTTATGCCGGAAACCGCCAAAGAACGCGGAATGGAAGTGACTGAAAATGTGGATCAGCGTTATGATTTAGAAAAATCAACGGAAGCGGCTTGCAGTTATTTTTTAAGTGCTAAAACAAAGTTTGGAAGTTGGACCTTAGCGGCAGCATCCTATAATGGAGGAATGACAGGTGTGAATAAACAAATTGGAATTCAGAAAGTATCCAATTATTATGATTTGTTGCTTACGGAAGAAACGTCTCGCTATGTATTTAGGATTTTAGCTTTGAAAGAAATTATGGAGAATCCCGTAAAATATGGTTTTACCATTGCTTCCGAAGATTTGTATAGCGCTTTGCCAACTCGAAAAATAGAAATTGACAGCTCGATTACGGATTTGGCTGATTTTGCAAAAAGCGAAGGGATCAATTATAAAATTTTGAAGATTCACAATCCTTGGCTCAGGGAAACAAAATTGCTGAATGAAACCGGTAAGAAATATCAAATCGAAATTCCTTTGAAGGGTTATTAATTGTTGTTGGCTATGCCAGAATTAGGAGTTATTTTATTTAAAGGAGGATTGATCATTTGGTCAAAAAGATCATAACTGATGGTTAAAGCTGTGTCAAATGAAATTTTTGGTTTGTAATGATTTTTAACACGGTTGATGTTTACTACCTTTTTGTTTTCATCAATAAAAAATACAGTAGGAATTCCTAACGTATGTTTTAATGTTGCGATGATTCGGAAATCATTAGCGTAGGACTCGTTAGCATAGCATATTTTGATTGCATTGCTGAATTGATTGGCTATTTTTTTTAGGTTCTGTTTTTTATCCCAAAAAATAATGACAATTTGTAAGTCGTCAGGATATTTTTTTGCCAATTCATTTAATGCTGGAGCATCTCCTTTATTTAAGATGCACCATGACGCATAAGTTACTAATAAAATAGGCTTGTTGATGTTGTTTAATATTACGTCTTTAGAATTGTATCCCTTAACCGTAAAATCATCAAATCGAGTGCCTATAAGTTTGTATTGTACGAGTGAGTCAAATAACCGTTTGCCTTCATTAAAATCTTTATTTTCAAAAGCATGGTTACTTGCAGCATTATAAGAATTGATATTTAATCGTAAGGCATCAGAAAAATAGGCAATACTATCTTGGGAGTAGTTACTTGAAAAAGAAAGTAAAAAGGATAGTAAGAGTATTTTTCTCGTCATATTTTTTTTTTGGAGATTAAATTTATGTAAAAAAAATGTTTCTAAATAAAATAATCGTCAAATCGCTTAAATATCCGTTAATTAGCATTTTAGGAATAAAAAAAACCATTTGCGGATACAAATGGTTTTTTTAATTGTTGAAGTTATTCTTGGAAGAAATTATATTTTCTTCATTTGTTCTTTCATCATGACAATCTGATCTTTCAGCATATTCTGTTTGTCTAATTTTTTAGCCTCGTTCAATAGGGAAGTGGCTTCAAGTTTACGACGACGTGTCATGGCAACTCCAGCTAAGTTTAATTTGGCTACAGCCAAATCCATATCCATTGATAATCCAAGTTCAATCGCTTTTTTGAAATATTTTTCTGCTTGATTAATATTGGTTTGCGAAAGCATGATTCCGTGCAAATAATTGAAATAGCCCTGTTGTTTTTGGATCAAAGCTGTTTCCGGATTTTTGATGTAAGCCAACCATTTTTTTGCTCCTTCAAAATCTTGTTTTCTTAGTTTTAAAAAGGCTAATAAGATGAATTCGTTTTTAAAGTAAAGGAAAATAGGAATTGCGCTCAATATTAGAAGGAAAATTCCGTTACCGATATTACTTTCTGTGAATTGCCAAATGCCAGTAACGATGATAAGTCCGGCGATAATAAGTTTAATATTTCTGTGAAACATAGTGTGATTATTTTAAGATCACAAATATAGTAAAATGAATTGAAAATATTTTTACAAAACTACTTGTGAGAAAAAAAAGTCTTTGTATATTTGCACTCGGTTTTAGAATAACAGTTATTCGAAAATAGAAAGACATATAAATAAGATTTTAAAGATACAAAGCAATGAGCAAAAGAACGTTTCAACCATCGAAAAGAAAAAGAAGAAATAAGCACGGATTTATGGACAGAATGGCTTCTGCTAATGGAAGAAAAGTTCTTGCGCGTAGAAGAGCTAAAGGAAGACATAAATTGACTGTTTCTTGCGAACCAAGACACAAAAAATAATGTTTTTATAAACATAAATAAGGCGTTACTTTTTTTAGTATCGCCTTTTTTTATACCTATTCGTTAAAAAAAGTTAAAGATTTACAGGTAAAAGGTTTGAGTTCAGTAACTTTAATCTTTTCAAAACAACAACTACACAACACAATAATTACAACACAATGCCAAAAGATACATCTATAAAATCAGTTTTAATAATAGGTTCAGGTCCTATTGTTATTGGTCAAGCGTGCGAATTTGATTATGCAGGATCACAATCTGCCCGTTCTATTCGTGAAGAAGGAATTGAAGTTATTTTGATCAACTCCAATCCGGCAACAATTATGACCGACCCAACCATGGCCGATCATGTGTACTTGAAACCACTGACGACTAAATCTATCATTGAAATCCTGAAAGCGCATCCTCAAATCGATGCTGTTTTGCCTACAATGGGAGGACAAACCGCTTTGAACTTGTGTCTGGAAGCCGATGAAAAAGGTATTTGGGCTGATTTTGGAGTGAAATTAATCGGGGTTGATGTAAACGCCATTAATATTACCGAAGACAGAGAGCAGTTCAAAAACCTTCTTAAGAAAATCGGTGTGCCATCTGCTCCTGCAGAAATATGTACGTCTTATCTTAGAGGAAAAGAAATCGCTCAGGAATTTGGTTTCCCGTTAGTAATCCGTCCTTCGTTTACTTTAGGTGGAACCGGAGCAGCAATTGTTTATAAAAAAGAAGATTTTGATGAACTTTTAACCAGAGGTTTAGAAGCATCACCAATTCATGAAGTTTTAATTGATAAGGCTTTAATGGGTTGGAAAGAATATGAATTGGAACTTTTGAGAGATAAAAACGACAATGTTGTGATTATCTGTTCTATCGAAAATATGGATCCAATGGGAATTCACACCGGGGATTCCATCACGGTTGCGCCAGCAATGACTTTGTCTGACACGACTTTTCAAAAAATGCGTGATTATGCGATTTTGATGATGAGAAGCATCGGAAACTTTGCCGGAGGTTGTAACGTGCAGTTTGCCGTTTCGCCGGACGATAAAGAAGACATTGTAGCGATTGAAATCAATCCTCGTGTATCTCGTTCTTCCGCTTTGGCATCAAAAGCAACGGGTTATCCAATTGCAAAAATTGCTTCCAAACTGGCTTTGGGTTACAACTTAGATGAATTGCAAAATCAAATTACCAAATCGACTTCGGCTTTATTCGAACCAACTTTGGATTATGTGATTGTGAAAATTCCACGTTGGAACTTTGATAAATTTGAAGGTGCTGACAGAACGTTAGGACTTCAAATGAAATCCGTTGGTGAGGTAATGGGAATTGGACGTTCGTTCCAAGAAGCCCTGCACAAAGCAACTCAATCATTGGAAATCAAAAGAAATGGTTTAGGAGCTGACGGAAAAGGATACACGAACTACGAACAAATTATCGAGAAACTGACTTTTGCGAGTTGGGATCGTGTTTTTGTGATTTATGATGCTATTGCGATGGGAATTCCGTTGAGCCGCATTCATGAAATCACTAAAATTGATATGTGGTTTTTGAAACAATACGAAGAACTGTATACTTTAGAAAAAGAAATTTCTAACTATAAAGTAGAATCTTTGCCAAGAGAATTGTTATTAGAAGCGAAACAAAAAGGTTTTGCCGACAGACAAATCGCGCACATGATGGGTTGTCTGGAAAGTCAAGTACATACGTTGCGTACAGAAATGAATATCAATCGTGTATTCAAATTAGTGGATACTTGTGCTGCGGAGTTCAAAGCAAAAACGCCTTACTATTACTCGACTTTTGAAGCCGAAATAGAAAAAGCAGACGGTACACGTTATGTTGACAATGAAAGTGTTGTTACAGATAAAAAGAAAATAATCGTTCTTGGTTCAGGCCCAAATAGAATTGGACAAGGAATCGAATTTGATTACTCTTGCGTTCACGGGGTGCTTGCCGCCAAAGAATGTGGGTATGAAACCATCATGATCAACTGTAATCCAGAAACGGTTTCGACTGATTTTGACACAGCCGATAAATTGTATTTCGAACCAGTTTTCTGGGAACATATTTACGATATTATTCAACACGAGAAACCAGAAGGTGTAATCGTGCAATTAGGTGGACAAACGGCGCTGAAATTAGCGGAGAAATTATCTAAATACGGTATTAAAATTATAGGAACGAGCTTTGACGCTTTGGATTTAGCCGAAGACAGAGGACGTTTCTCTGAACTTTTAACCGACTTAAAAATTCCTTTCCCACAATTTGGAATTGCTGAAACGGCTGACGAAGCTTCGGCATTAGCAGATGTTTTGGACTTTCCATTATTGATTCGTCCATCTTATGTGTTGGGTGGTCAGGGAATGAAAATTGTAATCAACAAGCAAGAACTAGAAGAGCATGTTGTGAATTTATTGAAAACGATTCCAGGAAATAAATTGCTTTTAGACCATTATTTAGATGGTGCAATTGAAGCGGAAGCTGATGCAATTTGCGACGGAGAAAATGTGTACATCATAGGAATTATGGAGCACATCGAACCTTGCGGAGTACACTCTGGCGATAGTAACGCGACTTTGCCACCGTTTAACTTAGGCGAATTTGTGATGCAACAAATAAAAGACCATACCAAAAATATTGCGTTGGCTTTGAGAACTGTTGGTTTAATCAACATTCAGTTTGCGATAAAAGATGATATCGTTTATATCATTGAAGCAAATCCTAGAGCGTCTCGTACGGTTCCATTTATTGCAAAAGCATACGGAGAACCTTATGTGAACTATGCAACTAAAGTAATGTTAGGTCACAATAAAGTAACCGATTTTACTTTTAACCCACAGTTGAAAGGATTTGCCATCAAGCAACCCGTTTTCTCTTTCAGCAAATTCCATAATGTGAACAAAGCATTAGGACCAGAAATGAAATCAACAGGAGAAAGCATCTTGTTTATTGATGACTTGAAAGACGATCAATTCTACGAATTGTACTCAAGAAGAAAAATGTATTTGAGTAAATAAAAATTTGAGTTTATATATTGAAAAAGCCCCGAATGGGGCTTTTTTTGTGGGATTATGTTTTGTATTAGTGGCTTATTGTTGCGGGCACAGTTTGCAAAACTGCGCTAACGATTGTGGTATATTAGCGATATCGGTTTTTATCATATTATTCAATAGTTGTTTTTCTGACTTCGTCATATCTAAATGTGATATGATGTTGTTTGACATTCAATATTGTATCATTGTTTTCATCAATTGATCCATATACAAAAACATATAATCCTACGTTAGGTTCATTTGAACCATTTTTTAAATCTAAATGCGCTTCTTCAAATAATGATTCATATTTATTTCTCAATCTTGATAACATACGTTTAGATATTGACTTCTTATCAATTTTTACAGAATAGTTATATATTTTGTTTTCTAATTCATCTTTCTTTTTGAAACCAAGTAAAGTTAAAAATACACTTTCAGTATATTTATTAAATACATTTTTGTTTGTTTCGGATAGCATTATTTTACCATAAAATATTCGATCATTTTGCAAACTTAATGGATCAGTATTGTCTATTATACGTTTGAAAAAATATCGATATTGAATTTTTTTGTCGTTAATTTCTATCTGAACATCTCTATTATGAGGAAATCCTAAATACCAATCTACAATTCTATCAACACTTTGAACTTTGTTGCTCCTATCAAATTTGATATTTTCACTATCAAATTCATAAACTTTTGATATTCCACCACCACGACCAGTTACTCCTTCATCACCATCATCAAGTTTCGCTTGAGAAGATTTTTTTTCTACATCATCGCCCTTATTTTCATTTAAATTAAAAACTGATGGATAACCAATTTTATTAATTTCTATTTTATTTAGTTTTTGATTTTTACCTTTTTGATATAATTCACTTAAAGTGGCATATTCGCAAGTTTCTATGTGTTCTCTATTTCTATACTTTTTAAAATGCGGTTTCTTTCGCTCTGTTTTTTTTATACATGTTGGAGCCATTCGGATAGAACATTTCTCATCAATACACACAAATATAAGATCACTATAATTTGGATAAAATTTAAGTAAAGTGTCGGCTTTAACAATCTCGTTAGTATTTTCAATTCTAGCTTTATTCATAGTTTAAATTGCGTTAAATTCTATATTTTAAGGTAAATCTGCGGTCAAGATCTCCTTGGCTTTGATAAGATTTAGCGACTAAATTAAGATTTTTCTTTTGGTTAAACACTAATTTTATAAGTACAAAAACATCGTCAATTAAGCCTAAACCCGACATATTGCTAAACGGCGGTTAACTGATGCCTTTTTGTATATTTTGAGTTTTATTTTCTTAATATTTACCAGATATCAGCAGTTCTAGCATTGTAGTAACTAACTTTACAGGCAAATTGATTTTCCATTTTTTTAAGGCTTGCTAAATCACTATCGCTAAAAACTCCAATATATATACTTAAAAGTTTTGTTCTTTTTTCTTTATCAAATTTACAAGCTCTATTTATTGCAGTTATTATGTGTGTATCATTATCACTAAAGCTAAATCCAAATGTCACCAAAGAACCAGTGATATTTGATAAATTATCATAACAAGTAGAAAGGTATTTATTATGCATAATATGGTTTAGTTTTTCATCTGCGTTTCCTGCGGTTACAAAAATTGGATATTCTTTTCGGTTCATTCTCTTGCTAATGTTATCCAATAGGTTATTTGAATCATAAACTTCTTTTATAATTTCAATTCCTGTATCGAATAATTGTAATGCTCCGTGGTTATAATGTACATTTTGTTTGTCTTTATGTACTCCCCAAATTAAATCTCCAAATTCTGGTTCTTAGTGATCTTTTTTAAAATTTGGATTTTCTAATTCTCTTCCAAAACCATCGATATGAAATTTGGATTCATTACGTAAAAGAACCCAATATAAAAGTAGATCATAATTGGTCGAAAATATGTTACCATTTTCCCCTAAATAATTTTCCAAAAACTTATAACATTTTTTGCTTTTGTCTTCTGAGATACTAAAAACGTGTTCAGGATGTAATGATTTTACTGCTTCAATTAAACTATTTTTTAATGTTTCGTTTGCTTGTTGAATTTTATCTACCAATGTTTTATCTTCGCTAAAAACTTGTGCTATTTCACAAAAATTATCTAAATAATCCATTATTAATTCGAAATTTTTTGTTTTAATAACTTCAAATAATTTTTTTAGAAATTCATCATTTGAATTTTCTATAAAAGTGCTTAAAGCGTTGTATGAGAATATTTTATGGTCATAAGCCATACTAAAACCATTTCCAAGTAATAAATGTCTATTCCTATCTGATTTCTTTTTCAAGTATGCAATAACTGTTTGGTAGGAATCTAATTTATCAATTTCCATTCTATGTTTTTATTTGGTTTTAGTTGTTGTTTCGTTCAGCAAAGCTATCAGTTAACTAATATGCCACTGACAAAATCAAACATATCATCCCAAAATAAGGTGGATTAGTCTGATAAACGTCAGAATTTATTTATTTTCAAATATAATAAAATCTTGGGTTATATTTAATTTTAGCAGTATTTTCTTAAAAAATAAAAAAAGCCCCAATCAAGGGACTTTTAAAAAATGAAATTAGTTCTTCAATTTTTCCTTAAAAAAATCAATGGTTCGTGTCCAAGATAAAGTGGCGGCTTTTTCATCGTATCTGGGTGTGGTATTGTTATGAAAACCATGATTCACTCCTTTATAGAAATAAGCGGTATGTTCTACTTTGTTCTTTTTAAGGATGGCTTCAAAAGCGGGCCAACCTTCATTTACGCGAGTGTCTAAACTGGCATATTGCGCTATGATGGGTGTTTTTATTTTTTCGGCTTCGGCTGCTGTGGGTTGTCCGCCATAGTACGGAACTGCGGCACACAAATCTGGGATTTTTACCGCCATCATATTAGCAATCCAACCGCCAAAACAAAATCCAACCACACCAATACGACCATTGCAATCTTTGTGCGATTTTAGGTATTCGTAGGCTGCAATGAAGTCTTCGAGCATTTCTTCGCGGGTACGTTTTTTTTGTAATTCTCGTCCGGCATCATCATTTCCGGGATAACCGCCCAGTGGCGATAAAGCATCCGGTGCCAAAGTGATGAATCCTTCCACAGCGGCTCTTCGTCCTACATCTTCAATATACGGATTCAGTCCGCGGTTTTCATGTACAACGATGATTCCTGGCAGTTTCTTTTGGGTTCCTGTGGGTTGCGATAAAAGTCCTTTAATTTTTCCTCCGCCTTTGGGAGAATCATAGGTGATGAATGCTGATTTTAGCCTTGGATCTTCTGGTTTTATTAATATAGAATCCACGTAATTGGGTGTCATAAAGCTAAGAAGCGAAGGAAGCGTGAGCGTTCCTACCGCAAACAAGGATAATTTCTCGACAAATTGTCTTCTATCAAGTTTATTGTGTGCATAGTCATCGTACAAGTCAAACACTTCCTGACTGATATCTTCTTTGGTTAGTTTTTTCATAGCATTTATTTGATTCAACTAATTTAAGAAAAAAAGCGATTGTTTTTAGCAATAGTCATCCTTTCGTTTTTTTGAAGATTAATTTCCCAAAAAGAAGCCACGAGTTCCACGAATTAAATAATGGGAATTCGTGAAATCCGTGGCTGAATATTTTGCTCCATGCTTGTGGTACTACTTTTATTTTCCTTCCACCAAATCAAAATTTACCATCCAATTCACTCCAAATTTATCGGTAAATGTTCCAAAATAGGCATTCCAAAAGGTGTTTTCCATAGGCATTGTAATTTTTCCACCGTCAGAAAGGGCATTGAAGAGCTTGTCTGCTTCTTCTTTGCTTTCGGTATTGATGGAAAGCGAAAAGTTATTTCCATAAATGGTTTCAGTTCCAAATGATTCGAAACTGTCACTTCCCATGATGGCCGTTTCTTTACTGATAGGTAGGGAAACATGCATTATTTTCTCTGCTTCTGCAGGTGGACAGGTTTTGCCGTCCGTCGTTGGCATGTCCCTAAATCTCCCAAAATAAGAGAATTCGCCACCAAAAATGGATTTATAAAATAGAAATGCTTCTTCGCAATACCCGTTAAAGATTATGTAGGTGTTTACTGTTACCATGATAATTGTTTTTTTAGTTGATAATCAATTAAACCGTATGATACAAACAGAATAAATCATCCCTAAAATTTAGGTTGTAATTTGTTATGCTACAGCCAGATTGCTATTGCATCAAATACTTTTTGTACCAGTCAATGGCTAAATCAGCCACTTCTAACAGTTTTCCCGGTTCTTCAAAAAGGTGTGTTGCCCCTTCCACTATTTTCATGTCTTTTGTGGATTCTAATTGATCATAGGCCATTTTATTCATGGTAATGACGGGAACGTCTAGACCGCCCACGATGAGTAAAGTGGGAGCGGTCACTTGTGGCAGTTCTGTAATGGTTAAGTCAGGACGGCCGCCACGAGATACCACCGCTCTTATGGTTTCTTTGAAATGGGCTGCTGCGCGTAAGGCTGATGCCGCGCCGGTACTGGTTCCAAAGTAACCTATAGCTAAGCTTTTAGTATCATCATTCTCCATAAGCCACTGTGTGGTTTCTATCAACCGATTGGCTAATAAATCAATGTTGAACCTGCTTTCATAAACACGGTCTTCTTCTTCCGTTAGCAAGTCGAACAAAAATGTGGCTATGTTTTGTTTTTGTACCAACTCTGCCACCATTCTATTCCTGGAACTGAACCTACTGCTGCCGCTTCCGTGTGAAAAGACAACTATTCCGGTTGCATTTTCAGGAATCACTAAATCTCCTTTCAAGGTTACGGAGGATAATGGAATATCCAAATCGAATTTTTTCATAATCAATGCATTTAAAAATGAATACTTGTAGATTAAAATCTCATTCAATAGGGCTTGTAACATTTAATAACCGAATCACTTCATCATCTTCTACTTGATTAAAATCTTCGTAAAAGCTACCAACGCCTCTGAAATATTTTGAAGCAATCAGATAGACAAACTCATCAGCATTTTTCTCGAAAACGGGAACTGTATCATAAGGCAATACAGGAACTGCAACAATAATTTTTGCAGGGTTCCTTTTGCGCAACATAGTAATACTGGCTAATAACGTGTTTCCTGTTGCTATTCCATCATCGACTAATATTATGTTTTTTCCTTTAATATCCAGTGGTTCGCGATTCCCCATGTATATTTCGTATTTATTCTGCATCAATTTTCGAAGGCGGATAATTTCATCTTCAATGTATTTCTTTGGCACTTCCGGATGTTCATCAATAGTCATAGAATCCATGGAAACTGCGCCAATCGCAAATTCTTTATTATTAGGATGTCCTATTTTTTTTGACAACACAATATCCAAAGGAAGATGTAAGCTTTTCGCAATTATATATCCTACAGGCACTCCGCCTCTTGGAACGGCGAGAATTATGGTATTGCTATTCTGATATTTTTTTAATTTCTCTGAAAGCAATAAACCGGCTTCAATTCTATCTTTTAATATCTCGTTATACATAGCACGGTATTTTATTGAATTAAAAAATAATATTTACAAATGTACTGATTTTCAGTTATATAGGTTATATTTGTATTGTTTTATGGCTAAATTTTTGCTTTGTAAAATTTGAATTTCAAAAGACTAACCAAAGTCCGTTATTCTAGCATGTAAATTTTGATTTTTCTAGCTCCGTCTTTTTTCTTTTTGGATGTAAAAGTTTCAATTAAAGAATTAAGCTCTTTCATTAATAATTTAGTTCAAAGTTACTGTTGCTATTTCTTGAGCAAAAAACATCCAATTTTCATTTTATATTATTTAAAAATAAATATTATAAATAATTGATTATCAATGTTTTATATTGTTTTTATTATTAAATTTATGCTTTAATTTAATAATAAATCAGATCATGAAAAAATTGTACATTACCTGGCTGAATACAATTTCCAAAATCATTTTGTTGATTGTACTAATTACTTCTTATTCCGTAACGGGTCAAACTTTTACGGACAGTAATTTACCTATTATCATTATCACGACCGATAATGATCCGAACACTGGTTTGCCTCTCGAAATTCTGGATGATCCAAAAGTTTTAGCCAGCATGAAAATTATCAAAAGGCCAGACGGAACCAGAAACTATCTTACGGATCAAAACACAGCTGAATTTTTGAATTATAGTGGTAGAATAGGTATAGAAATCAGAGGCTCATCCACTCAAACTTTGCCAAAAAAACAATATGCGCTGACGACTTTGAAAGCAGATAATACGTCAAATAATAATGTGAGCGTTTTGGGAATGCCAAGTGAGAACGACTGGATTTTGAATGGATTGGGTTTTGATCCATCATTAGTTAGGGATTATTTGGCCTACTATATGGCTAGACAATTGGGGAACTATGCAACTAAAACGGAATACTGTGAGGTAATGATAAATGGCGATTATAAAGGATTGTATGTTTTTCAGGAAAAAATTAAATCAAATGAAAATCGGGTCAATGTTTTAAAGATTGAAGCAACGGATAATTCTTTGCCTAATATAACAGGCGGATATATTACAAAAGCGGATAAAACTACCGGTGGCGACCCTGTAGCGTTTTGGATGGATGAAACTAAATTTGTACATGATTTGCCTAAACCTGAAAATGCAACACTGGAGCAAACCCAGTATATTGAAGCGGAGTTTAATAGAATGCAAGACCACGCCTATGACGATGATTTGGAAGATGGCTATAGAACGATTATTGATGTGCCTTCTTTTGTTGATTTCATGTTGGTCAATGAACTAAGTTCTAATGCGGATGTGTACCAGTCCAGTACCTTTTTTCATAAAGACCGTGGTGGAAAATTACGGGCAGGACCGGTTTGGGATTTTAACCAAGGATTTGGAAGTACGTTCACAAATAGCAGCCACGTGGATCAATGGCAATTTAATAATGGCAATAGAATAGGACCGCCATTTTGGAGTTATTTATTCGATAACGGAGATTTCAAATGTTTGCTCTCCAAACGATGGAACGAAGTAAAAGCTCCGGGTCAGCCGTTAAACAAAGATGCCCTGATTACTTATATGGATAATGCCTTAAGTTATATTAGTGAGGCTATACCGCGTGAGAATCAAAGATGGGGCACTTTAGACGATCATAGCACGGATGTAAATAAAATTAGAACCTTTATTGCTGACAGATCCACATGGATAACGAATAATATAGGATCTTTTTCAAACTGTTCTAATGTTTCGGTACCCCCTCTGGTAATTACTAAAATTAATTACAATCCAAAAACATCAACTAGTTTTCCGGTAAGTAATGATTTGGAATTTATTGCACTTCAAAATATAAGTGATCGCTCAGTAAATCTTTCTGGGGTTTACTTTAGACAGTTAGGGTTGACGTATCAATTTCCTTATAATTCGACCATTGGAGCAAACGAAACAATTTATTTAGCGAGTAATAGCGCTACTTTTCAAAGTAAATATGGCGAGGTGCCTTTTGGTCAGTTTACCAGAAACTTATCGAATAAATCTCAAAAAATTGTGTTGGCCGACGCCGATGGAAATATCATTGATTCAGTAGAATATTTTGATGCTGCTCCCTGGCCAACAACACCGGATGGAGGCGGAACTTATCTTAAATTAATAAGTACTGCATTAGATAATAATTTAGCATCAAGTTGGGAAGCTACAACTAGTGACGCTTTATCCAGAGATTCTTTTGCGGATGCGTCATCACTCTTAATTTATCCTAATCCAGTGACAAATGTGGTAACTATTCAGGCAAGCGCTCCAATGAGTGGGATTAAAATATTTAATGTTTTGGGTGCTTTAGTTGCTGAAGTTAAGGAAACCTCAGAAAATATAAATATGGATTTGAGTGCCTATTCCAGTGGTATTTATTTTCTAACGATATATAATGAAGACGGTTTTACCAACAGAAAAATCATGAAAAAATAATTTCGGACAAAAAAGTTAATTATTATCGAGAACAGATAAGTAAAAGTTTATACTATTGCTTATCTGTTTTTTGATGTTTATAAAATCCAGTTTGGATTGCTACGGAGAATCAATTTATGGAATTGTATCCCCTTTTTCAATGTAGAATGGATTTTAATTGTGAACTTATATTTTAGGATTTAACAATTGGTAATTTGAAATTATTTACAATTCAATTTTTGGCAAAGAAAAAAGCGAGTTAATTATTTTTGAAATGAAGAAATATAAAATAGTACCCATGAAATAAGGGATTAGTAGAGGTTCAATGGTCGTTTCCAACTTATTTTTCTTTAAGAATGTTTGGAAGTTTTTTTAGTTTTAAAAAAGTTTCGGGGGTATTATGAGAGTTTATAAGTAATTTTATTTTACATTTGTTTATTAAATTTCGATAAATGATAAACAATGTAAAAAATGTGTTCAGTATTAAAGACCTTGAAAACCTTTCAGGGATAAAAGCGCATACCATACGTATTTGGGAGAAACGTTATGATATTCTTCAGCCCATGCGTACGGATACTAACATTCGTTTGTATGATTTGGCCAGTTTGCAAAAACTTTTAAATATTACTTTATTACATGATTATGGCTATAAAATCTCAAAAATAGCGACTTATCCCCAAGATAAAATACCTTCATTAGTGCGCGAAATAATTTCGAGTAAAACAGCCAAAAGTCATGCTATTAGTGAGTTTAAAATGGCGATGATGAACTTTGATCAAGAGTTGTTTTTCAATACGTACAATTGGTTAATAGCTGAAAAATCATTTAAGGAAGTTTTTCATCAAGTCTTTATACCGCTAATGAATGAACTGGGATTATTGTGGCAATCCGATACCATAACGCCTGCTCATGAACATTTTATCAGTTATTTAATCAAGCAAAAATTATTAATAAATACTGAAAAACTTCAAATTTTAAAGCAAACCAAATTCGATAAAGTTTTTGTCCTATCACTCCCTATGAATGAAATTCATGAATTGGGCTTGATGTATCTGAATTATGAGATTCTATTGCATGGCTATAAAACCATTTATTTAGGGGAAAGTATGCCTATTGATAATCTAAAAGATTTAAAAAAACATTTCAATTCCATTGTTTTTGTTTCTTATATGACAGTGCAGCCTGAAAGAGATATATTGGATGGATACATTCAAAAAATGTCCAATGAATTGCTAGATGATACCACTGAATTATGGTATGCTGGACGCTTGGTGGAGTTTATAAATAAAGAAGGGCTTTCAGATAAAATATCAATTTTCAATTCTATTTCTGAATTAGTAGATGAAATTTAATTTTTTGTTTAAACTTTTTGTATATTTGCTAAACAAATGAAAGAAATAAAAAAAATTGCAATTATAGGTTCTGGGTTTTCTTCGCTTGCTGCTTCTTGTTATTTAGCACAAAGTGGCCACGATGTTACCGTTTATGAAAAAAATCCAACAATTGGCGGAAGAGCACGACAATTAAAAATGGAGGGATTCACTTTTGACATGGGGCCAAGTTGGTACTGGATGCCGGATGTGTTCGATCGTTTTTTTGCAGATTTTGATAAAAAAACGTCGGATTATTACGAGTTGATAAAGTTATCTCCAGCATACCGAGTGTATTATGGGATCGATGATTTCATTACAATTGCGGATAATTTAACGGATATTATTTTCGCTTTTGAAGCAATCGAAAAAGGTAGCGGTACCATACTAAATGATTTTATGGCTGAAGCCAAAAGCAATTATGATATTGCCATTAAAGATTTAGTGTATCGTCCGGGAGTTTCTCCACTGGAGTTAATAACCGTTGAAACAGCTAAAAAAGTTGGACAGTTTTTTAGCAACATCAGTAAAGATGTTCGAAAGAAATTTAAAAATGAAAGGTTGATTCAAATTCTGGAATTTCCCGTTTTGTTTCTTGGAGCCAAACCATCCGATACGCCTTCGTTTTACAGTTTTATGAATTATGCCGATTTTGGTCTTGGAACCTGGCACCCAAAAACTGGAATGTTTGATGTAGTTCGTGCGATGGAAAGTTTAGCGTTGGAATTAGGGGTGAAATTCAAAACGAATTCTAATATTGAAAAGATAATCGTGAACAATAAAACGGCCAAAGGATTATTGGTCAATGGCGAAACGATTGCATCCGATTTGATTTTGAGCGGTGCCGATTACCATCATACTGAAACATTATTGGATCAGGAACATCGTGCGTATTCTGAGAAATATTGGGAGAGCCGAGTTTTTGCTCCTTCGTCATTATTATTCTATGTTGGTTTCAATAAAAAAATAGAAAATATTTCGCATCATGCGTTGTTTTTTGATGTTGATTTTTATCAGCATGCCAAGGATATTTATGATGAACCACAATGGCCAAAAGAACCGTTGTTTTATGCCAATTTTCCATCAGTGACAGATAAAACTGCCGCTCCCGAAGGAATGGAATCAGGATTTTTCCTTGTTCCTTTGGCGCCTGGAATCAATGATACTGAAGCGTTGCGAGAAGAATATTTTGATAAAATAATGGATCGTTTTGAAACATTAACAAAGCAAAGTGTAAAAAATAATATTATATTTAAACAATCATTTTGTAAAAATGACTTTGTTTCGGAATACAACTCTTATAAAGGAAATGCATATGGAATGGCGAATACGTTATTGCAAACCGCTTTTTTGAGACCAAAATTGAAAAGCAAAAAAGTAAAGAATTTATATTTCACAGGTCAATTGACCGTTCCGGGACCAGGTGTTCCACCAGCATTAATTTCTGGAAAATTAGTGTCAGAATTAATTAATAAGCAATTTTCAGAGCAATAATATGAAGCAATTATTTGATGATGTATCTTTTAAATGTAGCAAACTAGTTACAAAAAACTATAGCACCTCTTTTTCTCTGGCGGTTTACATGTTGTCGCCAAGTATAAGAGATGCGATTTATAGTATCTATGGATTTGTTCGTTTTGCGGATGAAATTGTAGATTCATTTCACGGTTTTGACAAAGAAAGTTTAATCACTGAGTTTGAGGATGAGTATTACAAATCAATGGAAAGAGGAATCAGTCTGAATCCAATTTTGAACTCTTTTCAGCAAACGGTAAAACAATACAATATCTCCGATGATTTAATTCAGGCTTTCTTGAAAAGTATGAAATTAGATTTGATAAAATCAGATTATCACAGCAAAGCAGAGTACGATGATTACATTTATGGTTCTGCGGATGTCGTAGGGCTAATGTGTTTAAAGGTTTTTGTAGCCGGTGACAATAAACGATACGAGCAACTGAAAGACGAAGCCATGCGTTTGGGTTCTGCTTTCCAGAAAGTTAATTTTTTGAGAGATTTGAAGGACGATAATTTAGTTTTGAACCGAAATTATTTCCCTGGTGTGGATTTGAACTCATTCGATGAAAAAGCCAAAACAGCAATCATCAATGAAATCGAAGAAGATTTTAAAGTCGCCTATCAAGGGATTGTAAAGTTGCCAATAGAAGCTAAGTTTGGTGTCTATACCGCATTTGTGTATTACAAAAAACTACTGAAAAAATTAGAAAACACGCCTTGCGATGAAATTGGAAATGCAAGAATTCGGGTTTCTAATTATACAAAAGCGGGTCTTTTGGCGCAATCTTTTGTAACCTATAAATTAAAATTGGTATAATAATGCCTGTTTTGAAAAGTATATTTTTAATTAAATAAAAAAATAATGATTTCCTTTTTAATCTTTTTGGGTGTTTTCCTATTTATGGAATGTGTGACCTGGCTTACGCATAAGTACATAATGCATGGTTTGATGTGGTATTTTCATGCCGATCATCACCAACCAAAATACGCAAATATTTTCGAACGAAATGATATTTTCTTTGTGATTTTTGCTCTTCCTAGCATCGTTCTTTTCTACTTTGGCGTTCAAGGCGGAATGAATTATTTCTTTTTCATTGGACTCGGAATCACATTTTACGGATTCTGTTATTTCATGATTCACGATGTCTTGATTCACCAACGATTTAAGTGGTTTAAAAATACCAATAACAAGTATTTAATAGGCTTGCGAAAAGCACACAAAGTGCATCACAAACATTTGGGTAAGGAACACGGCGAGTGTTTCGGAATGTTATTTGTGCCTTTCAAATATTATAAAATGTAAAGTTCAATTGGGGCGTGACCTCGCTTTCACTAGCGTTACAGCGGGGTCGGGCTATCCGTTTCCGCTTTTTTATAGCTGGTTTCGTTCTAAAAAAACGAGGCCAATTATAAAAAGAGCTCCACTTTTATCCCTCACGCGAACGCAGTGTTCCATGAAGGCATTTATATTTAAAACACAACCATGAAAATATATAAACAAGAAACCGTTCAGCACGTAAATGCAACTGTCGAAGAATGTTGGTCCTTTTTTTCAAATCCAAAAAATCTTCAGAAAATTACACCGGAAGGAATGGGTTTTCAAATCACAGATTTTGATCAAAAATCCATGTATCCGGGACAAATTATTCAGTATAAAGTAACGCCACTTTTTGGAATCACTTTGTCATGGATGACTGTAATAACACAAGTAAAAGAAAATAGTTATTTCATAGACGAACAACGTTTTGGTCCATACAGTTTTTGGCACCACAAACATTTTTTTGAAGCCACACCAAACGGAACTAAAATGACTGATGTAGTGCATTACGGGTTGCCACTTGGTTTTCTGGGCCGAATTATGAACACATTGGTCGTTAAAAATAAATTGAAATCCATTTTCGAGTACCGTGTAATTAAAGTGGACGAAATGTTTAATTCAAAGTAATGAGCAAGCAAGAAGTTTCTATATTTTGGTTCAGACGTGATTTGCGTTTAGAAGATAGCGTAGGTTTATTTCAAGCGTTACGGTCAAAATATCCAGTGATTCCATTGTTTATTTTTGATGATTCCATTTTGGATAGTTTACCAAAAAATGATGCCAGAGTAGGTTTTATCCATGATTCACTTTCGAAAATAAATACGCAATTACAGGAAATTGGAAGCTCACTTCTGGTCAAAAAAGGAAAAACTTTCAATGTTTGGCAATTACTTTTACAAGAATATGATGTTAAAGAAGTTTTCTTCAACAAAGATTACGAACCGTACGCGATACAACGTGATACAGCAATTTGTGAACTTTTGGAAACAAATAAAACCATTGCTTATTCTTTTAAAGATCAAGTGATTTTCGAGGAAAAAGAAATCACAAAAGCGGACGGATTGCCATACACGGTTTACACTCCCTTTAAAAATAAATGGTTAGAGAAATACAAATCAATGGCGCCGGTTCAGGAATATAATACGGAATCCCATTTTTCTAATTTCCATAAAAATAGTTTTGATTTTCCAACTTTGGAACAAATAGGTTTCGAAGAAAGTCCCATAAAAGTTAAGCCACACAATTTAAAATTCATTGCAAATTATCAAGATATAAGAGATTTTCCAGCCTTGGACAAAACTTCTTATCTGTCACCGCATTTGCGTTTTGGAACCGTAAGCGTACGGAAATTAGTCAATTGGGCCTTTCATAAAAATGATGTTTTTTTGAGTGAACTGATTTGGAGAGAATTCTTCATGCAAATTTTATTCAGTTTCCCAAAAGTTGTAACCCAAAACTTTAAATCGGCTTATGATGGAATTGAGTGGCGCAATAATGAAGAAGATTTCAAACGTTGGTGTTCGGGAACAACTGGTTATCCAATGGTCGATGCAGGAATGCGTCAACTTAATGAAACGGGTTACATGCACAACAGAGTTCGCATGGTGGTCGCCAGTTTTCTGATTAAACATTTAATGATTCAGTGGCAATGGGGTGAAGCCTATTTTGCCGAAAAACTACTGGATTACGATATGTCTGCCAATGTTGGTAACTGGCAATGGGCAGCAGGAACCGGTTGTGATGCCGCACCTTATTTCCGTGTTTTCAATCCAGAGATTCAACAGAAAAAATTCGATGAGAAAGGAATCTACATCCGAAAATGGATTAAAGAATTCGATTTAGGTTACGGAAAACCTATGGTAGAACACGCCATGGCGAGAGATCGAGCGATTGCGACTTACAAAGCCGGAATCTTGAAATAAAAAGATTTAACATATAAGGCATTTAAGTTTTAGAAAGTTCAAATAAAAACTTAAATGACTTATATATTTAAAAAATAAAATTATTTAATCAGTTTCTGCAGCATTCCTTCGAAAATAAACCCATGAAAGGGTAAAACGGAATACCAGTATAATTTTCCCCAAATTCCTCTGGGTCTGAAAGTTGCCGCTTGATACAAAGTATTTCCTATAATTTTAAATTCTAACCAAGCTTCACCAGGTAATTTCATTTCGGCAAATAAGATTAATTTTCCTTCTTCTTTATTGGCATACAAAACGCGCCAAAAATCCAAGGCATCACCAGAATGTATATCATGTCGGTTTGTTCTTCCTCTTCTAGAACCTACGCCACCGTATAATTTATCAATAAAACCTCGTAAATTCCATAACCAATCACCATAATACCAACCTGTGTCACCACCGATGGACCAAATCCTGTTGATGGTGAAATCACGATCTATAATTTCCATTTTGCGACGGTCGATGTAGCAATCCTTTTTTGGAACTTTCAAATATTCCGACATGTTTCTGCTAAAACGTCCGCTGACCAAGGAATCTTTCCAACTCGAAGCTACTTTATCTTCGTCTACTTTTATCAATGCACGGGAAAGCGCTTGTTTGTAGGACATCGGCGTAACATGCAATAACTCATTGATTCTGTTATCACTGCAAACTACTTCGACTTTCATGCTGCTAACTAGTGCTGATGCGAGTCTATACGATGTTGAGGTTACAAAATAGAGCCAATAAGAAGATAATTTTGGTGTCATTATTGGGACAGTGAAGATCCATCTCTTTAATTTTTTTGCTTCTGCAAAACCCAAAAGCATTTCTTTGTACGTTAAAATATCGGGTCCGCCAATGTCAAAACTCTGATTGTAGGTAAGTGGATTCAGTAATGATTTGGATAAAAAATCGAGAACATCCGGAATTGCAATCGGCTGGCATTTAGTATTGAGCCACTTTGGAGTTATCATAATAGGAAGTTTATTCACTAAATCCCGAATGATTTCAAACGATGCGCTTCCAGAACCCACAATAATTCCCGCTCTCAAAGTAGTTGCGGCAAAAGTTCCTGTATTTAAAATTTCTTCTACTTTTTTTCTGGAAGATAAATGTTTGGATAATGATTTGTCATTGACAATTCCGCTCAAATAAATCACTTGTTTTGCTTTGGTTTCATTCAAGCGTTGCACAAAATTCAGCGCCGATAAACTTTCTAATTCATCAAAATTAGAGGCTGATCCTGACATGGAGTGAATCAGATAATAAGCCGCATCAATATTTTCGGGAATGGCTGTCAATGTTTCTTGTTTTAGAAAATCAACTTCAATTGCCGTAACACTTTTTTGAAATTCTATTGGACAATAAAACCTATTTTTATCTCTTACACAACAGATTATTTCATGTCCTTGTGCCACCAACAAAGGCAAAAGTCGCTTCCCGATATAACCTGTTGCGCCTGTTAAGAGAATTTTCATAGTTTGTATTTTTTGCCACGAATTACACGAATTAACTCCAATTTTCAACTAACGAAATAAACGGTATTAATCTGTTAAATCTGTGTACTTTTTTTTATTCAGTAAGTTCTCCAGAAATTAAAATTAACTTAATTTATTGGAAACTAAGCTAATAAATTCTTTTCTTGTTTTGTCTTTCTCGAAAGCTCCTGTAAAAGAAGAAGTCGTGGTAACCGAGTTTTGCTTTTGAATCCCTCGCATTTGCATACACATGTGTTGCGCTTCAATTACAACTGCTACACCTAGTGGATTCAAAGCGTCCTGAATACAATTTTTAATCTGGTCCGTCAATCGTTCCTGCACTTGCATTCTTCTGGCAAAAGCATCAACTACTCTTGGTATTTTACTTAAACCTACAATTTTACCATTTGGAATATAAGCCACATGTGCTTTTCCAAAAAATGGCAACATGTGGTGTTCACACATCGAGTAGACTTCGATATCTTTTACCACAATCATTTGCTGATGGTCTTCAGTAAACATTGCCGATTTTAATATCTCTAATGGATCTAATCCGTAACCATGAGTTAAATATTGCATCGCTTTGGCGACACGTTCTGGTGTTTTTTCTAGTCCTTCGCGCGTAACATCTTCACCTAAATTCTCAATGATAACTTTGTAATTATCTGCTAATGCTTCTGTAATTTCGGTGTCGTATTGTTCAATTTTCTCGTAACTTTTCATTTCTTTTATCATGCGATGCAGTATTATAATTTTAAATTTGGCTAATTATTTTATTGGATTTGTTTAAACTTTTTTTTAACCATTAAGGAATTAAGAAAATTCTAGAACTCTTTTTTCTTTAATCGTTAAAGAATTTATTTTTTAGATTGGGAATAACTACTTTTTTAGATTTTAAAGGTCACGATTCCGTAATCCATTTCGAAAACCTGACCTGAAATTGATTTGGCGCTTTCCGAAATTAGGAAGTTGGCCATATTAGCTACTTCTTCCGGTTTTAGATAGCCTTTCATCGGGTGGCGTTCTACCATGTTTTCTTTCATTCGGTCATTTCTTAAAATACCTGCCGAAAGTGATGTTTCGGTAATCGTCGGAGCAATGGCATTGATGCGTACTACCGAAGCCAATTCTGCTCCCAATGATTTTACTAATCCTTCTACTCCTGCTTTTGAAGTAGCGATACTCGCATGAAACGGCATTCCTAATTTTGCAGCTACTGTACTAAATAAAACAATCGAAGGGTTTGTTCCTTTTTTTAAGACAGGTAAATATTTTTGAATGGCTTTTACAGCGCCAATCACATTTATTTCAAAATCATTTCTGAAATCATCGATGCTCAAACTTCCAATCGGTTTCAAATTAATAGAACCTGGGCAATAAATCAAGGTGTCTACAGCTTCTATTTCTGGAAGTGTATCTTTTAGAACATCTAATGAGTAATGTTTCAGGTTGGGATGCGTGATTTCAGGTGCATTTCTGCTGATGTTGTAAACCAAGTTTGTCTCTAATTGTTGCAACAAAATGGCACTACCAATTCCTTTACTACCACCAATGATTACTATGTTTTTCATATGTATTATTCAATCAGTTATTTAAAATTTATTTTGGATTTGTTTCTTAATTATCGAAAAATTATCGTTTGGATATCTTGTTGTTGTTAATTTGCCTTTGCATCGTACATTTAAAACGGCCTTCTCGAAAATCCCTTAATTTTTCATGTTTTGTTTTTCGGCCTTGCACTCTTTCGCGCCACATTCTAAAACTCGAAGGTTTCATTTCGGTGCGCATCAGGTCGATCACTTCTTGTTCTTTTAATCCAAATTGCATTAAAATCGCATCAAAAGTGGTGCGGTCTTCCCAAGCCATTTCTATGATTCGGTCTTTGTCTAAATCAGTAAGTTCTTTTTTTTCAGTCACGAGATTCTATTTTTTTTGAAATTGCTATTGATTTTTTTTGAAATTGTTGTTGAAAATTATTCGCTATCGCCAATATCTGCCATGGTATGAAGTTTTAAAATCCGTGAACTTTCTTCTTTTACCAAGGGATTTTTCTTCATTTTCCATAAAAAATCACTCGCAAATTTTCTGGTTCTTTCCATGTTTACAATTGGTTTCGGATAATTAACTCCAACTTCAAAATCGTTAAATTTTTGGTCTAAATAGGTCATTTTATAGGGTTCATGTACAAAAGCTCGTGGCAAATCGCGCAGTTCCGGTACCCATTTTTTTATAAATTCTCCATCGGCATCGTGTTCATAACTGTTCTTTATTGGATTATATATACGTAACATATTGATTCCGGTTTCGCCAGCCTGCATTTGCAACTGCGGAAAATGTATTCCAGGTTCAAAATCCAGAAACATTTGTGATAGATGCTGCGTCGCTTCTTGCCAAGGTTGCCATAAATTATGAGTAAAAAAGGACACCAACATCGCACGCATTCTAAAATTCAAATAGCCAGTTTCATTGAGACAACGCATGCAAGCATCAATCAATGGAAATCCGGTTTGTCCCGTTTTCCAAGCTTCAATATAATTTTCATTGACTTTCTTTTTTAACGAATGGAATCCCTTATTAACACTTTCAAACTCCATGACTTCTTCCATTTCAAATTTTTGGATAAAATGTGCTTGCCAAGTCAGTCGTGACACAAAGGAATCAATTTGTTTTTTGTTGTTGCAGGTCAAGAGGAACGTAGCTGCTTTTTGCAACACTTGTCTGGACGATAAGTTCCCCCAAGCAATATAGGGTGATAATCTGCTACAACTTTTTCGAGCTAATAAAGGTTTCGAAATATGAGAATTATAATTGTGGTATCGTTCATCAAAAAATGTTTGCAAATATTTCTGGGCCATGTTGCTGCCACCTTTTTGGAAAATAGCATCCGGAACAGTTTCTAAATTGGTTTTTTCTAAAGCTTTTTCGAGTTCCAATATTGCTTCCGTATTTAGAAAATTATCTGGTTTCCCATCAAAAATAAATTGCGGTTGATTCATGTAGTCTTCCCATTTTGAAACCCAATTCGTTCTGTTACGTAAGGCTCTGAAAATTCCGTTGTTGGTATTTTCAATCCAATTAATTTGATTGTTTTTGCAAAAGCGTTTGAAAGTTTTATCTCTTTCGTAAGTGATTTTTAAGCCGGTTTCCTGATGTGAATACACGGTTTCAATTTTGTATGTTTCTTCAAGAATATTGAAAACTTGAAGCACCTCTGAAGATACCGCTAATACCTGTGTGTTCGATTTTTCCAGTTGTTTATTGATGTCTACAAGCGATTGCTTGATGAAATTCCAGTGTCTTGGACTATAATGTGAATCATTTTCTAAAGATTTTTCGAATACATAAAGCAACAATGTGGGTATGCCAGTTTTTGTTGCATTAAAAATCGCCTCATTATCCTGTAAACGAAGATCCCTTTTGAACCAAACTACATTAATATGTTTTTTATTTGTATTCATTTATCTTTTTAAAATAATTGTTGTTGCAACCATAATTTCTGAAATTTTGATTGTCCATCGTAATTGGACGCTTGTAATTTAATATTGAATTTTCGGTCTCTAGGATCGTTACCAACTCCTGAAACGTACATCCAATTCCCATAATTGCTGTGTACATCGTAATCAATTAGCATTGCTTCAAAATAAGCAGCTCCAATGCGCCAGTCTATTAGTAATTCTTTTGCAAAAAATGACGCTACGTTTTGTCTGCCGCGATTGCTCATCCATCCCGTTTGTTGCATTTCAATCATATTGGCATTTACAAATGGTTCGTCTGTAGTACCGTTTATCCAATGATTTATGGCTGATTGGTTGGTTTTCCAAACGTATTTTTTGTCTAAAATCCCTCCGATTTTAAAAATTGAATTGCCGTTTTTCAACGATATATGTTTAAAATAATCTCTCCAAATCAATTCGAAAATTAACCAATAGGTGGATTCATTTTTCCCGATTTGCTGTTCATATTTAATAATTTCCCAATAAATAGTTTTCGCCGAAATGGAACCGTTTGCCAACCAAGGAGAAAATTTCGAACTAAAATCAGTACCGATTAATCCATTGCGGGTCAATTTATAAACACTTAGTTTTTTGGTTTCCCAAAAATAATTTTGCAATCGTTTTATTGCCTCATCTTCACCACCGCGAAAAGGAAACGCCGTTCTAGAATCCATTTTAAAATCAGTAAGACCTAATGTTTCCATGCTGGGAATTACAGTTTCGTTTGTAATTAAATTGTCTTCCTGCATCGGTTGAACTGTAAATTCAGGACGGATTTTTGTTGATTTTTCACACTTATTTCTAAATTGTGTAAAAACATTTGGAATCGATGAAATGTCAAACGGAATCTCTTCAGGATGGAATAAGAACTGATTGTATATGCTTTTGAAAGCTACTGAATCTGAAACTTTCGATTTTACATTCTCCAAAACTTCCATTTCCTCACTCGTCCATTCTTCTTGGAAGTAAATAGAACTGATTTCATTTTGAGTAATTATTTCGAGTATCGCATCTTCAGGTTTTTGGTGATAAACCAAAAGCGGAATATTCAATTTTTCCAAATTTTGTTTCAATGCTGTTACCGATTCAATCAAAAACTTAGCGCGAAACTTTTCTGTTTTTTTAAATCCAAAATTAGTATCCTCAAAATGCCTTGGATCAAAAAAATACACCGCAATTACGGTTTCATTTTCATCAATAGCATTTGTCAACGATTCATTATCATGCACTCTCAAATCATTTCTAAACCAAACTAACCCTTTTTGTTTCTTTTGCATTTTTCACTACAATATTTGACTTCGTCCCAAACTTTTTCCCATTTTTTCCGCCAGCTAAAAGGTCGGTTACAGACCAAACACATTTTTGAAGGCAGATTTTCCTTCTTCACTACTTGTATTTTTCAAATGCATTAACCACAATTGTCGCTTTCAAATCAAACATCAAATTGTACAAACCAAAAAACGTTCGGTTCATGTAGATAAAATGTTTAGATCCGCGATTTCCATTCATTTTTCTCAAATTGGTATCTTTTGAAAAACGCTCTCCTAATTGTGCGATGCTTTCAAAAAAAGATTCATCCGAGAAATCGAACTTTTCTGCTTGAAACGGTTTTGTAAACAAGGACAATAAATCATGGAACATTTCGGTGAAATAAGCTATTTCCGCTGCAGAATCATCCACACGTAAAATTTCCAATTCAAATAATTTATCGTTGAATATTTTGGAATCATTAATGACTTTTTTGTCAATCAATTCAAAATATGGAGTGTAAAAATCATTTGGAATTTGTTTCATACAACCAAAATCCAGTGCTACCAATTGGTTTTCATTGTTTACCAAGAAATTTCCAGGATGCGGATCAGCATGTACTTTTTTCAGAATATGAATTTGGTACATATAGAAATTCCATAATGCCTGACCAATTTTGTCTGCAATTTCTTGATTGTCATTTCTATTGGTAAATTCCGAAAGATGAATTCCTGTCATCCAGTCCATCGTGATAATTTTCTCCGATGAAAATTCAGAATAGTAATTTGGGAAAACTAGATTTTCAATCTTGTTACAGGCTTCAACAACTTCTTGGCTTTGTTTCAGTTCCAATAAATAATTGGTTTCCTCAATTAATTTATCTTCGACTTCCTTGAAATACTTATCCGAATCTTTCCCTTGAAGGTTAAACATCCTAATCGCTATTGGTTTTACCAAAGCCAAATCTGACGAAATACTATTGGCTACGCCTGGATATTGAATTTTTACAGCTAGTTTTTTACCGTCTTTTACAGCAACGTGAACTTGTCCGATACTTGCTGCGTTAACGGAATTTGCATTGAACTCGTCAAAAATTTCATACGGTGTTTTCCCAAAATTTGTCTTGAACGTTTTCAATACCAATGGAGCCGAAAGTGGCGGAACAGAGAATTGAGACAACGAGAATTTTTCAACATAAGCTTGTGGCAAAAAGCTTTTATCCATACTTAGCATTTGCGCTACTTTGAGTGCACTTCCTTTCAAACTTTTTAGTCCGTCATAAATATCTTCAGCATTATCTTCGTTTAATTTATCACGAGTCAAATCAGAATTAACCATTTTTTCTCCGTAATATTTCAAGTAGTTCACGCCAACTTTTGCACCGGTTTGCATCAGTTTTGTAGCTCTTTCAATTTTTGAAGTAGGGATGTAGTCTATCGTTTTCATTACTTGTTGTATATTTTTTCTTTGAAAATAAATTTTCCAAAATCGATTAAGCTGTCTATAGGAGCAATGTTCATTAATTCAAAAGTCACTTTTACTGATTTTTCAATATAGATATCCGTTTTCTCGAAAGCAGGAGAGGAATCATCCAACCAGAATTTTAGTGTCAATAAAAGTTGAATCCAAGATGTTTCCTGAAATGTTTTCTCCTGGAAATTTTGAAGTTTTTCTTGTTGTGTTCTAAAATCATCTGAAATGATTTCAGTAAGAAAATTTTTGAAACTGTTTCTTAGTCCGGAAAGCTGCATTAATTTTTTCAACTGATTGTTGTGCTCTTGTAAAACAAGCACGACATAACTTCTGTTGGCTGTCAAAATTTCGAAGAAAGTAAAGTAAAAACTTAACATTTTGCTTTTCATGTCATACATCTCGTATTCCTTGTTTTTGTTCAGCAAATCGATAGTTTTTTCTACAAACATTTTGAAAATTTCTTTTTCAATACTTTCAATAGTCCCAAAAAATGCATAGAACTCCGTTTCTGTAAAATCATTTATTTTTGTGAAATGATATACTGATTTTGGTTTTTCACTGTGCTCTAATACATAATTCATGTACATTGAAACTATTTTGTCCTTAGTCATTATTGTTTTTTTAGTAGCCATTTTTCTTGTGTTTCAAATTAGAGTATAAAGATAGTGAATGTTTAACTATATATTAATAAAGTTAAACAAAATTTAATATAATTTTATGTCGATATAAATCATTAGCTTTACACTATTATGAAAAAAAATGTTTTAATAAGCGGCGGTTCGGGATTTATCGGAAGACATTTGACTACTTTATTGATAGCCAAAGGATATTCTGTTTCCATCTTAAGTAGAAGTGAAAAACAAAATAAAGGAGACATTTTCTACTATAAATGGGATGTTTCAAATCAGACTATTGAGGAAAGCGCCGTTTTAAAAGCGGATTATATAATTCATCTGGCTGGAGAAAATATTGCTGAGAAAAGATGGACTGCTAAAAGAAAAGCAGTAATTATAGATAGCCGGGAAAAATCCACTCAATTATTGTATTCCGTTTTAAAAAAGAACAATAAAACACTGGATGCTTTTATTTCAGCTTCGGCTGTTGGTATTTATGGTGCTGTAAATGGAGAGGAAATTTGTACGGAAGATATGAAACCGGCAAATGATTTCTTGGGATACACCTGCCAGAAATGGGAAGGTTCTCTTGATTTTATTGAGAATTTGAATATTAGAACCGTGAAGATCCGCACCGGATTGGTATTAGGGAAAAACGAAGGGTTTTTGAAGAAATTGATTCCGCTCTTCAAATACAGATTGGGTTCCGCCTTGGGTTCGGGTAAACAATATATGCCATGGATACATGTGGACGATTTGTGTTCGATTTACTATCAGGCAATTGTTAATCCAGATATGGCCGGACCGTATAATGCAGCAATAAATGACAATACGACGAATTCTATTTTTTCTAAAACATTAGCCTGTGTTTTTGGATATTCTATTTGGCTGCCTAATGTTCCTGCTTTTGTTTTGAAATTAGCGATGGGTGAAATGGCTAAAATTGTATTGACAGGGAGAAGGGTTTCTTCGAATAAAATTGAACAAACCGGTTTTAAATTTCAATTTAAAAATCTAGAAGGTGCTTTAAGGAATTGTTTAACAAAATAGATTTATTGTAAGACACAAATAATTTGAGTGTTTACATTTTTTGATATTTTGCTTCGCACTATAAAAGGAATTTCAATATTAAAATCATCCGTGTTTAATGGGAATGTGGAATAGAGTTCAATTCCTTTATCCACTTTTTTCAGAGTTCCGTTGATCACTATTTTTTTAGTTCTTCCCCGTATGGTTATTTTGCCGGTGATTAGGTATTGACTAGATTCTGAGTTAAGGTTTTTTAAATCAAATTTCTCAATTTTACCTTTAAAAACAGCTTTTGGAAAACGGTTGCTTTCCATGTAATTTTTATTGAAATGCTCTTGCATTAAATCTCTTTTAAATTCAAAATCTTTAATGTTGATCCAACAAGCGATTTGGCCTGTTTTGGTTATCAAAATACAGGTGGTTTTTTCATTTATTGCTTTTACTTCTTCAAAAAAAGGAATTGAAGCCTCAAAATTTGTAATTCCTGCGTAAGACATCATTTTTTCTTGAGCAGAAGTTGTAGTCGCAATAATGAGTAGTACTATTTGCGTAATTTTTTTCATAATGATTTATGAATTAAATTACTTAAAGTTACAAAAAAAATATAAGAAACTAAAGTGTTGATCCGTAGAAAAATTTGAGAATCAGTTAATTTTTGCTAGCCTTTTTAATGAGAAATTGCATTGAAATGCTTTTGATAAAAAATTCTTAGAACACTATTTTTCATCAATTAGAAAGTTAATAACTATCCATGATTATAGCTCTAACTTGATATTGTATTTTTTTAAGCCTTCTAATGCTTCTTTTGAGGTGTAATCAAACTCTTCTTCGTGCAGGTCTTTTTCTTTTTTTAAGGCAATTTGTTTGATGCAATTACAAAAACGACGTACATCATTCATATTCGACAGAATTAATCCAGGAACTAACATGCTTTTGCCCTCGCTATCTTTGGCGACCATCGTAAAATAAGAGGAATTGCAATGCTTAATTTTTCCGGTTTGAATATTTTCAGCCTCAACCCGAATGCCAATAATCATGGAACTGTTACCTACATAATTGACACTGGCTTTCATCGTCACCAATTCACCCACTTCAATTGGTTTGAGGAAATTTACGGTATCTACCGAAGCAGTTACACAATAATTCCCTGAAAATTTTGAGGCACAGGCAAACGCAATCTGATCCAGCAAGGATAAGATATATCCGCCGTGAATTTTACCGCTAAAATTAGTGTGCGAAGGCAACATTAATTCCGAAATACTAATGTCAGAGGAAGCAACAGTTTTAAAGGTACGATTCATCTATTTTATTTTAAAGGGAGAATTTACTTTCTTAACTTCTGTAATAAAATAACGAGTATCGCCCCACCAAGGAAAGGTACGGTAACGTTCCACATAATTTACCTGCACGTATTGCCCTTCAAATTCTTGTAAGTCAGCAATCACTTTTTCCTCACTGTCCAATACTGAAAAAGAAAATATTTGTGCGCCGGAAATCCCCTGGCTTATTTCACCTTCCCACGTTTTGAAAGCGACACCTTTATTGCTCACCTTTATTAATTCGCCGGAACGTACTCCTTCGCTGTAGGTGGCATTGTATAAAAAAGTAAAATAACCTACAATAGATAACACCAATATCGCTGTAATAACCATTAAAAATTTTCTCATTTTGTTTAATTTAATAATTGATTTTCGTCTTTTTCGGCTCTGTTTAATATGCTTTCTGGAAGCGCTTTTTTTGCTTTAGCTCCCATTTTTTTTAATTTTTCGACACTCACAATTAGGTTTCCTTTTCCTTCTACGAGTTTATTCATCGCTCCGCTGTATTCTATTTTACTCTCGTCTATTTTTTTTCCAATTTTGATTAAATCTGCTACAAAACCTTCAAATTTATCATACAAAGCGCCCGCTTGTCGCGCAATTTCGAGTGCGTTTTCTTGTTGTTTCTGATTGGTCCACATGCTGTCAATCGTTCGCAAAGTAGCTAATAAAGTGGCAGGCGTAACAATGACAATATTTTTCTCGAATGCCTTGTTGTACAAACTGGTATCTTCATTCAGCGCCATGGCAAAAGCGGGTTCAATCGGGATAAATAATAAGACAAAATCCGGACTTTCTATTTGGTATAAATCGTGGTAATTTTTATTTCCCAATTGTTCTACGTGGCGTTTGATGGAAGTAACGTGCTCTTTTAAATAACTTATTTTTAAAATATCATCTTCCTCATTGATGTATTTTTCATAAGCGGTCAAAGAAACTTTTGAATCGACAATCATCTTTTTGCCATCAGGCAGATTGATGACAACGTCCGGAAAAACACGGTTTCCATCTTCTGTAGTAAAGGCTTGTTGTACTTCATATTCACGGCCTTTTTCTAATCCTGATTTTTCAAGAACGCGTTCCAAAACTAGTTCTCCCCAATTTCCCTGCATCTTGCTGTCGCCTTTCAAAGCCTTGGTCAGGTTGATGGTTTCTTTGCTCATCTGTATATTCATTTCTCGCAAGCCAAGAATTTGTTGGCGCAAAGCCGCATGATAATCAATGCTTTCTTTATGGGTATCTTCGACTTTCTTTTCGAACAATTGAATTTTATCTTGTAAAGGGGTCAAGATATTTTTCATATTTTCCTTGTTCTGCTCTGTGAATTTATTGGATTTTTCGTCTAATATTTTGTTGGCGAGATTCTCAAATTCCTTGGTGAATTTTTCCTGTAATTTCTCGACTTCTTCTTTCTGTTCTTTGTTTCGTTCCCAAAGATTCTCAAAATCAACTTCCTTTTTTGAAAGTTGGATCGCTAAGCTGTCTTTCTCACTTCGAATGCTTTCTTTCTCAGCGTTGGTGTTTTCTAATTGCTTTTCGAAAGTAGTTTTGTCAGCTATAATCTGCTCTTTCAGTTGATTGAATTGAGAATTTAAAGCGATTAATTTCTCTTCTAAACTGATTTTTTCGGATTGGAATCGGGCAGAGAAAATGATTTTACCGATGAAAATACCAATGGCGAGCGCAACGATGAAAATCAATAAAAACGGAAGCATATTTGACATAGAATTTCTTTTTGTAAGTTTGTAAAAATAAACAAAAGTTTCCTGGTTTCCTTTTAGAAAGTAAAATAGTAACGGAAGTTTTTACAGTTCTAAAATTTAAAAAAATGAGTTCTTGCCTAAAAGTTTTTTATGTTGTTGGCTTTTCTTTTTTTTGGAACTTTATTGATTGGGATTGGAAAAATAAGGAGGCAGTAATTTAGATTTAAAAATAAAAAGGCCAATACGAATCTAACTCGTATTGGCCTTTTTAAACAAAATCAATTGTTATTCATCCAGTTTAATATTTCCTCTGTCTTCCTTATTATCAGGATGCTCATTAGGATATCGGTTTGGAATGATGTCTGAGTTATGATCTTTATTTTCTACCATTTTTTTAGCTTGTTCTTCAGAAACATTAGCAATATCAGAACTTAAATTAACAGGAGTAGTGTCCTCATTTTGTTCTAAAGTTCCTTCTATATTTCGTGCTCTTTGGACAATTTTTTGGTCTCCATGTGCATCAGTTTCTATTTCTGATTTCAAATGCGATACTTCAGGATTCGTATTTTGGGCTAGATTCTTACCGCTAAATCCTTCGTTTATATTTTGCTTATTATTTGTTTTTTTTGAACCTAAATCATTGCTTTCCATACTCTTTAATTTTAAAGTTAATTCGCTTAACTTCCATAATGTTACGTCATTAATTTGAAGTAATTCAATCATTTAACATAGCTTTTGGTTTACACCAATAAATGTAGGGCAACACTATTTTAAATCCAGCGAAAACAAAACTATCTTTGCACGCACAACTAATACACTAAAATGTCTCATTCTCATTTCATCATTCATAAGCCTTACGGGTATCTGAGTCAGTTTATTTACGAATTAAAAAGAAAAAAGAAACTGTTGGGTGAATTGCATGATTTTCCCAAAGGAACAATGGCAATAGGTCGTCTTGATGAAGATTCAGAAGGATTGTTGTTATTGACCACGGACGGAATGATGAGCGAAATCATTCGAAGCAAAAAAGTAGACAAAGAATATTATGTTCAAGTCGACGGGATTATTAATCAAGACGCTATTGATGAATTGCAAAAAGGGGTAGAAATTGGTTTTAATGGAACCAAGTATATTACCAAACCCTGCAAAGCATCTTTGATACATGAGATTCCTGCTTTTGGAGCCAGAGGAAAAAAAATACGGGATGAACGCCACGGTCCGACATCTTGGGCTTCGATAACGGTGAATGAAGGGAAGTTTCGCCAAGTCCGAAAAATGACTGCCGCTGTTGGTTTTCCAACGTTACGCTTGGTTCGTGTTCGAATAGGAAACGTACATCTCAATGATTTGCAGGCAGGAGAAGTTTTGGAAGTGTCTGATTTTGCAGTCTATTCGAATGAAAAATAACAATAAAAAATAACAATAATTACAATGTTAAACATCGTTTTAGTAGAACCGGAAATACCAAATAATACCGGAAATATAGGCCGATTATGTGTAGGCACCGAAAGTCGTTTGCACTTAATTCATCCTTTTGGATTTGTCATTAATGATAAAAACCTAAAACGTTCCGGTTTGGATTATTGGGTACATCTTGATGTTACGGAATATCAAAATGTAGCCGAATGGAAAGCACAAATTCCGGATTTATCCCGAGTTTTCCTGATGAGTTCCCATGCCGAAAAATCATATTTAGAGAATGATTTTCAGGATGGTGACTGGTTGGTTTTTGGGAAAGAAAGTAAGGGTTTGAGCGAAGCTGTTTTAAATGAATTCCCCAACCATCTGACAATTCCTATGTCACCTCTAATTAGAAGTTTTAATATTGCAAATTCGGTTGCGTTTGTCATTGGCGAAGCAAAGAGACAAATCACTAGTAAAAGGGAAGTTGTAAATTTGGACTTGTAAAAAGTAACGTAATTTTGTGGTTGAAATTTCATATATTTGAGTAGATCATTCTTGATTGAATTGTGTTTTTTTCTCCTTTAAAACGTACTTTTTATGATTGATAAAATTACTCTTAGAAGCACCATTTTTAAACATTTGGATGGTTTGGTTACCGCACCTGTAGCGTATGTTTTGCATGAAAAAGGAGTGCTGTCCTATATTCTTGACAAAAAAGAAGTCAAACTTACAGAACTTTCGGATCAGTTTAAAGCCAATGAAGGCTATCTCAATGTGGGTTTACGTGTTTTGTGTTCCCAAGGATTCTTGGATTATCACATAAACACCTCTACAGACCAAATTAAATTCAGCATAAACAACAAAAGCGCGATTGCTTTTTCGATGTTCTATTTGTATGAAGATGTGCTTGATTTACTACATTTCACGATGCAATTTCGCACACGATTATTAGACGATATCCCATTCGCTCGATTGGGTTTAATTTTCGATTTATATAAAAAAAAATATGAAATTTCATTTTCGAATGATCCACTGACCAATGAAATTCAGCATCAGATTTTAACGCATATTGAAGGTTGTTTGGTTGGACCAATATTAGTGCGATTGGGTATGAGCGGTATGTTTCATAAGTATTTTATGGAGATTTCTTTCCGCCCTGAAGAATTTCATAAATCTCCCGAAAATTTCAAAATCATTCTCGATTTCTTTACTGATTTAGGTTGGTTTACCCAAAAAAAAGGCAACTATCAGTTTACGGAAATGGGGTTATTTTTTGCTAAAAGAGCCTCTGCTTATGGAGTTACAGTTTCCTATTTGCCTACTTTCAGTAAAATAGAGGATTTGATTTTTGGTAACCCAAATATACTCCGTACGATTGCCGAAGATGAAGATGAAATTCATGTAGACCGGGAAATGAATGTTTGGGGAAGCGCAGGTGCTCACGATACTTATTTTAAAGTCGTAGATGAAATTATCATCAAATTATTCAATTTACCAATAGAAGACCAGCCGAAAGGAATTCTCGATATGGGTTGTGGCAATGGAGCATTTATAGAACATATTTATAACGTAATCGAAAGACAAACGCTTCGCGGAAAAATGCTGGACGATTATCCTTTATTCTTGGTTGGTGCTGATTATAATCAGGTGGCCTTGAAAGTAACCCGAGCCAATTTAATCAAAGCCGATATTTGGGCCAAAGTAATTTGGGGCGATATTGGGCAGCCTAATTTGTTAGCCAATGACTTATTGGAAAATTATAACATTGATTTGAAAGATTTACTCAATGTGAGAACCTTCTTGGATCATAACCGAATTTGGGAAATGCCAAAACATGTTACCAAAGACAGAGTAAGTCATTCAACGGGCGCATTTGCGCATAGGGGAGAGCGAATCAGTAATGGTCTTGTAGAAGATAATCTATTGGAACATTTGAATAAATGGTCGCCGTACGTTCGGAAATTTGGATTGTTAATGATTGAATTGCATACTATTGCTCCAAATTTTACCGCTGCTAATTTAGGAAAAACGGCTGCTACGGCTTATGATGCCACGCATGGTTTTTCGGATCAATACATCGTGGAAATTTCTGTTTTGCACAAAATCGCTGCTGAAGCAGGATTGTATCCGGATACTAATTTTTTCAGGAGATTCCCGGATTCTCCTATTGCAACAGTGAGTATAAATTTATTTAAAGGAATTGGATAGTGTGATTTTGGACTGAATAGTGAAATGTTGGAACTAAACAATCATGAATTTTCCTTTATCAGCATCAAAAATAATATGTTCATCTTTGAATAAGGTATTGAAACTTCCTTTTGAAATAAAATTGCAAGGCTCGTCTTGAAGCACAGTTTCAGGAGTCATAATAATCATTTCGTCACTCAATTGTATCGCCATATCAATATCATGAGTAGAAAATAAAATACATTTTCCAGTTTCATGAGTGAGCTTTTTCAAAAGTTTGAACAAAGCCACCTTATGTAATAAATCCAAATGGGTAGTAGGTTCATCCAAAATTATTAATGGAGTATCTTGTGCCAAAGCTCGTGCAATCAAGACTTTTTGCAATTGCCCGTCACTAATTTCATAATGTTTTTTGGTGGCTAAATGACTGATTTGAGTTAAGACCATAGCTTCATTCACTTTGACAATATCAATATCAGATAATGTTCCCATCCAATTCGTATAGGGCAGTCTTCCTAAAGCAATGAGTTCAAAAACAGTTAAATTACTGGGAGGTAATTTTTCGGTTAAAACGATGCTTAGGTTTTGTGCCAAGTCCAAAGGTTCGTAATCAGTAATTTTCTTTTCATTCAAGAAAACGGCACCTAAAAGCGGTTTTTGGATTCCAGTTATCGTTTTTAAAAGCGTTGATTTTCCAATGCCATTCGCACCAATTAAAGCAATCAGTTTTCCTTTTTTTAAAGAAATAGAGATATCCGAAGCCACTACGATTTCTTCTTTTTTATGAGAATAACCTATGGTGATTTGAGACGCTTGTAAGATAATTTTATTTTCCATTAGGCAATCATTTTTCGTTTTCTAACCAATAACCAAATGACCACAGGAGCACCAATTATCGAAGTCACAGCATTGATTGGCAAAGTGATTTCCAATCCGGGCAATTCTGAAAGTACATCACAAATAAGCATAATCGAAGCGCCTAAAAGTAATGTACTCCAATACAAAACGGAATGATTACTGGTTTGAAATACTAATTTTGCTATATGGGGAACTGCCAGTCCTATAAAGGCAATTGGACCTGCATACGCCGTGATGCTTCCTGCTAAAATACTCGTTGCAAAAATAATAATCAATCGTGTTTTTTTGAAATTCAAACCTAAACTGCGAGCGTAATTTTCACCCAATAGCAACGCATTAAGCGGTTTGATGCTAAACAGACTTAATAACAAACCAATCCCCACACAAACGGTTAGAATTAATATAGAAGACCATGACAAATTTCCTAAGTTCCCCATGGACCAAAAGGTGAATTTTTGCAATTGTTCAGCCGAGCTAAAGTACGTAAGAACACCTACTATTGCACTGGTGAAACTACCAAACATTAGCCCTACAATTAAGATGGCCATGGTGTCGCGAAGCCTTTGAGAAACCAATAAAACGGCAAGTAATACAACAGAACTTCCAATAGTTGAGGCTAAAACTACACCATAAGAAGATAACAAAATTGTACTTAAAAAAGGAGGAAGTAAGCTCGCTCCTAATATTACAAAAGCGACACCTAAACTGGCACCGGAACTCAGTCCTAAAACATAAGGTCCTGCCAATGGATTCCGAAACAAAGTTTGCATCAACAAACCACTTATGGATAATCCCATTCCAACAAGAATTGCTGTAATGGCCTTGGGTAAACGATAATTGATGATGATATATTCCCAGGTGGATTTACTCGCTTGACCACCAGTTAAACTAGTATAAATTTCTTTAAAAGGTATCGTTATGGAACCAAAACTAATGTTTACAAAAAACAAAAGAACAAGTCCCAAGGTAAGTAAAAAAAATAGAATCGTATTTCGTTTTTGATTCGCCAATTTAGTTTAGTTTTTGTGCAAAAGTAAAAGTATAATTTGGAAGCAGTTCCGGATGGAAGATTTTAATGTAATCTTTCAATACTAAATCTGGTCTGCTTGGTGCCAATTCATAATAAATGGTTCCTCCCGTTGCGCCTAATTTACTTTCAAAAGTATACACATTTTTAGATTTTGCAGCATCAAATTGACTGTAATGCGTATTGCTATTTTTAAATTCAGCAATACTTTTGAAAGAACCTGTTGCAATCCAATATTTTGCCGTTTTTGCTTTCTCTAATATTTTTTCAAAAGGCAAACTAAGACTTCCTGTTCCTGCAACATTTGCCCACAAATAATTTGCTTTGGCGTCCTTCATAAATTGCGCTACCCAGCTATTTCCTTTTGCTACATACCATTGATCTTGATACATTGATCCGTATAAAACTGTAGCTGTAGGTTTTTTGGTTGCAATCAATTGTATCGCGTCATTATAATTTTTAACAATTCCATCAAAAAGTGTTTTTGCCTCTTTTTCTTTTCCAAATAAAGCACCGTAAAGCTTGATCCATTCAGCTTTGCCAAGTGGAGTTTGTTCCATCCAGTCCGCTTGAATGAGTACTTTAAGACCACTTTTTTGTAAATTATCAATCATAGGATTGTTGTTGTCAATGCCAAAGGTTACGATTAAGTTAGGCTCCAATTCAATGAGCTGCTCCATATTTAATTTTTCGTTTTGCCCTATGTTTTTAACAGTGCCGGCATCAATTAGTTTCCTGGTTTTTTCAGAAGAAACATAATCGGTATGAGGAAAACCCACCAGTGATTTTTCAACTCCCAGCATTTCCAAAAAAGGAATAATAGTTGTTGAGGTAACGACAATTGATTTTAAAGGAACTGGAATTATATTATATTTTTTTAGGCTGTCAGGAATGCTACCGTTTTTTTCTTTTAATATATACGTGAAGTCTTTATTGGCTTCGGGCCAAGGATTTGAAACCGTCACTATTGAATATCCTTCATATTTATTTATAGAAAAGCCCGAGGCATATTCGATTGCATTTTTTGAATTTGTGGGTTCTTTTACCTTTAAGGTTTCGCTTTTTTTACATCCAACGAAAGTTGAAAAAGACAAAATAAAAAGGATTAATCTAATGGAGAACTTCATGATTTAATTTTTCGATAGCAACAAAGGTATACCAAATTTATAAAATTTCTTGTTTATTTTTAGCAGTAAAAAATTGAACAAATACTATCTTTACAAAATGAATAGCATTAAAGTAAAAAACTGTTCTGCTTGCAGAACTCCTTTTAATTGCGGGGACACACCTGAAGGAAGTAAATGTTGGTGCAAAAATTTTCCGCCCATTTTTACACCGACAGAAGTGGTAGATTGTCTCTGTTTCAGCTGCTTTACAGCTGCTTGCTCCACTAAAATTGACAAATATGTTGCAACTCTGTCTTCTGAAACTGCAACAAATAATAAAGCTAAAGATTTACCCAAAACAACTCATCTCATAGAAGGAATCGACTATTATTTAGAAAACGGGAACTATGTTTTCAAGGCTTGGTTTCATCTCAAAAGAGGACATTGTTGTACCAACGGATGTAGACATTGTCCGTATGGATTTAAAAAAATATAAAAATGATATATTTAATAACTGGCGGGGAACGCTCCGGTAAGAGTAGCTATGCCGAAAATTTAGCAAAAGGATTGTCGGATAAACCACTATATGTGGCTACAGCCCGAAAATGGGATGATGATTTCCAAAAGAGAATCGATCGCCATCAAAAAGACCGTGACGAACGATGGATTAATATCGAAAAAGAAAAACACTTGAGCGAAATTGATTTTTCGGGGAAAGTAGCCATTATCGATTGCGTTACGCTTTGGTTAACGAACTTTTTCGTGGATACCAAAAATGATGTTCCCTTGTGCTTAGAACAAGCTAAAGCTGAATTTGACGCTATTGCCAATCAAGAAAATGCAACTATTATTATTGTAACCAATGAAATAGGAATGGGCGTTCATGCCGATACTCACATTGGCAGGAAATTTACCGAATTACAAGGTTGGATGAACCAATATTTAGCTAAAAATGCCGATAATGTTGTGTTGATGGTTTCCGGAATTTCAGTTAAAATCAAATAATTGCAAATGACTTATTTAGATGAAATTATAAAATCCCGTCGTGATACCCGTCATTTTACGAATGATGAGGTCCCTGATGCTGTTCTTAAAAAAGCACTGCAAGCCGGACATTGGGCTCCCTCAGTAGGATTAACGGATGCGACAAGATTTTATACCATTAAGTCAGCTGAAATTAAGTCAGCGGTCAAAGAATTATTTTTGGAATATGATAAAAAAGCCGTAAACCTGACCGATAATGAAGATCAAAAAGCAAGTTACAAATCCTTGAAATTAGAAGCTATTGAGGAAGCGCCACTTGGATTAGTGATTTGTTACGATCGTTCGGTACTCAATAATTTCACAATTGGAACCGTAGGAAGCAATGAAGCCGTAAAGTTTAGTTCGGTTTGTGCGGCGCAAAATATTTGGCTGTCGCTTACTGAACAAGGATATTCCATGGGTTGGGTTTCTATTTTGAACTATTATAAGTTCAAGCATTTATTAGGGTTGCCTGATCACATGGAGCCTTTGGGATATTTCTGTGTGGGCAAACCTGCTACAAATTATGAAAACCAGCCTATGTTGCAACAATTAAATTGGAAGCAAAAATCGGAGGTGCCTTCGGTGACAGAAATCACTAATTTATCCCATTATAAAATGGAAATTCCGAATTTTAATGATCAAATCGTTTCCACTGATTTTTCAAATGCATTACAATATAAAATTGATCATAAGTCAAAACCAAAAGGCTCTTTGGGAGTACTAGAATCTATAGCCAAACAAATTGGGGAAGTTTTTCAAAGTTTAGAGCCCCAAATAATAAACCCTAACATAGTGACCTTTGCCGCTGATCACGGAATTGCAAATCATGGTGTAAGCGCTTATCCGCAAGACGTAACGCGACAAATGGTGCTAAATTTTCTGGAAGGTGGAGCAGCGATAAATGTGTTCTGTAAACAGCATGGTATTGCTTTATCTATTGTTGATGCGGGTGTTAATTATGATTTTCCAACAAATGCTAATCTGATTTCTGCAAAAATTGGAAAAGGAACACAATCGTTCTTGCATGGTCCAGCAATGAGCCAAACGGAATTGCAATTGTGTTTTAGTAAAGGAAAAGAAATCGTTTCTGTGCTTGCAAAAAAAGGGAGCAATTGCATAGGTTTTGGAGAAATGGGTATAGGAAATACTGCTACAGCCTCTGTTTTAATGAGCGTAATCACTGGATTATCTATTGCGGATTGTGTGGGTAGGGGAACAGGAGTTGGCGATAAAAAATTAATTAAAAAAAATGAAATTTTAAAAAAAGCAATTGAAAATTATTCAGGAGAGCCCGATTTAAATTCGAAACTGGCTTACTTTGGAGGGTTTGAAATTCTGCAGATGGCAGCTGGAATGTTATCTGCCTATCAAAGTAATATGCTTATTCTGGTTGATGGTTTCATTTGTAGTGTAGCGTATTTGATAGCCTTTAAAATAAATCCTGGAGTCAAAAAAAATGCAATTTTTTGTCATTGTTCTGCAGAGCAAGCACACCGAAAATTGTTGGATTATCTGGGAGTACAACCTATTTTACAATTGGATTTGCGCTTAGGCGAAGGAACTGGTTGTGCTGTCGCCTTTCCAATAATTCAATCAGCGGTTGTTTTTTTGAATAAAATGGCAAGTTTTGAAAGTGCCGGTGTTGATCAAGAGTAATCTTAAATATAAATTTAAAATAAAAACGACGATAAGTTTATCTGCGTTCAACAAAATATGAAAAGAGAAATACACCTGTTTTTTACAGCCTTGATGTTTTACACCCGAATTCCGTGTCCTAAAAACATAGACCACAATCCTGATTATTTAAACAAAGCAACGCGTTACTTTCCGCTGATTGGTTGGATAGTTGGTACTATTTCATTTGTAGCCTACTATCTGGCTTCGTTATTTTTAGAAACTGAAACAGCCGTTATTTGGGGAATTATTGCTGGAATTCTAACTACTGGTGCCTTTCATGAAGATGGATTTGCTGATGTTTGTGATGGTTTTGGTGGAGGCTGGACCAAAGAAAAAATTCTTTTAATAATGAAAGACAGCGCGATTGGAGCGTATGGAGCAATTGGTATTTTGCTGCTTTTAGTACTTAAGTTTAAAGTAATAAGCGAGATGATTGCTGAATCCTCGATGCTGACTCCTAATGCTACATTGACGATTTTTCTTTTATTTGTTACGGCACAATCAGTAAGTCGTTTTGTGGCAATCACCATTATATTCACTTATTCCTATTCCAGAGATGATGAAACAAGCAAAAGTAAACCTATCGCAAAAACGTATGCTTGGCAAGAAGTAGTCGGTTCCTTATTTTTTGGGTTACTGCCACTCGTTATATTGTCTTTTTTTCAATGGCAAATAGTATTGGTTTTAATACCCATTTTTTTAACTCGATTTTTTCTGGCTCGTTATTTTTATAAATGGATTGACGGGTATACCGGAGATTGTCTGGGAGCTGCACAACAGGTTTGCGAAGTCATATTTTATATATCAATACTAGCTTTATGGAAATTTATTTAGTGCGTCATACCGAAACGATTTGTGAAAAAGGTATTTGCTACGGACAATCTGATGTGGGGATTTTGGAACCTTATCTGGAACATTTTGAAACTATAAAAGCACAAATTCCTGACCAGGCAAAGGTGTTCTCCAGCCCGCTAATCCGTTGTGCACAATTAGCTAATTATATAGCAAAAACGCCTGTAATTACAGATCATCGCTTGATGGAGATGAATTTTGGGGATTGGGAATTGAAAAATTGGGATGACATTCCTGTGAATGATTTTACACCTTGGATGAATGATTTTGTAAACGTTCGGGTTCCTAACGGTGAGTCATTTGTTGATTTGTACAATCGAGTTGTTGACTTTATGATGAACGAATTTCAAAAAGACACTTTAAAACCAGTTGTTATTGTTGCCCATGCAGGAGTAATTCGAAGTATCTTATGCAAAATAGCAAGCTTACCATTAAAAGATGCTTTTCAGAATAAAGTCGATTATGGCTCAGTACTGAAAATAGATTGGTAAGTTTTTTATTTTTACGTAAGTTGTTGATTCAATGTATTTTGTTTTCAAATTTATTTTAATTGACATTAAAAATTGATTTTTAGTTGATTAAAGCGTTATCTTTGCCGCCGTATTGAGGTTGCTGTTTTTGTTTTCAATTCAGCATTAAAAGGGAATCAGGTGACTGATTGTAGATAATTAGATTACAGGTTTTTAAATAAATCGTAAGTCAAAATTTCTAAATCAAAATCCTGGGCTGTACCCGCAACTGTAAGCTAATAAGCTTGTTGTTATCTACAAAACCACTGTCCGCTTGTTGGATGGGAAGGTTAACAACAAGACGCAAGCCAGGAGACCTGCCTTTTTACGTAACAAATATCGAACTCTCGGGAAAAAGAGTTCAGAAATTATGACTACAAAAAAAATACTTTTATTTTGTTTTTTAAGTGTGTGCCAATGTGTTTTGGCTCAAAATAAACCTGCAATTTCTTTAAACGAAGTAATTGTAACTGACGGCGCTTTAAAAAAATATTCAAAAACACTACAGGTTCAGGTATTAAATGATTCTATGATTCAGAGGAATTACAGTTCATTGACCAATTTATTGCGATACAATAGCTTGCTTTATCTGAAAGAATATGGAAATGGAATGACTTCTTCTGTTTCCTTCAGAGGTACAACTGCTGCACAAACAGCAGTGATTTGGAATGGAATTAACATAAATTCACAGCTTCTGGGACAAACGGATTTTAATACCATAACCCCTTTGGGTTATACTAATGTTTCTGTAAGAACTGGTGGTGGTAGCGGAATTTATGGTAGTTCAGCTATAGGTGGGAGCATTCATTTGAACAATGAGCTCCATTTCAAAAAACAATTTCAGAATCTTTTACGAATGAATTTTGGAAGTTTTAATACGCAAGGATATTATTATCAGCTTATTGCCTCTGATGAGAAAGTTGCTTCTCAGTTTAGTGTCTCCAGAAATAGCTCGGATAACGATTATAGTTATCCCAATTCAAATCAAAAAAATCAAAATGGAGATTATTACAACACCAGTTTAAATGGAAGTTTTGGTTATAAAATCAATTTGAATCATAAAATTAATTTTTATAGTCAGGTATATGACGGTTTACGGCATTTTTCCGGGACTTTAGCTTCCATTTCTGTGAGCAAATATTATGATTTGAACACAAGAAATTTGCTGGAGTGGGTTGGCTTACATAAAGATTTCACTTCTAAGTTGAAATTAGCGTATGTTACTGAAAATTACAAGTATTATGAGAATAAGGATAAAGATATTTTTAGTGAAGGTGGCGCCAAAACTAAAATAATAAAATATGATTTAGATTATTCTCCAACAAAAAACTTCACCGTCAATTCAGTTGTTGATTTTACGCAAATTAATGGTTTTGGGACCTCAATTAATAATGCCAAAAGAAGTATAGGCGCTGCAAGCCTGTTAGTTAAACATACATTAAGTCCCGTTATGCAATATGAAGCAAGCGTAAGACAGGAAGTTGCCACAAATTATAGAAATCCCTTTTTATATTCTTTTGGGTTAGTTTACCAGCCACTTGAAATGTACAGCATTAAATTGAACACATCTAAAAATTTTAGACTGCCTTCTTTCAATGATTTATACTGGGAAGGAAGCGGCAACCATGAACTCATTCCGGAACTTTCCCATCAAATGGAATTGGGTCAGGAATTAAAAATCAATGCTTTGAAATTTTCATTAACAGGTTTTTATATTCAAACCAAAGGAATGATTCGTTGGATTCCTAATGAGACAGGACAATGGACGCCTATTAACACAGCAAGTGTTGTAAATAAAGGGGTAGAGGCAACAGGAAGCTATTTTAAAAATTTCAGGGGACATAATTTTAATATCAGTTTGGCATACGGCTATACTTCGTCTGTGGATCAAAGCAATCAGAAACAACTGATTTATGTTCCGTATCATAAAATGACCATGAATGCAGATTACTCCTATAAAAATTGGTCCTTAAATTATCAATATTTATTCAATGGTGCAGTTTTTACCTCTGCGGATAATTATTACAGATTGAAAGAATATCAGGTTTCAAATCTTAGTGTCTATTACAAAATAGGGGAATTGGACCATTATAAAATAGGAATTCAAGCACTGAATTTATTTAATGAAAACTACCAAACCGTTGAGGTAAGACCAATGCCTGGTAGCAACTATAATTTAACTCTAACAATTAAATATTAACACATGAAATTTAAAATTTTTACAATCGCAGTCTTGGCTTCCACTTTATTTTTAGGGTCTTGTACGAATGATACAAATGAGGAAAAATCACTGGGAGCTTATGACAATGGTTTTTTTATAATCAATGAAGGAGGTTTTGGGAAAGCCAATGCTGAAATTTCTTTTATCACCAATGATTTTGTGACGCAACAAAATTCACTTTATTCCGCGATTAATCAAGGGAAGTTACTGGGCGATACAGCGCAGGATTTTAATGCTAATGGAGAGTTTGGTTATATAGTAATGAATGGTTCTAATACAATTCAAATTGTAAACAGATATTCTTTCAAAAGTATTGCGACTATTGATAAAGATTTGAAAAATCCAAGATATATTGTTTTTGCAAATGGAAAAGGATATGTTACAAACTGGGGAGATGGAAGTGATGCAACGGACGATTATATTGCTGTTGTGAATTTGACTTCAAATACAATAGAAAGCAAAATTCCAGTAGCTGAAGGTCCAGAAAAGCTGATCGTTTACAATAATAAATTATATGTAGCACATTTAGGCGGATATGGTTCAGGAAATACGGTTTCGGTGGTTGATGTTTTGACTTCTAAAGTGACAGCTACTATTTCAGTAGGAGATAAGCCAGCAAGTATTGAAGAAAATCAAGGTGTTATCTATGTTCTAAGTAGTGGTAAAGCTTCTTGGACTGGTGATGAAACTGCTGGGAAGTTGCAAAAAATCAATCCTACAACAAATATGGTTAGTACAACTTTAGATTTCGCCTTGACTTCGCATCCTGGTCAAATGGATATAGAAAATAATAAATTGTATTTCACACAAGCTAAAAATGTATTTGTGATGAATACATCGGATACTGTTTTGCCTTCAAAAGCTCTTTTTACGACTAGTTTTAGTATCTATGGTTTTGCTGTAAACAATAATTCAGTTTACTTGGCTGATGCAGCGGATTATAGTTCGAATGGTAAAGTTGTTATTTATGATACAAACGGAGTTTTGAAAAACAATAGCACTGTTGGTGTAACTCCTAATGGCTTTTATTTCAATAATTAATAGGTAAAAATAAATTTTAAAAAAAGAGGCTATCTTTATCGGATAGCCTCTTTTTTTGTAAAAAATTAGGAATAGCTTTTCTTAGAATTAGTGCTAGAAATGCTTTTTAGGTTTTATTCCAATGCTTTCAAAAGTCCTTCTGGTGCTTTTTCAATATACATTTCATTTTGAAATCTTCGCATTGATTTAGAATCCTTAAAAAATTCAAAATCCTTTCCAAGGTCTTGTCTCAACATTCTGCCAGTACCGGTTATTTTTCCAATGGCTGAGCTTAATAATGGTTCATCAGTTTCACCAAGGACACCTAAGGCAATGAACGACGTTTCTTTTAATAAATAATCAGGCTGTAATCCATTGAAGTAATCTCCAAATCCAACTGAATTTACAATTTTTAACACGATAGGCTGCATGGCATATCTGTGTTTTGGATTCCTGTTCTCACTACCAAAACTTGGGGAGTCATACAAAGTTACTGAACCTACATTTTTCCCGACAGTTTTATCGCCAATTTGTATAACTTGAATGTGTGGTTCTAATCCATTGATTACTAATTCGCTTGCTGATGCCGTGCCTGCACTAGTCAAGATATAAACTTTAGTCAATTTCAAACTGTTTATTTCTTTATCTCCAATTTTATCCGTGAAGTAATTAAATAAGGCATCCGGATTATCAGCTTCAAAATAAGCATTAATTTTTGCATTCCATTGTTGTTTTGCAAAAACCTGTCCAGTAAATTGACCTGTTATCATACTTGCTAATCGTGTAGCGGTTTGAACAGAACCGCCTCCGTTGTATCTTAAATCTAGAACTAAGTCCGTAACTCCTTGAGATTTTAATGTGCCAAAAGCATCATTCAATTCATTGTCGTAATTAGCGTAAAAACCATTATACATTAAATATCCTATTTTATGAGAGCCGGAAGTGATTACTTTATTAATCAAAATCGGATTTTCGGATAGAACCGTTTTTGTTAAATCTACAGATTTTCCATTTGCAACAATTGTTGTTCCATTGTAATCTGCAAGATTTAGTGTGTAAGTTTCATTGGTGCCAAACAGTAAAGATCGGTAATTACTAATCGTTAGCTGAATCCCGTTTACGGCAGTGAAAAAATCACCCCGTTTAATGTTTTTGTTAGAAGCGTCTGATCCTGCAATTATATAACGAACACGACCAAATATTTCGGTGGTACTTCCTGGCTTGTAAGTTAAACCAAACTCTACGCCATTGTTTTTAGTAGTTCCCTGAAGTTGTCCTTCGAGTTCTAAATAATCATCTACAATCCAACTGAATCGATCAATAGTATTGTTCACTCTTAATGCATCAAACAAATCTTCAGGAACAGGATAGCTAGCCAGGAAAGTATTTAATTCCGTTTGGTTTGCAAATCGATCATCACTTAAATTAGGAACGTCAGCCTGCCATAAATAATATAAATTCATTCCTTTCCAAATAAAATCTTGGATTTCCAAAGTGGCTGGTGGCGGAATATCGTCATTGTCTTGACAGCTTTGGAAAGTTAAAGCAGCTATAAATAATAAAAGCGTAAGTTTGAATGCTGTTCTCATAAATTTGTTTTAATACTTTATTAACGTAAAAATACTAACTTTAGTTTTATTTTATGTTTTTTGTTACAAAAATAAAAATGAATCGTCTAGATTATATAACCAGCTTAAAAACCAATTTTTATGAACCAAAATGAGTTTGTCCTTCTTATAACTCCTTTTAAAGACAAAGTCTTTAGACTGGCCAAGCGGTTGCTTGTGAGTACAGAGGAAGCTGAAGATGCTACTCAGGAAGTTTTGGTAAAATTATGGAGTAAAAACGGAAACTTGACGGGTTATAATAGTATTGAGGCATTTGCGATGACAATGACAAAAAATTATTGTTTGGATCAGCTAAAATCCAAAAGAACTTGTAATCTCAAAATTGTCCATACCAATTACGAGGACAAGGAGCCGGGACTAGAGAAGAAAATGGAAGATCTTGATAGTTTGAGTTGGGTCGGAAAAATAATGAATCAATTGCCAGTTCAGCAACGATTAATTATTCAGATGCGGGATATTGAACAATATGAATTTGAAGAAATTGCTGAAATACTAGATATGAAGGAAAGTGCGATTCGGGTGGCGCTCTCAAGAGCAAGGAAAACGGTACGGGATTATATGACAGAAACACACAATTATGGAATCAGTTAAAATAGAAAATTTATTAGAAAAATACTTTCAGGGAGAAACCAGTATTGCAGAAGAAAATGAATTACGTAATTATTTTTCTTCACTAAATGTTGCGCAGCATTTGGAACAATACAAGCCATTATTTGGTTATTTCTCTCTTGCAAAAGAGCCTCAGTTTAAGCATGAGATTCCACTACAATCTAATAAACGTACTGTAGCGTGGTTATCAATTGCAGCTTCGGTTGTTGTTTTGCTGGGAATTGGAACCTATGCCTATTATAATTTGGATGTTGCAAATAAAAGTCAGGATTTAGGAACATATGATGATCCTGAAAAGGCTTTCAGAGCAACCCAAAAAGCATTGTCTCTATTGTCAGATAATGTAAATGTTGGCATAGAAAGTGTATTGTATATTCAAGAATATCAAATTACAAAAGAAAAAGTTTTTATCGAGACCAAAAAAAACTCAGGAGGTTCTTGATTGCTTTGAATAAACAGTAAAAAACAAAAAAATAATTTAAATAAACAGTAAAAAACAAAAAAATGAAATCAACAATCAATAGCAACAAAAAGAGCAATAATTTAAGTTGGAGTAAAAAAATAATGCTCACATTAGTATTTGTATTCGTTTCCAGTCCATTTTTTGCGCAAGCGGCATTTGATAAATTTGACGGTCAAGACGATGTTACCTCAATTATAGTCAATAAAAAAATGTTTGACTTAATGAGTAAAGTAAAAGTAGATGCTTCTGATAAAGAAACACAACAATACTTGAGTCTAATAAAAAAACTGGATAATCTAAAAGTTTTTACTACCAAAAGTACTAGGGTAGAAGGAGAAATGAAAGTAGTTGCAGATAAGTACATCAAATCAGCCGGTTTAGAAGAGTTGATGCGTGTGAATGAAAATGGCAGAAATATTAAAATTCTAGTAAAATCAGGTTCAACAGATTCTCAAATTAGAGAGTTACTGATGTTTATTGAAGGTGCTAAAAATGACGACACCGTTCTAATGTCTTTGACTGGAAACTTCGATTTGAATGAAATCTCAGTTCTTACCGATAAAATGAGAATTCCCGGTGGTGATGACTTGAAGAAAGCAACTAAAGGAAAAAAATAAGATGAAAACAATTTATGGAATTACGCTACTGTTTAGTTTGTTCCTGATCAGTTGCAACTCAGAGCCCAGTTTGCAAAAGTATTTTGTGGAAAATTCAGAGAATAGAAATTTTGTAGTACTTGATGTTTCTCCCAGTATTTTGAATGTTGATAAAACAAAATTATCAATAGAACAAAGTGATGCTTTGAAATCGTTTGATAAGATGAATGTTTTGGCTTTCAAATTGAATGAAACCAACAAAACGGAGTTTGAAACAGAATGCGCTAAAGTTGATTTGATTTTAAAGGACAAAAAGTATCAGCAACTGATGAAATTTAGTTCAGGTAAAGAAGGTGCTTCGGTAAGCTTTGTAGGTCCGGATGAACACATTGAAGAATTCATTTTTTATGCGAATAAAAAAGATAACGGTTTCGCGGTTGTTCGAATTTTAGGCAAGGACATGAATCCTACTAATATTATGACTATGATGAGCGTTTTACAGCAATCTAATATTGATTTAGAACAGTTGAAGCCCTTGCAGCAATTAATGAAATAAATATGCTTATATTTGATAGAAAAGCGTCTTGATGTTATGTCAAGACGCTTTTTTATTGTTCAAAAATTGATTATCAGTAATTGTTTGTATTAGCAGCATTAAAAATCACTAAAAGTGGGTATTGTAAAAGCTTTTTTATACTTGTAATTTTACTACATAATAGATTTTGAACTATTTATCAAATTAATTCGGCATCGAAGATGAAAAGCACAGCACAAGTAAAACATAATTATAAATCTTTAGGACAAAGAAATAACACAGCATTTTTATACATTGGCACTTTTTTCTTGATGACAGGAGGTGTGGCAGTTGTAATTTTGATGAGTATGTTTTTTTTAAATACTCTTGATGATTTTTTTACGACGTTTTAAGAAAGATTTGAAGTGCTGTCTTGTTTTGTAAACAAATGTGAAGCTAAAACAAAATATTTTTCAATGAAAAGGGATATTTAAAAGGAATACAAAAATTAAAAATACAGAATAATACATATCATAAAAGCAAAAAATCCTAATCACTTATTTAAAAGTTATTAGGATTTTATTTGTTTTAAAAGTGACCACGGTGGGATTTGAACCCACACGCCCTTGCGAGCACCAGCCCCTCAAGCTGGCAAGTCTACCGTTTCTCCACGTGGCCTTAAAAAAGAAAAGGTCAAGTAATAAATTACTCGACCTTTTGTGACCCGACTGGGGCTCGAACCCAGGACCCCATCATTAAAAGTGATGTGCTCTACCAACTGAGCTATCGAGTCAATGCTTTCAAGAAAATTATGTGTTGATCACTAAAATTGTGACCCGACTGGGGCTCGAACCCAGGACCCCATCATTAAAAGTGATGTGCTCTACCAACTGAGCTATCGAGTCATATTCTTTCCTTGAATGCGGGTGCAAATATAAGGACTTATTTTGGAGTTTTCCAAGCAATTTTATTATAAATTTGTCTTTTTTAAACAATAAATCTTAATGCCTTAATTTATAAGGTTTTATTTCATGAGAAAAATTATATTATTAGGCTATATGGGGTGCGGGAAGTCCACTATTGCAAATAAGTTGTCAAAAAATATCGGAATCCCTTTTGTGGATTTGGATATAAAGATAGAAGAAAAAGTGAATTTATCCATAAATGCCATTTTTGAAAAGCATGGAGAAATTTATTTTAGAAAGTTGGAGCACGAAGTTTTCATCGAATTATTGAATTCGCCGGAGCGATTAATTATAGGTTTGGGCGGAGGAACGCCTTGTTATGCCAATAATCATGAGCTGCTAAAAGCAGATAATGTTGTTTCCATTTATCTTAAAGCTTCAATTGAAACTTTATTTAGCAGGTTGTCTGCTAATAAAAGCAAAAGACCCCTCATCGCTAACAAAAGTGATGAGGAGATGAAAGAGTTTATTGCAACGCACCTCTTCGAAAGAAGTTTTTATTACAATCAGGCACAGTATAAAGTGAGTGTTGATGATAAAACGATTGATCAGGTTGTTCTGGACATTGTAAGCATCTTAGCTTAAATAAGCATAACTGTTTCCATCTTCATCAAAAACTACTTGTACATGCTCTAATAATGATGTTGAAAGAGATATTCCCTTGAAATCGGCTTTTACGGGATATTTCTTGTGGTTTCTATCTACAAGTACAGCCGTTTTGAATTTTTTCAAAGGAACGTCTATGAAATGTCTTATGGCATAGATTAATGTGGTGCCTGAATTTAATACGTCATCAACAAGAATCAAACCTTTATTGGTATACTGTTCTTTTGATAAAGAGGTATGAATAGGTAATTGGGGATTTTGTTTGTTAATTTGAACTTCGCAAAGCGAAACCTTTAGCGGAGAAATGGTTTCTAGTACTGCCGCTATTTTTTTTGCAAAAGTAAAACCATTACTTGCAATTCCAGCAATGACAATTTCTTCTTCATCAACAAAAGTTTCGTAGATCTGGTAAGCAATCCTTTTTATTTGATGCTCGATTTCCTGATTTGTTAAAATGATATTTTTGCTCATTATTTTAATTTATAGTTTAATGTTATACATAATTATGGTTTTTGATTAAAAGACTAAATCCTATTTTTTTTAATCTTCATCTCCATCAGTAATTATTTCATTTCCAAATTCGTCAATATCCCTCCTGTCTTTTTTGGTTGGTCTTCCAGTACCATTTTTGCGGTAATGTTCTTTGGATAATTTTAGTAATTCCAAATGCGCATAAGCTTCAGCCGGAGTTTCGTTTTTTCGATACATATCAACGAGTTTTGCCCCAACACGATTCTCAGGAATGTCTAAAACAGTAATGATTTGGGTAATTTGGTCTTTCCGGAACGTAATTTTGTCAGTAGGGAAGACTTCCTTTGAGGGCTTGGCTACAAGGCCATTTACTGTTACATGATTTTTTTTGCAGGCTTCAGTAACCATATTTCGGGTTTTGTAATACCGCATGCACCACAAATATTTATCTATTCTCATAAATTTTCTAAAATCGGAGTTAAATAGTTTACAAAAATCAATCAATATTGTATCTTGCGCACTTAAAAAATTAGCTATAATGAACAAATTTAAGTATTATTTTATTTTATCAATTACAACCCTCTCTTTATTTTCATGTTCAAAGGATGATGCGGCAGCAGAAATTACACCACCAAGAGACTATGCAGTGCAATATGCAACTGATTTAACTGATATTGAAGAATATTTAAAAAACTATTATATAGAAGATGTTTCACCTGATGTTGATACTAAAATTTCTAAAATTCCAACAGGAGGGACGCAGCCGTCTATTTTTTCATATTTAAATAGCGCAACTTTTCCTAAGCTTTTAAGTAAAGAAGTGAGTCTTCACGATATTACTTATAAATTATACTACTTAGTTTTAAGAGAAGGAACAGGAGTTTCTCCTTCAAATGCAGATGCTGTTTTGGCTGCTTATAAAGGAGATTATTTATCACGCCAAACGGTATCTGAAGTTACAACATTTTCCGCGACACAATTTGAAGTGGTAAAAAACCCACAACAATTCTTTAGTTTGCTTGGTACAATAACAGGATGGGGAGAAACTTTTCCAGAATTTAAAACTGGAACTTACTCTTCTAATGCTGATGGTACAATTTCATATAAAGATTATGGAGCAGGTGTAATGTTTATTCCTTCAGGATTAGGGTATTATAATGCAGGAAGTGCTTCTATTCCGGCCTACGCACCTCTGGTTTTTAGTTTTAAATTATATGAAATCAACAGACTAGATTCCGATGGCGATGGCATTCTAAATTTTCAAGAAGATATTAACGGAGATGACTACATGCGTATTTTAGCAACAGGAGTTGTAAATCCGGATGATACAGATGGCGATGGAATTCCTAATTTTTTAGATGTTGATGATGATGGTGATGGGAAATCTACTAAATTGGAAATAACTGATGCTAATGGTGCATTAATCCCTTTTGAAGCGATTCCGAGTTGTGATGGTAATACTACTGATCCTACCAGAATCAAAAGACATTTAGTAAAGTGTAATTAAATAGAAATTTTTTTCATAAAAAAAACCAGTTCAATTGAACTGGTTTTTTTATGATTTTTTTTTTAATCTTTATCTATAGCTTGATAATTGTTTTCTTGTTCAAAAGGTAAGTAATTACATTGTCCGCGAATAAGTTTTTTTGGATTCAGATTATAAATCCTGCTGTTATATCAAGAAGAAGTTTAAGAAAACAACAATGATTTTAAAAGTAAAATGTCATTCTAAAAGTATGCTTTCTCTGTGTGTTTGATAAATTAGTTGATTTTTTTAGAATAGAGTCGTTAATAATTCAGTTGATTAGATTGATACTGAGTGTAATGTATTCCTAAAAAGGAACGTCGCTGTCATCATCAGGATCATTCAAATTGCTTCCAAAAGCATCATTAGCAGAGGGTAGATTTTTAGTAATAAAAGGATTGTCATCCTGATTCATGCTCGATGGTAAATCATCATACCCGCCGCTGTAATCTTCCAGATTGTCAAATTTTCCTAAATGTCCAATAAACTTCAATCGAACGTTTTCAATACTACCGTTACGGTGTTTTGCAATCATTATTTCTGCCTGACCAGCTGTAGGTGATGCTTCATCATCATCCCATTCGTCAATTTTGTAATATTCGGGACGATATAAAAAAGATACAATATCGGCATCTTGCTCAATCGCTCCCGATTCACGTAAATCAGATAATAAAGGTCTTTTGCTGGATCCACGCGTTTCTACCGCACGCGACAATTGCGAAAGTGCAATTACAGGAACGTTCAATTCCTTAGCTAAAGCTTTTAAGTTTCGGGAAATCGTAGAAATCTCCTGCTCTCTATTTCCTCCACCTTTTCCGTTTCCTCCTGCCGTCATCAATTGTAAATAATCGACAATTATAATTCGGATTCCATGTTGGGACACCAAACGTCTGGCTTTTGCACGTAAATCAAAAATCGATAGGGAAGGCGTATCATCAATAAATAATGGTGCTTTTTCTAAATTCTTCACTTTAGTACTCAACTGTTCCCATTCGTGTTTTTCTAATTTTCCGGTACGTAATTTCTCTGAGGACAAACCTGTTTCCGAAGAAATCAAACGGGTGATCAACTGAACTGATGCCATCTCCAAAGAAAATAAGGCAACTGGCATTCCGAAATCAATTGCCATATTTCTGGCCATTGATAATACGAATGCGGTCTTACCCATTGCAGGTCTTGCCGCTATAATAATTAAATCACTTGGTTGCCAACCGGAAGTAATCTTGTCTAACTTGTCAAAACCAGTAGCTACACCACTCAATCCCTCTTGACCGGCGATTTCCTCAATACGTTTTTTGGCTTGCAATACTAAACTCTGCGCCGTTTCGGAACTTCGTTTGATATTTCCTTGTGTAACCTCGTATAATTTAGATTCGGCTCTGTCTAATAAGTCAAAAACATCCGTTGTTTCGTCGTAAGAATCTTCGATAATTTCAGTCGAAATCCGAATCAAACTGCGCTGAATAAATTTTTGAAGAATAATTCTGGAGTGAAATTCAATGTGTGCCGAAGACGATATCTTTTGCGTAAGCTGAATTAAATAAAAATCACCGCCGGCTAAATCCAGTTTTGCATTTTTCTTCAGTTGGGCAGAAACGGTTAATAAGTCAATAGGCTGTGTTTCTGTAAATAGTTGAACGATAGCCTCAAAAATATGTTTGTGTGCTTCTTTATAAAAAGCATCGGGCTGTAAAATGTCAATTACATCATCAACCCCTTTTTTATCAATCATCATAGCACCCAATACAGCCTCCTCTAAATCGAGAACCTGCGGTTGCAATTTTCCTTTTTCAAGGCTTATAATAGTAGTTTTATCAACCTTCACAGGATTAATATTTCTGAAGTTTTCCATAGAGCGAAAGTAACGAAAATTAAAAAAATATGGTTGTTGAGTTGTTATAAATAATTGTTCATAACTAACTATTTTTTGTTTATAACCCAAAAAAAACCCGTCTCGTTCTAGGTTCTAGCGCGAGACGGATTAAGTATTAAATTGTAAGATTTTACTCTTTATATTCGCCCATTTTGCTGTATTTATCCATCCTTTGGGCAATTAATTGTTCTGTTGATAAGTCTTTCAACTCATTAAAACCCTTCATAATATATTGCTCTACGGTTTTGAAAGCAGTTTCTCTGTCGTAGTGTGCTCCACCTAACGGTTCTGGAATAATATCATCTACTAATTTTTGCTTTTTCATGTCAGCCGAAGTCAATTTCAAAGCCTCAGCAGCCTGTTCTTTGTATTCCCAGCTTTTCCATAAAATAGAAGAACAAGATTCTGGAGAAATAACGGAATACCAAGTGTTTTCCATCATATATACTTTGTCACCCACTCCTATTCCTAATGCTCCTCCAGAAGCTCCTTCACCAACAATAACGGTGATAATAGGCACTTTTAAGCGAATCATTTCAAATATGTTTCTGGCAATGGCTTCTCCTTGTCCGCGTTCCTCTGCTTCTAATCCTGGATAAGCGCCCGGAGTATCAATCAAAGTCAAAACTGGAATGCCAAATTTCTCGGCCATTTTCATCAATCGCAACGCTTTTCTATATCCTTCCGGATTGGCCATTCCGAAATTACGGAACTGACGCGTCTTAGTATTGAATCCTTTTTGTTGACCCACAATCATAAACGATTGTCCGTCAATTTTTCCTAAACCACCAATCATGGCTTTATCATCTTTAAAACCTCTGTCTCCAAAAAGTTCCAGAAAAGTATCACCGCACAAAGCGCGAACGTGATCCATTGTATACGGACGACTTGGATGTCTAGAAAGTTGAACGCGTTGCCAAGCAGTCAGGTTTTTATAAATATTTCTTTTAGTCTCTTCTAGTTTCTTGTTGATTTGTTTGCAAGTATTCGTTACATCAACATCTGATTCCTGACCAATAACGAGACATTTGTCTAACTGTTCTTCTAGTTCTTTTATTGGAAGCTCAAAATCTAAATATTCCATAGGATTTTTGCGTTTTTGTTTTTATTTCGAACCGCAAATATAAAATTTTAAATCGTTCGAAAAGGTAAATATTCTATTTATATGTAAAAGTTTGCTTCAATAAAGCAGGAAGTTCTTATTCTGTTTTACCCTTTTGATAGTGTTTAATTGCACCATTTAGGATTACTGTGATTACTATTATCAGTGCGCCAATATAAAATTCAAAACTCATTTTCTCTTTTCCGCCAAGGATGAAATACGCTAATACAATTCCGTAAACCGGCTCTAAATTAGTAGTCAACATGACCGTGTACGGCGTTAGTTTTTGCATTACTTTCACCGATGCCGTAAAAGCATACGCGGTACAAACCGAGGCTAAAATCAGGATTAAAATCCAATTATTTGTAGTCAATACAAAAAAGTCCAATGTAAATTTCCCTTGAAATAAAAAGTAAATAGTAATGAAGGCAACGCCCGCCAAAAATTCATAAAATGAGATTACTGAAGGATCGTGATCTGCAATCAGTTTTCCGTTCATCAGTGTGAACAAAACACCTAATATAATGGATGCTAAAGCATATAACATTCCGTCAAGGTAATTGATTTCGACTTTCATAATCAGTGCCAATCCAGCGATTATGATGAGTCCAAAAAAGACTTCGTACCACAAAACCTTTCGACCATAAAAAAGCGGCTCCAAAATAGATGCGAAAAAAGCACCCAATGAAAAAACCGACAGTGTTATCGACACATTAGAAACATGAATCGCTTTGAAAAAAAAGATCCAATGTAACGCAATCAATAACCCTACGAAAATCAATTTGAGGAACGATTTTAAGGGAATTCGAAACGATTTTTTCTTAAAAACCAAAAACAGCGCTAAAAAAACAGCTGCAAAAAACATGCGATACCAAACCAAAGCATCTGCTGTTATGGTAATTAAAGCGCCTAAAATGGCGGTAAAACCCCAGATAAAAACAATCAAATGGAGGTTTAAATAACTTTTTAAATTATCGTTTTGCATTTCGTAATAAATAAATGGCTAAAATTCCAAAAGCAATATTAGGCAACCAAACGGCTAACATGGGCGGAATACTCGATTTTTCGGCTAATACGCCAAAGATTTTATCAAAAAACACAAAGGCAAAAGCCAGTGCAATTCCAATGGCCAGATTCGTTCCCATTCCGCCTCTTCGTTTCATCGAAGAAACGGCTACGGCAATAATAGTCAAAATAAATGCCGATACCGGAACGCTATATTTTTTATACAAAACCACTAAATACACGTTGATATTAGAGGAACCTCTTTCTCTTTCTTTTTCGATGAAAGCATTCAATTTTCCTAAGCTCAACGTTTCCGCAATATAAACTACAGGTGTTAAATCCTCTAAATCAAAAGTAAAAACAGCATTTTTTTCCGGCAGATTTTCAATTTTATCATTCAGTTCACCTACCGTTCTTTTCGTGTAATCATACATCGTGTAGGTGCTGTCCTTTGGATTCCATTTGATTCTGCTGGCCGTTATTTTATGAACTAATTTCTCGTTTTTAAATTTCTCCAAGGAGAAATTAAAAGCAATTTTAGATTCCGTATTGAAACTGTTTACATAAATGAATTCATTGTCATTGATCTGGCGATACACATCCGTATTATCACCACGCATCGCTTCTTTTCCGCCTCCTTTCAAGTACGTATACCTGAAATTGTTAAAACCTTCACTGGCCGCCGGAACGACAAAGAAACCCATTAACAATACAAAAACTGAAACAATGGAAGCGCCAATAATGTAGGGTCTTAAAAATCGTGTAAATGAAATCCCCGAACTTAAAATAGCAATAATCTCCGTATCATTCGCCAGTTTTGACGTGAACCAAATTACAGATAAAAACAAAAATATCGGAAAAAGGGAATTGGCAAAATAAACTGTAAAGTTGTAGTAATAAAGAGCAATCTCTAAAAACGGAACTTTATTTTCCAGCATTTTATTGATCTTCTCGGATACGTCCACAACGATTCCTATGGGTATAAACAACAACAGCATCACCGCAAATGTGGCTAAATATCTTTTTAGGATGTATTTGTCTATTATTGTTAACATTTAAAAAAGTTTAAGGTTTAAGGTTTAAAAGTTTAAGGTTTAGTACAGTTGCAAATTCACACAAGGAGTTTTAAACTTTAAACTAAAAAAACTTTAAACATTTCTATAATCGCTGGCTCATATTTTTCACCATCATTTCTTTCCAAGGTCTGAAATCGCCCGCTAAGATATGTTTTCTGGCTTCACGAACCAACCACATATAAAAACCAAGATTGTGTATCGTAGCAATTTGTTTTCCTAGGTATTCATTAGCAGCAAAAAGGTGGCGCAAATACGCTTTCGTGTATTCTGTATCCACGTAAGTGATTGCCATTTCGTCAATTGGAGAGAAATCAGCTTCCCACTTTTTATTTTTGATATTGATGGTACCATTTGCGGTAAACAACATTCCGTTTCTGGCGTTACGCGTTGGCATAACACAGTCAAACATGTCGATTCCAAGGGCAATATTTTCCAAAATATTTATTGGAGTTCCCACGCCCATTAGGTAACGCGGTTTGTCTTCCGGTAAAATTTCGCAAACCACTTCAGTCATCGCGTACATTTCTTCGGCAGGTTCCCCTACTGAAAGTCCACCAATGGCGTTTCCTACTTGATTTGAATTTGCAATATATTCCGCTGATTGCTGACGCAAATCCTTATAACAACTTCCCTGAACAATTGGAAAAAAAGCTTGATCGTAACCGTATTTTACAGGCTGCGTGTCTAAATGATTGATGCAACGGTCTAACCAACGGTGGGTCATTTTCATGGAGCGTTTTGCGTAGTTGTAATCACACGGATACGGCGTACACTCATCAAATGCCATAATAATATCGGCACCAATGGTACGTTGAATTTCCATCACATTCTCTGGTGTAAAAAAGTGGTACGAACCGTCAATATGCGATTTGAACTTCACTCCTTCTTCCTTAATTTTTCTGTTGGCCGAGAGTGAATACACTTGGTAGCCACCAGAATCCGTCAAAATATTACGGTCCCAATTCATGAATTTATGCAAACCACCAGCTTTCTCCAGGATTTCCGTTTGTGGTCGCAAGTATAAGTGGTAGGTATTTCCCAGGATAATATCCGGGTTAATGTCTTCTTTCAGTTCCCGTTGATGCACTCCTTTTACTGAAGCTACGGTACCCACAGGCATAAAAATTGGAGTTTCAATCACCCCGTGATCAGTAGTAATACTTCCCGCTCTGGCTTTCGACTGCGGATCTTTTTTTAATAAATCAAACTTCATAGTAACGTATTTCACCCGATTGTTCGGCTGGCAAAGATAGGTTAATTTGAAATCTACATCAAAAAAATGTTTTCCATCCCATAAAGTAAAAAAGTATCCCAAAAACTATCAGAATAACAACCAAAACATACCAACTTTTTAAGAGAAAAATGAGATAATTATATCGTTCAAAAAGACAAGTGCAATTAGTATCTGGTTTTGGGCGTGCCCTAAAAAGGTCGGGCTATTCGTTATAATCTTTTACTCCGCTGCGCTTCATAAAAGGATTTCCACTGTTATCCCTCACGCAAAAAGTTGTATCAACGACTAAAATATTCCGATTGCTATTCAAAAAAACATCCAGTTATTAAAAAATCCTTTTGATTATTTGTAAGAAAATTTTAATATATTTGGAAATCTATAACGCGAAACAAACCTTCGCAAATCTACCCATATTAGGGTGTATACAAGAAGGTTTGTTTCGCCTATATACAAGTTACCGGAGACTTGTGCCGAAATCACGCTGATGGTTTCAATCAGAAAATTTACAAAGCAGAAGCGTGAAAGTTGAAACTTGCCAGCAGACTCGAGCGACAGCGAACAGGCAAAGCAAGCTTGAAAATTGGAATCTGAAAAGCAGAAACGTAAAAGTTGGAATTTGCCAACTGAAACTTAAAAAAGAAACGTGAAAAGCGGAAAGTGAAAACTTGAAACTTTGAGCCAAAAAATATAGAACCAAAAACCGAAAACTAAACTTTGTCGAGCGGACGGAATTGGATAAACGGAATCTTAAAAAAATTGCGGTTTAAAACGAGATTTCGTCAAAACAAGCCTCCGGTAACACACGCTACAAGCAAGCTGGGCATTTGGCAAAATTTAATGATGGTTTTGTATTTGAAAAATTATTTTTTAGCCGAAAGTTTAGGCTTTCTTAATCCCAGCCTGCGTGTAGCGCGGGGACGTTGGAAAACAGTTTGGAAAAACCGAAAAACCTCATTAGAAATTACAAGAAAATATGGCATTAGACTTTTCAAAAATATTAGTAGTTGGAGTTTCTTCTAGAGCTCTTTTCAATTTAGAAGTAGAAAATGAAATTTTCAAAAATGAAAATATAGAAGGATTTCGAAAATATCAATTAGACCACGAAAATGAATTATTATCAGAAGGAACAGCTTTTCCTTTAATCAAAAGTCTATTAAAGTTAAACGAAATTGCTTCTAAACAAATTATTGAAGTTGTCGTAATGTCTAGAAATAGCCCAGAAACAGGAGTCCGAGTTTTAAAATCAATGAAACACTTTAATCTTCCAATTACTAGATGGGCATTTTCGGGAGGCGAACCACTTTCTCCATTTATTGATGCTTTTGATATTGATTTATTTTTATCAAAAGATGAAGTTGAAGTACAGAAGATAAGTGATACTTCAAATTGCGCCACAGCATTAATTTACGCACCGCCTACAGATTATCTTCCCGAGATTGACAGAGTGAAATTTGCGTTTGATGCCGATGCTGTTGTTTTCTCAGAAGAATCCGAACAGATTTATAAAGAAAAAGGTATTGAAGCTTTCCATCAACACGAAACCGAAAATGAAGATATTCCGTTAAGTGATGGACCATTTGCCGAATTGTTAAGAAAATTATCTAAAATTCAAGAATTTTTACCAACAACAATAGAATTAACACCACTAAGAATTGCAATTGTAACAGCTAGAAATGCTCCAAGTCATATGAGAGTAATTAAGACACTTCGTCATTGGGGTGTTTATGTCGATGAAGCATATTTTTTGGGTGGATTATCAAAAGACAAAGTTTTGAAAGCATTTGGAGCTCATATTTTTTTTGACGACCAAGAAACCCATCTTGAAGGCTCAAGTAAAGTCGTGCCTTCTGGAAAAGTATTATACAAAACCGACTCTCCATTAAAAAAATACGAAAAAAACAAAATCAAAGAATAAAAAACCGATTTGCCAACCGCCATTTTGAGCTAGCTGTAGTTTACCGGAATTACCGTTTCGTATCAAGTTTTCATAAATCCTAAAATTGAACGTTTACGAACTTCCAGCCCTTTCAAAGTGGCGAAACGAACGTTGGACGTAATTTTAACACTCCGCGGTTGTAACAAACTATTTTTTTTAAAGACTTGTTAAAGAAAAAGATAGTATGGAAACGAACCGAAGACTTTGGCTGAAAAAAATTGGAATTGGAGTAGCTGGTATTGGACTTACACACTTCAATTCATTTGCTTCTCCTCTTGTATCAGAAAATTTAATTAATAGTTTTGAAAATGATGCTAACTTAATTTTTTTACGCTCAAATGAAAACCCCTATGGTCCATCTCCATTAGCAAGGAAAGCATTTGTAGACAATGCGAATATTAGTAACCGATATAATTGGGATGTTGCGACACAACTGATTGCTGACCTTGCAATACGAAATAGTGTTAAAGACGAAAACATATTGTTGGGAGCTGGTTCAACTGAAATTTTAGATTTGGTTGCGAAATTTGTATCACTAGACAAAGGACACGAACCGAAGGTGACTGGCAACGCAAATTATGTAATCGCAGACCCAAGCTATGATTATTGGACAGTTACATTAGATAATTTAGGTTTAACGAAAAATAAAGTACCGCTTACAACCTATAAGAAAATTAATTTGCAAGCTATGTTGGCAGCTGTAAACCAAGATACAAAACTTGTTTATATCTGTAATCCAAACAACCCAACAGGAACAATTTGTGAAAGAGAAGCATTAGTAGAATTTGTAACCAAGATTTCACAAAATACAATTGTATTGATTGATGAGGCGTATTTGGACTTTACTAAACAGCAATCCCTTAGCAATCTCGTAAATGACCACAAAAATATTATTATCGCCAAAACATTTTCCAAAATGTATGGTTTGGCTGGAGCACGGATTGGGTATGCAATTGCGAACAAAACAATAATTGATAATTTGGCAAATTTTCAATCCAATACAAATAATAGTGTTAGTGTATTATCAAAACTTGCTGCTATAGCTTCGTTGAAAGATGACAAATTTGTTTCAAATTGCTACTTGCTAAATGAAAATGTAAGACAATATACTATCAGCGAACTCAAAAAGTTAAATTGCGAGTGCATTTTTTCTAATACAAATTTCATCTATTTTTCACTTGCAAAATACAACAAGGACTATTTCAAGCAATTAGAAGATAATAATATTGAAGGCGGAAGAATATATGAAGAGCAAGGTAAATGGACGAGGATTACAGTAGGTAAAATGGACGAAATGAAAAAATTTATTAAAGCAATCCAATAAAAAACTGACCCCGACTGCACTGAAATACCAAAATCGTTAGCCCAATTCTGCAAACTGTGCCCACAACGGTGAGCAAATAACAAAAACAACAAAAAACCGCTACAAAGTATAAAGCTACAACAACCATCGATGCTTATTCTATTACTATAATTATAATGCGCTATCTACCTGTTTGTTATACTATTTGGGTCTTATTTTATTTCATGAACAAACAATCCGTTTTTTAATAAAGAATTTTAATTGTAGTTTAAATCATATATATTTACGCACTGATTAACAAAATAGAGTTCGTTTAGAGGTTTTTAGATGAACTGACGGTAACAGATATTTTACATGAACTTTAACGCGTAAAATTAAAACCTAAAAGTAAAAAAATGTTAGAAAAATTATACGTAAATAAAACAGAAAAAGATGTAAAATCTACAATGAATTTGTATTAGCACTTCTCATTGTGTCTATTGTGATGCCAATTTTATTTAATGCATTTAGTTATTACATCAATGAAAAAAAACATTTGACAAGATCAATGAATTTTATTCGTATAATTATTTGGAGTTTATTTAAGATTGATTACTTGAAAAATAGACTTAAAATAAAGACAACCATAAACCATAAAAAAACACGAAATGAAACCTGAAAATTTATCAGAATTTAGCGATGAAAATTTAATTTTAGAATATAAAAAAATAAAAAGTAATAAAATAATTTTCTCTTTTATTATAGGAATAACAATTGGTATATTCTTTTATAGTTATGTGAAAAACGGTTTTGGATTTTTTACATTCTTTCCTTTAATAATAGGCTATTTGTTAATTAAAAATTCAGGGAATAGTAAATTACTCGAAAAAGAAATAATGAAGGAAATATCGAAATTTAAACTAAACAAGCAGTATAAGATTGTCCAAATTTTAATGAAATTATTATAGTCAGTTTTTTAGTTATTGTAAACTGAAAAAATAAAAAGACATTTGAACCCCAAATCTGCAAAAAAAATATAAATTTTAGAAAAAACAAGAAATCATATGAAGAAAAATATTTACGAAGAATTGACAAATGAAAAATTGCTAAAAAAGAGAGGTTTGCTAAAAGGCGCTTCAATTGGCTTGGGAATTGTTTTCGTATTAGCTACGACTATTTTAATTTATCTTTTAACTGCTAAAGGATTCAAAAACGTTCCTATTGCAACACTTATTCCTGTTTTCACAATGTCAATAACTTTTATTCCTTTACTCATAAACTTAAGTTTAATGAATAAAGAAATTAAATCAAGAAATCTTTAATTTTTTTGAAAATATATGGAACTAAACTGCCAAAATTGCAATCAAATTACTAACGAAAACTTCTGTGGAAATTGTGGACAAAAAAAATATAAAAAAATTGACAAAAAATATATTTGGGACGAAATTCAATACACTTTTTTACACACTAATAAAGGATTTCTCTATTCAGTAAAAAACATCATTAAAAATCCGGGAAAAACAGCAAAAGAATTTATTGACGGTAAAAGGGTAAATCATTACAAGCCCATTTTATTGGCTTTTGTTTTGAGTGGTATTTCTGCATTCATATCATTCAAAATAATTGGACTTAAAGAAATTATGAGCAGTTATTATGCAAAGCAACATATAAATTCCGAATTTATGAATGATTATATGGCTATAACATCAAGTTATAATTCCATTATAATGCTTTTATTAATTCCTTTTTTTGCTTTTTTTACAAAATTGGCTTTTAGCAAATGGGGACATAACTATTATGAACACATAGTCATGAATTCCTATGTACTTTGCTTTTATACCCTGTTCAATATATTCTTAGTCTATCCTCTGATGTTTTTATTTAAAAGTAATATTGATTTTTTTGCTTCTTTGACAAGTTTATCAATGTTGTCTATTCTTTTCATTTTAACTTGGTTTTTTAAAGAATTATATTCAGACAAGCCCTTGAAAAGTGTAATTGGTCGGGTTGGATTAACAATAGGATTAATGATTTTAGGATTTGTTTTACTTATGATTTTAACAGTAATTGGAGGATTTATTTATGCAATGAATGAAGGACCTGAAGCACTAGAATATATGAAACCCAAATAGAAACTCCGGTTGAACAGCCTGTTCCATTTTTTCGCGAGAACCGTTCATTGGCAGGTGCTGTGGAGTTTTCGATAAATTAGAAGATAGAATTATAAGAGGATTTAGTGACCTCTTTTTTTTGTATTTTTCTGCGGTATTTAACAAACTTCATTTTGAAATGGCACCAACCTTTTTTGCAACACAAGCCCAATTTAGAACATGGTTAGAAAAGCACCACAAAAAAGAAACCGAACTACTAGTAGGTTTCTACAAAGTGAGTAGCGATATACCATCCATGACTTGGTCGCAATCCGTGGATCAAGCGCTATGCTTTGGCTGGATTGACGGCGTACGAAAATCGATTGATGCTGAAAGTTACAGCATACGTTTTACGCCACGAAGAAGCAACAGTATTTGGAGCGCCATCAACATCCAGAAAATGGAGGAACTCAGTAAAGCCGGACTAATGACTCCCGAAGGACAAAAAGCATTTGATTTACGCAAAGAAAGCAAATCCCGAATTTATTCTCACGAAAAAGAACCTGCTATTCTTGACCCAAATTATGAAAGTCAATTTAAAATGAATCCGCCAGCATGGGACTTTTTTAATGCACAAGCACCTTCCTACAAAAAAGTGATGACACATTGGATTATGACGGCAAAACAGGAAAAAACCAGAATAGCCAGACTTGAAAAAACAATACAAATTAGTGAGCAACAAAAACGAATGTTATAAAAAGTAAAATCCTAAATAATTTCACCACCAAAATGTTTCAATTCAACCGCAACTATTTTATACTTACAATTTTACTTTTTCTGACAGAAGTTGCCATTGCCATGTACGTTCATGATGACTTTATAAGACCTTATTTCGGAGATTTTTTAGTGGTTATTTTACTCTATTGTTTTGTGAAATCCTTTGCAAAAGTTTCGGTTTTGGTAGCTGCAAGTCTTGTATTGATTTTTTCATTCGGTATCGAAATCGCACAGTATTTCAATATGGTGGAAAAACTGGGACTAAAACATTCTAAGATTGCAAGAGTTGTGCTCGGGAATTCATTTGCCTGGATGGATTTGCTTGCCTACTTTCTTGGAATTCTAACCGTAATTGGTATTGAAACACTCCATTTAAAACAAAAGAATAAAATCCATAACCAGATGTAACTTTCGCTAAAATACGGTATTTCATATAGCAAATTCTTGTGAAAAAATCTTATGTTTGTCTGAACACGATTTAAAAACTTAAAAAATATGATTCGAAAATTATTTTCCTCAAGTTCATGGTCCGCTAATGCAACAGATTGGGCTTCGCTTATTTTACGATTAACATTTGGTTTATTGATGTTGAGTCATGGTATACCAAAACTGATGAAGTTAATGGATGGCAACATGGAATTTGGTGATCCAATAGGCATTGGTGTTCCGGCATCATTAGCTTTGACCGTTTTTGCCGAAGTTTTATGCTCCGCATTACTAGTACTTGGATTATGGACCCGACTGGCTTTGATTCCGCTTATTGTAACCATGGCGGTGGCGGTATTTATTGTCCATATCAATGATGATTTAGGAACAATGGAATCTGCATTATTGTATTTACTATCCTATTGCGCGCTGTTTTTATTGGGAAGTGGTAAATATTCAATGGATGCTGTTTTGAAAAGAAAAGCATAAACCAATTCTTCTTATTCTTCGGATTTAAATATCAAAACCTTAATCATGCTGATCCTATCAGTATGGTTAAGGTTTTTTCTTATTGTTCAATTCCATAAAAGCAATAATCTCATAAAAGCGATTGCTCCAAGGCGAAAAATACTGAAGCACCATTGGGACGTGCTTTTTATTCAACCGTATTGGTGTCACATCGGGTTGGAAAGGTTGCAAAGCAGTTACAAAACGGCTATTGGCAATTTTAATGGAATTATATGTTTTGTCTCCAACATAAATTAAAAAAGGTGGTGTGTTTTTATTTAAAAAATAAATGGGCGAAGCATCTTTCCATTGCTCCGGATTTGATGTCCAAGTTGCCAAATAATCATCTTTTTCAGTTGGCAGATTTCCTTCTAAATAATTTTTCATATCCAATCCTGCCGCATCATTCAGGATTATTCCGGCAATAGTCCCAGAATCAATTCCATATTTCGGATTCATGACTGCCAAAGCACCAAGATGACCGCCTGCCGAATGACCCGTGATAAAAATCGAATTGGGATTACCATTGTACTGGCTGATATTCTTTTTTGTCCATTGAATTACGGACACAATTTGCCGTGTCATATCATCGTAAGAAGCCTTAGGACTCAATGTATAATCCGGGATAACTGTAATCACTCCTTTGCTTGCAAAATTTCTGCCCAACAAATCATACGTCCCTTTCCGACCGCTGTTCCAATTGCCTCCGTGAACAAAAATTATAACGGGAGCCGGCGTCACACTTGATTTTCGGGGAACAAAAACATTCAATTGTGGCGGTTTTGCCGTATTTTTTTCGGTAGAATTGAGGTACGAAATATCAGTATTTTTTTTTGAACCGCAGTTGACCAAAAGAAAAGCATTCAGTAAGACGATTATGAAGAAAGATAAACGCATATTCATTTTTTTACGAATATAAGATTTTAAAAAATCACGAAAGTTAATTTAGCTTTAAAAGGTAGTTTTCTTGAGTAAAACGTTTTTCATATCCTTTAATACAACTATATTTACTTCTAAATTTTCTTTTACTAATGTTACTAAAATTTTTCTCTATCAAATAATTAGAGCATCTTTTCTACCTTTATTTTTATAAAAAAAAATTAAATACAAATGAACACTACGAATACCCAAAATCTCGAAAAAACAAGTGTAGTTCAAAACATAAGTCGGTATATATTAGGATTATTCCTTACCACTGCTGGAATTAGTCATCTTACTTGGAGTCGAACAGAATTTTTAGCACAAGTACCACCCTGGATTCCAGTAAACGCCGATTTAGTGGTTCTGCTGTCTGGTGTAGTCGAAATTGCTTTGGGTTTATCCCTAATTCTGTTGTTTAAGTATCGCATCCAGGTTGGATGGATTGTAGCTGCTTTTTTTGTCCTTGTCTTTCCGGGAAATATTGCGCAGCTGGTCGAACATAGAAACGCTTTCGGACTCAATACAGAACTTGCCAGATGGCTCAGACTTCCATTTCAACCAGTCCTCATTCTAGTAGCATTATGGTCAACTGGAGCCTGGCATTCGTGGAGGGCAAAATAAAAAATTGAGGACGGAAGTCCCATGCATTTTTTATTTAAATTTCAAAATTATATTGTACCAAACAAAATAGGCTGCCCTTCCGGACAGCCTATCAACATTTTATTTCAGAAAAGATTAGTTGAATTGTGAAGCCACATATTCAATTAAACTTTCATCACTCATTTTATTAGAAGTACTATCTTTAGTCTCTACATTTTTATATTGTGGAGTCTCTTTCAAATATTTAATAAATTGCTCTTGAGCAACACCAGGTCCGGTTACGTGCAATTCATCAACATTTTGCATGTGAGCAGTGATGTTTTTGAATAACTTGTGAAGTGAATCTCTTTCAGCATTATTTGCTGCATTTTCACTTGAATTTCCACCTTGACCTTCTTCTTTTTCGTGCCCTAATACTACGAAATCACCTGAATCTACATTTTCTCTACCTACGATAGTTGCATGATGTGAATCCATCCAAACTCCAAATTGTTTTTTACTTTTGTCTGACATTATTATATATTTATTTTATTAATACTTATATTATTAAATGTTCAAAAAGCATGCCGCGAAGGATTATTTCTTTTTTCTTTTAAAAACACCTTGTTAGCTGCAATTAATAGCACTGATTCAGTACGTTACTTTTATTAAAGCATATGCTAATTTACAGTAAATTATAGAGGAAAGCTACTTAAATCTTTAAATAAATAGTCATTGGAGTTCTTATTGTACCTATTTTTATTATCTAAAACCAATAAATTATAATTGATGTTTTGGTGATATGATCTTGCTTATTCAAAATAAATCTGAACTTTTCATAAAACAATCAATGTGTATTTTTTTGAAATAATTTTTATATCAGTTTAATCGTATATATTTACTGGAAATTAAGGTTAAAAATGCATGTATGTAATCAACCTGATAAATCCTTATTTACAACAATTCAAATGATTCCCGAAAACCTAATTGAGACTAAAGAGCTTGTATTTGACAAATGTGGTTTTGAATTTCAAAATCTCGAAATAGAAAAAGAAAGTGCCGAATATGGCGCTTGTAAATTTGATCTTGATAAAATTAAAACACTCTTTCGTGTTGCCAAAATTACTCCTACAAAGATTGGGCAGTTTGTCACTTTTTGGAAGAGAATAGGAAAAGGGCCAATCGAACCTTATGCTGTTTCAGACGAGATTGATTTTTTTATTATAAATACTAAAAGTGGTAATCAATTTGGTCAATTTATTTTTCCAAAATCAGTACTTTGCCAACAAGGAATTATCAGTACCATCGTAAAAGAAGGAAAACGAGCAATACGTGTGTATCCACCTTGGGATTTGACAGTGAGCAAACAGGCACAAAAAACCCAAAAATGGCAACTGGAATATTTTTTAGAAATTCCTTTGAACCAGCCCATAAATTTAGAAAGAGCGAAACAGCTTTATGCTATAAAAAACGGATAGTTTTAATCAAAATATGTTTTTTATCCACATTTTTGGACTGATATTTCATTATCTTTGAGGTAGTTATGATTTATTCCGTTATGGTGAGTTTGTTTTGAGTTATTGTATTTCAAAAAGGACGTTGTTTCGAAAAGTGAATTGTCCTAATATCCATTACCGCCCCTTTTATCTTTATTTATCGAAACCTGCATATTTTCACGATTGGGCTAAATCAACCTAATTATTAAAATCGAAGGTATGAAAAAGATATTCTTCCTATTTTTTTTTCATTTATTGATTATCCCTTTTGCTTTTGCGCAAGAGGCAAAAGACGTTGTGAAAAAAGCGGACGAAAAAGCAAAAGGAAAAACCTCTGCGGCTACCATCACGATTCAAACAATTCGGCCAGGATGGACTCGGGAAATGAGTGTGAAAGGATGGACAAAAGGCAATGATTTGACCTTGATTTTGGTTTTGGCTCCAGCCAAAGAAAAAGGCGTAGTCTACTTAAAGCGAAAAAAAGAAGTTTGGAACTGGATTCCTTCCATAGAAAGAAACATCAAAATGCCGCCTTCGATGATGAGCCAGAGTTGGATGGGGACGGATTTTACTAATGATGATTTGGTCAAGGAAGCTTCTATTCTGGAAGATTACAACCATTCGTTTCTAGCAGAAGTAACTATTGACGCAAGAACTTGTTATAAAATCCAACTGCTGCCCAAACCCAAAGCGGCAGTAGTTTGGGGAAAAGTCATTATGGCGATTGACAAAAAAGATTTCATGATGCTGCATGTTGAGTACTATGACGAAGATGGAGTACTCATTAACACGATGCATTGCACCGATATCAAAATGTTGGGAGGTCGCTTATTACCCGCAAGAATGGAAATGGTTCCTGCTAACAAAAAAGGCAATAAAACAGTATTACTTTATAATTCACTTGTTTTTGATACGCCACTGGATGATTCATTCTTCAATACCCAAAACATAACCAAAGTAAAATGATTCTGAAATTAATTTGGAGAAACCTTTGGAGAAACAGCCGACGCACGCTAATTACGATGGCTTCCATAGCGTTTGCCGTTTTATTTGCCGTTTTGATGAAATCATTTCAGGATGGGGTTTTCAATAATTTGATTAAAAATGTGGTAGGATACTATTCCGGTTATGTTCAAATTCACCAAAAAGGCTATTGGGACGAACAAATTCTGGACAATAGCTTTGAGCTAAAAAAAGAATTAAATGATCAACTGCAACAAAACCATCAAATAACAGCAATCGTTCCCCGATTAGAAACTTTTGTTTTGGCTTCCAAAGGAAATACAACCAAAGGATGCCTGCTCGTGGGAACTGATGCCGTAAGAGAAAACAAACTCACTCAATTAAAAAGCAAACTAATCAAAGGAAGTTATTTCGAAAACAATGAGGCAACAGTTCTTATTGCGGAAGGTTTGGCTAAACGGCTGGAGGTTAGTTTTAGTGATACGATTGTGCTTTTTGGTCAGGGTTTTCATGGCGTTATGGCTGCCGGAAAATATAAAATAAAAGGAATTATCCATTTGGCCTCTCCAGAAATGAATGCAGCTTTTGTGTATTTGCCTTTGACTGCAACCCAGTCTTTTTTGAGTGCTGAAAACAGACTTACTTCTGTTTCATTGGGGATTGATGACCCTGAAAATACGGATGCTATCGCTCAAAACATAAAAGCCATTATTGGACAACAATATGAAGTAATGCCTTGGCAGGAACTGATACCTGATGTTGCGAACCATATCAAAGCCGATGGTTTTTCGTTTTACATTTTTTCAGGAATTTTATACCTCATCATTGGCTTCGGACTTTTTGGAACGGTTTTAATGATGACGGCTGAGCGCAAATATGAGTTTGGAATGCTGATCGCTATCGGCATGAAAAAATCCAAATTGCAACTGATACTATTTGGTGAAACAGTACTGATTACTTTTTTTGGAGTCCTGTTAGGCATCTTGTTGAGTCTGCCATTAGTACTTTATTTAAAGGAAAAGCCAATCCGTTTTGGGGGAGAATTAGCAAAAGCGTATGAACAATTTGGTTTTGAAGCACTCTTTCCCACTAACGTTGACCAGAATATTTTTATAACCCAATCGCTCATTGTCTTGGCAATGGCAGTACTGATTGGCGTATATCCGCTTTGGCATATTCACGGTTTGGATCCTGTGAATGCAATGAAAAAGTGATGTACTTTCTATTTCGAAAAAAAGTGAGCCAAGAATACCATTAATTCACACTGATTTTTTAATATCCGAAAAGTGGGATTCAATTCAAAAAAACAATGATACAATTCATATTAAAGAAAAAATCATGTTGACAAAAATCGCCAGCAGAAATATTTGGAGAAGCAGGAAACGAAGTCTCATCATTATCGCGGCGGTAAGCATTGGTTTATGGGCTGGAATTTTTATGATGGCTTTTTACAACGGCATGATTGAACAACGAATCAATTCTGCAATTACAGACGAACTTTCTCATATTCAAGTACACCATCCCGAATTCAGAAAAGAATATGACATAAAATATCATTTATCCGAAGGCAGAAAAATAGTGGAAACTATTAGAAAAGACAGCAAAATAAAAGCGATAGCAGGTCGTATAATCCTAAAAGGAATGATTGCTTCGGCCTCCGGAAGCAGTGGCATAACGATAAACGGAATTAAGCCTGAAGCTGAGCAAATACTCACTAATCTGAACGAAAAAATCATCAAGGGAAACTATTTCAATCCCCAAAAAACAAACGAAATCATCTTGAGTGAAAAGCTCTGCAAAAAATTAAAACTGAACCTCAACAAGAAAACCATCCTGACTTTTCAGGATACCGAAGGCAATCTGGCATCAGGAGCTTTCCGGATTACCGCTATTTACAAAACCGTAAATGGGCCTTACGACGAAAGTAATGTTTTTGTAAAAATAACGGATATAGATTCGCTCGCGGGGATTCCAAATGCCATTAATGAAATTGCCATTTTACTGAAATCCAATACAGAATTGGAAGAAATTCAAAAAAAACTGAAACACAAATTTCCAAAAACAGAAATAAAAAACTGGATGGAAATTTCACCGGAACTTGGGCTGACAATTTCCGTGGGAGACCAAATGGTATTTATTTTCATGGGAATTATTCTTCTGGCGCTGGCGTTTGGAATTGTCAACACAATGATGATGTCCGTATTAGAGCGAACACGAGAAATAGGGATGTTACTGGCTTTAGGGATGAATAAATTTAAAATATTCATGATGATTCTCTTGGAAACGCTGTTTCTGATAATTGCAGGTTGTCCAGTTGGGATTTTACTAGCCTTTGTTTCTATTGGTATAACGCAACGAACAGGAATTGACTTTAGTAATTTCTCTGAAGCCTATTCCAGTTTTGGTTACAGTTCCATAATCTATCCCAGCTTGACGGCAAGGCAGTTCGGGATTATCATGTTGTTGGTTTTTATTACGGCCTTATTTTCGGCTTTATTTCCGGCAAGAAGAGTTTTGAAATTGAATCCGGCAGAATCTTTAAAAAAATAAGACCATGAAAGAAACAGTTATAGATGCGCATAATTTATCGAAAATATACGATGAAAATACTATTCCGGTGTATGCCCTAAACAAAGTCCATCTTCATATTTCACGGGGAGAATTCACAGCCATCAAAGGTCCTTCGGGTTCGGGAAAAACCACTTTACTTAACATGATTGGCGGTTTAGACATTCCTTCAGAAGGTTTTGTCGAGATTAACGGAACCAATATCACGGAACTCAGAGGCAACAAACTGATTGACTTTAGATTGAACAATATTGGTTTTGTATTTCAATCCTATAATTTGATTCCGGTGCTTACCGCCAAAGAAAATATCGAGTTTATTATGCTTTTGCAAAAGCGTCCCAAGCAAGAAACTGAGCAACGGGTTTTGGAATTACTGAAACAAATTGGTTTAGAAGACAAAATCAATAAACGTCCAAGAGAATTATCCGGAGGACAACAGCAACGTGTGGCCGTGGCGAGAGCATTGGCACCAAAACCACAATTTATTTTAGCAGATGAACCTACGGCAAATCTCGATTCTGTATCAGCAGAAAATTTATTGGACATGATGCTCAAACTCAATGAGGAAGAAAATATGACTTTTGTTTTTTCGACACACGACCAGAGAGTCATCAACAGAGCGCGAAGAGTCATCACACTCGAAGACGGAAAAATGGTGTCTGATACAGCTCCAACTACCATTGTTCATGAAAAAATAGAAATAAATAAACTTTTGTGAAACTTTATAGCTTCATATTGACCTCGATTTTATACTTCATTTGCACTACAGTTATTGCGCAAAAGGATAGTACAAAAACACGTTGGATAGAACTGAACGGTTATATCAAAGATATGCAAAGCACTTATTTTATTCAAAAAATTGATTCGAATGCATCCATGAATCTGATTCACAACCGTTTGAATTTTAAGTTCATTATTTCACCTAAAATTAGCGGAAGACTAGAAATCAGGAATCGTATTTTTTATGGCGAGCAAGTCAAACTGATTCCAAACTTTGGAAAAACCATTAACGAATACAATGGTTTATTAAACCTTTCTCATTTATGGATAGACGAAAAATCATTCGTGGCGCATTCTGTCATTGATCGCATGCTAGTTCAATATGCAGATGAAAAATGGGATATTAAAATAGGAAGGCAACGCATTAACTGGGGAATTAACAACATCTGGAATCCCAATGATATTTTCAATGCTTATAATTTTCTGGATTTTGATTATGAAGAACGACCGGGCAATGATGCGATACGGATTCAGCGCAATTTGAACAACAGTTCCGTTTTAGAATTTGCCTACAAACCGGGGAAATATATGGACGAACATACTGCTGCTTTTTTATATAAATTCAATAAATGGAACTATGATTTTCAGTTCTTGGGAGGTATCTACCAATCTGATTATGTTGTTGGCGGAGGTTGGGCGGGGAACATTAAACAAGCTGGTTTTAAAGGGGAATTGAGTTATTTTATTCCAAAACGAAACACTTTGGAGACATCCAAAACGGTTAGTTTTTCCATAATGGCGGATCAAACGTTTGGGAACGATTGGTATGTCTCGATTGCCGGTTTATACAATAGCAATCCTACGAATATTTTTGCAGCCAGCGAAAGTTTTCATAACTCAAATTTATCAGCAAAATTGCTGTTTCCCTTTCGCTATAATTTTTATGCAACAGTTATGAAAACTATTTCTCCAATTAAATCGTTCAACTTTTCGATTATTTATTCCCCCGAAAAAAATACGATGATTTTAGTTCCTGTTTATGCTTGGAATGTGGCGACCAATTTTGATTTGGATTTCACAGCACAGTCCTTTTTTGCGGAACATAATAATACGTACCAGAATTTAATAACGGAGATTTACATTAGAGGCCGATGGAGTTTTTAGAGTATTAATGCCAAATATAATTTTTGTTAAGTGATAATTAGTACTAGAAATCGACCGTGTAATTGTAATTTTGTAACACTGGAGTAGGAATACAAAACTTATTAATCTTAAAAATAAAACTATGGAAGTAGCTAAAATAATTAAAGAAAAACTAGGAGCCATTGTCGATGTGCGTTCTTATGATGAATTTATGGGCGGTCATGTTGCGGGCTCCATTAATATTCCGTTGAATGAAATACCACATAGAATGCAGGAAATACAGGAACTTAAAGCACCATTGGTACTGTGTTGTGCCTCTGGAAACAGGAGTGGACAGGCACAAGTGTTTCTAACTGCACATGGAATTGAATCTTACAATGGCGGTTCGTGGCTGGATGTGAATTATTATCAATCTCAAATAGAATAAAATGTTAAACAGACTCAAAAAATTATTCGGACTTAGTGCTAAAGTGAACTATCCGGAATTAGTACAAAACGGGGCAATTGTGATAGATGTGCGTAGCAAAGCAGAATATTTAGCAGGACATATTAAGGATTCCATTAATATTCCCGTGGATACGCTACGCAATAATCTGTTCAAATTGAAAGATAAAAACCAACCTATTATTACGTGTTGCGCCTCAGGAATGCGAAGTGCTTCGGCAAAAAGTATTTTGAAATCAAATGGGTATACTAAAGTCTATAATGGTGGAGGATGGAGCAGTCTAAAAAATAAAATTGGACGTTGAAGAATACGTTTTAAAAGTGTAAATAATACAATTCTTATTTATAATTTGTTAATTAACAGTTAGTTGTGTTTTAATATGTTTAATTTTATTAAACTTAAAAGTTAAGTAATCAGTTCACATGAGATGCTGTGAAAGTGCATATTTCTCATGAAAAATTAATCTTAAAAACTACTGTTATGAGAACCGCAATTAGTAAAAATGAAAGTATTAAAGGTGCCGTACGAGGAGAAATGAATGCTGCACATGGATTACGAGATTTATTTGAAGTTGGGCTAAAAGATATTTACTGGGCGGAAAAAGTTTTAACTAAAACCTTACCCAGAATGATGAAAAATGCTTCATCGCCAGAATTAGTTAATTCTTTGAAAAACCAATTAAATGAAACCCAAGAGCATGTATCGCGTCTGGAAAAAATATTTGAAGTCACAGGTGTTGAAGCCACAGCTAAAAAATGCGAAGCAATGGGTGGTATATTGAAAGAAACAAATAGTCTTATCAAACAAACGGATCTTGGCGTAGTCCGTGATGCCGGAATCATTGCCGCAGACCAAAAAGTAAAACATTATGAAATTGCCACTTATGGTACGTTGCATGCTTATGCAAAAACATTAGGAGAAAACAAAGCGGCAAACTTGCTGGCGATGAGTCTTGATGAAGAGAAAAAAACAGATGCCGCACTAACTGGTATTGCAATGTCACACATCAACAATCAAGCTCACAAAGCTGACGCAATAACGAATACGTAGCGTCTCTCTTTTATTGGAGCATAAAAAATAGTGATTTTTTTGTAAAAAGTAGAAGCCCGCAAAATGCGGGCTTTCTTGTGAATTATAACCAAACTTCATTGAAGAAGTACTATTTTTTATATCTAACAAAAGATTTAAATTATTCAGCCATTGCCGGATAATCAGTGTATCCTTTTACAGTATCAGTATAAAAAGTAGTTTGATCTGGCGTGTTTAATGGTGCATCAGTTTCATAACGAGCCACTAAATCCGGATTTGCAATAAAGGGAACTCCATAAGCAACAAGGTCAGCGTAACCGTCTTCAATAACTTTGATACCCGTTTCTTTATTAAAACCTTTATTGATGATTAAAGTTCCTTTGTAAAATGGTCTGAAATGTTTAGCTACTTCAGTAACCGCAAAAGGCACCTCAGTTACATCAGTAAAAGGCTCCGTTAAATGGATATAAGCCAATCCGTAATCATTCAGTTTATTGATAATGTACTCATAGGTTGGAATTGTCTCTTCATCCAGCATCATTCCCTGCGCATTGTGCAATGAAGGATTCAATCGAACACCAACTTTAGCATAATCAATAACTCCTTCTAAAGCATCTAGAATATCAAATAAGATCCGGGATTTGTTTTCAATAGAACCACCGTATTCATCCGAACGATGATTGGAATACCCATTAAAAAACTGTTGCAACAAATACCCGTTGGCTGCGTGCAATTCGACTCCGTCAAAACCTGCAGCAATTGCATTTTTAGCTCCGTTTTTAAAATCTAAAACGGTTTGTTTGATGTCTTCAATCGTCATTTCTTTTGGAACAACTGTATCTACAAAACCGTCATTCGTGTACGCTTTTGCAAAAGGATTTAAAGATGAAGGTGCGTGTGGCAATTCGCCATTATGCAAATCCGGATGCGACAATCGTCCCGTGTGCCACAATTGTGCGAATATAGTTCCTCCTTTTTCGTGTACTGCTTTGGTAACTAGTTTCCAACCTTCGGTTTGTGCTCCACTGTAAATTCCAGGTACATTGATAAAACCAACTGCTTTTGTACTCACAAAAGTTCCCTCAGAGACAATTAAACCTGCTGTTGCTCTTTGCGCATAATATTCGGCAGTAAGTGTTGTAGGAACATTACCTTCATTATTAGAACGGCTTCGCGTCATTGGTGCCATCACCATTCGGTTTTTTAAAGTACTGCTTCCTAATGTATAGGGTTGAAATAAAATTGATTTACTCATTTGATTTTTTTAATTAGTGTTAGTTTATATGATATTGGCTTTCAAACCAATACTTGTAAATAGTGTCAAAATAGTTTTTAAGGCTTCTTTATCATTTCCTTTCAAAAGAACGGAATCGTTAGAATTATCCGCTGATTCAAAACTCTGAATAACTTTAGAAAAAGGAACCAAAAGCTGTAATTTTTCAAGAGTACTTTCGAAATTAATCGTGTTCTTTTTGTTTTCCAAGAAAATTACAATCTTGCCTGTAGCCACATTTCTAATTTTTTCAATCAGATTGACATCAGTTGCCGCAGGATTTGAAAGTATAATAACGTCAGCTTCCCAACTGGCATTGGTTGGACAAATCATCATCTCCGCGTTTGCGTTTGGATGTTCTGAAAGTATTTGGGAATAAACTGTATTCAGTACAACAGCATCATGATCAAACAGTAAAACGGAATTGGTTTTGGCAATTTGCTTCGCTAAAAAAATACTGTTGGTTTCTGAAACACCAAGTACTGCAAATGTTCTTTTATTTGACATCGACTTTTATTTACTTGGCAAATTTAGGGCTGTACTGGTAAAGTTTCCGTTGATATAAAACAAGAAATTCTATTGATCTATGTCAATTAAAATGAACTCCTATTGTTAATTTGTTTGCGAACCCGACTCAATGTTTCCGGTTTCAGTCCAAGGTAAGAAGCGATCATGTGTTGAGGAACTCGTTTTACAATTCCGGGATAAGCAATTCCTAAATTGGTGTATTTTTCTTCGGCGGTTTCTGTTAAGGCCGAATTTATTCTGGCTTGATTTGCGATGTAGGCATTTTGCAAAAGCAAGCGTTGGTATCTTTCAAACATGGGGACTTTATCCATCAAAGCTTCTCTGGCTTCAGTAGTCAGCAAAAGCAATTCAGAATCCTCAAGCGCTTCAATGGTATAAATAGAGTTGCTGTTGGTCAGAAAACTGGATAAATCTGTAATCCACCAGCCTTCAATCGCAAATTGTACAATGTGTTCGTTTCCTTTTTCATCCATGGAAAAAGAGCGGAGGATTCCTTTTTCAACAAATGCATTGTAGATACAAATGTCTCCTTCTTGCAACAGGGTTTGTTTTTTATGCAACTTTTTAGGAATAAAAAAAGTTTTACACAACTCCATTTCTTCTTGGGTCAGTAGTACTTTTTCCTGAATGCTTTTGAATAATTGTTGAAACATGGCTGCAAGATACTAAATACTCGATAATTCATGTAAAAATTTATTATTGCTAATAAAAGACAATCCTTAATAACTATTGATAAATCTAAAAATGGAACCATTCATAAATCAAAATATCTGATTATCTTTGTGCAGTCTAATTTTAACACACAAATGAAACCGAACACACAACAATTAAACGATTTAACAATCCAAGTCAGAAGAGATATTCTTCGAATGGTACACGCAGTCAACTCAGGTCACCCAGGTGGTTCTCTTGGTTGTACTGAATTTCTTGTAGCCTTATACCAAAATATAATGGAGCGTAAAGAAGGTTTTGATATGGACGGTATTGGAGAAGATCTTTTCTTCCTTTCAAACGGGCATATTTCACCTGTATTCTACAGCGTTTTAGCAAGAAGCGGTTATTTTCCGGTTTCGGAACTGGCTACTTTCCGTTTGATCAATTCAAGATTGCAAGGACATCCAACTACACATGACGGTTTACCGGGAGTGCGTATTGCGTCTGGTTCTCTTGGACAAGGATTATCAGTAGGAATTGGTGCTGCTCAAGCTAAAAAATTGAATGGGGACAACCATATTATCTATACGCTTCACGGCGATGGAGAATTGCAAGAAGGTCAAAACTGGGAAGCCATCATGTATGCTTCTGCAAAAAAAGTGGACAATCTTATTGCTACAATCGATTTAAACGGAAAACAAATTGACGGTTCTACCGATGAGGTTTTAGCCATGGGAAGTATCCGCGCTAAATTTGAAGCTTTTGATTGGGATGTTTTAGAAATTGAAAAAGGTAACGATATCGAAGCTATCATTGCTGGTATGAATGATGCTAAATCAAGAACTGGAAAAGGAAAACCAGTTTGTGTATTGTTACATACTGAAATGGGTAATGGAGTAGATTTTATGATGTATAGTCATGCTTGGCACGGTAAAGCGCCTAATGATACGCAACTTGAAATTGCTTTAGGCCAAAACTATACTGAAGGAGAAAGCGATTATTAAAAAGTATTCAGAATTCAGTAATTAGTGTTCAGTAGAATACTGCTAAAATCTAAATTAGAAAATGAAAAAATATACAAATACAGGAAGTAAAGATACGCGTTCGGGTTTTGGAGCGGGCATGACTGAATTAGGTCAAAAAAATGAAAATGTTGTGGCACTTTGTGCGGATTTAATAGGTTCTTTAAAATTTGATGATTTTAAGAAAAACCATCCGGAGCGTTTTTTCCAAATTGGAATTGCGGAAGCCAACATGATCGGAATTGCAGCAGGTTTAACCGTTGGAGGAAAAATTCCTTTTACTGGAACTTTCGCTAACTTTTCTACAGGAAGAGTGTACGATCAAATTCGTCAATCCGTTGCATATTCTGAGAAAAATGTAAAAATTTGTGCTTCACACGCTGGATTAACTTTAGGTGAAGACGGTGCAACGCACCAAATCCTTGAAGATATTGGGTTGATGAAAATGTTACCGGGAATGACTGTAATCAACACCTGTGATTACAACCAGACTAAAGCGGCTACATTAGCAATTGCAGATCATCATGGTCCTGTTTATTTGCGTTTTGGTCGTCCAGTTGTACCTAACTTTATGCCAGCAGACGAGCCTTTCGAAATAGGAAAAGCAATTGTTTTAACTGAAGGTTCTGATGTAACTATTATAGCTACCGGACATTTAGTTTGGGAGGCTTTAATTGCTGCGGAAGCATTAGAAGCACAAGGGATTTCTGCTGAGGTAATCAATATTCATACGATCAAACCATTGGATGAAGAAGCGATTTTGAAATCATTGGCAAAAACAAAATGTATTGTTACTGCTGAAGAACACAATATTCTTGGTGGTCTTGGCGAAAGTGTTTCCCGAGTATTAGCATTAAACAGCCCAGCTCCACAAGAGTTTGTAGCGGTTAATGACAGTTTTGGAGAATCTGGAACACCAGAACAATTAATGGATAAATACAAATTGAACAATCAAGCGATTGTTGAAGCTGTAGAAAGAGTAATGAAAAGAAAATAATTTTTTTTCTGGAATTGAAAGCGGATGCCACAAAAAGGCATCCGTTTTTTTATTTAAAAATAATAGGAACTTTTTTGGATGATCCGTTTTTAATTTTTGGATTTACTTCGATTGAATTCTAATAATCCCTTGATAAGAGAATATAAAACTCAAAAATTAGCATTAAATTATTGTGAAACTGCTAACTATTAATATTTAGAATTATAAAACGGTTAAGTTATTTTTTTTTCTGTTTCAGAGGGAAGGAAACCGAATCGTTTTTTAAAGGCACTTGAAAATTTACTATTGCTATTATAACCTGTCAAAGTAATAATTACTTTTACTTGGTCATTAGTTTTTTGAATGAGCTGTAACGCCAAACGCATATTTTTCTCTTTATGATATTGTAATAACGATAGTCCAAATACTGTTTTGAAATTAGATTTTAATTTTGTTGGAGACATGTTCACTTCAGTGGCAATATGCTCAATACCCACAAAAGGGACATTTAAATTATGCAGAATCATTTTTTCAGCTTTCGCAATTTTGTAATAATCTAAATTACTTAATGAAACATCATTTTTCATGCGATTGTCGTTAAAGGCATTATTAACGAAGTCCGTGATTAAATCTAAGCTATGTTTTTTTAAATCAACAGTGTTAAATACCCCTGAATTTTCGTTTTCCAAAATTTTCGAAATTTGTTTTGCTAACGTACTGGCTTTGGGAGCAATATCAAGCCAGGTGTAAAACCCTAAATCATTGTTCAGAAGTTTATAAATACTTTCTTTATTATTTAAGTCTTTAAAAAAAAGATTGTTATCTGCCCATTTTTTGTTAAAAATAAGGTTGTAAAATTTGCCTTTTGTATTTTTATAAAAATAAGTAGCTACTTCTGTTCTTGGTTTGTAAAATGTCCAGCAAACACTTAATAGTGTTACATTATTATTTAAAGAGTCTTTTATAGGAAACTCATATTCAAAAGCTGAAAACGATAAAAAATAATAATCAGTAACTTCATCTTCAGTATAAATTGCTTTTGCAATTATATTTTGTTTAATTTCTATATCGGTGGCTAAGAGCCAAAAACCATCTTCGATTTGGCGATAATGCATGATGCCTTTGCAAAAAGGATTGTTAGTGTAAATTGCTTGTTCTAAGGGCTTATGCTTTGCTATTGGCGTTTTTATTACACTATTAAACATGACTTCCGGGGAATTGGATAAATAAGGCAATTCAAAAAAATCATCTTTGAGCAGGAAAAGGTATTTTTGAAGGTGTTTAGACCATTTATTTAAGGACATAAATTTTAATATTCTTAATATTTAAAATCAATTTAGTTGCGCAACCAAAAAATATTGTTAGAGTTAAAATTATTTAAACATCTAAGTTGATAAACTTGAGGACAATTATTTATTCTAAAAAAGTGTTAATTTAAATTAAAAATAAATGAAATTTTTAATTCATCGATTAAGTGTTTTGAATAATCGATTAACTGTTGTTTTAGAAGTGATTAGTGCTGTTTTCGCTACTAATACCTTTGTTGGTTTTATATTTTAAGCATGCTTTTTTTGTTAAAAATCTTAAAAAAAGAGTAGTTTAGCATTCAGATTATAAATCTACTATTGAAAGATCAACATCCAAAATCTAAAAACTATGTCTGAAAAAACCACTACAGCAAACAATGAATCAAAATCAAAAAAAGCAAACACTATTCCGCTCAAAGAAGCACAAAGATGGGCTAAACGTTGGGCTAAAAAAGAAGGTCATTATAATAAGCACCATAATTTGAATGCATTTCTAATCCCTAAAGCTGATTTACTTGAAGTATTAGCAGAGGGAATTGATGCCGCAAGAGCCTATATAGGGGTTGATGATAATGGAGTTGAAAAATTAATGATTGTAGGTACGAAATATGATCCTATAACAGGTATTTATGTAGATATGATTTCTGGCACTTTGGGAAATTCAGCAGGAGGTGAAGATAATATATACGATTTTACAGAGCCTTGCCCGCCGGCGAGTGATCCTGAAAGTCCTTTAAATTCCTAATTGACATGTGGAGTTTATTTGCAAATATTGGTTACTTAATTTTATTCCTTAACCTAATTCTATTTATTAAAAGCGCCCGAAATTACGGGAAAGCATTCTCAATTTTTACATGGTATCTTGGTGTAATTTTTTTAGTCCAAATTACTTCAATGACCTTGAAGAAATTCAATATTAATAACTTATATCTCTCGCATTTTTATTTTATCGGCCAGTTTATACTTCTGAGTCTTTTTTACATAAATATTTTAAAAGGAGAATTGCAAAAAAAAATAGTGAAAGTTTGTCTAATCATAGTCTTGTTGTCGTTAGCAGTACAATATGTGAATGACTTTTCTTTGTTTTTAAAATTTAATCTTTTCGAAATATTCATTACTTCCATATTATTGATTCTGTATGCCACTTTTCATTTTTACAATATGTTAAATGAAAAAAAAGAGTTCTATTTCATAAATATGGGCATTTTGTTCTATTTGTTCGGTAGTACAATTTTGTTTTTGGTGGGGAATCTGACAATTGTTTTAAGTCCAAAAATGAATAAAATTACGTGGATTTTGAATAGTATATTGTATGTTTTGTATCAGATTTTCATATTGGTAGAATGGAAAAAAAGTTTTTCTAAAAAAAGAGAATTTAAAACAATTTTATGAAAGTCAATACGCTGCAGGAAAGTGAAATAATTGAAATCATAGTGTATAGTTTTATCGCTTTCCTTCTAATGGGATTGGTTTTGATATTGTTTTTTTATTTTTCAAGAAAGAAAATTATTCAAAAGGAATTAGAAAAAAAGGATTTAGAAATTCAGTATCAAAAAGAACTTTTAAGTGCCGTAATTATTACTCAGGAAGAGGAACGCAAGCGTATTGCACAAGATTTGCATGATGACATCAGTTCTAAACTGAATATTGTTTCGCTGAACTCGCATTTGTTGACCACACCTAATTTATCTCAAAACGAGATTCATGAAATTACTGCAAACATTATCAATCTTACCGGGAAAGCTTTAGATAATTCAAGAAAAATTGCACACGGTTTGTTACCTCCTGTTTTAGAAAAATTTGGACTTCATGCAGGAGTCGAGGAATTATGTTTGGAATTTAGCAGTTCCAAAGCAGTAAAAGTAAATTATGAAAACAAAACTACATTTGATATCAGAGACATTGATAAACATTTACATGTTTTTAGAATTTTGCAAGAACTGATGAATAATTCGCTTCGGCACGGAAAAGCAACCGTTATTGCAGTCCTTTTTGAAGAGAAAAACGGAATCAAAAACTGTTATTATTCAGATAACGGAATTGGTTTTGAAATGAAATCCGACAAAAATAAAAAAGGATTAGGAATGAAAAATATAGAAAGCAGAATTGCTTTTTTAAATGGTAAAATGACTTTAGAATCAGCATTAAGCAAAGGAGTTTCGGTAGTTTTTAATTTTTAAAAAATGAGCAAAACTATAAAAATAATATTAGTGGATGATGAGATTCTTTTTAGAAAAGGAATTTCTTTTTTATTGGGTCGTGAACCAAATATTGACATCATTTTTGAAGCGTCAAACGGTGATGAATTGATTTCTTTTCTGCAAAACAATAAAAATAATCATCCGGATATTATCATCATGGACTTAAAAATGCCAGGAATTAATGGTGTTGAAGCAACTAAGATTATTCATGTGGAATTTCCAAAACTAAAAATCATAGCACTGACCAGTTACGATTCAAAGTCTTTTGTTGCCAATATGATTGATGTAGGCGCAGTTTCGTATTTGATAAAAAATGCTACTCCGCAAGAATTGATTAAAACTATAAATGAAGTTGCTGAAAAGGGTTTTTACTACACGGATTATGTCATGAAAATTATTCAGGATGATGTCTTGACTGCTAAAAAAACAAAGAGCGCTTTAGATAATAATTTTTTGACAGCTCGTGAATTTGAAGTATTAAAACTGATTTGTTTGCAAAAAAGTACGGCTGAAATTGCCGAAAAGCTGTTTATAAGTCCAAGAACGGTAGAAGGTCATCGCAATAATTTATTATTGAAAACGGAATCCAGGAATATTGCTGGTTTAGTGGTTTATGCTGTTCAGAATGAAATTATGGATTTTGAAGTTTAATTTTTTTGAAAATTTAGTTAATTGCTTGAGGAACGGCAATTGCGTTGCATTAGATATTGTTTTTTATTTTGCAGTGTTTTTTGAACTGAAGTGTATACCCTTTCAAGTCTTTTTTTAAACTTGTTTGCAATAGTTTTTTTAACTGAGCGCATACCTCCAAAATCCCGATAATAAGAGAATAAAAATTTTGATGTTCGGATTAATTTTAATTTTGAATCAAATTCAGTTTCAGATTGAATGAAATTGTGGGTAATTTGGCCGAGTTGGTTTTCAATTATTTCACTGTCGTAATAATCAATGGTTGTTTTTTCTAAAGAAATACTGCGTAAAGCAAAATGGATTCGTAAGATATCCAAATCCCATTTTAAATTTCCTTAAAATCCCATGTTCAATATCGTTTAATGACAATTGAGAACGAGCAATTTTTATTCTTTTTAAGTTGTAAATTGAAGTATTGTCAGTAGATTCTTTTGAAATAATGAGATAATACGCATTGTAGATATTTATCCAAAATGTCTTTCTCAAATCATCACTATCCAGACTTTTCTCCAGTTTTGCTGCCTGGATATAGAAAAGTTGTCTTCTCAGCAAGGTCGAATCGCCATCTGATTTTGCAGTGACGAGAATTTCTTCTGATAAAGCGGTGTAATAATTTTTTAAAACAATTTCTATTTTTTGAGAATAATTTTCATTCGTTATAGGCTAAGATGTTGGTAGCAAAGCATGTAAAAAGTTATGATAAGGATTACTAATAAACACAATCCTATTTTTTTTAATAAATTCAGAAGATTGAACGGATCATTGCTTTCGTTTGGATTCATTATTGAATTTTTCATTTTGGTTTATTAAAGGATATCTGCGAATTTATAATTAAGAAATAATTTGGCTATGCGTATTTTTACGTGTTTTTTAGAAAAGCGATGAAAAAGCTTCATTTAAACGTTAAATTTTATTCATTTGAAGTGCTTACTTTCTATCTTTGAGATATAAAAAATTACTGCAAGATGCTCAAAAAACTCTTCTATATATTCCTTTTTCTATTGACTACAACTGCCAAAGCTTCTTTTATTTTGGTTCCAATGGATGAAACTACGCAGCAAAACCATTTGAAAGCATACGGAATTACCTTTTGGTGTTTGGACAAAAATTACAAAGCAAGTTGGTTACTCAATTATCGTGGCGGATCTTTTTTACTGCCTGATGCAGAGGAAATTCGTAAAGAGTGCCAGATACGAGGTGTTAGTTTTGAAATAATTTCTGATGGAGAAGAGTGGGCTATTTTGAATGAAATCTCAAGTCCTTCACAGAACATGGAATCAGTAGTGCTGGAAAAAGCGCCAAAAATCGCTGTTTATACACCTAAAGGAAAACAACCTTGGGACGATGCGGTAACGCTAGTTTTAACCTATGCAGAAATCCCTTTTACCGCAATTTATGATGAAGAAGTCTTAAGTGATCAACTTTTGCTTTACGATTGGTTACACTTGCATCATGAGGACTTTACAGGACAATATGGTAAATTTTATAGCGCATACAAAAATGTGCCTTGGTACATTGAGCAAAAGAAAGATGCTGAAACAATGGCTACTAAATTAGGATATTCTAAAGTTTCACAAGAAAAGGGAGCTGTAGCGAAGAAAATCAGGGATTTTGTTATTGGCGGTGGATTTATGTTTGCTATGTGTTCTGCAACGGATAGTTTTGATATCGCTTTGGCGGCTGATGGTATGGATATTTGTGAAGCCATGTTTGATGGTGATGCCAGCGAAGGCAATTACCAATCGAAGATGAATTTCAGTAATTCTTTTGCCTTCAAAGATTTTACTTTGGAAAGAAGGCCCGAGCAATATGAATTTTCGGATATTGATATGACTTCTAAAAGACGAGTTCCTATGGATAAAGATTATTTTACTTTAATGGAATTTTCGGCTAAATGGGATCCAATTCCTAGTATGCTCTGTCAAAACCACACCCAATTGGTTAAAGGATTTATGGGACAAACTACTGCTTTTAACGCACCTTTAATAAAATCAAACGTGTTGGTTATGGGAACTTGTGAGTTGAATGGGGAGGCACGTTACATTCATGGTCAAAAAGGGAAAGGAATGTTCACATTCTACGGTGGTCACGATCCGGAAGATTTTCAGCATCAGGTGGGAGATCCTCCAACAGTTTTGGATTTGCATTCTAATTCACCGGGTTATCGTTTGATTTTGAATAACGTTTTATTTCCTGCAGCCAGAAAGAAAAAGTTGAAAACATAATATACAACAAAAGCCAATCTGAATTCGATTGGCTTTCGTTTTTTAGCCCTGATGGTAGTGGCATCCTTTGTTTGCCTTCTTTAGGCAAATAAAGATATAACGGACAGCAGGATTAGCTCCTGAAAAAATTACACCACTCCGTGTTCATTTTCTTTGTCTAAATATTCTTGTACAATATCAATTGCATTGGTCACTACGTCACTTAAAGCGGTGATGAAACTTCCTTCTTCGGCAGAGTTTATAGCATGTTTTATCGCTTCAGTTTCTTTAGGGATAATTTCATAGGTGACCGTTTTACCGGAAGCTTTGATTCCATCGAGAATTAAATTAATAATTTCATCTTCGGTTCTTCCTCTCAGGTATTTTTCTTGTCTAATTATAATATGGTCAAACATTCGGGCTGCTATATTGGCACATTCTCTGATGTCTTCGTCTCTGCGATCACCAACACCTGCTATTATTCCAATTTTCTTGGTAGCATCTACGCTTTGAAGGTATTCTTCGACACCTTTATAACCGGATGCATTGTGAGCAAAATCAATAAGGACTTTGAATTTTTTGAATTCAAAAATATTCATACGACCCGGAGTTTGTGCGGCACTTGGAATGAAAGTTTGAAGGGACAAACTGATATCTTCAGTTTTGAAACCCCATAAATAACTCGCTAAAGTAGCAGCAAGGACATTGGCAATCATGAATTTCGCTTTACCGCCTAATGTTAAAGGTACGTGAGTCGCACGCTCAATTCGGATTTTCCATTCTCCTTTTTTGATAGTGATATAGCCATTTTCATAGACTGCAACTGTTTTTCCTTCGGCACAAAGTTTTTTTATAAAATCGCTGTCTTCGCTCAAACTGAAATAGGCGACATTACAATTTAGGTCTTTTCCTAACTTTATACAATGTTCGTCGTCACCATTTAAAACAGCCCAGCCGTTTTTCTTGATACTTTTGACCACTGTAGCTTTCACTCTTGCCAAATCATCTAATGTGTGAATGTCGCTTAAACCCAAGTGGTCTTCCTGAATATTAGTTACAATTCCGATATCACAGCGACTGAAACCCAAACCAGAACGAAGAATTCCGCCTCTGGCAGTTTCCAGAACTGCAAATTCTACAGTTGGATCTCTCAAAATATATTCGGCACTAAGAGGTCCTGTAGTGTCTCCTTTTTCCATCATGTGATTTTGAACATAAATCCCATCTGATGTGGTGAATCCTACTTTGAATCCATTATTTTTCACAATATGTGCCAAAAGTCGGGTAGTGGTGGTTTTTCCGTTTGTTCCCGTCACGGCAATTATTGGAATGCGACATGATTTCCCCGGAGGATACAACATGTCAATTACCGGTGCAGCCACGTTTCTGGGCAAGCCTTCAGAAGGAGCAAGGTGCATTCTAAAACCAGGAGCCGCATTGACTTCTAGAATTACACCACCATTTTCTTTTAAAGGTTGCGTCAAATTTTCGGCCATTATATCAACTCCGCAGACATCGAGTCCAATGACTCTTGAAATTCTTTCAGCAAGAAAGATATTTTCGGGGTGCATCATATCAGTCACGTCTACAGAAGTTCCTCCAGTACTTAAATTAGCTGTAGATTTTAAAAATACAATTTCACCAATTCTTGGAATAGTTTCCAAAGTATAGTTCAGTTTTTCCAATAGATCTTCGGTATCACGGTCGACATCAATTTGAGTTAGCACATTTTCATGTCCATAACCTCTTCTTGGGTCCAGATTTGTGGTGTCAATTAATTGCTGAATGCTATCCGTTCCGTTTCCAATTACGTGAGCAGGAACTCTTTTTGCGGCAGCTACTAATTTATTATCGATAACCAATATTCTAAAATCGAAACCGGTTATGAATTTCTCTACAATGACACGTTTCCCGTATGCTTGTGCAAATGCTAAACCGGATACAGCATCTTCCCAATTAGTAACATTAATGGAGGCACCTTTTCCGTGATTTCCACCCAACGGTTTTAGGACAATAGGATAGCCAATTTTTTGTATCACTTCAGCTAGACTCTCTTCATCTACACAAATGCTTCCGCTAGCCACAGGGATGGAGGCCATTTCCAACATTTTTTTGGTTTGTTCTTTGTTGCAGGCAATATCAACAGCAATGCTACTTGTTTTACAAGTAATAGTTGCCTGAAAACGCATTTGATTGATGCCGTATCCAAGTTGTACCAATGAGTTTGTTCCAAGTCTTATCCATGGAATATCTCTAGAAACGGCTTCTTCTACAATACTTCCGGTACTTGGTCCAAGTCGCACGCGCTCGCGTATTTCTCGCATTTTCTGTAAGTCGGCATTCACATCATATTCAGTTCCCGCAATTAATGCTTCGGCAATGGCAACAGAGGATTCTGCAGCAAAAAGACCTACATTTTCTTCCGTATAACTAAAAACTACATTATACGTTCCTGGAGTTTTAGTTTCTCTGGTTCTTCCAAAACCGGTTTCCATTCCGGCAAGAGACTGAATTTCAAGGGCAATATGTTCAATCACATGTCCCATCCAGGTTCCACGTTCTACTCTGGAAAAAAATCCGCCACGACAACCTTCAGAACAACGGTGTTCAATCATTGAAGGAAACATAGCTTCAATGCGTTCTTTAAATCCGTCAATTTTATTGGTAGGGAACTGCTCCATTTCTTCCAAATCCAAACGCATTTGGATTAATTTTTTTCTTTGAATACTCCAGATATTCGGACCACGAAGGGCTTGTACTTTAATTATTTTCATAGAAACAGAAGATTATTTTTTTGTGTAAAAAAAGTTGAATACAAAGACTTAATTTTCATTTTTGACCAGTGTTGTTTTGGAAAAAAAAGGTAAAGTACAATCTAACAACTCAATCTAAATAAGATAGAATACAACTAAATTAAAGTTTTTTACAATACGAATCGAAATTTATTCTTTGAAAATTAATTAATATTATTTCTGTTCGCAACTATTGAAAAAAAATAGAACTTCAAAGGTTCTTTTTTTATCTTTTTGGTTATTTTTACCAAATGAATATACTAGGAAAACTAATAATAATAGGCGGTGCAGTAGATAAAGGAAGTTTTACCGAAACCTATTTAGATAAAAATGCCAACAATAATTTAAACTTTTTTGAAACTGGAATTTTAAAAAGGATACTGAATGAATCAAAACACAAAGAGAAGTCCCGTATAGAAATTATCACAACTGCTTCAGTCATTCCGCGAGAAATTGGTCCTGAGTATGTTAAGGCATTTGAATATTTGAATGCTAAAAATGTAGATATTCTGCATATTGAAAGACGAGAACAAGCTGCAGATGCAACAGTTTTATCTCGATTAAAAGCAGCAGACATTGTTATGCTTACTGGAGGCGATCAATTGCGATTGACTTCCATTCTGGGAGGAACACCATTTCATGACATGTTGTTGGATAAATACCACAATGAAGAATTTATTTATGCTGGAACTTCGGCTGGAGCCGCAGCAGCCTCTAATAACATGATTTATCAGGGAAGCAGTTCAGAGGCTTTACTGAAAGGCGAAGTGAAAATTTCGAGCGGATTGGGTTTAATTGATGGCGTTATTATCGACACTCATTTTGTACAACGCGGTAGAATCGGTAGACTTTTTCAAGCTGTTGTAGGTAATCCGAGAGTACTGGGAATAGGACTTGGAGAAGATACCGGATTGTTGATTACTAATAATAATGAAATGGAAGCGATAGGCTCCGGTTTGGTTATTTTGGTTGATGGGCGTGAGATAAAAGATACTAATTTAACGAAAGTAGAATTAGGACAACCCATTTCTATCTCCCATTTAGTAACACATGTTATGAGCAAATTTGATACTTATAATCTTGAAACGCATAAAATGCACATTCAATCTTCTCATTACCTATAATAGTTAGTTTGCGAATAACAGATTTTTATACAGTAAACTAAAAGACTTCAGTCAATTATGAAATTAATTATACATGGTGGTTTTTTTTCGGAATCATCAACCAATCACGAAACAAAAGTGGCCAAGCAAAAGGCTTTAGAAAGAATTGTAAAAGATTCCTATACATTTTTACAAACGCATTCCGCATTAGAAACAGTTGTTTATGCCGTTTCGCTTTTGGAAGATGACGAATTGTTCAATGCCGGAATTGGATCCCAAATTCAAAGTGACGGAAAAATAAGAATGAGTGCTGCGGTTATGGATGGGGAAACTCAGAAAATGAGCGGCGTTATCAATATAGAAGAAGTGAAAAATCCGGTTCAGGTTGCACAAATATTGATACAATATGACGATAGAATTTTAGGTGGAAGTGGAGCTACTAATTTTGCACGGCAACATGGTTTTGAAGCTTTTTCAACTGAAATCCCTCAACGAAGAGCTGAATATGAAGCGAAACAGAAATCATTGGGGACAGGAACCGTAGGTTGTGTCGCTTTGGACCAAAACGAAAAAATTGCTGTAGCAACTTCAACAGGCGGGAAAGGATTTGAAATTCCTGGGCGTATTTCAGATTCAGCTACTGTAGCCGGGAATTATGCTAATGCATTTTGTGGCGTGAGTTTGACAGGAGTAGGTGAAGATATTGTGAGTAATGCCACCGCGGCAAAAATCGTCACTCGGGTTACCGATGGTTTTGCGCTACAAGAAGCTTTTGCCAAAACGTTTAAAGAATTAAAACCTTATGATGGTTTTGCAGGAGCAATTGCCATTGACAGTCAAGGAAATATGTTTCATCAGGATTCGCATCCAAGTATTGTTTTTGCTAGTTTTGATGGCAATAATTTTGAAGTTTTTGATTAATATTCTCTGTCTAAAGGGATTTTTGTTTAGTATCAGTTCAAAGAAAATTCAAACCAAATAGGAATGTGGTCAGAGATTATTCGGGCTTCTTTTAAAGAATTGAAGTTTTTATAAAACGGGATAATTCCTGAATTTATAGTATTTACTTTCGAAGATTTGAAATACATATTATCAAATTCCGAAGCCAGACAATTATCGTTTTTGCATTCTTGTTTCAGCGAAGTTTTTTGGTCAACCAAAATTGACTGATAGCCCATTTTTTTCAAAGGATTAAAAACAGTATGTGATTGCGGACAATTGAAATCACCCGCGAAAATTAAATTTAAACTGGGATATTCAACCGGTAGAAATTTAAAATATTTAATTTCGGTTTCAGGTTGTCTTTTCTTTGTTATCGCATGAAAATTAACGACTGTAAATTGTTTGTTTTCATATTGAAACGTACAGAAATAGGGTTCTCTGTCTATTTCTAAATGATATTTTTTTTCCAGCCAGGCTTTTCCTATTTTTTTAATTGTACTCGTTTTCCAGATAAAAGCATATCGTTCAGTTTTATAAGCGCTGCTACAGGTAGGGTCACTAATCACATAATCCCATTTTGCTCCTTTACGATTAAGTTCATCCGCCAATCTGGCTACAGCCTGCGCGCCACCATATCCTGCCACGACTTCCTGTATGGCGACAATATCATATTCTCTCAGCGAATTTGCAATATAGTTGATCGATTCTTCGGATTTAGATTTACCAAAATTTTCAAGATTCCAAGAAACGAGTTTGGTTTGAGAGAAAGTAAAAGTAGCAATGAGGAGGAACAGGAAGGAATAGCTGTATTTCATTTATTAGGAACAGAATGTTTTAATGAATTTATTTTAATTTAAAATGACTTTGTATAAAATATAAAACCACACGATAAGTTCTAGTTTTTATTTCAGATTTGAATGTAAAGATAGTTAAGGATTCACTTTAATGATAAACTGTCTCTTGTTTTGTTAAGAAGATTATATCTTTTAATTTAAAACGGAATCGTATTGAAGTTACCTATTTAACTAAGAATTAGCAGTTTTTGAGGATAAATCATTTAGGCACAAATTTCAATTGAGATTTTAGTACTATTATCAATTTTAGAGTCATAAATCTCTTTTCGAATTTCATTTATAAGATCTATAGCTTCTTGTTTTAATTTTTCAGTTATTTTTTTTTCAAAAGTCTTTCCGTTTTTTAGACGTATTTTTAAGGTATAGTTTCTGAATTTATTCATTTTTAAAATGAAAATAATGACTGTTAAGTAAGCGAGAATGATTGGTATGTCAACTTGAAGATATAAGTGAGAAAATAGTCCAGAAAAGAGTAGCACTAAGATTATTAAAAATTTATTACTGAGCTTCATTTTATTTACAGAAATATAAATTTGATCCAATTCAGAAAATAATATTTCTTTTTTTATTTTTCCTCTTTTATTTAAAATTATTCCGTGTTCTGTTAAATTAATTTCCTTGAATTTATTTTTAAAAATTATTCTGTGGTAAAGTTTATTTTTATTCATTTCCATGATCTGGTCATTCTATTTTTTTTGTAGTTCCAGTCCAATAACCTTATTTGTTTTTCCAAATTTGATATACCAAATAAATAAGACAAGCAGTTCCTATTAGGATTACAGCAATTTGTATTGAAAATAATAGATCAAAATTGAAAAAAAGTAATAATTCCATTGTACTAGTTTAGTAATTGATTTCAAACTTACAATCTTAAAAAATCATTAGTCTACGGTTTTCCTCATTTGTAGATAAAAATGTTATTCAAATTCAGTTCTATAATTTTCTTTGCTGTATTTGGAATAAATAATTTTCCCTTTTCGTTGTCTTGAGGAACATTTCATTGGTTTTTGATTTATATAAATGCCAACTGTATTTTTTTTATTCCATTTCTCAAAAATTTCAAGATTAATATCTTTTTCGGAGATTAAAATTTTGTTATTAGGTTTGTCAATCAATGAACCATCACCTTTATATTTAGGGACCTTTTCTAAATGAATTTGTAGCGATTGTTTTGAAGGAAAAGAAAACAATATTACAAGTAGAAGTCCTAACAAGATGTTTTTTTTCATTTTTAAGAAGTATTATATTTTCAATTTCATTCCGATTTTTAAATCTGATAAAAATAAAGTAATTGCTATATTTTTATCCAATTGCTTGCAATCCAGTCTTGTAATTGAGTTCTGTAGACTTCGTTTTCTAATGCGGAATGTTGTAAAAAGCTTTCTACTTTTTGAAAAGTTGCTTTTGTTTGGGGGACTTTATATTTTTCCAAGAACTGATTGCAAAAATGAATTACTTCACATTCTTCTACTTTATCAACATAAATTCGGTCAAGAATTTCAATATGATTTGTATTGTTTTCCAGATTAATCGTTTGAGAATATCCTGAGAATGCTAAATCTTCTCTTGTAAAATTGGCCATTTATATTGATTTAAATTTATGGGATAAACCTAACATCTTTATAAATCATATCCTTACGATAAACCGTAAAAACACTATTTTTAATAAAAAACATTAAAAAATGGCTGAAATAATTCAATTATTCTGTAGACTTTCGCTTTAGGAAGAGTAAAAATGTAGATTAGACCAGTCCTAAGTCTTTTGTTATTGCGATAAGATGAACATTATTATTGGCTTTGAAATATATTTTGAGCTTATTGATACGTTTTTCCAAACTACTACTGCCATTAGGTACAATTCCTGATTCTTTAAATTCAGATGAGATATTGTCTAAAGTGGATCCTTTTGACAATGATTTCAAAAGAGCTATGTCATAAGATTCAATTTCAAAAAGAGAATTATCCCTTAAAGCCAAAGATAATTCAGCAGATAGTTTTACTTCTTCATTATTATAAATACGTTGAATTGTTTTTTTGAGTATTGGAATACTATTTCTACCCTTAGAAACATAAGCATTTATTTCTAAATTATTAAAGAGAGACTTTATTCTAAAGGATTTATCTTCAATAGAAAATACGATAGTTTTGAGGTCTGGTTGGAGTTTTTTTGCAGCTTCAATAAGTTCTTCTCCAGATGAAAATCTGTTCTCTCGATGGTCTGGTTTAAATGACAAATCACTAATTAATAAGTCATAAGGTGTACTGTTATGTAATCCTTTTTTTATTTTTAAAAAAGCGTCATCACAGTATTTGGCATGATGAATTTCTAAGATAGCAAGTTCTTCAAGTACTTTAACTATGGAAATGCTGATAGAGTCTAAATCTTCGGCAACTAAAACTTTTTTGAACATAGGAATTGGTATTATATTGGGAAAACAATATGTATTCTAAACCCTTTGCTGGATTTACTCTCAAAAGTAATTGTTCCTTTTATAGCTTTAATACGGTTTTCCACATTTTGCAGTCCATTTTTTGAATTTAATTGTTCAAATGTTGCTCCTATCCCGTTATCAGTGTAATCTATTTGTAATTTATTTTTATTTTCTTTGAAAGTTAATACGACCAAACTAGCTTGGCTATGTTTTTTCATGTTGACGAGTATTTCTTGTAGCACCCTATAAACGATTATTTTCTTATTTTGTTCTAAGGTTTTCCAATTAATTGTCTCAATACCGTTTGATATCACGTTTACATTGACTGTATTAAATCCAGACATCATTTCTTTCAAATTTGACATGAATAAAGGACCAGTTTCCATGGTGTTATTTTCACGAGAAATATTTCGTGTCCTTAAATAAATGGTATCTAGATTAGAAATTAGTATTTCTTTATTGTGAGTGTCCGATAAATCTTGTGTTTCAGCAAAAGCCATTGTATGATATACATCATTAGCCAATTCGTCATGTAATTTTTTTGCTATGCGAATCTCAGTATTGTAGGAGACTTTTATTTTTTCTCTTCTGTTTTTAATTAGTATTAGATTTGTTATAAGGATACTAACCACAGTAATAATTGCAACTATAGCATATAAAAGTATATTTTTATTTTTTTGTTTTTCGGATTCAAGTTCTTTTTGCGCTTTTAATTTTAGATTTTCATCCTTTTCTTTCTTAAAATCGTATTTGATTTTAGCAAATTGATTTTTGGCTTTTTGCCTAACTTTGTTGATGCTGTCATTTATATGGATATAAGCGAGTGAATGTTTTTTTAATTCAGTTCCTGAACTGTTTTGTATCAATAATTCTAAACAAATCATACGATCAAGTATGTTTTTTCGCTTAACGGCTGATAAATATCCTAGTTTTGCATAATAAAGAGATAGATTTTTATTCTTTTTGTTATAATATTGTGAAAGATTTAAATAGCTAGAAGAAATACCGATGTATTCTTTTATTTTTTCTCTAATATTTAAACTTAAATTTAAATGGTATAATGCTTTAGGGTTTGATGTTTTGTCATAGGCATGTCCTAAATTATCGTTGATCCTAGCCAATGTTTCTGGGCTGTTTATTTCTTTTTTATTTAAAAGTAACGGAATGAGAATCTTGATAGCTTTTTTATAATTACCTTTTTCCGTGTAGGCCATCGCAATATTATTTTTTATACCAGATTTTATATCTTCATCCGTTTTTGAGTTTATAGCCTTATTGAAATAAAATATGGCATTGTCATTATCATATGTTTGTAAATAAGTATTACCTAAAGTGATGTAAATGTTCGTTTCTCCATAAGGATATTTATCTGTGTTTTCTAACAAATGAAGGGCTTCGATAGCTGTAGTCTCACTACCAGAATAATCTCCTAAATTAGTTTGAATTTGCGCCATCCATGATAATGAATGAATAATTATGGAAGTATCTTTTTTAATTTCCGCAACATATTTTGCTTTGTTAAAATAGTAATAAGAACTGTCATATTTTAAGCTTTCATGGTGTTTATAACCTAGTTCTAAAAATTTATTAATTTCTACTCGATCAAATTTTTTTGGAGTGCTGTCTTTAGGCTTTTTATTACAGGATTGTAAAAAGGTAAGGACTATTAATACGGCGATGTAAACTGGGAAGTATAATTTTTTAAAAATCATCTTTCGAAATTACTTAAAATAACTTTATTACAAAAGTTATTTGATGAGTATATAGTATCAATTTTAAAATGGAATTTGAAACAAAAAACCCCAATCTTTCGATTGAGGTTTTTCTATAAGTAAGTAATCTAAATTGAGTTGATAAAACGTTTATTTTACTTTATTAAGTACTGCTTTGAAAGCTTCTGGGTGGTTCATCGCTAAATCGGCAAGAACTTTACGGTTCAATTCGATATTATGCTTTTTTACTTTACCCATGAATTGTGAATAAGACATTCCTTCCAATCTAGCTCCAGCGTTGATACGTTGAATCCATAAAGCACGGAAATTTCTTTTGTTCACTTTTCTATCACGGTAAGCATAGCACATTGCTTTCTCTACCGCATTCTTAGCAACTGTCCAAACGTTTTTACGTCTACCAAAGAAACCTTTGGCTTGCTTCATTATTTTTTTTCTTCTTGCTCTTTTAGCAACTGAATTTACCGATCTTGGCATAATTTTATTGTTTTTTTTGTAGTAGGCGGCTTGAATTGAATCAAAAGCACTTAATGGCCATACTCCAAGGTTATTTTAAATTGTTTTAACCTAAAGAATTATTAAATAATTCTTAATTGTTGTTTGATGCTTTTCATATCTGTTTTGTGAACTAGCGCAGAGTGTGTCAATGCTAATTTACGTTTTTTAGATTTTTTAGTCAAGATGTGACTTTTAAAAGCATGCTTTCTTTTAATCTTTCCAGAACCAGTAACTTTAAAACGTTTCTTGGCGCTAGATTTGGTTTTCATTTTAGGCATTTTTTCCTAGTGTTTTAATTTATTCTTACTTACTTATCGTTTTGTCTTAAAGTTAAAAGTCATAAAGTCTAACGTTAAGACTTTTGAATTTATGACGTATTTATTTCTTCTTCTTCGGAGCAATGAACATAATCATTCTCTTTCCTTCCAGAACTGGCATCGCTTCTACTTTTCCAAATTCCTCAAGATCTGTTGCTAATCTCAACAATAAGATTTGACCTTGATCTTTGTAAATTATAGAACGACCTTTAAAGAAAACAAAAGCTTTCAATTTTGCTCCTTCTTTTAAGAATTTTTCTGCGTTCTTTCTCTTAAATTCATAATCATGCTCATCTGTTTGAGGTCCGAAACGAATTTCCTTAACGACTACTTGTGTAGATTTCGCTTTTAGGATTTTATCACGTTTCTTTTGCTCATAAACAAATTTCTTGTAATCCATGATTTTGCAAACCGGAGGTTCAGCATTAGGGGAAATCTCAACTAAATCCAATTCAAATTGGTCAGCTAATCTTAAAGCTTCTGAAAGTTTAAAAACTCCTGGCTCAATATTTTCACCTACAAGTCTCACTTCTTGTACACCACGAATAAGACTGTTTATTCTGTGGGCATCTTTTTTTTCTACGCGAGGTTGGTAACCTCTGTTGCTTCTTATTGCTATGACTTTATAATTTAAGTTAAACTGTGTATACTTTTAATGTTTTATTGATTTCCTCGTTTACAATAGCAACAAATTCTTCTATTGTAACGCTGATATTTCCCTTTCCTTCTTGTCCGTGACGACGGATAGAGATGGTTCCGTTTTTCTCTTCTTCCTCGCCTACGATCAACATAAACGGGGTTTTTTGCATTTCGGCATCTCTGATTTTCTTCCCGATTGTCTCGTTTCTATTATCAATGAGGGCGCGAATTTCGTGATTTTCTAGCAAATCTAAAACTTTTTTCGCATATATTTCATATTTTTCGCTCAAAGACAATATTATAGCTTGTTCTGGCATTAGCCAAAGCGGGAAATTTCCTGCAGTGTGCTCCAATAAAATAGCTATAAATCGTTCCATTGAACCAAAAGGAGCTCTATGGATCATCACCGGTCTATGTAATTCGTTATCAGATCCTTTGTAGGTCAAGTCAAAACGTTCTGGTAGGTTATAATCTACTTGAATGGTTCCTAACTGCCATTGTCTTCCCAAAGCATCTTTTACCATAAAATCCAACTTCGGACCATAGAAAGCAGCTTCACCATATTCAACAACGGTTTTCAAACCTTTGTCTGCAGCGGCATTGATAATGGCATTTTCTGCTTTTTCCCAGTTTTCATCACTACCTATATATTTATCTCTATTCTCTTTATCTCTCAAAGAAATCTGAGCTGTAAAGTTTTCGAATCCTAATGAACCAAATACATAGAGTACCAAGTCAATTACTTTCTTAAACTCTTCATCCAGTTGTTCCGGAGTACAAAAAATGTGTGCATCATCTTGAGTAAAACCTCTTACACGAGTCAAACCGTGTAGTTCACCACTTTGTTCGTATCTGTAAACCGTACCAAATTCAGCATAGCGCTTTGGTAAATCCTTGTATGACCATGGACGTACATTATATATTTCACAGTGATGAGGGCAGTTCATCGGTTTCAATAAAAACTCTTCCCCTTCAGCTGGAGTGCTTATGGGTTGAAAACTGTCTGCACCATATTTTGCATAATGACCTGAAGTTACATACAATTCTTTTTGACCTATATGTGGTGTGATTACTTGCTCATAACCCGCTTTCTTCTGTGCTTTTTTCAAAAACTGCTCTAAACGATCTCTCAACGCAGCACCTTTTGGCAACCATAATGGTAAACCTGCTCCAACTTTTTGTGAAAAAGCAAATAACTCCAATTCCTTTCCTAGTTTTCTATGGTCGCGACGTTTTGCCTCTTCTAATAATAGAAGGTATTCTGTTAAATCCTTTTGTTTGGGAAACGAAGTTCCATAAACACGGGTTAACTGTTTGTTTTTTTCATCACCACGCCAGTAAGCACCGGCAACGCTCATTATTTTCATCGCTTTGATTATTCCGGTATTTGGAATGTGACCACCGCGACATAAATCAGTAAACGTATCATGATCGCAAAACGTAATTGTTCCATCCTCAAGATTAGTGATCAATTCAGTTTTGTAAACGTTATCCTTATATTGTTCCAAAGCGTCAGCTTTAGAAACAGGTCGTAGTTTGAATTCGTGCTTTCCTCTTGCTATTTCAAGAACACGATCTTCAATTTTTTTGAAGTCAGCATCTGTGATTTTTTGATCTTCAAAATCTACATCATAATAAAATCCATTAGATATTGCTGGTCCAAGAGTTAATTTTATCCCTGGATACATTTCCTCTAAAACCTGTGCCATTACGTGTGAAGTAGAATGCCAAAAAGCCTTTTTTCCACCTTCGTCATTCCATGTATATAATATAAGACTACCGTCCGTCGTCAAAGGAGTTGTGGTTTCTACAGTTGTACCATCAAATGATGCCGAAATCACATTTCTGGCAAATCCTTCACTTATGCTTTTGGCAACATCCATCGGTGTTACCCCTGAAGCAAACTCTTTAACTGACCCATCGGGTAAAGTAATCTTAATCATTGTTTATTATTTTAAGAATGCAAATATAGAGCATTGCAGAAATACATACAATATATATGTAAGGTTTGTTGCTATATAGGTGTAAATACAAAGTCGGACTCCTTATATATAGGTAAAGAGATGTTTTTTCTATTGCGAGCTGTTTCCTGCGATCCGTTTCAATTAGAGTTTCATTTTGGCGTTCCTTATAAAATACAGAGAGGCGATTATCGTAAAGGGTAATCGCCTCTCTGTATTTTATAAGTCGGGCTATTCGCTACAAGTCCTCGTCCCGTTGAGTTTGAGACTCAACGGGACTGTGGGCTTTTCGCTGCTATCCCTAACGCGGGTTTCGATAAACCAGAGCTTTTTGTTATTTTGACGTATATGATTTTACCTAATATATAGGAGAGAATGGAAAAGCGATGTTTGTTACTATATAAGGTACGGCATAAAACCATTTTATTGGTCCAGACGAGTTTTTTTGTTTAAATACAGGCAAGTTAGGCTGTTTTTAAGGATTAGAGCTTAGTTAAGAGCAGTTAAAGCATGAATAAAGATTAAATTTTGAAAGCTTTAGTAAATAAAAGAGGGAAGTTGAAAGCGTCCGATCATACTGAAATAGGCGATTTTGACTTAAAATTGTACCCATCGGCTGTTTTGTTACTGTTTTGTTTAAAAAACTTTGACATTCAAAAAGCATGTTTTCAGCAGGTTAAAGATAAAGTTAAGAAAAGGTCAAAAAAAGGTTTAAAAAAGCTTGAATAACGCAATAAAGGTGCTAGTTTTGCACCCGCAATGACGCAGAAGTTCTTTTAAATACTGGCAAGTAAAGTTAATCAAAGTAGAAAATTTATTTTCAAAAAAA
>NZ_FODN01000003.1 GCF_900110375.1 Flavobacterium sinopsychrotolerans | reverse complement strand
TAACCCGTAAGCTTATGTACGCTTTTCTCCCGTCTTTCGGGACGGGAGAAGAAACTTTCTTTATGCTGAACTCACTGAAATAAATTCAGTGTAAATGTTTCAGTATCAACTTTTTATTTTCTTTATCTCAGTATGTTAAGATATTATGTAACTGATGTTTATATAACTATAAACAACATTACAGTAATTGCCCAAAGCAATTATAACCTCTTAAGGTGGTTATTGCGGCGGGGCTCACCTCTTCCCATCCCGAACAGAGTAGTTAAGCCCGCCTGCGCAGATGGTACTGCAGTTATGTGGGAGAGTATGTCGTCGCCTTTCTTTGAAAACCCTGTTCTAACGAACAGGGTTTTTTATTCATACCTTCCTTTATGAGAAAAGTATACTGGTACCTTAGCTCAGATGGTAGAGCAATGGACTGAAAATCCATGTGTCCCTGGTTCGATCCCTGGAGGTACCACAAAATGCTCGGATGGTGAAATTGGTAGACACGCTGGACTTAAAATCCAGTGAACAGCAATGTTCGTGCGGGTTCAAGTCCCGCTCTGAGTACAAGAAACTTCAGTTGGCTAACGCTGGCTGAAGTTTTTTTATTTTTACATTATAGAATTCTCGTCATTTATTTATGGGGGATTTTTGTATAAAGTCTAAAACCCGTGTAGTGATAAAAATTAAGCATATATCTAAGTTTGAAATGTAACAATTACATATTAAATTTTTACAGTTTGATTATGAATAGAAAGATTCAATAATTATTTTTTTATCGCCAAAAGTTCGTTCATACACATGTAGGCAAGATTCTAATCTAAAATAATTAGATTATTATTATTATAAAACAATCCAATTTAAAATAATTATTCTTGATTCAAAAAATATTATAGTTTATACTTTACTTAAAGAAGATAAAATGTCTAATAACTATTTTTTAGATTTTTTGGTTGAAGATTGCTTTACTCTAGAGAAGTTTTAAAAAAACTCATGAAAAGCATTGAGATGGAAGTATTTGCATTTTTGAGTTTATACATTTCGTATTTATTTAAATAAAATTAATGTTATGTTAAAAATCAAACAGTATTAAATTGTGTAAAAGTAAAACTTAATAAAGACGAGTATGATACAGAATTATTTAATATTAACTTACTAATAGATAATTCTAAAATGAGTTTAATTATTTCTAAGTCAATAAAATTTAATGAAGCTTTACGAAATTGGAAGAAATGATAAGCTCAAGGATGGTATCGTTTTAGTTTCAAATACTAGGCATGCATAGTATATTTTGCTATATTTGTTTTAATTAAAAATATAAATAATGACAAAGCTTACGCTAACTTCCCTTTTGAGTATTAATCGACCGCTGATTATGGCGCCTATGTTTTTAGTTTCGAATACCAAAATGGTTATTGAAGGAATGAAATCGGGTGTTGCGGGTTGTATTCCGGCATTAAATTATCGAACATTGGAGGAATTGCGTGCTTCAGTTATTGAACTTAGAGCTGCTAAAGTTACCGGTGGGAGTTTTGGTTATAATTTAATTGTGAATAAATCTAATATTAAATACAAAGATCAATTAGCTGTTTTGTGTGAGGAAAAAGTAGATTTTATAATTACTTCTTTAGGCTCGCCTGAGGAAACTATTAAGCAAGCTCATAAGGTTGGAATTAAAGTTTTTTGTGATGTTACCGACTTGGCTTTTGCCAAAAAAGTAGAAAGTTTAGGTGCAGATGCTTTAATAGCGGTCAATAATTTAGCTGGTGGTCACAGAGGGAATCTTAGTCCAGAGGAATTGATTAAAGAATTAAATTTAAATACCACATTGCCTGTTATTTCTGCGGGAGGTGTTAGTACTAAAAAAGAGCTAGAAAAGATGTTATCGTATGGTGCAGTGGGAGTATCTGTGGGAAGTCCTTTTATTGCGTCATTTGAATCTGGAGTTTCGGAGGAATATAAACAAGCTTGTGTTGATTATGGTGCAAAAGAAATTGTCCTGACCGAGAAAATATCGGGAACACCTTGTACCGTTATTAATACTCCTTATGTTAAAAAAGTGGGAACTAAACAAACTTGGTTAGAACAAACTTTAAACAAAAATAAAACTTTAAAAAAGTGGGTAAAGATGATTCGATACATGATTGGATCAAATGCAGTCACTAAAGCAGCTACTGAAGTTACTTATAAAACAGTTTGGGTTGCTGGGCCAACAATTGAAAATACTACTGAAATAAGCTCTGTATCTAAAATAGTTGATAGATTATGTGTGTAATTTTTTAAAAGTATTTTTAGAAGTTTTTTTAGCTATAAATTATTTAAAGAGCCTATTTGATCAAATATAATTTGACTAAATGGGCTCTTTTTTGAAAACAGTCTTGTAATAATTACATATTTCATTAATCGGGCATTCTTCACATTTGGGTTGTGGTCGACAAATTTCTCTTCCCAGAAATGAAATAGCCATTCCAATTTCGCCCCAAATTTCTCTTGGTAGCACTTGCATGAGTTGTTTTTCGGCTTTAATCCCATCTTTTGTTTCTGTAATTAATCCAATCCTAGGTGCTACGCGAATGACGTGCAAATCGGCAATGATTCCTTCTGCAGGAACTTTTGCTTCCCGCATGATAACATTGGCTGATTTCCGTCCGATGCCTTTTAGCGCAACTAAATCGTCCATCGTAAGCGGAATATTTTCGTCATTTTTTACAGTTTGAGCGATTTCCATTAACCATTTGGTTTTATTTCCAAAATTCCTAACATCAGAGATATGAGGAATTAATGCATCAAAATTTGATACGGCCAAACTTTCCATATTGGGATAAGCTTCAAATAAAGCAGGAGCAATCTTATTTATATGGGCATCAGAGTCTTGAGCTGAAAGCACTACCATTACCAAAAGTTGGTATAAATTGTGATAGTCTAACGGATGTTTTCTTCCTTTGTATTTCGTTAGAATTGGCTTTAATTTTTCAGCCCAATCAGTTGAGTTTCCAAATAAATCCATAGCATTATTCTTTAAAGTCCACTGATAAGGAATTTACACAATACCGTTGCCCTGTTTTAGTAGGTCCATCATCAAATACATGCCCGAGGTGGCTTCCACAATTAGCACAAAGAATTTCCGTACGTTTCATACCATGTGTCACATCCGAAATGTATTGTACTTTTCCAGGAATCGATTCGTCAAAAGAGGGCCAACCGCAATGTGCGTCAAACTTTGAGTTGCTTTCAAATAAAGGTTCTCCGCAGGCTCCACAACAGTAAGTTCCTTTTTCATAATGCAGATTATAAGTTCCGGTGTGTGGGTATTCAGTTCCTTTTTTTCGAAGAATTCGGTAGCGTTCTTCACCCAATTGTTCTTTCCATTCTTCTTCTGTTTTTTCTAAAGGATATTTCATGATTTATTAATTTTATTAAAAAAATTATTATTGTTTATCTCTCGCTACTATTATTCTAAAATCACTATTTAATATTAATAATTATAAATTAGTTATTTACTCTGAATAAATTGAACTGTTCTTTCAATTACTTTAGAGTTACCCAGAATTTTTCGATGCCCTAATCCGTTAGTTAATAGTAATTCTCCGTTTTTGAGGTGTTTGTGAATGTGTATTCCTGCTTTTACAGGAACTTCCGGATCATCGTTATCATGGATTACTAATACAGGAATAGTAGTTTCCTTTGCAGCTAAAAAAGCAGAATAGCTGTTCATTTTTTCTCCATATTTTTTTTCGAAATGCAAGCGCAAAAGAGTGCTTATATTTGGTTTCAATTCTAATTTTGCCACAAAATCATCTATAATATCTTCTACAATATCTCCACTGCCAATTACTACCGCATGATTTACTTTTAATCCTTTTTTTATGGCATTCAAAACGGACATTCCTCCTAATGAATGGCCAATTGCTGCTTCAAATGGTCCAAATTGCTTCTCTATTTCTAAAATTGTAGCGATAAAATCAACCATAATAGTGTCTTTTCCAGGTGATTTTCCATGTGCAGGAGCATCAAAACTAATGGTAGAATATCCTGATTTTAGTAATTCATCTGCTATTTTGAATAACTGAGTTCCGCGTCCTGACCAACCATGTACCAGTAAAATTTTCTTCTCACTTTTTCCATACTCATATACAACAACTTCTTTGTCAATTGCCGGAACTTTAATTAATTTTTGAAGGCTATTTCGATCCATTTCCAATTCTCTTTTTGGAATCTTATGTTTTATTGGAGTAACAAAGAGTTTAGCAGCAAATAAGGTTATTAGTTTTGGCGAGATAAAAGAGATTAATTTACTGGTTAATAAAATAATTTTAGGAATTTCTAAGGATTGTGTATGTATAGAAGTTTTTTTTGTCATTTTGATAAATTTTCAAGCGGGTTATTATTTTGTAATTTTTTTACTAAATTTAGAAAAACATAAAAGTAGTATTTTTTAAAAGGTTTTAATTGGTATTGATACAAAAGACTGAAATAATAAATATTTAGAATTGTTTAAAAAAAATTGTAAACATTATAATTAACTGAAAATATCAAAATTTCATAGATGGAAATATTTCATATTAGCGCAGAGTGTTATCCCGTTGCAAAAGTAGGAGGTTTAGCTGATGTTGTTGGCGCATTACCAAAATATCAAAATAATGTAGGACATCTTGTAAGAGTTGTAATACCTTGTTATGACACAAAATTCAGAAAGGAAAATAAGTTTGAATGCATTTATTCAGATACTATAACATTAGGTAGTTTTAATTTTTCTTTTAATATTCTCAAAGAAAAAACAGACAAATTGGGATTCGAATTATATCTGGTTGAAATTCCAGAATTGTTTGATAGGAAAGACGTTTATGGGTATGAAGATGATATCGAACGTTTTTTATCTTTCCAAATCGCGACATTAGCTTGGATTACAAACAGAAATGAAGTTCCTGATGTTATCAATTGTCATGATCATCATTCTGGTTTGATTCCTTTTATGATGTTGTATTGTCATAAATACGAAAAACTACGAAATACTCCTTCTATGATTACCATTCATAATGGTTTGTACCAAGGACAGTTTGGTTTTGATAAATTATATTATTTACCAGAATTTGATTTGGTTCATGTGAAAGTTTTAGAATGGGATAATTGCATCAACTCATTGGCAGTAGCCATAAAATGTGCTTGGGCTGTAACTACAGTTTCCCCTAATTATCTGAATGAAATTAATTATTCGGCAAACGGACTCGAATCCTTGTTTAATCTGGTGCGTTATAAATCTAGAGGAATTTTGAACGGAATTGATGTCGAAGTTTGGGATCCGGCTAAAGACGCTATGCTGTCAACCAATTATTCGATTAAAAATTTCGAAAAGGGGAAACAGGAAAATAAAGAAAAATTGTGCAACCTCTTTAATTTAGATCCAACAAAACCACTTTTTAGTTTCATTGGTAGGTTATTAGAAGAAAAAGGAGGCGATTTATTGCCACATGCGTCAGCGCTCGCTTTATCTGAAAATTATCAACAAATAAATATTTTAATTTTAGGTTCAGGAAATACAGCTATTGAGAATCAATTGAACGACTTATTATCTGATTATAAAGGGAATTACAATACTTTCATTGGATACAATGAAGAATTAGCACACTTAATTTATGCGGGTTCTGATTTTTTATTAATGCCTTCAAGAGTGGAGCCTTGTGGTTTAAATCAAATGTATTCACTACGCTACGGAACAATACCTATAGTGCGACGAACGGGTGGATTACGGGATACAGTCATTGATTTTGGCGATGATGGAAACGGAATTTGTCATGACCAGGCAACTGTTGGTGATGTTTGTTATTCGATTCAAAGAGCTGTAAATTTATATAAAGACAAAGAACATCTCAACAAAATTATAAAAATAGGAATGAACACAGACCATTCTTGGGAGCGTGTTTGTCAGGAATATATAGAAATGTACAAACTAATAAGTAACAAGAAATGAAACCCAAAAAGAAAAATGTTATTGCAATTATTTTAGGTGGAGGACAAGGTTCCAGATTATATCCTTTGACAGAATCAAGATCAAAACCGGCTGTACCAATAGGAGGAAAATACAGATTGGTTGATATTCCGATTTCAAATTGTATGAATTCAGACATTTACAGAATGTTTGTGTTGACACAATTTAATTCGGCTTCCTTAAATGCACACATAAAAAATACGTATAACTTTAGTATTTTTAGCCACGCTTTTGTTGACATTCTTGCTGCTGAACAAACTCCTGATAATCCAACTTGGTTTCAAGGTACGGCTGATGCCGTAAGACAATGTATGCCTCATTTCTTAAACCATGATTTTGATTACGCTTTGATACTTTCCGGAGATCAGTTGTACCAGATGGATTTCAACGATATGGTAGAGGAGCATATCAAGAGAGAAGCTGATATTACTATTGCAACTTTACCTGTGAATGCAAAGGATGCTCCTGAATTTGGAATATTAAAAACAAACTCTGAAAGCTGTATTGAATCTTTCATTGAAAAACCAGCAAAGGAATTGTTGCCAGATTGGGAATCGGATGTGAGTGAGCAAATGAAGAGCGAAGGAAAGCATTATTTGGCTTCAATGGGAATTTATATCTTCAACAAAAAATTGTTGGTAGACATCATGTCAAACAAAGAAACCAAAGATTTCGGTAAAGAAATTATTCCGCAAGCTGTAGGGCACAAAAAGATATTAAGTTACCAATATGAAGGATATTGGACTGATATTGGTAATATTGATTCCTTTTTTGAGGCTAATATTGGACTTACTGAAGACTTGCCAAAGTTTAATTTATTTGATGATAATAATAAAATTTATACAAGACCAAGGTTATTGCCACCTTCAAAATTCCAAAAGACAACGATTGATAAATCATTAATTTCCGAGGGCTGTATTTTGAATGCTAAAGAAATAAACCATTCCGTGATTGGGATCCGATCCAGAATAGGCGAGGGAACAATTATTCAGAGTTGTTATGTAATGGGGAATGATTTCTATCAGAATATTGATGATATGAATGAAGACCTTAAAAACGGTAGACAATTGGTAGGAATCGGGGAAAGATGTTTCATTAACAATGCGCTTGTGGATAAAAATTGCAGAATTGGTAATGATGTGTATATCAATGGAGGTAATCATTTAGAAGATTTTTCGAATGAATTATACGCCATTAAAGACGGAATAGTTGTTATTAAAAAAGGAGCAATTATACCGGATAATTACATCATAAAATAAATTTTTAAACTGTTTTTTTTTTTAATAATATTCTATTATTTTTCTAAAAATAGAATTACACAAATGTTATATGAGCAAAGTTATCTCGCATTCCCTTTTTACTGATTTTGATATCGATTTGTTCAAATCAGGGAAACATTTCCGACTGTACGAAAAACTAGGCGCACATCTTATAAAGGTTGACGGAGTAGATGGTGTTTATTTTGCCGTTTGGGCTCCTACGGCACATTCGGTATCTGTGGTTGGCGATTTCAATTTTTGGACACAAGGCGAACATCAATTAGCAGTTCGTTGGGATTCATCCGGTATTTGGGAAGGTTTTATTCCAAATGTCAAAAAAGGGACAACTTACAAATATAAAATATACTCTAACAACGGAGGTATTGTAACTGAGAAAGCAGATCCTTTTGCTTTTTACTGTGAAAAACCACCGCATACGGCATCGGTAGTTTGGGATTTAGAGTATCAATGGAAAGACAAAAACTGGATGGAAACCCGTCAAAATCATAATGGTTTAGACAAACCTTATTCAGTATATGAAGTACATTTAGGTTCTTGGAAACGCCATACCGATGGTAATCGTTTTTTGACCTATGTAGAATTTGCGGAGGATTTAGTAAACTATGTTAAAGAGACAGGTTTTACTCACGTGGAGTTTATGCCTATTATGGAATATCCGTATGATCCGTCTTGGGGATACCAATTAGTGGGATATTTTGCGCCAACTTCCCGTTTTGGGAATCCGCAAGAATTCATGCATTTGGTTGATAAATTACACGAAGAAGGAATTGGAGTAATTCTGGATTGGGTTCCATCTCATTTTCCAGATGATGCACATGGTTTAGGTTTTTTTGACGGATCAAATCTTTTTGAACATCCTGATCGTAGAAAAGGCTATCATCCGGATTGGAAAAGTTTAGTTTTTAATTATGGAAGAAATGAAGTTCGTTCCTTCTTAATCAGTAATGCGTTATTTTGGTTACACCATTATCATGCAGATGGATTACGTGTTGATGCCGTTGCCTCGATGTTGTATCTGGATTACTCCAGAGAGGAAGGTGAATGGGAACCTAATATTTACGGAGGACGAGAAAATCTGGACACAATTAGTTTCCTAAAAGAATTTAATGAAGCCGTATATCTAAATTATGAAGGCGTGCAAACCATCGCCGAGGAAAGTACTTCGTTCCCGATGGTTTCCAGACCTACATCCATAGGTGGATTAGGTTTTGGTATGAAATGGATGATGGGTTGGATGCACGATACTTTAGAATATTTTCAAAAAGATACCGTGTATAGAAAGTACCATCAAAATGATTTGACTTTCTCAATGACCTATACTTTTTCAGAAAATTTCATGTTGCCGCTTTCGCATGACGAAGTAGTATATGGAAAGAAATCTATTGCGGGAAGAATGCCAGGTGATGAATGGCAGAAATTTGCGAATCTAAGATTACTATACGGCTATATGTTTATGCATCCCGGAACTAAATTGTTGTTTATGGGAAGTGAATTTGGACAAAGTAGCGAATGGAATTTTGAAGGAAGTTTAGATTGGCATTTATTGCAATATCCGTATCATGAAGGAGTAAAAAAACTGATTACAGATTTGAATAAATTGTATAAAACACAACCTGCTTTACATGAAAAACAATTCAGTGCAGATGGTTTTGAATGGATTAATTACTCCGACCATCAAAATGCGGTAATGTCTTTTATTCGAAAAGGAAGAGACCCAAAAGACGATGTAATTGTAGTTTGTAATTTTACACAAATAGTGCGATTTAATTACCGAATTGGTTTACCTAAAAAAGGAAAATTGATAGAAATTTTTAATAGTGATGCTTTAAATTATGGAGGAAGCGGAGTTTCTAACGCTAAAAATATTGCAATTGAAGCTATGCCTTATGATGGAAGAGATTATTCTGCGGAGTTGCTTTTACCTCCATTAAGTGTTACCGTTTTTAAAATTTCATAAGTATAAAACTGATTTTTTTAAAATAAGTATAATTAATGGTTTTCATTTATAATGGAAACCATTATTATATAAAGTTGACTGCTACATTGAAATACACTATAACGTTATCGTGAATAAAACTCACATATTTAACAGTTTACAAAGCATTTTTGTAAGTTTGAGTTCTTGAAAAAGATTAAAATTAATACCATAAAACATGATTACAAATACAGAATTAGAATTTAAAGGCGATTTATATCCAACAAAAATAGTTTCTTTTGAGCATGAAGTAGATTCCATATTTTTTCATACCGATAATAGTGTCATATTAAAAGTAACTGTATTAAGAGATAGTTTAATCCGGTTTCGATTTACAACAAAAGGGTATTTCAGCAATGATTTTTCTTATGCAGTTGATAAAAATCATTCTCATGGATATAATTTTCTTGAGGTTTCTGAAGAGGAAGATTGTTATCAGATAAAAACTAGTAAAGTAAAATGTAGAATTCAAAAAATAGATATGAGATTATCTATTTTTGATTTAGAAGACACTATTATTCTAGAAGATGAATTGGGTTTCCATTGGGAAGAAAGCTATGAATACGGGGGAAATATCGTAAAAATGAGTAAGGCTTCAAAAGATGGGGAATGTTTTTACGGACTTGGCGATAAAGCAACCCAGATGAATTTGAAAGGCAAGAGGCTGGAGAATTTTGCCACAGACCAATATGCTTTTCAAAAAGATCAGGAACCGTTGTATAAAGTAGTTCCATTTTATATTGGATTACAAAACAAGCAGTCTTACGGTATTTTCTTTGATAATACTTTTAGAACCTATTTTGATTTTTGTCACGAAAGAAGAAACGTAACCAGTTATTGGGCTGAAGGTGGAGAAATGAATTACTATTTCATTTACGGACCACAAATGCAAGATGTTGTTACCACATATACTGATTTAACAGGAAAACCTGAATTGCCGCCACTTTGGGCACTTGGCTACCACCAATCTAAATGGAGTTACTATCCGGAAAGCAATTTAAAAGAAGTTGCCGCCAAATTTAGAGAGTTGAAGATTCCGTGCGATGCACTATATTTGGATATTGATTATATGGAAGGTTTTCGATGTTTCACTTGGAACAAAGAGTATTTTCCAGATCCAAAAAGGATGGTCGCTGAATTAGCCGAAGACGGTTTTAAAACAGTGGTAATTATTGATCCGGGAATAAAAATTGACAAAGAATACTCGATATACAAAGAAGCTTTAGAAAAAGATTATTTCTGCAAAAGAGCTGACGGTCCATACATGAAAGGGAAAGTTTGGCCAGGAGAATGTAATTTTCCTGATTATACTAATCCCGCAGTAAGAGAATGGTGGGCAGGATTATTCAAAGAATTGATTTCAGATATTGGAGTAAAAGGCGTGTGGAACGATATGAATGAGCCTGCAGTTATGGAGGTTCCAAATAAAACGTTTCCTATGGATGTACGTCACGATTATGATGGAAATCCTTGTAGCCATAGAAAAGCACACAATATTTACGGTACACAAATGGCGAGAGCAACGTATCATGGTGTGAAACGATTTGCGTATCCCAAAAGACCTTTTGTAATAACAAGATCAGCCTACGCGGGAGCACAACGCTACACCTCTTCCTGGACAGGGGATAATGTTGCCACTTGGGAACATTTGTGGATTGCAAATATTCAAGTGCAACGCATGTCAATTTCTGGAATGGGTTTCACAGGCTCTGATATAGGTGGGTTTGCGGAACAGCCTTCGGGGGAATTATACGCACGTTGGATTCAATTGGGTGTTTTCCATCCTTTTTGCAGAACACACTCTTCTGGAGATCACGGCAATCAGGAACCATGGGCTTTTGACGAAGAAGTTATTGATATCACCAGAAAGTTCGTCAATTTGAGATATCAATTATTACCGTATTTATACACCATGTTTTGGCAATATATTGAGGAAGGAATTCCTATGCTGAAACCATTAGTATATTATGACCAAGAAGATATTCAAACGCATTATAGAAATGATGAATTCATTTTTGGAAATCAAATATTAGTTTGTCCAATTTTAGAGCCAAATGCTGTAGGCAGAAGAATGTATATTCCTCGTGGACAATGGTATAATTATTGGACCAACGAAGAAATTAAAGGAGGAAAAGAAATTTGGGTCGACACTAAATTTGATCAGATTCCAATTTTTATAAAAGCGGGAGCCGTAATTCCAAAGTATCCTGTTCAACAATATGTTGGTGAGTTAGAATTTGAGGAGTTAACATTAGATATTTACTACAAAGAAGGAAAAGAAAAATCAGTAGTTTATGAAGATGCGCAAGATGGATATGATTACAAAAAAGGGAGATACAGCTTCTTATCGTTTCAAACAACCGGTAAAGAGAAAGAATTGATTATCCAGCTTCATAAAGAAGGAAAATACGATACGAATTATTCGAAATATAAAATAAATCTTATCGGATTACCATTTAAAGTTAAAATGATTGAAATTGATAATGTGGAAGTATCATTTGATAAAAATAACTTAGAAAAATATAGTTATTTAATTGTTAATAAGGAGTTTACGTCTTTGTATATAATGGGGGAATAACAAAAAAATTGATACATTTACATTTAATTATGTAAATAAAAAAATGGATAATAATAGTATTTTTGTCTAATATTTAAAATCTATAATTATGAAAAAGCATTTATTAGTAGGGATTTTTGCGGCAGGATTGGTTTATTCCTGTGCTACTAATCCACTGACAGGAAAAAAAAGTTTGAATTTTGTTTCTAATAGTGAGTTGTTCCCAACATCGTTTCAACAATATGGTACTTTTTTGAAGGAAAATAAAGTGATTACTGGAACTGCTGATGCTAAAAAAGTAGAAACAGTTGGACTACGAATTAAAGCTGCGGCTGAAAAATATTTAACCTATTTGGGTCAATCACAATATTTACAGGATTATCGTTGGGAATATAAATTAATAGACAATAAAGAGGTGAATGCATGGTGTATGCCTGGAGGAAAAATTGTTGTTTATTCAGGAATTTTACCAATCACTAAAGATGATTCAGGTTTAGCTACTGTAATGGGGCATGAAGTTTCTCATGCATTGGCGAATCATGGCGCGCAACGTATGAGTGCAGCTCAGTTGCAGCAATTAGGTGCTGTAGGTGTTGCAGTTGCTACAGGTGGTAAAAGTGCTGAAAATCAACAAATATGGCAACAAGCTTATGGTGTAACAACACAATATGGCGCTATGCTTCCTTTTAGTAGAAATCACGAAACTGAAGCTGATAAAATTGGACTTACTTTAATGGCAATTGCGGGTTATAATCCTGATGAATCTATTATTTTTTGGCAAAGAATGGCGGCACAATCTTCAGGACAAGCGCCACCAGAATTCTTAAGTACGCATCCATCTGATGTTACCAGAATTGCAAATTTAAAAGCATTGATTCCAGAAGCAAAAGCATTAGCTGCTAAAGTTGGGATCATTAGAAGATAACGTTTTAAAATTATTACATTTTTATAACATTTAATAGGGCTATTCTCAAAAGAGAGTAGTCCTTTTTTTATTAATTTTTTTTCAAGCGAATGATTCTTAGTAGTTAATGATTTGTTAATGTCGAATTATTTAAATTTTGAATAATTCTAAGCAAAAAATAAATAAATTCGCACCATAAAAAATTAAACATGGCAGATTTATCTAAAGGGAGTAAAAAATTATTAAATGCTTGGGCTTTTTATGATTGGGCAAATTCAGTTTATCCCCTGGTGATTACCTCCGCAGTTTTTCCTATTTTTTATGAAGCCTTATTTTCTGAGCGAGATCATTATATTGATTTTTTGGGTTTTAGTTTTAAAAATTCTGCTTTAATTAGTTTTGTTACAGCGACGGCATTTTTGGCAGTAGCATTAATTTCTCCTTTATTATCTGGTATTGCAGATTATGTAGGCAATAAAAAATCATTTATGAAATTTTTTTGTTATTTGGGTGCTTTATCTTGTATAGGTTTATATTGGTTTAGTTTAGAAAATATATATATCAGTTTACTCTTTTATTTTTTAGGATTAATAGGTTTTTGGGGGAGTTTGGTGTTTTATAACTCCTATTTGCCAGATATTGCTTTTGCTGAACAACAAGATGAAGTTAGTGCCAAAGGATATTCTCTTGGTTATGCAGGAAGCGTTATTTTATTGATTATTAATCTGGCAATGATTATGATGCCAGAATATTTTGGGATATCGGGAACCAAAGGGGAAGCAGCCATGAAAGCCATGCGTTATTCTTTTGTTATGGTTGGAATCTGGTGGATTATATTTAGTCAATACACCTATTATTTTTTGCCAAAAGGGAATGTCAATGCAAACCAAAAAGTGACACACCACGTTATTTTTAATGGTTTTAGAGAATTAAAAAAAGTATGGGGTTTGCTTGATGAAAATATTATCTTAAAGAAATACTTGCTTAGTTTTTTTGTTTATAGTATGGCTGTACAAACAGTAATGCTAGTTGCTACCTATTTTGGAGCACAAGAAATTGCTTGGGAATCTAAAAGCGAAAGCACAACGGGGCTAATCGTTTGTATATTGTTAATCCAGTTGGTGGCAATTATTGGTGCAGTTCTAACCTCCAAAGCTTCCGAGAAATTTGGAAATATCCCTACGTTAATAGTAATTAATTGTTTTTGGGTTATTTTATGTATTGTAGCTTATATTATTGTTTCGCCTATACAGTTTTATATTATGGCAGGTTTTGCAGGATTAGTAATGGGAGGAATTCAGGCTTTGTCCCGTTCTACCTACTCTAAATTATTGCCTGAAACCGAAGACACTGCTTCATTTTTTAGTTTTTATGATGTTGCCGAAAAAGTGGGAATTGTTATTGGGATGTGCTTCTACGGAGTCATAGATCAAATTACGGGGAGTCCAAGATTTGCGACTGTGTTTTTGGCAATCTTTTTTGTAATTGGTATTATTTTGTTGAAAAGAGTTCCAAAAAAAGGCGTTTTAAATTAATAAAACACCTTTTCTTCTAATTTACTTTTAAAAATTAAGCTTTCGAGATTGCTCCTGAGCCATTTACTTTCGTATCCTTTTTCTTTGGATTCCCCGTGTATTCAATATCTCCTGAACCAGAAACTCTGGCGTGAAGACTTTCATTGCAAAAAACTTTACTGTCTCCTGAACCGGAAACGGTAATCTTTGCGTTTTTAGCTTTCAAATTACCGGCATCAATATCACCAGAACCATTTAAATTACTATTGAAATTTTCCGTTTTCCCTGTTAGAACTATATCTCCTGAACCACTTAAGTTAACATCAAAGTCATTTGCTTCAACATCTAAATTCATATCACCTGAACCCGTTAATTTAGCTGAAAATGATTTCGATTTAATGCTGTTTTTAGTTATCACATCGCCTGAACCAGTCAAAGAAACTTGATTAATGCTTTCGAAAGGGACAATTATGATAATTTGACTTCCTTTGCTGGTACTGATATATTTGTTCTTTTCAGTAGAAATTTTTAATACTTGATCGACAACTTCAACTTTAATATAAGGCAATAAATTTTCTTCCCCTTTTATAGTAATGTTTCCTTCTTTTCCCGAAACTAATTCGACGTCAAAAAATCCAGTTATTGCAATTCCATCATAAGAAGTTGTCGCTCTTTTTTCAGAGATTACTTTGCCGTTTCCTTTTATTTTTTGATTGGATGACCATTGTGCATTAGCCATTGTAGTTAGTAATATTGAACAACTAACAAATAATTTGATTGAATTTTTCATAAGTAAAGATTTAAGATTATTGTTTTTTTACTAGTATTACATTTCCGTAATCTGAAATTATAGAGACATTGTTGACTCCTTTTTTCTTGTAGAAACCACTGTATTTTTTCAAGTTGTTTGAGTCTTCTTTAGAGTTTATCTCTAATTCATTGTCATATTTAAAATTAGCATATTTTACAGTCACATTAAAATCAAAAGCATAATTAGCATCAAATCCAATGTTTAATCCGGTGTAACCGGCAGCAATAGTTACAGTATTGGCTTTCGCATTTATAGTTCCAATAGTTACATTGCTGTATTTTGTAGACAGTTTTAAAGTATTGGATAATTCACCAACTTTAAGGGTTAAATAATTACCGGTTGCATCTAACGATTTTACATTCTGAATTTTAATATTTCCGTATTTACTGATGTATTTAACGACATCACTTTCTTGAATATCGACATCCGTATAATCTGAAGCCAAATCTAGTTTTGTGACTTCTCCAATTTTCAAATTTGAATACTTTGCTGTAATGATTGCATTCTTTAAAAATGAAATAGTCGAGTTAGAGCAATATTCAGCTTGTATGTTACTGGAGTTTCCGGATAATCGACCTAATGCTATTTTGCCGTATTTACATTTAATTTCAGCTTCAGCGAATAAGTCTGAAGTATTGATATTTCCGTATTTATTATGAAGTTTTACACTTCCGTTTTTTGGAATTTTGAGTGTATAATTGATCTGAAAACTATTGTTTTTACCATTACTCTTATAACTGGAGTTTCCCAGAATGGTTTTTGCAGTAATCATTCCTTTCAGCGCTATTATATCAACATCAATATCGTTGATGCGTTGGTTCACCCATTTTTCGTTATCACCGCTCACTTTTATGACAATATCCAATTCGGTTTTATCTTCATCCCAAGTCGTAACTGAAATATTACCGTATGAGTTATCGATATAAAGACCCGCATCTGAATTGACGAAATAGGCTTTTTTTATGATTTTTTGTTTGGTATGAATGTAATCAGGATCATTGGAAAATCCTAAAAATGGAATTAAAACGACTAATAAGAGTAGTTTAAATTGTTTTTTCATCAGAAATATTTTTTAATTTTTCATTGTTTTCAATGTGTAACAGTACATTTTGTAAAAAAGAAATTCGCGTTTGAAGATTGCTGATCATCGCATTAATAATTTGCTTACTTTCTCCATTTGTTTCTAATTCCTTAATTATTTTTTCATAATCATTATCTAATGTTCTCATTTGCTTGAGCGCATCGGAAATTATTTTTTCATTTTCAGATGATTTTTTTTCTTTTATTTTTTCTAATTCATTTTCAATTAAAACGGTAAAAATAGAATCTGTTTGTTTAGTTTCTCTTGATGCAAATCGCAACTCTTCTGTTTTTTTAGGAGTAGTATTGAATAATGAAAGTCCTAACATAACTACGATAGAAGCAGCAATACCAATAGACACGAAATGTTTCCAATTCGATTTTTTGGATTTTAATTTTTGTAAAAACCGTTCCTCATGATTGCAATCAAGAGTCTGGATGTCCCATTGATTTTCAAATTTGTCAAATAATTTTTCTAGTTTTTTATTTTCCTTTTTCATATTTCCTCTAGTTTTTTTCTTAAACAATCTTTGGCTCTGCTCAGTGTAGTTCTGCAATTGGCATAACTTATATTAAGTATTTCGCTAATTTCTTCTTGGTCATAACCTTCAATAAAAAATAAAGTTAAAACCATTCTGTAATTGTATTTCAAAGAGTTGATGACCTCTAAAATTTGTTTTACTTTTAACTCATTGAAATTTGTAATTTCAGTTATAGCGGATTCCTTTTCTTCAATTTTATAAAGTGTGGCATCAAAATCTTCTGGTTTGAATTGATTATTTTTTTTGTAAAAATCAATACTACAGTTCACCACAATTCTTTTTAACCAAGCGCCAAAAGCAACTTCTTGTTTATAGTCGTTTATTTTAGTGAATGCTTTTAAAAAACCTTCTTGCATTACATCTTCAGCAAAATGGACATCTTTGACAATCCTAAACGACACATTATACATCGCTTTTGCATAGCGATTGTAAACCTCACACTGTGCTTTTTGATTTTTTTGCCTGCAAAGCAAGATTAATTCTTCGATATTATAGTTGGTTAAACTCAAACAGCTGATTTTAGTTTATTATAAGGACTTGATATTTTTGCATTTGTTACAGTTTTTAAAATTAAACTATATTTTTTCTTATGATGTGTTCTGAATTGTTTTATTTGGCTATTATTTGTTGTGTCTAAAATATCTCTTTCTAATGGAAAATTAGGATAAAAGATTATATTTTGGCACAGAGATTGACTCTTTTACCGTTATGCTAATAATGAGGATTAAACTTAGATTTTATATAAAAAGACTATTTTGAAACCTTATATTTGCTTAAATAATGAATTTTTTAATGACAAAAAGACTTAAATAAAATATGTCAAATCATAAAATACTTACTATTGACAATCTGTCACTTCAGGAATTTGATTCGGAAGCAGATTTAATTCCACTTTTGACTCCCGAGGACGAGGAGGAAATGAATAATGAGGCATTACCGGAATTATTGGCTATTTTACCTTTGCGAAATATGGTTTTATTTCCTGGAGTTGTGATACCAATTACTGCGGGACGTGATAAATCAATCAAATTGATCAATGACGCTAATGCTGCCGGTAAAACGATAGGAGTTGTTGCTCAAATCAATGAAGAAGATGAAGATCCAACCAAAGATGATATTCATAAAATAGGTACTGTTGCCCGTATTTTGCGCGTGCTAAAAATGCCTGATGGGAATGTAACGGTAATTCTTCAAGGTAAAAAACGTTTCGAAATTGATGCTGTTATTGATGAAACGCCCTATATCACTGCGAAAATCAAGGAAGTTCCTGAAAAAAGACCTAAGAAAAATGATACTGAATTTGTAGCGATTCTGGATTCAATCAAAGAATTAGCCATTCAGATTATCAAAGAAAGTCCAAACATTCCCAGTGAAGCTACTTTTGCCATCAAGAATATTGAAAGCCAATCATTTTTAGTCAATTTTGTGACTTCTAATATGAATCTTTCTGTTAAAGAGAAACAAGACTTGTTGGCTATTAATGAATTGAAAGAAAGAGCTTTAGAGACGCTTCGTTATATGAATATTGAGTTGCAAAAACTCGAATTGAAAAATGATATTCAGTCTAAAGTTCGTTTTGATTTAGATCAACAACAACGTGAATATTTCCTGCACCAACAAATGAAAACCATTCAGGAAGAATTGGGTGGCGTTTCTCAGGAAGAGGAAATGGACGAAATGTTGCAAAAGTCTTTGACCAAAAAATGGGATGAGAAAACCAAAACACATTTCGATAAAGAATTGTCTAAAATGCGACGCATGAATCCGCAAGCACCTGATTTTGGAATTCAAAGAAACTATTTAGAGTTGTTTTTAGAATTGCCTTGGAACGAATATTCAAAAGATAATTTTGATTTAAAAAGAGCCCAAAAAATATTGGACAGAGATCATTTTGGTCTTGAAGATGTTAAGAAAAGAATGATAGAACATTTGGCAGTTTTAAAATTGCGAAATGATATGAAATCCCCAATTATTTGTTTGACAGGACCTCCAGGAGTTGGTAAAACTTCAATTGGACGCTCCATTGCAGAAGCATTAGGTAGAAAATATGTTAGAATTTCTCTTGGTGGTTTACGTGATGAAGCGGAGATTCGCGGACACAGAAAAACCTACATTGGTGCCATGCCAGGACGAATTATTCAAAGTTTGAAAAAAGCGGGAACATCAAATCCAGTTTTTGTTTTGGATGAAATCGATAAACTATCCAACAGCAATCAAGGAGATCCATCTTCGGCTTTATTGGAAGTTTTAGATCCGGAGCAAAACAATTCGTTTTATGATAATTTCCTTGAAATGGGATATGATTTATCGAAAGTGATGTTCATTGCGACTTCTAATAATATGGCTGCGATTCAACCTGCGTTGAAAGACAGAATGGAAATCATCAAAATGTCAGGTTACACAATTGAAGAAAAGGTAGAAATTGCGCGTCAGCATTTATTTCCAAGACAATTGAAAGAACACGGTTTAACAACTAAAGATTTAACCATTGGAAAAAAACAATTGGAGAAAATCGTCGAAGGATATACCCGTGAATCTGGAGTTCGTGGTTTAGAAGCTAAAATTGCTCAAGTAATCCGTAACGCAGCCAAATCTGTTGCGATGGAAGAGGAGTATAACAAGAAAGTTACAGATGAAGATATTATAAAAACACTTGGTGTTCCCAGATTAGAAAGAGATAAATACGAGAATAATGATGTTGCCGGTGTGGTGACCGGTTTGGCTTGGACATCCGTTGGCGGTGACATTCTGTTTATAGAATCGTTGCTTTCTCCAGGAAAAGGTACCATGACTATTACCGGAAACTTAGGTACTGTAATGAAAGAATCAGCAACAATTGCTTTGGAATACATTAAAGCGAATGCAAAACTTTTAGGATTGGATTCAGAAATACTTTCTAAATATAATATTCACTTGCACGTTCCGGAAGGAGCTACGCCAAAAGATGGACCAAGTGCCGGAATTGCGATGTTAACTTCTTTGGTTTCTTTGTTTACACAAAAACGAGTGAAGAAAAACTTGGCGATGACAGGAGAAATCACGTTGCGTGGAAAAGTTTTGCCAGTGGGCGGAATCAAAGAAAAAATCTTGGCAGCCAAAAGAGCGAATATCAAAGAAATTATTCTGTGTCATGAAAATAAGAGTGATATTGATGAAATAAAACCTGAATATCTGGAAGGACTTTCTTTTCATTATGTGAAAGAAATGAGCGAAGTATTAAAATTTGCTTTGACCGATCAGAAAGTAAAAAACGCTAAGGATTTGTAATAAATACAACTTCTAAATACAAAAAATCCAAATTTCAAAACTTGATTTTCAAGAGATGGAATTTGGATTTTTTATTTGCAATTACGAGTTTCAAAGTTGCCATTTATTGTATTTATAATTTTATCTTCGCAGTTGCGTTTTTATTTTACACCAACTGCAATTTAAAGCATGTTAAAAAAACTTCTACTATACTGTTTCCTTATTATTTGTGCTGTTTCTTACAGTCAAATAGGAGGGAAGTATACCTATCAGTTTTTGAATTTGGTTACTTCGCCAAGACAAGCAGCTTTGGGAGGAAAAGTAATCACGATTTATGATGATGACGTCAATCAGGTTCATTTTAATCCGGCAACCATAAATGCAGAAATGGACAACCACCTGGCTTTGAATTATGGCAGTTATTATAAAGAAGTTACTTATGGAACGGCTTCTTACGCCTATACATACGACCGGCATTTGCAAACTTTTCAGGCTGGTGTAAATTATGTCAATTATGGTAATTTTGAAGGCTTTGACGAAAATGGTCAGCCCACATCAGAGTTTACAGGAAGCGAAATAGCCCTTTCTTTTGGGTATGCTTACAATATTCCCTACACTGATATTCATATAGGAGCGAGTGCAAAACTGATTTCTTCCAGTTTGGAAACCTATCATTCTTTTGGCGGAGCGCTTGATATTGGGGCTTTATTTATTGATGAAAGAAACGATGTAAATTTGGCGTTGGCTATTCGAAATATTGGAACTCAGTTTTCAGCTTATAATGGTACAAATGAGAAACTGCCGCTTGAAATCATTGCGGGAGTATCACAAGAATTGGAAAACGTTCCTATTCGGTGGCATCTTACATTAGAAAATTTGCAACAATGGAATATTGCCTTTTCAAATCCAGCCAGAGCAGAATCCTCTTTTGATGGTGAATCCACTGAAGAAAAAGTGTCATTTATAAATAATGCTTTACGACACGTAATTGTGGGTGTTGAACTTTTTCCGAAAAAAGCATTTAACCTGCGAGTGGGATATAATTTTAGAAGAGCAGAGGAATTACGCCTTGTAGAACAAAGGAATTTCTCCGGAGTTTCTTTGGGTTTCGGACTCAAATTAAATAAATTGAAATTCAATTATTCGTATTCCAGATATACATTAGCCGGAAATACAAGCCTTTTTGGATTGACAATTAATTTTCAATAATGATTTTGATATAACATAGAACTTTAAATTTAAAATTTTGGATAAAAAAATTACTATCGCCATTGATGGTTTCTCTTCTACAGGAAAAAGTACATTGGCTAAACAACTTGCAAATCATTTAGGATATATTTATGTGGATACGGGAGCGATGTATCGTGCCGTGACGTTTTTTGCCATGCAAAATGGTTACATAAATGCGGAATCTTTTGATAAACAAACCTTGATTACTAGTTTGCCAGATATAAAATTGCAATTCAAATTCAATGCTGATTTGGGTTTTGCAGAAATGTATTTAAATGAAGTGAATGTTGAAACCGAAATCAGAACGATTGAAGTTTCCAGTTTTGTGAGTAAAGTTGCCGAAGTTTCTGAGGTTCGTGCCAAATTAGTGGAACAGCAAAAAGAAATGGGAAAAGACAAAGGAATCGTAATGGATGGCAGAGATATTGGCACCGTTGTTTTTCCAGATGCGGAGTTAAAAATATTCATGACCGCCAGCGCAACCACAAGAGCGCAAAGACGTTACGATGAATTGGTTGCAAAAGGCGATACAGTGACATTTGAAGAAGTTTTGGCAAATGTAGAAGAGCGCGATTACATAGATACGCACCGCGAAGATTCTCCTTTAGTCATGGCTGAAGATGCGGTAGAAATTGATAATTCACATTTGAATCGTGAGGAACAATTCGAGCTTGTTTTAGAATTGGTAAATGAAATTACTAAAACGATATAATTATTTGCAGATTTCATTTTTAATAGTAGATTTACGCCTTGTAAATTTTTTAAAATAAAAAAACAATTCATCTCATGGGAATTAAAAATAGATTGGTAATAATGAGTTTTCTTCAGTTTTTTGTTTGGGGAGCTTGGTTGATTACCATTGCAAATTACTGGTTTGGAACAAAAAACTGGGAAGGAACTCAGTTTGGGTTGGTTTTTGGAACAATGGGAATTGCTTCTTTATTTATGCCAACACTGACCGGAATTATCGCTGACAGATGGGTAAATGCTGAAAAACTATACGGAATTCTTCATATTTTATATGCTGCTGTTCTATTTTATATTCCACAAGTTTCCACTCCGGAAACCTTTATTTACATTATGCTTTTAGCAATGTGTTTTTATATGCCAACAATTGCCTTGAGTAATTCTATTTCCTACACGGCACTCAAACTAAACAATAAAGATGTTATTAAAGATTTTCCGCCTATTCGGGTTTGGGGAACGATAGGTTTTATTGTTGCGATGTGGATTACCAATTTAACAGGAAATAAAGCGACGGAGTATCAATTTTATATAGCAGGTTTAGCAGCGGTACTTTTGGGAATTTATTCTTTTACGTTACCAAAATGTAAACCGCAACGCTTGTCTAAAGAGAATGCTTCTGTAATGGAAACATTAGGTTTAGAATCTTTCAAGTTATTTGCTGATTATAAAATGGCTTTGTTTTTTGTTTTCTCCATGTTTTTAGGAGGCGCTTTGCAATTGACAAATGCGTACGGAGATGTTTTCTTGGATGAATTTAAGCATTTTCCAAAATATGCAGATTCATTCGTTGTGGAATATTCAACGATTATCATGTCAATTTCTCAAATATCGGAGACTTTGTTTATTCTTGCAATTCCTTTCTTTTTAAGACGTTTTGGAATCAAACAAGTGATGTTGATTAGTATGTTGGCTTGGGTATTGCGTTTTGGATTGTTTGCTTATGGAAATCCTACAAGCGGGTTATGGATGATTATTATGTCTTGCGTGGTGTACGGGATGGCATTTGATTTCTTTAATATCTCAGGATCATTATTTGTGGAGACAAATACGGATCCAAAAAATCGTTCTTCAGCACAAGGTTTGTTCATGATGATGACCAATGGTTTTGGTGCGGTTTTAGGAAGTTTTACTTCCGGATGGGCAATTGATAAATATTTCACAAAATCATTTAACAATACAACTGAGTTAGCTGGTTTTCTGGAAACAGAAACGACAAATTCAAAAATGTTAGAGTTTGTTACTGGTCAAGGGAATTCAATAGGAGCTGATGGATTGTTCAGTAAAGTGATTTTAATGAAAGACTGGCATACGATTTGGCTGGCTTTTGCAATTTACGCGTTGATAATTGCGGTTGCATTTGCAGTTTTGTTCAAGCACAAACATAATCCTTTAGATGTTGAAAATATAAGTCATTAAAAAGTGGCATGAAAATAAAAAAAACCGATAACTGAAAAATAGTTATCGGTTTTTTTTTGTGTTGAAAAACCAATTGACATTAATTAGCCCCGAGTGAAGCGGCATCCTTTTATATAGCTTCCAGCTTTTTGAAGGCTGGAAGCTGTGTAAAAAATATAGCGGAAAGCGAGAACTTTACCTGCAAAAAAAGCCAATTATTTCGCTCCTGATTCTCAATAGATTATCTTGTCTGTAAAATTTTGCTATTTAAGATAAATGTGTTACTTTTGCAGTCCTTTTGGTGAATAAGAGTTTCCTTTAGGGTTCAACTAATTATACAAACAACTTCTGTTGTTTTCTAGCACATTAAGAAACTCGAGAGAATACAGAATACAAATTTTTAATCAGCATGTCTGAACAAGTAAAATCACAAGAAGAGTTTTTAGCAAATTTTAACTGGCACAACTTTGAAGAAGGTATTGATGCAGTTGATCAAAAAAACTTACAAGAATTCGAAGAACTAGTTTCAAAAACATTTATCGCTACGGATCAAGAAGAAGTGGTTGATGGTACAGTTGTAAGAATTACAGATAGAGACGTTATCGTTGATATCAACGCAAAATCGGAAGGTGTTATTTCATTGAACGAATTCCGTTACAACCCAGCATTAAAAGTAGGTGATACTGTTGAAGTATTAATTGACATCCGTGAGGATAAAACTGGTCAATTAGTATTATCTCACAGAAAAGCACGTACTATCAAATCATGGGATAGAGTTATTTCGGCTAACGAAACAGGAGAAATCGTTAATGGTTTTGTAAAATGCAGAACTAAAGGTGGTATGATCGTTGACGTTTTCGGAATTGAAGCTTTCTTACCAGGATCTCAAATTGATGTTAAGCCAATTAGAGACTACGATGTATATGTAAACAAAATGATGGAATTCAAAGTGGTAAAAATTAACCACGAATTCAAAAATGTTGTTGTTTCTCATAAAGCGCTTATTGAAGCGGATATCGAAATCCAGAAAAAAGAAATCATTGGTCAATTACAAAAAGGACAAGTATTAGAAGGTGTTGTTAAAAACATTACTTCATATGGTGTCTTTATTGACTTAGGTGGAGTTGATGGATTGATTCACATTACTGACCTTTCTTGGTCAAGAATCAACCACCCATCTGAAGTTCTTGAATTAGATCAAAAATTAAATGTTGTAATTCTTGATTTCGATGACGAAAAAACAAGAATACAATTAGGATTGAAACAATTAAACGCTCACCCTTGGGATGCTCTAGATGCTAAATTAGCTATTGGAGACAAAGTAAAAGGTAAAGTAGTTGTAATCGCTGATTACGGTGCATTTATCGAAGTTGCTGAAGGTGTTGAAGGTTTAATCCACGTTTCTGAAATGTCTTGGTCTACTCATTTACGTTCTGCTCAAGATTTCGTAAAAGTAGGAGATGTTGTTGAAGCTGTTATCTTAACATTAGATAGAGATGACCGTAAAATGTCATTAGGTATCAAACAATTGTCTCAAGATCCTTGGACTGATATTACTTCTAAATACCCAGTAGGTTCTAAACATACAGGTATCGTTAGAAACTTTACAAACTTTGGAATTTTCGTAGAATTAGAAGAAGGAATTGATGGATTAATTTACATCTCTGACTTATCTTGGACTAAGAAAATCAAACATCCATCTGAATTTGTAAACGTTGGTGAAAAACTTGACGTAGTAGTATTAGAATTAGATGTTGAAGGACGTAAATTATCTTTAGGTCACAAACAAACTACTGCTAATCCTTGGGATCAGTATGAAGATTCTTTCGCAGTTGGAACTATCCATAACGGTGAGATTTCTGAAATCGTTGACAAAGGAGCTACTGTAGAATTCGGAGATGATATCGTTGCTTTCATTCCTACTCGTCACCTTGAAAAAGAAGACGGTAAGAAATTGAAAAAAGGTGAATCTGCTGATTTCAAAGTAATCGAATTCAATAAAGAATTCAAAAGAGTAGTTGCATCTCACACTGCTATCTTCCGTGAAGAAGAAGAGAAAAATGTGAAAACAGCTACTGAAAATACTTCATCTTCAGCATCTACAAATAATGCTTCGGCAGCAACTTTAGGTGACAATAATGATGTATTAGCAGCATTGAAAGCTAAAATGGAAAAGTCTGAGAAAAAATAATTTCTTGATTTTTTGAATATAGAAAGCTCCGCAATTTGCGGAGCTTTTTTTGTTTAAAAAAGAACAATCTCTTTTTGTTTCATTTTTTTGGAGCAGAACTTGCAACTTATAAAAACTAATCCTCCCGCTGTACGGAGTATCTTTTTAGTGCGGAACTACTTTTGAATTACTACTGTGTATTTGTTCTGCAGCCCTAAAAAGGATACTTCCTGCCATCGGGGCTATTCAAGACTTTTAGTATAACAAATTCATATTAAATTAAATATTTATAAAATTGATTGTCAGGTCTTTGTGAAATAGTTCTGTTTTTTTAAAACCAAAAGCAAACTAACTGCGTAAATGCATCTATATAACTTTAATAATAGATTTTATGAAAACTAAAAAATTTTTATCGATTGCATTATTTGCATTAGTATTTGGAGCAACTTCTTTCGCTCAAAAAAGTGTAATGGTTGGTGGAGCTGCAATGTATCCAACTAAAAATATTGTTGAAAATGCAGTAAATTCAAAAGACCATACCACATTAGTTGCAGCTGTAAAAGCAGCTGGATTAGTAGAAACATTACAAAGTAAAGGACCATTCACCGTTTTTGCCCCAACAAATGCCGCGTTTGATAAATTACCTAAAGGAACAGTGGAAACATTATTGATGCCAGAAAACATGAAAATGTTACAAACAATTCTTACCTATCATGTTGTAGCCGGAAAAATGAATGCTTCGAATATCGCCAAAGCTATTAAAATGGGCAATGGAAAAGCGACTCTAAAAACAGTTAGCGGTGGAACTTTGACCGCTTGGATGAAAGGAAAAGATTTATATATTACGGATGAAAATGGTGGGAAATCTAAAGTTACAATTGCTGATGTGAACCAATCAAACGGAGTTATTCATGTTATAGATGCTGTTGTATTGCCCAAAAAATAATTTTTTTATAGAGGTTGAAATTTGTTGATCTTAAGGGCCCTGTAATTATTTACAGGGCTCTTTTGTATTACGTAAAATCCCTATTCTAATTTTTGAATCGGGATTTTATGTAATGTGCTTATTATTCAAAAATTTAAGGGATTTTAATTTTTAAAAAAAGTATGTAAAATTGTATGAAAATGTTTATTTTTGGTAAAATGAAACATTTATGATTATAAAACTACCCTTTATTAGAGTTAAAGACTTTTATTGTTTTTTTTCTTTTTTTCTTTTTCTTTTTTGTACTAATGATGCCTATGCACAATGTTCCGGAATTGCTGGAAATGATGATAATAGCTTAAATATTTGCGATATTACAAACGTATCTAGTACAACTATAGATTTGAATTTGCAATTAGGTTCGCATATTACTGGCGGAACTTGGAAAGATGATGATAGATCAGGAGGATTAAATAGAACGACGGGAATTCTTAATGCGCAGTTAATTAAGAAAAGTGGTGTCTATAAATACACATATACTGTTTCGGATGGATTAGGATGTACTGATACGGCGGTTATAACCATAACAATTGGTGGATATACAGGAGTGCCGGGTGCCAATGCTTCAATTTGTAATACCAAACGAGCTTATAATTTATTTGAAGCTTTTAATGGTGATTTTCTAGCTCCTCAACTTGGTGGTACTTGGGTTGGAAATACAAGTAATGTAGGCTTAAATAATAATATACTAGATGCTACAAATTTAAATCCTGGTAGTACTTACGAATATACATATTCAATACCCGCTATTGGTTCTTGTGCAGCACCTCCAGAGGTTAAAATTTTTGTAACAATTTATCGTTCGCCACAACCTGGAACTCCTTATGATTTGAATTTGTGTTCCAATGAACTAAGTGCTTACACCAATTTAAATTTAAACGATCAATTAATAGGGGAGGACATTAACGGGATTTGGACTGAAACGATAACAGATGAAATCGACAATAACGATGATACTGATTCCACTATTAACATCCAAGATATTTATAATACTAAAGGACCTGGGACATATCGTTTTACTTATACAGTATTCACGGATAATAATGTTTGTGACGATCAGTCATCAAGTGTAGATATTACCATTGAAAAACAACTCGATTATACAGGAGCAACTTTAATAGTCAATGCACCCATTTGTGAAAATGAAATTGCAGTAACGGCTTTTTCAGCCACTTTGAAAGATGTTGTGAATATTCCAGATGGAAGCTATAGCGTTACGTATACTATATCAAGTATTGGATCGCCAATAACAACTATTCAAAATTTTTCAAATAATGTTTTGACTTTTCCAATTGCTTCTAATAATTTTTCTGTTCCCGGAAATTACACTATCACGGTTACTAATATTGTCAGTAGCACATCACTTAATATTTGTGATAATATAATTCCCTTAATTTCGGGAGTGATTGAAATTAACCCAATTCCTAAAATCAATAACGCTACACTTACTATTGCTCCAGTTTGTCAAACTTCTGACGCCATAGTAGAATTTTCTAGGACTTCCAATCTTACTGATGGAAATTATACTATTGTTTATAATTTATCTGGAAGTAATGTAGCCATGGCACAATCGACTATTATTAACGTTACTGGTGGACTCACTTCATTTTTTATACCAGCAGGTTTAATTCCAAATATTGGTACAACAACAATTGCAATTACAAATATCAGAAACCTCACTACCGGCTGTACCAATATGGCAACCTTGTCTAAAGATTTTGTTGTTAAAGCATTGCCAGATGTAACCAATTTAGTAGTTACTATTAAAGATGTTTGCCAAAATCAACCTGTCACTGTGGAACTCTCAGGATTAGGGAATTTAACATCTATTTTTTTAAGCTATACTCTTTCAGGGGCTAATAACAGTGCTTTGCAAATGGTAACCTTAGTAGTGAATTCCGGAAAAGCTAGTTTTGTACTGCCTGTAACTGATCTTCCTAACACAGGTAATACTTCATTTACGATTACTGACCTTACTAATGTAAATAATGGTTGCTCAGCAATAATAAATCCAAATTCTAAGAGCTTTTTAATAAATGTAATACCAAACAATCCAACAGTTACGAATCAGGAATTTTGTAAAGTTGAAAATGCTACTGTTGCCAACTTAGTTCCAAATGGTTCGCAATACCGATGGTATAATTCATTGACAAGTACGACTGCTCTAAATAGTAGTTCACTTTTGGTATCAGGTAATTATTATGTAAAAGAAATAAATTCTGTTACAGGATGTGAATCCGGGCTAGAAATGGTAGCAATTGTAATAAATGGATTGCCAACACCAATTTTAAATCAAGATGGTGAAAACTTTTGTGGATTAGATAATCCTACAATTCAAAATTTATCAGATAATGTTGCTACTAACGGTACTTTAGTTTGGTTTGATGCCGCAGTAAGTGGAAATCAATTTTCTGCCACTACATTGCTTCAAGATAACGGTATCTACTACGGATTTGATTCTACGACCGCTAATAGTTGTTTGTCAACAAATCCATTACAAGTTACTGTATCCCTTACAAATTGTAATGTTACGGCTGATTTCTTTATACCCGATGGATTTTCACCAAATGGGGATGGCGTAAATGAAACATTTAGCATTCCAGATATTGATTTTTTATATCCGAATTATACATTGGAAATTTTCAATCGATATGGAAATTTGATGTACACCGTAAATAAAAACAAACCGGATTGGGACGGGACAGCATCGGATTCTAGTACTGACATCAATGGAAAAGCACCAAATGGAGTTTATTTTTATGTTATCAATTTTAATAAAGGTAACACTTCACCAAAACAAGGACGACTTTATTTAAATCGTTAATGGTTCTTTACAATTTAAAACAAATTTTAAATGAAAAAAACACTACTATTTTTAAGTTTTTTCTTAATTATAATTAAAGCATCAGCACAACAGGATCCACAATACACACAATATATGTACAATATGAGTGTGCTAAATCCTGCGTATGCCACAGGAGTTGAATCCACATTAAATCTTGGAGCTTTATATAGAACGCAATGGGTAGGAGCTGTTGGCGCCCCAAAAACATTGACTCTTTTTGCCCATATGCCAGTAAATAAAAAAGTTGAAGTTGGTTTCTCATTAATTTCGGATGATATTGGAGACGGTGCTAAAAAAGAGAATAACTTTTTTGCGGATTTTGCTTATTTGTTAGAATTCAATAATAATCATAAATTATCTCTAGGATTAAAAGCGGGTTTCACGTCCTTAACAACTAATTTTAATGGGTTTGTTTTTGAAAGTGGCAACGCTGCAACAGATTTAGCATTTTCTGAAAATATTAATGATGTCATGCCAAATATTGGTATCGGAGCATTTTACTTCACGGAAGAGTACTATGTTGGTTTATCAGCACCTAATTTGCTTGCTACAAAACACATTGAGGAACGTTCAGGAATTAACTCATTTGGTTCAGAAAATATTCATGTATTTCTAACTGGAGGTTATGTTTTTGATATCTCGCATTCATTCAAATTTAAACCATCTTTTATGTCAAAATATGTTAAAGGTGCACCAATTTCGCTAGACCTTTCTGCTAACGTTCTGTACAATGACCAATTTGAATTTGGAGCTGCATATAGATTTGGAGATTCCGTAAGTGGTATGATGAATGTAAAAGCAACGCCTAACATCAGAGTTGGATATGCCTATGATTACAATACGTCTAATCTGGGGCAATTCAATTCTGGAACACATGAAATTTTTGTATTGTTTAATTTGGATTTATCTAGTAAAGGATATGATAAATCGCCAAGATTTTTCTAACATATAAAATATGAAAAAAATAGTACTGATTTTAATCGTATTTTCAATACAATTAATAAACGCCCAAGAACAAGATTTAAAAAGAGCCAATCGTTTTTTTGATAGAACTTTTTATAATGTAGCTATTCCATTGTATGAATCCATTATTCGAGAAAATAGTTCAGTAACGGTTATTAAGAACTTGGCTGATAGTTATTATTTCACGAATGATTTTACAAATGCACAGCGCTATTATAAACTATTGATAAATAATTATAATAAAGATTTAGAAGAAGGATATTATTTTAAATATTCCCAAACTTTAAAAGCTACTGGAAATTATAAAGCTGCAAATTCAGTTATGAGAAACTATTTTTCTTCATTAACGGATCAAAAATTTTTGATTGACTTTGAAAAAGAGCTAGTCAATCTAGAAAATGTTTCTGCTATCGGTAATCGATTCGAAATAAAAAATTTAGGGATAAATACACCAAATTCTGAGTTTGGAGCAGTGTCAGAGAGAGGGAATTTAGTCTTTTCGGGAGTAAAAAAGAAAGCAGGTTTATTTGATAAAATGTATAAATGGAATGGTGAAACGTATTTGAATTTAGTTTCAATTCCTTTGAAAAATATAAATTCCAGTGATTCAATTGTAAATTATTTTTCTAAAGAAATAAATACTTCCATGCACGAATCTAACGCTGTATTCACCAAAGATGGAAAGACAATCTATTTCACCAGAAATAATTATAAAAAAGGAAGAAGAGGTAAGAATAAAGACAAAATTTCAAACCTTCAAATTTTTAAGGCTCAATATGTTAATGATAAATGGACAAACATAATTTCGCTACCATTTAACAGTGAAAATTATTCTACAGAACATCCGGCATTGAGTACTGATGAGAAAACTTTATACTTTGCATCCGACATGCCAGGATCACTAGGATCTTTTGACATTTTTTCAGTATCAATAAGTGGTGATGCATATGGTACTCCCCAAAATTTAGGTAATCTAATTAATACTTCCAAAAAAGAACAATTTCCTTTTATTTCAAAAGACAATAAATTATATTTTTCGTCCAATGGACATGAAGGATATGGATCGTTGGATGTTTTTGTTTCGCAGTTGCAAAATGACGTATTCTTAAAAGCAGAAAATGTAGGTTTGCCTCTGAATTCTGGATATGATGATTTTGCTTTTTACATAGATTCAGAGTATAATGAAGGTTATTTTTCATCCAATCGATTAGGAGGAAAGGGTAGTGATGATATTTATTCTTTAAAAGAAGTAAAAAAATTACTAATAGAGGATTGTAAGCAATTTATTTCCGGTATCATTTCAGATATAGATACAAAATTACCATTAGAGAATACTGTAGTTGTTTTACAAAATTCTGATGCAATAGAATTGCAAAGAATTGTAACCTCTGCAGACGGTACATTTAATTTTACAGTTTCTTGTGAAACAGAATTTAAAGTAAATGCATCCAAAGAAAATTATACCAACAGTTTCAAGATAGTTGCTCTTAGCAAAGAAAGAAATAAAATGAATGATGCCTCAATGGAATTAAAATCCATGGAAGAAATAAAAAGAGCAGCGCAATTGATTCTTGATGAACAGAATAAAACAGAATTAGCTGCCATAGCCTTGAAGAAAAAAGAAGCAGTTTTAGCACAGGAGCAAAACAAAAAAGATCTTGTAATAGCTGCCAAAAAAGACAAAGATTTAGCCGAAGCTAAGAAGAAAGAAAAAATAGAAGCAATTGTAGCAAATGAAAAAGATGTAGTAAAAGAAAAAAACAGATTAATTATTAAAACAGATCCGATCTATTTTGACTATAATTTGTGGTATATCAGGAAGGATTCAAAACCTATTTTAAACAGAGTTGTTGAATTAATGAAAAAATATCCTGAAATGGTTGTTGAAATTGGTTCGCATACAGATAGCAGAGGTAATAATACGTTTAATATGAATTTGTCATCCAGAAGAGCGCAAGCAACAAGAACTTACTTTCTGGAACAAGGAATCCCTTCCAAACGAATTCTTGCTAAAGGATATGGAGAAACTGTCCAAAACATAAAATGTATTCCTGAGGATTCTTGTACTGAAGAGCAACATGAGTTAAACAGGCGTAGCGAATTTGTAATTAAAAATATATAAAAACAAAATCCCGATTCTAATTTTAGAATCGGGATTTTATATAATAGAAAAAAAATAGAAATTATCTTAAACTTGCTCCAAGTTCAGTTTCAAAATTCTTTTGCAGTTTGCTCATAATTTTGTCGATTTGAACATCTGTCAACGTTTTTGAGTTGTCTTGTATAGTGAAACTCAATGCATAAGATTTTTTACCTTCGGGAAGATTCTGTCCTTCGTATACATCAAATAAATCGATATCTTTTAGTAATGATTTTTCGGTTTGACGGGCAATATTATAAATACTTTCGTACGTAACATTTTGATCTACTAGCAAGGCTAAATCTCTGCGAACTTCAGGGTATTTCGGAATCTCAGCGTATTTAATTTTCGTAGAAATTTTCTTTAAAATTAAATCCCAATCAAAATCAGCATAAAAAACTTCTTGCTTTATTCCAAAATGTTTTAAAATAGATTTTTTTACTACTCCTAATTCAACAATCGTTTCATTACCAATTTCAATAGCTATTCCTTCTGAAAACACATCAGATGTTACCGGTGTGTTTTGTGTCTTTTCAATACCTAATCTTGAAAGTATTCCAGATACATATCCTTTGAATAAAAAGAAATCAGACGTTTTTTGTACGCTAGTCCAGTTTTCTTGATTTCTGTTTCCAGAAAGAAATAAGCTCATGTGCTTTTTTTCCTCGTAACCGGCAAGATAGTTATGATACGTTTTTCCAAATTCAAATAATTTTAAATCGGCATTTTTACGATTGATATTGTAAGACACTGCTTCTAATCCTGAAAATAATAAAGACTGACGCATTGTTGATAAATCAGCACTCAAAGGATTAAGTATTGTCACATTATACTCTTCATTTAATACATCTGAAAGTTGTACATAGGAAGCCGTAGTCAGTGAATTTGCCATCATTTCATGAAATCCTTGTGAATTCAATTGAGAAGCAATTGTGTTTTGAACTTTATAGTCTTCATTTCTTGGCGCATTGAAAACAGTAGCATTAAGTTTTTTTGAAAAATTAATATTATTGTAACCATATACTCTTAATATTTCTTCAATAACATCAATTTCTCGTTGAACATCCACACGATAAGAAGGAATTGTCAATCCAAGTCCTGCATCAGAAACACTATTTACTTTAATGTCTAATGAAACTAAAATTTTCTTGATAATATCTTTTGGTAACTGCTGACCGATAATCTTGTCAACATTACTAAAATTTAAAAACACATTAAAATCTTCTATTTTTTTTGGATAAACATTGATTAAATCCGATGTGATTTCTCCACCTGCCACTTCTTGAATCAATAAGGCGGCACGTTTCAAAGCATATTCCGTGATAGTTGGGTCAATTCCTCTTTCAAAACGAAATGAGGCATCCGTATTCAATTGATGTCTTTTAGCCGTTTTTCTGATGCTAACAGGATTAAAATAGGCACTTTCCAAGAAAATAGAATTGGTATGTTCAGAAACTCCTGACTTTTTTCCGCCAAAAACACCAGCAATACACAAAGGACCTTTTTCATCACAAATCATTAAATCTTCTTCGTGTAAGGTTCTTTCAATATCGTCCAGAGTAACAAATTTAGTTCCCGCAGGAAGAGTTTGCACTACTATTTTTCCGTTGATTTTTGCAGCATCAAAAGCGTGGAGCGGCTGACCTAATTCATGTAAAACATAATTGGTAACATCAACAATATTATTTTTTGGATTTAATCCAATGGCTTTCAATCTGTTTTGTAGCCAAGCAGGAGATGGTTTTACTTCTATTCCAGAAATAGTTACACCGCAATATCGGGGAGCAAGTTTTGGTTCTTTTAAATCGATATCAATTTTCAAAGTTCTTTTGTCCACTCTGAAATTGCTTACGGATGGCGTAATCAATTCAACACTAACGCCGCTTTGTAACATTCCCGCTCTTAAATCACGGGCAGTTCCCAAATGACTCATCGCATCAGCTCGATTAGGTGTTAATCCAATTTCGAATACTTCATCATTCTCTATTTTGAAAACGGTTGCAGCAGGAGTTCCCGGTGCTAAAGAATCGTCTAAAATCATAATTCCGTCATGGCTTTCACCAAGGCCTAATTCATCTTCGGCACAAATCATTCCGTGACTTTCCTGTCCGCGAATTTTTCCTTTTTTTATTGAAAAGGCGACTCCTTCTTTGTCATATAATGTAGTTCCAATAGTAGCTACCGGAACTTTTTGTCCTGCAGCAACATTATTGGCGCCACATACAATTTGGACAGGTACTCCAGTACCCAAATCTACTGTAGTTATTTTTAATCTGTCGGCATCTGGATGTTGAATGCAAGTAAGTACATGTCCTACAACGATGCCTTCTAATCCGCCTTTCACCGATTGGTATTTTTCAACAATTTCAACTTCCAGACCTAAATCGGTTAGCAATGCTGCTGTTTCTTCGGATTTCCAGTCTATTTTAATGAATTGTTTTAACCAGTTGTAAGATATTTTCATCTGTTAATTTTAATGAGATTGCAAATATAAGGATTGCAGGTTGGAGTAAGAAACAATTTTTTTTGTTTTTTATCACTGATTTGGGATATTAAGTGTTCATGAGAAATATTAAATCAATAATATTAAATATAAATAAATGTGAATTAAATAATAAAATTAGGTTAAAAAAACACAAATGAAAATTTAATGCTATTAGTTGGATGAATTGTGCTATTCTTATGAGAAATAGGAAGCTAAATTTGATAAAATAAAAAAGATAACGATATGGATAACGTAGTGCAAAGACCTGAATTTAAGGCAAAATATGATAATTATATTGGAGGAAAATTCGTTGCACCAGTCAAAGGTGAATACTTTGATGTAGTTTCTCCAATTGATGGAAAAGTATTTACACAAGCGGCACATTCAAGCAAAGAGGATTTAGATATTGCCGTTGATAAAGCATATGAAGCCTTTCAAACTTGGGGGAAAACATCTGTTACGGAGCGTAGCAATTTATTGAATAAAATTGCTCAGGTTATTGAAGATAATTTAGAATATCTTGCAACTGTTGAGACTATTGATAACGGAAAAGCTATTAGAGAGACTTTAGCAGCAGATATGCCTTTAGTGGTTGATCACTTCAGGTATTTTGCAGGAGTAATTCGTGCTGAAGAAAGTTCCATCACAGAATTGGATTCTCAAACGGTTTCCATTGCTTTAAGTGAGCCTTTAGGGGTTATTGCTCAAATTATTCCTTGGAATTTTCCAATCTTAATGGCTGTTTGGAAACTTGCTCCTGCATTAGCGGCAGGAAATACTGTAGTTTTAAAACCAGCAGAAAGCACTCCAATTTCCATTTTAGTTTTGATGGGATTAATTGGCGATATCCTTCCTCCTGGAGTTATAAATATTGTCAATGGTTTTGGAGCAGAGCTAGGAAGAGCTTTGGTAACTAATAAAAAAGTGTCAAAAGCAGCTTTTACAGGTTCAACGCCAACTGGTCGCTTGGTCATGCAATATGCTACTGAAAACATTATTCCGGTAACATTAGAATTAGGTGGAAAATCTCCGAATATTTTTATGAAATCCGTTGGTGATGCTGACGATGATTTCTTCGATAAAGCGATTGAAGGAGCGGTAATGTTTGCTCTAAACCAAGGTGAAATTTGTACTTGTCCTTCACGATTATTAGTTCACGAGGATATTTATGATAAATTTATCGCCCGCGTAATTGAAAGAACGGAAGCGATAAAAATGGGAAATCCATTGGACAGAACAACAATGATGGGAGCGCAAACATCTTTGGTTCAAAAAGAGAAAATTCTATCGTACATAAAATTAGGAAAAGAAGAAGGTGCCGAAGTTCTAACTGGAGGTGAAGAGAATCATTTAGAGGGAAATTTAGCTGGAGGTTATTATATCAAACCAACCCTTTTCAAAGGGCATAACAAAATGCGTATTTTTCAAGAAGAAATTTTTGGACCTGTTTTGGCTGTAACTACTTTTAAAACGACAGAAGAAGCGATTGCTATTGCAAACGATACGATGTATGGTTTGGGAGCCGGACTTTGGACACGTGATGCACACGAGATTTATCAGGTACCAAGAGCGATTCAGTCCGGTCGTGTTTGGATCAATCAATACCATTCTTATCCTGCCGGAGCACCTTTTGGAGGGTACAAACAATCCGGAATTGGTCGTGAAAATCACAAAATGATGTTAGGTCACTACCGTCAGACAAAAAATATGTTGATTTCTTACGATAAAAAGAAATTAGGTTTCTTTTAGAAATAAATTAAAAATCAAAAAAGGTAAGTTGTACAACTTACCTTTTTTTATAAACAAAATATTATGTCATCAAAAACAATGAAGGCTGCCCGTTGGCATGCTGCAAAAGATATTAGAGTTGAGGAAACTGAAATCCCAACAACAGGTTCAAAACAAGTTAAGATTGAAGTACAGTTTGCAGGAATTTGTGGTTCAGATCTCCATGAATACACGCACGGCCCCATGTTGATTCCTGTTGAGAAACCGTATCCCTTAAATGGTCATCAAGGTGTCACTACTTTAGGGCATGAATTTGCAGGGATTATTAGTGAAATTGGCGAAGAGGTGAAACATCTAAAAATAGGAGACAGAGTGGTGGTAGAACCGCTTTTCAAAAACCCCGATAGTCCATTTATTACCAGCGGAGAATATAATCTGTCTGAACCACTTGGTTTTATTGGGTTGACTTCTAATGGTGGTTTTGCAAAATATACGGTTGTCGAAGATTATATGGTACATAAAATTCCGGATTCGATGAGTTTTGAACAAGGTGCTTTGGTAGAACCTGCGGCAGTTGCTGTTTATGCTGTTTTGCAAAGCGGTTTAAAAATGGGACAATCCTGTTTGATTTATGGTGCTGGACCTATTGGACTTTTATGTGTTCAGGCTGCTATTGCTGCCGGAGCCGCAGAAATTATTGTTGTTGATATCGCTGAAAAACGTTTGGAAAAAGCCAAAGAAATTGGAGCAACAACTATCATCAACGGTAAAAGTGAAAATATTCCACAACAAATTAAAGAATTGATTACTGGTGGCGTTGATGTTTTTCTTGATGCGGCTGGTGTTCAAGCCTCATTTGATGGAGGAATTGCCAGTTTAAAAAATGGTGGAACAGCTGTTTTAGTGGCCTTATTTGGAAAACCGGTCACACACGATGCTTTTGATCAGGTAGTTCGCGAAATTACAATCAAAGGAATTATTGCCTATAGAAATATATTTCCTCAAGTGATAAAATTGATTGACCTTGGACGCATGCCGGTTGAAAAATTAGTAACTAAAAGAATTACTTTAGACGAGATTGTAACCGAAGGTTTTGAAGTTTTGGTTTCCAATCCATCTCAGGTTAAAATTTTGATTGATATTAACGGATAGCATAAATCCGTTATTAATTTAATAAAAGTATACAGCCATAATTCTCCCTAATTATGGTTGTATTTTTAAAGTAAAAACTATGATAAAAAGAATTGATGCCACAGAAAAAGCAATAGAATTAATCAAAATATTGCAGGAAAAACATGGTGATTTAATGTTTTATCAAGCTGGAGGATGCTGCGAAGGAACACAACCACAATGTTTTGAAAAAGGAGGTTTCTACCAAAGATTGGGTGATGTTTGTATTGGTTCAATAGAAAATACGGAGTTTTGGGTAGACAAGGATTTATTCGAATATTGGAAACACGCTCATTTTACTTTGGATGTGATTGATGCGTTTGGTGTTGGAGGATTTTCTTTGGAAACACCTTTGAAAAAAACATTCCGAATAGAATATCGAATTTTTACACCTGAAGAAGAACTTTCGCTTGAGCCTGTAACTTACATTGAATAAGTTAGTTTACGTATAATATAATAGCTGGTATTGTTTAGGTGTAATTCCTTCGTGTTTTTTAAACAAACGAATAAAGTAATTACAATCTTCAAATCCGGATAAGTAACAAACTTCATTAATTTGTATCGAAGGATTTTTGAGTAATTGTTTGGCACATCTCATTTTTTCACCAATTACAAATTCTATTGGACTCATTCCTAATTCTCTTTTGAAGAAACGATAAAAGGAAGTAGTGCTCATACATGCTTTTTCGCTCAAATGTTTCATGCTGAAATTTTCCTTTAAATTCGACCGAATGAATTCGACCACTTGTGTAATAGGATTTTTTGGATCCGTAAATAAACCGTCATCTATTGCTTTGGCAGTTTGTGTCTGAATAATACGAATTAATAGTTCCTGTAAAGTTAAATCAGCTAAAGCATCTTTTGTAATTGACGTGCTCATGCATTCTTTTATCAATTTATTAATTGTCGTGGCTAATTCGATATTATTATAAAAAAAATAATTTTGGTAGTTCAATTGCCAGAATTGGTCGTTTCCTTCTTTTGGATAATGTTCATTCAAAAACTGTAATGTATCCGTGATTTTAATTTGGTCTATCGCCAAAGCCAAACACTGTGTAGGATTATTTTTTGAAGCCTCCGGAAAATCGATTTTCATTTCCACATTTGAAGGAATCACAACGGTTTCTCCGGGTAAGTACACAAATTCGGGATCATCAAAAAGATGCATTACTTTTTTGCCACGTAACATACTAGTCACCACAAAATCATTAAATTTTAAAGGAACTAATGCGGAAGATTCATAAGTCTCAAAAAGATTAAGCTCGCAGTGGTTCAGGGAATAAACGGTTCTGTTTTCAACTAATGTTTTCAACGATTTCTCGTTTGATAAATGAGGTGGATTTATAAAAGCGCGATTACTGTTCATAGTTTTAAACTTATAAGGAAGGCAAAGCTTAAATTTAATGAAAATAATTGTAACGGGAACATTGTTTAACAAAAATTAAATTAATTCTTCAACCTGTTTTTTGATGTTCTCAGCCATTTTTTTTGTTGGTAAATCATTAGCATCCGTTCCAAAAGGGTCTTCAATTTCCTCAGCAATTAATTCCAAACTCGCCAAAACATAAAAAATAAAAACGACCACCGGAATTACAAAATATCCCAAATTAAACACATATCCAAACGGTAGAGTAAGAACATAAATAAAAATAAATTTTTTTATAAATGCGCTGTAAGAATAGGGAATAGGGGTATTTTTGATACGCTCACAAGCACCACAAATATCAGTAAAAGATTGTACTTCAGAATTCAAAATGATCAATTGGTCACCGGTTATTTTCTTAGAAACATACAAGTCATTGATCTTTTGAAACAACATTTTGGCGACTTGATTGGGTTTGTGTTTGTGATGGTCAATTTCTAAATCCACGTCATCAAATAATTGCTTGCTGGTATCCGTGTCATTTAAATGTTTGTGCAGAATGGAGGCATAACTCGGTATGATTTTCCGAAAATAAATTCGGTCTTTTTCATCCTGTAAAATCACGGATAATTTGATACTAAGATTTCGGCTGCTATTTACTAAACCTCCCCACATTTTTCGTCCTTCCCACCAGCGATCATAGGCGGTATTAGTTCTGTAAGCCAATAATAATGAAATCACAAAACCTAACATCCCATGCATGATGGAAATGTTTTTTACGTGACTGTCATCAGGTAAATCCCAATACTCAATTTCTAAATAAGCAATCGCAGCGGAATAAAGTCCAATAATCAACATCATTGGCATTAATTTCCGGAAGGTATCTGCTTTACCAATATTAAAAATAAAACTAATCCAGTCTTTGGGGTTGTATGAGGTCATCCGTAATTTTTTGTTCGCAAAATTAAATTAAAAAATAAGATTTCCTGCCAATTCTCGAAGTGCAATTTCAGATAATTTCCCTTGAAATTGTGCATTGCTGTAACGCACTTTAGCATTCACATAATTCAGTTGTGCAGTCCTAAATTCTAAAGTAGTTATCGTTCCAATTCTGAATTTGTCTAACGTTATGTTTAGATTTTGTTTGGCAATCGATTCATTTTTTTCTTCCAAAGCAATCAATTCTAAATTCGTCAAATAGGTTTGATAAGAAGTCGCTAGCTGTGAGTTTAAAACCAAATTTTGCTGATCTATATTTAACTTCGAATTTTCAATTTGAATCTTGGCGATTTTCTCATTTCGGTTCTGTGCAAAACCATCAAAGATATTAAGTGAAGCGCTAAAGCCATAGTTCAAACCTCTGGATTGCGATTCTGCCACAAATCCAAGACTGGATTGACTTTCTGAAAAATTATAGGAGGTATTCACGCGAACGGTAGGATAACGTGCCGCTTTAATTTGCTTTAATTCTAATTCAGCCACTCTTTTATTGATAATTTGCGCTTCTAATTGTGGATTTTGTTTTTCGGCTAAGGCTTTTAGTTCTTGCAGTAATAACAAGGAATCTACTTTCAGAACATCGATTACTTTAAAATCCGATGCAACATCTCTGGCCAATAGTTGATTTAATAAAATTTTACTGTTGGCGTACAATTCCTTTTGTCTTAACAACGCTACCTGATCTGTATTCAAATCTACTTGTGCATTCAAAACTTCTAATTTAGATGCTTTTCCAATGGTAAATCTGTTTTGTGCCAATGTCAATCGCTGGTTTGAAATAACGATTGTCGTATCCAATGCCGCTAATTGTTGTCGCTGTTGAACCAAATCGTAATAAGCAGCATTCACATCGCTGATTCTTGTTATCAATGTCAACTTTAATTGTGCTTCACCCAGTTTTTGCAACTCTTTCAACTGATCCATTCTGGCAAACATGCGCATACCATCAAAAATGGTCCAATCCAGTCCAACGCCATAGGTCAAACTATTGTTTTTGGCATTGTCTAATTCAGTTTCAGTTCCGTCCTGACGTGTTTGTGAACTATTCTGAATACTGTTATTATCAACTACATTAGCGGTCACTGTCGGTAACATTCCAGCGTTTCCGATAGCAACATTTGTTTTTTGAATGGTCAAATTATTGGTAGCAATCTTTATTTCGTAATTGTTTTCCAAAGCTATTTTAACAGCGCTTTCTAAGGTCAGTACTTCCTGTGCATTTGCTGTTGCAGCGCAGAACAAGATTAGTATAAAGCTTTGAAAAAGTATTTTAGTATATGTCATAATTATATTTTTTTGACTCGGATCACTATTTATTCAAATGAATATTTTTAACCCAAATCATCAGCGTTCCTTTAAAATTAGTTGAAATCTTTTTCATATTCTTCAATATGATCAAATTCAGGATAGTGTTTTCTCGCTTTGGACCACATCAAATACATCGCTGGAATAACGAATAATGTTAATACCAATGAGAAAATAGTTCCACCTACAATTACAACTCCCATCCCAATTCGACTCGTTGAAGCCGCTCCAAGTGACAGTGCAATTGGCAATGCTCCAAGTGAAATAGCCAAACTCGTCATTAAAATTGGTCGTAATCGTGCTTCAGAAGCTTCTAATATGGCTTCTAATTTTGGTTTGCCTTGTTCCCGCAGCTGATTCGCAAACTCGACAATCAAGATTCCGTTTTTGGTTACCAAACCAATAAGCATTACGGTTCCAATTTGGCTGAAAATATTCCACGTTTGGTCGAACAACCACAAGGAGAATAAAGCACCTGCAACAGCCATTGGTACGGTCAGAATAATAATGAAAGGATCAATAAAACTTTCAAATTGTGCCGCCAAAATTAAAAATATCAACAGTAAAGCCAATCCAAATGCAAAAGCAGTATTCGAACTACTTTCGACAAAATCCCTGGATTCTCCACCTAAATCAGTAGTAAAGGTGTCGTCAAGAACTTTGGCTTTTATTTCGTTCATCGCATCAATTCCATCGCTGATACTTTTGCCCGGAGCAAGTCCAGCAGAAACAGTGGCCGCCATATACCTGTTGTTGTGGTACAATTGTGGGGGATTACTTTTTTCTTCGATGGTCACCACGTTATCCATTTGAATTAATTGTCCCATATTATTTTTGACAAACATTGAGGTTAAATCCAGTGGTTTTGAACGGTCTTTTTGGTCAAATTGCCCAATAACCTGATACTGTTTTCCATTTCTCATGAAATAACCAAAACGTTGTCCGCTTAATGAAAGCTGTAACGTTTGTGCAATATCAATCACTGAAATTCCTAGACTTTCCGCTTTTTCTCTGTCAATGGTGACATTAACTTCTGGTTTGTTGAATTTTAAATTCACATCACTGACCGCAAAAGTTGGGTTTTTAGCAACTTCATCCATGAAAACAGGAATTTTTTCTTCCAGTTTTTTAAAGTTTGGTGCTTGAATAATGTATTGAATCGGCAAACCACCACGTCGGTTTACGGCGATAGTTGGTTGCTCAATTACAGATGTTTTTGCATCCGGATATTGCTTCGTCCATTTGGTTAATTTTTCTGCAATTTCTTTTTGAGAATCGGTTCTTTCATTTGGTTGAACCAATGATACCCGAATAAAACCGCTGTTTACCGATGAAGATCCGAAACCCGGCGATGTAATTACCAAGGCCACTTTTTTGCCCGGAATCGAGTCATCAACTAATTTTGACACTTCCTGCATAAAGCGATCCGTATATTCATAGGAAGAACCTTCAGGTGTTGTCATTCTTAAAACAAAACCACTTCGGTCATCATAAGGTGCCGTTTCTTTTTGCAAAAGGTTGAAAAATAAATAAATTAATCCAAAACAAGCAATTAGGATAGGGAAACTCAACCATTTTTTCTTCATAAAACGACTTAATGCACTCGCATAGCCACTGTTTAATTGTTGAAAATAAGGTTCAGTTCGAATGTAGAATTTTGATTTTTTTTGTTCGCCACCTTTCATTAAATAAGCGTTCAACATTGGGGTCAATGTCAACGATACAAATGCCGAAATCAGTACGGCTGCGCCAATGACGACGCCAAATTCCCTAAACAGTCGCCCGACAAATCCTTCGAGGAAAATTACTGGAAGAAATACAGCTGCTAAGGTTATCGAAATCGAAATTACCGCAAAGAATATTTCGTTAGATCCTTTGATAGCTGCCTCAATTGGCGTCATCCCTTCTTCTACTTTTTTGAAAATATTCTCGGTGACCACAATTCCATCATCGACTACAAGTCCAGTTGCCAGAACGATTGCCAATAATGTCAATACATTTATAGAGAAACCAAAAAGCCACATGATAAAGAACGTAGCGATTAACGAAACAGGAATATCAATCAATGGTCTAAAAGCAATCGCCCAATCCCTAAAGAATAAATAGATAATCAAAATTACTAAAACAATAGAAATCCCTAATGTTTCCGCTACTTCAATAACCGATTTTTTTACAAAAATAGTATTGTCAATAGCAATATTCAGTTTAATATCTTTTGGTAAATCCTTCTTTAATTTTTCGAATTCCTCATAAAAAGCACTTGATATATCTAAATAATTGGCTCCTGGAAGTGGCACAATGGCGACACCAACTAATGGCGTTCCGGATTGTGTCATTTTAGTTTCTGTGTTTTCAGGTCCAAGACTCGCTTTTCCTACATCGCTAAAACGAACTACTTTTTCCCCTTCAGAACGAATAATGATATTATTGAATTCTTCAGGTGTCGATAGGTTTCCTACTGTTTTTACGGTCAATTCGGTATTGTCACCAGTTAGTTTCCCCGAAGGTAATTCCACATTTTGTTTGTTCAATGCATCTCTCACTTCCGATACCGTACAGCCGTAAGAGGCCAATTTAACCGGATCAATCCACAAACGCATCGCGTATCTTTTTTGTCCCCAAATTTGAACACCACTTACGCCGGGAATAGTCTCCAGACGTTGTGAAATCACATTTTCAGCATAATCACTCAGTTCTAATGCATTTCTCGTATCACTTTGCACAGTCATCGAAATGATGGCATCACCATTTGCATCAGCTTTAGAAACTACCGGCGGAGAATCGATATCCTGAGGCAGGTTTCTAACTGCTTGCGATACTTTATCACGGACATCATTGGCAGCATCTTCTAGGTTTTTATCCAAATTAAACTCAATAGTAATATTGCTGCTTCCTTGCGCACTGGAGGAAGTTACATTTCTAATTCCGTCAATGGAATTGATTGCTTTTTCAAGCGGTTCCGTAATTTGGGATTCGATGATATCGGCATTTGCACCAGCATAATTCGTACGAATGGAAACTTGTGCGGGATCAATCGAAGGAAACTCTCGAACACCCAGAAAAGTATAACCAATTAATCCAAACAAAACGATGGCTAAATTGATTACTATGGTGAATACGGGTCTTCTAATACTTGTTGTGGATAAACTCATTTTTTTTGAATTATGAGTTATAAATTATGAATTATGAGTACTGTGTAAACTCATAATTCATAATTTATAACTTTTAAAATTATTTTATTAGAACTTTTACAGGAGTTTCGTTTTTTAAGGACATAACACCACTTGTAATTACAGTATCGCCGGGTTTCAAACCAGAAAGTACCAGAATAGAAGCATCTGTTCGTGTGGCGGTTTCTATCATTACTTCTTTGGCTTGACCATTGCTGGAGATAAAAACTTTTTTACCGTTTTGAACTGGAATTACAGCTTCTGTTGGGACTACGATAGCGTCTTTTATAATGTCTAAAGGTAATTCGACATCTGCAAATGTTCCCGGTAATAATTTTCCGCTGCTATTTTCGGCAATTGCACGAACCTGTAAAGTTCTTGTTGCTACTGCTACTTCAGGCTCTATGGCATAAACTTTAGCGGTATATTTATCATCAGAACCTGCAACTTTGAAGGTTATATAGGTGTTTGTTTTTACTTGGCTGGCGTATTTTTCAGGAATCGAAAAAGTGATTTTTAATTTTCCCGTGTTCACTAATTTTGCTACCAAAATCACTGGTGTGATGTAAGTACCGGGCGAAATAGAACGCAATCCGATTCTCCCTGAGAATGGCGCTCTAACGGATGTTTTGGCGATTTGCGCTTTTATCAATTGACTTTGGGCTTGTGCCGATTTTAAATCAGCTCTGGCCAAATCATATTCTTCTTGACTGATGGCTTCTTTTTGCAATAATAATTTGGCTCGTCGTTCATTTTCTGAAGCCAATCCTTCTCTGGTTGATGTTTGTCTCAATTGAGCTCTTAACTCTAAATCATTTACTTTAAAAAGTACTTGGCCTTTGCTCACATTACTTCCTTCCTGAAAATAAATTCCTTCCACAATTCCAGAAACTTCACTGCGGATTTCTACTTGCTCATTGGCTTCAATAGAGCCGGAAAGTGATAAATTATTGTCAAAAGTTTGTGGTGTTGCTACAATTCCGTTTACGCTCATCGATTTGCCTTTTCCTTTTGGATCTTTTGAATCTGCGTTTTCGCCTTTATTTTCTGTGATTCTGTATCCAATAAAGCCAATAATTCCAATGGTTAGCAAGGCATAAACTACGTATTTAATTTTCATAGGTGTGATATAAAGTAGGATTAGGTTTCAGTAATTTTAGTTAAAAACAAATTTAGGTTTTAGAAACGGGAATTATGATCTTGTTAATTTTTATTTAACGTTTGTACATACAAATATTAACAATTGATGAGCGATTCACGTACAAATGCATAAAACCCAATATAATTAGATTTTAAGACTTCTAAAAACGAAAATGGTTTAATCCAGAATTGAAAAAATGATATTTTTAAGGAAATAAGTTAAACAGCATCTTTTTGAAACATGTAAGACATGTAAGTTTTATAATAATTATTATTGAATTAAAAATTGTTAAAACATATAAATTACTGATTTATATAATTTTAAATTAATAAATGAAGTTATAACGAAGCAGTATCTTGAAACTTACATGCCTTATATGGTTAAAAAAAACATTTGTAATGCCGCTTAACTAATATAATTCCAAATATTTTTCTTTTTGGTCATTTCGATAAAAACAGCTCTCAAAGCAGCATGTTCCGGTTTTTGCATTCCGGCATCATCTTTCAGAAGTTTTAAAGCATAATTTCTGGCTAATGCCAAAGTGTCTCGGTCTCGAACCAAATCGGCAATTTGAAGATTTAAAACACCGCTTTGTTGCGTTCCCATTAAATCTCCTGGACCACGAAGCTTCAAGTCGACTTCGGCAATTTCGAAACCATCGTTGGTTTGTACCATCGTTTCCATTCGGGTTTTACTGTCGGAACTCAATTTATGACTCGTCATCAGGATGCAATAACTTTGCTCGGCACCACGACCCACACGACCGCGAAGCTGATGCAGTTGCGATAATCCAAAACGTTCCGCACTTTCAATAATCATCACACTGGCGTTCGGAACATTCACACCGACCTCAATTACGGTTGTGGCCACCATAATATTGGTTTTCCCTTCCGAAAAACGTTTCATTTCGGTATCTTTTTCCGCTGGTTTCATCTTTCCGTGAAGGATTGAAATCGAATATTGTGGCAATGGAAAATCTCTGGAAACACTTTCGTAACCATCCATTAAATCCTTGAAATCCATTTTTTCCGATTCTTGGATTAACGGATAGACAATATAGATTTGGCGACCCAAAGCAATTTCGTCCCGAAGGAATTTCCAAACCTTCAAACGGTTGCTGTCAAAACGATGTACGGTTTGAATCGGTTTTCGTCCCGGAGGCAATTCATCAATCACTGAAATGTCTAAATCCCCATACAAACTCATTGCCAAAGTTCGTGGAATAGGCGTGGCGGTCATCACTAAAACGTGTGGCGGAATCACATTTTTCTTCCACAATTTAGAGCGTTGTTCTACACCAAAACGATGCTGTTCATCAATCACAGCCAGTCCTAAATTCTTGAATTTTACTTTGTCTTCAAGTAAAGCATGCGTTCCGATGAGAATATGTAACGTACCGTTTTCCAGTTCTTCATGGATAATCCTGCGTTGTGCTATTTTGGTAGAACCCGTTAGGATTCTGATATTTATATTTAAGGTTTCGGCTAATTCGTACAAACCAACAAAGTGCTGGTTTGCCAAGATTTCCGTGGGCGCCATCAAGCACGCTTGGAATCCATTATCAAGTGCCAAAAGCATGCTCATAAAAGCCACAATGGTTTTTCCGGAACCTACATCACCTTGCAGCAATCGGTTCATTTGGGCGTTGCTTCCCATATCCGTTCGGATTTCTTTGATAACTCTTTTTTGTGCATTGGTCAATTGAAAAGGCAAATGATGCTGATAAAAATTATTGAAATTTTCGCCTACCGTTGCAAACGGATGTCCTTTTATTTTATGTTTCCGAATGAGATTCTTTGTGATTAATTGCAATTGAATAAAGAACAATTCCTCAAATATTAGTCGGAATTTGGCTTTTGCCAAAACTTCGGTACTTTTTGGAAAATGGATGTTGAATAAAGCCGCTTTTTTAGGAATCAGTTTTAACTCGTTGATTAAATAATCTGGCAAAGTTTCTGTGAATAATGCTTGCGTTTCCAGAAACAATTGTTGCATCATTTTGTTAATTACTCGATTTGAAATCCCGCGATTTGTCAAGGTTTCTGTCGAAGGATAAACGGGTTGCATGGCTGAACGCAGACTTTTTTCATGCTCGCTCATCAATTCAATTTCCGGATGCGCCATATTGAAAGTACTTCCAAAAGACGTGCATTTCCCAAAAATCACACACATTTCATTCAGCTTCAAACTCTCCCGAATCCATTTGTGACCTTGAAACCAAACGAGTTCCATTTGGCCTGTATCATCCACAAAAGTTGCTACCAATCGTTTTTGATTGCGACCAAATTCAACGGTTTTGATGTTGATGATTTTACCGATGATTTGAACCTCGGCAATGTTGTTTTGCAGTTCGTTAATCTTGTAATACCGCGTTCGGTCAATGTATCTGTTTGGAAAAAAATTAACCAAATCCAAGTACTTATAAATTCCCAATTCCCTACGCAGCAATTCGCCCCGATTGGGACCAACGCCTTTCAGGTATTCGATGGGAGTGAGTAGGAGGTTTTGCATTTAGATTTTTTTGGATACAGATAAAACGGATTTGCAAAAGCAAAACCCAGATTAAAACGGATTTTTAGTTTGATGAAGCGAAGATAGTTTTTTGTTTGGAAATTTGGAAATGAGAATGTTTGGAAATGGAGTAGGAAAATATGTATATTTGGAAGATTGATTACAATTGAGTTTGTTTTAAAACTAAAATCAACATTATAATGATAGATAAAGAAATATTAATAAAAAGACTTTCAATTGTAAAGTTACTGTATAAAACTGGTTTAGAACAATCGAAACAATCTGAATCTATCTCTTTCTTTTCAATATTAACTTTCCATGATAGTATTGAAATGTTTTTAAAACTTGCGTCGGAACATAAAGGTGTAAAATCAGATAAATTTTCTTTTATTGAATATTGGAATCATTTACCACTAACGTTAAAAGAATCAATGAATAATTTAAATTCCAGAAGAGTTAATTTAAAACATAGAGGCCTTCTTCCTGCAAAAATTGAAATTGAGACATCAAGAGTTAATGCGTCAGATTTTTTTGAACAAAATACATTGTCAATTTTTGGTTTAAATTTTTCAGAAATTTCCCTTTTTGAATTAATTAAGTTCAAGAAAACTAAGAACCTGCTTATTTCTGCTCAAAAAAAATTAATTTCTAGTGAAATAGAAAATTGCATATTTGATGTAGCGGTGAGTTTTCAAGAACTTCTTTCAGAGTATAAGGAGAATAAATTAGATTATAGAAAAAGAACATTATTCAATTTTTCAAAAAGTATTAGATTAGATAGAAATCCAAATAACAATGAAGGTCAACTAATAGATGTAGTTAAACAAATGAATAATAAATTTAGTGAAATAGAAAATACTTTGGAAGTTATTTCTTTGGGAATAGATTTTAGAAAATATTCTAAATTTACAATGATTACGCCAGAACTTTATAAAGAGATTTCAACAGGTAATTATGTAATTCACAATCAAAAATATTTTGAAGAAATTTGTTCTGAAGATTGTCAATTTTTAATTGATTTTGTTCTTGATTGCTCACTAAAATTGCAAGATTTTGATTATGAAAATCCTAATTTCAAACTATCTTAAGTTCCTAAAAAAATAAAAAGCTTAAAAAATGACAACTCATCTCGCATTGCTTCGTGGCATTAATGTTTCCGGTCACAGTATGATAAAAATGGAGGCACTCAAAACAACTTTGGAAGCCATTGGTTTTCAAAATGTACAAACCTATATTCAATCTGGAAATGTTTTTGTGGATACGGAGGAGGAAAATCCTGCTGCTGTTGGTTTCAAAATAAAGCAGGAAATTTTTAAGGCTTTTGGTCATGAAGTACCTGTTGTAGTAATTGGTTCCGCAGATTTAGAAGCGTGTTTCAAGAACAATCCTTTCTTGAAGGAAAAAGATATTGATACTAAGAAGTTATATGTGGCTTTTATTTCGACCACGTTGCAAAGCACCAGCATGAACGATTTGAAAATTAGCCAATTCAAACCGGATGAAGCCAATATTGATGGCAACAGAATTTTTATAAAATATGCTGTTGGCGCCGGAAAGACCAGATTCGACCAAAAATACATCGAGAAAAAACTGAATGTTATTGCAACAATCCGCAATTGGAATACGGTTACGCAATTGCTTAAAATTTACGAGGAAAGAGAATAAGACTTTAAGTCTAGTTCAACCGCTAATTCACTAATTTTTAAATGGTACTATCCATTTGAAATTTGGGAATTAGCGGTGTTTTTAGAGTCAAAATAAGGATGTTTCGGAATCTATTTTTAACTTTTTTAACTTTAGAAAAAAATAATTCTAATTTGACGCAACCTTTTGCAAGAAATTGCGTCTAATCCATAGCAACAAAATTTGCCGCATGAAAACACCAATCATTATCTTTATTTTTCTTACTGTTCTTAATTCCTGTTCAAAGGATGATAGTGTAACAACAGATAGCACTGGTTATTACGGAAAATGGACTTTGGTTGCGATGTCGGGTTCTATTCCTAATTCTGAAACTACAGGCGCAGCAATGGAATGGCAGGAATTTTATTTTTTCAATACTAACGGAACATTTACAAAATCTAGAGAAAGTAATTCGGTTAAAACTTCCATTTCTGGAACCTACACGACTACAATTCAATCAGACGGAACATCTTTTGAACTAACTTATCCAAATGACAGCGAAATTATAGGTAGCTGTTTTGGAAATAAAAAAGAAATATTGCTTTTGACTGCCAATAATTCCTTGTCTAACACTTGGAATTTTTGTGATGGTCCAAGTTTAAAATATAGAAAATAAATTATAAGTGCTTATTAAACATTTTCATAAGGTTTAGTTTTGGTTAATTTTAGGATTATGAAGCACTTTTGCTAAAGAGTACTCAGAAGTTGAAAAACTTTTGATGCTCTTTTTCTATTTTCAAGCGTATTTCTAAATCAGCCTTTAGATAAAAATTGTAGTTGGTACGCACAAAAAAATTATATTTACGTACTAATTAATGCTGTTAAAATCTTGTATTTATTTTGCAAAACTCTAAAATGTAGCGCTATGAATTTTAAACTTTCTTTTGTTTTCACTATCTTTTTTGTAGGTGTTTCTATAGCACAAAACGGAAATCCAAACGATTATTTATCCGCTCAATTTCATAAAGAAAAAAGAGAAGCTTTACGGGCTAAAATGCCTAACAATAGTGTTGCAGTGTTTTTTAGTAATCCCATTCGGAACCGAGCCAATGATGTAGATTTCATCTACCATCAAGATCCCGATTTTTATTATTTGACAGGATACAAAGAGCCGAATTCAGTTTTGGTAATTTTTTCGAACAATCAAACCAATAAAGACGGGAAATCATTCCATGAATTATTGTACGTTCAGGAAAAAAATCCAAGAGAGGAGCAATGGACAGGCGTGCGTTTAGGAACAGAAGGCGCCAAAAAAGAGTTGGGTTTTGAAAATGCTTTCAATGGAGCAGCGTTTTTAAATTCTGAGATTGATTATGCCAGTTTTGGCACTTTGTTCTTTAAGGAATTGGAAGATGACACCCGAAATTCGAAAAATGAAAAAGCGGATTTATACAAATTAATTGGAGCGTTTAAATCCGAAATTGGTTACAACGAAAAAGTGAAGCCTCAAATGGATTTGAATGTGCAAAACGAAATTAATGCTAAAAAAAGTGTCACTTCAAAAAAGGCAACTATAAATACCAAATCGATATTGACGTTTATGGCGAGTTTGCGGGAGAAAAAATCAAAGGAAGAGTTGGTTTTGTTGACCAAAGCCGTTCGGATTTCGGCAATGGGACAACGTGAAATCATGAAAGCAATGCATCCGGGAATGTCTGAAACGGAAATACAGGGAATTCATGAATTTGTTTATAAAAAGTATGGCAGCGAGTTTGAGGGTTATCCATCAATCGTGGGCGCTGGAAACAACGGTTGTGTATTGCATTATATTGAAAATAGCAAAATGAAAGTCGAAAATGATTTGGTTTTAATGGATTTAGGGGCTGAATATCATGGGTACACGGCTGATGTAACGCGAACAATTCCTGCTAACGGAAAATTTTCCCTAGAGCAAAAACAGATTTATGATTTAGTGTATGAAGCTCAAGAAGTAGGAATTGCCGCCGCAAAAATTGGAAATAGTTTTAATGCTCCTGATGCTGCAGCACGTAAAATAATCAGTGTCGGTTTAGTGAAATTAGGAATTATAAAAACAGAACAAGAATCCCGAAAATATTTTCCGCACGGAACTTCGCATCATATTGGGCTAGATGTTCACGATCCGGGTTTGTACAATGCTTTTGAAGCTGATATGGTCGTTACTGTTGAGCCGGGAATTTATATTCCAATTGGTAGTGATTGTGATAAAAAATGGTGGGGAATTGCGGTGCGAATTGAAGATGATATTTTAATTACAACAAATGGACCGGTAAATTTATCTGTGGAAGCACCAAGAAAATCAAATGAAATTGAAGTACTTATGAATGAAAAAAGTGTTTTAGATACTTTCTCTGTACCTAGTTTAGATTAGTAATTTTATTTTTAGATAGTTATACTAATTTTCTATTGCTTTTTACTATTTAACAGCGGTAGATTTGAATACACAAGGAATCGTTCTAAGTTAATAATCATAAATTAACTTAGAGCAATTTTTCTTTTTGTATTAAAATTTATATAAAATCTAGGTCTCTATCAAATAAAAATTAGTAAAATAGGTAATTTTGTACTCTATAAGTATATAGATCAATACGTTTTAAGACTGGATGAACAGGATGTTGAATAAAGTATTGAGTTAATAAGCATAAAAAAGACCCCAAAAATGATTGTACCAGAAAAGTATATCCATGAACAGAAAAGAATTAAATCATTGGAATCCTATTCTATTTTAGACACCCTTCCAGAAGCAGACTATGATAATTTGACCTTGATTGCATCACAAATTTGCGGAACCCCAATTGCTCTTATCACTTTTGTTGATGAAGAACGTCAATGGTTTAAATCGCATGCAGGATTAGATATTTCAGAAACTCCCAGAGATTATTCTTTTTGTGCTTATGCAATTAATGACCCCAAAAATGTTTTCATCATTCCGGATGCCAGAAATGATATTCGTTTTCATGATAATCCTGTAGTTGCCGGCAAACCCAACGTAATTTTTTATGCCGGTGTACCTTTGACAAATGAAGAAGGGCTGCCACTTGGAACCATATGTGTAATTGATCACAAACCAAAAGTTTTGTCTCCTGCTCAAATTCGTTCATTAAAAGCACTTTCTGAACAGACGATGAAATTATTGGAATTGAGATTGAATAAAATTCAATTAGAAAAAACAATGGAAGCCTTGGAAAAAAAGAATCTGGAGCTGGAACGATTTGCTTACATCGCTGCGCACGATTTAAAATCTCCTTTGGCTAATATATCTGGGTTAACCGATTTTTTTATTGACAATTATAATGAAACAATTGATGAGGAGGGAAAAGAGATTATTAATTTAATTAAAAGTTCTTCGTCTAAGTTAAGAGATATGATTGACAGCCTGTTATCTTATAGTAAATCGAGTGTGACAAAAAAAGAAAATAATACCAAAATCAGCCTTTCAGTATTAGAAAAAGAACTGTCCAATCTTTTTATTTTCAAAAATAACTGTTCTATTACTTTCAAATCGAATGTAAGTTCTGTGTACACCAATAAAACTGCGATTGAGCAAATATTGATTAATCTCGTTACAAATGCTATAAAGTATAACGATAAAGAAAATATTGAGATTGAAATTGAAATAATTGAAGAAAATGGCTTTTATAAAATTGCTGTTAGCGATAATGGGCCGGGAATTTCAAAAGAATATCATAAAGTTATTTTTGAAATATTCGAAGTTGGTTCAACATTAGATCGATACGGTTTAAAAGGAAACGGAATAGGTCTAGCTACGGTAAAAAAGATAGTGGAAGCTTTAGACGGTACTATCGATATCGAGTCTGAAATGGGAAAAGGATCAAAATTTATATTCACGCTAGCTCGAGAAATAGAACTAGTGGTCTAAGTGTTTTCTTTTTAGAGAAACTATTTTGATACCAAATCACAATACCAAAATCCGAAATCAAAGGCATATGAAGAACTTGTATCGCAGGCGGTATCTGAGGAATCTTCTTTTTCTGGTTTTTCGTATTTTCGGTACACGATTTCGCCGATTTCAAAATCAATTGGTTTTGAAAAAATGGGTCCGTCAAATGTGAAGGTGTGAAATTCACCGTTTTCGCCACAAACATCTATATTTTCAGGTAAATCATTGATGAAATTTTGGTCAATCACACGACCTACAAAGCTTTTATCCAAGAATCGTTCGTTTACGCAAACTACAATTGTTTTAAAACCTAAAGCTAGGAATTCTTGAATGATTTCGTGAGTTGGGATTTTCCAAAGCGGAAAAATACCTTCAAAACCTATTTCGGCCAATTTATCTTCACGGTATTTACGTAAATCTTCCAGAAAAATATCACCAAAAATAGAATGTGTTACGCCTTGGTTTTTTAGTTTATCCAATGTTTTGCGCATCACATTTTCATAGACTTCCATCGTGGGCATTTCGGGAATTTGCATGATTTCAAGCGTTAAGCCAATGCTTTCTGCTTGTTGTTGCAATAATTCTACTCGTACGCCATGCATCGAAATGCGCTGATACTGTTGGTTTACACTCGTAAGTAAACAGTTAATTTCGAATTCAGAATTTTGTAATGTTTTATATAAGGCAAGCGCAGAATCTTTGCCGCTGCTCCAGTTAAATAACGCTTTCTTTTTCAATGTAATTTTCTTGTAATTTCTGGAGGTAAACTTACAAAATTAGTCGGATTAGTTTGGGAAACCTTTGTAACTTTGGAAATCGCAGTATTAAATACCCTAATAATGAAATACCTATTCTTTTTTATTTCCACGTTCACATTTGCCCAACAAACCCAATTTGTAGATTTTAAATCGGTTTTAGGAAAAATTGTAGTAAATCCAAGTGAAAAAACAGTTTCTGGAGATGTCGATTATGATTTTGACGTTTTTAAATCCATTGATACCATTAAAATTGATGCACAAAATATGGAATTTTCAGATTTGAAATTGAACGGGAAATCTATTAAATTTCTCAATACACAAAAACAATTACAAATTGTTTTTCCGTTTAAAAAAGGAAAAAATAACCTGACTTTTAAATATTTGGCTAAGCCAAAACAAACAATGTATTTCGTTGGCTCGGCAGCAAATGACAATTTACAGATTTGGACGCAAGGACAAGGAAAATATACCAGTCATTGGTTTCCGAGTTTTGATGATGTGAATGAGAAAGTGGTTTTCAACTTGAATATAGGATTCAATAAAGACTATCAGGTAATTTCAAATGGAATTTTGAAATTTAAATCAGGACTTGATGGACTTTCAGTTTGGCAATACCAAATGCAAAAACCAATGAGTTCATATTTATTGATGCTTGCTATCGGAAAATTTGAAAAAATCAGTCAAAAATCTAAATCCGGAATTCCTTTAGAAATGTATTTGGAACTAAAAGACGCAACTAATTTTGAACCAACCTATAGAGATTCAAAACGGATGTTTGATTTTTTGGAAAAGGAAATAGGAGTGAAGTACCCTTGGGGAATTTACAAACAAGCGCCAGTTCGGGATTTCTTGTACGCCGGAATGGAAAATACATCAGCAACGCTTTTCAACACGCATTATGTGGTCGATTCTACAGGTTTTGAGGACAGAAGTTACACAAATGTCAATGCGCATGAATTAGCGCATCAGTGGTTTGGGAATTTAGTCACTGCCGAAAGCGGAAAACACCATTGGTTGCAGGAAGGTTTCGCGACCTATTATGCGTTGCTGGCTGAAAAGGAAATTTATGGAGAAGATTATTTTTATTCCAAATTATATGAGTCGGCATCACAATTAAAATACGCTTCCCGAACGGATACGATTCCTGTTTTGAATGCCAAAGCCAGTTCATTGACTTTCTATCAAAAAGGCGCTTGGGCACTTTTTGTTTTACACGAAGAAATAGGTGATAAGGCGTTTAAAAAAGCGGTTAAAAAGTATTTGAAAAAACAGGCGTTTCAGAGTGTGAATACGGACGATTTCTTTGCTGAAATCAGAAAAGTATCAAGATATGATTTGGATAATTTTAGTAAAGTATGGCTTGAAGATGCCTTTTTCAACACGCAACAAGCCAATAGTTTATTGCTTAAAAACAAATCAATTCACGTGCTGTTTGAAGTCGATAAATTAAAAAACAAACCGTTTTCAGAGAAAAGAGATTTTTTGGAAAAAACAATGCAATCTGACGTTTATTTTTCGGTAAAAGAAGCTATTCTGAATCAATTGAAAAATGAAAAATGGGAGGATAAAAAGAGTCTTTTTATTTTAGCTTTGGAAACTAAAAATGTGCAATTACGCCAAACAGTTGCAGCAGCATTGAATGAAATTCCGGAGAGTTTTAGAACGCAATATGAAACTTTATTAGAGGACAAATCGTATCAAACACAAGAACTGGCGCTGTATAATTTATGGAGTAATTTTCCAGAGCAACGCATTCAATACCTTGAAAAATCAAAATCTTGGATGGGTTTCAATGATTATAATTTGAGAACTTTGTGGCTGTCTTTAGCACTTTCAACGCCAAATTATACGGTTGATAAACAAGCTTTGGAAACCGAATTAATGCAATATTCATCAATTGATTATGAAGCGAATACCAGACAAAATGCTTTAGAAAAATTGCTTGCTTTCAAAATAATAAATCATATTGTTTTGAAAAACCTTGTAAATGCTACCACGCATCACATGTGGCAATTCACTAAATTTGGGAGAGATAACATTAGAAAACTACTTAAAAATCCTGAAATGAGAGTTTCTTTCGAAAAAATTGTCCCGGATTTAAATGAAGCCGAACAATTTCAATTGAACCGATTATTGAAAGAATAAGTTTTGAATTAATACAGATTTAATAACCGCTAATTCACTAATTTCAAAAGATCATTCTTGTAGAAATTAGTGAATTTTATTTTTTTGTAACGTTATATACTTACCACATTTGGCTCACTTCATTTTTGATGTAAGCTAAAGCCGCATTGCTAGGAGATTGTTTTTCCATCAAATCACTTAAAAGTACTTCACGTAATGAATCGGCATTATCCACACGATCACTCATATTCGCTTTTCGAATCATTTGAATGGTGCTATTTTTTGCTGTGACAATGATCGTCCAACATTCGTCTGACATATATATTTGCTGCGTTAAATTATGCTCATATTCCTGTTCGATTTGTGCAATTATCAAATTTTCGTAATCATTTTTATCATTAGAAATAGGAGCAATCCGAATCAATAATTTAGTAGGATTGATGCGTTCCATAAATAAAACCATGCGTTCATAGGCCTGCAAACGCAGTGGTAAAGCGTCTTTTTGAGCTTCTTTTTGCAACAACCAGCGTCTGGTATTTTGTTGGTCTTTAAAATAAGAGTTGAACAAATAATAAGCTACTCCTCCGGTAATTAATGAAGGTATAGTATAGGCCAGAATTTCTATGATTTTTGTTGAATCCATTTTGTTGTTAAAATTTAAAAAGCAAAAATATACTTTTTTGAGTACAAATCAATTTCTATTTAATAGCAATAAATGAAACCGAATAGTATTTTTGCTCATCGTAACAGCATTACTTAAAATTGAATATCATAATGGAGACTTATGTTCTGGTTTTACTTTGTTTAGCGGCCTTTGCTGCAGGATTTATTGACGCAATTGTGGGCGGTGGTGGATTGATTCAAACGCCAATGGGATTGATTTTGTTACCCAATCTTCCTGTTTCAACCGTAATTGGAACTTTGAAAGTTCCTGCTTTTAGTGGTACTTCCTTTGCTGCATATCAATATCTGAAAAACGTAGATATGAACTGGAAACTATTGTCGATAATGATGCTTTTGGCATTTCCTTCGGCATTTTTGGGTTCAACTTTGTTGACGTATGTAAGTAATGATTTTATGAAACCGTTATTGCTGGTTGTTCTTTCTTTTTTAGTGATTTATACCTACGCTAAAAAAAATTTCGGGCAGCACATTGAAAAAAATCATTCCCCGAGAACTCAAATTTGGAATGCTGTCGGAATCAGTTTTGTAGTTGGGTTATACGATGGATTTATCGGACCGGGAACCGGAAGTTTTTTGGTAGTGGCTTTTATTGCCATTATGGGTTTCGATTTTCTGCATGCTTCCGCAAATGCTAAAATGGTGAATCTGGCGACAAATTTTGGTTCTATTTGTTTGTTTATTTTAAAAGGGAAAATTATATGGGCAATAGCACTGCCAATGGCTGCCAGTAATGCGCTGGGTGGCTGGATAGGTGCAAAATTGGCCATTAATAAAGGAAATAGCTTCATTCGGGTTTTCTTTTTGGTTGTCGTTGTAGGAACCTTAATCCGCTTTGCGTATGATGTATTTTTTAAATAATTTTTTAATACATTATCAGCTAAATTTTGTCTCTTATTTAATTACTTTTTCTTTAAAGTCCGATTAATTTTAATATTACAGCGATATGTGTTAAACATATAAGTCATATAAGTTTTTAGTTTGAATAAAGACAAGTAAAAACCGATAGTTCATTTAGGCAAGCAGATAGCCTTACGAAGAAATATTCAGCTTATATTCCCTTTTAAATCAATTATTTGAAAAATTAGTTTCATTAACTTATATGACTTATATGTTTAAAATTAAATGCTGTTTATTTAAAAATACAGTGTTAAAATAGCATTAGAGCGAACTGATATTCCGTATCTGGTTCCACAAATTAAGAACGGTTTTTTAGCTTCATATAAAAGTATAATTATACATCTTTAATGCTTATTTTTGCATAGAATTCTATAAAAATTTCCATGCACAAATATATCGATCAACTTAATGAAGCCCAACGCGAACCCGTTCTCCAAAAAGACGGACCCATGATAATTATTGCGGGTGCAGGTTCCGGAAAAACGCGGGTGTTGACTATTAGAATTGCTTATTTGATGAGTCAGGGTATCGATGCGTTCAGTATCCTATCGCTTACATTTACCAACAAGGCGGCTCGTGAAATGAAAAAACGTATCTCGGATATCGTGGGTGCGGGTGAAGCAAAAAATCTTTGGATGGGGACATTTCACTCGGTTTTTGCTCGAATTTTGCGCTCGGAAGCCGAACATCTTGGATATCCTTCCAACTTTACCATATATGATTCTCAGGATTCGTTGCGTGCCATTTCCGGGATCATCAAAGAAATGCAATTGGATCGAGATGTGTACAAACCAAAACAGGTTTTAAGCCGAATTTCAAATTTCAAAAACAGTTTGATTACTGTAAAAGCCTATTTCAATAATCCGGAGCTACAAGAAGCGGATGCGATGTCTAAAAAGCCTCGAATGGGTGAGATTTATCAAAATTATGTGGATCGATGTTTCAAAGCAGGCGCCATGGATTTTGATGATTTATTATTAAAAACAAATGAATTACTTACTCGCTTTCCTGAAGTTCTGGCCAAATATCAAAACCGTTTCCGCTATATTTTGGTGGATGAGTACCAAGATACCAATCACTCTCAGTATTTAATCGTTCGAGCATTATCAGATAAATTTCAGAACATCTGTGTGGTTGGTGATGATGCGCAAAGTATCTATGCGTTTCGTGGTGCTAACATCAATAACATCCTTAATTTTCAGAAAGATTATGAAGGCGTAAAAACCTTTAGATTGGAACAAAATTACCGTTCTACAAAGAATATTGTTGAAGCTGCAAACACGATTATTGATAAAAATAAAGTAAAACTGGACAAAATAGTTTGGACTGCGAATGATTTTGGTCCAAAGATAAAAGTCCACCGCAGTTTAACAGATAATGAAGAAGGCCGTTTTGTTGCTAGTACTATTTGGGAGCAAAAAATGCAAAGTCAGTTGCCTAATGGCGCTTTTGCTATTTTGTACCGTACCAATGCACAATCCCGCGCAATGGAAGATGCGTTGAGAAAAAGAGACATTCCGTACCGAATTTATGGCGGACTTTCATTTTACCAAAGAAAAGAAGTGAAGGATGTTTTGTGCTATTTGCGATTGGTTATTAATCCAAAAGATGAAGAAGCTTTGGTTCGGGTAATCAATTATCCGGCACGTGGAATTGGGAATACAACTATCGAAAAACTGACTATTGCAGCCAATCACTACAAGCGATCGATTTTTGAAGTCATGCAAAACATAGAACGAATTGATTTAAAATTGAATTCAGGAACCAAGCAAAAACTCCTCGATTTTGTTACGATGATTCAGAGTTTTCAGGCTATAAATGAAAACCAGGATGCGTTTTATCTGGCTGATCATGTTGCCAAAAAAACAGGATTGATTCAGGAATTAAAAAAAGATGCTACTCCGGAAGGAATGGCTAAAATTCAGAACATTGAGGAATTATTAAACGGAATCAAAGATTTCACCGATGGCCAAAAAGAAGTAGATGGAGCTCGTGGCGCTTTGTCTGAATTTATGGAAGATGTGGCTTTGGCAACGGATTTAGACAAAGATACAAGCGATGAAGATCGTGTGGCATTGATGACGATTCACTTGGCTAAAGGATTAGAGTTTCCACATGTTTTTGTGGTGGGAATGGAAGAAGATTTGTTCCCAAGTGCCATGAGTATGAGTACGAGAAGTGAATTAGAAGAGGAACGACGCTTGTTTTATGTAGCTTTGACCCGAGCAGAACACCAAGCGTATTTAACGTATGCACAGTCACGCTACCGTTGGGGGAAATTGACCGACAGTGAACCTTCCCGTTTTATTGAGGAAATCGACAGTCAATATCTGGAATATATGACACCTCCTGAAAATAATTACAGGTACAAACCGATGATTGACAGCGATATTTTTGGAGATGTAGATAAGTCTAAATTGCGTCTGGCAAAACCAGCGAATGGAACTCCTCCGACCAAATATAGTTCAGATAATGAACCAAAAGCAGAGATAAATATTCGTAAATTGAAGCCTGTCAGCAATAATACTGCTTCAGGAAGTGCTAATTTATTTGATAATAAACTCGTTGCCGGGAATATTGTAATGCACGAACGTTTTGGTAAAGGCGAAGTTTTAAACCTTGAAGGAGTAGGAGCAGATAAAAAAGCCGAAATCAAATTTGAAGTTGGCGGAATCAAAAAATTACTTTTGCGTTTTGCGAAACTGGATATTATAGGATAAAAATTTGTTTCAAGTTTAAGAATTAAAGTTGTCAGTTAAAAGAACTTTAAGCCTTAAACATTTTAAACTTTAAACTAAAAAAAATGGCTCAATTTATAAAAATATACGAAGACAAACCCAATGAAGCTGCAATTGCTAAAGTGGTTAAGGTTCTAAAGGAAGGAGGTTTGGTGATATATCCAACGGATACGGTGTACGGTTTGGGATGTGATATTACCAATACAAAAGCGTTGGAGCGAATTGCAAAGATCAAAGGAGTGAAGCTCGATAAAGCTAATTTTTCCTTCGTTTGCCATGATTTAAGTAATATCTCTGATTATGTGAGACAAATTGACACAACCACTTTTAAAATCTTAAAAAGAGCATTACCGGGACCATATACCTTTATTTTACCTGGAAATAATAACTTACCTAAGGAATTCAAAAAGAAAACGACTGTCGGAATAAGGGTTCCTGATAATGCTATTGCTTTAGAAATTGTAAAGTTGCTAGGGAATCCTATTGTTTCTACATCGATTCATGATGATGATGATGTGATAGAATACACCACTGATCCGGAACTTATTTTTGAGAAATGGCAAAACTTGGTTGATTTGGTAATTGACGGTGGATATGGTAATAATGTTGGATCTACTATTATTGATTTATCGGGTGACGAACCAATTGTAGTGAGAGAAGGAAAAGGAAGTTTAGATATTTTGTAAAATTTAAATTTTTGGCAAAATATTTGCTGAATTAATATTAATTTTTATATTTACCTAAAATTAAAATACTTACTGATTATTAATGATATACACATGCTATTCTTAATTATATTTAATTGGTTGTTAAAGAAAAATTAAGGATACATAAAGGGCAGGTCAATTGACCTGCTTTTTTATGCAAAAAAAGCAATGATTATAAAAAAGATAAAATTCTGACAAATTAGAATTTAATTATTATGTTTGCTCCGGATATAAATCAAATGATATATCGACAACCTAATAATAATTATACATGCAATTATCAGTATTTAAAAACGGTAAAGCAGCTATTTTATCTGTTTTTATTTTAATAACAATTTCACATTCAAACGCACAAGAAAAACCAGCAGTAGCAAAAAGTCAATTTAAGATAAATGTGTTGCTTCCGGGATTTGTTTACGAACATGGTTTAAGCGATAAAAATACGCTTTACTCGGAATTGAGTTCAGGTTACGGATATACATCAAATGGTTTTGGTAAAACATGGACCTTTTATCCTTACATTAATGAACAGTTTCGTCATTACTATAATTTAGAGAAAAGAGCTGAAAAGGGAAAAGTTACTTCCCATAACTCAGGAGGATTTGTTGCTATGTCCGCTTTTTATAATTTCAGATCAATTTCTACAAATGATAACTTTTCAACCGAAAATGCATCGATTACTTTAGCACCGGTTTGGGGTTTTCAACGAACATACAAAGGGAATTTTAATCTTGATTTGAATTTAGGTGTTGGTTATAATTTTGACAAAAACGACAGTGATTTAGTACCGGTTTTAAACTTTACTTTGGGTTGGGTAATTGGCAAATAGTTGCTTTAAATGGTTAGTAAAAACAGAAAAGCCTTGTAATTACAAGAGCTTTTCTGTTTTATATTCTATCAAGATTATTCTTCTTCACCATCATTTTGGTCTGATTCGTTTTCAGAATCTTCTGAATCATCAGCTCCAATTTCGAAGAAACTAAAAATGGAACCTCCGTAACTTTTCTGGAACGAAAAGTGAATCATGTGATCCAGTTTGGTATATTTCGAATGTTCGATTACCATCATTCCGTCTTCACTAAGCAATTCTTTTTCGAAAACTAATAAGATAATTTTTTCGAAAGTTTTTTGGTCCAAAGCATACGGTGGATCTGCAAAAATAATATCGTAGGACGTTTTACATCTTTCTAAATACGTGAAAACATCACTTTTTGTGGCGGCAATATTAAAATCATATTCGGCTGCGACTTGCTTGATGAATTTCACACAGCCAAAATCACCATCAACTGATGTGATTGGAGTACAGCCTCTTGATGCAAACTCGTAACTGATATTTCCTGTTCCTGCAAATAAATCTAATACTTTAAGTCCCTCAAAACTGAAATGGTTGTTCAAAACATTGAATAATGCTTCTTTAGACATATCGGTTGTGGGACGAACGGGTAAACCTTTTGGTGGAAAAATGCGTCTTCCTTTGTATTTTCCTGAAATGATTCTCATGAGTTGAAAAGTATAAAATGATTTCTGTTTTCGGCCTCAGAAAAATAATTGTTCCATCGCAAATCTTCCACATCAATAAGGGAAACGTTACGAATGTATTTGTAAGCGATTTTGAAATAATCACTTTCGGTATTAACATTTCCGATTAATTCCAATGCGAAGTTTTCGGGATTTAAGTTCAATTGCTCTGCCGTGAATAAGATGTAATACAAGAAATCTTCCGGCGTGTTGTAATCGAAAGAATTGAAAAGTAATAAATTTTGGTTCTGAACCACAATGATTTCAAAATGACCTGTATTAATATGTACAAACATTTTTTTCTCATCCTTATTTTTGGAGGCAACCAAAAGTTTTGAAACCAAAATACTATTCGCATGTTTGTAATCGAAAGCTCCAAATTGGTCAATAAAAAAATTATTGATATTCACATACGGAATATAAACCGCATTCATTTGATAGTTTGGAATTTCATCAAAAGCGAAAAAATCAGTTTCAAAAACTTTAGTGTTGTATTGCAAATAACTGCCTAAAAAGTTTTCGTCAAATAACGGTTCCGGAACAAATGTTGAAAGATTATTATTGTGAATCACTAGAATTTCATCATAGGAATTCTTTAATTCTGGATGATTGTTGAAAGCATCAGCAAACAAATCTTCAATTTTTGTAGCCTTGTGAAAGGTATCAAAATGCACTTCGTTGAATGAAATTACGGTATTATTTAGCGTGTCAAAACAACAAAAAGAAAGTCCTGTCAAGGAAACTTGAATGGAAAGTTTTTTATATTTTTTTTCGGCTATGTTTATCATACTATTGATTTTTTCAACAACGCAAACTTACAAATTTAAAAATCAATTTCATTATCAATATCACTCACAGTGGCAAAAAAACAATAACAGTATTTGAAAATTGAAATTGCTATTGACCTTGAAATTGAAAAAACATTCTTTACTTTGCAATCAAATAACACGAAATGAATTCCTCCCTGTTTTATAGTCTTTTACAAAAAAAATTCCCTTTTCAACCCACGTATAAACAGGATATTTTTTTTCAAAAAATTGCTATTTTTTTGACTGAAATCGATAATAGAACCATTTTTGTTTTAAAAGGATACGCAGGAACTGGAAAAACAACTGTGATTTCTACGATTGTAAATAGTTTATTAGACATTAATAAAAAATATGTTTTGCTGGCACCAACGGGTCGTGCGGCTAAAGTAATTGCCAATTATTCGAACAAACCGGCTTTTACAATTCATAAAAAAATATATTTCCCCAAGAAATCTTCCGGTGGTGGCGTTTCGTTTACGTTGCAACAAAACAAGCATAAGAACACTATTTTCATCGTCGATGAAGCTTCTATGATTTCTGATACTAACTCTGATTCTAAGTTATATGAAAACGGTTCTTTATTAGATGATTTGATTTCATATGTATATTCTGGAACCAATTGCAAAATGATTTTATTGGGAGATACGGCTCAGTTGCCTCCGGTGAATTTAGATATTAGTCCCGCACTGGACATTCGCACTTTGGGAATGAATTATGATAAGGAAGTAGAACATATTGAGTTGGATGAAGTGATGCGTCAGGAAGAAAATTCAGGGATTTTGCATAATGCAACGGAGCTTCGGGAATTATTGAAGGATTCCTTTATTGATGAATTCAAATTTGATCTTAAAAAATTCAAAGATATAGTTCGGTTGACCGATGGGTACGATATTCAGGATGCCATCAATTCCGCCTACAGTAATTATAGTATAGAAGACACCGCTTTTATTGTTCGTTCCAATAAAAGGGCGAATCAATACAATGAGCAAATCAGAACCAAAATCCTAGACAAAGAAAGTGAATTGTCCACAGGTGATTTTCTGATGGTGGTGAAGAACAATTATTTTTGGTTGAAAGATTCCGATGAAGCGGGTTTTATTGCCAATGGTGATATTATAGAAATATTGGAAATTTTCAATATCAAAGAATTGTATGGTTTTAAGTTTGCCAAAGTAAAAATTCGAATGATCGATTACCCCAATCAGATTCCATTTGAAACGGTATTATTAATGGACACCATAAAAAGCGAATCACCATCGTTGACCTATGAAGAATCCAACCGATTGTATCAGGAAGTGTTGAAAGATTACGAAGGCGAAACCAAATTCAAACAATTCCAAAAAGTGAAAGCCAACGAATATTTCAATGGTTTGCAAGTTAAATTTTCGTATGCAATAACCTGTCATAAGTCCCAAGGTGGTCAATGGAATACGGTTTTTATAGAACAACCGTATTTGCCTGATGGAATCAATCGAGATTATATTCGCTGGTTGTATACTGCAATGACCCGAGCCAAAAATAAATTATATTTGATAGGATTTAAGGATGAGAATTTTGTGGAGTAAATTTGATAAACATATAAGTTATTTAAGCTAAAATTAAAGAAAAACTTAAATGACCTTATATGACTTATATGGTTCAATAATTTTAAAATAGTCTGGTTATGAATACTTTAAATGACCTACATAAAATTTCAAGCTCTTTTTCAAATACTGAAAAAATGCCGGTTTTATTTTTGGGACACGGAAGCCCGATGAATGCCATAGAAGAAAATCAGTTTGTGATGGGTTTTCGAAATTTGGCTAAAACGTTACCGCAACCAAATGCCATTTTGTGTATTTCGGCGCATTGGTTTACCAAAGGGACAAAGGTTACCGCAATGGAAATGCCTAGAACGATTCACGACTTCGGCGGTTTTCCGCAAGCATTGTTCGATGTGCAATATCCTGCAAAAGGAAGTCCAGAATTAGCATTAGAAACCAAACAATTGTTGACTCCGGTAGAAGTAGAGCTGGACGAACATTGGGGTTTGGATCACGGAGCTTGGAGTGTTATTAAACATTTATATCCCGAGGCGAATTTTCCCGTGATTCAGTTGAGTATTGATTATACAAAATCTGGACAATACCATTTTGATTTGGCTCAAAAACTAAGTGCTTTGCGTACCAGAGGAATCTTGATTGTAGGCAGCGGAAACATTGTTCATAATTTGGGATTGGTCGATTATCGCAATTTCGAAAAAGATAATTATGGTTATGATTGGGCAATTGAAGCAAGATCAACAATTAATGATTATTTATTGGACGGGAATTTTCAACCATTGATTGATTTTGAAAAACAAAGCAAGGCGTTTCAATTAGCGATTCCTACGCCAGAACATTATTTACCTTTAATTTATACTTTAGGACTAAAAGGAAAATCCGAAGAACTCAGTTTGTTTAATGATAAGTTATTGGCGGGTTCGTTGAGTATGACTTCAGTGAAGATTATGTAGGATAGATTTGTGTAAAAAATCTTATATTTGTGAAATAATTTTTGAATTTAGTTTACGAAAAAATAAACATATAAATAATGAGATTTTCACAAAGAATAGGTAAAACTTCAGTTAGAGATTCCATACAAATAGAATCAATTGATGAAAAATTAGAAAATAGACTTTGGAATACTATTCAAATTAATTTTTTTGACGTAATTGGTGTTAATTTTCATCATAAAATTGATAACGATTCTGATATAGGACTTGTATTTAATTCTATTTGGCAAGAATTTTTCGAAAACAGAGCAGATGAAATTCCTAAAAATCAGCAAAGAGATATATCTGCTCGAGAATTTGTTGGTTATATAAAAGATTGGTTTTTTAAATCTAATTGGTTTGAAAAATATGATTTTTTAGAATTCCTCTCTAAAATAGATATTAATTATTTAAAGATAGAATTTGATGTAAGGTGTAATAATTCTCTAAAAAAAGAAATGTCAGCTTATCGTCTAGTAGATGGTCATATTGTACAAATTACTTCCGAGGAAGAAATAGTCGAAATAGAAGATGCACTTGTAAATTCATCTAAATGGGAGCCTGTAAACACTCACTTGAGTACGGCAATTGAATATTTTTCTAATAGAAAAAATCCAGATTATAGAAATTCTATTAAGGAATCAATTTCAGCAGTAGAATCTTTGTGTAAAATCATCGTAGGGAATAATAGTACAACACTTGCTCCTGCATTAAAAATAATTGAGGAAAAATATAAAGTTCATGGTGCTTTGAGAAGTGCTTTCACAGCCTTATATGGCTATACTAGTGATGCTGGGGGAATTAGACATTCATTATTGACTGACGATATAGAAGTTAGTATGGAAGATGCTAAATTTATGTTAGTTTCCTGCTCAGCATTTATTAATTACTTAAAAGTAAAGCTTGAAAAATAATCCTTTTCGACTTAGTGCCTTTATGGCAAATTAAAATAAATAGATAAAAATGAAAATAATAGCAGTCATTCCCGCACGTTATGCTTCGACACGATTTCCCGCAAAACTAATGCAGGATTTGGGAGGTAAAACGGTCATTTTAAGAACTTATGAAGCAGCCATAAACACGCAATTGTTTGATGATGTTTTTGTGGTAACAGATTCCGATTTAATTTATGACGAAATCGTTTCTCACGGTGGAAAAGCCATCAAGAGCATCAAGGAACACGAATCAGGAAGTGATCGAATTGCGGAAGCAGTCGAAAATTTAGACGTTGATATTGTAATCAATGTACAAGGAGACGAACCATTTATCGATGCGGAACCGTTGGCAAAAGTCATTGAAGTTTTTAGAAACGATTCGGATAAAAAAGTAGATTTGGCTTCGTTGATGCGCGAAATTACTAATGAAGACGACATCAATAATCCGAATAATGTAAAAGTAGTGGTGGATCAAAACGGATTTGCATTGTACTTTTCACGTTCGGTAATTCCGTATCCTAGAGAGAAAAATGTGGGCGTTCGCTACATGCAACACATCGGGATTTATGCTTTTAGAAAACAAGCATTATTGGATTTTTACAGGTTACCAATGCAATCTTTGGAAGCATCCGAAAAACTGGAGCAATTGCGCTATCTGGAATTTGGAAAACGAATTAAAATGGTCGAAACGACACATGTCGGAATCGGAATTGATACTCCGGAGGATTTAGAAAAAGCCAGAAAAATGCTGTAATTATTCCAGATTTTCATGATCGAAATAGCCTTTCGTTTTTACTTTGGTGGAAAAGAAATTCAAGAAAAGCACAATGAAAAACAGAAACAGTAAGGCTTGTGTAGTAACTAGAAATTTCCCTATTGGTGTAATGGGATGGTAGTCGCCATAGCCTATGGAAGAGGAAGTTACAATGCTGAAATAAATCGAATCAAACCAATGGAAAAACGGTCTGTTCATGTAATTTCCAACAGAATAAAAGACGGCGTACGCAAATGCAATCTCTAAATAGTTAAAGAAAAGCAGCAACATGGATCTCTTGTATGAGCGTGGTTTTGAAAATAAATCAGATGCAAATATCAGTGTTGGAATGTAAAAAACAGTTTCCAAAAACACATATACAAGAATCCAAATAAGCCATTCTTGGTTTTGCCAGTGATTTACTAATATCACTATTGGAAAAATCACTTTTAATAAAACATAAAAGTCTAACGCTAAATCTTGGTATTCAACTCCTTTTTTGCTGGCCCAATATTTAATGTAAATTCCAGGGAAAAGTAATTGGGAAGAAGCCAACATTAAGCGCACGATTTTTTCAATTCCATTATCTTCCTGATGATCGTTATTCCAAATGGATTGAATATTTTGTATCCGTTTTTGAATAGGATTAAATTTGGGCTGAAAACCTTTTGATGTTTTCCCCAGAAGTAATTTTTTTAAAACTTTTTTCATTCCAACAATGTGTTAAATAATGGTGTGTAAGAGTACAAAATAATTATGTCGCTTTAAGACTATTGGATTGCAAATTTTTAGAAATAACATTTTCGCATCATTATTTAATTCATTTTTTCGATTACAATCAATTCATTATGAATTTCAACTCTAGGAATAGTTTTTATTTGAAATTCACTTTTGAAAAACTCGGAGACGTATTTTTTATTTCGTAGATTTTGGCTTTCATTCAGTAACATGGTATTAAAAAGAATAAAACCATGACTTTTTAAAAGAAAACAAATTCTATTGATGAAAAAAGTTTCAAATAGAAAATTAGGCATTGTGGTATCTTGGAAAACATCAATAATAATTAAATCGTATTTAGCTTTGGTTTTCAAAACAAATTCGAAAGCATCATCAATCACAATTTCGAGATTTTTCACTTCATCCAATTTAAAATAGGTGTTGGCTATTTTAATTATTTCGGGGTCGATCTCAACTCCGGTAATTTTTCCTTTGTATTTTATTTCATCCACCAACGTTTTGATAACGCTTCCGCCTGCAACTCCCAAAACAAGAATATGTTTCATGGGAACTATCTTTTCGAAGCCAATATTTTTTAACCCCAATCTTAAAATACGTTGTAAACTGCCATACGAATAATTGGCATTTTCCGAGTCTAAAACTAATTCACCATTTGCCCAAGTGACTTCAATCGATTTGCTCAATGAAGATTTTGTTTCATAAATTTTTATTGGAATGAGATAACTGAATATTTTTTTAATCATTATTGGCAGTTTTACTCAAAAATAAGATTTAAATTATTTATTTTGTGTGAAATAAGAAAGAATGAAGAAACAATTTTACAAATGGATATTTTTCAGGCTCATGGGATGGAAAATAGTTGGAGGAATAGATGCTAATATAAAAAAATGCGTCATGATGGTGATGCCGCATACAAGTGCGCATGATTTTTATTTGGGTATTTTCACCAGAGGCATTACCGGATTAGAAATGAATTGGGTGGGTAAAAAGGAATTGTTTCGTTTTCCTTTCGGATTTTATTTTAGATATATGGGCGGCGAACCACTGGACCGTTCTGGCGGTTTGAATAAAGTGGATTCTATCGCTGCTATTTTTCAAAGGAAAGAAATTTTTCGTTTGGCTGTTGCTCCAGAAGGAACCCGTGAAAAAGTTACCGAACTAAAAACAGGATTTTATTATATCGCTTTAAAAGCAAATGTTCCTATAATTCCTGTCACATTTGATTTTGGAAGAAAAGAAGTGAACTTAGGAAATTCAGTTTCACCAACTGGAGATATCGAAAGTGATATGGCAGTTTTGAAGAAACACTATAATGGTGTCAAAGGTAAAATTCCGGAAAACGGATATTCATTTGAATAAATAACAGTGTAAACAATAAATTCAGTTTATCGTAAAAATAATTGTTACAGCAAAATAATGTATAAGAACCCCAATTCGAAATTCCGAATTGGGGTTCTTTTTTTAATCGGGAACATAACTTTTAAAAGTTCCATTTTTATAAAAAATAACGATTTTATCTATTTCAGTAGAATCGGATTCTTTAGCGCTATTTTGATTTTCTATTTTTTTTGTTTCCAATGCAGGAATCGGATTTGGAATTTTTATTTCGGAAAATAGATTCTCAGGAATTATATCAGCAGAAGGTGGAGCAGGAATATTTTGTTTTACAACTTGCTCAACATTGTTTACTGTTTTATCAAACTGCTCCGAGTTTTTAGGAAAAGTTCCTTTTCCGTTCAATATCCAATACAAATCTACATCAGGAAAAACCTCTAATATTTTAAGAATAAAATCCAAGCTAGGTTTGTTTCTTCCTGAGAGTAGGTGAGACAAACTGGAGCGCTGTACACCAATTTTATCCGCAAAAGAAGAAGCATTCAAGCTGTAGTAATCCAGTATGATTTCTAATCTTTTTATAAAATCCTCGATGTTTACCATTGTAAATTATTGATATGAATTAACTATTTACAAATGTAATCAAAAGTTATCAAATAACCAATATTACAAGTGTAAATAGCATTTATTATACTAATTAACATAAAGTATAAGATAATGTGATTAATTATAAGTGATTGATAGTATGTTAATTAGATACTAATTAATTATTAGATAACATTTGTTAACCGCAAGTAGTAAAAGGACTCACTTAAAAGGCAAAGATGTGTTTACAGGATTGAAATAGTTGAAATCTTATTTGTTTACAAATGTAAATATAAAGATGTTTACTTTTGTAAATCAAATAAAACAGCATGGATTTAGAACAATTATTCAGTCAATATAAAGAAGAAACTATTCACGGTCGTTACATTACTTTAGATTCTATTGAACCGTTATTACAAAAATTAAATACCAATAATCAACTTCAAATTATTGGAAAATCAGTTTTAGGAAAGTCGATTTATTCGTATGAAATTGGAGAAGGTAAAACTAAAATTTTCCTTTGGTCACAAATGCATGGTAATGAAAGTACGACTACAAAGGCACTATTTGATTTTTTGAATGTGTTGCAAAGCGGTTCACAATTAGCACAACAATTATTAAATACTTTTACTTTTTGCAGTATTCCAATGTTGAATCCTGACGGTGCCACATTATATACCAGAGAAAATGCTAATAAAGTTGATTTAAATCGCGATTCGCAAGCGCTCACACAGCCAGAAAGTAAGATTTTAAGAGAAGTTTTTGAATCTTTTAAACCAGATTATTGCTTTAATCTTCATGATCAGCGCACTATTTTTGGCGTAAGCGATACGGGTAGTCCGGCTACATTATCATTTTTGGCGCCTTCTTATAATGAAGAAAGAGAAGTAAACGAATCGAGATTAAAAGCTATTAATTTGATTGCGAGTATAAATGAAGAGCTTCAGAAGTATTTACCAAACCAAATTGGCCGTTTTGATGATTCTTTCAATATAAACTGTATTGGTGACACGTTTCAATATTTGGGAGTTCCAACATTATTATTCGAAGCTGGTCATTTTGCAAACGATTATGAAAGAGAGGAGACGCGCAAATATGTTTTTATGGCGTTAGTGTCTAGTTTTATCACACTTAGCGAAAACGTTATAGTTAGCAACGGAATTGACAAATATTTGAATATTCCTCAAAATAAAGTCGTTTTTTATGATTTTATGTATAAAAACACCAAAATAAATTATGATGGTATCGAAATAATCACCAATTTTGCAGCACAATACAAAGAAGAGTTAATTGAAAATCAGATTTGTTTTAATGCTTATGTTTCACAGATAGGCGATTTAGAAAATTGTTTTGGTCATTTTGAATACGATGCTGAAGGAGCACTTTATAAAGATGATTTTGATTCAATTCCTAAATTAAACCAAAAAGCTGATTTTTATTTAGATAATAACATAAAAATTGTTAACGGAATGATAAAAATATAATATTTTTGTCTTTTTATTGTTTTTATGTATATTTTTATACTTTGTTAAAGCAATTAATAATATTAATTAAAGAGTTATGAGTAAATTTCGTTTAGATGAAGTAGATCACCAGATTTTAGATATGTTGATAGACAATACAAGAGTTCCATTTACGGATATTGCAAAAAAATTATTGATTTCTGCAGGAACTGTCCATGTCAGAGTTAAAAAAATGGAGGATGCCGGTATCATAATGGGATCTTCATTAGTGCTTGATTATGACAAATTGGGATATTCTTTTATCGCTTATGTTGGTGTTTTTCTAAACAATACGTCTCAAACAAAATTTGTTTTGGAACGAATAAATGAAATTCCTTTTGTAACCGTAGCTTCTGTTACTACTGGGAAATTTAATATCTTTTGTAAAATTAGAGCAAAGGATACTAAACATGCTAAAGATGTTATCTTTATGATTGATGATATTGATGGAGTTTACAGAACTGAAACGATGATCTCGCTTGAGGAAAGTATAAATGATAAGAAGCGGTTGATGCATACTATTTTTAAAAATATGTAATTAATCTTGAATGCGCTATATATAAATATAACCTCAAGTTAATTCTTGGGGTTTTTTTATGAGAAATTAACTAAACCAACTACAACTAAACTATGTACACACTACCTAAAATTGAACGTTTTAATCAGGATGTTCTTTCTAAATACAACATTTACAATAGTGTATTTATTACATTGCCATTTCAATCCATAGATAACACTGGAGCTTTACTGCCTTTATTTACAGATATTTGCGATACAGGATTTAAAAAACAAGAAACTCCAAAAGAGATTGTGAATTTTTTTGCTGGAAGGTATTTGCACAATGCTTCGGAATCAGAGAAAATTGATATCATGTTTCGTTTTATCCAATATATCGAACGCCAGATTGTTCTGTTTGATGCTATTGAAGATGCTGCGTTTCCGGTTGTTAATAACATGGAAGGAAGAGGGTCGTTGAGAGATATAAAGGAAAAGTCAGATGCAAAAGACAAAGAAGACGAATTGGTTGATTTTCTGGAAGATTTCAATGTAAGAACGGTTTTGACTGCACATCCTACACAGTTTTATCCAGGCGCTGTGCTTGGAATAATCAATGATTTGACAGAAGCGATTCGAAAAAATAATCTACTTGACATTAAGCAATTACTGGCTCAATTGGGTAAGACTCCTTTTATTCAAAATGAAAAACCAAATCCTTTTGATGAAGCGGTAAGTTTGATTTGGTATCTGGAAAACGTTTTTTACCAAACTTCCGGTGAGATGGTGCAGTACCTACAAAAGAATATTTTTAACGGTAATTCCATAAAGAATCCATTGATTAAACTTGGATTTTGGCCTGGAGGTGACCGTGATGGAAATCCATTTGTGACTACTGAAATAACTTTGAAAGTAGCAGAACGTTTGCGAACTTCGATTTTGAAATGTTATTATATCGAAATGCGAAATTTAAAAAGAAAGCTAACCTTCTCAGGAGTTGATACTTTGGTTACTGAACTGGAACAAAAACTGTATAGGTCTGTTTTTTATTCTAAAGGAGAAATTTTCATCACTTTAGATGAATTCAAATCACAATTAAATAAAATAAAACAGATAATTATCGACCAGCATCAATCGTTGTATTTAGATGAATTGGATGCGCTATTGATAAAAGTCAATTTATTTGGATTTCATTTTGCTTCCTTAGATATTCGTCAGAACAGTAAAATTCATGATTCAGTTTTTAAAGATATAGTGGATTTTTATTTAAAAACGGATACCTCTGTTTTTCCTGAAAACTATTTTGAATTATCAGAGGAAGACAAATTTGCAGTATTGTCAAATACAAACGGAAATCTGGATGCTGCAGTATTTTCAAATGAAATGACTCGTTTGACAATAGAATCCATTCAGGCGATTAAAACAATTCAGGAAAATAATGGTGAATTTGGTGCAAACCGATACATAATAAGTAATAATGAAAGTGCACTTAATGTGATGGAAACTTTCGCATTATTCCGTTTGAGTAATTGGGAAGATCCATCTGTTGATATTATTCCGCTTTTTGAATCGGTTGATGATTTGCAGAATGCGCATGAAATCATGGAAAAATTATATACGAATCCCGCTTATGCAACACATTTGAAGAATAGAAATAACAAACAAACCATCATGCTTGGTTTTTCTGACGGTACAAAAGACGGAGGATATTTAATGGCGAATTGGAGTATTTATAAAGCCAAAGAAGAACTTACTGCAATCTCCAGGAAATATGGCGTAAAAGCAATTTTCTTTGATGGTCGTGGAGGTCCGCCTGCTCGTGGAGGTGGAAAAACACATAAATTCTATGCTTCTTTGGGTCCAAATATTGAAAACAATGAAATTCAGGTTACAGTGCAAGGACAGACTATTAGCTCGAATTTTGGAACGCTAGATTCATGCCGATATAACTTAGAAAATTTATTAAGTGCTGGTGTAACGAATCAAGTTTTTAGTAAAGGAGAGAATGAATTGACTTTGAACGAAAAAAATATATTGGATCAATTGGCAGGCTTTGGTTATGAAAAGTATTTGAGTTTCAAAAATCATCCTAAATTTATTCCTTATTTGGAACAAATGAGCACGTTGAAATATTACGCTAAAACGAATATTGGAAGCCGACCATCCAAAAGAAGTAAATCGGAGCATTTAGATTTCGCTGATTTGCGAGCGATTCCTTTTGTGGGTTCCTGGAGTCAGTTGAAGCAAAATGTACCTGGATTTTTTGGTGTTGGTACGGCGCTTAAACATTTTGAAGATACAAATCAATGGAATAAAGTTCAGGATTTATATGATAATTCTATGTTCTTTAAAACCTTGTTAGAAAATAGTATGATGTCATTAGCAAAATCATTTTTCCCACTGACAGCTTACATGAAAAAAGACCCACAATTTGGTGCTTTTTGGCAAATTATTTATGACGAATTTTTAGAAACAAAACGATTGCTTTTGAAAATTGCTGGTCATAAGGAACTGATGGAAAATTATCCTGATGGTAAAGCATCAATACAAATAAGAGAGCGTATTGTATTGCCATTGTTGACAATACAGCAATATGCTTTATTGCGAATAAATGAATTAAACAAAGAGGCTCAACCAGATGAAGCGTTAATAAAAGTGTACGAAAAAATAGTGACTCGTTCTCTTTTTGGAAATACAAATGCTAGTAGAAACTCTGCTTAAACGATAAAAAAAATGATGTCAACACAATTGCCAACAAATGAATATGCTCCTTTTTATGCTCCTTATGTAAACGCTTTGGGAGACGTAAATTTGATCGAAGAATTAGAAATTTCATTGTATGATTTTATCCGTTTTGTTCAAAATATCCCAATGGATAAATTTGATTATAAATATGCAGAAGGGAAGTGGGATATCAAAGAAATTATTCAGCATGTCATAGATACCGAGCGTATTTTTGCGTATCGCGCCTTACGTATTTCCCGAAATGACCAAACGCCTTTACCAGGTTTTGATGAAAATGATTATGTAAACAATACTCAAGCTACCAATAGAAGTATTCAAGATTTGCTAACTGAATTTTCAGCTGTGCGACATTCGAATTTGTTTCTTTTCAAAAGTTTATCAGACGAACAATTAAAGAGAGTTGGAATGGCTTCGAATGCAGCTGTATCGGTTCGTGCGATCGGTTTTATTATGATCGGGCATCAAAAACACCATCAAAAGGTTTTTCAGGAAAGGTATTTGTAATTTATTGAAAACCGGTTGACCAGATTTTTAGCTTGTTGTCAAATGACATAGTATTTGCAGGACTAGTGGAAGGCATCACATAATACGTGATGCCTTTTATTTGTCCAAATTTTTTCAGAAAGTATTTATGACTTTCTTTTCCGTTAAAAATGATTGTAGTAATTTCTGGAAATTCTCTAAACAAGCTTTCAAAATCATTTTCTTTTTGATTTTTGATATGGATGTCCAAGCTTCCTTTTCTTTCGCAATTTTCTAAAACATCCCAAAGCCCAATATTATTAGCTTGGAGTAATTGTATCTTTTCTTCAAAGATTTCAGCTATTGGTAAATTATCCAGCAACGTGTACATTATTTTCCAAAAATGATTTCTTTTGTGCGCATAATATTCCTGTTTTTCCAATGAAGCAATGCCAGGCATGGTTCCCAAAATCAAAATTTTGGTTTGAGAATTTACAAAAGGAGGAAAGGATTTTATCATATAAATGAATTAAAGTACAGCATTTTCTTTTTCTAATATTGCCAATGCCAATCGGATTTTTCCATAATCTATTTTTTCTTCAAAATAATCAAAATAGGGTTTTAAGGCATTTGGTGATTCTAGTTTTACTTGCGCTTCGGCAATTTGAGAAACTTCTTCTTTTGAGATAAACGAATCCAAATCTATTTCGGCGCCATCAATGTACAATTTCGCTAAATGTGACATAATTGTACTTAATCCTAATTTTCTTTTTTGGGCAATTTCCTCCACTAATAATCCATTTTTATAAAGTTCCAATGTTTCTTTATAAGTAGTGGCTTCTTTCTTTTTTCTGACAACTTTAGATTTTTGAAAATCAATAATCGCTTTGATAAAAGCATCTCCATATTTTTCCAGTTTTGCTTTTCCAACACCGTCGATTGCCAGTAATTCGGTAACGCTCATCGGTCTTTCGGTTTCCATTTGGCGCAAAGCCGCATCACTAAAGATTACATAAGCTGGAACGGATTCTTCTTTAGAAATTTCGTAACGCAATTTTCTCAAGGTTTCAAAAAGCGAATTTGCTACTGATTTAGTTTTTGTTTCTTTGGTTTCTTGTTTCTCAATATTTATTTTCTGGACCGTGGTTAGTTGTACTTTCTCGCCTTCAAACAGTACTTTTTTCGCTAAAGAAGTAAGTCGAATTTTATTTTGTTTATGAAAAGCAATCTCACAGTACCCAAGATTTATCAATTGTATTAAATATTGATTCCAGTCAAACCATGAAAGATCAACACCAACACCATATGTTTTCAGGTTTTGGTATTCTTTTTCATAGATATACGCATTTTTGGACCCGCGCAAAAAGTCAATAATTACAGGTAATGGTTCGGTTTCCTGTAACCTAATAATTGCCGATAATGCTTTTTGAGCAATTATGGTTCCATCGAAAAAAAGCGGCGGATTTTTACAGATATCACAATTTCCACAATTTTCCGTAACGAGTTCGCCAAAATAGGAGAGCAATATCTTTCTGCGACAACTCAACGCATCTGCATATTGTTTCATTCGCTCCAGTTTGGCAAGTTGTACTTCGGCGTTTAAACCTTGAGAAGCAAATTTTTGCAATTGAATCACATCACCATAACTTTCGAACAATACGGTTTCTGATGGTAAACCATCGCGACCGGCACGACCAATTTCCTGATAATAGCCTTCTATATTTTTAGGTAAATTGTAATGAATCACCCAGCGCACATTTGATTTATCAATTCCCATCCCAAAGGCAATGGTTGCGCAAACCACTTTACAGTCATCATTGATGAATTCATCTTGTGTTTTCGAGCGAATTTTATTGTCTAAACCGGCATGATAGGCCTTAGCACTAATTCCTATTTTTTGCAATTTTTCGGCCAGTTCTTCGGTTGTTTTTCTGCTCAAGCAATATACAATCCCAGATTCATTTGGTTTTTCTTGTATGAAATCTATTATTTGTTTGACTCTGTCCAAAGCGGGACGAACTTCTAAACTTAAATTTTTTCGATCAAAAGAAGCAACAAATAGTTTTGGATTTTTAAGGTTTAATTGTTCACTAATATCCTTACGTGTAGCTTTATCAGCAGTTGCAGTTAAAGCTAAGATTGGGGTAGAAGGGAAGCGGTTTTTTAGATATCCAAGATTTGTATAAGCTGGTCGGAAATCATGTCCCCAAGATGAAATGCAATGCGCTTCGTCAATAGCGATAAGACTTATGGTCAAACTATTGAAAATATTGTCAAGAAAAGACAAGCTTTCCGGAGCAATGTAAACGAGCTTAATCGCATTGGATTTTAAACTTTCAATATAAAATTGACGTTCGTCTTCGGTTTGACTGCTGTTGATAAAACAGGCTTCAATTCCATTTGCTTTCAAGCCATCAACTTGATCTTTCATCAAAGCGATAAGCGGGGAAATTACGATTGTAATTCCGGGAAAAAGTAATGCTGGTAACTGAAAACAAATTGATTTCCCACCACCTGTAGGCATAATAGCCAATGTATCTTGCCCAGAGAGAACACAGTTTATTATTTCCTCTTGGTTGGGTCTGAATTTTTCAAAACCAAAGTTTTCTTTGAGTTTGGCATATAAAATTTGCTGAGTCATTTTGGCGTATATTTAGAAGTCTAAAGTTATAAAAAAAGGAACTCGTGAATGAGTTCCTTTTTATAAGTATATTTAAAACAGGATTAATTAATCCTCATCTTCGTCATCATCTTCATCTGAAAAATCTTTTTCATCAGCATCTTCGTCATCCTCATCATCTCCTGAATCAGAATCCAGTTTGTCGACAGCGTCGTCTTCATCGTCGTCATCAATATCATCGTCTAAATCCAGACCTTTGATCGGTTCAACAACTTCATCGATAAGGATTTCATCATCTTCATCATAATTTTCAATTCTATCAGCAAGCTTAGTGCTCACTTTTACTAAATAAATAGTATCTTCAGTTCTTACTTCAACTGCTTCAACTAATTCATTTTTAGCGTTTCTAAAACTAATAATGTTTGAATCATCATAACCATCTGGAAATTTATCCACCAATAGGTTTAAAATTTCATTGGTAAGTTTTGCGTAATCAACAATTACTCTTTTCATAAAATATTCTATAAATCTAATAAATAAGCGAAAATTAAAGGTGCCACAATGGTAGCATCCGACTCAATAATAAACTTAGGAGTTTTAATGTCTAATTTCCCCCAAGTAATTTTTTCATTTGGCACCGCTCCAGAATACGAACCATAACTGGTTGTTGAATCTGAAATCTGGCAGAAATAACTCCAGAAAGGAATGTCATGCATTTCCATATCTTGGTACAACATTGGTACAACGCATATTGGAAAATCTCCAGCAATACCACCACCAATTTGGAAGAAACCTACACCATTGGTACTGTTTTTTGGATACCAATCTGATAAGAAAACCATATATTCAATACCGGATTTCATTGTAGAAGCTTTCAAATCTCCTTTAATTACATACGATGCAAATATATTTCCCATCGTACTATCTTCCCATCCCGGTACAATAATAGGTAAATTTTTCTCAGCAGCTGCATACATCCAACTGTCTTTTAAATCAATTTCATAATATTCTTCAAGAACACCTGAAAGTAACATTTTGTACATAAACTCATGTGGAAAATATCTTTCGCCTTTGTCATCTGCATCTTTCCATATTTTGTAAATATGCTTTTGCAAACGACGGAAAGCTTCATGTTCCGGAATACAAGTATCAGTTACACGGTTTAGACCTCTTTCTAATAAATCCCATTCGTCTTGCGGAGTCAAATCACGATAATTTGGAACTCTTTCATAATGAGAATGAGCAACTAAATTCATGATATCTTCTTCTAGATTTGCTCCAGTACATGAAATAATATGTACTTTATCCTGACGAATAATCTCAGAAAATATTTTTCCAATCTCGGCAGTACTCATAGCGCCAGCCATGCTCACCATCATTTTTGCACCATTGGCTAATTGTTCTTCGTATGCCTTAGCTGCGTCAACTAAAGATGCAGAATTGAAATGCAAATAATGCTTTTCTATAAACTGACTGATTGGTCCTTTGCTCATTTTTTAAAATTTAAATACTTATAAATCAAAACGTTAAAAATATAATTTCAAATTTAACGAATTTTTATATTGAATAATTGAATAGTTGGTAATTTATTTTTTGTCGTAACCTAATATTTTTAAAACGTCTTCAGAGGTTTGTTGTTCGGAGAAAACCTCAGTGGCTAATATACCGTTTTCGTCTCTATCTATCAATATATGTTTAGGTTGCGGAATCAAACAGTGGTGTAAACCACCGTATCCACCAATGGTTTCCTGATAAGCACCCGTGTTGAAAAATCCGATGTACAATGGTTTCTCTTTGTTGTATTTTGGCAAATAAATAGCATTCATGTTTTGTTCGGAATTGTAATAATCATCGCTGTCGCACGTCATTCCGCCTAACAAAACCCGCTCGTATGTATCGTTCCAGCGATTGACCGCCAACATGATAAAACGTTTGTTGATTGCCCAAGTATCTGGTAAAGTAGTGATGAAAGAAGAGTCAATCATATTCCACTTTTCTCTGTCATTTTGTTGTTTTTGATACAAAATCTGATAAATCGCTCCACCACTTTCTCCTACTGTATAAGAACCAAATTCGGTAAAAATATTAGGAACGTCAACTTCGGCTTCGTCACAAGCTATTTTTATCTGATTGATGATTTCGTCAATCATGTATTGATAATCGTATTCAAATGCCAGTGAGTTTTTTATTGGAAAACCACCACCAATATTTAATCCGTCAAGAGAAGGACATTCTTTTTTTAATGCCACGTAAACCTTAATACATTTTACTAATTCATTCCAGTAATAAGCGTTGTCATTAATTCCAGTATTGATAAAAAAGTGCAACATTTTCAGTTCCAATTTTTTATTTTCCTTGATTTCCTTTTTGTAAAACGGAACAATATTTTTGTAACCAATTCCTAAACGGGAAGTATAAAACTCAAATTTAGGTTCTTCTTCGGCGGCAATACGAATTCCAATTTTAAATTTACTTTTTATTTGTCCCTGAAGCAAGTCAAGTTCTTCGTAATTATCAATAATTGGAATGGTGTTTTTATGACCATTATTGATTAGTCGCGCAATATTATCGATGTATTGATCTCTTTTGAAACCATTACAAATTACATACGTACTTTTATTGATTTTTCCGTTTGCCAAAAGATTTTCTACAATATTAATGTCAAAAGCAGATGAAGTTTCAATATGAATATTGTTTTTGAACGCTTCGTTCATAATGTATTCAAAATGAGAGCTTTTGGTACAGTAACAGTAGTAATATTTTGCCTCATATTTATTTTTTTCCATCGATTTACGAAACCAGCTTTTGGCTTTGTTGATGTTGTTTGAAATTTGAGGTAAATACGTAAATTTTAATGGCGTACCATATTGCTCCACCAATTTCATCAAATCGATATTGTGAAATTGAAGATTATCTTTGTTTAATGTAAATTCTTCTTGGGGAAAATAGTAGGTTTGATTGATTAAATCAGAATATTTTGTATTCATTAGATGTCATAATTATAGATTAGAATATTGTAAAAATAAAGTAACCTATAATTCAAACCCGAATATTTGCATAAACGATCTGAAGCTTCTCGTGGTCTGCTTTCAAGTATTGGAAAACATCAAAACTAAAGTTTCCTTTAATAGAATAAAACCGCTTCAATATCCTCAGAAAAGACATATTGTTTCGGGTTTTATTAGAACTATAATTTCGCTTGTTTTGACTTTTTTTCATTGGTGCAAATGTAAAAAATATTATATACGCAATGCAATCCTTTTTGTAAAAAATAATTAAGATTTATAATCTTCAAAAGCCCTAAGAATTAATTCATTTTCAACTGATTGATTGATTTTTATTTTTCCGATACCTTCAATTAATGCAAACTGAATGTTGCCATACTCATTTTTTTTGTCGTGAATTAGTAATTCCAAGATTGGTTCTATGTCCTTTTCATCAAAAATGATGTTGTCATAAATAGATTTGATGCAGGTTTTTATCTCAGAATATTCTTCTTTATTGATTAGTTTTTTATCCAATGAAATGAAACTTTCTAATATCATTCCAACGGCAATAGCTTCTCCGTGCAGTAAAGTAGTTTTATTTTCATTTTCCAAAAAGTAGCTTTCAATGGCGTGGCCCAAGGTATGACCAAAATTTAATGCTTTTCGGATATTTTTCTCCGTAGGATCTTGAAGGACAATTTCATTTTTTATTTCAACCGAACGGTAAATTAATGCATCAAAATCAGCAAAATCTATAGCTTTTAAGTCTAAAAATTGTTCCCAGTATTCCTTATCATAAATCAAACCGTGTTTCAGCATTTCGGCAAGACCGGAACGCATTTCATTTTGAGGCACCGTTTCAAGATATTGGGTGTCAATAAGAACCATTATTGGAACATTTATAACACCAATTTGGTTTTTTAAATTCCCTAAATCGACCCCGTTTTTCCCTCCAACAGAAGCATCAACCATTGATAGTAGCGTAGTAGGAATATGAATAAAATCAATTCCACGCTTGAATGTTGAAGCAACAAAACCACCTAAATCAGTAACAACACCACCGCCCAGATTAATTACAAGACTTTTTCGGTCTGCACCAAGTTCAGTCAATACATTCCAAATTTGAACACAAGTTTCAATATTTTTATTTTCTTCTCCTGCATCAAATTCAATGATTTCAATGGTAAGATCAGTTTCCAGATACGGAAGAAAATTAGGCAAGCAAAACTCGTTAGTATTACTGTCTACAATAATAAAAAGTTTGGAATACTTATTTTCTGTCAAATGAAGGTTTAAGGCTTCGTATCCTTTTTCGTTGAAATGAATTGGATAACTGTTGGCTTGAATTGATTGCATCTTTATGGATTAATTGGAACCGCAAAATAAGGTAATTTTTGGGGAATAATATTCAAAACTCTGTCTATATTTGTACAAAAATTTAACAAATAATGGAAAAAATATTCAATAATACGCAAGTTGCCTTTTCATTAAAAAGTGATACCGAATTGGATAGAGCTTATTTTCTTTTCAAAATGATTGCTAATCAGCCACTAGTTCGCATTGGAACTGCGGTTACTAATTTTGCCCTTAAAGCCAACCTTCCTGTGGAAGGTTTGATTCGCGCTACTGTTTTTGACCATTTTTGCGGAGGTGTAAATGAAGTGGACTGTCTTTCGGTTGTGGATAAAATGTACACCAAAGGAGTTTCTTCAGTTTTGGATTATTCTGTAGAAGGAAAAGAAGAGGAAGATCAGTTTGATGCTGCGCTTGAAATGACGTTAAAAACCATCGAATTTGCCAAAGAACGTTTGGCTATTCCTTTTGCTGTTTTTAAACCAACTGGTTTTGGTCGTTTTGAATTGTATGAGAAATTGGGAGAAAAACAAACATTAACCGCTGAAGAACAAGCGGAATGGAATAGAGTAGTGGAGCGTTTTGATTTGGTTTGTAAAGATGCTCATTCTAAAAATGTTGCCCTTTTGATTGATGGTGAAGAAAGTTGGATGCAAGATGCAGCGGATGATTTAGTTACCGAAATGATGCGTAAATACAATAAAGAAAAAGCAATTGTTTTCAATACGTTGCAAATGTATCGTTGGGATCGTTTGGATTACTTGAAAAAATTACATGAACAGGCAAAAAATGAAGGATTCTTCATTGGAATGAAATTAGTTCGTGGCGCTTACATGGAAAAAGAAATTGTTCGTGCGGAAGAAAAAGGGTATCCTTCGCCAATATGCGCTTCAAAAGAAGCAACGGATGAAAATTACGATGCTGCAGTTCTTTATATGATTGAGCATTTAGATTTAATGTCAATTTTTGCAGGAACCCACAATGAGTTAAGTACGTATACTTTAATGGAATTGATGCAACAAAAAGGAATCAAAACAAACGATGACAGAATTTGGTTTGGTCAATTGTACGGAATGAGTGATAATATCAGTTATAATCTGGCTGCTAATGGGTATAATGTAGCAAAATATTTGCCTTTTGGTCCAGTTAAAGATGTGATGCCGTACTTGATTCGTCGTGCAGAAGAAAATACTTCGGTAGCGGGACAAACCAGCCGTGAATTAGAGATGATAAAAGCAGAACGTAATAGAAGAAAAGGGAAATAAAGTCCTCAGTGTTCAGTTTTTAGTATTCGTAACATTTAAGTCCATAAAAAAACTCCATTCAATAAGCTGAATGGAGTTTTTTTATGTCAAAATGAACAATAAGATTTAAGAATTGCTGAATTGTAAATTACTTAAATTTTTATAAATACCATTTTCTAAAGCTATTAATTCTTGATGTGTTCCTTGTTCTGTAATTTTTCCTTTATCCAAAACTAAAATTTGATCTGCACTACGAATGGTTGAAAGACGGTGCGCAATTATGATACTTGTTCTTCCTTGCATCAAAATTTCTAACGCTTCCTGAACTAGTTTTTCACTTTCACTATCTAATGATGAAGTGGCCTCATCCAGAATCAAAATACTTGGGTTTTTCAGTAATGCTCTTGCAATTGCAATACGTTGTCGTTGTCCTCCGGAAAGTTTAATTCCTCTTTCTCCCACAATTGTTTCAAATTTTTCAGGAAAGCTTTCGATAAAATTATAAGCATTGGCTTGTTTTGAAGCGGTAAGAATTTCTTCTTCGGTTGCATTTGGTTTTCCATAAGCAATATTTTCTCTTATGGTTCCTCCAAATAATATCACATCTTGCGGTACAATACTCATGTTTCCACGTAGATTTTCTAAATCAAAATCATAAATATTTTTTCCGTCAACCAATATTTCTCCTTCATCAATATTATAAAAACGCAATAGAAGTGAAGCAATAGTTGATTTTCCAGTTCCACTAGGACCTACGATAGCTATTTTTTGACCAAAATTGGCCGTAAAACTGACGTCTTTTAATACTTTAATTTCTTTTCTAGAATGATAACTGAACGCTACATTTTTGAAAGTGACATTTCCTTTTATCTTTTGTGTTTCCGAAACGTCTTGAACTGAATTAATTTTTTCAGGTGTTTCATCCAATAATTCAAAAACACGTTCAGTTGCCCCAATCGCTTTTTGAATTTGGGCATAAAGCTCTGCAATTCCTCCAAAAGAAGCCCCAACAAATGTAGAATACAATACAAAAGAAATCAATTGTCCCACACTCATTTCACCACTGATGCTCAATCGAACTCCGTACCAAACTACGGCTACAATAGCTCCGAAAAGACAAAAGATAATGAATGAAGCAAAGTAACCTCGGTACTTTCCACCTTTGATAGCAATCTTAACAACTTCCTTTATTTTTCCGTTGTAACGGGCAATTTCGTACCACTCATTGGCGAAAGCCTTTACAATACTGATGCCTTGCATAGTTTCTTCAACAACCACTTGACTTTCGGCAACTTTATCTTGAACATTTTTTGAATATTTCCTGATGAATCGCCCAAAAATAACAGCAGCAACAGCGACAAGCGGCACTACGGATAACATCAACAACGTTAATTTGATACTTTCGTTTGCCAATAAAAGGACGCCACCAATAATTAGAATAAATTGTCTTAAAAATTCGGCAATTGTAGATGTTAAAGTGTCTTGTATTTGGGTTATGTCAGAACTGATTCGGCTGTTTAATTCCCCAACACGTTTTTGGGAGAAGAAAGACATGGGTAGTTTTACCAAATTACTGTAAAGCGATACTCTCAAATTAGCTAAGGTATTTTCAGTGAAATTGACAAATAAATACAATCTAAAAAACGAAAATATAGATTGTAGAAATAAGATTATAATTAAACTTCCCGCAATCATGTTAGCCTGAGAGTTATCTTTATTTTTCACACAATCGATAAGCATTCCCATTAATTTAGGAAAGGCGAGAGCAGTCGCTCCAGTGAATAATAAAAAAATTAAACCTACATAAAATTTCCAACGGTGATTTCCTGCATATTGAAATATTACAGTTGCTTTTTGGAGTGAGCTTGCAGTAATTTTTGATTTTGGTAAATCGTTTTCTTTGAACCTGGCCATTATCTATTGTTTATATCGCAAATGTAAGATTATAACGAATCAATACAAAAAAATAACAGCGTTTCATGATTAACATAAAGTGCTATGATAGAGTGTAAAAGCAAATAGCGTCAATAATTTATTCATTTTTTTTACTTTTTTGCTTGCAGATACGATTTCTAGCTGTATATTTGCACTCGCAATACGGAAACGAAAGCGACCAAATTGTTTAGGGCGATTAGCTCAGCTGGTTCAGAGCACCTCGTTTACACCGAGGGGGTCGGGGGTTCGAACCCCTCATCGCCCACCATAATTCACCAACCTCCAAAATCACTTGATTTTTGGAGGTTTTTTTGGTTCGAAAAAACAAATGTTTTTTCATAAGCCGCTGTGAAGCCCATTTATACTAAAATAAATGATTCGTAGTTCTTAAGGATCATAAAAGTACTACAACCATCAAACATTTATGCTCACCTAAGTACCAAGATTATCCAATAAATTAAAAATCTCTTTAATAATTTATAAAGAATTGTTTCTATATTAGTAAAGAAATACACATTGTTAGACCAATATATGAGTTGTACTTAACTTCACAGAAATACCCTATAATGAAAAAATTATTAATTATTACAGGTGCAGGAGCATCATTAGAATTTGGAATGCCATCAGTAAAAATGATTGATGATCTTTTGGAAGAATGGGCATTATCAATTTTACCATTAAAAAGTGATAATCAAAAAAGCTTGTATTCGTGGGTAAAAGAAGAATTGACTAATTATGTTTCCCAAAATCCCAATAATAGACTTGAAAATATAATTAATTTTGAGAATTTACTTTATACAATCCAAAATCTCTATTCCATTTCTAAAGATGAACATTGGAAACATTTTAATAATCGTTTAAAGCCATTTATTGAACTTCTTGATTTTCCAGAAGTAATAAGTTTTAGAAAAGAAAAAAAAGCTGACTCTTCAGACTTTCATTTCCTACACACGTATTTAATAGACAAATTATTAGAACATTTTAGAATAAAATGCCAGAGTCTTTTAGTTGATAAAAAAGGAGAAATTGAATTATTGCAATCTTTTTTTAATTCTTTAAAAGAAGAATTTGAAATCGGATTTATAAATCTCAACTATGACAATGTTATCTTAAGTGCATTGCCTGATTTGTCAACAAGTTTTAACAAAGTTAGTGGGGAATTTAGCAGAGAGGAATTGTATGACTCTAATTGGAATTTTTGCTATCATTTACACGGCTCTGTTTATTTTGATATGAAGGGAGGGAAAAACACTGAAATGCACAAAATTTTATGGAACAATGATTTAAAATCTCAATTTTCTCAAAATTCATCAGGCCGAAATGGAAATTATACAAGTGAGGGTTTAGCTCATTTAAACTCAAATATTATAGCAGGTTTAGACAAAACAAACCAACTACTTAGAGAGCCTTTTGGACCATATTATATGCAATTAGACAAACTTATATTTGAAGCAGACTCAATACTTTTTATGGGGTATGGATTTAATGACTTGCATTTAAACAAAATTTTTCCATTTATACGTTACGACCAAAATAAGAAAAGAAAAGTGGTAGTTATTGATTGGGCATCAGATGACGAAGATGGACTAAATTTTAGGCACGATGGTTGGACTTTTGGGATATCTGAAACCATCCCATTTAATTCATACGAAATGGGTAACGGAAAAAGTCGTTCGCCTCAACCAATTAGTTATTTTAAAAGAAACAAGACTTTAGAAAAATCTTATAATCCAGAATATCCATTATCAATTTGGTATGACGGAGTATTAGAAGCTTGCAGAAATTCTGAAAAAATTAAAGATGAATTGAGGTAAAAAAAGTTAAGTACAACAGCTTCGTTGCGTGCGTAGAACGAACAATGAAGCTGTTATGTTAAGTGTTAATTACTTTGCCATATTAATGCCATTTTTATGCATATTACCGATATCGTTAGTTCGCTAACCGTCGTTGCTAAAAAGCGGACTAAAGTATTCTCTGCCGGGGATACACTTTGTGAAAAATCAACATCAAACTTACTAAGAACCAGCAATGGCGATTAACGGCGGTTAGCTGCAGTTGTAACTATATTTTAATTAGGATCAACTATCATAATTTTTGTTAACTTTGATTAGTTTTAATAAAAATATAAATATTCATGGATTACAGAAAGGCAATAAAAATTCAAAAAATAATTTGTGATAATTTTTTTTTCAACAGACAGAACGTTCCAGTTTCTGCAGGTGACTTTGACGACGATATTGAACCAGCTGAATTAATTTTAGAAATTTTTAGTGAAGTCATAGCTGTAAATGTTATTAAACTTTCAAATGTAGATTTTGCAATCGAATTACTAAGTAGAAATAATGATTTGTATTTAACACCAATCCTTGAGTACTTTCATCTAAAGAAAGGAGAAATTATATCTTCGTTATCTGAAGAACCGATTATTGAACAAGTTAAGAAAAGACCACTTGTAATGGGTTGTTCAATTGGACCACTTTATGAAGGGTGGAGAGGCACATTAGGTTGTTTTGTAAAGGATATTGATAAGGGAGGAGTCTATATATTAAGTAATCATCATGTTTTATATAGTGAAACGGGATATAAAGATAATTTTATAGTTCAACCAGCAACTTTTGACGGTGGTAAAAATGAAGATGCAATAGGATTATATCGACGTTCACTTGCTCCTGACAAAAGCACTGTAAATGATTTTGATGCTGCAATAGCTGGACCACTTTCGGAGGAATACAGTCAAATAATTCCTGGATTTAATATTACAGCTGACGAATTTACTAATGCCACGATTGATATGAAAGTATATAAGATTGGAATTAGAACAGGAAAGACTTTCGGCATCATAACAAGTCTTACAAGTGCTTTGAAAGTTAATAACTCTAATGGAGATACACTTGATTACCAAAATCAACTTACAATTAATGGTACGCAAGAAGATTTTACAACTCCTCAAAATTTTTCATTACCAGGTGATTCAGGATCAGTAATTTTAGATTACAATACTAATAAAATAGTTGGATTATTATTTTCTGGCAATGGAGGCTTTTACAGCTTTGCAAACAACATAGAGCCATTACTTCACAATCTTCGAGTTTCTTTAAAGTAAATTTATCAAAAATGGATATTGAATTAGCATCTCAAGAACTTTATTCTAAACTTCGTATTTATGACGAGGTTATAGGGATTGGGGTGTACCGCAAAAATGGTATTCAATATATAGTGGTTTATTTAGCAAAACTTTCTAACATTATTTTAGAAAAAATACCTAAGGTTTACAAGGGCAACAATGTGGAAACTGAAATTACTGGATATATAACTCTTCACTAATTATGATATTAGTTAAATAAACACTTTTCCAAAATATCTTAAAATAAAAGAATTGTCTTGTAAATAAAAAGTTTCTCGTGTAGGTTCAATTGCACCTAACTTAATTATTCTAGCGATTAAATGGCGACAATACGATTTTTTTGGCTGTTAAAAAAAATATTTTTAGTACAATTTATTGACTTTTTTAAGATAATAAAAAAAATGATTGTTCATTATGCTTTCATTGAAATTTTCTTTAGATCATGCAGAAAATGGTTCGTAAACAGGTTCTTAAGGACCACAAAAAACTCCATTAGAAATAATGGAGTTTTTTATGTCTTGACTTTTTTAAAACCTCTGAGCGATAAAATGGTAAATTCATAGGATTATGCTATGCGTCTTTTTTCTTTAGACATCGTCCTCTCGGCTCATCACCCTCATGAAGCACAATTTCGGAATGCAGGAACTGTGCGGCGGCCGCTGAATCATTCACTTTTGTAGCACTGCGTTCTAACATTTCTGATTCAAACTCTGTTAATACACTTTTCCTTATTCCAACTTTTCTCCATTGCGATAAAGGTCTGCATCCTCTTGTTATTAAGCGAGCCAAATTAAGTGCATCCAATAATGCTTGATTTGCACCCTGTCCTTTGAATGGACTCATAGGGTGAGCTGCATCTCCTATAAGAGTTACTTTCTGTGCTTTTGCCAATAATTCTGGTTCTAGTAATTCCCGATCATATACAGGATAGCCAGAAATCTGAGCTTCCAGAGTCGTCTCTAAAATCTGAGGAATAGGATTGTGCCACAGAGTTCTACGCAGTGCTTCTTCCTTTAGTGCTTGAGGTCCTTTAGCACTTAACGCCTTAGCATCTTCTTCTAGCATTGGAAAACTCAATTGCCACATTACCGAGTCTGAATCATAAGGCATGATGTAGATTCGCTCATTCCCATTAGCAGTTTGAAATACAGTGGCCGAATCCAGTAAATGACTATTAAGACCTTCAAGTGCTTTTAAAGGACAGATACCTAATATCACGATACAACCTAGATAACGTAATGGGCTAATATTATCACCAATCAGCAACCTGCGAACTGAACTGCGAATACCATCAGCTCCAACTACTAGATCCGCTTTGGCATTCTTGATTTTTCCATCCACTTGAAAGTTTAGATCAACACCATTGTCCTCACATTCCTTAAAATCTACTAACTGATGTCCCCACTGCACCGAATCCTGTCCACCGAGTTGTTGAAGTAACGCTAAGCGTAAAGATTGTCGTGCGATATGGATATTGGTACGTTTCTGAAAAGTTTTCGCATCTGACTGTATCCACTTTCTGATTCCCCATTCACCAATAACTTTTCCTTCTGTCGTATGAACCAAATGTCTTGTTGAAATTACCCCTTCTTCCAATGAAAAAATGCCCAATCCTTCAATTGCTTTAGTGGCTTGTTGCAATGTAAGTCCATAGCCCTGAGACCTGGCTTCAAAATTATCATCGCGCTCATAAAGGGTAAAAGGAATTCCTCGGTGCAAACAGGCAACAGCAAGAGCTACGCCTCCAATACCTCCACCAATAATGGCAAGGTGTGGATAGTTTTCTTGATCTGCTATAGGAGGAGTGGAAGAACGAAGCAGCCCGGATCCGGAACATTTCAAGCAGGTGTGAAGGTGTCCTTTAGGAGGAACTGGAGTGGTATCTTCGCCATTCGTAATTTTAAATTGGTCTACCGCCAGCTGGTACTGAAGTCGCGCTTTTTTGGTTAGTCCCCGACTTTTCTTGCCTCGTCCTTGACATTCTAGGCACATAGTCCAGCTTGATTCTTTATTTTCCAATTTTTTTATTTGCTGTTTTATTTAAACTTTTTATTCGTTTTCTCTAAAAAAAAATGAAACTGACACAATTGCAACTGGATTTAATAATGATACAGTTACTAATATCTCATTGCTTCTATATAGTTTAAAATGATAGTTTTACATTTTTTAAAAAATTACATCTTGTGGCAGTTTTGTAACTTTAAGACAAAAGAATAGCCTTGCAAAATTACTTTATTCAATTTAAAACAGAAAGGATTTTTCAGCGCTAATTATTCAAGTTTTCCTTAAATACTGAATAGAATAATTAGAAACTAGTTTTTTTTAAACTATGCAATCCTTTTTTAAAATAAAGCATATATCAATCTAAAGCAATTGGAGCTGCAAGACAACTATCCGGAATGTCAAATGCTTTTACTAATGAAACGGCATCCGGCCTGATTTCCCAGCAAAGCTGATTCACCATCTTACGAATGGCTTTCGTTTTTGCAGCTTCCATATAACCATCTTCAAGATACCATCCTTTATTTTTTTCCATTTGTGAAAGTGCATACAATTTACATAACTGAGTCATTATTTCCTTACTTTTCTTATCCTCGATAGCTTCTATGGCTTTTTGAAACTGCTCTAGAACAATTCGTTCGAGATAAGCCTCAGCTACATCAATCATTTGATGTTGCACCACATTAAAAGCATCATAAGGTTCAAGTCCGCCATCAATTAGTTTTTTCAATCGCTTTGCTGCTGATGCCAATATTGTTTTTTCTCGATATTGGAAAGCGCTCAGGTGAAATTCATAATCTAATAAATGGGTTTCCTCAGTTTTGCGCGTTACAATTGGATTTTTTTCAGAAATAGCTGTTTTGGCATTTTCAAAAACGTAATTAATTATTCCCATAGCATCCATTTCACCAAATGCCTTGCGAAATTCTGACAAGCGATTTTTAGCAACTAATTGCATTAAGACGGTATTGTCACCTTCAAAAGTAGTATAGATTTCGGTATCATTTTTCAACGCATCGATTCTGTTTTCTGATAAATATCCTTTACCACCGCATGCTTCGCGACATTCTTGTAAAACACCTGTGGTACTCCAGGTTGAGTAGGCTTTCATTCCGGCTGCCAAGGCTTCAATTTCTGGCATTTCCGATTCTGTTCTAGCAATATAACGATTCGTCACGTATTGCAAAGCAAAATGTATCGCATACGTTTTTGCCAGTAATGGAATCAATCTTCGTTGATGCATTCGATAATTCAAGATTGGAACTTCTGAGCCTCCTTCGGGTCCAAATTGCCTACGTTTGTCGCTATATTGTATCGCTATTGTCAATCCTGATTTGGCTGCAGCCAAAGCTGATCTCGGAATCCCAATTCGGCCACCGACCAAAGTACCTAACATTGTAAAAAACCGTCGATTGTCACTTGGAATCGGACTTTCAAATTTTCCTTCTTCGTTTACCGAGGCAAATCGATCCAACATGTTTTCTTTTGGAATAACCACATTTTCAAAACGAATGGTCCCGTTATCAACGCCATTAAGTCCCATTTTAAGTCCGCAATCACCAATTGTGATTCCTTCCAGGATTTTGCTGTTTTTATCCCGTATTGGAACAATAAAAGCATTCACACCGTAATCTATTCCATCAATAACTAATTTGGCAAAAACCGTAGCCATCTGACCATGAACTGCTGCGTTACCAATGTATTCTTTCTGCGCCTTTTCATGCGGTGTATGAATGGTAAAAGTTTGGTCATTATGGTTGTACTTTGCCGTTGTTTCTAATCCTTTTACATTCGAACCATGATTGGTTTCAGTCATGGCAAAACAGCCGGGTAACTGGAGTGAGCCAATATCCTTTAAATATTTACTATAGTGTTTTTCGGTTCCAAGCGATTGTATACTCATTCCCCATAGCCCGAATTGTACACCAAATTTAATTACCAAACTTAAATCGTGATAGCTTAATGTTTCCATAATCGCAAAATAATCGGCTATGTTTTCGCCACCGCCGTATTTTTTTGGATACGCCATGTTTCCTAAGTTTTCGTCTGCAAGGATTTTACACCAGCCGTAAACTTTTTCACGATATACGGCAGTATCAGTCGAATTTTCATAGGCAAATTCTGGTCTGCTGATGACCGTTTTTACTTTTTTAATAATGACCGACTGTTTTCCATCAAGAATTTGGGTCAGTTTTTCAATTTCGAATGTAGGGGCAGATTGGTAATTTGAAGTGAAGGTTTTTGACCTATTTTTAAAATTTCCAATTGCTTCTTCGCCTAAAATTCCCAAATCGTTTTCCAGTTGAAGAAAATCAGCTGTGTGATCTTTGATAAAAGAATCGTTTTCAGCAAGCGCCATCGAAACTTCAAATATAGATTTTAACAAAGGATGGTTGTGAATAACAGTATCAATTTCACCTTTCCATTCAGCAAGTTGTGCTCGGGATGGCGGAACAGAAATCGCTACTTTTGAAAGAAGAAATTCTTGTTCTTTTTCGGAAATCCAGCGCTGTGAGCCTATAAATTCTTGTAACGTAACGAATTCTTTTTGAGACAAAAGGTCATCCGACCAAACGAGATAAAAAAATGGGATAAATGCCTTTAATTTTGAATTTTCCATAGTAAAACTTAATTAAAATAATAATTTCAGTTTGGTTAAGATAGGAAAATTTATTGACTAAAAGTGAGGATTATTGGTATACTTGAAAATTTGCAAGGAAATTGGATTAGCTTTTTTAAACGAAAATGGCATAAAAATTAATCCAATGTCAAAGCACCGAGAATTTCTTCTGACATGAAAGGTCCACCAGGATATTTGGCCGTATAATCCAGATTCATCCAGATTTGACCACGTTCATCAACGTGATAATGAAGTTTATTTTCATTACTTTCATTTACAAATAGTACATTTTTGATTAGAAAATTGACTTTTTCTAAATCAGTCAGAGATCCTATCAATATTTCCGGGTAAATGTGGCCTGTAGTATGAATTAATCGGGGAGTTCCACCAATAGACTTAATTGCGGCAGCCATTAGTATCGAATGATCATCACAATCTCCAGAAAAATAAAGCAGTGATTCCGTAGCCGTTGCGATATAATCTCGTGCTTTTGGATCGCTTACGTAGTTCCATCGGCTATTTATTTCTTTGAAAACGGCAAAGCATTGTATGATGGTTCTGTAATCAGAATATCCTTTTATGTCTTTAAAATGTTTTGTAGTAGCCATAACTGCAAAATTCCTGATTTTAGGATTTTGATATTCTATGGCATTGATAATTTTTGATTTATTGGGAAACGGAAGCAACTTAGCAATGATAATATCTTGTGGATAGGGATTGTCAGACATCGTGTACATAATTGAATTGTAATCTTCAAAAACGCTGTTAAATCCATAATTTCCAATTGTAGAACCGTACACTAAAACCAATAAATACAAAATAATACAAAAGAGGATAATAGTTCTTAAGAATCGAAGGATGATTTGAATTATTACAATCATCACCAAAAAAAGCACTACTCTGTCAATATTAAGAAACCAGTTCGGGTTAATTAAATTTTGATGAACAATGATAAATAATGGAATTGCGATTAATATGTTCAGAATAAAAATAATAACGTCATCCCAAGGTTTTTTGACCTGGAATCGCTGTTTAATACCCTGAAAATTAATTTCTTTTATTTTTATCATAGTAAAAATAAAAACAGTAATCTAGACTGTTTTTACAATATCCTCAAAAGTACCTTTTTTATCGATAATTTTAAGTTGAAAAAGTTGATTTTGAACTTTGTTTAACATTTCAGTTGATAATGGCTTTTGTGACCATTGTGTTAAAGAAAGCCATTCTTGAATATCCTCTATTTTTTGATGGTAATTTGAAGCTAAGGTTTTATCAATACTTGGAATATCTTTAAAATCTTCTGTAGTTTGATTAATGATTGCAAGAATTTTTGAAATAAGAACTGGATTGTTTTCCAAAACTTCTTCTCGAACTGCTATTACAAAACAAGGCCAAGGTGTAGGGCAATCAGCAATTCTTCTGAAAATTCCTTTATCGACTAATGGTTTGGTCATAAAACGTTCCCACATGAAATAATCTGCGGTTCCGTTTGTCAAAGCTTCAACAGCGCCATCGATAGTATTTACGATTTCGAACGGAAGATTATCTGTTTTCCATCCCTGATTATCCGCATTGACATACGCCATTAATTGCGAACCGGAACCCAATCTGGAAATAGCAACTTTTTTGTTTTCTAAATCAGCTAACGTCTTATAATTGGAGTTTGCCGCAACGTGAATTCCCCAAATTAATGGACTTTCTACATAAACTTGAACAATTTTACTCGGGTTTCCGGCAACGATATCTTTCACGATTCCTTCGGTCAGGATTACGGCAATATCCGTTTCGCCATCACGAAGCATTTGGCACATTTTTCCGGTTCCTTCGGGAACATCAGTCCATTGTAAATTGATATTTTCTTTTTCGAAATCTCCGTTTTCTATGGCTAAATGCCAAGGAAGATTGAAATGTTCCGGAACACCGGCTATTTTTATTATATTCATTATAAGTTAGGATTTTTTAATTCGTACCAATTCCAAGAAACGCCATCTTCCATGTATTGTTCGGTCATTTTCAGTCCAATTTTTTGCAATATTCTATTTGAAGCGATATTATCCGTATGCGCTGCGGCTTCCATGATTTTGATTTTCATTACATTAAAACCATAATCCAGCCATGCAAAACTGGCTTCACTAGCATATCCTTTTCCCCAGAATTTTTCGTTTAACCGATAGCCAATATCATAGAAATGAATTTTGTTATTTACCATTTCGGTGTTGTATTTTAATCCGGCCCAACCAATTAATTCATTAGTTTCTTTCAAAATAACTACAAATCGCCCAATATTATTTTGAATATATTGCGTTCTTACAGATTCGATATACAAATGTACTTCGCTAATATCCGTCAATGGTTTGTTCCAAAGATATTGATGTACCTTAGGATTGCTGTCCATTTCAAATAATGCTTCTGCATCTGAAGCGAGCATTTCTCTTAAAATTAATCGGTCGGTTTCTAAAATAAGATTCATGATATTTCCAATAAATTAGTTCTTTAATGATTTAGCCCTGATAGGAGTGAAAATCCTTTTCTTATTTTCTTTAAAAAGGAAAAGATTGTAACGGATAGCAGGAAATAGCTCCAAAACAAAATGAATTTTTTACTATTGATTCGCCAATTTATCCAATGTATACGCAATCAATTCATCAACGGCTTTGTATGGATCTTCACTAAAAGTTCCCGAAGCACGATTGGCAATGATAGCGTTAAGTGATAATGCATTGTGTCCTAAAAGTGCCGAAAGTCCATAAATTGCTGCGGTTTCCATCTCTAAGTTTGTGATTTGGTTGTCACCAAATTCAAAATTATCCATTTTAGCATTCAATTCTTCATCTTGAATATTCAAACGCAACACTCGACCTTGTGGACCGTAAAAACCACCTGCAGTTGCGGTAATTCCTTTGTGCATTTTGTCGCTTTCAATTATTTTTTCCAGTTTTTCGGAACATGCAATCACGTATGGTTTTCCTTTTCTTAAATCCCAGTTGGTATGTTTCACAAAAGCATCTTCCATTTCCAGATTTGAAACTTCGTCAATCAAATAGGAGCGGAGCATGTTGTCCAATCCTAATCCGAATTTTGATAGTACAAAACTGTCCACAGGAATATCCGCTTGCAAAGAACCCGAAGTTCCAATTCGGATGATGTTCAGTGAAGTAAGATTTTCTTTTGGCTGACGGGTTTTCAAATCAATATTGACCAAAGCATCCAATTCGTTGATGACGATATCAATATTGTCAGGACCAATTCCTGTAGACATTACCGTAATTCGTTTGCCTTTGAAAATCCCGGTTTGGGTTTTGAATTCTCTTTTTTGAGTCGAAAATTCGATGCTGTCAAAAAACTGTGTGATTTTTTCCACGCGATTTTGATCCCCTACAAAGATGATATCGTGTGCAATATGTTCTGGTTTTAAATTCAAATGGTAAACGCTACCATCTGGATTTAATATTAATTCTGATGATTTTATCATTGCTTTTTTTGTTTAATGTTTAAAATTGCTCAACTGAACACTAATTGATGAACACTGAATATTTTTTCTAGCCTCCAACTCGTTTTACTTTAAATCCTTTTTCTTTTAAAATAGTCATTATTTTATCGCGATAATCTCCTTGAATGATAATGGAATCATCTTTAAAAGTTCCGCCAACACTCAATTTAGTTTTAATTTCTTTAGCAAGAATTTTAAAATCCTCTTCAGTACCTTCGTAACCTTCAATTATGGTAGTTGCTTTTCCTTTACGCTTTTCGAATTTACAAATCATAGGTTCTTTTTGAACGTATAATTCGTGAGCCACTTCTTCAATTTGCTCTTCAGGCGATGGTTCGTGATCTGGAAAAAGGTTTTTTAATTGGTCTTGTAAGTCCATAACTTTATATATTTTGAAAGCGAATAATGCTATTTTAAATTGGTAAAAAACAAAAGACATTAAGCATAAACTTAATGTCTTTTAGTATTTGACGTAAATTAAGTTTACTTTTTAATAAGACCTAAATCTACTAAACGCTCGTATAAATAAGCTCCCGCAGTAATATCTTCGAATTTTTTTGGATTTTCGGCATCAATACAGTTTTCCAAACAATCCAATTTCATATCACTCACCGGATGCATAAAAAACGGAATAGAATAACGCGAAGTTCCCCATAATTCTCTTGGTGGGTTTACCACTTGATGAATCGTAGATTTCAATTTGTTATTAGTATGACGCGATAACATATCACCCACATTAATTACTAATTCATCCTGTTCAGCAATGGCATCAATCCATTCTCCGTTGTGATTTTGTACTTGCAATCCTTTTCCTTGAGCACCCATCAACAAAGTAATCAAATTGATATCACCGTGAGCAGCAGCACGAATTGCATTTGCTGGTTCAGATGTGATTGGTGGGTAATGAATAGGTCTTAAAATTGAATTTCCGTCTTTAGTATACTGGTCAAAATAAAACTCATCCAAACCAAGGTGTAAAGCCAAAGCTCTCAAAACATAAACTCCTGTTTTTTCAAGCATTTGGTACGCTTCTTTACCTACAACATTAAAACGGGGAAGTTCCTTCACTTCAACGTTTTCAGGATACTCAGATGCGTATTTTGAATCTTCAGACACGTATTGTCCAAAATGCCAAAACTCCTTCAAATCACCCTCTTTTCTGCCTTTGGCATGCTCTGTTCCAAAAGAAACATAACCTCTTTGTCCGCCAATTCCAGGGATTTCATAACTGTGTTTTGTTTCTAAAGGTAAAGCGAAAAAATTTCTAATTTCACCATACAATTCATCAACCAACTGGTCGTTTAAAAAATGCCCTTTGAGTGCTACGAAGCCAATATCTTCAAATGCACTTCCGATTTCATTTACAAATTTTTGTTTACGTTTCGGGTCGTCCGAAAGGAAATCACGCAAGTCAACACTAGGAATGTTTTGCATACTTTTAAATATTTTTTAATAACTTGAAGGTTAAAAACCTTGCAGATACAAATGTAAAGAATAATTTTATATCTGAATTTTAAAACTTATAAACAATATAAAAAAATATAACAAAATAATACTAAACTGTTATATTTTTTTATCTTTGAACCATACTATAAAACCGAAAAAATGATCTTCGATAGAAAAAATCTTACTGACAATCAATTATTAGATTTATATAAAAGAATACTGAAACCAAGGCTGATAGAAGAGAAAATGTTGATTCTTATTCGTCAGGGAAAGGTATCCAAATGGTTTTCTGGAATTGGTCAAGAGGCTATTTCTGTTGGAGTCACAGCAGTTTTAGATTCAGATGAGTACATTTTGCCAATGCATAGAAATCTGGGAGTTTTCACTGGAAGAGATATTCCGTTGTACCGTCTTTTTTCACAATGGCAAGGCAAAGCAAATGGTTTTACTAAAGGTCGTGATCGCAGTTTTCACTTTGGAACCCAACAATACAAGATTATTGGAATGATTTCGCATTTAGGTCCGCAATTAGGCGTTGCTGACGGAATCGCACTGGCCAATAAACTTAAGAAAAACGGAAAAGTTACCGCAGTTTTTACTGGTGAAGGAGCAACAAGCGAAGGCGATTTTCACGAAGCGTTGAATATTGCTTCGGTTTGGGAATTGCCCGTGATGTTTGTCATCGAAAATAATGGTTATGGATTGTCAACTCCTACAAACGAGCAATACCGCTGCGAAAACCTTGCCGATAAAGGGAAAGGCTACGGAATGGAAAGCCATATTGTTGATGGAAATAATATTCTGGAAGTATTTAATTTGTTATCCGAATTGAAGGCTTCGATGAAAGAAAATCCACGTCCTGTGTTATTGGAATTCAAAACCTTCAGAATGCGCGGGCATGAAGAGGCGAGTGGGACCAAATATGTTCCGCAAGAGTTAATGGACATGTGGGCGATTAAAGATCCCGTAGAAAATTACAGAAAATATTTAGTAGAAAACGGAGTTCTTACTGAAGATTTTGACACGGCTTTACATACTGAAATAAAGAAGGATATTGATGAAAGTCTGGCTATTGCCAATGCTGAACCGGAGATAGAAGCATCATTAAGTGAAGAGTTAAATGATGTTTACAAACCGTATGCATTTAAATACGTTAAACCATCTGAAGAAAAAGAAAATATTCGTTTTATAGATGCGATTTCTGCCAGTTTGAGGCAATCAATGGAACGCCATGAAAACTCCGTAATCATGGGGCAGGATATTGCTGAATATGGTGGTGCTTTCAAAATCACTGATGGTTTTGTGGCGCAGTTTGGCAAAGAGCGGGTTATCAATACGCCAATTTGTGAAAGTGCCGTGGTTTCGGCTGGAATGGGATTATCAATTAATGGATACAAAGCGATTGTGGAAATGCAGTTTGCCGATTTTGTTTCCACAGGATTTAATCCAATTGTCAATTTATTAGCCAAATCTCATTACCGTTGGTTGGAAAAAGCAGATGTTGTAGTCCGAATGCCTTGTGGCGGCGGAACACAAGCAGGGCCTTTTCATTCGCAAACCAATGAAGCTTGGTTTACCAAAACTCCGGGTTTAAAAGTGGTTTACCCAGCATTTCCATATGATGCGAAAGGACTATTGAATACTTCTATAAACGACCCAAATCCGGTATTATTTTTTGAGCACAAACAATTGTACAGAAGTGTTTACCAAGATGTTCCTACAGATTATTATACGATTCCTTTAGGAAAAGCGGCTTTGTTGAAAGAAGGAAATCAGGTTACGATTATATCGTTTGGAGCAGCGGTGCATTGGGCTTTGGATACTTTATCAAAAAATCCTGAAATTTCTGCTGATTTGTTGGATTTAAGAACTTTACAACCTTTGGATACTGAAGCTATTTTTGCATCGGTAAAGAAAACGGGAAGAGTAATTATTTATCAAGAAGACAGCATGTTTGGAGGAATTGCAAGCGATATTTCGGCAATGATAATGGAAAATTGTTTCAAATACCTTGATGCGCCAGTAAAAAGAGTGGCAAGTTTAGACACGCCGATTCCATTTATAAAAGCCTTGGAAGATCAATATTTGCCAAAAGGTCGTTTCGAAAATAACCTGAAAGAACTTTTGGCATATTAATTTATAAGTTTATAATTGGGTTATTTTTAGGGTTTTAATTCTAAAAATAACCTAATATCCAATAGATAATAATAAAGATTAGAATTGTGCCAAAACAGCCACCGCCTAATTTTTTGGCTCCGTAACCTGCTAGTATTGTTTTGAAAAATCCATTCATAAGTTTAAAATTTAATGATTTATAAAATTAAACTATATTTCCAGAATAACAAATTTTAGTTCAAATCGATGAAAATTTTCTTAATCAAAGCGATTTCTTCCTCATACATTGTTTTTTTTCTGGTTGCAAAATAGAGCGTGTTTTTTAATGGTGTTTTCCCTTCCCAAATCAGTTTTATAGTTGCATTATCGATTTCTTTACGGCATAAAAAATCAGGAACAACAGCCAAGCCTTTGCCACTGCTCAAACAACGTACTATAGAGTTTAGATTTGGCACAATATAATTAGGTCTGAAATCAGGATGTTTATTGAAATTTAATTGCCAAAAACGACGTAAATGTTCCATATCTCCGGTAGTTCCGTACCATTTTTGTTGCTTTAGCCAAAGTTCAATTTCTTCTAAATTTTCATTTTTTTCTATTGAATTGAATTCTAAATCGTCAATTTCGCTTCCACCAACAAGTACAATAGTTTCAGATGAAAATGCCTGATATTCAATTGCGTTTTTAACGACCATTTGTGGCGTGATAATCAAATCGAGAATTCCTTTTTCTAAATTTTCTACCATTTCAGGATATTCTCCAAACTGAATAATAACATTAAATGGTAACGTCGAAATATACTGTTCCAGTGTGATTTGGAATGTTTCAAAACACATTCCCACACTTATGGTTGGCGTATTTTTCTCGGTGCTTCTTTGAAAATTTTTCTCGGCCTCTTCCAGTTTGGTTAATGCTTCAATGATAAAATTGTAGAGCACTTTTCCTTTTTCGGTGGGAACCATTTTCCGACCTGTTCTGTCAAATAATTTATAGCCTACATAAGTTTCCAAGGAACTCAAATGCAGACTCACACCAGGCTGTGAAATAAATAATTCTTCCGCAGCACTTGTTAAAGTTCCTGTTTTGTAAACTGCTTTAAACGTTCGATACCATTCTAAATTTACCATAACTATTATAATTATGATACAAAGGTATGAATTATGTTATTTTAATAATAGAAATTCTCGTTCTAACTTTGCACCATCAAATTAAAAATGCAAATCATGACAAAAATATTTATAATTAATGGCGGACAAAAATTTGGCCATTCTGGAGGACGATTTAATGAAACCATTTCGAATGAAACTTTGAATTTTTTCAAAAGCAATAGTAATTTTGAAGTAAAAACAACGAACATCAATGATGATTATATTCCTGCTGCAGAAGTGGAGAAATTTGTTTGGGCTGATGTAATTATTTATCATACGCCAATATGGTGGTTCCAGTTGCCACATGGATTTAAAAAATACATTGATGTTGTTTTCACTGAAGGTCATGCCAAAGGGATTTACAAAAGTGACGGTCGTTCAGCGGAAAATCCGACAATCAATTACGGAACAGGAGGAATGCTTTATGGCAAAAAATATATGTTAACCACCTCTTGGAATGCTCCAAAAGAAGCTTTTACTTTACCGGGAGAATTTTTCAATCAGCACAGTGTGGATGAAGGACCATTATTTGGTTTTCACCGAATGAACGCTTTTACAGGCATGAAACCGTTACAAAGCATTCATTTTCATGATATTGAAAAAAATGCAAATGTTGAAAATGATCTTAAAGTGTATCAAAACCATTTAACACAACTATTTTTAAATTAATTATGGCAATCAATCTAACCGTCATCCTAAAAAGCAAGCCGGAAAGTGTGGATACATTGAAATCACTTTTACTGGATTTGGTTCAAAAATCGACTAAAGAAGCTGCTTGTTTGCAGTACGATTTACATCAAAGTATGGAAGAATCAACTATTTTTATTTTTCATGAAGTATGGGAAAATGAGGCGGGATTGAAGATTCATAATGAGCAATCGTACCTTATTTCTTTTTTTGAAAAAGTGAAACCATTGTTACAAGAAGCGCCTATAGTTTACCGAACGGACAAATTAGCGTAATAATTGAGATATTTTTATTCGATATTTCAATTGTGAAAAAATATCATTTAACAAAAAGGAGGTTTTGAACCTCCTTTAGTCATATAAAGTCTTATCGACTAATCAATTTTGCTTTTTCCTTAATAATAGTACTGATTTTTCGGTTTTCAATTTTGCTTTCCAGCCAAGAAATAATATCGAGATAAAGGAAAGCTCTTTTTTCGTAAGTATTTTTTTCCAATTCAATAAAACGCGCTCTCATTTTTACAAATTCCTTTTTGATATCTGTTGGATAAATGGAGTTTAAATTCTTCAAAAACTTAATGATTTCTTTTTGCACTTCATGTAAATCATTCATTTTGATTAGGAATTTATAGGTGTTCTTCAATTGATTTTCCAGATAATAATCTTTCCCTAATTCATAATGCGCAATCAAACAAAGTATTCTGGCGAAACACATCAAATCTTCTCGCATCGAAAGATTTTTGTTGTTTATGATTTTCTCTAAATAAAAGATACACTCCGCATATTTTTCGTTCCCAAAATAAATTGACGCAAATTTATAATAGAACAACATTTCGTGATGTTCATCAAGGTGGTCAGAGTGAATTTTTAATTTATTTAATACTTCAGGAATTAAGTATTCGCTTTCGGCAAAAGTACCTTCCAGAATATGGTAATTCAATTTATTATTATAGACATATAAAAATGATAAAGACGCAATGTTATCATTCACGGGAAAATGGGAATCTTTGATGGTATTTTCCAGCAGCGCTAAATATTTTTTAAATTTAGATTTGTACTTTAACATATATAAAGATTCTAATAAATAATGGTTTCCTTTAAGGAAAAACACAGGATTTAAATGAATCATACTTGGATTATCATAAAACAGCGTCACCCATTTTAAAGAATATTTATAGCAGGAAAGAAAATCCTGCACCAGAAAACTTCTCCAAAGATTGGCGTTATAAAACCAGTATTTTTCCCTAAATCCGAATTTTTTCTCATCAAATTTAGAAATATGCTTATGGAAATAATCGTCTATATATTTATATTCTTCGTCACTTTTTACATAACCCGTTTTAAGCATTATACCATACAATTGCAGGGATAAGTTAGATAATTTACTGGAAATGGTATTGCGATAATTTAATTCTTTAGCTTGAACGACTAATTCATCTGCGCGTCCTTGAATACTTCGGGTGATGTATTGTGATTCGATAAGTTTTTCGAATTCTACAATTTCATAAGCCATCAGTTTTTCGTCATTCTCTAAAGCTAAAATTTTTGTTTTATCCAAAATTTTTAAACTCTGCTTGTATAACCCTTTATTGTACAATATGGCAGCAAAATCAATTTGTTCTCTCAGCTGATACCGAATGTTCTGGCTGGGAATATTCAGTCGGATGCTCACTAAAATTTGTTTATACAAGTACGATTTTAGATTCGATAATTGTACTTTTTTAATGATACCGCTTTTCAGAATAAGTTTCTCATCATAGATTTCAGATTTGTCTAAAATATTGAATAATTCGATGAATTTTGTATTGGAACTGGTTTCCAATCGGCTTGCAAAAATCTTGAATTGTCTTTTTTCAGATTTTGAAAGTGATTTTATTAATACAAATAAGAAATCTTTTTGATGGTTAGCCATTGTAGAATATAGTAACTTAATTTACTGTTAATCAAATAGTTGTAAAGTTATTGTTTGCTTTATAAGCAGTATATTTCATTAAATTGAGTTTTATAATAAAGTAATGAAAGATATTTTTGTTATCAAGTTGTGAAATTACATTAAATAAATGAAAATGAATAGAGAGAAAGTTCAAATTTTTGATACCACTTTGAGAGATGGCGAACAGGTCCCAGGATGTAAGTTAGATACCAATCAAAAACTCGTTATAGCAAATCGACTGGATGAAATGGGTGTTGACATCATCGAAGCTGGTTTTCCTGTGTCAAGTCCAGGTGATTTTTTATCTGTTTCAGAAATAAGTAAGGTTGTTAAAAATGCTATTGTTTGCGGATTAACAAGAGCAGTGAAAAATGATATTGATGTTGCGGCTCAGGCATTAAAATATGCAAAAAGACCTCGTATACATACTGGAATAGGAACTTCGGAATCACATATTGTACACAAATTAAATACAACCAGAGAAGATATTATTGCCCGAGCAAAATTTGCTGTTTCACATGCTAAATCATATGTTGAAGATGTTGAATTTTATGCCGAAGATGCAGGCAGAACGGACAATGAATTCTTGGCTATAGTCTGTGAAGAAGTCATTAAATCAGGTGCAACTGTACTTAATATTCCAGATACAACGGGTTATTGTTTGCCAGAAGAATATGGTGCAAAAATCAAGTATTTAAAAGAAAACGTAAAAGGAATTGAAAACGTAATCTTGTCTTGTCATTGTCATAATGATTTAGGAATGGCGACAGCTAATTCAATTGCAGGAGCCGTGAATGGAGCCAGACAAATAGAATGTACGATAAATGGAATAGGCGAAAGAGCCGGAAATACTGCTCTTGAAGAAGTCGTAATGATTTTCAAACAACATCCTTATTTGAATTTATATACTGATATTGATACAAAACAGTTAAACGAAATGAGTCGTTTGGTTTCTGAAAGTATGGGAATGATGGTACAACCCAATAAAGCCATTGTTGGAGCGAATGCCTTTGCCCACAGCTCCGGAATTCATCAAGATGGTGTGATAAAAAACAGAGCTACTTATGAAATCATGGATCCTTTAGATGTAGGTGTCAATGAATCCTTAATTGTTTTGACCGCCAGAAGTGGTAGAGCAGCATTAGCTTACAGATCCAAAAAAGTTGGATACGAACTTACAAAAGTGCAATTAGATATTGTTTATGTTGAATTTTTAAAGTTCGCCGACATTAAAAAAGAAGTGCTGGATGACGATATTCATCAAATAATTGAAGCCTGTAAAATGAATAAGGAATTAATCCTTAACTAAAATATTTTGATTTCTAATAAAATCTAAATCCTACTATTATGAACTTAAAAATAGCAGTACTTTCAGGAGACGGAATAGGTCCAGAGGTAATCTTACAAGCAAAAAAAGCATTGTATGCAGTAGGTGTGGTGTTTGATCATGAGTTTGTTTTTGAAGATGCTTTAATTGGCGCCATTGCTGTTGAAAAGACCGGAACACCATTACCAGAGCAAACATTAAATCTTTGTTTGAATACAGATGCCATATTATTTGGAGCTGTTGATGACTCAAAATATGATGCTGTTTCAGATTCGAAATTGCGTCCTATACAAGGATTATTAAAATTGAGACAAGAGTTGGGATTGTATGCCAATATAAGACCTATTAAACCATACAACGACTTATTAGATTTGTCGCCTTTGAAAAGAAAAATAATCGAAGGTGCTGATTTTATAATTTTTAGAGAAATTTCTGGAGGATCTTATTTCAGCGAAAAAAAGACCAATGAACAAGGAACTTTAGCCTCTGATTTATGTGAATATTCAGAAGAAGAAATAATTAGAATCAGTCATTTGGCTTTCAGAACAGCTCAAAAAAGAAAGAAAAAGGTGACTTTGGTTGATAAAGCCAGTATCCTTGAAACGTCAAGATTGTGGAGAAAAGTAGTAACAGAAATTGCGGAAGGATATCCTGATGTTTCGCTAGAATATCTTTTGGTCGATAATGCTGCAATGCAAATCATAATTAATCCAAAACAATTTGACGTCATTTTGACCGAAAATTTATTTGGTGATATTCTATCGGATGAAGCGAGTGTTATTACAGGTTCAATTGGATTATTGCCATCCGCATCACTAGGAAACTCAAGCGCACTTTTTGAGCCTATTCACGGCTCTTATCCGGAAGCCAAAAGAAAGAATATTGCAAATCCTATTGCTTCGATAGTTTGTGCAGCGATGCTTTTGGAACATTTCGGTCTTCATATCGAATCTCAAAAAGTATACGAGGCGGTACATAAAGCAATCGAATTAAATGTTGTCACAGCCGATTTGAATCCGTATTCAAAATTTGGTACCAATGAAGTGGGAGACTTTATCTCAAATTACATTTTAAGTAAAGACGACTTATATTTTAAAAGTGACAATGTCTATATAGGCCAATCGACCATAGTTTAAAAATAAATAATTGATGTTACCTATAATTTTTCAGAAAAACATATTACCTACAAACTAACACATAATGGAATTAAATAAATACAGCAAGACTATTACTCAAGATGAAACACAACCAGCCTCTCAGGCCATGTTGTACGGAATTGGATTAACTGAAGAAGATCTTAAAAAAGCGCAGATAGGAATTGTGAGTATGGGTTATGATGGAAACCCTTGTAATATGCATTTAAATGATTTGGCTAAAGATATTAAGACTGGCGTCTGGGCAGTAGATTTAGTTGGTTTGATTTTTAATACTATTGGTGTCAGTGACGGTATTTCAAATGGAAATGATGGAATGCGTTTTTCTTTGGTTTCTCGTGATGTAATTGCAGATTCTATTGAAACAGTTATGGGAGCACAATGGTATGACGGAATGATAGCTGTTCCGGGTTGTGATAAAAATATGCCAGGAGCCTTAATGGCTATGGGTAGAGTCAATCGTCCTTCTATTATGGTTTATGGAGGTTCTATTCACCCAGGTAAATGGAAAGGTGAAGATTTGAATATTGTTTCTGCTTTTGAAGCATTAGGAAAAAAATTCAATAACACTATTACACCTGAAGATTTTAAAGGTGTGATTCAAAATGCTTGTCCAGGTGCAGGTGCTTGTGGTGGAATGTATACTGCTAATACCATGTCATCTGCGATTGAAGCTTTAGGAATGAGTTTGCCTTATAGTTCTTCTAATCCTGCTTTGAGTCCAGAAAAGAAACAAGAATGTGCTGATGCTGGTAAAGCCATCAGAATATTATTGGAAAAAGATATTAAGCCTAGAGACATTATGACTCGTAAAGCATTCGAAAATGCGATTACAATTGTGGCTGTTTTAGGAGGTTCTACTAATGCGGTTATGCACTTAATTGCAATGGCACACTCAGTAGGCGTTGATCTTACCTTAAAAGATTTCCAAGATATTAGTGATAAAACTCCATTACTTGCTGACTTGAAGCCAAGCGGTAAATACTTAATGGAAGACTTACATAATGTAGGTGGAGTTCCAGGAGTAATGAAATATTTATTGAAAGAAGGTTTCTTACATGGAGATTGTTTAACGGTAACCGGAAAAACAATTGCTGAAAACTTAGCTTCTGTTCCTGATTTGAATGATGGACAACAAGTGATTCATGAAATCCAAAAAGCATTAAAAGCTACTGGAAATATTCAAATTTTATACGGAAACATTGCTTCGGAAGGTTGTGTGGCTAAAATTAGCGGCAAAGAAGGTGAGTTTTTTGAAGGTACAGCAGTAGTTTTTGAAAACGAGCATGATGTGATTAAAGGAATTAGAGGTGGCGAAGTAAAACCAGGAAATGTGGTTGTTATTAGATATTGTGGCCCAAAAGGAGGTCCGGGAATGCCTGAAATGCTTAAACCAACATCCGCAATTATGGGAGCTGGCTTAGGAAGTACTGTCGCTTTAATTACTGATGGACGTTTTTCGGGAGGTTCTCACGGTTTCGTAGTAGGACACGTTACACCAGAAGCCTATGAAGGCGGAGGAATTGCTTTAATAGAAAACGGAGATGTGATTTCAATTGATGCTGTGAAAAATACTATCAATATGAAAATATCTGACGAAGAATTCGCAAAACGTAAAGCCAATTGGAAAAAACCAGAATCACCAATTAAACAAGGAGTGTTACTTAAATATATTCGTTCGGTCACAAGTGCCTCTGAAGGATGTGTAACTGATAAATAATTTTCAATAAAGAAGAGATAGAAATAAGATATTTTAAATAGATGTTTCTAATTCTAAAAAATAATAAACGTACCCATGGGAACAAATAAAATATCCGGCGCCGAAGCCGTTATTAGATGCTTATTAGAAGAAGGAGTAGATTTGGTTTATGGCTATCCAGGTGGCGCTATAATGCCAGTTTACGACGAGTTATATAAATTTAAAGATCAATTACACCATGTTTTAGTGCGTCATGAACAAGGAGCTACACATGCTGCGCAAGGTTTTGCAAGAGCAACAGGAAAAGTGGGAGTGGCGATTGCAACTTCGGGGCCGGGAGCAACAAATTTAGTCACAGGTATTGCTGATGCGCAAATCGATTCGACTCCTATGGTCTGTATTACAGGACAAGTAGGAAAGCATTTACTAGGGTCTGATGCTTTTCAAGAAACAGATATCATTGGAATTTCGACTCCGGTAACCAAATGGAATTATCAAATTACCGAAGCTTCAGAAATTCCTGAAATAATGGCAAAAGCATTTTACATCGCTAAATCGGGTCGTCCGGGTCCAGTATTAATTGATATTACAAAAAATGCTCAGTTTGACGAAATTGAGTTCAGCTATAAAAAATGCACCAGTATTAGAAGCTACAATCCGAAACCAGTTTTAAATATTGATAAGGTTAAGGAAGCAGCTGAAATAATTAATACTGCTAAAAAGCCATTTATCATATTTGGTCAAGGAGTAATTCTTAGTGAAGCGGAAGCCGAGTTAAAAGCTTTGGTTGAAAAATCAGGAATTCCGGCTGCTTGGACTATTTTAGGACTTTCGGCAATGCCAACAGATCATCCATTAAATGTTGGAATGGTGGGAATGCACGGAAATTATGGCCCTAATGTTTTGACGAATGAATGTGATGTTTTAATAGCACTAGGAATGCGTTTTGACGATCGTGTTACTGGAAATTTAGCCACTTATGCAAAACAAGCCAAAGTAATTCATTTTGAAATTGATCCGGCAGAAATAGATAAAAATGTAAAAACTACGGTAGCTGTTTTGGCTGACTTAAAAGAGTCTTTAACAGCTTTACTTCCTATAATTGAAAGTAACTCTCATGAAGCTTGGCACAATGAATTCAAAGAGAAATATGAAATAGAATTAGAAGCGGTAATCAATGACGAGTTAAAACCAAAGAGAGAAGGAATTTCTATGGGAGAAACGATTGAAATGATTAATAAACATTCTAAAGGAGATGCCATTATGGTTTCGGATGTGGGACAACACCAAATGTTTGCTTGTCGTTATGCCAAATTCAATTCGACAAAAAGTAATGTAACATCAGGTGGTTTAGGAACTATGGGATTTGCTTTACCGGCTGCAATTGGGGCCAAAATGGGAATGCCAAATCGTGAAGTGGTAGCTATAATTGGTGATGGAGGTTTTCAAATGACTATTCAGGAATTAGGAACTATTTTCCAGACCAAAGTTCCTGTGAAAATTGTGGTATTAAACAACGAATTTTTAGGAATGGTTCGTCAGTGGCAACAATTGTTTTTTGACAAAAGATACGCTTCTACGGAAATGATCAATCCTAATTTTATAGCCATTGCTGAAGGCTATTATATCAAAGCGAAAAAAGTAACCAAAAGAGAAGATTTAGATGCTGCCGTTGCTGAAATGATGGCCTCAAAAGAATCGTATTTCCTCGAAGTTATGGTAGAAAAAGAAAATAACGTATTCCCAATGATTCCAACTGGAGCATCGGTTTCGGACATTCGTTTGTCCTAAAATAGTTTAAAGTTTAAAGTTGTTGGAACCCGAAAATAATGTTGCGCAAATTTAAACGATAAAACTTTAAACATAAAAAAATGGAAAATAAAACATTCACCATTTCTGTTTATTCAGAAAACAACGTTGGCTTATTAAACAGAATATCTGGAATATTCTTGAAACGCCATATCAATATTTTGAGTTTAAATGTATCCGAATCTGAAATTGAAAATGTTTCCAGATTTATCATTGTAGTCAACACCACCGAAAAATGGGTGCAAAATATAGTAGGACAAATCGAAAAACAAATTGAAGTCATCAAAGCATTTTATCATATTGATGAAGAAACTATTTTCTTGGAAAATGCATTATTCAAAATTGAGTCGAGCTTGCTTTTTGATGAAAAACAAATTCAGAATATAATTAAGGAAAGTCATTCTCAAATAGTTACGGTTGCCAGAGACTTTTTTGTGATTTCAAAATCTGGTCAACGTGCTGAAATAGAATCGTTATATGAAAAATTGAAACCTTTTGGAATCATGCAATTTGTGCGCTCCGGTAGAATATCAGTTTCCAAAGCAAAAATGGAAATTTCAACATTATTAGAAGAGCTTAAACAAGAACCTGTTTAGTTTTAAATTGCTAAACTTATCAATTATAAAATTTTACAATCATTAAATAATAAAAAATGGCAAATTATTTCAATTCATTACCACTTAGATTACAATTAGAACAATTAGGCGTTTGCGAATTCATGGACCAATCTGAATTTGTAAATGGAATAAAAGCTTTAGAAGGAAAAAAAGTAGTTATTGTAGGATGTGGAGCACAAGGTTTGAACCAAGGATTGAACATGAGAGATTCTGGATTGGATATTTCTTATGCATTGCGCGCAGATGCAATTTCAGAGCAAAGAGCTTCTTTCAAAAATGCTTCTGATAATGGATTCAAAGTAGGAACGTATGAAGAATTAATCCCAACAGCTGATTTGGTTTGTAACCTTACGCCAGACAAGCAACATACCGCTGTAGTTAAAGCGATTATGCCTTTGATGAAAAACGGATCAACTTTGGCTTATTCTCACGGTTTTAATATTGTTGAGGAAGGAATGCAAATTCGTAAAGACATCACTGTAATTATGTGTGCGCCAAAATGTCCAGGATCTGAAGTACGTGAAGAATATAAAAGAGGTTTTGGTGTACCAACTTTAATAGCGGTTCACCCAGAAAATAATCCAAACGGAGAAGGTTTCGAACAAGCAAAAGCGTATGCAGTTGCTACTGGTGGTCACAAAGCAGGAGTATTGAACTCTTCATTTGTAGCCGAAGTAAAATCGGATTTAATGGGAGAGCAAACCATTCTTTGTGGAATGTTACAAACAGGTTCTATTTTATGTTTCGATAAAATGGTTGAAAAAGGAATCGAGCCGGCTTATGCTTCAAAACTAATTCAATACGGTTGGGAAACAGTAACTGAAGCCTTGAAACATGGTGGAATTACAAATATGATAGATCGTTTATCAAATCCTGCAAAAATTGAAGCGTATGAATTAGCAGATGAATTAAAAGACATCATGCGTCCGTTGTTTCAAAAACACATGGATGATATTATTTCTGGTGAATTTTCAAGAAATATGATGATTGATTGGGCGAATGATGATATCAACTTATTGACTTGGAGAGCTGCAACTGCAGAAACTAACTTCGAAAAAACAGCTCCTACAACAGCACATATTTCAGAACAAGAGTATTTTGACAATGGAGTTTTGATGATTGCAATGGTAAAAGCAGGTGTAGAATTGGCTTTTGAAACCATGACGCAAACAGGAATCATTGAAGAATCAGCCTATTATGAGTCTTTACACGAATTGCCTTTGATTGCCAATACAGTAGCCAGAAAAAAATTATATGAAATGAACCGAATCATTTCTGACACGGCAGAATATGGTTGTTATTTATTTGACCATGCTTGTAAACCGTTATTAACTGATTTCATGAAAACGGTAGATACTAATGTAATAGGAAAACCTTTTTCAACATCAAATGGAGTAGATAATGCGGTTCTTATCGCCGTAAATAAAAGCATTCGTCAGCATCCAATTGAGGAAGTAGGGGAATGGTTGAGAGAATCAATGACTGCTATGAAAAAAATAGGATAATATACAGAAATTACCACACAAGAGGGTGTGTTGGGATTAGCACTATATCATTAGATTTCATAATATCTTGGATTAGTTAAAAATATTAAAAAAGATAAATAGATATGGATGCTTTTACATTCGCTTAACTTTAAACAAGTTTAAGGTTAAGTGAAGTAATCCCTATGAAACACATTGGGAAGTAGTAGAAATAGACCTGTTTATTTTCTAAATAAATATGCTAAAAAATTAGTAATAGTATTCCTTGATTGAAACGAAATTGTTTTGGGTGATTATTGTTCAAAAAATCATCGTTTATGGTATTAAAATAATTGTTGTTAAATTTTGTTGATACAAAGGTGGGATAGATTTAAATCTGTCTCGCCTTTTTGTATTTTATAAATTTCGTTAAAAACAATAAAAATCAAACAAATTAGTATTAAAAGTACTTTTTTATTTATAAATCTGTTTTTTTTTATAACTATTTATAATTTAAATAATTTTAAGAATAGCGAGAGATTTAATACTTTTATAAAAAATTATAACATGAGCTACTACAAAATTGAAAATCTAGAACAATATTTTAAACATTACAATAAATCAGTTCGTGAACCTAGAAAATTTTGGGGTAAAATAGCAGAAGAAAATTTCACTTGGTACCAACAATGGGACAAAGTGGTTGAGTTTAATATGGCTGATGCCGATATCAAATGGTTTACGGAAGCAAAAGTCAATATTGTAAAAAATTGTATTGACAGACATCTTGCTAAAAGAGGAGAAAAAACAGCAATTATTTTCGAACCAAATGACCCTTCAGAAGCAGCATTGCATATAACTTATAATGAATTGCATCAACGTGTTTGCAAAATGGCAAATGTATTGCGTGAACAAGGCATAAAAAAAGGAGATAGAGTTTGTATTTATTTACCAATGATTCCTGAATTAGCCGTTTCAGTATTGGCTTGTGCCAGAATTGGAGCCATACATTCTGTTGTTTTTGCAGGATTTTCAGCATCGGCAGTTGCTACGCGTATAAATGATAGTGAGTGTAAAATGGTTATCACCTCAGATGGCGGTTTTCGTGGAAACAAAACGATTGACTTAAAAGGAATAATTGATGAAGCATTAGAAAAATGTCCTTGTGTAGAAAAAGTTTTAGTTGCCAAAAGAATTCATTCCGATATCATTATGATAGAAGGGCGTGATCAATGGTTACAACCGCTATTAGATCAAGCTTCAGATAATAATGTTGCTGAAATCATGGATGCTGAGGATCCATTATTTATACTGTACACTTCCGGTTCTACTGGAAAACCAAAGGGAATGGTGCATACTACAGCTGGTTATATGGTGTACACGGCTTATACTTTTAAGAATGTTTTCAATTATGAAGAAAATGATGTTTTTTGGTGTACTGCCGATATCGGTTGGATTACCGGACATTCGTATATTCTTTATGGACCATTATTGAACGGTGCAACTACAGTAATTTTTGAAGGAGTTCCTTCGTATCCTGACTTTAGTCGCTTTTGGGAAGTAATCGAAAAACATAAAGTGACACAGTTTTATACGGCACCAACTGCTATTCGTGCCTTGGCAAAAGAAAATATAAAATTTGTACAAAAATATCCATTGAAGTCGCTTAAAGTAATTGGATCAGTAGGTGAACCAATCAATGAAGAAGCTTGGCACTGGTATAATGATCACGTGGGAGATAAAAGATGCCCTGTTGTAGATACGTGGTGGCAAACAGAAACGGGAGGAATTATGATTTCGCCAATTGCTTTTGTAACCCCAACAAAACCAACATACGCTTCGTTACCGTTACCGGGAATCCAACCCGTTTTGATGGACGAAAAGCGCAACGAAATTGAAGGCAACCAAGTCACTGGAAGTTTGTGTATTAAATTTCCTTGGCCGGGAATTGCCAGAACCATTTGGGGTGATCACCAGCGCTATAAAGACACGTATTTCTCTGCTTTTCCAGGTAAATATTTTACAGGAGACGGAGCTTTACGTGATGAAGTAGGGTATTATAGAATTACGGGTCGTGTAGATGATGTGGTAATTGTTTCAGGTCATAATCTGGGAACAGCACCAATAGAAGACGCGATTAATGAGCATCCAGCCGTTGCTGAATCAGCAATCGTAGGTTTCCCACACGATATTAAAGGAAATGCTTTATATGGTTTTGTTATTCTTAAAGAAACTGGAGAAACAAGAAATAAAGAAAACCTTACCAAAGAAATTAATCAACACATATCAGATCATATTGGACCGATTGCAAAATTAGATAAAATCCAATTTGTTTCTGGTTTGCCAAAAACCCGTTCGGGAAAAATCATGAGACGAATTCTAAGAAAGATTGCGGAAGGAGATTATTCTAATTTTGGAGATACGTCGACCTTACTAAATCCCGAAATTGTAGAGGAAATAAAAGAAGGAAAACTATAAATTAATTAAAAGCCATTTTTAAAAACGGCTTTTTTTTTGAATATAAAATATGAAATTAGGACTTATTCAATATCAAATAATTATGTAAGTTTTATATGAAATAATATAGTTACTTTCTCAAACAAATCCATAAATTTACTTCTATATGAAAAACAATGAAGTTTTAATTATTGGTGGTGGATTAGCAGGATTGACTGCGGCTATACATTTATCTAAATTAGGACTTCAAGTTACAGTTATCGAAAAAAATAGTTATCCAAAACATAAAGTTTGTGGCGAATATATATCTAATGAGGTTGAACCGTATCTCAATTGGTTGGATTTAAAAATAAGCGATTTAAAACCTACACACATTACAAAACTTGAATTTTCAACAGCAAGCGGAAAAACAATTAAAAGTGTCCTGCCACTTGGAGGTTTTGGCATCAGTCGTTTTGCTTTAGACGAATATTTGTATAAAAAAGCTCTTGAAAACGGATGCAAAATTATTCAAGACAATGTTGAAAATATACTATTTAAAGACAATCAATTTATAGTTACTACTAATAATAGCATTTTAAAATCAGAAATAGTTATTGGCGCTTTTGGCAAACGTTCCAATGTAGATCAAAAGATGAATCGTGATTTTATTCATAAAAAATCATATTGGTTAGCGGTCAAAGCACATTATTCTGGAGATTTTCCAAATGATGTAGTTGGACTACATAATTTCAAAGGAGGATATTGTGGTGTTTCTAAAGTAGAAAATAATAGGATTAACATCTGTTATTTAGCCGATTATAAAACTTTTAAACAGTTCAAAAATATAGAAGAATATCAGAACAGTATCGTTTCTGAAAACCCTCATTTAAGAGTAATTTTCGAAGAAAGTAGTTTGCTTTTTGAAAAACCTTTAACCATAAGCCAAATATCTTTCGAAAAAAAACAAGTAGTTGAAAATCATATTTTAATGATTGGCGATACCGCAGGATTAATTCATCCTTTGTGCGGTAATGGAATGGCAATGGCAATTCATAGTGCCAAAATTGTTTCAGAATTAGTGCAGAAATATTATACCAATGAAATCAAATCCAGAAATGAACTGGAAGAAAAATACATTTACGAATGGAATTTAAATTTCAAAAAAAGACTTAAAACTGGCCGCTTTTTATCCAGTATTTTGCAAAAACCGAAACTTTCAGCCATATTGATGCGTATATTAATTATATTACCATTTTTATTACCAATTATTATTAAGAAAACGCACGGAAAACCAATCATTCTAAACTCCTAAATGACACTAAACACTAAATATAGAACTGATAAACCGGAAATCATGGATGATTTTGCCATGGAAGGCGAAATTTTGCGTGATGCTTTGGATAAAATAGCCAAAATTAACCAACTTTTAGGAGGAAATCAGTTAACTTTAAAAGGAGTACAAGAACTGATTCAGGATTCTAAAAAAAGGGAAATTGTAATTGTGGACGTTGGCTGTGGCAATGGCGATATGTTGAGGACTTTAGCTGATTTTGGACTTAAAAACGATCTGAAATTTCAGTTAATAGGTATCGATGCCAACAATTTTACAATTTCGCATGCACGAAAATTATCAGATAAATACGCTAATATTAGTTATCGTTGTGAAGATATTTTTAATGAATCATTTAATGATTTAAAGTATGATATTGTTTTATGTACTTTGACATTACATCATTTCAAAAATGATGAGATTGTACAATTATTAAAAGTTTTTTATACTAATGCAGCAATAGGAATTGTAATCAATGATTTACATCGAAGTGCGGTTGCTTATCGTTTGTTTCAAGCTTTATGTTTCGTATTTCAATTGAATGATATGTCTCGAGAAGACGGATTAACTTCAATTTTAAGAGGTTTTAAAAAAGAAGAGTTAATCGAATTTTCTAAAAAATTAAATTTTAAAAACTATAAAATTCATTGGAAATGGGCTTTTCGTTACCAATGGATAATTTCAAAAATATGAGTGTAAAAATCAAAACCGTAACCAAACAGTTACCTAAATATTCCAGAAATACAGATGAAATTATTCCTTTTTTGGATGCTTGGCTCGTTGGACAAGACGAGCGTTTCATTAGAAAAGTAAAGAAAATTTTTGAAGGTGCAGCAGTTGATAAACGGTATTCCATTATGGATCCAATTGAAGTGTTTACCAAAACTTCATTTGAGGAAAGAAACGATATTTATGTTCGTGAAGTGATTGATTTAGGCGAAAAAGTATTGGAAAAAGCGTTAGAAAAAGCCAGTTGGAATCCTGAAGATTTAGATTATATCATCACAGTAAGTTGCACTGGAATTATGATTCCGTCATTGGATGCTTATCTTATTAACAAGTTAAAATTGCGTCAGGATATTGTAAGGCTTCCCGTTACTGAAATGGGTTGTGCTGCCGGTATTTCAGGGATTATTTATGCTAAAAACTTTTTGCAGGCCAATCCGGGAAAACGCGCTGCTGTAATTGCAGTTGAAAGTCCAACAGCAACCTTTCAATTAGATGATTTTTCGATGGCAAATATCGTAAGTGCGGCGATTTTTGGAGATGGAGCAGCCTGCGTTTTACTTTCGTCACATGAAGATGATGAGGGACCGGAAATTGTATCAGAGGAGATGTATCATTTCTATGATAATATCCACATGATGGGTTTTAAACTCACCAATTCTGGTTTGCAAATGGTATTGGACATTGAAGTTCCAGAAACGATTGCTTCTCATTTTCCCGATATTATTCATCCATTTTTAGAAAAAAACAATTTAAAAATAGAAGATATTGATCATTTGATTTTTCATCCAGGAGGAAAGAAAATTGTCCAAACTGTTGAAAGTTTGTTTTCTAGTTTAGGTAAAAATATAGTCGATACTAAAGAAGTTTTGCGTTTGTATGGAAATATGTCAAGCGCAACGGTTTTATATGTTTTAGAGCGAATAATGGATGATCAGCCTAAAAAAGGAGAAAAAGGATTAATGCTGAGTTTTGGTCCGGGTTTTTCAGCCCAACGCGTTTTATTGCAGTTTTAAATCAGTGTTCAAAAATATGACTAACCAAGAAATTATATCAAAATTACCATATTCTAAGCCATTTTTGTTTGTGGATGAAATCGTCCAAATTGATGAAAATGGAGTAGAAGGAAACTATACTTTTGATGAAAGTCTTGATTTTTACAAAGGACATTTTAAAGATTATCCAGTAACTCCAGGAGTTATTTTAACGGAAGTTATGGCGCAAATTGGATTGGTTTGTTTAGGAATTTTTTTACTAAATGATACATTTAATAGAAATACATCAATTGCCTTAACATCAACAGAAATAGAGTTTTTAAAACCTGTTTTTCCTAAAGAAAAAGTGACCGTAATTTCAAAAAAAATATACTTTAGATTCGGAAAATTAAAATGTAAAATCATTATGAAAAATGAAAAAGGAGAAGAGGTTTGTACAGGAATAATTGCAGGAATGATAATTTCTAAATAAATGAAAAAACGTGTCGTAATTACTGGTCTTGGTGTTGTTGCTCCAAATGGAGCAGGGCTTGATGCTTTTACTCATGCCATCAAAAATGGAATTTCAGGAATAAAGCACGACGCTGAGTTGGAACGATTGCAGTTTTCTTGTCAAATAGCTGGAAAACCCAGTATTTCTACTGAACTGGCATTGCACTATTTCTCGGAACTAGAGTTGCGTAACTTCAATTCTACTGGGATTTTATACGGTGTAATTGCCGGAATTGACGCTTGGAAAGATGCAGGATTATATTTGGAAAATAATGAAGAACCGGATTGGGATAGCGGAACTATTTTTGGAACAGGAACTTCTGGAATTGATAAATTTCGCGAAAGTATTTACAAAATTGATGATTTTCAAACGAGAAGACTGGGAAGTACCGCCGTAGCTCAAACGATGAATAGTGGCGTGAGTGCTTATCTGGGCGGAAAATTAGGATTGGGAAACCAAGTCTCCACTAATTCGTCGGCTTGTACAACTGGAACCGAAAGTATTTTGATGGCGTATGAAAGGATAAAATCCGGTCAGGCCAAACGTATTTTAGCAGGAAGCACAAGCGATTCCGGACCATATATTTGGGGTGGCTTTGACGCGATGAAAGTCTGTACTTTTAAACATAATGAAAATCCGGAACAAGGCTCAAGACCAATGTCAGCAAGTGCTTCAGGATTTGTTCCCGGAAGTGGAGCAGGAGCTTTGGTTTTGGAAGATTTAGAAAGTGCGATTGCCCGAGGAGCTACAATCTATGCTGAAGTTTTAGGTGGAAACGTAAATTCCGGCGGACAACGCGGTTTAGGAACGATGACTGCTCCAAATCCTATTGCTGTGCAGAAATGTATTCAAAATGCTTTGGCAAATGCTGGAATTTCAGCCAATGAAATTGACGCAATCAACGGACATTTGACAGCCACATCAAAAGATAGTTTGGAAATTCAGAATTGGAGTGAAGCTTTAGGACGAAATGGAAAAGATTTCCCATACATAAACTCTTTGAAATCAATGGTAGGTCATTGTTTGTCCGGTGCGGGAAGTATAGAAAGTGTGGCTTCGGTATTGCAATTGCATCACGGATTTGTTTTTCCGAATATCAATTGTACCGATTTACATCCAGAAATTACAGCAATTATTGATGAATCGAGAATACCACAACAACTGATTGAAAAGGAATTAAATATAATTGCAAAGGCCAGTTTTGGTTTTGGAGATGTGAATGGATGTGTGATTTTTAAGAAATACATTTAATCAAAAAATTACAGCTAATCTCGAATTGAAAACATTAACAAAAAATAAAAAATTATGAATAAAGAACAAACAATTGAAGAATTAAAGAACATAGTAAAGCCGTATATTCAAAATCAAGAAGCTTTTGATGGCCTTACAGAAGATACTGATTTTATAAATGATTTGAAAATCAATTCTGCTAATTTAGTAGATGTGATTTTAGATATCGAAGAGAAATATGACATTGTAATTGATAATGAGGCTATGGAACGCATGGTTAATGTAAAAGCAGCAATGGAAATTATCGAGACTAAATTGTCAGAGAAAAATTCGTGAATTAGCAGTAAAAAGTCACTAAAAAATGATTGGAAACGACATAGTAGATTTGGCTTTAGCCAGAAAAGAAAGCAATTGGAAACGAGACCGATTTTTAGATAAAATCTTTACTGTAAAAGAGCAATTACTAATTGCCAATGCCGAAAATACAGAAATCATGATTTGGAATTTATGGAGCAGAAAGGAAGCTGCTTATAAAATCTATAATAGGGAAACAGGAATTCGTGGTTTTTTTCCTTTACAACTGGAATGTTTTTACGAAAATGCAACTTTGGGAACCGTTTCCATTAAAGGAAAAACATATTTTACCCAAAGCAAAATCGAAAACGATTCAATTTACACGATTGCTGTTGTCGAAAAAGAGTATTTCAAAAAAATTAAAAGCATTAATCCTGCTGTTGAAATTTTAAAAAAAAATAGAATCCCTTTTACAATTGATTGCAATTCAAAGATCGAAAAACCCGTTTCTATAAGCCATCATGGAAGGTTTTGGGAAGGAATAACTGTATTGGATTAAAAAATTATTGCAATTTTTGAGCGTAAATATTATTTTATTCCCAGTCTTGATTTTAATTTTAAAAATAACAAAGCGGTTTTATAGGCATCCTCAGCAGCTGAATTTCGGTCACTTACAGGAATGTTATAGGCAACACAAAGTTCTTCCAGAGAGAATTGTTTATCATTGATGTCATGTAGTTTTCTATGCATTACATCGATATCCAGCGCCTCATTTTTTAATCTTCCACAATCTAGTCGTTCTAAAGCTGCGTTGATCATTTCTACGTCAAAATCAATGTGATGTCCTACTAAAACTGAGTTTCCAATGAATTCAATGAATAATTTTATAGCTTCTGGTTCGCCTAATTTTTTCATTTTACTTTCAACTAAAAATTCGTTAGAAAGTCCATTATCATGGAAAAATTTATACTGCAATAAAATAGCCTCAAAATTATCTCCAATAACAATACTATTGTTGATTACGGCAAAAGAGCCTATTGATAAAATAACATCTTTATCTGGATTTAAGCCTGAAGTTTCTGTTGATAAAACCACAAAGCGAGATGATTTCTTCTCAAATTTAGAAACATACGTTTTCCAAAAATCAGGATATTCTTTGTTGATGTTTTTTAACCAGTCTAACATAATTATGAAAATTGAGTAAGTTGAAATTTACTTTTTATTAATTCTTCCAATTCTTTCATAGGGAGCAAAGCATTTTTCAATTTTTCTCTGTCAATTTTTGACAATTCCTCTAAATTTATGAATTGGCCTGAATCATCATTTTTTAAACCTTCTAAGGTTCGGAATTTTGATAAAGTCAAAAAAGCTTCGGCACAATTAAGATAGATTTCAGCATGTTTTGGGTCAATAATAGACAGCTGCTTGAATCGTTGAAACGTGTTATTAATTCCTCTTATGTCAAAATTTAAAGTAAATAAACGAGCACCATCAATCAAAGGCATTAAAGCACGCGTTTTGATATCAAATTTATCTTTATTCGGACCTTCTTCTTCTACATTAAATTTTTTGAAAAAAGTCAATGGAGAGTTTTTTCTCAAAGCATCATTTCCTAAGAAGTCAAAGAATAAAGTGTTGTTTTTGGCATTTTTAAAAACTACATTTCCAATAGCATCTTCAATTTTTTGTTCCCCAAAAGTGATTTCATAATCAAAGAAAATACTACTTAAATCATTACTGTTTTCACCAGGAGTATTCATCCAACTGTCGTATTGTTTGATCCAGTCCGTCAATGATTTACACCAAAGCATGTTGCTGCCCATATGGCCATTTGGACACAATTCATAGCCGATTTTTTCAAGAGATGCAGTAGTTTTTTTTCCAAGTTTAAGGAAATAGTCTTTTACCTCACGATATTTATCTGCTGCCACATCTTCAAAAATCAAAATACTGTCTTGATCAGTTAATAAAAGTTGTTCTTTTCTTCCTTGACTTCCAATGCTTAACCACGCAAAACGGGCAGGAGGGGAACCTAAATCTAAAATAGATAATTCTACGGAGCGTTTAATGATAGCCAAGTTAATTTCGCTTGCAATATTAAAAACGTGTGATAGCGGAATATTTTTGGAAATTGAAGTCTGAATCAGATCTGTTAAACGTTCTCGTATTTGTTTTAATTCTTTTGGAGATTGGCAACGTTTGATTTCTTTTATTAAGACTCCTGGATTATTGGCTTGAGCCACAATCAAATCGTGTTCGGATATGATTCCTTTTACATCAGATTTATCAGTTCCGTCCTGAGTTACACATAAATGCGTCACATTGTGTTTTAACATTAGTAATTGAGCTTCTGCAAGAGAAACATTCTCCACGACAGTAATAACCGGAGAGGACATAATTTTATCTACTGAAACGGTTACCGGATACCTGCCAGTGGCGATTTTCGAACGCATATCTGTATCGGTAATAATGCCCAAAGGAATATTATTATCACATACTACGATGTTATTTTTTAACGATTCGGTCATTAATTGAGCGACATCTTTTACAATAGCTGTCCCTGTTGTTTTTAAAGGAGCAGTATTGTAGGCTAAAGATTGAAAATATTGCATTTCCGATTGCTGATCCGAATAGAATACATTGTCAGATATTAATTTTCCGATTAAGTTTTCTTTATCTTTTGGATTGCGAGTGTTTACAGCAAAACTTTCCAATAAAAAATTTAAAACCTCAGAATTATTGGCTACAAAAGGGCGAAAAGTGCTTATTGGAATAGCATAAATGATACTTTCTTCTCTTGCTTTGGCAGTCATCATATAATTATTTTTGGCAAAAAACGGACGTAATCCAAAGATGTCTCCTGCAAAACACTTATTAAGTAAGGTTTCCTCGGCATCGGCAATAACAGACAGATTAATAGTTCCTGAAGCCACGACATAAAAACTATCGTGCAAAAGATCATTTACTTGAAACAATATTTTGTTTTTCTCCAAATTTACAACACGAATATTTGTGGCAATTTCAGATAACTCTTCAAATGATAAATGATTAAATGGAGAGTATTCTTTTAAAAAATCAGCAATGTGCTCAGCAATTGTATTCATAGTTTGTAAATAAATAATCTATATGGTTGTAAAAATAACAAATTTAAAAATTATAACACAGCCATTAATGCAGCAAAACAATTAAATTATACAATACTTAATTTTTTCATAAAATAAGTATCGATTTTAATAAACTAAATCAACTTGTTTTACATTTATTTGAAAAATTAAAACATTTTAAATCATGAAATTACTTAGAAAAATACATTTTTCGCTTTTTACATTATTGATTGTAAATTTTATGGCTGCACAAGGAAAGCCTTCCAGCAGTAAAGAAGTAGCAACCGGAAAAATTAATGGAGCTACAATTACAATCAATTATGGTAGTCCATCAGTCAACGGAAGAGAAATTTGGGGCGCATTAGTTCCGTTCAATCAAGTTTGGCGTGCTGGTGCAAATGATGCAACAACTTTTGAAACAGACAAAGAACTTACTGTTGAAGGATCAAAATTGCCTGCAGGGAAATATTCTTTCTTCATAATACCAAATGACAAAGAATGTGTAATCATTTTCAATAAAGAAGCGAAACAATGGGGCGCTTATAAATACAAAGAAAAAGAAGATCAATTAAGAGTTACGGTTAAGCAAAAAGTTGCTAAAGCGAAAACAGAAAAATTAGTTTATGTTATCGAAAAAAATACTGTTTCGTTGAATTGGGATAATTGGACAATACCATTTTCAGTAAAGTAAGTAGATAGATTTTTATAATTTCATAAACAGCATCTGCAATAGTAGATGCTGTTCTTATTTTATTGAATATGTAATCACTTTCATTTAAATATAAAATCTATTTTACATAATATAAATTATAGTTCATTTAAATACATTGCAATATTATAACTTTATAATTTACTTTTAATCTTCAAAATCTTATTTATGAAGTATCTATTTAAAACAAAAAGACACGAAAAATGATAATACATTATTCGTGTCTTTTTTAATTTAAACTGTAATGTTAATATTTTTTGATGTTTTAAACGTACTATAACCATAATATGCAACAACAGCCAAACATATCAATGGTAAAATAAAAGAAAAATTCACTTCAGGAATAAAGCCAAATAATTTAATATCGGCAAAACCAGAACCGCCTAAATCTAAAATACTTCCTTGTAAAACTGGCATCAGTGCGCCACCAACGATAGCCATTACTAAACCTGCAGAGCCAATTTTTGCTTCGTCACCCATATCTTTTAATGCTATTCCATAAATTGTTGGAAACATAATCGACATGAAAATAGAAATACAAACTAGCGAAATTAGTCCTGGCATTCCTTGTAATACAATCGCTCCGGCTGCACAAATTACGCCTCCAATACCAAATACCATTAATATTTTTGAAGGATTTATAGTTTTCATCAAACCAGTTCCAATCCATCGGCCTAATAAAAATAAAATCATGGCCGCTATGTTGTAATATGTGGCTGTTAATTCTAATCCGAATGTTTTATTGATGTTGTCTACATATTGGAAAATAAAAGTCCAACACATAATTTGCGCACCCACATAAAAAGCCTGTGCAATAACTCCATGTTTGTAATTTCTATTGACAAACAGCTTTTTAAATGATTCAGATACAGACATTTTATCTTCTTGTGCTGTTTTAGGCATTTTTGTTAAAATAATAATGATTAGAATTACTAGGACAAATATTCCTAATCCAATGTATGGAATGCTAATAATATCTAAATCATTTTCACGAATATTGGCCAACTCACTTTCAGTTAACGCATTATAAGCTTCGGTGGTGTAATCATCTGATTTTATTTCTTTAATCACTAAAAACTGCGCCATGACCAATCCAGTTATTGCTCCAATTGGGTTGAATGCCTGCGCTAAATTCAAACGTTGCGTTGCAGTTTCTTTATTTCCAAGGAATAAAATCAAAGGATTTGAAGTGGTTTCAAGAAATGCTAAACCACACGTGATTACCCATAATGAAACAAGGAAAAAAGTATAACTTTGGTAATGTGCAGCGGGATAAAATAGAAAAGAGCCAGTTGCATATAATAAAAGTCCCAATATTATTCCTGATTTATAACTGTATTTTCTAATGAATAATGCCGCCGGCAATGCCATGAAGAAATAACCAAAATAAAAAGCAAATTGTACTAATGAGGCTTGTGTATTTGAAAGTTCTGGCATCACTTTTTTGAAAGTTGAAACCATCGGAGTTGTCAAATCATTAGCAATTCCCCACAGCGCGAATAATATGGTTATGATGATAAATTGAAAAGCGAATTCCTTACTGACTACAGGGATTTTTTTGGATAGATTCATTGTTTGGTTGGTTTAATTTGTTAGTTATGAATAGTAGAAATTTCCTTGGTTTTAGAATCTGTTTTGTCAAAACCAGATAAAAAATCATCTATTTCCGAGGATGAAATTACTGGGTTTGCTCCTTCGTTTTGGGCGACAATTGCACCAACTGCACTGGCAAAATTAATAGCGTATTGAGGATCTTCTCCATTGAGTAACATTATTATTAAGGAAGCCAAAAATGAATCCCCGGAACCTACAGTATCAACAACATTAACTTTGAATCCACAGTTATGATAAAAGGTATCATTGCAATACAATACCGCACCATGAGATCCTAAAGTGACACAAACCGTATCAGTATTGGTTTCCTTAGCAATGAATTTAATATTTTGCTCTAATGACTTTTTATTCGAATTTAAATCTTCGCAAATTTCATTTAGCTCATCATCGTTAAACTTTATGAAATCAGATACTTGCAATAAATCCAAAACATTTTTCTTGGTGTAATGCGGCACTCTTAAATTCACATCAAATATTTTATATTTTGCTACCGCTAAAAGTTGTTCCAATGTATTTCTGGAAACTGAATCTCTTGAAGACAAACTTCCATAGACAAAAAAGTCTGCTTTTTCAACAATTGAAATATTCTCGTTTGAAGTTTCGATTTTGTCCCACGCCGAAGGATAATTGATGTCATAAGAAGCATTTCCTTTTTCATTCAAAATAACGTTAACTAAACCCGTTGGATAATTATCCTTTACTTGAACAGCATCAGTGTTAATTCCTGAAACATTCAAATACTCTATTAATTCTTTTCCGTTTAAATCGTTCCCTACTCCACTGATAACGGAAACCTCCCCTCCTAGCGAACTTAATCTTGAAGCCACATTTAGCGGAGCTCCACCAATTTTTTTATGCTCCAGAAATACATCAAAAAGGATTTCTCCAAAACAAACACCGTTTAATTTCTTTTTCATTTTTTTGCGATTTTTTGTAAAAAAAGCATTGAATAATTACTTTTTTTAGATTTAATTATAGTTAATTCGCATACCATTTTCCAACCATCTTCTTCATAAAAGCAAGACTCCTCTTGGCAAGATCTTCCGAGTTGTATTTTGAAGGTCTCCACAAGGAAGTTGGACCAACTAATGCTGTAATTTGTGAAGAAAAATTCTCCAGAACAAGTGGACCTTGATAGTTAATGGTTGCTAAAGCTTTGAAAAAATCATCCCAATGCACATTGCCTTCACCAGTCATTCCGCGATCACTTTCTGTTATATGCACATGTTTTAATCTATTTCCGGCACGAATAATGGGATCGTAGAAATTTCGTTCTTCAATATTCATGTGAAAAGTATCCAGATGCAATCCTATACTAGGTTTTCCAATAGATTCAATCATATCCAATACTTCATCTGCAGCAGTAAAAACGTAACTTTCATACCGATTAATGGGTTCAGGAGCAATAGTGATATTTCTTTTGTTGGCATAATCGGCAAGTTCCGTGAACACTTGTTGAATAATTATCCTTTCCTCTTTTGTACAAGGATTTCCAGTGAATGTTCCAATGGCGGAATGCAAAACTCCTCCTAAAAAATCACCGTCCATTTCAGCTACTTTGTCAAGAGCGGATTTAATAATCGATGTGGCTTGCTCCGGATATAAAGGAATGTGACAATTTGCGGGTAAATTCAATGTACAACGACCTGAAATACGATTATCGTCTAGTAGTTTTTTTGTTGTTTTAGCATCGAAATCTAATGAACTTGGCAAGATTATTTCAAGCATATCAAAACCATATTCTGCGGTCTTTTCTATTGCAAAACGTCCTCCATCGGCACTCCATCCGGGGATAAATGATAAAATTGTCGTTCCAAAAATTGGCATATCTATATAATTTAAATTTATTTATTAAAATAACCACCATTCTGTTTTTACTCCAATAAAAGAGCCCCAACGTTTTTGGTTCACTTGTAAAAAAGGAGAATAGTTATGATTGCTGGCGTAATCGTTGTAGTGCGCCAACGTGCAAACAAGGCGAATATGCGGACGGCTCCAAGGGTCTTTTTTTCCTAACGGAACTATGGTAGGAACAAAAGAGAATTTCCACATATTGGCTTCTGGATTATCTCCATCTTTTCGTACTGCATAATGTACTTCTTCGATTAAGTGCAACCACTTCGTTACATAATAAAAACTTCTGAAACCAACTACGAAATCCGTTTTTTGATTATATAATTGATTACCATTGAAATACTCGTCCGTATTCGTATTGGCAGAACCACCTTTGCTTTTTGTGAAAACGCCATATCCGTTGATACTGAATTTCTGCGAGAGGTTTAGCAGAAAATGCTCCACCATGGTAAAGGAATACGCATTTGTATATTTTCCTTCAGAATCTGGCGCTCCGTAAGTTGCCCAAGTAAAAGTGTTTCCGTTATCGCCCCCATTTGCAATACCGGAACCATATCGTACCGAAAGCTGATTGAACGAACCCGGTAAAGCAGTTTTGAATGGATTATTGTATTTAATTCCAGCGACCCAGCCGTTATCCGATGGATAGTTTTTAGAAGCATTTTTTGAGTTGGCAGCAACATAATGAAATTCACCCAAAAGTTTCATCACATTATCATTTTTCAAGTGAATACTATGTTCTCCAATCCAAACCATGCGTTGGCGAATAGCAGGATTTGTTGCGCCGGCAACAGTAACTTCATAATTGTAAGGATACACATTTGTTGAATCAGCAGAAGCGGGCATCAACATGGTTAGTTCCGTATTTTTATGGCTTACGCCAAAACCTTGCGCGGAATGATCATCAAAATAAAAATAATCACTGATGTGAATGTCATCATAGCGGCGAAAACGAGATCCTGCCCAAGCCGACCATTTGCTTCCCATGATATTTCTGGCTTCAATATACGCTTCGGGAAGAATAAATGTCAACCCATTATTAGAACGAGAACTTACATTTCCCACAAACTGACCATTGGCAGAATACATTCCCAAACGCATTTGGAACGTTACGTTTGTGCTGTCTTTGCCGTTGATTTTTGGAGTAAAATGGATGGCAGGTAATATATCGATATAGTCCGTTTGCTCTAAACGACCACCTAAGGAACCTTGACCGGAAAGATTCAAAGGTTTCCACATATTTCCTTCACCATTTGGCGAAAGCCCAACTCCAATACGACCTGTTGTTCCTAATGAAAAATTCGAATTAGTTATGACCACCTGTGAATAAATTGGCATGAACAGTATCGAAAATAAGAATATAAAAAGTGCTTTTTGCATATAAATGTTTATTTAAAAAAAGGGATTTAATATGTTTTTTGGTGGTTTTAAATTTTATAAATGGTAACTATTTTTTACTTAAATTTTGTTTTTTTCTGCTCTTAATATATCAAATACTCAAATCGATTTCTGGTGTAAAATTTAGGTTTATGAATAGTATTATAGTTTTACAACAATAAGCGTCATTTTGAATATTATTTTTCAAATATATTATATTTTTTTAATTTACAACAAAAAAAAGTAAATATATATTTATTAATAGCATATTTAAAGCCTATAACGTGTGTTTTTAATAAATAATAATTAATCTGTTACAAAATAATTATAACGTAATAGTGACGTTTAATATGAAAAATGAATCTATTTATATAGATATATAATTATAAATAAATGATTAGTTTTGTAGTATTAGAAGGTTTTGTAAAACATTACTATCTTTCAAAAAAATAATTATATTCTCACTATTTTATTATGTCTAAAATAATTCCAAATATTTCTGTAGACTGCGTCGTTTTTGGGTTTGACGCCAATACAAAATCACTTAACGTATTATTAATAAAACGCTATTTAGAATCTAAGGAAAATCAGGAGCCGTTGGTTAACGATTATGTTCTTACAGGCTACCATACATTTGAGCAGGAAACCATAGATGAAACTGCAACCAGAGTTTTGAAGGAGTTAACAGGACTTGATAATGTTTATAAAAAACAATTTAAAGTTTTTGGAGACCCAAATCGTTTGATGAATGAAAAAGATGTTATTTGGGCCAAAAATGAAAATTTTAACCAACGAACCATAACCATCGCTTATTATTTTTTATTAAAAACTCAAGAAGTAAATTTAGAAAATAACAAACACCATCCGCAATGGTTTCCTGTGAATGATTTACCGGAATTAGGATTTGATCACAAAGATATTATCAATGAAGCCTATGCTGATTTAAAAGAAAAAGCAGTGTATAAACCTATTATTTTTGAACTTTTACCAGATAAATTTACCTTCAATGAATTGCAGGACACTTATGAATCTATACTGGGAAATGAAATGGATAATCGCAATTTCAGGAGAAAACTGCTAACGAAAAAGTATATTATTGCTCTGGATGAAAAGCAAGTTGGCGTTTCAAAAAGACCTTCTCAACTGTTTATGTTCAGCAAAGACGTTTATCAAAAAATTTATAAGGAATCATACTTAATCAATATTTAGATTGCTATTTTTTTTAATCGATAGATTGCTTTAATCTGCAATATTATTAGGGAAACTGCTTCTATTCGCACCTTAAATATTTACCTTTGCAAAAAATTTAAAAAAATTCCAATTTTCATAAGCAATTCCGAAATGACAAAAACACGATATATCAAATTGATCCTGATTTTAGGCTCATTAACAGCTTTAGGTCCTTTTTCAATAGACATGTATTTACCGGGATTTGCTGGGATTGCTAAAGACTTGAATACTTCGGTTGCCAATGTTTCGATGACTTTATCCAGTTATTTTGTCGGAATTTCCGCAGGACAATTGCTTTATGGACCTTTATTAGACCGTTTTGGTCGAAAAAAACCTTTATTTATAGGATTGTTAGTTTACATATTAGCGTCATTAGGTTGCGTTTTTGTAACTGATATTGATACTTTTATTGGATTACGATTCATTCAGGCTGTGGGCAGTTGTGCTGCAACAGTAGCTTCTGTTTCTATGGTTCGGGATTTATTTCCTGTGAAAGATATTCCAAAAGTATTTTCTTTATTAATGTTAGTTGTCGGGCTTTCACCAATGTTAGCGCCGACTATTGGTGGTTACGTTACCGAAGATTATGGCTGGCATACCGTATTTTTTATCTTGATGTGCATGGGAATTGTAATTCTTATAGCTGCCCAAATCGTTTTACCAAACAGCTATTTGCCTGATACTTCTATTTCTTTAAAACCAAAACCTATTATCAGCAACTTTATTAGCATTCTGAAAGAACCTCAATTTTATACATACGCTTTTGCTGGAGCGATCGCTTTCTCAGGATTGTTTACTTATGTTGCAGCTTCTCCTATTTTATTTATGGATATTTTTGAAGTGGATGGGAAAACGTATGGCTGGATATTTGCCTTTATGTCCTTAAGTTTTATAAGTGCCAGCCAATTAAATTCATTGTTATTAAGAAAGTTCAACAGTGAGCAAATGATTCTAGGCGCATTGATTTCACAGGCAGTGATCAGTATTTTATTTCTGATTTTAGCAATAAATGATCTTTTAGGTTTGTATGAAACTATAGCCATGTTGTTTTTATTTTTGGCGTGTTTGGGCATCTCAAATCCCAATACTGCGGGACTTACCCTTGCTCCTTTCTCAAGAAATGCCGGAAGTGCCTCAGCATTGATGGGCGCGATTCAGTTAGGATTAGGTGCTTTGGCTTCTTTTGCAGTGGGCGTTTTTGTTAAAAATTCTATGTTACCAATGGTTTGGATTATGACAGTGTCTACAATTCTGGCACTGATTATTTTAATTTTTGGAAAACGAAACATAAAAAAAACTATTACAACTTCCGGTGATGAAGAAATTGTAATAGTTCATTAATTGTTCACAAAAGAGAATGAAATTTGATTAATTCATTCTCTTTTGTTTTTTAATTGGTTTCTCTGTTTTTGAAAGTGCTTCATTTTTTGTCTGAAGTAAATGATTGGCTAACAACTTTTCTATCAATTCATCTTTAGTCAAATTATGAAAAACAGTTTTTATTTTTTCTTTAAATTCTGGAGCAACATCATGATTGGGTTTTGTCTTGAAGATTTGCTTCGCCCATAACAATGTGTTGTTTTCTTCGATGCTGGCAACAGTAGGTTTTTTGAATTCTTTGAATTTTATTCCCAACTCTTTTTCAAAATCAGCGATTTCAACTACTTCTTCCGGTTGTAATACCGTCAAAGAAAGTCCCTTTGCTCCTGCTCTTGCTGTTCTACCACTACGATGTACGTAAGCTTCATAAACGTCCGGTAAATGATAATTAACCACATAAGAGATTTCCTTTACGTCAATTCCTCTTGCAGCTAAATCTGTCGCTACTAATATATTGATATGTCCTTCACGGAATTGCTCCATGATTCTATCTCTAATTCCTTGCGATAAACTTCCATGCAATGCACCCGAAGAAAATCGGTTGATAGCTAAGTTTTTAGCTAATTTATTGACTGCAGCTTTCGTTTTACAAAAAATAATTCCGCGTTCTCCTTCTTTAGAATTTAAGAAATGCATCAAAACATCCAGTTTTTCAATGGGATCCACCACAATATATTCATGGTCAATTCCTTGATTTCCTATTGTTTCCATGTTGGCACTAACTTGAATCACATTTTTGTTCAGATAGTTCTGAATCAATTGTTTTATAGTTCCTGGCATGGTTGCCGAGAATAAAAAAGTCTTACGCGCAACAGGTAACTCAGCGATGATTTCGTCTAAGCTTTCTTTTAATATGGTAACCATTTCATCGGCTTCATCGAGCACGAGAAATTTGGTTTCCTTTAAGTTTATTGCTTTGCGTTGAATCAAATCAATCAATCTTCCCGGAGTTGCCACAACAATGTGAGTAGGCAATGAAAGTCGTTCTATTTGTGGTTTAATTGGAATTCCTCCACAAGTTGCCGCAATAGAAACTTCGGGTAAAAATTTAGCAAAAGACTCTAAATTTTTAAATATTTGTTGTCCCAGTTCACGAGTTGGAACCAAAATAACGGCTTGTACAACTGGTTTATCAGTATCTATTAATTGCAAAATAGGCAATCCAAAAGCAGCTGTTTTTCCTGTACCTGTTTTAGCAAGTCCAACCAAATCCGTAGTATTTGATAATAATAACGGAATTGTTTTTTGCTGAATTTCTGTTGGTACAACAATTTTCAATTCGGTAATCGCTTTTAATATGGGTGCTAAAATTCCTAAATCAGAGAATTGTTTTGGCATTTTTTTGGATTTTATATTTTTATAAAAAATAGTTGTTTTGTAAACGTAATTTTTAGCCCTGATAGCAGTGGAAATCCTTTTCCTTTTTTCTTTAAAAAAGAAAAGATTACTTCACACTACTTTTATTTTAATCAGAGTTCAGTGAATTTTATTTGCAACGAATAGCAGGATTAGCTCCTTGAAAAGAAATTAATCTTCATCCGGTTCATTCATGATTTTCTCGCGATATTTTTTCCCTGTTAACAATACCAGTTTTAATTTGTAATCGTCAACAAGCCATTCACGGTAATTTTTACTGCATTGACTCAAACATTTAGAATAGCGTTTGATGCGACAATCGATATCATCATCTAACAGTTTTCCTAATATTTTTGCTTCTTGTAATGTATCCGAATTGTCTACACACATGGCAGCGTGTTGTTCTAGCGATTTGTCAAGCACTTCTTTCGATCGCAAATTTTGTTTGATAATGAGTTTGTGTTCTTCATCAACATCAAAAGTTACGACTTCGGTTTTGCTGAATTTAGCACGAATATCCGGCGGCATGCTGTATTTAAAATACAATTCGATTTCAGTATCGTCACGTAAATTTTCCAGATAAAACTCTGGTGATTTAAAAATGTGCTGCCAGTTTACAGGCTCGCTCCACAATCCAAATCGAGCTGCATTATTTCCTAAATCGATAACATTAAAGGTATCTTTATTAGGTAATTTTCTGGAACCACGACCAATCATTTGATAGTATAATGTCAACGATTTTGTTGCTCTATTTAAAATTATAGTTTCTACGGTTGGCTCATCAAAACCGGTGGTAAGAATCCCTACAGATGTTAGAATGGCATCAGGCGTATGCTTAAACCAATGTAAAATATCCTTTCTTTCCTCGTTATTACTGGTGTTATCCAAATGACGAATGGCATAACCAGCTTCTCTAAAAGTTTCATACACATACAAAGAGGTATTGATTCCATTATTAAAAATTAAGGTTTTCTTACCCAAAGATTTCTCCGTATAAGCATGCAATAATTTTTCCTGCATGGCCATATTCGTATATAAATCATCTGATGATTTTACGGTATAATCTCCGTTGATTCCCACTTTCAATGAGGTAAGACCAACATCATAGCTATACGTAACTGCCTTTGCCAAAAATCCATTGGCTATCAACGAACTAATGGTGTCTCCTACGATTAATTCATCGTAGCTTTCGTGCATTGGTAATTTAATATTTGAACTTAAAGGCGTTGCTGTAACTCCTAATATAAAGGCATTTTTGAAAGAGCTTAATAATTTGCGGAACGAATTGTAATGCGCCTCATCGATGATTACTAATCCTACATTATCCAAATGAAGTTTTTCATCGTTGATACGGTTTTTCAAAGTTTCAACCATGGCTACAAAACAAGAATAATCGTTTTGGTCTGGAAGTTCTTTTACTTTACTGTTGATGATTTTATTTTTCACGTCAAAACCCTTCAACATTTTTGAAGTTTGCTTACACAACTCAATTCGGTGTGTTAAAACAACTACTTTTTTATCGTGTTGTGATAAATAACGGCGTACTATTTCAGAAAAAACTACTGTTTTTCCACCACCGGTAGGCAATTGGTATAACAAATGGTGTTGTGGTGGTGCATTATCTATGCGTTCAAAGATGGCATCGATATCGCCTTTTTGATACGCATAAAGTTCTTTTTTGTCTTCGATTTCTATTTCTAAAGTGTTTTGGGACATTGCTTATTGTTGGATTTTTGCAAAAATACACCTAAAAAACAGTTTAATTGTGATTTTTAATTAAAAAAAATACGATTGATTAAATAAAATTGAATTATGCAACTATTCAATATTCAAATCGCTCAATAATGGCATTGAACTCGGGTTCGTTGTACCATTTCTGCACAATGGTTTCATCGTGTATGGCAATAATTCTTGGCTTGAAATCATTGAGAATTCCATTTGCAATCAAGAAAATGACAGCTTGCTCAAAAGAATTGAACATGCTTTTAAAAAATAAATCTTGTTTTATAACATGTTCCGATGAGAATGTTTGTGCTATTTCAATATTATAGAGCATTACATCCGCAATTACAAAAGGATCGACTCCCAAGAGCGTAAAGTGCTTAATGTATTTTTGGGCAACGGAGCGTCTCATTTTAGGTTTACTGCGTCTTCCCGCCTTTTTTAAAGGATAATATTCATTTGATATTTTGAGTTTGCATTCCTGCAAAAGTGTTTCTTCCTTTGGATTAAAAACAAAATTATAATAGACTTTCACGGGACTGTATTTCTCGTACAATTCTATGATTTGTTCTTCGAGTTGCTCCTTATTCAATTCGGCTAAGTATTTTTTTAAATCGCGTTTGCTCATTATCAAAGTTTAAGAATGCAAAAGTAATTTACTTTAGGAATCAATGCGCTAAAAATCAAACTTAATACTTATTTTTGCACATTATAACTAAATAAATTCAAATGCTTAAGATTTTTAAAATTACTGCAATAATAGAGGGAATATCTGCTTTACTATTGTTTTTCTTTGCTATGCCAATGAAATATATTTATAATGACCCTTTTTATGTTAAACATATTGGTATGGCGCACGGAATATTATTTACTTTATATATTGTTCTTGCAACAATTTTAAAATTTAAAGAAAAGTGGGATTTTAAAAAATATTTTATAATTTGTATTGCGTCAATTCCTCCATTTGGTACTTTTTACATAGAAAGAAAATACCTGAAAAATGTATAAATACATAGAAAAAATATTCACTTTTCTATATCCTATATTTCGAAAATGGGGATTAGGAAGCAGTTCTGCCTCCTATTTTAGCTTGCTATTGAATATCATAGTGTTGTGTGTACTGGCGTATGTCATATACGTGATTTTCAGGCTTATTTTGGTTACCATCATGGCAGTGATTGCCCAAAAAACCAAAACCAAATTTGATGATTTACTCGTAACCAACAAAACGGCTAAATACATCGCGCATTTAATTCCATTGTTATTTATTTACAAATCAGTTCCAATAATTTTAGACCGTTTTGAATATTGGGAAGGTTTTTTTGGAAAATTGGTTGGAATCTATATTGTAATATTAGTTTTATGGATTATACGGACTATTTTCAATGCATTACGTGATTATTTAAAACTAAAGCCCCGCTACAGCGACAAACCCATTGATAGTTTCATTCAGGTTATCATGATTGTACTTTGGGCAGTTGGTATTACCGTTATTATCTCAAAATTATTTGATATTGATCAAAAAGAGCTTTTAACCATTTTAGGAGCTGTTTCTGCAGTGATTATTTTGATTTTTAGGGATACTATTTTAGGTTTTGTTTCTAGTGTTCAAGTATCCATAAATGATATGGTTCGTATTGGTGATTGGATTACGATGGACAGATTTGGTGCAGATGGAGATGTAATCGAAATCAATCTGGCAACCGTAAAAGTTCGAAATTTCGATAATACAACTACTACTATCCCAACCTATAGTTTGAGTTCTGACTCGTTTCAAAACTGGCGCGGTATGCTCAATTCTGACGGAAGACGGATCAAAAGACACATTCTCATAAAAACAAGCAGTATTCGGTTTTTAGAAGAAGCGGAATTGAATGATTTAAAAAAAATACATCTTATTTCGGATTATATTGACACCCGAAAATTAGAAATAGACGAATATAATACTGCTAATAAAATTGATAAATCAATTGCTATCAATGGAAGAAATTTGACTAATTTAGGATTATTTCGAAAGTATATTACAGAATACCTATTTAATTACCCAGAATTAAACAAAGACATGTTAATGCTTTGTCGTCAATTACAATCTACCTCACATGGTGTTCCGCTTGAAGTGTATGCGTTTTCACATGACAAACGATTTGAGAACTATGAATACATCATGTCTGATATATTTGATCATATTATTGCTTCAGTCCGTTATTTTGATTTGGAAATTTTTGAAACAGCCACAGAAAACGAATTTCCTGGTTGATAGTGTTTTTTTTAAAATTACAAAGACGTTTCTAATCCAATTTTCAAAAACTACAAACGATCTTTTACATATTCAATTGCTGTTTTGCCATGCGCTTTTGGTTTTCCATCGGCATCCAAATTAACCATTGTAGTATGATCTATTGTAATAATTGTTTCGCGGGTCATCATATTTCTCGCCTCGCACTTTAGCGTGAGTGAAGTATTCCCAAATTTTATAACATCAATTCCAATTTCGATAATATCACCCTGTCTTGCAGAACTTCTAAAATTGATCTCAGACATGTACTTGGTGACAATTCTGGTGTTTTCTAATTGAATAATTGTGTACAAAGCCAATTCTTCATCAATCCAAGCTAATAATTTACCTCCAAATAAAGTTCCATTTGGATTTAAGTCTTCTGGTTTTACCCATTTTCTAGTATGAAATCTCATAAATTTTATATTTATAAATGTAAAAATAAGCTATTCCTATCGCATTTTTTTTTATTTTTAATGAAAAAATAATGAACATGCGGGATACTTTTTTAAAGGAATTTAGAGGACAAACAATAGGATCTGTAACAACTCAATCCTCATCTGATGAATCATTTCAAAATGAGGTACTTCGACCTATTTTGAAGCTTCAAAATGACTTGTTTATAGCTTCATTTATTAATTATGTGAGTAAAAACAAAGCTGATTTTTATGGATATACTATCGAAAAAAAATTGTCAGTTATAGAAAATGCAATCCAAAAAGATAGTAAGTTTAGAAATACTATGAAAGGGATGATCGTAGGATTATTTACCTCAGGCGAGTATGCAATTTATATAAAAAATTCATCTAGTATCAACAAAAGAATGATGAGCATGTTGGTTGAAAGATTGAAAAGCCAAGTGCAACTATTTGAAATGAAACCTTCGTAAATTAAAAAATTGTTTATTTATAATAAGTCGTTACTTTATAAAATCTTTATAAAATAAAAAGGCTGTATTTATTGATATAAATACAGCCTTTTTACTTAGCTATTGGTTGGTTTTATTCCGTTATATTAAAACCAGCAACGTAAAAGTTTTTATCTATTTCAAATTTTTGATTTTCAGCTGTGACAGACATGGTATTCCATTCTGTTTTTGGTTTGATCCATTCTTCTTTGTCATTCAAAGTCACTTTTACAGCCATATTAAAATCCGGAACACAATTAGTCCAACGATAGCCCAGTTGGTTATCTTTGAAATAATATTCTAATGTTGGGATTCGAGTATCTCTTAAATACTGATTGAAAAACGGGTTTAAATCTATTCCAACTTGTTGACTTAAATAACCCACAATTTGTTCTGTTGTTACCGTTTGATGATAAAAAGTACTGTTTAATCCTCTTAATATAGTTCTCCATTTGACATCGTCATTTACAATTTGGCGCAATGTGTGCAACATATTACCGCCTTTATTATACATATCGCCAGAACCTTCTTGATTAACACCATATTTACCTATTATTGGAATGTCATTTTGAATACCTTTTCTTATTCCTCTTACATATTCAAAACCAGCTTCCTTACCATAGTAATATTCTACAAAAAGACTCTCTGAATAGTTAGTAAAACTTTCATGAATCCACATATCAGCAATATCTTTATAGGTGATATTGTTTGCAAACCACTCATGTCCGGATTCGTGAATAATGATGAAATCAAATTTCATTCCCCAACCAGTTCCGCTTAGATCTCTGCCACGATACCCATTTTTGAAATCATTTCCATACGTTACGCAACTTTGATGTTCCATCCCTAAATATGGTGCTTCTACCAGCTTATAACTGTCTTCATAAAACGGATATGGCCCAAACCAATGCTCAAAAGCTTTTAGCATACGCGGAACTTCTTTAAATTGTATTTTCGCCTTGGCTAAATTCTCTCTTAACACATAATAACTACAATCTAAATCTCCTTTTTCTCCTTTGTATTTCTCCGAAAAAGATACATAATCACCTATGTTTATATTCACACCATAATTATTGATGGGATTTGATACGTACCAATTATATGTTTTTGTACCATCTTTTAGTTGTTTTGTGCTTTTCAAAAGTCCATTGGATACATTGACCAGGTTTTTCGGAACATTTACGCTGATAAGCATATTGTCCACTTCATCATACATGTGATCTTTGTTAGGCCACCATACGCTGGCGCCTAATCCTTGACAGGAAGAAGCTATAAATGGATTTCCATTACTATCTTTTTTCCAGGTTATTCCTCCATCCCAGGGCGGATTTACTGCTACCTTAGGTTTTCCGCCATAAAATACAGTTAGCTCTTTTATGAGTCCTGGTGTTTGAGAAGCGACCAATTCAACAAAAAAAGCATTACCTTCTCTTTTGTATTTTAAAACTTTACCGTCCTGAACAACTTTGTAAATGTCCATTGGATTCTGCAAATCAATCTGCATAGTTTTGTATTCCTGAAGAACTTGATATTTTATAGTATTTGAACCTGTAATTGTACTATCCGCAGGGTTAATTTTAATATCAAGATGATAGTATTTCACATCCCACCAGGCTCTTTCTTTTGTGATGCTTCCACGTAAAGTATCTTGTCTTGTAAAAGATTGTTCTTGCTTTCCCAGTAAACCTTGTGCATTTGCGCCATTAAAAACAAGAAATGAGAAACAAATAAAATTCAAATATTTTTTCATGATTAATTCATTTTGGACAAAAATAAACTTTATAACTTAAGAAATATAATCTCAAAAAAATTATTTTTCAGGATAGGTTTGAACATGTTTCTGTAGCAATTTATTTTCTTTTCCACGAATTTCCATAATCACTTTATTCTTTTCAAAATCAAATTTCAACAGTCCAAAATTTATTTCTTTGACGAATAAATAAAAGTATTTTTTTCATGTGAAGATACTATTGAATTCTTTAGGTTTTAAAATTTTATTTTGCGAAGATATAAAAAACCACCTGTTAAAGGTTTAAGTAAACTTTAATAAAAAAGCGATTATCCCTTTTGAAATAATCGCTTTTTTAATTAAAATTTTGATACTCTATAAATTTTCAATGAATTTAGTCAATAAGTGTACACCATAGCCAGTTGCATGATTGCTTTTAGCAAATTCATCTTCATTAAATGTCACACCGGCAACATCTAAATGTGCCCAAGCAGTATGTTTCTGAGTAAAAAATTCCAAAAATTTGGCTGCGCTTATGGCTCCGGCTACCGTTTTTCCGTTAAAATTTTTTACATCGGCAATATCGCTTTCAATGTCTTGTTTATAAGCTTCCCAAAGTGGTAAAGGCCACAAACGCTCTCCAATTGCATCTCCGGTTTCTTGTAGTTTCTTAGCTATTTCTTCATTATTCGTAAACAAAGCACCACATTCAGAACCAAAGGTACTAATGCTGCTTCCCGTAAGTGTTGCTATATCAACAATATATTCTGGCTTAAAATTCTTGATTAAATACGATAAGCCGTCGGCTAATACAAGTCGCCCTTCTGCATCAGTATCGATTATTTCTATGGAATGTCCGCTGTAACTGTGAATTACTTCACTTGGCAAAAAGGATTTGGCATCAACAGAATTTTCGGCGCAAGGGACAATCGCGGTAACTTTAACGGGTAATTGCAAATCCGCAATCAATTGCATGGCGCCAAGTACTGCCCCGGCTCCTGCCATGTCGCACTTCATGTGAAGCATCCCAGATATTTTTATATTTATACCACCAGTATCAAAAGTGATTCCCTTCCCAACCAGTCCAACATGTTTCATAGAATCCACTTCCTCTTTTGGTGTGTAATTCATAATTATAAATTGGGGTTCATTTTCACTTCCTTTTCCAACTGCTAAAAAGGCTCCCAAACCTACTATTTTTGAAGCTTCATAACCCAAAACCTCTACTTCAAATCCATATTTTTCACCGGTATCTTTAGCCCAAGTCGCCAGGTATTTTGGATTAACCGTGTTGGGAGGCAAATCGACTAAATGATAAGTCGCTAATTGTGCACGGGCAATTTTAATTCCTTTGTTAGCTGCAGCCAAATAATCCTTTTCAGAAACTAAATTTAAGGTAAAATCAGGATTAAGAAATGGATGTAACGTTTTATCCGACTTAAAATGACCTAAATCATACGTTCCTAAAAGCAGTCCTGAAATCATAGATTCTACTTGATTATCATCGAATTGTTGGGGTATAATTAAAGCAACATTAGAACTAAAACCGTCTTTTTGGTTTGATGAAATACGACGAAAAATAGTCTTCAATTCTTTATAATCTATCGTTTTTCCCAGGCCAATAAAAACGTATGTATTGTTATTTTTTTCAGCAAGATAATGTGTATCTTTTTTACCAAAAAAAACTTTTGATGTTACTTCTACTTCATTATAAATTATAGGAACAATACTTTTTTCATAGGTTTCGAAAACCGGAATCAAAATAGTGCCTGAAAAATTGTCTACGCTTATTACTGTATTTGTTTTCATTTTTATCTTTATCAAATTGAAAAAATAATAAATTTCAAAGTTTTATGAAATTTATCAAAATATATAGTAAATATAGTGGATTGCATTTGGAAATAAAAGAAAAAAGGAAACCCAATAGCGAATCAATTTTGCTATTGGGTTTTTATAAATGAAATTTAAATATACTAATTTTTCTTTTGACGGCTTTTCAAAACTTCAACAACATCATTTAGTTTAAATCCTTTGGCTTGCAGTAAGATAAGATAGTGAAAAAGTAAATCGGCACTTTCGCCTAAGAATAAATCGTCATTCTCATCTTTTGCTTCGATAACCACTTCAACGGCTTCCTCACCTACTTTCTGTGCAATTTTGTTCATTCCCAATTTAAATAAGGAAGCCACATAACTTTTCTCAGAATCCGCATTTTCTTTTCGAAGTTGAATCGTATCTTCTAACGTTGTTAGAAAGCCATAATCAGACTTATTTTCGTCAGCCCAACAAGTTTCAGTTCCTTTATGACAAGTAGGTCCTTCCGGTTTTACCTGTATCAATAAAGTATCATTATCACAGTCGTTTTTGATATCAATCAGATTCAGAAAATTACCACTTTCTTCGCCTTTTGTCCAAAGTCTTTGTTTGGTGCGACTATAAAAAGTTACTTTTTTAGTGTCCATCGTTTTTTGATACGCTTCAGCATTCATGAAACCCAACATCAAAACCGTTTTGGTTTCGCTGTCTTGAATGATAGCTGGTATTAATCCGTCTGTATTTTTTGAGAAATCTATGTTCATATTTTTAGTCTAAAGTTTTAAAGTCGAATGTCTTAAAGTCAAAAAAAAAATTAAATTCGTACTTCGATATTGTTATTTTTAAGGGCTGTTTTTAATGTCTTGATTTCAATTTCTTTAAAATGAAATACGCTCGCGGCCAATGCTGCATCTGCTTTTCCATCCAAAAAAGTATCTACAAAATGCTGTATGTTTCCCGCTCCACCAGAAGCAATAATCGGAATATTAACTAATTCCGAAAGTCTAGCCAAAGCTTCATTAGCAAACCCGTTTTTAGTTCCGTCATTATCCATTGACGTGAATAAGATTTCACCTGCGCCGCGATCTTCAACTTCCTTTGCCCAATCAAATAAATTCAATTCGGTTGGTACTTTTCCACCCACTAAATGAACAATCCATTGACCGTCAATTTGCTTTGCATCAATCGCAACAACGACACATTGGCTTCCAAATTTCTGTGCCAAATCATTGATCAACTGTGGGTTTTCTACCGCAGATGAATTAATAGAAACTTTATCAGCTCCGTTTTGCAACAATATTTCAACATCTTTTACAGATGAAATTCCACCACCAACAGTAAACGGAATATTAATAGTCGAAGCTACTTTTCTAACCAAATCAACTAAGGTTTTTCTTCTTTCTTCCGTTGCCGAAATATCCAAAAAAACCAATTCATCAGCACCTTCATCCGAATATATTTTGGCTAATTCAACCGGATCTCCTGCATCCCGTAAGTCCACAAAATTAACACCTTTTACGGTTCTTCCGTTTTTTATATCGAGACAGGGAATAATTCTTTTTGTTAACATTTTTCTAAAATATAGTTTTCCAATTGTTTCAATGAAATTCGTCCTTCGTAAATTGCTTTTCCGATTATTGTTCCTTCACAACCTAATTCGGCTAGTCTTGGCAACTCGTCAAAAGTAGAAATTCCTCCTGAAGCAATCAATTTTATTCCTTTGGCTTCAGCCAAAATTTTTGCATATAAATCGAAAGATGGCCCTTCAAGCATACCGTCTTTGGCAATATCGGTACAAATTACGTACTGAATTCCTTTGCTTTGGTAATCCTGTATAAAAGGAATCAAATCTTCGTTTGAATCTTCCAACCAACCTGAAACAGCTACTTTTTCATTATTAGCATCTGCTCCCAAAATGATTTTATCAGAACCATATTTTGCAATCCATTTTTCGAATAGTTCTCTATTCTTCACGGCAATACTTCCACCGGTTATTTGATTCGCACCACTTTCGAAAGCAATCTTTAAATCGGAATCCGATTTTAATCCACCGCCAAAATCAATTTTCAATTTGGTTTGTGTAGCAATTTGCTCCAATATTTTGTAATTTACAATTTGGCTCGACTTTGCTCCGTCTAAATCAACTAAATGCAAGTATTCGATTCCGTGAGCTTCAAATGATTTCGCCACTTCAAGTGGATTTTCATTGTATATAATTTTGGTATTGTAATCGCCTTTTGACAAGCGAACACATTTTCCGTCTATGATATCTATCGCGGGTATTATTCTCATTTATTTATAATTTAAAGATTTAAAAATTGAATTATTTAAAGATTGACATTGTTAGTTAAAGAAATTTTGACTCTCTAATTTTTCAATCTTTGAATTTTTCAATCCTTTAATTTTAAGAAATTTGCTAAAATTTGTTCTCCAACATCTCCGCTTTTTTCCGGATGAAATTGTGTTCCGTAGAAATTATCCTTTTGTAAAGCTGAGGCATATTCAACTTCATAATTCGTTGTAGCAATGGCTTCAGGACAATTAGGAGCATAAAAACTATGTACTAAATACATGTATTCATTTTCATTAATTCCAGTAAATAAAGGCGATTTCAAATTATAAATTTGGTTCCAGCCCATCTGTGGCACTTTCACTTTTGGCGTGAATTTGATTACATCAACATCAAAAATTCCTAATCCTATGGTATTCCCTTCCTCTGATTTGTTGCACATCAATTGCATACCCAAACAGATTCCCAAAACGGGTTGTTTCAAGGTTGGGATTAATACATCAAGACCACTATCAATAAGCATTTTCATTGCAAAACTAGCCTCACCTACACCTGGAAATATAACCCTATCTGCAGCTTTGATTTCTGTCCAATCGTTACTCAAAATAGCTTCAAAACCTAACCTTTCAATAGCGAATTTTATGCTTTGAATATTTCCTGCGCCGTAATTTATGATTACTATTTTCATTTTAGTTTTGTTTCAAGTTTAAGGTTTAATGTTTAAAGTTGCTCGAGTCAACCTGAAACTTTAAACTTTAAACAATTTTACAACATTCCTTTCGTGCTCGGCAAAATCATTTTTTCTGTATCACGCTTTACGGCAACTTTTATAGCTTTTGCAAAAGCTTTAAAAATAGCTTCTATCTTGTGATGCTCGTTCGTTCCTTCTGCTTTGATGTTGATGTTAGCTTTAGCACCGTCCGAGAATGATTTGAAGAAATGATAAAACATCTCCGTAGGCATTTTACCTACCATTTCTCGTTTAAATTCGGTTTCCCAAACTAGCCAGTTTCTACCTCCAAAATCAATAGCCACTTGCGCTAAACAATCGTCCATTGGTAAACAAAAACCATAACGTTCTATTCCTAATTTATTCCCTAATGCTTTCGCAAAAACTTCTCCAAGTGCAATCGCTGTATCTTCAATTGTGTGGTGTTCATCGACTTCTAAATCACCTTTTACAAGGATTTCCAAGTCCATTTGTCCGTGACGTGCAATTTGGTCTAGCATGTGATCAAAGAACGCAATACCTGTTTCAATTTTGCTTTTTCCTGTTCCGTCAAGATTTAAATTAATGAAAATATCCGTTTCATTCGTTTTTCTAGAAATGGTTGCAGAGCGTTCTTCTAATTTCAAAAACTCGTAAATGGTTTTCCAATCAGTAGTTTGCAAGGCAATAACCGAATCCAATTCGTGTCTTTTAGACGATATTTCATCACCTCCCAAAGCTTCATCTTTGTTAATGAAAATCGCTTTTGAACATAAGTTTTTGGCTAATTCTACATCTGTTATTCGGTCTCCAATGACAAATGAATTTTCCAAATCATATTCAGGATTGTCAATATATTGTGTCAACATTCCAGTCGCAGGTTTACGAGTCGGTGCATTTTGGTACGGAAAAGTCTTATCGATAAACACTTCTTTGAAAACCACTCCTTCATTTTCAAACGCTTTCATGATTAAATTATGAACGGGCCAAAAGTTAATTTCCGGATGGGAATCAGTTCCTAAACCATCTTGATTCGTAACCATTACCAATTCAAAATCCAATTCCTTTGCTATCTTACCAAGATATTGAAAGGCATTTGGATAAAATTCTAATTTTTCAAAACTGTCAAGTTGGTAATCATTTGGCTCCAGAACCATTGTTCCGTCGCGATCTATAAAGAGTATTTTTTTCATTTAATTAATTATGCGCTATGCTAATTTAAAACTAGCTATTTGTCTCTTATTTTATTTTGTCTGTGTATCAATTTTTTGGGGCGTTTCCCTGTGGGTCGGGCTATACGTTCCCGCTTTTTTACAGTCTCGTTCCTCTACTCTAAAAAGTGCTCCACTGCTATCCCTAACGCAGAGTAGTAGAAATCTATTTTAAATATTACAAACATTTAGTATCCTCTGTCATATTGGTCATTTTGGATTTAGCTGTATTCTCAGTCACTTCTTCACAGTAAATATTATTTATCAATATCCCAGTTTCAAATACAAGCTGAACGTAAGTTATTTTACCCGGCTCGACTTGAATTACAAATTTTTCAGCTTTATCTTTCGAGACTTTACCGCCAAATTGCACAGAACATTCATGCTTTCCGGCAGGAACTTCGTGAATAGAATATTTTTTATTGTTCAATTTGCAAACAAATTCACCGTCTATAAAAGTTTTAAAGGCAACTGCTGATCCCTGAAAACCTGTAGAACGCAAAAAATAAATTTTGCCAGTTTCAACATTGGTACTGTCTTGAGCCGAGGCAAGTGAAGCAAAAAATAAAGTAACAATTAAGGTAAAAATAGATTTTTTCATTTTTGGTTGAGTTTATATTAATTAATTTCTTTCAAAGCTACTATTAATTTCATATTTTCCTGTTCTGTTCCAACTGTCAAACGCAAACAATTATCACATAATGGCTGGGTTGTTCGGTTCCGGATTACAATTCCTTTCGCAATCAATTCATCATATATTTTATTGGCATCATCCACTTTTACTAAAATAAAATTAGCTTCTGTTGGGTAAATTTTCTCAATAAATTTAACATCAAGTAAAACTTTAAGTAACTCATCTCTCTGCTCTATAATAGAATCAATTTCAGATTTTATTTTTTCCGGATTATCCAATCGCTCCAAAGCTCTTTTTTGAGTCAATTCATTCACATTATATGGAGGCTTTATTTTATTTAAAACCGAAATTACTTCCGCAGAGGCATAACAAATCCCCAATCTAATTCCTGCCAAACCATACGCCTTTGATAGTGTTTGAGTAATGACAAGATTTGGATACTCATCTAATTCATTGATCCAACTATCTTTCTTTGAAAAGTCAATATAGGCTTCGTCAATTACCACTAATCCTTTGAAATTTTGCAAAAGATACGCAACACTTTCATCCGAGAATGAATTCCCGGTTGGGTTATTTGGAGAACACAAAAAGATAATTTTTGTGTTTTTATCAACAGCTTCCATGATTTTCTCAATTTGCGGTTGAAAGTCTTCTGAGAGTAAAATTTCTTTGTTTTCTACTGCATTAATATTCGCCAAAACACCATACATTCCGTAGGTTGGTGGCAAAGTGATTACGTTATCTGTTTTTGGCTCACAAAAAGCTCTGAATAATAAATCCAAAACTTCATCACTTCCGTTACCTAATAAAATTTGATTTGTTTTGACATTTCTTTGTTTTGCCAAAACCTCTTTCACACTTATTTGTTGTGGATCCGGATAACGGTTTACACCATTTTCAAACGGATTTTCATTGGCATCCAAAAAAATCATATCAGCCGTATCAAAATCCTCAAATTCATCACGAGCCGAAGAATAGGGTTTCATTTCCTTAACGTTTTCTCTGACCAAATTATTTATGTCGAAATTATTTTCCATCTTCAATCGCTTTTAATCGTAATGTAACTGCATTTTTGTGTGCTTGTAATCCTTCAGCTTCTGCCATAATTTCGATAGCTCTACCGATATTTTGTATGCCTTTTTGAGTTATTTTTTGAAAAGTCATCGCTTTGGTAAAACTATCCAGATTTACACCGCTGTAATTCTTTGCATAACCGTTAGTTGGCAATGTATGATTGGTTCCGGAAGCATAATCACCTGCACTTTCAGGGGTATAATTCCCTATGAATACAGAACCCGCGTTTTGAACACCATTGCTATAAAAATCATCATATTCAGAGCAAATAATAAAGTGTTCTGGTCCATATTCGTTGATTAAATCCAAAGCAATTTTGTCATTTTTAACAAAAATCAATTTAGAATTCGCAATGGCTTTTTCTGCAATAGCTTTTCTTGGCAACGCTTCCATTTGTATTTGAATTTCAGTCTCTACAGCATCAATTAATTTTTTGGAAGTAGAAACTAAAATAACCTGACTGTCCGCTCCGTGTTCTGCTTGTGACAATAAATCAGAAGCTACAAAAGCCGGAACTGCAGTATCATCAGCAACAATCAATAATTCTGATGGTCCAGCCGGCATATCGATTGCGACACCAAATTGTGTAGCTAATTGTTTTGCCACAGTCACAAATTGATTTCCAGGACCAAAAATTTTATATACTTTCGGGATTGTTTCTGTTCCAAAAGTCATTCCTGCAATAGCCTGAATTCCACCTACTTTTAATATTTTTGTCACACCACATAAATTTGCAGCGTACAAAATCGCAGGATTTATAACTCCATTTTTATCCGGTGGCGAACAAAGAACAATTTCGTTACAACCAGCAATTTCTGCAGGAACAGCAAGCATTAAAACAGTAGAAAATAAAGGTGCGGTTCCGCCAGGAATATACAATCCGATTTTTTGAATCGGTCTTTTTTCCTGCCAACAATTTACTCCTTCAATTGTTTCTACAGCAACTCTATCCGTTTTTTGAGCAATATGAAATTTTGAAATATTAGATTTTGCTAATTCGATAGCTTCTTTTAACTCTGGAGAAACGGAAGCAATAGCTTGCTCAATTTCAGCTTTAGAAACTTCAATTGTATCGATTTTGGCACCATCAAAAAGCGAGGTGTATTTTGCAACAGCAACATCACCTTTCTTTTGAACTTCATTGAAAATTTCTTTTACAGTGGCTTCAATGTCATCAATAGTTTTGGTAGGACGTTCTAAAATTGAAGACCACGATTCTGCTTTGGGATTGTATATTTTATTCATTTTAATTTTATTCAAAGATTAAATAATATAATTATTCCGTTTTTTAAACTCATAATTCATAAACTATAATTTAAAATTTTAAAGCACCATTTTTTCAATTGGACAAATTAAAATTCCTTCAGCTCCCGCTTCTTTTAGTTGATCAATAACATCCCAGAAAGTATCTTTATCGATTACAGAATGAACGCTGCTCCATCCTTCTTGTGCCAAAGGCAAAACCGTCAAACTTCGTAATACAGGAAGAATTTTACCAACTGCCTCAATTTTGTCATTTGGCACATTCATCAAAATGTATTTTGATTTTCTTGCTCTTAAAACCGATTCGATTCTGAATTTTAACGTGTCAATTATTTTTTGAGATTCAGGACTTACTTTTGGAGAAACGGCTAAAACTGCTTCACTTTTAAAAATAACTTCAACCTCTTTTAGATTATTCTTGAATAAAGTACTTCCGCTAGAAACAATATCAACAATAGCATCAGCAAGACCAATGTTTGGGGCTATTTCAACCGAACCTGAAATTTGGTGAATATCTACAGTTACACCTTTCGAATTAAAAAAATCAAGCACTGTTTTAGGATAAGAAGTCGCAATACGCATACCATCTAAATCTTTAACGGATTTGTAATCAAATGCTTTTGGTACAGCTACAGAAACTTTACATTTTGAAAAACCTAATTTTTGAATTACTTCAATATTTCCGCCTTTTTCGACTAATAGATTATCGCCAACAATAGCAATATCTACAACTCCATCAATTAAATATTGAGGAATATCCGAATTTCTTAAATATAAAACTTCTAAAGGAAAATTGGATGCTTCAGCTTTTAATTGGTCAATACCGTTATCTATTGAAATACCTGCATCTTTTAAAATTTGAATGCTGTCTTCGTTTAAACGTCCTGATTTTTGAATTGCAATTTTTAATGTACTCATTTTGTTTTTTTATTTTTGTTTAAAATATTTTGATTGAGTACAAATAATAGGTAATAAAAAAACCCGTTTGATGTACTCAAACGGGTTTTTAGAATATGATGATTTACACACATACCATTAACACATCGCTTGAGAGCAATAATGAAAATGATGATGATGCAATTGATTTATAAACATTTTGTGTGCTTTGTTTTAATTCTTTTGCAAATATAAGAGATTAATTATTTACAAAACAATTTTTATTGTAACTTAAATGCTAATTTTTGTTAAATGGATATTATTCTTCTAAGTTTTTGTATTCTTTTTCCACAGGTGTATTCTCATTTCCCGGCACAGAAACAGCATTATTTTCTCTAATTTCTGTATGACGAATTTCTCCTCCCGAAGTCCCAACATTTATCGACATAATTCCACTTATCAATGCTAAAACAAGCGTAATAAAGGAAAATATTTTAGCCAATCGGAACTTTTTTACAGTCGCTATTAATGAAATCAATGCAAAAACTCCCGTTACATAAAGTACTAGAGCAAATTTCTCCGCTAATTCTTCATGTTCATGGATAATTGCTTTACCAATATTTGGAAAATCTTCCACCATTTCCTCTGCTCCCTCGCCAGTTCCCATACTGAATGCACCAAAAATAGCTGCAACAATAAACAAAACGTACGCAGTATTTTTTATAGAATTGTTCTTTAAAAATATTCCTGTAATTAAAATTCCAATTCCAAAAAAGGTTCCGATAATTGGAAAATGATTTACGACCATGTGTAAATGAGCATTATTCATATTTTTTTTATTTAAAGTTTAATACTATTTAATATTTTTTAATATGTTAATTATTTTATCCCGCCAGTGAAACTCCAATCAGGGAACCTATTCCATAAGTTACGGCTGCAGCCAGTAATCCAAAAGAAACTTGTCTAAATCCAGAAAACAAAATACTTTTTCCGGTCAATAAGGTTATTGCGGCGCCAATTCCAAAAAGTCCAACAACACTGCTTCCCACACTCAATAAAATGGCATTTTTTCCGTCCAAAAACATAAAAGGATACAATGGAATAATGGCTCCAATGGCAAAAAGTACGAATGAAGCTATTGCTGCTTCCCAGGCTGAACCGCCTAATTCTTCTTTGTCAATTCCCAATTCCTCCGTAATAATTGCATCTATTGCTGTTTGAGGATTTTCAAAAGCTTTATCAGCCAGTTTTTGTGCTTCGACAGCATTCATTCCTTTGGCCTGATACAATAAAACTAATTCTTTTTTCTCTTCTTCGGGAGAAGCTTCCAATTCTTCGGTTTCCAAATCAATTTGGCGCTGGTTTAATTCTCTGGAACTTTGTACCGAAAGCCATTCACCCAAAGCCATTGAAATTGCTCCTGCCAAAAGTCCCGCAATACCAGTTAATAATATCGTATCATTAGAAACGGCTGCTCCAGCAACTCCCATGACCAAACTCATATTAGAAACCAATCCATCATTAGATCCTAAAACGGCGGCACGCAATGCATTTCCGCCTACTGATTTATGCCTGCTTTCAAATTTAGACAATAAGCCACCGGAAACATTCAAGGCAGCATTATTATTTACTGCTTCAATAATATTAAGATGATTGTGCTCAAAACCTGTTGGTTTCTCTCCGCTTTTAAGTTTATTTTTAATTGAATTTACGGCAAACTGCTTTTCTATACTGGAAAGATTGCTAATAATAGAACTGTAGCCAAAGATTTTACCCAACTTTAATTGGAATTTTGCTCTTCCTGAAGGCGAAGGCATTTTATAATTTGGTTCCAAAGTCAACACTTTATCAAACATGTGTTTCGCGTGTCCTTTCTCAATTTCACCCAAACTCAATAATACTCTTGAAAGATTATCATCCGATTGAATAGCGGCAATACTGTCATATAAAAAAGCAGTATCAACCTCTGTTTGCAACTGATCTTTAAGTTTTTTCAAGTCCATTTTATTTACTTTTTAATTAATTAGCTAAATCGAATACCCCTTTTGTCAAAATTCTTGAAGAGGCATTAATTGCAGTATTGGGAAGTATTTCCACAAAATTTTCAGACTTCTCGCCTATTGTAACGCTTACTTTCTTGAATGAATACCCGTTTTTTTCATTGTCCAATAAAAGTACGAAATTTTTGTTGTTTTCAATAACTAATGCTTCAGAAGGAATTGCTAAACCTTTTTTAGCATCGATAATTATTTCAGCTTCTACAAACATTCCCGTCAACAGTTTTTGTTTTATGGCATCGTCTAAATGTCCGTGAATATTAATCGTTCTGTCATTTCCTTCTATTGATTTTCCAACCAAATGTACTTCGGCATTAAAAACATCTTTTGAAGCTTCAGGAACTTTAAAATGTATTTTTTGCCCAATTTTCACATTCAAAATATCTTTTTCAAAAACGGCCAACTCTAAATGCAAATGATCCGTATCGACAATTTCTAAAATCACATCCGAAGGTGCTACATACATTCCCACATTGGCATTCATGATTACGATATCACCCGTTATTGGAGAAAAAATAGTGATTGTTGAAGTCAAAATTCCTTTCTCTACATTTCTAGGATTAATGTTCAAAAGCAATAATTTGGCACGTAAACTTTGATGCATTGCCTTAGCTCTTCTGTATTCACTTTCTGCTTTTAGGTAGTTTTTTTGCGAAGTTATTTTTTCATCATACAAGGTTTTTTGTCTATCATATTCCGATTTCAAAAAATTTAGTTGCTCCGCCACTTCCATATAATCTTTTTGAATATCAAGAAATTCGGTGTTCTGTAGCGTTAATAAAGCCTGTCCTTTTGTGACTTTATTTCCAACCAAAAGCGTCGTTGATTTCACATAACCGCCCATAAAAGTGTTCACTTTAGCTCTGTTTTGTGGTGGAACATCAATTTTCCCTGATGCTTTTACCGTTACATCAAAATCCTGTTCTGTTGGAGTCCCAATCTCCATTCCCGAAGACTTGAATTGGGCGGAAGTTACAGTTGTCAAACCGTTATCTTTTTGTTCGACTTCTTCTGTTTTTGAATCTTTGCAAGAAAATAAAACAAGAGATAAAGCAATTATATAGAGTAATTTTTTCATTAGTTGTATTTTAAAAATTTAGGTATTGTAAATCTAATTGGGTTTGGTTGAATTGTAAAATAGTATCTAAATAATCCACCTGAATGGTTGTAGCATTTTCTAAACTTTGGATGTATTGGAAGAAATCAATCTCACCATGTTTATAACTATTATTCCCTACTTTTATAATCTCATCCGATAATTTTTTTCCATACATATTGTAATAATTTATGGCTTCTTGATGTTTGGCTAATTCATTCTTTTTTTGAGTAATGTACTTTTCTATTTTTACTTCCTCGTTTTGCTTTTGTTGTTCCCAACTTTGTAATTCAAGTTGTGCAACTTTACTTTTAGCAACTTGTCCCGAGAATAAAATCGGTACTGCTAAACCAACTTGAAAACCATACAACGATTGTGATAAACCGTTATTTCTTCCTTGAAAATAATCCAAGTTAATATCTGGTAACCAATGCTGTTTTTGCAGCTCTATCTGGTTTTTATAATTTGTGGTAACACTTTCTAAATAAGCAGTATAAAATGATTTACTTGTTGCATCAATAAAAGTATTTAAAGGTGTAATTGAATTGCTTTTTATTGCGATAATTTCATCGGTTTGAAGCGAGGATTGCAGCAGCTCGTATTGTGCTTTTTTGTCATTCTCAATTTGCGAAAGCTTAGTTCTAATTTGTCTGAATTTAGCTTGAGCCGTAATTTTTTCCAGATAGTTGGTTTCTCCTAATTCAAAACGTCTGTCGCTTGCTTTAGAGAAATTTTGGTACAAACTATCTAAATATTGATATAGTTTTTCTTGATGTTGCAAATAAACAATATGCTGATACGATTTAGAAACAGCCAATGAAAGTTTATTTTTTTGAATATCAAAATTGGCTTTTTCTCTTTCATATTCAGAAAAAAATACTTTTTTCTGAGCTCCGTAAACCGTTGGAAAAGAAAAACGTTGCTGTACACCAAATACTCGTAAAGGCTCGTTATTCAGTGCCAAATTATTTTGATCGTAACTGTAATAAATATTGGTTTTATCAAAAGTATTTGCCGTTTTGATATTGGCTTTTGTTTTATCCACTTGCAATTGAGCCGCTTTAATTCCTTTATTATTTTGAATTGCTTTCGACAATAAACTATCCAATTCCGGATTAGCATTTTGTGAAAAAGCCAACGAAGAACTCAACAATAACAAAATGATATAAGTTGAACTTTGATGTTTCTTAAACTTCGCTTTTTTGAAGGATTGACTATCAAAAACCTTATATAAAATAGGTAGCACAATCATCGTCAAGATAGTAGCCGTAAACAATCCGCCAATGACTACCGTTGCTAATGGTCGTTGCACTTCTGCCCCAGCCGAAGATGAAATTGCCATGGGTAAAAATCCTAATGCGGCAGCCGAAGCGGTTAATAAAACCGGACGTAATCTATCGGTAGTTCCTTTCAAAATTAATGCATCAATATCTTTCATGCCTTGGTGTTTGAGTTCTTTAAAATGTTCGATTAGGACAATTCCGTTTAATACTGCAATTCCGAAAAGTGCGATGAAACCAACGCCTGCCGAAATACTGAACGGCAAATCACGCATCCATAAAAATAGAACTCCACCAACTGCTGATAAAGGAATCGCTGAATAGACCATTAACGCTTCTTTTACGGAGCCAAACGCAAAATACAAAAGGATAAAAATCAAAAATAATGCGATAGGAACTGCAATCATCAATCGGGCTTTGGCGCTTTGTAAATTTTCAAATTGTCCGCCATATTTCACGTAATAACCAGCTGGCAATTTAACTTGATTGTCCACAATTTTCTGAATATCGGTCACTACACTTTGTAAATCACGATTCCGAACGTTGATTCCCACTACAATTCTTCTATTAGTATTGTCTCGAGAAATTTTTGCGGGACCTTCAGTATATTCGATAGAAGCCAATTCACTCAACGGAATTTGTTCTCCGTTTGGCGTTGGAACATATAAATTACGTAAATCTTCAATGTCATGGCGGTTTGCTTGATCCAAACGAATTACCATATCAAAACGTTTCTCGCCTTCAAAAACATTTCCAACGGTTTTTCCGGCAAAGCCCAGCGCAATCATTTCGTTCAAATCAGCAATATTCAAACCGTAACGAGCAATTTTTGAACGATCATAAACGACTGACATTTGTGGTAAACCTTCTGTTTTCTCGATAATAATATCCGAAGCGCCTTCTACTTTTGCAATAGCATTTTTGATTTCATGCGCTTTCTGTGCCAAAATATTTAAGTCTTCACCAAAAACTTTAACTGCCACATCAGATCTTGTTCCAGAAATTAATTCGTTAAAACGCATTTCTATCGGCTGCGTAAATTCGATTTCCATATTCGGGATTTGTTTTTCCAATGCTGCTTTTATTTTATCTGCCAATTCATCTTTGGAAGAAGCAGAAGTCCAATCTGATTTGGGTTTCAATTTTACAATAATATCACTTTCTTCCATAGACATTGGGTCTGTAGGCACTTCTGCAGCTCCAATTCGGCTGACAACTTGTGTGACTTCCGGGAAGTTATTGAGGATTATTTTTTCTATTTTGGTCGTTATCGCTATTGTTTTTGTCAAAGATGTTCCTGTTTTTAAAACCGGCTGAATCACAAAATCACCTTCATCAAGCGTAGGAATAAATTCTCCTCCCATAGTTGCAAATAATCCCACGGCTAGCAATAATAATCCTAATGCGCCATACATTACTTTTTTAGTATTGCTTACCGCCCATGTAATAATGGGCAAATACCAGGAATTCAGTTTATGGATTAATTTACTGGACAGTGAATTTGGATTTTCTTCTTTTGGTTTTAAAAACAAAGAAGAAACGACTGGAACATAGGTAAAGCAGAAAATCATTGCGCCTAATAAAGCAAAACTAAAGGTCATTGCCATTGGTTTGAACATTTTACCTTCAATTCCGGATAAGGATAGAATTGGAATAAAAACAATCAGAATAATCAATTGTCCAAAAATAGCCGAATTCATCATTTTGGAAGCACTTTTATAAGTGATTTGATCAATTTCTAACTGGCGTTCTTCCTTGCTGAGATTTACTAAATGAGCTGATTTACTGGCGATTTGGAAAGCTATGAACTCAACAATAATTACAGCACCATCGATGATAATTCCAAAATCTATCGCTCCCAGACTCATTAAATTGGCATCGATACCAAAAATATTCATAAACGAAATGGCGAATAATAAACACAACGGAATCACAGAAGCCACGACCAATCCGGAACGCCAGTTTCCTAATAACAAAATGACAACAAAAATTACGATTAAACACCCTAAAATCAAGTTTTCGGCAACTGTAAAAGTTGTTTTTCCTACTAACTCGCTTCGTTCCAAAAATCCATTAATGTAAACACCATCAGGTAATGATTTTTGGATTTCGGCAACTCTATTCTTAACATCATCAATTACCTGTTTAGAATTTCCACCTTTGAGCATCATCACTTGTCCCAAGACTTTTTCGCCTTCGCCATTACCTGTAATTGCACCAAAACGGTTGGCATGACCAAAACGAACTTGTGCTACATTCTTGATATAAACGGGCAATCCATTAGCATTTGCAACAACAATATTCCCAATATCTTCCAGCGAATTTACTTTTCCTTCGCCTCTGATAAAATAACTTTGGTTCACTTTTTCGATGTAAGCGCCACCGGCAATACTATTGTTTTTTTCCAGCGCTGTAAAAACATCAGCTGTTGTAATATTCATCGCTTTCAAACGTGAGGGACTAATCGCGATTTCGTATTGTTTTAAAAAACCACCCCAAGTATTAATTTCTACAACACCTTTTATTCCCGATAATTGACGTTTTACCACCCAATCCTGTATGGTTCGTAAATCAGTAACGGAATAATTATTCTTAAATTCTGGTTTTACTTCTAAAGTATATTGATAAATTTCTCCAAGTCCTGTAGTGATTGGACCCATTTCAGGTGTTCCAAAACCTTGCGGAATTTTCTCTGAAGCCGTTTTGATTTTCTCCGCAATAAGTTGCCTTGGAAGATAGGTACCCAAATTTTCATCAAAAACAATCGTGACAACGGAAAGCCCAAACTTAGATATAGAACGAATTTCTTTGACACCGGGCAAATTGGCCATTTCAATCTCAACCGGATAGGTTATAAATTGTTCAATATCTTGTGTAGAAAGGTTACGAGAAGTGGTAATTACCTGAACTTGGTTGTTCGTCACATCAGGAACTGCTCCAATGGATATTTGGAAAACAGAAAACAAACCAAATCCGAAAACCCCTAAAGTAAAGAGTAAGACAATCAGTTTATTTTTTAAGCTAAAGGCAATAATTTTTTCGAGCATTTTTATCTTATTTATACTTCAAAAGTAAAGTTTAAAGATAAGGATTTCCTTAAGAACTACTTAAGGTCTGCTTCAAATAAACTTAAAATTACAGTGGTTCCATTATTTTCTTTACTGCTAATTGTAATTTCAATATTGAGTAAAGAACACAATCTTTTTACGATAGACAATCCTAAACCTGTTCCTTTTATTTCTGGATGATTAGTGGATTTTGAGCGGTAAAACTGATTGAATATTTTTTCTAAGTCCTCAGCAGGGATTCCAATTCCAGAATCAGTGATCTGACATTGAATTTTAGAATCCATAGTTTTTATGGTAACTTCCAGATTCCCGTTTTGATTTGAATATTTTAATGCATTCGATATCAAATTATTAATCACTATCGAAAATAAATAATTATCAGTTTCTAAGTAATAATCCTGAGCAAATTCAGTAGAAACAGTGATCTTTTTGGATTGAATTACAGTAGAATATCTAGCAATAGTATCTAAAAATAAAGCGTTCAGATACACTTTTTCCGTTTTTAAGGTTTGCTTTTGGTTTTCAAATCGAGCCAATAAAAGCAATTGATCCACTAAATGATTCAGTCGATTCACTTCTGTAACACAAAAATTAATTTTTTCTTGATATTCTGCGTGATCTCTAGGTTTCCGAATTAAAACTTCCAAAGTTCCTTTGATTACAGTTAGTGGTGTTCTTAATTCATGCGAAGCATCGGAAGTGAACTGCTTTTCTCGTTCAACAGCAGTTTCTATTCGGTCTAATAAATTGTTTATAGTTTGAGATAAAACAAACAATTCGTCACGGTTTTGCGGTAACGGAATTCGGGAAGTAAGATTGTCTTTGGTAATAATATTTGAAGTTGTGATAATGGAACTAATAGGTTTTATACTCCTTCCGGCGAAAAATCGAGCAATAAAAAACAACAATATCAGAATTACAGGATAGGCAATTATCAATACTTCGGATAAATTATTAAGTACCATTGTTGCATCTTCAAGCGACATGGCAATTATGATGTAGCCAATAATTTTTGTTTTTTGATAAATAGGAACTTGAATTTGTCGGATAGCGTTATCCGCTAATTTGGTGTCAAAAAGTTTATTTTCTGCATTTTCTTTATCAAAAATTAAAGTAGATTTTTTAAGATTGGGCGATTTTTCAATCACATTTCTATTTTGATCTACAAACTGAATAAATACCGGATTTACGTCTAGCGTATTGTGTTCCCGTTCCTTCCATTCTTCCTCGTGAATCAAATAAAAACTATCACCAACAATTACAATTTCATTGAGATGTTTATCAACTTCACTCGTAATATCGTTGTTAACATGACTGTAAACACTGAATTTAACAATAGAATAAATGATAAAGAAAACCACAAAAATCAATAAAGCTGTGGTAACAATATAGTTAGAAGCAATTCTATTTTTAAAGGAAAGTTGTTGCATTTTTATTTAATCGTTAGCAATATACCCTACACCACGAACGGTTTTTATGTAGTCTTGTTCAATTTTTAAATTCAATTTTTTGCGGATTGCATTCATAAAAACATCAATAACGCCGGTATCATATTCAAAATGTATGTCCCAAACATCCTCAATAATCTGAGTTCTGGTACACACTTTTCCTTTGTTTTTCACCAAATACGTCAATAGTTCAAATTCACGCTGTGTCAATGCCACTTCATTTTCATTTACTAAAACACGGTGTTGTGGAATATCAATTTTGATTGTACCAAGGGTCAGAATTTCATCTTCAATTTGGTTTCTGAAATGAATTTTGATGCGTTCTACCAATTCATCAAAACTAAAAGGTTTCTTGATGTAGTCATTGGCACCCGCTTTCAATCCTTCAATTGTTTCTTGAACGGTATCTTTTGCTGTCAGAAAAATGATTGGAGTCGTAGTGTTTTTTAATCGAATGGATTTACAAAGTTCTAATCCAGTCATTTTTGGCAACATCCAATCCAATAAAATCAGATCAAAATTTTCCTTTTGGGACAACTCAAATCCTTTCAAACCATCCGAAGCACTGCTAATTGTATAGCCTTCCTCCTCTAATCCTTGTTGCAGAAATTGAACAATTCCGGCTTCGTCTTCTACAATTAATATGTGCATTTTTATCTTTTTGTAAATTTAGGTTTTATTGCATTACAAATTTGAAAGCAATGGTAGCAATGTTAGCATTCAGATTATCACTTCGTTTGTAATGATTGAATCTAAAATCAATATTTTTCAGACCAAATTTCCAAATTTTTCCCGCAGTAAAAATATCGGTGTAATTTACACCAAAACCGTATTGATTTGCATCAAATGTAGCTAAATCAGCATCTGAAGTGTAGAATTTTTCCGTTGACAAATGGGTTTCGTAAGGGGCATAATATTTAGAAGCAGTTTGTGTATAATAACGATACATTGGAAAAACAGTAAATTTATCCGATAATTTCACAGGAAGTTCAAAACTGGCGGTATGCGATTGAATGTCCCAGTTATCAGAATAAAAACGATAATAGGTTCGCAATATAAATCGCTCATTGATGTAATAATTCAAACGTGCTCCAACAGGAAGTTTAAAACGAGAATCCGGTAATCTTTCGATATCATCCGCTAATTTGTAGACTCCAGCATTACTTGTACTTTCATAATTGCTGATATATTCCGGTTGTCCAATGTAAAAATTCGCTTTATCAGCAAAATAAATACGGTGATAAGGAGACGACAATAATCCTTGTTGCTGCAATACATCAAAGAAAACAGAAACTTGTAATTTCTTGGTTAAAACCTGAGAAAAACCTACAGAAGCTGAGAACGAATTTCGATTAACCGCATTTACTGTTTGAAACGCAGACGGCAAATAATTGGTTGTCGAAACTCCGTTTTGATCCAAAACCGAAACTCCGCTAAAGTAGCCTTGATTTAAAAAATTAGAACCATATTTTGAATATTCGTGCAGTTCAGTAGGATAAATAGGTCTCCATTGGTCCAAATACGCATTTACTTTCAAGCTCAATTCCGTATTTTTTTCATTAAAAAGACTTGCGATTCCTCCGCCAAAACCAACAGAAGTATAATCGTATTCATTTGAAAAAGAAACATCTGTGTTCCAAATAAAATTCCTGGAATCACTGCTGTGACTATAATTGGCAACAACAGAAACCAGCTGATCACTTTTTGAAGCACCCGAAGAAGCTTGCCAAGGCGTTCCGTAAGGTCCGGTAGCCGCCGCTTTACTTCCTGCTATTCTATCATCGTCACCGTCTTCGCCACCACCAGAAGCTCCCGTGGAATTAAATGGATTTATATTACTGGAAGATGCTGATGAATAGGCGGATATTCCTAAATCAATAGTCAAAACATCATCATCATTCAAGGGCATTGCCACGACAATATTGGAGGCAACATCAGTCAGTTTCTCCGAACCAATTCCACCTGAAACGGCTGATTTTGATCCGTCTTGATTGTAATAACTGGCTAAAAAGTCAACTTCCGTACTTTCTAACACTCTTTTTTTGAAAACCGGTTCTTTGCTGTTTTCTTGAGAAAAAGCAGTTGCCGTAATTAGGAAAAAAAGAGATAAAATTTTTATTTTCATTTTCTAATGGATTGAAATTTACAATCTGAATTGATGCTTTAAATTAATTGCAACCGCAACCACCACCAGACTTTCCGCCATTGGCGCCTGCAGCAGCTTCACGATATACTTGAAAAGACGTTTCATACCGTTCCGCCGTTCGTGCGGAAAGCTTCATATCAGGATCATTTATTTTCTCTTTTTCGTATTCTTTTACGGAACTGCACGATTGTAAAATCAAAAGTGTAAAAAACACAAAGGCTATTTTTTCTTTCATAATTGTATTTTTTAATTAATTATATTTTTTGATATCAATTCCTTTCGATGAATGAATTTTGCCTTTATCATCAACAATAATGCATTCAAGTCCTTTAATTTGATTTACTAAATCCAAGCCTACTTCTACTCCAAGGACAAAAATTCCTGTTGCCATGGCATCAGCGATTTCTGTTTGTTTGGCAAAAACAGAGACACTGACCACACCTTTTGCCGGATAACCCGTTCTAGGATCAATAATATGTGAATAACGGATTCCATCAAAAATCACATATTTTTCATAACTGCCAGAAGTTTCCACCGCGCTGTCTTCTATTGGGAAAGTGGCGAAAATTTTATTCTTATTCAAAGGGTTTACAATTCCTACAGTCCAAGGTTTCCCATCCGGTTGTTTTCCCCAAGCATTAATATCGCCAGAAACATTTATAATTCCTGAAATACAGCCTTTCGCGTACAATAAATTTTTCACTTTATCAGCAATATATCCTTGTCCAATACCGCCCAAACCTAACTTCATTCCTTCTAATTTTAGAAAAATACTACGTTCTTTTGGATTTAGAATAATGTTTTTATATCCAATTTTTGCTACTGATTTCTTTATAGCTTCTTCAGTTGGCATCACTTTCATCGAACCATCAAACTTCCATATTTTATCCATCGAAGCATAAGAAATATCAAAGGCACCATTGGTAATTTGGGAAATTTTTATCGCTCTATCGACCAATTCAAAAACTTCGGTGTCAACTTTTACGGGTTTTATTCCAGCATTGCGATTGATTTCGGATATTTGTGTGGTTGGAATCCAATCTGAAATTAAATTTTCAATTCGTTTTACTTCGGCTACAGCCAAATCAATATATTCGTTGGCTTTTATAATGTCTTTTGCAACAGCAGTAACCTCAAAAGGACTTCCTAACATAAACAACTTTCTCTTGTGCGTAATTTGAGAAGTTGCTAATACCGTTGTAAATAAAAAAACTATTAAGAGTATTTTTTTCATTATTTCTCAAAGGAATGAATGATTTGTAAGTATTCTTGCGGAGTTACATTTTTGTAACCAGTGATTCCTAATACACTTCCTGATTGATTCAAAAGCAACACTAAAGGAAAATTTCCTGATTTGTTGTATTGCTCAGCTAATTTTTTATTGCTGGCCGTTAGCTCTGCTGATAATAAATTTGCTTTCTTTTTAGGAAAATCAGCTTTGTATATGACCCATTTCTGTTCTGCTTCTTTTTTAAAATCCTCTGATTTCCAAATGGTATTTTCTAATTTGATGCAAGGCGCACACCAGTCTGATCCTGAAAAAACAAGAAGAATATTTTTGTTTTCTTTATTGGCTTGCATTTTTGCTTGTTCAAAATTTGCTTCCCAATTTTGAGAGTAGCCTAAAGTTCCTATGAAAAGAAACAAAATCATAATATTTTTTTTCATTGCAATAATGTTTTACATTTTGAAGTAAAATTATTCATTTTATACCAAATCAAACCTCTTGTTTCCTGATTTTAAGCTAATATTAATTTTGATAAAATATTAAGCAATTCTTAAAAAATAACAACAAAAAATATGCATACTTTTGATTTTAAATTTATCATTATGAAATTGTTAAAAAAAGTCTCTCCATTCTATTACTTATTACTGTTTTACATTAGTGTAAGTTTTATTGTAAGATTTATTCTTTTCTTTCATCCAATAACCCAAACTTCATTTATCTGGATTGATACGCTGTCCTTATTTATTTTAGGGTTAATTTCTGATATTTTTATTTTTGTTTTAGTTAGTGGATTTTTATGGCTGTATCTTATTTTTATATCCAATGCAAAATATTATAAGCCCTACGGATATCTAATTTTTGGATTGTTGATTGCCTTATTGCTTTACGTTGCATTTGGAAACACAATACTCAACGAATATGGAAGTGCTTTACCCAAAATTGTAATCGCTTTCCTGTCCATAAAAACGATATTATTTGTATTGTTACTTTTCTTACAAAAATATAGAAACCAAATCAGGTTTTGGTTGTTCTCTTTTGTCATTTTCCTTTACGTGGTTTTAATTCTGCAAAACGCAATCAGCGAGTACTTTTTCTGGAACGAATTCGGGGTGAGATATAATTTCATCGCAGTAAATTATTTGGTTTACACCAATGAAGTGGTTGGAAATATCATGGAATCCTATCCTGTTATTCCGTTGTTTTCAGCGCTGTTTATTATTGCAGGACTTGTTACCTATTTCATTGTAAAAAAATCAAAAAACTATATTGAAAACATTCCTGCTTTTGTGCAAAAAATCCAAATTTCAGGAGTTTACCTCCTTCTTTTCGGATTATCATTATTGGCAATTCCTGCTTTATCCGCCAAAGAAAATTCCCAAAATATATTTGCCAATGAATTGCAAGCAAACGGACTGTATAAGTTTTACATGGCATTTATGAAAAGTGAATTGGATTATTTTAAATTCTATAAAACAGTTCCCAATAATGAAGCTTTTGCTCAATTAAAACAACAAATTTCTTCCATTTCAGGAGAAACGACTTTAAGAGAAATAAAAAATGAAGCTGCCGAAAATCATAAAAATGTCATTCTGATAACTATCGAAAGTTACAGCGCAGAATTTATGAAAATGTATGGAAATGAAGGGAATATCACTCCGTTTTTAGACAGTTTAGCAAACAAAAGTTTAGTTTTTACCAATCTTTATGCCGTAGGAAACAGGACGGTTCGCGGTCTTGAAGCCGTTACTTTGTGTTTTCCTCCTACAGCCGGCGAAAGTGTGGTAAAACGAGAAGATAATAAAAATAAATTTTCTACCGGAAGCATCTTTAAGCAAAAAGGCTATGCTGTAAAATTCATGTATGGTGGCGATTCCTTTTTTGATAATATGGGAGATTTCTTTTCAGGAAATGGTTATGAAATTGTAGACAAAAAAACATTTGAACCCAACGAAATCACTTTTGCTAATATTTGGGGCGTTTGCGATGAGGATATGTACAACAAAGCCATCAAGGAGATGAACAAAGAAGCAGCGGCAAATAAGCCGTTTTTCAATCATATTATGACCGTAAGCAATCACAGACCATTTACCTATCCAAATGGAAAAATTGACATTCCAGGTGATGCAAAATCTCGTGATGGCGGTGTAAAATACACGGATTATGCAATGAAAAAATTCTTTGAAATGGCAAAAAAGCAGCCTTGGTTTGCCAATACTGTTTTTGTTATTCTAGCCGATCATTGTGCTTCGAGTGCAGGAAAAACAGAACTTCCGGCAGATAAATACAGGATTCCGGCAATGATTTACAGCCCTGGTTTTATTGAACCCAGAAAATACAATAATTTGATGTCGCAAATTGATGTAATGCCAACCGCTTTTGGATTATTGAATTTTGATTACCAAAGTAAATTCTTTGGACAGGATGTTTTAAAACCAGATTACAAACCCAGAGCTTTAATTGCTACTTATCAGGATTTAGGATTGATTAAAGACAATATTTTAACGATTATTTCTCCTAAGCAAACCGTAAAACAGTTTCAATTGACTTTGAAACCCAATCAAAAAGCAGCTTCTGATTTTCAAATATTTTATGATCAAATACCGTTGAAAAAAGAAAGAACGGATTTAGTAAACGAAACGATTTCCTACTATCAAACAGCCTCGGATATGTTGAAGAAAAAGAAATATCAAAAAATTAATTAGCATAAAAAAACGGGTGAAATTGAAGTTTCACCCGTTTTTTAATTGGAAATATATCGTTACTCTTTTTCGTTTGACAAACCAAAAAGATTCCCTTTTTCAAAAGTTTTCAAATCCTTTTTTAAAGTTTTATTGTTACGTTTTGTAAGTTCGGCAGCATCAAGACCACTTAAATCGGGTTTACCGGCATTAACCCATGCAGTGTACCAAAAACTTGCCGTAACTGTAATGGCTTTTCTCATTTGTTGTTGAACCATTCCGTTCATATCAGCATGCAATTGTTTGGCATACTCATCAGAATACATGGTTCCTCCGTATTTATTTTTTACAATTACTCCACTAGCATCAGTCACAAATATTTTATTTTCAGGTGTCGCAGTTCTCAATTTTTTATCTATCGCTAACAGAGGTTCTACTAAACTATGCGTGTCAAAAATCATGTCCCATGTTGCTTTTTCTACATTTTCAAGATAAACGCCTTGAGGTACGTTGAACTTATAATCCTTTGCAAACAATTCCGGCAAACGGCTTTCCCATAAAGAGTGAATTCCTTTTTGGTTGGTATTTTGCCCGTCGTGATTATCAGATGTGTGCAATGGCATGTGACCATCAGCAATATAATGTCCTAAATCACCTGCAATAAATAATATTTCATTTTTCCTTTTTTCCTTAAATGCTTTGGTAAGTTTCACCATTAAATCTTGAATATGCCAAGGTAAAATTCCGTTTTTGGTCAAGAATTTTTCGTCGTATTTTAGCTTCGCTTCGTCCATAGTCTTAGGAAATGTAGCCTCATCTCCAAAGTTTTCCATATCAAAATAATGACGTGGTGGTTCCATTTTATCATTCAAAACATTTCTTCTTAAATCCGGAACGGTAGATTCCTGAGTTATAAAATCAATATGATTGTAAAAGAAAGTCTGCAATGGTTTTGGAAGTGCCATTACTGCCGCTCTGTTGATTCGTTCATGACCAATAACTCCCCATGACAAAAGAAAAAGTGCAACTCCTAGAGCAGATAAAGTGATTAGTGTAGGTCTAATTTTAAAATTTTTCATTAAATTTATTTTTTTGAAGTACAAATGTATTTCTTTAAATCGTTATTAGAAAAAATTGGGTTTAAGATTCTGTTAATTAAAAAAAGAAAACAACAAATATGTTTCGACATCAAGGAAAAAACAGAACTTTTATTCACAATCTTCGTTTAGCCACTTTATTATCTTTTGTTGCCGGAATCGTAAATGTTACCGGAGTTTTATCGATACAAACGTTGACAACAAATGTTACGGGACATTTCGCCTATTTTGCCGAAGAAATCATGAAACGAGATTATGCAGCCGCAATCACCTTTTTTGTATTCACTATTTTCTTTTTGTTGGGCGCTTTTACCTCTAATTTTTTAGCAGAATTGATTTCGAAAAAACATCCCAATTTATCTCATGTCATTCCTATTTCGTTGGAGATGATTATTCTAATTGCTGTTGGAGTTTTTGGAATCGCCTCTGAATTATCCAGTATTGAAGGGAAATGGATTGCTTTTGCAATGCTTTTCGCGATGGGAATACAAAATTCTTTGGTGACTAAAATTTCTCAATCTACTGTCCGAACAACCCATTTAACAGGACTTTTTACCGATTTAGGAATCGAATTGTCTCAATTATTTTTCTATAAAAAACCAGAAGAAAAGAAAAAATTAAAAACCAGTATTTATCTAAGATTATCCATAATTATTTTCTTTTTTATCGGTTGTATTTCAGGTGGTTTTCTTTATAATTTATTGGAAATGAAAACCCTTTTTGTTGCGGCAACATTTTTATTGTTTGCCCTTTTGTATGATTATCTCCGATTGCAATTTCATGTGATTAAACGAAAAACCTTTCATCATAAAACTATTTTAGATAAATAATCGAGACTAAAGTTGCAATTGCAATAAATGTCCAGAGCAAGATTCCCTGCGCAAGTGGTTTTAATCCCACTGATTTCAAGACATTCCTATTTAGTCCGGCACCAATCAGAAACATAGTTATTGTTAAACCTATCTTGGCAACTGAAACAAAATGTGGTCCTATAATATCCATTTCTGGCAAATAGGTATTGGCAATCATCGCTAAAACAAACAATCCGATAAAATAGGGGATTTTTATATTTCCTGATTTATTTTTGAAAATAAATGCCGTAATCAATGCTACAGGAATAATCCATAACGCACGGGCTAATTTTACTGTTGTGGCTATTTGCAAGGCTTCGGGGCCAAATTTACTCGCTGCTCCTACCACAGAACTCGTGTCATGAATAGCAATGGCGCACCATAATCCGAACTCTTTTTGTGTTAAATCCAACCAATGACCCACGGCCGGAAATAAAAACAGCGCTACCGAATTCAGAATAAATATCACTCCCAAAGCAACTGAGGTTTGCTTTTCATTGGATTTAATTACTGGAGCAATCGCAGCAATGGCACTTCCTCCACAAATTGCAGTTCCACAAGAAATTAAATGCGATGTCTCCTTATCTGTTTTAAACCATTTCCCCAGAAAAGTTCCTAAAATTAAAGTACTCACAATAGAAATAATCGTAAACAAAAGACCTTCTTTTCCTGCAGAAACCGCACTATGAACATTCATTCCAAATCCTAAACCAACTACTGAAAACTGCAATAGATAATTAGTAGCTTTATGATTCAATTCTAAAAAAGGATGCCCAAAAAGATTGGCGACAATCAGTCCTAATACTAAAGCAATTGGCGGAGAAACAAAAATTGTGGTACAAAACAATAGCAATGCAGCGAAAATGAGCTGCTGCAACTTGGCATTTACTTTAAAAAAAATAAAAGATTCTTTTTGATGCGTTTCCAATGTAAAGTTGTTGAATTATTACAGTACAAAGGTGGAGAGATAAAACTATTAATACCAATCGTAAATTATAATCCGCTATAACTTTAGATTATAGTGATTCGAAATGTTTTGGATAAACAAATCCGATAGTGAATCAGTTTTTCCTTGTAAAGTAATAATATAAAAGTACCGTTCAATAACTAAGTCTTTAATATCTAATATAGCCAATTCATTGTTTTGAAGTTCTTTTTTTATCGCATGAATGGATATAAAAGCCACGCAATCAGAGTTTATCAAATAGGATTTTATACTTTCGGTACTTCCTAATTGCATTTCAATTTGAAGTTCCGATAATTTAATGTCAAATGGTTTCAACGCATGTTCAATAACTTCAAGTGTTCCTGAACCTTGTTCCCTCATTAAAAAATGCATCTTTTTAAGATCTTCCTGAGTCACTTCATCAAGACTTACTAACGAATTGGAACTCTTACAAACTAAAACCAATTCATCTTTTAAAAACTCAGAATATTTAATGGATTTATTTTTTGATTGTCCTTCAACAATTCCTATTTCAATTTCCTGGTTTAGTAAAGCATTTTCTATTTGTTCGGTATTTCCATTGAGTAAACTCACTTTTACATCTTGTAATTTTTGATGGAAACGAGCTAAAAGTGGCGGAATTATATACTGAGAAATAGTTGTACTGGCGCCTAATCGCAACAATCCAGAACGTTGATTAATAAGCGTGCTCATATCAAAATCGATCTCTCGATATAGTTCGAAAATGTTTTTAGTATGTTTTAATAACACTTCACCTGCAGGTGTCAATCCTATTTTAGAACCATTCCTGTCAAACAATTTGATTTTATACTGCTCTTCTAATTCCTGAATATGTTTTGAAATCGCAGGTTGCGTAATGAATAATTCCGTTGCGGCTTTGGTAAAACTTAAACGATTTGCAACGGTATAAAATACTTTCAGTCTAAAATCCATGTTGTTTAATTGTTTTACAGTAATCCGTTGTATTTTCGAACAAACCATTCAGTTGCGAGCAAAATTGAAATTAAAACCAATAACCAAATCCAATCAATTAAAGGAGTTTTAGTAATAATGTTCTTCTCTATCGCTTTGTATTCCTCATTTTCTAAAAACGTTTTAATCAACACATCAACTTGGTCTGGGAAAAAAACTTTTCCTTGTGTCTGCGTCGCTAATTGTGTCAATTTCTCAACATCGGGATTAACGAATTGCTTTTCTATATCAAAATCAAGAATTTCAAAACTACTGGAATAAGTCGTTTTAGAATTCAATTCTTTTACTGTAAACGCATAAGAACCCGCTTTCAATCCGTCAAGATTGACTTTATAGGAATTATTTCCTTTTAATAAATCGTAATTTTTCGTTTGCTTGGTTTTTGTATTTGTTACCGCAATTGTCAAACGGGCTTTTTCATCAAACTCATAATTTTTATTAAAAAATTGAGCGGTTATTTCAATAGCTTCACCTGAATTATAGAAACTTTCATGTTCAACCACCAGTGATTTTTTAGAATTATTAGAAGCCAAAAATTGAATAATCTTATCGATGAAAACATCATATTTTTCAAAGGATTGATTGTTGACATGGGTTTGCAAACGCCATTTCCAACTGTTTTCTCCTAAAAGATAAGCGGCTCGTTTCCCCTGATTTTCGGCAAAAGCCAACAAAGGCGCATTCGTATCTATAGTTCTGATTTTGGACGAAAGCAAAACAGACACCGCACCTTTTGCAGTTATGGTTCCAAAAGCATTTTGCAAAGGCGGTAAATTTTCAAACCCGATATTATCCGTTGCAAATAAATTAAACTGCTCATTAAAAAACGACAAATAATCTTCTTTTTGTCCGCTCATTTTAAAGTTCAAATTATCCTGTTGCTGATTCAGAAAATTAAAATCGGTGTTGTTTCCAGTTATGATAAACGTATTAATTCCGGCAGCTTTATTATTCTCAAAAATAGTTTTAAACTCGGTTGTTGGTTGATATAAAATCAAAACATTATAATCTTGCAATAATTTGATTTCATTTGGTTTAACAATCGTTACTTTACGCTGTACATTCGATTCAATTGCTCTTTTCAATGCCCCTAAATCAGGATGATTTATAGCTGATACAATAGCAATATTTGTTTTTTGATCAATGACTTCAACCGCAAAATTCTTAGTATTATTATACGTGTTTTTTTCTTTTTCTTTTGATAAAATTGTAGCTTTAAAAATCTGTAATCCTATTTTATCAGCCGGTAAAAGTATGTTTACAGTTGCTGTTTTCTTGGAAGGAGAAAAAGTAATCGATTGTCTACTAAATACCGAATTTCCTTGCGAAATTACAAAATCAGCTGTTACACTTTTGGTTCCTAAATACTGTAAAAAAGCTTCTATAGGAAATTTATTCTTATGAAAAGCGTATTTATTAACGTTCAGTTGATTGATTTTGAAATCTAAAAAAGTCGTTGTATCGCCTACAATCACTGGATACACTTTATTTACAGAATCAAAACTGTAGACATAATCATTACCCGAAGTTTGGTTTCCATCCGTAATTAAAACCGTTGGATACGTTGTATTTTTATAAATACTTTTTAGATTTTTGGCTACAACATCAATATTCGTTTGAGTTCCTTTAAAATCAAATGCTTCTGTGGGTTCAAAGTCATCAGAGAACTGATACGATTGCACATCAAATTTCTCTTGTAAATCAGAGTTTGATTGTATTTTTTTATACAATTCTAATACTTTTTCATTGGCATTCAAAAAAGAAATAGAACTCGAATTATCAACAACAATCGGCAAAGGTGTTTTAACTGTTTCGAGCGTATTTTTAGTTACTATTGGATTAATCAACAACAATAAAATTCCAAAAATGGATAAAAAACGTAAAAAAGCCAAAAACCAACCGACTTTCGATTTGTTTTTGGCTTTGTAGATATAGTGAAAAAACGACAAACCACTAGCTATTAGTAAAGAAAGCAGTAATAATAGTAGCGTGTTTGTTGTCATTTATTCTTTATTAAAAGATTGAAGGATTTAATGATTAAAAAATTAATTACACAATTCAAAAATCTTTAAATCTTTGAATTTTACAATCTTTCAATTAAATTTTAAGTAAGCATTCCTCCACAAACATTCATAACCTGTCCGGTTACATATGCGCTCATATCCGAAGCAAAGAAAAGACATACATTAGCAACATCTTCAGTCGTTCCGCCACGTTTCAAGGGAATTCCGTCTCTCCACCCTTTCACAACATCTTCGTTCAATTTAGCCGTCATTTCCGTTTCTATAAAACCCGGAGCAATTACATTACAACGAATGTTACGAGATCCTAATTCTAATGCTACTGATTTAGAAAAACCAATAACTCCCGCTTTAGAAGCAGCATAATTCGTTTGTCCAGCATTTCCTTTTACTCCCACAACAGAACTCATATTGATAATTGAACCAGAACGTTGCTTCAAGAACGTACGTTGAATGGCTTTAGTCATATTAAAAACCGATTTCAAATTAACATCAATTACTTGATCAAAATCGCCTTCAGACATACGCATCAAAAGATTGTCTTTGGTAATTCCGGCATTGTTTATTAGAATATCAACTGTTCCAAATTCAGCCAAAACCGCGTCTACAAGAGTTTGCGCTTCATTAAAATCCGCAGCATTCGATTGGTATCCTTTGGCTTTAATTCCAAGAGCATTCAATTCATTTTCAAGAGCCAAAGCAGATTCTACTGATGAACTATAAGTAAAGGCTACATTTGCACCATGTTTTGCAAAAACTTCAGCAATTCCTTTTCCAATTCCTCGACTCGCACCAGTAATTATGGCAACTTTTCCTTCTAGTAATTTCATATTCAAAAATTAGTTTAAATTTTATTTGGAGCTATTCCTGCTATTCGCTTCAATCTTTTATGACCGCTATCGCTTACATAAAAGGATTTTCACTGCTATCAGGGCTATCTTACACTCGTCAAATATATAATAATTCCCTTTTTAAAAAAAATTCAAAAGCAATAACAGTCAAAATTCAACTCTTAAATTTTAAAGAAACGCTTTGTCCATTTATCCCAGAACGAACTGTAAATAGCCACTAATGTAAAAACTAGTAAAAATAAATGATACCATGCATTACTAATTAAGTCAAAGAAATCTAATTTTCCGTTAGCGTAGCTCAATATAAGCAATACTTGAGCGCCATAAGGTAAAATCCCTTGAATTATACACGAAAAAATATCCAGAATTGCAGCCGTTTTTTTAGGATTTAATTCGTACTCATCATTAATTTCTTTAGCAATCGGTCCGGTAATTACAATAGAAACCGTGTTGTTGGCGATAGCTAAATTTGCAAAACCTACTATAGCGCCAATTCCCGCTTGAGCCGATTTTTTACTTTTAATTCTTTTTTTAATTTGAACTAATAAATAGGTTATTCCACCCGCTTTATCTACCATGGCAGCTAAACCTCCAGTTAGCATTGACAATAAGAAAATATCAGTCATACTGGTAAAGCCTTCATATATTTTTTGAGTGAATTCCATTAGCGTAAACGAACCACTAAAGTATCCAATAATACCAGCTAATAATGTACCGATTAGCAATGTTGAAAATACATTAACACCCACGACTGCCAATACGATTACTAAAATGTAAGGTACAATTGCTATCCAAGAAAAATCGTTTTTTGCAATAGCAACGGTCACAATATCCGAGTTTAAACCAAGATAGAAGAAAACCAGAATAGTCAAAACTGCAGCTGGAAAAGCAATAAACAAGTTAATTTTGAATTTGTCTTTTAGATCACATCCTAATGATTGCGTTGAAGCGATGGTCGTATCAGAAATCATGGAAAGATTGTCTCCCAACATAGAACCGCCTAATAAAGCGCCAGATATCAGCGGTAATGAAGCACCACTTTTATCAGCTAATGCGACAGCGATTGGACCAATCGCTACAATTGCACCTACTGAAGTTCCTGTAGCAGTTGATAAAAAAGAAGCAATCAAGAAAATACCTAACGGAAAGTAAGCAACGTCGATAGTATTTATTCCAAGATTCACCACAGCGTCAACTCCGCCCATCGCTTTACTTACCACTGCGAACGCTCCCGCTAGCAAGTAAATTAAACACATGGTCATGATTTTACTTTCGCCACAACCTGCGATTAGTGTAGCAACTTTATCCTCAGTTGAGGATTTGAATAATAAAAAAGCGGCGATTATACCAACTAAAACAGCTACTGGAGATGGGAAAGCATAAAAATCATTCAAAATAATTCCCGCTCCCAAAAAAGTAAAAATAAAAACAAATAAAGGAATTAAGGCAAAGGCATTTCCTTTTTCTTTAGAAAATAAAGTCATAAAAATAATTTTAAATTAAAAATTATGACGAAAAACAAAGCTAAATATGGGAATGTAAACAACATTTTTTCCAAAGGATTTGGCTTATCGTTTTAGCACCTTGCTTGTTGTTGCAGGTTGCTATCCTATTGAAGGATTCGTGATAAAGGGTGCAAAAGTAATTAATTATTTATGAAATATTTTGAATTTCATTCAAAAAAATAATAAAACAAAAAAAGCGCCACATAAAAATGTGACGCAATTATAAGTAAGATATTGAAAAACAGTTGTTAACTTTTAGAAAGCTACATTCCATTTTGGCAATCTTCCATTTTCGTCAAGAAAGTTTTGTAAAACTTGTCCTTCTACGAATGTTGGAATCACTTTAGTTTCATCATTGAATGTTTCATACCAAACTACTTCTAGCGTGCTGATATTTTCAATTTTCATTTGTGCTGGCCAAGAATATTTTCTTCCTGTTTTTGCAAATTGGTGTCCTTCAACGATTTTATCGTTCAAACCACCATTTTTAATTTTCAAAGTTCCATTATTTTGAACAGTTCCAGTAGAACCAACCATAATTAGTTCTTTTTCATCACCTACTGAATACACTAAAAATACTCCAGAACCTTCTGATGCGTTGCAAACTTCTGCTAAACTATCTTCTGTAGTGAATGAAAACTGATTGGTAACTTTGAAATTTTTTAACTCTTTGTACATATTATTTTATTTTAATTTGAACTGGCTTCGACAAAAAAATACCCCACAAAATCGTGAGGTCCATTAGAAACCATTCGTTTATGTTTGTTCTTATTACAATTGAATCTGTAAAAACAGAAATATTTAATAAAGTGCAAAGATATTTCTTTAATTCAATTAATAATAAAAAAGCCCCACAAATTGTGAGGCTTCTAGAAATATTTAATTAGAGTTTAGATTAACCTAAAACTTCTTTTACTTTTTTACCAATTTCAGCTGGAGAATCTACTACGTGAATTCCACATTCTCTCATGATTTGTTTCTTAGCTTCAGCAGTATCATCAGAACCTCCAACGATTGCACCAGCATGCCCCATTGTACGTCCTGGAGGAGCAGTAACTCCTGCAATGAAACCTACAACTGGTTTACGGTTACCATCAGCTTTAATCCAATGAGCAGCATCAGCTTCTAATTGTCCACCAATTTCACCTATCATTACGATACATTCTGTTTCTGGGTCATTCATCAATAATTCGACCGCTTCTTTTGTAGTAGTCCCAATGATCGGGTCTCCACCAATACCAATTGCAGTAGTGATTCCTAATCCTTGTTTTACAACTTGGTCAGCTGCTTCATACGTTAATGTTCCAGATTTAGAAACAATACCAACAGTTCCTTTTTTGAAAACAAAACCTGGCATAATACCAACTTTAGCTTCACCCGGAGTAATAATTCCAGGACAGTTTGGACCGATTAATCTTGCGTTTCTTTCTTTAACATAACTATTTGCTTTTATCATGTCAGCAACAGGAATTCCTTCAGTAATTGCAATAATTACTTTTATTCCAGCATCTGCAGCTTCCATAATTGCATCTGCAGCAAAAGCCGGCGGTACAAAAATGATAGTTGTATCAGCACCCGCTTGTTCAACAGCATCTTTTACAGTATTAAAAACTGGTCTATCTAAGTGAGTAGTCCCACCTTTTCCTGGAGTTACACCACCAACAACATTAGTACCGTACTCAATCATTTGAGAAGCATGGAAAGTTCCTTCGCTTCCTGTAAAACCTTGAACAATTATTTTGGAATCTTTATTAACTAAAACACTCATGATATATTTTTTATGTAGTTTTTAAAATGGTTATGCAAAAGTATAAAATAGTAAGCACTAATCAATCTTCGGCATTCAGTTTTTTGACACTAAATTATGATAATTGACTCATTTGATACCCTCGAAATAATTTATTGTCTTTTATTTGCCAAATAACAATAAAATGTGCTAGCAACATCTCTTCTCTTGGATTCTCAATCGTTTTCACAAAATGAGAATAGCGAACTGAAATCAAATCATTTTCAGAAATAATATGACTTATACGAACTTTAGAACGTACATACGCCTTGCTCAAATCATTGGATAAACTTACCAAAGAATCATAATTCAATTGAACTAATCCTTTGCTACTGTTCCATTCAACGATAACTTCAGGATGCAAAAAATCTTTTATGACTTCGCTATCAATGAGAGCATCTGATTTGTAAAATTGCTGAACGATTTCTTTAGCAGACATATTACTTTAGTTTATTAAGAATTTCTGGTATCTTCTTGATATTAGCCAGTTGTTTCAATTTTTCTCTTGATTCTTCTATTGGAGTACCAAAATAGGATTTCCCACCTTCAACAGATTTTGTGACACCAGTTTGTCCCAGAATAACTGCCTTAGCTCCTATTGTTATTCCGCTGGTCGTTCCTACTTGTCCCCAAATAGTAACTTCGTCTTCAATAATCACACAGCCTGCAATTCCAGTTTGGGAAGCAATTAAACATTTTTTGCCAATAACGGTGTCATGACCTACATGCACTTGATTGTCAATTTTTGTACCTTCACCAATAGTGGTATCACCAGTAACTCCTTTATCAATTGTACAAAGCGCTCCTATTCCCACATTATCTTTAATTACCACTCTTCCGCCGGAAAGTAGTTGATCATATCCTTCAGGTCGTTTCTTATAATAAAATGCATCCGCACCCAGAATGGTTCCGGCATGAATGATTACATTATCTCCAATTACGGTATAATCATAAATGGAAACATTAGAATGAATCAAGCAATTCTTCCCAATAACAACATGATTTCCAATAAATGTATTAGGCTGTATTACAGTACCTTCACCTATCGAAGCTGAAGTAGCTATTGAAACATTAGAGAACTGAAATGGCTTGAAATAATTTGTTAATTTATTGAAATCTCTAAAAGGATCTTCAGAAATCAGCAACGCTTTTCCATCAGGACAAGCTACATTTTTATTGATTAAAACAATCGTAGCTGCAGAATTTAATGCCTTGTCATAATATTTTGGATGATCTACAAAAACAATATCTCCAGATTCAACAACGTGAATTTCATTCATTCCAGTCACTGGAAAATCTTTATCACCAACATATTCACAGCCGATAATACTCGCAATTTCTTCTAAAGTATAAACTTTTTGGAATTTCATAAATTTAATGTTCGGTTTCAATATTCAGTATTCAGCTCATTTTCAAACTGAATACTGAAAACTGTAATCTACTCTTTTACACGTTCCATGTAAGAACCTGATGTCGTATCAATTTTAATTTTATCCCCTTCGTTTATAAACAAAGGGACATTTACAGTTGCACCCGTTTCAACAGTTGCTGATTTAGTTGCATTTGTAGCTGTATTTCCTTTGATTCCAGGCTCCGCATAAGTAACTTCAAGAATAACTGAAGCTGGCATATCTACGGAAAGAGGTAAATCAGTCTCTGTATTGATACTTACCATTACGTTTTCACCTTCTTTCAATAAATCCGGGGAATCAAGAATGTTTTTGTTTAAGGTAATTTGTTCGAAAGTTTCTGTATTCATAAAATGAAAATCATCACCTTCTGGATATAAAAACTGAAATTTATGATTTTCTACTCTAACTTCTTCGATTTTATGACCTGCAGAAAAAGTATTGTCCAATACTTTTCCGTTAGTCAAACTTCTAAGTTTTGTTCTAACAAAAGCAGGACCTTTTCCTGGTTTTACGTGAAGAAATTCAATGATTTTATAAATATCGTTGTTGTATTTAATACACAATCCGTTTTTAATATCTGATGTAGATGCCATTATATTGTTTATTTTTTATTACTATTTTTATTTTTTAGTTACTGAAATTACTTTATCTTTAGTAGTTCCCAGAATATCCTTTCATTACTCCTCTTGATGAATTTCTGATAAAATCAATAATTTCGTCTCTTTCAGGCGTTGCTTCCATTTCTGCTTCAATAATCCCCAAAGCTTGAGTAACGTTATAATTTTTTTGATATAAAATTCTATAAATATCTTGAATTTCCCTGATTTTTTCAGATGTAAAACCTCTTCTTCTCAATCCTACCGAGTTGATTCCAACATACGATAAAGGTTCTTTTGCTGCTTTTGTATATGGTGGAACATCTTTTCTAAGTAAAGAACCTCCTGAAATCATGGCATGGTCTCCAACACTGATAAATTGATGTACAGCTGACAATCCTCCAACAATAGCATAATTACCAATAGTCACATGTCCTCCCAAAAGAACACCATTAACAATAATAGCATTATTTCCTACGTGACAATCATGAGCAATGTGTGCTGTTGCCATAATTAAACAGTTATCACCAATCACAGTTTGTCCCGAAGCGATTGTGCCTCTATTGATGGTTACACATTCTCTAATGGTACAATTGTCTCCAATAATCACAAGTGAATCTTCTCCGCCAAACTTTAAATCTTGTGGAACTGCTGAGATAACCGCTCCTGGGAATATATTACAATTTTTTCCAATTCTTGCACCTTCCATAATCGTAACATTGGATCCTATCCAAGTACCGTCTCCAATAACAACATTGTTATGAATAGTTGTAAACGGCTCAATTACAACGTTTTTGGCGATTTTAGCACCTGGATGAACATAGGCTAGTGGTTGATTCATCAGCTATTTTTTATTTTTATATTTTATCAGAATAAAACCAGAATTTTATCTTTTTCAAATGATAAATTCTGGTTTTTAATCTGAATCTATTGTTTTTTTGCAATTTGCGCCATTAATTCCGCTTCAGCAACTAGTTTACCATTTGCATAAGCATTTGCTTGCATGTGACAAATCCCTCTTCTGATTGGCGTTATTAAATCACATTTAAAAATTAAGGTGTCACCAGGCAATACTTTATGTTTGAATTTGACATTATCAATTTTCATAAAATAAGTCAAATAATTTTCTGGATCAGGAACAGTACTTAATACTAGAATTCCTCCTGTTTGTGCCATTGCTTCTACTATCAAAACTCCCGGCATAACTGGTGCTTCTGGAAAATGACCAACAAAGAAATTTTCGTTCATCGTTACATTTTTCATTCCTACCACATGCGTTTCTGACATTTCAATAATCCTGTCAATCAACAAAAATGGTGGTCTATGAGGCAGAACCGCCATGATTTTATGAATATCCATTAATGGTTCTTGGTTCAAATCATAAACAGGAACATAATTTCTTTGTTCTATTTTTATGATTTTTGCCATTTTTTTTGCAAACTGCGTATTCACAAAATGCCCCGGTTTATTGGCAATTACTTTACCCTGAATTCTTGTTCCAATCAAAGCTAAATCACCTACCACATCCAGTAGTTTGTGTCTTGCAGCTTCATTTGGATAATGCAAGGTGAGATTATCTAAAATACCATTAGGTTTAACTGTCAATTCATCTTTTCCAAATGCAATTTTTAAATTTTCCATAGTAGATTCAGATATTTCCTTATCTACATAAACAATTGCATTATTTAAATCACCACCTTTTATCAAACCGTTTTCTAACAACGATTCTAATTCGTGTAAAAAGCTGAAGGTTCTAGACTCTGATATTTCAGTTTTAAAATCAGCAATACTTTTCATGTTTGCATTTTGAGTTCCTAAAATTTTAGTTCCAAAATCAACCATTGCAGTTACACAATAATGATCGCTTGGCATTACTAAAATTTCGCTTCCTGATGCTTCGTCAGTAAAAGAAATTACTTCTTTAACTACATACACTTTTCTTTTTGCATTTTGTTCTTCGATTTCCGCTTTTTCCAGAGCTTGAACAAAATACTTAGAGGAACCATCCATTATAGGTAATTCCGAAGCATTTAGTTCTATGATAACATTATCTAAATCGCAACCAATCAATGCCGCCAAAACATGTTCCGGCGTTTGAATTTTCACCCCAAGCTTTTCTAAATTGGTACCTCTTTGTGTATTTACAACATAATTTGCATCAGCTTCAACAATAGGTTGCCCCTCCAGATCTACTCGAACAAAAGTAAAACCATTATTGACTGGAGCAGGTTTAAAAGTCATTTTCACTTCTTTACCTGTGTGTAATCCAACTCCAGTTAGTGAGATTTCTGTTTTGATGGTCTTCTGTTTAACCATTTTTTCCATTTTTTTGGTTTAATATTTCTTTTTTTAATTCTTCAATTTCCGCAACAATTTTTGGTAAATTCTTAAAATGAACATACGATTTACTAAAATTATTGTAACCAAAGGCAGGACTTCCTTGCAAGATCTCATTATCTTTTATATTCCTTCCCACACCTGATTGCGCTTGAATTCGGACATTATTACCAATTGTCAAATGCCCTGAAATCCCAACCTGACCGCCAATCATTCCGTTTTTTCCAATTTTTGTAGAACCTGCAACACCCGTTTGGGCAGCAATAACGGTATTCTCTCCAATCTCAACATTATGAGCTATCTGAATTTGATTGTCAAGCTTTACTCCTTTTCTAATAATTGTAGACCCCATTGTAGCTCTGTCAACTGTAGTACAAGAACCAATATCTACATTATCTTCAATGACTACGTTTCCTATTTGTGGAATTTTAGTGAATGTTCCGTCTGGATTTGGTGCAAAACCAAAACCATCTGCACCTATTATTGCTCCAGAATGAATGGTACAATTATTCCCAATTATAGTTTCCGAATAGATTTTTGCGCCAGCGAATAATACCACATTATCCCCTATTACCACATTATCTCCAACGAAACAATTAGGATATATTTTTACATTTTCACCCAAAACAACATTCTGCCCCACATAACTAAAACTACCAAGATATAAATTATCTCCGTATTTCACACTTTGAGAGAGAAAAGAAGGTTGCTCTATTCCACTTTTATTCAATTTAACCTGATTGTAAAATTCCAATAATTTAGAAAATGCCGCATAGGCATCTTGTACTTTTATCAGTGTAGTGGTTAATTTTAATTCCGGGACAAAAGTATCATTAACAATTGTTACTGAGGCTTTTGTAGTATATATATAGTTCAGGTATTTAGGATTGGATAGAAAAGTAAGTGATCCCTCAGCACCGTCTTCGATTTTTGATAATCTGAAAACTTCAGCCATGGGATTCCCAACAACTTCTCCTTCTAAAATCCCTGCTATTTGTTCTGCTGTAAATTTCATCGCGACAAAAATATAAAAAAATAGATTTTAAATGGTGTTTTTATAACAGTTGTTTTGGGAAACAGATATAATACTTAGTTACCAATTTAGATAATGATTTCAAATTCAATTGGTCAGAGGCATCTACAACATCTTCAATTGTTTTATCTTTATTCAAAATCCGTATCGGCTCGGCTTCTTTACTATATGCCTGATTTTTTATTTTTCCTTTAAATATAAAGTAATTAGTTTCCAATAAACTAATATTATGCTCTAATGCAAATCGTTCTTTCAAAGGCTGTAATTCTTCTACTGTAACTTTTTCGCTGGTTAATTTTATTTTTAATAAATCTCTATTAACTATCATTTTACTCAGTGAAGACAATATAAAATCATCTTGTTTTTGCCAAGATTTTAAAGCGCTTATAATGTCAAAATCATCTAATTGTGCAAAAAGATCTAATGTTGATGTGTCAAAAGTATCTATAGTAACTTTATTCTCCATAAAAAAAGAGAGCGGTGCACTACATGGCAAATGAACGCCTTTTTGGGTTAATTCCTTTGCTCGTTTTAAGATTTTTGTCAAAATAAGTTCCGCTACCAAACTGGTTTTATGCAAATAAACCTGCCAATACATTAAGCGTCTTGACATCAAGAACTTCTCAACGGAATAAATCCCTTTTTCCTCAATAACCAAAACATCATCCACTACATTCATCATTTGAATTAACCGCTCTGAATTGACATTTCCTTCTGAAACTCCGGAATAAAAACTATCCCGTTTCAAATAATCCATTCGATCCATATCCAATTGGCTGGAAATAAGCTGGAGCATAAATTTTCGGTCATATTCTCCCTTAAAAACCTGAATTGCTAAAGTCAGTTGCCCCTTAAATTCTACATTCAATTGGTTCATAAACAATAACGAAATGGCTTCATGGTGCACATCCTCAACAATACTTCTTTCCATGGCATGCGAAAAAGGGCCATGACCAATATCGTGTAATAAAATAGCAATATATAAGGCATTTTCTTCCTCCTGAGATATAAGAATTCCTTTGAATCGCAAAGCATCGACGGCTTTTTGCATTAAATGCATACAACCTAACGCATGATGAAAACGGGTATGATTGGCTCCAGGATATACTAAATATGATAATCCCATTTGTGAAATACGTCGCAGGCGCTGAAAATAGGGATGCTGAATTAAATCATAAATTAAGGCATTGGGGATGGTAATAAACCCATAAATGGGATCATTGAATATTTTTAGCTTATTGATTTGACTCACTATAACTTTATTTTTTGGTCAACAAATATATGCAAATTAGATTGCATAAAATAGCGGCTTGTTTTTTTCATTAGCATTGCTATTTTTTTACAAACTAACTTTCAAACTAAAAAAAATGAAATTGATGACGAAACATCAGACTTTTATTCTAAAGGAGCAAAACCAAGAGAAACAGTTTGTTAAATAAATTAACATAAATTTAAGTTCGTTTAGTTCGGTAAATTACGAACTAAATTTACTTTTGCAAAAAAAATCATGGCTGCAATACAAAAAGAGAGAGAAGAACTTATCGAGATGTTCGGAATTCATTTTGAGTTATTATATAATTTACCGCCACTAGGTTCAAGGATTCTTGGATTACTAATAATAGATGGTTGCAAGACCGGATTAACATTTGAAGAGATAGTCGAAAAAATGGGTGCCAGTAAAAGCTCCATTTCAACCAACTTGAATCTGCTTCTAAAAATGGACAAAATAAATTATTATACTTTATGCGGTGATCGCAAAAAATATTTTAAGCCCTCTCCATTCAGTGAAAGACTTTCTAATTATATCAAAATCCTTGATTTTGAAAAAAAAATTATAGACAAATTAATTACCTACAGAGAGCAAACTATTTCTTGTACAGAAGAACAATGCAATATGGAAAATGTAAAAGCCTATAAAGCCCATGTTTGCGAAGTAGAGGAACTTTTGATCAAAACGATTGACAAATTCAAAGAAATAGAAAGAAAAAACACCTAAATATAAATCCAAAACCCAATTATAAAAATGAAAAAACTTTCAATATTTTCAATATTTGCTTTGCTAATCTTAGCATCATGTGGCAAAAAAGAAGAACAGCAAATGCCGGCCCAAGCAGCAGTCCCATTTCCGGTTCAAACCGTTACTTTACAAGATGCAGTTGTGTATCAAGAATATACAGCCAACCTTGAAGGACAACAAAATGTAGAAATTCGTCCAAAAGTGAATGGATTTATCCAAAAAATCTATGTTGATGAAGGGCAGCTTGTGAGAAAAGGACAATTGCTTTTCAAATTAGAAACACAAACTTTAAACCAGGACGCTTCTGCCGCAAAAGCAATGGTGAAAGCCGCTCAGGTTGAAGTAGACCGATTAAAACCTTTGGTAGACCGAAAAATCATCAGTAATGTTCAACTGGAAACTGCTAAAGCTAAATTAGTTCAAGCCAGAAGTGCTTACGGAAGTATTGCTGCAAATATTGGCTTTGGGACTATCGTTTCTCCCGTTAACGGCGTTATCGGAAGTTTGCCTTTTCGTGAAGGAAGTTTAGTGAATTCAGCCAGCGAAATGCCTTTGACAACGGTTTCTGATACCAAGATTGTACGCGCTTATTTTTCAATGAATGAAAAGCAATTGTTATTTTTCAACAAGACTTTCAAAGGTGCTACAACAGCTGAAAAGCTAAAATCTGTTCCAGAAGTTTCCTTGTTATTAGTAGATAATTCTGAATACGATCAAAAAGGAAAAATCGCAACAATGAACGGTTTGGTAAATCCAGAAACCGGAACAACACAATTCAGAGCAGAATTCAAAAACCCTGAAAGTATTCTAAGAAGTGGTAGCAGCGGGATTATCCGTTTACCAATTGTTCAAAAAGAAGTAATTCTGGTTCCACAAAATGCCGTTTTTGAAGTACAAGGAAAACAAATGATTTTTGTTGTGGGTCAAGGAAATAAGGTGAAATCCAGAATTATTACTACAAACGGAAGTGCCGATTTGAATTTTATTGTGACAGAAGGTCTTGCAGAAGGTGATGTTGTGGTAATCGAAGGCGCATCAAAATTAAAAGATGATGTTGCAATTGTTCCTCAACAAACAAAAAATGAAATTCAACTAACAGCAACTCCAGCTAAATAATAATTCACAAGATGCTAAAAACTTTTATTGAAAGACCCGTTCTTTCGACAGTAATTTCGATTCTAATAACCATTTTGGGGGTTTTAGGATTGATGTCATTACCCATTGAACAATACCCCGAAATCGCGCCTCCAACGGTTCAGGTCAGTGCTACGTATACCGGAGCAAATGCAGAAACTGTTTTGAATAGTGTCGTGATTCCATTGGAAGAAGAAATCAATGGTGTAGAAGGAATGACCTATATGACTTCCTCTGCAGCAAATGATGGTTCTGCTAAAATCTCTGTTTATTTTGAACTGGGTGTTGACCCGGATATTGCTGCGGTAAACGTTCAAAATAGAGTATCCCGTGCTACCAGTAAATTGCCTCAAGCGGTGGTACAAACTGGGGTTACAACCCTGAAAAGTCAAACGAGTGCCTTGATGTTCTTTGCTTTATATTCCAATAACAAAGACTTTGATGAGACTTATATTCAGAATTACGCCAAAATAAATTTGGTTCCAAAATTACAACGTGTAAAAGGTGTTGGACAAGTAAATGTTTTTGGTGCCAAAGATTATTCGATGCGAATTTGGATTGATCCTGCAAAAATGGCTTCGTATAATGTTTCTCCAAAAGAAATTCAAGCCGCTTTACTGGAACAAAATGTTGAAGCAGCGCCAGGGAAATTTGGTGAAAATGCCGAAGGAGTTTATGAATATGTAATCAAATATAAAGGACGACTTTCTGAAATTACGGATTACGAAAACATTGTTATAAAAGCTACTGGAAACGGGAATTTCCTTCACTTGAAAGATGTTGCCACTGTTGAATTAGGCGGTTTCAATTATGGAACCAAGAATATCGCAATGGGAAAACAAGGAGTTGCTGTAGGTGTGTTCCAGACTTCGGGTTCGAATGCCCAAGATATTATTGAAGAAGTAATGACCATCTTGGAAGATACAAAACCAGACTTCCCAAAAGGAGTTGATTATGTAATTCCATTTAATAGTAAAACATTTTTGGATGCTTCTATCGATAAAGTAATCACCACATTAATAGAAGCTTTTATTCTGGTATTTATTGTAGTGTATATCTTTTTACAAGATTTCCGTTCTACGTTAATTCCTGCGATTGCAGTTCCGGTAGCTATTGTTGGTACCTTTTTCTTCCTGCAATTGTTTGGATTCTCCATTAATATGTTGACTTTGTTTGCTATGATTCTAGCAATTGGAATTGTCGTCGATGATGCAATTGTCGTCGTCGAGGCGGTGCACGCCAAACTGGATGAAGGAGCAAAATCAGGAAAAGAAGCAACCCTTTCAGCGATGAGCGAAATTACGGGTGCGATTATTTCAATCACAATGGTAATGGCGGCAGTATTTATTCCGGTGTCATTCTTGAGCGGACCTTCAGGAGTATTTTACCAACAGTTTGCGATTACTTTAGCGATTGCAATTTTGATTTCTGCAATTAATGCTTTGACGCTGAGTCCTGCATTATGTGCCTTGTTTTTAAAACCACATAAAGATTCTGATCATCATAATGCCAATTTGAAAGATCGATTTTTCTTGGCTTTCAATACCAGTTTTGATCGAATGAATAACAGATATGTTAAGTCTTTAGGATTCTTGGCACGAAAAAAATGGATTACTGTTGTTGCTTTAATTGTATTTTCAGGAATCACTTTCATATTATTCCAAACTACGCCTTCTGGATTTATTCCAAATGAAGACCGTGGAATTATCATGGCCGATTTAACACTTCCTCCCGGAACAACATTGGAGAAAACCCAAAAAGCAGTAAAAGAATTGGATACTATTTTAGGTTCAATGGATATTGTGGAAGCTAGAATGAGTGTAGTAGGATTCAGTTTATTGAATAGTGTAAATGGAGGTTCTTATGCCTTTACGGTAATCAAACTAAAAGACTGGAAATACCGTAAGGAAGCCAATCAATCTGTGGATGCAGTGGTGAAAGAACTGTTTGGAAGAACCGCTCATTTCAAAGATGCAAGAGCATTATTTTTTACGCCTCCAAGTGTTCAAGGTTTTGGTTCAGCCGATGGTTTCGAATTAAAAATCCAAGATAAAGGTGATGATGACTGGGCTACAGTGAGTAAAGTGAGTAATGAATTTTTAGGCGAATTAATGAAAAGACCCGAAATTCAGTATGCGCAGACCAATTTTAATGCCGCTTTCCCACAATTCCAAATGGATATTAATGTAGAAAGAGCCAAAGATGCGGGAGTAACTGTTTCTGACATTTTCAATACGATGCAAGGTTATTATGGTGGATTGTACACCACAGATTTTAATAAATTTGGTAAACAATACCGTGTGATGATTCAGGCAAAACCGTCTGATAGAGCGACCGAAGCTTCCATTAATAACATTTATGTAAAAAATGCGGCTGGTCAACAAGTAGCAATTAGCCAATTTATAGATTTAAAAAGAATCTACGGCCCTGAAGCTGTTGCCCGATTCAACATGTTGAAAGCGGTAAACGTAAACGGAAAAGCAAATCCGGGTTACAGTACTGGAGATGCTATAAAAGCCATTCAAGAAGTTGCCGAAAAGCATTTGCCAAAGACGTACAGCTATGAATTTTCCGGAATGACTCGTGAGGAGATTTTAGCTGGAAGCCAAGCGATTGGCGTGTTCTTATTAAGTTTAATATTTGTTTATTTCTTATTGAGTGCGCAATATGAAAGTTATTTAGTGCCATTGTCAGTATTGCTTTCACTACCTGTAGGTATTGCCGGAGCGATTGGTTTCGTGAAATTAGCCGGATTGGAAAACAACATTTATTTCCAAGTCGCCTTGATTATGCTTATAGGACTATTAGCGAAAAATGCGATTCTGATTGTTGAGTTTGCCATCCAGCGACGCCGACAAGGAATGGATATTGCACAAGCTGCAATTGAAGGTGCAAAAGCGCGTTTACGTCCTATTTTGATGACTTCTCTTGCCTTCATATTTGGTCTATTGCCTTTGGCTTTGGCTTCTGGAGTTGGAGCTGTTGGTAACCGTTCCATCGGTATGGGAGCTGTTGGCGGAATGTTAGTTGGAACCATTTTAGGAGTATTTGTAATCCCAATTTTGTTTATCATCTTCCAAGGATTACAGGAGAGAATTACTGGAAAACCATTCGGAGAAAAAGAATCTGATGTTATACTTTTAAACGAAGAAAATGAAGAATAATTTAAATAAAATAGCAGTACTTGTTGTAACGGCAACGGTAATGCAATCGTGCTTTGTAGCCAAAGATTACAAACGACCGGAATTAAAAACAGAAAATTTATATCGAAACGAAATCGTTTCAACCGATACCACTTCATTTGCTAATGTTGCTTGGGACAATGTTTTTACGGATCCGCTTTTGCAGGGATATATAAAGAAAGGGTTAGAAAATAATCTGGATATCAAAATTGCCATGCAAAATATTGCAGCGGCAGAAGCAACCATGAAGCAAGGAAAAGCGGGGTACTTCCCTACTCTTTCTGCAGGAGCCGATTGGACGCACCAAGAACTTTCCAAAAACAGCCAATTTGGTGCTTTGTTGCAAGACAGAAGCACCGATCAATATCAATTGACAGGAAGTCTTTCTTGGGAAGCTGATATTTGGGGAAAAATAAGAAGCAACAAGCGTGCTGCAAATGCCACTTATCTTCAAACAACAGCTGCAAACCAAGCGGTAAAAACACAATTGATAGCTAACATTGCTGCGACGTATTATCAATTGCTTTCTGTTGATGCGCAAATAAAATTAGCGGAGAAAACATTGGTTAACAGAAACCAGAGTATCGAAACTATTATAGCATTAAAAGATGCCGGTAATGTAACGGAAGTTGGCGTAAAGCAAACTGAAGCACAGAAATATGCTACCGAAATTATCATCGCTGATTTAAAGAATAGCATCATCATTCTTGAAAATACAATGAGTATTCTTATGGGTGAAGGTTCTGCTAAAATTGAAAGAAGCACTTTTGAGTCACAATCGATGCAACCCACAATTACGCTTGGTGTTCCTGCAACTTTGCTACGAAACAGACCTGACGTGATTGCAGCTGAATACAACTTGATTTCAAATTTTGAACAGACTAATGTTGCCAAAAGTAATTTTTATCCAACACTGAAACTTACTGCTTCCGGTGGGCTCCAGAGTATTGATTTGAAAGAATGGTTTAGTGCCAATTCGATTTTTGCAAATGTAATTACGGGATTGACGCAACCTATTTTCAATCAAAGACAAATTAAAACAAGGTTTGAAATTGCAAAAGCCAATCAGGAAAAAGCCTATCTTCAATTTGAGCAGTCGTTATTGACCGCTGGAAAAGAAGTTTCGGATGCTTTGGCACAATACAATAATGAGACGTACAAACTTACCGTTAGAGAAAAACAAGTCGATGCGTTGAATAAAGCCACTGATTATTCGGATGAATTATTGACGTACGGTTTAGCCAATTATTTAGAAGTCTTGACTGTAAAAGACAATGCTTTGAATGCCGAACTAAGCTTGATAGACAATAAATTCCAACAATATAAAGCGATAATTCAATTGTACAGAGCCCTTGGAGGTGGCTGGCAATAATGAGATTGCTTGACTAAATATTATTGATTCCTGTTTGTTCAAAACCACTGCTTATTGTACCGGCAGTGGTTTTGTCTTTTAAATTACAATTGTATTGAATGGTATTAGTAACGTTCTCAGTGAAAAATTACGTTATAAAAAAACACAAAACCAAAGCAAATAAGCGTCAGAAATACAAATCCAAAGAACATACTTTTTTCGGACTCAATTACTGGTTTGTTGTCTTTGTATAAACTCATTACCACACCGTTTAGTCCATAACCCAAAATAAATTTACACGCTACTTCTTGATCATTTTCAATCATTTTAAAATGGTGTGTTGCTCCGGTTATCGAATTTTTCTCCGAAACTACTTTTCCGTTTAGTACGATAGTTTCTCTTCCGATAAAAGAATTAAAAACTTCAATTTTATTGTCTCCAAGATTGATTGTGGTAAATTTCATAGTGCAGTTTTTGTTGAATTTTATTAATCGGTTGCTAAAATAGCGTAACCGTAATTATCGGACCAGCCGGATGACAATGGCAATAATTTTCGGGTGTGAGCTTCTCTGGTCATTCCTGTTTTTTCTAAAACATGTATGGAACCAACATTCCCAACAGCACAACCCGCTTCAATCCGATGCAGATTCAGTTCATTGAAACCAAAACGTAGAATTTCTTTCAAAGATTCTGTAGCGTACCCTTTGTTCCAATGGTCTTTGTGGAATTTAAACCAAACTTCAGCATTTTTATATTTCAATTTCCCTAAATTGATTCCAATTAATCCAATAATTTGGTTTCCGGTATTTAATTCGATCGCAAAAGTAAAATGGGTCGTAAGGTCTTTATTGTTTTCAAAAATCCACTTTTCTAAAACCTGTTTTGTTTCTTCAATATTTTCCGGAATTCCTAACGTATTGAACTCATCGGTTTCTTTCAAAGAATGTAATTCGTGAATATAATCCAAATCCAATAGCGTGATTGGTCTTAGTATTAATCGTGCTGTTTTGAGAATTAGGGTGTTCATTTTTTGTTTTTATAATACTAAAACAACTTATATATTCTGTGAATAGGAATCATCACACCTTGCTTTAAAATAACATTTTTGTCTGTAACAGCCCAAACCGTAGTATCCACAACTTTTTTGGATTCGCTGTCTTCAAAGAATATTTTAATTTTTGAATGCTCTAAATTACCCAATGATAAGGCCCTGTTGATTTCACCTGTTCTAGTTTTTATTTCTTCAACGTCGTTTAGAACATCTGTTTTTGGAAACTTAAGAAGCGCAATATCCTCTTTATCAATGATTTTGAAATCTTCTGTCATAATAGTAAAAATTGAATTAATAATAAATTGCAGTATTGTAGCTAATCAAAAAGTTAACTCGTTTTATTCGCCATAATACTACATACAAAAATAAAATCTCCACGGTTTGTTACTGCCAATTTTATATTAATTTTTCTCGGTTTAACGTCTTATTTTCTTAATGTTGTCAGGGTTATCATGGCAAAAAGTAAAACCCGAACTTCATTAATTCCTATTTTTTAGATGCTCAAAAAATTTACTGTTTTTTTTACTAAGTAATTCTTAAAGAAATTAATTTACTGTAGTTAAAAAACCAGAATTTCAAGAATGCCATTTATTGCTTTTAACGTAATAAATAACAGCTTTTTAGAAATGCTGAAACAATTAATTGAACTATCGTTTTTTGATGATTTTGTCGTTTTCAAAAGTCTCCTGATATTCTATTTGGTCGTTTCTGTCATACCGAATAAAAGAACCATTTTTGGTGCTGTTTTTGAAATTTCCAATTTGCCAAAGCTGTCCGGTTTCCCGATAAAAGATCCACTCGCCTTCCATTAGTCCATTGATAAAAGTACCTTTTGCCTTCACTTTTCCGTTTTTGAAAAAATAAGTCAATTGATCTCCAACCAACTCATGGGCGATTTGTCCGTTTACGTAGTGTTTTTTGTCTAACATTTTATTTTTAGTTGAAAATTAAACCAAATCCAAATGATAACATGAATCCAATAATTACGAATGTTGACTTTTTGATTTCGTATTATTTTAAGTTCTTATTCACGCTAATTTGTAATTAATAATTCCTGTCAGAATTGATAATTAAAAGAATTATTCATTCGAATATTTAGGAACGCTACTTTTTACTTTTCAGTTGCCATCGGATACAAAATTCTCAAAGCGTTAAAAATAGCTTGATGCGTTATCGTGGCGTGGTCTTCCTGTGGCAAATAGTCAAAATTTACTGTTACCGTTTTAGATTTTGAACTTTTTAACTTTTCTGTTAATAGATTTCCATCTACTTCCATAACATGCGGAATCTCACTTGGTGCAAGTCCTTCTTTGCCAACTCCTATGTAAATATCAATTTTTTTATTAAAATTTTCTTGATAAATAACTGAATTTTGACGCAACAAAGAGCCATTATCCCACCACAAACTTGGACTTATGATGATGTATTTATTGAATAAATTGGGTTTCTGAAGTAAAATTTCGGTAGCCAAAAGTCCGCCTAATGATTGTCCAATAATGGTTTTTGAATCGTTTGTTTTGTATTTCTTTTCAATATAAGGTTGTAATTCCTTTTCTAAAAATGAAATGAAATTTGCCGATTTCCCCGCAGTTGCATATCTTTTTTGGTCTGCTTCGATGGTAGTTTGATATGTAAAATCTCTTTTGCGATCCACATTTGCAATTCCGACAACAATTGATTTTGGAACTCTATTAATCCACGAAAAACTGTTGAATTGAAAAAGCCCAACAACGTGAATAAAATCTTCATCAGCGGAACCATCTAGTAAATAGATTACGGGATAGGTGATAGTATCATTTTGTTGATATCCTTCGGGTAAATAAATGTTTAGTATTCTTTTTTCGGATAATACTTTTGACTGTATTTCTTCGATGCTTCCCAGAACAAAAGGTTTACTGTTCTCTTTTGGCTTATTATTTTGAGAACTTGAAGATGTAGCAAAAAAGAGCAGTATTAAAATCAATATTGGTTTCATCATTTTGTTTCTCATCGAATATTTTTAAAAATGAATGTGTGTGACATTGTTATATATTGTTTGATTTTGTTTGCTTTCATGAGCTGGACGTGAGAGCTAGCAGAAGTTGTAACAAGTACTTATTTTTCTTCTAATATAGTTTTTATTCTTTTGTATAATTCATTTGAAAGATTTCGGTAACCTTCATCATTTGGTAAATACTTTAATACCCGATGGTGACCTAAATCAGAAGGAACATCACTTAAAGATTGTGCAATCGGAATTACGGTTTTCCCTAAAGTATGAGCTATTCCAGTTTCATACATTACGTTTGGATTTCTGTCACTAAAATCAACAATTATTATTCTTGCACAATAAATCAAATCAAATATATCTTGAATAAAAGTTGAATTTTCCCAAATATCATCTGCCCTTAAACATTCCAAATTCATATGGTCTGTAACCCTTTTTATAGCATCATAAGTTCCTCGAAAGGCAGGATTGAATGGCATCATAACCGAAATTAACTTGTTATTAATCTCTTTTTGAGGAACTTTAAATACCGAAGGAGCAAAAGTTATGGTTTTTACAACTTCAGTTTCTTTAATGGATGTAGATATAAATTCTCCGCTCAACAAAGCGACATTAGATTGTCCGTCAAATTTTTGCTTCAATATTAAACCAGAACTTTTAATTGCTTTATTTACGTCTTCAATAGCTTTTAGATGATTTAATTTTTCATCAAATAAGAAGTAATCAGGATTTACAAGTAGTATAATAACCCTTATTAAATCTCTGCTGGGTAATTTTTCTTGACTATCATTTTTTTCATTTAATTCTTCTAATGTTTCTTGAACCCAAGCTGACCTTGTTGAGCCATCGTGAACATATTCTAAATCTAAATCAAAGAAAAATTTTGTTAGTTGTGATGATGAACGATATGGGAAATGATCAAAAGGAATATTTCCGCATATCATTTCTGCTAATCTTTTTATTGCTGGTTTTCCTAATTTCATTTTTTTTTAATTGGTTCTTGATTCGTTTTTTTTTTGAGTTGCCAATAACTTATTTACAAGTTTGATAAACATCTATCATTATTTCTTACGAAAATATAAAATAAAAACTACAAATAATATAATCCAAGTTAGTTTCCAGAAACCTCCCGTTCCCAAACGTAATTGTAAACCCCAATCATTCTTTCAACTGCGTGAGGGATGGAAGCGGCATCCTTTCCTTTTTTCTTTAAAAAAGGAAAGATACAGCGTATAGCCCGACCCGGACGGAGTTTACGGAGGATGGGGCACGCCCAAAAGCAAACATAAAACAAAACGAAAGTGAATTGTACTTTTATAAAATGCAGCGTAAGTGTGTTAAAAAATTATCATAATATTAGCAGGTAGCCGTTACAAAAAAATGTAATTTGGCACTTTAATTTAGTACGTTAGAACTCTTGTTGATACAATTATGGATAAAATAAAAATACTTTGGGTTGATGATGAAATCGACCTTTTGAAACCACATATACTATTTCTGGAAAAGAAAAATTACGAGGTAACAACCTGTAACAATGGGCTTGATGCCATTGGGATTTTTGAGGAAAATAATTTTGATATTGTTTTCTTGGATGAAAATATGCCCGGAATGAGCGGCTTGGAAACCTTGTCAGAAATGAAGGAGAAAAAATCTTCGGTTCCTATGATTATGATTACGAAAAGTGAGGAAGAATACATTATGGAGGAAGCCATAGGTTCTAAAATTGCTGATTATTTAATCAAACCTGTGAATCCGAATCAGATTTTGTTGAGTTTGAAGAAAAATCTGGATCATTCCCGATTGATTTCGCAAAAAACTACGCTAGATTATCAGAAGGAATTTAGAAAAATCACCATGGAAATGGCGATGGTAAATTCTTATGAAGACTGGATTGAGTTGTACAAGAAATTGATTTTTTGGGAACTGGAATTGGAGAATATCGATGATCAAAGCATGATTGAAATTTTGGAATCCCAGAAAACAGAAGCCAATTCGCAATTTGGAAAATTCATTGAGCGTAATTACGAGGATTGGTTTGCACCAAAAGCCGATAAGCCAGTTCAATCACACACCTTATTCAAAGAATTAGTACTTCCTGAACTCAAGAAAAAAGACAAGCCCATTTTGTTTGTCGTGATTGACAACCTGCGTTACGACCAATGGAAAACTTTTGAAAGTGTAGTGGGAAATTACTACAAGCTGGAAAAAGAAGTGCCTTACTACTCTATTCTTCCTACGGCGACGCAATATGCAAGAAACGCCATTTTCTCTGGTTTAACGCCACTGGAAATGGAGAAACAGTTTCCGCAATACTGGAAAAATGACCCTGAAGAAGGCGGAAAAAACCTTTTTGAAGCAGAATTTTTGACGGCGCAATTGAAACGATTGGGCTTGAATATCAAGGAAGATTATTTTAAAATTACCAGTCTTGCCGGCGGAAAAAAATTATCCGAAAGCTTCAAAGCCTTAAAAGATAATGATTTAGTGACCGTGGTTTACAACTTTGTAGATATGCTTTCACATGCTAAAACGGAGATGGATGTGGTAAAAGAACTGGCCTCAGATGATAAAGCGTATCGCTCGCTGACGTTGAGTTGGTTTAAGAATTCCCCTCTTTTAGAAATCATTCAACAGGCCCAAAAAATGGGTTTCAAATTGATTTTGACTACCGATCATGGGACGATAAATGTAAAAAATCCATCGAAAGTGGTGGGTGACAAAAACACCAGTTTGAATTTACGTTACAAAACCGGACGCAGTTTGACATACGAACACAAAGATGTTTATGCCGTGAAAGAACCAAAAAATATTGGTTTGCCTACCATAAATATGAGCAGTTCTTATATTTTTGCAAAAAATGATTTATTCTTGGCGTATGTCAACAATTACAATCATTATGTGAGTTATTACAAAAATACGTATCAGCACGGTGGAATTTCATTGGAAGAAATGATTATTCCGTTTTTAGTTTTTAACCCGAAATAAAAAAGTAGTCAGTCTCAGTTTTCAGTGTACGGCAAGAACCTTAAACTTTAAACTTTAAACAATTTTATAAGAATGAATATCATTTTTTCTATTGACCAACTCGAAGAAGTGGCGCAACAAATTATTGCCAATAACCCTAAAAAAGTGATTCTTTTTCATGGAGAAATGGGCGTTGGAAAAACAACGTTGATCAAGCAATTATGTAAAACACTTGGCGTAACCGGAGCAACGAGCAGTCCAACTTTTTCTTTAGTTAATGAATACGAAGCTAATGACAATCAGCTGGTTTATCATTTTGATTTTTACAGATTAAACAAAGAGGAAGAGGCTTTAGATATGGGAATTGATGATTATTTGTATTCCGGTAATTGGTGCTTTATAGAATGGGCAGAGAAGATTCCAAATTTGATTCCCGAAGTTCATTCGGTTATTACTATTTCGCTACTTGCTGATGGAAAACGTTCTTTAACCTTAAGTTAAAAGTAATTATGAATGTAGACAATTCTGTAGCAATTATACCTTTTTCTCCGACATACAAAGAAGCTATAAAAACATTAAATCTGGAATGGTTGCAAAAACATTTTAGGGTTGAACCCAAAGATGAAATCGTACTTTCGGATCCGCAAGGTCAGATAATAGACAAAGGGGGAATGATTTTTTATGCGAAATATAAAGATGAAATTGTAGGAACAGTTTCCTTAATAAAAATTGACGATACGACTTTCGAACTGAGTAAAATGGCAGTTACACATGGTGTACAAGGATTAGGAATTGGCAAGAAACTAATGTTGCATTGTCTTGCTGTTGCCGAAGCAAAAGGAATGGAGAAACTGATTTTATATTCGAACCGGAAATTACTGTCGGCTATTCATTTGTATGAAAAATTTGGTTTCGTAGAAGTGCCATTGGAAGATGGCGTTTATGAACGAGCCGATATAAAAATGGAAAGAATCATTCACTGAGATTCTGTCGTATTCCAAATGAATCTATCAATATTGAATTTGTACTTTTTATAAAACTTTTTACGTAAATTGTACCCTTAATTTAACAACATCAATGTCAATAACTATAACGCCATTCACAAAACAACAGCTTTTACCCCAAGAGGAAAAACTGGAGATTGCAAGACAAAAAAGCGAACTTTTTATTGGGATTCCAAAAGAAACGAGTTATCAGGAACGCCGAATTTGTCTTACCCCAGATGCTGTTAACTCGCTTACCTTTCATGGCCATCGCGTGATGATAGAAGCGGGAGCGGGATTGAGTTCTAGTTATACCGACAAAGAATATTCTGATGCAGGTGCCGAAATTACTAATGACACCAAAAAAGTATTCAGTTGCCCCATGATTTTGAAAGTGGAACCCGCCACACTCGCTGAAATTGAAATGATGAACCCGCAAACGATTCTGTTGTCCGCCATTCAATTGAAAACGCGCAAGAAAACGTATTTTGAGGCGTTAACCAAAAAGAAAATTACTGCTCTAGCTTTTGAATACATCAAGGACGAAGACGGAACGTATCCTGCGGTGAAATCCTTGAGCGAAATTGCCGGAACAGCATCCATTCTTATCGCTGCTGAGTTGATGATTACCAACGAATTTGGAAAAGGATTATTATTCGGGAACATTACCGGCGTCCCTCCTACCGATGTGGTTATTTTGGGCGCAGGAACCGTTGGGGAATTTGCCGCTAAAACCGCAATTGGTTTAGGAGCCAGTGTCAAAGTTTTTGATAATTCTATTACCAAATTGCGTCGTTTGCAAAATAATTTGAATCAGCGTATTTTTACTTCTACCATACAACCAAAATCTTTATTGAAAGCATTAAGACGATGTGATGTCGCTATTGGCGCTATGCGAGGTAAAGAACGTTGTCCCGTAATTGTTACGGAAACCATGGTAGAACACATGAAAAATGGAGCTGTAATTGTTGATGTAAGTATTGATACCGGCGGTTGTTTTGAGACTTCGGAAGTGACTTCACATGAGAAACCAACATTTATCAAAAACAATGTTTTGCATTATTGCGTACCCAATATTCCTTCCCGATATTCTAAAACGGCATCGCTTTCCATTAGCAATATAATTTCTCCCTATCTTATGAAAATTGCTGAAGATGGCGGAATAGAAAGTGCTATCCGTTGTGATAAAGGATTGAAAAATGGCGTTTATATGTACCACGGAATCCTCACAAATAGTGCCATTGGTGATTGGTTCGATTTACCCAATAACGACATCAATTTAATTGTTTTTTAAGAAAACTTTCTTCTACCTTTGCCAAAAATTTAATTCATGAAGTTTATACATCGTTTTGCCTATTATTTAGTAGGTTTAGTAATAGGACTGTTTTTTGTAGCGTTAGTTTTCAGTGGTAAAGATACCCGTTGTAACTATTTTCCAAATGCAAGAGTCTTGAATGATTTAAGAAACAAACCCTTCTATTATTCAGATAAAGCATCACAGATTTTGGCTGAAAAATGGATTGATACTTCCGATATTAAAAACACATTGCAATTTGGTGACGTAGATTTCGACAATAGTAATATCGAACTTAAAAAAGGAAAGTTATACATCATCGAAGGAAAAACAATCAAAAATCAAGAGGTAACTTTGAAAGTCATTAATTACACTGACAAAGCCGTTTTAGAGGATATTATAAAAAAATAATTACTCTTTTATTCGTATAAAAGTAAATTTTAGAAAACAGTACCTTTAAAATCAAACCATTAAGATATTTAGAAAATTAAGTTTTAAAACCTTAATTAAACTTAATTTCTTAATGGTTCAGAAACGATAATTTGAAAATAGTTTAAAAAACTATAACCATTTTATAGGTTCTAAATTATTACTTTTCAAATACGCATTCGTTTTACTAAAATGCTTGTTCCCGAACCATTTTCCCTGATTGGCGCTCATAGGCGAAGGATGCCCAGATTCTAAAACCAGATGTTTTGTTCGATCTATTTTGAGTCCTTTTTTATGGGCGAAATTTCCCCAAAGCAAGAAAACAACATGCTCTTTTTCTTCCGAAATTTTCTGGATAACTGCATCCGTAAAAAGATTCCATTTTAAGTGTTTATGACTATTCGCATTATCTTCTCTCACGGTCAGCGAGGCATTCAACAACAAAACGCCCTGCTTTGCCCAAGCTTCTAAATTTCCGGAAGTGGGCATGAAAATAGTTTCCAAATCCTCACTCATTTCGCGGAAAATATTACGTAACGAAGGCGGAATTCGAACACCATCATTTACAGAAAAGCACAAGCCATTGGCTTCGCCTTTACCGTGATACGGATCTTGACCAATAATAACCACTTTTACATCTCTGAAATTACAATAATTAAATGCAGCAAAAATCAATTCTTTCGAAGGATAACACGTATGATTTTTATATTCTTCATCAACCGTTTCCATTAGTTCCTGAAAATAGTGTTTCTGGATTTCATCAGATAAAATGGATTGCCAAGTGGTATTGAGATTGATTTGCATAGTTAAATATTAGAAAGCAAAGATACAGAGAGAATATTTTTTTTGAATCATAAAAAGGATAATAAACATTCATTAATTCTTTGTGAAAGTCTGTTAAATAGTCTTAACTATTAGCTATTTTTGTGTTGAAAAGAATTATACGATAAATGATATCCATCACTGAAAAAACATTACAAGATTTACAATTTCCAACGGTTCTCGAAACTATTTCGACCATTTGTAATACTGACATTGGAAAACAAAAAGCATTAGAAATAACCCCTTTTAAAGACAAGGAAACGTTGATGCAAGCATTAATGCAAACCTCAGAATATGTTTCGTCTTTCCAAAATAACAATGCCATTCCCAATCATGGTTTTGATGCTATCACGCATGAAATAAAATTTCTGGCCATCGAAGACAGTTTCTTGGAAGTAGGCAGTTTTAGAAAAATCGCTACCATTTCTTCAACGGTAAATTTCCTGTTGAGTTTTTTGAGAAAATTCGAGGATTATTATCCAAATATAAACGCAAGAGCAAACCAAGTCGAACTGACCAAAGAAATCATCACGATGGTGGACGAAGTAGTCGATAAATATGGCGAAATTAAAGACAATGCCTCCCCGGATTTATTGAACATCCGTCGCAGTATGAATGTTGTTCGCGGAAAAGTCAATCAAAGTTTTGGCACAGCATTGACACAATACAATGCTTTAGGATATTTAGATGATATCAAAGAAAGTTTTGTTCAAAATCGACGCGTTTTAGCAGTTTTAGCGATGTATCGCCGTAAAGTCAAAGGATCTATTTTGGGCAGTTCCAAGACAGGAAGTATTGCTTATATTGAACCCGAAGCTACTTTACAATATTCCCGTGAATTGAGTAATCTTGAATACGAAGAGAAAGAAGAAATCACCCGAATTTTAAAACAGTTATCTAATTATATTCGCCCATATTTACCGCTTTTAATCAAATATCAGGATTTTCTTAGTGATATTGATGTAATTGCTGCGAAAGCAAAATATGCCAATAAAATCAATGGAATTTTGCCAACAATTACAGAGGAACGCCGCCTTTATTTTAGAGATGCCTTCCATCCAATTCTGTATTTGAACAACAAACAAAAAAACGAAATTACGCATCCGCAAACTATTGAATTGAGTCAGGAAAGTAGAATCATAGTGATTTCAGGGCCAAATGCGGGAGGTAAAACTATTTCGTTAAAAACCGTAGGACTACTGCAATTAATGCTGCAATCCGGAATGTTGATTCCGGTGCACGAACGCAGTGAAACGTTTTTATTTGATCGAATTTTAACAGACATCGGAGATAATCAATCTATTGAAAATCATCTAAGTACATACAGTTACCGATTAAAGAACATGAACTACTTTTTAAAGAAGTGCAATAGAAAAACCATGTTCCTTATTGATGAATTTGGTACCGGTTCTGATCCAGAATTAGGAGGTGCTTTAGCCGAAATTTTCTTAGAAGAATTCTACCATCGAGAAGCTTTCGGGATTATTACAACGCATTATTCAAACTTAAAAATTCTGGCCAACGAATTGCCTTTTGCTACCAATGCCAATATGCTTTTTGATGAAAAAACATTAGAGCCATTGTACAAATTAGTTTTAGGTCAAGCAGGAAGTTCCTTCACCTTTGAAGTAGCTTTAAAAAATGGAATTCCTTTCAGTTTAATCAATCGGGCGAAAAAGAAAATTGAAGTGGGTAAAGTGCGTTTTGATAAAACGATTGCAACCCTTCAGAAAGAACGTTCTAAAATGGAGAAAACTTCGCAAACGCTGAAAGAAGAGGAAACAAAAGCACGTGAAGAAGGCAAGAAAATGGAAACCATTAATGTAAAAATCAAACAAAAACTGGAAAGCTATCAAGAATTATACGACAGCAACCAGAAAACAATTTACATTGGTCAAAAAATTGAAGACATTTCGGAGAAATATTTCAACAATAAGAACAAGAAAGAACTCCTTGGTGAGTTTTTGAAAATCATTGAAATCGAAAATTCAAAGCGCAAGAAAGCCACAACTAAAGAGACAAAAGCACTGATTGAAAAGAAAAAAGAAGTCATTCAAGAAGTGACCGTTCAGGTTGAAGAAATAAGAAAAGAAAAGAAAGAGAAGAAATTAAAAGTAGTGGTTGAAAAACCAAAACCAATCCTAAAAGTAGGCGATCGCGTACGAATGTTGGACGGAAAAGCAGTGGGAACCATTGATTCTATTGAAAAAAACAAAGCAACTGTAAACTATGGTGTATTTACTTCAAAAGTAAGTCTGGAAGCACTGGAATTTGTTGAAGCGGGAAAAAAATAAAAGTATTCAGTTTGCAGTTTTCAGTCTCATCTCATGTTTTGTCATTTCGACGAAGGAGAAATCTCAATCCGGTTGAATTTTAAATTTTAAATTATGCTCAATATTCCTAGAGATAAAAAAATAATCCTCTTTGACGGCGTTTGCAATCTGTGTGATTCGGCAGTACAAATGATTATTAAACATGATGCAAAAGATGTTTTTAGGTTCGTTGCCTTACAATCTGATTTGGGTCAAAAAATTATCCAACACTTGGGAATTGATGCACAAAAAATAGATAGTATTATTTTGTACCAGCCTGGTTTTGCTTACTACTACAAATCAGAAGCAGCTTTAGAGATTGCAAAAAATTTGGGTGGAATATTCTATTTTGCCTCACTATTTTCAATATTACCGACTTCTTTTAATAACTATATTTACGATTATATCGCTAAGAACCGATACAAATGGTATGGAAAAAAGGAAACTTGTCTGATCCCTACAAAGGAGCTACAAGGTAAATTTTTAGAATAAATGCCCAATTATGATAATTATCATGCCTTTTATTTTGTAAGAATAATATATTTGGACAATCTTAAAATTTAATTAATCATGAAAGACACTACACTTTTTTCTTGGGATAACGGAACTTTTATAATGGTTGTTGTATTCGGGTTAGTAATCATAGGACTGGTTGCCGCAGTTTTGATTATGATGAATTCCGACAAAAAAATAAAAAAATAGCACAAAAAAAGAGGATGACCAATGGACACCCTCTTGCTATTATTAAGACAATTAGAATGAATTAACTTCTAATTAATTTTCTGTATTTCAATCGTTTTGGCGTTAAATCACCACCCAAACGTTTTTTCTTGTTTTCTTCGTATTCAGAAAAACCACCTTCAAAACAATACACTTCAGAGTTACCTTCAAAAGCTAGAATATGCGTACAAATTCTATCTAAGAACCATCTGTCGTGAGAAATAACTACCGCACAACCTGCAAAACTCTCCAAACCTTCTTCTAATGCACGAAGTGTATTAATATCCAAATCATTCGTAGGCTCATCCAGCAAAAGTACGTTTCCTTCTTCTTTTAAAGTCATCGCAAGGTGCAAACGGTTACGTTCTCCTCCAGAAAGCATAGAAACTTTCTTGTTTTGTTCTCCTCCACCAAAATTAAAACGTGACAAATAAGCTCTTGAATTTACTTGCTTTCCGCCCATCATGATCAATTCCTGACCGTCAGCAAAGTTTTCCCAAATTGATTTATTAGGATCTATGTTGGAATGTGCTTGATCTACATAAGCGATTTTTACAGTGTCTCCAATTAAAAATTCTCCTGCATCTGGCTTCTCTTCGCCCATGATCATTTTGAAAATAGTTGATTTACCAGCACCATTTGGTCCAATAATCCCAACAATTCCTGCTTGTGGCAAAGTGAAATTTAAATTATCATATAACAATTTATCTCCAAAAGCTTTAGCAACATTTTTGGCTTCAATTACATTCGTTCCTAAACGTGGACCATTTGGAATATAAATTTCCAGATTTTCGTCTAATTGTTTTTGGTCTTCATTCAATAATTTATCGTAGTTCTGCAAACGTGCTTTTTGTTTCGTTTGACGCCCTTTGACACCTTGACGAACCCAGTCCAACTCACGTTCTAAGTTTTTTCTGCGTTTCGAAGCTACTTTTTCTTCTAATGCCATACGACTTGATTTTTGGTCCAACCAAGAAGAATAATTCCCTTTCCAAGGAATTCCTTCACCTCTATCCAATTCTAAAATCCAACCGGCAACATTATCCAAGAAATACCTATCGTGTGTTACTGCAATTACAGTTCCTGCATATTGTGCTAAATGTTGTTCTAACCAAAGTACACTTTCCGCATCCAAGTGATTCGTAGGCTCATCCAGAAGCAATACATCAGGTTGTTGTAACAACAAACGACATAAAGCTACACGACGACGCTCACCACCAGATAAATTCTTGATTGGTGTATCGCCTTCCGGAGTTCGCAACGCATCCATGGCAATTTCCAGTTTGGTATCGATTTCCCACGCTCCCAATGCATCAATTTTATCTTGCAAAAGCGCTTGACGATCCATCAATTGCTCCATTTTATCGGCATTTTCATAGACTTCCGGCAAACCAAAACTGTCATTAATTTTATTGAATTCATCTAGAACAGCCATTGTTTCAGCAACTCCTTCTCTTACAATTTCAATAACCGTTTTACTGTCATCTAAAATAGGCTCTTGTTCTAAATAACCTACTGTGTAACCAGGTGCAAAAACTACATCACCTTGATAGTTTTTATCAACACCAGCAATAATTTTCAATAAGGAAGATTTTCCAGAACCATTTAAACCTAAAATACCAATTTTAGCTCCATAAAAAAAACTCAAATAGATGTTTTTAAGTACCGGTTTATCTGCTCCTTGATATGTTTTACTCAATTTTGACATTGAGAATATCACTTTTTTATCGTCTGCCATCTTTATTTTTTAATTTAAAATTACATTATCAATTTTCACTTTCAGTCTAGAATCCACATTTAAAACAACTACTACAGTCTGCCTTTAAGCGAACTAAACACCCAAGCATTAGCCAAAAAACCAACACCTACTGCTGCAAATCCCCAGCCAGCTACGTCATCATATCTAAAAGCGCCTAATGCGATAAGCAATAAACCCATTACAATCATTATCAAAGTAGCCCAACCTAAAATAGTGTTTTTATTCATTCCCATAATTGTGGTATTTATTTTTAATAACCCAATTCCGAAGTCTCGGAATGGGAGTGCAAATATCGGAAATTTTTGTCCTTTAATTAAATATTTTATAAAGCATTTCTCGTAACAAATCGGATTGAGACATTGCATTAGCGCCAACACCTTTACTTTTCACATCAATATCTCTTAAAGCCGCAACAATTTGACTCACTTTTTTCATCGGATAGTTTTTCAAAGCCACATCATATTCTTTCAAAAAGAATGGATTTACGCCCAATACTGCAGCCACATTTTTTGGATTTCTGTCCTTCAAACCATGGTATTTCAGTAATTGGATAAAAAATCCAAAAACCAAACTTGTAGTTACCACCATTGGATTGTCTTTTGGATTTTGTGCAAAGTTTTCCGCAATCGTATAAGCTTTTAACTGGTTGCGTTCGCCAAGAGCTTTTCGTAATTCAAATACATTAAAATCCTTGCTAAACCCTATATTTTCCTCAATATGCTTGGGAGTTATGGTGCTTCCTACTGGCAAAATAATTTGTAATTTTTCCAGTTCATTGTTTATTTTACTCAAATCTGTCCCAAGAAATTCTACCAACATAGCATTTGCTTTGGGCTCAATGGAATATTTTTTGCCTGACAAAACGCGTTTAATCCACTCTCCTACTTGGTTCTCATATAGTTTCTTGCTTTCATAAACGATACCGTTTTTCGCTAACAATTTGGTTACTTTTTTACGTTTGTCAAGCGTTTTGTATTTATAGCAAAAAACTAAAACTGTTGTTGTCATTGGGTTTTCAGCGTAGCTTTCCAGTTTATCTATGGTTCTGATTAAATCCTGTGCTTCTTTTACGATGACCACTTGACGTTCTGCCATCATTGGATAGCGTTTTGCAGTCGAAATAATATCTTCAATAGAAACGTCTCTTCCGTATAAAACGGTTTGATTGAAGCCTTTTTCTTCTTCGGATAAGACTTTTTCCTCAATATAATCTGATAGTTTATCAATATAATACGGTTCTTCACCCATCAAAAAATAGATTGGTTTGATGTTCCCGCTTTTTATATCATTTACAATTTTTATAACCTCGTCCATTCCTTTTTGTTTAAAGTTTTAAGTTTAAAGTTTGTTGCCTCGAATGAAACTTTAAACTTTAAACTTTAAACTTATTTAATACTTTTGCTTTATGCAAAAACTAAATTTTCAACTTTATAACTTTCGGTTCAAAAATAGCGAAAATAAAGTCTCCATTTTTGATGAAATCAGGAAAAAATTTATCATTCTTACTCCCGAAGAATGGGTTCGTCAGCATGTAGTCCAATTTTTATTGGAAGAAAAAAAATACCCAAAATCATTGATTAATGTAGAGAAGGTTTTAAAAATCAACGGCTTGCGTAAAAGATACGATGTCGTGGTTTTCAATCCTGATGGCTCTATTTTCATTTTAATCGAATGCAAAGCGCCTGAAGTAAAAATTGCACAAGCGACATTTGACCAAATTGCAAGATACAATATGACGATGAAGTCCGAATTTTTGATGGTAACCAATGGATTGAATCATTACTTTTGCCAAATGGATTTTGAAAATGAAAAATATCAATTCCTCCCCGAATTGCCAATGTATAAAATAATCTAAATGAAATTAGCAGTTGTCATACTCAATTGGAATGGAATACTATTATTAGAAAAATTTTTGCCCTCTGTTGTACAATATTCTCCGGAAGCTACAATTTATGTGGCTGATAATGCTTCTACTGATGATTCTATTTCCTACATCAAAGTTTTTTTCCCTTCGATCAAAATTGTAAAAAACGACAGTAACCTTGGTTTTGCCAGTGGATATAATGAAGCCCTAAAACACATTGATGCAGAAATATATGCACTAGTAAACTCTGATATTGAAGTAACAGAGAATTGGTTGCAACCTATTCTTAAAACTTTCGAAAACGAACCAAAAACTGCTATCATCCAACCCAAAATATTAGATTATAAACGCAAAGAATACTTTGAATATGCTGGTGCTGCCGGTGGATTTATTGATCAATACGGATACCCTTATTGTCGTGGTCGAATTTTTGATACTTTAGAAAAAGATACTAGACAGTATGAGGATAATTGTGAGATATTTTGGGCTTCAGGAGCTTGTTTTTTTATCCGAAGTTCAGTTTATAAAACATTACATGGTTTTGATGATGATTTTTTTGCACATCAGGAAGAAATTGATTTGTGTTGGCGTGCCTTTAATAAAGGATATAAAATAAAATACAATTCTGGATCGGTAGTTTATCATGTAGGAGGTGCCACTTTACAGCAAGGCCATCCAATGAAAACTTACTTAAATTTTAGAAACTCCCTATTGATGCTTACCAAAAACCTTCCTAAAGAAAAATTATACACGATACTTTTAGGCAGAATGATTTTAGATGGAATTGCAGGAATTCAATTTTTAACTCAAGGAAAGTTCAAGCATTTTTGGGCAATATTAAAAGCTCACGGTGCGTTTTACACCCTTTTTTCTATCACTTATAAAAAAAGAAGTAATTTTCAAAATGCTAAATACTATAATACCAAAAGCATCGTTTACTTCTATTTTATTAAGAAAATCAGTGTTTTTAACGATTTATTTGGAATTAAATAAATTTTAAAAAACTAACTTTGTCATTAACATTTTAATCAAATTAATACAACTTATGAAAAAAATAGTTATTGCATTATCAGTATTGGCTTTATTAACTTCGTGTGTCTCTAAAAAGAAATACACTGATTTAGAAGCCAGAAACAAAGAAACTCAAGATTTATTAAATACAGCTACTGTAAAATTAAATTCTTGCTTAGAAGAAAAAGCAGGATTAACTGCAACTGTTGCTGGTTTGAAAGAACAAAATCAGGGTTTAATCAGTACCTCAAAAGATATGACGATATTATCTACTAAAGGGGCCGAAAATATTGAGAAAGCTTTAGAATCTATAAAAGAAAAAGATTTAAAAATTAGTAGAATGCAAGATGCATTAACTAAAAAAGACAGTGTAACATTGGCTTTAGTAACTAGTTTGAAAAGTTCAGTAGGAATCTCGGATCCAGATATTGAAATAAATGTTGAAAAAGGAGTTGTATTTATCTCAATTGCTGACAAGTTATTATTCAAAAGCGGAAGCTATGAAGTAACAGACAAAGCAAAAAGTGTTTTAGCCAAAGTTGCAAAAGTAGTAAATGACAAACCTGATTTTGAATGTATGGTTGAAGGTCATACCGATAATGTTCCATACAATGGTAAAGGAGTTTTACTAGACAACTGGGATTTAAGTGTAAAACGTTCTACTTCTATTATTCGTGTATTGACAGATCAATTAAGTGTAAATCCAGCACAGTTAATCGCGGCAGGAAGAAGTTCTTATATTCCTTTGGTTGAAAATGATTCTGCTGAAAATAAAGCTCGTAACAGAAGAACGCGTATTGTAGTTTTACCAAAAATAGATCAGTTTTATGATATGATCGAAAAAGAAATGAAAAAACAAAAACCATAATTTTTGTAAAATTTTTTATTAAAAGAGGTTGTCTACAAAAGACAACCTCTTTTTTTTTACTACTAAAACATAGTTATGTAGTGTCCTTTTTATCATTAAATAAAAAAACGTGAAATTATTTTACGCACTAAAAAGAATATTTAAACTTCTTATTTATTAAATCATTAATTAGTAAATGTTACTGTTCATTAATTTATCTAAAATCATTCGATACATTGGAGTTGGAACAGCATACTTCAAACCTTCTTTTACTACAAACTCGGTTAAGGAATTCACTTCTATCTTATGTCCAGCCAACAAATCCCTATGCATAGATGATGTATTATCTTGTGGTGATTTTTCAAGTTTAATGATCGTTTGAACAATAATATCATTTGGCATCGCTAATCCTTTAGCGAGAGCTACAGCAGTAATTTCATTGAGAAGTGAAATATAAATTGCTTTGTTATTAGGATTATTCAAAATCCCACCAATATTCTCATTCAAATAAGAAGTTGCCGAAGCCAAAGCAGAAATAAAAATGAATTTTTCCCAAACTGTTTCTTCTATATTTTCAACAAGATAACTTTCGATACTTGCATTTTCAAAAATAGATTGTAGTTCCTTTAATAAAGAAATTGAAGTATTTTTAGAACCAAAAAAAAGCTTTTCATAATGGCCTATTTTCTTTATTACTCCAGGTGATTCAATCATAGAAACAATATAAACGCAGCCTTGCAAAACATTATTTTCAGGAAACAAATTTAGTATGCGTTCCGTTGCATCAACTCCATTATATAAAGGTAAAATTATAGTTTTCGAAGTAATACAGTCTTTTATAGACTCAAAACTAGTTTCAATATCATAGGTTTTAGTGGCACAAATTAAGTAATCCAGTTTACCAATTTTTTCTGCATCATCCGAAAGCAATTTTGGAAAAACAATCATTTCACTTTCATCCAAAATGATTTTTAAACCATTCGCAGCAATGGCTTTTTTAGTTTCGCCACGAGCAATAAAAACAATTTCGATTGTATCTGAGTCAGCATAAGCTTTGGCTAATAACCCACCAAAATAACCGCCTACTCCACCCAATCCTAAAATTCCAATTCTTGTTTTCATATGTACAAAATTTAATTTTTAGCTGTCATATATGGTATCGCCTTTTATTTATTGGTGTATGCTTACGCAAACTTGTTGTTATTGGCGATTTCATAACTACTAGTTAAAAATTAAACCATTAAGAAATTTAGAAAATTAAGCCTTGGAACTTAATGAAACTTAATTTCTTAATGGTTTTCTTTTAGATTTCACAATCCTTAATTTTATTAAATCTTTTAATAAAAAAATGCAGACCTATAAGCCGGATTCTGTCTCCAATAAATTAGAGCCTTATCATTTATCTAGATCCCGCATTACTGCGAGACTCAAGCTATCTACCCTTCAACAACGGACGAGAAGCCCTTAAATGCTGATATACTTGATATTTCACCGCATAGAGTTTACCTGGTTTCACTACAGCATTACCTGTACATACTTTCTGTTGCACTTGTCCTAATCTCGTCCGTAAAGACGAGACCGACGGGTGTTACCCGCTATGCTTCCCTTTGGTGTCCGGACTTTCCTCCCTCTTGATTGCTCAAAACGGCGATAAGGCGGTCTGCGGTGCAAATTTACACTATTTAATTCTTTTTTTTCCTTTACAGCTATTTACTTTAACAAGCCTTTTACAATCAATTCATAATAAAATAGTTACCTTTATTAACTAACTATAAATTCTTTATTATGTCAAATATGTATCATTATGCCAGCGTTTCTAAAGCCTTAGACGATTTGAATGAGATGGGATTTACCTATGATTTCAATCTCCATGAGGAAGACATTATAAAAAACCCAAGCCACTATGAAATTCAACATATTTATCGCTACGAAGGAGATACCAATCCAGATGACGAAGCAACAGTTTATGGCATAAAATCAGCTTCGGGTAAAAAAGGAGTGTTTGTAGCGGGATATGCTGCAAATTCCGAAAATGGTGCCGCAAGAGTTTTAATCGATCTTAGCATCAAAGGAAGAGGCAAGTAAGCTCGTTTTCTAAAATAATTTAAAACTAAATCAAGAATTTTTCTAGGAGCTTATTCCAGCTATCCGTTACAATCTTATACGCCGAACCCCGGCGCATAAGGATTTTCACTACTATCTGGGCTAGGAAATTTGGGGAACAAAAACCATTATGAAAATTATAAAATCTTTCAATCCTTAAATTTTTACATCTTTAAATTAAAACCTATATTTGCTTTCGAATAAAATTTCTATGGAACAATTTGTTGTATCGGCCCGTAAATATCGTCCTCAAACATTTAAAGAAGTTGTAGGACAAAAAGCCATTACTAATACTTTATTGAATGCCATAGAAAGCAATCACTTAGCTTCAGCATTGTTATTTACAGGACCTCGTGGCGTTGGAAAAACAACCTGCGCTCGTATTTTGGCTCGTAAAATTAACCAGCCCGGATATGATGATCCTAATGAAGATTTTGCCTTTAATGTTTTCGAATTAGATGCCGCTTCTAATAATTCTGTTGATGATATTAGGAATCTTATTGACCAAGTTCGGATCCCACCACAAACGGGACAATACAAAGTATACATTATTGATGAGGTTCACATGTTGTCTTCGGCAGCTTTCAATGCTTTTCTGAAAACACTGGAAGAACCGCCTAAGCACGCCATTTTTATTTTGGCTACGACCGAAAAACATAAAATTATTCCAACGATACTTTCTCGTTGTCAGATATTTGATTTCAAAAGAATTACCGTAAAAGATGCCAAAGAACATCTTGCCGAAGTGGCCACCAGTCAAGGCGTAGTTTTTGAAGATGACGCTTTGCACATTATTGCTCAAAAAGCTGATGGTGCCATGCGTGACGCTTTGTCTATTTTTGACCGAGTAGTTTCTTTTTGTGGAAAAGATTTAACACGTCAGGCCGTTACAGAGAATTTGAATGTGTTGGATTACGAAACATACATCAACATCACCGATTTGATTTTGGAAAACAAAATCCCGGATCTATTGATGGCGTTCAACGAAATTCTTGCTAAAGGTTTTGATGCACATCATTTTGTATCTGGATTGGCTTCTCATTTTAGAGATTTATTAGTTTCTAAAACGCCTGCAACTTTGACTTTATTAGAAGTTGGCGAACAAGCACAACAAATGTATGGCGTGCAAGCTCAGAAATGTAGTCAAGACTTTCTTTTGAAAGGAATCGAGATTGCAAATGATTGTGATTTGAAATACAAACCGAGTCAAAACCAACGACTTCTTGTTGAACTTTGCCTAATGCAACTTGCCTCTATCACTTTTGATGGAGAAAAAAAAAAGTTGAACAATATATAATTCCCCCTACTTATTATAGAAAGAATGATTATTCGATAACGGTTCAACCGAAAATTGACGATTCAAAACCTGCTATGCCAGTTATAGAATCAGTTCCATTAAAAGAACCGGAAACTACAGCTGCTGTTACATCAATTCCATTACCTACTCCAGCAACAAAAATAAACATTTCACATTCCGATGGACCAAAGGTTTCTGCATTTTCATTAGCCAGTATTCGTGCCAAAAAAGCATTAGAAGAAAGTAATAAAGGAATCGTCAAAGAAGTGCTTCATTTGCCAACAGAAGCTTTCTCAGAGACTGAAATGTTGCTACAATGGAATAAATATGCGCAACGTTTAGGCGACAAAGGATATAGAATTATGGAATCTTTGTTACTTATTAACGATCCAAAATTAAATGGAACCGCCATCACAATTGAATTGCCTAATGAAGGATCAAAATTAGATTTTGAAAAGGAAATACATGGACTTTTAGGGCATTTAAAAGGTCATTTGCAAAATCATGACCTTACAATTGAGGTTATTGTAAATGAAAGTATAGAAAACAAAAGAAGTTTTAATGACCAAGACCGCTACAACAGATTATTAGAAATAAATCCAAATATTGAGCTTTTACGCACAACATTTGGATTAGATTTAGATGCATAATCTGCATTAAAATTATATTTTACCGTAATACATTGCTTTTACAATTCCATCCGAAAGACCAATTTTTGGTACATAAATATTTCGTGCACCACTCCACTTCATTGCATTCAGATAAATTCTTGTTGCAGGAATAATTACATCGGCACGATCCGGATTCAGACCTAATTCAGAAATTCTTTGTTCATAAGACAGAGAATTTAAAAACGCATATTGCGAATTCATATAAATATAAGAAAGCGGCTTTTCCTGTAATTTACCGGACATTTTAAATAGCTTATTTATATTTCCGCCAGACCCTATCAAAGTAACTTCATCGTATTCTTCTGTATTTGCTTTAATCCATTTTTCAATTTCATCCCAAACGACATCGCAAACCATGTCATTCAATAAACGAACGGTTCCAGCTTTGAAAGATCTTGAGTTGATCATTTTACCATTAGAAAACAACGTAAACTCGGTACTTCCACCGCCAACATCGACAAAAAGATAGGTTTGATCTGTTTTCAGCAAATGATGTAAATCAGTTGATGCAATTATGGCTGCTTCTTTTTTTCCATCAATAATTTCTATTTTTATATCTGCTTTTTTCTTAATTAATGCTACAACTTCTTTTCCGTTATACGCTTCTCGCATCGCTGAGGTTGCAAAAGCCATATAGCGTTCCACTTTATGTACTTTCATCAAAAGATTAAAAGCCTTCATGGCATCACACATTCTTTCGATATTCTCTTCTGAAATCTCACCAACTGTAAAAGCGTCCTGACCAAGACGAATGGGTACACGAACGAGGGAACTTTTGTTAAATTGAGGCTCTTTTCCCTCCTGTTCCACAATATTAGCAATCAACAAACGCATGGCATTGGAGCCAATATCAATTGCTGCATATTTCTTTATTTTAATCATTTTCGATTCGTTATTTACTAATTATAGTGCCAATTTCGTAGTTATTAGGATTATAAAATCCAGTCCGTTTATAAGCCATTAATTATACTTTTTATTTATCATGTAGAACTTCTTCCAGTTTTTTTTGATAGTATTTGTACGTTTCTAATTGCGCTCTAAAAATAGGATTATGATTTCTAGCGCGGTATTTATTATCTAATTTATACGAGTGAAAACGCGCTTTCACGTTACCTTTCCAGCCAATATCAAAATTGTCTATCAGCTCATTTTTTATTCCCTGATCGTAAATAGGACATGTCACTTCAACTCTTCCATCCAGATTTCTAGTCATGAAATCCGCTGACGAAATATAAACTTCTGTTTGTCCGGCATTTCCAAAAATATAAATTCTAGAATGCTCCAGATAATTATCGACAATACTTATTGCTTCTATATTATCACTCATTCCGGGAATTCCAGGAATTAAGGAACAAATTCCTCTGACTTCAAGTTGAATTTTTACTCCGGCTCTACTTGCTTCATATAATTTATCAATCATTGCGAAATCAGATAAACTATTCATTTTTAACTTAATATGTGTTTTCCTTCCGGCTAACGCATGCGTAATTTCTCTGTCAATCAACTTCACAAATCTTGTTCTGGTATAATGCGGAGAAACAATAAGATGTTTGTAGCGATGTACCCTGTAATTGATGTCAAAGAACTCGAATATCCGCATGATATCTTTTAAAATCTGTTGATGAGATGTAAAAAGAGTAACATCAGTATATACTTTGGCGGTAGATTCGTTGAAATTTCCTGTTGAAATAAAACCATATCGTTTTATTTTCTCATTTTCAATTCTTTCGATGACACATATTTTACTGTGAACTTTGAGACCTTTAATTCCAAAAATAAGTTCTATACCTTCTAGCTGCATTTGTTCTGCATAGGAAATATTGGAAGCCTCATCAAAACGAGCTTGCAATTCGATTTGAACGGTAACTTTTTTTCCGTTTTTGGCCGCATTAATAAGAGAGCTGATAATTTGAGAGTTTTTTGCTAATCGATACAAGGTAATTTTTATCGAAATTACTTTGGGATCTAAAGCCGCTTCACGCAAAAACTTGGTCAAATAGGAAAAGGATTGATAAGGCGCGTTTAATAAATAATCTTTCTCGCTTATTTTTTCGAGCATGCTTCCTTCAAGACTTAATCCCGGAATAGGAAGTGGATCGTTTGTTTGATATAATAAGTCATATCTACCAAGATTTGGAAAATCCATATAATCCCTTCTGTTGTGGTATCTTCCGCCCGGAATAATGCTGTCAGTGGAAACAATTTTCATTTTGTCTAAGAAAAAATTCAAAGTATCTTCTTCGATTAATTGGTCATAAATAAAACGCACCGGTTCTCCAATTCTTCTGTCTTTTACACTTAATGATATTTTTTCAATCATACTTTTACTTAAATCACTATCGATGTCAAGTTGCGCATCTCTGGTTATTTTGATCATGTGAGCCGAAACGCTTTTGTAATCAAAAATATTGAAAATATTACTCAAATTATGTCGAATAACATCATCTAGAAGTATAATGTACTGTTTTTCGTTATTGGATGGTAAAACAACAAAACGGTTAATCGTTTTAGGAATTTCGATTACTGCATACCGAACTTCAGAATTTTTATTCATTACCAATTTAATCGCTAAATATCCTGAAGTATCTTTCAATACCGGAAATTCTGCTAAATCATTTAAGATAATGGTTACCAATTCAGGGCTCACTTTTTGAATAAAAAAATCTTTCAGAAAAATTTCTTGTTCAATAGAAATGTCATTTTCAGTGATGATGAATATGTTCTTAGTTTCGAGTTCTGTTTCAATATTGTTTAATATTCGTAAACTCTCTGATTGTTGCTGGATAACAATTTCGGTAATATCTTTTACTAATTGTTGCGCAGAAATTCCACCGAGGTATTTTTCTCCAGATATCCCAGTTAAACTTAATCGTCTGATAGCTGCAAATCTAACCCTAAAAAACTCATCTAAATTATTTGAAAAAATACCTAAAAATCGTAACCTGTCTAATAATGGGACTGAATTGTCACCTGCTTCTTGAAGTACTCGCGCATTAAAAGCCAGCCAACTTTTTTCTCGATCAATATATTTATGTTCTACTACTTTATTCATTTTAAATCTTTGGGGAATATTATTTTTTTTATTTTACCTTTCTTTATTTTTTTCCAATCATCAGTATCAAATTCTAATGATACAAAACCAGCTGTTGGAACATTTTTGATAAAAATATCTCCAAATTTATTAACAAAATCTGTAATTGCTTCGTTGTGTCCGAAAAGAATAACACTTTCGAAAATATTACTGCATGATTTGATGATTTTTTCTAATTTCTTTTCTTCAAAAGTATAAAGGTCGTCTTTGTAAACGATACATTCAAGAGGATATGAAATATTTTGAGCAAAAATTAACGCAGTATCTGTCGCCCTTCTTGCACCACTAGTCCAGATTATATAGGTTTTGGGAATGTAATCACTTATGTGTGAAGAAACAATATGTGCGTCTTGAATTCCTTGAGTTGTTAAAGCACGATCCTTGTCATGTAAGGGAGATTCCCAACTTGATTTTGCATGCCGTATTAATATTAAGTTTTTCATAATGAAAAATAAATTTGGAATCAATTAGCAAATAGTTCGAAATAATCAGATACAATTTACAAAACAAAAGCTAATCCTTAAACCTTTTATCATTATTTTATGAAAGTAGCTCCGAAAAAATTAAAAAGGTATCAATCAAAATTGTATTGAAAATTTTAAAGGGTTATAAAACCATAATTTTCAATAACATACATTTTATTTAAATAAACATTTAAATACCTAAACTTGATAAAAAGAAATAATTTTGGAAATAAATATCCTTATAATTGCTATATAGCGGGGTAATTTAAATAAATTGAAGAATAAAAAGCTTGAAAATTGATCTTTAAAAATTAGTAGAAAAGGATTCAAAACAAGATCGTTTTGATATTCCGAATGCGAGTAGAAGTGTAGTTGATAAACTATAATAAAACAATCTGATAAACATTAGAAATCAGAATTGAATCTATTCTAAAATTAAACTAAGACTATAGTAGATCATTTTATAATGTTTGATAGTATAAATAAAAAAGACTATCATTGGGGGATAATAGCCTTTTTCAATTAAAAACAAATTATATTTTAACAAAAATATTTGTGTAATATTTTCTTCCATTAACTGGATTTTCTCTGATAGAAATACCAAAATGAGTAAAATTTCCTTCGATATTTTCTTTATGTCCTACACTTAGCAACCAAGCATCTATAACTGCTTGAGGTGTTCTATAATTATATGCTATATTTTCACTTACGCTTTTAGCTCCTAATGCTTTAATAATATTTTGAGAGCGATCTGTAAAATTATCGTGATTTACAATGTTATTTTCAATCATATAATCATCATGCTCTTCCGCTTTATAAGATAAATGATTTATTTTTTGTAGAGCATTTAATCCTACACTTATTCTATATTCGTTAATCAAATTCATTGTTTCCAATTCAGATGTAGTATAAGAATAATTTTCAATTACTTCAGACTTAATTTCTACTGTAGCTGCATCAGAATCAGACGAACATGAATTCATCATAAATATTACTAAAGAAAGTAATACTACACGGAGTAATTTTGTTTTCATAATTGTAGTAGTTTAAGTTTAAAGTAGATTGTGGGGCAAACTTCTTTAGGATTTAGACTTGTGTTTTTTTATTTCACAATTAAAAGTATGAATAATATCGTTTAAGTACCTAATATTATCGATTAAATACATAAAAAAACAATTAATATATGTTTTTTCTTATATAAATACTAATGAAAATAGTAATTAATTGGAAGTACTGTTTACAAGATTAACTAAATAGAGATGTAAACCGGATTTTTCAAAAATACACTTTGTTAAGGTGCTAAGAAGTAGGTTAAAAGTTTTATAGCTTTGTAAACTTGAAATAAATTTAAAACTAATGTCAAAAGAACCATTACGATCGGAAAGAAATTGTCTTAACTGTAGTCACTTGGTTGAACAGCGATATCGCCCTAATTGTGGACAGGAAAATGCTAAGGTTCGCAAAACTTTTTATCACTTGTTTGTTCATTTTTTTGAAGACTTTACCCATTATGAAAGTAAATTTTGGAGAACTATCATCTATCTCATATTCAAGCCTGCAGCTCTAACTAAAGCTTATGTCTTAGGAAAACGTTTGTCCTTTTTGCCACCTGTACGGCTGTATATTTTCCTCAGCTTTATTACTTTTTTTCTCATATCGCTGTTTCCGGATGAAAATTCTAAGGAAATAGTGAAAGCCGATAAAATTAAAACAAAAACAGAGAATGTACCTTCTCTTGACTCATTGCATATTGATGAAAAAAGTGTCGATGGGCTTACCAAAGTAGGCTTGATTTCACAGAAAAACAACGATACAATTAAAAAAATACTTCAGGATACTAAAGATATTAATCCCAAAGAAATTACAGATTTTGGATATAAAAACACTAATGAACTCGATTCAATACAAATTCATGGTACTGAAAAAGTAAAAGTAAGTCAAACTAAATATTGGTTTCTCAAAAAGTGGCTGGCGGTAAAAGAAGAGAATACAAACGAGGAAATTATAGAAAAGTTCAGTCAGTCCTTTGCTAATAATCTGCCTAAAGTATTGTTTTTGTATATGCCGGTTTTTGCTCTAATATTATGGCTTTTTCATGATAAAAAAAAATGGTACTATTATGATCACGGTATCTTTACATTGCATTTCTTTTCGTTTTTGCTGCTATTAATATTATTACTGTTTTTTATAGATAAACTCTTTTCGTTATCTGAAAGTTCAATTAGTTTAAGCTGGATTCATCTGGGGATTAAATCCATAGGTATTCTCTGGATGTTCTATTATTTTTTTCCAGCACATCGACTCTTTTATGGTGAAACTTATTTCATTTCTGCTGTTAAAAGTACTTTGGTGTTTGTAATCAATTTAATTATTATCAGTGTAATAATGGTCTTGTACGCATTGTACACCTATATTAATTTAAACTAAAAAATCTATTTTTATAAAAATAATAAGCTTTGGCAATTAAAAACTATTCTATAAACCACTTTTAAAATCACATAATTACGGTTACTTTTGTAGCATGGATTCTTTTACTCAAATCGCTTTAGGAATTGCCATAGCCGAAGTATGCGCTGGCAAAAAACTTAAAAACAAAACGGTTTTATACGGTGCAGTTCTGGGCACAATTCCCGATTTAGATGTTTTAGTAGGACTATTCTTAAATCCTGTAGATACTATCTTGATTCATCGTGGTATCAGTCATTCTCTTTTTCTTTTTTTGTTTTTATCGCCTATTTTGGGCTGGATTATTTCAAAAATAGAAAGAGAGAAAATCAACTTTATTCAGGCATCTGGCATGGTTTTTTGGTGTTTGTTTACCCATGTGCTATTGGATATGTTTACTTCTTGGGGCACACAAATTTTATGGCCTTTGGACTATCGGTTTGCGTTAAAAACCATTTTTGTTATTGATCCGCTCTATACCATTCCGCTTGTGATTACATTGATTTTGGTCTGGAAAACAAAAGACACCATACTTCGTAAAAAATACATCATCAGAGGATTATTCATCAGTAGTTTCTATTTGCTTTTGTCCTGTTTTATAAAAATATACGCCTTAAACCAATTTGAAAAAGCATTAACAAAACAAGGAATCCACTATTCTGAAATTATTGTAAAACCTACCGCTTTCAACCTCATTTTATGGAATGCCAACGTAGCTACTGCAGATAATTACGTATTAGGCGACTACTCTCTTTTTGACACGCAACCCATTTCCTTTACTGCTTACAACAAAAATAAAATTTTAGAATCACAGTTAAAAGGAAATTCAGATTTTGAGAAACTGAAAAAAGCCAGCGAAGGCTGGTATATCATTTCTCAAAAAAATCAATCTTTATACTTCAATGATTTGCGCTTTGGATTGTTAAATGACAACCCAAAAAACCCACAGTTTGCTTTCAGTTATCAATTTATTGCAAACAACGCAGGATTGAAAGCGATAGAAGTCCCTAAAAACAAAAGAGACGGAAAGCGACTTCTTCAAAAAATAGTGATTCGATTGAAAGGAAACTAGAAGTTTTTTTATAAATATCAATCACTCTTCAACCATCCTGTGATACTCATTCTAGTATTTTGGGTAACCAAAACTTCATGAACTAATTCATCACTCTTAAAGAAAACAGTTTTACCCTGAGTGGGCGAAATTTTTTGATTGTTATCCAATTGATGAATAAGTAATTCGCCACCATCACTTTCTAGCCAATTGCTATTCAAGTAGCTAATCATCGAGTATTTTCGGCTGGGATTATTTTTAAATTGATCCAAATGCTTTAGATAAAAATCACCCGATTCGTACAACGAATAATGAAACTCATAACCCGTTATTCCGGCATAACAACTTTGATTCAAATAAATAATAAAGGCTTCTATTTGGGCAAAGAATTCATTTTCGAATGCATTGTTGTGTTTTTTATCCAACCAATAAATAGAATCGCTTCGTATCGCACCATCATAAGAAACCTTCTCTGAGTTGCCAATTCCAGCTTCCATCAGCAGGCTTTTTTGGTTCAAAACAATCAAATTTTGTTTGAGATTATTGGCCAAATCAGTACTCAAAAAATGTTCAGATATCCCCACTTTATTTTCAATATAAGAGGCAATTAAATCCTCAAAGCTATTTTCCATGACTTTTGCATTGACTGAAAATACCGCCAACGGGACAAGGTAGACTAATAAAAATCGTTAAAGACTGATTCTGAAATAAATAAAAAATTAAATGGTAAACTAACACCTATAGCGAGAAAAATATAAAAATACAGTTTCAATTTTAAACAGAAAAGTCATTTAAGAAACTACAAAATGTTGATTTCTTAAATGACTTTTTTTTGGTGAAAACAGTACGTTTTTTATAGTTTACTGATAAAACTTCCGTAAATATCCTTGAACTGATATCCTTCTGAAAAGCGGTCTTTGCTCAGTTTCTTGTATTCAACCAATCCCCAAAGAATAAATTCCTTCATGAAAAATTTATCTTCTTTTTCCAGTTGCGGTTGGTATTTCTTGATTAAAATTTCAAGCGGAACAATACTTCCCAAAATTCTTTCGTATTCTTCATCAGAACAATCGTCTAATAATTCAAAACCGCTTTCGGCAAAAAACCATTCAATGATATCCGTATAGGCATTTTTGACTCCTTCTTTTTCTAATTTTTCAATTTTTGGAAAATAAGCAGGAAAGAAAGTATGAATTGCATCGCCTAATAAATGTTGCGCTACAGCGGCAGCTCCCTCCTGTTCTCCTTCATAAACCAACTCCACTTTTCCAGTAATGGCAGGAATAATTCCCATAAAATCAGACAAACGCAAAGTTGTTTTATCAGCTCCGGATTTCAGCGCCCTTCTTTCTGCAGTACTTAATAAATTCTCAAAAGCAGTAATGCTCAATCGTGCACTCACACCGCTTTTGTTATCAATATATTCGCTTTCTCTAGCTTCAAAACTGATTTGTTCCAATAAATCCCTTGCCAATGAAGGCACGTAAACCATATCATTTTGCGTTGCATCTAGTTTTGCTTCCTGTTCTGTAATGGTTCTGGCAATTTTAATGGTTTCCGGATAATGCGTTAGAATTTGAGAACCTATTCTGTCTTTTAATGGCGTTACAATACTACCACGATTCGTATAATCCTCAGGATTTGCCGTGAAAACAAATTGCATATCAAGTGGCATTCGCAACTTAAAACCTCGAATTTGGATATCGCCTTCCTGCAAAATATTGAATAGCGCTACTTGGATTCGCGCCTGTAAATCAGGTAATTCATTAATAACAAAAATACAACGATTCGCTCTTGGAATCATCCCAAAATGTATCACACGATCATCCGCATAAGACAGTTTTAAATTGGCTGCTTTTATTGGATCGACGTCACCTATTAAATCCGCAACTGTAACATCCGGCGTAGCTAATTTTTCGAAGAAACGGTCGCTTCTATGCAACCATGAAATTGGAGTTGCATCGCCTTTGGTTTCAATAATGTCTTTTGCAAAACGGGAAATCGGTTGCAACGGATCATCATTAATTTCGGAACCAGTCACAAACGGAATGTATTCGTCTAATAATTCAATCATTTTGCGCGCCAATCTGGTTTTGGCTTGACCACGAAGGCCCAACAAATTGATGTTGTGACGTGATAAAATAGCACGCTCCAATTCAGGAATTACGGTGTTTTCAAAACCATGAACGCCATCGAATGTTAGTTTTCCCGATTTTATTTTTTCTCTAAGATTAGAACGCAACTCATCTTTAATGCTTTTGCTTTCGTAACCTGATTTTTTTAATTCTCCGAGTGTTGTTATATTTTCTATTTTCATATTGCTTTTTGAAATTGTTATGTTATGGTTTGTCAATTTGTTCTCGACTGCGCTCGAACTGACAACTGTGACTGTAAACTGACTTCTATTTTATTCTCTTTTTTCGATTAGTTTCATAATCTTCAAAAATCATTTCGCCCAGTCCTTTTAATCCGGTATAAAATGCTTTACCTTGATTTGATTCCGTAAATTTATTGACGAATTTTTGCAGATACGGATCGTTCGCAATCATAAAAGTGGTGATTGGAATGTGTAATTTTCGGGCTTGTTGCGCCTGATTGTAACATTTATCCACAATATATTCATCGAGTCCATTACTGTTCATATAATAGGAACCGTCTTTTTCGCGAACACAACTCGGTTTCCCATCGGTAATCATAAAAATTTGTTTGTTAGTATTTCGTTTTCGACGCAGAATATCCATGGCTAGTTGTAAACCGGCAACCGTATTCGTGTGATAAGGACCCACTTTTAAATACGGTAAATCCCGAATTGCAATCGTCCAGGCATCATTTCCAAAAACCAGAATATCTAACGTATCTTTTGGGTAACGTGTTGTAATCAATTCAGCAAGAGCCATTGCTACTTTTTTGGCGGGTGTAATTCTATCTTCACCATACAAAATCATACTGTGGCTGATATCAATCATCAAAACCGTACTCATCTGGGATTTATACTGTGTTTCTTCGACAACTAAATCATTTTCGGTCAACATAAAATCCGCGACTCCATTATTGATTTGGGCGTTGCGTAAACTTTCCGTCAATGAAATTCGTTCGAGTCCGTCACCAAAATGAAATTCCCGAAATTCACCGGTGTGTTCATCTCCATTTCCGGAATGTTTGGTTTTGTGGTTCCCGCTTCCTGAACGTTTTAAATTACCAAAAATATTATCTAAAGCTTGTTGTCTAATAGCTCGCTCCGTCTTGGCGGTAATTCCAATTCCAGAAGTTCCATCGTCTTTGAGTTCGTCTCGGATGTAGCCTTTTTTCTTTAAATCTTCAATAAAATCATCAATGGTGTAATGTTCATCGGTGAGTTTATATTCTTTGTCTAATTCCCGCAACCAATCGATTGCTTCATCAAAATCTCCTGAAGTATGTGTGATTAATTCTTTGAAAATACCAAAGAGCTTATCAAACGGAGACTGAAATGGCGCTTCATATTGCTTGAAATAAAATCCTTTTTTATTGTCATTTTTCATAGACTTTAAAATTACATCATTTTAAAATGCAGTCCAGACAAACGTTTATTAATTTTTAGTTAAAAACATATAGACAATATTAAACTGTATTTAATATTAAGGAGAAAATTATTAAAAAAATTTCCCATCGACATAAAACCAACTTCCATTTTCGAGTTTGAAAGTCGAAAGTTCATGATGAATTTGTTTTTGAAGTTTGCTGTCCAAAAAATAAGCTTTGAATTCTACGATAGTTTCGGTGGACTTTAAAATCTCCAATTTAAGCCACTGGTTACTGGTTGCCCAAAGAAGAATTTCAGATCTCAAATAGTATTTTCTTTCAGAAATATGAGTGGATTCCAGTAAATAATCCGCTTGATGCGTTGCATACGCCGAATATCTAGAACGCATTAAGGATTCAGCTGTAGGCGCTTTTTGAATGCCTTTTATAATTGGTTCACAACAATCCTGAAAGATTTTTTCTAAACCGCAATAACATTTATTTTGAATCATTTTATTTATAAAAAATGTTTAAATCGGACTCGTTGCCTGTCCGTTAAGCCCTATTATTTTTTGATGCAACTGATTCAGCAATACTTGATAGCGGCTTATTTCCATTAGATCTTCATCCTCTTCAGCAAAATCTAAGAGTTCATCTAATTGCTCGCTAACTTCCACTAATTTATTATTTGCTTCACGGGCATTTTTTTCGGCAATAAAATCAATTATTTGCTGAACTCCATTTTTCACTTCGCTAAATTTATTTTTTTCCATGATTTAGTGGTTTAATTATTCTCCGTAGCGTTATTTTCATTGAACTTCTTAACGATTTGTTTCAATTTTTCTTTGCGTAGCATCTCCGCTTGTTTGACTTTATCCTGTGCTTTGTGCAACTTATCGTTGTGTTTTTTAATATTTCTTTCGTTATTTCTGCTCATACTTTTTACTTTTAAATAATCAAATCCGTTATTTGATTCAATAATTACTGCAAAGTTCGCTTTATTTCTTCAAATCTTATCTAAAATTTCTCGTTTCTAGAGATGCTTTCTTTGCAATAATTAGTTTTTATATCAAAAATGATAATCCAAGAAGCACTATTAATTCAAAAATGAGAATTTAAAGGATTTTAAATTAAGAATATAACTATAATTTTAAAATAGTATGCTCTTATATATTTTTTTTATATATTTATTTTTTGAATAATGAATTTCTAGAAAACCTACCTAATTAATAAATGGAGTCTGAAAAAAAACACACCAAATTCATCGGATGGTTCTTTAGCAGACCAAAAATAACGGGTTTTTTCACATTCCTGTTTTTGAGTTATATTGCAGGTTTTATTGTGTGGCAGCAATATAAACTCATCAAAGAGGACGAGCAGCGAGAAATGAATAATATCCTTCATGTTGTTCATCAAAATATTGAACAATCTCTTAAAAATTGTTACACCACCACGCTAACACTCGCATTAACAATTAATGACAAGGGCATTCCTGAAAATTTTGATTATGTAGGCAAAAAACTTGTTGAATCAAACACCAGTATTAATGCCGTTCAATTGGTCCCAAATGGCATAATAAAATATACGTATCCAATGATAGAAAATGGAGCCGCTATGAACTTAAACATACTGACTTCGCCCTATCTCAAAAGAGAAGCCTTAAAATCAATTTCAACCAGAAAAATGTATTTTGCAGGACCTTTGAAATTAAAACAAGGCGGAGTGGGAATTGTAGGAAGATTTCCGGTTTTTCAAAATAATAAATTCTGGGGTTTTTCAGCAGTTATTATCAAATTAGAAACTTTATTGGAATCATCTGGAATTAATAATGTTGATGATTCAAAATATTATTTTCAGTTTTCAAAGTATGATGCTAAAGAACAAAAAGAAATTTTTTACTTACCAAATAAAACTAATTTTTCCAATAATTATACTATCTCAACAACAATCCCAGATGGTGACTGGAAAATCTATTTAATATCGAAACAACAGAATTATCTTTATTCTCAAATTTTAATTCCGGCAATTATAGGATTTATTCTAGCAGGACTCTTTGGCATTTTAATTTACACACTTTTAAAAATACCGGAAGAATTGCAGTTTTTAGTAAACTCCCAAGCAACAAAGCTTTTAAATAGTGAAATAAAATTCAAAACTATTTTCGATCAAGCATCTGTTGGAATAGCACTTGTGGATACCATTTCAGGTAAGTATCTTGAAATTAATAAACAATACTGTAATATGTTAGGATATACATTGCGGGAAATGAGAGAGAAAAATTTTCAGCCAGTAACAAATTCTAATGATTCCAATAATGATACATTGGATAAGAAAAAATTAAAGGAAATAAAAAAACATTCTAGGGAAAATCAATACATTACTAAATCAGGTAAAATTGTATGGGTTAATCAGACTGTCACACCATTTTTAGAAGCAAATTCGAAATACAATACTAACATTGTTATTGTAGAAGACATCACTTTACAAAAAGAAACTGCTCAAATAATTAAAAAAAGTGAAATACGATTTAAAAGTCTCTTTGATGATTCACCTATACCTTTATTAGAAAAAGATTTCTCAGAGGTGAAAAGTTATTTAGAAGAATTGAATCTTATTGATGAAAATCCAGAAACAGTTTTACTGTATTTAACAATGCATCCTGTTGTAGTATTCAATTGTATCAAATTAGTCAAAATTATTGATGTGAATACGATGTGTTTGAGTCTTTATGGAGCGAAAAGTAAAAAAGAACTAATTTCTGGACTCAAACAAATAGCCGATAAAGATGCGATAGATGATTTCATAAAACAGCTAATTGCCATCACCCAAGGTGAGAAACAATTAATTATTGACTCTAAAATAGAAAATTATAATGGTGAATGCCGAGACGTAAATATAAGGTGGAATGTGATTCGTGGTTATGAAAAAACATTAGAAAGAATAATTGTATCCACACAGGATATTACGGTTCGTAAATCATCGGAAAACATTATTCTAAAATCGCAACAAAGGGTTGAGTCATTGATCAATACTATTGACGGAATCGTGTGGGAATGTGATGCTAAGACCTTTTCCTTCAATTTTATTAGTCAAAAAGCAGAAAGCATATTGGGATATACTCCAGAGGAATGGTTAGAAAACCCGTTTTTTTGGCAAAATCATATTTATTCAGAAGACAAAGATTGGGTTCAAAATTATTGTAAGCTGAAAACGGATCAGAATTTAAATCATGATTTTGAATATCGAATGGTTGCCAAAAATGGCTCGATTGTTTGGCTAAGAGATATTGTTAATATAATTTTTGAAAATGGTAAGGCTATAAGTTTAAGAGGTATTATGATTGATATTTCTAAAACAAAAGAAGCTGAAAAAGATTTGAACGCTTCCTTTAATTTAGTAACAGAACAAAATAAAAGACTTCTTAATTTTTCTTATATCGTTTCTCATAACCTAAGATCACACACCAGTAATATAGCATCTATTGTGTCTTTAATTGAATCATCCGAATCCGAAGAAGAAAGAGATCAAATGATGGAATTATTAAAGACAGTTTCATGTTCACTCAACGAGACTATGCTTCACTTAAATGAAGTCATAAACATTAGAACAAATATTGGTTTAGTCTCGGAACCATTAAATTTAGAGCAATATATCATCACGGTAAAAAATGTCCTTTCTAAACAAATCACATCCCATGACGTGATTATTTCGACAGAAATACCAAAAGACACAATGATAAATTATAATCCAGCCTATCTAGAGAGTGTTCTTTATAATATTATCTCTAATTCCATTCGGTATAAACATCCGTCGCGTAAAGCCATTATAACAATTAAATTTTTCATGGAGAATGACATGAAAGTTCTTCAAATTTCGGATAATGGGATTGGGATTGATCTTGTCAGAAATGCAGATAAAATTTTTGGAATGTACAAAACATTCTCTAACAATTTAGATTCAAAAGGAATTGGATTGTTTATCACAAAAAATCAAATTGACGCCATGGGAGGAAATATAACTGTGGAAAGCGAACCCAATGTTGGAACAACATTTAAAATCTATATTCAATGACAAAAAAAATAATCTGGGTTATAGACGATGATGCCATTTATCAAATTATTGTTAATAAAATCATTCAAAGATCCGAAATGTTTTCAGCAGTTTCTTCTTTCAAAAACGGAAGAATAGCAATAGACGCTTTACAGGAGACATTAGATAAAGATACCGCTCTTCCGGATATAATTTTATTGGATATCAACATGCCAATAATGGACGGATGGGAATTTATGGAAGAAATGGCATTGATGAAATCAAAGTTTAATAAACAAATAACCGTATATATTGTGAGTTCGTCTATTTCAATTGAGGATAAAAACAGATCAAAAACCTATGCTGACATTTTAGGTTATTTATCAAAGCCAGTCACTATAAATGATTTAGTATTAATAGCTTCTAATGATTAAATATCTTAACTAAAAAATCATTAATATTAAAAAAAATCTTTTTTGATATCTTCCAAAGGTTTATTGGTAAAGATTAATTGATCAATAATTTTTTGTCTCAAAACATCTAAATCTTCATAGTCAAAATACTTTGCCCATGAAGTTAAATTAAATAAATTTCTAGCCTGCTTGATTCGTTTGGTCGTTTCAAAACTAGTTCTCAATACTGCTTTATTATCATAATTTGGATTATTTTTATGCTGATAATTAACTATTTTCTTTTTGTAATCTGCCTCTAAATAATATAGTTCTTCCAAAGCATTATCAGGATAAAAAGTATCCCAAGAAGCAAAACCCAATTTAATTTTAGAATCAGTTACGGATTCTAAAGGTTCTAAACGCCATTTGCTGTTAGCCAATCGTCCCCAATGATTTGACAAGCGATACATCCCTTGTATAGTGTAATAATATTTACTTCCCGATTTACTGTCAAATTGAATTTTCAATCCCAATATTGAATCAATAGAAACTTCATGAAATACACAGAAAGTATTTTTAAATGAATTTGGGTTTGGTCTAAATATTTTTTCCATAGCACAAAAGTAACCAGAAAGCCTAAAACATAGCAAAAGATTCAATAATTGATTAACTTTGCAAAATAGAATTACATAAAATTAAATTGATTATGACAAAGTCTTCACAAGAACAAATGTTACAAAAAGGAGTTTACACCGGAATAATGGAAAAAGATGAAAACAATAATTATTTTTGTGGTGAATATCTTTTGGATTATAAAATGGCTACAAAATATGCTGTTGGTGATTGGATTACGATAAAATCAATAATAGAAAATCCTAGTGATATCAGCTATAATAAATATCCAAAAAAATCGAAAAACTTTGATAAAGCGAACAACAAACCCCAACAATAAAACGCTCAAAGGCTATTTTTTCTTTAAATAGTTAACCATTAAATACTTTTTTTTGAATATTTTTTTGTCTTAAACAAAAAAAATAAAAAAAAGTGTACCTTTGCAAAAAATTTGTCGATTTTAAAATCAAATTACATTGATTTTATATTAGAAGACAAGTAGTTACCTTATTTATGAAAAAAATAGTTGAATACCGCAAACTGCTAAATGTAGACAAAACTGCAGAGCTTAAAGATTTGAAAACGATTTATCGTAATGCCATGAAAGAAGCGCATCCTGATAAATTTCAAGGCGATGACGCCGGATTGAAAGCTGCAGAAGAAAACAGTAAAAAAATTATTGAAGCATATCATTTCTTGGTAAGCATCAATCCTGAAACTTTAAAACAAAACTTACCTGAATATACTGAAACAATAGCAACTGCTACAATTTCAGATTACAAGTTTGTTGAGGGCAGATTGATTATCAATTTTTCAAATGGAAGTGTTTATGAATACATTAGTGTTCCTAAAGCGACTTATGTAAAAATGGTAAATGCTGATTCTCCTGGAAGATTTGCAAAAAGACACATCTTGAATTCATTTACTTGGAGAAAAACAATCAATCAAGACTAGTTTTTATTTAAGCATCAAACATATTTGAGCACTCTTTTTTAAGAGTGCTTTTTTATTTCTAATCATTTATAATGGGTATTTATACGTAATGATCAAATGTAATTAATGGAATAAACCAGTATTGTAATATGACTTAATTTTAGTATTTTAGCATAAATTCTATGTTATGAAAGACCTAAGTGTTCTGTATCAATCTCAATATAAGAAAGCAAAGGAAACTCTTGACATTCTTGAAAAACAAAAAGCTCAAATCGATTTTAACTTGCAGTCAAATCCTATTTGCTCTATTTTACACAAAGAATTAAGAACAATAAATTTAGACATAAAGATAACTGCAAATGAACTGGAGCATGCTGAATCCGCTATTATTAAACACAATTTTTTAATGCAAGACAAGTAATCTCTTTAAATAACTTATTAGACTACCAAGAAATTTCATTTAGTAAGTTGAATAAATAAAACTTTGTAGTTAACCTTCACTCCATTTTTCACTTATACATCCTTGAAAAAATAAGAATTTATTATTATGGATTAAACTCTATTTTCAAATTGAATCTAATTTCAAAAAAGAACTTTCTAAGCATCCATAACATTTACACAATAACACTTCCTACTGCTCATTTATTGAAATAATTTCTAATACAACACATATTATACACAAATAATACTAAAATTATAACAAAAATTTAGGTTGTAATTTTATTTGTATTTTATATTTTTTAAATACTTTTGCACACTTAACTCAATTAACTAATTAATAATGAAAAAAATAATTTTTTTACTTTCGGCAGCTGTTGTATTGGTATCATGTACTAAAGATAAATACACTATTTCTGGAATCGCAACTGGAATTGAAAATGGTAAAACCATCATTCTTGAAACTCAAGATGCAAATGGAATGGGTCTAATCGCTGTTGATACTGTAAAAGTTGAAAATGGTAAATTTGAAATTGAAGGAAAAACTACTGAGCCTTCTTTTCATACATTACAAGTTGAAGGTGTTCAAGGTAAAGTGCCTCTTATTTTAGAAAATGGAGATATTGAAGTTGTCATCAACAAAGACAGCATACAAAAATCTAAAGTTTCAGGAACTTACAATAATGACGAATACGTAAAATTCAATGACGAAATCACTAAAGTTCAAAAGAAACTAATGGATTTCCAAAATAATAACATGCAAGCAATGAATGCTGCACAACAAACAAAAGACACTGTTGTTATCAACAAGTTGATGCAAGAATTTTCTAAGATACAAGAAGAAGTTGGTGTAGCTTCAAAAGCTAAATATATTTCTTATGCTGAAACACATCCAAAATCATTCATCTCAGCTTTGATTATTCAAGGTATGTTAAATGACCAAAGTGCCGATATTGCAAAATCTGAAAAGTTATACAATAGCTTAGAGGAATCATTGAAAAAAACAAAACCAGGTTTAGCAATCAAAACTAAACTAGCAGAAATGAAAGCACCAGCTTCTGTTGGAGCTGCTCCTGCTGCATCAGCTCCAGCTGGTGACGCTAAATGAAGAGCAGATTTTTCAGGTCCTAATCCTCAAGGGAAAATAATTTCTCTTAAAGAAAATTTAGGAAAGGTTACAATTGTTGATTTCTGGGCATCATGGTGTGGACCTTGTCGTCAAGAGAACCCAAATGTTGTGGCGCTTTACAAAGAGTTACACAGTAAAGGTCTTAACATTATTGGTGTATCTTTAGATAAAGATGCGAAAGCTTGGAAAGATGCTATTGCAAAAGACAAACTAACTTGGAATCATGTTTCAAATTTAAAATTTTGGGATGAACCAATAGCAGCTCAATATAAAGTTCAATCTATCCCTGCCACTTTTATTCTTGATGCATCAGGAAATGTAGTAGCACAAGATTTAAGAGGAGCTGAACTTAGAGCCAAAATTTTAGAGCTTTTAGCAAAATAAAGACCTTATTTGATACAAATAAAAAAAATCTCCCTAGTGGAGATTTTTTTATTTTATTCAATACCAATACTTTAAAAATAATAGTAAAATTAAGTGCAAATATAGTTTGGAAACTTCAAAACTGTTCCTATATTTGCACCCGGTTAGCAAGATAAGCAATGCTTATTGAGACTTGGGGAGATACTCAAGCGGCCAACGAGGGCAGACTGTAAATCTGCTGTGTAAACTTCGCAGGTTCGAATCCTGCTCTCCCCACGATTGAGAATTCATTCAATCTCAAAACCCAGTAAATCTTATGATTTACTGGGTTTTTGTTTTTCTGACAACTTCAAAATATTCATTCAATCTTAAATCTTAAGGGGCAAAATCGAGACCCTAGAAAAAATTCAATTCTAGGGTCTCGCTTAATCTTCTTAAGGCTTGCAAACACTGTGCTTCCAGCCTGTTCATTATGCAGTTCAAAAGATGTACATCTTGTTTGTTATTACTCAGTAATATAAATTGAATAATAATTAAAAGGTCACCACTATGAAAACAAAAATCACTTTACATTTTTATGCAAAAAGTACAAAAATGAATGTTAACGGTAATTTGCCTATTTATGTTCGGTTAACCATTAATGGCGAACGAACTGAATTTAGTTCTAAAAAATTCATAGACAAAGCAAAATGGTCAACGGAGCTAGCGAAAATGAAAGGGAACACGGAAGAAGCCCGTTCAATAAATAGTTATCTCGACATGATGAGGTCAAAGGTTTTAAGTGCCGAAATGGACTTAATTCATAAGGACGAAGATGTATCTCTCCAAAACGTACAATCGATAATTAAAGGATTGTATAAAAACCATAGAACACTTATTCCCATATTTCAGGATCATAATGACAAAATGAAAGAATTGGTCGGGAAAAAGTATGCATATGGAACTCTGCAGCGCTTTGAGGTTACTTTAAATCATATTCAAAATTTCCTGTTGTGGAAATATAATGCTTCAGATATTTTAATTAATAAGGTTGATCACGCAATGATAACCGACCTTGAATTTTATCTGAGAAGTATTAAAAACTGCGCCAACAATACCGCTGTAAAATACATCCGGAATTTTAGGAAAATCATCAAGATATGCCTGAACAATGATTGGCTTGAGAAAAATCCTTTTAGCAAGTATGAAGGCAAAGTTTATGAAATCGACAAAGAGTTTTTAACAGAGGAAGAAATACAAAAGATTTATGCAAAAAAATTTATGAATGCACGCTTGGAACAAGTTAGGGATATCTTTATTTTCTGCTGTTTTACCGGTTTAGCATACATCGATGTGCAGCAGTTAAGAAGTGACCATTTAGGAATAGGCATTGACGGTAATAAGTGGATCTTTAAAAACCGACAAAAGACAGATACAAGATCTAAAATACCTTTACTCCCAATTGCAGAAGATTTGATTCATAAATATTCTAACCATCCTAAATGTATTGATGAGGACCGTATTTTGCCTGTACTAAGCAACCAGAAAATGAACAGCTATTTAAAAGAAATAGGAGACGTGTGCGGCATCCAAAAAGAAATAACCTTTCACATGGCAAGACATTCCTTCGCAACCTCTATAACCCTAACAAATGGCGTTCCTATTGAAAGCGTGAGTAAAATGTTGGGACATAAAAATCTACGCACGACGCAACACTACGCTAAAGTTCTCGATAGAAAAGTAAGTGACGACATGAACTTACTGCGTGAGAAATTTAGTTTACCAGCAGCTAAGCAAGAAATAATTTAAGCAACCAAAAATTAAAAAGCATTGCAAGTAAATTGTAATGCTTTTTAATTTAAAAATAGCTCCAAATCAGGTGTGTAATTCCCGAATTGCACACTACACTTTTAGCTTCGTATAATTTATTTAGATAGGTTTGCAAAGGTTTTCCCTTTTCTTCCTCCAGCAAATCACTTCAAATTATATAATTATGTCAGACCAATTTAATCAGGTCCGGATTAAACGTATTTACCAAATGCTTTTCGAAATGGCAATTGGAAATATGACCTTCCGCATCCAAGATAATAGTAATGATGAATTAAAAAATATTGCTGCAGCATTAAATAAAATTGCAGAAGATCTCCAAAAAATAATTCTGGCATCAGGATATATAACCGCTTACTACCCGTATCAAAATCTAATTCAATCGACATTTGTATTGGACAATGATTTTGTTTTATTGAATTTTAATAATGAGGTGCCACTCACTCTTAAATATAAACCGGATACAATTGTCAATACCGATTTTGGAAAATTGATTGATCAGCAATCGAAAGATCTTTGGAATGGTATTCTTGATGAATTAGATAAAAACTCCAATTACACCACTTCTTTGCAATTATTTTTCATTACTGGTGATAATCACCTAATGCAATCATTTTGCACGGTATCACGATTACTATACAGCGATGAAATAATTGTAAGTTCAGTATCAACCATACTTGAAGACATGCGCGACATTAACGACCGTCTCTCTGGTTCAAAAATTCGCAAACACAATGAAGTTACTGCAGTACAAAATTTACATGATTATATTTTAAGTCATCTGGATGAACCTTTACCCACTTTACATTCCTTGGCACAAATGTTTGCTGTTGAAGAACACATATTAAAAAATGGTTTTAGAACCTTTCTTAAAACTAGTGTTTATAACTTTTATCAAGAAGAACGCTTGAAAAGAGCACATCTCATGATTCGACAAACCTCCGTTTCTTTAAAAGAAATTGCATATCTGAATGGCTTTAAGGTCTACCTTAATTTCTACAAAGCATTCAAAAAAAGATTTGGCTACAACCCAAGTGACATTTCAAGACCTGACGAAAATCTTTAACCCTAATATTTTTGCACTGTTTTATTTTTGAATAACGAAATGCCTGATTTGCATAACATTACAAATTTAAATGATAGAATTTTACAGTACTAATCCTGTAGAGTTATGAAAAGTTATAGTACCAAGTTCAAAGAAGTAGTTATCGAAATAATAAGTGTTTTATTAATTCTATTATTCGTCTATAGCGTACTGAGTAAAGTACTCGAATTCCAAAATTTTCAAGCGCAGCTGGGTCAATCCCCGTTATTAAGTGCGTATACTGGATTTATTTCCTACGCTGTTTTAATAGTGGAATTTACAATTGCCTTACTTCTTGCTTTTCCTAAAACCCGCTTTGTAGGCCTTTTATCATCATTTGTATTAATGGTGATGTTTACCGCATACATAATTGTAATTCTCAATTATTCGTCTTTCGTTCCATGTTCTTGCGGTGGTATATTGGAAAAACTAGGATGGAAAGAACACTTAATATTTAATGTTGTTTTTACAATCTTGGCAGCAACAGCTTGCTTGATTAGTACAAGAAATAAATCGAAAACAATCTTTGGATTAATAAGTATCACAATTGTAGCACCTACCATAATAGTGGCACTATACATTAATTCCGAAAACACAATGCATCGCGAAAATCCATTTATCCGCCGCTTTATTCAAGGTTCAGCAACAAAAATTGCTGAAATAGATCTAAAAAGTAATTCGTTATATTTTGTTGGAGGAAATAATAGCACAATTTACATGGGTGATAATAAAGCACCGCTTCACATAACTGCTTTTGACACTAGTTTGAAAGTAAAAAACCAATATAAAATCCAGTTAGAAAGAGAAAATTTTCCATTTAGTACCGTTCAAGTGCGAATAATACCTCCAAACTTTTACTTGATGGATGGTACAGTTCCGGTGATTTATAAAGGAGATATAGCAAGCTGGAAAGGTAAATTAATAATGCATAGCAATAATTACTATTTTTCTAAAGCTGAAGTTATAGCTGCAGACAAAATTGCATTTCGGGCACAAGAACTAAAATCATCAAACAACATATTGGGAATTTTTACTTTCTCAGATAGTCTGCAGGTACAATATGCTCCCAACCTGTTACAAAAACAAATTGATGGTTTCTTTGATACAGATGGTATGATGCTCTATGATTCAAAACTTCAAAAATTGGTGTATGTCTATTATTATCGCAATCAATTTTTAGTCGCTGATAAAAACGGCGACTTAAAGTATAGAGGAAACACAATTGACACTACAAGTAAAGCAAAACTCAAAGTGACATTTATAAAGGAGACAGGACAACGAAAAATCGCTTCTCTTCCGTCCACAGTAAACCAACTTACTGCCGTGTCTGGTAATTTACTCTTTATTAATTCCAAGCTAATAGGACGCTTCGAATCCAAAAAGATGTGGAAGCAAGCAGCAATTGTAGATGTGTACGACATCGAGCGAAACATCTATTTGTCTAGCATTTATATTTATGATGTAAATGGAGCCAAAGTACAATCGATGCTGATATCCGGAAATAATTTGTTTGCAATAATTGGTCACCACATACACAAATACCGTTTGGGTAAAGATTTTTTCAATATCCCCAAAGCCATGATTTACAATACAAAACAATATAAATAATTTACTGGCGCTAGTGACAGGGTTGAGACTGAAAACCTGTAAAAAAGAGTAAGTCAAAATTTTAATTTAATTTTTTTTACTATGAAAACAATTGTAAAAGTGATTCTGCCAGTATTGGCATTCACATTAGCGAGTGCTGCAGCGGTTAGCACTAATGAAGCTAAAATCAAGGAGTCAAAAAAAACGGTTTTAATTTCGGGATACATTCAGAATCCTTCCCCCGAAGACTGTCTCCAAGTTAATGTAGATTGTACTCCTGTAAACACTGGTCAGCTATGTATGTCCAGTGAGGCAACTCCCAGACAAGTTTTTGATAAAAACGAAGGGAATGCTTGTAGCGTCAACTTATTCAAAGTGATTGACTAGAAGCAAAAATTGTAAGATGCAGCTTCCCGCAAAGGAAACTGCATCTTATTTTTAATATTGTTCCACAATGGGAACTCAGTGATTCATGAACTCCCCTAAATTAATAACAACCCATGAATATTTTTTGTTTCTTTTTCATGAAGGAAAAAAGTAAACTCATTCTTTAATACACAAAAAAGAACCGGCAATAGTAAACGTTCCTTTAGTCCCTCTTCTCCCGCCCTTAAAGAAAAAGCATAAAAAAACAACGAAGAATTGAAGTGGCAGTGCTCCGCGAGTTGAGTCCGCAGGACGAACGGCTCGGGGCATGGAACGGCAATTCAAGGTAGTTTTTAAGCTTTTTATTTTCAGGCAGTGAAATCGAAGATTCATGAATACCAAAAAACAATAATAAACCATGAATAATTTTTTGTTACTTTTTTCATCAAGGAAAAAAGTAAAAACCATCCTCATCAACAAAAAACATATAGTAATATTCCACACTTGATTTTTTGTTTCTTTTGTATCAAGACAAATCGAAGATTCAGTGAACACCAGTTAAAATAAAATTTTAGTGAGCTAAAAGAAAAATACCCTTAATAAATAAAAAATTAAAAACACTACTCCTCTCTATCCGCTTTCATCCATTGCGCCTTGACCTCCCTCTTCAAATAATGACCAAGCCAATCCTGAATTTTATAGGTCAAATCAATCTGATTTTTAGGATTAAAAAAAATATGACCATCATTAGGATATACCAACATAACATGCTCTTTTTGCAATCGCCTCAGTGCCGCATAAAAAGTTGCTGCCTGCCTGGGTTGTACATTTTGATCTAATACACCTGCCCAAGTCAGTAAAGGAGTTGTAATCGATCTTGCGTTAACTAAAGGAGAATTGCGATAATACGCTTCACGATTCTCAAAAAAAGAAAATCCCATTCGATACTGTTGGTTCTCATACCGCCACCCATCCATGGTATTGTAGTCAGTATTTATAGTAAAATAATGCCCCAGAGTGTCCGAAACTCCGTTACCACTTATGGCCGTCGCAAACATGGAAGTCTGAGTGATGATAAAATTGGTCTCATAAGCCCCAAATGAATGCCCCATCAAGCCTATCCTTCCGGCATCAGCTATTCCCATTGCAATGACTTTTGAGGCGGCGTTCGTCACACAATCTACAGCAGAAAATCCGGTATTTCCTTTTTCAAAAGCAATATCTGGTAACAGAACAGCATATCCGTTGCTAGTGAGATTCGTTATATTAAAACCCAAAGTATTGTATTGTGTAGGATTGACATAACTATTGACATCACGTGATACTATTTCATAAATATAAACCACCATGGGATATCGTTTGGTCGAATCATAACCTGCGGGATAAAACAAAGCCCCGTTCAAAATCCTGCCTTTACTATCGGTGTAATGAATCATTTCTGATTTCCCCCATTGATACAATTCGTAATGAGGATTACTTTGCACCAAAACTATAGCCGGTTTATCAATACTACTTTGAAACATAAAGCTGGGAGGTCGATCAAAGCGTTGCGTAACATAGACAAAAGCATCCAGCGCTTTGGTCTTTTGTAATTTACTGATAGAACTAGTATCCATTACAAGAGGCACCACACCCTTTTTAGGTTGTAAAGTGTAGTATCCAGTTGAGCCTCCATATAAATCAAGTACGGTAAGCAAGAGGCTTTTTGAAAGGTCATATCTAAAGATTCCTTTTCCTTTATAATTAAAATCATGTCGATCTGAAAGGGCTGAAACATCAAAACGAAAACGCAACTGCTTTTCTTTACCATCGGTCAGGCGTTTTCGTACCAGTCCATCAGGAGAAATGGCCCAAATATCATGATAATCATAATAAAGTCCCCATTGATTGTCTGTAGTCCAGCCGGGCTGTCCCCAAACATTCAATTGGTTTCCAGGATCAGTGGCACTGTTATCCCATGACACATTAAGTCCCTTGGTGACATTAGTATGGGTTTGCTGTTTTAGATCATAAACCCACCAATTACTTTCTTTATAATAGTTAATATACCGTCCATCCAGCGAAATACCCATGTGATTAATAAGACCTGAATGTCCCTTTAAGAATAATTCCCGTTTACCGGTTGCAAGATGTACCAGATAATAATCCATATCGGCAATCCACTTATATTGTGGATTGTACTGCAAAGGGTCAGCCACAAGAGCATAATCTTGATTACCGCTCAACATCACCCAGCGCTGCTCCGCAGTATTGATTTGACGCACAATAGCACTCTTAGGATACCAAACAGCAAGGTATTGTGGATACTTTACTGTAGCCGATAACTTCCGGTCGGGAAATATCATTTTGTCTTTTGCATGCCAAATTTCCACTGCATCTGCTGACATCCTATTAGGTTTGGATACTTCAGCCGATATCCCGAAAAATACCTTTTCTCCATCTCGTGATAGGGTTAACTCCACGTTTTGATTAGGTGCAATTTTCATAGAAACGGGGAAATTTGCATCCGTACTTTTTAAAACATGCTGTTGCCCCGATTCAATATCATAATAATAGAGCTCCTCCTCTCCCTCATTAACACCATAAAAAACAATTGCTTTTCCTTTATGTTGCCATCGTAAAACTTTAAAAGTCTGAGCTTTTTGTGGTACTATAAAGCGTTTAACATAAGTTCCTGCCAATGTTAGAGTTCCCACTTGACCAATACCATTTTCCGTGCTCGTATAAACCAACATATTTTTAGCATCATTCAAACGGTATTCCGTCACATTCGAAATGACATCGATAATCATTCCGTCTTTTCGAATCACAAGCGGGCCGCCCTGACCCTTTTCCATCGTGACAAGATAGTGAGTGTCTGATGAAAAATCATAGCGCTCTACACCGGGAATCACATTCTCTTTGCCATTACTCAAATCAATTAAGGAAAGACCTTCTTTCTTGCTGCATGCAAAAGTGCGCTCACCGTTAAAAATTCCTGCCCGTCCTCCAGGTAAAGAATATTTCTGTCTGGTTTTAGTATTTAGAACAAACAAGGTGTCTGCCTTGGACTCGTAAGACATATGAAAACTAGTCCATTTTCCTTTCGAAGAAATTTGCTCTCCCCTCATCGTTCCCCAAAGCGAATAATCCCCCTCAGTGAGTTGCTTTTTGATTGGCACCTGTCCCAAAACGGGACAGGGAATCAACCCTATTAAAGTTACAGCAATAATACTATAAACAATAGATCTAAAATAATCATGCATTAGTAACCGGGATTTTGAGTGAGTTTTGTATTAGTTAACAACTCTTTTTCAGGTATCGGCCATAAGGCATCATCCCTATTCCACGCTGATTTTACTGCAGGTAGAACTGCATCAAGAGTAACCGTCCGCTTCAAATCAAAAAACCGGTGTCCGTATTCGGTAAACAATTCAAATTGTCGTTCCTGAATAATCGCAGCTACAATTGCATCAGCACCAACAGCATCAATATCAGGCAATCCTGCTGTACGCCGCACTACATTTAGGTCCTGCTTTGCTCCTGTCAGTTCTCCTTGTTTGGCTCGCGCTTCAGCTCTGATAAGATATTGTTCCGCCAGTCTGAAAACAATCGAATATTCTACAGCGGTTCCGGTATTGCTTTTTTGTTTGTACTTTTTGGAATGGTACCACTTAGAACTTCCATTTGATATGGTTGCTATCCAATGTGTTTTCCTAAGGTCATTGGTTGCAAATGAATTAAACAGCGCTGGGCTCAAACCGACAAAGGGCGGTGGTCCCGTCATAAAAATAAAAGCGGAACCTTCATCCGTATTATTACCCGCTAGTTTGGGAATAAATTGCCAAATAGTAGACTTACTTTCCTTGAGGAACGTTTTATCAATATTGTTTTCCCAAACGTAAAGCGGGTTATTCAAAACAGCCGAAGCAGCATTCGAGGCTGCTGCCCAGTCCCCATTGTATAGATAAACGCGCGCAAGTAAGGCAACCGCTGTAGACCGATTGGGTCTGACCCTATCAGAACTGCTATAGTTTTCGGGCAATAAGGCAATCGCCTGATTCAAATCGGCTATAATAGTATTATAAACTTCAGTTGTAGGAATTCTTGATACGAGCCGATTGGTCTCATAATCTGTAGAAGTAATATAAGGCACATCACCGTAAAGGTTTGTGAGGTAAAAGTGTACCAATGCCCTTATAAAAACAGCTTCTCCGATGTACAAATTCTTGTCGGCTTCAGAAAGAGTTTTTGAGTTTTCACAACCCAATATAACTGCATTCGCGCAGTATATCTGATGATAACTTTCATTCCATAATTGTCCAACAGTCGCCGTATTAGCCAGCAGTGTATTATTAAATAAGAAAGAAGTATTTTCGTTACTCGTTCCATAATAAATCAATTCATCTGCATATAGCCCTAAGCTGACACTACTGCCTATCGTTAATCCAGTCAGTATGCCAGTATCACGCAGTTTAGCATAAACATCCGCCATAGCAGCATTTGCCGTCGTTCGGTCTTCAAAAACTAGGTTTCCGGTGAGTTGTGAATCCGGAATATCCACATCTACAAAGGAATCACATCCCGCAAAAGGTATCAATATCAAAAATAGCACTAGTAGTATATAATTTTTCATAATTAAAAATATTTGATTAAACTGCCTCGGGGTAGAACCCACGAGGTATAAATGAAATTAAACACAGATTCCATACACGAATGAAGCTAACTGGGTAGCAATTTCCGCAAGAAACTACACAATCCAAGTCAAAATCAATCCCAACGATAAACTCATGAAAACCTCCTCTTATCGCCCTTATATTTTTATACCAAAAAATCACGGTAAGGATATGAGCGCTGGTCGAAGGGAGTGACCCCGGAGTCGAGTGTGAAACACGAGCGGCTGAGGTCGCGATAGGGAAAATCTGTCCGATGATTTTTGGGATAAAAATATTCAGGCTTGATTTTTTGTTTCTTTTGTATCAAGACAAAAGAAAAAACACTGCGTATAAGTAAAAGCGAACTGACTAAGTAAAATGATTTGATTAAAAAGTCAGCTTTACCCCTACGGCATTAACTCTCAATGGGGGCAGATAGCCACCAAATTTAAACTCTGGATCACCATTAGTATATTTGGTAAATGTCAGTAGGTTCTGTCCTTGCCAATACAATTGGCATCGCAAACCTTGGCTGAGTTTCAATGGTAAATCATACGTGAGTGAAATGTTTTTAAGACGAACATAAGAGGCATCTTGCAACGCTGCATCACTCGATCCAAAACGATTGTAAGCTGTTATTACACTTCCGTTCTTCCCCGCAGTATAGGGTTGTTGCGCTGCTGAATCCGCTACACTCGCCAATTGATTAACCAGTGTGCCAGGAACTCCGGGCAATGCACCGAAAGCTTCCTGCTTCACAAACTGAAAAAGGAAGTCCAATTGCACTCCTTTATATCGGAACTGATTCGATAGCCCTCCAAAATAACTAGGCGTCAAATCAGCCAATGCCTGCCTGTCGCCTAAGGCGGTAGTGATTCCGTCACTGTTAATATCTTCAAACTCATAAACACCGGTTGTCGAATTCATTCCTGTATAATGATACACTTTAATAATGCTCGTGGGCTCCCCCACCACATACGTATTGGCATAAGTCGATCTTTTAAGCCCGGGAAACGAAATCAATTTATTTCGGTTAACTGAAATATTGAAATTAGTAGACCACTCAAAGTGTTCACCAGTCAAGTTTACCGTTCGCAATGTCAACTCGAAACCACTATTCTCTACCGTAGCATCCAGATTACCATATAACGAACTAAATCCTGTAATTCCCGGTAACGGTGCTCCAACCAATTGATTCGAAGAACGATTAAAGTAATAAGCAGTCGTCAGGAAAATACGATCCCTCAAAAATCCCGTTTCAAGAGCTACTTCAAATTTTTTATTACTTTCCCATCCAAATTCAGGATTAAACAATCGTGTGGGCTGCAATCCTATAGTTCCTTGGTAATTATTGCCGGTGGAAATATAGGTATCCAGAAACTGGTAATCGCCTATCTGATCATTACCTGTAATTCCGTAACTGGCACGTAGTTTTCCAAAACTTAGGATGCTATTGCCTTTCAAAAAAGCTTCGTTCGAAAACAGCCATGCAGTCCCTACTGCTCCAAAAGTACCAAACTGCTTACCCGGTCCAAAACGGCTCGAACCATCGCGACGACCAGTCAGATTAAGGATATAACGACTATCCCATGTGTAATTCAAACGGGCAAAAAGAGCCTGATACTTGTAAATCGTAACGTCACTCAATCGAACTGCCTTGGTAGTCGCTGAAGCCAAATCGTGGATAAGACTGTTACTCGCAAACCCAGAACCGAACTGATAAAGACGCTCGGTGCGCTGGTTTTGTAATGTACTTCCCAACAGGGCCTCAAAACGGCCTTTACGGATAGCCACATTGTAATGAATTTGTGGCTCCACAATCCAAGAACTGCGGTTAGTAAAATTGGTAGCAATACTTGAGGACTTACTGCCTAAACCAAACGAAGGGTTATACATTGTCGAAGGCTGGGTCCGGCTCTCATTATTATCCAAATCCGTAAAACCAAAGCTTGTTTTAAATTCCAAATTTGGCAAAAATCGATACGACAATACCGTATTAGCGACAAGATCATTGATACGGGATTCAACTTCTGATTGCAATCCCGCCAAAGGATTAGTCCATGTTCCATTTTCCCAATTCAATGCTCCTTTGGCATCATGCAAGTCGGGAGCATTAGGAGCTAAGGTTCGTGATACTGCCGTGAGATCTACAGCAGGCTGGTTATTATTTTGCGAAGTATAATTGGCTGAAAAAGTAATTTTAAAACGTTCATCATCTGAAGTATGGTGCATACTAAAATGTCCTGACCCCTTAGTATATTTAAAATCCCCCGGAAAAACAGTGGTTTCAGTTCGGTAATTACCGCTCAACAAATAGTGTGTTCTGTCGCTGCCGCCTGATACCGAACCTTGTAAAGTATAAATTTTTGCCGTGCCCCCTATCAACTTATCTTGCCAATCCGTATAACGATTCGGACTCCAAGTACCATTAACATCATAAGCTGAACTTGGATATACAGTTACACCATCATTAACGAATGCCTGTTTTCGCATAGCAAGATATTGCTGGGTATTCATAAGTTTTGGAGTATCGGTCACAGTACCAAAACTGCTGGAGGAATTAATACTAAAGCGAGTGACTCCTGCCTTTCCTTTTTTAGTAGTAATCAAAACCACACCATTAGCACCGCGTGAACCGTAAATAGCCGTGGCATCAGCATCTTTTAAAACCTCTATACTTTCAACATCAGAGGGATTGATCGAATTCAATGGACTAGTTAAGGTGGGCGCAGTACCAGAGGTAGCTGTAGAACCAATGGTTTCAGAGGAATAAGGCACACCATCTATAATATACAGTGGCTGGTTTCCATCCGCACGCAAACTGTTTTGTCCTCGTATTTTGATGGTAAAAGAACCTCCCGGAGAACCACTATCTTGCACAATATCCACTCCTGCCATCTTCCCCTGCATAGTAGCAAGTACATTGGTTACAGGTTGGTTTTCAATGTCTTTTGAGGTGATTTTCGCAATACTTCCAGTGCGCTCGCTTTCTTTAACGCTATAATAACCTACATTAATTTTCACTTCCTGCAGTTGGGTAGCATCTTCTTGCAATTGTACGTTTAGTATTTTACGTCCGTCAATCGGTTGTGTAACCGTTACAAATCCCATAAAACTAAAGACTAAAATATCGGTGGGGGCTGCTGTAATTTGATATTGCCCGTTAAAGTCCGAAATAGTTCCGGCTGTAGCTTTTCCTTTTATGGAAATAGTCACACCAGGCAAAGGGTTTGTACCATCAGTGATGATACCACTTATTTGACTTTGTTGCCGTAGGGACTGCATTGGCCTCAGTACCTTGTTAGCTGAAGCTGGGGTGTAGCTTAGTGAGAACCCGATAATAATCAGGTACAAAAAAGCCAAGCCACCCTTGTAAAATGAAATTTTTTTCATAATATTGGTATAGTTAAATGAAACGTTAGTTTTGTTAGCATTGGTCCTCTATGCAGTTGTCCAGACGGTTGGAGGGCCTTTTTTTGTTATGTTATTGCGAAGCACAGCTTGTCCGCCGTGGTGGAAAACAAAGCAATCTCTCTATTATTATTCTATCATAGGCATTATTTAATTAGATTTATATACTTCTTTTCGGATTCTGTATGCAACATTTAAAATTCAACATGTATTACCTTCTCATAAAACTATCTCAACCATAAAGCCACATGCACATCGTTGCTATAAAAAGTAAAATTATTCCTATTTGTATTTGTTTGTAGTAATTTCATTATAATAATTCAGATGTTATAAACTCAATTGTATTCCTAAGGTAATGTGGCGTGAGTGTGATATAAAAAAGTAAGATTGATTTTGAGGATCGGCGTCTTTGCCTCTTTGTTCCTTTGCTCCTTTGCTTCTTTGCCCCTTTGCTTCTTTTTTTCTCACAATTCACAATTAAAAAAAGAGCCTGCACTGAAACACTAACTCAAAATAAAGAAACAGTACAGGCATTATGTAGATAGTATTTTTTTTATGTCATAGGCATACGGGCTTTAGCGGGTTAAACTGCTGCGAGACAATGAAAAAGGATGAAGAGTTGCTAAGAATCTAAGGAAAGTATTGTGCCTATTAGAAATAAAAAATGGCATGGAACTCAGCTTACTGCACCGTGGGTACTGGTATACCTTGCAACAATAAGTGAGCCCACGCCATGGGACGTGAGCATCGTACTTATCATCTCGTTGCTAAAATTACCAGTTTTACGATGCGAGATTCAAAGCGAATGCTTCAAATATTTTATATGAAGAATCGCAAAAATACACTATTTTAATGTAATGATAAAACAAATATACTAAAAAACATCTACGTGGTAATATATTGCCACATTAATTTCTTTGAATTTAAAGAAATTGCCTAAAACATAGGCTATGATTAATGAAACTACAAAAAGTGAATTTTTACTGCAATTTGGTAAAAGACTCGGAGAAATAAAAAAACAGAAAGGTTTAAGTTATAGGAAGATTGCTGAAAATTGTGATCTCGACGCAAGTTTTATAAGTAAAATTGAAAAAGGCACTGAAAATATAACTTTAGAAACAATACTTAATTTATCGTATGGACTTAAAATACAACCTAAAGAGTTTTTTGATTTTAAAGTAGATTTAGAAAAGGAATAATTGGATTATAAATAAGTAAGGTGCTATAATAGACTGCCCCCAAAAAGTTAGACACTTATTGGGGGCATTTTTATGAGTAGAAAAATCAAGTATTCGATAACTCTACCATTTGTCTATCAGTTACTATAGTTCTGGAATTTGGCAAAGTCCATTTTGCATTACTTAAAGTCTGTTCAACAAAATGTTCTCCTATAGAAAAATCAGATTGCTCTATAAGAAAAATAACTCTAACCATAGAGTCAAGTTCTTGCCTCAAAAATGAAATCGTTTGTCCATATAATTCATTCAACAACATTAAATTAATTGCTTTCCTATGTTCATTTGATCTTTCTCTTAAAAGCCTACAGAACTTTACTTTATTTGTCATTTTTTTTTTTTCGCATTTCCTCTAAAACATTGATAGGAATCCAGAGATCTTCTTTCTTACTATATTTTAAATATACAGGATGTTGATATTCATCATTTGCTTTCTGAGCTTTTACAAAATCTAAAATTTTATCTAAGGATTCTTGAATTATTTCATCGCTAAGGTCACCTTTTAATTCAAAATCAAAACCGGTATTTTTGTCATGTTTAATTTTGACTCCAAATGTAATTTCTTTTTCTTCTTGTGTTTTGGAGGTGAGTTTATAATATTTCTTTCCTAATGTTTTATTTCTAACAAAAATTATTGCTTGTTTTATAACATCCCAACCTGCATTCGTACCAACACCTTTAATAAACTCGATTACGAAAGGAGAACTTAAAGCTAAGTATGTGACAAAATCAAAATCATCAAGACTAGCTATAGCTTTTCCGCTAGAATTAAATAAATTTAATTCTAAATTAGCAGTTAATAATTGGTTTGATAATTCATTTAAATCTGTTTCGTTTAACTCACCAATATATTTTAAATGAACTATATTATTACCTAATTCCATAGACGTTCTTCTTTTTTTTTGTAAATAATCCTTACTATAACTCTTAAACTAAAACTTATTGGGTTCTTTAAACCTTTTTATATAAAAACAACCCCTTGTAAAAAATCTCAAAATAAAGAACGTCCCCAATTACATTTTTAAATAACACGAAAGTAGATGTAGTTTAATTATTTTCCTAATAAATTTTTACTTACAACCAATAAAAAAGCCCTCATTTTTGAGAGCTTTGATTTATTTTAATCATCGTAATGAAATCTACATTGTATTATAACGCACCTTTGGTCAATGCCTTTAGTCCCTGATACTTTATAAACTAATCTATGTTCACCAGTAATTCTTCGTGACCAAAAACTTTTCAAATCATGTCGTAAAGGCTCCGGTTTTCCAATTCCTTTGAATGGATTTTCCCTAATGGATTTTATTAATTCTTTAATTTTTATAACAGTATCTGAGTCGTTTTCAATCCAGTATTCAAACTCTTCCCAACCATTCTTTGTAAAGACTATATCCATTTTAAGCCGTTTCTAATTCATCAAAATTGTAAGTAGTCAGTTTACCTTTCTCCATTTGTTCAATAGACTCAGTAAGTCTTTTTCTATTTGCTTTGGTTGAAAGTAAGTGTTGCGTTTCCATAATTGAATTGTATTCTTTAATTGAAATTATTACAACTGCATCCTCTTCATCATTTCTTGGAACAATGATAACCTCAGATGATTCAGAAACTTCATCAAAATAACCTTTGATATTTTTTCTTAATGTTGATATTGTTACCGCTTTCATAATATTATATTTAAGTGTACTTTATATTGTACGTTCAAAGGTACAAAAAAGTTACATGTAAATACACTTTGAACAAACTTTAACAATTAGTATAATTCAAATTGATTAATTTAAATACTTGGAAAATAACGATTTATCATTTCCATTGCTCCGATGTATTCATTTTAATATATTTTTCAGTTATTCCTGCTATACTATTGAGTCATTATTTTTCAAATGGCAATCTTTTAAAGGTTTACCACTTTTACAAGGACAGGGGTCATTTGGTGAGTAATAACTTTCTTTAACTATAAAATCAGGTTCGCCATTAAAAATTCCAGACTCTCCTGATTCAGCTAATTTTAATATTTCATCAAATTCTTTTTTAGCCCTTTCCATATCTTTTTCAGTAGGTTTTAATCTTTCTGATAATTTTAAGTTGAAAGTTTCATCCCAAATCTTAAAAGTTTCGGTGTCTTTGTCTGGGGGATGTTGGGACCAATTATCAGGAGTATTTAACTTTTGAAATTTTGCTAAATCTTCCTTTAATGATAGAAGAGATATAAAAGTCACTCCTTTTGGTTCAATAACATTATATAATGCCATAAGAAATTTATCATTTGTACTGAATACTTTTGCAAAAGGCGCATAAAACAAATATTCTAAATCCAGTAAGTTTGTTTTTCTCTCTCCCAGAAGATTATTATTAATCCCAATATAATACATTGATACTATTGAATAGCAATAGAATGCATATTCTGCAAAAGTTTCTAAATCGGGAAAGGGTTTACTACTCCATCTATGAAATATTGCTTCTGTTGTTTCAGAATCAGTTTTAAAGTATTCTAACATTTTCAATAACGCTTCTCCGGGTTCAAGCTCAACATTCATTCTCTCGAGAAAACGTACTTTTAGTTCTTTTAATTCTTTTAATTGTTCTTCATCTGAAAGTTTTTTATTTATTTCTTTATTATCTCCCAAGCGTCTCTTAATATCTGTCAAGTGTCCAAAACATTTTTTAAAATCAGATATGACAGTATCATCCTTAGATTCACTCCTCCATAAATCTGAAATGATTTCATCTAGCGTATCAAACCTACCTTCTTTCCATCGTTTTATAGATTTTTCCTCTTCTGTTTCTTTAAATTTTAGTCCATTTTTCCCTTGAGTACTTATTGACCTATCAGCAATTAAAAAAGGTCTGTTATCGGCATCAATAAATTCTCCTAATAATGATTTTTCAATAACTATTCCATGTCTCATGTTGACATAAGCGTTATATGGAAACATTTTTTTAGACAAATTAATAACTTCGGTGTTCTTCTTCCTTCTTTTTCTTCTTTTGATAAGTCACCTAAAATCTCATTTATCAAAAGAGGTGCTATGCTTACATCATAGTATCTATGTAACTCAATAATATTCTCATAATTTAATCCTTGAAAAGTTGATTTATCTAATACTATTGGTAATGACATGGTTTGTTAGACTTAAATGGTTATTATTATATTTTGGTCGATTATTACCAAATATAGAGAATTATTAAATTGGAAAGAATTTGTTTATCAATTCCCATTGTTGTTGGCTGTTCACTTTGATATATTTTTCAGTAATACCTGGCCATTTGTGACCCGCCAGTTCCTGTGCCCGTTCCAAAGGCTGTTTCTTTTCATTTAACCAGTTATAAAAAACACTACCCGCTTGCGCTTGCGTCTCGCTCGTGCCCATAATCAAAATCAATAAATAGCTATTTCTAAAACCGTTTGATCATTATTCCTGAAGGCAGAACTATATTGTCTGACTATGAATCAGTAACCTACAACCCCTTAAAATATAGAAGTGTTTCTTTTATATAAATCTAATTGAAATAAATTTTCAACTCATAGAATAAATATCTTTTGTAACTAAAATTTATACACTCAATTCCAGAATCATAAACTCCTAATTTACAAGATTTACTCGTGATAATATAATTCTACAACTTGCTTTATATATGGTAAATAGTTGAAATTTATTTAAATTTATGGTTAACTATTTTCTGGACGAGACAGAAAGCAAAAAAGCCTACTAATTAATGGTAGGCTTTTTTAAATTAATTCTTCTTATCGTGATCGTGAGGTTTTAAAGTTGGATGCTTAGGCTGATTTTCAGGAGTAACTCGTTGTCTTCTGTCTTCTTTTCCTTCTTCAGTCTTTCTTTTGGGACCCGGTTTAATGTCTGCTTTAATTGTTACCATAGTGTTATTTTGGTTAGGTTAATAAATTAGTAAGTAATATAAAAAGTGATGTTTTTTACTATTTCATGTTTACAGGCTGTCAACCCTCGACAATTTTCAGTATAATGGAATTTCTTTGCTCCTCTTGACCCGCAGATGTATACTTTAGTCTCTATTGGGTGAAAAGAAGTTAGAGAAATAAGAAGAACGATTACAATAGATTTCATTTTAATTATTTTGAGGCTAATAGTGTTAATTCACTTTTAAGTGATATTCATTTCCGTCCTTGTCAACCGCTTTTAGCTTGCCATAATCAATCCATTCTGCTGTGATCTCAATTTCTCCATCAGTCGTAATTAATACACCAGCGCCGTATTTTCCTTGGATATTAATGTTTCCAGATATTGAATCTCCTAAATCATTACATCCACTTACATCATAATTATACTCATAATGTCCTGATTTGCCCGTGCGATATTCATAATGGCGATGGGTGTCATTATGATATGTTTTAGCTTCTTCAGGAGTAATAGTTTTTCGATCATCTGGTTCGATAACTTCCTTAAAAAAAGAATTGATGTTTTGGGGAGGCTCTTCCTTTTTACAGCCAATGATTCCAAAAGCTACTATTATAAATACTATTCTAAAATTGCTAAGCATTTTCGTTTATGGAATTAAAATAAATATTGATATAAAATAGTTACTTTTTTATTGATCAGTCTGGATTAGGCATTGATTTGAGTAAGTCCATTTATTAAGGTTTTATATCCTCCAAAAGTACTTCCGAATTTTTGTGTAAATTCATAATTACTAAAGTGATATTTTTCATTAAGCCCCGTATTTGTACTCAAAGAGATTTCTCCGTATTGAACAATCGGTATTTGATAATTCCCTTTAAATCTTTTATCAGGGGAACCATTCTTATTTACTTTTGCCCAAGTTTTATCTATTATTTTGGTGTCACTGGGAATAGTTCCTGTTTCTAAAAATCTTGAATAACTATGAAAAAAGTTTATTTCATTTAAACCTATAATCGCAAATTGCAAAGCTGAAGAATGCATTATGATAAAATTTGGGTAAATATATAAATCTGCTCCATTAGCATTTTTAAGCCATAATACTTCGAATCTAGTTTTTATATACGGGAGTGACTTTATGCCAAATTGTACCTCTCTCTTATCGATTAATGCACTGGCAGCTGAACGTGTGATTTTTGTGTCTTGAGAATGAGAACTGGTAACATCCCAAATTTTTTGAGATTTTGTCAAATTCTTAAAAGCTAAAACCATATTTTCATATTCAGCTTGTATTTCGTCTTCAAATTCTACATCAAGTTCAACATAGGATTTTTCAATTTTATTTTGAATTTTTATAATCACTTCTTTTTGCAAGCGAATATCTTCCTTAATTTTTTCGGAGATATCTTTTTTAATTATTCCATAGAGCAAAAAATAACTTGCAATTCGTCTGAGTTTAGAATTTCCTAAAGCTTTCTTTATTTTTAATAAATCATTCTTTAAATCTAAAGCTTGTTTCTGTACAGTTAAGATTACTTCTTTTATACCTTGCATATCCTGACTGGTTATTTCTTCTACATCGGAACTAAAAATGTTGTCTTCAGTTTCACAAAGTATCGGATTTAAATTTTCAGGTAAATTCGGAATAGAATTATGACTTAATTTTTGTCTATTATGTAATCCTAACCCAAGAATAGATGTATTTAAATAAGTCCCCGTTTTACCAAAATTAATATTTGCCCCACGCACTCCAATTGAAGTACTAATACCTTTCTTGCTAAAATTCAAATGAATTCCAGGTATAATTTTTACTCTTTTATGATAACTCCATGCCATAGGATTACTTATTTATTGATGATTTTTATCTAATATAAAGTTCTTAATGATTGCATCCATATTGGAGGGTAGGTCTGCAGTTTTAATTTCAAAATGTTTTATTTTCATTTCTGTAAACCATTTACTCCAATAGGCACGGATTACTTTTTCTTCATAAGGATTATTTTTATTTGGGTTTATTCCTAAAACTAGAACTTCAAGATTTGATAAGTCATCGTTTGCTTTTATAAAACCATAATGCTTGTTTTGAAATTTTTCATTCCAATCTTTATTATTCAATCCGTTTTTTCTAACTAGTTCCGGAGTGATATAAGTAGTTAAATTTCCTTCTATTATTTTGGTATCTTCATAAAAAATATATCCATCAGTTAAGACTACAAGTATATTTCTGTGTTTATAATCTATACACTGATCTTTCACTTTATTTTCAAAAAAACTCCATATATCTGAGCCTATAAAATTATCATCTTTTATTGCAGACTCGTATATTTTTAAAGTCTGAGCGGCATAATTTGAATTTATTGAATTCAGATACTCTTTGGACGCATTATTTTTATCAATAGCAATTCTTAATTTTTTAGAAATAGAATTAATTTCGGGATCCAATGGTTCCGGATTGAAAAATAATTGCATTTTATCATCCATCTGTCTTATTCTTTTTGATCTCAAATGTTGAGTAAAGGCTTCAGAAATGGATTTTATATACCCTAAATCTCTTTGAAAATATTCCATTGTTGGGTTGGGATTTTTTTTGACACTAATCCTGTCCGATAAATCCAGAAGTATACTAATGTTATAATTTTCCTGAATTGGGTGACCAATTTTCGTTATATTCTTATTTTCGACATCTTGTTTACAAGAATATACAGAAACGATAAAAAATGACACTAAAATAGTTTTTAAAATAGCTTTCATAAGATTAGTTTTTAGAATATACTAAATGTTGAAAATCAGGATCAATTAGATTTAGCTTGTCCAAATGCTCTATTGATAAAATATCACAGTTTACCAATAATTCTGTTTTCTCCTTATGAGGCAAAGCTATTTCAGTATTAATCGCCTGAAACCAGCCTTCTTTATATTGATGATGATAATGAAGATATTCTTTCACTGGAAATACAAAACCATCTATTTTTGATTGGAGTTCTGAAATCTTACCATTAATAGTAACTATCTGTTGTTTAAAATCATTGACTTTATTACTATATTCCGTTGCTAGTTTTTCTAAATCAATAAGTTTTCCTTTTTGTCCTCTAATGTATGCTCTGATTTTATCGATATTTTCGAATTCTTTCATCACAAAATCAAAAACAAGTCCCCAAATAATATACACTACAAATCCAGCAAATATGATCATCCAAAACTCAGCTTCGCCTAATGCTATATCTAAATTATAAGGAGAGGAATCAGTAGTTTTATTAAATTCATATATTTTTTTCTCAATTTGATAAGCCAGAAGTGCGTCAAACAAAAATGTCGTAATAAATAAACCAATGATTCTAATGATATTTTTGATACCCTTTACTTTTTGTACCATATGAATTACATAGCCTAATCCCATGAAGACAAAAGGAATAGTAATTACTAAAACCCCTTCTAACCAACTTGCTTTAAATGAGTTTGTCAATGCATCTGCATCAAAAATGGCAGCTGTTAAACTATCATTTGAAAACTCTTTGAAAAATGCAGAATAAGAGGCTGAAATATAAAATACCACTAAATAAAGTGTTATGGGGAGTAATAAGACCAATCCGATATAAAAATGTGCTTTTAGACCTTTGCCGTCTTCAATTCCAAATTTGTCAGGATTGCGTTTTACTTCAACGATTTCACTTTTTATCTGACCAACATCTTCATTCAGATCTTGTTCTTTTTTTTCATAAATTCCAATTGCCGCCTCACACTTTTTTAGTTCTGTCCTATTTTTTTCTTGTTCTTCCCTGTAAGGTTGTTTCAAACGGTCTTGCTCTAATTTTTGTTTTCGACATTGATCTTCAAAACTCATGTATAAATTTTGAAGGCAAGCTTTTAAAACGATTGGTTTTCCAGTCGCTTTTATTGATGCGGCAAAGCCACTCTGATAATAGGTTATTCTTATTTGTTCCCTGTCATTTTCATTTTCATCAATACTATTTTTTGGAGCTTCATCAACTTTTTTTAGACTGAATAACTGTGTTAGTGATTTCATAACTTAAGAGTTTAGTTGATTAATAATTTCTTCTTTGCTAATGCCTTTCTTAACACAATCAATTAGATAACCAGTTAACTCGTTTATGTTTTCATCTAAAAAATTAAATTTACGACAGTATTTTTTGAGCATATTTAATTCATCATCTGTTACCTTCTCATCAGCCCAAATAATTCTGGCAAAATCGTATAAGTATTCAATCCTTGTATCTAAATTTTCTGGAATACTCAACTCGGTATTGATTGGATTAAGAAAAAGTTTATCGAGTTCTTCTTTTGGAATCCCACGTTCATCCGCAAAATGATATAGCATTTGAAGTTCTAATACGTCAAATTGATCATCTGTTAAAGCCATTTGATAAAGTCGAAGGAAATGACTTTTCAATTGAATAGTCATACTAGGATTTGAATTCATATTTTGAAAATTAGATTATTAAAAATGTCTTATTTACTTTATTCAAACTAAGATTTTCTTGCTTTTTTTGAATTTTTTCTACTTTTAATGTTTTTTGAAACAGGTTCCTTTTTTAGAGTAGGCGCACAAACACCGCAGGTTCCTCCTTCTTTAGCACAGTGCTTACAACCCGAACAATTTTTACAGGCGGCGCAATATTCAGAACCGGAACATCCCCTGCTCTCACAGGTTGAAGCAATTAATTTTTTTGAATTTGTTTGACTTGAAGCAGTCCAAGTAAAAAGGAAAAATAAAAAGGAGTATAAAAATAGTTTCATAATAGATTTTTCTTAATTAAAGAGTTGATAAAATACGACACCTAAACCCAAATACATGATAAATGCAAATAGACATCCACTGGATTTTGATGTATTAAATGATTTTCTATAAGAAGCACCCGGTACTCCAGTCCTTACCGAGAAACCCTTATTACTAATAGTTCCAGCCTTTGTTCTTAAGCTTGGAGAAATCCCAGACTTACTTATATTTAAGCCAAGTCCTCCTCCAAGTTTAATTCTTTTTTGAAATCGAAAGCCCATCACTTGAATCCTAAGTGGTATGACATTGATTAGAGCATTTTCTGCATCCATTTGATTTAGGATACGTTTTCTTCGCTTCTGCAACTGCCGGTTTACAATTTGAATATTCTCCCAAATATTTTCTATTGTCAGAGTTTGGAAGATAGCTACAATCTTCAGTATGCACTTCATGGTCACCGTTTGGTTGTGCATTTTTGTTCACATAAAACTTTATCATACTTTTTAATTTAATAATTTATTTCAAAAATAAAACCATTAAAATTCAACACCTTACGGTAAACCACAATCTGACTCTTTATTTTCTTTAAGCAATAAAAAAAGCCCCTGAAGGAGCTTGAATGTGAAATTTAAATGAGTGTTTACTAGGAAAAACTTTAAATAATGCCCAAATCCTTGGCTATTGCTACCAGATGTACCGTATTATTTGCTTTGAAATAAATTTTGAGTTTACTGACCTGTTTTTCAATAGAACTTTTACTATTAGGGCTAATGCCTTCTTGTTTAAATACCGTTTCCATATTTTCTTGGGATATTCCTATGGAGAGATACTTGATTAATCGCACATCATAATTATCTATTTCTCTTGTAGTTTTATCTTGAAGCAGATACAACAATTCAGGAGAAACGTTTTCTGGTTCATTATTGTAGGCTTTTTGAATGGCTCTCTTTAGGTCGTATATTGTGTTTCTGCCTTTTATTACATAGCCATCTATATGCAGCTCATCAAATAGCAATTTGATACGATGTGCTCTGTCTTCAATCGAAAAAACAATTATTTTAATGTTAGGACACTGCTTTTTAACCGCAGCTATCAATTCCTCGCCCGAATTGAGTTTATTCAGCTGGTGATCCGCTTTAAAGGACAAATCAGAAATAAGCAGTTGAAAAGGAGCACCATCTAAATGTGCTTTTTTTATCTTTAACAAAGCTTCATCACAATATTTTGCATATTGAATTTCGAGAACATCAAGCTCATTTAGTATCTGGGCAGCACCCAAATCATTAAAATCAATATCATCCGCAATTAAAACTTTTGTAAACATATTGGTATATTATTTTGGAACTAAAATCTTAGCCTTGAAACCTTTATTGGTTTCAGAATCAAAAGTAAGTATTCCTTTTAAAGTCTCAATACGGTTTTCCGCATTCTGAAGACCATTTTTTAAAATTAGTTGCTGTGAAAATCCAACTCCATTATCTGAATAGTCAATTCTGAGAGTATTTTGCTCCAAATCAAAACCAATGATAACAAAACTGGCTTGACTGTGTTTTTTCATATTAACCATAAGTTCTTGCAATACTCTTTGTATGGCTATCTTTTTTTCTGTTTGGACTTTGGACCAATCTATTGCGTTACCATTTTTAATAATAACTTCGGTACTACTGCTTTTATAGCTATGAAGCATTTGTTTTAAATTCTGTTCAAAATGTTCTCCAGTTTCTACAGGACTATTCTCTTTAGAAAAATTTCGTGTTCTAACATATATTTTATCAAGATGATCTAAAAGAGTTTCTTTTTTTATTGGATTCTGCAAATCTTGAGTTCCAGCAAAAGTCATCGCATAAAAAACATCATTAGCCAATTCATCATGGAGTTCTTTGGAAATTCGGGTTTCAGTAGTATAATTGGCCTCTAAGCGTTCTCGTTTGGTTTTACTTTTGTAATAATTGACTATAAATCCTATCCCTCCAAGTAATGCAACAAATCCAAAAAAGAACAAGTACTTTTGGCTCTTTTGTGTTTCAAGCTGCAAAAGGATTTCTGCCCTTTGTCCCTTATATTTGATACTTTCTAGTATGGCTTTTCTAGAATCATACCTAATTTTAGCAAATTGATTTTTAGCATTATTCCTGACTTTTTTAATACTATCGTCTAGGTTAACATACAATTTGGCATATGCATTTACTCCTTTTTCTTGATTATGTGACATTAAAAATCCCAAGGCTTCTAGTCGTTCGTCAATACTTTGATGCTTTGTTGCTTCATCATAAGCATGTAGTGCATTCTCTTTTGATTTTTGGTAATCTTTATTTTGATAATAATCGGCTAAATGCAAATAACTTTCAATACTTCCATAAGAATCGTTAATGCTAGTTCTGATTGCTAAAGCCTGATTCATTAATTCTTCACCTTTTTTAATACTACCGTATTTATAATAAGCAAACCCCAAATTATCAGTAATGATGGCTTTTTTATATGGCAGCGTATCTAAAAGATTCGATTTTAGAAGGGGGTCTAAAAGAATGATTGCATCCTTATATTTTTTTTGTTCTATATATACGTTTGCTATGTTATTGAGGGGCGTAACCCTCAATAGTGAATCGCTCGCAGTTTTTAAGATTTTATTGTAATAAAAAACGGCATCACCATAATTCTTTAGCTCTTTTGCCGCGATGCCAAATAAATTATTTGCAGCTACCTGATATTGTAAATTATCATGCATATAAGGTAATGCCTCGGTCAACGTTTCTTCGCTGTTACTATAATCACCAAATGTGAGCTGGATTCGTGCCAACTGAATTAAAGTGTAAGCAGAATATGTGCTGTCTTTTTCAGTTTCAAATATCTCTTTTGATTTATTGTAATAATAATAGGCACTATCAAATCTTTTTGCAGTGTAATAAGAATCTCCTAAATTGGAGAATTTCTTAGCTAGGACACTTTTAGTAGTTTCTCTATTTTTAAGATTCACAAAAGTTGTTTCTGACCCTTTTTGGCAAGATACAATTGCAACTAACAACAATAAAACTAAAATCGAGGAACGCACCATAAAATGTTACTTTCCCCGAAATTAGCAATTTATTATAAACAAATACTTATAATTAAGGTTTTTTCGGTGGTGTAATAATAATTACGTCGTCACCGGGTCCCTCAGTAGCCATAAGAGTACTTGTATTGTTCAATGGACTAACATGGCTTTCGTTGAACTCCAGACCTTTTTTATGAACTCCAAAATCTTTCGCTTGATTAGTGGCACTGTCAATCGCATCCACATCACACGAAACCATAACTAAGCCCGATACTGCCATAGCAGCTGTAAAAAATATTTTTTTCATTACTTTAATTGTTAAAAATTTGACATAGGTTTGGCCGTTCGATATCTTTTATCGAATAATTAGTAAAGGCCAAACCATTAAAATGAGAACAGTTTTTTTGGTTGCGGGAAGTAAAGTGGGCTAGTACGGAATCGTTTAATTATACTTCCCGGAATAAAAATTCTCTTCAGTATAGCCTCACTTTTATAGAAGTAGTTTTGTACATTTGTCCGTATCGCGAAATAGAACAAGAACTAATTCTGAAGCAAAGTAATGACGCTTCAGCAGTAAAATTGATGCGGAATTCCTATGATTCCCAGCAATACCGGGCATTCCTGAAAATTCCTAAAAATTCCTTTAAGCTTATGGTGAAAAATACTTTAGAAGATTATAAGGCAGAGGTTAAATTGAAGTATGAGATTGAAAAGGTTGGTATCCATTCCAGTTTTTTGCTAAATCCTTCTCGCGCCAAATTGAGGAAATTATGTGGTGAGTTATTTAAGAATAACGCTAACACTGATGATTTAAGAAGCTTTACCGCTTTTTTTCAATTTGACTATGTTTTAAATTGCTCCAATAAATTAAAAGACCAAACAGATAAATTCAGACCTATTGAGACATTTTTTAAAGGAGAGACGGATTTAACTGATATTGAAGCAGTAAATATTGCAGCAATATTAGTCGATTTTAATCCGCGGCCTTACCTGAAATTCTCAAGACAGGAGACTTTTAAAAAAGAGAATACCTCCATTGCTAGTATTGAAAGTAGCGACAAAGGCGATGTTTCTGGAGTAACTACAATTATTAAAAAAAATAGCATTAGTCCTGACAAATCAATGCAACCATTATCCTTGGAAAAGAAAGATTTACGTATTTTTCAACAAAGGCTATTTATTCCTGGACTAATAGTGTTTACAATGTTGTGTGGTTTTGGGTATGTTTTTTTACCCAAAAAAGAGTGCATGCAATGGCAAAAAGACCATTTTGAAGCAGTTGTTTGTGAAACCCAAGCAGTGGGTCTTGTAAACTTGTATTCAACGATGCCTCTAAATAAAAATATGCTGAATTTTAGAAAAATTGAAATTTGTGATACCACAACCTTTTTTAAACATAATAAACCAATATTGTGGTATTGTAAAACTGGAGATCATCTGGATTTTTTTAATGGACCAGGTTTTAACCCTGAAAATGAAAAGCCTTTAAAACCAATTACGCAGTATATGATTGATAAATATATTAAGTAAAGCCAATGGTTAATATTTCCTCTACATGTAAGAGGTAATAGGAAAATACTAGCGAGGATTTTTGGAATAGGAATATTCAGACTTGAAATAGAAGATTCATTAATACCCCATAACAGTAACAGGCCATGAATATTTTTTGTTTATTTTGAAATCTGAGATTTATGAACTCCCCCTTGGCGCGAGTTTCTCTCTCGTGCACACGATCAAAATCAATTAATATCTTATTTAAAAAGTCTGATCATTACTCATTATAAAACAGATTACATCAAACTTTTATGCGATCGGATAAATACCTTCTGGAACTGAACTTAAATATTCAATTCTCTAATTATACACTATAATATATGTTCTAATACCCGAAACTAATAAAAGAGCCTCTAATAATTTGTAAGAATAAAACAATATATTTGATCTATCATAAAGTCTGAATATTGTAAGACCTACATAAAAGTTGACAGATATAGTATGAAAAAACTACAAGCGACATTATTCTTATTTCTTTTCATCCAAATAAGTTTTGGGCAAAAACTTGATATAATAAATAATCAAGCAATTCAATTCAGTATTAAACAGGAAAAGGATACCATTAATTTTGTAGTAATTGACACTAAATTAGATGAAATAAAACCCGTTTTTTTATTTTGTCAAGGTTCTTTGCCAATGCCATTATTCGTAAAACCAGAAAAAGAAAATATGTGGATGATAGGCGGTGGTATTACAAATTTTGACCTAAATGAGATAAAAAAGAACTATCATTTAATTGTCATTTCAATGCCCAAAACTCCAGTAATTGTTGCCGAAAAATACCTAAATAAATCTTACTGTTACATTCCAAATGAAAAAGAACCTGATGGATTTGATAAAGAATATGTAAAAGCAGATTTTTTAGAGAACTATGAATACAGAGCAGAAAAAGTTTTAAAATTTTTACGAAAACAAAAATGGGTAGATAATTCAAAGTTAATAGTTGCTGGACATTCTCAAGGTTCTAAAGTGGCAACACTCATTGCCTTGAATAACAAAAAAGTTACACATTTAGGATTATTTGCAGCAAATCCATTTGGAAGAATAGACCAAAATATTAGAAATTATAGAAAGGAAGCTGAAAGAAAAGAAATTACTTGGGTCGAAGCTAATGACAAAATTGAAAATACGTACCAAATGTATAAAGACGCTTTTAATAAAGATACTTTAATTCAAAAACCGCACTTATTAGCTTGGAAATCATTTTCAAGACCATTATTAAATGATTGGTTACGAATTAAAATACCTACTTATTTAGCATATGGAACAAATGATATTGCTTCTGATTTATGTGATTTAGTTCCTTTATTCTATATCCAAAACTCAAAAGATAATTTAACATATAAAAGATACTTAAATTTAGAACATAACTTTTTTGAAGTTGAAAGTGATGGAACAACGAATTACGAAAAAGAACATTGGACAGAAGTTATGGACGAATTTATAAAATGGACAAAACAATAAATACAGCTGCCAACAGACATTTTAGCGAGCTGAAGAGTAGTGTTATTCCCGCTTCGTATCATATTTTCTGCAAAGCACAAAACCGAAAGGTTACGAACTTCCAGCCATCTCAAAGCAGCAAAAAAGTTGTAGGCAATGCTAATCAAGACCGTTCAAAATAAATTTTTATAGTAATCAAAAATGAAAATCAACTTTTTTCCCAACGTATTTCTTTGGTTATTATTAATAACATTACCAGTAACTGTATTTTCACAATCGAACGACTTTGTCATTCAAGATGTAAAGTTTGAAAGTCAGGGAATCACTCTTGCAGGCTCAATATTAAAGCCTGAAAATCCAATTGCTGCTGTTGTAATTGTTCATGGGTCTGATCCTGTAAAAAGAGAAATGGAGTTCGCTAAACGTCTAGCCAATGAAGGTATTGCTGTATTGACATATGATAAACGTGGAGTTGGAGAATCTGGTGGTGTATACGTAGGACCATCTGTTGGTACGAATAATATTGACACTGGTAATCTTAATTTATTATCTCACGATGCAAGCGTAGCAGTAAATACATTTCGAACCTATTTGAAAGATAAAAAAACACCAATTGGATTAGTTGGCTTCAGTCAAGCAGGATGGATAATTCCAATTGCTGCAAGCAAAAATCCACAGATAGAATTTATGGTTTTATTTAGTTGCCCTACCATTACTACCTTAGAACAACTTCGATTTCAATTTTACACTAATGGAAACAATACTTTTTGGAAAAATCATACAGAATCAGATGCTCGTGAGCATATAAAAAATGACACTGATAGGTATCAATTTAAAGCTACTGACCCTAAAATTTCCTTAAATAATCTTTTGATTCCTGGACTTTGGCTTTTTGGTGAGAAAGACATACAAATTCCGGTAAAGTTGTGTATAGAGCAATTAAATACATTGAAAGCGCAAGGCAATCCTTTCGAATATACATTGTTTTCTAAATTAGGACACAATACATCTTCTGACAATGATAGAGAACCTGTTGACATTTCAATACAATGGATAAAACAGAAAGCGTTGAGCATTAAGAAGTGTAAAAATTAAAAAAAAGCACTGCCTATAACAGCTAAATTTTTATTGCGCGCGTAGCACGAACAATAAGAGTTTTTTTGAACGGAACCTAAGGTAATTTAAAAAGAAAAATAATTGTCATTTAACCCCGATGGCGCGCAACTGCATTCCGTGACCCTGCTACCTGATGCCTCCCACCCTCGAACAACTCCCTTTTATCCGAAATACTGAAAATTAAAAAATGCAGTGATTACTTTTATTAATCACCGCATTTTTGCGGTAAATACAAAGCCTATGTATCGCATGAATATCAAAAACAAAGTATGCAATTCGGGAATTCTACTATGCAATTCGGGAATTACACAAGTAAACATTTGCTAAAATGCAGGGGTCCAAATAGATTTGCTGACCACAAATAGTAAAATCGACAGGTCTTACATCCTTAATTAGCAGTCAATAAAATGAAAAACTACTCAAATTCGGTAATGGCAGAATTAGAAGGTCAATTAAAAACAATGCATTCCAATGAGAATTACCCTATACAAAGTTCGCAACAAGCTATTAAAGCAACAATAGCAAGCCTAGAGCAATTGAAATCGTTTTTCAAAAAACATAATTTTACCAGCAAATCAGAAGAGATAGAATTTTTCAAGGATATTAAGCCACAATTGGCAAGTAAATTAATTTTCTACAATGAAATCTACAATATTGAGATAAGCAAGCCATCCGGATCAGATAAAACCATTCGGAAACATTACAATAGAGAATTAAGCAAACTAAAGATTTTCTTCGATGAAAATCTGGAATTTTACAAATACTACCGCACCGGAAATACATGTCTGGACAAAAAATATTTCCTGAGAAGAAAACACGACATCAGAATGACATTGGACAGCTCCTACTTTCAATCAGATTATGATTTTACAACGTCACATGATTTTAAAGTGGCAAAAATAATAGCCAATGATAATATTCAAGTGTACTTGGAAACCAATCTTAAAAAATATCAAAATGGTAACCAAGTCAACCAACATACCGAGGCAAACCATAAAGGACTCCGGTGGACAGGCTCTAAAGTAGCTTTGGTCGAATTAATGTATGCACTTCATGCGGAAGGAGTCCTAAATAATGGTAATCTAAGCTTGAATGAAATTGCTAAAAATATCGAATCAGCTTTCAATTTAGACATCGGACAATTCAATAGAATATATTTAGAAATTAGGAATAGAAAGACAATGGAGAAAACAAACTTTCTAAATTCACTAAAAGACAACCTAATAAAACGCATGGATGAAGCGGATGAAAAATAAAAGGCCACTCTTTATAAAAAGAGTAGCCTTTAAGGAAACAGTTTTTGGATTTAAATAATAATAATTTCAGTTAGAGTGTCTAGATTGGTTCAAACCTTTAAACCTAAATTCCTCAGTAACTCTAAACATCAAAAAACACTACTCATTCTCAGCTATACTGGTAATCAATGACATTACAATTGCTTTTTCAAGACTCTCGGCAGAACCTTCTGTTCCTCCTGCGATATTAGCAACCAGTAAATCCCATTCTGGATCAGTATTTTTCTTTGGTCGTTTTTTTCTCTCATAAACAGCATACCTGGCTATCGAAGTGGTGGTCAAAATAACTTCCTTGTCGGATAAAGAAAAGCTACTATTTTCTGAAATTTCATTTTCATAAGTGACAACAAAATCATGAATAACAGCGTAATTAGATTCCGTTTCACAAAGTACAAATAGGGAATTAACAAAAGTAGTAAAACTATTTTTAGCTTCAGGTGCAACTAGTGAAGCATCAATAATTTCAGGAGTACAACTATCAATAGTAGAGAGAATATAAGTTACCCTATCAGTAGACAAAAACGAATAATCAATACCGGCTAAGGCCGTAAAAGACTCGTTTTCATTGGCAAGCATAGTGACACGATCCGCTATACTGGCAACACTACTACTCAAACTATCTTCAGCATAATAAACAGCATACAACTCGGCATGCAATTGTCCGGCAATATCATACGGATTCAAATCATTTTCAGGGGACACAATACTACCGCTGTCGGCAATTAGACGATTGGACGATTTAGAAACACGAGCTTTAGTGTCTGATGCTATTGCATCAGTGGATTCACTACAAGAAATAAAAAATGGAATTACGATTAAACATAAATAAATAAATTTCATAAAGATTAATTTTTAAAATGGGACTGATTACTTTTTTCGTCAGTTCATTTCGCCCGGGGTAATTTGAACAATGCGGTGTTTACAACTAGCAAACGGTTATGAATTCGAAGCAAATCTACACGCCCAATTCAAGCCCAACAAGCCATTATCTATGCAATTCCCGAATTGATGATGTGTAATTCCCGAATTACACACACTATAATTTTTGTAAATAATCACTAGCAGTCTGATACATTTTTGATTCATTTTAACCAGTTTATTTGATAATTATTTAACAATTGTTTAATACTAATATAATTTAGCTACATTTAATACCAAAAAAATGAGCACAGCCTACGTGCTTTTTATATGCGCCCCATATATGAAAAACAACAAAAAAATATATTTAATACTCATTTTAGTAATGCTGTTCCAAATAAATGTTGCTCAACAGAACGGCTTCAAAATTCCTGACAGCCTCAACAACAAAGACTACGCGTATTTTAGTAATGAGGTTCAAAAAAACAAGGCACAAAGCTTCAATGCAACGCTATACGCCAAGTCCTGGCTGTCAAAATCAAAGTCGGAACAAAATTGGAATCAAATGGCATTGGCATACAAAGCAATAATGTACAATGCAGATAAAGCACAGTTACCCCCTTATTCTGATAGTTTACTTACCGCAGCAAAAAAATCAAAAGATAAAGCCTTGATCGGAGCAGCATATTTAACAAAAGGGATTATTAATTACAATAAAAAAGAACTCACCAAAGCGTTAGACAACTACTTAATTGCAGATCGATACATTTCTCAGACGGACGACAGTTATGCCATCCATAAAGTAAAATATGCGATTGCTCAAACTAAATATTACTTAGGATTTTATCACGAAGCCATTGCACTGCTCAAAGAATGCACAGCATATTTCGAATCAGAAAATGATAGAGGGTACCTGAATTCCATCCACTTCCTCGGACTATGTTACAATAAGGTCGGCAACTATAAATTATCTTCCTACTACAATAAATTAGGACTGGAAGAAAGTAAAAAACTAGACAACACCGAAATGCTTGTCTATTTTAATCATTCAGCGGGCATAAATCACTATTATAAAAAAGAATATTCAGAAGCAATTGCTAATCTAAAAAGGGTGATACCGGAACTCAAAAATAAAAAGGATTTTGCTAATGAGACAGTAGCAAATTTCTACATCGGTAAAAGCTATTGGGCTTTAAAACAGCAAAATTTAGCTTTACCATTCCTTTTGAAAGTGGACAAGATATTTGTGGATGAAAAATACACCAGACCCGATTTACGAGAAAACTTTGAGTTATTGATTGAATTTTATAAAAATCAAAACAATATTGCTTTACAGTTAGTATACGCAAGAAGATTACTTGAAGTGGATCGCATTCTCACTAAAAATTACAAATACCTTTCAAGAAAAATATTCAAGGTGTACGACACTAAAAAACTACAATCAGATAATCTGGAACTGGAAAAATCTACCGGATCTAAAAATCAAATAATCTACATACTAGTTGTATTTTTTACCATCACCATTGCTTTCTTGTCTTTCCGCCATTATAAAAACAAAAAGTATTACAGACAAAAATTTGAAGAATTAATGGAATCGAATACGGATTCGCAAAAGACATCAACACTCAATATTAATAATGAGAATAATGATTTAGACATCAATCCGGAAGTGATTACAATGATACTAAAGAATCTGGAAAAGTTTGAAAAAAATAAAAAATACCTGGAGAAAGACATGAATTTATCTCGTCTTTCAGCATTACTTAATACCAATTCGAAATATGCTGGCAAAGTTATTTCTAAATACAGAGGTCAAAAAACCATAGATTACATCAGCAATCTAAAATTACAACACATCATAACCTTACTTAAAAACGAGAATAAATACCGTTTATATACCAATGAGGCATTAGGAGAAGAAGCCGGTTTTAGCTCAACTCAAAATTTCACAAGAGCATTCAAAAAGCAAACTAAAATTTCTCCAACCTATTTCATTCAACAACTCCAAAAACCAATTCAATAAGATAAATATCTCAAACATTTCCCTATCACAACTTGTGAAACGCTTATGAACTAAAACAAATCAATATAATCATCCATAATAATTACCCATCGATAACCGATGAATATTTTTTTTACTTTTTTCCTTGATGAAAAAAGTAAAAAATCATTTTCAAAATATAAAATAGTACCGGCAACAGTAAACACTCTTATAAACCCTCTTCGGATCGCCCTTATATTTTTATGCCGCAAAATCACGGTAAGGATTTCAGCGCTGGCCACAGGGAGTGACCCCCGAGTCGAGTATGAAACACGAGCGGCTGGGGTCGCGATAGGGAAATTTGTCCGATGCTTTTGGGATAAAAATATTCAGGCTTGATCTTTTGTTTCTTTTGCATCAAGGCAAATCGAAGATTCAGCAAACACCACTTAAAATAAAATTTTAGTGAGCTAAAAGAAAAGATAATCTTCAAGACACCTAGCAGTATCGGTAACAGCAAACGCTCTTATAATCCCTCCTCACCCCGCCCTTAAATAAAAAGTATAGAAAACAACGAAGAAGTGAAATGGCAGCAGTCCGCGAGTTGAGGACGAAGGACGAACGGCTCGGGCTGCGGAATGGAACTTTGAGGTAGTTTTCAAGCTTTTAATTTTCAGGCTTGATCTTTTGTTTCTTTTGCATCAAGGCAAAAGAAAAAACTTAATAAGACCTCAATAGTTATTTTATTAAAAAGAAGTCAATAACCCCGACCACTTCAAAATAAAAAACAATTTTTTCTCTCACAACTTGTGAACCACTTGTGATATAAAACAAATCAAAACCAACACTTTTGTGCCATAACAAACTAAAACATACGTTATGGCACTTGAAAACACCAGCACCTCGCCCTCCAACAAAAACAGAATGTATCGCGAACAATTAATTACGATGGAAGACTTAAATGAATTCCGAAGTCTACTTCTCAATGATTTACTTACAATCATTCAATCCAAACCACTCAAGCAAAAGCAATGGCTGAAATCCAATGAAGTCCGAAAGCTGCTAAACATTTCACCGGGTACATTACAAAACCTCCGAATTAATGGAACATTGACATATACCAAGATTGGCGGTATTATGTATTATGACCAAAGTGACATCGATAAACTTCTGAATGGAAATAAAGTGAACGCCCTCCCTACCCTTTTCAAGTAAAACCATTAAGAGAAGCGAATTAATCTAATTCCTTTTCACTTTTCACCGTCATCACGAGCGCAGTCGAGAGACACTATTCACCAACAAAATGAATTACATAAAACACCTAACAGGATTTTTTGAAAAGGTAGCGATCGACAAAGCGCTCAATCCAACACACGTAAGTTTGTATATGTCGTTGTTTCAATTCTGGAATTGCAACCGATTCAAAAATCCAATCAGTATTTCTCGGGACGAGTTAATGCGAATTAGCAAAATCAGTTCTAAAGCTACCTATCATAAATGCCTTAAAAATTTGCATTCATTGGGCTACATAAACTACGAACCATCATACAATCCATTCAAAGGAAGCCACGTCTACCTCTTCAATTTTTCCGACGATTTAAAACCAATTCCAAAAAGTGAAAAAATAACAGTACCAAAAAACGAACCTGCTTTTGAACTGGTCAATGAACAAGCTCTAAACAAGTCCTGCACTACTAATGAGACAAGCGGTGAACAAGCACTGGTATCTTATATAAACAATACAAACATACCAAACATTTCAAACGATTTAAAGAGTGTAAACAAAGACGAGCAAGCACAAAATTTTGAAATTGAAGATAATATTTTAAAAAATGTTGCTACAGGACAAAAAGAAAAAAGTTCCGCCAAAAAAGAAAAGTTTGTAACTTCAAGCATGTCATCCCGAGCGTGTCATCCCGAGCGTAGTCGAGAGACGAACGTCGATAAGCCTACAATTGAAAAAGTAAAATGCTATTTCCTTGAAAACAATTTTCCGGAAATAGAAGCCAATAAATTTTTCAATTATTTCTCCAGCAACGGCTGGCTCGTTGGTGGAAAAACACCCATGATCGATTGGCAAGCTGCAGCACAAAACTGGATATTAAACGCACCTAATTTCAAATACAATTCTGAAACAGCTCCAGTAAACCGTTCAAGACACCTCAACACAGGAACAGACAAAGACTACTCGGAACCACTTTAACCTGAATTCATTTCAGGTTCTCTGTCATTGCGAGGAACGAAGCAATCTCACTTTGCTAAACTCAGGTCAAACATTTACACTCTTTACAGTTAAATCTTAAAACTTATGCAAACAGAAATAAAAACCCATTACAATTATTCAGAGGTAATTGTTTGGCTCGAAAAAAAAGGAGTGGAATTATACGGCGACCACTTCAAAATCCTTGAAACTGATTATCCAATAATCTACAAACTCATCGCCTATTTTCTAAAAGATGAACAAACGTGTTTTCAATATGGCATCAACCTCAAGAAAGGAATTTTGCTTTCTGGCCCAGTTGGTTGTGGCAAAACATCACTAATGACTATTATGAAACATCTCACTAAAACTGAGCATAAATTTTCCGTAAAACCGTGCCGAGACATCAGCTTTGAATTTATTCAGGACGGTTACGAAGTTATCCACAAATACAGCGAGGATTTGAGATTAAAAGGAGGACAACCCGCGGCTCTCAAGTATTGTTTCGATGATCTTGGTGTGGAGCAAAATCTAAAATATTTCGGAAACGAATGCAACGTAATGGCAGAAATTCTATTAAGCCGGTATGACATTTTCACAACAAAAAAAATCCAAACCCACATCACTACAAACCTCTCAGCAAGTGAAATCGAAACCCACTACGGAAACCGGGTTCGAAGCAGATTGAGAGAATTATGCAATTTGATAGCGTATGACAGACATGCAACAGACAAGCGAAAATAAATTGAACAATCACGAAAACCAAAAAAAAATAACAAAGTGTGAGTAATTTTTTGAATTTGATTGATTTCGAAAAAACCATACTCGATAAACGATAATGTCATTGCGAGAAGAAACAACGTATGCGGCAAAAAGACCCCTTCATTTTGACTAATAATTACTTCGTGCAGCAACTTTAAACTTTTCAAACCTTAAACTTTTCCCACCATGAAAAAAATCAACAATTTCTGGACCTGGTTCCAAGACAACCAACTTACCATCAAAAACATCCTAAACGAATCCCTTAAAAACCAAGAATCAATCCTTTACTGGATAAAGCAGAACCTAAGCTATTATTGTAATGATATTGATTTCATTCTAGTCTTCCCAAATAATAATAATAATAATAATAATAATAATAATAGTAGTTCCAAATTCATAATTACAGCTAATGGTAATCCGGAATACTTCAAACAGGTAATAGCTCTAGTGGACAGCGCCCCAATATTAAAAACATGGAAATTCACCGCTTTTATCACAACAAATGAAACCATTGAGAAAAGACTGAACATACTCGATCAGCATTATATTATTCATGACATCAAGATGAAAGACGATTTATCAAAACACATTCCAATCAATCCGGAGAGCTACGCTATAAAACAAACGATTCACATTCATCTAAAAAACTATACGATCCATTGCTCCAACAAAACACTCCAGCAGACGATATTTTTCATTTTGGAAGAAATTTTAGGAGGTATTTTTTTATACGAAACTATACATTTTGTTCAACTGACCGAAAGTATTGAGCAAGAAATCCTGATAATACACTTGTACGAGCTTCAAGTTTACTTACATGGATACAGTCTAAAACAAAATCAAAAACTATAACTATCACTATTTAACATTATTAAAATTTAACTTAAAAAGATAAAAGGTAAATATCACTAAAAGTGGGTATTGTAAAATTATTCTGAACAACATTTATTTACATTTAATAATCAAAGCACTCTATTTTGATTTAAAATAAATGTAACGAAACTTTAAATAAGATATTTATTTTCTTCAATTGTGGAAAACCGTAATAGAAAAACTTTTGATAATTATAAGTTTACGCAAGTTTAAGATCTAACTAGAATATTAAAATTTGATTATGAAAAAAAAATTACTGTTACTAATTCTTATTTTAATTTCAAATGTGATTTATAGCCAGTCCTACCTTGGAAAAATCACAAAACAGTTAAACTTCAGAGAAGGATCCAGTAGTGCTGATAATATAATTAGCTTATTAAACCCCCAAACACAAATCTTTATTATTTCTCTTGAAACAGAAAATGATTACTATAATATCATAGATATAGCATCTGACAGAGAAGGGTATGTACATAAATCATATGTAAAAGTTGGTACAGTAGTTAATAAAAGTAACGAAAGTGTTTTTACACCTAATGGCGATACATCAAATTATGAACCCGAAGTAAAAATATTCAATAGCACTAGTAAAACACTAACATTGAAAATGAATATGATGTTGTATTACTTCAAACCTAACGAAACAAAGAACATTACATTAAATCCGGGCGAATACGATTTTAGAGCTTCTGCCCCAGGTGTTATACCATACATAGGAACGGAAAATCTAAATAGTAATCAAGGATATTCTTGGCAGTTTTATATAGTTTCCAGATAAAATTATTAATTAATAAAGCTAAAGATTTGGTTTCTCACTATTTCACACTGGTATTCAAAAGACTGCAATTTATTTTAATAATTGTAGGACGTTTTTTTAAAATTCTTTTTCGTAAAAGAAAAGAAATAGAATTACTATACCTTAACTACTCCACAGAATATATTTTTGACAATAGCCTAATCATAATCAACTATAGATTTAGAAATGGATTATGGTATCGATTTGGAAAACACAAAACATTAGAAAAGGAAATCAAGATTTTTAATCTCAAAAATTTTGATACTGAATTTGATCTTGTTGTGTATGGCTTTTTTCAAAGGAAAGCCTTCAAATTGAAATTTGAACCGCAACTGACCATAAATACACAAAGTTTCAAAACTAGTTTGTCAAATCTTTCATTAGAAATAGTAGAAAAAACTATTCCTGCTCTAATACAACCACATCTATACAGTAACATACGAAAACCATCTCTATTAGCTTCAAAAATTAAAGTAACAAACAAACCAATTATGATTAACAATAATAACTATAACCAAAACGAATTTATATGACACGAGATTACTATCAATTACCAAAATCAAGTTCAGTGATGCGATTTCTATGGAAATGTGCAGGTGGAGACCGTTATCTTTTAGAAAGAGCAACATATTCTGATCAGATTAAATATATGTGTTTAGGCGGAATAGTATTTGCAACCGGAGCTTTGGCAGGAATTGCAGGTGGATATGCTTTCTATACTATTTTCGAGCCAAGAGGTTCTGCTATTGAAAACCCAATTGATACGCAAACTGTTTTTACAGCAATCTTTTTTGGAATTATCTGGGGATTAATGATATTAAATATTGACCGATTTATTGTTACCAGTACTGGGAAGGGTGATGGCACTGAAGCTATAACGATGGGAGAATTAAAAAGTGCTTTGCCACGTATCCTAATGGGAATGATTATAGCAATGACCATATCAAAACCGGTTGAAATTAGGATGTTTAAAACTGAAATTGATATTAAACTACGTGAAAAGCAAATTGAACAGCAGACAATCTACATTGATAAAGTAAATGCAAATTTTAATGAGGAAATTAAAAATAAAGATAAAGAACTCATCAAATTCGATAAAGATTTAGGCTTGAAAATTGGACGTCATGCAGAATTGGAAAAGCAATATATTGAAGAAGCACGAATTATTACTGTAGGCCCTAGAGCATTAGCAGTTAAGGAACAAATGGATGCTGTAGGGAAAGAAATATCTGATATTAAAAATAATCCTGAATACAGTAGAATAAAAAAAGAAAAAAAAATAATTGAGGATCGAAGAGAGAAAGCATTGGCTGATACTGAAAAAGTTGCCAACGGTCTTGATGGTTTATTAGAACGAATAAAAATAGCACACGAAGTTGCTGGTTTTTGGATATCCTTGTTTATCACATTACTTTTTATGGCAATTGAGTTAACACCAATCTTTTTCAAACTGATGTTAACAAAGACTACTTATGACTATTTAGCAGAAAACAGAGACGAACTCATTAAAGCAGAATATGGAATTGAAGTAAAATATGATTATTACAAGGACAAACAAGGAGTAGAAAAGCACCTCACTGTAAACCATGAAGCAGAAAGATTAATTTTTGAAAAAATTGAAGTCACAAAAATTCAGAAGGAGCTTACCGAGTATGCAGTTCAAAAATACAAAGAAAGAGAGATGAAAAAAATTGATGAAAACCTGGATGAATACATAAAAACTATCAACACAGATGAACAAAGCAGTTAATGAAATACGGCTTTTTCTTTTTACATGTTCAGGAGAAGATAATTATATATTGAAAAAATGTAGCGCTAAAATCCAAACAAGATTTGCTCTCATTGGCTTTTTTGTGTTATTAATTTTTTCCGGATGTCTTTTCAGTGCTACTTGTTTTGCCTATTCTTTGTTTGAAGGGGCAAAATGGGTAAGTCTTCCTATAGGAATAATCTGGGGAGCTGTTGTTGTGAATATGTATTTACTATTACTACATACTATTTCTCCTGCTATAATCCCGCTATCTACCAAAAATAAAAACAGTTTTCAAAAAAGTGAAAAAATAATTAATATCCCATCTTTTTCTATGTTTTTAAGATTGGGTTTTATGGCACTGTTAGCTATAATAATTGCACAGCCATTAAACGTTTTTATGATTTCTACAACAGTAGAAAGTAGTATTGAAAAACACAAAATAGTTGAAAGAGTTAAGCTATATGCATTAACAAATAAAGAGTTAATTAAAAACGAACTTCTCAATCAAAAGGAGTTCAACCAAAAAATAGTAGACCGGCTGAATGAAGATTTGGCAAATACTACAAAAGCTCAAATAGCTATTATTGATAATAAAATTGAAAGAGACAATCAATTCATAATAATCACTTCAAAGAAATTAAAGCATCTCAATACAATTGATTCGGATTTATTTTTAACCGATAAAGCTGAATTAGAAAAAAAGAAGCTTCTAAACCAGCTTGATAATTTATTAAATGATGAATTAGCTTCAGATGCTGATTTTATTGCTACTATCAACTCAACATCAATTGACGGTAGTTTAAAAGAGGACTACATTACTTATAAGAACAATTTAATAAATCTAATTACGGAGAAGACAGACAACTACAATGCATTAAACGATTTACTAAATAAAAGTAATTTTTATATCAAAACAATTCAGTTAGTACTGATTGAAAACCCTGTTTCATGGTTCATCACTATCTTGGTTTGTTTAACTTTTTTATTACCCATTTATTTTAAATATAAAGTTCGGGATTTATCTACTAGCTTATTTTATAAAAATCCAAATAATCAATCTGATATTAAACAATTAAGAGAAGAACTAATTAATACAAAAGATTATAAATGGTTAGAAAATAAAATAAAATCAATCAATATTAGTAGTATAAATACCTCCGATTATTATTTTCAGAGAATGCTTATAGAGCATAAAATAATTCTGGAGGAATATGATGAGACAAAAAGTAAATTTTCAGAAATATTGACATCAAATATTAAAAAATATAATAAAACATCATCCGATAGATTATTTCATTTACAAGAAAAACTTAAAAATATTAATCTGCTAAAATATAATACTATCTCTCAACGAATTTCAGATGAATACAAAAATGAGTTAATGATTAAGTATGAGTATTGGCTTGATTCCCCATTCAGAACAAAAAGAAAAAACACACCTACATCTATTTCTAATAACGAAGAAAGTTTATTAGATTTTATTTATAACCAAGAATTATAATCTACTTTTTACTATGCATGATATTCTTGAAAAAATAATAAAAGTGGAACCTTTCATCGGAGAGGATGGTTTGGATTATAACAAAGTCACGAAAGAAATTTCCACTCCACGAAAAACATATTTAAAAGGAACTATTACTGGTAAATATAGAGGGGACAGAATAGACAATGAATCTAATTTATTTGATTTTGAAATCTATGAAGCAGAAGTATTATGTAATTCAAAAGCTGATTTTAGTGAGAATAAAGCTTTTGTTTTTCCTAATGATTTTAAAAACATAGGTAATCAAGAGAAAATAAAAGGAACTGTTTTCCCAAAAGAGAAATTACCAACAACTTTACCAGTCGCAATTATAGCAAATGAAAAATCATTTGGGGTAAATGTATTAGAACCGCAGTTGTTTGAATTTGATATCGTTCGTAAATTTCATCAAACGGACGGCGATGATGTATTTGGTACTTTTAATGCTTTCATTACGGGTTACGTTTTTGATTATGAAAAGAAAATTGTAGAAGAAATTGTCGGACCAATAGTTGAAACAGATCCATTAGAAGTTCCAGAAGAGATCCCATCTCAAAAGCCATCATCCTGCCGAGCATCAAATATTAAAACAGGAGCAACCCAAACCAAAGGAAACTATACCAGAAGTGAATATTATTGCAAAAATCACAATGATAAAACATGGGGGAATTGGGAATATAAAAATAATGACGTTGGTACTAACCAAGGCTGCTTTTCATCTATTATTGGAATAATAGGTTTGATTTTAGGGCTCCTGTTTTTAATTACAATACTTCCTGGAATACTTTATTTTATTGGTTTCTTTATCATTATGTTCCTAATTAGTATTTTAGGTCCTTATTTAAAATGGATTCTGAGAGTTATTGGTGTGCTTCTTTTAATTGGATTTATCAGTTCATTAATAAATACATTCAATCAAGGCTCTCAGAGATATATCCCCACTCCAGTCGTTGTAGATAAACCGAGAGAAGTAGTTGAGGAAAGATCTACAATAACCGATACGACAAGTAATCAATTAAATAAAAATGACACTCTTATAACACGATATAGAATTTGGCAAGATTATGAAGGCAAAAAATATGAAGGCAAATACCAACTCCGATTAAGTGATTTAAAAAATGCTGAATACCATAAAAACAACTTACCGCTTTCGCAAAATAATATCGACAGCTATGATAAAATCATATACAGCCTAAAAGAAAATGATAAAAATAAATTAAATGGCGTTTACAAATTATTTGATAGTATCAATAAATCAAACAAGCTTTCTAAAGTTAAATTTGCAGAAATGGTTGTCTCCTTTATTCAGGACATTCCATATGCTTTAATATTAGATAAAGGATGTGACGCCAGTTTGTACAATGATACTTTCACTCGACAATATCTTTTAGACCCAAACGCATCTTGCGACGGCAATCAAAGATTTGGAATAAATACACCTGTCGAATTTTTAGCAAGCCTAAAAGGAGATTGTGATTCTAGAACACTATTATTATATACTATATTCGCTCATTACAATTATGATGTGGCAGTTTTAAGCAGTGAATTTTATGGGCATTCCATTTTAGGAATAAATTTACCCATAAACGGTACTGCTTACAATTATAACGAGAATAGGTATGTGATGTGGGAAACAACAACACCCAATTGTAAACCCGGAATAATATCAAATAAAATTTCAAATTTAAATAACTGGAGAATCTCCTTAAAATCAAAATAACATGGACAAACAAAGTTTATTTTTTACAAGTATAGTAGGAATTGTTGCAATTGCACTAATGCTGATAGCAATTCAATTTTTAGCAAAAAGATTAAAAATACAAACAAACACAGAACAAAAAATTAATACATCCTATTCCATTTGGTTTGGGTCATTACTCCTATCTTTTATCCTGTTTTTAAAAGTAGCGTTAGAACTTGTCGAAAATTCAATTGAATTAATAATTGCTGATAAATCAATTAATAACACATTTGTAGCAGTAATGGAGCAAATAGCGATCTTCACTGGTTTTAGCTTCTTATTTACATTCTTAGCCTATTACATTGTTCATGTTATCATAAAATTTTCAATTGGTAATCGTAATGATAGTATCGAAATTGAAAAAGACAATGTGGGTTATTTTTTAATTAAAGGACTAGTTTTATTAACATTGGTATTTTCATTAATAACCATTTTCGAGCATTTTTTAAGATGGTTTGCCCCTGCTGTTGAAACCCCTTTTTACCATTAAAACATAAAAAGCAAAAAATATTAATCTTAATTTTAAACATAATGAAAATAATAATTCTACTTTTAGTTATTTGTTGCTATTCTTGCAAAGAAACCAAATATGAATATGATAACGAAATTGCGGTTGATTCTGCTGCTACAGCTGTGGATCAATTTGTTGCTGATTCAGTCACAATGTCGTCAGAAATAATTGAAGAACCAATTAAAGAATTGACTTTTGAAGAAGTTATACAAACCACATCTATACATGACTTAGAAAATTTTATTGAAAAAAACCCAGATCATGAAAATATTGAAAAATTAAAAGCAAGAGTAATTGACTTAGAAGTAGATCAAATTTTTAGCGATGAGAATACAGGAAATGCCAAATTCTGACAAAGTTGGTGAATCAAATTCTGGTATTTCTGAAGTATCAATAAAAAATGATACTTCTTGCGAATTGATTGTTAGATATAGCGGAATCGATTCTAGAATGATATCAATTCCACAAAACCAACTAAGAAGTATCTCAATAAAAAGTGGAGATTATAGGGTCACTGCAACTGCTTGTGGTGAAAGTTATTCATCTACAGAAGACCTAAGTGGTAATTATTCCTCAAGCTATTACATTTCAAGAACATTTAGATAATATGACTAACTGGCCACAAAAATGAGATGCTAATCTATATTGCTTTATCCATTTTATTTCAGCAATTTATCAAAATAGCTTTGGGCAGAACAATTTGGAATATCGTGGATTTAATTGTTGGAATAGGATTACTTATTTCGATAATCAATCATTCTAAAACAAAATTGAATCGGTAATCTACGGCTTTCTTGTAAAGTTATCAAAAACAGGTATAGTAAAATCTCATAAAACATCATTTATTTGTATAAATGAATTAAGAATTAGTCAACCGGTATCTAATATGTTGTGAAATATGGATAATATTTTTTTTATTATATAGCAAATTCAGTATAGTATTCGTCTAATAGAAATTGTGTAAGACTTTTATTATTCTTAAGTTTGGACATCTAATAAAAACAATTTGAATGTTATGGATAAGTACAAAAAAGTAATAAATGAATTAATTCAATTTAGGAACGAAAGAGATTGGGAACAATTTCATGATTCAAAAAATTTAGCACTTGCCATTTCACTTGAAGCTTCGGAATTAAATGAACTTTTTTTATGGAAAAAGGATAGTGAAGTTGAAAATGTAAATCACGAAAAGTTAAAAGAAGAACTTGCTGATGTACTCTCTTTTGCTTTTTTATTAGCAGAAAAGCACGACTTGGATATTTTTGATATCATTTCAGAAAAAATTAAAAAAAATGCTCTAAAATATCCAGTTGATAAAGCAAAAGGCACTTCGACAAAATATAATGAACTATGAGTCAAAACCCTTTCTCTATTAAAAAATTTAATTTTGATTTCAACCTCATAAATGATTTTAATAATATACATTATGTCAAAGATTTGTGGCCTGTTGTTTATATTATAAGTGATGGAAATGTAAATGAAGCTTATGTTGGTGAAACTACAGATGCATATGCTAGAATGAGCAGCCATTTAAAGAATAACATAAAAAATAAACTCTCCGCAGTACATTTAATTTCAAGTGAAAAGTTTAATAAATCTGCAACATTAGATATAGAATCTAATCTCATTAAATATATTTCTGGAGATGGACAATATAAATTAATTAATGGAAATGTTGGATTAGCGAATCATAATTACTACCAAAAGAAAGAAGTATATTGGGATATTTTCAAATCCATTTGGGATAACTTAAGAGCAGCTGGCATAGCTAAACACCCTATTAATTATATTGATAATTCTGATTTATTTAAATATTCACCATACAAAACTTTAACCTCAGAACAAAAGAGCGGTCTACTTGTTATTATGAAAAACCTTCTGGATAATACGTATAAAAATATTATTATTGAAGGTGGTGCAGGAACTGGAAAAACAATTTTAGCTATTTTCTTATTTAAGTTACTTAATACTACAAATGAGGATTTTAATTTTGAGGAATTCGGAAATGATGAATTTGAATTCATGGAAATTGTCTTTGAATTGAAAAGAAAATTTCCAAACCCCAAAATGGCATTAGTTGTTCCAATGTCATCTTTTAGAACTACTTTAAAAAAAGTTTTTAAAAATATTAAAGGATTAAATGCCAATATGGTAATTGGTCCCGCAGAAATCGTAAAAGATACTTTTGATATTGTTATTGTAGACGAGTCGCACCGATTAAGGAGACGTGTTAATTTGGGTGCTTATTTTAGAGCATTTGATGTTGTTTGTGAAAAATTAAATTTAAACAAACATACTTGCAGTGAATTAGATTGGATAATGAAACAATCTGAAAGTACAATTTATTTTTATGATGAAAATCAATCAATAAAACCATCAGATGTAAAGAAAGAAGATTTCGATAAACTAAAAGTAAATTGTTTAACCAAAACAGAATATTTAAAATCTCAGTTTAGAGCAAGAGGAGGCAATGATTATGTCAATTATATTGATAATCTTTTAAAATGTAAATTGACTAATTCTGATGTTATTTTTAACTCCAAAGATTATGAACTTATCCTTTTTGATTCTATTGAAGACATTGTAAGCGAAATAAAATCTAGAGATATAGAAAACGGCTTGTCTAGAGTAGTAGCGGGATATTCTTGGCCATGGGTGTCTAATAAAAAAGACGCTAAGCAAGACTATGATATTGAAATCGAAAATACTAGGCTAAAATGGAACAGTACAAATATTGATTGGGTTAATTCTGAAAAATCAAGAGATGAAGTGGGTTGTATTCATACTACCCAAGGCTATGATTTAAACTATACAGGAATAATTTTTGGAAATGAAATTACTTATGATAAGGCAACAGATCAAATTAAAATTCTAAAAGAAAACTATTATGATGTAAATGGAAAACAATCTATCGTTGATCCAGAAGAGTTAAAAAATTTCATCTTAAATATTTACAAGACCATAATGCTTAGAGGCATTAGAGGCACTTACGTATACGTTTGCGATAAAAACCTAAGAGACTATTTTTCTCAATTTATTCCAAAATATAGGACTGAAAAAGAAACAGTATTTTTAAAAGATCATGATGTTATTCCTTATGTAAATAGCATTCCCCTATATGACTTAAAGGTTGCTGCAGGAAACTTCAGTGAATTACAAACTGTAAATGATTGTCAATGGATTGCATTACCTAACACTTCTAAACCTTCACAAGATTTATTTGCTTGCAAAGTTATTGGTGAATCTATGAATAAAATAATTCCAAACGGTTCAATTTGTATGTTTAGAAAATATTCAGGTGGATCTAGAGATGGAAAAATAGTATTGGCGGAACATACAAATATACAAGACCTTGATTTTGGTTCTGGATATACTGTAAAAGAATATAGAAGTAAAAAAAACATGGAGAATGAAGTATGGACTCATGAGTCAATTATTTTAAAACCTCTTTCAGATAATATAGAATATCAAGATATTATACTTGCAGAAGATGAGTTGAGTAATTTGAAAGTAATTGGGGTGTTTGAGTGTGTGCTGTAAACCACCAATTATCTTAAAAAAAACTACTAGATCGATTGTTGCCTTTGTTGATGAATAGTCAGGTAAGTGTGGGAGAGTAATTGAATTTAAAAAATAAAAAATAATATATGTCAACATTAACAATTAATTTAAACGAAGAATACAGAATAAAAATTGAAGAGGGAAAAGATTTTCATAATTCTATTTTTAAAGATGTTTACATCAATGCTGCAGAAAATGTTGTTGAAATAATTAATCAATCTAATAGTAAAAACAAATATGACGATTTTAATAATATAATAGCTTTTACTGGAGAAAGAGGTAAAGGAAAAAGTTCATCAATGATTTCTTTTAGAAATGCATTGATAAATAATAAAGATGAAAATAAACATAAAGTTTTTTTTGACGCGAAAAAACTTGACGATAAATCATTAAAGTCAACCTTTGAAATTTTACGAAATAATAAATTTGCTGAAATTGATATTATTGATCCCTCTTTATTCAAGGGAAATGAAAGTTTATTTGAAATTATTTTAGCTAAAATGTTTTCCAAGTTTCAAGATAAATTAAAAGAAAAGGATTCAGACATTTCAGAAGATGTAAGAAGAAATTTAATTTCTCGTTTTCAAAAAGTATTTGAAAACCTTCAAATAATAAATTCTGATAGAAAAGAATTATATAAACTTGAAACTATTGAAGCTCTAAGTAAGCTAGCAACGAGTAGTAATTTAAGAGATTGTTTTAAAGATTTAGTTACGGAATATTTAAAATCTTTTGAAGATAAAGAATTTTTAGTAATTGCAATTGATGATTTTGATTTGAATATTTCGAAAACATATGAAATGTTAGAAGATATTCGTCAGTTATTAATTCAAAGTAAAATTATTATTTTAATAGCTTGTAAAGTTGAACAATTGAGAGAATCTGTTTTAAATAATTATTACAAAGAATTTGATAATTTAATCAAATACAAATCAAATGAGTTAACAGAAATTGAGTTAATTAATAAAACAGAAAAATATATTGAAAAAATATTGCCATTTGAGAAAAGACTAGAATTACCTAACTTAAAAATGTTTTAAATATGATTTTAAAATTTAATGATTTAATACTCTCAGAAGGGAAGGACATACAAGACTTAACTTTTGATTTTATCTATAAGAAAATAGGTCTGTTCATAAGTAAACCAGATTTTTTTTACAACGATTTAATTCCGAATACTTTAAGAGGATATCATGAACTAATGAGTCCTTTTAAAAGTGAAGATGATAATTTGAATAAATTCATTAGGTATCTTGGAAATAGAGTCACATCAGAATTTAATAATGAAAAAACAAGTATTTTTAAAAGACTTGAAGACTGCAACGATCTTATTTTTAATGTTGTATTATTAAATAGTTTATTAAAATTGAGTGATGATAGTATTTCGGAAATTGAAACAGATATACTTAAAGCTAAAAATCCAAATAACATTTCAATATCTGATATTTGTTTAAGTTTTCAATATCTAGAGGAAAGCTTTGATATAAACGACCATATTAGTAGAAAATTTATAAATTATTTAAAAATATATACATCATTAAGATTTTTAAAAGCAAATTCTTCAATTCAAGAAAATTTATTTAAAGGTGGTCTAGTTAATGATAACTTTGAAGTTTTCCCTGTAATCCAATCTGATTCAAGAAGAAGAAGAAGAGATTTTTTTGAGTTTAATTTGAAGCCTTTTCATAATGAACTAAATGATTTGCAAAAAATTTGGCTAATTAATTTTTTACCATATTTAGGTAAATATGATTCAAAATACAGGTTAACCGATGAAAGAATTTTTGAAAGGATAAGAAAATTTTCTATCTATGATAATGCAATGTTTTCGCCACTATACCCTTTTGTAAGTATTTTTATACTTGAAGCAAATAATTATGATTTTCTAAATAATAATAATAATAATAATAATAATGTTATTCAATTCATCAATGAATGTAAGGATTGGAGCATAAATAATTATGAATTGAAAATATTGTTTACAAATATTGAATTTGTAAAAGAATTTCTTGATAAACTTGATGATTTTACGACAAATTATAGAGAACCACATATAAGTTATTCAAAAACTATTAATGATTATTTATTCAAAGGTTTTGTTTTTTGTTTTGACCAATTAAAATTGAAATATAAATTTTTGGATCATATTGAAAATGATGTAATGATCAATAATCCTATATTTAAATTCTGGCTTGAAAATGAGACTGATTGCAATAATATAATTGAAAATGTTTTTAATAGAATAAATAAAAATCAGCCTTATAATAGAAACACTATAGAAAATGCTAACCTTGTATTAGAAAAGTACGCTAAGTATTTTGACAAAAACTCTAAAAATAGTCAACAAGGAACAAAACAAGCAATAAATAATTTGATTAAAGTGTTTGAAAAAGATATTGAAGTTTATAAAGATTTAAAAAAATACAGAAATCTAATGGATAGACAATTTAATAGTGGATTTAACAATATTTACAGCTTATTATTGAAAATCGCAAATGGATAATCTTCGTAAATCAATACGCTTATTATTTGCTGATTATTGTCCTGATAAAGTATTAAGGGCAAAATACGAAGAAGACTATATTGGTCAGCAAAGTTTTTTAGAAAATGGACTTCATTCATTTTCTAATTATTCTTTGGATGAAATTCAAAATGTATTTATCAAGTTAGAAACTGATTGGTTTTTGGTAAATGATAAAGTCAAAAAAAAATCGGTTTTTAATATTCTGACCCATTTTAATTCCAAAGTAGTAGTCGAAGAAAATCTTGAGCCTTTTATAGAATACCAACATTTATTAAAATGGCGTGATTTATCCTATTATGTTGGAGAGGATTTATTGACTTGCTCTCATTTTGCCTATACAGATAGTGTTTCACAAAGAGGTAGAGATTTCTTCTCATGGCGACCAACAGCATTCTCCAACAATAAAAGATTGCGAATTTTATTAAAAAAAGGATTAGCAGAAAATCATTTTCATTTGAAAGGTTCAGGACCTGTTTTTGATTTGAGTTGGATAAACTTAATGAATAATGTTAATCATTTTGAAAAGGAATTTACTGCTTTAGAAAAAGAAATGACTTTACTTACTAAGACTTCCAATTCTTCCAATTCTTCAAAAAAAACATTAAAAGTATTAGTTTACAAAGCTGCATATATTAGATCAAAATTATTCAATCATATTAACAATTTAAATCCAATACTAGATATTGATTTAACTCAAGATTCAAATAATATAAATTCAAACGATTTAATAATTAAACTGAATGAATTAAATCAAGAAATAGGTTTAAATAAAAAAGATTGTGGACACAGGTTCAAGCATTTTAAAAATACAGAAGTAATTGATTATGCTATACCCAAAAACATTCATATTCAAAACTTATCGCATTCGTATATATTTTATGGTGAACGCAAATTAATGTATGATTGTTTCAAAAAAATATATAATCAAGATAAAGATTTCAAAAAGTTCCATCATCTATTTCATACTTATTTATTGATAAAAGCACAATTTAGAGCTGAGTTAATTCAAGTGAATGACAAAATAGGTTTTGGAAATTTTTCAAAATATCAAGACAGAAAGGAATTATTTCTTCCAGACCATTCCATTTACCATACTGCATTTGTGAACCTTGCAGTTAACGACACTTTGAATCATAGTAAAATAAGTTCTTTTGAAGTACGTATAACACCAAAAGAGGAATATAGTAAATTAAGTGAAAGTATTGCCTCTTATAATAAAACACTAAAAAAAAATGCTATTCAATCAGAAAAGGAATTTAGACCCGAATTAGTTACTTCCGAATTGAATCAAAAACCAAAGCATTTTTATACTATACATTATATTAAAAAAGAAGATAAATTAAAAGTTTCAAGTATTTCAAGTTATGTCACTTGCAGGCATTCTAAATTGAGGAAAGAAATTAAAAACCAATCCATTGCTATAAGTACATTACGAGAAAAAAACATAAAATACTCTGAATCTATAAGAGGTATTGATGCAGCTTCAAGTGAATTTGCAGCATCACCTGAAGTATTTGCACAGGGCTTTAGATATTTAAAAAATCACAAATTAAAAGGCACTTTAAATCATTTAAAACAAGTGGTGAGTGAACATAAAATATATGCAACGTATCACGCTGGAGAAGACTTCTATGATTTAGTTGATGGATTAAGAGCCATTGATGAATGTGTTATTTTTCTAAATCTTACGCAGGGTGACCGTATTGGACATGCTTTAGCTTTAGGAATAGATGCAAAAGAGTATTATCAGTTTAAGAAACATAAATTAATGCTTCCAAAACAAATCGTTTTAGACAATACGGTTTGGTTACTTGCTAAAATTAGAAAATTTGGAATAGGTATTTGTAGAAATGAAGTGAATAGATTGGAAAAATTATATGAAAATCTATTTTCAGAATTGTATAAAGATAATTTTGATAAAAAAAATGAATTTAAAAATAAATATTTTCATCAAACAATATATCATGACGCTTGGAAATTAAGAGGTGATGATCCATATTTATATATAGACACTTTAGATACAGATGTATATGAAAAAATAAATTTAACCTATTGGGAAAGATGTCGCATAAATGAAGAATATCCTAAATCAAAAAATACAAGAAAAAATATTGATGTAAAGTTTTTAAATCAACAATATCATTTTAATCCAAAAATAAAGGAAGACGGTAAATTGATAAAGCAATTTGAGGTCACACATGATTATATGTTATTAGTTGAGGCTGTCCAAGAAAAAATGATGCATGACATAAAAATTAAAAATATTGCAATTGAATGCAATCCAACTTCTAATTATTTGATTGGTACGTTCAAAAGATATGCAAAACATCCAATTAGTAAATTTTTCAATCTTGGATTAGAAACGTCTCCCGATTTAATAAAAGATTGTCCCCAACTGTCTGTTTCAATAAATACAGATGACCAAGGGATATTTTCAACTTCATTAGAAAATGAATATGCGCTAATGGCAATAGCAATGGAGAAAGAGAAAGATGCATTTGGTAATAGAAAATATAATTCAACTATGATTTTTGAGTGGTTGGATAGAATTAGACAAATGGGATTAGAACAGAGTTTTATGTAACTCAAAAGAATAACTATGCTAGACTAAAAAGGCTACGAAAAACAAGCGTACATGGGTAAATGACCAAACATAAAGCTAATGCAAACTTTACTTTTTCATTAGAAAAGGTTTAAAAAGTTCAGAATTGGATTATTTTATTTGTTACATAAAGATTTTATAAGAAGAAAAATAAAAAAATATATTAATTACAGGGTAGAAATTAAATGGCTAAATTTTTAACAACAAAAGGTACATCCCATCATTTAGAAGATATAATTATTGGGGCAACAAAAGAATTATTTTTGGTTTCTCCTTATTTACAAATCTCTAAAACATTTTTAGAAAGATTGAAGGACGCTTCACAAAGGGGCGTAAACATTAAAATTGTTTATGGTAAAAATAATTTAAAAGAGGATCAATTAAATAACTTACAAACATTGAAAAACATGCAGTTGTATTTTTTTGAAAATCTGCATGCAAAATGCTATTTTAATGAAAGTGAAATGGTTATTACCTCAATGAATATGTATGAATTCTCGGAACAAAACAATAGAGAAATGGGTATATTTATTGAAAGAAGAAATGACAAAGAATTGTATGAAAGTGCAGTAAAAGAAACCATGTCTATAATTGGCTCAGCTGATGAAATAAAAGCAAAAAAAACTTATGTTAAAGAAGTAAATAATTATTCAAAACCAAAGTCAAAAGAACAAAATAAACATAAGGGTTATTGTATTCGTTGTGAAGATGAAATAAAGTGCAACCCTGAAAAACCTTATTGTACTGATTGTTTTTCAAATTGGAATTTTTGGGAGAACTATGATTACATTGAGAATGTTTGCCACAAGTGTGGTAAAGAAGAGAATACAACGATGTCTAAACCTGAATGCTATAATTGTTACAGGTATAATTAATTTTTCAAGCTTTTAGTAGTAAATAACATCAAATGAACGAAATCAAAAAAGAGCACATACTAGCTGCAATTAAAGAAATTGACAAACAGGGAATTAGATCCGGAAGACATTCCAGTACCTATGATGTAATCCATGAAGACAAACCCTATCCTCCAAAATTAGTTATTAGCATTGCTAATCGATTTGCAACAGGGGAAGAACTTGATTCTAATACTTTTTCAGGTGGCATTGATACTCCTGCTTTTCAATTATTAAAAAAAGAAGGATTTGAAATAGTCAATAAGATAGTGGAAACGGCAGACTTAATAAATGTAAAGGAAAAATTTGCAGACTGGATTATTTCTAATGATGGTAAAAAAAGTAATTATTTTTCGAAGCAATTTGGTGCAAAAAAAGAGCGGCTTTTAAATGAATTGGAATTAAATGAAACAAAGTATAAAGAAAATTTCAATACTGAACTTTTCGTTATTGATACCATAAATTTTAAAACTCAATTTGAAAGCATATAAGAAAATATTTATGATAAAAATAGCGATTTTGCTATTTATAGTTAGGAGCGTTCCAATGATCAACCGAGAGCAATTTTAGGTAATAATAATTACCTGAAATTTTTGCAAGAGAGATTTATTCAACAGAAGACAATTAATTATTGGGTTTTTCAAGGTAATCCCAAAATATATAACATGATTGCTGCATTGGAAGCTAATGCTATAAAAACATGGACTGTTAGTGCACATAAAGACAAAATCAAAATTGGGGATAAAATAATTTTGTGGTTAACAGGGCAAAATTCAGGTTGTTATGCTCTGGCTCGTGTAACTTCTGCTGTCACTTATAGGAAAGAAGAAAATTCAGAAATGGATTTTTACCTAAAATCAACAGAACAAGTTGATAATAATCGTGTGTCAATTGAGATAGAGCACAACTATTTTAACAACCCTGTTCTTTGGGAAACCATCAAAAATGATGATGTTTTTAAAGATTTCAAAGGTGGTAGTCAGGGAACTAATTTTACTACAATAAGAGAACAATATGAAACATTATTAGATCTCAATAGTATAAAAAGTGGAATCGACATGGGAACAATAAATAATAGAATCATTCAACCTCTAAACCAAATCCTTTACGGTCCTCCTGGAACAGGAAAAACCTTTGAATTGCAAAACACCCATTTTGATAATTTTACAATAAGAGAAACTGCCTTAACAAAAGAACAGTATTTAGAATCAGTTGTTGCTGATTTAACGTGGTGGCAAGTAATAAGTATTGCTGTTCTTGATCTTGGTAAGACAAAGGTAAATGATATCGTAAATCATGAATTAATAAAAATAAAAGAAAAATTATCTTCTTCCAAAACAGTTCGACCAACCATTTGGGGACAATTGCAAAGTCATACTGTAATGGAATGCCCTTTTGTGAATGTGAGTAACAGATCGGAACCATTATACTTCTCAAAAAGTGAAGATTCGCTATGGACAATAGATGAAAAATTATTAGAAGATTATTACCCTGAAGGAAAAAAAATTCTAGCGATTAGTGAAAATTACAAACCTAGTAATGATACCTTAATTAAGAATTATGACTTCGTTACTTTTCATCAGTCATTCAGTTATGAGGATTTTGTAGAAGGTATAAAACCGAGATTAGATGAAGGAGAAACCGAAGTCGCTTTTGAAATCAAAGACGGTATATTTAAAAAACTCTGTATTAAAGCAGAAGCGGATCCGAAAAACAAGTATGCAATTTTTATTGACGAGATAAATCGGGGAAATGTTTCAGCTGTTTTTGGGGAATTAATCACTTTGATTGAAGACGATAAAAGATTGGGTTCTACTAACGAACTTAAAGTAAAATTGCCTTATTCTAAAAGAGAATTAGGAGTTCCTTCTAATCTTTATATCATTGGTACCATGAATACGGCAGATCGAAGTGTAGAAGCTTTGGATACCGCTTTACGCAGACGTTTTTCCTTTTCAGAAATTATGCCTAATCCAGCATTATTAGAAGAAATACAATTCAACGATTTTAATTTAGCTGAGGTATTAAAAACCATTAATGAAAGAATTGAAGTTTTACTAGATCGGGATCATACTATTGGCCATTCTTATTTTTTAAAAATTAGAAACGGAGACGTTGTAAGTTTAAAATCGGTTTTCAAAAACAATATCTTTCCATTATTGCAGGAATATTTTTATCATGATTATGAAAAAATTGCTTTGATATTAGGAGAAGGTTTTGTCCGTGTAAAAGAGAATCAAACGGTAAAGTTTGCTAATTTCAATGACATTAATACTCCAGATATTGGAACTCAATTTGAATTAATTGACAAAATAGAAGATATAGAAGGAGCAGTTCATTTGTTATTAAACCGCAATGTCTAAACCCATAAATAAAATACAGGTTTTTGAACATCAAACGCTCTCTTATGGCAGAGAGTACAATGCTGTTTCGTTTAAAGAAAAGCATTTTAATGCATTGGCTAAACTGAATGTGCTTCATGATAACAAGTATTTTACGATTGTCCATAAAGGCATTAAGTTCGCTCAATATGTTGGCGTAGTCCAAATTGATGGTTTGTGTATTGAAATTCTTCCGAAAGCGGATCATTCATCTGAGGACAAGAAAGTTTGGCAAGGTGTTTTAATAGAAATGTTGCGAGCTACTAAAAAACTAAAAGTGGATAATGTGGGTCATGCCAATGTCAACAAGCAAAACATTCATTTACTGGATATTTATTTTGAATGGTATCTTAATGAAATACAATTACTTATTCACCAAGGTTTGATTAAACAATATTATAAAGAGACGAATAATGTTAAAGCATTAAAAGGAAAATTAGAGTTCGCAGGGCATATTCAAAAAAATTTAATTCATAAAGAGCGGTTTTACACCACACATCAAGTCTATGAAAAAGATCATTTAGTACATCAGGTTTTGGGACAAGCATTAAATATTATCGAACAATTTTCGAAAGGAAATTATTTGTATAGTAAATGTAAGTCCGTTCAACTGGATTTTACTGAAGTGCAACCGATTAAGGCGAATGAAGCGACTTTTGCTAAGATACCTAAATCCCGAAAAACGGCTCCTTATAAAACGGCTTTGGAGATTGCAAGATTAATTATTTTAAACTTTGCACCCAATGTGTCCAGTGGTAAGGAAAATATGTTGGCCTTACTTTTTGATATGAATTCTTTATGGGAAGAATATGTATTAGTCTGCTTAAAAAAAGCAGCAAAAAACAACGATTTAAATGTCGCTGTTCATGGTCAAAAATCACAACCTTTTTGGAATGGGATTACCATTCGTCCAGATATCGTTATTGAAAAAGAAGACGAAACTTTTATTATTGATACTAAATGGAAAAACATAAATGGCAGTAAACCTTCAACGGATGATTTACGCCAAATGTATGTGTACAATGACTATTGGAAATCTACTAAAGCAATGTTATTGTATCCTTCCAATACTACAACATTTACAAAAGAGGATTTTATTCCTTTTAATAAAATAACAGAAACAGCACATCACGAATGCGGAATTGGTAAAATTTCTATTTTCGTTTCGGATAAAAAAACCCTAGACAAAGAAATAGGAAACACCATTTTAGAATGGTTTAATATAATTTGACAAAAAAATAACCAAGCTCTCCCTAGCCTCCTGACTTCGGTATTCCTTTCTAACAATAACCTAAATTTAAAGCTTAAATTTCAAATTGTTAATATCCCTTTTCAGCTCTAAAAACAGATCTTTTACACTTGCCGTTTCCGTTACTTGCTGTTTTTCATCTGTGAGTCCAATGTTGCAAACGAATTCCCAAATCTCAAGAATGTCAGAAACCTTGACTTCATAAACCGGGTAAAAACTATTGTCTGATTCCACAAACAGTACATTCTTTTTGTTTTTATTCAATCGCTTGTATACCATACCTTCACTTTTGGTGATCAATATATAGGTTTTGCCATCCTTGACATCTCCAAGCCTTTCTACATAACGTCCCACAATGATGGAACCATCTACATGTGGTGGCATCGAATCTCCTTCCACCGGAAAACCCCTGTGCTTCCCCGATCCCAAAAACGGCAATGAAATCTGTTGCAGACTTTCAATGTATTCCGGATCGGCATACCCATTCAGATAGCCGGCTTTTACTTTTTGTGTAACGACTTCAATAAAATTTTCGCCCCTATTATCTACTGTGATTGGAAGCACCAATCGGTTATTTTCCAGTTGCAACAAATCGTCCAAAGGAATTTTACGCACATCCACAGATAGCAACAAGTCTATACTGATGTGGTAATAATGAGCAATTTTCTTCAATATTTCATACGGTGCTTCCGAGGTTCCGTCTTCATATTTAACATATCTGCCCCTGGTTATCCCTAACGATTCCGACAGCTTTTCCTGTGAAATTTTATGTTGCACCCTAAGGTTCCTGATGTTGTCGGAAAATAAAGACATAGGTATTTTGTTATAATTTGTAACAACAAATATAATCAAATTTGTTAGTATCTGTACTAATTTTGTAACGTATAAAAAAGAAAAGAAGATGGAAAGAGCAATTGTACACATGGATTTAGATACTTTTTTTGTGTCCTGTGAAAGACTGGGGAATTCAAAACTGGAGGGAATCCCTTTGATTATTGGTGGCGGAGATCGTGGTGTCGTGGCTTCTTGTTCTTATGAGGCCCGGACTTTCGGAGTGCGTTCCGCCATGCCTATTAAAATGGCACTCCGCCTCTGCCCTCAGGCAAAAGTGATGAAAGGCGATATGGAATTGTATTCCAAATTATCGCATGACGTAACCGAAGTGATCCAAGAAAAAGCACCAATTGTAGAAAAAGCCAGCATCGATGAATTTTACCTCGATATCACGGGTATGGATAAATTCTATGGGGGCTACAAATGGACTAACGAACTGGCACATTCCGTTACTAAAGAAACTGGTCTACCAATAAGCTTTGCTTTATCGGTTAACAAAACGGTTTCCAAAATTGGTACCGGCGAAGCCAAACCCAAAGGAAACTTAGAAATACCAGAAAATAAGGTGCGGTCTTTCTTAAATCCGCTTTCGATTCAAAAAATACCCATGGTGGGCGATGTGACATTTCAACTGTTATCCCGAATTGGAATCCGTACCATTCAGACCCTTTCAGAAATGCCTGCCGAAGTATTGCAACGGATGATTGGCAAGAATGGTATCGACATTTGGAAGAAAGCCAATGGCATCGATAACAATCCAGTGGAACCCTACACGGAACGGAAATCCATTTCAACGGAACATACTTTTAGTCAGGATACCATTGATATTCCAAAATTAAAATCAATACTGATTGGAATGGTAGAGAAATTAGCCTTCCAATTACGTTCTGAAGAATGGCTGACTTCCACTGTGGTGATCAAAATTAGATACTCCAATTTTGACACCGAAACCAAACAATGCAAAGTAGCCTATACCTCAGCCGATCATACGCTGACCAAAACCGTTACCGACTTATTTGATAAAGTTTACCAACGTCGGATGCGGCTCCGTTTAATCGGAATTCGTTTCAGTGGGTTGGTTCGTGGCACGTATCAAATCAACTTGTTTGAAGATACCGAAGAAATGCTGTCGCTATACCAAGCCATGGACAAAATGAAAACACGTTATGGCTTTGATGCTGTAATGCGGTGTGCAGGAGCAACGTTTAAACCCAACAACAAATCGGAAATTTTAAAACGAAAAACCTAAAGATATACCCCTTGCTTGTAATTATTTAAATCCGGATAAAAAGCATTAATTTAAAAGAAAATACTAATTATAATTGAAATGTCAGCCTGAGGTTTATTTAAAAAAAACTATAAATAATGATGTTTTATACTTAGGTTAAATTATAAATCAAGTTTAAATCGCTTACGAGATTCAACTGTCCTTAGCTTTCGCAGTCGAGAGTCAAATGTTTGAAGAATACGTAAAAAGAAAAGCTGTTTGAGCGTAGCGAGTGCTGCCTCTTTTAGACTCGAGCCGAAGGCGAACAGAGCAAAGCTAATTCGAAAACTTAATTTGACCGACGAGGAAGCGCAAGACTTGATTTTTTTGTTTCTTTTTTGATCAAGCAAAAAAGAAAATTAATAAGTCTAATTTTCACTTTTAATAAAAACCTTATTGGTAGCTTGTCGAAGACCATCTAAAAAGTAGCGCACAACAAGCTTAGAGTGAATAAATAAACTAAACATCATAAAAACTTAATTACACACGGATTAAATAGATATTAAATTATGTACCTCAACTGTCATTCTTTTCATTCCCTGCGCTACGGCACCATACCGCTGTTGGATCTTATCCAGCAGGCTGTTGTTTGTGGGGTTAAGACAATGGCATTAACGGACATCAACACGGTTACTGGTATCTATGATTTTACAAAAGCCTGTAACGAAGTTGGGATTAAACCAATCGTCGGAATAGAATTTCGCTGCAACCATCAATTGCGGTACATCGGTTTGGCTAAAAATGCTGATGGGCTCGCCGAAATGAACCGCTTTCTGACCAAACATAATTTTGAAAATAGTCCTTTGCCATTGGCTGCTCCTTCATTTAATGACGTATGCATTATTTACCCTTTCGAAAATAGGCCAACGGAATTAAAAAACCATGAATATATAGGCATTGCTCCCGATCAGCTTCCCAAATTATTTCTTCCCGAATGGAATTTTTGGCTTACCAAAATGGTGATTTTACAAACTGTTACCTTTAGAACTAAAAGAGAATTCAATCTTCATAAAATCCTAAGAGCTATTGATACTAATGTGATTTTGTCCAAATTGACTGATGCTGATCATTGCAAGACGTCTGAGGTAATGATTCCTTTGGAGGAACTGCTTTCAAAATTTGAGGAATATCCACAGATCATCGAAAACACACAGAAGCTGATGGATCAATGTCATTTTGATTTTGATTTCAAAACACCAAAAAACAAAAAATACTATTCTGGGAGTCAGGAAAGTGATAGGCAGCTTTTGACGAAATTAGCTTACGAAGGAGTATTAAAAAAGTACGGTGCCTATAATCCGCAAGCGTTAGCACGAGTAGAAAAAGAATTAAAGGTGATTGACCAATTGGAATTCAGCGGCTATTTCCTGATTACGTGGGACATCATCCAATACAGCATGAGTCAGGGCTTTTTGCATATCGGTCGGGGTAGCGGTGCCAACAGTATAGTGAGTTACTGTCTAGGAATAACGGACATCTGCCCTATTGAACTCGATTTGTATTTTGAACGCTTCCTGAATGTGAACCGCAAGAGTCCGCCCGATTTTGACATTGACTGGTCCTGGAAAGAACGCGATACCATTCTCCGATACATTTTTGACACTTATGGTGCCGATCATGTTGCTTTCTGTGGAACAAATGTGGAATTTAAGTACCGCTCCATTTTCAGGGAAGTGGGTAAAGTTTTTGGATTGCCAAAAGAGGAATTAGATGCTTTGGCTAAAAACCCAATGGCGTTACATGATAAAAATCAAATCGTAAAGCTAGTGCAGGAATACGGTATGCTACTCGAAAAATACCCCAACCAACGCAGCATGCATTCCTGCGGTATCTTAATCTCAGAAGAACCCATTACCAATTATACGCCTCTGGAAATGCCTCCGAAAGGATTTCCAATCGTGCTGTTCGATATGCACATTGCAGAGGATATCGGTTTTGAAAAGTTTGATATTCTGAGCCAGCGCGGGATTGGTCATATCGATGACAGTGTGAAGTTGATTGAAAAAAATCAGGGGATTAAAGTCGACATCCGAGATACTGCTATATCAAAAAATGAGGCGAAGGCCAATCATTTTCTAAGCCACGGAAAAACCATTGGATGCTTTTACATCGAAAGCCCTGCCATGCGGGGCTTGTTGCGCCGACTGAAATGCGATAACTACAAGATACTTGTTGCAGCTTCCTCAATCATCCGTCCGGGTGTGGCTCAATCGGGTATGATGAAAGAATACATTTTCCGGCACAACCATCCGGATCGTTTTGAATATTTTCATGACGTTTTTAAGGAACAACTCGGAGAAACATATGGGGTGATGGTCTATCAGGAAGACGTAATCAAGATTGCTTTGCATTATGCAGGACTTCCGGCTGCCGATGGTGATATTCTGCGACGTGCCATGAGTGGGAAAGGACGCTCTAAAGCGGCTTTGCAAAAAGTAAAAGACAATTACTTTGCCTGCTGTGCACAAAAAGGACATCCGGTAAAGTTGAGCGAAGAAATATACCGTCAGATTGAATCTTTTGCTGGCTATTCCTTTTGTAAAGCGCACTCTGCTTCTTACGCTGTCGAGAGTTACCAAAGTCTTTATCTTAAGGTCTACTACCCTATTGAATTCATGGTAGCGGTAATCAACAACCAGGGTGGATTTTACCGTACCGAAGTATATGTTCATGAAGCTAAAATGTCGGGGGCTACCATTCAGAATCCCTGTGTAAACAAGAGTGACTATGAAACTACGGTGTACGGCATCGACGTCTACCTTGGTTTTATGCATCTGGAAGGTTTGGAAAGTAAAGTAGCGCATGGTATAGTTAAAGAGCGTGAGCAACAGGGTGAATTCAAATCTTTAGAAGATTTCATCAATCGGATTCCCATAGGGATTGAAGGCATACAGATTTTAATTTTTATCGGAGCGTTCCGCTATACCGGTAAAACAAAAAACCAATTGCTGGTGATCGCCAGACTGATTTTGGTCAACTTCAAACCCGAAAACAGAAACCTGATGTTGCTACAGGAACCAATCAAAGAATATGAACTCCCTATACTCGAACGCTCCCCTTTTGAAGATGCGTTTGATGAAATCGAGCTGCTGAGTTTTCCGGTCTCCTGTACCCCATTCGATTTATTGCAGACCAAATATCGGGGGGACGTAATGGCGAAAGATTTATTGAGTCACCATAAAAAAACGGTAAAGATGCTGGCCTATCTTATTTCCAGAAAGCACGTGCCCACCAAAATGGGTGCCATGTATTTTGGAACTTGGGTCGACATCGAAGGCGAATATTTCGACACCGCACATTTTACTAAAAGTTTGGAGAAATATCCGTTCCAAGGCGGTGGCTGTTATTTGCTATTAGGAACTGTAGAAGTGGACTACCACTTTCCTACTATTACCATTTCCAAAATGGCTAAAATGCCGTTCCTCCCCGATCCAAGATATTCCAACACCAGCGACCGGCAATATAAAGTACACCAACAAATTCGGGAAGATGTCAGCATGACACATCGAGCACCGTATCCTCAGGAGCATGAAATTAATTTACCAAGAAATAAGATGATCAATGACTAACAAAATGGTATTAGAATGTTTTCAGGCCTTAAATCAAAAGTGTTAGAAAACAACGAAGAAGCATAGTGGCAGCGCTCCACGAGTTGAGCCTGCAAGGCGAACGGCTTGGGGCGCGGAACGACGCTTCAAGGTAGTTTTCAAGCTTTTGATTTGCCAGCCTTGACTTTTTGCTTCTTTTGTGTCAAGACAAAAGAAGATAAATTATATAAATCACATGAAAAATCAGGAATACGCAATAGTAGATATAGAAACCACAGGCGGGAATGCCAGTGGCAGCCGCATTACAGAAATTGCCATTATTATCCATAACGGAACTAACATAATAGACCGTTGGGAAACGCTCGTCAACCCAGAAAAGGAAATACCGCTTGCCATTTTTTCGCTAACCGGAATTAACAATGAAATGGTACGGGACGCACCCATTTTTGATGCCATTTCTGAAAAAGTTTTAGAAATGCTTACCGGACGTATTTTCGTTGCCCATAATGTGAACTTTGATTATTCGTTTGTTCGCCACCAACTCGAAGCAAGCGGATTCAAGTGGACTGCACCAAAATTGTGTACCGTTCGCGCCGCTAGAAAGATTAAATCGGGACTGGCTTCATATAGCTTGGGAAGGCTTTGCCAATCCTTAGATATTCCTTTGACAAACCAACATCGTGCTGGTGGTGATGCAGATGCCACAGCCATCCTATTTTCTCGTTTGCTGGAATGGGATGTTGAAGGAGTAATCGAAAAAATGATAAAAAAAACTTCTCAAGACCAGCGTTTACCTCCTAACCTGCCACCTGCTGATTTTGAGCAGTTACCGGATAAAGCAGGGGTGTATTATTTTTACGATCAGACAAGAAAAGTCATTTACGTAGGAAAGGCGATCAACTTAAAAAAACGGGTCGCTTCCCATTTCAGTGGCCATAATATCACGCCACAAAGGCAAAACTTTCTGAGGGACATACACGGTATTTCCTTTGAAGTCTGTGCTACCGAATTAATGGCACTGTTGCTGGAATGTACTGAAATTAAGAAACTGTGGCCCACCTACAACAGGGCACTAAAACGCTTTGACCCTAAATATGGACTGTATGAGTATGAAGCCCGCAGCGGTTACCGATATCTGGCAATTGGAAAACTGGGCAAATTTCAGGCTAGCATAGAGTCTTTCAATAGTTTGTACAAAGGCATCAATGTATTGCGCAGCCTATCCGAACAATTTGGCATTGATAATCGATTCTGTAATTACGGCATGGAGGACCACGGAGAATTCATTCCAAAACCAGACCGGAACGATTTACCTGAAGTGGAAATACACAACGAACAAGTCGAAAACGCTATTGATTTTTTAGTAAAAAACAGGCCCAGCTTTGCCATTATAGACAAAGGCAGGTCTGCAGAAGAACGCAGTTGTATTTGGGTTGAAAACGGTCACTTTTATGGCATGGGATATATTGCTTCGGATATAGGATTTACGGATCCCTCTGAGATAAAAGATTATGTCACTCCTTATAAAAGCAACCAATACACTGTAGATTTAATCCTTGCGTATGCTGAGAAATATCCGGGTAAGGTACTTTTTAAACAAAAGCATAAAGAATTATGACACTCTTCAATGACATAGAAATATTTACATCTGGCACTGGCGGAAAAAAGGTTTTTGACCTTCCGGATACGGAACTCATGCTGTACGACAATTTTTTCACGAAAGAAGAATCCGACCATTATTACACTACCTTACTTAACAACACGCCATGGCAGAAATATGCTATGGAAATATACGATAAAACAGTTACTGTCCCAAGAATGATTTCGTGGTACGAAGACAGAGACAATCCCGGTGCCGTTCTCACCAAACCGGACTGGACACCCGACTTACGATCGATACGGGAAAGAGTAGAAAAGGAAACACAAGTTAAATTCAATAGTGTTTTACTAAACCTATACCGCAACGGCAAAGATGCTGTATCATGGCACAGTGATCGCGAACAGAATTTTGGTAAGGATGCAATAATTGCATCAGTAAGTTTCGGCGAAACCCGTATGTTCCAATTGCGACATAAATTCAGGAAAGAGATTCCTCAGGTAGAAATACCCTTGCATCACGGTTCGCTTTTATTAATGGCAGGAACAACGCAAAGCTTTTGGCAGCATCAGGTGCCAAAAACAGCAAAAGATATCCTCCCCCGCATCAATCTTACTTTTAGACAGATTAACCGTGAGTTGTGATAAATTACTGATATTGAATAAAAGTATTAATTTAGTGATCCCATTTATCGGAAGTACCTATAAATAGAAAAATGACTGATAACCAACGAACTAATCCGATTTTTAGACGCTCAAAACCAAGTATACCTAAAGGCCCTCTCAGAAATAAAAAATAATAAAAAGAACACCCACTGGATGTGGTATATTTTCCCTCAAATTAAGGGCCTGAATTCCAGTGAAACGGCACAGTATTACGGAATTAAAGATTTGAACGAGGCTGCTACATATTTACAGCATCCTATCTTGGGTAAACATCTGATTGAAATTTCCGAGGAACTATTGAATCTCAAAAGGTGCCGCAAGCCAATGCTTTTTTAACTCGTATTCTCTTTTCCATTCTAAAAACTGAACACTGTAAATACAAGTTTCATCAATGAGTTTATTGAGTTTTGCAATTGGTATTTTCCTTACAATGGATTAGGAATGCACACGAACACGATAAAGTATTCATTCTTTATAATGTTACCTACTCCTGCAAAAATGTCCTGTTCTAAAAGTGCATCACAGATTAGCTTTTCAGATATTGCTTTTAATTTGACTTTTGCATTCTTTCTAGACCATAAATGCATATGAGAAAATGTTGACCCCAACTTTTAAACTCAATTACCTTTCTCTCAAGTAAAAGACTCTGGTCAATTTTACTGTTACCATTAACGGCGATATTTTTTTCCGGTAAATTTTGCAGGCATTTCTTTGACTAATAGTATGGCTGATCCTTCTGGCACGGCCTTAAGCTGATTTAGTTTTCTTAACTGCTAAACTTGCTTTTAGCATATCCATTAAATTATCACTTTGTTTATGTGCTATCTCTATTTTTGGCGCGGTGATTTTTTTACCTTTCGATTTTTCCTCTATCCGCTTTAAGAGTTTATCAGTGTAAGTATCTTTATATTTTTTAATGTCAAATTTTTCGGTGAGCTGCTCAACTAATTTATTTGCCATATCCATTTCTTTGGATTTAGTTTTTGACAGCGGCGGTAACTTTAAATCAGAAGGTTCATTTATCTCCTGGCTATAACGTATGCGATTGAGCACAATCACATTTTTATAAGGCTTCAGTATCGCTAGGCCTTCCTTATTTCGCAATACAAATGTTGTAACTCCGACCTTGCCTGATGATTGTAAAGCATCGCGCAGTAAGGCATACGCATTCATTGCTGTTTTTTCAGGCTCAAGATAATAGGGTTGTTCATAATACAGGCTGTCAATTTCCCGCTCGTCAACGAAATTTATTATCTCAATCATTTTGGTTTTAACGGCATCGGCTGCCTCAAAATCTTCCTCTTCCAAAATCACATAGCCAGTCTCTAATTTAAATCCCTTTACAATATCTGCGTAAGCAACTTCCTTACCCGTGTTTTCATTAACTCGCTTGAATTTTATATTAGCGTGGTCTTTACTGTCAAGCATGTCAAGGTCGATGGAACTTTCCTGCACTGCAGAAAATAATTTTACGGGAATATTTATTAACCCGAAGCTGATAGTTCCTGTCCAGATTGGTCTCATATCATTTTATTTTTTAATGATTATAATTTTAATTCTATATCTCTAATGTATACTTCTCCTTTATAGGGATGAATGGAAGAATGATATTGATAGTTTGTGATGTGGAGCAGATAATATGTCATGATATCGCACCAACATATTTCTTCTTTAAATATTTTTATTTCGGGAAGTTTTCCTTTCTGACAACTATTTTCTTTATCATACAAATATTTTCCATTGTTTTGTTTACACCATTTTTCAAAAGCAAGCAGTTCATCCGGATGGGAAAAAACAATTTTAAAATGCGTTTCTTCTTTAACTGATTTTAAATCTTTATTGATATAGTGATGATATTTGTGACGATGGCGAATTATTTTTGCGGTATACATTTTATTGGTTTTATTTAATTAATCTGACTCGGAATCATTGGCACTTATATTATTATTATTGTGTTGCCATTGATATTTCTAATAGCTACTCCCCTGTTTCTGAATGCGGAGCATCCACAGGTTTTGATTGCGGTGACCCCTCTTCCCTTAAATAAATTGAAAGAAAAATTATTGCAAATATGGACAAAAATTCACTCTGCCAATTCTGAAATGATTCAAACCAAAATCTGCTGTTGCTTAAATACACGTACATGGTTTCCGTGCTTTTTCCTTCCAGTATTTGCGTTTGATTAAAATCCTTATTACTGCCATACAAATGCAGAACGAAGGAGATGATGAATAATAACCACAACGAAAACGTGAGCGAATGTTTATAAAGCGAAAGAATAATCCCTCCTTTACGAACAGCCCATGGAGCGTCGGGATGCTTTTGTGGTTCTCTGACAACTTCCTCCTTACCGTGCAATGCTTTTGATTCAGAAGAACCTTTCTGACGCAGGAAAACGGTGAACCAAACAAATAATGCCATTTGAAAAAATTCGCTTTCCCAATTTTCAAATGTTGCTTCTATAAAATGACCGCTTGTCAAATAGTGCAAAATGCCCACAGAATCTTGACTGTATTCATTTAGAAAATCATTGTATTGGCATAAACCTGTAAATATCTGCGCTATGATAGTAATAACAGCCAGTAATAGAAAAGCAATGCTTAAACTGTTATTATATAGAAACGAATATTTTGTTTTGTCAGCCATACTTGAAACAGTTAATTTTCTTCTTAATTTTTTTGGGAAACTTTAAACCTTTACTTTTTTCATTCAATTCTTTGGTATCCACATTTTGTCGCTCCAATCTTCTTCTTAACGTGAAAGAATTTCGTTTGTGCGTCGCTTTTGTATGCCATATTATTCTTTAGTGTATGTTTTAATAACTTTTTCCAGATTAATTCCTTTGCCAAGCACGGGCTTAAAAATATCTCCTGCGCTTTTTATTCTTTCTAGAGCATTATAAATTGTAAAATCACTCATTTTCAATCCTTTCTTCACTTCATCCCAATGCAAAGGCATCGAAACCGTTGCGCCGGGTTTTGGTCTCAAAGAGTAGGGTGCCGCTACTGTGGCTTGTGGTCTGTTTTGTAAAAAATCAATGTACATTTTTCCTTTTCTTGCTTTTACAATACGTTCTGTGCTAGTATATTTTGGAATTTCTCGTTGCACTAGTGTGGCTATGATTCGTGCAAACTCTTTTGATTGGTCATAAGTGTATTTTGCCCCAAATGGAATGTAAATATGTATGCCCGTTGAGCCGCTAGTTTTTGGATAAGCAGTAACTCCCATGCTTTCTAAAATATCTTTGGTGACATTTGCTGCTTCTATAACCTGTTGAAATGTATTTTCGGCAGGGTCCAAATCGATAATGCACCAATCGGGATAATCTTCTGTTTTCACTTTACTGTGCCAAGGATTCATTTCAATGCAGCCTAAATTTGCCATGTACAGTAAACTCGCATCATCCTTTGCTATCAAATAATTTCTTAGCCTTTCATCAGCCTCGCTTTTATACTCAAAAGTTTCAATCCAGTCGGGAGCAGTTCCCGTCACATCTTTAAAATAAAAACTCTCTCCCGTAATGCCATCCGGATGTCTATTCATGGATTGCGGCCTGTCTTTTAAATACGGCAAAATGTAAGGTGCAACCTGATAATAATAATTGAGCAGGTCACGCTTGGTGATTTTTTCGTCAGGCCAATAAATTTTATTGAGGTTGGTAAATTTTATTTCATGACCATTAATTTCACGTAGTTGGGTTTCATCTGTGGGATTTAAAAATGTTTTGCGGCCTTTGGATCCAACAGGTTTTACTATTTTTTTCAATTCTGCTTTTTCCTCCATAATTATTTCATTTGTGTCAACTGCTTCCTCTCTAATAACATCTTTTGCTTTTTTATCAATTCGCATGGCTTGAAAAGACGGATGCCGCATAATCCCGTCAGTTGTCATTTCAGTAAAGCTTACTTCGCAAACCAATTCTGGTTTCATCCAAATTGCTGTTGCTTGGGGAGGATTGCGCTGAAAGCGTGATGGTTTGTTTATGTCCGGCAGTTCTTTAAAGGGTGGTGTTTTAATTATGTAAGGCTTAAATTGTTTGAGCATTTCTATCTGCTGCTTATCGTTAAAACCTGTTCCTGCTTTGCCTGTATAAATCAACTCCCCATTTTCATAGACGCCAAGTAATAATGAGCTAAATGATTTTGAGGAATCCTCATTTTTAGAATAACCGCCAATGACCATTTCCTGTCTTTTATTGGCTTTAATTTTTAACCAATCCTTTGAACGACTCCCCGCAGAATAAACACTATCTGATTTTTTTGCGATGATTCCTTCCAACCCCATCTTCTTTGCGGTTTCAAAAAATTCTATTCCGCTTACGTCAAAATTTTCGCTGAAGCGAATGTTGTCATTTTCAGGAATAATTTGTTTCAAAATGTTTCTTCTTTCACTTAATGGTAATTGCATCAAGTTTTTTCCATTTATCCAAAGCAAATCAAAAACATAAAAATATAGTACTCCATCGGCTTCGCTTCTCCAGTTTTGCAAAGCACCATAATTTGGTTTACTATCTTCGTCGAGCACTACCACTTCACCGTCTACCACTGCATTAATGTTCCATTCCTCAAGGGCTTTATGAATAGAATAAAACTTTTTGTCAAAAGATTTATCGTTTCTGGATTTTAATTCTACTTGATCTTTACTACAGAACGCAAGCGCACGGTAACCGTCCCATTTTATTTCATATTGCCAACCTTCTTTATCAAAAGGCTTATCTACCATCGTAGCAAACATCGGCGACAAATTAAAGGGAAACTTGCTACGTTTTCCTGCGGCAATAATAGTATCGAGTATGTTTTTTTTTACTTTATCTTTTTTATTTTTTTCCGAAGCAGCTCGTACGTCACTGCGTTTGTTGAGAGAATTTTCTTTTTTGCTTTTAACTGAAGATTCTTTTACTCGCTTTGCTCCATAGAAATTAGTGGATGTTTTTTCTACCTGTGCCAATGTCTTTTTGGAGATAACTGATTTGTCTTTTAAGGTTATATCTTCTGTAGAAACATATTTGTCTTTCACCTTAAACAGTAGCCAGGCGTTTTCTCCTCTGCCTTGCGTTTTTACAAGGGCAAATTCACCTTTTAGTTTTTTTCCGTCTAATGCAATGTGTAATTTTCCGGTATGAATCCCTTTTCTTAATTCTTTGTCCTGCGTATCCTTATCCTTGCCATTTGCATCGGCAATCTCATAAAAACCTTCATCCCAAACGATAACCGTACCAGCACCATAACCGTTCGGAATTATTCCTTCGAAGTTTCTATAATCATAAGGATGGTCTTCTACCATCATAGCAAGTCTCTTTACTTCAGGGTCAGTGGAAGGACCTTTAGGCACTGCCCAACTTTTAAGCACGCCTTCCATTTCCAATCTGAAATCATAATGCAAATGGGAAGCATCATGCTTCTGAATAACAAAGCGAAGTTTATCACTATCAGGATTACCGCCTCTCGGTTCAGGGCTTTCATCAAAATTTCGTTTCTCTATATATTTAGTAAGTGCCATGTATATAGTTTTTAAATTTTAAATCACGCTTCGTAGACTGTAATTCCGCTATATGATGGAACATAACTTTACAACTCTCCATATATAACCTTTTTTTAGGCTGGCAATAATCACTTTGATTTCGCGACCTGACAGCTGAAGGAAGAATTGCTGATTTAATGTACCATTCTGTTTTTTAATTAAAAATTATTCTATTTCTAATGAGTTCACACTTACCTTTGTAAATTATTTCTTTGTTCGGTAAAAAAAAGGGTGACATTTTACATGCCACCTCTTCTTTTAATCCGTTTTACTAACGGTAGATTTCTTCTCCTCTGTTTTCTCGCCATGATTTTTCAATGTGATTCGCATCGTCATCATTTCTCGGATGAACACCCATCACAATACGTCCTTGTTTTACGCCAGATTCATATAGTTTGGCACGTTCTTCGGGAATTCCCGAACCCACTAAGGCTCCGATTACTCCGCCTGCAATTCCGCCTGCACCTGCACCTGCAAGACCTGCGGCAAGAGGCCCGGCTACCAGTAAACCAAGACCAGGAATGACCAAGCTTGTCCCTAATGCGGCAACGACACCTACAATGGCACCTACAGTTCCACCAATCGCAGAACCTTTTCCAGCGCCTTCAGCTGCTTTTGTACCTATTTCTGTTTCTTTAACATCTTGTGTGAAATGTTTTTTACGGGTTTCATCTGACATTATTAAATTAATATCATCCTTGGCATACCCTCTTTCATGAAGGGAGTTATAGGCATTTTCCGCACTTTCGCGGTCAGCAAACATTCCTGTCAGCATTCTTTTTCCAGTTTTAGTTTCTTCCGGCTCGTTGTGATTTCTTTCTGTTTCCATTGTTTATTAATTTAAGATTAGAATTATTAAATACTTTACTAAATTCATTATTTGAGAGAATCCTTTTTAATTTTGTCATTTGGCAACAAATACATATCTTTCTTTTTATTGGTAGTCGTTTCCTTAATGGTAGTTTTTCTGGAAATAATCTTTTTTGTTTTAGTATTTCTCGTGTGGCCCGCCATATCCATGTGTTGCCCCTCTTTCATCATCATCTTTGTACCGTCTTTTTTCATTACCGTTCCGTCGGGCATTACTTTTGTTCCATTACCCATAGCCATTTCGTGATCCAACATGGTCCGTTTTCCCTGTTTGACCATCATCAACTTTCCATTTTTCATCATTACGCCGTCGGGAAAGGATGTATAGGTCGTTTGACCATTTATTCCTTTGGTCATTTTATGACGGTTGGTATCATCATGATTCATTTTATTTTTGGTTGAATCCTTTTGGGCGAACAAACACATTGAAAAGCAGAACGCCACACTTATAAAAATTACTTTTTTCATTTTAATTGATTTTAAAAGATTAGTATAAAAATTATTTATGAATGATGTTAAAAAATAAAAAGTCTCGTCTTTCTTTTGAGTGATGAGCCAATGAAATTATATGGGATATTATCCTCTTTGTTATTTGTTATAATGAAACTACGATCGATAAAATATCATCACTGAAAAGATAATTCATAATTAACTTATTATCAATTAATTACAAGGTTTTTAAAAGAAAACACAAACATCATTTCCATTTTTTTGATTAAAAAATCTTTAACCGTTACAATTAATGAACGGACTCTAAATAAGATTTAAAATTCAGTATATCGGCCTGTACCAGTTTTTCGAAATAAGGATTTAGAAGTTTTGCAGCACTTTCTCCGGCGATTCCTAAAGGAGCATGATAAGAAATAGTCACATCAATTTCGGTAGCTTTTCCTTTTGGCTTAAAAAAAACTTTTCCGGCATTTTTGATAGTAGAGTCCGGTAGGGAATTCCAACTGATAACTCGATTCTTTTTATCATTTACTATTTCGGCTTTCCATGATACCTGTCCAATACCAGCAGGACCTTTTACCGTCCATTTAGAAGTCGTGTAACTAATAGGTTCTACTGATTCCAGATGGGTCATAAATTTTGGCAAATTTTCAAGATCGCGCCAAAAAGCATACACTTCGCTAACCGGTTTATTAATAACACTGCTTATGCGAATATTAATGTTTGAGGCTTTATCATTTTTTAAATGATCTACGGCATCATATATGGGACAATATCCAGAAATTCCACGCATTAGCATTGCTCCGCCAGCACTGATTTCACCGATGCTTTTGTGTTCTTTAGAGACCCCTTTATATAATAAAAAGGCTCCACTTGTAATCATTACGATTCTCTCAAGTGTTGATACATTTGCTTTACTTTTTGAAGTATTTGAATTATGAATTGCTGTTTTTGCTTCCATGATTTTTATATTTAAGTTAATATGATTATCCGTTTCTAATACGAAAAAGATTATTTCACCCACAGATTAAAAAGATTTCCACAGACTAGGAGCTAAAAACAATAGTCTAGTCAAAAAATCTGTGAAATCTTTTTAATCTGTGGCAAAAAAGATAACCTTGGCCCGCTGAGCGGACAGTCATACTAATTTACTTGTGAATTTATACCTACTTCAATAATCTCTTTAAAGGTTGTTCTGTCTCAATTTTTATATGAAAAAAAACACCTTCTTTGTTTTTTTTATGGAGTTGGTTATTAAGTTAACTTTTTTGAGTATTAAAAATTTATGTGGAAAATACCTAGTGTATTTTTTAGTATGGTCTGCTGACTACTATAGAATAGTCTTGTCTGTTCTATCTTTGTTAATTTTGCTGGGTATATTTCTTAAATAATAATAAAAACCGCTGGGTATTGAAGCGGTTTCTTAAGCTAAATTAAAACTGGCGTGGATTTATCGGATTGGTGTTATCGATATCGCCATCAGTATCATTTAAATCATCTTCCTGAAAATCGTCTTCTTCATCAAGATTATCTTCTTCATCACCAGAATCTTCTTCATCAGAATCTTCTTCATCAGAATCTTCTTCATCAGAATCTTCTTCAAATTCATCTTCTTCAAATTCATCTTCTTCAAATTCATCTTCTTCATCAAGTGGATCTTCTTCATCTATTTCATTCTCACTATCAAGAGTGTTTTCGTCATCAAAATCGTCACCTGTATCAAGGCTTTGACTAATATGCTGTTCTTTGTCATTAGTAACTGAATTATCTAATGGAGAACCTAAATCATTGTCTTTGTCTTTAGAAAACTGGTCATACTGACTGTTATTTTCTCTTTCTTCTATATTCATAATACTAGGGTTTTTAAATGGTTATTTTTTTGTATTTTTGTCTTCCTTTTTTGTATCGGCAGAAGATTTAGAGCTACTTTTTGAAGCAGTTTCTTTAGTGTCAGCTTTTTTTGTATCAGCTTTTGTATCTGATGATTTTGTACCCGTAGTGCTGCTTTTTTTTTCGTTTGAAGTTTTCATAATATTTAGTTTTTAAAGATTTATTATTGTAAATATACAAATGATTAAACGGCAAAATGTTATATAATATTTAGATATAATTACATGATTAACAGGTTTATAACATACTCATTCATCATAGATTTCTTCTTCACTATATAGTATTAATAATAGAGTCAATAATAATGCTTAATGTTCTACAAAAAGGATTGTTATTATTCAGCTGCTACATTATTAACGAGATTTAGTGCAATATCATTAAGTAGCCAATCAGCCTCTTTTTCTTCAGCGAGAGTTTGTGTCAGTAATTTTGAAGCATCATTTTCGCCTAGTGCTTTTGCAAAGGCACATAAGGTACCATATGTTGCAATTTCATAGTGTTCTATTTTTTGCGAAGCAGCAATGATGCCTGCATCTCTTACAGCTCCCTGATCAGTTTCTTCAAGAATACTGTCGCTTTCTTTTAGAAGTCCGGTCATAGCCTCGCATTTTTTTCCTTAAACATCAACAAATTATTAATCTAATTCCAATTCGCGAAGTAATGGAAGCTTGGAAAGCAGATTACAAAACTATGCAAGAACAAATAATTTATGTCGATTCTCCTTCGTTTGAAGAAATAATCGAAGAACTAATAAAATTAAAGAATAAGATTAATACTTTCGAGTGGACGATGGCGAGTAAATTCCCGATACCACATAACTAATCAGTAAACATTAGGGGCAATCAATCGGTCTCTTTTCGGTCGTTCTCTTTGTTCCGTTCGGCAGCTCCAGTCGGTCAACCTTACATTTTCATAAGAACATTTTGGAAATAAGCAATTTATTATTTCAATTCAATAGTTAGGTTTCCCTCCGTTCCGCAGACACTTCACAGCACTAAAAAAAACAGCAGCTTGAAAATAAGCAGCTGTTTTTTTGCACTGTTGCGTTCCTCATCTTCACACGTTCACTTCCTGCGTTCGGCAGGGCTACTGCATCCACAATACCGCTTCATTCCGTTACACTCCGCACGCTCCGTTACACTGCATTCCAGCAGTATCATGTCTGTCGCCCTTTATTTTTTCAGCGGTGGCGCTCTTCGTACAGCCATCGGGGTTGGCGCCGTTCCGTAAAAAGCGTCACTTTGCCCTAAATCAAGGTACGCAAAAGGCTGTCTCTTATTTTTTCCCCGCCGTTACACGCTCTTTCTCCTTCATTTTGCGTTTCGTTCCTCGCCAGCTGCAATTCTCGGCTTCAGGTGGCTGTTCGATTGCCGCAACCCCGCCACTGCGCTCCTCGTCTCGTCCGAAAAGGACAAGACTGCGGTGCTTGGGGGTGTTTGATTGCCGTTTCCATAATAACGCCCCCCGAAGAACCTCAACAAGACGATGGTGCAATTTCTTGAAAAGAAAAAGAAAAAAATCCAGCAAACATAGCATCCATTCCTCACTTTCAGTCGGTTTACCCTGAACTTGTTTCAGGGTCTGTTCCAATATTTGTTTCAGGGTCGCCCTCCATTTTCGTTCGTCATTTCTGCTGTTTTAGTGGCTTTCTTTTTTTCTCTTTTTTCTTTTCAAAAAATTAATCTTTAATTTTTAATACCAATCCACCATGCCGAATTTCATCATTAAAACACACCAAAAAAATGCAGTTTACAGAGCAAACCAAATCTTTATTCTCAACAAAGGGATGAATAGTGGAAAACCCCAAAAAGAACCTTTTACCAATAGTTTTGTAATATTATTTCAAAATGAACAAGATGCTGAAACAGTGTATTGGTTGGCTTATAGTTTATGGAAATCAAAATTTTGGTACCAATCTTTAGTTGGGTCTGTAATTCCATTTTTACGACTTCCTGATTTCAGAAACGAGTTCTGTACTAAAGCGAGGTTGATGATGCAAGAACATGATGAGCATATTAAAAATGTTGCAACTCTTAAAATTTTAGAGCAAAAAGAAAAGCAATTTCACGAAAACATAAATCTTATAAATGAATTACGTAGAGTCATTTTACACCGGTATTGCAGTAAATAATTTAAACTTAAAGCCATTAAAAATGAAATCGTCACTAACAACTTGTTTGTTGCAAACAAACACCAATAAATATAAGGCGATAACATATCTGACCGCTAAAAATTAAACTATACATATATGAAACTTTTTATTTTATATCAAACCGATAATTGGAAAAGCAAAGCTTCTAGAATATGCTTTGGAGTTTTTGACACTAGAGCTAAAGCGAATGAAAGCGCAAAATGGCAGGAGCTTTCCAACTCCAATTCTAAAGTTGTTGTTCTGGAGATAACATTGAATATTTTCGAAGAAATCTAAAACCAAAAAAGCCCATTCCTTGCGGAATGGGCTCAGTATGATCTAATTCAAAGGTCACCACAACTGGAATTAGACTATTTTTTGTGCTTCTTAATGAAAAATTTGAGAATCAAAGATATTGTAAAACTAACAAACGCACCAACAGAAGCTAGTACAACCGTTTTCAAAACATCTTCCGAATGCAAATTCGGTAATACACTTAAAAATGTACCGCCAGCGGTACCCATAAATGTATGATTACTTGCCTGCATTACTTCTCTCCTCCGTTGTCGTCAATTGGCTAACTGCAGATAGAACACCTCCCGCCACAGCCAAATAACCTCCTACCGTAGTTATCAGAACTGGCAATGCAATTGGTGCAGCTAAAATAGTTCCTCCGACAGCTGCCAATGCCAAACCAATATTTCGAAGCACTTTGAAAAATTTTGGTGTTGGAGTTTTCACTCTTTTTATAATATTCATAATTAGATTTTTAAGATGAAACAATCAATCCTATACTTTCTCTGGTCTCTAATGATTTATAGACTAAATCTTTTAACTTTTTAAAAGATTTTCGAGACATTAAACCTAAACCAGGTCCAGAAATTTTAGTTACTGTAGCAATACATCCATTTAACTCTTTTTGAGCATTGTTGGCAGGATGAAATAAAATCAAACTTCTATTTTCTACATCCAAAATCTCCAAATGCCACTGGAATTTTTTACTATATCGCTTTTTTATAAAATATTTCCCTTCTGGAATGCAGGAAACCTTCGTTTCGTTATCCTTCCAAGGTAATTCAATGGTATTACAAATGAATTTACCCTCGCATTCGAGTTTACCATTAGTTCCATCGGGGAAATAAGTTCTGGTTATCGTGATAACCATTATACGCCACTATCTACTTTCACAATTGATAATGGGTTGTAAGAGCCATTTTTTAATGGATACATGTGCCCATTCACCTCTTGATAAAACTCAATACCCAAAGCCAGAAACAAAGGTTTTGTGCTTGCTGGAGTAACCGGATTGGAATGGTTTATGGCATCCGACGGGTTTATATCCCAAGGTACAATATCACTTTCTGAATTTGAAACTACAAAAGTTTCTGCTTCAAAATCAATTTCTGCCCCAGCTGAAATGACTTTAAAATGAGAAGTACCACTAGGTGCCGCAATCATTTTCGATGGGATAAATGAAGCTAAATCAACAATAATAGCACCAGTAACACGGTCAATAGATGCAACAAAAGGAGCAAATAAACTGGTGCCTAGTTTACCTCTAATATTGAATTCAAAACCTGCTAAAAGTTCCGCTTCACCATCAAGAACATTTCGCAATCCTCTTACACTTACTGCATCAGCTTGAATAACTTTAATCATTTGTTGCGTCAAACGACTTACCATTCTTCCATCAGCTGAATTTATTAAAACAGCTCTCAATGCCGTTCTTAAAATTTTACCGGCCTTCCCTGCTCTACCAAATTCGGATCCGTTCTCACGCGTTCTTTGAAACGCTGGATCATTGGCAATTCTATTGGCGTCAATACCGCCTTTTTCTCTTGCCAAATGACCATCTTGCGTTTTGTAAAAAGTAATATCTCCGATTGTACCTTTTAATTTGATTATGCCTTTCTGTCTTGCCATAATTCCTTAACTTTTTGATTAATAATCGTTTTCATATTTCACTTTCATTTCGATAATCGTTGCAACTAAATCCCGAATGATTTAAACAAAGTTTCAGGTATTAAAATTACAATTCAAACACAAGACATTAGAAACCAAATAAAAACATATAAAATCGACTAAAATAACATGCGATATTTATCAGAAATTATTTAGATTTGTAATAACTCCCAAAGGTTAGGCAAACCCTAGTCAAAGGCATAGTTAAAGCATTAAAACTTAAAAAAGTGATACCAAGCAACACGAGGGTATGTATATATCCAAAAGACGTGCAGCGCATCATGGGAAAGGAATATGCTCAGGCAAGATTATATTTATTGAAGATAAAAAAACATCTAAATAAAGAGCCTTATCAGTTAATCGCGATAGAGGAATTTTGTGAGTATACAGGGCTTAAAATCGAACATGTGGTGCGATGTATAGTTGGATAACAATTGAACAGCTAAGAGTCTGTAATCCATTCGAAACCAATCAAAACTAGTTCAAAATTTAGTATGATATTAAGTAAATAATTTGGTAATATTCTCGATAATCATTAAATTTACATCATAAGATTAGATGTTTTTTGCAGTTCAGATGCAAAATCGAGACCCTGTTTTTCAAAATAACACAATACGTTATATATCAAAGGCTTAGCAAGACGGTTCGAATCCTGCTCTCCCCACTAAAACTCTTCAAGCAATTGAAGAGTTTTTTTATTTACCCTAATTGTTACTTTTATTACATTTACTATTGGAGTCAATTCAAAAAAAATTCCATCTCATTTTATCTGAGATGGAATTTTTTTGAATATAATTTTTAGCTTATTTATTCTAAAATAAAACTTACAGTTACATTAGCAGTAATATTGATTTCTCCTACCGCTAAAGTTTCTCTTGGCGCACTTGCATCACTCCTTTCCATTGTTTTCATTGCTGCATACATTGGTTGCGGATAATACGTTTGTGAATTATCAGATATAGTCATAGCGCGTCCTACTTTTTGTCCTAAAACGGAAACATAATCTTCCGCTTTCAGTTTCGCATCTTTCATAGCTAATTTTCTAGCCTCAGATTGATATTGCGCTAATTTTGAAGATTGAAAAGTAACATTGTCAATTCTATTAATTCCTTCATTTACCAATCCTTCCATCAGTTCATCATATTTTGATAAATCTCTCAAAAGAATTTCAATGGTTTGAGTAGCATTATAGCTGTGTTTCTTTTTTTCATAATCGTATTGTGGATTCAATGAAACACGTTGCGTTTTATAATCTGCCGGTGCCAAGTTCATTTTTTTAATAAACTTTAAAACAGCATCAATCTTTTCATCATTTTGTTTTTTTACATCTTTAGCATTATTCCCTTTTGTCTCAACAGTTACTGCTATAGTAGCTTGATCCGGAACAACCTTTACTTTACCTTCTCCGTTTACATTTATTTGAGGAATTTGCTTCACTTCCTGTCCATAAGACATAGAAACAAATAGAATAGACAGAATCAATAGTGCTTTTTTCATTTTTATATAATTTAATTGTTTGTACTAATTCCTTTTCAAAAGTTATGCCATTATAGTTTTCCCATTTTTTCCATCACGAAAAGAATGACTATTGGAATAGCCAATAATATCACCATCAAAGTATGGTCTACTAACAAAGTAGGTTCTTTTAGTAAAGTAATCAAATAACCTCCTACTGCGCCTCCAAAATGAGCCGTATGTCCAATATTATCATTCTTAGCCTTCATTCCATAAATAGAATACAATAAATAAAGGATTCCAAAAATGTAAGCAGGCATTGGAATAATAAAAAAGATGCCCAACATCATATCAGGCTGCAGCAATATTGCCGAATATAAAACTCCTGTTACTGCTCCAGAGGCTCCTACAGCCCTGTAACCATAATCATTTTTATGAAAAACCATGGTCAATAAACTTCCAAAAATCAAACTTCCAAAATAGACAAGTATAAAGGAAAAATCACCTAAATAACTAATAACTACTGGAGCAAAAAACCAAAGTGTCAACATATTAAAAATCAAATGGGTCATGTCAGCATGAAGAAAACCAGAGGATAACATTCTAATTTGTTCTCCTGAACGAATACTTCCAATATGGAATTCATATTTTCTAAAAAAAGAAAGGTCATTAAACCCTTTGTAACTAATTAAAACATTTACTACAATTATTGCTATTAAAACGGTATTCATACAGTATATTTATTGTGAATTGTAAAGATAGTCATTCTCAAATACGGATACAGTAAGCTGCCAAAATTTATATCATTCTACATTTTTGACTTATATTTGCAAGAAAAATAACGGCATGCAATTTCTTGTTTTTATCTTAACCTTTCCGTTTTTATGGATTATTTCCATTCTTCCATTTAGGGTTTTCTATTGGTTTTCTGATTTTATCTATTTAATTGTTTATTATATCATTGGCTATCGCAAAAAAACCGTAAGGGAAAATTTAGCTATGGCATTACCTCATCTTAGTGCCGAGGAACGCCATATCATCGAAAAGAAATCATACCATCATTTATGCGATATGTTTATGGAAATGATAAAAACCATGACCATTTCATCGGAAGAAATGAACAAAAGATTTACAATAACAAATCTGGAAGTCATTCAAGAATATGAAAAAAAAGGAAAAAGCATTATGCTTATTGCCTCTCATTATGCAAGTTGGGAATGGCTGATTACATTGAATCAAAAAATATCTTTTCGCGGTGTAGCCGTTTATAAAAAATTAGCCAATACCTATTTTGACAAACTCGTTAGGGACATTCGTTCAAAATATAACACTGAATTAGTTCCTACTAGCAAGACAATTCCATTGATTGCTCACAATCAAAAAAATAATATTCATTGTGTATATGGATTAGCAAGTGATCAATCCCCAAAAGCGGATAGAATATTTCACTGGAAGAGTTTTATGGGTATTGAAGTTCCAGTGCACACAGGACCTGAAATGTTAGCAAAAAAATATGATATGACCATTGTTTTTGCAAAAGTCAAAAAGGTAAAAAGAGGATATTATGAACTTACAATAATCCCAATTAGTGACAATCCCAACTCCGTTCCTAATTTTGGAATTACAGATGCGTACATTAAGGAAGTAGAAAAACAAATTCTGGAAGCTCCTGAATATTATTTTTGGACGCATAAAAGATGGAAACACAGAAGATAGTATTCAGTCGCAGTTTTCAGTTTAAAAAAAATGCTTATTCAAAAAAGGTTACTGTTTTTGAATAAGCATTTTTTATTTAGTTGTTTTAAAACTGCAACTTCTATAAAGAGAACCAGTTTTTTACCAATTCATCCTCTAGAGGTTGAGCATTCTTATTTATGAACTCATTGGTAGCCGAATTATAATCATAATCCAAAGCCCAAGTTTTATGGTTTTCGGCCAATGCTTTTATTCCCTTACAAACAAATTCAATTTCAGCATTTGTAGTTGTTGGATGAATAGACATTCTAATCCAACCCGGTTTTCTAATTAAATCTCCAAGCGTAATTTCGTCAATTAATTTGTGGGAAGTTTCTTGGTCAACATGTAATAAAAAGTGTCCGTAAGTTCCCGCACAACTGCAACCGCCACGAGTTTGAATTCCGAATTTATCATTCAGCAATTTTACACCTAAATTAAAATGTAAATCTTCCACAAAGAAAGAAATCACCCCTAACCTGTCCTGATGCTGTCCTGCAAGAATTTTAATATTGGAAATAGTTCCTAATTCAGAGAAAATATAATCTACGATTTCGTGCTCTCTTTTTAAGATGTTTTCAATCCCCATTTGCTCTTTCAACTGAATAGCCAATGCGGTTTTTATGACCTGAAGAAAACCCGGAGTACCACCATCTTCCCTATCTTCAATATTATCGATGTATTTATGTTCTCCCCATGGATTCGTCCAACTTACCGTTCCGCCACCTGGATTATCAGGAACTAAATTTTGATATAATTTTTTATTAAATACTAAAACGCCACAAGTTCCAGGTCCGCCAAGGAATTTATGAGGCGAAAAGAAAATGGCATCCAAATAACTTTCAATATCTTCAGGATGCATGTCGATTTTCACGTAAGGTCCTGAACAAGCAAAATCCACGAAACAAAGTCCGTTATGTTGATGCATTATTTTTGCCACGTCATGATACGGAGTTCTGATTCCCGTAACATTCGAACACGAGGTAATAGAAGCGATTTTAAAAGGTCGTTCCTTATATTTTTCTAATAAAAGTTCTAGATTTTCAATGCTGAACAATCCATCTTCCGTTGAAGGAATAACTTCAACATCAGCAATAGTTTCCAGCCAAGACGTTTGATTGGAATGGTGTTCCATGTGCGAAATAAAAACAATTGGTTTCTTTTCGGCTGGAATAGTGATGAAATTTTTTAAGTTTTCAGGCACTTTTAAACCCAATATTCGTTGAAATTTATTGACAACGCCTGTCATTCCTGTTCCGTCAGTAATCAAAACATCATCAGCACTCGCATTCACATGATGTTTGATAATATGGCGCGCCTGATGATACGCTTTAGTCATGGCAGTTCCGGAAACTGTAGTTTCGGTATGGGTATTGGCCACAAAAGGACCAAATTGATTCATTAATTTTTCCTCAATAGGACGATACAAACGACCACTGGCTGTCCAATCTGTATAAATGATTTGTTTGTGTCCGTAAGGAGATTCAAACTCTTGATCTATTCCGATTATGTTATCGCGAAACTGTTGAAAGTATTGCTCTAATTGTGTTGGCGCTTCTTTGGTAATCATTGTATGTCTAATTTGGGTTCAAAGATATTGATTTTCTTGGTATTTCTGAAATTAGAAACTTATTTGGAGGATCAGTTATGAAATTCGGTAATGCAATTTTCTAATACTTCCAAAAAAAAACCATTTTTCCAAATTTAGCCCCGGTTGCAGTGAAAATCCTTTTCCTTTTTTCTTTAAAAAGGAAAAGATTGCAACGGAAAACGGGAACGATATTTCTGAAAAAGCATCAATAACTTGCTCCAGAAATGGAAACAAATTTGGCTTAAAAAAAATCCTTTCAAAAGTTTACACTCTGAAAGGATTTTTATTTTAGAACTGTTTGGTTTATAAATCAAATCCTAATGAGAATTGAAACACTCTGTTTTGAGCTTTGCCTTCATCATATAAATCTCCTAAACCTAAATGATAGCGCACTCCAAAACTGATACCGGAATCCGTTTTAAATCCTCCTCCAAAATTCATTCCCCAATCAAAATTATTAGGGTCATATTCTTGTGAACTACTAAAAAGTCCATCGTATTCTTCTTTGTGTGAAACTGCTAATCCAATTTGTGGACCCGCTTCCAAAAAGAAATTTTTAGAAGGATAGGCTTTAAGCATTAATGGTAAGTTTATGTAATCTAACTTTTGCGTGAAAGTCCCACTGCTATTTGTAATTTCGTATCCTTGTTGCGAATACATTAATTCAGGTTGAATAGAAAAGCTTTCGCTAATAAAAGACTCGCCATAAACTCCTATATGAAAACCGTGTCGTTGTTCTGTTTCTCCATCTCCGTCAAAACTTACGGCTGCTAAATTATAACCTCCTTTTATTCCTCCATTCGATTTAGGAATAGTATTGTCCTGTGCATTCATTGTTGTTATTACACCAAAGAATAAAGCTATTGTTATCAGTTTTATTTTCATCTTTTTTGTTTTTTTATTATTCAAATTCTACTTTTATTTCCCTCCATTGGCACGAAGATCAGCAATACATTGCGCATCTAATTGTGGAGCTGCACCGCCTGAAACCATATTAGAAATACCACCACCAGTTTCTGAAGACCAATACATTAAACACGTTTTTTCAATACAATGTTTTGGATGTTCTGCATCTTCGTGATTGCTTTGTAAGGCTGTACCAAGATTTGTCAATCCAAGAATATGTCCGAATTCATGGGTAATCACTGTTGTTTCCAATAAACTTCTGCTTGGTTCAAATGGACTGTCGCTTAAAGCTTGAAGCGTTTGTTCATAAATAACAAAAGAAGTGTTTCTGTAAGCCGTTCCAAGAATAACTGATGTATCAGTGTCTTTTGAAGATTTACCATCTGTAAAAAATGCCCAAACAGCTATTTCATCAGCATTGTTATATTTTGTTCTGTTCGCATCTTCAATACTTATAATCTCTGCATCAGTATATGGTGAATTCCCTGGTGATGGTATAGAACGTTTTATAACACTAATGCCGTTTGGTTTATATGTTCTTGCTGTCAGAAAGTTTACAAAATTATTGATAGCAGTACTGCTTGGTTCAAAACCCGCTACATACACCACTTCAATAACCATACTTTTGAACTTTTTATCAGATAGCAAATAGTTCGAAGAACTTCCCGTTTGCTGTTTATTCGTATTAGGATTTATTGCAACTGGATTATCTAAGGGATCATCTTCTTTTGAACAGGATGCTACTGAGAGGAACAAACCAATCATTAATAGAGAAATTACTTTTTTCATTATTATATTTATTATTAAGTTCATTTATATAAGAACAGCTACACTATTTTAGGCAGCTGTTCTTACTAAACTACCAACTTAAATCCAGCTATATTTGTTTCAATACTAATGTTACTGCTGCATTAGTAGAGCTTTGCAATGTGATTGTCGAAGCAGTAAAACTTGTTACTTTCCATGAATTATTCAATAAAGTAAATGAAGCATTACCTGAAAAATTAAGTTTTAGAAAAACATCTAATTCCGAGCTTACCGCATAAGTTCCATTTACAGTTGTATTTACTAGATTTACAGCAGTTATCGATAAATTATTTGCAAAATCAATCGTAAAATCTTTATAACTCGTTGCTGAATTTACTCCTGCACTTATATAAGAATCCACTTTAAACTTTCCGTTAACTAAAATCGTTTCCAACTTTTTTCCGTTTTGAACAGCTGCTGCTATCGCTGCTTCTGTTTTTAAAGATGCACTGATGGCTGCTTGCAATTCAGCGTCACTGGAAATCGTCATTTTTGTTCCATCCGCAATTGTCACTGAAATTGGATAGTTTACTGAAAATAATTCCGTGCTGCTTACATTAGACATATACGCATATAATTGTTGTTCGGATGTGATGACAACACTACCTGTTTGTTGTAAACTTAAATTATACGTTAAAATTGTAATTGGGAAGCTGATATTTACTGACGAAATAGCATCTTGACTAGAAGCTTCAGCTGATGTACATGCATTAAGAATCGCATTATACTCAGTTTGATTAGCAACAGTAACCTCTGTATAATTACTTAATTTAACTTTGAAAGGAAATTGTAATACAACTGTATCTTGGTCATTGTTAAACTGTCCAAAAATAGAAATAACTTGTTGGTAGTCTAATTGACTTAGAATAGAAACCTGAACTCCGTTTACTTTAGCAGTAACAGGTAACAAAATTGAAGAACAAGATGCTCCATCCAAAAAATCATCAAATGAACCATCGTACATCGAAGTACGTTTCAGATTAGTTGTTGTAGTTGAATTAGCCGAATTTGTATTTGGATTTTCTCCTTGTACATCATCAACTTCACTTTGGCATGATGTAAAACCTAAGATAGCCATCAATGCAATTCCTGTAACAATTTTTAATTTTTTCATAATTTTCAAATTTAATGTATTTTTATATTTACAAGCGATGTTTTTAGCGCCTTTCTGTTAGTAAGACAACTACGTTTGTTTTTACCCTACGGAAATTTTAAAAAAAATATAAATTTTTACAAAAAAATTCGTAAAATACTAAAAATCAAATAATTAAAATTTAAAATATTTTTCATAAAAAAGCAATTCTAATTATCACAATTGCTTTTTGAAAAAATAATTTACATTTACAACCTACAAAAAATGAATTAATACTCAATGAGCGACGAAAAAAGTACCCTTTGCGAAGAAAATCACTTTAGAGACTTTTACTTAAAGCACGTGCAATCAGCAAATAATTTTGCGTATTACAAATGTGGTGATGATGAAGCTGCATTAGATTTGGTTCAAGATGCGTTTACCAAAATTTGGGAGAATTGCTCCAAGATTGACTTTAGTAAAGTCAAAACGTATTTGTTTACCAGCATTAATAATTTATTTCTAAACAACATAAAGCATCAAAAAGTGGTATTAAAATATGCCAAAGATGCGCCTAACTTAGATACCAATAATCAAAGTCCCGAATATTTATTTGAAGAAGAAGAATTCAAACAAAAACTCACCAAAGCAATCGCATCATTAAGTGAAACACAACGGGAAGTATTTTTATTGAATCGAATAGAGGGAAAAAAGTATCGGGAAATAGCTGAATTACTCGATATTTCTCAAAAAACGGTAGAAAAAAGAATGTCTGGAGCACTCCAAATTTTAAAAGCCCAAATAGAAAATTTATAATTAATCATTTAGCTGTAGGGTAATTTAAAAGTTAGTTGTCTTATAAACATAGAGATATAAAATGAAAAACGAAAAAGAGATATTAAAATGGTTAAATAATGAGCTTTCAAGCCAAGAAATTGAAGATTTAAAACAATCTGAAGATTTGCAAACACTTGAAAAGATTGCTCATTATGCATCACAATTGGAAGCTCCAAAAGTAGATGCACACGCTGCTTTGGAAGCTTTTAAGACGCGAAACCATTCTAAAAAGAAAACAAAAGTCAGAACTTTAAACTTTAAGACATTCTATAAAGTTGCTGCTATTTTAGTCGTAATGTTAACCTCTGCTTATTTCTTGTTTTTTAATAACATTACCTCTTTCGAAACTCAAATAGCGCAAACAAAAACTGTTACGCTTCCTGATAATTCTGAAGTGATATTAAACTCCGCTTCAAAATTAAGTTTTAACGAAAAAAAATGGGCTGACAAAAGAGCTTTAACATTAGAAGGAGAAGCTTTTTTCAAAGTGCAAAAAGGGCAAACATTTAGTGTAAACACAACTGCGGGTGTCGTTACCGTTTTAGGCACACAATTTAACGTAAAAGAACGCAAAAACTATTTTGAAGTAAATTGTTACGAAGGTTTGGTGAGTGTAACGTATAACAATGAAACCATTAAATTACCTCCCGGAAAAACATTCCGAGTTATAAATGGGATTATCGAAAATGTTGAAGATTTTAACGCCCAAAATCCTTCGTGGATGCAACAAGAATCAAGTTTTAATAAGATTCCTTTAAATCAGGTTATTGCAGAATTAGAGCGTCAATACGATATTAAAATTAAAGTGGAAGGTGTCGATACTTCAAAACTCTTTACAGGAAGTTTTACACATACTAATAAAGAAATAGCGCTTCAAGCAGTAACAATTCCGCTTAAATTAAGCTACAAGATTCAAGGCAAAACCATTATATTTTACAACTATGGTGTTAAATAAATGGCTGATTTCTCTGTTACTTTGTATTGGCAGTATTTGTTACGGACAAAATACAACTAAAAAAACACCTTTAAGTGAGGTTATTGTTTCCCTCGAAAAACAATTTAATATCAAGTTTTCGTATGCAGTTGAAGATGTAGCCACAATTAAAATTGACAAACCGAATGCTACTTTTACATTACAAGAAACAATTGATTATCTAAACTCGAAAACACTTTTAAATTTCAAAGCTTTAGACGATCGATATGTTACCGTTTCTGTTTTAAACAAAACAATATCGGTTTGCGGAATTGTTTTATCCGATGAAAAGAAATCTCGTTTAGTTGGCGCTTCTGTACTTGTAAACAACATTGGAAGAAGCACAATCACAGATAAAAACGGTACATTTAGCCTGCAAAATATTCCGATTAATGCAACGCTGACCATTTCCTATTTGGGTTTTGAATCCAGACAATTTTCTGCTAACGAATTGTTTTCTGCACAAAACAATTGCAAAGACATTGTTCTTTCCACAAAAAACGAAGAGTTAAATCAGGTCCTGATAAATGTTTATTTGACGCCCGGATTACAAAAATACCTGGATGGAAGCACCGTTTTAAACACTAAAAAATTCGGTATTCTTCCAGGATTAATAGAACCTGACATTTTGCAATCCATTCAAGCGCTTCCCGGTGTGGAAAGCACCAATGAAAGTATTGCTAACATCAACGTGCGTGGCGGAACTAACGATCAAAATTTAGTGCTATGGGACAATATCAAAATGTATCATTCTGGTCATTTTTTCGGGTTGATTTCTGCTTACAATCCTAATCTTACCAATAAAGTTATTGTTGGTAAAAATGGAACAAGCGCTGAATACAGCGATGGCGTTTCCAGTACTATAAATATGCAAACAAAAGACCTGATTTCAAATATATTTTCCGGTGGCGCAGGAATTAATTTAATTAGCACCGATGCGTTTTTAGAAATTCCACTAACTAAAAAATTAGAACTTCATATTTCGGGACGTCGCTCCATTACTGATTTGTTTAAATCTCCTACGTACACTAAATACTTTGATCGTAGTTTTCAGGATACCGAAATCAATGCCGATAGTGACCAGAATAATACAACTTCTGATTTTTATTTTTATGATTACACCGCTAAATTACTTTTTGATTTGAATGAAAAACATCAATTCAGAGCAAATATTATTGGCATCAATAACGCTTTGGATTATTCAGAAATCGGACTTTCAAGTTCTAATGAAACTCAATCTAAAACCAGTACTTTATCCCAGAAAAACATGGGTTACGGAGGAAACTGGAAAGCACAATGGAATTCAAAATTAAGTTCAAACTTCATCACGTACTTTTCCAAATATAATATTGACGCAGCGGATTACAGAGTGGAAACAGATCAGCTTTTAACCGAAGCAAATGAGGTGCTCGAAACGGGAGCTAAGCTCAATACACATTACAAAACTAATGACAACTTAAATTTCTTGTTTGGGTATCAATTCAATGAAACGGGGATGTTAAATCAAACTACCGTTAGCGCTCCGTTTTACTCTAGTACTATAAAAGATGTTTTATTAAATCACGCCTTATTTTCTGAGGTTGAATATAATAAAAAAAACACTTATTTAAGAGTTGGATTGCGTTTGAATTATTTTCAAAAATTCGAAAAGCTTTTGGTTGAGCCAAGAATAAACATTCGACAAAAATTATCTGATCAATTTGCTTTAAAATTAGAAGGAGAATTCAAAAATCAATCTACTACTCAAATAGTAGATTTTGAAGATGATTTTTTAGGTGTCGAAAAAAGGCGTTGGGTTTTAGTCAACGATAAAGATATCCCAATTGCAACGAGTAAGCAAGGTTCTTTTGGTGTAGAATTCAATAATGACAAATTAAATATTGAGGCTACCGGTTTTTATAAAATTGTTGACGGCATTACAGCTTCTAATCAGGGTTTTTATAACAGTTTTCAGTATACTACCGCAAATGGAAGTTACACCGCCAAAGGTTTAGAATTTTTAGCTAATAAAACAGCCCTTCACTACAGCATTTGGATAAGTTATACGTTTAGTACAAATAATTATGAATTTGATACTTTTACCCCATCCACTTTTCCTAATAATGTAGATATAAGGCATTCTTTATCAATTGGTTTCTATTACAATATTTTTAAAAATCTAAAAATAGCGATTGGTGGTATTTATAGAAATGGACAACCGTATACAAAACCAATTGGAGGCAATGAAACCGAGCAAAACGGAAATAACACTTTAGTGAATTATGATTCTCCAAACAGTGAAAACCTCGATGATTTCATGCGATTAGACGCTTCCATAAATTACAATTTCAATCTCTTGAAATCTATCAAAGCTTCGGTTAATGCCGGTGTAATTAATGCTACCAATCAAAATAATGTTATAAATCGCTATTACAAAGTCAATCCAAATAACCCAAATGATGCCGTTCAAGTTGATAATAAATCACTAGGCTTAACGCCAAATGTAAGTTTTCGAGTGAATTTTTAATTCCAATTTATACCGTATTATAAAACATAAAACCCTTTCAAATTCTATTTTGAAAGGGTTCCTTTTATATTAAAGCATAAAATTAAATTCCAGCTATTGCTTTTATTTCATCAATGATTCGTAGTGCCAAAGCATCTGCTTTTTCTTGTGAAGCCGCTTCGGTATAAATACGAATGATTGGCTCCGTATTTGATTTTCTTAAATGAACCCAATTTTCAGCAAAATCAATTTTCACACCGTCAATGGTTGTAATATCTTCATTTTTGTATTTCTCTGTCATGGCAACAAGAATGGCATCCACATCAATTTGTGGTGTCAATTCTATTTTGTTTTTACTCATGTAATATTCGGGATACGAAGCACGCAAAGCCGAAACCGTCATTTTTTTGTTGGCCAAATGCGTTAAAAACAGCGCCACTCCTACCAAACTATCCCGACCGTAATGCAATTCCGGATAAATGATTCCGCCGTTTCCTTCACCACCTATTACTGCATTATTCTTTTTCATCAATTCCACTACGTTTACTTCACCCACGGCACTGGCTTCATAGCTTCCGTTATGCCCATTAGTCACATCACGCAAGGCACGGGAAGAAGACATATTCGAAACCGTATTTCCTGGTGTTTTACTCAAAACATAATCGGCGCAAGCCACCAAAGTGTATTCTTCTCCAAACATTTCTCCGTCTTCACAAATGAAAGCCAAACGATCAACATCAGGATCTACCACAATTCCTAAATCAGCTTTTTCTTTAACTACTAACTCTGAAATATCTGTCAAATGTTCTTTCAACGGTTCAGGATTGTGAGGAAAATGTCCGTTGGGTTCGCAGTATAATTCTACTACTTCAACGCCCATTAATGCCAGTAATCTTGGGATGATAATTCCTCCAGAAGAATTCACGCCATCAACAACCACTTTAAATTTAGCTGCTTTTACTGCATCAACATCTACCAAAGGCAAATTCAATACTTCATCAATATGAATATCCATGTAAGCGTCATTAATCATAATTTCTCCCAAATCATCCACATCTGAGAAATCAAAAGCTTCCGCTTCCGCAATTTCAAGAATTTTTAATCCTTCTTCTCCATTTAGGAATTCTCCTTTCTCGTTCAATAATTTCAAGGCATTCCATTGTTTTGGATTATGTGACGCAGTGAGGATAATACCACCTTCGGCTTTTTCTAACGGAACAGCAACTTCAACCGTTGGCGTTGTTGAAAGACCTAAATCAATCACGTCAATTCCTAAACCAATTAAAGTATTTACTACCAAATTGTGAATCATGGGTCCCGAAATACGGGCGTCACGACCTACAACAACAGTAATTTTTTCTTTTCCGATATATTTTTTCAACCAAGTTCCGTACGCCGCGGCAAATTTAACCGCATCAACAGGTGTCAGGTTATCTCCTACTTTACCTCCTATTGTTCCACGTATTCCCGATATTGATTTTATTAAAGTCATTGATTATTATTTTAAATTTTGAATTATAAAGTATAAATTGCTTACAAATATAATAATTGACAGTTTATAAAAGTCATTTAGAATTCAAAATTAACCATTTAAATTCCTAAATTAGGCGAATGAATTTTCTAGCACACATCTATCTTTCCGGTGATAATGACTTAATTAAAATTGGTAATTTTATGGCTGACGGAATTCGTGGAAAACATTTTGAGAATTATCCTTTAGAAATACAAAAAGGAATTATTCTGCATCGTGCCATTGATACTTTTACTGATGCACATCCAGTTTTTAGACAAAGTACCAAACGGTTGCATGAGCATTACCATCATTATGCCGGTGTTATTGTAGATGTTTTTTACGACCATTTTTTGGCAAAAAACTGGACGAAGTATTCCGATGAAAATTTAGAGGATTTTGTGGAACGATTTTACCAATCCTTGCATTATAATTATGAGATGCTGTCAGAACGAACCAAAGGACTAATGCCTATCATGTTGAAAGAAAATTGGCTGGTGAGTTATAAAACGGTTGAAGGAATTGAGCATATTTTGACTCAAATGGACCATCGCACCAAAAACGAATCTAAAATGCGGTTTGCTACCAATGAGCTTTCGGAATTTTATTCGGAGTTTGAAAAGGAGTTCACGGAATTCTTTGAAGAATTAATCTTATTTTCGAATAGTAAAAAAACTACTTTATGAAAAAAATAATGTTCCTGCTTTTACTTATCGTTTTAGGTTGCAAATTGAATGAAAAGATTATTCAACCAACTGGTTTAGTGACTTCAAAAGCGATGGTCGTTTCCGCTCGTGAGGAAGCGTCACAAATTGGAGTTGAAATTATGAAAAAAGGCGGTAATGCTTTTGATGCTATGGTTGCCATGGAACTGGCTTTGGCGGTTTCACATCCTCAGGCGGGAAATATTGGTGGTGGCGGCTTCATGGTTTTTAGAAAAGCAAATGGTGAAACTGGAGCTATCGATTACCGAGAAAAAGCAACTTTGGCAGCGTCTAAAGATATGTTTCTGGACAAAAAAGGAAATGTAATTGTAGGAAAAAGTACAGAGACTGCAATGGCATCCGGAATTCCGGGTACCATTGCAGGAATATTTGAAGTGCACAAAAAATATGGTTCTTTACCCATCAGTGAAATTCTTAAACCTGTAATTGCTTTAGCAGAAAGAGGTGTTGTTGTTACTAAATTTCAAGCGAAAAGTTTGGCTTACTACAGATCTTCTTTTATAAAAAGTAATGGGAAGAACAGTTTGTTTTCCAAAGCATACAAAGAAAATGATACCATAAAATATATCGCTTTGGCAGCAACGTTAAAACGAATTGCTAAAAACGGACGAAATGAATTTTACAAAGGGGAAACGGCTCAAAAGTTAGTTGCTTTTCTTGCTAAAAAGGGTGGAAATGCCACAATAGAAGATTTAAACAGTTACAGTGCCAAGTGGCGAACTCCAATTACTTTTCAATATAAAAATTTAAAAATCACTTCGATGTCTCCTCCCAGCAGTGGCGGAATTTGTCTCAATCAAATCATGAAAATGATTGAGCCGTTCAACCTTTCGCAAATGGGTCACAACAGCGTAAAAACAATTCAGGTAATTACAGAAGCAGAACGAAGAGCGTATGCTGACAGGAATTACTTTTTAGGTGATCCAGATTTTGTAAAACTTCCAACGAAAGAATTACTAAGTCCATCTTATTTAGAAAAAAGGATGAATGATTTTTCATTCGATCAAGCTTCTAAATCTTCGGATATTGCACATGGAAAAATTAAAGGATATGAAAGCAACCAAACTACTCATTATTCCATTGTAGATTCAGAAGGAAATTCAGTTTCGGCAACGACTACTTTGAATGATAATTATGGTTCCAAAATATATTGCGACGAATTGGGTTTCTTTTTGAATAATCAAATGGACGATTTCAGCGCCAAACCTGGAGTTCCAAACTTATACGGACTTACTGGAAGTGAAGCTAACAGCATTGCGCCGGAAAAAAGAATGTTGAGTTCCATGACGCCAACGATTGTAGAAAAAGACAACAAACTTTTTATGGTTGTAGGAACGCCAGGAGGTTCCACCATTATCACTTCGGTTTTACAAACGATATTGAATGTTTATGAATTTGATATGAGTATGCAAGAAGCAGTAAATGCACCCCGTTTTCACCATCAATGGTTGCCTGATGAAATTATTTTTGAACCGAATTCATTCGATAAAAAATTATTAACCAATTTAAAGAAAAAAGGATATATCATTAATGAAAAAAACAAAGAAATCATTGGTGAAGTAGACGCGATTTTGATATTACCAAATGGAAAACTGGAAGGTGGCGCTGACAAAAGAGGCGATAACAAAGCCGTTGGTTTTTAAATTTATACTATTTCGAATGAAAAAAATTATTATTCTATTGAGTGTTCTTTCTATTGGTTGTAAAACCCAAAATGTAATGGTTCAACCTACTGGACTTGTTGCCAATGAAGCAATGGTTGTTTCGGCACGTGAAGAAGCTTCAAAAATTGGAGTTGAAATAATGAGAAAAGGCGGAAATGCTTTTGATGCGATGGTTGCCACTGAATTAGCTTTAGCTGTAGCCTATCCGTTTGCAGGAAATCTTGGAGGTGGCGGTTTTATGGTGTACCGAAAATCAAACGGTGAAATTGGTTCATTAGATTACCGTGAAAAAGCGCCATTAGCAGCAACAAAAAACATGTTTCTAGACGAAAAAGGCAATGTTATAAAAGGTAAGAGTACCGAATCTCCTCTTGCTATTGGAATTCCCGGAACGATTGCTGGTGTTTTTGCAGTTCACGAAAAATTGGGTTCATTACCGATTGAAGAAATTCTGAAACCCGTAATTGCATTAGCCGAAAAAGGTGTTATTGTTACCAAAAAACAAGAAGATAGATTAGCTGCCTATCGAGACAAAATCATAAAAGTAAATGGCGACAAAACATTATTTGCAACTGCTTTCAAAGAAAATGATGTTATAAAATATCCTGCGCTGGCAGCTACATTGAAAAAGATCTCAAAAAATGGCAGAGATGAATTTTACAAAGGAGAAACAGCTAAAATATTAGTCAAATACCTTCAGGAGAAAGGAGCAATAATCGCTTTGGAAGATTTGGCCAAATATGAAGCCAAATGGAGAACGCCGCTTACTTTTGATTATAAAGATTTAAAGGTTATTTCTATGCCTCCGCCCAGCAGTGGCGGAATATGTCTAGCTGAAATATTCAAAATGATTGCGCCTTATGACTTGGCTAAAATGGGTCATAATTCTACCGAAGCCATTCAAGTTATTGTAGAAGCCGAAAGAAGAGCGTATGCCGACAGAAGTTATTATCTAGGGGATCCGGATTTTGTAAAAATTCCCTTGAAAGCCTTAATGGATGAGGACTATTTGAAACAAAGAATGTCAAATTTTAGTTTTGAAAAAGCCACTTTATCATCGGATATAAAGGAAGGAAAAGTAACGTATAATGAAAGTACGGAGACGACTCATTATTCAATTGTAGATCAATTTGGTAATGCAGTTTCGTCTACAACAACATTAAACGACGGTTATGGTTCTAAATATTATTGTGATGAACTGGGGTTTTTCCTCAACAACGAAATGGATGATTTCAGTTCCAAACCAGGTGAACCCAATATGTTTGGATTGGTAGGAAATGAAGCCAACAGTATCGCGCCACAAAAACGAATGTTGAGTTCCATGACGCCAACAATTGTGGAGAAAAAAGGAAAATTATTTATGGTTGTGGGTTCTCCGGGCGGTTCTACCATTATTACATCGGTAATGCAAACGATATTAAATGTTTACGAGTATCGTTTTAGTATGCAGGAAGCGGTAAACGCACCTCGTTTTCACCACCAATGGTTACCAGATTTAATCACTTTTGAACCTAATACTTTCGATACAAAGACTTTTGAAACCTTGAAATCTAAAGGATATCTTATCAATGAAAAAACAACACCTGTAATAGGAAAAGTAGATGCCATTTTGGTTCTACCAAATAAAAAACTCGAAGGTGGTGCTGATTTTAGAGGAGATGATAAAGCAGTTGGATTTTAAAAGAATAGCAATTTATGAATTTTATACTTGTATTAGAAAACGCTTTTAAACAAAAGGAGAATAAGGAGAATGCATTTGCGATGGCAAAATACATGAAGAATAATTTTTCGTTTTTTGGAATAAAAACAGAGGAACGAAGGCGTATTTTTAAGGAAATTTGGAAAGAAAACAAAGAAGAAGTTTCAGCAAACACAAGAGAAATTGCTTTAGCTTTATATTCAAAAAAAGAACGGGAATTTCAGTATTGCGCCATTGAAATTTTAAGAAAAGAACTCAAAGGGAATTATAAAAAAGATGATATTCAACTAATTGAAAAACTGATAACCACTAATTCTTGGTGGGACAGTGTCGATACGATTGCGAAGTATATTCTAGGTGAATATCTGAGCGAATTCCCATTAGAAACAAAAAATGTGATAACACGATTTTCAAGGTCTGAGAATATGTGGTTGAACCGAAGTGCAATTTTATTTCAATTGAGGTACAAACAAGAAACTAGTGCTGATTTATTATTTTCCGAATGTTTAAAGCATTCGCATTCTAAAGAATTTTTTATTCAAAAAGCAATCGGTTGGGCGTTACGGGAATATGCAAAATCAAATCCTGAAGATGTTCAAGCATTTGTAAAAAACAATACTTTAAAGCCATTAAGCAAAAAAGAAGCGTTAAAAAATATGTGATAGGATTAAAATAATAGTAGTTTTGTAGCCCTCTTAAAAAGTATCATGTTCAAAAAAGTAATAGCCAAACTAGAAGTAATAATTGCCGTAGCACAGTCTATATTGACTCCAAAACAGTTTATATTTTTATCTGCCGTTTTGGTTGGAATCTCCTCTGCATTTGCCGTAATAGTTCTGAAAACTTTTGCGCATTGGGTATTTTCTTTTGCAACTTATGTCAGCGGAATTTTAAAATTGGGTTTCATTAATAGTATTCTACCTATAATTGGTATTGTGCTCACCGTTTTTGTCATCAAAAGAGTTTTAGGAGGAACAATACAAAAAGGGACTTCGCAAATTTTATATGCAGTTGCTAAAAAAGCGAGTATTATTCCAAAAAAACAAATGTACGCCCAAATTGTAACGAGCTCATTAACGGTTGGTTTAGGTGGTTCTGCAGGTTTAGAAAGTCCGATTGTAATTACAGGAGCCGCTTTTGGTTCAAACTATGCACAAAAATATAAATTAAGCTATAAAGACCGAACTTTACTAATTGGTTGTGGAGTTGCAGCTGGAATCGCCGCAGCTTTCAACGCACCTATTGCCGGAGTATTATTTGCTATCGAAGTACTGCTAGTAGATGTTAGTATTGCAGCCTTTACACCCATCATGATTGCTGCTGCTACAGGAGCTTTGGTTTCTGTAATTGCATTAAACGAGGAAATTTTATTATCCTTCAAACAGCAACAGAGTTTTGATTATCATAATATTGCTTTTTATATTCTTTTAGGTTTATTTACCGGATTCATTTCCGTTTATTACTCCCGAAATTTTCAGAAAGTAGAACATTTTTTTGCAAGACTTAAATTATCACCCTATAAAAAAGCGTTGTTTGGTTCTTCAATTTTAGCCATTCTTATTTTTATTTTTCCAACACTTTTTGGAGAAGGATATGAAAGTATCAAAACATTATCAGAGAACGATCCCGGAAAATTATTAGAAAATACTTTATTCAGCAGTTTTCGGGATAACAGTTGGGCACTTTTACTTTTTGTAGGGTGCACGATGATGATAAAAGTTTTTGCGACAGGAATTACTTTAGGCAGTGGTGGTAATGGTGGAAATTTTGCTCCTTCCCTGTTTCTCGGATCTTATGTTGGTTTCTTTTTTTCCAAATTTTTAAATCTCACAGGACTTACTAAATTACCCGTTAGTAATTTTACTTTGGTGGGAATGGCAGGTATTTTGAGCGGTTTATTTCATGCTCCCTTGACTGCGATATTCTTAATTGCTGAAATTACAGGAGGATATAACTTGATGATTCCGCTGATGATTGTGGCATCAATCAGTTTTGCCATTTCAAAGCGTTTTGAAAAACACTCGATGGATGTGAAAAATCTCGTTCAAAAAGGGCATGCCTTTACCAGTAATAAAGACACTAATGTACTTTCTACACTAGAGACAAGTACCATTATTCAAACAGATTTTCTTACGGTAACTCCTAATGAAAATTTAGAAAGACTCGTTGATCTCATTTCTCATTCCAACCAAGTGATATTTGCAGTAGTTGATACCGAACAGAACTTATTGGGCATTGTTCATTTTAATGATATTCGCGAAATAATATTCAATAATTACCGCGTTAAATATACATTGGTGAAGGAAATAATGCTGAAACCTGTTGAAACAATTTCACCGGACGATAGCATGGAAATGGTCATGAATAAATTTGAAAAATCGAAAAAAGCATTCTTACCCGTTCTTAAAGACGGAAAATATTATGGATTTATTTCTAAATCTGTTGCGCTTGAAGCTTACAGAACCAAACTAAAATCCATGACGATTGAATAAATTTTTAATACTTCTTTTAACATAAACTTCTAAAGTGTTATATCGAAAGAATAAATCAAAATGGTAACTTTGCTTTTTTGCAAAAATTATGTTAGACAAAGACAATACCATTGAAGTTCAAGGCGCTCGCGTTCACAACTTAAAAAATATAGATGTTTCCATTCCACGTGAAAAACTAGTTGTAATCACCGGTCTTTCGGGTTCCGGAAAATCCTCCTTAGCTTTCGATACCATTTATGCCGAAGGGCAACGCCGTTACGTAGAGACTTTTTCTGCTTATGCGCGTCAATTTTTGGGTGGCTTAGAACGTCCTGATGTCGATAAAATTGACGGACTTTCGCCTGTAATTGCTATCGAACAAAAAACCACCAGTAAAAGTCCGCGTTCCACCGTGGGAACTATTACTGAGATTTATGATTTCCTTCGTTTGCTTTACGCTCGTGGCGCTGATGCTTATAGCTATAATACAGGCGAAAAAATGGTTTCTTATTCTGATGAACAAATCAAGGATTTGATCATTCAGGATTTTACTGGAAAACGCATCAATATTTTGGCACCAGTTATTCGCGCTCGAAAAGGACATTATGCGGAACTTTTTCAACAAATTGCTAAGCAAGGTTTCCTTAAAGTTCGTGTAAACGGTGATGTGCTGGATATTACTTTAGGGATGAAACTCGACCGTTACAAAACACATGATATCGAAATTGTAGTGGACCGAATGGTTATTGAAGATACTGCTGACAATGAAAAACGTTTGACAGAAAGTATCAATACAGCAATGCATCACGGAGAAAATGTTTTGATGGTTTTAGACCAAGATTCAAATGAAGTTCGTTTTTTTAGTAGGAATTTGATGTGTCCAACTACCGGAATTTCATACCAAAATCCAGAACCGAATTTGTTTTCATTCAATTCTCCAAAAGGTGCCTGTGACCATTGCAACGGTTTGGGAACTGTAAACGAAATCAATACTAAAAAGATTATTCCAAATCCAAAATTATCGATAAAAGCAGGTGGTTTTGCTCCTTTGGGAGAATATAAATCATCGTGGATTTTCAAGCAATTGGAAATTATTGGTGAAAAATATGGCTTCAAATTGACCGATGCCGTAGCAACAATTCCTGCGGATGCGATGGAAATGATTTTGAATGGTGGCAAAGAAAAATTTACCATCAATTCTAAAGATTTAGGTGTTGCCCGAGAATACAAAATTGATTTTGAAGGGATTTCGCATTTCATCAAAAACCAACATGACGAAAGCGGTTCAACAAGCATAAAACGTTGGGCTAAAGAATTCATGGACGAAATAAAATGTCCAGTTTGTGAAGGTTCGCGTTTGAAAAAAGAAGCGCAGTTCTTTAAAATCAATGAAAAAAATATTACCGAATTGTGTGATATGGACATTTCGGATTTGACTACTTGGTTTAATGATTTAGACCGCCATTTATCTGATAAACAAAAGCGAATCGCTACTGAAGTAATCAAAGAGATTAAGGATCGATTGAACTTTTTAATGAATGTAGGTTTAGATTATTTGGCTTTAAGCCGAAGCTCAAAATCACTTTCGGGTGGTGAGGCACAACGTATCCGATTGGCAACACAAATTGGTTCTCAGTTAGTTGGCGTTTTATATATTCTGGATGAGCCGAGCATTGGTTTACACCAAAGGGACAATGATAAATTGATTCATTCTCTCGAACAATTACGCGATATTGGAAACTCGGTAATTGTGGTAGAACACGATAAAGACATGATTGAACGTGCGGATTATGTAATTGATATTGGTCCAAAAGCCGGGAAATATGGCGGAGAAATCATCAGTAAAGGAACACCTGCCGAAATCCTGAAACATCATACTATTACAGCGATGTACATGAATGGGGAGATGAAAATTGAAGTTCCAAAAAAACGTAGAGAAGGAAATGGAAAATTCCTGAAACTGACCGGAGCAACAGGAAATAACTTGAAAAATGTTTCGATAGAATTGCCTTTGGGCAAAATGATTTGCGTGACTGGAGTTTCGGGAAGTGGAAAATCGACTTTGATTAATGAGACGCTTTACCCTATTTTGAATGCCTATTATTTTAACGGTGTTAAAAAACCACAGCCCTATAAAAAAATTGAAGGATTGGAACATATCGATAAAGTGATTGATATTGATCAAAGCCCGATTGGTAGAACGCCACGAAGTAATCCGGCAACTTATACGGAAGTTTTTACCGAAATCAGGAATCTGTTTACGATGACATCGGAGAGTATGATTCGAGGATATAAAGCGGGCCGATTTAGTTTCAATGTAAAAGGCGGACGTTGTGAAACCTGCGAAGGTTCTGGTGTACGAACGATTGAGATGAACTTTTTACCAGACGTTTATGTGGAATGCGAAACCTGTCAAGGAAAACGTTTTAACAGAGAAACATTGGAAATTCGATACAAAGGGAAATCCATTTCGGATGTATTGAATATGACTGTTGATGAAGCGGTTCCATTTTTTGAAATGATTCCGAAGATTTACAGAAAAGTAAAAACCATTCAGGATGTTGGTTTGGGTTATATTACCTTGGGTCAACAAAGCACGACGCTTTCCGGAGGTGAAGCACAACGCATCAAACTGGCGGGTGAATTATCCAAAAAAGATACTGGAAATACGTTTTATATTCTGGACGAACCCACAACGGGATTGCATTTTGAAGATATCAGAGTATTGATGGAAGTAATCAATAAACTCGTTGACAAAGGAAATACGATCTTGATTATCGAACACAATATGGACGTAATAAAACTTGCTGATTATATTATAGACATTGGTCCTGAAGGCGGAAAAGGCGGCGGACAGCTTATTGCCAAAGGAACTCCTGAAGAAATTATAAAAATTAAGAAGAGTTACACGGCGCAATTCTTGAAAAAAGAATTACTTTAGTATTCAAGAGTACTAGCCCAGATAGTAGTGAAAATCCTTATGAGCCGGGGTTCGGCGATTAAGATTGAAACGAATAGCTGGAAGTAGCTCTAAAAAAATAAGATTATAAAATAGAGAATATGAGATTAGAAGATTTTGATAATGACGAGGATAAAGTTATCCAAGACCGATTAAAAAGAAAGACTTGGAATGAGATTAGAACCAATGACAGTTGGGCGATTTTTAAAATTATGGCCGAATTTGTAAACGGTTATGAAAGTATGGGACGCATTGGTCCGTGTGTGACAATTTTTGGGTCAGCTAGAACGAAACCCGAAGATGCTTATTATTTATTGGCAGAAAAAATTGCTTATAAAATCAGTAAAGCAGGTTATGGTGTGATTACTGGCGGTGGTCCAGGAATTATGGAAGCGGGAAATAAAGGTGCACATTTGGGTGGTGGAACATCGGTGGGATTGAATATTGAACTGCCTTTTGAGCAACATTTCAACCCGTATATTGACAGCGATAAAAACTTGAATTTTGATTATTTCTTTGTTCGAAAAGTAATGTTTGTCAAATATTCCCAAGGTTTTGTAGTGATGCCGGGTGGTTTTGGAACGATGGATGAATTGTTTGAAGCGATGACTTTAATTCAGACAAAAAAAATAGCAAAATTCCCTATTATCCTTGTTGGAACTAGCTTTTGGTCCGGATTAATTGATTGGATTAAAACCGTTTTAGTAGAGAAAGAGCGTACAGTAAGTGCTGAAGATTTGAATTTATTTAAAATTGTAGACACTGAAGATGAGGTCGTTGATGTTCTGAATGCCTTTTATAAGAAATACGATTTATCCCCTAATTTTTAAAAAAAAGAAGCTGCCTCAAAAACAGCTTCTTTTTTTTGCTTAATTTTAAGGGCATTATAACAATTATATCTAATTATAAGTATATTTATTTTTTTAATAAATTAATACCGAAATTTGAAAGCATACCTTAAAATAACCATTTATTTTCTTGTTTTATTAACTTCAGGAAATCAATATGCGCAACATCAGTGCAAGATTAGAGCAGAGCTTAATGCTGAAAATAAATCATTGATTATTAATCAGGAAATTATTTTCATAAATCAGTCCGATGATACGTTAACATCTATCGTTTTGAATGACTGGAATCATGCATTTTCTAATAAAAATACACCTCTTGCCAAACGATTTTCGGATGAATTTTACAGGGGTTTTCATTTAGCCAAAGATGAAGAACGTGGCAGTACAATAAATTTGATTGTTAATGATGGCACTCAGCAGTTTTTATTTTGGCAAAGAACAGTAAAAAACCCTGATTACATTGTTGTCCAATTAAAAAATCAGTTACTTCCAAATCAGAAAGTAACTTTACATCTTTCCTATATCACCAAAATTCCTAGTGACAAGTTTACCAAATATGGCTATACTAACAATGGTAGTTTTAACCTCAAAAACTGGTACCTTACTCCTGCCCGATATGAAAATCATTTTTTTGTAAAAAACAGTAATAACAATCTGGATGATATTGCAAATGCCGTTTCTGATTTTGAAATTGACCTTAAAATCCCCAGAACTTTAGAAGCCAGTTCCGACTTAAACAGCGAAAATAGAACTGGAAATAATTACTTTTCACATTACAGATTATCAGGAAATAACAGAACTGATTTCAGTCTTATTATTGAACCAAAATCCAGTTTTGAGAGTTACAAAAATAGCTCCGTTGAAGTGCTGACTGATTTAAAAAACAACAAATTAGACAACATTCAAAAAGCAATTATAATTGACCGAGTTATAAATTTCACAAACGATTTAATTGGCCGATATCCTCATGAAAAAATCATTGTTTCTCAAACAGATTATGAAAGAAATCCTTTTTATGGATTGAATCAGCTTCCGTCATTTTTAAGTCCGTTTCCTGATGAATTTCTATTTGAAATTAAGTTTCTAAAAACCTATCTAAAAGAATATTTAAAAACGAGTTTGCATCTGGATCCCAGAAAAGACAATTGGATCTATGATGGGATTCAAGTCTATGCGATGATGAAATACATGGATAAAAATCACCCAAAAACTAAAATGGTTGGTAGTCTTTCTAAAATTAAACTATTGAAAAGTTTTAACTTAGCTAATATTGATTTCAATGATCAATATAGCTATTTCTATATGTTGATGGCGCGTAAAAATCTGGATCAACAACTAGGAAGTCCAAAAAATAATTTAATCAAATTCAATGAACAAATCGCCAGTAAATACCGGGCAGGATTAAGCATTCGCTTTCTGGATGATTACCTACAGAACGATGCTGTTGCTAACAGTATTAAAGCATTTTATAAAAAAAATCAGCTGACCCAAGTGTCGAAAACCGATTTTGAAATGTTATTAAAATCAAATACAACTAAGGATATCAATTGGTTTTTTAATACCATTATTAATTCAAGAGACATTATTGATTATAAATTTTCGAGTGTAACAAAAACCAAAGACAGCATTACTTTTTCAGTGATAAACAGAACAGGAGCTCCAATTCCTATTCCTGTTTATGGCACAAAAAAAGGTAAAATTGTATTTAAGCAATGGTTGGACATTGAAGAATGTGACAGCACTTTTACATTTCAGAGAAAGGAAGCGGATAAAATTATTTTAAATTTAAATAATGAAGTTCCAGAATACAATTTAAGAAATAATTGGAAAAAACTTAGCGGTTTTTTTCCAAACAATCGTCCTGTAAAGTTTGTGTTTATGAAAGATTTAGAAGACCCATATTACAACCAAATTTTGTATGTACCCACATTATCTTATAATTTATACGATGGTCTGACTCCTGGAGTTCGATTGCACAATAAAACTATTTTAGACAAACCTTTTATTTTCGACATTAATCCTTCCTATTCTTCTAAATCCAATAATTTATCCGGATCAGCTTCTTTTGTAATAAATCAAAATTATAGAAAAAGTGCCCTTTATAATGCCCGATATTCGATGAGTGCCTCTTACTTTCATTATGCGCAGGATGCTACTTATCTTAAATTAAATCCTGCAGTACAATTACGAATCAGAGAGCCAAACTTTAGAGACAATAGAAAACAATTAATCTTATTCCGCCAAGTACTAGTGAATAAGGAAAAAAGTGCTTTTGTTACTGAGAATTCCCCTCAAAATTATTCTGTTTTTGATGCTAGATATATCAATACAAAAACAGAAGTAACCAATCATTTCAACTTTAGTTCTAATGTACAAATTTCAGGGAAATTTGGAAAAGTTACCGGTGAAATCGAATATCGAAAACTATTCGAAAATAATCGTCAGATTAATCTAAGATTTTATGCGGGTAGTTTTTTATACAATAAAACGCAATCGGATTTTTTCAGCTTTGCATTAGACAGACCAACAGACTACCTATTTGATTATAATTATTTTGGAAGGTCTGAGAGCACGGGACTTTTCAGCCAACAATTTATATTGGCAGAAGGAGGCTTTAAATCGAAAATTGCCACACCTTTTGCGAATAAATGGATCACCAGTTTAAATGCAAGTTACAGTATCTGGAATTGGATTGAGGTTTATGGCGATTTAGGTTTTATAAAAAATAATAGCCAAAATGAAAAATTTGTATATGATAGCGGAATTCGTCTCAACTTAGTGACTGACTATTTTGAATTGTATTTTCCGATATATTCAAATAATGGATGGGAAATTTCTCAAAACAATTACAATGAAAAAATTCGTTTTATAGTCACTTTCTCACCTAAAACATTAATCAATCTTTTTAATCGAAAATGGTTTTAATCTAATGTAATTATGAGTATTAATTGTATTATTCTTATTAAATAACACATAAAATTACATATAGTAAAAAAATAAAGTTCTTTTTACTAGAATAAATTGAAATAATTTAATTCTATTTTTATAATCAATTATGAAAATCGCTAGTTTTTAAGTAAATTTGCCACACAAAGTTATACTTTTCAATTATGATAAAAGAAAAAACCAGTACTGCATTGACATTTGAAGATTTCAAAATCGAAGTTTTGAATGATTATAAGATAGCTATAATAAGCAGGGAATGTAGCTTATTAGGGCGTAAGGAAGTATTGACCGGAAAAGCTAAATTTGGTATTTTTGGTGATGGAAAAGAAGTACCACAACTAGCCATGGCGAAAGCTTTCAAAAATGGTGATTTTCGTTCTGGATATTATCGTGATCAAACTTTTATGATGGCCATTGGAGAATTGACAATCCAACAATTTTTTGCCGGATTATATGGTCACACTGATATTAAACAAGACCCCATGTCAGCCGGAAGACAAATGGGTGGTCACTTTGCCACACATAGTTTAAACGAAGATGGTTCTTGGAAAGATTTAACAAAACAAAAAAATTCAAGTGCTGATATTTCTCCTACAGCAGGACAAATGCCAAGATTATTAGGTCTTGCTCAAGCATCAAAAATATACAGACAAGTTTCAGGAATACCAAATGCTTCCAATTTTTCAATTGAAGGAAATGAAATTGCATGGGGAACTATTGGGAATGCCAGTACATCCGAAGGGTTGTTTTTTGAAACCATAAATGCTGCAGGTGTTTTACAAGTTCCTATGGTAATGAGTGTTTGGGATGATGAATATGGAATTTCTGTTCACGCCAGACACCAAACTACTAAAGAAAATATATCCGAAATATTAAAAGGATACCAAAGAGAACACGATACCAATGGTTTTGAAATTCTAAGAGTAAAAGGTTGGGATTATGCGGACTTGATTGCCACTTATGAAAAAGCGGCCGATATTGCCCGAGAAAATCATATCCCTGTTTTGATTCATGTAAATGAGTTGACGCAACCACAAGGACATTCTAGTTCCGGTTCTCACGAAAGATACAAAAACGCAGACCGATTGGCATGGGAAAGAGATTTTGATTGTATTCGTCAAATGAAATTATGGATGATTGCTATTAATATTGCTTCTCCAGAAGATATTGACGCCATTGATGTACAAGCTAAAAAAGATGTTTTAGAAGGTAAAAAAGCAGCTTGGAATGCCTTTATAGAACCTATCGTTGAAGAGCAAAAAGAACTGGTTGCTTTATTGCAAAGAATAGCTGAATCCAGTAATAATAAGGAGACAATATTAAAATTCATTGCTGATTTAAGCGGAATCAAATCTCCTTTAAAGAAAGAAATTCTGGTTACTGCACGTAAAGTATTGCGTTTAATCCTTAATGAAAATGGAAAGCAAGAACTTTCGCAATGGATAACATCATATACGACTAAAACCCAAAAGAATTTCAGCAGCAACTTATTTTCAGAAACAGATTTAAATGTGTTTTCAGTTGAAAAAGTTTTACCGGTATATCCTGAAGATGCAAAAGAAGATACTGATGGGCGAATGATTTTGCGTGATAATTTTGATGCCATTTTTACTAAATATCCTGAAGCATTAATTTTTGGAGAAGATGCAGGAACCATTGGTGATGTAAATCAAGGTTTAGAAGGAATGCAGGAAAAATACGGGGAGCTTCGCGTTGCCGATGTAGGAATTCGGGAAGCAACTATTTTAGGTCAAGGGATTGGAATGGCTTTAAGAGGCTTACGCCCTATTGCCGAAATTCAATATTTAGATTATTTATTGTATGCAATCCAAATCATGAGTGACGATTTAGCTACGCTGCGATACAGAACTGTTGGAAAACAAAAAGCACCACTAATCATACGTACTCGTGGACACCGTTTAGAAGGTATCTGGCACTCTGGTTCTCCTATGGGAATGATCATAAATGCCATACGAGGAATTCACGTTTTGGTTCCTAGAAATATGACACAAGCAGCTGGTTTTTATAACAGTTTGTTAGAATGTGACGAACCAGCTTTGGTTATCGAATGTTTAAATGGCTATCGATTGAAAGAAAAAATGCCGTTGAATTATGGCGAATTCAAAACTCCAATCGGGGTTATAGAAACTTTGAAAGAAGGAACTGATATTACATTAGTTTCTTATGGTTCGACTTTACGATTAGTACAGCAAGCCGCAAAAGAGCTTCTTGAAGTTGGGATTGATTGCGAAATTATCGACTTACAATCTTTGCTCCCGTTTGACATCAATCAAGATGTAGTAAAAAGTATAGCTAAAACAAATCGTCTATTGGTAATTGATGAAGATGTTCCTGGTGGCGCTTCGGCTTATATTTTGCAACAAATAATTGAGCAGCAAGATGCCTACAACTATTTAGACAGTAAGCCGCAAACCTTAACTGCAAAAGCACACAGACCGGCTTATGGAACAGATGGAGATTATTTTTCTAAACCATCAACTGAAGACATTTTTGAAAAAGTTTATGCAATGATGAATGAGGTTAACCCATCAAAATATCCAAATTTATACTAAGAACTATTACTATAAATTGAAATCCCAATCGTAAAGATTGGGATTTTTTTATAAAATAGTAAAACGTTTTTCTCTTTTAAAGATTTAAAATAGTAAATTGTCAATCAATTAATGGGCTAATAACCTTAAACAAAAATAAATATGAGAAAAACAGCATTACTTTTAGGAATATTGTCAATGATTGCAATCGTTTCTTGCAAGAAAAAAGAAGAAACTCCCATGCCAACACCAACTGAAACATCAAGCGAAACAACAACTACTGAAGCTGCAGCAGTTTCTGGAGAAGCAAAAGATAGTACATCTATAAAAGTTAGTACTGATGGTGTAAATGTAACAACCAAAGATGGAGCCAGTAAAACAACTGTAAATGTTTCCGGTGGTGAAGCAAAAATTGAAGTTAAAAAATAACAGAAACTATTTTCTTAATTAAAAGTTATAATGCCAGCATAAGTTATTTATGTTGGCTTTTTTTATTTTAAATTTAAACTTTATAAAAATAATCGAATATGAAGGTTTTAGAAACAATTTTAAGGAACATACAAAATGTCAAAGTAATAGACGAATCCATTGACTACAGTCAATACATTCCTTTGGATTTATCAATTACAAACGATGTCCTTGCCAAAGAAGAAATTGCTGATTCATCTCATTTTGAAAAATACATTGAAAACTATTTAACCGAAAATAATGCAAAAGTAGCTTTTGGAGGTTATAATGAAATTAGAAATTTATACAAAAGAAGTACTGTTTTTAATGATCCTAAAACAGAAGAACGCAATATTCATATTGGTTTAGATTTATGGATTAAAGCAGGGACTCCTGTTTTGGCAGCACTTGATGGATTTATTCACAGTTTTAATTACAACACCGGCGTGGGTGATTATGGCCCTACCATTATTATAGAACACAAAATAGAAAAACAACGTTTTTATACTTTATACGGGCATCTTTCGTTAGAAAGTATCAGCAATATAAAAATTGGAGATATTGTTGAAAAAGGAACGCAAATTGGGACCTTAGGAGATGCATTAGTTAACGGAGATTATGCCCCACACTTGCATTTTCAAATAATAGAAGAAATTTCAAATACGTTTGGGGATTATCCTGGGGTTTGTAGCAAAAGTGATTTAGATTATTATTTAAAAAACTGTCCGGATCCTAACTTATTATTAAAAATAAAATAGATTATGAAAAAATTAATTATTGTCATGACAATCCTTTTACTCATTGGATGTAAATCAAAAAAAGGCACAACTGTTCCAGAACCAGAAAAAGCAAAAATAGTGAAACTAGCATTATCTGAAATAGATAATAGTCAAAAGAATAAAGCTTACGAATTAGGAAAGAGAGTTTTGATGACTTGCAACACTTCCAAGTTTAAACCTTTTAACGAAAGTGAGGCCACACAATCTGTAATTAAAAATACAACCGAGGAAAGATTGACAAAGACCTGTACTAGATTTCGCCAATATTACGGTACCTTTATTGATCTTCAGTTAATTGAAGTTTATAAAAACAATACAGATGGTACAACTGTTTTTCGTTACAAAGCATTATATACAAAGAAAGTAGCCAATAAGGAACTTCGTGTTTTACTTAATGAAGAAAATAAAGTTTCATCGATTAAATCATTGGATTGGGTTGACTCATTCAATTAATTTTTATTATTTTAAAATATCTAAAATAAGTTTTTGCATTGAATTAAAATCTTAAAAATTGTTTGTAATAAAAAAACATTTTTAATTTTAATTGAGGTTTAAAGTTACTGTTAATCGTATTGTAAATAAATATAAATTTATTTACAATACGATTTTTTTAATATAATTTCCTTCCGGATTATCGATAATAGAACTTTAATTTCCCATATCTTAAAATCATATTTAGAATTATAATAAACTGCACCAGATATGTTCGAGGGAATTTCCTGTCAAAGATAAGTAGGTATTTACATATTAACACAAAATATATCCTGAAGAAAAGGAGATTCCTAAACCACAATATTGGTATTTCACATAAAAATTAGCGCCTAAAAAATTAAAAAATAATATAGAATCAAAGCAACAAACATAAGCGTAATATATTAAAAAACAAATATTTACAAATCACTATTCACCAAAAAAGCAGGCGTACTTAATCAAATTCAATTTTTTTAAATAACCATTTTTATTTAAAAAAGCAAAGTATTGTGGACTGTTTTTTAAATTATATAATTAATTTGTAAAATTATATAATGTATCTTTAAACCGAATAAGTATTTTTGTCCTAACTGTAAAAGAAATATATTTGAAACTATACATAAAATACATGGTAAGTAATCGCTGTAAAATGGCGGTAAAAGAAGAATTAAAAAAGCTCAAACTACACTTTATGGTTGTTGATTTGGGAGAAGTTGAAATCATGGAAAACATTTCTATGGAGCAACGACAAAAATTAAAAGCTGCTCTCTTAGATTCAGGACTTGAATTAATGGATGATAAAAAATCCATGTTAATCGAAAAAATAAAAAATGTAATCATTGATATGGTTCACCATTCAACTGAAAATATTAAAATTAATTTTTCTGATTATTTAAGTCAAAAATTAAATCACGACTACACCTATTTATCAAACTTGTTTTCAGAAGTTCAAGGTACAACCATTGAACAATTTATAATTAGCCATAAAACAGAACGCATAAAAGAATTGATTATTTATGGAGAATTGAATATAACTGAAATCGCTTGGAAAATGAATTACAGTAGTGTAGCCCATTTATCAAGTCAGTTTAAAAAAGTTACCGGACTCTCCCCTTCTCATTTTAAACAATTAAAGGATAAAAGACGCAATCCTATTGAAGAAGTTGGAAATTTAATTGAGGAAAAATAAGAGCATTTAATTGACCCATACGTTTTTAATAAAAAAATAGAAATTATAAATAATCAAGTATCAAAATACGCCAGAAGTCTAATTGAAGCTAGTCTTGACCCTTTAATTACAATAAATACCGCTGGGAAGATTACGGACATGAATGAGGCAACCGTGAATATTACGGGTGTCAATCGAGAAAGATTAATTGGTACTGATTTCTTTGATTATTTTACTGAGCCCGAAAAAGCCAAAGAACTATATCAGGAGGCCTTTACAAAAGGTTCAATAACTGATTCTCCCCTTACACTTCTCCATAGAAAAGGAAAACTAACAGATGTCTTGTTTAACGGTTCCGTTTATAAAGATGATCACGGAAATGTTTTGGGTGTAGTCATAGTGTCAAGAGAAATTGCTGGGCAAAAATGGGCATTAGATTTAAAAATTGCTAACAAAGAACTGGCGTATCAAAACGATGAAAAAGAAAAACGCGCAGCCGAATTAGTCATTGCTAACAAAGAATTGGCATATCAAAACGATGAGAAAGGAAAGCGAGCAGACGAATTAATCATCGCCAATAAAGAGCTTGTTTTTCAAAATAAAGAAAAAGAAAATCGTGCAGCAGAGTTAGTTATTGCCAATAAAGAACTTCTTTTTCAAAACAAAGAAAAAGAAAAACGCGCAGACGAATTAATCATTGCCAACAAAGAGCTTCTTTTTCAAAATAAAGAAAAAGAAAAACGGGCAGCTGAATTAGTAATTGCAAATAAAGAACTTCTTTTTCAAAAAGAAGAAAAAGAAAAACGGGAAATTGTAAATAAAGAACTTAAGGAGCTTAATAACACCGCAAAATTAGATTCACAATATACTCTAAGTTTAATCGAGGCAAGTCGAGATCCTTTGGTTACTATAAATACCCAAGGAAAAATTACCGATATGAATGAGGCAACAGTAACTATTACAGGTATGTCTCGTGAAGAACTTAAAGATACTTATTTCTTCGATTATTTTACAGAACAACAAAAAGCTCGTGAAGTATATCAGGAAGTATTTGAAAAAGGTTCTGTAGCCGATTCACCGCTTACACTTCGCCATAAAAACGGGAAACTGACTGATGTATTGTTCAACGGTTCTGTTTATAAAAATGAAAAAGGAAATGTGATTGGTGTTGTTGTTGTTGCAAGAGATATTACAGATCAGAAAAAAATCGCTAATGAGTTAATTGAGGCACGGGTTTTTGCTGAACTAGCCACTGAAATTGCAGAAGGAGCAAAAATAAATGCTGAAAATGCGACTTTTATAGCTGAAAATGCGGTAAAAGCAAAACAGCAATTTTTATCCAATATGAGCCATGAAATACGTACACCGATGAATGCAATCATTGGATTTACCAAAGTGGTTTTGAAAACAGACTTGACAACAAAACAAAAAGAATATTTAGATGCTATTAAAATGAGTGGTGATGCATTAATTGTACTTATTAATGACATTCTTGATTTAGCAAAAGTAGATGCAGGCAAAATGACATTTGAAAAAACACCTTTCAAAATGAAATCTTCTATAGCTGCTATGCTCCATTTATTTGAAACAAAAATCCAAGAAAAAAACTTACGATTGATTCAGGAATATGACAATAAAATTCCAAAAATTCTCATAGGTGACCCCGTTCGTTTACATCAAATTATTTTAAATTTAGTCAGTAATGCTGTAAAATTTACAACAAAAGGAAAAATTACAGTAAGTGTAGACTTATTGCACGAAGATACTGACAACGTAATTATTCAATTTTCAATAACGGACACAGGAATTGGTATTCCAGAAGAAAAAATAGGGAAAATATTTGAAAACTTTCAACAAGCATCCAGCGGAACTTCAAGATTGTATGGTGGAACAGGATTAGGACTCGCCATTGTAAAACAATTAATAGAGCCTCAAGGTGGAACCATTCGTGTGAAAAGTAATCTTAATGAAGGTTCTACCTTTAGTTTTACGTTAGGTTTTCAAAAAACCAATACTGATGCAGAATTAGAAAATGAGATAATGGAATTAGATTCAGAAATAAAAAATATAAAAGTATTGGTAGTTGAAGATATTGCTCTCAATCAATTGCTTATGAAAACGCTATTAGATGATTTTGGATTTGATCGTGATATTGCTGAAAATGGTAAAATAGCTATTGAAAAATTAAAAAATAAGGATTACGATATCATTCTAATGGACTTACAAATGCCAGAAATGAATGGATTTGAAGCTACAGAATACATTCGTAATACAATGAATTCAAATATACCAATCATCGCTTTAACTGCTGATGTGACGACTGTTGATTTGGCTAAATGCAAAGCTGTAGGGATGAACGATTACCTGGCAAAACCTATAGATGAAAGAGTATTATACAGTAAAATTGTAAGTATCTTAAAAAAGCCAAAACTTACCAAAGTTAATACTAAGCTTAATGAAAATAGAGAAGAGAAAGAGATTGCAAAGAAAAAAATAAAGCACACGGACTTAGTTTATTTAAACCAAAGAACAAAATCGAATCCTAAATTAATGATGGAAATGATATCATTATATTTAGCACAAACACCTCCTTTGATTACTACTATCAAACAAAGTTTAGCCGAAAAAAATTGGACGTTATTAGGTGCGGCAGCACACAAAATAATTCCATCTTTTGCAATAATGGGTATGAGTCCTGATTTTGAAAACATGGCGAAAAAAATTCAGGATTCCGCAATAGCACAAGAAAAAACAGATGAAATAGCTGATCTGGTGCTAGAATTGGAAAAGATTTGTTTACAAGCATGCATTGAATTACAAGAAGAATTTAACACAATAAAAAATACCATATAATGAATGACAACAATAATAAAGTAAAAATATTTCTGGTAGACGATGATGCATTGTTTTTGAAATCTTTAGAAATTGAATTTATGGAAAATGCTGATTTTACGGTTGAAACCTATTCAACAGGAGAACTCTGCATTGCCAATTTATCCAATAATCCCGATGTAATAATATTAGATTATCAACTTGATGGTATTGTAGCAAATGCGATGAACGGTCTTGAAACATTAGATAAAGTAAAAGCTTTCAATCCAGAAATTCCAGTTGTAATGCTATCGTCTCAAGATAAAATTGAAGTAGCTATAAACTGCATGCATCACAAGGCATTTGATTACGTGGTGAAAAGTGAAACTGCTTTTGTTCGCTTACAAAAAATAATTACGGCTATTTTTAAATACCAAAAAATGGAAAAAGAGCTAAATTGGTACATGGATCGTATGTAATCCATTTAACAGTATAGTTTTGTTTAAATTTAATCTATACATTTAAATTAATCAACCCTGATTTGGTAAAATTAAAATCAAAATTGTTTAAAAAAATGCGGTATAAAGACACCTCAGATTTGGAAATTTCATTGTTATTGGAGGCTATCTTCAGGAAATACGGGTATGATTTCAGAGAGTATTCCCAAGCCCATATCAGGCGCAGGATTATGAACAGGATGGCAGTATCGGGATTCGAAGATGTTTCTCAAATGCAATCCAAGGTTTTAAATGATGAAACATTTGCTTCTGAACTCTTACAAGATTTATCAATAACAGTAACTGAAATGTTTCGGGACCCTTTTTTTTATAGGTCATTACGAGAAAATGTCATCCCTATTTTGAAGACCTATCCCTTTATCAAAATATGGCATGCAGGCTGTGCTACAGGAGAAGAAGCCTATTCTATGGCTATTCTTTTGCAGGAAGAAGGCTTGTATGACAGAACAACCATTTATGCTACAGATTTTAACCAGATGGCTTTGAACCGGGCAAAAGATGGAATTTTTTCGAACAAAATGATTAAAGAATACACTTCCAATTATCAAATGGCGGGTGGAAAAGAATCTTTTTCGAGTTATTATACTTCCAATTATGATAACGTTATTATGAATCAATCCTTGAAAAAAAATATTGTTTGGGCTAATCATAATCTGGTGACTGATAGTGTTTTTGCTGAAGTAAACTTGATATTATGTCGGAATGTGCTGATTTATTTTGATAAAAATTTACAAAATAAAGTCCAGACTCTTTTTTATAATAGTCTCATTAATGGTGGTGTTCTATGTTTGGGGTCTAAAGAAAGCTTACGTTTTTCAGATTTGTATGAACAATATACTGAGTTAGATGCAAAACAACGAATATTTAAAAAGAAATATTGAAAATGCAATATGAAGCAATTGTAATAGGAGTTTCTTCCGGAGGCATGAATGCGTTGAAAATTATATCCTCATCCTTACCGACACATTTCAATATACCAATTATCATAGTGCAGCATTTAAGTGCTCATTCCGATAGCCATTGGATCAATCTTTTAAATGAAAAAAGTCATCTTAATCTAAAAGAAGCGGATGAAAAAGATGCAATTGAAAAAGGCAGCATCTATATTGCTCCTCCTAATTATCATTTGCTAATTGAAAAGGATAAAACTTTTTCCCTTACTATAGACGAGCGTGTAAATTTTGCAAGACCTTCAATCGATGTATTGTTTGAATCAGCAGCCGAAACCTATAAAAATAAATTAATTGGGATTGTACTTACCGGATCTAATAGTGACGGCACAAAAGGAATTAAACGAATAAAGGATTGTGGAGGTCTGGCGATTATTCAAGACCCAAAAACAGCCGACTCTGAATACATGCCAAAGTCAGCAATTGCTGCTATTGAACCTGATTATATTTTATCATTGGAGGATATAGTCGAGTTATTAATAAAAATAGATCAACAAAAAAGATAATCAGCATCACTTTACAAATAACAAAATGAAAATGACCCTAGGAAGAAAAATAGTAATAGGATTTATTGCTTGTGCCGTAGTACTTTTAGGAGTTGCAATTTTCTCTTTTAAAAACAGTGAGAAATTTGTAGCTTCAAATACCCTGGTAAACGATTCCAATCAGGTACTATATGAATTCGAACAAATACTGATGTCTTCCGTTGATGCAGAAACAGGCGTTCGTGGTTATGTTATTACGGGCGATGATGATTTTTTGAAACCTTTTACAACTGCCAATACTAAAATAATTGAGAAACTTGAAAAAGTAAAAGAATTAACAAAAGACAATCCCAATCAGCAAAACAATATTGAGGAACTTGCAAAAGAACTTAAACTGCGGTTTGACAATTTAAACACATGCATTACCCTTCGCAAAGATGATTTTGAAAAAGCCAGAGCATTTATTACTTCAGGCGAAGGAAAAGAGATACAAGATGAAATAAGAAAAATAATTGATGAGTCGCAGGAATTAGAACGCACTTTACTTGCTCAAAGAATTCAAGATAGTCAAGACGATGCCAGCAAGTTTAATATTGTTTTTGCTGTTTTATTGCTGGTTATTGTTATGATTCTTATTGTTGTATATACTATTGTTGCTACAAATTTGAAAGCACTTAAAAATTCTGAGTCGGAAACTGCCAGCAAAAACTGGTTGCTTACAGGGAATTCAGAACTCAATGAAAAATTAATAGGAGACCAAAGCATAGCACAGTTGGCAAACAATACCATAAGTTTTTTATGTACGTATCTGAATGCCAATATAGGAGCTGTTTACCTATTTAATGAAAAAGACAATACACTGATGCTTAGTGGAAAATTTGCTTTTTCGTCTGCTCAAGAAACTAAAGAAAATTTTAAATTGAATGAGGGATTAATTGGTCAGGCTGCATGGGAGCAAAAACAGATTTCTTTAACAGACATATCTGAAGATCAAATTCGAATTACTTCATCAGTTCTGGATGCAAAACCAAAAAATTTGCTCATTACTCCTTTTTTACTTGACGGCAAAACGATAGGTGTAATAGAAATAGGCAAGCTTACTGATTTTAACCAAACAGAAAAAGAATTTATCAATGTTTCTATGAGTAGCATTGCTATCAGTGTTAATACTGTCCAACAAGCTGAAGAAAAAGAAAAAAGAGCAGCAGAACTTGCCATTGCTAACAAAGAGCTTGCCTTTCAAAATGAAGAGAAAGAAAAAAGAGCAGCCGAGTTAGGAATTGCAAATAAAGAACTTGCTTATCAAAATGACGAGAAAGAGAAAAGAGCAGCAGAATTAGCCATTGCCAACAAAGAACTCGCCTTTCAAAATGAGGAGAAAGAAAAACGAGCTGTAGAGTTAAGTTTTGCGAACAAAGAGCTTTCAAATCAAGCAGAAGAACTTCAAATACAACAAGAAGAACTTAGACAGCTCAATGAAGAATTAGAACAGCAAGCCCAAAATCTTAAACAACAACAGGAAGAACTGCAAATGACCAATGAAGAATTGGAAGAACAGACTCAATCATTAGAGGAAAAAAACAAAGAAGTTCAAGCTTCCAAAAATGATATTGAACAAAAAACTAAACAACTGGAGATTAGCAGCAAGTATAAATCGGAATTCCTGGCAAACATGTCGCATGAATTAAGAACACCGCTTAATAGTTTGCTTATTCTATCCAAAGATTTATCAGAAAACAGAAAGAAAAACCTAGATGATGTTCAAGTTGAAAGTGCGGAAATAATTTATAAAAGTGGTCATGATCTTTTGGTATTAATTAATGAAGTATTAGACCTCTCCAAGATTGAAGCAGGGAAAATGGCTATAAATATTGAAAAAATAGCACTGAAAAATTTTACAGATAATCTTCTTCGCGATTTTAAACATCAGGCGGAACAAAAAGGATTAACGATACTTTGCAAATTGGCAGCTGGTTTACCCGAATTTATCCACACTGATTCACAACGTTTGAACCAGATACTGAAAAATCTTTTATCCAATGCTATAAAATTTACCGAAAAAGGAAGTGTAACTATTAGTATTGACCCAAATACAGAGACAACTTTGAACATTTCTGTTAGGGATACAGGAATTGGAATATCAGAAGACAAACAAACAGCCATATTTGAAGCTTTTCAGCAGGCCGAAGGCGGTACTTCCAGAAAATATGGAGGTACGGGGTTAGGACTTTCTATTTCACGGGAACTTGCCAAATTACTGGAAGGAGAAATAAAAGTAAAGAGTCATTTAGACAAAGGATCTACTTTTTCACTCATTATCCCCCTAGAAATACACCCTGTACAAGAGCCTGAAACTGAAATTCAGGTGAAACCTATTTCGTATACACCACGCTCACAAAATGATATCAACTATCTAAATCATCCAACCATAGAAGACGATAGAGATACAATAAACACAGATGACAAAATAGTACTCATTATTGAAGATGATCGCAATTTCGCTGCTATACTTTTAAAACAAGCCAACAAAAAAGGATTCAAATGTTTGTCGGCTTCTTCTGGAGAAGATGGTTTATTGCTTGCTGCAAAATACAAACCTCAAGCAATCATTCTCGATATGGGTTTACCAGGAATCAAGGGAAAACAAGTATTGCATGAACTAAAAGTAAATCCTTCTGTAAGACATATACCGGTGCATATTATATCGGCAAATGACCGTTCGCTGGAACCTATCAGAGAAGGTGCAGTAGAATATCTTATGAAACCGATATCTAAAGATGGTCTAGAGGAAGCATTCATCAGGATTGAAAATTTTGTGAATAGAAAAATAAAAAACCTGTTGATTATTGAAGATAGTGAGAATTCCAGAAAAGCAATGAAAGTACTCATTGGCAATGGTGATGTAAAATGTTATGAAGCAGGAACAGGGAAAGAGGCTTTAGAATTGTTTGAGCACAATCACATTGATTGTATTATTCTGGACATTGGATTGCCTGATATGACTGGATTTGAACTGATCCATAAACTGGGAGATGTAAAAGCCCACAACCTACCCCCCATTATTGTTTATACCGGAAAAGAACTTACAAAAGAGGAAAATAATCTGCTTCACAAATATGCGGAGAGCATTATTATAAAAGGGATAAAATCCGAAGAACGATTGCTGGATGAAACTGCTCTCTTCCTTCACCGAACGATTAGCAATTTACCAAAATCAAAACAAATGATGATTAATAATTTGCATGATAAAGAAGCTATATTTCATTCCAAAAAAATATTATTGGTTGATGATGACATGCGAAATGTTTTTGCATTATCTAAAATATTGCAAGAACGCGGAATGGAAGTCATAAAATCAGAAGACGGTAAGAATGCATTGAATATGCTGGAAGTACATACTGACATTGATCTGGTATTAATGGATATTATGATGCCGGAAATGGACGGTTACGAAGCAATGAAACGAATACGATCTCAGATAAAATTCAGAAACTTACCCATAATTGCCCTTACGGCAAAAGCTATGAAAGACGATAAACAAAAATGTATTGATGCAGGTGCCAACGATTATATCACTAAGCCTATTGATGTAGAACGTCTGTTATCATTGATGCGCGTATGGTTAAGTAAATAATAAAATAACATCAAAAAGGCGGTACATCCCCTATCTCATTTAAGTTCCATTTTTTTGTTGGTGTTTAATATTCGTTAATTAATACTCAACATTCAAACTTTTATTTTACAATTAAAAATGAAAATAAATAGCCCTGTTAAAATTTTATTGGTCGATGATTTGCCCGAAAATTTGTTTGCCTTAGAAGTAATACTTTCTAATGAAAATTATTTATGTGTTAAAGCAAATTCTGGAAATGAGGCCTTAAAAATTCTGTTGCACCAACAAGATTTTGCCATCATATTAATCGATGTGCAAATGCCGATGATGGATGGATTTGAAACCGTAGAATTAATTCGCCAAATCGACAAACTGAAACATGTTCCGATTATTTTTTTAACGGCCAGCATGGATAATTCTCTACAAATTTTCAAAGGGTATCAGGCTGGGGCTGTTGATTATATGATTAAACCGCTTTCGCCTGAAATATTAAAAGCAAAAGTGGCTGTTTTTGTGGATTTACATACAAAAAATCAGGAATTATTAGTTCAGGCAGAACAACTGAAAAAACTTAATACTGATCTTACAGCCCAAAAATTACGTTCTGAATATTCTCTTAGTCTTATTGAAGCAAGTCATGACCCTTTATTTGCAATTAGCCCAGAAGGGAAAATAACCGATATGAATAATGCATCGGTAAAAGTAACCGGCATAGCACGAACAAAATTAATTGGAACCGATTTTTTTGATTATTTCACTGAACCGCAAATGGCGCGTGAAGTATATCAAAAAGTGTTTAAAAATGGCTTTATTGCCGATTCTCCACTAATCCTTCGTCATAAAAATGGTAAATTGATTCATGTATTATTTAATGGATCAGTATATAAAGATGACAAAGGACATGTACTGGGAGCAGCAATTGTAGCCAGAGATGTGACTAATCAAAAAAGAATTGAAACAGAATTGATTGAAGCAAAAATTTTTGCGGAGAACTCCACTCTTATAGCTGAAAATGCCGTAAAAGCAAAACAACAATTCTTGTCGAATATGAGTCACGAAATCCGTACGCCAATGAATGCAATCATCGGGTTTACAAAAGTGATTCTTAGAACAGATTTGACAGAGAAACAAAAAGAGTATCTAAACGCAATTAAGATAAGTGGTGATGCATTAATCGTACTCATTAATGACATACTTGATTTGGCAAAAGTAGATGCGGGTAAGATGACATTCGAAAAAACGCCTTTCAAAATGAAATCTTCCATTTCTGCCATGCTTCATTTATTTGAAAACAAAATTCAGGAAAAAAACTTAAAATTAGTTACGGAATACGACAGTAAAATCCCTTTTGTTTTGGTGGGAGATCCAATTCGTTTGCATCAAATCATTTTAAATTTAGTCAGTAATGCTATTAAATTTACATTTAAAGGAAAAATCACGGTAAGTGTTGATTTATTGCATGAAGATGATGATAAAGTAATACTGAAATTTGCTGTAACTGATACAGGGATTGGAATCTCCGAGGAAAAAATAGGGACAATATTTGAAAATTTTCAACAGGCAACCAGCGGAACTTCCAGATTGTATGGTGGTACCGGGCTAGGTCTTGCTATTGTAAAACAATTAATAGAACCCCAAGGCGGTACTATTCGTGTAAATAGCATTATTCATGAAGGTTCTACATTTAGTTTTACATTACCATTTCAAAAAACAAATGTTGATATAGAATTGGAAAATGAGTTGGCAGAGATAGATTCAGAAATGAAAAATATAAAAGTATTAGTGGTGGAAGATATTGCTCTAAATCAATTGCTAATGAAGACACTTTTAGATGATTTTGGATTTGAGCGAGACATTGCTGAAAATGGGAAAATAGCTATTGAAAAACTCCAAGAAAATGACTATGACATCATACTGATGGACTTGCAAATGCCAGAAATGAATGGGTTTGAAGCTACAAAATATATTAGAAATACAATGCATTCAACAATTCCTATTATTGCATTAACCGCTGATGTTACAACCGTTGACGGAGATAAATGTAAAGCTGTTGGAATGAATGATTATATTGCTAAACCAGTTGATGAAAGAGTGTTATATAATAAAATTATTGGAACATTAAAAAAATCTAAACTTGATAAAAAAGAAAAAATTAGTAATATTCAAGTTGAAAAAATAAAATACATTAATTTAGAATATTTACATCACAGAACTAAATCAAATCCAATATTAATGATGGAAATGATCTCCTTATATTTAGCACAAACTCCTCCATTAATAAGCACAATGAAACAAAGTTTAGCCGAGCAAAATTGGCAATTGTTAGGTGCTTCCGCACATAAAATGATCCCCTCTTTTTCGATAATGGGAATCAGTTCAAATTTTGAAAACATGGCAAATAAAATTCAGGAATTAGCCACAGCACCAGAAAAAACAGAAGAAATACATGAATTAGTGGAGCAACTTGAAGAAGTTTGCCTCCAAGCCTGTACCGAATTACAGGAGGAATTTGACACAATTAAAAATGCTGAAAAATAAATTATAACTCTGATATCTTAAAAAGATATTTTTCCCATTTTAAACTAAAAAAACAAAGCAACTTAACATTTAAAACAATTAATTTTAAGTTTCAACGATTAAATAAACCTATTTATATAAAAAAGATAAAGCATATTTTTATATGGGGGAGTGATTAACAGAAAATACAATAACACAAAACTCTTGGCAAATTGTATATTTTTTTAAAATGATAAAATTTCTATGAATTAAAGGACTAATTTTAACAAAATTTATAGTTAATTATTAAAACTATGAATTAAAAACATCTAATTAATAGAAATGGAATCAGCCAAAAAGTCCTCACCTAAAAAATTGATACCAAAAGAAGAAGTGAAAGCAAACTCCTTTACGGTCGTAGCGATTGGTGCCTCAGCAGGAGGACTGGAAGCTTTTAGTCTTTTATTAAAAAAATTACCCGTTGATACCGGTATGGCATATATTTATGTGCAACACCTGAGCCCAGACCATAAAAGTTTACTGACTTCAATTCTTTCTAAGATCACTAAAATGAAAGTGCAGGAAATTGATAATATGGAGAAAATGGAACCCAATAATGTGTATGTGATTCCACCCAATAAAGTTATTGAGGTAGTTAATGGTCATATTCGATTGTATCCCCGCATTAAAAATAACATTCCTAATCTAACCATTGATCTTCTTTTTTCCTCACTTGCCGAAACCCATAAAGAAAATGTTATTGGTGTAGTGCTTTCCGGTTACGCCAGTGATGGTATGATTGGACTTAAAGCCATTAAAGACGCTGGAGGCATCACCTTTGCACAAGACGATACAGCTCAAGCCACTAGTATGCCAAATTCAGCCATTACTTTAGGTGTGGTTGATTATATTTTGCCCCCTGAAGAAATCGCCGCCTCATTGATTCGCATCAGCAAAAAAGGTATTTCCATAAATAATGAGAAAGAAAAAGAAAGTACCCCAGAAATAACCGTTGAAAATAACAACTACGATATAAATACCATTTTTGAACTATTACTCAAAGAAACCGGGGTCGATTTTAGTCATTATAAAATGCCCACCATTAAGAGACGAATAAGTCATAAAATGCAGCAATATGGAATAAAAACGATACAGGAATATGTAAAGCTTTTACTCAAAAAAAATAATGAAATTGAAATTCTTTATACCGACTTATTAATTAATGTGACCAGTTTTTTTAGAGAAACGGAAACCTTCAAATTTCTAAAAACGGATCTTTTAGCAAAACTTTTAAAAAGTAAATCTACGGAAGAAACCTTAAGAATATGGGTTCCTGCGTGTTCTACAGGACAGGAAGCGTATTCCATTGCAATGATTATTGCCGAATTGCAGGATACTAAAACGAATAAAGTACCAATCCAGATTTTTGCAACTGATCTAAGCGAAGAAGCAATCAGAAATGCTCGTAATGGAGAATATTCTCAAAGTGATGTGGACTCTCTTCCCAAAAAATATTTATCGCGCTTTTTTACTAAAGAGGGTGACAATTATCGCATTATTAAAGAACTTCGTGAAATGTGCATATTTGCACCTCACAATATTTTACGGGATCCTCCATTTTCTCGAATGGATTTTGTTAGTTGCTGTAATCTCCTTATTTATTTTGATTCTGCTGCCCAGAAAAAAGTCTTTGCATCGCTGCATTTTGCATTGAATGACGGAGGGTATTTAATGCTTGGCAAAGCCGAAAGTATTGGGACATCCTCACTGCTTTTCACTATAGTAAACAATAAATTTAAAATTTATTCCCGAAAAAATAATTTGGGAGTGAGAAAAATACTTGATTTAACACCTCGTTTCACTCGTACAAATATGTCCAGTAAAAAAACAAATACTCCCTCTAAAAGCATAAGTGTAAATCAGGAAAGTATTGAAAACGCAATTGATTCAACACTTCTTTCTAGTTATATGCCTGCATGTGCAGTCGTCAATAAAGATATGGAAATTCTCCAGTTCAGAGGTGCGGTCTCCTCCTACCTTGAACATGCATCCGGAAAAGCCAGTCTTAATATTTTGAAAATGGCACGGCCAGAATTTGCTTTTGAACTTCGTAATGCTATTAGTAAAGCACTCGAAACAAAACAAACGGTATACAAATCAGGTATTGAAATAAAAATAGACTCCGTTTTACGATTGATGTCATTTGAAGTTTGTCCCCTTAAAATTGAGTGGGACGAACCCTTGCTACTCATTGTTTTTAAACCTCAGGAACTCGTTGAAAATTTTATTGGAAATGATACCAATCAAAAAAGTAATGCGACTCTCAAAGACTTAAAAATAAAAAAACTCACTGAGGAGCTCAATAGCACGCGTACAGAAATGATTGCTATTGTTGAAACACAAGAAACCATTTATGAGGAATTACAGGCAGCAAATGAGGAGATAGTTTCCTCAAATGAGGAATTTCAGACTCTAAATGAAGAGCTTGAAACCTCAAAAGAAGAAATTGAAGCCACTAATGAAGAGCTTATTTCTACCAATCAGGAATTACAAATGCGCCATGATTTATTAATAGAATCCCATGAATATTCAGAGGCTATTATTGCTACCATTCATGAACCAATGCTTATTCTTAATAAAAACTTTCATGTGATATCAGCTAATAAATCTTTTTATAAAAAGTTTATGGTTGATAAAGAAGAAACCGAAGGAAAATTGTTGTTCGATTTAGGCAATAAGCAATGGAATATTACAAAACTCCGGGAAGTTCTAAATGATATATTTTCAAAAAATAGCAGTTTCGAAAATTTTGAAGTTACCCATACTTTTTCTGGAATTGGAGAAAGAATAATGTTGCTTAATGCTCATTTGATTATTCAAAAAACAAATAGCGAACAATTGATTCTTCTTGCTATTGAAGATATAACGGATCGCTCTCGTTATTATCTCAAAGAAAAATATTCCCTTAGCCTTATTGAAGCAAGCCTTGATCCGTTAACTACAATAAACAATGAAGGCAAGATTACGGATATGAACCGGGCAACTGTGAATATAACTGGGCTATCCCGTGAAAAATTAAAAGGATCAGATTTCTTTGGTTATTTTACAGAACCAGAAAAGGCTCGTACCATTTATAAAGAAGTATTTGCCAGAGGTTTTATCACCAATTCTCCACTTAAACTTCGTCACAAAAGTGGTAAACTAACTGATGTTTTATTAAACGGATCTGTTTATAAAGATGATAGAGGCAATATTCTGGGTGTTGTTATTGTTGCCCGAGATGTGACCGATCAGAAAAGAATTGAATCCGAATTAATAGAATCTAAAGTTTTTGCAGAATTGGCAACTTTAATAGCGGAAGAAGCAAAAAACAAAGCAGAACAAGCCACACGAATTGCGGAAGATGCTATGAAAGCAAAACAACAATTTTTGTCAAATATGAGTCATGAAATCCGGACTCCCATGAATGCAATTATTGGATTTACCAGAGTGATATTAAAAACCGAATTATCTGAGAAACAAAAAGAATATTTAAATGCAATTAAATTGAGTGGTGATACACTAATTGCATTGATTAATGACATACTTGATTTAGCAAAAGTAGACGGCGGTAAAATGATTTTTGAAAAAAAACCTTTTAAAATGGCCGTTTCAATAGCTTCAATGCTTCAGCTATTTGAGACAAAGATTCAGGAAAAGAATTTAAAATTAGTTACAAATTATGACAATAAAATACCTGAAGTTCTTTTAGGAGACTCTATTCGATTACACCAGATTATTTTAAATCTGGTAAGTAATGCTGTAAAATTTACTTCGAAAGGTAAAATTGTAGTCAGTGCCAATTTATTATTTGAGGAAGAAGAAAAAGTAATTATTGAATTTGCAATTACAGATAGTGGAATTGGTATTCCAGAAGAAAGCATAGATGTTATATTTGAAAACTTTCAACAGGCTACTAACGGTACTTCCAGCCTATATGGAGGAACGGGTTTAGGGCTAGCCATCGTTAAGCAATTAGTGACATCGCAAGGAGGCAGTATTCGTGTCAAAAGTAAAGTTAATGAAGGTTCTACTTTTAGTTTTACTTTACCTTTTCAAAAAACAAAAAATGATGCTGAGTTAGAAACTAATTTAATAGGATTAGACACACCCGTAAAAAACATAAAAGTACTGGTTGTAGAAGACATGCCACTCAATCAATTATTGATGAAAACAATATTGGATGATTTCGGGTTTGAACGTGATATTGCTGACAATGGAAAAATTGCCATCGAAAAACTGCAGACAGAATCGTATGATATTATTTTAATGGACTTGCAAATGCCAGTAATGAATGGATTTGAAGCTACAGAACACATTCGCAACACTATGAATTTAAAAATCCCAATCATTGCGTTGACTGCTGATGTAACTACAGTGGATTTGGGAAAATGTAAAGTAGTAGGAATGGATGATTATATTGCTAAACCCATCGATGAAAAATTATTATTCAATAAAATTGTGGAGTTAACAAAAAATATAGATAACAAATAACAACTATCATTCAATAAAAAAAATTCTTTAATGTTTGGACATGCTAACTTAGCCATCACAGAAAGTTAAGAAATAATCTTAATTTTAGCCTATGAAACAAGTCCGCAAAATTTATGACAAAGCTTTTAAAGGAAAAGCCGTTCAATTGAGTTATGATAGAACAAATGTATCAGAACTCGCCAGAGAGTTGGGAGTCACAGCACCACAGTTGTATAAATGGCGTAAAGAGTTTGAGGAATTTGGAGAAGGAAGTTTTCCTGGGAAAGGAAATTTAAAACTCACTCCCGAGCAAGAAAAAATCCACGAACTGGAGAAAAGACTCAAAGATGCCGAGTTAGAACGTGATATATTAAAAAAAGCAATCGGCATTTTTTCCAAGAGCGTTCGATGATTTATAGTTTCATAAAAAGCAATGAACAACTATTCCCGATTGAAAAAATGTGCAAAGTTCTACAAGTGAGCAGCGGAAGTTATTACCGATGGAAAAAACAAGCAATCACAGCAAGACAACAACTAAAAATTACCATAAAGGAACAGATAACATTGATTTATTTTGCAGCCAAGCAAAGATATGGAAGTCCTAGAATAACATTGGAATTACAGTATTTAGGTTATAAAGTTTCACGAATTACAGTTGCAAAATATATGAAAGAACTTGGCTTACGGAGCAAATTAAGCAAGAAGTTCAAAGTTACAACCAACTCAAATCATAATTATTTAGTTGTCGAAAATGTATTAAACAGAGAGTTTATTGTAAAAATGCCTTCAAAAGTTTGGGTTTCGGATATTACATATATCCAAACTAAAGAGGGGTTTGTATATCTGACCACTATTATGGATTTATACGACAGAAAAATTATCGGTTGGAGTTTGAGTGACGGAATGAGTACAGAAGAAACTACGCTTGGAGCTTGGAAAATGGCGGTTAAAAACCGAGATATTGATGAAGGTTTGATTTTTCATTCTGACAGAGGTGTTCAATATGCCAGTAAAAAGTTTGTAAATGTTCTTGATTCCTATAAAAAAATAACCCGCAGTATGAGCCGTAAAGGAAATTGCTGGGATAATGCTGTGGCGGAAAGCTTCTTCAAATCTTTGAAAACGGAATTGATTTATGGGAACAAACTGATTTCTAAAGAACAAATGAAACTAGAAATCTTTGAATACATTGAAATTTGGTACAATAGAAAAAGGAGACATTCTGCTTTGAATTATGCAACTATTGAAGAATTTAATAATCAAATTAATTACAAAAATGTAGCTTAACTTAATGTGCAGTTTTTATTTGCATATCCA
>NZ_FODN01000014.1 GCF_900110375.1 Flavobacterium sinopsychrotolerans | reverse complement strand
TACCTTTATCAACTAGGTCAATATAGTACTGAAAATAAGATTTATATTCTGAAATTTCTGGTCTTTGCATTGTTTATTTTTACTTTAAAACAGGTCTTAAAAACGTACCTTCATAACTTAATATACCCTTAGATTGTTCTACAAGTTTAAAAGCTTCGATACACTCCTTGTCTGTCAATTTTGATTTTCTATACCTTTCATATTCGGCTAAACTAGGAAACGAAAATAAGGCATACGGAATATTGTTAGCTCCTTCGCTTGGTGAAAAATAACCATGATGTTGTACACCGAAACGATTTACTAAATCTATCCAAAGTTTGCCATATTGTTCAAATAGTGGAACTTGGTAACGGTCAATAGTGTATTTTAAATGACACGTTATCATAATTGTTTATTATTTGGTTAAACTCGATGGTCTTTTTAGCATAACGCCTAACGTTCCGCTGCTTTGAGATGGTGTGTGGTTCGTAACCTTTCAATTTTCGGCTTTGCAGAAAATATGATACGAAACGGTAATTCCACTAAATCACACACTAGCTCAAAACAGCTGTTGTGCGTTCGTTTTTATCTCCAGAATTTATAAGTTTCTGTTTTGTTTTTATTTTCCATTACAAGTAACTTCTCGTTTCTTTTTAGAATTTTGTATTTTGTAGTGTCTTTATTTTTGACCACTAATAAAAACATCCCGATCTTCTTTTCTGAATTGTCATTTTTATGTATCGAATCTATAATAGAAAATTCGCAAATATCTTCGGAATTAAATACCATTTTTTTGAAAAAAGCTATTTTTCTCCCCCTAATACTAATTCCTGCTAATGAGTCTGATGAGCTTAACCATTCTCCTTTTTTAAGCGTTTGGTTATCATTTAGTTTTAAATATTTAATAGTTTTGTTTTCGTTACAACTTTGAGTAAGTATTAAAAGAGTTAAAACTAGAAAGATTGATTTTGAAATTTCGATAAATATTTTTCTCATAATGATATTCTTTATTTTTTTTAAATTGATAATTTGGATTCACTTTTGTATCTCAATTTATCATAAGTTTAATTTCTATTTTCGTTTCGTTCGGGCAAAATGACGCACAACTCGTATATATATCTGATAGCGTCCGACATATCTACTCAAAATTGGGTTGCTATGTCTGACAAACGTCAGTATTTATTGTTTTGCTAATGTATAGTTTTTTTATTACAAATTATCAAAACAAATAAATACATCTCAGCATCTTTGTATCTCTTCCTCCTACTATTCCAATTACCATTTTTATCACAATCACTCCTAAGCTCATAAGTTTAAGTTTTTGTCGTTTCCAAGTACTGCTCAAAAAACCGTAATGACGAATCTTGACAAATCCCTTGGGCAAAATATGCAATGCAAACCGGCTGATAAACTCCCGATGCGTCAGTGTCATTTGCTTTTTAGCTCCCGCCATTCGATAATCCTTGTAGTCAAAAGTGACATTCTGCCCATCAATATTTTTGATTCGGTGGTTACTAATGGCAATTTTGTGAGTGTATCGCCCTAAATATTCCCCAGCTATCGCACGAATCCTTTCGTGTGGTACTTAACCTGAATGCTCAGAATGGTAGATAAGAATAGAGCTAAGTGTAGTCTGATTTTTAGGTCTTTATCTTTTATCGAAGATTTTTGCAGGAGAAACTCCAAGTGAAAGTACTGGAAAAAGCAGAAAGAAAGCCTTTTTTACCCAAATGTCCTTGTTGTAAAACAGGCAATTTGCATCGAATAGCGGTTTTTGACCAGCGTGGCCCACCTGCTTGGTATCTTAGCGTTAGTCAAAACTCGAATCGCTGTGAAAACTAACTTTACGGGTAAAGGCAGGTATGCCGAAAAGTGACGGAAAACACTAAAGAAAACCAAGCTGAAACCACCCCCGCTACTCGAAGTGTTCCCATGAAAAGCTGCGCAAATGTCTCTGATTTTGCGCAATTTTTTTATGCTTAAATAAACCCTAAATCTCATAAAAGTCTCATGACTTTTCACGAAATGTTTTTGAATCGGATAAAACAAATACGGTATATTTATAAAAAAAATGAAAGAAGGATACGTAATTCGTGATCAAACGTTACCGCATTTTATAACTGCCACAGTTGTAGATTGGATTGATGTTTTTACAAGACAAACTTATAGAGCTATTGTAATTGAAAGTTTGGATTATTGCATCAAAAATAAAGGAATGATTTTGTATGGCTATGTTATAATCAGCAATCATATCCATTTGATAATACAGTCACAAGAGGAGAAACTATCTGAATTAATTAGAGATTTTAAAAAATTTACAGCAAAATCAATTTTAGAGAAAATACAAATAGTTCTGAAAGCATTGGAACGCTTTAAATTGGCAACACAAGCCCATAGCAGAAATAAAGAGTATCAATTCTGGTAATATGGAAATCATGCAGAAGAAATTTATTCTAATGAATTTATGTGGTCAAAATTAGATTATATCCATTTAAATCCGGTAAGGTTAGGTCTTGTAGCAAGGGCATCAGCGTATATTTATTCAAGTGCAAGTAATTATGTTGATAATTCCGGGCTACTTACCATTGAAAAAGCTGATAATCCTGTGGTGAATGTTTTTAATTCTAAATCATTTACAAAATATAATTTGTATTGATTTAGTTTAAAAGTCGGAGACTTTTACAGACATAAGGTTCAATGAAATTTTAAAATGGCGCAAAGTCAGAGACATTTGCGCAGCGTTAGAAAAGAACACTTCGGGGAGCTGGGGTTGCGCGTGATGTTTATAATGCAATGGTTTATTCTAAATATCCAATTTTTATCTGTTCTAATATGGCTAAATTATCTTCGATGGTGTTTTCATAAAATTCTACCATAATTCTTGCAATTTCAATATCCTTATTATTTGTGCTGACTTCCAATAAATCCTTCAATCTATTGTGCAGTATCTCATTGCGTTTAGCAATTTTGTTAATCTCTCTTCCCATTACTCTAGCGGCGATTAAATGTAATTCGAAAGTATTGTCGCCAAAAAGATCGTTGTGGTTCTCAAAGATTTCCTCTGCGTACATATCGAAAAAATGTTTTAATATATTACTCACATCTTTTATGTCATCCCTTCTGATTTCAGGTCTGTCTTGCCAAGCAACTAATTTTAAAATCACTATTCCGGGAAGTGTACAGAATTTGAATTTATGTATTTCTTCCAGTTCCACCACTGGCAAACCATCATCATAGATTTCTTTGAATCCGGGCATATTGAGACTTGTCAACCCACTACCTTCAATGGTAACCCCCACATTCTTGTCTTCAATTTCACCGAACGGAAGCAAATCTACTTGTATAAAACCTTTCCAAACCAAGACAAAAGCATTACCCTTATATGGTGAAAAACCTTCCACTTCGATTAGGTACTTTTTCAAATTATCATAAGTTCCTTTGTCACCAATAAAAACAGCAAAATCAATATCTCCCGTGATTCTGCTAGGTGGAATATTATTAATGGCACTCATCCAAAGATCTCGGGCTACTGCACCAACCAAATAGAAGTCAATATCGAATTTGTTTAAGCCTCTTTCTAATGCTGAAAGCATTTCAGAAAGTTGAGGTTGCTGGCGTAATTGTTTAAAATTTATCTTGTAGGTACTCATCGTATATTTTTTGTGCTGTTTCGGTGCATCTTCTATCTCCTTTATTTATTAAATCTGTATATGCTAATAATGGATGAACTACATTATTATTTACATCTTCATTTTCCCAGAACTTTTTAAAAATTTTTACATTTCCATTGATATCAGGAACTAGACGATAATTTTTCATTAAATCGCCTCTGGTTTCTATTGTATAAATTGTTAGTTCTTCCGGACGTAAATAATTTGTAAATATATCACCGGCGGGTTCACCACCCCAGCAAGTTTTACCATTTTGTAGTTGCAACTTTTTCCAATTATAGAAATCATCTTCTTTTAGAAAACGAAATGTTCCAATTGTTAGTGTTGGTTTTAGGCGTTTTTCATATTCCATTATCCATTTTTCTAGTAGCTTCTTTTTATTCTCCAATTTATATTGCTCTTTGTTTAGCTGCAATAGGTATCCTTCCTGTTTCAAGCCTGTAAAGATGTTATTTACATTTCCAATTCCGGTATTGGTTTGTTCAGCAATTTGTCTGTAGGTATAATTAATCCACTCTTCGTTTATCAGGAATTGATACACCACTTTTAAACCTGTTTTTGTAAAGGCCCTATTAGTTGTTTTATCTTTGACTTCAATGGGATTATTAGCTTCTATCCATAAAAATAACCCTTTCTCTTTCAAGTAAATATTTCCATTCGCTTCTAAATAGGCAATATTTCTTTTGCGGAGTTCATCTTTTATTTTAGGGAATATTCTTTGCGCCACCACAATAAACGGATGATATTCTTTGGCCAGTTCTTCTATTTTATTGAGATGAATGGTTCTTATTTCGGTTTTTATATCCGTAAAAAGACGGATTGTATGGTTGTCTATTTCTAGTTTTAGTTCCCCATCAATCCTGTCTTGACCTTCAGCATCCTTCCATTTTCCAATGATATTTGCTTTTGTCCGGATATTATATAATGCGTTGTGAATTATCTCTTGCGGGTTCATTGTTCACTTATTTTTATCGTTCACGTAAACGTGAACAGGTTTTATTTGTGAACAAAAGTAATATATTAACGTAAGAAAAGAACAAAATATCTTCAAAAAGAATAAAATATGTGCCAATAACAACAAAACTTGAAGGATGCTTTGTTAATTCACTTTGTTCGTGTGTAAAACTTCATCAACTGGGTACACAAAAGTTAATGGGGTAACGTAAGATTATAGCGCCGCTAATTGTTTCGAAGCATAACTTTTGTACTTACAAAGCTCCTAAATTAGATCTTTTATTTAATTTGGATCGTTCTCTCTACCCTTTAACTACCCAATTTGTTCTCTTACTACAGAAGGAACTCCTGTATTAACGGTATTTTTGGCCAGACTAAATGCTGTTTTTATTTAATGGAGTTTCATTTTTAGTGCAGCATTTCATTTTCCACTGGCGGTCGAGGGATTTGGAGTAATTCTTTATTTGCTAATAGGAATAGGCACGGAATGCAATTCCGCGCGCGGGCTCTGTTTAGTGAGCCGCGTTGCAAACGCTATGATTTGTTATATAAGGAAAGTAGGCACTCGTTAGAAACGAGTAATTGCCTCTTGAAATTCTTCTTACACATTTATCGAAAACCCCATAAGGAATGGATGTAGAGCGATTCTCCCGAAAAAGCGGGACAGGCTGTTCAACACAGCTTTAATTGTTCGTTCTACGCACGCAACGAAAGCTTAGCTGTTGGCGGTAGTGCTTTTATTCGGTCTTATTTTTGTCTATAAGTTGCACCATATTCTTGTTGAATTGTTCAAGTTTAATGTCCAACGAAACAAAAAAAACACTGTCAGCATTTTCTATTTCAATGACTGCTTTTTGCAAAACTTTTTCTCCGATATTTGTTAGTCGAATGGTTTTGGCTCTTGTGTCTATTTCGTGTTCTTGTCGGGTTACAAATTTCTTTTCTTCTAATGTCCTTAAAACTTTTGACACCATCATTCTGTCAAAATTTGTTTGATTGGCAATGTCAATTTGCGTTACATTATTACTGTTGTTTGAAAGCCAAGCTAATGCACATAACAGAGCAAATTGCGTTTGTGTCAAATCTAATGGGTCTAAAACCTTTTTTTGTTTTCGTTGCCACAACAAAGTAAGTTGTCCGAGTAAATATCCAGGACTTTCGTTTGGGCTTTTAAAATTAAATTCAATTTTTTTAGGCATAATCTTTAAGTAGCATTTTTGAGTTGACATTACTTATACGTTGTAAAAACTCGGATAATGAAGTTGTTTTTCTCCCTAAAACTCTTTCTAAATCATTTGATTGTTGGTCAAATTCTCTGTTAGCAATTGCTGTACTGAAAGTTTTGAGTATTTCGATAATATGACTTGGTAAACCAAATTTAGTCATTTGTTCTTTAAATTCATTTTCTGTTGGGGAAATATACTGAATAGGTTCTTTTATAATTTCAGATATTTTTTTAGCAATTTCGGAAAAGGAAATTTGTTCACTCCCATTAAATTCTAATGTTTTATTAGAATAGGATGAAGGGTTCAAAAGAATATTTACTTCTACTTCTGCTAAATCTTTTTTAGGTACAAAAGAAGTTAGTCCATTTGCTGTTGGCAAATAAATGTTTTTGGTTTTTAGCAGTTGGCTTTTATCTCCTATCATCATTTCAATTACTTCGGCATATAAATTATGTTTCAAAATTGTATAAGTGATTCCTGACGTTTTAATACAATTTTCAGTTTGTAAATGAGAATCCACAAGATTTGCCAATGGCGAAGAATCACTTTCGTCTTTCCACACAGCACTTGTATATAAAATGTGCTTAATACCATTCTTTTTTGCTGAATCAACTACGTTTTTATGAAGTTTTGCTCGTTCATTATCGTCTCCACCAGAAACGAAGTATAAAGTATCAATGTCTTTAAAAGCCCTTTCCAAACTTTCCAAATTGGCATAATCTCCAATTAGTACCTCAATACCTTCATAAGCATATTGTTTTGCCAATTCATTTTTTTCGTCTCTAACCAATACAGCAAGATTTGTAATTTCGATCTTCTCTTTTAAAAGGTTGATAAGCATACTACCTAAACTTCCTGTAGCACCTGTGATTAATATTTTATTGTTCATATCCATTTTTATTTTGAATTTAAGAAAGTAAGTTTATATCCATCAATGTCTTTTACGTGGAATGCTCTACCAAAAGGCGTTTCTATAATTGGACCTGTAGTGGCAACTCCATTTGTACTTAATTTTTCTTTCAATTCGTCCACATTTTCGTCCACTGCAAACCAAAGTGCTACGCCAATTCCTAATTCTTTTCCATCCAGTGGTTCAAGTGGTGTACGAATAGCAAAACTTGCTTGTCCTTGATTGTATTTAAAAACACAGGCTTGTGGATTAGTGCTATCAATTTCAAATCCTAATTTGTTAGTGTAGAATGCTTTTGATGCTTCTAAATCTCTTACTTGAAGAGATGCAAATGTTAATTGTATCATTATATTTATTTTAAATTGTTGTCGCAAATATAGTATATGCGACAACAATAAACAAATCTTTTTTCAAATTTGTTTTTTTGTCTAAAAAAATGATGGTGTTTTTAGGCGGCGAGGTCGGTACGTACGCATTACCGCCAACCGTCTCGCTACTACAGCGGGTTTGGGACTAAATTAAGCCCTATTTTCGGATTTGCCAAATCTTCCAAATACAAAACCAATTTCAAATTAAGCCTAAAACCCAAATTGCTTGTAGCGTGTGTTAGCAGTAGGCAAAATTTGTCTACAATTGCTCTTTTAATTTCAAAATTTTTTCTTTAATTTCGGTTTCAGTTAATTCTGTTTTTGTATTTGATTTTAATATATTTTCAAGTGCTATAATTTGCGCTTTTATTAATGCTTTTTCAGAATTTATTTTTACATCTGCATCTATTCCGGCATGTTCCCAATTAGTATTTGTGATTGAATTTTTTTCTTCTGAAATTGGGATAAATAAATGATATTTGTTGCCAATAAAAAATACTTTTACAGGATTTGCTGCACCATATGTTTTATCTCCAATTATTTTCGCAATTTTATTTTGTTGTAAATTATATGCTAATGATTCAGCAGCAGAAATCGTTTTATTGTTTACAAGAATATATATTGGCTTGTTTAAATACTTCTTGCCATTTACTTTTTGCATTGTGAAGTGTTTTATTGTTTTGTCATTGTATCTTGTGTAATGTTCACTTAACTTTATTTTATTTTCAAAAAAATAACTTAAAAATAGTTTGACCATTTTACCATCTCCACCTTGATTGTTTCTTAAATCTATAATTAATGCATTGGTATTTGAAACAAAATTCATTGTTGCATCAAGAATTTGTTGAGCAGATTTATTTCCTTCAGGAAATCCTGTGTATTCAATATAACCAATATTTCCATCTAATCTTGTAACTTTTTCAAATCCATAATTCCATTGTCTATTAATGGAATCATATTTTTGTAACATTTCTTTTTCATTGACTATTTTTTTTTCCTCTTGACTTGGACGATATAACACATTGAAATGTAAATCATTTCCATTTATAGTTAAATAGGAGGAAAGAGATTTAGCAAATTCTTTGTCAGTAAGACTTTCAAAAGTTTTAAGTTCTATTTCTGATTTTAATTTTTCAGAAAGTTGATTTGCTACATCTTCGAAAATGTAATATTCCTTAATGTTTTCAGCCATTTCCAATATTTGTTTATTTCGTTCAGTAAAATCTTGGGCATTTGCTCTTAAGTTGAAGCAGATAACAACGTAAATTAATAATAGATTAAATAATGTTTTCATTTTTTTAAATTTTGCAATTAGTAATTATTTTATTTAAAGTTTTATCGAGTAAATTAATTTCTTCCTGTGACAAACCATATAGCGCTGTTTCCCTATTTACTTGTACAATTGGGTTTATTAATTCTATAGTTTTCTTTCCTTTTTCGGTTATTTCAAGATTAAATTTTCTTCTGTCCTCCTTATGAATAGTTCTGTTTAAATAATCTTTTTTAACCATTAATTCAATCATTCTCGTGATGGATGCATTGTCTTTAAATATAAGATTTGCCAATTCATTTTGGGAAATTCTCTCATCCTTGTTGAGGATTATCAATACTAAACATTGATCTATTGTAATATCTTTTACAATTTTATCAATATTTTTCTGTGATACTTTCCTATACTCCTTAATCGCTTGCTCTATAGAATAAAGCACTGTTCCTGTTGGGTTTTTAATATTCATATTAATATATTTGATACAAATATAATTGATATATCAATATAAAATAAAAAAATAAAAATTATTTTAAGTTTTTAAGTTTTTTTATTCAAGAGATATTCTTTGGAATAATTTTTTTTGGTTTTTGAGAGTTTTGCGTAATTCTGAGGATTGCTTACTGCTAACGTTCCCTTGCTACAAGAGGTTTGGGGTTAAATTAAGCCTTGTCTTCGGATTTGCCAAAACAACCCAAATACAAAACCAATTTTCCATTAAACCAATTGCCCAAATCTCTTGTGAGCAAGTGTTAGCGGTAGTTCTTATTGTTCGTTTAAAAATTGTTTCAAAGTCTTAATAAATATTTCCAATTGGTCTTCATACGCTAAATGTCCTGCGGAAGGAATATTTAAAAGTACTGAATTGTCTATAAGTCCTGCAACTTCGCAAACACTTTCCCTAGAAAATAAATGGTCTTTGTCGCCTCTTACGATAAGTGTCGGACAATTTATTTTACTCACATTTTCATTTGGAAATCCCGTTGCTGTTCTGTCAAGCCATAACGCTATCATTGATTTCGTTAGCTTTTCAAAATCAGGTTCGGGATTTAATCTCTGATAGCTATCAAAACTTTCTGGAAATTTTGCTTTCCAACTATCAGCCGTTATTTTCAAAAATATTTCTTCGGTCGATAATGAATCTTTGATGTTCCAAGTTGTACCAATAGCAACAAGTTTTTTTATTTTTATAGAACTTTCAATTGCCATTCTGTAAGCAGTAGTTCCACCATCGCTAAACCCAATAATTGTTATATCGTTGATGTTTAGCGATTGTAGCAAAGCCTCAATGTCAAGCTGAATACGCTCATAAGTTAGATTGTCTGCTCCAAGAGAAGATTTTCCTTGTCCTCTACTGTCTATGCCAATTATCCTAAAATCGTCTACTAAAAGTGGAACTACAGAATTGAAATCTTCCATATTTCCAAAACCTCCGTGAAGAAAAATTAAAACAGGCTTGTCTGGATTGCCAATTTCTTCATAGTAAATTTTTACTTCGTCTATGCTGAAATGTCGTCCTTTTTGATGGTCAAATTTGTTCATAAAGTGTCTGTTTGTAAAATTTTAATTAACGTTTTTTTTATTTTTATTTTTAATATTTTGTAAATCAACTATTTACGAACGTGTGTTAATCTTTAAAAATTCATTCCACTTTCCACCGTTAGCTTAAGGGTTAGGAAGTGAGTCTAGGGGGAATTACCGCTAACTTGTATATATCTCTGATAGCGTCCGACATATCTACCCAAAATTGGGTTGCTATGTCTGAAAAACGTCAGTATTTATTGTTTTGCTAATGTATAGTTTTTTTATTACAAATTATCAAAACAAATAAATACACCTCATCTCAGCATCTTTCTACCTGTTGCTCCTACACTCTTCCAATTACCATTTTTATCACAATCACTCCTAAGCTCATAAATCTTCGATAAAAGGTAAATACCTAAAAATCAGGCTACACTTAGCTCTATTCTTATCTACCATTCTGAGCATTCAGGTTAAGTACCACACGAAAGGATTTGGGCGATAGCTGGGGCAATGGCCTCTTGAAATTCTTCTTACACATTTATCAAAAAACCCATAAGGGATGGATGTAGAGCGGTTCTCCCGAAAAAGCGGGACAGGCTGTTCAACAGGAATTTCACTGTTGGTACTGCGTACGCAACGACATTCTAGCGGTTAGGCATTCGTCTTTATTTATTTATTTATTTATTTTGTTTCCCAAATTTTTCAACCGCTGAAATCCATTTTTGTCTTGTTGTATCTTTTGAGTTTTTAATTATGCCAAAGTATGAAACTTTAACTGGATTAATTCCACAAAATTCTAATGTTGATTTTTTTAATTGATTGACACTTGGCCTGCCGTATATCAACCAATAATACCAGCTCGGTTGGTCAAGTGTCGTAATAATATGAGCTGTTTTACCTTTTAATAATTTGTCCCATAGTATTGAGTTTTCTCTGTACTGAAATGCAAAGCCTGGCAAAAAAAGTCTATCAATAAATCCTTTCATAATCGCAGGAAGTCCACCCCACCAAACAGGGTGAATCCAAACTAAATGGTCTGCCCATTTAATTTTTTTCCAAGCGTCCAAAAGGTCTGGCTCCAATTCTGTTCTTTTTTGATACCCAAATTGCAGATTTGGATTGAAATTGAGGTCTGCAATTATTATTTCTTTGACTTCTGCCCCTGAATTTGTAGCACCTTTATTATAGGCTTTTGCAAATGCAAAGCTCAAACTTTCTTTGTTTGGATGACCATTTATAATTACTATTTTTTTCATAAATTCTTTAATATATAGATATTGAGCTATTTGAAGTTAATAAAACTGTAAAATCTTTTGGGTTGTGTAGTTGATGGCTAAAATAAACACTGTTCTGAAAACTGTTTTCAAGTATTTTTTCAACATGTAGTACAGTGGAAAAAGAGGTCAATTCCGATTGACCTTTTTGACATTTTAAAACAACTTTTTCTTGTTTAGAATTACTGTGTGAGACAAAAATTTCAAAGGTTGAAACATCTCCACTACCGCTTCCTCCAAATATTAATTTTCGTTCTTTAAAATTTAAAATTTTAAAGAAATTTATTTTTTGCATGATGCCTAAAGCAGAAGTAATGAGGTTAGAATCAAAGGTCAGTTTGGCAGAAACAGTTGGTATCTTTTCTATTTGATTAAAAATATATAAATCTGGAATATCAAAATCATAAACTTTCCTGTTTTTACCGTCAAAATTAAAAACATGATACTTTGAATTTAAAAAATGCTTGGTATTAACCTTAGTATTATTTTTATAGAAATTAAATGGTTTGCTTACATTTTCAGCCATAAAATCTGCCGAACTTTTCCCAGCTTTATCTTTAGTAGAATAATAAACCAAAATTTCAACATTTTTGACATCATTTGCTAAAACACCTTTTGAATATAATAGCAATGGTGCAATACCACCCATCCATCCGGAACTAAATACAATTTTACTTTCAATGGTTCTTTTCTCAGTAAAATCTAAAGATTTTACTAGTTCACTTGTCGGTTTTGTAATATCGATATAATCAATTTTAGATTTTATTGCATAATCTAAAGCATTATTATCGGGGTCTTTTGTACAAAGTATGATTAGATTGATTGAATGTTTGTATAATGATTCAAAAGAGTTTTTGTCATTTATATCAATTTGAACATGATTTGGATTGGTACCCTTATTTCTTGTTCCGATTAAAATTTTTAAAGCTGGGTTTCTGCTCGAAAGCATTTCATGAATAGTTTTTCCAATCAAACCAGTTCCACCTATAATTAAAATTGTTTTGCTCATTTCTTTAGTTTAAGTTTAGATGTGCAAAGCTAAATCCTATCAAACTTTGAAAATAGGACAAATGTCTAAAAAGTACATTCTTTTCGTATTCTGCTTAAATGTCGTTGTGAAATACCTAAGTAAGAGGCTAAATATTGTATAGGAATTTTTTGAACATACTCTGGATGATTTTTCATTAAGTCTGTATATCGTTTAGTGGCATCGCTTTTTTGCAATTGAAATATTCTTTTTTCTAATTCAATGTATTGTTGTTCTGCTATTGTTTTTAAGAAATAGACCCAATTAGGTTTTTGTTGTACTAATTTTTCAAACTTGTCCTTAGGAATGATTAATAATTCAGTTTTTGTAATAGCTTGTATGTTTTCCATTGTCGGCTGTGAAGTCACAAATGAAGAATAAGCAGTCATTAAACTGTTTGGAAAAGTGATACAATAAGTAACTTCTTCCTCTTTGTCGGACGTATAATAAGAACGCAGGCTGCCTGTTAAAACAAATGCTACTTGTTTGCAAGTTTCGCCTTCTTTAATAAAATACTCCGCCTTTTTGAAGATTTTATACGTTAAAAGGTGCAGGAAATCGTCAATTTCAATATCTGTCAATATATTGAAGGACTGCAAAAAGTGTCTTAAGCTATCGTCTTTCATTTTTAGTTTTCTGTTCCTTCGAAGTGGTTTTGACAAGGTGACGCATAGCGTCAGTCTGTGAAAAAACCTCCGTTGTATTATCATCAAATGTAACAAAATACTAGTATAAAAAGAAGATTTTTCGTATTTTTAAGAATGCAACACATCACAGGTATTTCCCGTCAACACATGCGTTTTTCAAGTTTAGAAGATACTATACGTCCCGATAATCAGGTGCGGCTTATAGATGCCTTTGTCGAATATATTGACCTCCATGAACTCGATTTTGCTGTAAAAACGCTCAAGACTGAAGGTCGGGCATAAAAAAAATAATTCAAAAGAGAGTTATGAATTTAAAAATACCGAACCTAAAAATGCAAAGAATGCCCTGCAAAACATTTATGTACTAGTCGAGCAGCAGGGACTTTTATCATATTTAGAATTTATAAGAAATAGAAAAAAATGCTCGAAGTCAAAGACGTTCGCGCAGCATTTCATAAGAACACTTCAAAGAGCGGGGATGCTTGTTCTAAAAGACAAGTGTCCTTTTTTTGCAATTACATTTTTTATAAAACCAAGATAAATTACTGATAATGTGTAAATTACGCAATTTTTATTAGAATTTCACAATACTTTTTCAAGTTAAAAAGCTACCTTTATACTGCGAAAATTAATTTGCAATTTAAATTTAAAAAAGATGAGTCATCAAAAATTTCAAGATTGTATCGATGCATGTTCAGAATGTGCAGTAGAATGTTCCCATTGTGAAAGTGAATGCTTAAATGAACAAGACGTAAAAATGTTAGCGCGTTGCATAAAACTAAATCATGATTGTGCAGCTATTTGTTTATTTGCCATGCAGGCTATGGCAAGCGGAAGCGAATTTGCCGAAAAAATATGCAAATTATGTGCCGAAATTTGCACTGCTTGTGCTGAAGAATGTGAAAAACATGCACACATGGAACATTGCAAAAATTGTGCTGAAGCCTGTCGCAAATGTGCTGTTGAATGCAGCAATATGAGTAAGTTAAGTACAGTATCATGAGTAAAATATGAGTATTTAAATCTCTTAAATAAAGTTTCTTTTTGAGAAATTATTTAAGAGATTTTAAACAATCAAAATTATAAACTATGAAAACATTACAAAAAATCACATTAATTATTGTATCGATTGGTTTGTTTACATCGTGCCAATCCAAAACTGATGTAAATCAAATTCTTTCAAATTCAGATACAAAAAAGGCAATTATGGATACTATTGCAAACAATAGCGATATGTCTAAAGATATGATGCAAGCGATGATGAACAGTAGTAAAGGAAAAATGATGATGACAAATCACGAAAATATGATGAAAATGATGAAGGATAATCCAGATATGATGAAAGGAATGATGACCGAAATGATGGAAGCATCTAAAACAGATACTACGATGATGTCTGAAATGTATAAATCGATGATGGATAATCCTAAAATGATGGATATGATGAAAGATAAAAAAATGCAATCACACAAAATGACTGGAATGGATAAAAATATGGATATGTCCAAATAAAACAAATACAAACAACATTAAAATATAAAAAAAATGGAAACTCAAAAAAAGTACACCTGCCCAATGCACCCACAAGTTTCTTCGGATAAACCCGGAAAATGTCCTAAATGCGGAATGAATTTAGTGGAAAAAAAAGAATGAAAATTCTACTAGCAACCGATGGTTCAAAATATAGTAAAACAGCAATTAATGAAATTGCCAACAGACCATTGCCGCCAAAAACCGAAGTGTGTATTGTTTCTGTTTATGAAAGAATGTTGCTAATAAATACTCTTGAGCCAATGGGAGTTTTACATGAATATTATACTGAAGTTGATCACAACGCTTTTAAAGGCGCAGAGAAAATTTTACGTGATAAAAATCCGGCTTTAATTGTAACTACAATGGTTATTGGTGGTTCTCCAAAAAGTGCAATACTCAAAGAAGCTGAAACATTCGGTGCTGATTTGATTATCGTTGGTTCTCATGGTCATGGAGCTATAGAAGGCTTTTTTTGATTGGCTAGGTTTCGCAAGCGGTGGCATTACATGCAAAATGTTCTGTCGAGATTATACGTAACAAAATGAAACAGCGACAATAATTTAAAGTAAGGAATTAAATTTCTTAAGTAAAGAATAAAATTCGGTTAAGTCCTTCCTTTTTTATTGAATGATATTGAATGATAAAAGGAAGTAATTATATATATTTTTTGAAAATTCAACAAGGTCTTTTCGCTTTAAAACGCAGATCTTTATACAGTTAATATGTTTAACAAATAAATTCAATATCATGAAAACGGAAAAAAAAAGTTGCATTAACGTTTGGTTTAATTGGTCTTCTATATTCCTGCCAGTCAACCAACCAAGTTCTCTCAAAATCAGATAAGAGAATGGAAATTATGAATGAGATTGCTAATAATGAAAGTATGTCAAAAGAGATGATGGGGATACTTATGAATAGCAAAAGCGGTATGATGATGATGCAGGAGAAGGAAAAGGAAATGATGAAGGATAGTAATGCGAAAATGATGGGAATGATGAAGGAAAATCCGGAAATGATGAAAAGTATGATGTCAGAGATGATGATGAAGAATCCAACAATGATGAAAGAAAATCATGCTAAAATGATGGCAATGATGAAAGAAAATCCTGAAATGATGAAAAGCATGATGTCAAAAATGGTAGAATCATCACAAGGCGATGACGCTATGATGGCTGGAATGTGTAAGGAGATGATGGGAAGTGAGAAAATGATGAAAATGATGGAGAAAATGAAAAAAGAAAAAATGGACATGAATAAAATGAAAGGAATGGATAAAAAGCCAGAAAAGAAAGAAGATCATAAAGCGCATCATTAATAATTTATTTAACCCTAACGCTATAGAATTATGTTGAATAACGGTAACGGAGAAATGCATATGAGAGATTATGCTTTCATGGGAATGCACATGTTTTGGTGGGTTTTTATAGTAATTATTCTTTTAATACTCGTTATAGGAGCCAACAATTTCAGAAGAAGAAAATGATTAATGCAACTTTTATAATTATAGAAATGAGAATAATAGCATTAGCATTTATACTCGCTATAAGCTCCTTTGCGTATGCAGAAAATAGAAATGAAAGGTGAATTTTCAAAAAAACAGATATTCTCTAGACGCAATCTGATTGCCAAACTCAAAAAATGGAATTCACCCTACAAGGCGAAAGTCTTGTTTTTGCTAAAAACGAGTTATTTAAAGCTGAATTTAGAACACTATTTCTATCAAACTAAAATTGCAGCCTAAACATAACGACCCGTTAAATACCTTATATTTGAATTCTTGAGTTGAATTATCTGAAGTTTTTGAAAGTAAAATAGGTTTTTTCACAGCCTGACGTTCCCGCGCGACACGCAGTTTGGGACTAAATTAAGCCCATTCGTCGGATTTGCCAAATCTTCCAAATATAAAACCAATTTCAAATTAAGCCTAATACCCAAATTGCTTGTAGCGTGGCGTGTGTTGGGCGTTTGTGCTTTTATTTTTGCAAGTACCTTTCGCTAATTATATTTATATGATGCTTAACGTGTCCTATACTAATGTACCCTAATGCTC
>NZ_FODN01000016.1 GCF_900110375.1 Flavobacterium sinopsychrotolerans | reverse complement strand
GTAATTGCAGGGTCAAAATCAACAGGATCGAGTGCATTTGCATCAATCTTAAAGTTATTGATATTATATGAAATACCAAAAGACAAATACTGCTTGGAATAATAGTCTAAGATGATATGATGGGCAAATGAGGCCTTGGCACCCGTTTGTCTTGTATTTCCATTTTTATCATTGTAAACTGATATTCCCACTCCAGATTGATCTGCAATCCTGAAATAAGCATAAATATATTGATTGTCTGGCGCGTCTTTGTTTTCATACACTATCCATACACTATCCATACACTATCTATGCACTATCTATGCTTTATCCATGCACTTGACCCGTCCTTGACCCGTCCTGAAATAACTATACAGATTATTAAATTAATCCTGCTTTAGCTATACAAATATAATTATTAATCCTAAACTTACTATACACCTGCTTTTTCATAGTTAAAGTTTTTATTATAATTCTTCCATCTTTTCTTGAAGTTCTCTGATTGTAGATGAGCTTGATTTGGGGTTAGATAATCACAACTAGAATGTTGACCCGTCCTAAAATAACTATACAAGTTATTATGACCCGTATTAGTATTGAAAAATGCCTTTCAAAAATTATGGAGCGTGAAGGACGCGTGAATAGCGATACCCTTAAAGATGTTTTTCTAGTTATGGAAAGCGGAGAGCTGACGTTTTTCAAATTCTTCGATAGATTTGTACTGGATTTAAAAAAAAATCGATAGCGGACTTCGGGTAGAAAGGCTCAACTGGTCAGTTGAGCCTTTTATGAATTAAGAATTATTCCTATTATTATTTATTGATTAATTTTTCGAGCCTTGCCATCATTTCATCTTTCTCTTTCAACATACGTTCGTACAAAGCAATTTTTTCTTCGTGAAGCTTTAAAATTTCTTGTAATGGATTAACATTATAAGTACCACCAGAATTACCAATGAATGCTTCATCGTGAAAAGTATTGGAAATAATATTTATTGCTTGCTCTTCATCAAAGTTCTGGAAAGCTTCAACTGGAATTTTCAATGCATCTGAAATCTGCCTAAGCATATCTGCCTCGATTACATCTTTTTGCTCCAGCATAGAAATTTTCTTCTGATTCCAGTCATCTCCCAGATCAAAAGCCAGTGCTTCCTGCTTGATACCAAGCATTTCTCTGAAGCGTTTTACATTTCTTCCCTGATGTATTTTCTGTTCCATAACGAGTGTCATTTTTCTGAAGGCTCAAAGATAAAGCCATTTGGATTAAAAAATCTGAATTTCAAAGGTAAAAAAATATACTGTAAAATATCCATTTTTGTCCGCTATTATATCCCCTTCCCGAATAGATTATCCTTTCCAAAGAATAGATCTTCGATGGCTAATATTAAATCTTCTCACTATGAAAAAGAATACAATATCCTTTGAAACAAGATTTTGGTATGCCTATGAGATAGAAAATCCTTTTGAGGTAATTGATGCTTTTTTTGATTATGCAGCTCTAGACCACTATAAGCAGAGATTAGCAGAAGCGGTTCTTTTTATCAATAAGCAGGAAGTTTACAAAAAAGAATATCCAGGACAGGTATTTGTTTTCTATACGACCCTTCGATCTTTTCTTAAAGCTTGTTTTTGCCTGCAATACAAAAGGAAAAAGTGGAAAGTCAAACAGTCCTCTGATTGTAAATCGATTCTCCATCAAGGTTCATTGACAAAGGAAGAGTATGCAAATCCGTTTACCGTATTCCAAATTGCATTTGCAGAGAAATCATTGGATGAATTTGAGTTTTTTCTATGTGAAATCATACATATATCATTATCTCCAAATGTCGTAGAATTTGATTATGACCTGATCACGCCCTATATCCATTTAATCAAGATGCTTGATGCAAGCCAGCTACTGCGTGAAAGTGGTCTTGAAAAGATCAAAAAGAATACCCATCCTTTAGAATAATATATCCCGTAATGGAATAGAATATCTTTCAGCGCATTCCCAACTTTACGAAAGCTAAATTTTTATGATATGGAAAATAATGAAAACTTTAAGAAAGGAAAAAGGCTTGTAAAAACGGTCGAACAGGCGAAGACAGCATTGAATATGTTACTGCAAGATTCAGAGAAGTCCAATCTCGAAAGAGGAATTTGGGGGCTTCTGGACAAATTAAAAAATCCCAAGCTCGATTTATTGCTGGACAGGTATCCCGAACTTTTGCAGGAATACGAACTGGAACAGCTTCTTTCCGGCTCACTTGAAATTCCTGATGCTGAAACAAGCGATGTAAAGACGGCAGGACTTTTTTCCTGTCTTCAGTTACTGATACATTTTTGTTATGAACTTAAGGACAATCCAAAACCCAGCGATGATTGTTATGACAGTCTCAAATATATTTTGCGTTCCATCAGTTCTAGCAAGTTTGTACGCGACCTGCTGATTATTACCGTTTCAGTTGTCGGAGTAGCATACTACGAAAAATTCCAGCAGAGAATTCAAAACTTGGATTTGAGCTTTGAAAGCGCAAAGGGTCTGGAAAATGATCCTGAGTTGCAGGAACACATTGATCTTATGGCTTGGTTTGCATTAGTCAGGCTATTTTTAGAATCGGTCTATACCTATTTCAATATTCCAGATCAACACCTTACTAACCGTACATTATGAAAGCTTCAAAAAAACTCACATTTCCAAAACTCGATAACGAGTATGTAGCAAATATCTTGAGACAATTGGTCAATCAGCACAGTATCATTCAGATGTTTTTTACCAGAGATATCCATTCCGTTTTTTCGCATCTGATTATCCATATCGAAAAAAATGGCGATGCGCAAGAGCTACAGCAAAGCAGATGGGTAAAGAAAGTTAGAAATCGCTATCAGATAAATGTCCATTTCATCTACTCTGTAAAGCTTCATCATAGATTTTCTTTGGGTCACCCTTTTATTGAATTCTACTGTCAGACTCCGGCAGTGATCTACCAAAATGACGAATTAAGGGATTCTTCCATCAATACAAGGGAATGGAAAAAATACAAGAAAAAGTTCAATGGTTTTCAAGAAAGGTTTTATCACGATCACGATCTTCATAAGTTTCAAGTCCAAAATCTCATTTCGGAAGGTTCGTCAAATAGTGTTTTTACATCTTATGCAAGATTGATAAACTATGACCTTGAGTATTTAGAAGAACTTTGTTTCGGAAATAATCTTAATTCGCTGGGTTTGGACGAAAGGATCAACAATCTAATCGAATATATTCCTGAGATTCAGAAATACTTTGTAAAAAATAGCGATAATAGATACTATCTCAATGACCTGTTTGTAAAGGCTGAAGAAGCAACTGCCGATGATGATGCAATATATAAAAATGAGATGTACGAAGCAGTTGGAATTACTGAAAAAAATGTTTACGGTCTGATCGAAAGACGGCTTGATGAACTAAAGAAACTGATAAAAAAAGGATCCTTGCAAGTGCAAAAAGTTCCGAATCAGATTGATGGCAATCCAAAAAATATAATTCTTGAAATTGCCATTGAAACCATACTAAATTCTGTTGAAGTCGAACAGATTTACTTGTATCATCAAATTGCTTACGGTGAAAAAACTACCTATTATTTGATGCTGATAGCTAAAGGTGCTGGAAATGAAAAATTAAGCCTGATAAGCCAATCCCTTAAAAGCAAAATGGATGGGAAATATGATTTTGTATTGCTAAGTCACAACCGTTGCTGGATACAAAATAACTTGTATCAAAATCAGCGTTTTTTTGCCACTATAATTCAAGATAAATACCTCGTATATTCATCCTTCCCTTACCATCCTGAATTTCATTGGGAAGTTCCCCACAATCCCTACCACGCTGACTTGTACTTTCATTATAAATCAGCGAAGAACAGTGCTTTCCAGCTCTTTGAAATACACAATAACCCCAAAGAAAACTATCAGGGTTTAGAATATCTTTTTTCATTGTTTTTTTTATCCTTTTGCAGGACATACATTTTTGCAAAAACGTATTACTTGCCTAATTATCTGTACAGCCAATCACTATGGCAGTTATGCCTGTATGCAGATTCTGATATTCGAAAATATGAATATTTAATTGAGCAGTTCTGGATCGATTTTTTTCCTTATTTGGATAGACATATGATCCTTCATCATAAGTTATCAAAACTCGATAAAGACGAAGTTGGGCAGATGAATGTTATGGTTGAGAAGCTGATGGATGAATTGCATCATTTAGTTATTGGAGGAAGGTTATTAGACTTTGAGGAAGGTTAAACACGTGAGTACACATTGATAAGAAATAATCACTATTTGGAAAAGTGAAATAAATAAAACGAAAAAGTCAATATCTTGTACATTGGCTTTTTTCTGTATTTTAGCTAATTAATACATCGTTTTGCAAAACGAAATAAAGACTTATACTGCTCAAAATCATAATAAGGTGACTAACCTCTAAAGTGTGCTGTTAAGCGCAGCACGGATTTTTATTAGACAATAAAAAAATATCAAAACCAATATCTATTCCAGTAGAAGTTGGTTTTTTTTGTTTAGTACTTCTTGTACAAAGACAAGAAAAGCATTTTAAATGTACAAATAAAAACACCAGTACAAGAATTACAAAATAGAAATGAATGTGTTTTTAAATCACAATTAAGTAAATTCATATAATTATGATTTATGTGAATTAAAATAATAATAATATGAGTCTCTTAAAAAGATTAAGTTAAATAGAACTAATTTACTTAAAAAAACATGTAGATTTATAATGAGCTAACGGAAACACGTTGAAAAGTACAGCAATAAGCACCGTTACCAAATCGTTACCTGACCTATTCTAATAAAAGCTTAGTAGTAGACCGATACGACTTTTCCCTAAAAACTTTAAAACAAAAAAAAGCGGCTTATTTTTAAACCGCTTTTTAACTACTGCAAGTATTAAAATTAATCGTGAACCGGACTTTGGGTACAAGGGCAATTACTGATTCCCTGAAGAAAATCCAATCCTATCGTAACCACGTGAGTTCCTGAATTGTATGCCGA
>NZ_FODN01000018.1 GCF_900110375.1 Flavobacterium sinopsychrotolerans | reverse complement strand
AGAAGATAACGATAGTGGTATCCTGAGTAGGGCGGGACACGAGAAATCCTGTCTGAATTTGGCGGGACCATCCGCTAAGGCTAAATACTCCTGAGAGACCGATAGTGAACCAGTACCGTGAGGGAAAGGTGAAAAGAACCGTGAATAACGGAGTGAAATAGATCCTGAAACCATACGCTTACAAGCGGTCGGAGCCCTTTCGTGGGGTGACGGCGTGCCTTTTGCATAATGAGCCTACGAGTTAACGTTGCTGGCAAGGATAAGTGGTTAAGCCACGGATCCGTAGCGAAAGCGAGTCTGAATAGGGCGCTTTAGTCAGTAGTGTTAGACGCGAAACCGTGTGATCTACCCATGGGCAGGATGAAGCGCTGGTAACACAGTGTGGAGGTCCGAACCGGTTGACGTTGAAAAGTCTTCGGATGACCTGTGGGTAGGGGTGAAAGGCCAATCAAACTCGGAAATAGCTCGTACTCCCCGAAATGCATTTAGGTGCAGCGTTATGCGTAAAGTTATATAGAGGTAGAGCTACTGATTGGATGCGGGGGCTTCACCGCCTACCAATTCCTGACAAACTCCGAATGCTATATAATGTTTCATAACAGTGAGGGCTTGGGTGCTAAGGTCCAAGTCCGAGAGGGAAAGAACCCAGACCATCAGCTAAGGTCCCCAAATATATACTAAGTTGAAAGAACGAGGTTTGTCTGCCCAGACAGCTAGGATGTTGGCTTGGAAGCAGCCATTCATTTAAAGAGTGCGTAACAGCTCACTAGTCGAGCGGACGAGCATGGATAATAATCGGGCATAAGTATATTACCGAAGCTATGGATTTACAATTTATTGTAAGTGGTAGGGGAGCATTCTAACAGGGTAGAAGGTGTGTCGTAAGGCATGCTGGACTGGTTAGAAAAGAAAATGTAGGCATAAGTAACGATAATGCGGGCGAGAAACCCGCACACCGAAAGACTAAGGTTTCCACAGCTATGCTAATCAGCTGTGGGTTAGTCGGGACCTAAGGCGAACCCGAAAGGGACAGTCGATGGACAACGGGTTAATATTCCCGTACTAGTTATTACTGTGATGGGGTGACGGAGTGATGAAAGCGCCGCGAACTGACGGAATAGTTCGTTGAAGTACCTACCTATAAGACCCGCAGGCAAATCCACGGGTTTTGGGGAAATACGATAGTACTCGGAGTCTTCGGACAAAGAGATAGTGCGCCTAAGGGCTTCCAAGAAAAACCTCTAAACTTCAGGTAATAAGTACCCGTACCGCAAACCGACACAGGTAGTCGAGGAGAGAATCCTAAGGTGCTCGAGAGATTCATGGCTAAGGAATTAGGCAAAATAGACCCGTAACTTCGGGAGAAGGGTCGCCAGCAGCAATGCTGGCCGCAGTGAAGAGGTCCAGGCGACTGTTTATCAAAAACACAGGGCTCTGCAAAATCGTAAGATGAAGTATAGGGCCTGACACCTGCCCGGTGCTGGAAGGTTAAGTGGAGATGTTATCTTCGGAGAAGCATTGAAATGAAGCCCCAGTAAACGGCGGCCGTAACTATAACGGTCCTAAGGTAGCGAAATTCCTTGTCGGGTAAGTTCCGACCTGCACGAATGGTGTAACGATCTGGACACTGTCTCAGCCATGAGCTCGGTGAAATTGTAGTAGCGGTGAAGATGCCGCTTACCCGCAGTGGGACGAAAAGACCCTGTGCACCTTTACTATAGCTTAGTATTGACCTTGGATAAATGATGTGTAGGATAGGTTGGAGACTGTGAAGTGGCGTCGCTAGGCGTTGTGGAGTCATTGTTGAAATACAACCCTTTGTTTATCTGAGGCCTAACCCCGTTATGCGGGGGACATTGCTTGGTGGGTAGTTTGACTGGGGTGGTCGCCTCCAAAAGAGTAACGGAGGCTTCTAAAGGTTCCCTCAGTACGCTTGGTAACCGTGCGTAGAGTGCAATGGCATAAGGGAGCTTGACTGAGAGACATACAGGTCGATCAGGTACGAAAGTAGAGCATAGTGATCCGGTGGTTCCGCATGGAAGGGCCATCGCTCAAAGGATAAAAGGTACGCCGGGGATAACAGGCTGATCTCCCCCAAGAGCTCATATCGACGGGGGGGTTTGGCACCTCGATGTCGGCTCGTCACATCCTGGGGCTGGAGAAGGTCCCAAGGGTTGGGCTGTTCGCCCATTAAAGTGGCACGCGAGCTGGGTTCAGAACGTCGTGAGACAGTTCGGTCTCTATCTACTGTGGGCGCAAGAAATTTGAGTGGATCTGATTCTAGTACGAGAGGACCGAATTGGACAAACCTCTAGTGTATCTGTTGTCACGCCAGTGGCATCGCAGAGTAGCTACGTTTGGAAGGGATAAGCGCTGAAAGCATATAAGCGCGAAACCCACCACAAGATGAGATTTCTTTTAAGGGTCGTGGGAGATGACCACGTTGATAGGCTATAGATGTAAAGGCAGTAATGTCATAGTCGAGTAGTACTAATAACCCGTAAGCTTATGTACGCTTTTCTCCCGTCTTTCGGGACGGGAGAAGAAACTTTCTTTATGCTGAACTCACTGAAATAAATTCAGTGTAAATGTTTCAGTATCAACTTTTTATTTTCTTTATCTCAGTATGTTAAGATATTATGTAACTGATGTTTATATAACTATAAACAACATTACAGTAATTGCCCAAAGCAATTATAACCTCTTAAGGTGGTTATTGCGGCGGGGCTCACCTCTTCCCATCCCGAACAGAGTAGTTAAGCCCGCCTGCGCAGATGGTACTGCAGTTATGTGGGAGAGTATGTCGTCGCCTTTCTTT
>NZ_FODN01000006.1 GCF_900110375.1 Flavobacterium sinopsychrotolerans | reverse complement strand
AAGTTCCTCCTGAAGTGGTACTCGTGAAAGTGGTTGTACTTCCGATACAAACCGTATTGGTTCCGGTTACTGTTTGGGCGATTGGCGCACTTACTGTTACTGTTTGAGATCCTGTATTGACACAACCTCCTGCTGTGGTGACGCTATAATTGATTACGCTACTTCCTGCTGTACCTCCGGTTACAACTCCTGTAACTGCATTAACTGTAGCTACTGCTGGGGTTGCACTGCTCCAAGTTCCTCCTGACGTGGTACTCGTGAAAGTGGTTGTACTTCCGATACAAACCGTATTGGTTCCGGTTACTGTTTGGGCGATTGGTGCACTTACTGTTACTGTTCCGTTAATTGTAGCTGCCGTACAAGGTGATGTATGACCGACTGTTGTTATTGTATATACACCATTTACTGTTGGAATACCACTAATCGTTACTGTCTTGGCTGTTGTATTTACAGCTGATGCTAAGCCTGCTGGTAAATTTGTTACCGTAGCATTAGTAGCGCTACCCCCAAAAGTATAAACCGTAGTTGTGATTGCCGTTCCAGTACATACTGTCGGATTTTGTGTTCCGCTGGTCAATGCAATTGTCGAAGCTGTATTTACAACGGCGGCAACAGCAATTCTTGATACTGAACTACATCCGGCAGTCGTGGTGGCTCCTACATAATAGGTTGTAGATGCAGATAGGCTGGGTGTGGTAAAACTCGCTCCTGTTGCCAATGAACTTCCTCCTACAGGATCAGCATACCAGTTAATTGTTCCTGATGATGCTGAGGCGATCAAAGTTAACGTCCCTGTACTACATCTTGAAGCTTCTGTTGTCGAGGTGATTGTTGGACTAGTATTTACCGTAGCTGTAACCGCAGTTCTGCTTGTGGTTGTACAGCCATTATCAGTTGCATCAACATAATATATCTTAGTTGCAGATAAGCTTGGCATAGTAAAACTCGTTCCTGTTGCCAATGAACTTCCTCCCGAAGCAACATCATACCAGTTTATGGTTCCTGATGATGTCGCAGCACCCAGAGTAACCGCTCCTGCATCACATCTTGATGCCGGGCTTGTTCCCGTAATGGTTGGCTTTGCAATAATGACAAAATTAGTCGCCGTTCTACAAGTTGAACCGGCACAAGCCGCATAATAAGTAGTTGTCCCTGCAGAATTTGTATTTGACAAACCTGAACCAGCAACCCCAACCGGATTAAATGACAAACCAGTACCCAATACAGAGCCATTGCTAGCTACTGAATACCACTCTATGGAACCTGGAAATGTATAATTGACTGTAATAGTTATATCTGAAATATCAGCATCAGGATTTGGTCCATCATCAAAAGTTTCTCTAAACTCAAATAGCCAATTTCCCGATGGATTACCTGTTCCCCAAGTACCGAAAGAAGCATTAGTCACGGTTCCTTTAGAACCTAACATAGAAGGTTGCAAATTAGATTGCATAACACCTACTGTTATTGGAGGAGTTACTCTAACCATCAATTCATTTCGCCAAGAGTTACCATTAGACTCAAACGTAATAGTTGTAACAGTACTTGTTACAAGAGCACCATTAGGCAAAGTTGGGAAATTCACTAAAATATTTGTATTCCCTAGCCCTCCATAAGTTACATCATTAGACTTCCCTCCTGTACCCGAAGCCGTTAGAGCATTCTGAGCAGCTGAACCACATGCGTCCGAGGCCGTTAACGATCCAGATTCACCTATACAAATAGAAACCCCTGTGGTGGTTGGTGCTCCAGCAACAGTATTAATTGTTTTGGTAGTTGCAAGCGAAGTACATCCATTTGCATTCGTGGTTGTCACTTCATAAGTACCTGCTACCAGGTTAGAAAAATTACCTATTGCATTGCTTATTGATGCCGTTACCGGACTGGTTCCTTTTAAGGTATAACTTATCCCTGAACCATTTGCAGGAGCAGCTACCATTATAGTTCCTGTTGAAGTAGTACAAGTTGGCTGCGTTACAGTAGTTGTCGGTGTTCCCGGCAAAGATACAATTGTTACATTATCAACAGTTGAGATGGAACCATCAAAATTTGTTCCCGGGACATTAGCCTGACTGGCTCCTTCATATTTTGTATTTGCTCCACCATAGGCATTTGTGAATGCCGTTATTTTTCTGTTCGAATTAGCAGTTGTGCGGGTCGGATCAAGGTATAAAGCCTGTGCGCTAGAATTGTAAGTCCCGGCAGCAAGTGTCCCCGTTATTTTTCCTACTAAGGTTATGGTAACTACTCCATTTTTAGCAATATTAAAACTGCCAAATACGGGATTATTGGCCGTATTCGTATTCGTTAAAGCCCCTGTAGGTCCTGAAGCCTCAATCGAATAAGTCGCCGTAGCAGAATCGAATCCGATACCTGACGGAAAAAGAAAGTTCAGGACAACATCTGCAGCATTACCGCTTCCTGTATTTTTTATCTCGATCTCATAAGAAACCGTTTCATCAATCGAACTGCAAATAGCAGTCGTTGACAACGATTTTACTTTGGTATCAAGAGAGGGGAAACAATTTGAATTAATCTGAAGATTTGGCGGTATATCACTAGTAACAAAAGTTGATACATAACCGTCCGTTCCATCTATAGCACCGTGAGAATTTCCGTTTCCTGCATTTGATTTACCAGCCAAACCTTTAGTTACGTTAGCATTGATTGTTACCGTACCCGAAAGATTATGACTAATAATTCCACCACCACCACCACCACCAGGGCCATGTGGCAATACAGCACCGCTATCATTTTCTGTATTTCCTCCATCTCCTCCTTTTGCCTCGATAGCAATAGTTGCCGTACTATTATTAGCAATATTCAATAATACCGTTCCTCCGGCTCCTCCTCCTCCAGCTCCATCAGGTGAGCCTGAAAAAGCACCCGGCGCTCCTTTTCCTCCATTAGCCAAAATAGAGCCGCTTCCCTGAACAGTACCCGCGTTAATAAGAATTATTGCTCCTCCAACACCACCTTTTACACCTGTAGAAGCATTATTAGCATCACCAGCACCACCGCCGCCGCCCATAATAATCCTTGGGAATGGAGTAGTCGTAAGATAAGACCTAAAACCAGGTCTTCCTCCTCCTGTCAATGGAGAAAGGCTACCGCCGCCGCCTTGCCAACCCAAGCCTCCTAAACCACCGTAGCCACCATTACCACCACCACCACCTCCGGCGTTATGATCGTTACCGCCTCCACCGGCATTAGCAGGAGCCCCTCTACCAGAAGATCCCCCCGGCATTCCTTCAACACCATTATCTACCTGATTATAACCATCCCACATATACCTAGGCGTACCCGCCATTCCTTCTCCTTTTCCGGAAATAGCCGTATTTGAGGCATTGCCCACATAAGTTGTCGAATTATTAGCATTTGAGGCAGCTTGAGGACTATAACCTCCTCTAAAACCCCTTGCAGTTCCATCAATCTTAAATCCAGCAAAATTGAACGTACCGGAAACATTAAAAGCTATAACTCCACCTGTAGAACCATTAAAAGGCGGAGTCGTTATATTTGAAGTTAAGGTTAAATTAGAATATTGAGGTACTCTTACAATTTGAAATGTTCTCTTACCTCGTGTAGTCGTTGCAGCAGCATTATAAAAACTATTAAGAACTCCACCACCAGTACCAGTTCCCTTAAACGTAAAATTCCCCCCTGTAAGAGGCACACTATTTACAGCAATAACATATTCAAAAACACCCGTATTTCCAAGACTTGTAAATCCTGTACCTCCCAAATTATCAGGACTACTAGTCGCAGTTCCTGAACCATAACTAGTACTGTTACTGTAATTTATTTCTGCATCCTGCATTTGTATAATCAAGATCAAATCTCCTGTAGAAATTTGATTTGAACCAAAACTATTATTATAAATATCTGTTGGTGGTACCGCCCCCAATACTATGGATTGAGCTCCTGCATTTAAAGTTATATTACCTCCAACTGGATAATACGTATTTATAGAATTTGATATCGCAACAGGTCCATCAGCTCCGGGTGTCCCACAAACCTGTGCTTGAGTAGAATAAAAACAAATGAAAAGCAATAAAGTTTTAAAAAAAACATTTTTTAAGTGGGTAGAGTTTTTCATATATCAGTGTGTATTGTAAAATAATATCTAGGTAAATTATTTATTTACGAAAAAAAAATAGGTTTGGTTTTTTTGATACGTCTAATTTATTTGACCATTCAAAAGGACTAAATTCTTGCGTGGATAATTATTGATTGTTTGGTAATTAGTAAAAAAAGTCATTACTAATTCATTGGAAAATCCATAACACATTTGTTTTGAGTACAAATAGAACAAAATTTTATTATCAAAATATTTGTTTACAATAGATGCAAAATAAGATAAGGTAAAAGAGATAATAAAAGTAAAGTTCTTCATATATTGAATTTTATATATTAAATCTGTTTTATAAAAGCTAGTTATTACTTACAATAACCAATACTAAAGATTACAAAAATCTTCCTAAAAACAAATGTTTAATTGCTTAATATCATGCAAATGTATGTATTTATATAAAAAAAAAGATAAATCAAAAAAAAAAAAGAGGAATTGAGACCCTTAATCGATTAAATGTATTGTTTATTCGGTAAAAAACATAATTTAGAAGACCTAAATTGCTAATTAAACGCTAAATAGAATATAATTTATTCACTTGTAGCTATTTACCGCCTTATAAAAAACTAAAAAACTGACTATCAATACGATTAGTCAGTTTTTTTGTAGCCTTAAACTTGTAATTAATACATCTATATGATTTCATATATTTTAATTCAACTTACTGTTTTTTCGGCTGAAGCTAAAATAAATCACCAATCCAATTAAAAGCCAAATTCCAAAATAAATCCAGTTCCAAACACTTAATTCTGCCATCATATACAAACAACAAATTAAGCCTAATAATGGAATCAATGATAAATTTGATTTAAAAGACCAAACCGATAATCCAGCTAAAACAATTAGGAAAATCCACATTGGAATTTTATGTTTAAATAAACTAAAACCACTTTCATATTTCACAGCATCAGCAATTGGCAAACCAGCTATAATACTGGAATATTTTGCATCATCTTTTTGGTATTGACTTAATAAATGCTCTAAATCCGGCGTTTCATCTGTGCTGTTTTTCGCATCTATACGTACTAAATAATCGTATACTTTTTGAGTTTCTTCTTTGTTTAACGATGTGATAATATCCGCTGAACTATTGATTTGAGTTTCATTGGTAATAAAATTCATAGTCGCTTTTTCATTGTAACCAAAAGCAAATACTAATCCAATAATAATGAAAACTGGCAATATGTATTTTGAATTTACATAAGGAGTTTTGAATTTTCCACGAGGAATATCGGTTCTATTTTGTAACACTAAAACTCCGGCACAAACCAGTACAAAGGCAAATAAAGTCCCAATGCTACACAAATCCGTAACCAATGTTAAATTCAAAAACAAAGCCGGAACTGCTACCACAAAACCAGTCACGATTGTAGCGTACGAAGGCGTTTTATATTTTGGATGCACTTTTGAGAAACGTTTTGGCAACAATCCATCACGGCTCATACTCATCCAGATACGCGGTTGTCCCATTTGGAAAACTAATAAAACACTAGCCATAGCAACAACTGCACTTACCGCAATAATTCCCGACATCCATTTTAGGTCTAATTTTTCAAATACAAAAGCCAATGGATCACCTACATTCAATTGGTCATAAGGAACCATTCCCGTTAATACTAGTGCTATTGCAATATATAAAATGGTACATATAATAATGGCCCACATCATTCCTCTTGGCAAATCGCGTTGTGGATCTTTACATTCTTCCGCTGTTGTTGAAATAGCATCAAAACCGATGTAAGCAAAAAACACTGCCGAAACTCCTTTTAAAACTCCTGTAACACCATTAGGTGCAAATGGATCCCAATTAGCAGTATCTACATAGAAAACACCAACAGCAATTACTAAAAGAACAATACATAATTTGACAACCACCATGATATTACTTGCATTTCGGGACTCTTTCATCCCGCGGTAAATCAATGCGGTAATTAAAACGATAATTAATAATGCAGGAAGATCCGCAACAAAATGAAACGAACCAATAACTGGTGAAGTTGTCCAAGCCGTATAAGCATCTTGCAAAGCAGGACTTAAGTTAGCATATTCTTTTCCGCCTTGCATCAGTGCCGTGGCGTCATCAAATCCTCTGGAAGCAGACAAAAAATCCATCTGAACCCATTGTGGCAAATGAAGGCCACCACTTTCGAGCAAACCAGTAAAATAATCACTCCAAGATATGGCGACCGTTATATTACCAACCGAATATTCCATAATCAAGGCCCAACCAATAATCCAAGCTATAATTTCGCCAAAAGCTACATACGAATACGTGTAAGCACTTCCGGAAACAGGAACCATTGAAGCAAATTCAGCATAAGCAAAAGCAGCAAAACTACACGCAATAGCAGTAAATAAGAATAAAAAGATAACCGCAGGACCTCCATCGGCACTTGCTTTTCCAATGGTACTAAAAATACCTGCTCCTACAATTGCGGCGATTCCAAAAGCGGTCAAATCTCGTGCAGTTAAGTGTTTACCTAGAGCGTTATGTCCATCAGCATTATTTTTTTCAACTTGTTTTAATATATCTTGTACTGTTTTTTTTCTAAATAAACCCTTTAACGCCATATTGTAAATTTTATCATTAAAAATTAATATACTGTAAATTATATGTTTTTATGTTAGATATTATGCAAATAATCTTCAAAAATCAAAAGTATAAAACAAATTGAACTATTGCTGTTTCTCCAACTATTTTTTTTTATTATTTTTTAATTCAGTTAAAATGATTTATTTATTGATTTAAAAAGTCAAATAAATCAATTTCAGTACTATAAAAAATAAATACTATAAAACTAAAAGAGATTTTTCCGCTTCTGATAAATGTCTTCATTTTTTACTGACTATTTCAGACAACTCCTTAAAATTGTCACCGGATGCAATGCTTTTCTACTCGTTCCGTCAAAAATCTGGTGCCGACAACTCGTTCCTGCTGCTGCAATAGCCGTTGTGGGTTCAGTGGCTCTAATTTTTGGAAACAACGTATCTTCTCCCATTTGCATGCTGATTTCATAATGTTCTTTTTCATATCCAAAAGAACCTGCCATGCCGCAACATCCCGAATTATAAATAGTAACCGAACTATTTTTCGGTACATTCAACATCGCAAAAGTCGCTTCCATCGTACTCAATGACTTTTGGTGGCAATGTCCGTGAATTTTTATTGTTTTCGCCTCCTCAGAAAATTGTTCTGCACAAATTTTTCCTTTTGTAATCTCGTTTTTAAAAAACTCTTCAATCGTAAATACATTTTTGGCTAATTTTTCAGCACTTTCTTTATCGTCAGCCAATCGAATGTATTCGTCTCTAAATGTTAATATTGCCGAAGGTTCTATTCCTATCAAAGGAAAATCTGCAGTAATGTAATCCGAAAAAACAGCCACATTTGTATTCGCAATTGCTTTTGCTTCTTCGAGAAAACCTTTCGAAATAAAAGCTCTTCCACTTTCTTCATGGTCCACCAGAATTACTTCGTATCCTAAGGCTGTCAATAATTCATACGCATCGATTCCAACCGAGACTTCATAAAAATTAGTAAATTCATCACAAAACAAACATACTTTTCCGTTTACAAAAGAATCACCTGGCGCCTGATTCCAATTTTTCTCGTACCATTTCCTGAACGTCTTTGGAGCCAAAAGCGGCACTTCTCTTTTAGAAGCAATTCCCATGCTTTTTTTTACCAAAGGCAAATTCACCATGAAATTCGTGAACCTTGGAGTGATACTTCCCAGACCATTCAATTTCGCATTAAAAGCAAATATTTTATTGCGCCATGAAAATCCATTTGCTTTTTGATATTGGTACAAAAACTCCGATTTTAAGGCAGCCACATCCACATTACTGGGACATTCGCTGGCGCAAGCTTTACAACTCACACACAATTCAAATACTTTATATAATTCTTCGTGGTCGAATTTATTGTCTTTTTCTGAATGTGTCAGATATTCTCGCAGCGCATTGGCTCTGGCACGCGTCGTATCTTTTTCATTTCGGGTCGCACGATAACTTGGACATAAAGTCCCACCTGCCGAAGGTAATTTTCTGCAATCGCCAGAACCATTACATTTTTCCGCAGCACGCAAAATCCCCATACTGTCTGAGAAATCCTGAATCGTTTGTATTTCCGGTTCCACTCTGCCCGCTTCCACCCGAAGATTTTCATCCATTTTGAAAGCATTTACAACTTTACCTACATTCAAAATGGTATTAGGGTCAAAGGCGTGTTTGATTCTTTTTAGCAATTCATAATTCTTATCTCCAATCATAAAAGGCAAAAACTCGCCTCGTACAATTCCATCTCCATGTTCCCCGCTCAGCGAACCTCTGTATTTTTTGACCAAAATAGCCACTTCGGTTGCAATATTTCTAAATTGATGTAGCCCTTCTGTTGTTTTCAAATTTAACACTGGTCGCAAATGCAATTCTCCGGCGCCGGCATGTGCATAATAAATCGCCTCTTGTCCGTGTTTTTTCATCATCGTTGAAAATTCGGCAATATAATTGGGTAAATCACTCAACTCAACAGCGGTATCTTCAATAGAATCTGCCGCTTTATTATCGCCGACAATACTTCCTAAAAGTCCGAGACCTGCTTTTCGCAACTCATTTATTTTATCAATATCAGCGCCGTAAATTTTTGGCAAAGCATACCCAAAATTGTTTCTTTCCAAATCGGAGATCAACTCATTTGCTTGCACTTCGGCATCTTCCATACTATAATGAGAGGCCACTTCAAGCATGATAACCGCTTTTGGTTCGCCTTGAATGAAAAATCGGTTTTTGGCTTGTTCTCTGTTGGTTTTGGTACAATTCAGAATCGTATCATCCATCATTTCACACGTATACAAATGATGTTTCATAGCAGTAACTACCGCTTCTAAACTTTCCTGAATGGTATGAAAATGAGCTACCACCATAACATTATTCGTTGGTGGTAATTCGTCAGCTTTCAACGTGATTTCTGTGGTAAATGCTAAAGTTCCTTCGCTTCCGCAAAGGAGTTTCCCTAAATTTATCGTATTTTCCGTTCCTCCAAAAAGCTCCGATTTCAATAATAAATCAATCGCGTAACCCGTATTTCTTCTGTGAATTTCAGGTTTCGGAAATTCCTTTATAATCTCCTTTTGGTTTTCTGTATTTGAAAGTTCGTCATAAATAGTCTTATAAATGGAGTTTTCGAGCGTGTTTCCTTTTGTTTTTTCAATGAATTCCGCCGAAGTTATTTCTTTAAATACTGCCGAAGTCCCATCACTTAAAACCGCTTTAATTTCCACTATTTTATCTCGGGTCACACCATAACGTATCGATGTGGTTCCCGATGAATTATTACCCACCATTCCACCAATCATACAGCGATTTGAAGTCGAAGTATTGGGTCCAAAAAACAATCCGTGTTCTTTTAAGTACAAATTCAGTTCGTCCCGAATTACTCCCGGCTGCACGGTAACCGTTTTTTTCAAGGAATCAAAAGCGACTATCTTGGTGAAATGTTTCGAAACATCAACAATTATTCCGTTACCCACTGTTTGACCAGCCAATGAAGTTCCGGCAGTTCTGGGCGTAATTGAAATCTTATTTTTTGCTGCAAAGCGAATAATTTTCACAATATCTTCCACTGATTTTGGAATCGCTACAGCTACCGGCATAATCCGATATGCGGAAGCATCTGTGGCATACAATGTTTTATGAAGATCATCAAAAAAAAGTGTTCCTTCTAATGACTGGGATAATTGTTCTAGTTGAGACGTGATTGACATGTAGTGGCGTAAATTGCTGTTATTTTCACAAATATAAAATATCGTGAATTATAATTTAATAATATTAGTAATAAAACCCATTGATGCAATTAAAATATTTGATTCTTAGTCGTATCTATCGGTTTCCGAAAAATAAATTTATTGACACATTAGATCATTATTAATCATTTAAAATTAATTTGTACTTTGCTAAAAAGTTTATGCAATTTATTTTAGTAATACATCCATACAGAAACTTGCTTTTATTCAAGTTTGCAACTTTTTTTAATAATCCAATACAAATATTCCACTATTTAAATGATATCCAAAAACAAAATAGTACGCTAAAAATTGAATCATGAATGTAAATCTAGAATTACTGTATAAAATTGCTCAAAAACCCACCCGAATGATCATTGGTCTTATGTCAGGCACTTCAATGGATGGCCTCGATGTTGCTTTATGCGAGGTTTCAGGTGCCGGAGAAAACACAAAAGTTACACTACTAAAATTTGACACGGTTGAATATTCCGAAGAAATAAAAACTGAAATTCAAAAAGTTTTTGCAAAACAAAATATTGATTTCCACAATCTTGTATTATTGAATGAATGGATTGGCATACTTCATGCCAACATGGTTTTAAATTGTTTGGAAAACTGGAATATATCGAGTCATGACGTCGATTTAATTGCTTCACATGGACAAACAGTATTGCACCTCCCAAAAATTTCGCATCAGCAAGAAAAATTCCCAAATGGTACGTTGCAAATTGGTGATGGCGATCACATTGCTGTAAAAACAGGAATAATAACCCTCTCCGATTTCAGACAAAAACACATTGCAGCAGGTGGTGAAGGAGCTCCCTTGGCGGTTTACGGTGATTATTTTATTTTTGGAAAAAAAGGCGAAAATCGCATTATGTTAAACATGGGCGGTATTGCAAACTTCACCTATTTACCCTCAAATATGAACCCCGAGGAGGTTTTCGTAACGGATACCGGCACTGGAAATACTTTAATTGATGCGTGTATCAGACTATTTTACCCCGGAAAATCTTATGATAAAGATGCGGAAATTGCAAAACTTGGTGTTGTAAATCAATCCCTTTTAGAGACTTTAAAAGCAGATAAATTTTTTAAAGATTCTTTCCCAAAAACTACTGGTCCAGAACTTTTTAATATCGACTATGTTAAAGAGGCTCAAGCCAAAAGCAACACGGAAAATATTTCGGTTCCTGATTTATTAGCGACATTAACAAGATTTAGCGCCGTAACTATAGCCGAAGCAATTAAGTATGCTGTAGCAAATACAAAATACGATTTAGAAAATTTCTCTATTTATATGTCAGGCGGCGGAACACATAATCCACTATTAGTTAATTGGTTAAAAGAACTATTGCCTTGCCATTTTTTTACAACTGATGAATTAGGTATTTCTGGTGATGCAAAAGAAGCAGTATTATTCGCTGTTTTAGCTAACGAAACGATTTCGGGTGGAGGCTCAGATTTTGGCACCCGTAAAGGAATCCCTTCAGTTTCTATGGGGAAAATATCATTTCCCAATTAAAAAAGAAAGACATTTTTTTAACTATAATAAATCACTCTGAACAAACTCCTTTGTATGATAAACTGGAGGTATTGCAAACTATAAAAATTGGACTAATTTGTTTTTAATTTGGTGAGTAAGTCCATGATTGTATTTTTATTTTCAGGAATAACCGCAAGATTTTTGAGCTCAATTAAGATTAAAAAACCAGAAATAGCTATCGAACAAATTAATTTTTAAAGTATATCCCCTAAAATATTGTCCCAATTTACTTTTTGTAGCGGATACAAATAATTTGGCAAAGAAATTGTACAAAATAAACAAGTCAAATTTTAAAACCATTTTAACTGGTAAATTTCACTAAAAAAACTATTTTTGAATACTTTATAAACAAGACTCTAATGAAAAATTACAAGCACACCCTTTTGCTTATTGCATTCCTTTCACTTTCTTTTTGGAATGGTAATGCACAAGCACTGGCAACAAATCCAAAAAATGAATTTAGAGCCGTATGGATTGCTACTGTGGTAAATATTGACTGGCCAAAAACCAGCACTGATAATGTCGCCAAACAAAAAGCGGATTATATTGAGATTTTAGATGCGTACAAAAAACTAAATTATAATGCTGTAATTGTTCAGATTAGAAGCGTTGGTGATGCTTTTTATCCAACTAAATTAGCGCCTTGGTCCCGTTTTTTGACTGGAAAAGAAGGACAGGCACCCAAACCTTATTTTGATACATTAGCGTGGATGATTGCTGAAACTCATGCCCGCGGATTTGAATTTCATGCTTGGTTAAATCCATACCGTGCTACAATGGACTATAACACAACGCTTTTAAGTCCAGAACATGATTATTTTAAACATCCGGAATGGATGATTAAATATGGTGGAAAATACTATTATGATCCTGCACTACCTGAAGTTCAAAAACATTTATTGACTGTTGTGGAAGAAGTCGTTCACAACTATGATATTGATGCCATTCATTTTGATGACTATTTTTATCCGTACAAAATAAAAGGAGAATTATTTAATGACGCTAATTCATTCAAAAAATATGGAAATGGAATGAGTTTAGCCGATTGGAGACGTTCGAATGTAAATACTTTTGTAAAAGATGTTTCGGTTTCGATTAAAAACATAAAACCTTGGGTACAATTTGGCATCAGCCCGTTTGGAGTCTGGAGAAATAAATCAGTGGATCCCAGAGGTTCAGAAACGGAATCTGGACAAACAAATTATGATGATTTATTTGCTGATCCCTTAACGTGGATGGAAAATAAATGGATTGATTACCTTGTCCCACAGTTGTATTGGAGTATGGATCATCCTAAAGCATCCTATTCAAAACTATTGCGTTGGTGGTCCGAAAACTCAACGAATACTGCAATATATATTGGAAACGGAACCTATAAAATTAACACCGATTCTGACAAAAGATGGAATAATCCTTATGAAATTCCGAATCAAATAGATGTCACCAGATCCTATAAAAACATTCAGGGAAATGCTTTTTTTAGTGCCAAATCATTTTTAAATAAAAATCAAAGTGTGACTCAATTACTAGAAAACAACCAATACAAATATCCTGCTCTTCCGTATGTTGTTCCAAATTTCGTCAAAAAAGTAGCAGTTATTCCTACGGTAAATTCACTTGTAAAAAACCCGATTTCATCCAGTTTTAATGTCAATTATCCGGAGAACAGCCAAGTGCGTTATGTAATGGTTTATGGATCTACACTCAAAACTCAAATTGATGTAAATGATCCGAGTCAAATCATCAACAAAATTGCCTTTAGTGAAAAAACTGCCGTTGAAGTGGTAATTCCAACATACAAATTAGATAAAAATAATTCCTGCGCCATTACATTCATAGATTTTTATGGTAATGAAAGTGAAGCAACTTTTGTCAACTTTACACTATAATTTTAATTGAATATAATTCGCTATAAATGAAAACAGACAATAGACCTTGGTATTGGATTCCCGTTTTAAACTTTGCCTCTGGCTTACCTTATGCCATTATTATTTCGGTATCGGTGATTATGTATAAAAACCTCGGAATTAACAATGAAGATATTGGAATTTATACCAGTTTACTCTATTTACCATGGGTAATTAAACCGTTGTGGAGTCCATTTATTGATCTCTATTCGACTAAAAGAAAGTGGTTTTTAAGCATGCAATTGGTAATTTCCATTGCTTTTCTGATTGTGGGCTTAACGATTCCTTTCAGCAATTTTTTTGTCATTAGCTTGGCTGTTTTTTGGGTTGCAGCATTTGCTTCCGCATCTAATGATGTCGCCAGTGATGGATTCTATATGTTGGCTTTAGAAAAAGAACAACAATCCTTTTTTTTAGGAATTAGAAGTACATTTTACCGACTTTCGATGCTTACCGGAAATGGACTAATCGTGGTAATTGCAGGATACCTCGAACAAGAATATGGCGATAAACAAAAAGCATGGTCGTATACAATGATTGTCGTAGCATTGATTATGGCAATAATTACAATTTATAATTTTTTCTCGACACCAAAAACAGAAACAACAATCGTTGAAAACAAAACTGAACTGGTTCCAAATAAGAGTTTCGGAGCCGTTTTCGCTACTTTTTTTCAAAAGAAACAAATTGGTCTAGTTTTGGCTTTCATTCTGTTATTTAGATTAGGGGAATCGCAACTGTTAAAAATGCTGACTCCTTTTTTAATAGATCCAATAGCTGCAGGCGGAATGGGTTTAACCACTCAGGATGTCGGTGTGATTTATGGAACTTTTGGCGTAATTTCACTTACTGTTGGAGGGATTTTGGGCGGGATTGTCATTTCTAGAGATGGATTAGGAAAATGGATGTTACCCATGATTTTAGCCATGCATTTACCCATAATAGGATTTATTTTGCTTTCGCATTTCCACCCTGGTTCCGTTGTCTATGTTTATTTAACAGTAATTGCGGAACAATTTGGGTATGGATTTGGTTTTGCTGCTTTCATGATGTATTTAATTTATGTGGCCGATGGCGAATCAAAAACATCCCACTACTCTATTGCAACCGGATTTATGGCTTTAGGAATGATGCTTCCGGGAATGTTGAGCGGTTATATCCAAGAATATCTGGGGTATGGAAATTTCTTTATTTGGGTGTTTTTGGCAACCATTCCAGGATTGATTTTATCCCGATTTTTGATTTTCCCAGCCGATTTTGGAAAGAAATCTGAACAAGAATAAACAAACTAGCTTTTTTTTAGCATATAAGTCATATAAGTTTATTTAAGTAAGTCTCTCACAAAACAACTGTTTTTGTAACTACTCTTCTTTATTATTTATTCTGTATAATTTGACTTACATGACTACATGTTGAAAATTATTACCATATCCATTTCAAAATGACATTAGAACAAAAAATAGGACAATTTTTCTTCCCAGCCGTTTTTATCAATGATACCGAAGAAAATATTCAGGCTACTGAACGATTAATCAAAGAACACAATATAGGCGGATTGACTTTTTTTCACAGTCGAGCCAGTGCAGCAACGAACTATGAAACTAAGAAAAAAATAGTTCTGAATGATGATAGTTCCCAACGTTTAAAGGAACTAATCATGAGATACCAAAATTGCGCTACAACTCCGTTATTAATGAGCATTGATGCCGAATGGGGCTTAGCGATGCGTGTCGAAAAAACTCCACACTATCCTTATGCAATAACACTTGGCGCTTTACCTGACAATGAAAAAAATTTGGTTTACGAAGTTGGGAAACAAATCGGTTTAGACTTAAAATCCGTTGGGATTCATTATAATTTGGCGCCATTAGCAGACATCAATAACAATCCGAATAATCCTGTAATTGGGTACCGTTCTTTTGGTCAAAACAAAGAAAAAGTAGCTGATTTTGCGCTGGAATATCTCAGAGGAATGAATGACGTAGGGATTTTGGGTTGTCTCAAACATTTTCCCGGACATGGAAATACCAATGTAGATTCGCATTTAGGATTACCTGTTTTAAAAGAAACTCTCGAAGAATTATTAGCGAATGAATTGGTTCCTTTTATAAAAGGAATCGAACATAATGTGGATTCGATTATGATTGGTCATTTAGCTGTTCCCGCTTTAAACGATGGAAAAGACACTTCAGCAACATTATCAAAATCCGTAATCGAAACGCTTTTACGCAAGCAATTAGGCTATGATGGATTAGTAATTTCGGATGCGTTGAACATGCACAGCGTTTCTACATTATACGATCAAAAAGGGCAACTGGAATGGGAAGCTTTTAATGCTGGAAATGATGTGTTATGCTTTGCAGAAAACGTTCCCGAAGGAATCCAGGAAATCCTAAATAATGCAACTGCAGAGCGAATTGAAGCTAGTTTTCAACGCATTTGGAAGTGCAAACAAAAAGTGGGAATCACAGACGGAAATCTTGACTTGCCAAACCTCTCCAAAAGTGATTTTGATTTTGAAACTACTTCGAGATTAAACTTAAAAATTGCTCAAAATTCGATTACAAAAATTAAAGACAGTAACAATTCCAAAACTGTTTTTGATGCGAATAAAAGCAACACGCTTGCCAAAATAAGCCTTTATAAAAACACAGATAATACATTTTTCAAAAGTTTAGCTGCTGATTTGCCTTCACCTGAATTTAATTATGAAAATGGAGGTGAATCCGTTTTGAATGAATTAGAAAAAGAACTGAATAAATTTGACACAATACTCATTTCTTTATTTGTTCCAAAGGCAAAACCTTTAAACAATTTTGACATTGAAGATTCCGTACTTCAATTTTTAGGCAACTTATTTACCACCAAAAAATGTATTTTGTATGTTTTTGGGAATCCTTATGTGCTGCAAATTATTCCGAATCTAAAACATGCTTCAGAAATTATTCAAATGTATCAGGATTTTTCAGAATTTCAGGAAACCGCAGCCGAACAACTTTTAGAAAACACAAAATGCAAAGGAACTCTTCCTGTGGAAGTTAACTTCTTATAAATAATAGTTTAAATCTTTTAAAAATAATAGTATAGTAATTCCCTATTTTGAAATAAATATTTATAATCAAATACTATTTCAATTAATCTTTTGTATACCTACTTTTGCACCATCAAAAAAATAACTAAAAAGTAAATAAAATGTCATTAGTAGGTAAAAAATTTCCAAGTATTGCAGTAGACGCTATTTCTGAAATGGGTGATAATTTAAAAATCAACATTTTTGAAGAAGCTACAAAAAACAACAAAAAAGTTCTTTTGTTTTGGTACCCAAAAGATTTCACATTCGTTTGTCCAACTGAATTACATGCTTTTCAAGCCGCTTTACCAGAATTTGAAAAAAGAAATACAATTGTTATTGGTGCTTCTTGTGATACAAATGAAGTTCACTTTGCTTGGTTAAATACTCCAAAAAACAATGGTGGAATTGAAGGTGTTACTTACCCAATTCTTGCTGATACTAACAGAAACTTATCTAACATCTTAGGAATTCTTGATATCGATTCAACGGAATATTCTGAAGAAACTGATTCTGTAATTGTTGAAGGTTCTAATGTAACTTTTAGAGCGACTTACCTAATTGATGAAACTGGAAAAATTTTCCACGAAAGTGTAAACGATATGCCACTTGGTCGTAACGTAAACGAATATTTACGTATGGTAGATGCTTACACGCACATTCAGGAAAAAGGAGAAGTTTGTCCTGCAAACTGGGAAGCTGGAAAAGAAGCAATGAGTGCTGACAGAAAAAGTACTGCTGAATACTTGACTTTAAACTAATTAAAATAAAGATACAAAGGTTCAGAGGTCCTGAGCAACAAAGGTTTTTTGTTGTGAAAATTCACGAAGTTCTAAAAACTTTGTCTCTTTGAACCTTTGCCTCTTTCAACCTTAAAAAACAAACTTATGTTAATCGAATTAACCGAAGATACGTTACAGGATTTAATTGCAAAAGACGAAAAAGTAGTCGTTCAATTTTCGGCATCATGGTGCGGAAATTGCCGAATTATGAAGCCAAAATTCAAAAAATTAGCTTCTGAAAACGAAACAATCACTTTTGCTCTTGTTGATGCTGAAAATTTTCCAGAATCCAGAAAATTAGCTAATGTGAGTAATTTGCCAACTTTTGCCACTTTTGTGAATGGTAAATTGGTAAACGAAACACAAACTAATAAGCAAGAAGTGCTAATTGAATTAGTGAACGAAATTGTTTAATGATTTCTTAGTTTAAAGTTTAAAGTTACCTGACTTTATAAATAAGTTTAATGCTAAACTTACAGAGTATAATGTAACAGCGGCTCAAAACCTTAACCTTTTAAAAATCTTAAACTTTAAACTTTAAAAAAATATGAAATTACCCGTAATTAAGCATTTAACGCAGTTTATAGAAGAAAATGATGAAGATTACATCATAGAAACAATCGAAGTTCTGGAAGCTATGACTGAAATTTCGTCATTGAAAGATGAAGAATTAGATGTTATCGGAGAATTAATTTCTAATATGTATGGCGCTTTAGAAGTCAACAAGTTGGTAAAAACCGGAACTGATAAGAAAGAAGCTTTAAACACTTTCATGAAACGTGTTTTAGGTTCTATCGACAAATAAAAAGAAATTACAATACAATATTTAAGAACGCACTCCGCGACGAGTGCGTTTTTTTATACAATTAATTAAACACATTGACGTTTAAAAGTTTATAATTTGTACCAAAACGGTAAACTTTATACCACTATTTGAGGTCTTATTCTTAAATAATTTTCATACTTTTGAACCTCAGAAAAAAACAAACATTATGGCTTCAATAACATTAGGCGGAAATCCAATTCACACTTCAGGAGAATTACCAAAAGTAGGCTCTAAAATAACTGATTTTAAATTAATTAAAACAGATCTTTCGGTAGCTTCATTAAGTGATTTTGCAGGTAAAAAACTAGTTTTAAATATTTTTCCAAGCGTAGACACTGGAACTTGTGCTGCATCAGTTCGAAAATTTAACGAAAGCGCCAGTACTTTAGCCAACACAACTGTTTTATGTATTTCAAGAGATTTACCTTTTGCCCAAAAACGTTTTTGTGGAGCTGAAGGACTTGAAAATGTTGTTAACTTATCTGATTTTTCAGAAGGAAGTTTTGGTAAAACAAATGGATTGGAAATCACTGACGGACCTTTGGCTGGATTACACTCAAGAGTTATTATTGTTGTTGATGAAAACGGGACAATTACCCACACCGAACAAGTTGCTGAAATTGCAGATGAGCCAAATTACGAAGCTGCATTAGCGGTACTTTAATCGTATTTTGATGGAATTTCAAAAAGACAATACTTTCTTTACCGGAAGATTGAAAAGTTTCTCTTATGCTATAAAAGGTGCCCTAAAATTAATCACAACGGAACACAGCATTATGGTTCAATTTTCTTTAGGAATTTTGGTAACCATTGCAGGGTTTTATTTTGATATTTCTAGAACCGAATGGCTTTTTCAGACTTTAGCTATTGGTTTAGTATTGAGCATTGAAGGTTTAAATACTGCCGTTGAGAAAATAGCTGATTTTATCCATCCCAATTATCATGAGAGAATTGGTTTCATCAAAGATATCGCTGCGGGAGCGGTATTTTTTGCTGCTTTAACGGCAATAGTGATAGGTTTAATCATATATATACCTATATTTTTTTAGGTATTATTACAATCAAGAATGGCAAAGACAATAAAGACAGCCCCATTAAATAAAAAAAACGACACTAAAGCAGCGTTAAATACTCCAGTAAAAATAACCAAACAACACAAAATTGTTTTGGGTTCTTTATTGGTTTTATTTTCCATCGCTTTATTAGTTGCGTTTGTAAGCTTTTTCATTTATGGACAAGAAGATCAAAGCGCTGTTCAACAATTGACAGATCGATCAGAAACTGTTCATAATTGGCTAGGTAAATTCGGCGCATTTTTGGCTGATTTGCTTGTTTACAAAGGATTTGGACTTGCCGCATTTATATTTGTACGGTTATTTTTTCTAACCGGAATGTATTTAATTCTTGCTATTTCATTAAAAAAATTAAAGAATATTTGGTTTTGGGACTTGTTTGTAATTATTGTTTTATCCGTTTTATTTGGTTTTTTTGCTACTTCAGCTCCAGAATTGGGAGGTACAATTGGATATGAATTGAATTTATTCCTACAAGATTACACTGGAAAAACAGGAGCTTTATTAATTTTATTGTTTGGATTAATCATCTATATAATTTTCAAAATCAAACTTTCTCCTGAAAGTATCCAATCCTTTTTTGACAACACTAAAAAAGAACTCAAAACAGATTTAGCAACTAGTCCGATTAATAATGGTAAAAGTGGTTACAACTTAGAGGAATTTGCTGTTGCGGAAGAAGAAGTTGATGAAATACATTTAAAAACAAATGGTTCACAATTCGAAATCAACAAAGAAGCATTAAAACCAACTATTAGTAATTCATCTGATATTAATAGAGACCCTATTGCTAAACCGCTTGCAATGGAAGTAACACCAATAGCAACTCCAGAAATTATTTCAAATACAGCAGATACTTTTGTAATAGAAACTGCTCCGGAAGAAGATATTATTGAGGAAAATTTAGCTTCACGATTAGTGGCTGATTTTGGATTATTTGATCCAACTTTGGATTTATCCAATTATAAATTCCCTACAATTGACTTATTAAAAGAATATTCTACAGGCGGAATTACTATAAACCAGGAAGAATTAGAAGAAAATAAAAACAGAATTGTAGACACGCTTCGCAATTACAAAATAGAAATTGCACAGATAAAAGCAACCGTTGGACCATCGGTTACGCTATATGAAATTGTACCAGAAGCAGGAATTCGTATTTCAAAAATCAAGAGTCTGGAGGATGATATCGCGTTATCACTTTCGGCATTAGGAATTCGTATTATCGCTCCTATTCCTGGAAAAGGAACCATAGGAATCGAAGTTCCCAATAAGAATCCAACGATGGTTTCTATGAAAAGTGTTATTGGCTCTGCCAAATTTCAAGAAGCCGAAATGGAATTGCCAATCGCTCTTGGAAAAACAATTTCGAACGAAACATTTGTAGTTGATTTAGCCAAAATGCCTCACTTATTGATGGCGGGTGCTACCGGACAAGGAAAGTCTGTTGGTTTGAATGCCGTTCTGACTTCTCTTTTGTACAAAAAACATCCAGCCGAAGTTAAATTTGTTTTGGTCGATCCTAAAAAAGTAGAGTTAACACTTTTTAATAAAATTGAAAGACACTATTTAGCAAAACTTCCAGACATGGATGACGCCATTATTACGGACAATGCAAAAGTGGTGAATACTTTGAATTCGCTTTGTGTGGAAATGGACAACCGTTATTCTTTGTTGAAAGATGCTATGGTGCGTAACATCAAAGAATACAACGATAAATTTAAAGCTCGAAAATTGAATCCTGAAAACGGACACCGATTTTTACCTTACATCGTTCTTGTTGTCGATGAGTTTGCCGATTTGATTATGACTGCCGGTAAAGAAGTTGAAGTTCCTATAGCCCGATTGGCGCAACTGGCGCGAGCCATTGGAATTCACTTAATCATCGCGACACAAAGACCATCTGTAAATGTAATTACAGGTTTGATAAAAGCCAATTTCCCTGCTCGTATTGCTTTTAGAGTGACCTCAAAAATTGATTCCAGAACCATTCTGGACACACAAGGTGCGGATCAACTGATAGGACGCGGTGACATGCTTTACACCAACGGAAATGATGTTGTACGGGTACAATGCGCCTTTATTGACACTCCTGAAGTGGAAAAAATCACTGAATTCATAGGTTCACAAAAAGCGTATGCCACAGCTTATTTACTTCCTGAGTTCGTTGGGGAAGAAAGTGGCATTAATCTTGATATGGATATCTCAGATAGAGATACTTTGTTTAGAGAAGCTGCTGAAATAATTGTGAATGCACAACAAGGCTCAGCTTCATTGTTACAAAGAAAACTAAAATTAGGATACAACAGAGCTGGTCGATTAATCGATCAATTGGAAGCAGCTGGAATTGTTGGTCCTTTTGAAGGAAGTAAAGCACGTAGTGTAAACATTCTTGACATGAGTTCTCTTGATCAATTTTTCAACAATGAACAAAACAAATAAAATCATGAATTTCAAAAAAAACAATACAGAAACTAAGAGCCTGGGTAAAAGATTTCTTTTAATTGCGTCTTTATTACTTTTTAGTTTTTCAATACAAGCACAAGATAAAAAAGCAAAAGACCTTTTAGATCAGGTCACCGCAAAAGTTAAAAGCTATAATAATATTGCAATTGATTTTAAATATTCTTTAAATAATGCTAAAGAAAATATCAATCAGGACAGCAAAGGAAATGTGACGATGAAAGGAAATCAGTATGTATTAAATTTCATGGGAGTAACTAAAATTTTTGATGGTAAAAAAACATATACTATCGTTCCGGAAGATGAAGAAATCACCATTTCTACAGTTAATGAAAAAGACGATAATGCTATTACACCTTCTAAAATGTTAACTTTTTTCAATTCAGGTTATAAATATTCTATGGATATTTTACAGAATGTAAAAGGTCGAAAAATTCAATATATCAAATTAGTTCCAATAAACTCTAAAGATCAAAGAAAAGAAGTATTGTTGGGAATTGATGTTCAGACTAAACATATCTATAACTTAATAGAAATGGGCAAAAAAGGCACAAAAACAACTTTAACGGTTAATTCTTTTAAAACCAACCAACCTTTGTCAAAAAATCAATTTACATTTGCGGGGAGTAAATATCCAAATTACTACATCAACAAATTAGATTAATGCATTAGGTGAAAATTCTTGACAAATACTTATTAAAAACCTTTTTGACTACATTTACTACGGTATTTGTAATCCTATTTTTTATATTTATACTTCAAACCGTTTGGTTATTCATATCCGAATTGGCCGGGAAAGATTTAGATCTGTTAATGATTATTAAATTCCTGGCCTTTTCTATGCCTAGAATTGTACCATTAGTTCTACCGCTTTCAATCTTATTGTCTTCCATAATGACTTTTGGTAATTTAGCTGAAAATTATGAATTTGCAGCGATGAAATCTTCCGGAATTTCACTCCAAAGAGCCATGAGAAGTCTGACTGTATTCATCATTTTATTAAGTATCGTAGCCTTTTTCTTTTCGAACAATGTAATTCCTTATGCTGAATACAAATTCATCAATTTCAGAAAAAACATTGCACAGGTTAAACCGGCTTTGGCCATTGCCGAAGGTCAATTTAATGATGTTGGTTTTTATAATATTAAGGTCAATAAAAAAACAGGAGACAATGGAAACATCCTCACTGGAATTACAATTCACAAAAAATCAAACATTGGTGATGGCAGTAAAACGGTTATCAAAGCCAAAGATGGTGAATTGATTAGTAGTGAACAATCCAGCATTTTACAGTTAGTATTGAATAATGGTTATTATTACGAAGATATTGTTCCAAAAAAATATGAAGACCGCAGCAAAATGCCTTTTGCAAAAAGTTCCTTTAAAAAACACATCATCAACATCGATTTATCTGAATTGAATAAAACTGATGTGACCGATGAAAGTGTCGCTAACACAAATACGATGCTTACCGTTACTGAATTGAACTACACTTTAGATTCATTAAATAAAAATATTAAAACTGATATCCTATCCTTTTCGGAAAACAGTAATGTACGTATCGGAATTCCAGACAATAAAAAAATATTGAAAAAAGAAAAAAACAAGCCATTTCCAGATGATATTTTGACATTATACACTGATCAGCAAAAATTAGATATTTTAAAAATAGCCAGTAGTAATGTCACCAGTGTCTCCTATTCGATTGACACAATTAAAAACGAATTGGAAAATAAACAAAAAAATATCAACAAACATATACTGGCACTTTACGATAAATTTGTAATTGTATACGCCTGTTTTCTAATGTTTTTTATTGGTGCTCCTTTGGGCGCAATTATTAGAAAAGGTGGATTAGGACTTCCAATTGTTTTTGCAATTTTAATTTTCATAACCTTTCACTTTATAAATACTTTTGGAAAAAGAGTCGCGCAAGAAAGTGGAATGACTCCATTTATGGGAGCTTGGTTGTCCTCGATTATACTAACGCCACTAGCTATTTTATTGACTTACAGAGCTACAAACGATATTGGATTAATAAATATGGATGTCATTTTAGCTCCATTCCAAAAAATAATTAAAAAAATATTTCCATCACAAAATTAACTACACAAATGGACCTAAATAAAATACAACTCAATACAATTGAAGAAGCAATAGAAGATATTCGCCAAGGAAAAATCATTATAGTTGTTGATGATGAAGATCGCGAAAATGAAGGAGATTTTTTGGCAGCAGCCGAGAAAGTAACACCCGAAATGATCAATTTCATGGCTACACACGGTCGAGGATTGATATGTGCACCACTGACCGAAAGCCGTTGTAAAGAATTAGGACTACATGTCATGGTGACTAATAATACGGATCCAATGGAAACTGCTTTTACGGTTTCAGTAGATTTAAGAGGAAACGGCGTAACAACAGGAATATCTGCGGCAGATAGAGCTAAAACAGTTTTGGCACTGGTAAATCCAGAAACTAAACCACATGATTTAGCAAGACCAGGGCATATCTTTCCTTTAATTGCTAAACAAGGCGGTGTATTGAGAAGAACTGGCCATACAGAAGCAGCAATTGATTTCGCACGTTTAGCCGGATTCAAATCAGCCGGAGTAATTGTGGAAATCATGAATGAAGATGGAACAATGGCGCGTCTTCCTCAATTAGTAGAAGTGGCTAAAAAATTCGATTTAAAATTAGTCTCAATTGAAGCTCTTGTGGCATATAGAATGCAGCACGACAGTTTGATTGTCAAAAAAGAAGATTTTGATATTGAGACTCGTTTCGGGACTTTCAGACTAAGAGCGTATCAACAAACTACTAACAAACAAATACATATTGCCTTAACCAAAGGAACTTGGAATATTGGCGAATCCGTATTAACCAGAATTAATTCTACTTTAGTTAACAATGATATTTTAGGTACATTAACGAACGATGTTAACAAAAAATTGGACGACATGTTTCAACTAATCAATGAGGATGGCAAAGGTGCTGTATTATTCATCAATCAGGAAGCACAATCTATAGATTTACTGAATCGAATTGTAGAATTGAAGGCCCTACAGACCAAAGGAGAGTTCAAAGCACCACAAATAAAGATGGACAATAAAGATTTTGGAATTGGTGCTCAAATATTACATGATATAGACATTTCAAAAATCCGTTTACTATCCAATACAGAGCAAACAAAACGCGTTGGAATGATTGGATATGGCTTAGAAATCAAAGAATATGTTAAGTATTAAAGTTTTTTTAAAATTTTTATAAATTATTTTTTGTCTAAAGCATAGAAAATGAAACCTTTAAAAATTAGTGTAGAAAATAGATGCTTTTTTTCTAAAAATAGATTTGCATAACCAAAAAAGGTTCTTATATTTGCACTCGCAATCAGGTAATGAAAGCAACATACTGGAGAAATGGCAGAGCGGTCGAATGCGGCAGTCTTGAAAACTGTTGACTGTAACAGGTCCGGGGGTTCGAATCCCTCTTTCTCCGCAAAAATTCGGGAAGCACTATAAACAGTGACTTCCCGTTTTTTTTTAAATAAAAGGGAACAGAAATGTTCTAACGATTGATTTAATGTCCCTCGCGAACATTTTAATTTTTAAGCAAATTAAAATGAAATCAATTTACACAATTCCCAAGATTATCAAACATGATAATATTACTAAGCCTTGGCTTGTCTACTTCAGGTAAGCAAAAAAAACTATTACGTTTCAAATTATTGAATAAGTCACACTCAAAATTATAGAGATTGTTCACTCGAAGCCTAGGCTTTTTAAACTTCATAACTATGGGAATGTAATATTACCTCTATGGCAAGTTCTGAATTATTTATTCTCTCACTCAATTGAACTGCTTTTTTTTTAAAAGCTTTGTCATAAACTTTGCGGACTAGTTTCATAGTTTAAAATTTAGGTTTATTTCTTAACTTTCTTTGCTGGTTAGTTTCGTATGTCCAATGATGCTAACAACATTTAAAGTCAGTAGTCTTCAAGGATTAATTTTACAAAAAAAATGGTGGTCTTTCTACTCCAAAACTAGTAACCACTTTAAATTGGAATTTATACTTAACACACAGTGCAAATAAACGTAAATACCTAACCTTTAGTCGTTTTTGTTTGTAACTGGTAAATAAAATTTCTAAATTTATTAATTACAAAGCCAAAAATATGACTTTAAAAATTACACTTAAATACCTAACAGTCAAATTAATATCGAAATAAATTAACAACTATAAATTATGAAAATAAAATTGATTCAGACAGTAATTTTGCTACATTTTATTTTTGTTTCAAATGCACAGTTTTCAAAAGATTTAGGCGTTCATTACTATAGAATAATTGTAGAAAATCCAATAAACAGAGAAACACAGTGTATTGGATACAATCCCACTACTCGAATACAAAATAATGTTTTACAATTTCATTTACTAAATATAAAAAGGAGTAGTGCTGTTATGTCTGATTCTACTATTTATAAAATAACGCCTATGTATAATTACAATGGAAAGGTTCTAAATTATAACTGGTTTCCCAAATTATTATGTTTCCAAATTAATAAAAAAACAGCCATTACCTGTACCATAATTTAACTCTTTAATTTAAGAAATTGAAAATAACTTTCAGCAGACTTAGCAGAAATTTATTGAAAAGAAATCCTTTTTTAATTATAAATCCAATAAGAATAATACACATGGCCTTGCCATTAAAGCCACTGCTAAAACAATCTCATTTTTTTTAAAATTTCTCAATCTGTAGCTTTTGTTGCTAAAGATTAAATGACGGGTAAATTAAAAACTTTCTATTTTATGTATTTTTTTAGGTTTATTTTCTAAATCTTCTAAAGTCATATCAGAAAGTACCGATTTATCTTGTTGCAAAACATCTTCATCAATTGCATATTGATCCTTTGACTTTATCAAAAGCCATGTATTTTCCTGTTTTGTTTTAAGTTTTACCAATACGAATTCGCCTTTCAATTTTTTCCCACTAAGATTAAAGCTAAGATGCCCTTTTTGTAAATCAGATTTCAATTTAGTTTCCAGATCGCCTGTATTTTTATAATCTGCTAAAGTATACGTTCCATTATCCCAAACAATAACATTTCCAGCACCGTAATTGCCTTCTGGAATAGTGCCTTCAAAATCTTTATAACTATAAGGATGGTCTTCCACCATAATAGCCAATCTTTTATCAGCGGGATTCATAGACGGTCCTTTGGGTATTGCCCAACTTTTTAACACTCCATCCATTTCCAAGCGAAAATCATAATGCAAATGAGAAGCCGCATGTTTTTGCACAACGAAAATTAATTCGGATGTTGATTTCTTAATTTCACCTTCTGGTTCAGCTGTAGAATTAAAATTACGCTTTTGATTGTATTCCTTTAAAGACATAATTAGTCAGTTTAGCATTTAAAATTTACGACAAACCTATCTACTAAATTTTATCCCCAGAATTCTCTTCTAAATTATTGTGATCATCACCACCGATACTGTAATGATTGTTTTCCTCGTCTTCATTTCCGGAATTTTCCTTTTCATCATCTAATTCTGAGCCAGGTACATCTAAATCTCCACCAGAAACATCCTCCTCAAAATTTTTTTCATTCAATTCTGTGGCATTATTGATTTCAACTGGCACTTTATTTTTAGAAATATCTTCCGGATCTATATCCGATTCTTTTTTAAATTGACTGTATATATCTTCGCTTGGAGGGTACAAAAGAGAATCTGGTACTTTATTTTTATCTTTCTTCCCCGGTTTTCTTTTGTCAAAGTTCAATTTATCGTTTCTATTATTCATTTTACCTTTATTTAATTGATTTTCAATATACTAAGTTAAACATTTTAAATAGAAATGCTGTTTATATTTATATATAAAAAATCAAATTATTCAAGGATTTCAAAGTGCTAAAAAGAGATTTTCAATCCAAAAAGGTTTAAATAAACCATAGTACACCTTTTTAGGTACCCCAAATTCTATTTTTAAAAAGGTCAAATGTTTGTCTTAAATACTGATTAAGCAATAGAAAAATAACCACAATAACCATTAGATAAGCAATAGCGGTAAAGATTTCCATATTGGACAGTAAAACTGATTGTTTTGAAACTGAACTAATAATTTGTTTCATCGCTAATGCATTGGAGTCATCCAAAGTATAGCCTTTAGCCATAAAATTTCTGGTAAGTTGTTCGACACGCCTTTGCGTTTCTGGACTCTCCGGAAGAACAAATTGTCTGAATTTTGTAAAATGGGTACTTTGCAAAAACAACCCTGCGTTTTGAATTATCGCAAAACCCATTATACTTCCCCAAAAACGGCCTGCAACTCCAACTACTCCTGCAAACGGAGCATAATGCGTAGGAACAGCAGCTACGGTAAACAAGACTAACGGAACAAATATTATTCCGACAGCAACGCCCTGTAACATATACGGAATCGCAATGTCTGACAAGGAAGCATCCGGCACAAAAAGAAAAGTAAACCAGAAATGAAATAGCGCAAAAATTGAAAATCCGATTATAAATATATAACGCGAAGCTACGGATTTAGACAAAAACACCACAGTCAAAATCATTCCAATTATGTTTCCTGTTAAATTTAAATATTGCACATGAGCCACTCTAGAAGGTTCCCAATTCCAAACTACAGCCATCGTACTGTGACAAATATTCAACGTTGATCGGGCAATATAAAAAACCACTGACAACAACAATCCGGTTCGTAGATTCGCGTAGCGAAAGACTCTCATATCAAAAGTAGGTCGTTTTACCAGCATTTGGCGAGCGATAAAAAAACCTCCTGTCATTAAGGCAATAATAAGTGCTATCACAATTTGAGGCGATTCAAACCAATATTTTTTTTGCCCATAAACCACAAAATAACTGCCACACAAAATAGCTGTAAGAACCAAAATAAAACTGGCCCAATCAATCTGATACAGCGGCATTTTTTTATGAAAGCGATTGTTAGTAAAAGTAATCATGACCAAAGCCACGCAAACAATTTGGAAAAAAGCCGAACCATACGCCATATATTTCCAATCGTAATTCTCCAGCAACCAAACCGCAATATTCATTATAAAAGGAGAAGCCAGCATCAAAGCGCCATAATTAAGCGTAAAAGCGATAATTACGGCATTTTTTGACTTAAACCGAGCAATCAAAAACTGTCGTAAAGGCAAAACTGGCAATGCCATCAAGATACCTTCGGCCATTCGTAACATAATAAACAAAGAGAAATTTTCAGTATCAGCGGTCAAAATAAATGTTAAGGCTGCCAGACTGTAAATAACCAGGAAATATTTTTTGGTTGGAAAAAATTTAAAAAACCTGCTTTCAATCAGTAATGTAGCCAAAAATGTCCCATACGTCACACACATTGAAAACTGCAAATCTTCGACTTCTACATCCAAAAAACTCGCTGCATACGTAACATTAGAAGTATATACTCCCAATAAAACCATGGAATGCAACATACAGAAAAATATTATAGCAATAATGGCCCAATTAGGAACCCAAGATTTAAAAATACTTGTTTTTGACATTGGATTATTTGTGTTCGGCAATAACGGTAACATTCATACCGGCTCTCAGAAAGTCCGTTTGTGCATCACTTTCTTTTAATTTTATTCGAACCGGAATTCTTTGCTCTATTTTTATAAAGTTACCAGTTGCATTATCAGGAGGCAATAGTGAAAAACGTGCGCCACTGGCTGGCGATAAAGATTCAATAGTTCCTGTAAATTCTCTTCCGCTTATCGCATCTGCTTTTAGCTCTACTTCCTGGCCAATGGATAAATTTTGCAGTTGTGTTTCCTTGAAATTAGCCGTAATCCACTTTTCCTTGCTAACGATAGAAACTAAGGTCTGCCCTTCTTTTATCATTTGCCCTGGTTGCATGATTTTTTTACCAACCCAACCATCATAAGGAGCGGTAATTATGGTATAAGAAAGATACAAAGTCGCATTGTCAGCAACCGCTTGCTTGGACTGAATTACCGTCTGAGCCGTTGGAATTTTAGCCGAAGCTTCAGATGTGTTCAATGTCGCCGATTGAATCGTGTTAGCTATTTCCTGATAATGCGCTTGTGCTAATTCATAATCCGCTTTTACTTTTTCAAGCTGTTGTTCAGTAGCTGCTTCTTGGCTTACTAATCCTTTGTAGCGATTGTATTCCAGTTTTGTTTTCCAAACTTCTGTTTTTGCAGCTTGTAACTGCGATTGTCTAACGGAAGTTACATTAGAAGTTGTTGCGACATTTTTTTCAATCACAATGCTATTGCTTTTTGCATTTTCAACATCGGCCAATGCCATGTCTAAATGCGCTTTGTATTCCCTATCGTCAATTACTAATAACGTATCGCCTTTGTGAACAAATTGATTTTCATTATAACGCACTTCAGTAACATAACCTGTAATTCGGGCCATAATTGGCGTAACATATTGATCCACCTGGGCGTCATTAGTTTCTTCGTGATTTTTATTAAAAATATAAAACCAAATCCCTAAAACAATTCCGCCGAGAACCAGCATACCGGAAATCACGGTAATTAATCTATGAAATGATCGATGTGCTCTTGACGAATTATGAACTTTTACCATATAAATTTGAAACTAAATTATATTAAATTGAATTATTATTTGTTGAGTAATCCTGCCGTATGGAGCAATTCATACTGTTTCATAACCATATCTATTCTAGTGGAAACTTTGTTGAATTTTGCCTGAAGCAACGCATTATCCGCATCGATCATTTCCGTAATCAAAACCAGTTGGTTAAGGTATTTTACTTTTACAATGCGATAATTTTCATTGGCTAAATCCAATGCTTTATCTGTAACCGGTAACTTGTCCAGTATTTCCTGATATTGAGTATGCTTTCTAAACAATTTATCCACAATTTCATTTTTCACAAGCTCCGATTCATTTTCTTGCAAATCCACTTTTAAATTGGCAACCTGAACTTTAGCTTTATTTTTATATAAACCCGACAAATTATAAGTAGCCTCTACTCCTATTTGTCCTATGGTATAGAGATAAGGACGATTCAGCGTAAACAACATGTAGTCAGGATATTTTAGATTATAATTTCCAAATAAGCTCACCTTCGGATAATAATTCCCTTTCACCATTTTTAACTCTGTTTTTTTAACGTCCACTTCCCTATTTGCGATACGCATTTCTTCGTTTTGAAGAGTTTCTTTAAAATAGAAATCATAGTCTTTCAACGGAGCAATATCGAGTAAGCCTGTTGTATCAATAGCAATTTCTGATTCTTCGGGCAACTGCAAAACTGTTTTTAACTCTTGAAGCGCAATCCTGATATTTTTTTTATTTGTCAATGAATTAAGTTCCCTGTCCGATAATTGCAGTTCAGAACGCAACACTTCGTTTTTAGTAACCGTTCCAAAGGTTTTAAAAGCTTTCACTTCCTTTAATCGTTCCTGTTCTTCTTTAATACTTTCGCCAATGATTTTTTGGAGTTCTATCATTTTATAAATACTTAAAAAAGTAGCTATCACCTGTAATTGAATGTCACTCTCAGTCTTTTCTATCTTAATTTTGGCAATTTCGTTTTCCTCTTTCGACTTTTTAATCGCATTATTGATTTTATTACCAGCATAAAGCGGTACATCAAATTTTGTAACCGCATCATATAGTAAGGTCCCAGGTTCTGGAGTGTAGGTATGTTTGTCTGAGAAAAAACCGCCTTCATATTCTGTCAAGTCAGATAATCGGGAATACATCGCATTAAAATTAATTTCCGGCAAACGAAGATTTTTTGTCACGGCAATTTCTTTTTCTGAGATTCGCTGTTCGATATGAGATTTCTGAATGGTCTTGTTATTTTCTTTAGCAATTTTTAAAGCATCATTCAAAGAAATTGAGGAAACTTGCTGTGCGTGTAATGAAGTAATTCCATGAAAGAAGAGGAATAGCAACAAGTAATTTTTCGAAAAATTAATTCTCGATTGGTTCAAAAAAACCTGATTTTTAAGAAACATAATATAGATAAAGGAATAGAATACAAAGTTCCCTAATTTAATCTATGCCGTAAAATCAACAAAAGCCAACTATTTATTCATTTCAGACAATTATAAAACAAGGACACTCACTATAACGATTTCAGAAAATGAGTGCTGTGAAAAACTACTTTTTTAATATTTCAATCCCTTTTAAATAATCCGAAGGACGTTGTCCTAAAATCTTAAAAAATGTGTTGCTAAAAGTTGGAACGCTACTATATCCCACAGCTTGTGCCACTTCGCTAACAGATAGTTTTTTTTCAAGTAACAATTCTATTGCTTTTAAAATTCTACGAATCGTGAAATATTGAATGAATGACATGCCTAAATCTTTTTGGAACAAACGATACAAAGAGCGCTCACTAAATCCAAATCGATTGGCTAAATCAGAGAACAAAATAGTTTCTCCCAAGTTTTTATCTAAATAGCTAATGATTTTATTCAGGCGAATATCCTTTGGCAAAGGCAATGATAACGGTAAATTAGTCAGACAGATTTCTGGTAAAATGGCTTTTATCGCATTGGCAATACTGAAATTTCTAGTTCCTTTTTTTAGATTTCCGTTCCATCGGTTTGTGAAAAGCATCATTTGTAACAATAAATCGTTAATGGGATAAATACCTTCTTTTTGATAAAAAGGATCTTCATTTGAATCTATTGGAAAATACAAATTCCGCATCATGACATGTTCCGAATTGGGATGAATACTATGCTTTATTCCGCCTGGAATCCAGATAAAATGACGCGCAGGAAGAAAATAAGATTTGGTTTCGGTGGTAACGTGAACAATACCACCTTCAGAATAGAGCATTTGGGCTTTTTCATGCTTGTGAGTTGGAATTAACAATTCACCCATCAAATCATGGTGGCAATAAATACTTTTTTTATCGGTATCAACCTCTTTAATATAATATTTCTCTTCTAAAGTTTCGAATGGACCCATTGTGGCTGAAATGAATATTTATATGACTTATTATGATATTTGTCCAATTCTTAATTTCACTAAAATTGTATATGATATAAATCAAAATCTAAAAATTGATTTAATTCATTATCAAAACATCAATTTTTGGTTATTTTTTTATTAAAAACACATAATTATGCAGTCGGATAGAATTAGATTTCAAAGTTACAAAGACAAAGTTATTTCTGCACAAGAAGCCGCTTTATTTTTCAAAGACAAAATGACTATCGGAACCAGTGGATTTACAAAAGCTGGTGACAGTAAAGCCGTTTTACCCGCTTTTGCCGAAAGAGCAAAATCAGAAACTATTGGAATCACATTAATTACCGGTGCTTCTTTAGGGCATACCACTGATGCAGATTTGGCTAATAATGATGCTTTATACAAGAGAATGCCGTTTCAGGTTGATGCTACTCTACGAAAAAAAATAAACGAAGGAAAAGTACTTTTTATAGACCAACATTTAAGTGAAACGGCCGAATTATTAGAAAACAAACACCTTCCAAAAATTGACATTGCTGTAATTGAAGCTACGTATATTGATGAGAATGGAAATGTAATTCCGACAACTTCAGTTGGAAATTCAGCTACTTTTGCGCATGCGGCGAGTAAAATCATCATCGAAATAAATACTTCCATACCACTTGAATTCAAAGGGATTCATGATATTTATATTTCAAAAAGTTATCCCAATCGAGACGTTTTAAACATTACAGCTGCAGATGAACGAATTGGAACCGATTACATCACCATTGATCCTGACAAAGTCATTGGAATTGTTTTCACAGAAATTCCTGATAGTCCGACACAAGTAACTGCGATAGATCCCAAAACGGCTGCCATTGCCAATCATTTACTGGCTTTTTTTGAAAATGAAATTAAAGAAGGACGCTTAACCAAATCATTGATGCCGTTGCAAGCGGGAATAGGAAAAGTAGCTAATGCGGTAATGTCTGGCTTTGCAAAAGGAAATTTTGAAAATTTAGTAATGTATTCCGAAGTCTTGCAGGACAGCACTTTTGAACTAATTGACAGCGGAAAATTAGATTTTGCATCGGCTTCTTCCATAACCGTTTCTGAAAATTGCTATAAACACATTCTTGATAATTTCGAAAAGTACAAGGACAAAATTCTACTTCGACCGCAAACCATCAGCAATTCAGCCGAAGTAATCCGAAGATTGGGTGTTATAGCAATTAACACAGCCATTGAATTTGATATTTATGGCAATGTCAATTCTACCCATATTTCTGGAACTAATATGATGAATGGTATTGGTGGTTCGGGTGATTTTGCTAGAAATGCGTATTTGAGCATTTTTGTTACGCAATCATCTTCGAAAGAATATAATGCAATTTCTCATGTTTTACCAATGGTTTCGCATGTAGACCATACGGAACATGATGTTGATATTTTAATCACCGAACAAGGAATTGCCGATTTAAGAGGACTTGCCCCCAGAGAACGCGCCAAAGTTATTATTGAAAATTGCACGCATCCAGAATACAAAGACGAATTATCAGATTATTTTAATCGGGCTTGTTTGCGCGGTGGACATACGCCTCACATTTTAGAAGAAGCCTTCAAACTGCACTCCAGATATGTTGAAACCGGTAGCATGAAACAAAATATTTCAGTTGAATTACCCAAGCATTAGTAATTATATTTTTTTTAAACATCCCTAAACATACTTTTTGTTTAGGGATATTTTTATTGAATCAAATTATTTTTAAAAGTTAAAAATTTTATTATTTTTCTATGTTTTTAAAACATAAATAACTAACTTTAAACTGCTTAAATTCTGCTAAAACCGTTTTACTAATCTTAAAAAACAAAATCATGAGCATAATTACCGACAATGTAATTCCGGGAAATCATGGTAAAATATTTGGAACAAATGCGATCGAAGATTTAGATTTATTAGAAATCAAGTCCAGCCTTTTAGAATTAGACGGAATTAAAGACGTCCTTTTGAATACTGATATTTTCCCAAGAGAGTTTACAGTGTATACCTCCAAAATGATTCCCATAAGTGTTATTGAAAATAGAGTGAAACTAGTTGGTTTTCATGCTATCCCTAAAGGATTATTCGAACTTTAATTTTCATAAGTTAATTTTAAAGATGCCTACACTATAGTTTTTTTCAAAAAAACAACCATTTAATTTTTTTATAATAAAACTATATCGTAATATTGCAATATAAATATATCACGATGGGAATTACTAAATCAGAACATTTTACAGACGAGCAAAACGAATTGGCAACTTTGGCGAAAGCCATAGGTCATCCAGCCCGAATTGCTATTATTCAGCACCTCATCAAAGTAAACAGTTGTGTGTGCGGCGATATTGTAAACGAACTGCCTCTGGCCCAACCTACCGTTTCGCAGCACTTGAAGGAACTAAAAAATGCTGGACTTATAAAAGGCAATTTTGAAGGAAATGCCATTTGCTATTGCCTCAACGAAGAAGGTTTTAATAAAATAAAAGGCTTTTTTCAGCACATCAATGCTTATTTAGAAAACAAGAAAAATCAATGTTGTTAATTTTTAAATTACACAAATCATGAAATTATCAGAAATTAAAAAAGAGTTAAGCACGTTAGAAAACGTTGCTTTTGTATTGCCCAACGGAGCTTATGTTCCTGAACATTTTCACGTAACTGAAGTGGGTTTAATTACCAAAAACTTCATTGATTGCGGTGGGAAAGTTCGAAAAGAAACCGTGGTAAACTTTCAATTATGGGATGCCAATGACTTTGAACACCGTCTGAAACCAAAAAAATTATTGGATATAATTGAATTATCTGAGAAAGTATTAGGCATTGAAGATTACGAGGTGGAAGTTGAATTTCAAGCAGAAACTATTGGTAAATACGACATTGGTTTCAACGGAACAGTATTTACTTTATTAAACAAACAAACGGCTTGTTTGGCAGAAGATCAATGCGGAATTCCTGCAGAAAAACAAAAAGTGAAGTTATCCGAAATCCCAAGTCAAACCAATAGCTGCACTCCAGGTGGAGGTTGTTGCTAATTTTAAAACTGTAAAATGGAGCTAACCAAAACCATCCTATTTCCAGAAATTACAAAAACAATTTCTTCTTTTAATTTCGAAAGCATTTCGGCAGAACGTAAAATCGTTTTGCAGCCGCTTATTGATTTTATTCAAGCAAAAGCATCGAATCAAGAAGAAATTCGGTTGAACTTGATATGTACTCACAATTCCAGAAGAAGCCATTTGTCACAAGTTTGGGCACAAACAGCGGCTGCATTTTATACTATAAAAAATGTATTTTGTTATTCTGGCGGTACCGAAGCAACAGCTTTATTTCCTATGGCGGCAAAAACATTGGAGCAATCAGGATTTAAAATCAAAACTATTGCGGCTGGAACGAATCCTATTTATGCCATAAAATATGGGGAAAACGAATATCCAATTATTGGTTTTTCCAAAACGTATGATGATGATTTTAATCCAAAGAGTGAATTTGCAGCGATATTGACTTGTTCGCAAGCAGATGGCGGCTGTCCATTTATTGCAGGTGCTGAAATTCGCATTCCAATCACATTTGAAGATCCAAAAGCATTTGACAATACGCCTCAACAAGCAGAAAAATATCAAGAACGCAGTTTGCAAATTGCAACCGAAATGTTTTATGTATTCTCTCAAATAAAATCAAAATAATGGCCGCAAAAAAAAGATTAAATTTTCTCGATAGTTACCTTACACTTTGGATTTTTCTGGCAATGGCAATTGGAGTTTCCATTGGCTATTTTATCCCGTCCAGCAGCGGTTTTATTAATTCGTTTTCAAGCGGAACGACTAATGTTCCCCTAGCAATTGGATTGATTTTAATGATGTATCCACCTTTGACTAAAATTGATTTTTCAAAAATTCCTTTAATGTTTGAAAAGCCAAAATTACTGACCGCTTCTTTCTTCATCACCTGGATTGTTGGTCCATTTTTAATGTTTTCATTGGCCACTTTCTTTTTGAAAGATTACCCAGAATACATGATGGGTTTAATCATAATTGGGATTGCGCCCTGCATTGCGATGGTAATTGTCTGGAATGAATTAGCCGAGGGAAACAGGGAATTAACAGCGGGATTAATCGGGATTAATAGTTTGCTTCAAGTGTTCTTCTTTAGTTTATATGCTTATTTCTATTTGGAAATCATGCTACCTTTGTTTGGAATAAAAGGCTTGGAATTAAATATTACGATTGCTGAAATTGCTACTACAGTTGGAATTTATTTAGGGATTCCATTTGCATTAGCAGTAATTAGCCGTTATGCCATTAAGAAATTCATTGGTGACAAATGGTTCAATCAAAAGTTTATTCCGTTTGTTTCTCCCATTACTTTGATTGCGTTGCTTTTTACGATCGTAGTCATGTTCAGTTTAAAAGGTGAAATGATTGTTGACTTACCACTGGATGTCATTAGAATTGCCATTCCACTTGTCATTTTCTTCACCATTATGTTTTTCCTGATGTTTTTTGTTTCTAAAAAAATCGGAGCTAATTATAGAGATGCCGTTGCGCTTTCATTCACTGCGTCCGGGAATAATTTCGAATTAGCAATCGCTGTTTCCATTGGCGTTTTCGGTATCAATAGCGGACAAGCATTTGCAGGAGTTATTGGGCCATTAGTAGAAGTTCCTGCTTTGATAATTTTGGTAAATGTTGCTTTTTGGCTAAAGAAAAAATATTACACTAAAACAACTTAAAGTAACTTTACAATGCACGAAATTCTGGATGTTATTGTTATTGGTGGCGGACAAAGCGGATTGGCTTGCGGGTATTATTTACGACGCCATAAACTCAACTTTCTAATCTTGGACAAAGAAGAAAAGTGTGGAGGTGCATGGCTTCATGCTTGGGATAGTTTGACTCTTTTTTCTCCAGCCGAACACAGTTCTTTGCCGGGTTGGCTTATGCCAAAATCTAAAAATCTGTTTCCTTTAAAGCAAGAAGTAATTGATTATTTGTGCCAATATGAAAAGCGTTACGAATTGCCAATAGAGCGCTCCGTAACTGTGGAAAACATAACTTCTGAAAATAAAATATTCAAAGTACATACTACTAAAGGAATCTATTTTTCAAAAGCAATTATTGCGGCAACGGGAACTTGGAACAATCCTTTTATTCCAAAGATTAAAGGAATAGAAACTTTCAAAGGAATTCAAATCCATTCCGCCCATTATAAAAATGCAGAACAGTTTAAGAATTTAAATGTTCTAGTTGTTGGTGAAGGAAATTCAGGTGCGCAAATTGTAGCCGAAGTTTCTAAAGTTACCACCGTGAAATGGTCTACCAGAAAACCACCACAATATTTACCGGATGAAGTAGACGGGTTTTATCTTTTTAACGTAGCAACCGCCAAATACAATGCTGAAAAAGAAGGAAAACCATTTAATGCCGCCAATTATGATTTGGGAAATATTGTAATGGTGCCACCAGTAAAAGAAGCTAGATTGAGAGGAGTTCTAATTTCAAGTGGCAGTTTTGAAAGCATGTACGAAAACTGTGTGATTTGGTCTGACGGAACCAAAGAAGATTTTGATGCGATAATCTGGTGTACCGGTTTTGGTTATGCGACCTCTTTTTTGAAAAATATTGTTTCAGCAGATGAACGCGGCATCGTAAAAACCGAAGAAAGCAAAGCAACTGAAATTTCCGGATTGTGGCTGGCGGGTTACGGCAGTTGGACTGGTTACGCATCAGCAACACTCATTGGAATAAACAGAAATGCCAAACAAACCTGTAACGAAATCAAAGAATATTTACAGCAAATCTAAATCCGTTTATTATAAAATCAGTTCATTACAGTAATTTAACCGAATTTATTGCCTTTTATAAATTTCAACAACATCCGTTTTGAATTTGTTTTTGAGCCATGCAATCAATTTTTGTTTGTCGGCAGTATTTATATCTTTTTTACTTTCATAAAGCACTACTGTAATCACTTTTTTGGTGGTCTTATTTTCATTAAAAACATGATTCGCAATGGCAATATTCTCAATTTCGGGAAACAGTATTCGTGTTTCATTCAGGATAGCATTATTATCGAATTTTAAAGAAGTAATTTGACTTTGCAGCTTGGCAATAATCAAATCTTTTTCGCTCATGGTTTTATTGTTAAACGTAATTTCATTCAAAATATCCTGCTTTAGATCAGTTGTATCTTGAATAATATTTAAAACCGTATTATTCAATTCATACGTTTTCAATTTTCCGTTAAGTTCTTTTATTTCATCCCTATCCAACCTTTTTCGTAAAAAAGCAATATCAATTTTTTTTGGATTTGACGTAAACTGCGTTTTTTTATACAGAACAGTAAACCCTTTATCAATAAATTCTAATTTTAAAAATTGCTCTACCTTTTGTTTGTATTTTTTTTCTTGAAAAAGCTGATATGCAAAGAAAACACTTGGGACAATCAAAGCTAAAGTCAAAAAAGAAATCATATACTTTACTCGCTTTTCTGTCTTTAAATTGGTTTGTTTAACAATTGGATATTTTAAATATTTGACAATTATAAAGGTTGCAATACAGATAAAAACACAATTAATAGTATACAAATACATAGCACCAAAAAAGAATTTAAAATTCCCCAAGGCTAATCCGTAACCCGCCGTACATAAAGGTGGCATTAAAGCCGTTGCGATGGCAACTCCGGGAATAGGATTTCCTTTCTCTACCCTTGTGATGGCTATTACTCCTACGAGCCCTCCAAAAAAAGCAATGAAAATATCGTAAATATTAGGTGATGTTCTTGCTAAAAGTTCCGATTGTGTGTCTTTGAAAGGGCTTAAATAAAAATAAACAGTGGAAACCACCAAACTCACTACCGTGGCAATAAGCAAGTTTTTAAGTGATCTTTTTAGCAGATTAAAATCATAAATTCCCAAACCAAAACCGGCACCAACAATTGGTCCCATCAAAGGGGAAATTAGCATGGCTCCAATAATTACTGCGGTTGAATTCACATTCAGTCCAACAGAAGCCACTACAATTGCACAAGCCAAAATCCATAAATTTGATCCTCGGAAAGAAATGTTTGACGTTACATTATCCAAGACTTTCTTTTTGTCTTCTTCACCGCTATGTAAGTCAATAAAATTTACTACTTTATTCATGCTTCTTTGTTTATTTCTTGTTTCAAGATTACCTTCAAAAACAAAATCCCAATTGTTCCTCTTATCAATGAAGTCAGTAAGATAACTAATTTTAAAATAGTAATACTTGTATATTTTCAAAAAACCAATTCCTTAAATAATTTTTAAATACAAATCTAATTGATGTTAATGCTATTTTAATCAGAATTTAAAATGGATTCGAATCATTTTATTCTGCCCTGCAGCAAAAGCGGTATTTTCATCTATAAAACGAATTGTGTTCAGAGTGGAATCCGTTGATAGTTGTTTCCATGAAACACCGCTATCAAAAGAATAATAAATCCCTGAAGCACCTACAGTTAAAAGCCCTTTAGCGTTGCTTTTAGGAATATATTGCACACAGGAAGCATATCCGAAACCTTGATTTTCAGCCGTAAGCTTCCATGTTTTTCCACCATCCGTAGTAATGGCTTTATTAGAGAAGTTCTGATTCTTGATTTCATAATCGCCTCCGGCTATAAATCCGTTATTTGCATCATAAAAATCAGCCGTAAAAATTCCGGTCATCGTTTTTCCTTGTACAATTGGAGTTTCATGCACTGACCAGCTATTTCCTCTATCAGAGGAATAAAAAACCCTTGATTTTTTTCCACCGGAAACAATCCACGTATGGTTTCCTTTGATGACAATATTTGTGTTGCTGGCCGCAAAAGCAGCTTCGCCTTCCATCACTTTTGGTAATTTATCACACGGGATTTTATTCCATGAATTCCCTCCGTCACGTGTCGTAATGATGTTCAGACAATCAGCAATTGGATCTCCCATTGCAATACCTTCTTTATCATCCCAAAATTGCATACTGTCGTAAAAGACTTTCTCATGATTTTCTTGGTACACTATTTTTGTTTCCTTTCCGTCTTTTGAAATTCGGTGCAACAATGCAGGATTTGCAACATTCAGAATAAAAATATGCTTCGCTGTTTGGGCAATGCTTCTGAATTCAAGTTTTAAAGAATCCTTGGTAATTCTGTTCTCCATTTTTTGATTGGTATCCAAATTATAAAAACCATATCTTCCTTTATCAGCAGCATACCAAATTTTATTTTTATCAATTTGAATCGCTCTGATACTTATTTTATCTTGGAATAGTGTATCAATTGTAACAGATTGAAAACTAACTTTATTTAAATTTTTATAATCACAAACACCTGTTTTACAAGACACAAACACAATTAAAACTAATAGAATTAAAAAAATATTTTTCATTTTTCGTACATTTTAGGGCTAATTTACAATTAATAATACAAATACAAATAGAGACTAATATTAATTGGCACAGTAATTGGATATTGAAAAAAAAGGGAAAACTTAATCCAATTTATTATGAAAACGAAACTACTATTATTGAGTCTATTGACTTCTGTTTTCGCAACACAAACACAAGCGCAAGATAGAACATCAGTAAATGCCATGAATGCCGAAATCAGCGATAATCTTGATTTGAGAGCTGTTGCTTCTATTTTTGGCGAATCTAGAGACCTGCAGGATTTTGAAAGACGGCTGAATGATCCTGAACTTCAAATATCAAATTTAGATTTGAATAATGATAATGAAGTTGATTATTTACGGGTTATTGAAACAGTAGAAAATAGAACACACTTAATCATAGTCCAATCCGTAATTGATGACGATGTCTACCAAGATGTGGCTACAATTGATGTTGAAAAAGACAGAAACAATAAAATTCATGTTCAAGTAGTAGGAGATGTTTTCATGTATGGTGAAAATTATATTTATGAGCCCGTTTATTACAGTACTCCTGTAATTTATGCTTCATTCTGGTCACCTAATTATCGTCCATATTATTCCACTTGGAATTGGGGTTATTATCCTTCCTATTATTATGCATGGAATCCGTTCCCTGTGTTCCGATATAGAAATAACATTAATATCAGTTTAAACATTAACAACAATTACAATTATGTTACTAACAGAAGAAGTAATCGCGCTGTAGTATTACATAATTCAAGACGCTCAAATGGTTATGAAAGACAAAACCCGAACTATTCTTTTTCAAGAAGAAACGCTAATGTAACGAACCGATATGAATTAGACCAAAGAAGAGGATCAAGAAATGAAACTGGTTATTCTAATAGAAGAGCCGTTACATCTAGAGAAGCTGGACCACAAAGAGCAGGATCTTCAAGAGATTATTCTCAAAACAGAACTAATTCTTCTAATCAGGCAACACCACAAAGAGGAAATTCGCAGAGAGAGTATTCTCAAAACAGAACCAATCCTTCTAGTCAGGAAGCACCACAAAGGGGGAATTCGCAGAGAGAGTATTCTCAAAACAGAACCAATCCTTCTAGTCAGGCAACACCGCAAAGAGGAAATTCTCAAAGGGATTATTCTCAAAACAGAACTAGTCCTTCTACTCAGGCAACGCCACAAAGAGGAAATTCTCAAAGGGATTATTCTCAAAACAGAACCAATCCTTCTAGTCAGGCAACACCGCAAAGAGGGAATACTCAAAGAGATTATGCTCAAAACAGAACCAATCCTTCTAGTCAGGCTACACCGCAAAGAGGAAATTCCCAGAGAGATTATTCTCAAAACAGAACAACCCCGTCAAGACAAGCTGCCCCACAAAGAGCAGAATCTCAAAGCAGAGGAAATTCTTCAAGAGAATCAGCGCCGCAAAGAACAGAAAGTCAAAGAGGGAATTCTTCCCGAAACGACAATAGAAGATCCTAAAAATATATTAAAAAAGAAACTAAAAAACACGGCTTTGATAGCCGTGTTTTTTTATTGGATAAAAAGCTCTAATTTATTTTAAAAGTGTATTTTTGACAAGTTTTTTAAAAATATTACATGAGCGCATCGCACAAAGACCTGCATAGTAAATGGACATTAGGTGGTTTATTAATTTCATTAGGAATAATTTACGGTGACATAGGAACATCACCACTATACGTAATGAAAGCCATATTAGGCGAGCATATCATAAACGCGGATGTTGTTTTAGGTGGCATATCATGTGTATTTTGGACACTTACCCTTCAAACCACTATCAAATATGTACTCATAACTTTAAGTGCTGATAATCACGGTGAAGGAGGTATTTTTGCATTATATGCTTTGGTCAAAAAAACAAAAATTCAATGGCTGATAGTCCCTGCAATAATAGGAGGAAGTGCCTTATTAGCGGACGGAATCATTACACCTCCAATATCTGTATCTTCTGCTGTAGAAGGGATTAGAACTTATTATCCCGAAATAAATACAATTCCAATTGTAATAACTATTCTATTCGTACTTTTTGCTATACAGCAATTTGGAACCAAATTAGTCGGTAAGTTTTTCGCTCCAATGATGCTGATTTGGTTTGGAATGCTTGCTATTTTGGGATGTATCCAAATAGCACAACATACTGATGTTTTTAGAGCCATCAACCCCTATTATGCCTATCATTTATTGACCATTCATCCCGAAGGCTTTTTTGTTTTAGGATTTGTATTCCTTTGTACAACAGGCGCGGAAGCATTGTACTCTGACATGGGACATTGCGGACGAAAAAACATTAGAATCAGCTGGATTTTTGTAAAAACTGCCTTAGTACTTAATTATTTTGGACAAGCGGCTTATTTAATTCAGCATGAAGGAGAAACATTGCAAAGTTTGGGTGGAAAAAATGGAAATCCATTTTACTTAATTATGCCAGACTGGTTTCAACCTATAGGAATTGTAATAGCAACTCTTGCTGCTGTAATTGCTTCGCAAGCCTTAATTAGTGGCTCATTTACCTTAATAAATGAAGCGATGCGATTGAATTTTTGGCCAAAAGTAAAAATCAAATATCCTACTGAATTAAAAGGGCAGTTGTATATTCCATCAATCAACTGGTTACTGTTTTTTGGCTGTGTTGGAATCGTATTGCATTTTGAAGAATCCAGCAATATGGAACATGCTTATGGTCTGGCCATTATCTTATGTATGATTATGACCACTATTTTACTTAATTTTTATTTAATCATGAAAAGAGTAAAATTATATTTTATCATACCGTTGATTACCATTTATTTAGCCATAGAATTTAGTTTTCTCGCTGCTAATATTACTAAGTTCGCTGACGGTGGTTATGTAACGCTTTTCATAGCAATTACTTTAATCAGCATAATGACCATTTGGTATTTGGCGAAGAAAATTAATAAAAGCTACACCAAAATCGTTAAAATTGAGGATTACAAAAAAGTGCTTGTTGAATTAAGTGCCGATTTATCGATACCTAAATATGCCACGCATTTAGTTTACATGACCAATGCCGGAAGAACAGATGAAATAGAAGAAAAAGTAATGTATTCTATTTTGCAAAAAAGACCCAAAAGAGCCGACATCTACTGGTTTGTTCACGTGAATATACTAACAGAACCTTACAAAACCGAATATAAAGTAACCGAAATTGTCAAAGATGATTTGTATCGTGTAGACTTTAATCTTGGTTTTAGAGAGCCTACCAAAATAAACCTGATGTTTAGAGAAGTAATCAGAGACATGGTAAAAAAAGGAGAAGTAGATATAACCAGCAGATATGAATCTTTGAACAAAAACAATATCATAGGTGATTTCAAATTTGTCTTATCTGAAAAGTTTCTTTCTAATGATAGTGACTTAAGATGGCATGAAAAAATAATTATGAATTCCTATTTCTTCATTAAAAAACTAAGTTTATCCGAAGAGAGAGCCTTTGGTCTAGACAGCAGTTCCGTAAAAGTGGAGAAATTTCCAATGGTACTTCATGCTCCTGAAAATATAGGATTGACAAGAGTAAAATAACTTTTTTGCTTTTAAAATCATCCATAAAACACTGTAGTAATACAGTGTTTTTTTTTTGTCGAAAAATTTAAAAACAACATTCATTATTAAAAATATAACATTCAATCAATTAATAGTACCTTTGCACCTCAATTATTTAAAATGAGATTACACAGAAATTTAGTTTACACAACAATAGATGCTTTAAACGCCATTTTTAACGAAGGTGAATATGCGGATAAAGTAGTTGCCAGATCTTTAAAAAAAGACAAACGTTGGGGAAGCTCTGACAGAAAGTTTGTTGCCGAAACCATCTACGAAATTGTGCGTTGGAAAAGATTATACGCAGATATAGCCGAAGTAAAAGAACCTTTTGACAGAGATAATCTTTGGAGAATGTTCTCTGTTTGGGCAGTATTGAGAGGATATCCTATTCCGGATTGGCGACAACTGGAAGGAACTCCGGAACGAAAAATAAAAGGACGTTTTGACGAACTTTCTAAAGTGAGAGCATTGAAAGAATCTATTCCGGACTGGATGGATGAATTAGGCGTTAAAGAATTAGGGGAGAAAATTTGGGCAACTGAAATAGCAGCTCAAAACCAACCTGCTAAAGTAATATTAAGAGTAAATACCCTTAAGACGACCAGAGAAGCGCTACGTGCTATTTTGATGGATTTAAACATTGAAACTGAAATGTTGAAAAATCAACCCGATGCTTTAGTACTGAAAGAAAGAGCGAATGTTTTCCTGACTGACGCTTTCAAACAAGGTTTCTTTGAAGTTCAGGATGCAAACTCACAATTAGTAGCTGCTTTTCTTGATGTAAAACCAGGAATGCGCGTGGTTGATACCTGTGCAGGTGCAGGTGGAAAAACATTGCATATTGCTTCTTTGATGGAAAACAAAGGACAATTAATCGCTATGGATTTGTATGAAAGTAAATTGAAGCAATTAAAAATCAGAGCCAAAAGAGACGGTGCTTTCAATATTGAATACCGCATCATTGATTCTACAAAAATCATCAAAAAACTACACGAAAAAGCAGACCGTGTTTTAATTGATGCGCCTTGTAGCGGTTTAGGCGTTTTGAAAAGAAACCCAGATGCTAAATGGAAATTGAAACCGGAATTTATTGATAATATCCGTAAAGTACAATCGGAAGTTTTAGAGAGTTATTCTAAAATTGTAAAACCAGGAGGAAAATTAGTATATGCGACTTGTTCTATATTACCATCGGAAAATCAAGAACAGGTAGAACGCTTTTTGACAACTGACATTGGTAAACAATTCAACTTTATAAAAGACCAAAAAATATTGGCTTCAGAGTCAGGTTTTGACGGATTCTACATGGCTTTGTTAGAACGTAAAGAAAGTGTAGAACAGAAAGAAAAAAGAGTACAAAAAGAAATAGAATAAAAATTAGATTTTACACTCTATAATTTACAAAAAAAGTCCTCGAAATTTCGAGGACTTTTTTTATGTAATTATTTTTTTTTCAGTTTAATCTTTTTCTAACCTTAAACATTAAACTAAAAAAACTTTGAACCTTTATAATTAATCATTCATTGAAATTAAGAACTCTTCATTATTTTTCGTTTTCTTGAAACGATCATTAATAAAATCCATTGCTTCCACCGGATTCATATCCGAAAGGTATTTTCGCATAATCCACATTCTTTGCAATGTTTTTGGATCCAATAACATATCATCTCGTCTTGTACTTGAAGAAGTCAAATCGATTGCTGGGAAAATACGTTTATTGGCAATTTTTCTATCCAATTGCAATTCCATATTACCAGTACCTTTAAATTCTTCGAAGATAACTTCGTCCATTTTAGAACCCGTTTCAGTCAATGCGGTAGCAATAATACTTAATGAACCGCCATTTTCTACATTACGTGCCGCTCCAAAGAAACGTTTTGGTTTTTGCAATGCATTCGCATCCACACCTCCACTTAATACTTTACCCGAAGCAGGCTGTACCGTATTATACGCTCTCGCCAAACGCGTAATCGAGTCCAATAAAATCACCACATCATGACCACATTCTACCAATCGTTTTGCTTTTTCAAGAACGATATTTGCAATTTTCACATGCTCTTGCGGCTCTCTGTCAAATGTTGAAGCGATTACTTCACCACGCACACTACGTTGCATGTCTGTGACTTCTTCCGGACGCTCATCTATCAATAAAACAATTAAGTATACTTCAGGATGGTTCGCCGCAATTGCATTGGCAATTTCCTTCAGCAACATGGTTTTACCTGTTTTAGGCTGCGCCACAATCATTCCACGTTGTCCTTTTCCTATTGGTGAAAACAAATCGATAATTCTGGTTGAAATCGTGCTTTGTTTTTCGGCCAATTTGAATTTTTCTGATGGAAATACTGGCGTTAAATGTTCGAATGAAACTCGGTCACGAACCACTTGAGGATCGTGTCCGTTAATTTTTAAAACTCGAACTAATGGAAAAAATTTCTCTCCTTCTTTTGGTGGACGAACCACACCTTTTACCGTATCTCCAGTTTTAAGACCGAACAACCTGATTTGAGAAGTCGATAAATAAATATCATCTGGTGAAGCCAAATAATTATAATCCGAAGAACGCAAGAAACCATACCCATCAGGCATCATCTCCAGAACGCCTTCACTTTCTATGATTCCGTCAAATTCAAAATCAGAAGCGGCAAAATTGCTTTTCTTATTTTTGAAATTTGGATTTGGATTTGGATTTCCATTTCCGTTTGGATTTGGATTCAGCTTATGTAATTGGTTTGGATTTATTTTTTTTGTAGGAACAGGAACATCAACTTTTTCTTCGGTTGTGATTTCTGCTGTAGCATCAGTCTCTTTTGCTATTTCTTTTCCTTCTTCTTTATCCTTTTTTAAAGCTATTTTCTTCTCGTAAGCTGATTTATTAAACTTAATTACCTTACCCACTTTTTTTTCACCTGATTCAAGCTCTTGAGTTGAAGGTAGCTCTTCCTCTTTAGAAACAGGTAATGCTTCAGTAGAAGTATTTTCAGCGTCAACACTTGTATCTGCTTTGATTTCTTCCGTTTCGAAAAGATTGTTTTTTGGTGTTTTCTGAATAGCTGCTTTTTTCACAGGCAGTATTCTAGCTCTTTCTCTTTTAGGTTTATCGTCTTCCAGATTACTTTCTGTTTTTGTATCCAATGTAGGATCAGCGTCAGCCACTTGATGCTCTAAAATTTGACTGATTAAAGTCTCTTTTTTTACACCGTTAAATTTTATGGTTTTAGCTGATTTAGCTATTTCTTGAAGCTCAGAAAGCTTCATTTCTTTTAATGCAGAAATATCAAACATGAATGTTCTATGAGTTTAATTAATTTTTGGAAATAATGTAAAAGATAGGTAGTGAACTTTAAATTGAATCAACCGCAGTATGAAGTGCTTACGGAATTATGATGCAATAATACGAATAAAATTTAATCAGACAATAGTATTTTTAAAAAAGAAAATATATTTTTGTAAAACATATTTAACAAATGATACAAAGAATTCAAACCATTTATTTACTACTTGCTTTTGTAGTTACCGGCATCTTGCTATTTTTTATTCCGTTATGGACGATGAGTGATGATACAGCGTATTATTTCATGCAAAGCCAAGTGTATACGATACTATTGGGATTGAGCACTACGCTGACGTTACTGAGTATTGTTTCCTATAAAAAAAGACAAAATCAATTTGTTATTGGCAGATTGAATATCATATTAAATTTGATTTTATTAGGATTGTTTGTATATCGTTCACTAAATCTATCTGGAGAAACACCCGCTGTTTCGGAGAAAGGTATTGGGATGTTTCTACCTGTAATTGCTATCGTATTATTAGTCTTGGCTAATAAGGCTATCAAAAAGGATGAGGATCTTGTAAAATCTGTGGACAGATTGAGGTAAACCTATAAACTTTAGTTTATTAGTGCGAAGGAAACCCGAATGTAACAATTCGGGTTTTTTTGTATCCTAAAATATACGTTTCATAAAAAAACAATAAAAATCTTATAAAAAGAGCCTCCTGCCTATTTATTTTTCATAAATTTGACATAACAATTACGATATGTTAAAAAAAATTAGAATTCATCTCGCTGATGACCATCAAATTCTTATTGATGGCATTCGTACTTTATTGCACACCATTCCTGTCTTTGAAGTAGTAGGGTTTTCACTCAATGGCAGTAGTATTTTTAATGAAGTCACCGATAACAAATCTGACATCCTTATTCTGGATATTAACATGCCCGAAAAAGATGGTATTGAAGTCATTAAGGAATTTTCAGAAAAAGGATTTCCTTGTAAAGTAATTATTTTATCCAGTCACGATGACTTAAGAATAATAAAAGAAGTCATGAAACTTGGAGCAAGCGGCTATCTTACAAAAAAATGTGCTGGAGATAATATAGTTGAAGCAATACAAACCGTTTCCAGAGGAGAAGAATATTTTTGTAAATCCGTCAGAGAAAAAATATTTAGTACAGTCACTAAAGATAATCCAAAACTAAACAGACAAGAATCAAATCCAAATTCGATTTTAACCGAAAGGGAATTAGAAATCATCACATTGATTTCATTGGAATATAGTGGTAAGGAAATCAGTGATCGGTTATTTATCAGTACCAACACGGTTGAGACGCATCGGAAAAATATAATGAAAAAATTAGATGCAAAAAACTCGATTAGTCTTGTCAAATATGCCTTGAGAAATAATTTAGTAAAATCCTAAATCTATAATTCAGACTTTAAGTAGCTTAGCTTTTCAAAACAATACATTTAAATAGAGATACATTATTTATGGCTCCACATCGAATTTTTATATTGATACTAATTCTAATCCATTTTTTCAATATCCCCTCTTTTGCTAAAGAAAAAAAAAACACACTAAAGGAGATTACCCAAATATCAAATGAGGCACTAAAAGATATGGATGCCGGAAATTTTGAAAAATCTTTAATAAAATCAAGACTTGCTTTAAAGTATGCCATCGCTATTAATGACAATAATCTTATTGCATCCGTATACAACACGATTGGAGCTAATTTTGATGGATTAGCAGAGTTCGACAAAGCTTTTTTTTACTATAAAAAAGGACTTTTATATGCTAATAAAACCAACAATGATGAGTTAAAAAATTGGCTGAATAACAATATAGGAAACATCTATTGCTTTGATAAAAAACAATACGAAAAAGGAATTTTTTATTATAAAAAGTCTTTAGAATACAGCGAAAAATCGAAGGATTCCATGCAAATTGTTTTTACCAATCTCAACCTGACTTGGGCCTATTTTGATATTGGCCAATTTGAAAAAGGGTTTCCTCATTTAAAATTCATCAATAAATACCACAAAAAACACGGAGACGAATCTACTATTGTTGCACTCAACATGCTCAACGGGATGTATCACAGCTATAAAAACAACCCTGAAAAGGCGGTCGTTTTTTTCCAAAATGCGATAAAACTAGGAACCGAAGGAAATCAAAAATCTGATTTATCCTATTCGCATTATGAATTCTCTAAATTTTTATTAAAAAAAAACGACTATGAAAATGCGTATAAAAACCTTGAATTATACAATAAAATTACAGATGAATTAAATATCGAGGAAAAACTCAACAAAGCAAATGTTGTCGGAATAAATCTTCAAATTGACGAGTATAAAAGAGAAATCGACAAAATAGGAAATGACTACAAAACAAAAGAATCTATACTAATACAAGAGCAATCCAGAAACAAAAAAATTGTTATATTATTACTCGGAATCCTATTGGTATTGTCCATCCTTTTTTATCTCTATTCTCAAAATACACAGCTAAAACAAAAAAATAAAATTAAAGACATACAAAGTCAACTGCAACAAAATACGATCAACGCCTCTATCAACGGACAAGAATTAGAACGAAAAAAAATCGCTTCGTTTTTACATGATAACATCAGTGCTTTATTATCCTCTGCAGGGTTGCACCTCAATGCATTTACCTCTAAAAACCACACTAATGCAGAAGAAATCATAAAAACCAAAGCCATATTAGAAGAAGCACACGATCAAATAAGGGATTTATCTCATGAACTGATGCCAACCCTTTTAGCACGATTTGGTTTATTTTATGCCTTAGAAGATTTATGCGAAAAAAACTCTAACTCGGTAATTCAATTTAACTACTATATTGTGGTGCCTACAAAAACACGTTACAATGAAAATTTTGAGATGAAAATGTATTTTATCATAATGGAATTATTAAACAATATTATAAAACACAGCCGCGCCACTCAGGCAAATTTGACTATTCAAGAAAACAATAATTCACTCCAAATCAAAATCGAGGATAACGGTAAAGGATTTGACAACGATAAATTTTATATTCTGGAAGGTTTCGGAATCAACCAAATCAAAGCCCGAATAAACAATCTAAAAGGAACCATTCTAATAAATTCTAAGCTCAATTCAGGAACAACTGTTACTATTGAAGTGCCTATTACCTATCAAAAAAAAATAACTACACCCGTTTTTCCATCTCAATAATTTCCATATCCTTGATTTTGTCGCCTTCAATAACAAATCGCAACATGGTACGTACTTGGTGAAAACCACTTTTTCCAGCGGCTCCTGGATTCATGTGCAATAAATTATGTTTTTTATCAAAAATAACTTTCAGGATATGCGAATGGCCACAAATAAATAATTTTGGAGGATTCGATTCCATCTCCACTTTAATATTGGGATTGTATTTCCCAGGATAACCGCCAATATGCGTAATCCAAACATCCACTCCTTCACACATAAAACGATTGTGCAATGGAAATTCCATTCGCGCCTTGGCATCGTCGATATTCCCATACACGCAACGTAGCGGTTTTAGCTTTTTTATAGTATCAGTCACGGCCAAATCACCAATATCTCCGGCATGCCAAACCTCGTCAGCCTGCACGACATATTTCAAAATCGTATCATCAATGTGACTGTGCGTATCGGAAAGCAGAAGTATTTTTTTCATATTTATGTTATCATTGCAACGCTTGAGGCAATCTGGAGCTATTTCCCGCTTTCCACTTCAATCTTTTTATCCGCCGAAAAGGCGATTAAAAAGGATTTCCGTTACAATCAGGGCTAGGATTTTGTGGTAAAAATAAACATTCAAATTCCAAATAAAAAATGAAATCGAAACTTAGCAAAGTTTGCACCAATGCGACTTCGTGGCAAAAAAATTAATAAGTATCTTTGTGGCTTCAAAAAAATTCACTTGAGATATTTTATCAAATTAGCATACAACGGAACCCATTATCACGGCTGGCAATACCAACCCAATGCTGCTTCCGTTCAGGAAACAATGAACAAAGCGTTTTCTGTGCTATTGAATACAACCATCAATCTTATGGGAGCCGGAAGAACAGATACCGGAGTTCATGCGAAAGAGATGTATGCTCATTTTGATTTTGACAAATCGTTGGACACTCCAAGTTTAGTACACAAACTCAACTCTTATTTGCCCAAAGACATTGTTATTTATGACATTATTCCGGTACATGATGAAGCGCATACTCGTTTTGATGCCACAAAAAGAACCTACGAATATCATATCAATTCATTCAAAGATGTTTTTTCGCAAGAGCAAAGCTGGTATTTCCATCAAAAATTGGATGTCGATTTAATGAATGAAGCGGCACAACTATTGTTCAATCACACTGATTTTCAGTGTTTTTCAAAAGTAAATACGGATGTAAATACATTTGACTGCACGATTTTTGAAGCCAATTGGAAGCAAGAAAATGGCAACCTGATTTTTACAATTTCGGCCAATCGTTTTTTACGAAATATGGTACGGGCAATTGTGGGAACATTAGTAAACATAGGATTACATAAGATTACATTGGCTGATTTTACTGCCATCATAGAAAGTAAAAACCGAGATAATGCTGGTTTTTCGGTTCCGGCGCATGGTTTGTATTTAACCAAAATAGAATACCATTACATTACGCAATAGCCCTGATAGCAGTGAAAATCCTTTTATGTTTTTGCTGCCAAAAACATAAAAGATTGCAACGAATAGCAGGAACAGCTCCAAAAAATATGAAAGCAAAAGCATTTGATACCAGATTATTCAAACGAATATTAAAATTCACCAAACCCTATCAATGGCGTTTTAATGGTGTAATTATTTTCGCCATTTCGCTATCGATTTTTGCGGCATTGCGTCCGTATTTATTGAAGCAAACCGTGGATGGTTACATTGCAACGCAAGATCAACAGGGATTATTGATGTATGTCATCTTGATGGGAATTGTGCTTTTACTGGAGGTATTTTCGCAATTTTACTTTGTCTATTGGGCGAACTGGCTCGGTCAGGATATTGTAAAAGACATTCGGACGAAACTGTTTCAACATATTCTAAGTTTCCGAATGAAATATTTTGATCACGTTCCTGTGGGCCAACTCGTAACGCGTTCGGTTTCGGATATTGAATCGATTGCCCGAATTTTCAGTCAGGGATTATTCATGATTATTAGTGACTTAATGAAAATGGTTGTCGTATTGGCTTTTATGTTTTACATGAACTGGACCTTGACTTGGATTGTGATTGTGGCAATGCCAATTCTGGTTTTCTTCACCCGAATTTTCCAAAAGAAAATGCAAGTCGCTTTCGAAGAAGTGCGAACCCAAATAGCAAATATGAACTCCTTTGTGCAGGAACGGGTAACAGGAATGAAGATTGTCCAACTCTTTAACCGTGAAAAAATTGAGTACGAAAAATTCAAAAATATCAACGACAAGCACAAAAAAGCGTGGATAAAAACCATTCTTTACAACTCCATCTTCTTCCCTATTGCCGATATTATTTCGTCATTAACGCTTGGTTTTATTGTGTTATATGGCGGAATCAAGATATTAAACGGGGATAATTTTACCACTTTTGGAGATTTATTTTCGTACACGATGTTCATCGGAATGTTATTCAATCCGTTGCGTCAAATTGCGGATAAATTCAACGAGATGCAGCTGGGAATGATTGCAGCAAACCGTGTTTTTGACATTTTAGATACTGAAGATCAAATTCAGGATACCGGAACTATCGAAGCTCCGATTTTTAAAGGAGATATCAAGTTCAAAAAAGTTCGTTTTGGATATATTCCGGATGAAGAAGTGATAAAAGGAATTGATTTAGAGGTGAGTGCCGGTCAAACCATTGCCATTGTAGGCTCTACCGGTGCCGGAAAATCTACGATTATTAACTTGCTGAATCGTTTTTACGAAATTAACAGCGGTTCTATTTATATCGACAATCACAATATTGAGAATTACACTTTAGGTTCTTTACGCAAACAAATTGCGGTTGTATTGCAGGATGTATTCCTTTTTGCAGATACTATTTTCAATAACATTACCTTGAATAATTCTGAAATTAGTCGGGAACAGGTTTTGGCTGCAGCCAAAAAAATTGGCGTACACGAATTCATCATGAGTTTACCTGATAATTATGATTTTGATGTTAAGGAACGCGGCGTTATGCTTTCTTCCGGTCAACGCCAATTGATTGCTTTCTTGAGAGCGTATGTGAGTAATCCAAGTATTTTGATTTTGGACGAAGCCACTTCATCAATAGATACGTATTCTGAAGAATTGATTCAGCGCGCCACGGAAACTATTACCAAAGGCAGAACATCTATTGTGATTGCGCACCGCTTGGCAACGATTGTCAATGCTGATAAAATTGTGGTAATGGACAAAGGACTGATTGTAGAACAAGGCACACACCAGGAATTAATCAACCGCGAAAGTGGGTATTACAAGAATTTGTACGATTCACAGTTTTCAGTAGCGAATTAGTTTTTAACCGAGAAGGACACAAAGATTTATTAAAGAGTTTGAGGATCGTAAATTTCTGAAAATTGGTTAGTTTGCCACTTTATTACTTTGAAACTTTCTCAAAACAGAATAAATCCTTAAATTCGCCCAATCAATTAAACACAAAAAAACACATAAAAGAAATGAGTTTTTACGAATTCATTTATCAACAAAAAACAAATAAAAAACTTTGAAATGAAATACGATATTATAGTTTTAGGAAGTGGTCCAGGTGGTTATGTTACAGCTATTAGAGCATCACAATTAGGCTTTAAAGTAGCCGTAATAGAAAAAGAAAACTTAGGCGGTGTATGCTTGAACTGGGGTTGTATCCCAACAAAAGCATTATTAAAATCAGCTCAGGTTTTTGATTATCTAAAACACGCTTCTGATTACGGATTGACGGTTTCATCATTTGATAAAGACTTTCCTGCTGTTGTACAACGCAGCCGTTCAGTAGCTGACGGAATGAGCAAAGGTGTTCAATTCTTGATGAAAAAAAATAAAATCGACGTAATTGATGGTTTTGGAAAACTAAAACCAGGAAAGAAAGTTGATGTTACTGACAAAGACAATAAAGTTACTGAATACAGTGCAGATCATATTATCGTAGCTACTGGAGCACGTTCTCGTGAGTTGCCAAACTTACCTCAAGATGGTGTAAAAGTAATTGGTTACAGACAAGCAATGACATTACCAACACAACCAAAATCGATGATTATTGTTGGTTCAGGAGCGATTGGAGTTGAATTTGCACATTTCTATAACTCAATGGGAACTGAAGTTACCATCGTAGAATTTATGCCAAATGTAGTTCCTGTTGAAGACGAAGACATTTCGAAACAAATGGAGCGTTCTTTGAAAAAAGCAGGGATCAAAATCATGACAAACTCATCTGTTGAGAGAATTGATACAACTGGAGCAGGTGTTAAAGCATTTGTGAAAACGGCTAAAGGAGAAGAAGTTTTGGAAGCGGAGATTTTACTTTCGGCTGTTGGAATCAAAACCAACATTGAAAACATAGGATTAGAAGAAGTAGGAATCGCTACTGACAAAGATAAAATTTTGGTAAATGCATACAACCAAACGAACATTCCAGGTTATTACGCCATTGGTGATGTTACGCCAGGACAAGCGTTAGCGCACGTAGCTTCTGCGGAAGGTATCAATTGTGTGGAGAAAATTGCAGGATTACATGTAGAACCTATCGATTACGGAAACGTTCCGGGTTGTACGTATGCGACTCCAGAAATTGCTTCAGTAGGTTTGACTGAAAAACAAGCTAAAGAAAAAGGATACGAATTGAAAATTGGTAAATTCCCGTTCTCAGCTTCAGGAAAAGCGAAAGCTGCCGGAACTCCGGATGGTTTTGTAAAAGTAATCTTTGATGCTAAATACGGCGAATGGTTAGGATGTCACATGATTGGAGCCGGAGTTACCGATATGATTGCTGAGGCAGTTGTGGCGCGTAAACTGGAAACTACAGGACATGAAATCCTAAAATCAATTCACCCACACCCAACCATGAGTGAGGCGGTTATGGAAGCTGTTGCTGATGCGTATGGTGAGGTAATCCACTTATAGAATTTAGAATAAAGATTTCAGATTATATATTAATCCGATTTGTTAAAGCAAATCGGATTTTTTTATATCCTTAATGCATTCGCCAAGAGATAAAATAGTTATAAGAATTATGAAAGTTTTAGACAGAATTACGTAACAAAAAATGCAGCCCTTATTCCGTAATTTGAATAAATTAAAATAGTTAACTAAACGAAATCCATTTTCTTTATAATTATTTAAATAGATGTCTTATGAGAAATATTTATCTGAATGCCGGAACAATAAATGAAGTTTTTAGTGACCTTGAAACTTCTTTTGATGGCGTTTTAAATTCAAACAACAACGGATTTAAATTAGCACTTGATACTGATTTGATTAAGGGAAATATTGACGCAGTAACCTTCATAAATGGTATTACTTCTATTCAGGTTAACATGAGATTTGCAGATGATGTAACGCTAAGTATGGAATCATTGAGCGCATCGTCAATTGTATTTGCGTATTGCACTGAGGGAACATTCAAACATAGCTTTGGTATATCTGGTCACCAATCAACGCTCAGAAAACACCTTTCAAGTGTTGTAACCAGTAAGAGAAGTATAAATACTATATTACATTTCAAAAAAGATACAGCTATTCAGTTTTCGATTATAAAAGTGGAAACCGCTAGCTTATCTAATGGGATAAATGATTCTTTAATCCCGAATTTGAAGAAAACCTTTTTAGACAAACAACCAAATTATACGTATCAAGGCATTCAAAATTTGAGAATCGCAGAAAAACTCCAACAGTTTAATGACATTACTGAGCAAGGAATGGTCGGGCATATCAAGAAAAAAGACATTATTCAATCCATAATAGCCATGGAAATTGATGACAATACTGATAATCTAATTAGAATGTCACGCACCATCAAACGTTCGACTTTACATCAAATCAATGAATTAAAAAAGATATCCGGTTTTATAAAACAGTATACATTTGACGCCATGTACAGTAAAGTTATTAATTCAAAAAACAGGATTTTTATTAAGTAATTGGTAGCGAAATCTCGTTATTGAACTTCCATATTCTTGAAGCTATTTATCATTTTAAACATTCAAATAATTCATTTTCGATATCATAAATAGGAATCCGATTGACTTTCGCCAATCGGTTTTTTTATAGTAGCATTTGCAACACAAAGCATCCATTTTGTGGGAATTTAACATATTAACATTTATTTACACAGCAGGGTTATGAACCTATTCAATTCTGCTCTATATTTGTATTTCGAGTCTTTTTTCTCGTTTAATTCTGATATTATTCCATTATAAATGAATACTGAAACCAACCGTTTTTCGAATACACTGCATAAAAACCAAAATAAAAATTGGGTAAGAGCCATCGATTCTTCCAAAATCATCACTTGGATTGATGATTTATTCAAAATATTATTCCCCGAAAAAGCTTTGGAAACCATCCAAATCGAATTGCTTTTAGACCAAAACAAAGCCAATTTTATTGCCATTCTTTCGGAGATTGTAAAAGACAAAACGGCAAATGAAATTCTGGATGATGCCGAATCTTTTTATACCGGACTTCCGAAACTATATGATTCGATGCAAAAAGATGCACAAGCCATATTAGACACAGATCCTGCTGCCGATTGCATTCAGGAAATTATCAATTCCTATCCCGGTTTTTTTGCCATTGAAGTTTATCGTATTGCAAATGCAATTGCTTCCCGAACCACTTGTCTACTGCCGCGAATTCTTACCGAATATGCGCACAGCAAAACCGGAATTGACATTCACCCAAGTGCCACCATCGATGTTCCTTTTATGATTGATCATGGTACCGGAATTGTCATTGGTGAGACCACAATCATCGGGAAATTTGTCAGTATTTATCAAGGAGTGACATTGGGAGCATTGCAAGTTGAGAAAAGCATGCAAGAAAAAAAACGCCATCCTACCGTAGAAGATCATGTTATTATTTATGCCAATGCCACTATTTTGGGCGGAAGCACCATTATAGGAAATCACAGCATTGTAGGCGGAAACACGTTTATCACGAAGAGTGTGAATCCCTATTCGTTTGTCATGCAATCCAATAAAAACACGGTTTTAAACCAGCAGGAAATAAAAGATATTAATTTTTTCTCCATATAAATACTATGAAATACAACAACATACTCGAAACAATAGGCAATACGCCACACGTAAAAATCAATCGTTTATTTGGTGCCAACCACAATGTTTGGATCAAACTGGAACGTGCTAATCCTGGAGCAAGCATCAAGGACCGAATCGCTCTTGCGATGATTGAAGATGCCGAAACCAAAGGATTACTAAAAGCAGGAGGCACAATCATTGAAGCCACATCCGGAAATACAGGAATTGGACTCGCAATGGTCGCCGCCGTAAAAGGCTATAAATTAGTGCTGGTGATGCCAGAATCGATGTCTATAGAAAGACGCCGACTCATGAGCCTTTATGGTGCCGAATTTGTCTTGACGCCCCGAGAAAAAGGAATGAAAGGCGCACTGGAAAAAGCACAGGAATTAGTCGCCGAAATGCCAAATGCCTGGTCACCTCTTCAGTTTGAGAATCCTGCCAATATTGAAATTCATAAAACAACCACCGCTCAGGAAATCATAAAAGCGTTCCCTGACGGACTGGATTATTTGATTACCGGCGTAGGAACTGGCGGTCACATCACGGGTTGTGCCGAAATATTAAAACAACATTTCCCCAACCTGAAAGTCTACGCCGTAGAACCCGAAGCTTCACCCGTTATCAGCGGAGGCGCACCGGCTCCCCACCCCATTCAAGGGATTGGAGCAGGATTTATCCCCACAAACCTGCATACGGATCTATTGGACGGAACCATCCAAGTGAGCAAAGACGAAGCATTTGCCTATGCCCAAAGAGCAGCCAAAGAAGAAGGCATGTTCGTAGGAATCTCTTCTGGAGCATCACTCGCTGCCGTGGCTAAAAAACTCTCAGAAATCCCTGAAAATGCCAAAGTCCTGACTTTTTGCTATGACACTGGCGAACATTATTTAAGTATCGAAGGCTTATTTGTATAAACGAAAAACCTCTTTAAATAGGAACCGATTTGTGAAAACAAGTCGGTTTTTTTTTATGGTGTTTATTTTTTTGGGCGTGTCCTTGTTGCAGTGCTATTGTATAAATTACTTTACTGAGTACCGCAACAAGGTCAGGCTGTTTGTTCCCGCTTTTATTGTTTTACCCTTCGGGATAAAACAATAAAGAGCTCCACTTCCATCCTTTACGCACAGTTGCTGAATAGATGTTCTTGTACGTTCAAAAATATCCTACAAATAAAAAGTCCATATGAAGATTTGTAAGATAATATTTAAAGTGTATATTTGAAAGTAATACGCTACGCAGTACCGCCTATACAAGTTGTATGCAAGCTTCTTAAAAATCCTAAAAAAACAGATAATGAAATCAATAAAAGATTTAATTTATTTTGACTATGATAAAGCTAAATCAATAAGTAGTCAATTAAGTGGAGGAATAATCAATGAAATAACAAAAGCGATTGAAGAGGAAGGTGGTTTGAATTCAGAATTTGGATTTGATTTAAAAATTTTAAAAGGAAGTGTTGGAAGTTCAGATAAAGACCGAAGAATTAGAACCGAGCGAATTGAACTTTATCATGAATTACTTAATGATGTTGAAAAAAAACTTGATGAAAAGAATATTCTTAAAGACTTAAACTTATCATTAACAACTTCATTCAATGACTTTTTAGAAAAAGTACCAAATTATACATACATTAAAGCAACTGGTTGGTGTTCATTTGAAGATTTTGAAAGATTTAAAAAAATCATGACAAACTTTAATGATATACAAAGATTAATTTATTCATCAGCACTTGAAAACAGCCCAGAAATAATTGCTCAAAAAAAAGAAATCAGTGAACTAAAACGCGGTCTTGCTAAAGCAAATAACGTGAAAGAACTAACTAAACTAAAAGCAATAGAAAAAAAATTTGACAAAACTATCGAAGAATTATCTGAAGCTCAACTTTTAGACGAAACATTTGTAGAAAGAGTAAAAGTATTTTTGGATACATTTTCACCAAACAGATTAAATTTTAGATTAGCTCCATTTGACTTGTTTCCTGAATTTCAAATACTATCAAACCTCAAGAGTGAATATTTAGTAAACGGAGATTTTGAAAATGTAATTTTCACATATGGAAGTCGTCCAAATATTAAACTTACACTTTTTGGAATAATTACTTCATGTCCTCAAAAAGAAGATGTTAGAGTTGATTTAAATGATGAATTTAATTATTATGAAGACCATGAATTAACTGAAGCAATTAATTATGATAAAATCTTTAGAAATGTCTTTTCAACATTTGAAAATTTTGAAAAATTCTTTTTTGTTCCGAATTATCCAAAAATTGCGATTAGTCCAATTGGAATATATCGAGAAGTAGTTATGGAATAAAGCCAGCATACAACAGCTAGAGATTCGTTACGTGCGAAGCACTAACAATGAAATTCCTGTTGAACGGAACCGAAGTACCTGCCGTCAACACTATACACTTATCGTAAAATTTTAGAGAGAATATCAAGAGGAATTAGTGTTCTCTTTTTTTTGAGAAGTATTTTTGGTTTGGTTTCGTGTTTTCGTTCACTTTTGCACACAAGTAATCACACGAAAAGCTATGAGTAATTCATGGCTTTTTGTTATTTTAAAAAAAAAATATAAACAAAGTATAAAGCCACAATAACCGGAGACCAAATTAGAGAAGGAATTAGAGTTGGCTTTATTAGATTTATTTTAAATTTTGGAACAGGCACATTTTACAAAACTACGCTAAGGATTAGATGTAAATACGAGCAATCTAAGACTCATACTCTTTACACAAAAACATAAAAAACACGCTGATATATTAAAAAAAATGATGCTTTCTAGGAAAAAATCATTTATATTTGAAGATATTGGAACAAAAAAATAATCGTCGTACAATCTCATTTAGGATATTAGACAAATTTTTGTTTCAAATACATAAAATTTTTTGTGCTTTTTTTGTACAAAAATAACCTGAAAGTATCCGCTAACGGCTTTCAAAAAAATCAAAAAAACATGCGTTTATTCCTCCAATGGACTATTATTATTCCCACTCTTTCTTGGATTCTATTTTTTTCCGGAATCATCAATAACAGCGAAATCTTCCAAATATTAGCAAGTATAATGCTCATTTTAAGTGTAATGTCAGCAGTGCATCATTCTGAAATAATTGCTCATCGCGTTGGGGAACCTTACGGAACAATCATACTTGCAATTTCAATAACAGTAATTGAAGTTTCAATAATAATATCGTTAATGCTTTCTGGTGGTAAAGAAGCTGTTTCTCTAGCCAGAGACACCGTTTACTCTGCAACAATGCTTATTCTTAATGGAATTGTAGGAATGTGTCTTTTTATTGGAGGACTAAAACATCACGAACAAAAGTTTTCTAAACATTCCGTAACTATTGCCCTTGTTTCACTGATCTCAATCGTAGTTTTCACATTGGTCATACCTACTTTTACAGAAAGTGCCGAAGGTTCCTATTACTCAAAACCGCAACTTATATTTGCCTCTATCGCCTGTCTGGTCATATATTCTTTCTTTTTGTTTGCACAAACCTCCAGACACAGAGAATATTTTCTTTCAACAGATACAAATAAAAATGAAAAACCTATTATAATTAGTAATTGGGTATTAACAATTAGTTTGATATTCCTGATAGCAAGCCTTGGGATTGTTGTATTGTTGGCAAAAACACTTTCGCCCACTATCGAAAGTATCGTTATTAGTCGCAACTTACCGGTATCATTGGTTGGAGTTGTAATTGCAGCTATAATCTTATTGCCGGAAGGAATTGCAGCAATCATAGCGGCTAGAAACAATAAACTTCAAACCAGTTTAAACCTGTCACTGGGATCTGCGCTAGCAAGTATTGGTTTGACAATTCCAAGTGTGGCAGTTGTATGTTTCATTTATGATATCGAAATTATCTTAGGGCTGGGTATCAAGTCAATTATTTTATTAGCACTTTCTGTATTTACAGTAATGCTGTCTCTGAGTAGCGGCAGGACCAATATCGTTTATGGAGTTGTGCTTTTAGTCAATTTATTTGCCTTCATATTCCTAATAATATATCCTTGATCTAGAAAAATATTCAATTCTATTTTTAAAATAATATAGGATAAAAGCCCCTCAAAGATTATTTTTTGAGGGGCTTTTATATTGTATACAGCTGCTAAGGAATTATTGTTAATTATATATTTTATTCTTGACTCAAAAAAACTCGCTTATTTCCTCCTTTAGTATTGCATGTCTCAAGAAATCCGATATATCTGCTAAATTCTAAAAAATAATTGCAATCATTTCTAGTCTACAAATGAATCGCTATTTTATTATTTGTTTAATTATTTGTTAAAAATATTAAACAAAACAGATAAATAGCTATCTTTGAATATCTTAATTTAATTTAAACTTAAAAATATTGACTATGAAATTAGTAAAAACAATTAGTGCATTTGCATTGTTAGGAGTAATCGCTACTTCTTGTGGAGAGAAAAAACCAGCTGAATCAACAGATATGGCTGATACAACAGCTGTAGCAGTAGACACAATGGCTGTTGCTGAAACACCAAACATTGTGGGCGTAGCTTCAGGAAATGCAGATTTCTCAACATTGGTTACAGCTGTAAAAGCGGCAGGATTAGTGGAAACATTAAGCGGAGAGGGTCCTTTCACCGTTTTTGCACCAAACAATGCAGCATTTGACAAACTTCCTGCAGGAACTGTAGATGGTTTATTGAAACCAGAAAGTCTTGACAAACTGAAAGCAGTTTTGACGTATCATGTGGTATCAGGAAAATTTGATGCTGCAACAGTAATTGATGCAATCAACAAAAATAACGGAAAATACACTGTTACAACTGTTCAAGGTGGTACTATTGTTTTAAGCTTGAAAGACGGAAAAGTGATGTTGACAGATGCAAACGGCGGAACTGCAACAGTTGTTCTTGCTGATGTAGCTGCTTCAAATGGAGTTATTCATGCAATTGATACTGTAGTTATGCCTAAATAAGGTTTTAACTTATTCTACAAGAAACCGTTGCAGTAGTGCAACGGTTTTTTTATGCGATGTCACAAACAAATAACAGTTCATTTTTTGCCGTAGACAACAGCTTTGACTAACTTTGAAATGGAATCAGGTTTAACTGTATTTGAAAACAGCAATCATTTTTTATAACTTTCCGTTAGTATCAAAAATTACAGGAGATAAATGCTTAAAAAGTCAACCACTAATCACAATGATTTTTACTGTTTTTTTGAAATTAAATAAAGATTCGTGAAAATTAGTGTAATTCGTGGCTAAAATAATCAACTGACATTACCGGAAATTCCTAACATTTAAAATAATTCAGCTACATACATCTTATGAAACACTTTACTCTTTTACTTCTTGTTTCCGCAATCCTAATCGGTTGCCAAAACAAAGACAATAATTCATCTAAAATTCCAGTAACAAATAATGTGCAGGACACTGTTTCCATTGTTGAAGAAAATACGGAAAAGACCCCAGACAGTACAACAAATGTTGAAACTAAAAGTACGCACGGATTGATTCTGACTTCTAATGCATTGCAGATAGTAAATAAAAATACCGGTTCCACCTCAGAAATCCCTTTTGGTAAACCATTTGACCAAATGACTGAAATAGTAAATAACATTCTCCAGTCCAAACCAAAATCTATTGGAATAAACACCGAATGCGGTGCCGGACCTTTAAAAATGGCTACATGGAACAATGGACTGACACTAGTATTTCAGAAAAAAGAATCTGAATCTAAAACACCAGAAACCGAGTGGTATTTTGCGGGTTGGTTCGTGGGAAGCAATTCAGAGAATAGTCCAAGGATTTCTACAATGGCAGGAATCAGCATTGGATCTACAAGAGCTGAAATGGAAAGTGCTTATGTAATCACAGTGAACAAAACCAGTTTAGGTTACGAATTTTCAACAGCATCAGGATTATCTGGAATTTTTGACGGTGCAAATAAAGAGTCAAAAATTACAAATTTATGGAGTGGTCTTAGTTGCAATTTCAGATGAGTTAAAAAGTGATATAACCCGTTGTATTAAATACTTCGAATAAAGAAAATGGTAACAGAAAACACATTTTATATTACCTTTTTTTATGAAGATATTTATTTATAAATCATTACTCCTTATTTTTAAATTTAATTCAAAACATGCATTCTTAACTTCATTTATTTAAAAAAATAGGTCATTAGAGCGTATGAATTTGAAAACTTTTCTATTGAAAAAACCTTCCAAAAATCAATACTTTCAATTAAAAATAAAAATATTTCAAAAGCACTCGACAAAACACACATTATCCTGATAAACAGTAAGTTAATCTTTAAAATAAATAGTATTTTTTAAGATTAGAAAATTTATTTTATTAAATTTACAGTATTGGTTTTAGCAAGAAGGAATTCCTACTACTCGCTTCTCTAAACCTAACAAACGATATGTAAATTTCAGACCTACTGCTGAATTTCAAAATTTACTATCGGATTAATTTAAAAGCCCGCCCCATCACTATTTTTTCTAATGTTATAATTTTAACAGCCTAAAACAATGGTTTGTTTCTATTTAAAAAAAATAAGAAATGGCAAATTACAAACACATCCTTTTTTTCAATCAAATTGGTATTGAAGCCCTTAGTGAAGTTGGTGGCAAAAACGCTTCGTTGGGAGAAATGTACAATCAGCTCAACCCAATTGGCATCGCCATTCCAAACGGCTTTGCTATTACCGCAGAAGCCTACCGATTATTCCGTAAACAAAATAATCTGGAGCAACCGCTTCAAGAATTGCTGTTGTCATTGGATACCAAAGAGTATTCGAATCTTTCTGCTATTGGAGAAAAAGCAAGAAAACTCATTTTATCAGCAACTATTCCCTCCGAAATTCGGGACGAAATAAACACAGCCTATCAATCACTTGGTGAACAATGCGGAATAAATAATCTAAATGTGGCGGTTCGCAGTAGTGCCACTTCGGAGGATTTGCTAAGCGCCAGTTTTGCGGGTCAGATGCAATCTTTTTTGAATATTAGCGGTCCAGACCAATTATTAGATGCTGTACACCGCTGCTTTGTGTCCTTGTTTACAGATCGCGCCATCAAATACCGTCATGATATGGGCTTTGCTACATTAGATATTGCCATTTCCGTTTGTGTGCAACAAATGGTGCGGAGTGATAAAGCTTCGTCAGGAGTTGCGTTTACCATAGATCCGGACAGCGGATTTGAAAATACCATTATCATCAACGGATGCTGGGGACTGGGCGAAAATATAGTTCAGGGTACCGTTACGCCAGATGAATGGATGGTTTTTAAGCCCACTTTAGAAAACATGGATTTGAATCCAATGCTGAAAAAACAATGTGGCAGAAAAGAGTTTACGATGATTTATTCCGAAACATCAGAAAGTAACTCAGCAGAAAACACTATCGTAAATACCGAAACGAGTTTGGAAAAACAAAATCAATTTTCCTTAACCAATCAAGAAGTCATTCAACTGTCTCGATGGTGTGCTAAAATTGAAAAACATTATCAAAAACCAATGGATATCGAATGGGCAAAAGACGGTTTGAACAACCAATTGTATATTGTTCAGGCCCGTCCGGAAACCGTTCACGGCAAAGCAAACAAACAAGTTCGGGAAATATATAAACTCCAGGAAAAAAGTACACTTTTGACCAAAGGAATTGCACTTGGCGATAAGATTGCGTCCGGAAAAGCCCGAATTCTGAACAATCCGCAAGAAGGTGCTTTATTGCAAAACGGAGAAATCATTGTCACTGATTTGACCAATCCGGATTGGGATCCCATCATGAAAAGAGCTTCGGCAATCATAACCAATAAAGGCGGGCGCACCAGCCATGCCGCCATTGTAGCCAGGGAATTAGGAACTCTTGCCGTTGTAGGATGCGGAAATGCTACTTCGACTATAAAAAACGGACAGGAAATCACCGTTTCCTGCGCCGAGGGCAAAGAAGGGAATGTTTACGATGGGAAATTAAAATGGGAAATAAAAGAACAGGATTTCAGTACTCTCAAAATGCCGGAAACAGATCCGATGCTAATTCTCGCCGACCCCGAACGAGCTTTTGAATTAAGTCAGTATCCCAATCAGGGTGTGGGTTTGATGCGCATGGAATTTGCGATTTCGAATACCATCAAAATCCATCCTTTAGCGTTATGCGAACCTGAAAAAATAATAGATCCAAATATCAAATCGGAAATAGCGGCATTGACAAATGGCTATGAAGATCCCAAAAATTATTTCATTGACAAACTCGCCGAAGCGGTAGCGATTGTCGCCGCTGCTTTCTATCCAAAAGAGGTGATTGTACGAATGAGTGATTTTAAAAGCAACGAATACGCCAACCTTATCGGAGGGAAATATTATGAACCAGACGAGGAAAATCCGATGATTGGCTTCCGTGGAGCCTCTCGTTATTACAGCGATTTTTATCGAAAAGGTTTCGCCCTAGAGTGCGAAGCAATGAAAAAAGTACGCAACGAAATGGGACTTCACAATGTAAAACTGATGATTCCGTTTTGCCGCACATTCGAAGAAGGTGAACATGTATTGGCCGAAATGGCGAAAAACGGTTTGGTACAAGGCATCAACGGATTGCAAATTTATGTGATGATTGAAATTCCAAGCAATGTATTGATGGCGGATGATTTTGCTAAACTCTTCGATGGTTTTTCTATTGGTTCCAATGATTTAACCCAACTCACTTTGGGGCTGGATCGCGATTCGGCATTGGTCAGTTACTTATTCAGCGAAGAAAATCCTGCTGTAAAATCCCTGATAAAAGAAACCATTCGGGTTGCCAAGCGCTACGAAATAAAAGTGGGATTGTGCGGACAAGCACCGAGCGACATCCCTGAATTCGCCACGTTTTTAGTAAATGAAGGGATTGACAGTATCTCATTTAACCCCGATGCTTTGATAAAAGGAATCGAAAATATTTTGGAAGCAGAACAAAAAACAAAGAGAAAAATCATCGTCTAAGAAAACCAAATCATGGAAACAACATTCAAGAATAAAGTAGCATTAGTAACTGGAGGAGCATCAGGAATTGGCAGAGCCACTGCACTTGCTTTCGCCAAAAAAGGAGCCAAAGTAGCCGTAGTAGATTGGAAAGAAAATGATGAAATGGTAGACCTCATCAAAGAATTGGGCAGTGAAGCTATTTTTATCAAATGCAATGTCTCAAAAACCGATGACGTAAAAGCAATGGTGGCGCAAACAATTGCCGCATTTGGCCGATTGGATTATGCGTTCAACAATGCCGGAATCGAGGGTGCCTCCGCTCCTACCCAAGATTGTTCGGAGGAAAACTGGGACAAAACCATTGGTGTAAACCTGAAAGGAGTTTGGCTGTGCATGAAATATGAAATCCCGGAAATACTCAAACAAGGAAAAGGAGCCATCGTCAACTGCGCTTCGGTAGCCGGATTGGTTGGTTTTGCAGGGCTACCGGCTTATGTGGCTTCTAAACATGGTATTGTGGGACTTACAAAAACCACTGCTTTAGAATGTGCTACACAAGGAATCCGAGTAAATGTGGTTTGTCCCGGTGTCATTCAAACACCAATGATTGACCGACTGACTGGAAAAACAAAAGAAGGTATCGAGCGATTTAAAGGTTTTGAACCCATTGGACGCTTTGGCCTTCCAGAAGAAATAGCCAATGCCGTGGTGTGGATGTGCTCTGATGAAGCCTCATTTGTAACAGGACATGTGATGGCTGTAGACGGCGGATTTACAGCACAATAACTTTAAAAAATAACCAAAAAACCATATCAAAATGCACACGTACGAAGTCAACCTAAAATGGACCGGTAACACCAAAGGGCTTTTAAGTTCTCCAGTTTTACCACAGAATATTGAAGTCGCCACACCTCCTGATTTCCCAAAAGGAATGCAAGGAATCTGGTCGCCGGAACACTTATTTATCGCATCAATAAACAGTTGCGTCATGAGTACTTTTTTGAATATCGCTGAAAACTCTAAACTGCATTTTATCAGTTTTGAATGCAAATCTTCCTGTACCGTTGATTTGGTCGAAGGTGCTTACGTAATTACTGAAGTCCTCTTACATCCTAAAGTCGTTATTCCCTATTCTCAAAAACCAGACAGGGCAAAACGTATTGTGGAAATGAGTGAAAAGGCATGTTTGGTTTCCAATACATTAAAAATACCCATTCGATTAGAGCCCGAAATCATTGTAGAGAAAAGTCTGTTTCCTATTGGTGAATCTTTTTAATTAATGAAAAACAGAAAATTTCTATTCGAAACCACCATTTTTTAAACGTGCCTCGCCATGATTTCCATCAAAAATAAAATCACGCACCACCTTTTGGACTATGAAAAAATCCATGCTACTTTTTCATGGGGAAATGTTGCCCGGGAATTAGATGGTCTTCCAAATGGAAAAGGACTGAATATAGCGCATGAAGCGGTTGATCGTCATGCATTAACGCATCTGAAAAATACGGTGGCATTGCGTTTTATTCGAAAAGACAACCGTTTACAAGAATTCACGTATGCAGAATTACAAAAACAAACCTCGAAGTTTGCCAATGTACTTCAAAAATTGAAAATCCAGAGAGGAGAACGCATTTTTTCTTTTGCTGGCAGGATTCCAGAATTATACATAACCGCTTTGGGAACGTTGAAATATACCGCAGTATTTTGTCCGTTGTTTTCTGTATTTGGCCCTGAGCCCGTGTATCAGAGACTTAGCAAAGGCGATGCAGCTGTTCTGGTAACCACCACTCTTTTATTCGAAAAAAAGATAAAACAAATCCTGGAAAAACTTCCTTCGCTCCGCTATATCATTCTTACCGATGCAACTGAACATGCTTCTGAAAAAATACGTTCTTTTTCCAAGCTCATGGAGGAGGCCGAAACGGAATTTACCATTCCGGAAACCAATCTGGAAGACCCCGCTTTATTGCATTTTACCAGTGGAACAACTGGAATGCCAAAAGGCGTACTTCACGTTTACCAAGCTGTACTCACGCATTACATAACGGGCAAATATGTTCTCGATTTTCATGAAGGTGACCACTATTGGTGTACCGCGGATCCGGGTTGGGTAACCGGCACTTCGTACGGCATTATTGCTCCGTTACTGCATGGAATCACCAGTATTATTGATGAAGCTGAATTTGATGCTACCCGATGGTATTCGCTTCTTGAAACACATAAAATAAACATTTGGTACACCGCTCCCACAGCTATCAGGCGACTGATGCGGATGGATATAAAACCCAAAAACATATATAATCTCGAAAATCTTCGGTTGATTCTTAGTGTTGGCGAACCGCTTCATGCCGAAGCCGTGATTTGGGGACAGGAAAATTTTGGTATCCCCATTTTAGACAATTGGTGGCAAACCGAAACGGGCGGCATTATGATTGCCAATTATCCGTCGATGCCTGTAAAACCGGGTTCGATGGGAAAACCGATGCCCGGAGTTGAAATTGCCATTGCAGCAATAAATGACGACCAACTGACACTTATCACACAACCTGAAATTCAAGGGCATTTGGTTCTTAAAAAAGGGTTTCCGTCACTATTTCGAGCATATATTCATGAAGAAGAACGCTATAAAAAATGCTTCATTGGCGATTGGTACCTCAGCGGCGATCTAGCCAAGAAAGATGCAGATGGGTATTTCTGGTTTATCGGTCGGGCGGATGATATTATCAAAACTTCCGGACACATGGTCGGTCCGTTTGAAGTCGAAAGCACGCTAATGCGCCATCCTGATGTGGCGGAAGCTGCTGTGATTGGAATACCGGAACCCACCATTGGAGAAATGGTAAAAGCCTTCGTCGTACTCAAAACTGGAAAAGAGCCTAACGAGACAACCAAAATGGATATTATGGCTTTCGCCCGAAAAGAAATGGGTCCGGCCGTGGCTCCCAAAGAAATTGAATTTGTGGAAAATATTCCCAAAACCAGAAGCGGTAAAATTTTAAGACGATTATTAAAAGCCCGAGAACTCGGTTTGCCCGAAGGCGATATTTCAACATTGGAATCCTCCTAAAATAGAATAATCCTTAAAAATTAATCATTACTAATGAATTTCAGCCATGATACCTTTCCAAAAAATAAAGCGACTAAACCAAACTGTTTTTCTGTTTGTGCTTCTTATTCTATTTCAAGGATGTGAAGCTCAAAATAAGAATAGTGAAACGGACATAGAATCCATCCAGAAAAGCGCCGCCCTTGTTCCCGAAAAAATTTCATATTCAGGCAATGTCGATTTCAGAATGGCAGCCAAAATAGCTATGCCCGGAGTAGTTCATATCAAGTGTAGTTTCAAACCACAAACACTTCAATACGAGGGTGAAGATCAATTTTACAACATTCCGGACCCTCTCAAAGATTTTTTTAGAGACGATCCTTTTTTCAGAGAATTTAGGTTTCAACTGCCACAGTCCCAAAAATATAATTCTGAAACCGTGATTGGCAGCGGATCTGGAGTGATTCTCACACCTGACGGATATATTATTACCAATAATCATGTGGTAAAAAATGCCGATGAAATAAATATCACTTTGTTCGACGGACGATCCTATCCGGCAAAAGTTATTGGAAATGATCCTCAAACTGATCTTGCTCTCCTTAAAATCAAAGAAAGCAACCTTTCGTTTATACGCTACGGCGACAGTGATACTATTGAAGTGGGAAAATGGGTTGTTGCGGTAGGAAATCCATTTAATCTGGCATCGACGGTAACGGCAGGAATTGTCAGTGCCAAGGCCCGAAATATCAATATTCTAAGCGATCAAGGCGCTATAGAATCCTTCATACAAACAGATGCAGCAGTAAATCCAGGCAATAGCGGCGGCGCATTAGTAACACTGGAAGGAAAACTCATTGGTATAAACACCGCAATAGCAACGCCAACAGGTGTTTATGCTGGATATGCGTTTGCAATTCCTGTAGATATTGTAAAAAAAGTAGCGGATGATCTGATGAATTTTGGATCTGTTCGCAGGGGAATTTTAGGAATAAGTATACGCGATTTGAACAGCACATTGGCAAAGGAAATAAAAATTGACCGTGCCAATGGCGTTTATATTGACAGCGTCACTGTAAATGGTGCGGTAAAAGAAGCAGGTGTAAAAGAGAAAGATGTCATTATCAGCATTGATAATATAGAAACCGCTTCGGCTGCAAAATTACAGGAAATCATCATGCGAAAACGTCCGGGTGAAAAAGTAAAAATCACACTCATCAGAAACGGTAATGAGAAAAAAGAACTGATTGCCACACTGAAAAAACAGGAAGCAACCCAAGAACTTACAAAAAGTAAAAATATAGAATTGCTTAAAGATTTGGGAGTTGAGTTGAGTCCAATTACTAAGGAAGACCAAAAAGTGTATAATGTAAAAAACGGACTCAAAATCACCAAACTATACGATGGGAAAATAAAAAGATTCACCGGCATACGCAACGGATTCGTAATTACATCAGTCAACAACAGGGTAGTTTCATCGGTTCAATCCTTTATGGATGCCGTTGCAGCACAAGAACGCGGCATCATGCTCGAAGGAAAATATGCCGGCGATCCTACGTATTACTATTATGCTTTTGGATTATAAAACTATAAAAAATGGTACAATCAACTACAGAACCACAACCGATGGATGCCAAAAGAGGATTGCTTTTTTTGTATCAAATGCTGCTTATAAGACGTTTTGAGGAAAAAGCAGCCGAGCAATATACGAAAGCTAAAATCCGTGGTTTTCTGCATTTGTATATTGGAGAAGAAGCGGTTGCTGTAGGCGTAATTCAGGCGCTGAGGGAAGATGATAATTTATTGTGTACCTATCGGGAACACGGTCATGCACTAGCTAGAGGTATTGATCCTGACATTATCATGGCCGAAATGTATGGTAAAATGCAAGGCTGCTGCCGAGGTCGTGGAGGCTCGATGCATTTGTTCGATATGTCAAAAAGGTTTTATGGTGGCAATGCGATTGTATCTGGCCATCTTCCACTTGCTGTTGGAATGGCTTTGGCAGCCAAAAAACAGAAAAAAACGAACCTTACATGTTGCTTTTTTGGAGAAGGAGCAGCTGCCGAAGGTACCTTTCACGAAAGCCTGAATTTAGCGGCACTTTGGGAAGTTCCCGTTTTGTTCGTATGTGAAAACAATTTGTATGCGATGGGAACTGCGATAAAATATTCGCATGCTGTAACAGAACTGGAAAAAAAAGGTGCTGCATACGGGATTGAAGCCGTTGCGGTGGACGGAATGGATTTGATGGCTGTGATTGCTGCTGCCAATATTGCTTCCGCAAAAGTAAGAAGCAGTGGAAAGCCATATTTATTAGTTTGCAATACGTATCGTTTTCGGGCGCATTCGATGTTTGATGCAGAATTATATCGGGATAAAAAAGAAGTCGAAGAATGGAAAAAACGAGATCCTATTCCACAATTCGAACAGTATCTTTTGCAAAAGCAATGGATAACGGATGAGGAAATTGCTGCTTTTGAAAATAAAATTGAAAAAAAAATAGCTATCGCAGTCGATTTTGCGGAAGCAGGAACATGGGAGCCGTTAGAACAACTAACAAAATTTGTTTACAGTGAAACATAAAGCTAAAAATTTAAAATCATGGAAAATAAAATAATCTGTCAAAGTTGTGGCATGCCACTGGACACAGAAGCTGTGAAAGGCACTGAGAAAAACGGTTTAAAAAGCAATGAATATTGCAAATACTGTTATGAAGATGGCGTCTTTAAGAATCCAAAAATGAAATTGGAAGACATGGAAAATAACGTGAAAAATCAAATGAAAAAATTAGAACTTCATGAATATGCAATTCAAAAAGCGGTAAACATACTACCAGCATTGAAACGTTGGAAAAATAATTAATCCAGAAGTTCAAAGTAGAATCCAGAGCGGAGTCCCTTTTGCGGAAGCCTGAATCTAATACTTATAAACCCATTGACAAAATGGTGTACACGAAAAATAAATTAGAAACTACATAAAGAAAGCTAACTATTTAAATCAACACACATGGAAAATACACATTTTTGTCAAAGTTGCGGAATGCCACTGACTACAGAAGAAACGAAAGGAACCGAAAATAACGGCCTAAAAACAAATGATTATTGCCGGTATTGTTATGAAGACAGTCACTTCAAAAACCCGGATATGAACTTGGAAGAAATGAAAAATACCGTAAAAATGCATATGGAGAAAAAAAAGCTTCCTATTTATATGGTTCAAAAAGCATTGAATATTTTACCTGCATTGAAACGTTGGAAAAACAAACAATTTGTTATTTAATCCCTAATCAAATGGCATCATGGACAACAGTACCGGCACAATAACCCTTACGTATCGCGAGGCTTTGAAACAAGGGCTTCGCGAAGCGTTGCAAAATGACGAAAACGTCTTTTTGATGGGTGAAGATGTGGGGCGTTACGGAGGCGCTTTTGCGGTAAGCAAAGGGTTATTGCAGGAATTTGGTGCGGAGCGCATTATGGATGTTCCGCTTTCAGAAGCAGGTTTTGTAGGAGCGGGTATTGGGGCGGCTATGGCGGGAATGAAACCCATTATTGAGGTGATGACCGTCAACTTCAGTTTGTTGGCCATGGACCAAATTGTGAATAATGCGGCGACCTTATTGCACATGTCAGGCGGCCAGATTCATGTGCCAATGGTTATCCGGATGGGTTGCGGAATTGGCCGTCAACTGGCAGCGCAACATTCGCACAGTTGGGAACCATTTTATGCACACATTCCGGGATTAATTATTTTGTCTGTGGGAACGCATGAGGATGCACGGGGAATGTTGCGTGCTGCTTTGCAAAGTCCGGATCCCGTCTTGCTGTTTGAATACACGCTAATGCTCAATCTCGAAAAAGAAATTGCTGTAGATTTAGGTTTTATTGATATTACCAAAGCCAAAGTGTTGCGCGAAGGATCTGCTATTTCGATCATTACGTATGGAACGGGCGTTTATAAAAGTCTGGAGGCTGCTGCCGAATTAGCTTTGGTCGGAATCGAAGCCGAAGTTATTGATTTGCGGGTGTTGCGACCTTTGGATGAACGTACATTTCTGGAATCAGTGGCAAAAACGCATCGGGTTTTGATTGTTGAAGATGCGTGGCGTTCGGTCAGTATCTCGTCAGAAATTAGTGCTCGAATTATGGAAAAGGCATTTTATGATTTGGATGCTCCTGTACAGCGATTGTGCGGTGTCGAAGTTCCCATTCCCTATCCTGCACATTTGGAAGAAGCTGCGATTCCGCAGAAAAATGATATTGTAAATGCTGTAAAAAAAATGATACATCATGATTGAATTTCAAATGCCAAATTTAGGCGCTGATATGGAAGCTGGAACTCTAATCGAATGGAAGAAAAAACCAGGCGATACGGTACAGCGTGGCGATATCATCGCCGAAGTGGAAACGCAAAAAGGGCTGATAGAAATTGAGGTTTTTGATGAAGGAACCATCGGAGAATTACTGATACAAGAAGGAACTAAAGTCCCTGTGGGAACGATAATGGCATTGATTCATCCCAGCGCAGCAGCAATGGAAACCAAAAAAGGAAAAGCAACATCAGAAAAGCCAATTGCCTTACAACCTATAGAAGAAAAAACAACCGTACTTTCAATCAAAGCTTCTCCACTGGCAAGGCGAATTGCTGCGGAAAATCATCTCGATCTTTCGCAAGTAAAAGGAACGGGAGAAAATGGCGTGATTACGAAAGACGATGTGGATTTAGCCTTGACAACTCAAAAAGAGCAACTTCCAAAAGTGGAAAAATTTCCTCCTGATGACGCAAAAACACTAGCACAAATTGAGGCGGTTCGTACAGCAATAGCTGCGGCAATGAGCAAATCGAACCGAGAAATTCCGCACTATTATCTAGAAAAAAAGCTAGATATGGCAAAAGCAACTGATTGGCTGATAGCCAAAAACAAAGAGAAATCAGTTCAAGAACGGCTGCTTCCCGTTGTGCTGCTGATCAAAGCAACCGCTAGAGCGCTGACTGATTTCCCGGAATTGAATGCGGTTTGGCAAAACGGTTTACAGTTAAAAAACGAAATTCATATTGGTTTTGTGGTTTCGCTGCGCAACGGAGGAATCATAGTTCCCGCGATTCACAATGCGAATATAAAAAGTCTGGATGAAATCATGGCTGCCTTAAATGATATTATTCCCAGAGCTCGTGCCTTGAAACTACGCAGTTCAGAATTGAGTGACGCTACAATTACGGTAACCAACATTGGCGATGGTGGTGCCGATATGATTTTTGGGGTGATTTATCCGCCACAGGTTGCGATAATTGGTTTCGGAAATATTTCAGAACAACCCTTTGCGGAGAAAGGCATGTTAGGAATCCGGACTTCAATTTTCGTAACTCTGGCGGGGGATCATCGTGCTACGGATGGATTAACTGGCAGTCGTTTTCTAGTAGCTTTGAACAACCATTTACAAAATCCTGAAGCGCTATGAATGAAGAAGAAATCAAACAAATTGTTTTTCAATTATTGAAAAAAATTGCACCTGATACGGAACCATCAACATTAAAACCAGATGAAAACATCAGGGAAACACTCAATATTGATTCGTTTGATTCGTTGCAATTTATCGTTGCATTGAACGAAAAAACAGGAATTGAAATTCCGGAAGAAGATTACGGAAAAATAGCCACATTACAGGCACTGACAGCTTACATTAAAAATAAAAAACCGTAAAAATGAAAGTATTAGTCTACAGCATCTTTGGCTTTGATAAGCCATTTATGGAAAAATCGGCCCATGGAAATCATGAATTGGTTTTTACGGAGCAGCATTTGAATGAAAACACGGCACATTTGGCCCAAGGATTTGATGCCGTTTCGCTTTTCACTTCAGATGTGGCTTCAGAAACAGTTTTGCAAAAACTTTATACCTGCGGTGTGAAATATATCGCGTTGCGGGCTGTACATTCAGATTTAATTGATGTTCCAAGGGCAAAATCTCTGGCGATGAAGGTGGCAAATGTTCCCGTTTATTCTCCTTATTCGGTGGCTGAACATGCTGTTGGTTTGGTATTGGCACTGAACAGGAAACTGGTTTTAGGACAGCGATTAATGCACATTGGAGATTACCGAATGGATCATTTGGTCGGTTTTGATTTGCATGGAAAAACAGTAGGAATCATTGGAACCGGAAAAATAGGTGCTGCATTTGCAAGGATTATGCATGGTTTTGGATGTAAAATCATAGCTTTTGATATTGAAGAAAACAAGGAGTTACGGAATGAACTTCCAATATTCTACAAGACTTTGGAGGAAGTTTGCGCCTTGTCTGATGTGTTGTCTATACATGCTTTTTGGAATGATTCATCTAAATATATGTTTGACAAAAACACCTTTTCGTTGTGCAAAAAAGGCATGATTTTTATTAATACAGCGCATGGAAAATTTGTGAATACCGACGATTTAATAGAAGCATTAGATAACAAAATCCTTGCTGCTGTTGGTTTAGACGTCTATGAAAAAGAAAATTCGATATTTTTTCAGGATCATACGGAAGCTCCTATTACAGACACTTTGTTTTTGAAACTACGCTCCTATCCCAATGTCATGTTTACCGGAAATCAAGGTTTTTTGACTAATGAAACGCTGGCAGGAATTGCCCATACGACGATTGCTAATTTAAATGCTTGGACGTATAATGGCATTTCTGAAAATGAAATAAGTTGATAAAAACAGAATATTTATCCTTATAGCTTGATTATTTATCAAAATAAACTCCTAAAAAAGCACCAAATGAAAGGCTCCTTTAAACTCGGAAAAATAGCAGATATAGGTATTTTTGTTCACTGGACATTCTCGTTACTGATTCTGTTTATCATTTTCATTAATTACCGATCTGGTCAAAATGCTACTCAGATCGTATGGTCGGTTGTGTTTATTTTGAGTATTTTCATAACTGTCGTAATGCATGAATTAGGACATGCTTTGGCAGCAAAAAGATACCATATAATTACCAAAGACATCACACTATTGCCTATTGGCGGTTTAGCACGACTCGAAAAAATTCCTGAAAAACCAATCGAAGAGTTAGTCGTGGCTATTGCAGGACCTTTGATAAACATAACTTTAGCATTTATTACCGGAATTTTTATTACCATTCCTGATACATCAGAACAACTCATGACTGAATTATCAAACGGTGTCAATGCCAATAATTTCTTTCTGAATTTCTTTTTAGTGAATTTTTGGTTGGCACTTTTCAATTTGATCCCAGCGTTTCCCATGGATGGCGGTCGAATTTTACGTGCCTTGTTATCCTTCAGAATGCAGCGAAATATAGCTACCCGCATTTCGGCGCGGATTGGACAATTTCTTGCGTTGGGATTTATACTTTTTGGATTTTTTACCTCCCCTATTTTAGTTTTTATTGGTATTTTTGTTATCATTGGTGCTCAGGTTGAAGCGGATTATACGGAATCGAAATTCATGTTGAAAGGGTTTAAAGTCCATGACGTTGTAATGAAAGACTATCCAAAGATTGATGCCAATGCCACCGTCAAAACTGCAGTAGCATTAGTTTTGAACAGCCAAAACAAGAATTTTTTAATCATGGAAGAAGCAACTCCTGTCGGAACACTGAACCGTGACCAAATCATAATGGCACTCTCCAAAAAAGGGGAAGAGGAATTTATTTATAATGTTATGGATCGGAATTTAATTTTTCTCGATGCAAATTCGCTTCTGGAAAATGTTTTTGAACTCATACAACTCAATAAATCAAGGTTAATGCTCGTTATGGAAAACAATGAAGTCACCGGAACTTTGGATATCGAAAATCTAATGGAGTTCATTTTGATTAATGAAGTTACTACAAATAAAGCGCATGATAAAAACTAACGATAGCTTTAATATTGCCAAAAACTTAGAGCTGGTGTTCAGTGGCGAAGATTATTTTGCCCGTTTAGAAACTATAATCCGCGAAGCACAATCTCAAATACAGCTCCAAATGTATCTTTTTGAAAATGATGCAACGGGAAAAAGGATCGTCAACGCACTAAAAGAAGCTGCGCTCCGCAAAGTTGAAATTTACGTACTCTTAGATGGTTTGGGCTCTTTAACCTTTCCGGCAGAGCTAATCAAGGAACTGAAATATAGTGGCGTAAATATTCGTTTTTTTGCCCCTTTATTTTCTACATACACTTTTTATCTAGGACGAAGATTGCATCGCAAAGTTGTTGTCGCTGACGCAAAAGTTGCGCTGGTTGGCGGCATAAATATCGCTGATAAATACCGCGGTTCCGTCACCGAAAAACCTTGGCTGGACTACGCCGTTCAAATAAACGGGGAAATAGCCAAACCGCTTCAACAGCTTTGTCACGATATTTATTTTAAAAAAAGACATCTGAGGAATAAAAAAATAAAATCTGCATTTCATATCCAAGAAGATACTTCCGTTCGCATCCTCCAGAATGACTGGTTGAAAGGGAAAAACGAAATATGTGACGGTTATATAAAATCCATCCGACATGCCAAAAAGGAAATCATCATTGTAGGCAGTTATTTTCTTCCCGGAATCCGAATTATTCGAGCCTTGAAAAAAGCGTCTAAAAATAAAGTAGTCATCAAATTGATTCTCTCCGGAAAATCAGATCTTCCGCTGACAAGACGGGCAACTTGTTTTTTGTATGGTAAACTTCTCCACTATAACATTGAATTGTATGAATGGAACGAATCCATTTTACACGGAAAAGTAGCTGTAGTAGATGGCAATTGGTCTACAATTGGTTCTTTTAACCTGAATAATTTGAGCTCCTACGGAAGTCTGGAAATGAATGTCGAAATCCTTTCGGAATCCTTTTCAGCACGTTTTCAGGAGCACCTCAACGAAATTATTGCACAATGCCAAAGCATCACTCCCGAATCACTGAAAACTAAAACCACTGTAATGACGAAATTCATCAACTTGGTTTCCTATGCTATCACCAGAATCGTAGAATTAGTAGTGACTTATACTCCTTATAAACGGTTCTATAATTAATTAAATACAATTGCTTTAGCGTAAAAAAATGGAGAAGAATCATTCGATTTTTAAATAGTAAAAAAGGTGAAAAAATTAAATAAACTTGTGTCTATCTTAAACTATTTTTCGTAAATTTATATTATAATTAATTGATTTTTAAATAGTTATAAAATACTGTAAATTTATAAAAAATGGAACCACACCGAATAAAAACCAAAAAGAAAGAGGATTGGATCCAAAAGGATTTTGAAAGACAAGTCCCGAAATTGGACTGTAAAAAAATATTTGTCCCTAGTCAGGATGAACTATTTTTTTGATTCATTTTTAAAATAAATTTGTTAGCCCTGGTTAGCGACGGAGCCGTGAGTCACTGTTCTGTAATTGAATGTTCTTTCAAGCACCAGGTTTAAAAGATTCTCCGCAGAGCTCCGAACTTTTAAACCGGTTTTCTTAATTGGGATAGGGACAGAAAAGTCTCTATCCTATTAAAAATTTAATTCTATGGATTTTGCACATTATAAAGATGCCTTTATTAAGGAAGCCCATAAAACAGAGTATTCCCTGACCGATATTCAACGTTGTCTGGATTATGCCGAGGCTTTATATTTGCATCAAGTACCTGTGATTTATAATCCTACACATTTATCTGGCTTAGTGGGTTACAAAAAAGAATATTTGAAAAAAGCATCGCTATTTCCCAACTATTTTTACCGTGATTTTGAAGTAGCTAAAAAAAATGGAGGTAAACGACTTATTTCTGAGCCACTTCCCAGTTTGAAAGAAATCCAAATCTGGATCCTTAGAAACATACTGTATAAAGTACCCAGCAGTGCTTTTGCGAAAGCATACAGACCTACGGTAACCTTATTGGAAAACCTGAGATTTCATAAAAATCAGCCCAAAGTTTTTACGCTGGATTTAGAAAATTTCTTTCCGTCAATTCGCGTTGAAGCAGTTGAAAATGAATTCCTAAAATTGGGATATTCTAAAATAGTATCAAAACTCCTGTCAAAATTATGTACCCGAAACGGAACTTTGCCGCAAGGTGCTCCCACGAGTCCCTATCTTTCGAATCTTGTTTTTAAAGAGGCCGATGCTGCAATTGCTACGTATTGCAAAGAGCACAAAATTCGCTATACCCGTTATGCAGATGATATGAGTTTTTCTGGCGATTTTGATGAGAATGAATTGCTTCAAAAAGTGACGGAAACCGTTGAAAAAATTGGGTTTCGAATCAATGCAAAAAAAACCAAACTGATGACAACCGGAATGCGCCAAACAGTTACCGGTGTGGTAGTCAATGAAAAGCCCCAAGTGGTATTTTACAAACGAAATGAGTTGAGACAAGCCTTATATTACATTCAGAAATTTGGTTTTGAGGAACACCGAGAATATAAGGAGATTGACCAGAAGAATTATCTGGAACACCTGTTAGGAAAAATAAATTTTGTGCTGCAAATTAACCCAAAAGATGCGGAATTTATAAAGTACAAATCTTTGTTGATTGATCTAAAGAATAAACAAGACTTAAAAGCTCTGGAAGATGAATTGTTACCAATATAAGAATGAAAAAAATTCATTTGTAGCAATGAATTTTAAAAAGCTCCAAAATGGAGCTTTTTAAAATTCATAATCACCTCTAATAAAACGTTTTATTACTGTTTTAACGACTAAAAATTGATTAAATTTGAAAGACATAATTTCTGAAAATTATAATCATAAATACTTGACATACTAGCAATATCAAAAAAAATAAATCGATTTTAAACCTCTTCATAGAATATTCTCTAATTAATTTTAAAATATTAAGCCATGAAAAAAATAACAACAATTATCACAACATTATTTTTATCTACTTTTCTGTTTGCACAAACAACATGGAAAGCGGATCCGATGCATTCAAAATTAACTTTTAGTACGGTACATAATGGTATCTCTGATATTGCCGGATTATTCAAAACATTTGAGATTAGCGCAATTACTTCCAAAACTGATTTCAGTGATGCTGTTTTTGAACTTTCAACTGATGTTGCATCCATCAATACCGAAGTGGAAATGCGTGACAAACATTTAAGAAGTGAGGAATTTTTTGATGTTGAAAAATATCCTAAAATGACTTTTAAAAGCACATCAATACAAAAAACAGAGAAAGATAAATACAAACTAACGGGCCAACTCACACTGCACGGAATAACTAAACCGGTAGTCATCACTATGTGGTACAGAGGAACTATTGAAAATCCACAATCTAAAGCACCAACAGCTGGTTTTAAATTCAGTACTGTCATAAAACGTTCTGATTTTAATATAGGTCCAAAATTCCCTGCGCCAATGATTAGTGATGAAGTAAAAATTAAGGCCGACAGTGAATTTATAAAACAATAAATATCGAAAAACCATTTTTTGTATTTCCAGATACTACAAACCTAACCCAATAACCACAACATAAAAATAATCGCAATGGCATTCATAGACTATTATAAGATTCTTGAAGTGGACAAAAAAGCAACCGAAGCCGAAATTAAAAAGGCGTATCGCAAACTTGCGCGTAAATACCATCCCGACTTAAATCCCAACGATAAGGAAGCCGAAAGAAAATTCAAGGAAATCAATGAAGCAAATGAAGTTTTGAGCCATGCGGAGAATCGTAAGAAATATGATGATTACGGCGAAAACTGGCAACATGCGGAAGAATTCGAAAAATCCAAACAACAACGGCAATACCAAGGAAATGGACAACAAGGTGGTTTTGGCGGAGGAGGATTCAGTGGCGGTGGTGATTTCTCTGATTTTTTTGAATCTATGTTTGGTGGTCGTACCTCTAGTGGCGGTGGTCGCAGAAGTGCGCAGTTCAAAGGACAGGATTTTAATGCTGAACTGCATCTGGAACTCAAAGACGTGTACACGACTCACAAACGTACGCTGACTATTAATGGCAAAAACATTCGTATTAACATTCCCGCCGGTATTGAAAACGGGCAACAAATAAAAATAAGTGGTATGGGGGGCGAGGGTTCCGGTGGTGGACCAAAAGGTGATTTGTACATTACGTTCACGGTGGCGAATCACACTAAATTTAAACGTGATAAAAATAATCTTTATGCAACAGTGGATTTAGATTTATATACTGCGCTATTGGGCGGCGAGATTACCGCAGATACCTTTGACGGAAAAGTAAAACTGACCGTGAAACCCGGAACCCAAAACGGAACCAAAGTCAAATTGAAAGGAAAAGGGTTTCCGGTGTATAAAAAAGAAGGAGAATTTGGGGATTTGTACCTGACCTATCAAATACAAATTCCCATCAATCTTTCTGAAAAAGAAAAAGAATTATTTACGGAACTCGCTACGCTAAGAAACTCATGAACATGGAAAACTTGATCCCGATACCAATATTATGTGCTCATTATGAAGTGGAAATGTCTTTTTTTACAAACCTCAACGAAATGGGTCTGCTCGAAATAAAAACAATCGAAACCAGCCAATATATAGATTCCGATGCGGTTCATGAAATCGAAAAAATGGTTCACATGCATCAGGAATTAGATGTTAATATAGAAGGAATTGATATCGTATTCAATCTGTTGCAAAAAATTGATATGTTACAGAATGAATTGACCGCTCTCAAAAACAGATTGCGTTTGTACGAAAGTTAAAAAATACCCCAAATGAATCTGCCTTGACAAAGTTTGTGTTTCACTGTTTTCAGAAATAGAAAAAGTTGTAATACTATTTAGTGAATTTACTATTTATTTAACTGAAAATTAAATTTATGAAATCACCATTTACACCAAGTTTGCGCAAGCAACCAAAGTGACCCCATAAATAACTGCTAAAAAAATAACTTTTACAGCTATGAAAACAATACTTGTACCCACAGACTTTTCCATTCCGGCAGATTCCGCTATTCATTATGCTGTAAAAATAGCAGTGCTTTGGGATGCTTCACTGATTTTGTACCACAGTTTTATTCCTTTCGAAAGTGGTTTTTATCTTCTTTCACTGAGTGAAAAAGAAAATATGGAAGCCCACAAAAAATTAACAGACAGGCTCACTGCGATGAAGAATTCCATTGTAAAGAAAAACCCCAATCTTTCTATTTCAATTCATGTCGATCAAGGTCCGGAAGCTATTAAGATCATTAATTTTTGCAAAAAAAGCAAAGTCGATTTGATTGTTATGGGTACCAAAGGTGCTAGTGGTCTGAAAGAAAAACTCATTGGAAGTTTTACAGCCGAAGTGATAGCAAACGCTCCTTGTCCGGTATTGGCAATTCCAAATAAGTATAAATTCAAAGTGCCTAAAAAAATCATGTATGCAACCAATTATACTAAAAAAGACAAGAAAGTACTCCAATCGCTATTAGAATTCAACCGGCTTTTCGATGCTAAAATTAACATTTTGCACATTGATTGGGGAATTACGTTGTTTACCGCAGATGAAGATTACGAGAAGTATAAAAAAACAATCCAGAATCATTTTAAAGATTTTGAATTCACTTTTAATCATACCGTCGGAAAAGATGTTACAAAAACAATTTTAGAGGAAACCCTGATTGATAAAACGGATATGATTGTGATGAATCCTATAAAAAGAAAAGGAATCTGGAATCGTCTTTTTAACCGAAGTGTAACCAAAAAAATGGCCTATCACGTTCCCATTCCATTACTGACAATTCCAATTAAATAATACCCAATTCTTCCCCAAACAAAAGTAAATTAAGGCATATACTTTCACAAAAGATCCTACTATAGCAATGTATTCCTGATGATTAAAACAATGATTTAGGGAAAACCAGAGACACTAACGGAGTAATTATTTCAATATGAATACTTTATACCTTGATAGTATTGGATTTCTGATTGCAACAACAGTAATTGTAGTAACAGGTTCACGGCTTTCTAAGTATGGCGATATAATGGCCGATATGCTGGGCTGGGGAAAAATGTTTATGGGTATTATTCTCTTGGCATCAGTTACCTCCATGCCTGAATTGATGAATGGGATAAGCTCCGTAATTTTTCTGGATGCTCCGGATCTTGCTGTTGGTGATATTGTGGGAAGTTGCGCTTTCAATATCCTTATTATTTCCATAATGGATTTGTTTTACGATCATAAAAAACCCTTGACTTCCGTTGCACAAACAGGCCATATCATTGCCGCATCTTTTGGGATTATACTCTTGAGCTTAGTTGCTTTTGCAATCTTAATGCCTGATTTTTTTGGAACCATCTTATGGATTGGAGAATTCAGTCTGCTATTTCTATTATTCTACTTCATTGCTATTCGCGTTATTTTTCTTTATGAAAAGAAAGAAAACAACCATCGGGAAGATAAAAAATATTCCTATTCGCTAACCCTTAAACAAGTAATGCTCCGCTATTCATTGAATGCTGTTGTTTTGATGGCAGCAGCCTTACTTTTACCTTATTTTGGCAAACCGCTTGCATCAGCAAGCGGTTTGGGACAAAGTTTTTTTGGAACATTATTTATTGCCGCTTCCACTTCTCTTCCTGAAGTGGTCGTATCGATTGCCGCCATCCGCATGGGAACAATCGATCTGGCAATTGGTAATATTTTTGGAAGTAATATTTTCAATATTGCCATTCTTGCGCTTGACGATATGTTGTACACGAAAGGTCCCATTTTTCAGTTTACCAGTCCCAATCATATTATTCCTGTCATGGGCACCATTATAATTACGGCAATAGGCATTATCGGAATTATTTTTAAAGAAGAAAAAAAATGGAAACTTGCCATTGACACTGCTTTAATTGCAGTAGTTTATGTGCTCATGATGGGGCTGTTGTATTACAAAAAATAAAAACCAAAGCGATGAACTGGCATTTACTACCACTATCAGAAATAACCCAGTTGTTGCACACAACTTCAAGCGGTCTTGATGCTGTAACGGCATCAAACCGCTTGTGTGAACATGGGAAAAACCAAATTGAAGACACAAAAAAGAAGACTGTTTTACAAATGATACTTTCTCAGTTGTCTGATTTCATGATTCTGATTTTGATTGCAGCGGCACTAATTTCGGGGATAATTGGGGATGTTACGGATACGATTATTATTCTTGCCATTATCATTATGAATGCAACTGTAGGATTCATTCAGGAATATCGGGCCGAAAAAGCGATGGAGGCATTAAAAAATATGGCGGCAAACCATGCCCGCATTTTACGAGAAGGAAAAACCATGGACATTCCGGCTTCAGATTTGGTTCCGGGTGATGTTGTGGTTCTGGAAGCCGGCAATGTTATTCCAGCTGACATTCGGTTTTTTGAAACCCATCAAACAAAAGTGGATGAATCAGCGCTTACCGGTGAATCCAATAATGTAGAAAAAAGTATTGAGGAACTTCCAGAAGGAAATTATGCGCTAGGCGACCAGACGAACATGGGTTACAAAGGCACTTCGGTTACGAATGGTCGTGCGATAGGATATGTAGTGGCAACGGGAATGCAAACGGAACTGGGTCATATTGCCAAAATGATTCAAACGGATGAAACCACAACGCCATTGCAAAAAAGATTAGCCGCTTTTGGCAAACGTTTGTCCGTAATCATATTGATTATTTGTACCATTATATTCTGTATCGGATGGTTGCGGGGAGAATCTGTAATGACCATGTTGATTACTTCTATTTCCCTTGCTGTAGCCGCAATTCCGGAAGCATTACCGGCATTAGTGACTATTGCTTTGGCTTTTGGTGCCAAGAAATTAGCCAAAAATAATGCGCTCATTCGCAAATTACCGGCCGTGGAAACGCTGGGTTCCGTAACCTACATCTGTTCCGATAAAACGGGGACCCTTACAATGAATAAAATGACCGTGCAGGAAATTTTTGAAACAGCAGAAACCAAATACAATACCGCTTTTGAAGAAAAGAACCGACTGCTTCATGCCATGGCTTTGAACAATGATGTCTCGAAAGGGGAAAACGGAAAATGGATGGGCGATTCTACCGAAGTCGCATTGGTACAATTTGCTTTCGATAAAAATTTAAACCGTGCTGATTTAGAAAAAATCATTCCACGAATTGCCGAATTGCCTTTTGATTCCAAAAGAAAATGCATGACTACTATACATGACATCCAAAATACTGATGCTGAAATTGTCGTGATTACAAAAGGAGCTGTTGACGTATTGTTTGAAAAACTGAATGCGGAACAAAAATCACATATTCCCGAATTTGAATGCAAAGTCAATGAAATGGCGGAAAAAGGCTATCGGGTTTTAGGATATGCAATGAAAACACTTTCTTCCTTACCGGAAAATTTGGACCCAAATGCCATTGAAACAGAACTAACACTTATTGGTTTTGTTGGGATGATTGACCCGCCACGTGAGGAAGCGAGACAAGCGGTTTCGGAGTGCAAAGAAGCAGGTATTATTCCGGTGATGATTACCGGTGATCATAAACTTACTGCAAAAGCAATTGCCGAAAAACTGGGAATCATTTCTTCTGAAGAAGATCTCGTGCTGACGGGTTCCGAATTATCTGAATTAACACAAATTGAATTCGTGAAAATTGTTGAGAAAGTTCGGGTGTATGCCCGTGTCAATCCCGAACAGAAATTAAGAATTATTAATGCGTTGCAATCTAAAAATCATTTTGTTGCCATGACTGGCGACGGTGTCAATGATGCGCCAGCACTAAAAAATGCTGATATTGGAATCGCCATGGGAATCAACGGCACCGAAGTTTCAAAAGAAGCTTCGCACATGATTTTGCTCGATGATAATTTTGCAACAATTATAGTTGCAGTCAAACATGGTAGAAAAATATTTGACAACATCCTGAAATTCATCAAGTACATTATGACCGGAAATTCAGGCGAAATATGGGCTATATTCTTGGCTCCGTTCTTTGGTTTACCCATTCCGTTATTGGCCATTCACATTCTTTGGATCAATTTAGTGACTGATGGTTTGCCTGGATTAGCATTGGCCTCCGAGCCCTCAGAAACCAATATAATGAAACGGCCTCCCAGAAATCCCACTAAAAATATTTTTTCAAACGGTATGGCACTACACATTTTGTGGGTTGGATTTTTAATGGGCGTCGTCACCATAGGAATGCAGGCTTATGCCATACATTATGCAAACACGCATTGGCAAACGATGGCCTTTACAGTGCTTTGTTTTAGTCAATTGGGACATGTAATGGTCATTCGTTCCGGACGGGATTCTATTTTTAAAATAGGTTTTTTTTCTAACAAACCTATGGTTGGAGCATTACTAATCACTGTTGCACTGCAGATTATGATTATTTACATGCCTTTTTTTAATGAAATTTTCAAAACACAACCGCTTACTTTATATGAGTTACTGCTGACCTTGGCCGTATCAAGTATTGTTTTTTGGTCTGGAGAAATAGAGAAATCGATTAAAAACAGAAAAAGAGAAAATCCAATTGTCTTTCCATAACGTCAGCTATCAAACATAACAGGTAACCTTTCAAAGGTTAGCACTGACTTTTTCTGTTTTGATTTTTTATGTCTTCGATTTATCAAAAATTACTTTTGCATTTACGATTATAGAATTGAAATTATTCACTCGGATAAAAACAACGATTGCAAAAATGTCTTTATTTTTAAAAATCGCTATTTTATCGACAAAACCCTCAATATAATAGGCAAACAACACTTTTAATAGCACTGATAATCAGATAAATAACTATATATTTGAGTAGCTATTTTCTGTTAAAAACTAATTCATTTGCTTATGAATACTATTTCAAAAATAAGGGAATTATTCAAAGCTTTTTTACTCGAAATTGGTGAACTCTCTTACTTTGCAGGTCGTTTTTTTCAAGAAACTTTTAAACGTCCTATGGAATTCAAAGAGTTTTTACGGCAGTGTTTTAATATGGGAAATCGCTCCTTGCTTCTTGTAGCAGTTACGGGATTTATTATTGGATTGGTATTCACCTTGCAATCGCGTCCTACGTTACAGGAATTTGGCGCTGTTTCTTGGATGCCGTCTATGGTTAGTATTTCGTTGATTCGAGAAATTGGTCCTATTATAACGGCTTTGATTTGTGCGGGACGAATTGGTTCTGGTATTGGCGCTGAATTAGGTTCGATGAGGGTTACGGAACAAATTGATGCTATGGAAGTTTCCGGTACTAACCCGTTTAAATATTTAGTGGTAACCCGAGTTTTGGCTACCACTTTTATGTTACCCGTTTTGGTTTTTTTTGGAGATGCTATCGCAATATTTGGTTCTTTTCTTGTGGAAAACATCAAAGGAAGAGTCTCCTTCTTATTGTATTACAACCAGGTTTTTGATGCATTGGAGTTTGGTGATTTGATACCTGCAACCATCAAAACGTTCTTTTTTGGATTTGCCATCGGATTAGTAGGTTGTTTCAAGGGATATTATTGCAAAAAAGGGACAGCAGGTGTGGGTTTAGCAGCTAATTCTGCAGTGGTTTTCACCTCGATGTTACTGTTTATTATTGACTTTGTTGCTGTTTTTGTTACCGATATATTTTATGATTTATGACTATTATGAGTATCCCGACACCCAATCAAAACCGAATTATAGAAATCAAAGACTTGCGAAAAAGTTATGGTGACAATCATGTTTTGGATGGTTTTAATATGGTATTGAATGAAGGGGAAAATCTGGTAATTATGGGGAAATCCGGTTCTGGAAAATCAGTGATGATAAAATGCTTGATTGGACTGGAACAGCCGGACAGCGGCTCTATCGTTGTAATGGGCAAAGACATTAGGCAACTTAGTCGCGAGGAACTGGACGATCTACGCACCGAAGTTGGATTCCTTTTTCAGGGAAGCGCGCTATACGATTCGATGACGGTTCGTGAAAATCTGGAATTTCCGTTGCGTCGTCACAAAAAAAAGTTTGGAGTCATTAAAGACACCACACCGTTAGTGATGGAAGCTTTGGAAAACGTGGGATTAGCACACACGATTAATTTAATGCCAGAAGAACTATCGGGTGGAATGAAACGACGAATTGCTTTGGCCAGAACATTGATTCTGCAACCAAAAATAATTCTGTATGACGAACCTACAACGGGATTAGATCCCATTACTGCAAAAGAAATTTTGCTCTTGATGATGTCTATCCAACAAAAATACAACACCTCGGCAATTATCATTACCCATGACGTGGATTGCGCCAGAGTGATTTCGAACCGAATGATTTTATTGGTTGATGGTATCAATTATATCGAAGGGCCTTTTGAGGAATTGTCCATCTCAACAGATCCGAAAGTTCAAGCTTTCTTTAAATAAGAATAAAATGGAAAAAACGACATCACAAAAATTGCGTCTTGGACTTTTTGTAATAATCGGGTTATTGCTGTTTATACTCGCCGTGTATTTCATTGGCGATAAGCAACAAATGTTTGGAAAAACCAATCAATTATCAGCGGTTTTCAGTAATGTCAGTGGATTACAACTAGGAAATAATGTGCGCTATTCCGGAATAAATGTGGGAACGGTTCGCGGTATAGCCATGATTAACGATACGGCGATTAGAGTCGATATGCTGATTGACAAGACCATTTTCCCGCATATCAGGAAAAATGCAATTGCCACAATAGGTTCAGATGGTTTAGTGGGCAATATGATTATCAATATCATTCCTGGTAAGGAAAAAGCAACCTCAATATCCCCTGGAGATGAGATTCGTACGTTAAGCCGCATTCGCACTGATGATATGCTGAACACCCTTGGCAAAACCAATAAAAATGCTGCGTTATTGACATCCGATTTACTTAAAATCACGAATGAAATTAATCAGGGAACTGGAACTGTGGGCTTGCTAATTAAGGATTCTAACTTGGCAAATGATTTAAAACAAACCGTTCACTATTTGAAAATTACAGGACAAGGAAGTTCAGAATCTATCACAAAAATAAACCGACTTATTTCTTCATTAGAAAATAAAGACAATGTCATTGGTGTTTTGAAAGATACCGCGGTCGCAAATAATCTTAAAAAAATAGTACTGAATTTAAAACAAACCAGTACTCAAATAGATAACGTTGTAAACAACCTAGATACCACAATTGTAAATATAAAAAACGGTAAAGGAGCAGTAAATTATCTTTCGAATGACCCTGAATTAGTTCGGAAAATAGATTCAACGATGACAAATGTTAACGAGGCGAGTTTGCGTTTGAATGAAAATCTAGAAGCCTTGAAACATAATTTTTTATTACGGGGATATTTTAGAAAACAGGAAAAAGCAAAATTAAAAGAACAGAAAAAGGAAGAACAAAAATAGTTTTTTGGAAATTCATTTGAATTTATAACTATATAAAAGACAATTACAACATGGTTACAATAGAAAAATTAGGAATAATTCTAAGTCCTACCGACCATCCATTTGAAAATAATGGCGTGTTCAATCCCGGTATTTATCAGGAAGGAAACACCATTCATGTTTTATACCGAGCGGTAGAACACGGCAATTATTCTACGATAGGATACGCCAAGTTGGATGGTCCCATGAAAGTAACAGAACGCCATGAAAAACCATTAATTATTAGAGATTTTGATTATGAAAAACACGGTGTCGAAGATGCCAGAATAGTAAAAATTGAGGATACTTATTACATTACATACACCGCTTATGATGGAGTCAATGCGATGGGAGCGCTTGCGACTTCAAAGGATTTAATTCATTTTGAAAAGCACGGTGTGATAACGCCACATGTTAATTATCAAGAATATGAAAATTTTGTAAACTACTGTGACAGTAATAAACTCAATCCAAAATACCATCAATATTACAATCTTTTTGCGCAAATAGGATTGGTTGCTGATGAATTAAGGTTGCTTAGGGATAAAGATGTGGTGTTGTTTCCAAGGAAAATAAACGGAAAATTCATGCTTTTGCATCGGATTTGGCCTGGAATTCAGATTGCGGAATTTACCGATTTCAAGGATTTAACGGAAGCTTTTTGGAAAGAATATCTCATAAATCTGGTGGATCACATTGTACTCGATCCCAAGGATGTATTTGAGGTCAATTACATTGGCGCCGGCGGTCCGCCTATTGAAACTGAATATGGCTGGTTGCTTATTTACCATGGAGTGCAAGAAACAATAAAGGGAAAAATATATCATGCCAGAGCGGCATTACTGCAATTGGACAATCCGAAAATTGAGATTGCAAGATTACCATTTCCGCTATTTTCACCCACAAAACAATGGGAAATAGAGGGAGAAGTGAGCAATATTGTTTTTCCAACGGGACATGCTTTATTTGGGAATGACCTTTACATTTATTACGGTGTGGCTGATAAACACATTGCAGTTGCAAAATTAGACCTAAACGAATTACTTCTCGAATTGAGAAAACAACCTTAAAAAATGACGCTATGAAAATCGAGAAAGGAATAAAAATGCTGATTGTAAGCTCCTATCCACCCAGAGAATGTGGAATAGCAACTTTTACTAATGATATTGTCAATGCATTGGATGTTGTCTTTGGAGACACGCTTCCGGTGGAAGTATGCGCGTTGCAAAATAGGGAACAGGAATTCCAATATCCTGAAGAAGTCAGCTATGTTCTACCGGTTGACTCTTTGGTTCATTACAGGTTGGTTGCTGAAAAAATAAATGAACGAAACGATATTGGACTAGTGTGCATTCAGCATGAATTTGGTCTTTTTAGAGGGGAATATGGCGATCATATTCTTTCCTTTATATTAGCGCTCAACAAACCCATTGTAACCGTTTTTCATACTGTGCTCCCTGATCCGGATGAAAAAAGAAAAAAAGTCGTTTATGCCATTGCTGATTTATCGGACAAGGTGGTGGTACTGACCAAAAAATCAAAAGAAATTTTGACCGATTATTATAATTGTCCTCCTTCTAAAAGTATGGTTATTCCTCACGGCAATCATACTGTACTATGGGAACAGAAAAAAGTACTAAAAAATAAGTATGGCTTCAAAGACAAAATTGTATTATCAACCTTTGGCTTAATTAGCGAAAATAAAGGGATTGAAACCGTATTGCATGCATTACCGGAAATTGTAGCTCGACATCCCGAAGTTGTTTATCTTATCATAGGTAAAACACATCCTGAAGTTATTAAAAAAGAAGGAGAAAAATATCGCAATTCACTTATAACTTTCGTGAAAGAACTCGGTCTGGAAAACAATGTTATTTTTATTAATGAATATCTTCAATTGGACCAATTACTGGAATTTTTAACCCTATCTGAAATTTATTTGTTCAGTTCAAAAGATCCTAATCAAACCGTAAGCGGAACTTTTGCGGATGCTATGAGCAGCGGATGTGCAGTGATTTCTACTCCCATACCGCATGCTGTAGAATCATTGGTAAACGGAAATGGAATCCTGCTGAAAAATTTTGATAATCCAAAAGAATTTCAAAAAGCAATCCTTTATCTTATTGAAAATAAAGAGCAACGAATAGCAATGGCAAAAAATGCTTTTTCTATAGCTCGTGCCACAAACTGGGAGAATATCGCCATACAATACCGCCTTTTATTTGACCAGTTAACGAATAGAGAGGATGATTTGAGATTCAATTTTCCTCCAATAAAATTAGATCATATCAAAAAGATGACTACTGATTTTGGAATTCTTCAGTTTTCAAAATTCAGCCAACCCGATCCTGAATCAGGCTATACGTTAGACGATAATGCAAGAGCACTAATCAATATGGTGATGTACAACAAAGCTTTTCCCAATAAGGAGAATTTAAAACTAGCAAACACCTACCTAAATTTTATCGAAGGCATACAACAACATGATGGCTGGTTTGACAATTACAAAGATTATAACAAGAAACTAACCAAACAAAACGGAGAAGTAAATCTGGAAGATGCAAATGGCAGAGCCTTATGGAGTTTAGGAACCGTAATCTCCCATAGACAAAACCTACCGCTGGACATGATTTGTCAGGCCGTAAAATGCTGGGACAAAGCGATAAAAAAGATAGACAACTTCAAATCACCAAGAGCCATAGCGTATGCTCTAAAAGGACTTTACCTCTATCATGAAACGTACAAAGACGGCGAAATAAAAAATTATATTGAAAAATTAGCTGATGAACTTTTACGCCACTACAAAATAAATTCAGCAGAGAATTGGTGCTGGTATGAAGATTATATGACTTATGCCAATAATGTACTGCCAGAAGCTATGATGTATAGTTATTTAGTCACTAAAAATCCGAAATATAAAAAAATTGCAGTCATCACATTTGACTTTCTGCTTTCCCATTATTTCATGAAAGGGCAACTGAAAGTAATTTCGAACAGAGGTTGGTTCAAGAAACAAAATGAAAGAATATTCTATGGGGAACAACCCATTGAAGTAGCAACAACCATAATTGCACTGGATTTATTTTATGAAATAACGCAAAATAAAAAATATAGAGACCAATTAAAACTCGCTTTCATCTGGTTCTTAGGGAACAATCATTTAAAACAAATCATGTATAATCCGGAAAATGGCGCTTCCTATGATGGATTAGAAGACAAACACATCAACATCAATCAAGGTGCTGAATCTACTTTATGTTTTTTCAAAGCTCGTTTAATCATGGAAAAATATGCATAAATAAAAAAATGACAGTTTCTAAGAATATAAATACCACAAAAAAAATCTGCTTTTCAGCAGATTTTTTTATATTGTTTTCAATGCTTCAATAAGCACATCAATATCTTCTATAGTATTGAAATGACTAAACGAAATACGCAAACTTGGTTTCTTTAAATCTTCATTAGAAAGCATTTCGGCTAAAACATGCGAAGGTTTTATACTTCCGGATTGACAGGCACTTCCGCGGGAAACTGCAATTCCTTTCATGTCTAAGTGAAATAAAATCATCGCTGTTTTATCCGCTGAAAAAGGCAATAAAACATTCAAAACTGTATAAAATCCATCAACAGTTCCATTGATTTCAAAATCTGGAAATTCGATTTCAAGTTGAGTAATAAGATAGTTTCGTAATTCAGTAATATGCTCTTTATCCGTTTCTAAATTGCTGTATGAAAGTTCTAAAGCTTTTGCCATTCCGGCAATTTGATGTAAAGCCTCAGTTCCTGCACGCAATCCTTTTTCCTGTTCTCCACCAAAAAATAGCGGTTGTAATCCAGAATTTTTTCGAATAAAAGCAAAACCAACTCCTTTTGGTCCGTGAAATTTATGTGCACTGGCCACAATAAAATCAATCGGTAATTTTTGTAAATCGATTGTTGTTTTTCCAATGGACTGCACCGTATCCGAATGAAATAAAACATTGTGCTCTTGACAAATACGACCTATTCGTTCCAAATCTAAAATGGTTCCTATTTCGTTATTCACGTGCATCAAACTGACTAATGTCTTTTTTTCTTGCGACAATAACTCAACTAAATGTGTAATATCAATTTCTCCATTTGGCTTAATTCCCACATAATCTACCTGAATACCGTACTCTTTTTCTAATACTAAAGCCGTGTACAAAACTGCATGATGTTCAATTTTACTGGTAATGATTCGTTTTACTTTCAAATCTTTAACGGCAGAACGAAGAATCCAATTATTAGCTTCGGTACCGCAAGACGTGAAAATAATTTCTTGAGCCGTAGCATTCAAATTTTTAGCAATTGATTTTCTGGAAAGCTCCAAAATATTTTTTGCAGAACGCCCTAAACTATGTGTTGACGATGGATTTCCGTAATCTTCCGTTAAAACTTTAGTCATTTCCTGAATCACTTCTGGGCGAAGAGCTGTGGTTGAGGCGTTATCGAGATATACTTTTTTCATTTTTTTAAATTATAAAATTATTACAGCCCTTCGATTTCTGTTGGCATCGCTTTCGGTTTTTTGGAGAAGAGAATTCTTTCATTAAAAACAACTATCGAAACCAAAATTAGAAAATAAGAAAACAATTGAAGGAAACTTACTTGCTCATTGTAATAAAATATGGCCAGTAAAAAATTAATAATCGGGTTAATATAAATCATAATTCCCACTGCGGAAGAGTTAATTCCTTTGAGCGCATAGAGATTTAAAAACAGTGGAATAATGGTAAAAAACACCACAATCATGAACATACAAGTGTAAAATAGAGGTTCCGTAGGGATAGCTCCGCTGTATTTTGGATAAAAAGGCAAAAGAACAAGCGCCGTAAAAATCAACTGAATGGTAAGACCCAGAAATTTATCTAAATCGTTGTTTTTTCGTTGACTCACTAAATAGAGTGCGTAAGTAGCAGCGGTAATAAGGCTATAAAAAATATCCTGAAAATGGTTGAATGACAACAAAATACAACTAAAAAAACTGATTGAAACAGCAACCCACTGCCATTTGCTTAATGTTTCTTTCAACATAAAAAAGGCAAATACTGTAGTTACTATTGGACAAATCAGATAGGCCAATGATGCCGCATTAACACTGACATGATTCATCACGTAGATGTAAACAAACCAGTTTGAGGAAAGAAATACGCCACCGCCAAGTGTCAATAAAACAACATTTTTTTGTTGTTTTGAAGAGATATTTTTGAAATGATTCCAATTTTGTCGCATTACTTTTCTTCGAAAAATAACATTGATCATTACCATCGTAATCACGCTAAAAAATACCCGATAAAACAAAATATCCAAAGAAGGATAATGATGCAACGGTTTTAAAGCAAAACTAAAAAATCCCCACACAAAAAAAGCTAAAAAAGCAGCCGAATAATATTTGTTAAGCCTCATGACCAGTATTAAATTGGTGCAAAGATAATGAATTCTATTGGCTTTAAATGACAGCAATCCTGACAATACTGTCAGTCATGTTTTTGTTCTTTACAGAAAATTATTCCAATATAAAACCTAATATCCTGTTAAATCATCTATTTTTAAACGGGAATGTATTTGGAACAAATTAAAAATTCTATTTTTGTTACAAATACTATAAAAATGAAAAGAGTCCTTAGCTTGTTGGTTTTTTCCATGTTCTTAAATGGGTGTGATGATGGCGATTTAATTCAGGAAGACATCAATTTTGAAGATGTTACCGCACAAAAATGCAGTACAAACAACATCATTTACAAACTGAAAGACAGTGAAGCGCTTATTTTTGAAGCTACAGGAGTTACGTTCCCTACCGAAACTACTTCTCAAGAATTAAACATCAGCAGTGCCAATCGCGTGATTTACCGCTTTTATAATGGTACCGTTAGTGCATCAACAATTTGCGAATCAATACCGCCGGCAACACCTATTGTCACAGGACAATGGACCGCTACAGGTGGAAAAATAGTAATAAACACTACCGCTGTTAAAACGACAGACGAAAAGGATAACAGCACAAAAATTACGGGATATAAACACAATATTACGTTTAAAAACATCACTTTTGACAAAGGAAATGGGAAAGAACAAATTTACGAAACATTCGCTTTTGGAGACTATATAATTAGTGCTACGCCTTTACCTTTTTCATTCAATAAAACTCTTGAACAATGTCCTTCTTCTAAGCAATTGTACGATTACAATAGCAGCGAAGCGCTGATTCTTGATGTGGATTCTGCTTTGATTGTTAATGAAGCAACACCGCTAAATGCTCCAAGAACCGGATTGATAAGCGATACAAAAAACAAACTTACCTACCGATTATTCTCCGGTTTAGTAACCGATGCCTATTTTTGTAACACCACTTTTCCGGCAACTCCAGTAGTGACTGAAGAATGGATTGCAGTAGCTGGAATCGCAAATACAAGTGGTATAATTGAAGTTACTACTACTGTTTTTGGAAACGGTTTTAAGCACACTGTTGTACTCAAAAAAGTTAAAATGAAGAAAGGAAACAGCGATTTTATTTTGGGTGATAATTACATTTACGGCGAATTATTGACCACAAATTAAGGATCGAAAAGACATAAAAATCGACCGCTAAAACGTTTGTTTTTTAGTCCAAAAAGAATCCCGATTTTAAATGAATTTTCTAATTGAAATTCATTTAAAATCGGGATTCTTTTTTTATGTTTTTTTATATAAATAATAATACTTACATGGCACTTTGCTTGATAAAAACTTCTGTTGCTCCTTGACCGTATTTTTGATAATTACCTTCTTGAAAAGCAATGTTATCATAGCGACCCAATAAAAAATCCAACTCTGCTTTTAGAACTCCTTCACCCACACCATGGATAAAAACAATCTTTGGAATGCGATTCCGAATGGCAAATTCTATATGACGTTTTGCCGTATCAGTCTGCAATGTCAAAATATCATAATTTGACATTCCGCGTTTATTTGGCACCAGTTTTTCAATGTGTAAATCAAACTCCGGAGCTGGAATTTCATGCTTTGATTTCTTTTCTTTCACAAAACTTCGCGGTTTTGGAATCTCTTTTTCTTTTGAAACCTCACTTACATTTATTCTTCTGATAGAATCTAGTAAGTTACTGGAATCGTTTACTTTAATCAATTCATTGACAATAAATGTCATCACGAAACCATCCTCCGTTTCTATGGTTACCTGCTGATCTTTGACTGATAGCACTACTCCGTTCATCGCTTCGTCAAGCACTGAAACCTTATCTCCTTTGTTAAACATTTTCGTCTTCTTTATCTTGATTTTTACTTGGCGTTTTAGCACTCAATTGCATCATTCCCATCATGAAAACTACAATTGCAATTACCATTATATATACATTTTTTTCGGCATTTACCTGCTCGTATAAAGCAACAATTATTGCCACAACCATTATTGGAATTATAAACTTTCTCATCTTTTTAAATATCAGTTTTCAAAAGTAATGAATTTAAAATTGCAACAATTATTATCGCAACCGTTTCTTATTTTTTCGTAAAATTGTAAAAACAAAAACCATTGGATTTAGAAAAATATATGCTGCCGTGTTTAAGCAAAATGCTCTTTGGAGTGGAGTGTTTGGGCTGTGGTTTTCAGAGAGGATTTTTACTGCTTTTGCAAGGTGATTTCGGAGGTGCTTTTAAGATGTATCCAGCCATTTTTACAACCTTGTTATTTCTGGGAATTTTGGGTTTAAATTTTATCGACAAAAATAGGGATTATAAAAAAATCATCATTGGTTCGGCAATTTTAAATGGTGTTTTTATGATTGTAGGTTATTATTTTAAGCACTACTAAGGAGTTACTTTTTTAAACTTTTTAGAAAAAAAATATTATTTAATTCTTGTCAAAATATCATTCATCATTTCGATTTGCACTTTTTGAATTTCTATTAATTCTTCTTGTTGATGCATAATCAAATGATCCAGTTTTTCATGAAGCATTCTAATTTCAAGTTCTGATTTTAGATTTATCATGTAATCTTTTTTGGCTCTCTCGCGGTCTTTTTCTTCCTGACGATTTTGACTCATCATAATCACCGGAGCCTGGAGTGCGGCAAGACACGACAAAATTAAATTCAATAAGATAAACGGATACGGATCAAAACCTTTATTCATCAGAATATAAATATTGGCCAAAATCCACAACAAAATAAATACTCCAAAAAGGATTATAAATTTCCAGCTTCCGCCAAAAGCAGCAACTTTATCCGCAACTTTTTGTCCAACTGTACGAATACCAATTTCATCCTCGACAGTGCTTACCAATGATTTATCTTCGTTCAAGGAACCAATAACTCTAGTTTCCAGATTGGACAACTCCCCTATTTCGACTAATAAATAATTAGAAATATATTTCTCCCGATACATATTCAACTCCCCAATTGATAAGAATTTATTCTCATCAAAATCAGGGTAATCATTTTGAATAAGCGCCAATATTGGGTTTCGTATGGTTTTAGCCGAAATTTTATCTGCTATTGGAAATTCTTTTTTTGAAATGTCGCTTATAAAAGTAGTATTGGATTTCATCGATTGTTATTTATTGGCTAATTTAAAAAAACACTTTGACCAAAACTAATAATCAGCTCCTATACCTTGAAAATAAAACAGATAAGTAACCGTTATTTTTTCTTTAAAATTTAAAACAGCGATTCCCACTGCAATTAATATCGATTTATTTAACAAAAGTGTCTCAATAAACAAGATAGCTTTATGCTTGAGAAAGAAATAATTCGAAATAGTTCAATATCTTTGCGGTTCGTTTTAAAACCCATGAAAATGTCACTGAACTACAAAAATATTCCTTTCTGCTATTGTTGTTGCTGTTTTTAAAATACTCACTTTAGAAACATTGTTCAAAAACGAATACGTATTGTAATCAATTCTGTAATCAGATTGCTACAATTAAAACACAAAATAGCATGAGACCACAAAAAATATTAGACCTTATTGGAAACACGCCTTTAGTAGAAACTACTAATTTGATAAAAAATAAAAACGTAAAACTTTTACTGAAACTCGAAGGAAATAACCCTGGAGGCAGCGTAAAAGATCGCGCAGCCTACAATATGATTGCTTCCGCATTAGAAAGAGGAGAAATCAAAAAAGGAGATAAACTTATTGAGGCAACCAGTGGCAACACTGGAATAGCTTTGGCAATGATTGCCCAATTATTCAATATCGAAATCGAATTGGTCCTTCCCGAAGATTCCACTAAAGAACGCACACAAACCATGCGTGCTTATGGCGCAACCGTAATTTTGACACCAGCAGCAACCGGAATAATCGGTTCCAGAGATTACGCTGATAAAAAAGTAGCAGAAGGCGGTTACATCATGCTCAATCAGTTTGCAAATGACGACAACTGGAAAGCACATTACAAAACCACAGGTCCGGAAATATGGAACGACACCGAAGGAACTGTAACCCATTTTGTTTCAGCGATGGGAACTACAGGAACAATTATAGGCACTTCAACGTATTTAAAAGAAATGAATCCTGCGATTCAAATTGTAGGTGCTCAACCCAGCGATGGATCTCAAATTCCGGGAATCAGAAAATGGCCTGAAGAATATTTACCTAAAATTTTTGACGCCAAAAAAGTAGATACAATCATTGAAGTATCTGAAGAAGAAGCGAGAGCCATGACGAAACGCTTAGCGCTTGAAGAAGGCGTTTTTGCAGGAATGAGCAGTGGTGGTTCTGTAGCAGCTGCCTTAAAAATAGCCGAAAAACTAGATTCTGGAGTCATTGTCGCTATTATCTGCGACCGTGGCGATCGGTATTTATCTTCTGATTTGTTTGATTAAATTAATTAGACGTTATAAAAACAACCTTCCTTTTCTGTATATTTCGAATATAACAAGGAAGGTTATTTTTTTTAATTCAATATCACTTTTTTTCCGTTTTCAAAATTTTAGATCCGATTACAAATGAAAAAGATTCAATTAGTTTATAGCATATTATTTTTATCAATCGTTATGGGAGGAAAATTACAAGCGCAGGATTGGCCGAATTTAAATAAATATCAAGAACAAAATGCGCAACTAAAACCAACAGCACCCGGAGACAAAAGAGTAGTTTTTATAGGTGATTCCATAACCGAATTTTGGAGTGTCGTAAATCCTGATTATTTTGCCGGAAAAAAATACGTTAATCGCGGTATCAGCGGTCAAACCACGCCTCAAATGCTTATCCGATTTAGAGCAGACGTTATTACTTTAAAACCAGACGTTGTGGTTATTTTAGCAGGAATAAATGACATTGCCGGCAATACCGGTCCCGCAACATTAGATATGATTGCCAATAATATCTTTTCGATGGCTGAGTTGGCAAAAGCAAACCAAATTAAAGTCATTTTATGTTCTGTATTGCCAGCGTATGATTTCTCTTGGAAACCCAATCAAAATCCTGCTGAAAAAGTGGTCGCTTTAAATGAAATGATAAAAAATTACACTGGTACCAATGGCATTCTTTATCTTGATTACTTTTCGGCTATGAAAGATGAACGTAACGGATTGAAAATTGCTTATTCCGGAGATGGCGTACATCCCAACAAACTAGGATATCAGGTAATGGCTCCGCTTGCTGAAAAAGCAATCACGGAAGTTTTAGCAAAGAAATGATCTGCTAAACAGAAACAAAAAGGCTCGATTTAAATTAAATCGAGCCTTTTTGTTTTATAAATTCTTGTTTATGCTAAAGTTGCTGTACTTGAAATTGCTGCATTCAACACTTTGGAAACCGGACAATTTTTCTCTGCTTTGGTAACCAATTGTTGAAAAGTATCCTCTGTTATTTCTTTCACTTTTGCTGCTACAGTTAAGTGTGACGTGGTAATTGTCCCATCCACCAAATCGATATCACATTTAGTTTCGATACTTTCGATTTCAAAACCTTCTTCGGTAATATAAGCCGAAAGTTGCATCGTAAAACAGCCTGCGTGAGCCGCTGCGATCAATTCTTCAGGATTTGTTCCTACTCCTTCTTCAAATCGAGATTTGAACGAATATTGCGTATCTTTTAATGTGGTAGTTTGTGTGGTAAGTTTTCCGGCTCCTTCTTTCAGTGAACCATTCCAGACTGCGGTTGCATTTCTTTTCATATTTTTCAGTTTTCTGTTTTCTCAAATTTAGTTCTTTTATCAAAAAATACTTTCAAACAAATGATAATTTAACTAAAATTTAAAGTTCGTTTTACTACTGAAACTGTCATAATCTCTTTCACTTGATACTTTGTTATGTGTCCGAAAAAATCCTGATTCCAAGAATTCTAGTCTAAGTTTAAAATTAAAATTTATGTTACTTTTCTTATTTAATTCATTATGTTTGTTGCTAAAGAAAGCGCTTTACAGACTTAGTGTTCCTTCTTACGGAATGCGGGTTTGCAGTGGAAAACGAGAATGGACCCAAATAAAAATCGCCTCGTATTAAAAATATTTCACAATTTGAATTTATAAAACCATTCAAACGCTTATTTTTGCGCTATGGCAAAGAAAAATACAGACAAAGTTGTCTTTCATCAAATAAAAGTCCTTGATGCTGGTGCAAAAGGCGTTTCGGTAGCAAAGGCTCCCGATGGAAAAGTAGTTTTTATCCCGAATGTGGTTCCGGGTGATGTGGTTGATGTGCAGACTTTCAAGAAGCGCAAAGCCTATTACGAAGGAAAAGCAGTTCATTTTCACGAATATTCTGAGCATCGTGTAGAACCTATTTGCGAGCATTTTGGTGTTTGCGGCGGTTGCAAATGGCAAAATATGAAATACAGCCAGCAGTTGTATTACAAGCAAAATGAGGTGAAAAATCATTTGCAACGCATTGGAAAAATAGAACTTCCGGAATTTGAACCGATTCTTGGATCGGAAAAACAGTTTTTTTACAGAAACAAAATGGAATTTTCGTTTTCGAACAGCCGTTGGTTGACCGAAAAAGAAATTGACAGCACCGAAGATTTAGGAAATAGAAACGCACTTGGTTTTCACATTCCGAAAATGTGGGACAAAATCCTGGACATCAACAAATGTCATTTGCAGGAAGATCCATCGAATGCCATTAGAAACGAAGTGAGAGATTTTGCTAATGCAAATGGATTGACTTTCTTTAATCCAAGAGCGCATGAAGGTTTATTGAGAACTTTGATGTTGCGTACTGCTTCGACTGGTGAAATCATGGTTCTGATTCAGTTTTTCGAAAATGACAAAGCCAACAGAGAATTAATCCTAGATCATCTTTACGAGAAATTTCCGCAAATTACTTCGCTGCAATACGTAGTGAACAATAAAGCGAACGATACTTTATACGATACTGATATTAAATTATACAAAGGGAGAGATTACATCTTAGAAGAAATGGAAGGTTTGAAATTTAGCATTAATGCCAAATCTTTTTACCAAACCAACTCTGATCAAGCATACGAATTATACAAAATAACGAGAGATTTCGCCGGTCTTACCGGAAATGAAATCGTTTATGATTTATATACCGGAACTGGAACAATTGCTCAGTTTGTTTCGAAAAAAGCAAAAAAAGTAATTGGTGTAGAAAGTGTTCCTGATGCGATTAAAGACGCCAAAGCTAATGCGGTTCGCAATGAAATTACCAATTGTGAGTTCTTTGTAGGAGATATGAAAGTGGTATTCAACGATGAATTCATAGCACAACATGGACATCCTGACGTGATTATCACGGATCCGCCAAGAGACGGAATGCACAAAGATGTAATTGAACAAATTATGAAAATTGCTCCTGAAAAAGTGGTTTATGTAAGTTGTAATTCGGCTACGCAGGCGCGTGATTTGGCTTTAATGGATGAAAAATACAAAGTAACTCGTGTACGTCCCGTGGATATGTTTCCACAAACGCATCACGTGGAAAATGTCGTACTTTTGGAAAGAAGATAAGCCCCCTAACCCCCAAAGGGGGAACAATAAAGTGTATATGAAAAAAATAATTTTATTGGTATTTGCATTAGCACTATCCTTCTCCAGTTGTGAGAAAGATGACATTTGCGATGCAAATACTCCCACAACACCACTATTGGTGATTGGTTTTTATGATTTTTTGAATCCTTCCGTTTTAAAAAACGTATCTAATCTGAAAGTTGTTGGCGAAGGAATGACTGACGGAATCCTTTTTAATGGCAGTCAAACGACTAGCGGTAATACTATTTCTATTCCGTTAAAAACTGTTGGAACAAGTACGACCTATAGTTTCACATTAAATTCAGGAAATCCTAATTCTGTATTGATTGACGAAGACTTCATAAAATTTGATTATACCACACAGGAACTTTTTGTTTCCAGAGCCTGTGGTTATAAATCAATTTTCACATTAGATCCCACAAATCCATATACACATACTGATGCGACAGCTGCAAATCAAAAATGGATAAAATTTATATCGGTTGAAAAAAGTAACATCGAAAACGAAAATGAAACACACATTAAGATCTTTTTTTAGTATTTGTCTCGTATTGTCGTTGACTTTGGTACAGGCTCAGGAAACTACTCCTGTCAAAAGTGATCCAAAAACTGCCAAAACAGAACAGATTATTCCTGAAGCGCCATTGCCTTTAGTCAAAATTAGTCCTGAAATTATAAAGAACGATTCGATTCCAGTAAAGACCGATCGTTATGGTGTACGTGTGGGTGTTGATTTATATAAACTGACACGCGCTCTTTATGACAAAGATTACAAGGGAATTGAGTTGGTGGGAGATTATCGATTGACTAAAAAATATTTTTTGGCTGCCGAACTTGGGAATGAAAATAAAACGACAGATGATGACCGTGTCAATTTCACCACCAAAGGATCGTACATAAAAGCGGGTTTTGATTATAATGCCTACGAAAACTGGCTGGATATGGAAAACATTATTTCTATAGGAATGCGTTACGGTTTCAGTACTTTTAATCAACAATTAAACAGTTACAGAATTTATAATGCGAATCCTTATTTTGGAGAAGTTCCTGTAATTCCTTCCGGTAAAAAGTTTGATGGATTATCCGCGAGTTGGATTGAAGTTGTGGCTGGAGTAAAAGCCAAAGTATTTGATAATGTGTTTGTAGGTTTCAGTCTTCGATTGAACCGATTGATAACCAACAAAGAACCGGAGAATTTCTCTAACTTATATATTCCCGGATTCAACAGAACTTACGATGGCGATTTTGGTGTTGGATTTAACTATACCATTACTTATTTTGTTCCTATTTATAAGAAAAAAGTAAAGCCTATTGCTGTTCCAAAAAAAGTTGAGAAAAAGTAATTACGAATTAGGAATAAAAAAATATCGCAAGGAAAACAAAAGTTCTCTTTGCGATATTTTTTTTGTTGTTAGAGTAAACTAAAACTACCCTATTTCCTTAATTCCTTTCATGAAAATCCACTTCATGAATAATTTCTCTCCATCTTTGGTTTTTATCGCATGGAATTTTGGTGACAAAAGTGTTCCTATAACAAATGCGGTTAACGGAATCCAAAATCCGGTTAAATTAGTGTAATGTTCCACTAAATACCTGGCAGAAATAAATAATATTGCAAAACATCCCAGTTGATAAAGGAATGCTCGTATTTGTAATTTGGTCATTTTTTTTTAAGTCTTAAAGTTTTAAAGTCAAAAGTCGAACGTAAAAATTGAATATTGCTATTCAGCACTATCAGTGGTTACCTGAAACTTCGTTCTTTTACTTCCTTCGTACATTTCGTATTTTACCAAACGTGCTTCTAAACCGGCATTAAAAAGTTTGATTTTTCTCGAAGGTTTTAGTCCAACATATTTTAATGCTTCTAAGTTCGCTGTAATCATCCAAGCATTCGTTCCTGGGTAATTTTTCTTCAAAGTATCACCAATATTTTTGTAGAATTCTTCCATGTGAATGTCCAAACGCTCATCATACGGTGGATTGAAAACGATATGCAGTTTCCCTTCTGAAGTTTTTTCCGTATCAAAGAAATTCTTCTCTTCAATAGAAATATATTCGTCAAGATTGGCATTTTTGATATTGTCTTTGGCTTTCTGAACCGCACTTGGTGCTTTATCGTAGCCTTTTATCGTATAATGAAACTCACGAACACGTTTTAATAAACTGTCCGAGATATTATCAAACAAATCGTTATCCCAATCGTTCCATTTTTCAAAAGCAAATTCTTTACGGTTAATATTTGCGGGAATATTACAGGCAATCATTGCTGCTTCGGCTAAGAATGTTCCCGAACCACACATTGGATCCAAAAAATCCGTTTGACCGTCCCAACCGGAAAGCAATAGAATTCCTGCTGCCAAAACCTCGTTTATAGGAGCAATATTCGTTGCGGTTCTGTACCCACGTTGGTTCAATGCATTTCCTGAAGTATCCAGTGCCACTGAAACCTGGTCTTTATCGATATGGATGTTGATCCTTAAATCAGGATGAACTTTATCAATACTTGGTCGTTGCCCAGTTCTTTCTCTAAACTGATCTACAATCGCATCTTTACATTTTTGAGAAACAAATTCTGAGTGATTAAAATATTCCGAATGCACCGTTGTATCAATCACAAAAGTCTGATTGGCATTCAGTAATTTTGACCAATTCATGCTCGAAATTCCTTTATACAAAGCCTGTTCGTTATTTGCCTTGAAAAAATAAATGGGCTTTAGGATTTTCAAAGCCGTACGCAAAGACAAATTTGCTTTGTACATGAAGCCTTTATCTCCTTTAAAACTAACCATTCTAACCCCTTGCTCCACGTTTTGTGCGCCTAGGTTTTGCAATTCTTTTGCTAATATTTCTTCAAAACCAAAAAAGGTTTTGGCAATCATTTTATAATTATTTTCCATTTGCCCCCTTTACCCCCTAAAGGGGGAATTGTTATCGTTATATTCGGCAAAAATACACTAAATTTGCATCAATCAAATTAATTGAAAAAGAATAAATGTCTGCAGCACAAAATCCACCAACTGAAAACCAACTGAAATCAACCGAAAACTGGTATACTTCCTGGTTTGACACTCCCTATTATCACATCCTTTACAAGGATAGAAACTATAGAGAAGCACAGGTTTTTATGGATAATCTTACCCATTATCTTAATCTTCCTGAAAAGGCAACAGTATTGGATTTAGCCTGTGGTAAAGGCCGTCATTCTATTTATTTAAATCAATTAGGTTTTACAGTTCTAGGAGCTGACTTATCTGAAAACAGCATTACCGAAGCTACTAAAAACACGAATGAAACCCTTCATTTCAAAGTGCACGATATGCGTGAACCCTTTGAAGAGAAATACGATGCCATTTTCAATCTATTTACCAGCTTTGGCTATTTCGAAAATGACGAAGACAATCTAACTACGTTAAAAGCCATCAAAGAAAGCCTTTCCGAATATGGTTTTGCCGTGATTGACTTCATGAATGTTGCCCAAGTCCTCGAAACTCTGGTTCCTGAAGAAACAAAAACAGTCGAAGGTATCGATTTTCATATCAAACGCTATTTGAAAGACGGCCATATTTACAAAGAAATTGACTTTGAAGACAAAGGTCAAAAATTTCATTTCACCGAAAAAGTAAAAGCCCTTACCCTAAAAGATTTTGAGGTATTAATGGAAGAAGCCGGAATTTATCTGTTGGATATATTTGGCGATTACAAATTAAAAAAATTCCATAAAACAGATAGTGAACGACTAATCATGATTTTTAAATAAATGAATTACCTTTTACCATTACTTTCGGTACTTATAGGATATATCGTCGCAATGATTATAAGACCAAAGAACAAAACCAACCTAAAATTGTTATTGGCATTCAGTGGTTCTTTTTTACTTTCATTAACGGTAATGCATTTATTACCTGAAATTTACGAAAGTGCAAACCCAAACATTGGACTCTTCATCATGCTGGGAATATTGTTCCAGATTATATTGGAATTTTTCTCAAAAGGAGCTGAACACGGTCATGTTCACGGACATGAAATAATGACACAAATCCCGTGGTTACTATTCGTAAGTCTTTGTATACATGCGTTTCTAGAAGGATTCCCTGTAAGCCATCATCATGATTTAGCCATTGGAATTGCCATTCATCATTTACCTATTGCCATAATTCTGACTACCTTTTTTATCAATGCAAGTCTGAATAAAAAAGCCATTTTTTTCTTCATGATTACTTTTTCAGTCATGACGCCGCTTGGTACGATTTTATCTGATTATTTACCAGTATTAAACGTGTATTATACTGAAATCACAGCCATAGTAATAGGAATATTATTTCATATTTCATCCACCATTATTTTCGAAAGCAGCGAAGGACACAAGTTCAATATTGCCAAGGTTTCGATGATTGTGATAGGAATTGCGTTGGCGTATTTTATATAATTTTATAAAGCTAAGAAACAGAAATAAAGAGATTTCTGTTTCTTAGCTTTTAATTTTCTAATTACCTCCAGTTCTTTTATTATCCTCCTTATTTCCAAAATCACGCTGTTGTACATTGATTTTTTTGTTTCCAAAATTATAAACCACAGATAAACGCGCAAATCGATTACTTTGTTTCTCCTCATATACCTGTTTTACACCGTTTATAACTGAAGTAAAATCTTTTAGATAAGAGGTATTAAAAATATCATTTGCCAAAAATGCAATCTGGATGGTTTTATTAAACAAATCCTGTTTGAAACCAATATCAAAACTAGAGGCATATCCTACTTCATACAAACCGGATTTAAAAGGTGTTGTGTATATAAAATCGATTTGCAATTTTGTGGTTTTACCTAATAAAAAAGTATTATTTGTCGAAAAATCAATTTGTAAACTGTTTGATGGTGTGGCATTGATATCTTTAATAAATTCTGTTTTTGCTCCCAAAAGGTACAATGAATTTTCACTAGACCACCAATCTGCAAAACTTGCCGAATAACTTTCCCCTATTCCATAATTTAAGTTTTTAAAATAATTCTCACGGGTTACAATCTGTGTATTGGTTTCCGGGTTTGAGGTAAATAAAACTCCATAACCGTTTGTAATTGCATTGACAAAAACACTAGTTCTCAAAATTTCTTTATAAGAATGTGCCAACTCAAAATTATCACTAAATGAAGGTCTTAAAAACGGATTTCCTTCGGAATAACTATTGCTGTTGATGTAAATCCTGAACGGATTTAATAAGTCAAAACGTGGCCTGTTGATTCTTTTTCCATAATTCAAACTAAAAGTATTGTTTTCGTTTTTCTTGTAAGAAGCATAAAATGTTGGGAATAATTTCAAATAATTATTTTCTGTTTGCTGATTCATTGTTTCAGAAAATCCATTTGTTTGAGTGTTCTCCAATCTTAATCCCATTTGGAAATTCCATTTTTCATTGAGTTTTTTATCCGCATTTACATAAACTGCCTGATTGTTTTCAGTGTATTTAAATCGGTTGGATTGGTTCGAATCTAATTCCGGAGTTCCTGTAATTGTATTGAAATAAAGTACATCACTTACACTATTTGTAAAACTCATTTTTGCGCCATAAGACAAATTCAGCGCTGGAAACGGATGTTCCATATCTGCCTTAAAACTCCAATTGTCAATATCCTGATTCGAAATGTTTCTTCCCGACTGATTTACATCAACAAATGTCATATCTGGCGTGTAATTATTAGCGACAAAATTTCTATCGAATTTTGAACTGTAATTGAAATAGTCCACATCAAAAGATAATTTCCTTTTTAAGGAATCTAGTTTGGTAATCAAATGCGCATTATACGTTTGATTTTTTGATCCTTTATCAGTGAAGCTGTTGTTCAGTGTTACATTATCCAATCCATTTTGATTATTGTAATCCTCAATTCTAATATCCGATTTAAAATCAGGGTTATTTCTATCGTTTAAATATTGAAATCCAATAGTCGTACGTTCTGAAAGATCATAATCTAAAGCCAATTTACCAGAAAGATTTTCAGTTTTTACCTTTGTTGCACTTTTCATGTGCGAAAGTCCATCAGGAAAATACATTTTTAAATCATCTGTAGCATTCAAATAACCTGTTTTTGCATTAATGCTGGCAGAAAATCTAAACTTGTTTTTATTGTAAAAAAAGTTATCTCTTAAAGTATAAATACTATATTTATTTTGATCATAAGAAACTGTAGTCGTGTTTTTCCAGGAATCACGAACTCCTTTTTTCATAATAATATTAATCAATCCACCAGTTCCTTCGGCATCATATTTTGCTGGCGGATTGCTGATAATTTCAATATTTTTAATATCACTAGCCGAAATTGATTTCAGAAAATTATTCAGTTCCTCACCTACTAATTCAATCATTCGTCCATCTATCATAACACGGGATGTTCCTTTTCCTAATATATTAATTGTGTTATTCTGAACGACAACTCCGGGAGCCGAATTAATGGCACTTAAAGCGTCTCCGCCAACTGTTGTAACATTGTTTTCAAGATTATAAACCAATCGATCCGTTTTCTGCTCGATTGTTTTCTTTTTAGATTGAATTATAACCTCTTTTAAATTGGTTGCGCTTTCTTTTAAAATGATTGTTCCTAAATCCAGATCACTTTCTATTGCAAACTCTTTTTCATAATCTGTAAATTCTAAAAGGGTGATTCCAATTTTATAAGATCCTTTTTTAATGTTGATTTCGAAACTACCATCTTGTTTAGAGGTTGAACCATCTATAATTTTTCCTTCTGAATTCGATATCGAAACATCTGCCCATTCTAATGGAATTGTTTCGCTTACTATTTTTCCTTTTAATTTAAATGATTCTTGTGCTAAACAAAATAAAGGCAATAATAAAAAGGCAAGGAGATTTACTTTTTTCATGATTTCTAATTTTAAAACTTGTTTCGATTAATTTGAAGCAAAGTTGCCTTAGAAATTTTCAGAATTCGACCGACAAAAAAAAGTCGAACCAATTTCTATTCAGAAAATCAGTTCGACTTTATCAAGTATGAAGTTCGACTTTTTACAAACCACTTATTATAAGGTGTTTCTATAAGCTGTAGGCGTCAAATTAGTGTGTTTTTTAAAAGAGGTATTAAAAGAAGATTTGGAGTTAAAACCAACTTCGTATAAAATTTCAAGAACGGTAAGCTGACTTCTAGACTGATCTTTCAAAATACCCATCGCTTTTTGAATACGATATTCATTGACAAAATCAAAAAAGTGCTGGTCCATATGATGATTAATTAAAACTGATAACTCTCGAACCGGAATATCAATTTGATTGGCAAGCTCCTGAATGGTAAGTGACGGATCAAGAAAAGGCTCTTTCTCTGCCATATATTGTTTCAATGTCGAAATTTGACTGGAAATAGCATCATCTTGAACATCTTTAGATTCAGTTTTTTCTTCTACTGCAGGCAAAATATCTTTTGCCAATTGTAATTTAGAATTAACACCTCTAAAAAGTTCGGGATGATTGAGCGCTTTCATGATAAACCAACATGTTATAAGCAAAGCAATAGCCCCTACAAGTACATTTGTCCAAAGAAATATCTCTCTGAAACCGCTATAACGCAATACATTTTTTAATGCCACAATAGAATGTGCGATAAGAAAAACACAGGTTATCTGAAAAAGCCATTTATAAGTCGCAGTACTCGAATCAGCGTAATTTTCTAAATAGATTTCTCTATACTTTTTCAAAATCAAAAATACGCTGACGATATAAAATACATATTGAAATTCAATTAAAATCTGAATCAGGTATATCTCTGGCATTTGATTGAGCGTTGCAGCAAAACTATCTTTATCTATGTTTGTGCTAAGATAAATCCTTGGAATAAAAACCAAATTAATCAATAAAAAAGGAAGCAAATGCACTAAATGCTTCCACTTTAATCTAAAATCAGAATAACAGACTGCCAGTACAAAAAGATAAAATAAAGGCATTCCAAACAAACAGGCCGTAGATCTAAAAATCTCTAAATTTAACTCATTACGAGTACCCGCGTCAATAAAAAATCCGCTAAGATCGATAGCAGAGAAAATAAAAAACCAGGCAAATAGACGGTTGGCCAATTTATTTTCGGTTTTAACCGTTAATAAAAAAAACGCAAGCAATAAAGAAACAAAAACTGAGATGCTGCCAATTCCCTGCAGTAAGCTTAATCTATCCATTTATCTTTTAATATTTAACAAATATAGTATTTTAGTTCACGTGACAACAATTTGAAATCCTTTCGCTGGATAAGAAATTAAAACTGGAAAAATTACTCCATCTGTATAAAACTAACGAAACCTGAAACTTCTAAAACCTGAAACTAAAAATAGAAAATTTCGAGATTGTGATAAAAAAGGTTAATTTTGGAGCTGTCCAATTATACTAAAAATGACCTTCACAAAAATCACCGAACAACCTTCAAAATACGAACATTTAGAAAAAATGTCAGTACAAGAATTGCTTTCTAATATCAATCAGGAAGACAAAACCGTTCCACTTGCCGTAGAAAAAGCTTTGCCGCAAATAGAACTATTGGTGACTGAAATAGTTGCAAAAATGAAACTAGGCGGACGATTATTCTACATTGGCGCAGGAACTTCAGGACGTATTGGAATACTAGATGCGTCGGAATGTCCGCCAACCTTTGGCGTTCCTTTCGATTTAGTAATTGGCATTATTGCAGGTGGGGATACCGCCATTCGCAAAGCCGTAGAAAATGCCGAGGACAACGCAACACAAGCCTGGATAGACTTGAAAGCGTTCGATATAAATGAAAATGATATCGTCGTCGGGATTGCAGCTTCAGGAACGACACCTTATGTTATTGGAGGATTAGAAGCTTGTAACGAAAATAATATTACCACAGGAAGTATTTCTTGTAATGCAGGAAGCCCGCTTTCGCAAACGGCAAAATTTCCTATTGAAATAGTTGTAGGACCTGAATTTGTAACGGGAAGTTCCCGCATGAAAGCCGGAACAGCTCAGAAACTGGTACTCAATATGATCTCAACCGCAACGATGATTCAACTGGGAAAAGTGAAAGGTAATAAAATGGTCGATATGCAATTAAGTAATAGCAAACTTGTTGATCGTGGCGTGAAAATGATTATGGGAGAAGTTCCCGTTTCTTATGAACAAGCCGCTGACTTATTAAAAAAGCATGGAAGTGTAAGGAAAGCTGTTGATAATTTTACAGCTCAATAAACAGATTTCAGAATACAGGCAAACGTTTTTGAGTACATCGACAAATGCCGAATCTTAAACTTTAAACAAAACAATGGCAACTAACAAAGAAGTTTTATCTAAAGGAATCAAATATTTAGCAGGTGCTTTGCCTTTGTTATTTATTGGTCCTGCCTTGATTCATAATGCGTTTATGAATAAGCAAAATATATGGCATTATTTAGTTTTGGCGGTAGGAATTATTACTTGTATCGCTGCAATGTATTTGATGTTCTTGGGGTTAAAAACAATTATGAAAAGCTTATTTAACGACTAATGGAAAACCTAATTCACGTTCAAAAAACATTTGAAAAAATCATTTACGTCGATAAAAAAGTAAACAATCGAGAATTTGAGGATTGCGTTTTTAAAAACTGTGATTTATCAAATAGTGATTTCTCCTATAGTAGCTTCATGGATTGCGAATTTATTGATTGTAATTTGGCCATGACCAAATTATCAGGAGCAAGCTTAAAAGGAGTGAAATTTAAAAATTGCAAATTGCTGGGGATTCAATTTGAGGAATGTGATGATTTCTTGTTTAATGTCAGTTTTCAAGAATGTGTTTTGGATTATTCCTCGTTTGCCAATAAAAAAATGCCAAAGACAAAATTCAATTCCTGTTCGTTAAGAGAAGTAAGTTTTGTTGGGACCAATCTTACGAGTTCCGTTTTTGACAACAGTAATTTAGACGGTGCTATTTTTAATAATACGCAATTAGCTGGAGCCGATTTTTCAAAAGCAACCGATTTTAAAATTGATCCCGAATTCAATCCTATGAAAAAAGCAAAATTTTCGACACAAGGAATTATTGGTCTTCTGGACAAATACGATATTAAAATTGTGTAATTAGATTTCTAGTCCACAAGCCTTCGATTAAGAAAGCAACCTTAATAACCTTTATAAAAATTAAAAAAACAAACCCCTGACTAATGAAAAAAATAATATTCCTCCTCCCACTACTACTGCTACTGTCATGCTATGATGCGGAGCGCAATTGCAAGGATTTTAAAACCGGTAAATTCAAATTTGAATATGAAGTTGACGGGATCAAGAAAACTACCGTTTTTGAACGCAACGATAGTATTGAAATTGAAACTTTTGAAGGAAAGACTGATACCGCATCGATACGATGGGTAAACGATTGTGAATATGTTTTGCTGAAATTACATCCAAAAAACATGGCCGAAGAGAAAGCTATTGGTATGAAAATTTTGACAACCTCAAAAAATTCATATACCTTTGAGTTTGGTATGGTTGGCACTGATGCAAAACAAAGAGGAACTGTTACAAAGATTGCCAATTAAGTATTATAATTTATAATTAAATAAAATGGAAGTATTTTTAAATCCCGATGCTTGGGTGGCACTGTTAACATTGACTTTTCTTGAAATTATCTTAGGAATTGACAATATCATTTTCATATCGATAGTTACTGGAAAGCTACCGCCAGAGAAACGTAAAAAAGCAACTCAAATTGGTTTGTTTTTAGCTATGTTCATGCGTATTGCTTTACTTTTTGGAATCACGTTACTGATCAAAATGAAAGAACCTCTTTTTAGTCTTGATTGGGGGTGGTTTACTGCTCATTTTAACGGTCAAGCTTTAATACTATTGAGCGGAGGTATTTTTCTTATTTATAAAAGCACCAAAGAGATTCATGAAAAAGTAGATCATAAAGGGGAAGAAGAAAAAGATTTAAAAACTTCAGCAGCAAAATCATTTGGAAATGTAATATTTCAGATTTTATTGATTGACCTTATTTTCTCTGTAGATAGTATTCTTACCGCTGTAGGAATGACTAACGGACTGGAAGGCGCTTTGTATATCATGGTTACGGCCGTAGTCATTTCAGTAGGTGTGATGATGTTGTTTGCCGTTCCTGTTGGAACATTTGTCAACAATAATCCATCCATCCAGATCTTAGGTTTAGCATTCTTGATTTTAATTGGTTTTATGCTAATCACAGAAAGTATGCACTTATCAGAAGCGGTATTAGTGGGACAAACTGTAGGTGCAGTGCCAAAAGCCTATTTGTATTTTGCCATAGCATTTTCTCTAGCTGTAGAATTTCTGAATATGAAAATGAGAAAGAAAAAGAAATAATATTTCATAAAAAAGCGCTCATTGAGCGCTTTTTTTTATTCTAAACTTAAAGTTATTTGACCGTCATCATCTAATTGAATACTAGCATCATCAGCATCCGTTTCGCCTTTTACTTCTAGTTCTTCCGGAATTACCTCAACCGGAACTTCATAGGGCAAAGACGCTAACAAGTTTACTTGTTTCAATTTGTCAGTCGTTAATTGATTTCCTAAAGCTTTAAATCCCTTCAAGGCGATAAAAGATTCTATATCCACGGTCATATTTTCTTTTTGAACGCCTTTTACTTTTGTAAAAACCAATTCGGCTACAGGGCGATAATCTGTAGATACAATTTCAAGATGTGAGTTAGGATGCTCCGTAATAAAGCTTTCTTCCTTGTTTTCGGTTTCCACCAAAAAACGTTTGATATAATAACGTTCTTTTTCTCCATCATAATAGATGGCTGAAATTGGTTTTTTAGGTATCCATTTCTCTAAAACTATCATATCCTCATCAAAATGCGTAGACAATTCAGGGGTAATTACTTTTATTTTTCCGGATTGCGATATGACTAAAATTTTATCATTAGGTCTGAACTCTCCTAATAATTCTCCTCTTGCATCTACGTTTAATCGCTGAACAGTATCGTCAAACCAAACTTTTCTTGGCAATAAAGTTGAAATTCCTTTTTCTTTTAATTCTATTTTTTTGATTGGATATTTAGTCACCAAATTTCCTTTCGAACTTCTCCCTTTTATCGCCAAACTGGCAAAATCAATATCAAATTTCAGTTTTTTGACAGTTCCAATTTGACGTAATAGAATAGTAATCACTTCTGCTTCGCCATTTGGATTACACGAAAAATACAATACTTGAGAACCTGCAGTTTCATTGGTTAAATCGTATGCTTTGTCACGGGTAACTCCTGAAACATTGAATCGTTTGATATAAGAAGGCCCAGATTTTCCATCACGGTAAATCATATTATAAATGGTACGCTTGTCGCTTTTGTCAAAAATAGCAATGTGAATAATATCTTTGCCCACAAAAGTTTTCGCGTCTACTTTGGTAATCATCATTTTCCCGTCACGCAGAAAAACAATTACATCATCAATATCAGAACAATCCGTAACGTATTCGTCTTTCTTCAGGCTTGTTCCAACGAAACCTTCTTCTTTATTGACGTATAATTTAGTATTTCTTAAAACTACTTTCGTCGCTTCGATATCATCAAAAACACGAAGCTCTGTTTGACGTTCCCGCCCTTTTCCGTACTTCTCTTTTAATTTGGTAAAATAAGCAATAGCAAAATCAATCAGATGTTCTAAATTGTGTTTTACTTGTTCGATGTCACCTTCCAACGATTCGATTTTATCCTGTGCTTTATTACTGTCAAATTTGGAAATACGCATGATTCGGATATCTAATAAACGTAGAATATCTTCTTCGGTAACAGCACGTTTTAAGTGTTTTGTATGTGGTTTCAAACCATCATCAACAGCTTTAATTACCGTTTCTCTGGTCGTCATTTCTTCAATATCGCGATAGATTTTGTTTTCGATAAAAATACGTTCCAAAGATAGGAAATGCCACTGTTCTTCCAATTCACTCAATTGAATTTCGAGTTCACTTTTTAGCAATTGGACCGTTCTGTTGGTTGAAATTTTCAACATTGCGGAAACCCCGATAAATAAGGGTTTATTATCCTCAATCACACAGCCCAAAGGCGCTACCGAAGTTTCGCAAGCCGTGAAAGCAAACAATGCATCAATCGTTTTATCTGGAGAAACACCCGGAAAAAGATGGATTAAGATCTCTACCTCAGCGGCAGTATTATCTTCAATTTTCTTGATTTTGATTTTACCTTTATCATTCGCTTTCAAAATACTGTCAATCAAAGTCGTCGTATTAGTCGAAAACGGAATTTGGGTAATCACCAAGGTATTCTTGTCCAGCTGTGCAATTTTGGCACGTACACGTACACGTCCACCTCGCAATCCATCATTGTAATTAGACACATCAGCAATACCTTGTGTCAAGAAATCCGGGTATAAGGTAAATGGTTTTCCCTTTAATATTTTTATCGACGAATCAATTAACTCATTGAAATTATGAGGTAACACTTTCGTGGAAAGACCAACAGCGATTCCTTCTGCTCCAGAAGCTAATAATAATGGAAATTTTACAGGCAGATTATTAGGTTCTGCACGACGACCATCGTAAGAAACACCCCAATCAGTAATTTTTGGACTATAAATAACCTCCAAAGCAAATTTAGACAAACGCGCTTCAATGTAACGGGAAGCCGCAGCACCATCGCCTGTTAAGATATTCCCCCAGTTTCCCTGACAGTCAATCAATAATTCTTTTTGTCCAATTTGCACCATCGCATCGCCAATACTCTGATCTCCGTGAGGATGATACTGCATGGTGTGTCCAACAACATTGGCAACTTTATTATAACGGCCGTCATCTAATTCTTTCAAAGAGTGCATGATACGACGTTGCACCGGTTTAAAACCATCTTCAATCGCCGGAACGGCACGTTCCAAAATTACATAGGAAGCGTAATCCAGAAACCAGTCTTTATACATTCCCGTAACTTTGGTAATAGTATCTTTTCCGTCTTCTTGATTATCGTAAAAATGTTGCCCTCCTGTAGAAATTATATCTTCAAAAGCATCTTCACCAGCTGTATTTTCTTCTTCTTGACCTTGTGGTAATATGTTTTCGTCTTCTTCGTCTTTCATTATCTTGATTCCGAAATTAATTGTATTAAATCTTCTCTGCTTGGCAGAATCGTTTTGTATTTGCTAGCAAAAATTTGCTCATTATTTTCAGGTAAAGTATATTCTACAACCAAATCACTTTTGTTTTGGCAAAGTACAATTCCTATGGTTTTATTCTCATCTTCCAAACGCATTTCTCTGTCGTAATAATTGACATACATTTGCATTTGTCCTAAATCCTGATGTTTTAATTCGCCTATTTTCAAGTCAATCAGTACAAAACATTTAAGAATTCGGTTATAAAAAACCAAATCGATTCGAAAATGTTTATCGTCAAAAGTAATTCTATTTTGTCTTGCGACAAAAGTAAATCCGTGACCTAATTCTAATAAAAAATGTTCTAGTTTATTGATAATTTCCTCCTCTAATTCCGATTCAGAATACTGATGTAATTCTGGCAAACCTAAAAATTCCAAAATATATGGATCTTTGATAAGGTCTTTAGGTTTTTCTATAATCTGACCTTTTTCAGAAAGTTTCAAAACTCCTGCTGCATCTCGGCTTAAAGCCAATCGTGTATAAAGAGCTGAATCATATTGTCGCTTTAATTCGCGAACAGTCCAGTTGTATTTCTCAGATTCTATTTCGTAGAAACGTCTTTCTTTCTCATTGTCAATTCGCATTAAGAAAACATAATGTGTCCAAGTCAATTTAAAAAACGAAGACAATGTTTCGTAATCAAATTTATTTAAATCCGCAGTCACTGGTTGCGTTTTTTGAGATTTGAATTCCCCAGTCAGTGATTGGGATTTTTGAATTTGTAAAATCCGAGTCAATGACTCGGAAATTGAGTAAGCTAAATAAAACTTCCTCATGTTTTCTAAATTATCAATAGAAAACCCTTTTCCAAACTCAACAGTCAACTGTTCAGAAAGTCCTTTTAGTAATTGTTTTCCGTATTCAGCTCGTTCTTTTCCACTTTGATCTTCTTCAACAATCATTCTTCCTATTTCAAAATAGGTATAAACCATTGTTGAATTTACGGTGCGTAAAACCTGTTGACGGGCATTTTGCAATAGCGCGACTACTTGAGAGAATAAAGCTTTATTTTTAAGATTTTCTGACACTGTTAAATCTGCATTATTTCACTTCTTCCAAAACATCCAACTCCACCTTCAAATTCTTGATGATAAATTCCTGTCTGTCCGGCGTATTCTTGCCCATATAAAAAGACAATAATTGCTCAATCGAGGTATTCTTATCCATCATAATCGGATCTAAACGAATGGTTTCTCCAATAAAATTTTTGAACTCATCCGGAGAAATCTCTCCTAAACCTTTAAATCGGGTGATTTCCGGTTTTGGCTTTAGTTTTTCTATTGCTGCTTTTCTTTCTTCATCTGAATAGCAATATATTGTTTCTTTCTTGTTTCGAACCCTAAAAAGCGGTGTTTGCAAAATATACAAATGTCCTTCTTTGATTAACTCCGGAAAAAACTGAAGAAAGAACGTAATTAATAATAAACGAATATGCATTCCATCGACATCGGCATCAGTAGCAATCACGATGTTGTTGTAACGTAATTTTTCTAACCCGTCTTCAATATCCAAAGCTGCTTGTAATAAATTAAATTCTTCATTTTCATAAACAATTTTCTTGCTCATTCCATACGAATTCAGAGGCTTACCACGCAAACTGAAAACAGCTTGTGTATTTACGTCACGTGATTTGGTAATAGATCCAGAAGCCGAATCCCCCTCCGTGATGAAAAGCGTACTTTCCAGATTTTTAGGGTTTTTAGTATCCGGAAGATGCGCGCGACAATCCCTTAATTTCTTATTGTGCAGGTTCGCTTTTTTGGCACGATCAGTCGCCAATTTTCGAATGCCAGATAGTTCTTTACGCTCTCTTTCGGCTTGAAGAATTTTTCGCAATAATGCTTCCGCAGTTGGAGGATTCTTATGTAAATAATTATCTAATTTCGTTTTTACAAAATCGTTTACAAAAGTACGAACCGAAGGCATTCCCGGTTCAGAACCCATATCAGTTGAACCTAATTTGGTTTTGGTTTGCGATTCAAAAACAGGCTCCATTACTTTGATACTAATCGCCGTAACAATCGATTTTCGAACATCTGATGCTTCAAAACTTTTATTATAAAACTCCCGAATAGTTTTCACTATCGCTTCTCGATAAGCCGCTAAATGGGTTCCTCCTTGCGTGGTATTTTGTCCATTTACGAAAGAATGGTATTCTTCGCTGTATTGTGTTTTACTGTGCGTTAAGGCTATCTCAATATCATCTCCTTTCAGGTGAATAATCGGGTATTCTAAATCCTCTGCATTAATGGTTTCTTCCAATAAATCTTTCAGTCCATTCTCTGAAAAATACTTTTCACCGTTAAAAATGATCGTCAAACCATTGTTTAAGTAACAATAATTTTTGAGCATTTTGATGATATACTCAAATCTAAATTTATAGTTCTTGAAAATTGATTCATCAGGAATAAAAGTTACTTTGGTTCCTTTTCGTTTCGTTGTATCAATAATATCTTCTTCGAGAACAAGATTTCCAGCAGAGAATTCGGCTGCTTTTTGTTTTTCGTCCCGAACAGATTCTACACGAAAATAATTAGACAACGCATTCACGGCTTTTGTCCCTACTCCATTCAAACCAACGGATTTCTTAAATGCTAAAGAATCATATTTTCCTCCTGTATTCATTTTAGAAACTACATCAATGACTTTTCCCAATGGAATTCCACGACCATAATCCCTAACGGTAACGGTTTTATCCTTAATAGTTACCTCGATAGTTTTTCCGGCACCCATAACAAATTCATCGATACAGTTGTCGAGGACTTCTTTCAGAAGAATGTAAATACCATCATCCGGAGAAGAACCGTCACCCAATTTCCCGATGTACATTCCGGGACGCATGCGAATATGTTCTTTCCAGTCGAGTGACCGAATATTATCTTCGGTATATTGATTTTGTTCGGACATTGTAAAATTTGTGGATTTGGTGCTAATGTAGTGTAATTCGATAAATTTTAAAATAGGCAGACGTCAAAGTTATTAAGAATAATATTGACATTCGTATATTGAAAGATTTAAAGATTGAAAATTAAACGATTGAAAAATTCTTAATAATTTCTTTCAATTGATTATCCAATTCCGGATTTGAAATTTTACCGTTTGTTACATCAAAATTAGCATCAAAACTAGGCAGTGAAAAAGTAGCTTTTATATTTCCACCGTAAAAAGGAAAAGCGTTTTTTGCGATTCCCAAAACACTTGCACCGCCTTTGGCTCCTGGTGAAGTTGCCATCAATAACATTGGTTTTTCCTGAAAAACTTTGGCGCTTATTCTAGTACACCAATCAAAAATATTTTTGAAAGCCGCTGAATAATTTCCGTTATTTTCCGCCATAGAAACTACTAAAATATCAGCTGTAGCAATTTTAGCAAGAAATACTTTAGCCAATTCATGCTGACCAATTTCTTTTTCTAAATCTACAGTAAAAATTGGCATTTGAAAATCGTTTAAATCCAAAACCTCAACTTCTGCATTTTCAAAAAGATTTGCTGCGTAAGTCGCTAATTTTTTATTGATGGAGTTTTTACTGGGGCTTGCGCCAAAGACTATAATTTTCATGATGATTAGTTTTTATTAAAAGTAGTAAAAATAAAATAACAACAAAATAATTAGCCACTGATTCACAGATTACGAAAACAAATAAGAAAAAAAACAAAATTTCATTTTCCTCCAAATCGATTTTACCCCAGAGTGAAACGGAAAGCATTTTTCAGATCAATCTTATTTTTTCTTGATGAAAAAGAGCGACCAAAGGAAGCTCCTTTTTTGTCTTAGAAAAAAGAGATTGATGGGAAAATCTTGAAGTGGAAAGCTGGAATTGGTACAAAAAAAGTCGAAAGCTATTACTAACTTTCGACTTTATGACTTTGGACATTATAACTTCTTTACACGTTAAATCTAAAGTGCATAACATCACCATCTTTAACTATATATTCTTTTCCTTCTACTTTGAATTTTCCTGCTTCTTTACATTTTGCTTCTGAACCGTAATGAACGAAATCTTCGTATGCAATAACTTCGGCACGGATGAATCCTTTTTCGAAATCAGTGTGAATCACTCCTGCAGCTTGTGGCGCGGTTGATCCAATATTTATGGTCCAAGCACGAACTTCTTTCACACCTGCGGTAAAATAGGTTTGTTGCTTCAATAATTTGTATGCTGCACGAATAAGAACTGACGCTCCAGGCTCTGTTAAACCCATATCTTCTAAGAAAACCTGGCGTTCTTCGTAGCTTTCTAATTCGGTAATATCAGCTTCAGCACCAACCGAAAGGATAATTACTTCCGCATCTTCATCTTTAACCAATTCACGAACCTGATCAACATATTTATTTCCGCTAACCGCTGAATTTTCATCCACATTACAAACATACAAAACTGGTTTTGCTGTAATCAACTGAAAACTTTCCATTAAAACTTCTTCGTCATTGTTTTGAGGAACTACTATTCTAGCCGATTTTGCCTGAAGTAACGTTTCTCTAATTCTATCTAAAAGTGCTTTCTCTGTTTGTGCTTCTTTATTTCCTGTTTTAGCAGCACGATTTACTTTTTCTAAACGTTTTTCAACGTTTTCTAAATCTTTTAACTGCAACTCAATATCAATGGTTTCTTTGTCACGAATTGGGTTTACATTTCCGTCAACGTGAACAATGTTGTCGTTATCAAAACAACGCAAAACGTGAATAATAGCATTACACTCTCTAATATTTCCAAGGAATTGATTCCCTAAACCTTCACCTTTACTGGCTCCTTTTACTAATCCTGCAATATCAACGATATCAACAGTAGCCATTTGCACACGTTCAGGTTTTACTAATTCCTCCAGTTTTTCCATTCTGGAATCCGGAACATTTACAACACCTATATTTGGTTCAATAGTACAAAAAGGAAAGTTAGCACTTTGCGCTTTTGCATTGGATAAACAATTGAATAATGTTGATTTTCCAACATTTGGTAATCCTACAATCCCTGCTTTCATATGTAGATAATATTTATTTTTAATGGAATATTCTATCGAAATCTTTATGCTTTTTAAACAGATTTCATAACGATTTCATGATACTTTTTTTTGCAAATAACACGTTAAGCTCAAAATTTAGCATCTGTGCTAAAAGTTTGCAAATATAAGATTTTATAAATGTTTAAATAAGTAAAAATCACAGATTAAACAGGTCTAATATGTTTTTTACAAAAAATTAAATGATGTGCTAATATTTTGTTAAAAAAAAATTATATTGCAAAGGATTTCAAACCAAACAAAAACCAAACACAACTTATTATGAAAAAATTTGCATTATTATTATTTCTACTAAACGTCTCGTTTCTTTTTGCACAAAAAGAAATTTCCGGTGTTGTAAAAGACAATACCGGAAATGCTTTACCTGGCGTAAACATTATTGAAAAAGGAACTCAAAATGGAGTTTCAACTGATATGAATGGGAGTTACAAGATAAGAGTAAAAGAAGGAGCTATTTTAGTTTTCAGCTATATTGGTTTTTCTAAATTTGAAAAAATGGCGACTGAGGCTATTATAAATGTTACCCTATCAGAAGAAGGCGGACAAAACCTAGACGAAGTTGTAGTTACAGGAACTAGAACGGCGCCAAGAAGTAATACGACATCAGCACTACCAATAGATGTTTTATCTTCAAAAGACTTGACATCAACCGGACAAGCTTCTTTTGACAAAGCGCTACAGTACAAAATTCCATCTTTCAACACGGTTCAAACTCCAGTAAATGATGCAACTTCATTACTTGATCCTTATGAAATCAGAAATATGGGACCAAGCAGAACGTTAATTTTAATAAATGGGAAACGTAAAAACTTAAGTTCTTTACTTTATGTACAAACGTCTCCAGGGCGTGGAGAAACAGGTGCCGATATCTCTGCAATTCCTACTGACGCTATCGAAAGAGTAGAAATACTTCGTGATGGGGCATCCGCTCAATACGGGTCTGATGCGATTGCAGGAGTTATGAATATTATCTTAAAAAAGAATTCTGGCAATGGTGCTGTAACAGTAAGAAGTGGAATAACTTCTGAAGGTGATGGTGAAATGTTAGGAGTAAGTTTAAACAATGGAACCACAGTTGGTAACAAAGGTTTTTTAAATTATACGATAGATTTTTCTAAAGTAAAATTAGCCAACAGACCCGGTACGGTAGATGGAGGCACAACCAATCTTGGTCCTGATGACAAACCCCTTAGTGGCGGAGAATATGCAGATTTTATTTATGTAGATCCAAACGACCCTGATAACTATGTTGATGGCGCTACAAGAGCTTCAATTATGGCAGACAATACCTCTGGAATAAACCAAATAAACAACTTTCTTGCAGAAAAACCAGATGCAGGAAATATTAACGGATCTCCTGAAACGACTGCTGCTAAATTCTTAATAAATGGTGGAATTGATTTATCAGAAAGCACACAATTGTATTATAATGCAGCTTATGTTTATAAAAAAGTAAACTCATTTGCTAACTACAGAACACCATACTGGAGAACATTAGATCCAGCTAACCCATACCTTGCTGATTTCTTTGGTAATGGAACGGCTGCTTCATATAAGGGTTATGTACCAACATTTACAGGAGACTTGAACGATTACAACGCAACTTTGGGTTACAAATCTGAAATGAACGGGTGGAATACTGACGTGAGTATTACTACTGGGGGAAACAAACAAGTTTACTCCGTAGAAAACTCTGTGAACAGATCTGACTTACAAGATGAAAATGGAGAAAATATCTACCAAGAAAACAGCCCAATTACTTTTCAACCTGGAGGAACTTCATTCAATCACATCGTTGGAAATTTAGACATCTCTAAAGTATTATCAGATAAAATCAGTATTGGTTTTGGTTCTGAGTTCAGAACAGAAAATTTTGAAGTAATAGAAGGAGACAAAGCTTCTTGGGATGGTATCGGAGCAGACTCTTTTGCAGGTAACAGACCTGAAAACTCAGGTAGATGGAACCGTTATAATTTAGGTGCTTATTTTGACCTTGCTTATGATGTAACTGAAGATTTTTTGATTAACGGAACTGTTCGTCATGAAGAATATAGTGATTTTGGCGGAGCTACAGTTTGGAAATTAAGTTCAAGATATAAATTTCTAGATGACAAAATTACTTTAAGAGGGTCGCTTTCAACTGGATTTAGAGCACCTACATTACACCAAATTTATACTCAAAAAGCGCAGTATTCATTTGTGGCTGGACAAGGAATTCAAGTAAGTGGTATTATCAATAATGTTTCTCCTCAAGCTCGTATTTTAGGTATTCCAAAATTAGATGCTGAGAAATCAACTAATATAACAGTAGGTATTGGAGCAAAACCTTCTAAAAACTTTAATTTTACCGTAGATTATTATAATATCAAAGTAGAAGATAGAATTGTTTTAGGAGACAGACAAGACACTCAATTTGGTAATGTAGCTTGGTTTTCAAATTCATTTGACTCTAGAACATCGGGTTTGGATGTGGTAGCTAATTACAACAACATTGGTTTAGGAGAAGGAAAATTAGGATTTACTTTATCTGGAAACGTTACTTTACAGAATGAAAGAATCTCTGATGTAACTAACAATTCGTTTGGACCAATACTAAATGCATTAATGTTTACTTCAAGACCAGAAACAAAATGGATTTTAGGAGCGAATTATGAAGTTGGAAAATTTGGTTTCTCTGTAAACAATACTTATTTTGGAAAAACAACATTCAAACAAGACGGTTTAGATTCAAATTTGAGAACCGAATTTACTCCAAAAATCGTAACTGACTTAGGAATTACTTTCTCTGCTACTGAAAAATTAACTTTGGCATTGAATGTAAACAACTTGCTGAACGTACTTCCTGAATGGAAATTCAAAGCTGAAAACGCCGCTGGGACAGCTATTTTAAACGATGCCGCACAAGTAAAAACTCAATCTAATTTGATTACATTCAACCAACGTTATTCTCAAATGACTTATGATGGATATCACTTTAGCCAATTGGGAACTATGTTTAATTTATCTTTAAACTATAAATTCTAATTTTATCCTAAAATAATTAAGAAAAGGGCTATCGAAAGACAGCCCTTTTCTTGTTTTAGCAAATGTCGTATGTGAATTTTACAATAATTTAAAAAAATAGTATAAATTATAATCTGTAAATTTGTTTTGTAAAACATTAAAAAATAAAACGTTATGAAAACTATAACTCTTGGAATGATTGCTTTTTTATTTACATTAAATATTCAAGCACAAAATAAAAATGTTAAATCAGAAGTAAAAACAACTGTAACAACGATTAAAGATTCAAAAGGCGAAAAAAAATTAATCAAAACACAGGAAATAAAAGAAATTCAAAATATTGAACTAAAAGATGCTGACTCAAATGCATTGAATAAAGAAATGAAAGATACTCCTGTTCAAGTAACTGCAATTACTGCAGTGACGGCAAATGGAGTTACAAATATTGTGGATGTCGACAGATCTGCTTATTATAATTTAAATGGACAGAAATATCAAGTTTCACTTGCTGAGACTGGATACAATATGTATTTACCAAACAAAGAAAAAGCTGCCGTTTTGAGAAAAACGTCAAATAACAATTACATCTACAAAGCAAAAAATAAAACTTCTTTTGGTTATTTTGATGCCAACGGAAATCTAGTTTTAGAATCTTATGATGACAAAACAGATAAAGTAATAGTAGAGACTTTCATTATGGTTAAAGAATAATAAAGTTGTAAAACAAAAAAATCCCGAGCTAGCTCGGGATTTTTTTGCATAAAATTCAGATATTTTACCTATTCGTTGTGTAAAAACGCTTGTCTGTTTAACAAAGTCTCTTCACTTTCCACGTGATTATCATCCGGAATACAACAGTCTACAGGACATACAGCCGCACATTGTGGCTCATCATGAAAACCTTTACATTCGGTACATTTTCCTGGTACGATGTAATACACTTCGTCAGAAATTGGAGTTTGAGCCTCATCAGAATCAATTTCGGTACCATCAGGCAAAATCACTTTCCCTTTTAGTTTTGTTCCGTCTTTGTATCTCCAATCGTCTGCTCCTTCATATATTGCTGTATTTGGGCACTCGGGTTCACAAGCACCACAATTGATACATTCGTCTGTTATAATAATTGCCATCTTTTTAATTTTGGATTTAAGGAATTAAGATTTTGGATTTAAGATTCTCATATCTTTCCTCTTTTAATCTTTTAACTATACGTTTTATAGCTTATTTTTGTGCAAAATTACAATCAAAACTATTCATAAGCAAACATTATGACATTAGAAACAAAAAAAAGTGTTTTTGTTGAATTAGGAAAATTTTTAAGTCAGTTTTCCGAAAATAACACTTTAAAAAATCCGGCTGTTTTGCACAACGAAACGTTTTTTGATGCTTTTGTTGACTTGATCAAATTATCCCAATCGCATAATGGATGGTACACTCCTGAAAATGTCTATTTCTCCATACAATCTTGGGCAGAAGCATTAACAGAAGAAAATCTGAATCAATGGCTTTCAAACTATACAATTCCAATTCAAGAGCCTAAAAAAGTCGCTTTAATTCTTGCCGGTAATATTCCGTTAGTAGGATTTCACGATTTCCTTTCGGTTTTGATTACAAGAAATACTGTTTTGGTAAAAACATCCTCAAACGATCAGCATTTATTACCTTTTCTAGCAAAATACATCATTGCAGTTCAGCCAGAATTAGCTGAGAATATTACTTTTGTAGAGGGAAAATTAGAAAATTTTGATGCCGTAATAGCCACGGGAAGTAACAACACAGCCCGTTATTTTGAATATTATTTCAAAGATAAACCGTCGATTATTCGAAAAAGCAGAAATTCAGTAGCGGTTTTAACCGGTAATGAAACCAAAGAGCAACTTACCGCTTTAGGAGAAGATATTTTTCGTTATTTTGGATTGGGTTGCCGCAATGTTTCTAAACTTTTTGTTCCAAAAGGTTATTCTTTTGTTCCGTTTTTTGAAGCGATATTTGCTTACCAAGACGTCATTCATTACGAAAAATACGCCAACAATTACGATTACAACAAAGCCGTTTTCCTGATGAGTAATTTCAAATTACTAGATAACGGATTTCTGACCTTGAAAGAAGATCAAAGTCATGCTTCGCCTATTTCGAGTGTTTTTTATGAGTTTTACGACGATATAAACGAATTAAAAACAAGATTAGAGTCGGAAAGTGAGCTATTACAATGTATTGTTGCTGATGAGACTATAGAAAACAGCGTAGACTTTGGAGAAACTCAAAATCCCCGATTATGGAATTACGCAGATAACATCGATACTATTTCATTTTTGTTAACAATATAGCAGAAAAAAGTGCAATTATTTCGAATTAATTAACGCTTTTTAAACTCCTATTGTCGAAATTTGCACTTTAATTTTTTGGACATAAACTACACCATGAAAAAACACAACTACAGCGCAGGACCTTGTATTTTACCGCAAGAAGTTTTTGAAAAATCAGCACAAGCAATTTTAAATTTCAACGATTCCGGGTTATCTCTTTTAGAAATTTCGCATAGAAGTAAAGACTTCGTTGCCGTTATGGATGAAGCTAGAGCCATCGTTCTGGAACTTTTAGGCCTTGAAGGCAAAGGCTACAGCGCCTTATTTCTTGCTGGCGGAGCGAGTTTAGAATTTATCATGGCTCCTTATAATTTGATGAAAGAAGGCGGAAAAGCGGCTTATCTTGATACAGGAACTTGGGCAGCAGCAGCTATAAAAGAAGCCAAACTTTTTGGCGAAACTGTGGTTGTCGCTTCTTCAAAAGAAGAAAACTACAATCACATTCCAAAAGGATATACAATACCTGCAGATGCTGATTATTTCCATTGCACTAGTAACAATACTATTTTTGGTACACAAATGAAGAAATTTCCATCAGTTGATATGCCACTTGTATGTGATATGAGTTCTGACATATTTTCAAGAGAATTAGATTTTTCTAAATTTGATTTGATTTATGCCGGAGCACAAAAAAACATGGGTCCCGCAGGAACTACACTGATTGTTGTAAAAGAAGAAATTTTAGGTAAAAATGGTAGAATAATCCCAAGCATGTTGGATTATGCCAAACATATCAAAGCAGAAAGTATGTACAATACACCACCTGTTTTCCCTGTGTATGCGTCTTTATTGACCTTACAGTGGCTGAAAAACCTTGGTGGAATTGCTGCTATTGAAAAAATTAACAATGCTAAAGCGGCTTTGCTTTATGGAGAAATAGACAGAAACCCATTATTCAAAGGTGCTGCAGCTATTGAAGATCGTTCGAACATGAATGCTACTTTCTTATTAAATGACGAAGCACATGCTGCAACATTTGATGCGATGTGGAAAGCTGCGGGAATTTCAGGTTTGCCTGGACACCGTTCAGTAGGTGGTTACAGAGCTTCTATGTACAATGCGCTTCCGTTAGAAAGTGTTCAGGTATTGGTTGATGTTATGGAGGCTTTGGAGAAAAAAATTTAAAAATTAAAATATTGAAGGATTTAAAGATTTGAAAAATCAATTTTTAATCAATCATTACATTAAACAACCCAGATTGAATTTTTAAATCTTTAAATTTTACAATCTTAAAATATAAAACACAAATGAAAGTATTAGCCAATGATGGAATTTCAAAAAGTGGAATTCTAGCTTTAGAAAAAGGTGGATTTGAAGTGATAACAACAAAAGTAGCACAAGAACAAGTGGCTAACTTTGTAAACGAAAATAATGTAAGTGTAGTTTTGGTACGTAGTGCGACTAAAGTTCGTAAAGATATCATTGACGCTTGCCCAGGATTGAAAATTATAGGTCGTGGTGGTGTAGGAATGGACAATATTGATGTGGATTATGCTAAAAGCAAAGGAATTCACGTAATCAATACTCCGGCTTCATCATCAGAATCAGTAGCAGAATTAGTTTTTGCACACTTATTTTCAGGCGTTCGTTTCTTGCATGATTCGAACAGAAATATGCCGCTTGAAGGCGATACCAACTTTGATGGTTTGAAAAAAGCCTACGCAAATGGAATCGAATTAAGAGGAAAAACACTTGGAATAGTTGGAATTGGCCGTATTGGTCAGGCTACCGCTAAAATGGCGTTAGGATTGGGAATGAAAGTTATCGCTGCCGATAGTTTTATTCCGCAAGTGGATGTTAAAGTAGAATTTTTTGACGGACAATCGATCACCACTACCATCGTTTCACAATCATTGGAATCTTTATTCAAAGAAGCTGATTTCATTACTTTACACGTTCCTGCGCAAGATGGTTACATCATCAGCGAAAAAGAACTTGCCATTATGAAAGATGGTGTAGGAATTGTAAACTGTGCCCGTGGCGGTGTTATTGACGAAGTAGCGTTAGTAAAAGCATTAGACAGCGGAAAAGTATTATTTGCAGGGTTAGACGTTTTTGAAAACGAACCAACTCCTGAAATGGCTATTTTGATGAACCATAAAATCTCGTTGACACCACATATTGGTGCTGCAACTGGAGAAGCACAAGATAGAATTGGTACTGAATTAGCTTCCCAAATTATTAGTTTGTTAAGCTAGTTTTTCCTTCTTAAATATTTAATGAGAGGCTGCTTGATAAAAGCAGCCTCTTTTTTTTTAGTTAAAACACTACCAATCAATCATTTGTTTTTTGTAACTTTATATATCAATTTTTCCGTCATGAAAAACAGTTACTACATTATAATCGTCCTTTTTTGTGTGTTTTTAAGTTGTACCACTTCAAAAACTGCATTTCCAAGCACTGAAAAAACTGTTGCTGCTCAGGGCGACACAGTCCGAATTGCTAATGATGAACTGGAATACGAGGTGATTATCATTGATCCCGGCTTTAATACATGGCTTAATTCAAGAGCGTTCCCACGAGGGTATCATTCGCAATCTTTTTTGGAAACCAAAAATCAGCTTTATGTGATGGAATGGAACAGTCGTGTTTTGCAACCGCTACGTTATGATCCAAATTTATATGAAATGACAATAAATTATGACCCTAATATTGATTATGGTTATGAAGTAAATTATTTGATTTACAATTACATGATTTATTTTCAAAACACCTACAAACAAAAACTTTTTGGTTTTGTCCCCATCAGATAATGTCACTATATTTGTATTCATTATAAATAAAAATGAACAAACTGAAACAACGTTGGGGAATTGACAGCAATTTTCAACTTACCATTATATTTATTGTTTTTGCGATAACCGGATCTGCATCGGCGTGGCTTTCTAAACCTTTTTGTTTTTGGCTTGGAATTACAAAACAAGATTTAGGCTATTGGTTTACTCCTGTTAGGTTAATTCTAATCTTTCCAATCTATCAAATCTTATTAGTATTGATAGGATTTTTGTTTGGACAGTACAAATTCTTCTGGGCTTTCGAAAAAAAAATGCTGAAACGTATGGGACTAGGATTTCTTTTTAACGACTAACAAAAAATGCCTCGAATTACGAGGCATCTTTGTTTTTAATTACATAATTATAAATCCAGGTTAACGTAAAAGTTGGAATAAAATCTGAAAAAGGTAAAATTTCTTCCAGAAATGTAACTACTCCTCCTACTCTTCCTATTGTTCCTTTATACATCCAAGTCATTAAAAAACCGGCTAAAGGAGCCCAAATCACATCTGAAAATTCACCGATAAAAGGAACGGTAAACGAAAGCATTCCAATGGCATCAAACAGAATTCCCAATACCAGATTTCTGGTTTTGTTATTTACTGCACTAACGGACACTTGTTCAGTCATAATATTTAGATTATTATTTTCCAGAATACGTACAAATCTAATGCCAATTATTTTTTGAGTTTGTCCTGATAGAATTTTTTCAATTTATCTATTTTAGGAGTAATCACATAACTGCAATAGCCTTGCGTTTTGTTCTGATTATAATAGTTTTGATGATAATCTTCCGCAACATAAAACTTCGTTGCTGATGAAATTTTAGTGACAATTGGTTTTCCAAACGTATTCTCAGTCGTCATCAAAGCGATATAATCTTCAGACAATTGTTTTTGAAAAGGATTGTGATAAAAAATTTCACTACGATATTGCGTTCCAATATCATTTCCTTGACGGTTCAATGTCGTAGGGTCGTGCGTGGCAAAGAATATTTCTAACAGCTCCCCAAAACTTATTTTATTGGGATCAAACGTAATCTCAATCGCTTCGGCATGACCAGTATCACCCGTACTAATTTCCTGATAAGTAGGATTCACAGTGTTTCCACCTATATATCCTGAAACTACCTTACTTACACCGTCCAGTTCTAAAAAAACTGCTTCAGTACACCAAAAACAACCTCCCGCAAAGGTTGCAACTTCCATTCCGTTTTGTATTTCCATATTTTTTGTTTCTATACTTTTTGGCAAAGCAATATTCTTTTCTTTTGCACAAAATGAAAAAGGCAATAGCGCCAAAAAAATCCCAATTATTTTTTTCATAATTTGTATGATTTAGAATCAAATTTATTCAATAAATCGTTGTGAATATTCTCTGTTAACTAAAGTTTATAGTTTGTCAAAGGAAAATAATTGGTGTTCCAATTCATAATCATTAAAATCTTTGTTTCTTTGTAAAAACAGTTTCAAAATGATACAAGCCAAAAATCTACATAAATATTACGATCAACTTCATGTGCTGAAAGGAGTTGATTTACATATTCAAAAAGGAGAAATAGTCTCTATAGTAGGTGCTTCCGGTGCAGGAAAAACAACACTTTTACAAATTCTTGGAACTTTAGACAAGCCAACCGTTGAAAACGGAATTGAGTTGCGCATCAACAATGAAGACATTCTTACGATGAATGACAAAACCTTATCAAAATTCAGAAACTTGAATTTAGGTTTCATTTTTCAATTTCACCAATTATTACCGGAATTTACTGCCCTTGAAAATGTGTGCATTCCCGCTTTCATTGCCAATAAACCCAAAGAAGAGACTGAGACTGAAGCCAAAAAATTATTAACCTACCTTGGTCTTTCGCACCGAATGAATCACAAACCCAACGAACTTTCGGGTGGAGAACAGCAACGTGTGGCAGTGGCCAGAGCACTGATTAATAAACCAGCCATCATTTTTGCTGATGAGCCTTCAGGAAATCTCGACACAGCTTCTGCTGAGAACCTGCATCAATTATTTTTCAAATTGCGCGATGAGTTGGGACAAACTTTTGTCATCGTTACACACAATGAGGAACTAGCCAATATGGCAGACAGAAAACTAATAATGGTAGACGGTTTGATTAGTAACTAGGAGCTATTTCCAGCTATACACTTTATCTTTTTATTTTTAAAGAAAAAATAAAAAGGATGCCGTTTCTATCTGGGCTATACCTCACAACAACAAGCTGTACTTCCTAAAATAAATTAGTATTCAAAGTCATCATCAATAATGAATCCATCAGAACTTAAAGATTTCCTTGACGAAAAAGTCCTGCAATACAACACACTCGACTTTATAGAAAGTGACCCGGTACAAATTCCGCATTTATTTTCACAAAAAGAAGACATTGAAATTGCCGGTTTTCTAAGCGCTACTATTGCTTGGGGAAATCGCACGATGATTATCAAAAATTCCCATAAAATGATGGATTTGATGGGAAATGCGCCGTATGATTTTGTCATGTCACATACTGAAAATGATTTGGAACGATTGGAAACTTTTGTTCACCGCACATTCAACGGAATAGATTTTACCACTTTTATTAGAAGTTTACAACATATTTACACCAATCATGGCGGTTTAGAAACAGTGTTCAATAAACATCAGGAAACCCATTCAATGCAAAAAAGCATCCATGAATTCAAGAAAATATTCTTCGAAATTCCACACCAGTACAGAACCCAAAAACACATATCAGATCCGCTGAATAATTCGGCTGCAAAAAGGATTAACATGTATCTAAGATGGATGATTCGTCAAGACAATAAGGGAGTCGATTTAGGAATCTGGAAAAGCATTTCACCAGCCTCATTATCCTGCCCTTTGGATGTACATTCCGGAAATGTTGCACGAAAATTAGGCATTTTGACACGGAAACAAAATGATGGAAAAGCCTTGTCTGAATTGGACATAAAACTTCGTGAATTCGATAGCACAGATCCTGTTAAATATGATTTTGCTTTATTTGGATTAGGTGTTTTCGAAGGATTTTAATGCAGTACGTCGAAATTATTTTTTTTAACTTTTTATATTTTGTAATATTATGATATAAAACACTGTTAATCATGGATTTATTTATTTTATATCTAAAATATTATATTATCCCATTGCTACTGATATCAACAGTATTATCGACACTTGTATTACTATCAAAACGAATTTATTACGAATATAATAAACCTTACAGACAGGCTGTAACCAACAAAGCGGAGATTTTTTTGACTGAAATGATTCTCTCAAAACCCAATGAAGAGACAATCAACAAAAAACTACTGCAGTTCAAAAAAGAAATTCCACTCCATAAATCTTGGTGTAAAGAACTCGTAATTAATGATATGATCCGATTTAAACATAGTTTAAAAGGAAAAGCATCAGAACCTATACTTTTTTTTTATCAAGCACTAAACCTTAATAAATATTCTGCGCGCTTAATTCGTGATTTTAGAAGCTATAACAAGTGTGAAGGCTTTTATCATTTTCAAGCTTTAGATTATAAAAAAGGTAATTCCATCATTAAACCTTATCTAAAACATCCTAATATCGTGATTCGGTCTAATGCTAATATGGCTTTTTTATCATTATCTGAAAATTACATGGAGAGTTTTAAAGAATTACCATCTACCATTTCGCATTTGTATACCATAAAAATAATGGATCTTTTACATGAAAAAAAATTTCCAATCCCCAAAAACATTGATCAATGGATTGAGACCAACAACAACTCAATTACAAAATTAGGATTAAAAATAATGGTTTTTTATAATTATAGAAATAAAGCCTCAGAAATCATAGCATTGATTCAAAATGAGGATGATTCTTTGAAAAAAGAAGCTATTATAGCCATACGCGAACTTTTTTTGACTGAAGCAAAAGAAGATTTGATTGTACTTTTCAATAAAGTATCTATTGAAATTCAACTAGAAATTTTAGATACATTAAAGGTTATCGGCGATGAGGCAGTAGTTTCATTTTTAGAGAATGAAATTCAAATACAAAGTGACAAAGACCTAAAATTAAAAGCAGTTGATTGTTTGAACGAAATAAATAAAACTGTTTTAGATACTGTGGCCGCCAAGGATTACGACACAATGAAAATGACTAAACATGTAAGAGAAATTTACTTATAATGATGCAAAACGTAACATACCAGCTAATCCATTTTTATGAAGTTTTCATATCACTTTTTTCTGTTACTTATATTTTGCTTTACATTTTCTTATCGCTTCTATCCTATTATGCTATATTAAAACATCTTAGATACCAAAAATATATTTCTGAGGATATTCTCACCAGATCCAATCATCTACTCGGAGTTTCAATTGTGGCGCCAGCATTTAATGAGGGAGTTAGTATTGTTTATAATGTAAAATCACTACTGTCATTAACCTACCCTAAATTTGAAATTATAATCATAAACGATGGGAGTACGGATGATACGCTAACCAAATTAATAACGGAATTTGAATTAGTGAAAATTGATTTTTATTACCAAGAAAAAATTGTGACTAAACCCGTAAGAGGCCATTATAAATCAACTAATCCTATTTATTCGAAACTTTTAGTGGTAGATAAAGAAAATGGAAAAAGTAAAGCTGATGGCTCCAATGCTGGTATTAATTCGTCAAAATATCCTTTGTTTTTATGTACCGATGTAGATTGTATTCTTAAAAGAGACACCATACTTAAATTAGCAAAACCATTTATGGAAAATGAAACAAGAGTGATAGCCACTGGTGCTGGAATTCGGATTTCAAATTCATGCGAAGTTAAAGATGGTTTCTTACATAAAGTCCACTTTCCTAAAGATTGGTATCCCAGATTTCAGGAATTAGAATATGTTCGTTCATTCCTTTTTGGCAGAATGGCTTGGAGCCAAATCAACGGATTACTTTTAGTCTCTGGCGGATTAGGAATGTTTGATAAAGAAATAGCCATAAAAGTAGGTGGCTATTGGCATAAATCATTAGGAGAAGATATGGAATTAATCACTCGAATGAGAAAGCACATGCATGAAAACAAATTAAAATTTTTAATTAAATATATTCCCGAATCGTTATGCTGGACGGAAGTTCCTGAATCAAGAGAAGTGCTGTTAAGACAACGCACCCGATGGGCAAGGGGGCTTATACAAACACTTTTCCTGCACCGAAAAATGTTTTTTAATCCAAGATATGGAAAAACAGCATTTATGATCTTACCTTTCTTTTTGATATTCGAATTTCTCGTGCCAATAATAGAATTTTTTGGAATCATAGCATTGATTGCCGGTATTATAACAGAAAAAATAAATACTGAATACTTAATCATCATGAGTGTATTTGTATATATCTTTTATTTGTTGATTACACTTATTTCAATTATGATAGACGATTTATTGTATAAAAGTTATGCTAATTACAAAGAATTAATGGTATTAATCTTTATGGCAATGATAGAGCCTTTCGTTTACCATCCACTAAACATTTATGCATCATTAAGAGGATATTGGTTCTTTTTTAGACAGACCGAACAAAAATGGGGCGTAATGATTCGAAAAGGATTTACAACTACTCAAAAACTAACATCATGATTCAAAGCAAAATTTTAAATATAGCTTGTTTTTTTATTTTTTTATTTTTTGTTTCCAATCAAAAAGTAGCAGCTCAAAAAATTGATTCTGACAGTCTTTTGACCGTTATAATTAAAGACATGCAAAATGGAAAGAATTATGAAAAAAATGTCCAAAGGGCCTTATTAGGAAAAAAATTAGCACCCACATATTTAGACTATTATCTGGTTTTAGGACGTAATTATGATTTATTAAAAAACACTGACAGCGCAAGATATTATTACAAATATTATATTGACAAAAACCCTATCAACCAAGACGCATATAACTATTTGATCAATATAGAATTTGATGAAAAAAAATACAATAATGCCGAAATCATAATAGACCAAGCAATTACTTCACATCCGGAAGACAAAGGTTTTGAGCAAAAAAAACTAGTAGTGTATCAATTGCAAAAAGATCGAAAAAAAGAATATCAATATTTAAAAACATTACAATTAAAAAACCCGAATGATGACCAAATTACGCAACTTCTTTTTCAGTTAGAATCAAAGTTAAGAACGGATCGAATAGGAATCAACTACAGTTTCACCTCTTTCGACAGAAAAGGGTATGGTCCTTGGCATTTAGGAAGTCTACAGTACATAAAAGAGCGCCAATGGGGTTCTTTGATAGGACGTGTAAATTATGCAGATAGATTATCATCCGGTCAAAGCATTGCAAATGGTTTTCAATATGAAGTGGAATCTTATTTTTTTACCAGCAAAAATAATTATTCCTACATGAACGTGGCTTATAGTGAAGATGCCGTATTTCCAAAATTAAGACTTGGATATTCCTTTTATCAAAATTTCAAAAAGGGCTGGGAAGGTGATTTAGGCATTCGATATTTAAAGACACAAGATGGCACTGAATTCACAACAGGAGTTGTTGGTGTGGGGAAATATATAGATTCCTATTGGGTAAATCTAAGAACCTTTATTCAAAAAGATAAAGAAGATTATTACCCCGCAGTTACGTTAACGGTACGGTATTATTTTGATACCCGTTTTGATTATATAACTTTGACCTCCGGTTATGGATCCTCTCCTGAAGAAAGAACCACTTTAGGCCAGTTCAAAGAAAGGATTTCTTTAGATTCATATAGGATTGGTGCAGGATATTTTAAACTGTTTAACAATCATTATGTAACTGGAATTCAACTCACGTACAACCAGCAAGAATACATTCGTAACTCGACACAAAACGAGCTTGAACTATCATTAATGTTACAATATAAATTTTAAACTATGTTTAATAAACAACTGAAATTATTTTGTACACTATTTTTTTTAGTTCTTATTAACTTCAAAACAATGGCGCAATCCAATATTATCATCGAGAACAAAATGGGTAATGAAAATACTATTCACATAACGGAAGAAAACGCAAAACCAGCAGCAAAAATCCTAAAATCCTATTTAGACAAAAGCTTGTTGAATCCTTTTTTTATCAAAATTGAGAACAATAATCAAGAAACTACTTCAGCAATTCACCTTAGAATATCAAATTCAGAAAACCAAAAAGACATAAATAGTTTTGTCATTAAAAGTGATTCGAAAGATATTTTTTTGGTAGCACCCAATGAAAAATCATTACGTTACGCAGTTTACACCTTACTGGAAAGCTGGGGATTTAGAAAATTCACTTCTATAGATACTTATATTCCAAAATTAAAAAAAGTTGAATTTCCAAAAAACACAACGCAACACTACAAACCATCTTTTGAATATAGAGTCATTTTATATCCTGATGCATACGATGAAGATTTCAGGGATTGGCATAAATTAGACTGGCATTTAAACGACTTCAGCGTTTGGGGACATTCCTTTGATAAACTTCTACCGCCAAAAGAATATTTCAAAACGAATCCTGAATTTTATGCCCTGTATGAAGGTAACCGGAGAGCCGAGTCACTTTGCATGACTAATGACACCGTTGTTGCCCTTGTGACAAAAAAAATGGGAAAAATAATTGCTGAAAACCCAAACACTACTTTTTACTCTGTGAGTCAAAATGATGATGCCGTTTATTGTGAGTGCGCTCAATGCAAATTATTAAATGAAAATCATGGTGGACCTCAAGGCTCTCTTTACTATTTTTTAAATAAAATTGCCGTGCTTTTTCCAAAAACTAAAATAACAACTTTGGCCTACCTACACACCTACAAACCACCAACAGGCCTAAAAATAGAACCTAATATCTATACTTTATTTTGTCCAATCGAATTGAATCGTGGGAAATCAATTATAAATGACTCACAAAGCAAACCGTTTATAAAAATATTACAAAATTGGGGAAAAACAGCTTCTAATCTATATTTATGGGATTATACAGTGCAATTCTCAAACTATTTTTCTCCTTTTCCAAACTTTCATACCTTCTCTGATAATTACAAACTTTTTAAACAGAATAATGTTAAAGGTCTATTTGTGCAAGGTTATGCTGATGTTCCCGGTGATTTTTCGGAATTGAGACAATATCTTTTAGCAAAAATTTTATGGGATACCGAAATTAATATTGAAACAACTACAGATGATTTTTTAAGAGGATTCTATGGAAAAGCAGCCTCTAATATCAAAAAATATTTAATCCTTTTAACCGATAATCAGAAAAATTCTAACGCTGATTTGGATATATACTCCGGTCCCGTTCAAAGCAGAAATACATTTTTATCCCCCGAGGCAATGAATCAATATGATCAACTACTGGAGGAAGCCTTGGAAGCAGTTGATGGAGACCTTACTTTAGAATCCAGAATACATAAATTAAGACTGGCATTAGAGTTTGTGTTTTTTGAACAATCTAAATTTTATGGAAAAGACCAACATGGGATGTTTATTATCAACGAAAAAGGTGAAAAAGAGGTAAAAAAAGGACTCAATGAAAGAGTTCGCAAATTTGCTGAAACTTGTAATCAATTTGGAATTTACGAATTGAGTGAAGATGGGTTATCACCAGATAAATATTATGAAGATTGGCTAGAAATAGCCAAAGAAACAACAACACATCTTGGAGAAAAAATGCAAGTCAATTTTTTAACTGCACCAGCTGAAGGTTTTACTGGAAAAGGAGGTTACGGACTAGTTGATGGAATAAGAGGTCATACTGATTATAATATTAATTGGATCGGTTGGTATGGAACCAATCCCGAAATAGAACTAATAACCAATAATTTAGAATTTAATCAACTAAAAATAAATTTTCTAAACAATCAAAGACACTGGATTTTTCTGCCTAAGAAAATTTTAATTTATGGCTTTAAAAAGAAAAAATGGAATCTCATAAATGAAAAAAAAATTGTAAATTTAACTAAAGATTATACTGTCAAAACATCCCAAATAGAAATACAAGATAAAAACTTCAGCAATTTTGAAAAAATAAAATTAATAATAGAAAACCAAGAAGAATTACCCGTTTGGCGAAAACGAAAGCTAAAAAAACCAATGGTAATGATTGATGAGATTGAACTTTATAAAAAATAAAATATCTCGAAATGAATAGCGACAAAAAAATACTAATTATAGAAGATGATGAATTGATGGTTAAAATCCTTAAATTCATTCTCAATAAGGAAGGATACCAGTTGAGCGTTATTAAGGACGGTTTAAGTGCCGTGGAACAAATACACTCCATAAATCCAGACATGGTAATTACCGACCTTTTGTTACCCTATAAATCCGGGCTGGAAGTTATTCGTTTTGTTAAAGAAAATTTTGAAAAAATACCCATAATAGTTTTATCTGCTTTGGGCGAAGAAGAACATTCCGTTAGTGAAGTGTTTAAGCTTGGTGCTGATGATTTCATTGCAAAACCATTTAATCCAAACGAATTGGTACTTCGAGTGAAGCGATTATTAAATCATTAATTGAATCAAAAAACTAAAATCCAACCTGAAATTCTTTGATTTTATAGCATTACTTTCAAAAAGACTATCTTTGCAAAAAATTTAAGCAAATGACAACTTTTGAGCAATTCAATCTTCCTAAATCCGTACAAAAAGCAATAGACGATTTAGGATTTACAACACCGACTCCTATTCAAGAAAAAACTTTTTCTGTGATAATGTCCGGAAGAGATATGATGGGAATCGCTCAAACGGGTACTGGTAAAACATTTGCTTACTTATTGCCTTTATTGAAATTATATAAATTTACTCCAGGTCATACACCAAAAATAGTAATTCTGGTTCCTACACGTGAACTTGTCGTGCAAGTTGTGGAAGAAGTTGAAAAATTGACAAAATACATGTCGGTTCGAACTATTGGAATTTTTGGAGGTGTCAATATCAATACGCAAAAGAAAGCAGTTTACGCAGGTTGCGACATATTAGTGGGAACTCCAGGAAGAATCATGGATTTAACGCTGGATAATGTGATTCGTTTTGAAGAAATGCAAAAGCTGGTGATCGATGAGTTTGATGAAATGCTGAATTTAGGTTTCCGTACCCAATTGACATCAATATTGGCCATGATGCCAAAAAAACGTCAAAATATTCTATTTTCGGCAACTATGACAGATGAAGTAGATGCTATCTTAAATGACTATTTTGATTATCCGGAAGAAGTTACGCTTTCGGCATCAGGAACTCCATTGGAAAACATCAAACAAATCAGCTATAAAGTTCCAAATTTCAATACTAAAATAAACCTTCTGAAATACTTATTGCAAAACAACGAAGACATGAGTCGTGTTTTAGTTTTTGTAAATAACAAGAAGATTTCAGATATGGTTCACGAACGTATCGAAGAAGATTTTGAGGGTCAGTTTGGAGTAATTCACTCGAATAAATCACAAAATTATCGTTTGAGTACGATGGCTTCGTTCCAAGAAGGAAATTTACGTGGTTTAATTACCACAGATATTATGGCAAGAGGTTTGGATATTTCAAATATTACTCATGTTATCAATTTTGAGATGCCCGAAATGCCTGAGTTATATATGCATAGAATTGGTAGAACCGGTCGTGCCGATGCAACAGGAACCGCAATAAGTCTTATCGCACCTCGTGAAGAGGAATCTAAAGTGGAAATAGAAGTGCTGATGAATATGGAATTAGCTATCGAAGCTTTCCCAGAAACAGTTGAAGTTTCCTCTAAATTAATCGAACCTGAAAAAGACAGACAACCGATTAAGTTTATGATGAAAAAACAAAAACTTGACGGTGATGGCGCTTTTCAAGAAAAAAGTAAAAAGAACAAGAAAGTCAATTTGGGTGGACCAGGTGTAACAAAGAAAAAAACACACGGTTCAGTAAATAGAAACATGCTAAAAACCAGAGACAAAAAGAGAAAAGACAAGAATAAATAATAAATTAAAAAAGGCTAAAAATGATAATCATTTTTAGCCTTTTTTCTTGAATCGTACTATTTAATTCTTTGTAAAAACCAAACAAACCGGCGAACACAAAGCAAGCTTTTTACCAGTATCAGTAAGTACTCCCGTAGTTTTATTTCTTTTAAAAATCACTACATGATTGGTATATTGATGTGCTACCAAAAGAAAATTCCCAGTTGGATCTATTGCAAAATTCCTAGGTCCTTTTCCCAAAGTACTGGTTTGTCCTTTCAATATTAATTTTCCGTTTTTTAGAATTCTAAAAATTGTAATGTTATTGGCTTCACCACGATTAGAAGCATATAAAAACTTCCCGTCAGGCGAAATATGAATATCTGCAGCGCTGAATTTTCCTTTGAAATCTTTTGCCAAAATGGACGTCTCATCAATCTTTTTCAATATTCCGTTTGAATAAGTAAATACCGTTAAAGCTCCGTCAAGTTCCTGTAATAAATAAACAAACTTTCCATTTTTACTAAAGGTTAAATGTCTTGGTCCACTACCCGATTTTACTGAAATGCTGTCTTTCAGTTCTAAAACAGTACGTTCAGCATTAGGATTATAGGCATACGAATATACTTTGTCATTCCCTAAATCGTTAGACACAACAAACTTTTTATCTGGAGAAAAATGAACCATGTGTACGTGCGGACCTTCTTGTCTTTGCGTATTCGTCCCTTTTCCATAATGTTGAATCACTTGCTTCGCTTCTGCTAGACTTCCGTCATTCTTCTTACTAAAAACAGAAATATTCCCACCAGAATAATTGGCAACAATTACATTTTTATCATCGTTTATAATGTAACAAGGATCAGTACCTTTTGAACTTTGTTTGTTAATTAAGTCTAATTTTCCGCTTGATGGATTATAACTAAAAGAACTTACCGTACTTTCAGCACCAAACTCATTTACGGAATAAATAAAGTTATTCTCCTTTGAAACCGTCAAATAACTTGGATTTATAACTTTTTCAGTGGCATTTTTAAAACTGAAGTCCCCTGTTTTTGAATCAAAATCATATACATAAATTCCTTTGCTATCACAACTTTGGGTGTAGGTTCCAATAAGCAAATTGAATTTGTTCTTTTGTGCCTGAACACTTGTAAAAATGAAAATTAATAGAACAACAGCAAACGGTTTTTTCATGTTTTTAAATTATATTGAAAAGCTAAAATACATATTATATTCATAATGAATGTCAATTGTTTATTCCTTTGAAAAATTATAACAACTTCATCTAAAACTGTCAACAAATTTGTATTTTTGACTCATGAAATTCAATGAACTCCATTGAAAATAAAATCCAGTGAAGTAAACTCAACCTCAGAATGCATTTTAAACATCCCGAAATTTTATACTTTCTGTTCTTGTTGATTGTTCCAATTTTGGTTCATTTATTTCAATTACGCCGTTTCAAAAAAGAATATTTCACCAATGTTCGTTTCTTAAAAACACTTTCCATACAAACCAGAAAAAGCTCTAAAATCAAGAAATGGTTGCTTCTAGCCTTTCGTTTATTACTACTAGCTTTTATTATTATCGCATTTGCACAACCTTTTTTTGAATCCAAAGACAGTAAAAATGCCAGCAATGAATTATATATTATTTTAGACAATTCTTTTAGCATGCAAGCCAAAGGCAAAAAAGGGGAATTGCTAAAACGAGCTGTTCAGGAACTGCTTGAAGAAACTCCGGAAAATGTAAATTTTTCTTTGCTCACCAATTCCGAAAATTATTGGAACACCGATATAAAGTCGGTTCGTCGTGCTTTACAAAATCTAAAATACAGCGCCACTCCGTTCCAATTGGATAATATAATGGCAAAAATAAAAGCACATAAATCGGCTTTTAAAAAGGATATCGTTATCATTACCGACGCAGTTGGTCTTAATAAAAAACAACTGAAAAATAGTGACGCAACCGATTCGCCTTTATTTATAATCCCAAAAGCGGAACAAAAAAACAATGTTTCTATTGACAGCGTTTTCATCAATAAAACATTAGAAAATTTTTATGAAATTAGTGTCCAAATATCCGGTTACGGAGATGATTTCAAACCGATTCCCATTTCGTTATACAATGAAAACAAGCTTATTGCAAAGACGATAGTAACTTTGGACACAAAGAAAAAAAACTTAAACTTTACGATTCCAAAACAATCCTTTCATGGTTATTTTTCCATAGTTGACAATGGGTTGTCTTATGATAACACGTTGTATTTTAGCATTTCAAAAACGAAGAAAACCAACATTATCAGCATTGGAGAACTGGCGAAAAGCAACTTCCTTTCCCGAATTTACACCAGTGAAGAATTCAATTTTAGCAATTATACTTTAAGCGCATTAGATTACAATAAACTAGAGGAACAAGATGCGATTGTTTTAAATGAATTGGATGAAATCCCGCAAGCTTTAGTAACCACTTTAAAATCTTTTGTAGAAAAAGGAGGCAATTTAATTGTAATTCCTTCGGCGATAACTTCAATTCCAACTATGAATTCTTTTATATCAAATTTTGGGAAACTTACATTCAATTCTTTAGAAAACAGAGAAAAATTGATTACTAAAATCAACTTCAATCATCCTATATTCAATAGTGTATTTGAAAATAAAGTGACTAATTTTCAATATCCAAAAACAAAAAGTTCGTTTGCATTATCCAGTTCAAATCCTGCTGCTTTGTCTTATGAGGACCAAAGTGTTTTCTTGACTTCGATAGCAAATTCAGTTTCAGCAGTTTCAATTTTTGCAGCTCCTATTAACATCGAAAATTCAAATTTCCAGCAATCTCCATTAATTGTGCCTACATTTTACAAGATGGCGATGAACAATCAAAACAACGGTGTAAATGCTTTGACAATTGGAAATAACAACCCGCATTTGACAGAAGCATCGCTAAATAAAGACGCTATTTTAACTGTAAAAGGCTTGGACGAACAATTTATTCCTATTCAACAGATTCTGAATAATAAAGTCAAAATGACTTTTAATGATTATCCAGAACAAGCAGGGAATTTCAGCATTTACAATAAAAAAGAGTGGATTGAAAACATCAGTTTCAATTACAACAGAACCGAAAGTGATTTGGCTGCCGCCAATGAGAATATTCTTTCGGACTATAAAACAATCGAATCAATCCCATCGCTATTTGACACTTTACAAACTGACAGAACTGATAATCAAATTTGGAAATGGTTTGTTATCTTTGCACTGTTATTTCTGATAACCGAAATGGCAATTATACGATTCGTAAAGTAAATAACGAAGGCCCAATAATTAAAAAATAAAGATGAAATGAGCATGACCGTAATTTGGTCGTAAAAGTTAATGCAACTATGCAAATTCCATATTCCATTTAAAAAAAACAAATTTATCTACATATGAAATTAATCATTAGAGACGCCAAAATTATCGATTCAAAAAGTCCCTTTCATAATAAGACTGCAGATATTTTAATTGTTGATGGTTTTATAAAAAAAATTGGAACATCACTTCCAAATCTAGATAAAGCAGACGAAATACAACTTGATAATTTACATGTTTCACAAGGCTGGTTTGACAGTAGCGTTTCTCTTGGAGAACCTGGTTTTGAAGACCGAGAAACGATATCAAACGGACTTACTGTAGCTGCCAAAAGTGGTTTTACAGCAATCGCACTACAACCCAACTCCTTCCCTATTATTGACAATCAATCCCAAGTGAATTTTGTGTTAAACAAAGCACAAGGATTTGCAACTCAACTCTATCCTATTGGCGCTTTGAGCAAAGAAAGCGCAGGAAAAGATATGGCTGAACTGTATGATATGAAAAAAGCGGGAGCAGTTGCTTTTGGAGATTATAATAAAAGTTTAGATAATGCTAATTTACTAAAAATCGCTTTACAATACGTTCAGGATTTTGATGCATTGCTTCTTGCTTTTTCCCAAGACGAGAATATAAAAGGAAACGGAGTGGCGAATGAAGGCATTGTTTCTACCCGATTAGGCTTGAAAGGAATTCCAAATCTTGCTGAAGAATTACAAATCGCACGAAATTTATTTCTGTTAGAATATACCGGAGGAAAACTTCACATTCCAACAATTTCGACTAAAAAATCAGTTCAATTAATCAAAGAAGCAAAGGCGAATGGTCTAAATGTAACGTGTAGTGTAGCTGTACATCATTTGGTTTTAACCGATGAAAAATTGGAGAGTTTTGACACCCGTTATAAAGTTTCGCCGCCACTTAGAACTGAAACTGATAGAAAAGCATTGCTGAAAGGAATAAAAGAAGGCACAATCGATATGATTACATCTGACCATAATCCGATTGACATTGAACACAAGAAAATGGAATTTGATGGTGCCAAAAACGGAACAATTGGATTGGAAAGTGCTTTTGGTGCTTTGATGACTGTATTGCCATTAGAAACTGTAATAGATAAATTGACGTCCGGAAAAACAACTTTTGGAATCGAAACAGAAACGATTAATGAAGGTTCAAAAGCAAATATTGCCTTATTTAATCCAGAACCAAAAAGCATTTTTACAAAATCATCTATTTTATCCAAATCGAAAAATTCTGCTTTTCTAGGTGCTGAAATAAAAGGGAAAGTATACGGAATTGTGAATCAAGGAAAATTAATTTTAGCATAGAAAAATGAATAATAATAATAATAATAATAATAATAATAATAATAATAATTCAGAGTCCGGTAAAACTGCCGCGATTACCAGTTATATCTTGGGAATCGGCGTTTTTATAGCAATGTCAATAAACTCAGAGGACAAAAATGCATTTGCATCCTTTCACATCCGTCAAGGTCTGGGACTTACCTTAACATTCATATCATTGGGATTAATCATCAGCAATTTTGACAGCTTGATGATTTCAGCTCCCATGTGGATTTTCGTGCTTGTTTTGTGGTCTTATGGCATTACCAGCGCCATAAAAGGAGAAACAAAACCGGTTCCTTTATTGGGAACTTATTTTCAAAAATGGCTATCAAACATATCATAATTATAATGAATTTATCTTTAGAATACAAAATAAGAGAACCAAAAATAAAATTAGACAAGAATCCTCTAATCCTTTTATTGCATGGATACGGAAGCAATGAAGAAGATTTATTTTCATTTGCCACTGAACTTCCGGAAGAATATTACATTATTTCAGCGCGTGCGCCTTATGATATGCAATACGGTGCTTTTGCTTGGTACGCCATTAACTTTGATGCGGACGAAAACAAATTTTCTGACCACGAACAAGCTAAAGTTTCTAGGGATTTAATAGCTGGATTTATTGATGAGTTAATTGCCAATTATCCAATTGATGAGAAACAAATTGCTTTAGTTGGCTTCAGCCAAGGCGCTATTTTGAGTTACGCAGTTGCACTTTCTTATCCTGAAAAAGTTCAGAAAGTAGTAGCTATGAGCGGGTATTTAAATTTAGAAATTGTAGCTGAGGATTACCTCAAAAACAACTTTAATAATCTGAAAATATTTGCTTCACACGGAACTGTAGATCAGGTAATTCCAGTAGAATGGGCAAGAAAAACGCCTGCAATAGTAGAAAATTTAGGAATAAATATAACCTATAAAGAATATCCAATTGGTCATGGAGTTGCTCCACAGAACTTTTATGACTTCAAAAACTGGCTTCAGGAAAAATAATTTTAAGTAATCAGTCGCAGTTTCCAGGACACAATTTCTGAAAACTGCGACTGATTATTTATTTCTGATACAATAAGGATTGATTTACTTCAAATGAAATGCTATCATCAGCATTTACAAAATATTTCAATAAAACTTCTCCCCAAATTTCGCCGTCACTAAAATCAGCAATAATCCATCTGTGGTTTAGGATTCTTACTTTATTGATAATAAATTTATTAGCACATATTTGATCTTGACCAGTGTAAGGATTGCCTTTTGGATTGGAATTATAATCTAATAATTTTTCAGTAACAACAGGAATTAATTTCTCGTATTGAATTATTTTTTCTGAAGTTCCTGAATCAAAATAATTTTGGGCATTTTCATTTTTAGTCAAAGAAAAATAATTAGCATCAGCCAACTGATTCGAAACTAAACTTAGACTGTCTCTTAACTTTTTTGTAGTCTTCTCATACCTTTTTTGTTCAAATGCAACCTGTTTACTCAAGAACGCATAGGTAAAAACTGTAGAGAGTACAGCCAAAATAGTAAGATAAAGGAATAATGATTTTTTCATTGTAGGTAAAATTAAATTGTAATTTCTAAATTATCATATGCGAGATAAACATGCTCCGGAAGATTTTTTTGAACCTCCTCATGATACCCCATAATATGACTGATATGTGTGAGATACGCTTTTTTTGGCTGCACCAAAGTTATAAAATCTAATGCTTCTTTCAAATTGAAATGAGTATCATGAGGCTCTTCCCGTAAAGCATTTATAACCAACACTTTTAAGTTTTTTAATTTTTCAATTTCGCTTTTTTCAATAGTTTTCACATCCGTTAAATAGGCAAAATCATCAATTCGATATCCAAAAACCTGAAGATTTCCATGCATTACATCAATAGGAATTACCGTTTTATTTCCCAGAGAAAATGGTTCATTATTGACTACTTCAATAGTTGCAACAGAAGGAGCGCCGGGATATTTATTTACCGTTTCAAAAACGTAATCAAAACGTTTTCTTAAATTATGAATCACTCTTTGATGTGCATAAATTGGTATTTCTCCCTGTTTAAAATTAAACGGACGAATATCATCTATTCCCGCTGTGTGGTCAGCATGTTCGTGGGTAAAGAGGATTCCATCTACTTTTTGACAATTTGAAGAAAGCATTTGCTGCCTGAAATCAGGTCCGCAATCAATTACAAAAGAATGATTTTCCCAAGAAATCCAAACGGAAACTCTCAGTCTTTTATCTTTAAAATCAGTGCTTTTACATACTGGATGATTGCTCCCAATAACAGGAATCCCTTGTGATGTGCCAGTTCCTAAAAAATATACCTTCAATTTTATTGCTTTTATTTACAAAAATAGGGTTAATTATCTTTCATTAGAAACCTATTTCATTAACTTTGCAACATATTAGCCATATTAAAAGAAAATGGATACAGAAATAAAATTAAAAGGTGACAAAATCATCGAACAAATCCCTTCAATTAAAGATAAAGCGCTTCGTATCAATTTGAACGAAAATATTTATGGAACTTTTGCAGAAATTGGAGCTGGACAGGAAACTGTAAGACATTTTTTTAGATCTGGTGGATCTTCAGGTACAATTGCAAAAGCAATGTCAGCCTATGACAAAGACTTTAGTGATGCTGTATATGGCATTGAAGAGGACGGCCGTTATGTCACTGAAAGCCGACTAAAAAAAATGCTTTCCCATGAAGTAAATCTTATAGAGCAGCGATTGAGCAGAGAAAAACATCCTAACAAAATGTTTTTTAGTTATGCCAATACGGTTGCTACCATCGATTTTGCAAAGCAATTCAAAGGACACGGATGGGTGGGTATTAGTTATCAAATTGAACCGGATGAGGATTATAACGAAATTATTCTTCACATTCGATTTAAAGAAACTGACGTTCGTTTGCAACAAGAAACTCTTGGAATCCTTGGTGTAAATCTGATTTACGGTGCTTACTACAAATACAATGATCCTAAACGTCTGTTACGTTATTTATACGACCACCTAGACAAAGACCAATTAGAAATAGATACGATTAACTTCTCAGGACCTCGTTTTGCAGATGTTGACAATCGTTTGATGAGTTTGCAACTTGTCAAAAATGGAATGACTGATGCGGTTATGTTCAATCCTGATGGAAAAAACATACTCCCTGCAGCTATTTTGTACAAAAAAAATATCCTTGCTTTTAGAGGTAGTTTTCGTCCGGTTACAAAAGTGAACATGGACATGTATGAGAAATCATTAAAAATGTTCCTTGAAGAAAATAAAGTTGAAAAAGAAAATACACTTGTAATCTTCGAAATTACCTTATCCAACTTACGGTCTGATGGTGAGATTGATGAAAGAGATTTCATGGATAGAGCTGAATTACTTTGTGCATTAGGACAAACGGTAATGATCTCTAATTTTCAAGAATACTATAAAGTAGTCGAATATTTTGCTAATTATACCAAAGCCAGAATGGGATTAGCCATGGGTGTGAATAATTTAGTAGATATTTTTGATGAAAAATACTATCGTCATTTAAGCGGTGGAATTCTGGAAGCCTTCGGGAAATTATTTTATCGTGACATGAAAGTTTTCTTATATCCAATGTTAGATGAAAATGGTGAAATTATTACTTCTGAAAATTTGAAAGTACATCCAAGAATGAAAGAATTATACAAATTCTTTAAATTCAACGGTAAAGTAGTGGACATAGATGATTACGATCCGGGAATATTGGAAGTTTTCTCTCGTGAAGTACTAAACATGATTAATCATGGAAAACCAGGTTGGGAAACAATGCTACCTTCAGGTATTGCAGAAATCATAAAAGAGCACCGCCTTTTTGGATATGATCCAACTAAACTTTTGAAAGAGAGTAATTAAGGAATACCGGTCAGCTGCTAGTCCAGATAACTATGGAAATCAGTCGCTAAATTTCGATTCAAATTATAAAACAAAGTCCAGAATTGAGGTCAATTAAAACCTCAACTCTGGACTTTATTCATTTATGACAATTTGTTTTGTCCTTTTGTATTATTATTTGCAATTGCAGTAACGGATTACTGAACACTTACTTTAATATCTGAGCTGCATGCGCCTTAGTTTTTACATCTGAAATCACATCCTCGATGATTCCTTTTTCGTCTATTACAAAAGTGGTTCTGTGAATTCCGTCATATTCTTTACCCATGAATTTTTTTGGTCCCCAAACTCCAAAAGCCTGAATTACTGATTTATCTTCATCAGCAAGTAATGGAAAAGGAAATTCATACTTGTCCTTGAATTTGGCTTGGGCTTTCGCTGAATCAGCACTTACACCTAACAATGCATAATTATTAGCTTGAAAACGTTCAAAATTGTCTCTTAAATCACAAGCTTCAGCAGTACATCCCGGCGTATTTGCTTTTGGATAAAAGAAAACGACTAATTTTTTCCCTGAATAATCTGCTAATTGATGTGATTTCCCCTCTTGGTCAAGACCAGAAAAATTAGGGGCTTTATCTCCTTTTTTTAATGTTGTCATTATTTATATTTTTTATTTATTTGAATTGAAATTGAACTTTGCTATTGCCATTGAAATTGTTTTTCTTTACAAATCAAATTTAATCAATAATGAATAAACAAGAACGTGTAACGTTTGTTATAAATACGTTAAAAGAGTTATATCCAACCATTCCTGTTCCTTTAGACCATAAGGATCCTTATACGTTATTGATTGCCGTTTTACTTTCGGCACAATGTACAGATGTACGAGTGAATCAGATTACGCCGTTGCTTTTTGCAAAAGCGGATAATCCATATGATATGATCAAAATGTCCGTGGAAGAAATTAAGGAAATTATTCGACCTTGTGGCTTATCGCCAATGAAATCAAAAGGAATACATGGTTTATCTCATATTTTAATTGATAAACACGGCGGGAAAGTCCCTCAAAGTTTTGAATTTCTGGAAGAATTACCTGCAGTGGGACATAAAACGGCCAGTGTCGTGATGTCGCAAGCCTTTGGAGTTCCAGCTTTCCCTGTTGACACACACATTCATCGCTTGATGTACCGCTGGAATTTAACCAATGGAAAAAACGTAGTCCAAACGGAGAAAGATGCTAAACGCATTTTTCCTGAAGAAATCTGGAATGACTTGCATCTTCAGATTATTTGGTACGGAAGGCAATATTCTCCTGCTCGCGGGTGGGATTTAGAAAAGGATATTATTACCAAAACGATTGGCCGAAAAACGGTACTCGATGCATATTATAAAAAATAAACTGAAGACAAACAAAAAAACCACTAATTCTAGGTAGAATCAGTGGTTTTTTTATTTGTCAGTACCGAATTAAAGTAGAAAAATTAATTTCTTTAGGAATCAAATAAATTCTAATTCGATATAATTTCGAAACTTTTATTGTCTATTTTTATTATGGTTAACGCTTTTGAATAGCCTAATAAAAAAGAAACTGTTTCTTTACTTGGTTTCATCGTTTGAGAAACTAATGATTTTTTTGAGTAAGTTTTTGCCATAAAGTAATACATATTTGTTTTTCTATTACAACGCAGCAAGTTTCAAGATATTGTTAATTGGTTAAAACAATTTGGTGTTTATCAATTACTTTTCTCAAATTCATCAAAGCATAACGCATTCGTCCTAGGGCAGTATTGATACTAACTCCTGTAGATTCCGAAATTTCCTTGAAACTCATATCTTGATACATTCGCATCACCAAAACTTCTTTTTGATCTGCCGGGAGCTCTTCTATTAATTTCTTCAAATCCATTTCGACTTGCTCTGATATTATTTTATTTTCTATCGTCAAGGAATCATCGGACATTATAGAGAAAATCGAAAATTCCTCTGTTTCTCTGAACATTGGCATCTTTTTCGTTTTACGGTAATGATCAACCACCAGATTATGGGAAATACGCATTACCCACGGTAAGAATTTACCTTCTTCATTATAAGAATTTGATTTCAAGGTTTTTATCACTTTAATAAAGGTATCTTGAAAAATATCGTTGGTAATATCTCTATCGGGGATTTTAGAATAAATAAATCCATATATTTTTGACTCATGCCTCTTTATTAGTTTAGCTAAGGCATCCTCATTACCTGCGACATATTCCTTAACTAATGACGCGTCTGGGAGTTGTATATTAACCATAATAATACTTTTTAGTTTTTAATTAAAATTGGAGAGTTTTCTCTAAAAAGTAGTTTTTTATTATAGGCTAAAGTGTGTTTAGGTTTGTTAAGTTTTCAAATTTAACTAATTATTATTTTAACATGCAAGTAAAATTAATAAAAATTAACATATCAAAATTAAAATTTGTTAAAATTTTTCTTCTTTTTTCACATTTATCATACAAATAGTATGCCGTTGCACAAAAAGAGTAGTATATGTCAATAAATTCTTAAAAACCAAAATGAAGACTGACTCTTAATAGATTAGAATCAATCCTTTATTTTAGTTTCAATTTTTTATTCAAAAAAATCAAATTATTGATATACTCTGATGTAATCAACGATAAAATCCTGCGGAAGTATGGTGTCATCGACTTCGGGACCTCCAAAATTTCCACCTATTGCCATATTGATAATAAAATAAAAGGGCTGGTTGAATGGCCAAATCGATTCTGTTTTATTTTCTGGCTGAAAAGTGTATACTAAAGTTTCATCCACAAAAAATTCAATCTTGTCTTTCGTCCATTCTACAGCGTAAATATGAAAACCTTCCTCAATATCATCAAATCTTGTTTTCTTGGTATTTATCGTATTTCCGTGGCTGTCCTGCGTGTGCAAAGAAGTAAAAACCATATTTGGCTCTTTCCCAACATATTCTAAAATATCGATTTCACCACATTTTGGCCAACCGACTTCATTTATATTAGAACCTAACATCCACCAAGCCGGCCAAACTCCTTGACCAACTGGCAACTTTGCTCTTGCCTCAAAACGACCGTATTGAAACTCTTTTTTGCCTTTGGTAGTAATGCGTGTCGAAGTATATTTATCACCTTCTTTTTTACCTGTAATGACCAATTTATTTTTAGCAAGCTTGTGATTTTGTTTCGTGTACAATTGTCGTTCGTTATTTCCCCAACCGCAATTAGGACAACCATCGCCAAGTTCAAAATTCCAACTCTTTTCGTTTAACGTTTTACCGCTGAAATTCTCTTCCCAAACCAGTTTTCGTTTGTTCTGTTGTGCAAAAGAAAAATTGACCACAAGCAATAGTACTAGTATTTTTTTCATTTTATTTTAATTTGAATATTGAAAATCACCTTCCAATTTTGTTACTGAACTTCCTCCGATGAACACTTTAAAGTCTCCAGCTTCTGCTTCCCATTTTCTGTTGGCAGTGAAATACTCAATTGTTTTTTCATCGATTGTAAATACCACTTTTTTGGTTTCGTTGGGTTGCAATTCGATCATTTCAAATCCTTTCAACTCTTTTACTGGACGCGTGATACTTCCTATCAAATCTCTGATATACAATTGAACCACTTCTTTTCCGGCAACTTTTCCAGTATTTTTTAAATTTACAGAAACTTCAATTTTACCGTTTTTAGCAAATGTTTTGGATGATAATTGCAAATCCGAATATTCAAATTTAGAGTAACTTAAACCGTGACCAAAAGGATACAAAGGCGTATTTTTTTCATCGATATAATGAGACCAAAACACACTTTCAGGTTCGTTCATTACTGGTCTTCCAGTATTTTTATAATTGTAATAAATAGGAATCTGACCTACATTTCTCGGGAAAGTCATTGGCAATTTTCCGCTTGGGTTGTAATCACCGTATAAAACTTGTGCAATTGCATTACCGCTTTGCGTTCCTAAATGCCAACCTTCAACAATTGCAGGAATATTTTCATCTGCCCAAGGAATCGCTAATGGACGACCATTATTTAAAACCAAAACCACATTAGGATTGACTTTATAAATTGCTTCTAATAATTCTTGCTGAACACCCGGTAAACCAATATCGGTTCTGCTTCTTCCCTCACCTGATTGCAAACCGTGTTCTCCCAAAACCATAACTACTACGTCAGCTTGTTTTGCAGCTGAAATAGCTTCTGCAAATCCACTTTTATCCATCGTATTGATTTTAGTTTCCCAAATGAATTGCGTTCTTCCCTCGGTTACATCAGCTCCTTTTGCATACGTGAGTTGATTTCCTGAGTACTTTTGTAATCCTTCCAGAACCGAAACCGCCGAGTTATCATCAGCTGCGATTCTCCAACTTCCCAAAGGACTCGTTTTATCATTTGCCAAAGCACCAATTAAGGCGATTTTTTGCCCTGATTTTTTAAGGGGCAATAATTCCTTCTCATTTTTCAAAAGCACGATTGACTTTTTGGCCATATCCAGAACTCCTTCTTGAAATTCCGTTTTTCCAACGGTTGCCAGTTCTCGACTTTCATCACAATATTTATACGGATCTTCAAACAAACCTAATTCGAATTTCACCTTCAAAATCCGTCTTGCCGAATCATCAATATCACTTTCTTTGACTTTACCTTCTTTAACTAATGCCACTAAATGTTCCACATACGCACTGGATTCCATATCCATGTCTGAACCAGCATTAATCGCTATTTCAGCTGCCTGCTTACTGTCTTTGGCATATCCATGCGGAATCATTTCGTTGATAGAACCCCAATCCGAAACTACGAAACCATCAAATTTCCAATCTCTTTTTAAAACTTCTCTTTGTAAATAGGCATTTCCTGTTGCAGGAATTCCATTCAGTTCATTGAAAGAGTTCATAAAAGTTCGCACACCTGCATCAACTGCCGCTTTAAAAGGTGGAAAAATAGTATTTTGCAACACAGTTTCGCTTATATCAACCGTATTGTAATCTCTTCCTGATTCTGCAAAAGCATAACCTGCAAAATGTTTGGCGCAAGCTAAAATAGTATTCGTCGCTGCTAAATCTTCGCCTTGAAAACCTTGAACACGCGCAACGGCGATTTTACTTCCTAAAAATGGATCCTCACCGGCTCCTTCCATAACGCGTCCCCAGCGCGCGTCTCTTGAAATATCAACCATAGGAGCAAAAGTCCAGTTCAGTCCAACAGCAGCAGCTTCTTCAGCGGCTATTGCAGCCGATTTTTTTATTGCTTCTAAATCCCAACTTGCTGCTTCAGCCAGCGGAATTGGGCTAATAGTTTTATAACCGTGAATAACATCAAACCCAAAAAGTAACGGAATTCCCAATCGGGTTTGTTCCACCGCTATTTTTTGCAACGCTTTTACATCTTTTACCCCTTTTACATTCAGCATCGATCCGACTAAACCTTTTTTCAGGTCCTCGTATTTTTTGGCCGCTTGACCTTCTTTTGGAGTCGGACCTGTAATATCCCAAAATCCGTTATACTGATTGAGTTGCCCCACTTTTTCTTCCAAAGTCATCAGTTGGAGAACCGAATCTACTTTAGTATTTAAAACATTTTCTTTGGAATAAGAAACAGTTGATTTTAAAATTTTATTGCCACAACCTGCAATTATTAGAGCTGTTATAGCAAATGATGCTAACAGGGATTTATTTCTCATCTTTATACTTTTTGTTACAATTAAAAGGCCGGTAAAAGAACCGACCCCCTTATTCATTCCCTATTTTCTGTTTTATTGATAAATCCTTACATAATCAATCTCCATTGAAGATTGTGTAAAAGCAGGATCAATAGCTCCACCAAAAGTTCCTCCCATTGCCACATTCAAAATCATGAAAAAATCACTATTGAAAGGTACTGAACTACTGTTGGCAAACGAATGGAATAGCTTATCATCTACAAAAAACTGAATCGTCGTTGGAGTCCAAATAGTTTTATAAATATGAAATTCCGTAGCTGCATTTGCTATCGTTGTTTTAGCTGTGTTTGCATTTCCACCAAAATTACCCGGGTAATGTAAAGTCCCGTGAATTACATTCGGATCATTTCCTTTATGCTCCATGAAATCAATTTCACCACATTTTGGCCAAGCATTTGTTTTATAATCTTGTCCTAAAGACCAAATTGCAGGCCAAGTTCCACCGCCAACTGGTAGTTTTGCTTTTACCTCAATTTTACCATAGGTGAATTCATATTTATCTTCTGTTTTCAATCGTGCAGAAGTGTATCCTGTTCCTAATTTCTTCGCTGTAATTTTTAGATTCCCTCCTTGAACAATTACATTATCAGAAGCGTTTGTATACGTTTGGGCTTCACCATTACCCCAACCGCCAGCACCTAGGTCATAGCCCCATTTTGTAGGATCAGGAGCACCGTCAACATTAAACTCATCTGCAAATTTCAAAACAGTATAATCTACTGTTGGTGTAGGCGTTACAGCCGCCCCAGGAGCAGTTGTTGTAAAAGTATGATACCATGCCAAAAATGGATTTCCTGACTGAATCACTCTTACTACCATACGGTTATCTGTAATTGATAGAATTTCGTAAGAACTGGTTCCAACATAATAGCCCATAAAACCACCATCTGCAAAATTCATTGTAGTACCTCTGGTTTGTGTGGCACTATCTGGATTCTTAGTTATAAAAGAATCTGACTTGCTCAACGTTACTGTTTTAGCACCGCTGGTGTTTAAGTCATAACAGGCATCATCACCACCGCCTTTAAAAGCACCATTATAATACGTTTGTCCTTTGTTATCCAATTCAAATTTCATTTGTTGACCAACTAAAGAAAAAGTCATTACGCTATTGTATAAACACGTAGCTGATTTTTCATTTGCTTTAGCGGAGTAAAAATCCGGATAGTAATTTTTTGTTCCAAAAGTAGGATCAGACCACGCTACGTTTGGCCCAACACCCAAATGCCCTTCTTCGGATTGTGCCCAATACCATTTTCTGGTGGCGCCTCCAGTTAAGAATTGTACTGCTTGATCATCTTTGAAATCACTAAAAACAGTTATTTCAAGCGTCGTATTAGTCGCAACTCCGCCTTTACCTGAAGCTATAACAGTCACTGTGTATGTATTTATCCCGGGAGTTGCAAAAGTATTTTCAAAAATCCCGCTTGGAGAATTCTCAGAAGTTCCATCGCTGAAAACGTATTTATATGAAATGGTATTTTCTGCCGTACTGGTAAATTTCACTTTCCCGGAACCATCTCCGTTTGGAAAAGCAGTTGATTTACCTATTAACTCTGCTGTAACCTGAAGATTTGTTGGTGCATCTAATGCTCCAAAAGCTAAATTATCTTCCTGACAATTGACCATCAAAAGAAGGACAAAAACAGATACTATGTTTATTATTATTTTTTTCATTTTTACTATTTTTTAAAAAATCTAGTTGTGATACTCGTTTTATACAAACTCATTTTAAATTCATAATGAATTGATTTTATCTATTTTTATTAATTATGAAAATAAACATTATCAATATAAACGGTGTTAGTTCCAGAAGGTATACCCACATAAATGAGCTGTCCAATATGTGCTCGCGTGGTCAATCCTGTAAAAGAACTCAACGGAATATCTAAACTTACCCAAGAACCTTTTGCTGGTGACGGAATAGTTATTTCATGTTCTACGTCATCTCCTCCTCCAAAAACTCCATTGGCTCCAAGATCGACTAATTTTACTTTAAAGTCTGTAAAGTCTGATGACCAAACGTCCGTATGGAAATGTGTCATTGCAGTAGCATTTATAGGTGTTGTAGTTGTTTCTATTCCGACAAAATCTAAGGCACTATATTTTTTGGTCGCATTTCCATTGATGTTCAAATCCGTCAGCGTGGCACTTGACCATGAAGTTCTCCATGTATCAACAGCTACATTTGTATAGGCTTCACTAAACATAGAAATCACATTTGCTGCTGCTACATTTGGCGTTGGTGCTGCTGTTATAGAGCCATTTAGATTGTAAAAAAATACGTTGTCAACAAAAACCGTCGTATTTCCTGAAGGTCCTCCAACAAAAATTAATTGCGCAATATGAGAACGAGTTGTCAATCCAGTAAAATCACTTAACGGAATATCTAAACTTACCCATTTTTCCTTTTCAGGATTTAAGATTGTGATTTCATGTTCTTTGTCATCACCGCCACCAAAAGCACCATCAGCGCCAAAATCGACTAATTTAACTTTAAACTCTGTTAAGTCTGAAGACCAAATATCTGCATGAAAGAAAGTCATTGCAGATGCATTTATCGGAGTTGTTGTAGCTTCGATACCTACAAAATTCAAGGCACTGTATTTTTTAGTTTTATTGCCACTAATCTCAATATCTTCCAAATTTGCTTGTGACCAAGAAGTCCTCCAAGTATCAACAGTAACATTAGTATAACTATCGCTAAACATAGAAATGACATTTGCTGCCGGGATTGTAGGAACTGGAGCAGCAAATAAATTAGTTACAGTTACACTTTGCGTTTTTTGTGTCGTAGCAATTCCACCGCTTAGTGCAACCACTTTTACTTGATACGTTCCTGGATTTAAATAGGTGTGCGTAATCACTTCATCTTCCATGAAATCTACTGGAACTTCATTCGCTACATCTCCAAAATACACCTGGAAGAAAGTTTCTAATTCTGCTTTGGCGGTTACATTAATCGAAAGATTGCTTCCAATAGTTATTACAGGCTCAAAACTTGTTGGTGCTAAAAAGGAAACCGTTACTTCTTGAATAGTTTCTGTTTTTTTACCGTTGATGGTTGTTGCTACAATTTTTACCTGAAATTTACCTTCCGCATATTTATGGGTAACTGTTCCGCCCGGATTTACGAAAACAGGCGCTGTAGTTGCGTCACCAAAATAAATTTCATATTGAGTAACTCCTTCGCCACGAGGTAAAAAAGTAACATTCCCAGAATTATCTTGTGTAATCGTAGTCAAAGCAGAAACATTTGAAGGAGCGTTTATGCCATCCAGATCAATATCATTATTTTCGTCAGAACATCCTAAAAATAGGATTAGAGCAAAAAGACTTAGTATTAATTTTAACTTTTTCATATTTAAATAATATTAATTTTTAATATCCAGGATTTTGTTGCCAATTTCCATTTGCGAATTGAATTTCCTCGATAGGTATTGGAAACAACTCATTTTTACCAGCAATAAATCCATCTATTTCCTGAGCAGCTTTACCAGTTCGTACTAAATCAAAGAAACGATGTCCTTCGCCTACTAATTCCACTCTTCTTTCTGCTAAAATAAAATCGGTCAAAGCGGCACCAGAAGATGAAATATCATGATTCAAATCTCCAAAAGCGCGTCTTCGAACTTGATTCAAATATCCTCTTGCTTTAGCGTCATCCAGTCCACTTCTATTGTATGCTTCAGCTGCCATCAAAAGCACGTCAGCATAACGAATGGCTCTGTAATTATTTGGATTCGTTAATTTTAAATCCAGTGCGGCATTGGCATTTCTTATTCTAGGAATGTATTTTCTGTTGAAATAACCGGTATCTTCATTTTGTTTTGTATAACTCGTTCCTGGGTTTACAGCTATCCATGCGGCCATGTCTAAAATAGCAACGGCTTCTCTATTGTCACCAGCTTCAAATGCGTCAACTATTTTTTGTGTAGGAAGATTGAAATTATTACCCGAAGTAAAGAAAGGACCTACATAGGAATTTGGTCCATTAAAACCTACAGCAACATTACCTTCTAAAAATTGTAAGTTTGCATAATCTCCGCCCTCAACATCTGTATATTGAATTTCAAAAACAGATTCTGGTCCGTTTTCTCCCGCCATTTCAAAAATTGTATCATAATTCGTAACTAAAGAATAAGGAGAATTTGAAATTAAACGTTCAAAAGTTGTAGCCGCCAAAGTAAATTTGTCTTGGTACAAATACGCTTTTCCTAAAAGAGCTAAAGCAGCTCCTTTTGTAGCTCTACCCGTTTGTGATGGTGTAGCTGATAAATTTTCGGAAGCAAAAATTAAATCCGCCTCGATAGAAGCATAGACTTCTTCGACTGAGGAACGCGGCACTTTTTTTTCATCACCAGGACTGAATCTTTTATCTCCATTCATAGGAATTCCTCCAAACCATTTCACCAATTCAAAATGATAATAGGCTCTCAAAAAATGAGCTTCAGCAATAACTTGGTTTTTACCGACAAAATCTGTTTTGTCTTTAAACTCAAGGATGTAATTTGCTCTTTGAACACCAGCAAACATCCAATCCCATAACTGTTTTAGATTCGCATTCACAGGAGTGTGAATCATATCATCCACTTGTTGGTATCCCGGAACGTCTGTTGGACTGTTTCCGCCACATAATGTATTATCTGAGGCAATTTCCCCCATCAAAACATTGATAAAAGTAGACTGTAATAAATCATAAGCTCCTATTAATGCATTATCATATTCTAATTTTGAATTAAAATAATTTTCGGAGTCAATTGAATATTCTATGGGACGATCAACAAAATCATCACTACAAGAAACCGTTAGGGTAGAAACCAATGTTAGGGTTGCTATCGATATATAAATATACTTTTTCATTTTAATACAAATTAAAAATTAATGTTTAAGCCTATCATGTAGGTTCTTGGAATTGGGTAAAAACCATCATCGATTCCTCCGCCAATTGGCTGTCCATTAGATGCCCCGGGATCGAAGCCTCTATATTTTGTGAAAGTGTACAGATTATTTACTCCTGTGTACAATCTGAATTTTGATATCCCGATTTTTTCAGCAATATTCGAATTAAGTGTATACCCTAATTGAATGTTTTGAATTCTTATGTAGGAAGCATCTTCAACAAAATAATCAGAAAAAACTTTATTAGAAGTCGCAGCAGTTGTTACTCTTGGAACTGAATTACTTGTTCCTTCGCCTGTCCATCTGTCTAAAACGTAATCTAAATGATTCACATCATCATAAATACTTTCGTAATTACGGACCATATCATTTCCTACTGATGCAAAAGTGTACATAGAAAAATCAAGTGCTTTATAATTAAATTGTACATTAAAGCCCATTGTTGCTGCTGGAATTGGATCTCCAATGTTAGTTTTATCATTAATATTTATAACACCATCGCCATTTGCATCTACAAAACGAATGTCTCCAGGAGCTGCTTCGGCACCCAAAGCTATTTGAGAAGGATGTGCTTCAACTTCAGCTTGGTTTTGAAAAACTCCATCCGTTTTATACCCGTAGAAATATCCTATCGGTAAGCCTACTTCCATTCTTGCTGGTGGAAGTTGAGAAATCCCAAATGAACCTCCAGGTATGAACGGTACGCCATTTGTGCTTAAAGTTTCATTTTTAAGAAGAGTCACATTATACCCCACGCTTACAGAAAAGTTTTCCGACAGCTTATTTTTATAATCTATTGAAAATTCAAATCCTGAGTTTCTAACTGTTCCTCCATTTACTGTTGGTGAGCTTGCACCCGGAGCTCCAGTTCCATTTATGCCTGAAGTAGGAATGTTTACTATTAATAAATCAGCTCTTGTATCAATGAAATAATCAGCAACAATATTTACATTATTATTGAATAATTTCAAATCTAAACCAACATCGAATTTTTTAGCTTCTTCCCATTTCAAATCCGGATTAGGAATCTGTCCTGTCGCCACTCCATTTACTAAAGCGCCGTCAAAAACATAAGTTGCTTCTCCACTCAATTGTGAAATGTAACCATTGTTACCAATTCTGTCGTTTCCTAAAGTACCGTAACTTGCTCTTAGTTTCATGAAATTAACCAGTTTTGATTCTCCATAAAATCCTTCATCAGAAATTACCCAGCCTGCTGTAAAAGAAGGGAAATAACCCACTTTATTTCCAGGTCCAAATTTTGTTGATGAATCTCGTCTTAACATTGCTGACAAAAGGTATTTTCCTCTAAAATCATACTGTACTCTACCAAAATAAGAAAGTTTTCTCTCGTCAAAAACATAAGAACTCACCGGAATTATTCCTGCTGCCGGAGCCCCTTTTGTTAATGAAATATCTGCAAATTCCCATGAATTGTTTGGCACATCATAACCTGTGGCAAATAATCCGTTACCGTATTCTTTAAAAATAGTATTTCCAATTGTGGCAACCAGATTATGATCCTCACCAAATTTCTTGGTATAGGTTCCATAAATATCAAAAGAGTAATCATTGTTATTCACAGTACTTTGAGTAACCGAACTTCTTGTTACGTCAAAAACTTTTCCGCCATAATCCAAAATTTTTGCAAAACTTTTAGATTCGCTGTTAGACGTATTAAAACCAATTGTACTGGTAACCACAAAATCTTTAAACAGTTTATAATCTAATCCGAAATTTCCATTAAGTTTTTTGAAATTATAATCATTATAACTGTTTGCAATTTGCGCTAACGGGTTAATCATTTCATTTCCTAATCCTGATAATGGAAAAAGTGTGTAATCACCATTAGCATCATACGGACTAAGAGTCCTTGGAGCATTGACAGCATTCATTACTACAGATGCGTTACCTCCTTCAGGTAATGTTTTTCTGTTGAAATACGTATAAATAACATTTGTTTTTAGTTTTAATCTGTCTGAAATATCAGCACCTAAAGAGATTCTGGCTGTATTTCTTAAAAACCCGGATTTTGCTTCACCCACAATTCCTTCTTGGTCTAAGTGAGACCCACTAACTGCATAAGTAACGTTTTCTGAACCTCCTGTAAAAGATAAATCATGACTAATTATTGGTACACTTTTACTAAAAATTTCATTCTGCCAGTTTGTTCCTTTGCCCAAACCTGATGCAACTGGAAAAGGAAGTGGTTTACCTCCGTTAGCATAACTTTCATTTAGTAATAAAGCATATTCAGTCGCATCTAATGTTGAAAGCTTTCTGGACGTTTCTTGAAAACCGGTATAGGAGTTGAACGAAATTTTTGCTTTTGCATTCTTTTTTCCCATTTTTGTGGTAATCAATATAACACCATTGGCACCGGTAGAGCCGTAAATTGCTGCCTGAGCATCTTTCAAAACGGTAATAGACTCTACATCATTCGGATTTAATAAACCTAATTCCCCAATATATCCATCAATAATGGTCAATGGTCTGTTATCACCATTAGTTGCAATTCCACGAATACGAATATCTAATGCTGCACCTGGAGCACCTGAGGTAGTAGTCACATTCACTCCGGAAACAGTTCCCTGTAACGCTTGTTCAATTTTAACTGGTTTCAAAGCCTCTAAAGTTTTACTGTCTACAACAGAAACGGCTCCTGTTACTTCTCGCTTTTTCTGACTTCCATACCCAATTACTACAACTTCATCTAACACTTTAGAATCTTCTTGTAATGAAATAGAAAGAGCACTGGTATTGGATACTACTTTATATTCTAAATTTTTAAATCCTAAATAAGTAAATACTAGAGTTGCGCCGGAGGAAACCCCTTTTATAGAAAAACGACCATCCATATCCGTCGCTGTTCCTATTGTTCCGTTTTTAACTTGAACATTTACTCCAGGTATAGGTAAACCAGAACCTGCTTCTTTAACAAGTCCTCCAACATCATATCCTTGGGCATAACCAAAAGAGGATAGAAATAGAAAAAGGATTAGTAGATAGTTTGACTTCATAATTTATGTTTTTTGTGAATTATAAAATTATAACGGATGAACTAATAATAAATTAAAAAGAACCTCAACAAAAAACATACAATGCAAAAAAAAGTGTATTTAATTTTTGATAGTTCAAAAAATACAGGAAATTAAGAATAAATTAAGAAAATAATTTCTTTTTAGAAACAAAAAAACCACAACAATAACGTTAATGTTGTGGTAATGTATAGTTTTATTTATAGAAATTCGAGAAAACTATACAGCTAAAATGTACTCTACAAGTCCTTGTTCATGCGATAATTCCATTTTTTTACGCAAACGATATCTTTTTATTTCCACACTTCGTACAGAAATATTTAATAAAGGGGCAACTTCTTTGGACGAAAGATTCAATCGCAAATAAGCACACAATCGCAAATCGTTTGGAGTTAAGGAAGGATGAGCCAGTTTCATTTTTTTTAAAAAATCTTTATCCGCATTGTCAAAAGCTTCCTTAAAAACACTCCAACTGTCCCCTTCAGTAATATTTTTATTAATTGTAGAGATAACTGATTTTATGCTTCTGTTGCCATCATCCGGCGTTTTCTTTAGGTCTTCTTTGATAAAAGCTAACAATTCATTTTTACTGTTCAAACTCATCGTAGAGACTACTAATTCTCTATTTTTAGTATCTACATCTTGTGAAAGTTGTTCATTTCTAATGCGCATCAATTCCTGCTCATTTTCAAGCTCTTTAATCTCTAATAAAAGATTATTTTCTTCTATCAATTTCTCTTTTTGTTTCTGATAATAATTTTTATAAGTCTTATGAATAAATCGAGCCATTACGAGCATAAAAATTAAATATACAAGGAGAGCAATATTAGTTAAATACCAAGGTTTTTGTACGGTAAAAGAATATACCGCTATGTCTTCCAAAGTAGAGTTTGCAAACTTAGCTCTGACCTTAAAAGTATAATCGCCCGGAGGCAAATTCTTGAAACTCACCGATGGTTTTGCGCTCCATTCGCTCCAATCGTCTTGAAATCCTTCTAATAAATATTGAAATTCCGCATTAATGTATTTATTAAATTCAGGAACTGTATAATTAATGGTTATATTATTTTCATCATATTTAAAACGGCCTTCTTCTTGGATGGAACGGTTTTCGGAACTTCCATTCAGCTTATTGGTTGTGATTGTGGCTATAGAAACATTGTGGTTTTTAAAACTCAATTCATTAAGATTCAAAATATAATACCCATCAGTCGTTCCTATCAAATAATTGGAATTGGAAATTTGAGTAATATTTTCGTAGCCTAACATCGAATTGGTCAATGAAGCTGGAATAGGAATCACATTTTGTTTCAGTTGACTACTCAATTTACTCAAAGAAAAATAATGAATATAGTTTTTTGAAAACAACCATATTTTGTTAGAATTATCCACAATCAATTTCCCCGAAGTATATTCCTCTTTTTCAAAAATAGAACTTAATACAGTATCCTTACTAAACTGTTTTGTTTTCTCATTCAGTTTAAAAATACCTTCTTTATTCGCATAATATATGGTATTATTGAACTTTGTCAAACTGGCATTTCTTCCTTTTGTAGGTGTTTTATAAGTTATAAAAGGCTTCGTTTTTAGTAATTTACTATCCAACTGCAACCTAAAAACGCCTTTATATTCATGGCTTACATAGACTTCCAACGCATTTGTGATTTCAAAATATTTTGAGGAATAATCAAACCCAGCTATTTTGTTTCTAAAGCCCCATTGGTTATTCGTTTTTGCCAAAACCGAAATTCCATAGTAATTTCCTTGAAGCAAAAATCCTTTTTGATTGGGTACAGTTTCAAATTTCCAAGTTCCTGATGCTGAAAATATATTCTTTGCAACAGCATTTTCAATAACAAATGTTCCCGAATCGTGACCGCAAAAAAGCGTACCTTCATACTCAAATAAAGACCAAACCTGCCCTTTGGTTCCATTTACAAATTTAAATTCATCATTACTCTGATAACTTTTATAAAACAAACCTTGATTGGTTCCCACATACAAATTACCATTGTAAAGTTCTGAAGTATAAACCGTTCCTAAAATTCCAGTATCATCAACAAAATTTTGTATTGGAGATTGCAGATTAATGCAATTGATTCCGTTATCCAATCCTACCCAAAGATTTTTATCCGCATCTTCATACAAAGACAGCGCTGTATTGTTACTCAATCCCTTATTTTGAGTGATGTGATATTTAATTTTTCCGATATTATCTAAGATAAAAATCCCATTAGAAACGGTTCCCAAAGCAAAACTTCCATCCGAAAGTAATTGACTGCTATACACACTACTGGCTGCTAATTCCGAATCAGCCTCAGTAGAAAACTTTGTCAAAGCAGTTCCTATCAGTTTATAAAATCCATTTAATTGTGTCTGGATCAAAAGTCCTTCATCAATAGCGAAAACATTGACAATTTTATTGCTTTGTAAAATTGGATTATTGGAAACTAATCGTCCTTTTCCACTTTCTATTTCAAAAAGTCCTTCATTTAGGGTTTGAAAGTAGATTGCATTTTTGGTACGGAATGATTTGGTAATATTGTTTTTTGGAGCAATAATTTTGAAACCTCCCGTTTTAGTATCATAAATGTAAATTCTATTCAAGGATTGGAAAATTACCCATTGATCATAATTCAATATATTCCAAAATTGCTCATCATCAAGAATTTTAGTTTTTATTGTTTTGCTCAGTGAAGTATATTTTAGTTTTCCATTTGCCTGTCGCGTCCAAAAACCAAATTCCATATAACAACCCGTGTAAATCTTATTCCCTATCACTTTAACAGAACGAACAATCGTTTCATTGGGAGATGGATATAATCCCCAGTTTGAACCATTAAACTCTAATAATCCTTCATTATTGGCAAAAAAAACATAATGATTTTCATCCTGCGAAATCATCCAGTTTTGGTTTCCCGCACCATAAGTGGTGGAGGCGTATTTTACAATTGGCGGCAATTCTTGAGAAAAAGCACAAAAGGACATTAAAAAAAGAAAAAGGTATAGTTTTGTTTTCAATGGTATGGTGAAGTTAATTTTTTCAAAAATAATCTTAAAAATACTATTTTTTTAGGTGATAGAAAACATAAAAACTATACAAGAATGAAAATCACTTTTCAACCACACTTTTAATGATTATTTGTGACTTGTTGAATCCTTTTAGTCAGTTGAAAATTGATTACTTTTGTAAAAATTATCATTTTTATGCAAGTTGACCTTTCGAAATTAGATCCAAAGAAAAATATCATCATAAAAGGCGCGCAAGTACATAACCTGAAAAATGTAGATGTAGCGATTCCCCGAAATAAATTAGTGGTTATCACAGGACTTTCGGGTTCCGGAAAATCAAGTTTGGCTTTTGATACTTTATATGCCGAAGGACAACGCCGTTATGTAGAGAGTTTATCTTCGTATGCAAGACAATTTCTTGGAAGACTGGATAAACCAAAAGTCGAATATATCAAAGGAATTGCTCCTGCGATTGCTATCGAACAAAAGGTAAATACTACAAACGCTCGTTCTACAGTAGGAACTTCAACAGAAATATACGATTATGTAAAATTGCTTTTTGCCAGAATTGGAAGAACTTACTCTCCTATTTCCGGTCGTGAAGTCAAAAAAAACACCGTTACAGATGTCGTTTCCGATGTAAAAACTTTTGAATTGGACAGCAAATGGTTGCTTCTTGCTCCTATCCATCTGGAAGAAGGACGAAAACTGGAAGACAAACTAAAAGTCCTTTTGCAACAAGGATTTGCCCGAATATTAGTGAATAATGAAATGGTCCGTTTAGACGATTTACCGGATTCATTAGATAAAAAAGAAATCTTTTTAATCGTCGATAGAATTGTGGTCAATCACGAAACTTCGGGAGAAGAAGAATTCTATAATCGATTGGCTGATGCGGTGCAAACTGCTTTCTTTGAAGGAAAAGGAATTTGCTATTTACAGGAATTAAACTCCGATAAAAAGTATTCGTATTCTAATAATTTTGAATTAGATGGCATTACATTTCTGGAACCAAACGTTCATTTGTTTAGTTTCAACAATCCGTACGGCGCATGTCCCGTTTGCGAAGGTTATGGCAATATTATAGGAATTGATGCCGAATTAGTGGTGCCAAATACCACTTTATCCGTTTTTGAAAATGCAATTTTTCCTTGGAGAGGCGAAAGCATGAGTTGGTTTCGAGATGAATTAGTAAATAACGCTTACAAATTTGATTTCCCAATTCACAAACCGTATTACCAATTATCTGAGGATCAAAAAGAATTGATTTGGAATGGAAATACCTATTTTCAAGGGTTGAATGATTTTTTCAAAGAACTGGAAGAAAAGAATTATAAAATCCAAAACAGAGTCATGCTTTCGCGTTACAGAGGCAAAACCAAATGTCATTCCTGCAAAGGAAAACGTCTGAGAATTGAAGCTTCCTACGTAAAAATAAATGAAAAAACAGTTTCTGATTTAGTTGATTTGCCTATCAAACATTTGGTTACCTTTTTCAAAAACATTGATTTAGATGTATATGAAAAACAAATTGCCAAACGATTATTAGTGGAAATCAACAACCGTTTGTCCTTTTTAACCGAAGTAGGACTCGATTATCTGACATTAAACAGGAATTCAGCAACACTTTCCGGTGGAGAATCGCAACGCATCAACTTAGCAACTTCACTTGGAAGCAGTTTAGTTGGTTCTATGTATATTTTGGATGAGCCAAGTATTGGTTTACACCCAAAAGATACAGAACGCCTAATAAAAGTATTGCTTTCCTTACGTGATTTAGGAAACACGGTTATCGTGGTAGAACACGATGAAGATATTATGAAAGCCGCTGATATGATTATAGATATTGGTCCGGAAGCAGGAACTTTAGGAGGACATTTAGTCGCTCAAGGAACTTACGACGAAATATTAAAATCAACTTCACTTACCGCAAAATATTTGAATGGAGATTTAGAAATTACCGTGCCTAAAAAACGAAGATTATTTAAAAATTTTATAGAAATAAAAGGAGCTCGAGAAAACAATCTTCAAAATATTGATGTTACTTTTCCATTGGATGTATTAACGGTAATTACCGGAGTTTCTGGAAGTGGGAAAAGTACGCTTGTAAAGAAAATCCTTTTTCCTGCGATGCAAAAAAAGCTAGAAAATGTTGGAGAAAAAGCAGGACAATTTACTGAAATGACCGGTTCTTTTTCACAAATTAAACATATTGAATACGTAGACCAAAACCCAATAGGAAGAAGTTCTCGTTCTAATCCTGTGACCTACATTAAGGCGTATGATGACATTCGGGAATTGTATGCCAAGGAAAAATTATCAAAAATAAGAGGGTATCAGGCCAAACATTTTTCTTTTAATGTTGATGGTGGAAGATGTGAAACCTGTAAAGGAGAAGGTTCCATAAATGTAGAAATGGTTTTCATGGCTGATGTACAATTGCCTTGTGAAACCTGTAATGGAAAACGATTCAAGAAAGAAGTACTGGAAGTAGCTTTTGAAGATAAAAATATACATGATATTCTTACGATGACTATTGATGATGCTATTGCCTTTTTTATAGATAATAAACAGACTAAAATCACTCAGAAATTACAGCCTTTGCAAGATGTGGGATTGGGTTATGTACAATTGGGACAATCGTCTTCTACACTTTCCGGTGGAGAAGCACAGCGTATAAAACTAGCTTCATTCCTAGTGAAAGGAGCTACAAAAGACAAAGCTTTATTTGTTTTTGACGAACCTACAACCGGATTGCATTTTCATGACATCAAGAAATTATTAGCTTCCTTTGATGCATTGATAGACAAAGGACATTCGATAATTGTTATCGAACACAACCTTGATCTCATCAAATGTGCGGATTGGATTATTGATTTAGGGCCTGAAGGTGGAGAAAATGGGGGGAAATTATTAGCGGTTGGAACTCCGGAACAAATTGTAAAAATAAAGGGATCTGTTACTGGAAAATATTTGAAAGATAAATTATAAAAGATTACCCCATATAACAATTTTCTTCAAAAGCATTTCCGTCTTCATCAATTGCTATTAGTATTTTTTTAGCTTTGGACGAAACCTGTGTAATGTAAATCCAAGCTACGGACCAAAGCCCAAAAGTAACACAAAAGATACAAAAATTGAAAACATGGTCGACCTTTTGTCTTTTTTTCAATAAAACAGCATAAGGCAACTTATCGTTTCGTTCTAAAACTACAAATCCATTACTGGTTTTATCATCTAGAATAGATGAAAATTTAATCATATTCTCATCACTTGTGCAGGTTTTGCTTTTCATAATCATTGGGGTAAATTATCTTAGCTTTTTTTCCGATAATTGAATTTAAATAATAATTGCAAAAATAGCAGCATTTTGAAAATCTTACAATACCCACTTTTAGTGATATTTACTTTTTAATATTAGAAACTGAAAAGCAACAGAAAATGTAAAGAAAACCGATTTAAAATATTTGTTGAAAAACTAATCCAAAAGTTATTTCAATTTTTTCAAAACAACATCAATAGCTTGATTGATTTCGACAGAAATAACAAATTTGTAATTGATATAGACATACAAAAGGGTAACCAAAATTGATTTTAATCCAATGCTAATTATTGGGCTAAAAGGAAACTCCCAAAAATAAAATACCAAAAATATTCCAAAAGTAATTCCAAGAGAATACAATGTCTGATTTGTAAATGGATACAAATGCATTCGTTTGACAACAAAAAGTAATTTAGCCAAACTGTATAAAGTTATAGATAATAAAGTAGCTACTGCAGTTCCTGTTATGGCATACCTTGGAATAAAAAACATGTTTAATCCTACTGTCAAAAAAACAAGCAATAATCCTAAAAACAAAACCATTCGATAATATTTTGAATTGAAAATTATAGCATTATTATTTCCTAAAATCAAATCAAAATATTTAGATATACCAATCAAAAATACCACAAGAATTCCTCCACTATATTCTTTTGGAACCATTACATATAACTGATTGATATTAACAAAAATACACAACATCACAAAACCTCCAACAACTTGCAGATTTATAGAAGTCTTTTTGTACAAATCATTCAATTCATCGTGTTTATTCTCATGCATCAATTTAGCCGTTATGGGATAGGTAATCTGATGCATTGCACGACTGGGAACAGCAATAACAGAAGCGATATAAGTCGCAACTGAATAATAGGCAATATTCTCGATTTTAATATATTGATTCAGCATAATCTTATCAATATCCAGCAACATAACCGCTACACTACCTGATAAAATAATGAAAAAAGTATATACTAAAACATCTTTCACATTTTGAGGAATGGAGAACTGAAAAACAGGTTTTTTTATTCGGAAAGCATAAAACATCGTGATAATAAAAGCCAGAAAATAAATAATAGCTGTAACATAAATAAATTCTACAACAGTAATCCATTTGTAATAAACTCCTATTAAGGCAAATAAAGAAAATAATCGAAGTCCAACCTCTTTAACAAAATTCCCAAAAACGGAATGCATGTGAACCCTTGCCCAAGCATAAAAAATTTCGAAATAAGCCATACTCAGCCCTATAAATGGAATAAGCCATAAATAATCCTTAACCACAGGGTTTTCTTTACTCAAGTATAATGAAATGGGTTCAAAAAAGAATAAACCAATCAATACTAAAGGAATACACAATAATAAAGGGATTAGCACTGTAAATGATAGAAACTGAGAGCGTTCTTCTTCCGTTTTATACTGCGTATAAAATTTCACCAAAGTATTTTGCATCCCAAACGCCAATAGAGGCATAATAATATTTGCCCAAGAAAGTATATAGTTTGTTAAAGCATAAAATACCGTTCCTAAAAAAAAGGGATACAAATAAAGTGTGTTTATGGCGCCAATTCCAAAACCCAAATAGGTAATTATCGTATTCTTTAAAGATTGATTTAATACTATTCCCATTATTTTATCATTGCGAGGCATTAAGAAACCTCACTTTTTAGTTTAAATTTTGTTAAGCAATTCAACCAATTCTTTGGTTAGGTTTCTTCTGGAATAGTTTTGCAAACCAACTCCATTAGATTGTAATTTACCTTCCAAAAACTGATTATAAAAGTCCAAAATTACACTTTTAAGTTTCATTTTCTCCGAATAATCAAAAAATACCCCTGTATTGGTATTCGTAATAATTTCTGCAAAGTCAGAATCCTTTGGTCCAATGGCGATAATTGGTCGGTTTGAAACCATATATTCAAATAATTTTCCGGGGATAATGCTTTTGGTATCTTCAGAATTGATTTCGATAAGCAACAAAACCTGCGATTTTCTCTGGTGTGCAATCGCTTCTGAATGCGAAACATAACCCAAATTACTCAAATAGGAATTAAGTCCAAATTGAGTAATCGTTTCCAAAACTTCCTGACTGACTGCTCCGATAAGTTTTATTTCTAAATGTGATTTGAAATCTGGAATCTCATGTAGCAATTCAACCAAACTTTCCCATAAAATCAAAGGATTTCTCTCAGAAAGAAAAGAACCAATATGTGCTAAGCTAAATTTAGTGTCTAAAGTTTGTTTTTCGACTTGCTCCGTATCATAACCATTCGTTATTACCGCAATTGGTTTACTAGTAATCGCTTGAAATTCCGTTTTAGTGGTTTTACTCGTGACTATAATTGTATCGGCTGAATTCAAAACCTGGTATTCTAGTGCTTTGTGTTTTTTAGCAGCAAAACGAGACAATCGCAAGGATTTATGATAACCAATAGTGGTCCACGGATCACGGAAATCAGCAAACCATTTCAAATCTAATTTTTGTTTTAATTCTAATCCAATAAGATGCAGACTGTGTGGTGGTCCGGAAGTAACAATGGTATCAATATTATTTTCAACAATGTATTTCTCCAGATAAGCAACCGATGGTTTTACCCAAAAAACGCGTGCATCCGGAATAAAAAGATTCCCGCGAATCCAAAGAAAGGTTTTGTCCAGAAAAGATTGCTTTTTCTGATTTGGAATTATTCCTGAACTGATTTTTTTAGTTTTGTTTTTCGAAAGAAAAGAAGCCAATTGATACGGTTCAAAAATCTTCTGTTTCAGAATAATCGCTTTATCCGAAACTTCTTTAACCAAATTTTCATCAATAATAGGATACGTCGGATTCTCCGGAATATAAACAACAGGCTGAATGCCAAAATCCGGTAAATATTTAACAAACTTCAGCCAACGCTGCACGCCTGGTCCTCCAGCCGGTGGCCAATAATAGGTAATTATTAAAATTTTCTTCGGTTTCAAGTTTAAGGATTTGTTTTAATACGATAATTTAAAATCTAAAATCAAAATTCGTTAATCAACAATCTTAAATCTTTTTCTTCCTTTCGAAATAAATCCCGCCTAATAGAAGCAACAGCATTCCTATGGAACTTATCAACGTAATCATGCTTCCAGTTTTTATCACTTGAGGTTCAAACTTGAATTCAATAGTTTGTTTTCCTGCTGGAATATTTAAAGCTCTTAAAACGTAATCAACTCTAATATGATCTACACTTTTTCCATCAATATACGCATTCCAACCTTTTCCATAATACATTTCAGAGAAAACGGCTAAACCTTCATTTGAATTGTTAGATACATATTTCAAGTAGTTAGGTTTGTAATTTTCTAAAGTTATAGTCGCTGAACTATCTTTGACGAAAGCCGTATTTTTAATTTGAAAATCTTTACTATTTACAACCGCCACATTTTTAGAATCCAAACTATCCAACGCCTTCATTTCTTCATCAGCAGAATTGACCAATTTTACTTGGCTCACAAACCATGCATTTCCATTAACATCCGGATTTGATACTGGGAATTCTTTTCCTTCTTTGTCTTTTTGGATAACATACTTAACATTAAGCATATTAAGCACTTCTATATTATTTTTGGAAATCTGATAATCAATCAATTGCTGCATTCTTCTAGGTCTTACGGCGCTGTAACCACCAATAGATTTATGAAAATAAGAAGCTCTTGCACCCATGATATCGCCTACTTCAAAAACGCGGTAATTAGCGGTGTCTTTTAGAATCTCAGTATCCGAAGGTGACTCTTGAAAAGGCACTTCAACTTGACTTCCGCTTACAAAATCTTTCCCGGAAACATATTTTTTATCCACAAAAAACAAATCAGACACCATCAATAAACCTACAATTATAATGGCAGTATTTTGAGCAAATCTATCTTTAATAAACAACCATAAAACGCCGGATGTCAACACGATAAAAAAGCCTGAACGCAATAAATCAGCGCTATACAAACTCATTCGATCCAGCTTAAGCGCATTTACAAATTCGGGACCGTAACTTTCTTGAAAATAAGCATCGTTTCCTCCAGAAAAGCTGAACATACTTTTGCTTAAAAATAAAATCAAAATAATTCCTAAACCTAAAATTGTCGTTTCATACAATGCTTTCCATTGCAGTTTTTTGTCTAATCTGAAGAAAGACTGCAATCCCATAATAGCCAAAACGGGGAAACACAATTCCAACACAACTTGGATTGAAGATACCGCTCTGAATTTATCATACATTGGAACATAATCAATAAAAAAGTCCGTCAAAATAGGGAAGTTTTTACCCCATGAGAGAACTAACGCAACTATTGAACCGGATAGAAATACATATTTAATTTTGCGTTTATCGATAAATAAAGCCAAAATTGCCAAAAAGAATACTACGATTCCAATATATGCAGGAGCTGCCACAATAGGTTGATCTCCCCAATACGTTGGCATTCCCGAAACAAAATCAGTTGCCTGATCTTCTGGGACTCCCTGACCTATCATGAATTCATACATATTACTATCTTTGCCAACAGCCTCATTATTTGAACCCCCAAAAAGTCGGGGTGCAATAAGATTAAAACTTTCCATCACTCCATAACTGTACTCCGTGATATAGTCCTTAGACATTGAAGAAGTAGTTTCGTTTTTTGAACCGTTTGGATTGAAAGTCAATTCGCTTTTTCCACGAATACTAAAATCAGCATACTCAGAAGTGGCTAATAGATTCGTAGCATTGGCACCAATAGCTAAAATTCCTGCTGCTGCTAATATTCCAAACGAATACAACAAGGATTTGTATTCCTTCTCTTTTACTTGCTGATATAAAAAATAAGCGGAAAGAATCAATAGGAAAATCAATAAGTAATAGGTCATTTGGAAATGATTCGCATTGATTTCTAATGCTGTCGCAAAAAGCGTAATCAAACCTCCCAGAATATATTTTTTTTGAAACACCAGAATAAATCCGGCAATAACCAACGGCATATAAGCAATTGCATGCGCTTTCGCATTATGACCAACTCCAAGAATAATAATCAAATAAGTAGATAAGCCGAAGGCTAATGCTCCAAAAAAGGCTTTCAAAGGATCCACTTTTAAAACGAGCATCAAACCATAAAACCCAAGAAAATATAAAAATAAATAATCAGCAGGGCGCGGTAAAAATCGTAAAGCATCGTCTATTGCTCCAATATAATCATGTGGGTATTTTGCTCCCAATTGATACGTTGGCATTCCACCAAAAGCTGAATTAGTCCAATACGGTTCGATATCATCCGTGGCTCTAAAGTCATTTTGTTCTTTAGCCATTCCGGTGTACTGCACGATATCAGACTGGAAAATTTGTTTTCCTTGCAACACGGGATAAAAATAAAGGAGAGAAATTACAACAAAACCAAGTATGGCAAGGGCGTGCGGATAGAACCTATTTATTATTTTCAATTTAAAAAAGTTTGGATTAGAGTAAAAAGCTTGTTAATAACGACAAATTTAATCTATTTCTTCGTAATCAACATAATCCCCCACTTTTTTGGTTTCGCGCGGATTTTTGGTATTCTCTATATTATAAATTATTTCATCCTTAGACTGGGTTTTCTTCCAAGTAGTTTGTTGCTGATATTGCTGCTGTTGCTGAAAATTTTGCCCCGCTTTTTCAACTACTTTTTTAACCAGTAAAGGCAAAAATAATTTTGCCAAAAATCTGAAAATATAGTAGAAAGCAATCATATAGAATATTGCTTTTATAAAACCAGTAAAAGAAGCTGTTTGCATAAATATGTAATTTTTTTCAAAAATAATAAATCCAACGTTCAAAATTAAAATATCATTCTTAAATAAATAATAAAATATAGTACATTTGAAAAGCGTTATTACTTTTTTAACTCAAATAAATACTATGTTCAAATTCAAAACCTTACTTATTGTGCTCCTTTTCGCAATACCAAGTCTTCATTATGGTCAGCATACAGATGTAATCAATTCAAATAGACCGGGAGAAACAATGTCAGCTTTTTCAGTAGGAAAATCTGTCATACAAGTTGAAACTGGAATTTATGGTATAAAACAAAAGCATGATTTATTGAATTATGATTCCAATGGATTTGGAGCTGACTTTATGGTAAGATGGGGATTATTTAGTGAAAAACTAGAATTAATTGCTGACTTACAATATCAAAATGAAGAAGTCACCGCTCCTTTTATGATAACTAAAAAAGGTGCATTAAAACAAACCGTTTTAGGAGCAAAGTATTTATTATATGACCCTTTCAAAAACTACGAAAAAAAAATAAATCTTTATAGCTGGAAAGCCAATCACGGTTTCAGATGGCGCCAATTAATCCCTGTTGTCTCCGTATTTGCAGGTGCTAATCTTACTTTTTCAGACAATCCATATTATTTCTCGACAGAAGGTCAGATTTCTCCAAAAATCATGTTGATTACTCAAAATCATTTGGGCGACGGAAAATGGGTTTTTGTAACCAATATTATTGCCGATTATATTGGAACTGATTTCCCAAGTTATGGCTATGTATTGACTTTAACAAGAGGTTTTAATGACAAATGGTCTGGGTTCATAGAGAATCAGGGCTTTAAAAGTGATTATTATAGCGATTCAATTCTAAGAGGTGGAGCTGCCTATTTATTAAACAAAAACATGCAACTTGATGCTTCCGTAAGCACAAATTTTAAAGACACTCCCTCTATCCTCTATGGCGGAATAGGTTTTTCTTGGCGATATGACGGTAATTATAAAGAAGTGAGAATGAATATAGACAAGGGAGATTCAAAAAGTAAAGCGATGAAAAAAGCAAAAAAGGTAAAAAAGGGATAAACATAGAATTTAAAAAGCACAATGATTACTATAAAAGAAGCCAAAACAAAAAGTGAACTAACTGATTTCATCAAATTTCCTTTTTCTTTATACAAAAACAATAAAAATTGGGTACCGCCATTAATTGCCGAAGAACTCGAAGGATTTGACAAAACTAAAAATCCTGCTTTTGAGACTGCAGAAGCATATTTTTACGTTGCCAAAAAAAATACTGAAATAGTCGGTAGAATCGCTGCAATCATCAATTGGAGCGAAGTGAATGACCAAAAAAAGATGAAAGTCCGTTTTGGCTGGTTTGATGTTATTGACGACATTGAAGTTACCAAAGCACTTTTAGAAAAAGTATATGAATTGGGTCGAAAAAACAATTTAGAATATGTTGAAGGTCCAATGGGCTTTTCAAATCTAGATAAAGTAGGTGTTCTAACCGAAGGTTTCGACGAAATGGGAACCATGATTACCTGGTATAATAATCCATATTACGCCACTCATTTTGAGCAATTAGGTTACATGAAAGAGAAGGAATATATAGAAAGTAAATTTCCTTTTGCAAACGTAAAGCCTGAATTTTTTGAAAAGGCAAATGATTTAGTAAAACGAAGATATCAATTAAGTCCACTTAATTTCAAAACTACTAAAGAAGTAATGCCTCATGTGGACAAAATGTTTGATTTATTCAACGAGTCTTATGCTTCTTTATCCTCTTTTGTAGCTATTTCAGACACACAAAAAGAATATTTCAAGAAAAAATATATCAGTTTCATCAATCCTGAATTCATCAAGTTTGTAGAAGATAAAGACCATAATATTGTTGCTTTTAGCATTGTAATGCCTTCCTTTTCAGAAGCGTTACAAAAATCAAAAGGAAAATTATTTCCGTTTGGATTTCTGCATTTGCTCAAAGCAAAAAAACAAAGCAAAGATGTGCTTTTCTATCTTATTGGTGTTCTCCCTGAGTACCAAAATAAAGCAGTTACAGCAATCATTTTTAAAGAATATTACGAAACTTTTAAAGAAAAAGGCATAATCAATTGCTTCCGAACCCCTGAATTAGCTGACAATATAGCCATTCATAATTTATGGAAACATTTTAATCCTATAGTTCATAAACGCAGGTGCACTTTTAAAAAAGAATTATAATTGAGTTACATATTACAATAAAACTAAAAAATCCATCAACGTATGCTGATGGATTTTTTAGTTTTATAACACTCGATAGTTCTGAAAAATCAAAAACTACTTTTGACAATCTACTTTTGACAATCTACTTTTGACAAAACTATATTTCCATCAAATTTTAATTGTTTTTTATCCTTGAAAATCACTTGCCCTTTATTGTCATCAATTACATCACCAAAGCCTTCGACATACGTATTTCCCTTTTTCAAGAAAGCTACTTTTCGCACTGATGAGACACCTTCGGACGTGAAAGTATAATCCGCATAAAGTGTATCTCCTTTTATTTCTCCAACAATTGTCCCCATATTTTTATCTTTCTCATAAAAATCATAACTTAAATTTCCAGAGGAAAACTGACCGTTTTTTATATTCAAACTCAATGAAATAGTATCTTTTTTAAGGATTACTCGGTAACATTCTTCGGATACAGATTCTTTGACCACTATTTTTTCTAATGGGATGGGAACTTCTTCTTTTTCTTTTTTACAAGAAATAAAAACACTCATCAAAATAAGACCTAATAAAATTACTTTTTTCATCCATTTTAAATTTTAATTTTATAAATATACCATTTATTCCCTGAATATATTTCAAAAAAAAACCATCAGTCTTCACTGATGGTTTTACATATAAACTTAAATCAGACTAAGCGTCCAAATCAACCTTAGTTCTGTTTGCAATCTCTTTATAGGTTCCATTTTCTAATTTTTCACGAATTGCTTCAAAAGCAACTAGCGTTTCATCAATATCAGATAGAGTATGTGAAGCTGTAGGTATCATTCTTAATAAAATAATTCCTTTTGGAATAACAGGGTAAATCACAATCGACAAGAAAATTCCGTAATTTTCTCTCAAATCATTTACCATAACCATTGCTTCGGGCACACTTCCTTCAAGATAAACTGGTGTAACACAAGTATTTGTATCTCCAATATTGAAATTTCGGGAACGCAATCCGCTTTGTAAAGCATCAACATTTACCCAAAGTTTATCTTTTAGTTCTGATGAATTTCGCAACAATTCCAATCGTTTCAGCGACCCAATAGTTTGAATCATTGGCAATGCTTTAGCAAACATTTGTGAACGCAAATTGTATTTTAAATAATCAATAATGTCTTTATCCGCAGCTACAAAAGCACCAATATTTGCCATCGATTTTGCAAAAGTCGAAAAATAAACATCAATATCATCCTGAACGCCTTGCTCCTCTCCAGCTCCAGCTCCTGTTTTCCCAAGTGTACCAAAACCATGCGCGTCATCAACCAACAAACGGAAATTATATTTTTCCTTCATGGCAACAATTTCCTTCAATTTTCCTTGTTGTCCACGCATTCCGAAAACACCTTCGGTAATAAATAGAATACCTCCACCATTTTCTTCTGCTAATTTTGTGGCACGTTGCAGGTTTTTCTCCATGCTTTCAATATCGTTATGACGGTACGTAAAACGTTTTCCCATGTGCAGACGAACTCCGTCAATAATACAAGCATGTGCATCTACATCATATACAATCACATCATTTTTAGTAACTAAAGCGTCAATGATAGACACCATCCCTTGGTAACCAAAATTCAACAAATAAGCTGATTCTTTCATTACAAAATCCGCCAATTCATTCTCTAATTGCTCGTGATATTTAGTATGCCCACTCATCATACGGGCTCCCATTGGGTAAGCTGCGCCATATTGAGCAGCTGCTTCCGTATCTGCTTTACGAACTTCGGGGTGATTAGCAAGACCTAAATAGTCATTCAAACTCCAGTTCAAAATATCTTTTCCACCAAACTGCATTCTTGGACCTAACTCACCTTCCAATTTAGGAAAAACAAAATAACCTTCTGCTTGCGAAGCCCATTTTCCTAATGGCCCTTTATTGTTTTGAATCCTTTCGAATAAATCTTTTACCATAATATATCAAGTAATAATTTTAATTTTAAGAAGTTGCAAAAATAATTATTTAAATTTTATAAAGGACTTGAAAATAAATTTATTTTTCAGGCTTTATTATAATGAGTATCAGGAGCTATTTCCTGCTCTACACTATATCTTTTATGCCGAAAAAAAACGGCACAAAAGGATACCGCTTCGATCAGGGCTAAAAAAAATGATTCCAATGATAAACTTTGTATATTTGAATCGTAGAAAACATAGTTTATGTCTGACAAAATAAAAAACGAACTGCAAGAACTACTCCATGCCAATGTAGTTACTGCAGAAACAGCTGAAAAAATCCGAGATTATTTCCATCAGAAAGAAGCGGAAAATCAAAACAAACTCTCCTCTGTTTTTGGAATTTTGGGAGCAATACTTGTTGGACTTGGAATTATTCTTGTTTTTGCACACAATTGGGATACTCTTTCTCGACTCACTAAAGTAATACTATCTTTTCTCCCACTTCTAATTGGCCAGATTTTTTGTGGCTATTCTCTTTTAAAAAAATCCGCAAGTACGGTTTGGAGAGAAACAGCATCCGTTTTTTTATTCTTTGCCATTGGCGCAAGCATTTCATTAGTTGCTCAAGTGTATAACATTCCTGGAGATTTAGATTCTTTTATAATTACTTGGATGCTATTGAGTTTGCCTCTGGTTTATGTACTTCAATCCTCTATAGTTTCACTTTTATATATTGCAGGAATTACGTATTATGGCTGTAATGCTAATTACTTTACCTATCCAAGTACTCATTCTTTTTTATATTGGTTGTTGCTGTTAGGAATCGCTCCACATTATTATCAACTGGTAAAAACCAAAGCATTAAGCAACTTTACACTGTTTCACAACTGGTTTATTTCTATATCAATTGTAATTTGTCTCGGTACTATTGCTCATAAAAATGGACATTTACTGTATTTGAGTTACATGAGTTTGTTCACGATTTTTTATTTTATTGGTAAAACGACATTCTTTGACCAGCAGAAATTAAAGAATAACAGCTTTCTCATCGTTGGAAAATTAGGAATACTTTATCTGTTATTGCTGTATAGTTTTAAATGGTTTTGGGATAAATCTTTTTACAAAACGGATTCATTAGCGGAAACATTGCTATCGATAGAATTCATAATTGCTTTACTACTGACAGTCCTTGCTGCAATACTATTTTACAAGAAAAATAGTAAAACAAATTTTAAAGAAGTTTCACTTTTAGAATTGGCATTTTTAACTAATATCCTTCCTTTTATTACTGGCTATGAGTTTTCGATAATAGCAAATATATTGGTATTATTCATTGGCATCTTCGAAGTCAAACGCGGCATCAAACTAAATCATCTCGGAATATTAAATTTTGGATTACTCCTTATTACTATTCTTATTACGTGTCGTTTTTTTGATACTAATTTAAGTTTTGTCATTAGAGGAATCCTGTTTATTACAATAGGATTAGGATTTTTCTTGACTAATTATTTCATGCTTAAAAAAAGAAACCGAAATGAAAAATAAGAAAATCGCATTCCTAATTTTCATATTGATTGTTACAGCACAATTATATGTTCCTTTGCAAATGATCTTCAATCAGGAAGATATCATAAAAACCGGAACTGAATTCAAATTCCAGACGGTTCCCGTTGACCCATACGATCCTTTTAGAGGGAAATACATTACATTATTCTTTAAAGAAAGGGAAATCACAGTAAACAATGCCACTAAATGGCGTAGCGGTGAAACTATTTTTGCAACCATTAATATGGATAAAAAAGGGTTTGCCAAAATCAGTTCCATCTCTAAAACCAAACCAAAAAATAACGAATCGTATCTAAAATTAAAAATTGGATTCGCGTTGAATAACAACAAAATAGCAATTGATTTTCCTTTTGATCGATTTTATATGAATGAAAATATTGCACCAAATGCAGAGAAAATCTATCAGGAATTCTCCATCAAAAAGAAGAACGAAACTTACGCGCTCGTTGCTGTAAAAAATGGAGAAGCCGTGATCAAGGATGTACGTATCAATGAAGTTTCGATTAAAGATTTGGCTTCAAAAAAATAAAAAAAAATACAATTAAAAAGAATAATCTGTACCTTTAAATACGAAAATTACAACATTAATAAAATGTCACAAGATACAAAAGAATTAAAATTGGCCGTTCTCATTGACGCTGACAATGTTCCATACAGCAATGTAAAAGGAATGATGGAAGAAATTGCTAAATTTGGTACACCCACCACCAAACGTATTTACGCCGATTGGACTAAACCGAATGCCGGAGGCTGGAAAAGTGTTTTACTGGAACACGCCATTACACCTATTCAACAATACAGTTATACGGTTGGGAAAAATTCTTCGGATTCCGCAATGATTATCGACGCTATGGATTTATTGTATTCCGATAAAGTAGATGGTTTTTGTATTGTTTCCAGTGATTCTGATTTTACACGTTTAGCAATTAGACTAAGAGAATCCGGAATGAAAGTTATTGGAATTGGGGAACAAAAAACACCAAATTCATTCATTGTAGCCTGCGACCGTTTCATTTATATAGAAGTTTTAGATGGCGCCATTAAGAAAAAAGCAAAAAAGCGTACTTCAGACACTAAAAAACCTGTTGGAAAACCTATTGAGAAACCCGTTGAAAAATCATTAAATAAAATAGATTCAGATACAATAGAACTTATTGAAACCTCCATAGAAGATATATGTGATGATGATGGCTGGGCATTTCTTGGAGATGTAGGAAACCTAATCGTAAAGAGAAAACCGGAATTCGATCCAAGAAATTATGGCTTTTCTAAATTAACACCAATGCTAAAATCATTAACTGATATTTTAGAAATCGACGAAAGAGATTCCGATAAAAAAGGAATCAAACACGTTTATGTACGATTGCGTTTTAGTTAAACTAATTTTTTAACCGCCTCATATAAAGTTTCTTTCTTTATTGGTTTAGACAAATAATCATTCATTCTTATTTCCTGAACACGATCTTTTGTAGTTTCCATAACATCGGCGGTAACTGCAATAATGGGAATATTACTGTTGTGCACACCAGCTTCACCATTTCTGATAGCAATTGTTGCTTCATAACCATCCATGATTGGCATTTGCAGATCCATTAATACAATATCAAATTGATTTATTTTAAATGCATCCAATGCTTCCTGACCATTATTGGCATAAACAACTTTTGTATTCAGCCATTTCTTTGTAATCATTTTTATCACCATTTGGTTGATGGGATTGTCTTCGACTACTAAAATGGATTTCCCTCCCAAATCGTAAACGACAACTTTAGAAGGAGTCTCAACCTTTCTCTGCTCTCTTGACACATCAAAATCAATTGTAATAATGCAAGTCGTCCCTTCGTTGATTTTACTGTCCATTTCAATAGTTCCGTTTTGCATATCGACCAAAGTCTTCACGATATAAAGTCCTAAACCAAGTCCACCAAATTTTCGCTTATTATCAATATTATTTTGAGAAAAAGAGTCAAAAATACTTTTCATTTTATCTTTTGGAATACCAACGCCAGAATCTGAAACAGTCAAAATCAAACTGGCTTTATTTCCCTCTTTCAACTGGCACTCCACATGAAATTTGACAAATCCTTTAGTTGTAAATTTCATGGCATTATTCAATACATTATTCACAACCTGAACCAATCGATTAACATCCCCGATTACTAAATCAGGAAAAGTACCTGACTTAGAAAACTGAAATGCTAATCCTTTATCTTCGGCTCTATTGATGGCATTATTCTTTAAATTCTCCAAAACCTGCACAGGATCAAATTGGTTCTTTTCAAGTTTTAATTCTCCTTTCTCGATTTTAGAAAAGTCTAAGATATCATTCACAGAGCTTAATAAACTATGAGAAGAGTACTTTATGATTTGGCAATTTTTTCTGATTTTATCATCCTGAACTTCATTAGAAATAGAATCAATTAAATTCATAATAGCGTTCAGTGGCGTTCGTAATTCATGACTGATATTCGACAGGAAATAGGATTTTAAATCATTCATTTCCTCCGAGCGAATCAAAGCCAGTCGATTGAGTTCGTTTTTCTCGTTTTTTAAATTCCGAATCAAATTCGCCATCGAAAGTGAAAGAAAAATAACCTCTAATCCAGTCCCTAATTTCGAACTGTTTTGCGTTAAAAATGAATTGGGTATTTGACCAAAATTATTGAGAATAAATATTCCGAAACCCATGATTAAAAAGAAGATACCCACGGTAAAAAACGAATCAACTTTCTTTTTTTTATAATACAAATAAATAACCGAGGTAATAATTAGAATCAGAATCAACAACCCTAATACATTTGCCAGTGGATAACTTATGGGTAAAGCTGACGGAACGAAAAGGATGAAAATTATTAATACAAAAGCTAACATATAAACGACATTAAAAAGATTGTAAATAGTCCTATTATATCTTTTTATATTCAAGAAAACTTCGCTGTATTTCCCCAGTAAAAAACCGGCAATCATAGCAAAAAATAATACAGCCCGTAAAGAAAACCAACCACCTTGCGGCGTTACAAACTCATAAAAATAGCCATCTAAAGAAAATTGCATTAAGCCGATAAAAATTACATACAAACTATAATACAGGAATGTTTTTTCGCGTAAAGCAAAATAAAAGAAGAAATAAATGATGGATACTATTGCTAAAATTCCGTAGAAAATCCCAAAAATTAATTGCTCTTGTGAAACTGATTTTATAAAACTTTCAGACGAATATAATTTTAATGGCATTTTTATTACTTCACCGTCACTCTTGAGATGCAAGAATAATTGCAAACTGGATTTTGGGGCTATCTCGATTTTAAAAATAGTCTTGCGATTATCAAAACTACGCTCGGAATACGGCATATTATCTCCACTAATCTTGGTAGTCATTTTTCCTGAGGTATCAACAATAAATAATTCTACTAAATCTGTTATTGGACGTGCCGTTTCCAGATAATAATTCAGTTTTGAATTTGTTAGATTCTTTATTTCTGTTTTTGACCAAAAATTATTTTGAGTAAATCCTAAATCATCATTTTCAGTAAGGAGTTTTTTGGAATTCAGGGTATTGTAATTGGCAATAACATAGTTAATGTCTAAACTTCTTTGCCCTACATCTGCAATTGCGGTGTGATTATGCAAAGAAATTTCTTTAGGAATTGTATCACCATTAAAGACATATTGCGAATAAGTGTTTGAAAAGAACAAGATGAAAAATAATAATTTCAAAATAGCACAAATCTGTTTATAGTTTTTTTGACTCATGTTTAATAAATTGTGATTAAGCAACATATATACGTTAGGTAGAATATTTTAGTTTTCCAACCGCATGATAATTTTATATTTTTTTCGTGAAATAAAACAATTCCTATCAAATAACAGAATTAAAAGTCGAAAATATTTAATATTCTTAGTATTTTAGGGGCTGAAACAACTTTACAATGAGACAAAAATTTTTCGTTTTAGGAATATCCGCACTTATTATTACCGCTGTCATTTATTACTATTTCAATATAGGATTGCTTTTTATGGCGATATTGATTGCATTATTAGTAGTGGGTTTTGCCAATGCTTCACAACACAAACATACCATTTTGAGAAATTTTCCTGTTTTGGGTTATTTCAGATATTTATTCGAAATGATAGCTCCTGAGATTCAGCAATATTTTATAGAACGTTCCACCGATGGAAAACCATTTTCGAGAAACGAACGCTCCCTTGTGTACCAAAGAGCTAAAAACATTGACTCCAGTACTCCTTTTGGAACACAACTAAATTTAAACCAACCCCATTATGAAGGAATCAAACATTCTATTTTCCCCGCAATAGTCAATGAAGAGCTTCCTCGCGTTTTAATTGGTGGATCTGATTGTACACAACCATACTCAGCTTCATTGCTAAATATTTCTGCAATGAGTTTTGGTTCCTTGAGCGAAAATGCTATCGTGGCACTCAACAAAGGAGCACAACAAGGAAAATTCTATCACAATACCGGCGAAGGAGGGTTAACCCAATTCCATCAACAAGGAGGCGATATATGTTGGCAAATAGGAACCGGATATTTTGGTTGCCGCGATGACAGAGGTGGTTTTGATGGAGGAAGATTTACTGAAAAAGCAAATTTACCAGAAGTAAAAATGATAGAAATCAAATTATCACAGGGCGCAAAACCAGGTCATGGAGGTGTTCTTCCTGCAGCAAAAAATACGGTGCAAATTGCTAAAATAAGAGGTGTTTTACCTCATACAACAATCCTTTCGCCACCAAGCCATTCGGCTTTTCAAGACATTAAAGGTTTAATTGATTTCATAGCAAAATTACGTGAGTTGTCTAACGGAAAACCAATTGGTTTTAAATTATGCATTGGAGATACCCGAGAATTTGAAATGATTTGCCAAGAAATGATTACTCAAAACTGCTTCCCTGATTTCATCACCGTTGATGGTGCTGAAGGAGGAACAGGCGCTGCCCCACTAGAATTTGCCGATGGGGTAGGAATGCCATTTGAGCCAGCACTTATTTTTGTTAATAAAACGTTAGTTCGTTTTGGGATTAGAGACAAAATCCGAATCATTTGCAGTGGCAAAATTATATCTGGCTATTCCATTCTAAGAGCAGTTGCACTTGGTGCTGACATTTGTAATAGCGCACGTGGATTTATGTTTTCTTTGGGTTGTATTCAAGCATTGCGATGTCATAATAACACATGTCCTACAGGAGTTGCTACACAAGACAAAATGCTGATGAAAGGATTAGTTGTACCTGATAAAGCAGAACGCGTTTATCATTTTCATAAAAACACTTTACACTCGGCTAACGAACTTCTTGCAGCAGCAGGTAAAAATAGTTTTGCTGAAGTTGATATTAATATATTTATGCGAGGTGATGAATTTGCTCATTTATCAGATTTGTATTTCCCTGATAATTTAAAAAGTGTTAGAAAACACTAAAATTAACAAAAAAGGAGGTCTTTTTAAAGGACCTCCTAATGTAATTCTGATTTACCAATACTAACTCATACCGTTACTGATATGGTCAATTATGAGTTATTAATCTCATTGTGAAATTAACATTCTCAAGTAATTAATCAAAACCACAATCAAAGATACAATTTTAACCAATCAAATGTATTGAAAATCAACTATTTACAAATAAATTAACATATTCATTTATAGGTTATAAATTTCGTTATAATTATTACTTTCAAAGGAAGTATTCTAGTAGCTCTATTTTCTGAAAATTGAATTAGAAAGCTATTCAAACCAAATATAAGATTTTAGTATACAAGCATAAAAAAAGGAGGTCTTTTTATAGACCTCCAGTTTAGACTTTGGTTTGTTATTATCAGCTTGAACCTTTCGATACAACTAACTATCAAATACGCTACTCTTTGCAGATGGCTATATTCAAGAACAAAGCAAAATCATACTCAAAGATAAGACTAATTACATCTATAACAAACTTGAAATAAAAACTTTAACTAATAATTAACTAATTGATTTTTAAGTATTTAAATTAATTAAAACATTAAAAAACTTATCCACTGATTTATTACATTTAAATAAATTTCAGTAAATTTCCTTGAAAAATTTCAAAAAATTGAAATTGATATTTTAAGATAAAATCACAAAAAAAGGAGGCCTTTTTAAAGGGCCTCCTAATATGGACTTTGGTTTGTTGTCATCAGTTTATATCTTTCGATACCACTAATTATTAAATACTCTTGTCCTTGCAGATGGATATATTCAACAATAAACCAAAACCATACCCAAAGATAGAACTATTTTAAAAACAAACAACTGACATACAGACATTTAACAAATAATTAAGTTGTTTATTTTAAACATTAAAAAAATTACAATCAATAAATCAACTCATTCCGGTCAGTTACTATGGATCATAAGAGTAATTAATATGATATTGACATAAAAAAAGGAGGTCTTGTTAAAGACCTCCAATTGTTAATTTCGATTTATCATTATCAACTCTACCGTTCAGTACAATTGACTATCTGAATATTATCACCATACACTGGCGAATTATTCAAGTGATCAATCAAAACTACACTCAAAGATAGATATAAAACATACATAAACACATGCAAAACAGCAGTTTAACTTTGGTTTAACAATTTGATTTTCAACACTTTAAAATACAACTGTTTTTATGAAATGTATTTCTCATACGAACACAACTCAAATTTAAAATCGAATAAATAAAAAACGTTTACATAAGAACCCTTAAGATATAGAAAATGTATATTTGAAAATTAAAACTAAAAAAATGCAACTCGTTTTCGCTTCTAATAATAAAAATAAAATCCAGGAATTACAAAGCATGCTTCCCGAAACTATAACCATTGTGAGTTTAGAGAGCATCGGCTGTTTTGAAGATATTCCAGAAACTGCTGATACTATTGAAGGCAATGCAATCCAAAAAGCAAATTATGTTACTGAAAAATTCGGATATGATTGCTTTGCTGATGATACGGGACTAGAAGTGGACGCTTTGAATGGCGAACCAGGTGTTTTCTCCGCTCGCTATGCTGGCGAACAACGCAATGCAGATGATAATATGAATAAATTATTAGTGGCCTTATTGGATAAAAATAATAGAAAGGCACAATTTAAAACGGTTATTGCACTAAATTTAAACGGAAAACAACACCTTTTTACGGGAATTGCAAAAGGTGAGATTACTTTAGAAAAAATTGGAAATCAGGGTTTTGGCTATGATCCTATTTTTCAGCCAGAAGGATTTCCTGAAACATTCGCCCAATTATCTTTAGACATAAAAAATAAAATCAGTCACAGAGGAAAAGCGACACAACAATTGATCACTTTCTTGAAAGAGACTAAATAACTATTGAATACAACATTTTTACAACAAAATATTAAATTTCAAGTCATAATTTCACACTCAATTGTCCAAATCGAAACCTCAAATTTGCAAATAAAAATATAACTTTCTGATAATCAAATTATAATAAATCATTAAATCTTAAAATAGCATTAGTTTATATGAATTATAAACAGTAATTTTGCACCCTATTTTAAAAATACATATGAATAAATTTGAACAATTAGGATTGAGTGAATCGTTACTGAAGGCGATTTTAGATCTAGGATTTGAAAATCCGACCGAAGTACAGGAGAAAGCGATTCCCCTATTATTGGAAAAAGACACAGATATGGTTGCGTTGGCTCAGACAGGGACAGGGAAAACGGCAGCTTTTGGTTTTCCAGTTATTCAGAAAATTGATGCCAACAACAGAAATACACAAGCATTAATTTTATCTCCAACACGCGAACTTTGTTTGCAGATTACCAACGAAATTAAAAACTACTCTAAATACGAAAAAGGTATTAATGTGGTAGCAGTTTACGGTGGAGCTAGCATTACAGAACAAGCGAGAGACATAAAGAGAGGCGCACAAATTATTGTGGCAACTCCAGGAAGAATGCAAGACATGATCAATAGAGGATTGGTAAACATCTCTCAAATCAACTATTGTATTCTTGACGAAGCTGACGAAATGTTGAATATGGGTTTCTACGAAGATATCGTAAACATCCTTTCGACTACGCCAGACGAAAAAAACACATGGTTATTCTCTGCAACAATGCCTGCTGAAGTAGCACGTATTGGAAAACAATTCATGAAAGATCCAATTGAAATTACAGTTGGAGCTAAAAACTCAGGTTCAGCTACAGTTTCACACGAATTTTACCTTGTTAATGCTCGTGACCGTTATGAAGCTTTGAAACGTTTAGCCGATTCTAATCCAGACATTTTCTCAGTAGTTTTTTGTCGTACCAAAAGAGACACACAAGCTGTTGCTGAAAAATTGGTTGAAGATGGATACAGCGCTGCTGCATTGCACGGAGATTTATCTCAAGCGCAACGTGATGGTGTAATGAAATCTTTTAGAGGAAGACAAATCCAAATGCTTGTAGCAACTGACGTAGCTGCACGTGGAATTGACGTTGACAATATTACTCACGTAGTAAATTATCAATTACCTGACGAAATCGAAACATACAATCACCGTTCAGGTCGTACTGGTCGTGCTGGAAAATTAGGTACTTCTATTGTAATTGTTACTAAAAGTGAATTGCGTAAGATTTCTTCAATCGAAAGAATCATCAAACAAAAATTTGAAGAAAAAACAATTCCTTCCGGAATTGAGATCTGTGAAATCCAATTGCTACACTTAGCTAATAAAATTAAAGACACGGAAGTTGATCACGAAATTGACACTTACCTTCCTGCAATTAACAGCGTTCTTGAAGATTTATCAAAAGAGGAATTAATCAAGAAAATGGTATCGGTTGAATTTAATCGTTTTATCAATTACTATAAGAAAAACAGAGATATTTCTAATCAAGCTTCAGGTTCTGAAAGACGTGAGCGTGATGACAGAGATGGTGCTCCAAGAGAAAACAACAATGGTGGTGCGACAAGATATTTCGTGAATATAGGTTCTAGAGATAACTTTGATTGGATGTCATTGAAAGATTACTTGAAAGAAACATTAGACTTAGGTCGTGATGATGTTTTCAAAGTAGACGTAAAAGAAGGTTTCTCTTTCTTTAACACAGATCCGGAACATACTGACAAAGTGATGGAAGTATTGAATAACGTACAATTAGAAGGACGTAGAATCAATGTTGAAATTTCTAAAAATGATGGTGGCGGAAGACGTGATCACAATGGAAGAAGTTCTGGCGGAAGTTTTGGTGGCGGAAGAAGTTCAGCCCCAAGAAGAGAAGGAAGTTTTGCTCCGAGAAGAGAAGGTTCAGGCGGATTTAGAAGCGACAGAAGTTCAGCTCCTAGAGAAGGTGGATTTGGCGGAAGAAGTGATGCTCCAAGAAGAGAAGGTGGTTTTTCATCTGACAGACCTAGAACTGAAGGTTCATCTGACAGAGCACCGAGACGTTCTGAAAGCTTTGGTGATTCACCAAGACCAAGAAGACCGAGAAGAGACTAACAAGTATTGTTAATTTTCTTATAATTATACTGGAACTACAAAATATTTAATCCTGTTTTATTACTTTTAAAGTCTTAAATCAGTATATGAAATATTTTGTAGTTTTCTTTTTTTTAGTACTATCGGCAACTGCTTTTGCGCAAGTTAAAGAGCCCTCCCAAAAAGTTAATGGTATCATCATCAGTAATACTACCAGACAACCATTATCAAGTGTAAATATCATTAATGTCAATAAAGTTAGAGGTGCAACCACTGATTCGGGAGGATATTTTGAAATAGATGTTCAACTGAACGATACCTTACATATTACCAGTTTGGGATTCCAATCGCTTCGCGTACGCGTCACCAATGACTGGATCAAAAATAAAAGCACCAAAATACAACTTACTGAAAAAGCCATTGCGCTAGAAGAAGTGGTCATCCGCCCTTTTAATCTGACCGGATATCTAGAAGTTGACACTAAAATCATTCCTGTAAGAGAAAACTATCGTTATAGTATTTCCGGATTGACTCAAGGATATGAAGCTGGCGAATATTCTCCAAATGCGTTTGGAAAAGTTCTTGGGTCTATCTTTAATCCAGCCGATATGTTGTATAATTTCTTTGGTAACAATCCAAAAGAGCTCAAAAAACTCAAAGAAATGAAGAAAGATGATACCGTGCGTAATCTTCTGGAATCAAAATTTGACAGAGAAACTATAGCCGTACTTTTAGGTATTGATAAAAATGAAATCCCTGAAATTTTACAGCGTTGCAACTACTCGGAATCCTTTATAAAAACAGCTAACGACTTACAGATTATGGACGCCATTAGTGGCTGTTATGAAGAATATAAAGTTTTAAAGAAAAAATAAACATTACTATTGAATCAAAGTTTACACTTTTATAAAAAATTAAACCATTCCTCAATTCTAAAAGAAATTGGGGAATTTTATTTTGGAGTGATACCATTTAAATCAAAATTTCAACAATTTAAAAAGTAAAATGTATGTCTACTATACCTTTTCAAACTATTGATTGGGATTCAATAGAAAAAATCGAACATATCGGTACAACAGGAATTGCGCATTGGCAAACAAAACAATTAGGCGGACTTAGAATTCGCAAAGTAACCTATTCCAAAGGGTATGTAGCAAATCACTGGTGTCAAAAAGGACATATTGTTCATTGTCTTGAAGGAGAATTTATCAGTGAATTAGAATCCGGAGAACAAGTCCAGCTTTCTAAAGGAATGACTTATATCGTCTCAGACAATGAAAGTTCGCATCGGTCTATAGCCGCTAATGGTGTCGAATTATTAATCATCGATGGGGATTTTTTGAAATAATATTTAACACAAATCAAAAATATTATATACATTTACCTACTTCAAGAATTAAAAACAAAACCTAAATACCCATATCATGGCAAAAAGTCAAGACGCAAAGAAAACGGCGAAAAAAGAGCCTTTAAAAACGGCTAAAGAAAAGAAAGAAGAAAAAAGAGATAAGAAGAACGCTCCTAAAAGAGACTAATTTTTTAAAAGTTTTCAGTCCCAGTTTTCAGTTTACCTTATTATAAGACTGAAAACTGCGACTGAAAACTAAATACTATTTCACCGGAATATTGGCTAAAATTTCCAATACAAATTTCCAAAATTTCTGAGAAGAGGAAATACTCGCTCTTTCATCAGGGGAATGTGCACCGTGAATCGTTGGCCCAAAAGAAATCATATCCATATCTGGATAATTAGTTCCCAGAATTCCACATTCTAATCCGGCGTGACACGCCACTACTTTTGGTTTCTCACCGTTTTGTTTTTCGTAAATTGGAACTAAAACATCCAAAATCTCTGATTCAGAATTCGGTGTCCAACCTGGATACGCTCCAGAAAATTCTACTTCGCAACCCATTAATTCGAATGCAGAACGCAAGGCATTAGCCAAATCAAATTTAGATGTTTCAACAGAAGAGCGCGTTAAACATTGCACTGAAAGTTGTCCGTCTCCAACAATTACTTTGGCAATATTATTTGATGTTTCTACTAAATCGTCAAAATCAGCACTCATTCTGTACACTCCGTTGTGAGCAGTATACATCGATCTTACAAAGTAAAACTGAGCAATTGTCGGCATTACTTTAGCAGGAGTTGCCTCCATTTTCTCAAAAACAACTTCTAAATTTGGCTCCGTTGTTTTAAACTCTGTTTTGATTTCGTTTACAATTTGCTGCATATCAAAAACAAAAGCTTCATCATACACTTCGGCAATAATTACTTTTGCCTGACTTTCACGAGGAATCGCATTACGTAAACTTCCTCCTTTTATTTCTGAAATTTGCAAACCAAAATTATCAAAACCATCAAACAATAATCGGTTCATGATTTTATTGGCATTGCCCAACCCTTTGTGAATATCCATTCCAGAATGCCCACCTTTCAATCCTTTTACGGTAATCGTATATCCAACAGATCCTTCCGGAGTTTCCTCTTCATCATACTCAGCAGTAGCTGTTACATCAATTCCCCCTGCACAACCAATGTCGATTTCATCATCCTCTTCTGTATCTAAATTCAAAAGAATTTGACCTTGCAGAATACCTCCTTTTAAGTTCAACGCTCCAGTCATTCCTGTTTCTTCGTCAATAGTAAACAAAGCTTCTATTGCAGGATGTGGAATATCCGTACTTTCTAAAATTGCCATGATAGCCGCAACTCCAAGACCGTTATCAGCACCAAGAGTTGTTCCGCGAGCACGAACCCAATCTCCATCTACATACATATCGATTCCTTGTGTATCAAAATCAAAAACGGTATCCGAATTTTTTTGGTGCACCATATCCAAATGTCCTTGAAGTACGATTGCTTTTCGGTTTTCCATTCCAGCAGTTGCCGGTTTGCGGATGATTACGTTGCGAATTTCATCTTCAAAAGTTTCCAATCCTAGATTATTTCCAAAGTTTTTCATGAACTCAATTACACGCTCTTCTTTTTTAGAAGGACGAGGCACGGCATTCAAATCGGCAAACTTATTCCAAAGTGCTTTTGGTTCCAGATTTCTTATTTCCTGACTCATTTATTTTTGTTTGAGGTTTAACATTTACAAGTCCCAAAGTTACAAAGTTTAAATTCGGTATGATAGTAATTGATATTGTAATTATATTTACATTTCCAAAATTCAAACATTGAAAACAAAATATTTCCTTTCCTCCTTCCTACTGATCCAAATACTGCTTTTGCAAATAATTCCCTTTTACCCGAAACAGATAGAAGATTGGTACAGCAATGGTTTTTATCCGATTCTTTCGTTATTTTCGAGAAGTGTTTTGGGTGGAATTCCTTTTTCTGTAGGTGACTGTCTTTATTTTATTCTTATTTTATTTATTTTAAAATGGATTTGGAACAAACGAAAAACCTGGAAATCCAATTGGAAAGACACTGTTTTGAGCATCTTGAGTTTTGTTTCAATTTTTTACTTTTTGTTTCATGTTCTTTGGGCATTGAATTATTACCGCGAACCGCTTTTTGAAAAAATGGAAATTCAAAAAGACTATTCGGATGCTGATTTATTGGCTTTCACCAAAAAAATAATTGCTAAAACCAATGCTGTACATTACCAAATCACAAAAAACAACAGCTTGAAAGTGGTATTTCCCTACTCACAAGAACAGGTTTTTGAAATGAGTCTGAATGGATACAAAAACTTATCTGTTGAACATCCTTATTTCTCCTATTCAAAGCTAAGCACCAAGAAATCACTGATTAGTTTGCCGTTGACCTATATGGGTTTTGGAGGTTATCTCAATCCGTTTACCAATGAAGCGCAGGTTAATTATTTGGGCCCAATGTATAGTTTTCCGATGACTACCAATCATGAAATGGCACATCAGATGGGTTACGCAAGCGAAAGTGAATGCAACTTTATTGGGTTTTTAGCTTCTGTAAAAAATGATGATTTATACATTCAATATTCAGGATATAGCATGGCTTTACGCTATTGTTTAGGCAATTGGCAAGCCCGAGATGAAACGATTTACAAACAATTATTAAAAAATGTTCATCCCGGCATTTTGAAAAATTATAAAGAAAGTGAACATTTCTGGAAACAATACGATACGATTATTGACAAAGGTTTCCATGCTTTTTACGACCAATTCCTCAAAGTAAACCAGCAAAAAGACGGCATGGAAGGATATAGTAAATTTGTGAATTTGATGGTGAATTATTACAAAGAAAAGGATTTTTAGTCCTAACGTTTGAAAGTCAAAAGTCTTAAAGTAAAATGACTATCTTTTTAATACTAATTTTTGAGATAGATTTAAATATTCACAAAGAGATACAGAGAATTTAGAGTGCTATTTAAATGAGTTAATTTGGTTTTTATCGCATGATATTGTAAGTAAAAAAGTTAAAGTCGAATGACAAACAACTCAAAAATACTTTCGACATTTGACTTTAAGATTTTCGACAATTACACTTCATCACTCGTAAAAGTCGTAAAACTTTTCTTTTTGTAAGGTCTAATGATTAATCTTCCTTCTCGATCAAAACGAATGTAATTGTAGACCCAATTCAGGAATACGACGGCTTTATTTTTGAATCCAATAAGGGAAAATAAATGCACAAACATCCAGACAAACCAGGCAAAAACGCCATTAAAATGGTATTTAGGCAAATCGACCACCGCTTTATTTCTTCCTATGGTTGCCATCGAGCCTTTGTCATTGTATTCGAAAGCTTCCATGGGTTTGTTTTCAATTAATTTTATTAAGTTTTCGCCCAATAATTCTCCTTGCTGCATCGCAGGTTGAGCCATCATTGGATGTCCCTGCGGATAAGTTTCGGATTCCATAGAAGCAATATCGCCTACGGCAAAAATATTTTCGTAGCCCGCCACTTGATTGTATTCATTAACCCGTATGCGTTCTACTTTTTCGACCAAAGATTTTGCATCCAATCCCGCAACAATAGCGCCTTGAACGCCTGCGGTCCAGATTACGGTGGCGGTTTCAAACGTTAAATCGGAATTTGTCGTTATCGTGCGTCCGTCATAATTAGTTACTCGGACGTTTTTCCAGATTTTTACACCCAAACTGGTTAAAAACTCCTCGGCAGCTTGAGAAGATTTCTCACTCATTGTATTAAGAATCCTATCACCACTTTGAATCAAATTGATTTCCATTTTGGCAATATCAAGATCGGGATAATCTTTTTGCAGAATGGCTTTTTTCATTTCGGCCAGAGCCCCTGCAAGCTCTACTCCTGTTGGTCCGCCACCTACAAGTACAAAATTGATGAGACTGTTTTGTTCGACTACATCGGTAGTCAAAACGGCTTGCTCAAAATTTTCAAGAATCAAACTTCTTATATTAAGCGATTGCGGTATGGTTTTCATAGCCATACTGTTGCGCTCAATTTCTTTGTTGCCAAAATAATTGGTTTTGGAACCCGTGGCAATAACTAAATAATCATAAGTTAATTCCCCAATTTCGGTAATTATTTTTTGGTTTTTAGTGTCTATTTCTTGGACATTAGTGAGCCTAAAATAGACGTCATCGTATTCCTGAATTACTTTTCTGATTGGGTATGCTATGGAACCGGCTTCGAGACCGCCTGTGGCTACTTGATATAATAAAGGTTGAAAAGTATGATAATTGTGTTTATCTAAAAGAACAACCTGAACTTTTTTATTTTTTAGTTTTTTGGCTAATGCGATTCCTGCGAAGCCACCTCCTATAATTACTATTCTGGGTAAAGTTGAATTTGGGATGTTCATATAGTTTGAATTTCTAAATTTCAAAGATACAATGTTTATTGATTTTCTTTTTGCGTAGTTTTTTAGTTTTTACTCCTATTTTTTTCAAGCATACGAATTTCGATAGCTTTCGAGACAGACCAAATGAAATGACGTACTTTTTTTGAAGTCGATTTATCGATTAGCTTCCGCAATGATTGTGTAACTTTTCACACTAAAACAAACTGTTTTAGCATTCCGTTTTTAAAAAAGTACAAACACCCGTAAAACTTAAAAAAATCATTTTAAAAAAAGGGCTATCTTTTTGAGATAGCCCTTTTTTTAAAATAATTTTTTAATAGAAAACAAAATTATGAATTCCCACAAAATTCTGTATAGTCATCATACATTTTAATATATGTCTCTTTGTTTTCAAAGTCATAAACACCTTTATCGATACTTTCAATCATTTTCGGACAATCAGAAAAATATTCTTTTAATGCTTTTCTTCTTCCAAGAAAAACCGGAGGAGTAAAGAATTCATCTTGAGTTGGTTTCTTCAAAGAATAATCATCCTGAGGAAAGAACTCGTGGTACAATGAAACTTTAGCTCCTTTTTTAACCTCTTCAAACAATGAATATCTTTTTGTATTTGTTTCTACTTTATCTACTGCAGCACCAACTGAAACAAGAGGAACTCCTCTTCCTGCTTTACCTACAATATACATTCTACCTTCATTATCTTTAATATTAACAACCTTTTTCAAGTTTGTTTTTTTAGGTTTTTTCTCCCCTTCAACATAAATTCTAACACTGCTTTTTTCTGAACCAATACCGTCCATCATAGATCTAAGTCCAGATACTGTTTGCTCTGTTCTTAAGTCAACCAATTCCGGAAAATCACTGATGATTCTGACTTTCCCTTTAAATACTTCAGAATCTACATTTAAAACTTCACCATCAAATTCTGCATATCTAAATGCTGTAGCTGATTTTTTGTAAGAAGCTAAAACTGGCTCTGCTTGAATAGCTTCAATTGTAGATGCTTTTTCAGTAATCTTTTTATACCTATCAATTTCCTCGATAACTGTCGTCAAATAAGGATAATCTGTTCTCATACCTAAAAAGCTTTTTTCATTTTCTTTTACTCCAGGCATATATTTATTAGCCTCATCAATCTGACCTAAAAGTATGTTTGTAGCAACCAAATTATAGTTTGCAGTAAACCTAACTTTTTTAGCTAAATCTTCATCTTCTTTATCTTGAAAAGCAACAAATTCTTTCCAGTAATTTTGCGCTTCTCCAAATAAATCTAACCAGTTTTCTCTATCCACATCCACCAAATTAGGTAGAACCTGAACGGATGTATTGAACTCGTCAGTATTGAATTTTGATTTTGATTTTTTCTTCTTTTCAATATCAACGTATTTCAAATTGCTAATTGCAGGACCATACAGGTAAAAACCTTCAAACTCAGCAATCATTGCATTAAAGTTATCGTTTACTATTTTGTAACTCAATCTCTCATAAGTTTCTGTTGGATTTGTAACATACATACATACTTTAGGAGTCGTGTATCTTTTGTAAATTACTTTTCCTGATTTGTCTGAGATTTCTAAATTAGACTCTAAACCAATATAATAAGCAGGTGCTTTTTGGTAATACGTTTCTAAATAATCCTCATCATTAACTAACTCAAAGCGAGTTAAATTATATTTTATTTTAAAATCGCCATCATTAGTTTTTTTCAAACCTGAAATAAAAAAGTTTGAAGTAAATTTTTCTGCCGAAAAAGGTACTTTTTTAATATTATAACTATTCTCTAAACCTGGAGACAGTTCTAAAATCAATTCGTATGATTTGTATTTTCCATATTGAGTGTCAACCGGCGGAACAGGACCACGTAAATTTAGTCTGTTTGTAGCCTCCATCGCTTGACCGCAGACAGTCTGATTTATACCAGTAAGTACCAGTAATAAAATAATTTTCGTAAAATTTCTCATGTATTTCTATTTAAGTGCGGGGTTATGTGTACTATTTGTTTTTGCTGCTTTAAAACTTGCAATTAATTTATTTGCTCTTTCAATAAGTCCTTTTCCATCACTTTTATCGTAATCATTAGCAATTAATTTCTCAGATTCAGCGATTGCTTTTTCTGGCTCGTCAAGCATTAAATAAATTACAGCTAAATTGTAGTAAGCAGAATATCTCATTTTACGAGAAGGTTTACTGTCTTCAGCATATTTCGTTTTCAAAGAATCAAAATACTCAATTAAAGGCTGTATGTTTGATTTTAGTTCATCAATAGGCTCATCAGCCTTCATACTAGCGAACAAAAATTTAACTGCCTGAACTGTTTCGGTTTGAGTTTTTCCCTCTTCATTTTTAGCATCCAAAATCCAAAGAATTTCATTATCATTTTTAGGTTTGAAACCGTAAGTATAATTAATATTTCTGCTGAAATTAGCTAAAGAATTATCGGCAAAATCTCTAAGAGTTTGATCGCGAATAGCTGTTTTATTGAGATTAAAATCATCAATTGGTGCTGATGGATCTGTATATTCTTTTGATTTATACTCTAACTCACCATTAAAACTAATATTAAAACCGTCTTTCGAAGCCGTTGTATCTTTCTTTATAACTACATTTTTCAAAAATCTGTTATTTGCTACAGAAGCTTGTTTTGCTTTTTCTTCTTCAATCTGTTTTTCAGAAATTGGTGTCGGAGTAATTGGACCTTTTACTTTAGCATATCCTCTTGTCGCATATTTTGCAACAACATAATAGTACACTTTTCTACTAATTACTCGGCCATCTTTGTCTTTTTTTTCATCAACTCTTGTTTGAGGAGAAACTCCTTTTTCAACAAAATCTTCTAAATTAAGTTCAACATCAACTGTACCGTTTTGATCTACTTTTTTCCAGCCAATTATATTTATCTTTTCATTTAAATTTATTGGATTTAGATAAGTTTGTAAAGCGCCGCCTAATTTTACCCTTGATGAGAAAGTTCTTTTTTCGAAAGGAATAGGCTCTTTAGGAAGTATTTGATAGCTAACACCGAAATAAAAATGGTCAAGGTCTACTTTTTGAGCTTTTGAACTTAAAAAGGACATGAAGAATACAAGGAGTATAATTTTTTTCATAAATTAAATAATAATAATAATAATAATACTTGCAAAACTATTCATTATATCTTTTAAAAGCAAGTTTAAATTCTTACAAAAAAAAACTTAAATAAATTAAGAATACTTTTAAAAATCAAATAATAGTTAAAACTTAGATTAGAATAGATTTTTAAAATAAATTATTGAATCTGTACTACTAATAAAAATGCACTTTTTTGTAACAAAAACCAGTTTGGACTTACTAACGTATATATGAGTGATAATCTAGAACATTCTTTTGTAAAGCAGTTGCAGGAAAATCAGAATATAATCCACAAGATTTGTAGGTTGTATACTAATGGCGATGATGCACACAAGGATTTGTTTCAGGAAATCACGATACAGTTGTGGAAGGCTTTTCCAAAATTTAGGGGTGACAGCAAATTTTCTACTTGGGCGTATCGAGTCGCACTGAATACAGCGATTACTTTGTACCGAAAAACAAAACGATCCATAAATACTATCGAATTTGAAGGACGACAACATTTCCTGAATGATGTGGAATACGACTATGAAGAGGAAGAACAATTAAAATTAATGTACAAAGCGGTTTACCAGTTGAATGACATTGAAAAAGCATTGATATTTATGTACCTGGAAGACAAGGACTATCAGGAAATATCGGAAACATTAGGGATTAGCGAAGTAAATGCTAGGGTGAAAATGAATAGAATAAAAGGGAAATTAAAGAAAATATTAAATCCATTAGGAATATGAAAGAGCTGGATTTATTAAAAAAAGACTGGCAGAAGAGTGATAATTCTTTTGAGCAGGTATCAGAAATCGAAATTTATAAAATGATCCATAAAAAATCATCTTCGATTGTGAAGTGGATTTTTATTATTAGCATTATTGAATTTGTAGTATTAAATTCTTTGAGTTTTTTACTTCCTGATGAAAAGATGAGTAAATCTGAAACAATTGAGATTTTTATTACTGTTTTAGATTATTTAAGTTATGGTGTAGCATTATTCTTTATGTATTTATTCTATAAGAATTATCGCTCTATATCAGTGACTTCAAATACTAAAAAATTGATGGAATGCATTTTAAACACACGTAAAACAGTCCGTTATTATATAGGATATAATTTGTTTCTTGTGTTTTTTGTTGCTGTACTATTATTATCAACTGAAATCCTAATTAAATCCGTAACAAACCATGATGACGGAGCTAGAATATTTTTCAAATGTATTCTAATGTTAGTTTTCATAATTATTATGGTAGGTATTGTATGGCTTTTCTATCAATTGATTTATGGTATTTTATTAAAAAAACTGAATAGAAATTATGCAGAATTAAAGAAAATCGATCTATAAAAAAAGAGGCAATTGCCTCTTTTTTAATTTAATATTCCCATTTTCTTAATCGGTTCAATTCTTCTTGCTCCTTTATAATTTCAGATGGAATGACTTTTAGGAATGAAGGATGTTGCTCAATTGCATACTCCACTTTTTCTACAATTTCTTCAATGGTATCATTATCATAATCAATGTCCAGTGGTTCTTTGATGATAAAAGATTGCAGGATTCCTTTCTTCTTCATGCGTAGTCCTTTTTTATCAAACGAGCGACGAAAACCATCTATAACAATAGGCACTACAATAGGTCTGTGCAGTTTGATAATATGCGCTGTTCCTTTACGAACAGGCTTGAACGATTTTGTTGTTCCTTGTGGAAAAGTGATTACCCAACCGTCATGTAAAGCTATTTTTATATTTTCAGTATCATCAGGGTTAATATCTTTTTTCTCCTGAACATCAACTCCTTTAGCACGCCAAGTCCGCTCTACAGAAATTGCTCCGGCATACGCCATAATTCTTGGTAATAATCCCGCCTGCATGGTTTCTTTGGCTGCTACATAGTAGATATTCATTTTAGGTTGCCACAAATAACAAACATTCTTAATAGTATCATCGCGACCGCTCAAACTTGCATTAAAAACATGAAACATGGCTACTACATCCGCAAAATAGGTTTGGTGATTGGAAATAAAAAGCACGTTAGTATCCGGTAAATTTCTAATAATTTCTGAACCTTCAATTTGCAATTCATTAAATCCTCTATACCGTCTGTGTGTGATGGTACCAAAGATTCGGATTAGCCATTTTTTTATAAATAATATGTGTCCGAAAGGATTTCTCTTCAACAATCCCATAAAATTGTGTGTTTTTTTGTGAATTTGGATTACAAACTTACGAAATTTATATTTGAAGTTGATTGCTGAATTAAATAGAATCCATTTGGAAATTATTGCAAATTAAATGTACCCTAAAATCACTAAAAAAAAGAAATATCTCAGCCTAAAACTTCCTTTAAAACTTCTTTTAATTCACTCAACATCATTGCTGTAGCGCCCCAAACAATATGTTCCTCAATTTTGAAAGCTGGAATACTGATGCTGTCAGCATAAGAAGTTGACAAATTTGTATCCACCACAATCGCATCGCTCAAGAAAGTAGACAATGGTAATTCGATAATACCAGCCACTTCAGATGGCTGGGGTAAAAATACAAGTTCTTCCTTACTGATACCCAAAAAGGGATGCACCATAAAGTTACTTGCCGGAATATATAATTCTGTAAATGGTTTAAGAATTTCTATTTTATCTGGATGAATCCCCACTTCTTCATGTGTTTCTCGAAGTGCCGTTTCAGCAAAATTTTCATCTTCTAATTCATATTTTCCTCCTGGAAATGCAATTTGAGCCGAATGAACTCCTTTGTAAGAGTTCCGAACAATCAATACTAAGTGCGTTCTTTCTTTTTTAGGATAAAAAAGCATCATCACAGCCGCAATTCTAGGTTTTTTATCACCAAAATCAATATTTCTCAAGCTTTCCAGTCGCTCTAAAGGTGCCATTTTAATATGCGCATCTAATGCAGGAAGCCTAGCATCGATTAATTTAGGAACAAACCGTAAAAATTCTTGAAAATCCATAATCAAAGTCTATTTTTGCACACTGAAATTTAATATAAATATAATTTAGAAAATACAGTTGCACAAATTTTCTAGTACCAAAAGTCATTTCTAATGTACAGCAAAGAAGAAACACAAAGATTAAAGCGAGAATTCTGGATTGCATTTGCAGAAAAATATCCGCGTAAATGGGTGTTGTATGACACTAAAATCAAGGATTTCTCTTTTAAATTTTATGTAGATAATAAAAAAGCTCAAGTTCTAATAGATATTGAGCATCGAAGCGATGAAAAAAGAATTGCTTATTTTGAAAAACTCGAAGCTTTAAAAAACATTCTCGAAGAAGAATTTATCAAAGACTTGATTTTCGAGAAGGAACACACGCTGGAGAGTGGCAAAACAATCAGTCGAATTTGGGTTGAAAAATTAGGCGTTGGGGTCAGTAATAAAAACTATTGGGATGAAATATTTGATTTTTACAACGAAAAAATGAATGCTCTCGAAATGTTTTATTTGGAATATGATGCGTTTATCAAAGACATCGAAAAGCTTTAAATAGTAAAAAGACTCCAGACTTAAATAATAAATACATTAATTTCAGTAGTTTACACGTTCAAATCAGTACACTTCGATTTATCCTGATTTTACATGTTGAAAATATTATAGACAACAATCCTATTGTCATAATTGATATACAATTGTTTCCTGTTATCTTGCTTTTTCCTGGTAATAATTGAAAGCGTACAATTGACTCCTTCATTATCTTTACAAGAAAAAGAATATACAATATCAGTATAATTTTCTTCAGTTGCTTGATAATCAACAATTTCAAATAGTTGAATAATTTTTGAATAAACTACAATTCTGTTTTTATTAGTATCCAGAGTAACTAATATATTAACCAGATTCAAATCAGACCAATTGCCCCACTTTCCCTTTTCATTTTTTTCTAAAACACTAAAGCCCGAGGTTTTAAACTTATAATTTTGTCCATAAGAATGTTGCAATCCTAATACTAAAAAAAACAAGACGATATATATTTTTGTTTTATTCATTGTTTAAAAATCAAAATTTAGTACTTCTTGCCTAGCAGTTTGAAAATCGATTATCATCTCCTTAATGATTTCTCCAGCTGGCTTTATTTCGTGAATAATCCCTGCTATTTGTCCTATTTCTAATTCTCCTTCCACTAAATCACCTTCGAACATGCCTTTTTTTGCTCTTGCTCTTCCTAATAAAACAACTAAATCTTCCTTTGTTGGACATTTTTCATATAAATCCTGAACATCTTGATAAAATTTATTTTTAATTAAGCGAACTGGAGCGAGTTCTTTCAGAGTCAATTGTGTATCGCCTTCCTTAGTATTTATGATAGTTTCCTTGAAATTTTCATGAGCTGATGATTCCAAAGATGCTGCAAATCTACTTCCAACCTGAACTCCATCTGCACCAAGAATCATAACGGCTAACATACCGCGACCAGTAGCAATACCTCCTGCAGCAATAAAGGGAATTTTTATTTTTTCTTTCACTATAGGAATAAGCGTAAGGGTGGTAGTTTCTTCTCTTCCGTTATGTCCGCCAGCTTCAAAACCTTCGGCAACAATAGCATCAACGCCTGCTTCTTGAGCTTTTAAAGCGAATATTGAACTGCTGACCACATGTACAACAGTTATGCCATTTTCCTTTAAATATGAAGTCCATGTTTTAGGATTTCCAGCCGAAGTAAAAACGATTTTTACGCCCTCTTCAACAATGATTTTCATGATTTCTTCGATGTTGGGATACAACATTGGAACATTAACCCCAAAAGGTTTTGAAGTGGCTTTTTTACATTTCTGAATGTGTTCGCGTAACACTTCAGGATACATGGAACCAGCGCCAATCAATCCCAAACCTCCTGCATTACTGACGGCACTTGCTAATTTATATCCACTGTTCCAAATCATTCCTCCTTGAATAATTGGATATTTAATTTTAAAAAGTTCTGTGATTTTATTCATGTGGTATTAATGCTGTTATTGTTTTACTATTTTTCCCGTTTTAGAGAAACCAATAGATTCCATTTTATAAAGATACATTCCTTTTTCAAGAGATTTCAATGAAATAATTGATGATTGAGAGGTTATTTTTTGTTCTAAAATTTTCTGTCCTAGCAAAGTGTATAAAAAAACGGTTCCCATTTCGAACTTTGCCGGTAAAGCAACCGAAACAAAATCACTTGCAGGATTGGGATAAATTATAAAATCATCTTTCGAAAAAGATGTTGAAGCTAATCCATTGCTCACCGCCAATCCAAAATCTGGGATTCCATATCCATATTGATTATTTGGCACCGAAAATTTATCGGATGATTGTATTATTAATGCTCTGATTTCCTGATTTGTTTTTTGTGGAAACGCCTGCCATAAACAAGCTACCATTCCCGCCATGATTGGACCCGAAAAAGAAGTTCCGTTTGCCGTTACAATATTCCCTGCTGCATCTGAAACTACTGCGGCTTGCCCTTGTGCCATGACATCCGGTTTTATCCTTCCGTCAAAAGACGGCCCTGTTGAACTGAATGAAGTTATTGTTTCAGAAGCAGTTACTGCACCAACAGAAAGTACAGAAACAGCATCCGCAGGAACAGCAATATGTGGATCTGATGAATTTCCTGAATTACCCGCCGAAGTCACTAAAATCATTCCTCGGCTAAATGCAATTTCAGCACCGCGAGACATAAATGCTGTTGCGCCATTCATTTCACTGAAGGTATGATTGTAAGCCTCGTTATCAAAATCAAAATAACCCAAAGAAGTATTTATAATATCTACCCCTAAACTATCTGCTTTTTCTGCAGCTTCGACCCAAAGGGATTCTTCCACAGGATTCTCAGAGGTGTCATCTTCTGTTATAAATAAATAATAAGAGGCATCAGGCGCCGTTCCCACTAACGAATTTTCTTTGTATCCGCCCATTGAGGAAAGCACAGATGTCCCGTGAGAAGCCCCAGTGTAAAAATTTGAATCTCTGAGAACAAAGTTATAACCACCCAAAATTTGGTCATTATCTCTTAATCTTTGAAAAGGCTGTGTGGTATTTACTCCCGGATAACCAGCATCCATTACGGCAATTACTTTTCCTGATCCAGTATAATTCTGTTGGTGTAACAGTTGTCCATTAAGCATCTGGATTTGATTCGATGAGGATCCATAAGCATAGTCAATTTTAGTTTTCTTAGTTTTATTTCCCTTTTTTACCTTCGTGGATTTTGCAATTTTTCCCAATTGATTTAACGATTTGTCCGCAAAATCAACTTTAGTGACAAAAGAAAATAGGGCTAACGAATTTATAGCCGCTTGTTGCCCTCGAACATGAATTGCGTTGAGCCATTTGGATTTTGCCATTACAGTAATTCCTGCAACTGATTTTATTTGACTGATATAAGTTGCTTCTACTGGAATATCTTTATAATCTAGGGCAATATTTTGATTGGCTCTTCTGTCCAATGCTCTTTGAGAGAGCATATTTAATGGTGAATCAGAAAAAAACTTAGAATTGGGTTTTGCATTAAAATATACCCAAGCATCCTGTTGTGAAAAACCTGAAGTAGTAACGATTAGTAAAAGAAATAAGTAAAATTTCATCATAGTAACTTTATTTATCAAGCCAAAAATATACTAAATTTCAATAGTTTGAAACAAGATTGCAATTTTTTATTCCACTCCTACTTATATCAAAGGAAACGTTTATTGAAATTAAAATAAAGCACTAAACTAAGAAATTACACCAGAACCAACTAATTCTTCACCTAAATACCAAGCTGCAAATTGCCCTTCGGTTATGGCAGATTGTGGTTCATCAAAAGCCACGTACATTTCATTTTCGAACTGATGTAAAGTCGCACTTTGCAAAGGTTGTCTGTAGCGTATTCTTGCCATAACATCCATAGTTTCTCCATCGGCCAAAGCCAAATCTTTGCGAATCCAATGTACTTCATCTTTTTCAATACGCAATGCTTTCTTAAATAATCCGGGATGCTGACTAGATAATCCGGTATATATCGTATTCGTTTCCACATTTGTGGCTATAATAAATAATGGATCCGTTGTTCCTCCTACATTTAATCCTTTTCGTTGTCCAATAGTAAAATAATGGGCCCCTTGATGCTTCCCTACTACTTTCCCCATTTGTGGCGTATACGGAATTTTTCTTGCTTCTGATTTTAAAGCATCCTCAACACTTATTCCTTCTTGTATTTCAGAACTGTAAACAGGATCATTTTTATCTATTTGAATTATAATCCCATCTTTGGGCTGCAATTTTTGTTGCAAAAATTCCGGCAAACGTACTTTTCCAATAAAACATAAACCTTGCGAATCTTTCTTTTCGGCAGTAATCAAATCCATTTTAGCGGCTATTTCACGAACCTCAGGTTTTGTTAATTCTCCAATAGGAAATAAAGATTTAGCCAATTGCTCTTGTGATAATTGACATAGAAAATACGACTGATCTTTATTAGTATCTGCACCGGCTATTAATTGATAAATCGTTTCTCCATTCTTTTCGATTTCCGTTTTCTGGCAATAATGTCCTGTGGCTACAAAATCAGCACCCAAATTCAAAGCAATTTTCATGAAAACGTCAAATTTTATTTCACGGTTACAAAGTACATCGGGGTTTGGAGTTCTCCCTTTTTCATATTCACTGAACATATAGTCCACGATTTTCTCTTGGTATTCCTCGCTTAAATCAACAGTTTGAAATGGAATTCCTAATTTTTCGGCAACAAGCAATGCATCATTACTGTCTTCCAGCCACGGGCATTCATTAGAAATAGTGACTGAATCGTCATGCCAATTCTTCATAAAAAGACCTATTACTTCATATCCTTGTTCTTGCAACAAATAAGCTGCAACACTTGAATCTACACCTCCGGAAAGTCCTACAACAACACGCTTCATCTTCAAAAAATTATAATTTTATAAGGGTCCAAAGTTACAAAAGATTTGCAAGAGTATTTGTTATCTATAAAGTTAATTGTTATCCAATTTTGTTACATTTCCACAACCGCAAATCCTTATTTTACAGATCAAAAATGCATTCAATATGAAATGAAAATTTGAATCAGATGTTAATTCATTTGAATTAGAAACAAATAAAGACCAGTCTATTTTGCTTTTTTTAATTACATTCTTCCCTAAAATAGTCAACGGAATAATTTGAAAAAAGTGCGGCTACTGTTCCTGAATGATCCATTTTAGAAAGTGTCAAAAATGTTATTGAAGCAACTTCTGTAAATAATTGGATTCACAGAAGGTTTCAATCAGTCGCAGAATATTTGCTTTAAAATAAAACGCTAATCAAAAAACCTCATTCAGAATTTCTGGAATGAGGTTTTTTGATTAGCGTTTTAACTTTTTGTGTTATCAATAGAAAATATCTAAAATGATATTTGTTTTTGAATTATCAATTAACTTTTCAATTCTTTTATAAAATTCCACATTTATCATTGGACAGCCAAAACTTTTACAAATTGGACTCTCCTGCTCACCAAAAGGTACTTTAAAATATTTATGAAGAACAATATTTCTCGCAAAAGCTTTATTATTTGTTTCCTCCAATCCGAATAATTTATATGATTTTCCAAATTGCCCATTATAGCTGGATCCTACACTGTACTTGCCTAATGAGGTAGAAAGGGAATTAGGTTCATTACTAAAAATCAGTTCGCCTTCAGTTTTTGTTTGTGAGCCAATACCATGAGCAACCAAACCTTGATCGATTATTACATTGTTCTTTAAGTCGTAGACAAAAAATCTATTTTTCCCAGACATAATCTTCATATCAATAATGAAAGCGATTTCATTATTATATTTAGAATTATTGACAATGAATTTCTTAATATTTTTTGCTCGGTTAAAAAGTTTTTCCTCTGTAGCATTATTAAACACAGAAATTATGGAACTATCATTAGTGTTTTTTGACAAAATTTTGATACTAAACATCAACATTACAATTGACATTAAAACAAAAAAAAGTTTTTTCATTTTATCGATATTACGTTTTATTTATCTAAAATATTTAAGGGCTACAGACACTTTTATGAACTCAATGCAATACTATACCAAAACAAAGCTAGTACGTTTTCATTAAAATTCATAAATTAAATTTCGCAAAAATAAACCTTTTACACAATATCAACATACTCATTAGCAATTAATTAACAAGTAAAAAATTGAATTATTCGTCTTGTTAAATTTATCCATTAAGAATTTGAATAAAAATAAATCTATTATTAAATCATAACTAATTTTACCGAAAATTATTTCATCTCAAACAATTAATCTTTTAAAAAAATTACAATTTAGATTTTGTTGCATTTTCAGGAAAGCTCATATTCATTTCTTTTACTAGTTTTCCTTTCTCAAAAAACTGCCAAATTCCAGCTTTCTTTCCATTTACAAATTGCCCTTTAGAAACCGTGTTCCCATTAGAATCTCTAAAGATTGCCAAACCGCTATATTGATCATTCTTGAAAATAGACTCTTCAAGTACAATTCCATTCTCCGTATATTTTTTATAAAAACCATTTTTAAAATTATTTTTATAACTAATTTCTTCTGCAATTTTACCATTTGAATAAAAAACGGTTCGCAAACCTTCCAACTTACCTTTACTGTAGTATTCCGTTGTCATTATATTTTTAGAGGCTAGATGGTAATATTTCCATTGTCCTTCAAATAGTTTATTGACCACTTTACCCTCACTGACTTTATTTTTATTCTGATCATAAAAAATGGTATAAGCCGAATTGTCTTTTGTATTAAATTCCCTGGCAGCAATTATAGATTTAGCTTTGGTGTCATCAAAAAAATTAAAAATTCCTATTTCTTTTCCGTGCTCAAAAGTCCCTTCATATCTTGGGCGTTTAGATTCATCATAAAACCCTTTCCATACTCCGTGCTTTTTCCCTTTTGTATCTAATTTATTAAAATCGGTTTGCGACACAACATTTTGGCTGAAAAGCGCAAAAATCAAAAAGGCAAAAAAACTAATCTGATATTTTTTCATTACTACTTTGTATTTAGTTCACACTTTAAAACTGAGAATCTTCTTTTTTATTTTAACAAAAATACAAATTTATTAGAGTTGGTGCTAGCTCTATTATTTTACAAATAATATACACTATTCTTTTAAGTCAACGCAAAATATACAGAAAATTTTAAATTTAAAATCCAACCATTTCCCTTAGTGTTATTCAGATAAATATCTCAACAAATGTTTAAAATAAATCATATTATAAATTGTTTAAGCATTCTGTTAATTTTTTATCATCAATAATGTATTAAAACAATCTAAAAAACCCTATAATACTGAATAGCAGTTGTTTAATCACATTTTATAATGTCAAAATAAAAATTAAACAACTTAAAAAAAAATAATAAATTTTCATATTGTTTATTACTTTTAAATAAAAACTAAACAAATATAGAAATCAATTTACTAATTTAGAGGAAACAAATAAACAACAAACACTATGAAAAATGTATCAAAAATTAGAAATTTAGCCGTGATTGCTTTGTTTGCATTCATGACAGTATCGTGCGACGATGACGACAATACAGTTGTAGTTGTAGACAATACCATTACAGGAAAAGCAGTTGCAACTGCCAATTTAAGTATATTAGTACAAGCACTTACCAAAGCCGAATTAGCAACCACTTTGAAAGGAGCAGGTCCATATACTGTTTTTGCACCAACTAATGAAGCCTTTACCGCTTTTCTAGCTACAACTCCTTATGCTACAATAAATGATGTACCAAAAGAAGCATTAACACAAATTTTGTTAAATCATGTCGTAACTGGTGCTGTAAAATCAACTGATTTGACTACAGGTTACATCAAGACTTTAGCAACGGGTACCGCCTCCACAACGAATACCTTGAGCATGTATGTCAATACATCAGCAGGAGTAAAACTGAATGGAATTGCTACAGTCACCACTCCTGACATCATGGCTTCAAATGGTGTAATCCACATTGTTGATAAAGTTATTGATTTGCCAACCATTGTCACTCATGCTGCGGCAAATGCTAATTTTAGTACTTTAGTTAGTGTACTAAATCGATCGGGCCAACCTAATTTTATAACTGCATTATCCGCAATAGGTCCGTTTACTGTTTTTGCTCCTACAAATGCTGCCTTTACTTCATTAGATGCCGAACTTGCTCCTGGAGGAATTGCAGGCGTTTCAGCAGCAAACTTGACTAAAGTTCTACAATACCATGTGGTAAGTCCAGCTAATGTTTTAGCAGCAAGTTTAACCGAAGGACAAATTGTAACTCCAATTTTGACACCAGCTCAAACCTTTACAATCCAACTTACTGGTGGCGCAAAAATTAAAGATGCGAACAACAGAATTTCAAATATTATTATTGTTGATGTCCAATGCTCCAATGGAGTAATTCATGCCATTGATAAAGTATTATTGCCGATTCTGTAATTTTTTGAACAAAAAAAAAGCTCTCAAAATTGAGAGCTTTTTTTATGAATTATTTTTTCTTCTGTTGTGCTTTTTGAGCTTCGGCTTGTTCCATCACTTCTTGCAATTTTTTCTGGAATTTACCTTGTTTCTTCGGCTCTTTCAATTTGTTCTCTTGAATTTGAGCATGAATTTTATCACTATCAATAAAGTATCGTTTGATGACAATCATAATTCCAATGGTAATTAGATTCGAAATAAAGTTATACAAACTCAATCCTGCGCCATAACTATTAAAGAAGAACAACATCATTATTGGCGAAACATAAATCATGATTTTCATCATCTTGGCCATATCCGGCATACCTTCTTGTTGCGGAGCAGCCATTTGTTGGTCACCAGAAGTCATTTTCATATAGAAGAAAATAGCAATCGAAGCCAAAACTGGAAACAAACTGATGTGATTTCCGTAAAAAGGAATATAAAAAGGCAAACGGATAATTTCGTCAAAAGAAGATAAATCATCTGCCCAAAGGAAACTTTTTTGTCTCAACTCAAATGCCGATGGAAAAAACTGAAACGAAGCATACATAAAAGGAAGTTGAATCAGTGCTGGAATACAACCTGCCATAGGATTCACGCCCGCTTTGTTATACAACTTCATAGTTTCCTGTTGCTTTTTCATTGGGTCTTTTTTGAATTTTTCTCCCAACTCGGTGATTTCAGGACGCAATACTTTCATCTTCGCTTGTGACAAGAACGATTTAAAAGTGATAGGCGACATTGCGATTTTTATCAAAATCGTAAAAACGATAATCGCAATTCCGTAAGCAATGTAAGAACTTAAAAATCCGAATAATGGAATAAAAATAAATTTATTGATCCATCCAAAAATACCCCAACCTAAAGGAATAATCTTGTCTAAATTTTTATCATACTCTTTTAAAGTTTTGTAATCCGTCGGACCAAAATACCAACTCATTTTGTGGTCTAATTCACCATTGGTAAACGCCAAAGGAATATTTGCTTTAAACTGTTTCGTAAAAGTAGTATCTACTTTTTCATCTAAAACCAATTTGGTAGATTTTAAAGATGATTTAGCAAAAGGAGTATTTGTTAATAATATAGTTGAAAAAAAGTGTTGTTTAAAAGCTATGTATTTAACATTTTCAGGAATCTCCTCTTTATCTTTTCCATCGCCCACATAATCAAATTTTTCATCTCCATATTCAAAATAAAGAAGTGTATACCTGTCTTCATAAGAAACACTTTTCTCATTTCTGTAAGTTTTCAAGTTCCATTCTAAATCCAATGGTTTTGCTGTATTCAATACTTTTTTCAATCCTTGAGAACGAATATCAAAACCAATCATATAATCGTTTGGTTTCAAAATATATTTGTATTCCAAGAATTCATTGGCTCCAGCTTTCAATTTCATGGATAATATCTGATCCGCTCCAACTTTCGTTAAAGTAGGTTCAAAATACAAGTCTTTAGAATTCAAAGTACGGTTATCACTAGTCAGCAATTGCACATTTAAATTGGCATTGTTGTCTTTTACCAATTGAACTAATTGTCCGGAACCTTTCTTGAACTTCTCGAATTGCTTCAAAGTCGCTTCAACAATATAACCTCCTTTATTGGCGATTGTCAGCTTCACCAAATCATTTTCGATAGTGGTAACACCAGCTTTCGCAGAAGGAAGTGTCGCAGAATAAGCAAAATTCCCTAGTGTTTTTTGCAATTGCGCCAGTTGAGTAGAATCTCCAGTTGTTGCCACTGCAACCGTAGCTTTTGCCACAGTTTTTTGTTCTAACTCCTTAGCTTTAGCTTCTCTAATCAACAACTCTTTTTGTGCTTTTTCAGCCGCCACCACTTTTGGGTCAGGTTGATTTTGATACATGATAAAAATCAAAATACCAAAAATTAATGCAAAACCGATAATCGAATTGAGGTCGAATTTTTTTTGTTCCATTATTATATTTAAAAAAGTTTAATCTATTAGTATGAAATTTAATGATTTGTTTCAAAAAACAACAACTATTTTTTCTTTGCCTGAACGGCTGCTGCCACAAAATTCACAAAAATAGGATGCGGATTTGCAACCGTACTTTTATATTCCGGATGGTATTGTACCCCAATGAAAAATGGATGATTTTCTATTTCTATAATCTCCACCAATCCGGTATCAGGATTTACTCCAGAAGCAATCAATCCTGCATTTTGTAATTGCGCAACGTAATTGCTATTGTACTCATAACGGTGACGGTGACGTTCCGAAATCGTTTCTTTTCCGTATATTTTATAAGCCAATGAATCTTTTTTGATGTCACATTTCCATGCACCAAGACGCATTGTTCCTCCTTTATCAGTAACTGTTTTTTGCTCTTCCATAAGGTTTACCACCGGATGCGCAGTGTGTTCATTCATTTCGGTAGAATTAGCATCAGCATAACCCAGAATATTTCTTGAATATTCGATGATTGCCATTTGCATTCCCAAACAAATTCCGAAGAACGGCACTTTATTTTCACGAGCATATTGCACTGCTGCAATTTTCCCTTCAATTCCTCTTTCTCCAAAACCGGGAGCAACCAAAATTCCATCTAAACCAGAAAATTTCTCGCTTATGTTGTTGGCATCAATGTGTTCTGAATGAATTGAAATCACATTCACTTTGGTTTCATTTGCAGCACCAGCATGGATAAACGCTTCCAAAATAGATTTGTAACAATCCTGCATTTCAACATATTTCCCAACTAAACCGATATTCACGGTATGTTTTGGATTTTTTAACCTACGTAAAAAAGTATTCCAGTTTTTTAAATCCGGAGCCGCTTTTTTAGGCAAATCTAATTTTTTCAACGCAACGACATCAAGTCCTTCTTCCAACATTAAATTTGGCACTTCATAAATAGTCGAAGCATCGATAGACTGGATAACCGCCTCTCTTTTTACATTACAAAACAAAGCCAGTTTATTGCGTAATTCTTCAGAAATTTCGTGTTCTGTTCTGCACACTAAAATATCTGCTTTTATCCCGCTTTCCATCAACGTTTTTACGGAATGCTGCGTCGGTTTTGTTTTCAACTCACCTGCGGCAGCCAAATAAGGCACCAAAGTAAGGTGAATTACAATTCCGTTGTGCTCTCCCAATTCCCAAACTAATTGACGAACAGACTCTATATAAGGTAAGGATTCAATGTCTCCTACCGTTCCACCAATTTCAGTGATGACAATATCATAATCGCCGGAATTCCCCAACAACTGCATTCTTTCCTTGATTTCATTGGTGATATGAGGCACGACTTGTACCGTTTTACCAAGAAATTCTCCTCTTCTTTCTTTTTCAATAACCGAAAGATATATTCTTCCAGTGGTCACATTATTCGCCTGAGAAGTAGGAACATTTAAGAAACGCTCGTAATGCCCTAAATCCAAATCCGTTTCAGCACCATCATCGGTCACATAACATTCCCCATGTTCATAAGGATTTAATGTCCCTGGATCTACATTAATGTACGGGTCAAACTTTTGGATGGTTGTTCTATATCCTCTTGCTTGTAACAATTTTGCCAAAGATGCTGCAATGATTCCTTTCCCTAAAGAAGAAGTCACACCGCCAGTAACAAAAATATATTTCGTTTGATTCATTCTGTTGTTGTTTGTGTTGTAGTTGTGTAAAAAAACGTGGCAAAAGTACAAATTTAATTGGATTTTCAGATTATTAGATAACCTGATTATCCGAAAATATTTTTTCTATTACCCGAATATTTGCAAAGCCTACTAATCTGAATTATGGTTTTGGGTATCGTTTCTTTATATTTCGAATTAATTCTTCAAGACCGTTGAGTTTTAATTCATAAATAAGTTGCAATTGCTCCCCTAGTTCTCCTTTTGGAAAACCTTTATTGCTATACCAAACAATATAATATTCCGGAATATCGATAAGAAACCATCCCTCATATTTACCAAACGGCATTTTAGTGTGGGCCAGCTTAATGAGTTGTTTTTGATTTTGATCCATTTTTTTTTAATAAAAAAGAAGCAAGAAATAAAAAGCATTAATACCTTTTATTTCTTGCCTCAAGCTTCTCGAATCTATTTTATTTCCAATCAAAAGTGATTCGTTTCTCGATTTCAGGATGCAAACTTAAGAAAACAGGACAGCTCATGGCGGATCTTTCCAGAATAGTTTTATTCTTTTGATCTGTGGTTCCTACCATATCAAAATAAATTTCTATTGCTCCAATGCGTCTTGGTTCTGCATTCATAATTTTAGTGACAGCAGCAGTCGAACCTTGTAAATCAACATTCATTTCACATGCTTTTATTCCCATAATAGTCATCATACAACTTGCCAAAGCATTTGCTACAGTATCGGTTGGAGAAAAAGCCTCTCCTTTCCCGTTATTATCTAAAGGCGCATCTGAAAGGATTTCCGTCCCTGACTGCAAATGCATTGAAGAGGTTCTTAAATCGCCTAAGTAGGTTACTTTTGATGTCATTAGTTTGCTTCTTTGATAGTTAGATCCGTGTCATAATATAAGATATAAATTCCTCTATTACTATAACCTCCATCTGATTTTTTGTAAAACTCAAACTTGTTATCCACTTGTTCTGTGGCAGTAGAATCAACCGTTTCTTGATATTTTTTATTTTGTGACAATCGCATCATAGTATCAAAAGTAATATCAAATCCGCGTGTTGCAAAGGCACTTGGATATATCTTATTTTTCTTTTTAAATTCTTTTTCGAAAATCAGAGCCTCCGGAGATTCATTCTCACGAGTTATGGAAGGATATGTCAGTTTCAATTTGGCCAAGTTAGACACATTAATTTCATCCGTATCCAATGTCTCGTTTGGTTCCAAAATAACTAACTGCACTTTGTAAATTGACATAGAACTCAACATCGCGGCTATTGTCGACTTTATCATTCCCGTATTTCCGGTTTCCATCACCACAAAGTTTATTTTATCTTTTACAAACAAACTTTTTAAATTTTCGGCAGATACGCTTCCATTTGCGCTAAGCGATGAAAATTTTACATCTTTATGATTTTCTTTAATGAACTGTATTACCGATTCTTTTTTCTTATCAACTACCGCTACAATATTCCCTCCTTTGGAGCGCATGTAATCAAACATGGCGTTTTTGACTGCATCAGGAGCGGGAATGGATTGAAAAATATTAGCGTATGATACACCCGAATCTTTTGACAAAGGTGAAATTACAGGAACTTGATTCTTAATTAATAATTCAGCAGTTTTCTCTACATTACTTTGATAGAAAGGTCCAATTATGGCATCCGAATTTTCTAAATTATTACTATATATCAGAGAAGCAACATTGGAACTATTTTTAGTCTCCTGAGAATCCAATATCTTCACCTCTATATTAAGTCCTAATGTTCTGGCAGAATCAATGGCCACCAAAGCTCCTGCATAAAAATCCAAAGTCATGTTCAAGAATTTGTCTTTTTTCAAGCGCATTGCCATCGAGTTAACGGTATCTCCTTCAATTTTTGAAACATTAAAAGGCAAAAGAAGCGCTAATTTTTTTCTGGAAGTAATGCCCGTACTTTTTGATAATTCCGTGTACTCTTTTTTAGTTTCCGGAGAAATTGCAATTGTTGACGGAACTTTCAAACTCATTCCTTCTACAACTCCCTCAGACAATGCAGGATTCAGAATAATTAATTCTTCCTGACTCATGCCAAACATTTTTGACAAACTATAAAGTGTTTCTTTCGATTTCACTACATAATTCAAATAATTGATTGCGGAAGTAGTCGGTACAGGATTTGAATTTACAATTTCTTTTTTAGACTCTGAAACTACTGTCTTGTCTCCTTTTGGCGCATTTCCTTTTACTAACAATTTAAACCCTTCGGGTAAATTAGAAACAACTTCAGGATTTTTACGCTCTAATTCTTGAATCGTAATTCCATATTGTTTGGCAATTGAATACTTTGTTTCTTTAGGAAGCACATAATGATAGACCACTTTTTCTAAAGTGACAGGACTATTCTTTTGAACTTTATTAGAGGGAATAGTTAACGTCTGCCCTATTTGCAGCCCTTCTTTTTCAAGAAAAGGATTGGCTTTTTTCAATAATTCGTCAGAAATTCCATATTTTTTTTCTATACCATACAAAGTCTCTTTTGGCGCTACTTGATGGGTTACAGACGGAGTACTTTTTTTGGCTTGAACTACCACTTGCTTTCCAGAATTTTGAGGAATTAACAAGATTGTATTGGGTTTCAAACCACTTTGTGCATCTGGATTTAATTGATAAATATCATAAGGTGTAACTTTATATTTTTGCGCAATTTGATTTATAGTTTCTCCTTTTGTTACATTATGTTGTATCACTTTATTTTGAGTGTGACCCGGAAAAGAAATAAAAAAAAGAACAACAAAGAATGTTAAAAAATATTTCATGCTTAGTGTAATAAATTAATTTTTAGTTTTTGTAAAATTAGTAATGAACTTTAAAAAGAGTAGTTAATTGTTTCCTAAATAAATTAATTCTGTTCAATCTTTACAACAAACATTTTTTCAAAGAATTCTTTGTTTTTTTTCTGTTTGTATTCATAAAGAGCCTCTTCTTCGGTAGTGAAAAATTCAGTAAAAACATAATACGACAGAATATTTACATTAAAGAAAAAACTGGAATTCAATTCTCCGGCATCAATCAATTTCATTATAAACTTATCTCTGTCTTCTGCTTCAATAAAATCACCTAAAACAATGTAATACCCTGCTGGGACTTCTTTAAGATTATCTAATACTTCTATTTTAGATCTATTTATCTCACTTAAAGAATCGTGTTCTATTGCTTCTTTTATCTCCACTATGTTTAGTTGTTTTAAATCTTTAGGAACTGGATTTTGGTTTTGAGACTCCTGCGCTTTATTTTGGTATCTTTTTAAGCGCACCAACGCTAATTTATCATCAAAATTTCTTGCCTCTCTGCTATAAAAAGTAGCCATACTAATATGTCTTTTTAATTCTATTTTTTTCTCTCCGCCTAACGAATCAATTTTCTTTAGAAGCACTTCATTTAATTCATCTCTTCGTTTTTGGTCTAATTCCATCTTTTTATAAACATCAAGAGAAGCAATTTCATTGTCAGACTCCGCGAGATCAGCGCTACTATTTTCTCTTACTTTCTTTTTATATTCAATATTTTTTTCAACAGCGATACGCTGCACTTTATTCATCAATCCAGAATACACTTTTCTATTTTGGGCTAAATCTTTTTTCAATTGAAATGACAATTCACTCGTTCTCGAAATACTTTCATAAGATTTAGCTTCCAATCGCTTTGATTTCTCTAGATTTTCAATCTCAGTATTTTTTAATTCTGACAAATCTTCATTCATCGTGTATACTAATGAATCTAATTTTGAAATCAATATGTCCTGAATATTTTTATTAGCTGCTAAGACTAACTTGAGTCTTTCCTCTGAACCTTCTTTGGCATCATCGATCTCGTTAAGGTCAATTTTTAAATTATTAACTTTAATAACTTTTTGATTCATTTCTTTTTGAACCGTAAGCTTGTCTTTTAAATCTTCTAATTGAACATTTTTTGCTTTGGTTTTCTCAACTACTACTTGCTTCTCCGCTAACGCAATCATCAACTCTTCATTTTCGTTTGAAGGAGTTATCTGCTTAACATTTATAGCCAATTTATTTCCTTGAGTTAATCCGTTTACAATTTCTGGATTTTGTGATTCCAATTGATCAATTGTAATTCCGTATTTTTTGGCTATTGAGTATTTAGTTTCTTTAGACTGAACATCATGAAAAATAGTTTCAGAATTAATAATTCGGGCTCTTCCGTCTAATGTTTTTCGTTTGTTTGGTATAACTAAATTTTGACCTACTTGTAATCCTACTTTAAAAACATCTGAATTAGCTTTGTCTAAATCCTGAACAGACACGTTATACAATCTTGCAATACCAAACAGTGATTCTTTAGGCATTACTTTATGAGTGATTTTTGAATTGTCAGCAGTGATGGTTTGCTGGTTAGAAGCTGTTTTTTCATGCTCATAAGATTGCGGAATGATTAACTCTTGGCCTATTTTTAAGCCATTAACGAGCGCTGTTTCATTTACTCCTCGAAGTGCTTCAACTTTTACATTGTATTTTGTAGCTAAACCGTAAAGTGTTTCTTTAGGACCTACAATGTGAACGAGATTATTTCTATGTTGTAAGACAACATCAGGTATACTAAGAATTTGGTTTTCTTGAATTCCGGATTGAGTTTCTGGATTAAGTGTATAAATAGCTGTAGGAGTTGTTTTGTATTTTAAAGCAATTTGAGTTATTGTTTCCCCTTTAACAACGGTATGTTGCAATACACTTTCTTGTCCAAAAATGACATTTGAAAACAATACTATTAAAAACAAAATTCGCAAAAATCCTTTCATAAATATAATTTTAAACAATTAAGTCATCACAAATGTAATGACTTAATGTTAAAAAACGATATTATTCCCATTCTATTGTAGCAGGTGGTTTTGAACTGATATCATACACTACTCTGTTCACTCCTTTTACTTTATTGATGATATCATTAGAAATTTTCATCAAGAAATCATAAGGCAAATGTACCCAATCCGCAGTCATACCATCAGTAGATTCTACGGCACGAAGTGCGATCACTTTTTCATAAGTACGTTCATCACCCATCACACCTACACTATTTACCGGAAGCAAAATAGCGCCGGCTTGCCAAACTTTATCGTATAATCCCCAAGATTTTAATCCGTCAATAAAAACAGCATCTACCTCTTGCAAAATACGTACTTTTTCCGGCGTTATATCTCCTAAAATACGGATTGACAATCCAGGTCCAGGAAAAGGGTGTCGTCCTAATAATTCAGGATCTATTCCCAATGAAGCTCCTACTCTGCGTACCTCATCTTTGAAAAGCATACGAAGTGGCTCTACAATTTTTAATTTCATGTAATCAGGCAGGCCTCCTACATTATGATGCGATTTAATAGTAGCTGACGGTCCTTTGACAGAAACAGATTCAATTACATCCGGATATATGGTCCCTTGAGCCAACCATTTTACATCTTTTATAAGGTGTGATTCATCATCAAAAACTTCGATAAATACACGTCCAATAATCTTACGTTTGGTTTCCGGGTCACTGACACCTGCTAATTCAGATAAAAAACGGTCACCGGCATCTACACCTTTCACATTCAATCCCATTCCTTTGTATTGATCTAATACACTTTGGAATTCATTTTTACGAAGCAATCCATTATTTACAAAAATACAATACAGATTCTCTCCTATCGCTTGGTTCAATAAAACTGCCGCTACAGTCGAATCAACTCCACCAGAAAGACCAAGAACAACTTTATCGTCTTGTAATTTTTCTTTTAGCTCAGCAACCATATCAGCTACAAAAGCATTTGGAGTAAAGGTCTGAGGTACTTCAGCAATTTTTACTAAAAAATTTTCCAGCATTTGTTTTCCATCTGTAGAGTGAAAAACTTCTGGATGATATTGAATACCATAAGTAGTTTCGCCTTCAATTTTATATGCGGCAAATTCTACATCATGTGTACTTGCTAATTTCACGCCATTGGTAGGTAAAGCTTTAACACTATCACTATGACTCATCCAAACCTGACTGTTTTCAGAAACGTCTTCAAAAAAAGTTTCGTTTTCTTTAATAAAGGTCAAATTAGCTCTACCGTATTCTCTGGTATTGGATGCTGCTACTTCCCCACCACTAAAATGGGCTAAATATTGTGCTCCGTAACAAACTGCCAGCAAAGGCAATTTTCCTCTGATTTGTGATAAATCAGGATGGGGAGCATCCTCTGAACGAACAGAAAATGGACTACCACCAAGAATTACTGCTTTATAACTTGATAAATCACTCGGAAAATGATTGTAAGGGAAGATTTCGCAGAATATATTTAATTCGCGAACTCTACGCGCAATAAGCTGTGTGTATTGCGATCCGAAATCTAAAATAAGTACGTTGTGTTGCATGCGCAAAAATACTTTTTATATTTTGAATTGAAAAACATTTAATTTAAATTTTATTCAAGACCAAATCCTACTTTTGCTTTATCACCAACCAATTTTTCAATAAAAAATAAAGTCTGCTTCATAAAAAATAACAATGTATTCCATTATTATAGCGCCATTATTGATTTTCTTGGTAATAAAGAGAAAATGCTTTTTTATTTAAATACTAATTACGGCTATAAAACGTTAGTTTTGCAATTCATACGACATTGTGACAAAAAATAGTACAATCCTACTTAAACCAATAAAAATGAGAACAAGAAAATACATAACTATAGCAATTTTAGGATTACTATTTTTTTCATGCAATATAATTGATGATCTGTTGACATTTACAATTGACAATGAAACCTCTTTTACAATTGACAGTGCTTTCCCAGTTGGCGCTCTATTTGAAGTAGTAACACCCGAAATAACCACGAATTCAAGTAAAGAATTTGAAAACAACAATACAAAAGCTGATTTAGTAAAAGATGTAAAGTTGACAGCGTTAAAATTAACGATCACTGACCCAACTGATAAAACATTCCGCTTTTTAAAATCAATACACTTATACATTTCAACAGATGCAAATGATGAAATTGAATTGGCTTATTTAGACGATATTAATTCCACTTCAAATACGATCAATCTAATTTGTATCTCTCAAAAATTAGACAAATACATCAAGGCACCTTCCTATAAAATAAGAGCTAAGGCAGTTATTAAAGAATCCTTAACCCAAGACATTACTGTAAAATCAGATATGAAATTTCAAGTTACTGCAGATCCGTTTTAGACAAAACGTCCTTGATCATAAAAAAACCGTTGAATATAATGAATGTTCAACGGTTTTCTTATTTTCATAAAGTATGTTTTTATTCTTTTACCAAAATAATAGTGGCTTTGAATCCAGTTCCAAGATTCCACTGACTGGCTGATATCAAACCACCTTTATCATCATACACTTTAAATTCAGCAGTATTAGGACCCGAACTTCCTTGATTTAAGGCTTCGAAATCTATTTTATTAAAGCCTTTTTCTAACACGATTTCAAAACCCTTGAAGTCACTATCCAGGTTCACTTGATATTCTATTACTTTATCATTTAAATATACTCGAATCTTATCGCCATCAACATAAGCTGCATCGCGATACATTATCTTAGCGGTAACTGATCCCGTTTGAAAATTACCTAAATTTTGGTTCTTTCTATACACAACACCATCTGTATTTTCTTCTTTTTTATTCCATTTGTCTTTATAAACATCTCCGGGATTAATAAACTCGTTTTTCGGAGTCATCGAAAAATTAGTTGCTGACGTACTAGGAAGCGACGGACTTGGTTTTGGGTTGAATATTTCAGGATTTTTAAATACGTTCGGGGTATTAATAGGTGGAATATCCGCTTTAGGTGGAATTGTCTTTTTTATTTTCGGGGCATTATCTTTAGGTGGAATCGCTTTAAATTTAGAGCTAAATTCGTTTTGGGCATATCCGCTCAAAGACATGCTGATGGTAATCATTAAAAATAAAATCCTTTTCATAACTTTCTAAAATTAGTTTATCAGTGCTTGTAAAATTTTAAAAATAAAAAACCAATTGTATTTATTCAAGAATCAAGCTGTAATTTAACTTTCATTTATAACTCCCAAATCTACATTTTATTACATTTCAGAAAATAAAACAGCTAAAATATCCCTGAAAAATTTGAACTTTTTTAATCCAAAATCGGTATTTTTATTTCACTTTTTTTTCTAACTTGCAAATAGTATGCCATATCAAAAATCGCGTTTTTATTACTAAACAAAATTTAAAAACTACAAACAAACACTACTAAAATGAAAAGAGAAAACATATTGACTGGTTCTCCTTGGGAAGACAAAATGGGCTATTGCAGAGCAGTTCGAATAGGAAACACCATCGAAGTATCCGGCACGGTAGCCATAGTTGATGGCGAAAAAGTAAAAGCGGATGATGCGTATGCACAAACGGTAAACATTTTAGAACGCGTACAAGTGGTTCTCGAAGACTTAAAAGTAAGCATGGAAGACGTCATCAGAACCCGCATATTTACTACTGACATTACTACATTTGAAGATGTAGCCAAGGCACATGCTACATTTTTTAAAGACATAAAACCAACTACAGGTTTTTATGAAATCAGCAAACTGGTTGCTCCTGAATATTTAGTCGAAATTGAAATCACCGCAATAGCCACCGAAAAACCATTAATTCAGGAAGGATTATAATACTTTTGCAAAAACACTTTGCCCATTCTACTAATGAATTTAGAGAAAACTAAAAAAAATTCGTCACTGCTACTCCAATGGATTTTCATCTGCTTTTTAACCGGTGTTATTTCTGGATCGGCATCTGCTTTTTTCCTTGTAGCTTTAGAGTGGGTTACCCAAATAAGGGAAAATAACAGTTGGATCATTTGGCTTTTGCCAATAGGCGGTTTGATTATAGGATTGGGCTATCATTATTGGGGAAAATCAGTGGTCAAAGGAAATAATTTATTGCTGGAAGAATACGAAAATCCACAAAAAATCATTCCGTTAAAAATGGCTCCTTTGGTGCTTTTTGGTACCTTAATCACCCATCTTTTTGGTGGTTCTGCCGGTCGAGAAGGAACCGCCGTGCAAATGGGTGGCGCCATTGCAGACCAGTTTACAAAACTATTTCAACTTGACGCTTCCGAAAGAAAAACAATACTCATTTTAGGAATCAGCGCCGGATTTGCCTCTATTTTTGGAACACCTTTAGCCGGAGCATTATTCGCTTTAGAAGTTGTTTATTTTAGTAAAATCAATTTCAAAAGCATTTTTCTTTCCTTTTTGGTTGCTTACATCGCTTATTTCACCGTGGAACTTTGGCACGTAAATCACACGCAGTATACTATTCCTTTTGTACCAGAAATTAGTTTCATCACTTTGTTCTGGATAGTTCTCGTGAGTATTTTATTTGGCTTAGCCGCCATGCTTTTCTCTAGAAGTACTCATTTTTGGGGTCATTTATTTTCAAAAACCATTTCGTTTCCCCCGCTTCGCCCTTTCGTAGGAGGATGTTTTATAGCACTAGCCGTATATTTTATTGGAACCACAAAATACATTGGTCTCGGCGTTCCTATGATTGTCGATGCGTTTTCAAACCCAAATGCTTCCTATGATTTCCTGCTGAAAATACTTTTTACAGGATTTACGCTGGGAGCGGGATTTAAAGGTGGTGAAGTCACGCCATTATTCTTCATTGGCGCTACTCTGGGAAGTACTTTATCCCTTATCGTTCCCTTACCAATAGCACTTTTGGCAGGAATGGGATTTGTAGCTGTTTTTTCGGGAGCCACCCATACGCCTATTGCCTGTACGGTTATGGGAATGGAACTTTTCGGGATCCAAAGCGGTATTTTCATTGGTTTAGCATGCAGTATTGCTTACTTTTCTTCGGGGTCTATGGGAATTTATAATGCTCAAATTGTAAAAGGGGCAAAATACCATTTGTATCAAAAATTGAAAAGAAAAAATACTGACTTTTTATAACCTTCTAAAAGTTTGTTAATTGTAGAAATGATTTCAACATTACATTAAAAAAATGTAATTTCGCAGACTATGAAAATACAAGACATTCAAGCGATACAGTTGTTATTAGCAACTCCAAAAAAGATTGCCATAATCCCTCACCGCGGCCCTGACGGAGACGCCATGGGTTCTACACTGGGTTTATACCATTTTTTATTAAAAAACAAGCATCATCCCGTTGTGGTTTCTCCAAATGAATTTCCGGATTTCCTGGCGTGGATGCCGGGTTCTGAAACCATTAAAATATTCGAAAAAGACAAACAAAACTGCACAAAAATTCTTGAAGAGGCAGAACTTATTTTTACATTAGACTTTAATGCTTTGCATCGCACCGGCGAAATGGAACATGTTTTAGCCAAGCTTACCGCACCTTTTGTAATGATAGACCATCATCAAAAACCAGATGATTATGCTGTGGTAACCTATTCTGACACCTCGTTTGGATCAACATGCGAAATGCTTTATAACTTCATATCTCATCTTGGAAAAAAAGCAGACATCGACAAAACTATCGGAACTTGCATTTATACAGGAATCCTAACTGATTCGGGTTCGTTTCGTTTCCCAAAAACAACTGGAACAACCCATAGAATTGTGGCTGAATTAATTGATTTGGGCGTTGAAAACACAGAAATTCCAAGCTTGTTATTTGATAACAGTTCTTTTGGGCGATTACAAATATTGGGAAGAGCACTTCAAAACATGAAAGTGATAACGGGACATAAAACAGCCTATACCACACTGACTCAAGAGGAATTGAATTCGTTTGATTATGTAAAAGGAGATACGGAAGGTATTGTAAATTACGGACTAAGTATCAAAGGGATTGTATTTACCGCTATATTTATCGAAAATAAAGAAGAAAAAATCATCAAGATTTCATTCCGCTCTCAAGGCGATTTTGATGTCAATCAATTTGCAAGAGATTATTTTAATGGTGGCGGACATCGCAATGCTGCCGGAGGAAAATCAGAAGTTTCGATGGAAGAAACGATTCGGAAATTTGAAGATTTAGTAACCAATTTAAGCATCTAATCCTATGAAAAATAGCACGGGAATCGCAATTATATTTTTTATGTTTGTCCTCTTTTCAAGTTGCAAACAACCTCAGGAAGCCAGAAGACCTATTTCTCAAGCATCAGGAAGCTTCATGAAAAAATCTGTGGCACGCAACAAAAAATTAGTTGCTAACGAGGAAACCCAAATCCAGGATGTAATCAAAAGTAATCCTAATATGAAATACCTAGCATCCAAAAAAGGATATTGGTATTCCTACGAAACAAGAAATGAAATTGATACGCTAACACCAAAAAAAGGAGACGTTGCTTTTTTTGATTATGAAATCAAAGATTTAAAAGGCAATATGATCTATTCTGAATTAGAGTTAAGACCACAAATATATTATGTGGACAAGCAAAACATCATGATGGGCTTGCGTGACGGAATCAAGCTGATGCGTAAAAATGAAAAAGTAAACTTTCTTTTCCCATCGCACATGGGATATGGATATCATGGTGACGAAAAAAGAATTGGCACCAATCAACCGCTACTTTGCACCGTGACATTACGTGATTTTAAATCGGAAGCAGCATATAAAAAAGAAAACGAGGTAAAACTAAAAGTGGTGCCAACAGTTCCAACACCTATCAAACAAACAGCCCCAATCATAAACAAGACCGTAGATACTATAACTCAATAAAATAATTTAGAAATGAAAAAAAAGATTCTATTCGTATTCCTGGTAATTGCTTCATTTTACTCTTGCAAAGAAGAACACAATAATCTTCCTGATGGTTTATATGCTAAAATTGAAACCAATAAAGGCGAAATCATTGTACAATTAGATTTTGAAAAAGCACCGATCACGGTGGCAAATTATGTAGCCTTGGCCGAAGGAAAAAATGAATTTGTTACCAATGAAAATCTTAAAAACAAACCCTTTTTTGACGGCTTAAAATTCCACAGAGTTATCAAAGATTTTATGGTACAAACCGGAGATCCCCTTGGAACAGGTTCTGGAGATACCGGATATAAATTTAAAGATGAATTTTCTGATTTGAGATTTGATAAAGGTGGTGTTTTGGCTATGGCCAATAACGGACCTACAACGAACAGCAGTCAATTTTTCATCACGCATCTTGCAACGCCTTGGCTAGACGGAAAACACACCATTTTTGGCCATGTAGTCGAAAATGGAATGGAAGTAGTAAACAAAATTGAACAAAATGATTACATCAATAAAGTAACTATCATCCGAAATGGTGAAGAGGCCAAGAAATTCAATGCTGTAAAAATATTCAACGACTATTTCGCTGTAGAATCTGAAAATCAAAAGAAAAAAGCAGCTGTTGATGCCGAAAACAAAAAAGTATACAACGAAAAATACAAAGAAGTTCGCGAACAAAAAGTAGCTTATTTTACTGATTTGAAAACCAAAGCAACAAAAACGCCTACTGGATTACAATACGTGATTACCCAAAAAAGCGGTGGTAAAAAACCTGCCAAAGGCACCAATATTTTCATTCATTACGCCGGTTTTCTGGAAGACGGAGAATTATTTGATGCCAGTGTCGAAAATGTGGCTAAAACGTTTGGCAAATACGATGAAAACAGAGCTGCACAAAACGGGTACCAACCCATCCCTTTCCAAGCAGGCAAAAAAGATGGCATGATTCCTGGTTTCATTGAAGGACTGGAGCAATTATCTTTTGGTGACAAAGCCGTAATTTTCATTCCTTCCCGTTTAGGATATGGAGCAGCGGGTGCTGGAGGAGTAATACCACCCAATGCGAATATTATTTTTGAAATTGAGTTATTAGAAAAAATGCCCCAATAATATTAAAAAAATAAGCCTTTAAATTAGTACAACATGAAATTTAAAATTCTGTTTTTATTATTTCTGGGAATGGTCAACGTACATTCTCAAACGGTCAAGAAATCCGTTCCTGCCAAAAAACCGGCAACAAGTATCAAAGCAACTGTAAAATCGCCAGCAAAGCCTGCGCTAAAAAGTCCAGCGGTAATCGAGGGGATTTTTGCTACAATTGCTACAAACAAAGGAGATATTGTACTGGAATTAGAATACAAAAAAACACCCGTAACAGTGGCTAACTTCATTGCACTTGCCGAAGGAAAAAACACCTTTGTCACAGATGACAAACTAAAAGGAAAACCGTTCTTTGATGGTTTAAAATTTCACCGTGTCATCAAAGACTTCATGATTCAAGGAGGAGATCCTTCCGGAAATGGTTCTGGTGGACCTGGTTATGCATTCAAGGATGAATTCACCGACTTGAAACACAACAAACCCGGAATCCTTTCTATGGCTAATTCCGGACCCACTACCAATGGAAGCCAGTTTTTCATTACGCATAAAGAAACGCCTTGGTTAGACGGAAAACACACCGTTTTTGGACACGTTACTGAAGGAATGAATGTGGTAAACTCCATTGCACAAAACGATGTAATCACAAAAATTACCATCGTAAGAAAAGGCGTTTTAGCCAAAAAATTTGATGCCCCAAAAGTGTTCGCTGATTATTTCAACAATAAATCCGAAGACCAAAAGAAACAGGATTTAATCAACGCTGAAAACAAAGCAAAAAAAGCAGCAATTGAAGCCGAAGCCAAAAGAGCGTACACTGAAAAATACGGTCCTGTAGTAGCTGCAAAAAAAGCCTATTTAGCCGCTACTAAAGCCACAGCAACCACTACTCCGTCTGGATTAGCGTACAAAATAATTGAAAAAGGAACTGGAGTAAAACCTGCTAACGGAACGTCATTCTATTTTCATTATGCCGGTTATTTTGAGGACGGAACACTATTTGACAGCAGTTATGAAGCAGTGAATAAATCCTATGGCAAATTTGACGCAAATCGTGCCGCACAAAACGGCTACCAAGCATTCCCTTTTGAAGCAGGAAAAAAAGACGGTATGATTCCAGGGTTTATTGAAGGACTGGAAAATATGGCTTTTGGCGACAAAGCAGTAGTTTTCATCCCATCAAATCTAGCGTATGGAGAAAGAGGTGCCGGTGGTGTTATTCCTCCTAATACAACACTTGTTTTCGAATTGGAAATGCTGGAAAAACAACCGACTCCAAAACAATAAATTAAAAAATCACAAATAAGAAACCCGACAGACTTCAAAATCTGTCGGGTTTATTTTTTAATTCATTCTCTGTGATTACAGGAATAGAAATCGGCTTTTATGCGCTTTTGAGCATTATCGACGTTTCAATTATTTCTTTCCAAATTTCCAGTCAAATTCATCTTTCTGATTGATAATGGCACCAATCTCAAATTTTACCACTTCATCAAATTCTGTTTGAAAAATCATCCAGTTTTCCTCGTTGAAATAGTTTTCGAACGTATCAAACTCTTCCTGAGTAAATTTAGTAATTCCTTTAGCAGCCAAATCTTTTTTGACGTCACTGATTTTTCTGTTAATTATTTTATATCCAAAAACTTCCAGTTCAGGGCTAGACGCTACGATATAACCCAATTTAAAATCTTCCTCGACATAGAACGTCAAACGCATTTTTAGTTTGTTGTAGGCAAAAATCACATTGTCATCCTCATCCTTATAATTGCGGTCTGGTTTACCGTAAATTGCGGTAACATCATTTTGTTTCATTCCGAAAATGAGCTTGTCAATTCCGCTTTTTGGATTTATTTTCATATTCATTTATTTGACTGCAAAGTTCGCAAAGTTTTTTGCAAAGTCCACTATTTTTATAGTTTAAAATTAGCGAAATACAAATACAAATAGTGATTCTACTACTTATAATTTGGGCGTGACCTAGTTGCAGTGCTATTGTATAAATCACTTAGTTTAGTGTCGCAACAAGGTCGGGCTATCCGTTATAAACGAAGTTCACTGAACTCCTATAAAAAATATCAAAAAAGTGAAGTAATCCCTCACGCAAATACAGTGTTATGCTAAATGAACACCAGTAGCAAAACTACCCTGTCTATAAAAAATCACTATCTTTCAATAACAAAATCAACACAATATGACTTGGTCAGCAAAACTTATTAAACACAATAGCGAAAGTAGAATTGCCGTCTATTTTGAAAAAAATCAAGATTTGATTACGCGTATCAAGCAAATAGCAGGAGCACGATGGAGTCAGCAAAAAACTGTTTGGCATCTGCCGGACAGTCCAGAAAACAGGCTACGATTTAACATCGAACCTATGGCAAATTCAGTCCCTTCGACAGAAGCAATAATACAAATTGAAAAATTCAAGCAATGGATGCGTTCCAAGCGTTACAGTGAAAGCACTATTAGTACCTATAGCGAAGCTCTGAAATCGTTCTTAATCTTCTATCGAGAAAAAGCCGTTGTTGAAATCAATAATGAAGATGTGATTATATACAATAACGATTATATTTTAAAAAATCACCTTTCGGCTTCCTACCAGAACCAAACGGTTAATGCTATAAAGCTGTTTTTTATGACAGTAAGAGAAACCAAAATTGAAGTGGATAAAATACACCGACCAAAACGAGCCAAGCTATTACCCAATGTATTGAGTAAAGAAGAAATAAAATTAATCTTGAATGCCCATAGCAATATCAAACATAAGATAATGCTTTCGTTGATTTATAGTTGTGGTTTGCGTTGTGGCGAATTATTGGCACTGCAGCCCGTTCATATTGACTCACAAAGAAATATTGTACTACTAAAAAATGCCAAAGGTCAAAAAGATAGAATTGTACCTCTGAGTCCTAAAATACTAGATATGTTGCGACAATATTATAAAGTGTGTAAACCCACTACTTATTTATTTGAAGGTCAAACAGCAGGCATGCCTTACGATTCTAGAAGTTTACAATTAGTTTTAAAACAAGCCTTGCAAAAAGCAGGAATTAAAAAACCCGCTACTTTGCACTGGTTGCGGCACAGCTACGCGACACATTTATTAGAAAGTGGTACCGATTTAAGATATATTCAAGAATTATTGGGGCATAGCAGTAGTAAAACAACTGAAATTTATACTCATGTGAGTACCAAAAGTATCCAACAAATAAAAAGCCCCTTTGATGATTTGTAAGAATTTTTTAATATATTTGAAAATGAATAAAGCGAAACAAACCTTCGCCAATCTACCCATATTTGGGTGTATATACGAAGGTTTGTTTCGCCTATATACTAGTTATGGTGTATAGCTGTTGACGATCAACAGTCGATTTTAATCAGAAACTTTAGTTCGAATAATACATAACGAAACAGAAACCGAGCCGACCGAAATCTGAACCGAAATCTGAACCGAAATCTGAACCGAAATTCGAACTGAAATTCGAACCGAAATCTGAGACTTAATTGTTGCGGACAAAGAAACGTGAACTGCTTTATGGAAAACCGAAAGCGGAATTTTTTTGTCGATTTTTTTTGAGGTTTAACTGAAGTTTGAAGTTCAAAAACGGAAACTATTTGGAACGGAAATCGAAAAGCGGAAAACTTTGGGTAATTGGAATCGATAATTGGAATGTCAAATCTTTCGTGCTCAGCATCGTCAAGCTACACACCATAACACACGCTACAAGCAATTTGGGCAATTGGCTTAATTTAAATATGGTTTTGTATTTGGAAGATTTGGCAAATCCGAAAATAGGGCTTAATTTAGTCCCAAACTACTTGTAGCGCGGGAACGTTGTATGCAAGCTTGCCGAAAATCAACACCTTAAGAATATGTGTGAAAAATGTTTTGATAAAGAAATATTCAAATTTGAAAGTGAATCAGACTTTATCGCATTTGAAAAAAGTTTAAACCAAAAAGCGAAATTTCTTAAGCTTATTAACTCAAAACACGAATACTTAAATGATTTTCATTATACTTACACTTGTGAAAATTGTAAGCAAAATTGGTGGCTTTCTATTCCTGATAATGCTTGGCGAGGATATTTTTTGACAGAAAAAAATGCCGAAGACCATATTAAAAACATACGCAGTTCCGACAAAAAAAAGAAAAATGGCTGTTTAATTTTACTAGCATTTTTTTTTATAATTGTAATGATTTCATTAATGAATTCCTGCGTTGGTTCAAGCCAAAAATTTGACAAAATAAAATGGAACGAAAGAGAAGATGGATTTTATCTTTATCGTGAAGAAATGATTGGAGATTTAACAGAAAATTATTTAAAAAAAGGCACTACATACAAAAAAATAATAAGTTTATTAGGAGCGCCGCAAAACTTAAATGATGAAATTGAAAGAACAATTAGTTATGAATTGATGACCGATTATGGTTGGGATATTGACCCCGTGGAAGTAAAAACATTAAAAATAAAAATATCAAAAGATTCAACGCAGAATAGTTTCAAAATTGAACATTGGAAAAAACAATAAAGCCAGCATACAACAGCTGTTTTGATATAGCTGGAGTTTAGTGGAATTGCCGTTTCGCATCAAGTTTTCGTTAAGCCGAAAACTGAGCGTTTACGAACTTCCAGCCATCTCAAAGCAGCAAAACGTTAGTGGCAAGCTTACCGAGCCGACAACGCAGACAAACAACATTTACAATTGATGAAACAAATATTAGAACTTAATCATACAGAAGCAAGACAATATCTTTTAAAAGCAGAAAGCTATTTCAACTTTGACTTGCCTCAATACTTCGTTTTTCAAAAACTAATAGCAGACGTTTCAACTGTAATAGTTGGTAAACCAATTGAAGATTTTTATTTAAATCCACCTAACTATACTAAAACTAAACCCGAAGCCAAACACCCTTTTCCAAGTGACTTTGACGACATAAACTATAAGTTACTTAACAACAAGGACGGAAAATTTGCTTGGCGACCATTTCAATTAATTCACCCAGTATTGTATGTTTCACTTGTTCACAACATAACGGAGGAAATCAACTGGAATTTAATTGTCGCGAGGTTTGGACAATTTGCTGCAAATCAAAAAATTAAATGCTATAGCATTCCTTTGGAATCTGACGGAACACAATCTGATAAAGCAACAACTGTAACTCAATGGTGGCAAACGATAGAACAACAATCAATCGAACTTGCCCTTGAATATGAATATGTTTTACATACGGACATTTCTGACTGCTACGGTTCAATTTATACTCATTCAATTCCTTGGGCTATTCACACAAAGCCAGTAGCAAAAACTAATAGAAACCCAAATGGGAATATTGGGAATATTATCGACAAACACCTTCGTGATATGGCATTTGGACAAACAAATGGAATCCCACAAGGAAGTGTTTTAATGGATTTTATTGCAGAAATGGTTTTGGGCTATGCTGACATCGAACTTTCAATTAGAATTCAACAAGCTAATATTCAAGATTATCATATTATTCGTTACAGAGACGACTACCGAATATTTTCAAATAATCCACAAGACGCAGAATTAATTACCAAAATCTTGACAGAAATCTTAATAGAACTTGGTATGAGATTAAATGCACAAAAAACATTAGTTTCTAATAACGTAATTCGTGATTCAATAAAACCCGATAAAATCTATTGGATTGCACAGAAGAATGGAAGTAAAAGTATTCAAGAACATTTGTTTCTAATTCATAGTCTTTCAGAAAAATTCCCTAACTCAGGTAGTTTAAGTAAAGCCTTAGGGAAATTTCACAACAGAATTAAAGGCTTACCAAAATTAAACAATATTCAAGTTTTGATTAGCATTCTTGTGGACATAATGTATAAAAACCCAAGAACATATCCAATCGCTTCTGCAATTTTAAGTAAACTATTATCACTCTTAAACGATGGAGCTAAAAGAGACGCTATTTTACAATCAATTATGACCAAGTTTGAAAAAATTCCAAACACAGGACATATCAAAATATGGCTTCAACGCTTGACAATAAAAATTGATAGACCAAAAGTTTACGAAGAAGCCCTTTGCAAGAAAGTCAATGACCAAACTATTCAAATTTGGAACTCAGATTGGCTTAATAATGGATTGAAAACTTTGATTGAAAACTCACCAATAATTAACGAACAAATAATTCAAGACATAGATATTATAATTAATTCTACAGAAGTCCAACTATTCAAGTCTGAATACGATGATGAACCTGAACTTGAACTTGAACCTGAACTTGAATATGAGTCTGCATATGAGTCTGAAGAATAAAAGCCAGCCACTAACAGCTACTACAACGGATTTGGGCAATTGGATTAATGGGAAGTTGGTTTTGTATTTGCAAGATTTGGCAAATCCGAAAATAGAGCTTAATTTAGTCCCAAACCCGCTGTAGTAGCGGGACGTTAGCAGCAAGCTCAGAAAAAATCCTATGAAAAACACTATTAAGCCATTTTACATTTCATTTTTGTTATTGACAATTTTAAGTTGTGGACATAAAGAAATCGAATTTGACAAATCGAAATGGAGGAAAAAAATAGATGGTTTTTATATGCATAGAGAAGAAATGGCTGAAGATTTAATGTCCAATCATTTACGCAAAGGAATGTCATATAATGAGCTTGAGAATTTACTTGGCAAACCTGAAAATTATTCCGATTTAGAAGAAAACACAATTGCTTATGGAATAATGGAAGATTACGGTTGGAATATAGATCCTGTTGAAACTAAAACACTCAGAATTGAGTTAACTAAAGATTCGTTAGTTAGTGGTTACAAAATAATTCACTGGAAAAACTAAAGCCAGCTGCTAATCGAGTAGACGGCTCCGCCAGAAACTGACGGAGTGCGCCTCTCACACCACCGTACGTACGGGTCTCGTATACGGCGGTTCGCAAAGTGATGGGTTGAGTTCCATGTAAATCTCCAACATTGATTGATAGCCTTTCTTCTTAAGTCGCAGTAGGGTTATTGTGGTGGTTAGAATCGGACTCTGGGCAATGCGCCAGCCTCCTTTTCTGGTTCTGCTCCAAGCATAGGCGTGGTCTTTGTCAATCCCTAATCGCATCAGGTTTTTCCTTTTGCGTTCGGGTTTCTTCCAGTCCGTCCAAATGCAGTAACGCAGTCGGTTGCGCAACCATCCATCAATATCTCGTAACTTTCCTTGAATACTCGTTCCCCGAAAATAGTTTAACCATCCTCGTTGGATTTCGTTGATTTTTCGGAT
>NZ_FODN01000001.1 GCF_900110375.1 Flavobacterium sinopsychrotolerans | reverse complement strand
ACTGGCAAACAATTGATAGTATACTGATGGTTCAATCTCTGCCCTGTTATTGCTGTTGTTTTTAAAAACGTATCCGGAATACACCTGATAATTTCTCAAAAGACTCGGTTCTATACCGCTAAAATTGTCAATGTCTTTATCCAGAATATTACTGGCATTGAAACTCAAATAGAAACTTTTGTTTCTATAGAGTAATCCCACATCAAAGTTATTGTTCGAAATAAACCTGTTGTTTGTAATTGCAGGGTCAAAATCAACAGGATCGAGTGCATTTGCATCAATCTTAAAGTTATTGATATTATATGAAATACCAAAAGACAAATACTGTTTGGAATAATAGTCCAGGATGATATGATGGGCAAATGAGGCCTTGGCACCCGTTTGTCTTGTATTTCCATTTTTATCATTGTAAACGGACACACCCACCCCGGATTGATCTGCAATCCTGAAATCAGCATAAATAGATTGATTGTCTGGCGCGTCTTTGATACCTACCCATTGGGTCAATCCATTGGCTCTAATTCTAAGGTTATCTCCAATCCCGGCAAATGTGGGTGCAATAACAAAAGGATTGTCCGCTAAGTATTGTGTAAAAACGGGCAAATTTAGCTCCTGACTGTGGCTCGAAGCTACAGTCAAGAGAAAAAATGATACTATGATTTTTTTCATTTTAATAATTTTATTTTGAGATGACATAAATCATGGCTTAAATTTAATGCAGTATTATGATAAAGCTCTGCATTTCTTTGCCACAGATTTCACAGATTAGCACAGATTAATTCATTACGCAGCTTTAAAAATCTTTTTAATCCTTCCAATCGGTGACAAAACTCTTTTTAACAATTCCGACAATATATCTTTCTGATTATCAAGTCCTTGCCTTTACCATTATCTGTATAATGTGAAGTGTCCAACAAATTCACGTGCATCTTTTGCATCTCTGATTTTTATGACATACCAGTAATCCCCTGAAGGTAATTCATTACCATTGTATTTACCATCCCAGAATTGACTTTCTCTATACGAACCTAATTTTCTACCGTATCTGTCATAGACATAGAATACTAAATCCTTATAGTTAATGGTATTGGTTGGTGCCCAAGTATCATTATTACCATCTCCGTTTGGCGTAAAGACATTTGGTATTTTGATGTCAATAAACTCAAAATATCGGGTAGCTGTTGCCGTACATCCATTTATATCAGTAACGGTAACCGTATAATTTCCTGATTTGTAAATAATAAAATTACTTTGATTCCCGTACGACTCACCGTCTAACGTGTATTGGTAATTTCCACCACCACCTGTGGCAGTAGCTACAATTTCGTTTAAGCCGCCATCCGCAAGGGTCAATGTTAATGGATCTACTTGTACAACATCAAATACAACTTGTTTGATACATCCGTTAGAATGTCTTACGTCTATCGTGTGTTGTCCTGGTGTTACATCAGTAAACACATTACTAGCTTGGAACACTGTTGAACCGTCTAAAGCATAATCCAAATCAGCTGGCAGGTTGCTGGCATCTACCGTAACCGTTACGGAGTTGCTGGCACTATTATTAACACAATCGTAATTTAAAGTCGCCTGTGGGTTTAATGTCACCGCTTCTCCTAAAATCACGGTATGTTCCGTCGTACAATTATTAGCATCACGAACATAAACAACATGCTCACTTCCTGATAAACCAGTAAAATCAAATTGCGTTTGAACTAAAGTTCCCGTAGTATACGTTCCGTTTACATCATCCAGACTTACGCTGTAAGGAGCGTTTCCTCCTGTAACATTAATACTGAATGCACCATCAGCATCACCAGCACATACTTCCGGCATCTCTGTACCCACAATGGTAGTCACAAAAATAGAATTTGGCTCACTAATAACTACTCCAGTTGTGTATATAAAGCAACCGTTCTCATCCTGCACAATATAATCATACGTACCCGGTTTTAAATTATCAAAAACATTAGACTCAAAAAACTGGTTTAAATCCGGTGAAATGGCATATTTTATAATTCCTGTTCCGCCAGAAGCCGTTATCACAATTTTTCCGTCGCCTTCACCTGCACATGTAATATTAGTCACTGCATTGCTTTCTGTTAGTGGGAAATCTGGTTCTGTGATGACCACTGGAACTACAGTTCGTGCCTCACAATCCATACTCACTACATTTACCAGATACGATCCTGCCGGAAGATTCGTGAAATTCCCTGGAGAAGTTTGCACTGGTGTAAATGACAATGCATTACCTGCTCCGTCTAATAAAGTGTAAACATAGTTTCCTAAACCACCTTGCGCCGTAGCAACAATTACTCCTGAATCATCTCCTTTACAGTTGATGACTGCATTTTGAATATTTACATCAATCACTAAAGCAGGAACTGTATCAATCGTGATGTCATTTGATATAAAACTAACACATCCATTGTTATCTCTAATGTAATAATTGTAGGTTCCTACCGGTACAGAGAATGTAGCGGTGTTACCTGTCATCCCTATAACCGTTCCAAAGTTCGAAGTTGTACTGTACTCATACGGTGCAGTTCCTCCTGAAGCAGTTAAGGTAAGTGTCGCATCAACATCACATGAAATTGCTGTGGCCAATGCTAAGCTTGCTGTTACTTTTGCAGGTTCAGTAATGACAATAGCAGCTGATAATGCAGAACAAGTCCAAGAATCAGATACTTGTACCTGATAACTTCCTGCACCCAAGTTTGTAAATGTATTAGATACTTGCGGACCATCAGTAGTTACTGTACCGTTAGTGTAAGTAGTTACTAAACTGTATAAATAATTGCCTGATCCACCTACAGGTAATCCCGCAGTAATCGTAGCGCTGGTATCACCAAAACAGCTTACCAATGTTGTACTAGGTGTTGCCGTGAAAACAATTGGAGCAGGATCTGCTAACGTAACCGTTATAAAATCCACACAGCCTTTACTGTCTCTTACATTTATCGTGTAGGTTCCTGCTGTCAAACCTGCAAATTCTGTTTGAGCTGAATACGCAATATTTTGCGCAGGAGTTGGCCCCACTAACTCAAATTCATACGCACCTGGCCATCCGCCACTAGCAGTTACAGCAATTGTTCCGTCATTATTACCTCTAACACACGTAATTTCAGTATGGGTTTCCGTAATATCCAGTGCCGCTGTAGGACCTGTAATGGTAAAGTTTTTAATTACTGGGCAAGAAGGCGATTGCGATAAAGTTGCTGTTATGGTGTACGTTCCTGCAGCCAAACCTGAAATAGTGATTGGTCCTGCATTTGCAGAAGTTCCTCCAGGTAGTGCATTTCCAAAAGCATCTTCTAATGTAAACGTAAATGCTCCTGCATCATCTCCGTTAACCGGATTCGTTGTAATCAATCGATCTACAAAAGTGACATTCACACTTCCATTAGTTCCAGAGAAACAAGTGACATCCACAACGGTATCAATGGTTAGGTCGAAAGTGTTAGGTTCGTTTACATAGTGTACGCCTTGGATTTCACAGTTCGTATCTAAGTTTTTGACGGTAATCAAATAATTTCCAACTGGTAAATTTGTAAATATTCCATTATTATTAGGAACAGCAGGATAAATAGAACCTGTTGTAGGCACACCTGTAATTGGATCATAGATTACATCTACTAAAGTATATTCTAAATTGGTAGTTCCTATTCCTATTGTTGTAGCCGAAACAGTAATATCTTCTGTTTTAGGAGCACAAGTGATCGGACGCGTAACAGTCACATTCACTTTATCCAACTGTACATAAGGATCAATGATTATTGCAGTCGTTGTAGTACCAACACATCCTTTATCATCATATACATTTACGATATAAGAACCTCCTTTTAAGTCTCCTTCGGTATAGACATTGCTGTCACCAAATTGAACTTGTGTATCAGGAGCTCCCTCTTTAATAAACTCATATTTGTACGTTCCTGAACCTCCTGATACTCCTGTTACCGTAATAATTGCTAAGTTCCCTGTATTGTCAGTAATACAACCGAATTGTACCGGAACTATAGTTGGTACCACAATTGGATCTGGCTCATCAACAATAACGGTTTTAGTATCATCACAACCTCTTCCCGAAGTAACGGTTACCGTATATCCATTGGTATCAGAAGCTGCCAGTCCACTAAATAATGGTGAAGGTTGTGGACCCAAATTTACTGTTGCTCCAGTAATTGACGTTCCTGTTAAGGTAAAAGTATATTGAGGATTATTATTAACAGTCAACGTTGATGTATCCATGTTAACGGTAATCGTACCATCCGATCCGCCGTTACAAGTTACTGGGGTTGGATCTAATACAAAAGCAATGGCTGTATTAGGTAATAACATAATCACGTCTACCGATTTAACACAAACTGGCACTGATGCCATATTTCTCACATAGAAAGTATAAGGAGTAGCACTTGCGGCCAAACTACCAAATACATTGGAAGAACCATAAGTAATACCATCAATACTATATTCATAATTCGCAGGAATAAATCCTCCAGTAGCCGTTAGCGTTACTAAACCATCTGCATTCAAGCAAGTAGATAAGGTAGTAATGTCAGCTTGCAATTGCAATGGTTCGAAAATCGTTACCGGTACAGCTGTTTTTACAATACAATCATTAGCATCTTTTACCCAAACATAATAATCACGAGGAGAGGATACATTAAATGAATCAGATGTTCCAAAACTGATACCATCCAAACTATATTCTAAAGGTCCTACACCTGTACCCACTGCATCGATTGTATAACCCGTTGCAGACGCACATTGACTAGCTACAGTTGCTGTAACTGTTGGTTCTGGATCAACAGAAATGTTAACCGTTACCATATCCGTACAACCATTAGCGTCTTTTACCCAAACTTCAACAGTATCCGATAAAGGTGCTATTTGAGTGGTGGTAAATGTTGCAGTATTTGAAGGTTTAAAATCACCAGCTGGTGGTAATGCTCCTGTTCCATTTAATACAAAAGCATACGTATAATCACGTTTTCCGCCAGCAATAGTAGCATCATCAACAGTAAGTACTGCTCCTGTACTGTTACAATTTTGATTTTTAACGTAAACAATAAGGTTAGTCAAATCTAAAGCCACTGGCTCAGTAATGGCCACAGGATTAGAAGTAACTGAACAACTTGGATAAGTCGTTTGGGCAACCACTACGGTGTAATTATTTCCTGCAACTAAACCGTGTGGAAGTACAAACGGATTAGTTGACGTATTTCCTGAACCTGTAAATGCTGTTGGAACACCACCTAACCATATAATATAATTATAAGGACCGGTATAGTTACCAATATTAATTTCTATAGCACCCGTTGCATTTGTAGCACAATCTACATTTGCAGCGGCACTAGCGGTTACAGTCATCGTATTGAATACTGGAACAGTATACGCATTTGAAATAATACTACAACCCGTTGTATTATCCGTTATTTTAAATTCATAAAAACTTCCTATAGATATGGCGTTGTAATTGAATGAAGTAGCACCAGCAGTAATTGGTACTAACGCACCATAAGTTCCTCCATCAATAGCAACTTGATAGCTAAAATTAGTAGGAGTAGCACCACCAGTAATTGATACATTAATAATTTCTGTAGGAGTAGGAGTAGTACAATCTGCTTTAGTGACTAAACTCGCTACAGCCGACACCAATGTAGGGAATTCCGCAATGGTAACAGGAATAGTACTTACACAATCATTTGCATCTTTTGCATAAAACGTTAGGTTTTGTGGAGCTCCAGTATCTGTTACATTAAAAGCATACCTATTATCAGCCGGTAAACTATTACTTGGGAAATAATTAATACCGTCAGCACTAAAGCTGTAATTACCTGCACCACCGGCTGCACTAACAGTTACAACTGTTACATTAGGTGTATTGGTTGATGAACAAGTAAAAGCAGATACAGAATCTATAGAAGCAACTACAGGCGTTGGATTAATGATATTCTCTGAACCATTGAAAATACATAGTTTATTGTCTCGGACAATATAATTAATTGTGCCGGCACCTAGTCCTGCAAATTCATTAGAATCTTGCCAGTTAGTTCCTCCATCAATACTATATTCATAAGGAAGTACCCCTAATGAAGCATTAATTATCAAAGTAGCATTTGTTGCACCTGCGCAGGTAGGCGGAGTTACTGTTGCAGTTGCAGTTGGAAATACTATGGCAGCTACATCTACAATCGTACTTTCAACTGTACAATTATTTAAATCTGTAATTCTAAATTGATACGTACCGGCTGTTGTTACTGTATATGTAAATGACCTAACATCATTAGCAAAATTAACTGGAGTTCCATAACTTCCACCGTTAATAGCCACCTCGTATCTAAAATCAGGTGTTAGATCTAGTGGAGTAAATAAACCATCTGATACCGTCACCGTAATTAATCCATCTGGCGAAGTCGTACAATCTAACTCTTTGGTACGATCTGCAATTACAGATAATTTTTTAGTCAACGTTACAGTTGCACTATTAGAAGTACAACCATTGGCATCTATCACAACAATTGTTTGAGGTCCTGAACTCAAACCACTAACAGGATAAGGGAAAGAGATCACATCTTCGTAATCGCCTCCGTTTACCGAAATCTTGTATGGACCTACACCAGGTGAAGTTAAAGTTACATCTACTGCAAAAGCTCCTTCAACTGCACAAACATCTAGTACTGTTAAATCAATAACTGGTGAAGGATCTAGTAGTACATTTACCGGATCACCAATAATACAACCATTATTGTCTTTCACCCAAACATAATAACTTCCTGACTGCACATTAAACGTACTAGGTGAATCCCATAAAGGATCATTAGCCGCTGGAGCAGTACTTGAAGTATTTAGAATAAAACTATAAGGAGCAGTTCCCCCATTTGCAAAAGCCACTATTTCACCCGCATTTACATTACAGTTATCATTTTTAGTTGCAGTAACGTTTAAATCCAAAAGAACTGGGGACTCTGTTATGGTAAAAACAGCAGATGCACTAGTACAACCATTGTTCGTTCCACCAACTTCAGTAAAAGTAATATAGTACTGACCTGGCGTTAAGCCTGCCGGAGTTGTTATAGTTGACGGAGCTGCTGTTACTACTGATCCTGTGATTCCGGTAGAAACATTAGTTTGGTTCCTAAATATCTCGTAATTAACAGTAGTTGCATTATAATTATCCAAAGTAAAGGTTACACTACCCGTAGCAGTACCTGTACAAGTCACATTATTCGCCACAATAGGATCAGAAGTTAATGTAGTTACTGGAGGCACAGCACCTGCAGCTGTTTCAAAATAATAACAACCTGTTAAATTATCCCTAACCACAAAGGTATACACCACACCTGGAGTAAGGTTTGTAAAAGTTCTTCGCATATTATCTGGTGACGTAGCACCATCTGGAGCTAAAAAAACACTACTATATGGAAATGCAGCTAAATCGTAAATACCAAACTCATAATTTGGTGTTGGAGGAACAACCGTAGGATTAATACTCACAATTATTGTAGCTCCATTTGTACAGTCGGCTGTAGTAAATAGATTTATATCCAAATCCTCCGGTGGAGCAAGTACTTGTATACCAGTAGTTGTCTTAGAGCAGCCTGTATTGTCAGATACAATTACTTCATAATTACCAAATCCTAAATTAGGAAATGTATGACTTGCACCTGCAAGGTCCGGATGTGTTAAAACTTCACCAGTTGTAAGATTTCTTAAGGTATAATTGAAAGGCGCATTACCGTTTGTAATTGTGTTAACTGTAATTGAACCGGCTACAATCGCAAAACTACAAGTCATATTAACAGGGGTAACCGTATAAATTATCTCACTAGGTTGATTAACAATAGCATTACCATTGAACAAACAACCTTTACTATCTCTTACAACATAAGGATAACCAGTTGCTGGAGAAGCGGCTAAACTAGAATATGAAGAAATTGATGAAAAACCTAAACCATTAAAATTATATTCAAATGGAGCAACACCCGCAGTCGGATTTATAGTTACTGCGCCATTTCCTGATTGGAAACAAGTTAAATCTGTTATTGAGGTTGAAGCAGCAACTGGAGTTGGTGTATTGGTGTTAACAATATTCGTTACTCTAATACAACCATTTGCATCTGTAATTTCAAATTCATAGCTTGCTCCAATATTTCCTGGTGCAGTATATATAAACGGATTTCCTGTAACTGCATTTGGACCACCACTATAAGTACCCGGAACGGTTTTTACTCTATAAGTAAAAGGAGCTATTCCACCAGAAATGGTTACTCTAATAGTAGCTTCTTGTGGTGTTGAGCAACTGATATCTTTAGTTCTAACAGCCGTTACTACTAATACTTCACTTACCGTAACCGTTTCAGTATCTATACAACCAAAAGCATCTCGAACCGTAATAGTATAATTGCCTGGAGCAACGTTAAACGTATTTAATAAAAGCCCAGTTGGAGCGACACCTGTATTGATAGAATAGGTGTAGGTACCTGAACCACCTGTGGCTGTAGCTACAATTTCATTTGTATTTCCTGCAACAGAACATGCATTAGTAACTGTTGGAGTTACTACAAGTGCGGTGTATGATGCAATTGTGAAATTTATTGAACGGGAACAACCATTTACATCTGTAACGGTAGCGGTATAATCACCAGCTGCCAGATTGTTAAAAGTTCTAGTTGTTTGTGTTACAACAGTTGTTGCAGGAGATGGTCCTGTAACGGTGTACGTATTAAATCCCCATCCACCTGTAGTATTGATGTTGATACTTGCTGTTAATGCAGTACACGTAATAGGAGAAATAGTTGGAGCAGTAATAGCTAATGCTGCACTTGGCGCACCAACAGTTACTGATGCCGACACTGTACAACTTGTATTAGTATTAGTAACTACTATTACACGAGGACCCGCCGCTAAACCACTGACTAAAATATCAAATGTAGTTCCTGTAGCTGGTGAAGTTCCTGACCCTGCCGCTAAGCCATCTATGGTATATGAGTAAGGCGTACCATTACCAAATCCACCAACAGTATAACGAACAGATCCGTTGCTCTCGCCAAAACATCTTACATTATTTACCACTACGCCGCTAGCAGTAAGCGTAGGCAATAATGGTACTGAATAGTTTTCAGCAAACGTACAATTTTTAGCATCTCTAACTTCAAAACGATAGGTTACTCCAGGATCTAAACCTGCAAAAGTAGCACCTGCTTGATACGCTGTTGCTGCACTAGCTGGAGCAATAATTCTATATTCTAGAGCTGGCAAACCACCCAATACGCTATTAATTGTAATATCTGTTTTATTAGCTGGACAAGTTACCGCGGTATTCGTAAACGTCATTGCCGTTGGTGGTGTCAAAGCATCAATTACCATAGCTGGTGAAGATGTAAGTGAACATCCTCTGGCATCGGTAACCGTTACGGTATAAGTTCCTGCTACAGACAAATTAGGGAAAATTCCAGTGGTGTTTGAAGCTACTGTTGTGGCACCTCTTGTTAGCACGTATGTAAATCCTCCATTTCCATTTGAAGCCGCAGCGGTAATAGTTGCAGGACCGTCACACGTATAAGGAGTGGTAATACTAGCAGTTAGGGTAATTGGAGTAGGTTCAAAAACAGTCGCAGTTCCAGTAAAAATACATCCTTTATTGTCTCTGATTTGATAAGGGTAAGAAGTTCCTCCCACAGATCCTGACAATGAACCATAGGTTACTGTATTAGAGAATCCTAAACTATTAAAATTATATGTGAAAGGAGCAACACCAGTAAGTGCTTGCAAAGTAACACTTCCGTTGTTTAATGTCTCACAGGTTTCATTGGTCACTATTGCATTACCAGTTACCGCGACTTTTGCATTAATAGTAGCAGAGGTGTTGGTTATACAACCAATAGCATCTGTAATTTGAAATTGATACACACCTGAATCCCCTGTAGTATAGGTAAAACTAGCGCTATTCCCAACAGGTCCAGCAAGAGTTCCTGTAGTCTGTCCCGATGTTAATAGCACCGTAAAAGGCGCCGTTCCACCTGAAATTGTTCCTGTAATCAAAGCATCTGGAGACCCTGGTAAAACATCACAATCCAGATCAGTAGTCACAGGAGCATTAGCTGTTAATTTAGCATTAATTATTTGTTGAGCGGTATCGAAAAAACAACCGTTACTATCTGTTACTCTAAAAATATAATTACCCGTTACAGCCGCAGTATGCGTGAATGTTGGTGTTGTGAATGTCGCACTAGAAGCACTAAAAGTTCCACCGTTTAAACTTGTTTGGTAACTAAATGGTCCGGTTCCACCAGTAATAGAAACATTGATTTGAGCTCCAGTAGAAGGATCAAAACACATCGCCGTGCTTGGATCAACTGCAGCCGATATGGTTGGTACTGCATCAATTGTAATCCCGTAGTCTGTCGGGTTGTTACAACCATTGGCATCGGTAGCTTTTATGAGATAGGAACCAGGAGGTACATTCGTCAAAATTCCATTAGGAGGAAAAGCGGTCACCGTTAAAGGCGCCAAAGTATTTATCAATTCAAATTTATAGGCTGGGGTTCCTCCTGTTGTGGTTCTCGCATCAATGGTTGCTCCAGTAATACAAGTAGCCGCCGTTTTCGTCGCATTAACAACAATTGGATCAGGTTGTGCAATAGTTACTGGAGGAAATTTTTGAGTACAAGCCGTAACGGTTGACCCTACTGGACGAATCGCTACAGTGTACGTATTTGGTGCTAAATTTGTAATTGTATAAGGCGAAGTGGTTAAAACTGTGGTATTCCAAGTCGTTCCGTTATCTAGGGAATATTGGTATCCTGTAACTGCGTCAAAATTAGTGGCGCTAATCGTGATTTCTCCATTGGATAATCCGTTACAGGTTACGTTTTTGAATCCGGTTACGGAACCTGTAAATGCTTTTCCTGTTGGAACTACAACAGTAAAGCTTCTTGTAGTAATACATGATTTCGGAAGTTGGAATACTTTGATATCATCTATCGCCACATCATTACCACTTGTAGCTCTTTTATTAGAACGGATAATAAATCGTAAGGTAGTGTTTGCTCCTGGATTTAGGGTTACTGGAGTTTTAGGATAAACTTCCCATTTTTGGGTTTTAGGAATATCTCCTGTTGCAAACCATGAAATCTCTACACCCGCAGCATTTACCAGAGCTACTCTCAAATCAGCATTTACCTGAGTATTTCCTGTTTTAAGTAAATTCATCGCATAGAGCTCAAAATTTATCGGTTGGTTAGGAATAATATCATTTATAACTTTTTGATATAAAATATCGCTGGTTGCAATTTGATCACCAATATTAACCACCAAACTTCTACCTTTAGGAGTTGGAGGAACTGTCTGAGTAGTATGATCCCCTGGCTGAACCCAAGCCGAAAAAGGATTTACAATATTTGCAGTAACCGAATAATCGCCGTCATTAATAGCTGTGCTTCCCTTGCATTGTGTAGCAACCACCTGTCTCTCAAAACAATAAAAAGCAGTGTTAATCCCAGGAGAAGTAGTGTCATCTCCATAACCAAAATCTTCTTTCAATAAATTACTGTAAGTGGGAACGCTCACTAAATTGTATTCCACTTTTACGGTATGTGTACCCGGAGGTACATTTAAAAATGTATTGGGATTGGTCGTGTTTGGATTTATTGTCCCATCTAAATAATAGTTGTACGTAAAACTGGCTGTACCCGGGTTATTGATGGTCACCGTACTGGTTGCAGTTCCATCACAATTGAAATCTACAGGCGTGTTCACATCAATAACTGGAGCAACAGGTTCTGGTTCAATTATAATATTTGGCATTGGATAAATACATCCGTTGGCATCCTTAATATATACTGTATATGTTCCAGGAGCTTTGTAAGCATCATTGACAGTGGTCCAAGTAGTCTGATTGTCAAAACTGTATTCATATGTAGGCGTTCCCCCTTGCGGATTGGTGATGCGTATTTTTCCTTCTCCGGCAGGGCCACAACCGGCCAATTCAGAAACTCCCGCTGAGGCAGTCAAGGCCGTTGATGGTTGCGTGATGGTAATCACTTTCATGGTGTCTAAGCAATCTACACCATTCAAAGAATATTTTAATATAGTGTTGTACGTTCCCGCTGCAAGATTAGAAATAATTGGTGAACTTCCATACGTTGTTCCGTTATTGATACTGTAGGCTAAAGTATACCCATTAGCATTAGTGACATTAAAATTGATGACTCCTGTGGTATCTCCGTAACAATTTACGTTGGTACCGGTTGGGTTATAAACTGGTTTAGGGACTGCGGCAATTGTAATTGAAGTATTTGCTATACAACCATTATAATCCACAACTCTGATAGTATAATTACCCGCTGTTGGTGTATTAACTACAGCACTATACTGCGCAGTTGTAGAACCATTTACGTAGTACGCATAAGGAGCTGTTCCTCCGATAGGATACACTGTAATTTCGCCTGTTTCACAAGTTAGTGCTTTTGTTTGATTAACAGTAGCTTTTAAAACATCTGGTTCAATTAGTACTATTGTACCTGTTTTTAAACAGCCGTCATCTGTTTTTACTTCATAATCATAACTACCTGAAGACAAATTAGAAAATGTATGATCACTCGCTGCTATAGGCCCAACAGCATTTACTAATGAACCTGATTTGCTAATACTATAAAAATATTGTGCTCGTACATCGTTTGCTGCTAATTTTATCGATCCTTTGTCACCATTACACAAGGGCTGAGAAATGAATTCACTTACAGTAAAATTACGTTGTAGAATATCAATCCCAGGAACTGAAAATAAACAAGGATTGCTAACAATACCTTTTTGTCTAATGTAAACAGTATACGTATTAGCTGTAGTTATAGAAAAAACATTACTGTCCTGGAAAGGTCCTGAAGCACTCAAGCTAAATTCGTAACCGGATGTAGGAACGCCTCCTACAATGATTTCACCAGATGTATTACAAATAATATCTCTGGAAGTAGCCGTTGGGTTTAATAAGTTTTTAAAAACATTAAAGTAGAAAATATTAAAACAGCCACCAGCATAATTGAAAACCACTCTAAATTGTCCGGAAGTATTTGCCGTATAACTTGATCCAGTGGCTATGTTATCCCAAGTACAATCGACTTTTTCATTGGCACAATCATCCGTTCCTATGGCAGTACAACTGGCTTCATTCAGTTTTTGCCAAACAATAGAAATAGCATCTGTAACACCTGTATTTATTAATCTAGTAGCATTGGCACCGCATAAAAATATTTTAGGCAAGTCTTTTCCATTATTTGGACATTGCACCACTTGATCTGCAAATGGTATCACCGGATTTTGCACAGTAGTACCAGAAGGTGAAACCGTAACTACTTGTTTTATTGACCTACAAGGAGCATTCGCAATGTTATTAACATAATAGGTACCAGTTTGACTAACTGTTATTGATTGAGTTGTGCCAATAACAGGTGTGCCTGTAGCACTTGTTGACCAAGAATAAGAATTATATCCATTGGCAGCCGTCAAAACTACACTCGCACCACACAACTGGTAATCTTTAGTATAGATACAATTTTCAACTCCTACTAAAAAGTTGGTTGGGGATGCAGTACCTAAATAGCATTCTCCAAAAGTGGATAAACTAAGTTGATCATCTACCTTAATGTCACTAGTCACTCCTACATAAGTCGCAAAAGCCTGATTCTGGATTTTATCAGAGCAGGCATCACTTAGATCATTACATTCCGGAACAACCTGAACTTTGAATTTAATTATATAACGAGGGTCATTTTTTTCAACTAAATTACTAGGAATAGTAAATACAATAGTTCTTGTAGCAGCGTTATATACATACGTAATCCCAGAACCATTTGGAACAATTATGTTATTAGGGTCAAAATTTATATTAATAGGTAATATATCTTTAATAGTAAAGTTTTCAGCATCATCATTTCCTATATTTTGAAAACCAATAGCATAAAATAATTCTTGCCCTAAAGTTACATTAGCATTACCTATGTTATTAGTTAAGGTAGCATCACTAAAAACTTGTTTTGTAAGTACGATTTTGGGTTCAATAATTTCTAATGAAATCGCATTAAAATAATAGAAATAAACATCTTGATTGCTTCGTAATCCTATAACAGCACTTATGTCATTATTTTTAATGACAGCATTCCCATTGTTATTAATTTCTAAAATTCCGGCATCATACCCCAGCGTATTTGTACTTGCTGGATTACGGTTGATAAAATCCTCTGTTTTACCGTTAGCCGGATCAATATAAGTAACAGAACTATTAAAGAAATTATTTGTCCCTCTAATTGTAGTTCCTGCATTATTCACAGCTGATAGTATAGAACCATTTATAGTCAAGTAATCTCCAGAAATTCCTTGGTCTCCTTCTAAGGACGAAAAAGCAAATTTGGCTCTTACTGGTCCTGTAGGAATTGTTCTGAATCCAGTTACTGGAATATCTAAATTTACTGTAGAACTGATGGCACTAAAACCATCAAAGGAAGTAATTGATTTAGCAGCTAATTTTGGATCTTCATACACAATAAAAAGTGACCAACCTGCAGAAAGACCTGTTCCTCCATTTGTTCCTACTTTAGAAGACACATTAGCAACGGTATATGTTCCCTCTGGAGTTGGGTTTCCGGCTCCAGTTACTAAACTGGTTACATCAGCATAACAGGCATACGGATAACTTGTTCCTATCACATTAGTACCTGAATCATGAATTATTGTACCTACCACATCATTATACCCTCCAGTAGGCATTTTGAATTTAATATCAGTAATAGGAGTTGTACCCTTAGTCACTGCTCCCCAATACAGAGCCGCATATAAAATTTTATAACATGGCGCTGCTGGAGCTGAAGCATTAGGAACGACTAGATTAGCACTACTAGAATTAAAAACACCTGACGTAGCTCCATTATCAATATTGATAAACTGCATATCAAAATCTGAATTAAGATTATCCCCATTATAAGGATTATTAGGTGTTCTGTTATTTGTAGATCTGTTTAAAATGCTATTCCCAATCAATAACATATCTCCTTTAATATCCTTATCAAACCTTGGAGTAAAAGGTTTAAGAGTTTGAGAATAGGATATAAAACTTTGTGAAAAAATAAAAGCAAGTAGGATTACTTTTAAAAAAGTAGTTTTTTTCATGGTATTAATTTATTTGGGTACTTGCTTGATTTTCATTCAAAAAATCGGAATTTATTACAAGCAAATTATGTGGTATTTAAAAAAATTATTATTGCTATTTAATTAAAAATTAACTCCTTATTCCCTTTTAACTTAGGAATAGTAAATGACATCTTTAACGGGAAATACTATCCTAAAACAAGTTTAGAATAGTATCAATCCCAATTCAAAATTTATGATAACCTATTGCATTTTTTGCTATTATTCCTATCTACAGTATTCAATTTTCAGACGCATTATTTTGTTCTTAATTCTCTACGCGCACCATCACCATTTTTCCGTTATAGGGTTTATTGCCTCGGGATTCCAACGTTCTTGTTGCTTCTTGCAGATTATCAAATTTCTCCGAATAAATGAAATAATTCGTTGATTTAACATCATAGAAAAAATTAATTTTTGATTCTCCCGCTGCTATCGTTTTAGTGACAAAAGAATCTCTTTTTGCAACATCAGCATGAACTGCAAGCACTAAATAATAACCTGTTTCCACGTTTTTAATATTCTTAATAATTTGCATATTTGATTGCTCATTACCATAATCAAAATCTTCCGGTTTAAGTTTTACTGTGCTAACTGTTGTCGTTTCTTTAATACGTTTCAACGTCTCTTGATCTTTCTGATACCTACTATCCTCATTTTCAAAATTGGCCTTTTTTATCCTACGTTTTTTCTCTATTTCCGTTTCTATTTTAATTTTCTCTAATGAAGTAATTAAATTAGTATTGGATTGTTCCGCTTTTAATTGTTCCCCTTTCAACAAGTCTATCGTTTTCAAATAGCTTTGCGTAAGTGCATCATTTTTGTTTGGTACTTTTTTAATACGCTCTTCGTATAAATTTTTAAACGTGCTTAGTAATTGATTTTGGCTTTTGTTAACCTGATCTATTTCTGATTTTAAAGATTCCAATGCATTATTTTCAGCGGAAACACTCTTGAATTCTTTTGGAGCACTTGCAATTCCTTTATCACTTAAATCATTCTCGGTTTTTAAGTCTTTCAGTTCTTTTTCTCTTTGATTCACTTTTTCATTCAACTGATTCAATAATTGTAGCTGTGCCTTTCTGGCGTTATCTAATGTTTCCGCTATATTATCCATCGTTTTTGCATTCTCATCTTTTGGTTTTGCATTGGCTTTCGCTCTGGCATCGGCATCAGCTTTGGCTTTAACGTCAGCAGCCAATTTAGCATTTTCTGCATCTAGTTTCGCTTTAGCATCGGCAGCTAATTTCGCTTCGGCGTCAGCTTTGGCTTTGGCATCAGCGGCCAATTTAGCAGTTTCTGCATCTAGTTTTGCTTTGGCATCAGCAGCTAATTTCGCTCTGGCATCGGCGTCAGCTTTGGCTTTAGCGTCAGCGGCCAATTTAGCAGTTTCTGCATCTAATTTCGCTTTAGCATCGGAAGCTAATTTTGCATCGGCATCAGCTTTAGCTTTGGCATCAGCGGCAAGTTTTGCAGTTTCTGCATCTTGTTTCGCTTTAGCATCGGCAGCTAATTTCGCTCTGGCATCGGCGTCAGCTTTGGCTTTGGCATCAGCAGCCAATTTAGCGGCTTCTGCATCTGATTTCGCTTTAGAATCGGCAGCTAATTTCGCTCTGGCATCGGCGTCAGCTTTGGCTTTGGCATCAGCGGCAAGTTTAGCGGCTTCTGCATCTAGTTTTGCTTTAGCATCGGCAGTTAATTTCGCTCTGGCATCGGCGTCAGCTTTGGCTTTAGCATCAGCGGCTAATTTAGCAGCTTCTGCATCTAGTTTTGCTTTGGCATCGGCATCAGCTTTGGCTTTAGCGTCAGCGGCAAGTTTAACAGTTTCTGCATCTAATTTCGCTTCGGCGTCAGCTTTGGCTTTGGCATCAGCGTCCAATTTAGCAGCTTCTGCATCTAGTTTCGCTCTGGCATCCGCAGCTAATTTCGCTTTGGCATCGGCGTCAGCTTTGGCTTTAGCGTCAGCGGCTAATTTAGCAGCTTGTGCCTCTAGTTTTGCTTTGGCATCGGAAGCTAATTTTGCTCTGGCATCGGCGTCAGCTTTGGCTTTAGCGTCAGCGGCAAGTTTAGCAGCTTCTGTATCTAGTTTTGCTTTAGTATCGGCGTCAGCTTTGGCTTTAGCATCAGCGGCCAATTTAGCAGCTTCTGCATCTAATTTTACTTTGGCATCGGAAGCTAATTTTGCTCTGGCATCGGCGTCAGCGGCCAATTTAGCAGCTTGTGCATCTAGTTTCGCTTTGGCATCCGCAGCTAATTTCGCCTTGGCATCAGCGTCAGCTTTGACTTTAGCGTCAGCGGCTAATTTAGCAGCTTGTGCCTCTAGTTTTGCTTTGGCATCAGCTTTGGCTTTAGCATCCGTAATGACCACTGGTTGTGTTTTTGGCACAACTGGTTTTGCGACAGTTGCTGTTTTGGCATCAGCAATAGCTTTTGCTTTAGCGGCAGCATCGGCAGCAATTTTCTCTCTTTTTAATCGATTAGCTTCTAACAAGGCTTTAGCCCTAGCTGCACTCTCTAATCTGGTTTGTGCAATGGCATCGGAAGTAGCCTTGGCATCGGCAAGTACTTTTGCTTTAGCTGCATTGAGTTCATTTTCTTTTTGAATGTCAGCATCCGATTTAACTTTGGCTTGAACAACTGGTTTTGAAGGAGTGACTTTTCGAGATTCTAAAGCAGGTATAATAGCACCTTCTTCTTCGTCATCATCGCTATAACTTCCTTTAAATTTATAAGCCAAGACAATTTCATGGGAGGGTCCAAACTGTGTAAAACTCCCTAATGCTTTTTCATAATTATATTCTAGCGCTATTCTGGAAGTTAGATTGAGTCCTATTCCTGCGGAAACGCCATGAAAACTGTTATACCCAGCTTGTGCCCAAATTCCTTTTGGAATGCTGAACATCATCAATCCGGAAACAATAGTCTGCTCTTTTTTACTTTCGGCTCTTACTAGTCCAGAAAATTTACTTTTGTCAAAAAAACCGTAGCTGTCTATAAAACCAGTATACATTATATGGGCTTGAATGCTTCGTTCTGGATCATCTTGTACCATTTCGGAACTTTGAAGATTATATAATACCGCATTATTAATGGCAAAACCGAAATCAAAAAAAGCAGTCCCATAATTAATGCCCGGACTTAATGTGATCAAAGAATTTGAAGGTATTGTCTCTAAAGAAGGATCAGGATAGTTTGTTACTACCTTTCCGGTGTTAATTCCACTTTTATAAAAACCCAAATTAACCCCAAAGGTCAAGTTGCTGTCTTGCCCTAAATAAACATTTTGGGCAAAATTTGCTATTCCTCCAAATGTAGTCAATACACCATAATTTTGTTGGAATAAGCCTACTGAAATACCTTGATTTTCTCTAAATCGACCGGAATAACTAATTAAATACGTTTGTGGGGCATCTTCAAATTGTACCCATTCTCGTTTGTTAAAAATACTGATATAAGAATTTTGTTCTCTGGCAAAACTAAAAGCTGGATTTATGATAAATTTGTTGAACTTAAGAGAATTCCTAACGGGAATATTAAACGAAGCCACTCCACCTTCTTGAGAATGGAGTACTTGAAGCAAACAGAAAAAAAACACAACGCTTAAAAAAATATTTTTCATGTTACTTGACTACCGTTATAGAACCTTTTTTTACTTTATTATCTTGCGTTGTAATTATGTAATAATAAATTGGATTAACTGATTTAAAATCTAGTGCATTTTCCGGCCAATTATTCTGATAATTATTCGTTTGTAAGGCTATTTCGCCTCTTGAATTTAATAAAAGTATTTCCGTATTTGTACCACTTACATACTCTTGTGGCAATATCCAGGTATCATTGATCCCGTCATTGTTAGGACTGATAAGATTTGGAATCTTAGTAACGTTTGGATCAACAAAAGGAAAGTTGATTACAAAAGGCAACTCTTTTTTGGATATGCATCCGGTAGTTTGTGTAATCGTAAGAGAATAAGTTCCTTCCTCAGTAACATTTAAAGTATTTGAAACTGCTGCTGCAATTAAGGTGTTATCAAAGTACCATTCAAATGTGGGATTATTAGCATCTGTTGTCGCAATGATAGTTTTAGTTTCCCCTTCATTAATTATTGTTGTACTGGATACATTTAAAGAACTGGTAAAAGGTACATCCTGTAAGTTTATGGAAGCACTCGAAGTACAGCCCCCAAAATCTACTTTTACAGAATATTGTCCTGCTATGCTAGTTTGATATTGTTGACCAATTGCCCCTGAAATTGCTACGTCATTATTGAACCATTGATACGAGTTTCCAGCTTGTGTGCTAAGTGTTGTGGGGCCATCCGAAGGGCAAAAAGGGTTGCCTTTACTAGACGTTATTGTAGCAGATACACCTGAAGCTTCTCCTACAGTTACTCTGTTTGAATAAGAATCTGACGTACAAGTACCGTAATTAGTCTCTACATAATAACGCCCTGGCTGGTTCACCGTTAAACTGGCTGTAGTAGCTATAGGAACTAAGCTTGGCTCTTTAAACCATTTATAGGTAAGTGAAGGATATTTCAAAGGAGAATCATTGGTTCCCGTTCCAGGATTGTCTATCGTTAATAAATACGAACCACCTGTACAATAAGTAGCTGTTGCATTAAAATTATTAATAGAAAATTGTGAGTCTTGAATTTTATAATACGCCGCAAAAGCATTTGAAACTGGACTAACCGATGCAGGCGAAGTACTCTTAACTCTTACTTTATAATTCTCACCGCCTGTGCTGGTAGGAACTGAAAAAATAAAAGTCCTTGAAGTAGGGGTCGCTGTTAATGGTTTTTCGGTGGCACTAAGCGTGACTGGTGTAGCAAAATTACCTGCAGCATCCGAAAGTTCTAAAATAAACTGATTCGACGGATCTAAAGCGCCACTAAAAGAAAAGCTAACCTCAAATGCATTAAAGCCAGAATTAGCGCATACTTGAGTAAAACCAATGGCTGGTTTATTAATCGCTACTTGTGCATATAAACAAGTAATTGCTGGTAAAACCAGCAATATAAAAACAACAATATATTTATTAAAAATGGTAGTGGGGCTACATTTCATAATTAATTTTTAGTCTGTTTTTAGCTCTTAAATTGCAGCATTTGTACATGTAATTTCTATTTAGATGCTGTAATTTTTGATAATTGTAATCGGTAATCTGGTTTTTTATCGTTTGAAAAATCTATAAATGTCTCCGAGTTATTTCCTTTTGAATACACATTAAAAAATACACTTTGACCATACCAACTTTCTAAATCTTCGTTATTAGTGTTGTTTTCCGTAAAAATATTTCCGTTACAATTATTGAAATACATGGCTTCAAATTGCATTTTCTTCAAGTTTTTGTCATTAATTTCAATATTGCTATCCAATAAAACAGCTGGATTAAAACCTGATATCACACTTCTCTTAAATAAAAGTGATGCATTCTCTCCAATATATACTGCTGATTTTATTAAACCTGCTTGTATATCTGCTCTCAAATTTTCACTATCATTTACCATCGTTAAATTTGTAGCGGTAACTACGGTTGCTTTTTTTGAAAAATCAGTTTCTTCTTTTCTTTCATAACCCAAAACCTCTACACATCTAGAGTCAGAATCACTTGATACATAAGATGATCTAATTGCTAATGAATTATCAATTCGGCATTGAGTCCCTTGAGTAAACTTAAAATCATCTTTTTTAGATCGAAGAGAAACCATTTTATTTAAGTTAAGTTCTCCACCAAAAATGTCAAAAGAATTTCCACCACAATAGCTGACCATCACGTTTTCAACAATCGTTTTAGAACCTAAGCCGGCTAATAACAATCCACTAAAATTATCGTTCCCTTTAATCCTTTTGCCGGCAAATTCTATTCGAACATATCTTATAATGCCCGAAGAACCAACAGAATTAGTTCCTCCATAAGTATTAAAATTAGGGTCTAGCTCTAAATTTAATGAAGAGTAATTTCCAAATTTATTTATTGGAGCGTCACCTAAAATAATAATACCACCCCAATCTCCAGCTTTTTTTGTACTGGCATTTGAAGTAAAAACGATTGGATCCGTTTCTAAACCATCTGCAATTAATGTCGCTCCTTTAGTAATAATAAGTGCGCCTTTAGATTGAAAATCACCTATTATTTTTGTTCCGGGTTCAATTGTTAAAACTGCATTATTAGTAACATAAACATCTCCTTGGAGAACGTAAATATTTCTTTTCAACAACTTTGTATTTATTGAAATGCTTCCGGCTAATATTTGATTGGCTTCGCCATAATCAACAATATTGGGTTTAAATTCTGTCCAGTTATTTAGCCAGTTACTTGAACCAATTATGCCTTTTTCTTGTTGCGCATTAACATCACAAACTATTAAAAGAACAATCCATATAATTTGGGTTATGTTTTTCATTGAAATAAGTTATAAATAATTCGTAACACATGACTGTGTAACTAAATTAGGATTAAAAAACTAAATGGGTTTTAATTTTAAAATCATGTAGATTCAAATCTACATGATTTTAAAATTTGTTCCCTTAGAACTAAACGTTGAAGAAATCAAGCTTTTTTCAAACAAAAAAATTAAAGTTCATTAAATACATGAAGTTCTTTCAATGTATTTTGATAAAATAAAATTGACGCTATTAAGTTATTTTTATCCGAATAAGGCATCATTTTCCTTTGAAAATCTACTGTCGTATTAAGAAAACTTGCTGTACTTTCAGATTGTAAATCTAGCGATTTTCTATGATCTGAATCATCCGGAATACCTAAATCAGCCATAGTTACTCCAGGTTTTGTAGCAAGTGCAACATAGGGTAAAATTTTAACTAAAACCTTGATACGCTCTATATATAACTCAAGCAACTCCCCTTTTTGCATACCATTCAATTCTTTTTGATCATAATATTGCCTGATAGATGCAGTGGTACTAATGATACTTTTAGGTAAGTTTTTGTTTTGAGCAGATACAGTGCCCGCTACTAACAAAAAAAACAGACTGAAGAAAATAATTTTTCTTTTCATAGCTTTATTATAAAATTATTAATAAAACTCAAAAATATACAAATATTTTGAATTTACAACTTTTCAATACTATTTTTAAACTAAAAGCATTATAAAAAAAACATAAAAATTTATCCACAACAACTACTAACATTAAGAAATTAAGAAAAAAACGCTTTAAATATTTATTATTTATACCAAAGATGAATTCCTTTAACAGGACAAATAGTAGGGTTAAGGCATTTTTATTCTTAGAAAAAAACCGAAACAAAAAACCGTAAACTCTAGACGACTACTTATTATTTCTATCAAACTCAATTGAATATAAACTTTGCATTCTAAAATTTTAGACTAAACCATTTTCTGCTATCTTTGCTTTATGCAATTTTCAGAAATTTTAGGACAAGAACACATCAAAAGTCATTTGACAAAAAGTGCTGATTTGGGTAGAATTCCACATGCACAATTATTTGTTGGTCCTGAAGGTAGTGGCACCTTGCCTATGGCAATTGCTTACGCGCAATACATCATTTGCAGCAATCAAAACGCGGAAAACTCAGGTTCAAATGAATCTTGCAACATTAAATTTCATAAAATATCGCATCCGGATTTGCATTTCATTTACCCAACGGTAAGTACCGAAGACGTAAAAACCAAACCTAAAAGCATCGATTTTATCATGGAATGGCGTCAGTTTTTAGAGCTAAACTCGTACGGAAGTTTGTTTGATTGGTACCAAATGCTGGGTGTTAAAAACAAACAAGGCGAAATCAGGGTTGACGATGCGCAGGAAATTTTGAAATCGCTGGCTTTAAAATCCTACGAAGGCGGATACAAAGTAATGATTATTTGGATGGCCGATAAATTGAATATTGCCGCTTCCAATAAACTGCTGAAATTACTTGAAGAGCCTACAGACAAAACTGTTTTCATTCTGATTTCGGAAAATGAAGAAGATATCATTCAAACCATTCGTTCCCGATGCCAAGTGTTGCATTTTAACGGACTAAGTGAAACTGTAATTGCAGAAGCTTTAGTTTCAAAAGAAAGCATGGAATCAAAAGAAGCTTTAAAAATAGCGCATCAGGCACAAGGAAATTACAACAAAGCACTGCAATTACTGCAACCGGACAGCGAATCGGTTTTTTTTGAAAAATGGTTCGTTGATTGGGTTCGGGCTGCTTTTAGGGCCAAAGGAAACGCCGCAGCCATTCAGGATTTGATTCAATGGAGCGAGCAAATTGCCGGTTTAGGAAGAGAAACCCAGAAGAAATTTTTACATTTCTGCATCGACATGTTCCGTCAGGCATTGTTGTTGAATTACCAAACGCCAAGTTTAGTTTACATGGAACCACAAGTTGAAAAGTTCAAACTGGAGAATTTTGCGCCTTTCGTAAACGGCAACAATATCAACGATATTTTCAAAGAACTTTCGGAAGCCATGTATCACATTGAACGCAACGGAAACGCTAAAATTATTCTCACCGATTTATCCATAAAACTTACCCGTTTAATTCACAAAAAATAAAAACATGAACAACATTACTTCTATTTTGATTTTAATTTTCCTGGCCATCACTTTTCTGCAATCCGGTTATGACAAACTGTTTTATTGGAAAGACAATGTAGACTGGTTGAAAGGCCATTTCGCTAAAACGCCGTTAAAAAATCATGTGCCTTTAGCATTACTGAACATTTTAATTTTAGAGTTAATCTCTGGTATTTTATGTGTGGTGGGTTGCATCGAATTATTCGTGAATAATGGCAGAATCTTCGGTTTTTACGGAGCCGTTTTCTCCTGCATCACGTTGTTGATGTTGCTTTTTGGACAACGATTGGCCAAAGATTATGATGGCGCCAGAACAATTGTGATCTATTTTATCCCTGCAATATTGGCCGTTTATTGGTTAAACTAGACTTTACAACTTATTATTTTGAACAACAATTCCTTTTTACATAAAAAAATGACACCAAAACACCCTTCAGAATCCCTGACGATATTAACAGATTTGGTTTTACCAAGTGAGACCAATCCTTTGAACAATCTTTTTGGAGGAGAACTATTAGCCCGTATGGATCGCGCAGCGAGTATAGCGGCACGAAGACATTCCCGTAGAATTGTAGTTACTGCATCCGTCAATCATGTTGCTTTCAACAGAGCCATTCCGCTGGGAAGTGTCGTTACTGTGGAAGCTAAAGTTTCCAGATCTTTCAAGAGTTCAATGGAAATATACATTGACATTTGGGTCGAAGACAGAGAATCGGGCAACAAAACCAAAGCCAATGAAGCGATTTATACTTTTGTGGCGGTTGACGATACGGGTAGACCAGTTGAAGTACCACAAATTGTTCCGGAAACCGAACTAGAAAAACAACGTTTTGAAGCCGCATTGCGACGCAAACAACTGAGTTTAGTTTTGGCTGGTAAAATGAACCCACACGATGCAACCGAATTAAAAGCATTGTTCACATAATACGCATAATTGACTTGTAGTTTTTAATTTAAAATATTCTGGAAAGAGAAATTTTTAATTAAAAAAAGAAGTATTTTTACGAAAATAAATGTTCAGTATACAAATGAAATTACAGGGTAATTAGTCATCCTGTCAGTTTATTACCGTTATAAAACAATACAAATAGATGAAAGAAAAGGTAAAAGAGAAGATGAGTACAGAGAAAGAATCTAAATTAAAAGCGCTACAACTTACGCTTGACAAACTAGACAAAACCTACGGAAAAGGAACAGTAATGAAAATGGGCGACAAAGCCATTGAAGAGGTGGAAACTATTTCTTCAGGGTCTTTAGGAATCGATTTAGCATTAGGAGTTGGCGGTTATCCAAGAGGAAGAATTATTGAAATATATGGTCCGGAATCTTCTGGAAAAACCACGTTGACACTTCACGCTATTGCTGAAGCTCAAAAAGCAGGTGGAATTGCTGCCTTTATTGATGCAGAACACGCTTTCGATAGAAATTATGCTGAGAAATTAGGTGTGGACATCGAAAACTTAATCATATCACAACCCGATAACGGAGAGCAAGCATTAGAGATTGCAGAGAACTTGATTCGTTCCGGAGCAATTGACATTGTTGTAATTGACTCGGTTGCTGCTTTGACGCCAAAAAGTGAAATTGAAGGCGAAATGGGAGATTCTAAAATGGGATTACACGCTCGTTTGATGTCTCAAGCATTGCGTAAATTGACAGGGACGATCAGCAAAACACATTGTACGGTTTTCTTTATCAATCAATTGAGAGAGAAAATTGGAGTGATGTTTGGAAATCCAGAAACAACTACTGGAGGAAATGCATTGAAGTTTTACGCTTCGGTTCGTTTAGATATCCGTCGTTCTACACAAATTAAAGATGGTGATAACGTACTTGGAAACAGAACCAAAGTAAAAGTGGTGAAAAACAAAGTTGCTCCACCATTTAAAATCGCTGAATTTGACATCATGTATGGTGAAGGAATTTCAAAAACAGGAGAGATTCTAGATCTTGCCGTTGAATTTGAAATCATCAAAAAAGCGGGATCTTGGTTCAGTTACGGTGAAACCAAACTAGGGCAAGGTCGTGATGCTGTTAAGTCTTTAATCAAAGACAATCCGGAATTAGCGGATGAACTTGAAGAAAAAATCAAAGCTAGAATAAAAGAACTAGCTGAAGCATAAAAAACTAAAACCCGAGAATATCGGGTTTTTTCATTTTTAAACGCAACCTTTTTTTAAAATTTCATCTATAAAGAAACCGTCTACAAAAACTTTTAAAGTGGCGGAATCGTATTAACTTTTTAAAATTATAAAAGATGAAAAAACTTATTTTACTCACCCTATTTTTATTGACACTGGTTTCTTGTAGTATTGACGATGATCAACAAAAATACAGTTCCGAAATACTTCCAATAGACAGTTATACGCTACCCGAATCTTTTAAACTAGGAGAAACGTATGAAATAAAATTGAAGTATAAAAAACCTTCAGACTGTCATTATTTTCAAGGAATTTATTACGACAAGGATTTAAATATCAGAACCATTGGCATACAAACTACAGTTTTGGAAAGCACTGATTGCAAACCATTGACTACTGAAGCTACAGAAGTCTCTTTCAAATTTTACGTAACTAACACCGGTTCCTATATTTTCAAATTTTATAAAGGAGAAGATGCCGATGGTAAAAATATTTTTGAGGAAGTAGAAGTTCCAGTTACCACTAATTAATGCCTGATCATACTGTGGGATTAGATGAAATAATCAATCAATGTAAAAAAAACAACTCCAAAGCACAAGCACAGTTATACCAATTGTTTGCAAAAAAATTCTATGGAGTATGTTTAAAGTATTCTTCTAATTATGCAGATGCTGAGGACAATTTACAAGATGGGTTTTTGATTATTTTCGGAAAAATTGAACAGTATAATTTTAAAGGTTCTTTCGAAGGATGGGCAAAAAGAATCGTAATTAATAATGCCCTTCAAAAATTCAAAGGTGTCCGATATATGGAGGTTATAAATGACAATATTCCTGATGAAGAAGTTGAAATTGATGCCGAGAATATTTCTATTGATTATTTAATGAAAATCATCCACGAGTTACCGGATCAATACCGCTTAGTATTCAGTCTTTATGTACTTGATGGCTATTCCCACAAAGAAGTTTCTGAAATGCTGAAAATTTCTACAGGAACCACAAAATCAAATCTTGCTAGAGCCAGAGCAATATTAAAAGACAAAATTGATGCTTATTCAACAATTAAAATAAAGTCGTCTGCAAAATGAATGATAAAAAAAATATAGACCGATTTTTTCAAGAAAAATTCAAGGATTTTGAAATGAATCCGAATGAGCAAGTCTGGAAAAACATCCAAACTGCATTAGATAAAAAGAAGAAAAAAAGAAAAATAATTCCTTTCTGGATAAAATTTCCAGGAATTGCAGCGGCTTTTCTTCTGGGTTTATTCGCATTGAATTCCATTTTTAAAACGGAAATAGAAATAAATAAAAGCATCGTTCTAGAACCAAATATTTTAAAAAATTCTTCTAAAAATAAGGACTCTGTGATACCTAAAACAGAAAACAATACCAATCTTTTAGAAATAAAAAAAGTTCCTCAAGTCGCTATAAATAATACTATTAAAACTGGGAAAACAAATGAAAAAAAATTCATACATGCTGATAAATCGAAAGTCTATTCTGAGAAAAAGAACAATCAAACTAATGCTCTTGTTAATCTACAAGAAAATTATACTGCGATAAAACAAGCCTCTCCGGATAACAATGTCGTGACATCTGAATACATCACTACAGAAAAAAATGGTATAACAACTGATAAAACATTTGATAATTTTCAAAATAAAACATTGAAAAAAAGTGGTTTAGAAGAAGGCGGGAACTCTAAAATTGCTGCAATAGATTCCAAAAAACAGTCATCGAGTAATACTGAAACGCCCAACGAATTAGAAGAAATCCTTAAAAAGAGAAAAGGAGAAGAAAAAGAAGTTGTAGTTCTTAATCAAAAAAACAAGTGGCAAATTACGCCAAACATCGCGGCGGTGTATCTGAATTCAAATTCAGGCGGCTCTGCTATTGACCCACAATTTTCAGAAAATCAAAAAACGGCCGATAACAGCTTAAGTTTTGGTGTTGGGGTAAATTATGCTGTTTCTAAAAAAGTAGCCTTACGAAGCGGAATTAACAAGTTGTCGTTAGGATACAACACGAATAACGTAGTCTACTCAACCGGTTTGGCAAACAATAATCTGGCAAATATCAATTATTCTTCAAATGCATTAATTGAGATTAAAAATGAAGCTGGTCTTAACACGCTATTGACTTTTGAAAAAGACTTGCAAAAAACAAATACAGGCGCTATCAATCAAAAAATGGGCTATTACGAAGTTCCTTTGGAAATTTCCTATGCTGTTTTGGATAAAAAATTTGGAATCAACGTTATTGGAGGTGTAAGTACTTTGTTTCTCAGTCAGAATAAAATATCGTTAGTTTCCTCTGAAACCAATGTGAAATTAGGAGAGGCAAAAAACCTGAATCAAGTCCATTTCAGTACTAATGTGGGTCTAGGATTTAAGTACCAGATTATAAAATCATTCCAAATTAATGTGGAACCAATGCTTAAATATCAATTGAATACCTTTTCCAACAACTCGGGTGACTTTAAACCGCTATTTATCGGCTTGTATTCTGGTATTAGTTATAGCTTTTAATTGGATCAGAATCGAAAGCTATCAGTTGATTGTATATTATTTCGCGCACTTCTTCACGAATTTCTTTGCGGTCAAAACCGGTTTTTCCTAAAGTCTCTACGTGCGAATGCATTTTTACACGCATAATTCCTGGGCTTCCGCTAAAAAAAGTATAGGAAAATCTCCTTTTGTTATCGGCAAAAGTAATGGGAACAATAGGAATTTCGTGTTCTATCGCCAAGCGAAAAGCACCGTCTTTGAAAGTATCTAACAAAACCGATTCGTCATCCGGAACGCCGCCTTCTGGAAAAATACAAATACTCAATCCTTGATTAATTCTTTTTTGAGCGCGGTTAAAAACTTCCATTTTACTTTTTGAAGAACTTCTGTCCACTAAAATACAGGTTCTTTTATAGAAAAATCCAAACAAAGGAATTTTTGACAATTCTTTTTTACCCACAAAAACAAACGGATTTCTTGTTAGGGCAAGCATCAGCATAATATCGGCCATTGAGGTGTGATTGGCAACAATCATGTAACTTTTTTGGTATTCCATTTCTTGGCTTTTGTCTATTTTATAATAAAATCCCATCCCGAAAAGAATAAATTTTGCCCAAATACGAGCCATCTTAAAAAAATAAGGATAGCCACCTTCCGTCAAAATAGATAATACCAGAAAAGGAAACATCACCAATATGGGAATGGTCATCAAAATATAAAACCAAATGCGCCACAATACCCAAAAAATAATTTTTAATCCTCTCATAGGTTCAAAAGTAAGAAATCAGATGTTATGATGGTCAAAAAATATTCTTCGGTTTTTCTACATATAAGTCATCAAAGTTTTTAAGTTACTGGTCAATTACAACTCGCTCTTTTAATCATCAAGTTTTTAAAGACTTAAATGACTTATATGGTTAAAAAAATTACTAACACCATTTAAAATAAGTTGATTTTATAATTTGCGAATTTGCGGTAAAAATTAAAAAACTTTGCGAACTTTGCGCTTAAGAAAAAAGAAATAATGGCAAAAATACTTACAGGCGTTCAAAGTACTGGAACACCACATTTAGGAAACTTACTTGGCGCAATCATTCCCGCAATAGCATTATCAAATAAACCTGAAAACGAATCCTTTCTTTTCATTGCTGATTTACATTCGATAACACAAATAAAAAACGGTGAAACCTTACGAACCAATACTTACAGTACCGCTGCAGCTTGGCTTGCTTGTGGTTTGAATGTGGACAAAGTAGTTTTCTACAGACAATCTGATGTGCCACAAACAGCGGAATTATCATGGTATTTGAGTTGCTTTTTTCCTTTTCAACGCTTGACATTAGCGCATTCTTTCAAAGACAAAGCGGACAGACTGGAAGACGTAAACGCTGGTTTGTTTACCTATCCAATGCTGATGGCTGCCGATATTTTATTATACGACGCTGAACTGGTTCCGGTAGGAAAAGACCAATTGCAACACGTTGAAATCACGCGTGATGTAGCCTCCCGTTTCAACCACCAAATGGGAGAAACTTTTGTACTTCCCGAAGCCAAAATTCAGGAAGACAGCATGTTGATTCCAGGAACTAATGGCGGAAAGATGAGTAAATCAGCCAATAATATAATCAATATCTTTCTAGATGACAAAGCGTTGCGCAAACAAGTCATGAGTATTGAAACCGACAGCACACCACTAGAAGATCATAAAAATCCAGACACTTGCAATGCTTTTGCTATTTATTCTTTATTAGCAAATGAAGAACAAATCGCGGCGATGAAAGCCAATTACCTTGGTGGAAATTATGGCTACGGTCATGCTAAACAAGCGTTGTTTGAATTGATTACAGAAACTTTCAAAACCGAAAGAGAAAAATACAATTATTACATCAATAATCTTAATGAAGTTGATGCTTTACTCAAGAAAGGAGCCGAAAAAGCTTCGGCTGTTGCCAATGGAGTTCTGGCAAGAGTGAGGGAGAAATTAGGATTTGAGATGTAAAATCCATTTTTAAAACATATAAGTCGTGTAAGTTTTTTTATAGTTTTATTTCTATTTCACGAAAGCTTACATGACTTATATTTTAAAATCAAATCGCCTCAAACAATTTCCCCGGCAAAGGCCGTATCACGCCTTTCAGTTCCATATTCAACAGCATTCCTGAGATTTTATAAATAGGGAAATCACAGCGCAAAGCAATAATATCCATAAGTTCTTTCCCGGTTTTAAGGAGGTAATCGTATACTTTTTGTTCGTCTTCATCTAAGTTTACAAACAATTGTTTTTGTACAGGTTTGGATTCCTTCTGAATATCCCAATTCAAAATATAAATCAAATCCGCGGCACTGGTCAGGACATTTGCTTTTTGGGTTTTTATCAGGTTGTTGCAGCCCTGACTGTATTTATCCGTAACACGTCCCGGGACCGCAAAAACATCACGGTTGTAATCATTCGCCATATTTGCAGTAATCAACGATCCGCCTCTATCGGCTGATTCAATTACGATTGTTGCTTCAGACATTCCCGCAACGATTCTGTTTCTTTTTACGAAATTTTCTTTATCCGGATTGGAAGAACTCCAAAACTCGGTCATAAAACCACCGTTCTGTTCGACTTTCGACACATATTTTTTATGGGTTTTCGGGTAAATTTGGTTCAAACCATGCGCCACCACGCCTATCGTCTGTAAATTATGTTCCATTGCCAGTTGATGTGCCACAATATCAACACCATAAGCAAAGCCACTCACGATTATAGGATCTAACGGAGCCAAATCTTCAATCAATTTTCTGCAAAATTCAGTTCCGTACGAGGTAATTTGGCGCGTTCCTACAATACTGATGATTCTTCTATTTTTTAAATTTATATTCCCAGAGGTAAATAATAAAAGTGGTCCATCAATACAATGTTTCAGTCGTTCTGGATAGTCTTCGTCCTGAAAATAAACCACATTGATTTCATTTGCTTTTATAAACTCCAGTTCTTGAGTTGCTTTTTCGAAAACCGATTTGTCTCTTAAATTTTTCAGCAAAACAGATCCTACTCCATCAATGGCAGCAAGTTGCGATGCCTTTGTATTAAAAACCGCTTCCGCAGTACCAAAATGAGTCAGCAGTTTTTTGGCTATTATGTCGCCCACACCTTCTATTCTTTGCAATGCCAATAAATAAAATAAATCCTGCTCTTTCATGCTAATTATTTGAGAGTGAAATGTATAAATTTTTATGCGGATTGTTAATAAAAATTGTGAATAAAATTTTGATAACTATTTTGGTTGTATAACTTTGTAAGTATGAAAATCGAACTATACATCGCGCAGCTTTTATACCGTTATCAATGTGTTACCGTTCCTGGTTTCGGAGCTTTTTTGACCGAAATCCAATCGGCTAAACTAAACGAAAGTACAAATTCATTTTCTCCACCCAAAAAAATGATTGCTTTCAATGCAAATCTGAAAAACAATGATGGTTTATTAGCCAATCATATCGCTTTAGCAGAAAAAACTTCTTATGAATATGCCGTAAGTAAAATTCAATACGAGGTATTTAATTGGAAAAAAGCATTTGAAGAAAACGAACTTATATCAATAAAAAATGTAGGTGATCTTCGTTTGAATGCAGATAAAAACATCGTTTTCACTCCCTACGATCAAACGAATTATTTAACTAGTTCTTTTGGGTTGGCTCCTTTTGTTTCACCACTTGTAAAAAGAGCAATCTTCGAAAAAGAAGTGGAAGCGATTGAAGAAAAAGCAACTATCACAATGGTTTCTGAAGAAACCAGAACAGCGAATCCGTATTTAAAATACGCTGCTATTTTTGTATTAGGATTGGGACTTGCAGGAAGTGTTGGTTATCCAATGTATCAAAACCAAATCGCCTCAGAAACGATTCTTGTTGAAACTGCCGTTCAAAAACAAGTTCAAAATAAAATTCAGCAAGCCACTTTCTTCATCGAAAGTCCGGTTCCTGCTGTTACACTTTCAGTAAAGTCGACTACCGAAATAAAAATGCCGTATCACATTATGGCCGGAGTGTACAGAGAAGAAAAAAATGCTGATAAAACGTTGCGAATTTTAAATCGTTTAGGATATGATGCCAAACGAATCGCTCCTAACAAAAACGGTTATTTTCCCGTTTTATATGGTAGTTATGCCACATTTGCTGAAGCTGAAAAAGCAAAAAAAGAAATTAATGAAAAGCACAATCCAGAGGCTTGGATATTGATTCAATCACTATAAAAACAAAAACCCTATTCTAATCGAATAGGGTTTTTTAGTTCATAACATCTTATTAATTAAGCTAAAAGAATACTTTATATATCCATATAAAAACTCGAACTCGAAAAAATTATTATAACCAATAAAACGCTTTGATATTTAAACAATGAGGTTTAGAGTTTAAGAGAATTAGCTTGTGTTTCTGCATTAAGTTTTAGTTTTTTTAAACAAAATCATCAAGTTAGACTCAAGACATTAATAATTTTTAAAACATGAACTCTTAGTCTCTAAACCTCATTGTTTACATAATAAATTATTTCCTTTTTCAAATTTCTAATTTAAACTTGCTTTGTACATTCTCGCTTCTTCCCATGAGAATTTATGACCGTATTTTTCCATCATAGTATTCAGTGATTCTTCTTTATATCCGGCAAAAGCAATTGCCAAATCCTGCATTTTATCTTCTGGTAATACTTCCGAAATAGATACCGCTTTGGTTTGTATCAACTTCACAAAATGGGAGTAAATCGTTTGTTTGGTCAGCACCCTGATTGTAGCAATATCTTCAATTGATTTCTTTTCAACCCATAATTCGTAGGTTTCCTGAACTGTTGATTTTTTAGGTACTGCTGTTTTGGATTTTTTCGCAGTATAGCGCTCTACATCCCTATCGTCCTCAATCAAAGTAATATTTAGTTCTTTGAACTGATTTTGTATGGCTTCCGTTTTTCGGCTGATGTAATTTTTTACATCTGAAGACGTCAATTTCTCTTTAGAAATGGTTTCTCCTGCAACAACGGTTTCTATCAATAATTTGGCCTTCATTAAGCGCAGAACGGCTTTGGTTTGCAATTCTTCCAGCACAATTAATTCATCGTAAAACGCTTTTACTTTTTTGATGCGTTTTACTTCTTCGAGTTTCCAAAGGATTTCAAAAACCAAATCATCCATTGGTTTTAAAAAATAACTGAAAGCAGCTTGAATACGTTCCGATACATGATTCAAATCGACTGTTTCTTGACCAAAAAGTTTATTCAATTGCGATATGAATTTTTTGGATGGATCCAAAAGCTTTTCAATAACTTCCGTTTGTTTTTTGGCCCAAACGGCATGCTTGGATTTCTCTGAAATTTCTGATTTTTCGTTGTAACTGAATTTATGATTGCGCCATTCCTGAGCCAAATCACTCCAATCGAACGTGTTTATCAGATAGTTATGGATAAAATTTTTGGTTTCAAAATGCAAGGCATTCTCTAAAAACGAATCCGAAGCTTTGTTCAACGAATAATCCATCACATCCTGATCATTTGAAATGCCATTCATGCGCAGCGGAGAAAGCAAAATAAGCCCTTCTAACGAGCGCAAACGCGATAATGCAACATAAGCTTGTCCCGGAAGAAAAACCTGCGAAACATCAAGCGCAGCTTTGTCAAATGTCAATCCCTGGCTTTTATGAACTGTAATTGCCCACGCCAATTTGATGGGATAATGCACAAAAGTTCCCAAAACCTCTTCTTCAATTTCCTTAGTGGTTTCGTCCACTTTGTAGCGGATGTTTTGCCATTCGTACTTTTCGACTTCTATGGTTTTATTTTCTTCCGGAAAATGAACCAATATTTCCTTACTCGAAAGCGATTTGATAACGCCCATTTTTCCGTTAAAATAATGCTTATCAAAGGACAAATCGTTTTTCACAAACATGATTTGTGCGCCCAATTTCAACTGCAGTCGTTGTTCCACGGGAAATATTTTATCCGGAAAATCTCCAGTTATTTCGGGTTCGTATACTACTAACTTTCCTTCCAGATCTTCCAAAGCCTGAGCATTCATAGAATCGGCTTTGTTGTTGTGCGTGGTTAATGTTATGTAGCCTTTGTTTCCTTTTAAATCAAAATCAGGTTTTACGTATTGGTTTAAAGTTTGAATGTCTTGCTGCGAAATCTGGTTGTTGCGCAAATTATTCAAAACAGAAATAAACGTATCATCGGTCTGGCGAAAAATCTTAGACAATTCAATGTATAAAGGCGGATGTTGCTGCACAACGTGCGAATGAAAAAAGAATTTTCCTTTGTAATAAGTTTTCAGCGTACGCCATTCTTCGTCGCGAATTACCGGTGGCAACTGCAACAAATCTCCAATATACAAGACTTGAACGCCACCAAAAGCAGTACTTTTCTTGCGTACGGTTTGCATCATATAATCCATAGCGTCCAATAAATCAGCGCGAAGCATACTTACTTCATCAATTATCAACAATTCCATATTGCGAATCACTGATTTCTTCAAACCGCTCATTTTGAAATGCCTGCGCAAGGTAGCTTTGGTTTCAAATTTGGTGCTTTCAGAAAATTGAGGTGATGAATTGTCAGGAATAAATCCTCCAAACGGCAACTGAAACATCGAGTGAATGGTAACACCACCCGCATTTAAAGCGGCAATTCCCGTTGGCGCCACAACAACAGTGTTCTTGTGCGTGGTTTGGATAATTTCCCGTAAAAGTGTAGTTTTTCCCGTCCCTGCTTTCCCTGTAAGGAAAACGGATCGATGCGTTTGATTGATGAATCGTAAAGTGTAAGCGGCGGCTTCTGAAATGGTTTGCATTAGGCGTGTATATATAAAGCTAAAGTATTGAAAATTAGGAATACTATTTTAATTTTCGGAAAACATTTTAGGATTAAAATTCAACTATTTTTTAGCCCCGATAGCAGCGAAAATCCTCGAAATTTAGTAAGTGACTTTTTTCTAGCCGGAAAAGAGCGACCAACGGAAGCTCCTTTTATGGGTTAGAAAAAACACTTGCTAAACGAGAGATTACAGCGGATAGCGGGAAATAGCTTCAAAAAAAATGCCTTCAATCTAAAGCTAGACGAAGGCAATTTTTTGAATTAATATAAAAAAATTATTTTTTAGCTTCTGCTTTTTCTTCTGTTTTAGCAGGTGCTTTGTATTTATCATTCAGGCCTTTGATGATTTCTTTTGTAATATCAAATTTGTCTTCAGCGTATAGAATTGAAGCCGCGTCACCTGTACCGTAGATGTATGCATATCCTTTTTCTTTTCCGTACGCTTTGATGAATTTTTTTACTCCGCTTACTAAAGAATCCATTTCTTTTCCGCTTTCAACTTGCAATTCTTGAGACAATGCTTGTTGTGCGTAGCTTAATTGTTGTTCTTTCTTTTGCAATTCAGCTCCTTTTTGTTGTGCCCATGCTTGACCATTAGCTTGTGCCTGCGCTTGAAAACTTGCTGCTTCTTGCTTGAATCTTGCAATTTCAGCTTCTAGTTGTCTTCCTTTTTCTTCTGCTTTAGTTTTATATTTTGCTTCAAGGTCTTTTGCCTCTGTATATTCTTTCATTAATTCAGAAGTGTCTACGTAAGCTGTTTTTACTTCTTTAGCTGCTTCGGCTGGTTTGTTACAAGCAACAATTGAAATTGATAACGCGATAATTAATAATGCTTTTTTCATTTTGATAAATTTCTAGTTTTGAGTATTGGTGACAAAAATATAAAAAAATAGATAGCATTGACATAAAGTTTAAAAAATGCTACTTTTTTATGATATAGAATTTTATTATTATGATTAATGAATGTATAATTTATGACTATTAAAAACGGACTTCATATCTATTAATTAAAAGAATTACTTTTAAAATCCAATAATCACCCTCGATTTAGCCAAAAAATAAGCTTAAATAAGCTTAAAATGATTTTTAGTTATTTTTTAGGATATAAATGTGTGATGAATATTCGAAATTCTTCTTCGCTTCCCAATTTGACTGCAAACCGACAAAAAAGGCTTTTATATAATTCATTTTACCGGTTTTGTATTTTTCCGAAAGTAAGCTCACGTAAAAAGAGTCGAATTTCATAGGAAGTACTTTTACCAATTTCATTTCTTCTTTTTCGAAAAGCATTTTTATTGCCGTTTTAGAAAAATGCCAAAAATGAATTGGCACATCATAAGCAGCCCAAAACTTTCCGTAATGTTTTGCATCGAAAGATTTGAAATTTGGAACAGCAATAATTAAAGTTCCATTTGGTTTTAATAATCGTTTCAGTTCTTTGATTTGGTTTTCTAAATTAGGAACGTGTTCCAAAACATGCCACATCGAAATCACATCAAAAGAATGATTGTCTAATTCGCTGGTTGCTCCAACAAATGAAACGCCTTTCTTTTTTGCAATCGCTTTTGCTTTTTCGCTTGGCTCTACTCCTATCGTATGCCATCCGTTTTCTTTGGCCACAGATAAAAAATCACCTGTTCCGGCACCAATATCTAAAATGCTTCCTTTATTCGATTGCAGTGAATTGATTAAATTCAATTTGTTTTTCAGCGCAATAGTTTTTACAAAATGATATGCTTTTTCAAACAGAGACCTTTTGCTGTCAGTATGCGAAATATAATCTACGCTTTCGTAATACTTTCCTAAATTTTCTAAGCTGGGTTGCGGAGACGTAATCAGCATATCCAATTTATCATCATGATACAATTCGAAAATTTCCTGAGAAACAGAATAATCTTTAACGGTTAAAAAAGGCTTTTGGTTTGAAATATCCATTAATTAATAGTGCTTTTATATTTTAATTTTAAACTAAACCCTGAAAACACCAACGGATGCTTTCAGGGCTGAATTATTTATTTTTGTGATTATTCAATTATAGCAAGGCTTCACAACGTAGTTTCACGTGGAACATTTGATTAACGATTTGTGATTGCAGATTTAAATCAAAAATCGTTAATCCTATATCAACAATCTTAAATCTTATCGTCCCATATAAATCAACAACACCGAAACATCACTTGGCGACACACCACTGATTCTTGATGCTTGCGAAATAGTTACCGGACGAATCTTGCTTAATTTTTGTTTCGCTTCTATCGACATTGATTTGATTTTTTCATAATCAAAATTCTCTGGAATTTTCACATCTTCCAATCGAAGCAATTTATCAGCATTGTTTCTTTCTTTTTCTATGTAACCAGAATACTTGACTTGGATTTCGGCTTGTTCCAAAATTTCTTGGTCCAAATCATTTTCTGCAACATAAGCTGCAACCTTATCAAATTTCATGATGTCTTCTAAATCAATTTGCGGACGAGAAAATACTTTAAACATTTTATCTCCTTGCGTAATCAGAGCCGTATCTTTTGATTCTAAAATAGGATTTGCTTCTGCAACCGAAACACTTGTTTCTTTGAAGAATGCTACCATTTTTTCAGATTCATTTAATTTGTGTTCCATTCTTCGCAAACGTGCTTCTGAAGCCAAACCAATTTCATGTGACATCGGTGTCAATCTGAAATCGGCATTATCTTGACGCAGCAACGTTCTGTATTCTGCGCGAGAAGTAAACATACGATAAGGTTCTTCGGTTCCTTTCGTAATTAAATCATCAATCAAAACTCCAATATACGCTTCGTCTCTTTTTAAAATTAACGGCGCTTTTTCATGTACTTTTAAATGCGCATTTATTCCAGCCATCAATCCTTGAGAAGCAGCTTCTTCATATCCGGTAGTTCCGTTTATTTGTCCTGCGAAATACAAACCTTCAACAAGCTTTGTTTCCAAAGTATGTTTCAGTTGTGTTGGTGGGAAATAATCATATTCGATTGCATAACCCGGACGAAAGAATTTCACCTTCTCAAATCCTGCAACAGAACTCAATGCTTTAAATTGAATATCCTCAGGAAGCGATGTAGAAAATCCATTTACATAAACCTCGCACGTATTCCATCCTTCCGGTTCTACAAACAATTGATGTCTTTCCTTATCAGCAAAACGATTTATTTTATCTTCAATTGACGGACAATATCTAGGCCCAAGGCTTTTTATTCTTCCGTTAAACATTGGCGAACGATCAAAACCTTCTCTCAAAATATCGTGAACTTCAAGAGATGTGTACGTCATGTGACAAGATTTCTGATGAATCAGCGGCGACGTCACATCCGAATAGGAAAACTTATCCGGTTTAGCATCTCCTTTTTCTTCGTTCATTTTCGAATAATCCAAAGAACGTCCATCCACTCTTGGAGGCGTTCCCGTTTTCATTCGTCCTGATTGAAAACCTGCCGCAACTAAGTCTTCGGTAATCCCATATGCAGCACTCTCGCCTGCTCTTCCTCCACCAAATTGTTTTTCACCAATATGGATCAAACCATTCAGGAAAGTTCCATTGGTCAACACAACCGATTTTGATCGAATCTCCACTCCTAATGAAGTTCGGATTCCTTTTATTTTTCCATTTTCAATAATCAAACCTTTCACCATTTCTTGATAAAAATCAAGATTTGGAGTCCCTTCCAACATCATCCTCCACTCCTCTGCAAAACGCATACGGTCACTTTGAACGCGTGGCGACCACATTGCAGGACCTTTGGATTTGTTCAGCATTTTGAACTGGATTGCAGTCCTGTCCGAAACAATTCCAGAGTATCCTCCAAGCGCATCAATCTCACGCACAATTTGTCCTTTGGCAATTCCGCCCATCGCTGGGTTGCATGACATCTGGGCAATATTCTGCAAACTCATTGTCACCAATAAGGTTTTTGAACCCAAATTTGCGGCAGCGGCAGCGGCTTCTGAACCTGCATGTCCTGCGCCCACAACTATCACATCATATTCATTTAGAAACATCTTCTTTTATGATTTAATCCTTGTTCAGGATTGTAATTTTGAAATCTATATGTTTTGTTCCACGTGAAACACTGTAAACTTATTTTTTAAATCAAAACTAAATGTTCCACGTGAAACATTTTTGGTTTGATGATCTGAAAGACACTATTGTTCCACGTGAAACATAGCGATTTTTTCATCTTCTTTAGAACGCATTAAAAGCTCTTCGGCTTCACCTTTGTCTTTGTAACCGCAGTAATGTAAAATACCATGAACCAAAACGCGCTTTAACTCTTCCTCAAAAGAAACATTGAAATCAGCAGCATTGTCTTTTACTCTTTCAACAGAAACAAAAATGTCTCCGTGCAATTCATTGCCCATAGAATAATCAAAACTAATGATGTCCGTTAACGTATCGTGATCCAGATACTCAACATTAATTTTATGCAAATACTCATCGTCACAAAAGATATAATTTATCTCTCCTTCTTTCTTGTTTTCCGAAGTAATAACATTTCCCAACCAAGTTGCAATAGCTTCTTCGTTGTCTAAATTAAAGTCGGTTTCGTAATTAAAATTGATCATTTTTTATTAAAATATTCTTGAACCTTTTGATTAAAATTCGAGCGCAAAGGTAAGGATTGTCTATTTAATATTTCTATGCTATTCAAATAATCTAATAAAGCAGCTGGCAGTGCATTAGATTGATTATTAAACTCCTTTATATTAGTTTCAGATTGGCGTTTGTTTTCTTCACCTTGTTGCTGTATCGCGGAATTCAATTTCAATAATTCCTGTTTCACATTCAGTATCTTTTGAAGCGCTTCGTTCTTAAAACCTTTGTTCAATAGTTGCTTTTCAATTTGCTTCATTTGTTCCAAAGCACTTTGTCCATTACCACCCAATCCTTGATTGTTTAATTCGTTTTGTAATGCTTCGCGCAATTGCTTTTGCTCTTTATAAATTTCCATTATAGCTTGTGCATCGCCTTCGCCACCCTCGCCTTCTTCACCCGATTCTCCGGGCTTACCTTGTTTGCCGTTTTGTCCTTTTTGACCTTCGCCAGGTTTCTCCCCTTTTTTAATTCCGTCTTTCATTTTCTCGCCAAGAACTTCTTGCTTTTTGATAATATCCGGCAATTGCATTCCTTGACCTTGACCTGGCTTTGGTTTCCCGGAACCCATTCCTGACATTTGCATTTGCATATTATTAAGCATATCACTAAGGAAATCAGCCAATTTGTTAGCCGCAGAAACAGTATATTGTTGGTGTGACAATCCTTTTGTAACTTGAGCATCTGTTAAACTGGACAAAGACTTATCTACGTTGTAAACTACATTGCCAATTTCTTTAGTAATATCCTCCGCAATTTTAGGATTGCGCAACGACATCGCAAACAAACTATCATCAACATGCTTGAACTGTTGTTTTAAATCCTGTTGGACTTTGATGTTTTTATTGAACGCCGGAGATCCTGTTTTATGCTTTTTAAATTGGTTCATCAAGTCTTCTTGGGATAAAGAAAATGCTAATAGGTTGTCCAAAATTTGTCTTAACATGGCAACATCTTCCTCCAGCTGTTCCATCTCACCTTGCTCCAAAGTTTGCGCCATTTTTTGCGCCATCTCTTTCATCTTTTTAGAAGCACTTTTTTGATTTGGTTTGGCTTTGTCCTTTTTTTCTTTCTTCAATTCCTCAGAAGATTTCTTTAAATCTTCGTCAATACTTTTTTCTTTAGCATCGTCTTTAGGTAAATCCAAAGGTGATTTTAATTCCTTGTTTTCTTTATCCAAATCATTTAAATCTTCTTGGATTTTGTCAAACTCAGTATTAATATCATCTTGCTTGTCTAGTTTGTTTTCCTTTTCATCATTAGATAACATATCTTGTTTCTCAGAAAGCTTGTCCAATTTGTCGCCTAATTGTTCCGCTTTCTTTTCTACATAAAACCTCTTTGTCAACTCTACTAATTGTTCTAAATTCTTAGTTTGGTTTTTACTGTTTTGTTTAAATTTATCCAACTTAGTCAACAACTCTTCATTCTGAATTTTATCGTTCAGTTCTTTCAATTCATCTAAAAGCTTCTGGTTTTTTTCCAATTCCTTTTCGGCTTTGTCCATTCGTTTTTGAAGTTCCTCTTTCAATTCATCCTTTTTATCGGTTTTAAATTGCTCCAAATTATCGTTCATTTTTTTAGTGAATTCCTTCATCATCTCATCCTGTTTCATTTGACGTTTGATGAAATCATTAACTTTTTGCTGATCTTTGAAATCCAAATTTTCTTTCTCTTTTCCGGTTTTTTGCAACTTCTCCATTTCAGAAATTTGCTTATCTTGGTTTTTTAAAGACTTCTCTAAACTGTTAATGTTGTCATTTTGCTGCTGCAAAATTTGATCTTCCTTTTCTTCATATGTGGAAACACGATTAGAAAAAACGGAAGACTTCGTACTTTTGAAATTATGGATGGCATCGTTATCAAAAACTTCAAAATAATAGTCATAAGACACGCCTTGCTCCACCAGAAGATTGCTTGGAAATGAAAATACGAATTGATCAAAAGCACTCTTCTTAATAGCAATTGTTCCACGTTTAGCAGTTTGTGGTTTCTCTCTTTCGTAATAAACAATCTGAAGTTTAGACAATCCATAATCATCGGAGATTTGACCTAAAACATAGTTCTTAGCCACCTTCAAACTGTCTGGTGCATTGTTCACATTGATAGTTGGGAACTGATCTTTGACAATTGTGAGCTGATAATTGAGTTTTTCGTAGTTTTTTACCTTCTCATTTGAAGTAAGAATTTGATAATCTGTGTTTTGAACTATATTTTTTGATAAAACAAAGGTGTTTTCTGTTTTCAAAAAAGTAGCTTTCGAGATTCCATTCATCCACACTACATTTTCTGTCGCTTGAGTGTTCATTTTCCAAGTCACACTCGTTCCTTCCGGAATGATTGCATTTCCTGTTCCTTTGATAGTTTCTGATTTTTTATTCAAATACGAAGGAAAGTTCAACTGCATTTCAAAATTAGCAATCGATGGAACTGTAATCACTTTCAATTCATAATCAGGTGAAGAAATGGCATTTCCCTCCACGTGGAACAAAATATTTTCTGAAGGCTTTGCCATCTTAAATTGAAACTGTCCCGCTTTAGTCGATTCCATAAAATAACTTTCATCATCAATAAAAATCATCGCATTCTCAGGAACTATCTTTCCTTCTGTTTTAATGCGAAGAATAAAATCCTTTCCTTGTTCAGTTTGTAAATTTGAATTAAGAACTACAAATTTAAATGGAGCAGGTGGCAAAAAAGTCGAATTGAAATGCACTACTCTATTCAAACTCTGAGAAATCATGCTGCTGTTTCCGGAAAAGTAAAAGAAAGCAAATAACAATATTGGAATTAAAGCCAAAGGAAAATATTTCCTGTTAACATTATAGTTTATGGCATTGCCGAAAGGAATTGGTTGCAACGCATTCGCTTTTTGTTCAATCGAAGCAGCTAATAATTCCGATTTGATTTGATACTCATTCGGATTTGATAGTTGTAAAAAGTTAGTAAGCTTGTCACTCACTTCCGTAAAATGATATCCAATAATTGCCGAAGCCTGATTGTAATCGATTCCTTTTTGAAGTTTGAATAATTTAAAAATTGGAAACAAAATAAAACGAAACAACAAATACACTTCTACTCCAACGAAAGTCCAAAATAAAATGGTTCTTCCCATTGGCTTAAGCCAAAGAAAATATTCAACAAAAAGCGTAAATAAAAAATACAACAATCCTAAACCGATAAAGAAAATAGTTCCCCGTATCAATTCGTTAGTGTAAAACTTTCTGATGAAAGCTTCTAATTTTTGATAAATAAATTGCTGAGTATCCAAAATTTGTACTTTGTTTTTTGTAACCAATAAAAGTAATAATTTATATGAATAAAGAAATGTTAAAAATCATCAAACACATAAATCTTACATTATCTCATTTTCAGATAATAACATGAGAAATCGAATTTGTATCTTCGCAAAAAATTTACAGCAATGTCTAAACAAGTTCGTGTGCGTTTTGCACCAAGTCCAACTGGACCTTTACATATTGGCGGCGTTCGTACCGCATTATTCAATTATTTGTTTGCCAAAAAAAACAATGGTGTTTTCTTCATGAGAATTGAAGATACGGATCAAAACCGTTTTGTTCCAGGTGCCGAAGAATATATCATGGAAGCACTGGAATGGTTAGGAATTGCTCCAGATGAGACTATTGGAAAAAATGAAAAATTTGGTCCATACCGTCAAAGCGAAAGAAAAGATTTGTACCAACAATATGCTGCTGAATTAATCAATTCCGGAAATGCGTATTATGCTTTTGATACAGCAGAAGCTTTGGATGCAGCACGAAAATTAGAGGAAGAACAAGGAAAAACATTTATTTACAATCATACCAACAGAGAAAAACTGGACACTTCATTAGTGATTTCTGCAGATGAAACTGCTAAAAGAATTGCTGATGGCGAACATTATGTCATCCGTTTTAAAACTCCGGTGAATGAAACGTTGCATTTGCATGACATTATTCGTGGCGACGTGAAATTTGAAACAAATCTATTAGACGATAAAGTATTATTCAAAAGTGACGGAATGCCAACGTATCATTTGGCTAATATTGTGGATGATCATTTAATGGAAACTTCGCATGTAATTCGTGGTGAAGAATGGTTGCCATCAATGCCTTTACACGTTTTATTGTACAGAGCATTTGGTTGGGAAGCACCAGAATTTGCCCATTTACCATTGATTATGAAACCTGTTGGAAACGGAAAATTATCCAAACGTGATGGTGACAAAATGGGATTTCCTGTATTTCCATTAGACTGGAAAACCGCAGAAGGAGTTTCATCAGGTTACAGAGAAAAAGGATTTTTCCCGGAAGCCGTAATCAACTTTTTAGCATTATTAGGTTGGAACGACGGAACGGATAAAGAATTATTCTCGCTGGAAGAATTAGTAGCAGCATTTGACTTGAACAGAGTTCATAAATCCGGAGCTAAATTTGATCCTGAAAAAAACAAATGGTTCAATCACCACTATTTAATCAAACAGGAAGATGCAACTTTGGCGAAAGCCTATGCTCCTATTTTGGCTGAAAAAGGATTTTCTGTAAATGATACTGTTCTAACAAAAGTGGTTTCTTTAATCAAGGAACGCGCGCATTTTGTTTCTGAATTTTGGGAAATGAGCGATTTCTTTTTTGTAGCTCCAACTGCTTATGATGAAAAAGCAAGCAAAAATTGGAAAGCAGAAACTCCGGCGTTAATGCAGGAATTAATCTCTGTAGTAGAAGAAATTACCGATTTCACTTCGATGAATATCGAAACCATTGTCAAAGACTGGATGACGAAAAACGAAATTGGAATGGGAAAAGTAATGCAACCGTTTCGTTTGAGTTTGGTTGGAGCGCTGAAAGGTCCTCACCTATTTGATATCGTTGAAGTAATTGGAAAAGACGAAACGATAAAAAGAATCCAAAAAGCAATAGCAACATTGTAAGCTTACAAAAATATTGTCTACCGGAAAGGCATCTAATTCATAAGTTTTAATTTATGAATTAGATGTCTTTCATTCTTTATAAAATGGAAAGAATGATTATTTTATATTATAAAAATGTTAATAAGGAGAATCCTTACGTTTTAATTAGTAAATTGTGAGTCAATTTTTAACTAAAATACATTATGAATGTTACCTTAATTATCCTTTTAGTATTTGGATTATTTATTTTACTCTCCTCTTTTTTCACAGTAAAGCAACAAACGGCAGTTGTTGTAGAACGATTTGGAAAGTTCTTAAGTATCAGACAATCCGGTTTACATTTAAAAATCCCAATGATTGACAGAATTGCGGGACGCGTAAATCTAAAAATACAACAATTAGACGTTATTATCGAAACCAAAACTAAGGACAACGTATTTGTGAAACTAAAAGTTTCAGTTCAATTTATGGTTGTAAAAGATACCGTTTATGATGCATTTTATAAACTGGAATATCCACACGATCAAATTACTTCTTATGTGTTTGATGTCGTTCGTGCCGAGGTTCCTAAACTGAAATTAGATGATGTTTTTGAAAGAAAAGATGACATTGCAGTTGCTGTAAAAAGAGAGTTGAATGAAGCCATGACAACTTATGGCTATACCATTATCAATACATTGGTAACAGATATCGATCCGGATATTCAAGTAAAAAATGCAATGAACAGAATTAATGCAGCAGACCGTGAAAAAACGGTTGCTGAGTTTGAAGCAGAAGCATCCAGAATTAGAATTGTTGCCAAAGCCAAGGCTGAAGCAGAAAGCAAGCGTTTACAAGGACAAGGTATTGCTGATCAAAGACGTGAGATTGCAAGAGGTTTAGTAGAAAGTGTAGATGTCTTAAATAAAGTAGGTATAAATTCACAGGAAGCATCTGCTTTGATTGTGGTTACCCAACATTATGATACACTACAAGCTATTGGTGCAGACACAAACTCTAATTTAATTTTATTGCCTAATTCTCCTCAAGCTGGAAGTGATATGTTGAATAATATGGTTGCGTCATTTTCTGCCTCAAACCAAGTTGGAGAAATGATGAAGAAAACAAATAGAAAACCAAAGGTTGAAGAACATCATACTGGAAATCAAGCTCCAGAAACAACTGAAACAGAAGAATAATTTACCAGAATTAATAAAAAAAAGAGGCTTAATTGCCTCTTTTTCTTTTAGCAAACCAATTTTTAATAAACGGAATTGCTTTATTTAATATAAAAGGAGCCGCTGTTGAAACAATTGCTCCATAAGGAATAACAGAACTATACGTGCCTATTAAGTCGCTTACAATGTTTTGAGGCGTAATACTTTCCTTTGTTTTTTGAAAACCATAAGTCAATTTTTGATAACTGATTTCTTTTTCAATCTTTAAAATTTCAAGTTCCCTTTCAATTTGAGCGTAGGATGAATATTTTTTGGTTTCCATAAGTTAATCGTTAAAAAATATTTCTGAAAATCTCTCTAAAATTGGTCCTTCAACTATTTTATCTTTTATAGTAAATAAAATTGCTGTTATCACAAGATAAATTCCACCAACGATTAAAAATCCAAAAGCATAACTATCTAAAGCAATGCCTATAGCTAAGGCAGCGGCGACAGAACAAAACAATAACACCATGCTAAAACACAATAAAATCAATGTAAACTTGATAATCATTGTGGTCGATTTCATGGCAACCTTGAAACCCCACAATTTATAATAAGCTGCATTACTTTCTAAAAAAGCTTTCGCCTGTTCTTGAATATTTTCTGTATTTTCTTTTAATTCTTCAAAAGCCATGTATTCATTTTTAGGATTTATTAGACAGGTATATCAGTATTTTTTTGAAGTTTGGCATTTTGCTTTTTTAATTCTGCCAATTTTAATTCTAAAAAAGAAATCACTTCTTCCGTTTTATAACTCATATTAGAAAGTAAATCTTCATACGTTCCTTCTAAATCAAATTTAGCAGTTGTAAATTTATCACTTAACTGGGAAGATGCACTTTCAAATTTATTTTGCAATTCGTTTTTGGCATCATCAAAACCATCTTTAAATTTTTCTCTTGTTTTTGAACCTTTATCTGGAGCAAATAAAATTCCAATTCCAGCTCCAATAGCTGCTCCTGCTAAAACAGCCAATATTGTATTTCCTGTATTATTCGACATGATTCTAAATTTTAAAGTTTGTCTTATAAAGATACGTATTTATTAACAACAACCCGTTAACAACTCGTTAAAGTGTAATTTTACAGGACAAAAAGCAAATAAAAGGAAGCTGTTACACGTTTATTTACTTTTTATACTGAACATTATTTGTTTTAAGAAAAGGTCTTAAAATCAATTTATGGATGTTGTTTTTAATTGAATAAAAATATCAAAAATGATATTTCTATAATAAATTACTATAATAAAAAAAGCCCTCTAAAAAGAGGACTTTGAATTGATAAAATCTATTTAAAAAAATAAAACTTAGATTTTAAGATCATTTAATAATTGCAACACTTTTTCATTTTTTTCATTTTTTTTCATTTCTGAAAGTTGTGTTTGAAAAAGACTAAAATTATCTAAATCATTTTGTAAATTTTCGATAGCCAAAATTCTAACGGCTGCCATTTGACTTTTTAATGACATCGTATATAATTTTGTCAAAGCTTCTTCTTCGATATCTATTACTTGTACTTTATCTGAATGATGTAAAATCAAATTAGAAAACAACAAAGAGTTATTATCATTCTTAATATTTTTTACAATAGTCTGAATAATTAAACTGTAATTATCGATACTTTTTATGTTTTCAACAATGCTATTTAAAATCAAATTGGCATTATTTTCGTCTTTTTCCTTAACATATTTATTGATTTCCTTTTGAGTGTTCATCAATAAATTTTCTTCTTTTTTACCTTTTTCTTCCCAAGCATCTTTCAATCCAACAGTTTTATTAAAGACAATTTTGCCTTCAATTGAATCTTTATCCACATTGAAATAGCCCAAACGTTGAAATTGTAATTTTTCCCCAGATTGAACCGTTGCCAAGCTTGGTTCTACAAATCCTTTTACAATTTGTAACGCACTAGGATTCATAAATTCCAAGAAATTTTTTTCTTTATGACTGTCTGGCGCTTCATCGATAAACAAGCGATCGTAGAGACGAACTTCAGCTTCCAAAGCATGTTGTATCGAAACCCAATGCAAGGTTCCAGCCACTTTTCGTTGACTGGCTTCGCTCCCACTTCCGCTTCTACTGTCTTCATCATAAGTTACATGAATTTCAGTAATAGTTCCAGCAGCATCTTTTATAACACGTTCTCCTTTAATTATATAAGCATTTTTAAGACGTACTTCTCTACCTAAACTCAATCGGAAAAACTTTGCCGGGGCATCTTCAAGAAAGTCTTCTCTTTCAATAAATAATTCTTTAGAAAAAGGAACTTTTCTAAACCCAGCGCTTTCATCTTCCTGATTGTTTTCGGCTTCCAGCCATTCTTCTTTATCTTCAGGATAGTTTGTGATTACTAATTTTATTGGATCTAAAACTGCCATAACTCTTGGAGCCGTTTTGTTTAAATCTTCGCGCAAGCAAAATTCCAAAAGTGAAAAATCGATTATATTTTCTCTTTTGGCAACTCCAATAATATCACAAAACTTACGAATAGAATTCGCTGTATACCCTCTTCTTCTCAATCCTGAAATCGTCGGCATTCTTGGATCATCCCAACCATTTACTATATTTTCCTGAACCAATTGCAATAATTTTCGCTTGCTCATTACGGTGTAATTCAAGTTCAAACGGGCAAATTCGTATTGATGTGGTCTTACTTTTGAGTCATCATAAATTTGGTCCAAAAACCAGTTGTACAATTCTCGGTGCATTACAAATTCCAACGTACAAATAGAATGCGAAATTTGCTCGATGTAATCACTTTCGCCATGTGCATAATCATACATTGGATAAATATTCCATTGATTGCCTGTCCTGTGATGATGACGGTGCAAAATACGGTACATTAATGGATCACGCATCAACATATTGGTCGAAGTCATATCAATTTTGGCACGTAAAACATGACTTCCTTCCGGAAAATCCCCATTTTTCATTCCTTCGAACAAGGTAAGGTTTTCTTCAATAGAACGGTTTCTGAAAGGACCATCAACTCCCGGTTGTGTTGGCGTACCTTTCTGGGCAGCCATATCTTCTGACGATTGACTATCTATATACGCTTTACCGTTTTTAATCATCGAAATTGCCCATTCGTATAATTGCTGAAAATAATCAGAAGAATACAATTCCTCCGTCCAATTAAATCCCAACCATTTCAAATCTTCTTTGATGGCATCTACATATTCCTGCTCTTCTTTGGCAGGATTGGTATCGTCAAAACGCAAGTTAACAGGCGCATTATACTTTAATCCTAATCCAAAATTCAAGCAAATCGATTTAGCATGACCAATGTGCAAATATCCATTTGGCTCCGGCGGAAAACGAAAACGTAATTTATCTTTGGGAAAACCGTTTGATAAACTGTCTTCGATGATTTGTTCTATAAAATGGAGTGATTTTTCTTCAGTTGACATTTTTTTGTTTTATTTTAGCAAAGATAAAAAAAGTTTGAGGTTAAAAGTTTAATGTTTCCATAGAAACCTATGAAAAGTTAGCAATTTCTCTTTAGACTTTACACTTTAAACAAAAAAATAAAATAATGGGAATCATAAAACTTAAAAATATCAGAACCTACTCCTACCATGGTTGTTTAATCGAGGAAGGAAAAATAGGATCAGACTATACGGTAAACTTAGAGGTGAAAACTGATTTGAGAAAATCCAGTATTTCTGATAATTTGAAAGATACTGTTGATTATGTGCTCTTAAATAGTATTGTTGTAGAGGAAATGGCGATTCGTTCGGACTTGTTAGAACATGTAGCACACCGAATATTAACGAGAATATTTGAAGAAATTCCTGAAATATCCAGAATTATTGTAGCAGTTTCTAAACTAAATCCTCCTATTGGCGGTGATGTTGAAGCAGTTACTATTGAAATGGAAGAATACAGAAGTTAATTTAAAAATTTTTTTTAAAACTTTTAAACTTTAATCTTTTAAACTTTAATCTTTTTGAGTACTTTTGCCGTCCATTCAACTATGGCGTCGTGGCCGAGTGGCTAGGCTGGGCTCTGCAAAAGCTCCTACTCCGGTTCGAATCCGGACGATGCCTCTAAAACCTTCAAAGTAATTTGGAGGTTTTTTTTATGTCAAATTTTCAGGAAAAATTAAAGAAGTTTCTATTTTAAAACATTAAGTAATTAAGAAAAATTAAGTGTAAAATCTTAATGAAACTTAATTCCTTAATGGTTTTAAAAATAATTTCAATTGATAATTTAGTGACTAAAAACTTAAATAACTTATATGTTTAAAATAAAAAAAAGCCCTAAATCTAAATCAATTAGACTCATGGCTTTTACTATTTTATAAAATTATTATCTATTAATTATCTATTTTATCAAATGCTTTTTTAACCATTTCTTTTTCTTCCGGGAACCAACCTTGTGTGATTAAAACCATTCCGAAAACCATCATTATAATACTGATTCCTTTTTTAATTTTTAGAATATTTATTGGTGTTAGTTTTGTTTTTAATTGCTTCGCCAAAAGAATTTTGATACAATCAACAAACAAATAAGTTCCAATAACTGCAATAAAAAAAGTGATCATCCTGGGTGTTTGCATTTCTAGTTTTGGTCCAACAGAAATAATGATTGCAAGCCAAAAACCAAGTACGCCAATATTAATAATATTCAACAAAAAACCTTTTATAAAAAGGCTTATATAATTTTTTTTGACAATTTCTTTGTCAATAATATCCGTATTGATTTTCTGTTCTTTTTTTAACTGTATGAAGGAAATTATGCCATAAGCCAACATCAATACACCTCCAAATATGAAAAGAGCAGGTTGATCTTTTAAACTTTGAATCAATCGGTAACTTCCTAAATACGCAATTCCTATAAAAACAATATCTCCTAAAATAACTCCTAAATCAAATACTAAAGCCGCTCTAAATCCTTTTATAATACTTGTTTCCAGTAAAATAAAAAAAACAGGACCAATCATAAAACTCAAGAAAATTCCCCAAGGAATACCAGCTAAAATGTCGTTTATCATTAAAAATTTAAATTTATTACGCTAAAATCTAAACCAAAGTACTAATTTTTTTCTAAAATCGTACCGCCAATGAAAACTTCCTTGTTAATCTGTTTTGGTTTCCCGTAGATAAAAATAGAGCCTCCAGCTCTTACTTTTGCATCAACTAATGTAGTCGCATGGATTTCTGATTTTCCTCCTGCAGCAACGCTTATTGTGGTTTGTGAAGTCTCTAAATCCTTAGCGTTTAAAATTCCTCCCGAAGTAATTACAACATCTTGATTTTTCGATTTTCCTGATAAAGTAATTATTCCACCAGCATTCGCTTTTACATTTATTTTGTCAACATTTATACCTAATTTTATTTCTCCTCCAGATTTTGCATTTAAATCTAAGCTCGTTTGTTTAAAATCCTCTTCACTTGAAACATAGCTTCCCTCGCTCACAGCAATACTTTCCAGATTTTTAAAATATAATTTAACCATAATATCTTCCCCGGATAATAATTGAGGAAAAGGCATTCTAATTTTTAATTCTCCGTTTTTATTTACCGTTTCCACTTCGTCAGCGCGTGCTCCGGTTACTACAATTTTGTTTTCTGAAGCTTCAATTAATTTGACATTGATTTTATCAAAAACTTTAACTTCATCAAAATCTCCTAAGTTTCTGGTTACTTGAGCGTTTGTAAATTGACTTAAAAATACAAAAGCAATAATCACTAATTTTTTACTCCTATTTCTAATATTTCTTTTTTGGTATTCGTGAATCTTTGATTTCATTTTTTTTATTTTAACGGTTCTTCAATTCTTCTTAAAAAATTAAAATCCAGTTGTTTTTTAACTAAATCGGCATTTTTTACTTTAACGTAAATTTCGTCTCCTAATTGTAATAATTTACCAGAAGTTGCGCCGGTTAGTGCATATTGTTTTTCGTCAAAAGTGTAATAATCATCTTTTATATCTCTGATTCTACACATTCCTTCACATTTATTCTCGATGATTTCAACATAAATTCCCCACTCTGTCACACCGGAAATTACGCCTAAAAATTCCTCATCCTGATGATCCTGCATGTATTTTACCTGCATGTATTTGATAGAATCACGTTCCGCATTGGTTGCTAAACCTTCCATTGTTGATGAATGCAAACACTTAGTTTCATATGTTTCTTCATCAACAGATTTTCCTCCATCCAAATAATGCTGCAACAATCGATGCACCATGACATCTGGATAACGACGAATTGGCGAGGTAAAATGCGAATAATAATCAAAAGCTAAACCGTAATGTCCTATGTTATCCGTAGAATATTTGGCTTTACTCATACTTCTAATCGCAAGCGTATCAATTAAATTCTGTTCTTTCTTACCATTTACATCTTCCATTAATTTATTCAAAGCTTGTGAAATAGAACCTTGTTTAAAATCAATTTTATGTCCAAACTTGGCAATAACAGCTTGCATCGCAAAAAGTTTATCTTCATTTGGCTCATCGTGAATCCTGTAAATGAAGGTTTTCTTTTGTTTTCCAATATATTCCGCTACTTTTCTATTGGCTAAAAGCATGAATTCTTCAATCAGATGATTCGCATCTTTTGAAACTTTAAAATAAACACCTTGAGGTTCGCCTGCTTCATCTAAATTGAACTTCACTTCTACTTTATCAAAAGAAATTGCTCCTTCAGCCATTCTTCTTTTTCTAAGAATTTTAGCTAATTCATCCATTTTTAGCGTCGCAGCAACAATTGCTGCTGAAACTTGATACGAACTTCCTGTAATCGAAATTTCTTCCGGAATCACATCGTCTTTGGTTTCTATGATGTACTGCGCTTCTTCGTAAGCAAAACGTTGATCAGAGTAAATTACTGTTCTACCAAACCATTGATTCACCACTTGCGATGTTTCGGTAATTTCGAATATAGCTGAGAATGTATATTTTTCTTCATTTGGACGTAATGAACACGCAAAATTTGATAATACTTCAGGTAACATTGGCACTACTCGATCAACTAAATAAACCGAAGTTGCTCTTTGATACGCTTCATCATCCAGAATTGTTCCTTCTTGAAGATAATGCGAAACATCGGCAATGTGAATACCAATTTCGTAGTTACCATTTTCTAGTTTTTTGAATGAAAGTGCATCATCAAAATCCTTCGCATCTTTTGGATCAATGGTAAAAGTCAACGTATCACGCATATCGCGACGTTTGGCAATTTCACTTTCTTCTATTGAAGTATCAATTTTTTGTGCAAACGTTTCCACTTCAATAGGAAATTCTGATGGCAAACCGTATTCAGCAAGAATTGCATGGATTTCTGTATCATGCTCTCCAGGTTTCCCTAAAACTTTTATTACAGAACCAAAAGGACTGTCAGCTCTGGCTGGCCAATCTTCGATATGAACCAAAACTACATCGCCCTGCTCCGCCTCGCCTATTTTATCCTTTGGAATAAAAATATCAGTATACATTTTTGGATTTGCTGTAGAAACAAAAGCAAAATTAGCTTGAATGTCAATAACACCAACAAAATCGGTTTTATGTCTTTCAAGGACTTCAATCACTTCACCTTCCGGTCTTTTTCCTTTTCTACGATTGTAAACATACACTTTGACAATGTCTTTGTCTAAAGCGTGGTTTAAGTTATTTGTAGGAATAAAGACATCTTCTTCCATTTCAGGACAAACAAAATAAGCTGTTTTACGTCCTGTCATGTCAATCTTACCTTCGTAATACTCTTTACTTTCAGCCTTCACTAAGTATTTACCTGGTTCTGATTCTATAATTTTATTTTGCGAAGCCAAAATCTTCAAATCTTTGATAATTTGATTTCTGCTTTCGGTATCGTCAAGCTCTAGCTTTGCTCCTATTTGTTTGTAGTTAAATGCTTTATTAGCACTTTGCGATAATATTTTTATAATTTTTTCAGAGAAATCTTTCCCTTTTTTTATCGGCTTTCTTAATCTTTTACTCATAAATCTGTTCTTAAAAGTCTAAAATTACAAAATACTAAACTGTTATCAGTAAAGAGAGCACAGTTTTAAAGAAAATATAACTTTACAGAATAGTTGTATCTTTATAAAAAGTATCAAAAATGGAAGAATTTCAAACCATTGCAATTTTCAATTATTCCCATGAAATTGTAGTTATTAAGCATTTGCTGGAGCAGGAAGAGATTAACTATTTTTTTGAAAACGAAACGTTGGTTTCCATTGATCCTTTTGGCAGTTTCGCCTACGGTGGAATCAAACTCAAAATTCATTTCAACGATTTTGAAAAAGTTCAGGAATTATTAGACAACCTAAACAACAATTTGAAAATCGTTTGAAACTGAAATCAATTTTTTGACTTTAATTTTTTTGAAAGTTGTCAACATATATTAATATAATAAAAAAGAAAAATTAAATTTAAATTATTTTTTGGTTGTTATTATAGCTTGTTAATAGTGGCAATAAATTTATTTTAAAACGCATTGAAATCAAGTTTAAAGATGTTATCGGGAGTTATCAACATACTTATTTTTGGATAAAGTCTTAGTTTTAAAGTATTTTTAGATTTTAATTAACAATGGTTGATAACAGAAAAACTATTGGTTTTGTAAATAACTCACACTACGGTTTTTTGTTGATAACCTGCTTTTTAATATTGATAACTATTCTAAAAATTCCCCGAACTAAATTAGGATTTAAAAACTGGGTTTTGGATTACTTATTTTTTGGATACAACCCAAAAAAACTTCTAATATTCTATCTAAAGTTATGAACACTTTATGTTAATTTAAAGTTAACTGAATATCAAGTGATTACGTTTTGCTATTAACAATGCAAATTTTTAACATTTATTTTATAAATTTTTCATTGATTTACAGCTATTTATACATTTTACAGAATTGTTGATAACTGCTAATTCAATATGAATCTGATAGTTACAGAAGCGTTTGTTGAATTCATTTTTGAAGGTAAATTTCAATTAAAATTATCTAATAAAGAAGCAAGATTTAAATTCATCAGAATAGATTACTTTATTTAAATTTGCAGCACACAACCTAATACATATAATATGAAAATCTCCATAGGAAACGATCACGCAGGACCGGATTACAAAAAAGCAATTGTTGAAATGCTGCAAGCAAAAGGACATGAAGTAACGAATTACGGAACCGATTCAGCAGAAAGCGTGGATTATCCTGATTTTGGACGTCCTGTTGCCACAGATGTTTCTGAAGGAAAAGCTGATTTTGGAATTGTTATTTGCGGAAGCGGAAACGGAATTTCAATGACAGTAAATAAACAAGCCAAAGTTCGTGCTGCTTTATGCTGGATGAAGGAAATTGCAGTTTTGGCACGTCAGCATAATGATGCGAACATTATTAGTATTCCTGCTCGTTTTACTTCGATTCCACAAGCAGTAGAAATGGTAGAAGCATTTTTAAACACTGAATTTGAAGGTGGAAGACACCAAAATAGAGTAGATAAAATTTCTTGTTAGTACTCTATTATTCCAGAATAAAAAAGTACAAAAAGGATTAAAATTTGGATTACAATAATTCCGTAAAACCTCAAAAGGAAGCTTTCTTTTGAGGTTTTATGTCTAAAGAAAAGCATGGCTAACCCGGAACCAATTGTGCCGCCCAGAATACTTGTAAACAATAAATTACGTTCTGAAATTCTCCATTTTTGCTGTATGGCCAGCCGTTTGTCAACTCCTATTATTGAAAAAGCGACTAAATTAATAAGCGGAAAATACCAGAATAAAAAAGACATAAATAAGGAGTTTTGACCCAAAGATACTATTTTAGCAATATGATTTTATAATCTTAAATTTAAAATGACTAACATACAATTCATAGCTAAGTCTGTTCAAACAGCAGCGATTAACATTCAAAATACCGTTCAATTATTACAGGAAGATTGTACAATTCCGTTTATTTCGCGGTATCGAAAAGACAAAACCGGTAATCTGGACGAAGTCTTTATTGAGCAAATTGCTAAATTCCAAAAGGAATACGAAGTGATTGTAAAACGCAAAGAAGCGATTTTAAAATCGATTCAGGAACAAAATGCGCTTAGCCCAGAATTAGATAAAAAAATCCAGAAAAGTTTCGATTTACAGGAATTAGAAGATTTTTATCTGCCATTCAAAAAGAAGAAAAAAACTAAAGCCGATGCTGCCCGCGAAAACGGATTGGAGCCATTAGCAAAAATCATTATGGCGCAGAATAATGATGATGTCGATTTTATTTCGACAAAATATTTGAACGAAAATATCATTAATGAAGATGCGGCATTACAAGGTGCCAGAGATATTATTGCCGAATGGATTAATGAAAATATTTATGTTCGAAAGCAACTCCGAAGATTGTACCAACGCAAAGCAACCATTACCACCAAAGTTGTAAAAACGAAAAAAGACGAAGAAGCGGCGCAGAAATTCAGTCAGTATTTCGATTGGTCAGAATCGTTGACTAAAGCACCATCGCATCGATTATTAGCGATGCTTCGTGCCGAAAATGAAGGTTTTATCAAGTTTAAAGTTGAAGTTGATATTGATGAAGCGTATGATATTATTGATGCGTTAGTTTTGAAAGGTCAAAATAAAACTACGCCAAACGTACAATTAGCCATAGAAGACAGTTACAAACGATTACTGAATCCGGCCATTTCAAACGAAGCTTTGCAAGAAGCTAAAGCGAAGGCTGATGCCAATTCGATTCAGGTTTTTGCGAATAATTTAGGGCAATTATTGTTGGCACCGCCTTTGGGTGAAAAACGAATTCTGGCGATTGATCCGGGTTTTAGAAGTGGATGTAAAATTGTTTGTTTGGACGAAAAAGGAGATTTGTTGTATAATGAAACCATTTATCCACATGCGCCTCAAAAGGAGGAAGCGATGGCGATGAAAAAAATCCGTTCGATGGTGAATTCTTACAAAATAGATGCGATTTCAATAGGAAACGGAACTGCATCACGTGAAACGGAATTCTTTATCAAGAAAATAGCTTTTGATAAGCCGGTTCAAGTTTTTATAGTTTCCGAAGCGGGAGCATCGGTGTATTCGGCTTCGAAAATTGCCAGAGACGAATTTCCTAATTATGATGTTACGGTTCGAGGCTCAGTTTCTATCGGAAGACGATTGAGTGATCCGTTGGCTGAATTGGTGAAAATTGACCCGAAAGCCATTGGCGTAGGTCAATACCAACATGACGTAGATCAAAATAAATTAAAAGAAGAATTAGACAGTACGGTGATTCGTTGCGTAAATTCAGTTGGAATAAACATTAATACTGCGAGTAAACATTTACTGAGTTATGTGAGTGGAATAGGAGATAAGCTTGCCGAAAACATTGTGAATTATCGTTCTGAAAACGGTCCATTTACAGATCGTAAACAACTCAAAAAAGTGCCTCGTTTAGGTGAAAAAGCGTATCAGCAAGGCGTGGCTTTTATCCGAATTTCGAACGCAAAAAATCCGTTGGATAATTCAGCGGTTCATCCGGAATCGTATGGAATTGTGGAGAAAATGGCAAAAGACTTGAAATTGACGGTGAATGATTTGATTGCCAATAAAGAAAAAACAGCTTTGATAAAACTAGAAAATTACATTACATCAGAAATAGGTTTATTGGGATTGAAAGACATTATAAAAGAATTAGAGAAACCAGGATTAGACCCAAGAAAATCAGCCAAAGTTTTTGAATTTGACCCGAATGTAAAAACGATAAAAGATATAAAAACAGGAATGGTTTTACCGGGAATTGTCAATAACATTACCAATTTTGGTTGTTTTGTGGATATTGGAGTCAAGGAAAGTGGCTTGGTACACATTTCGCAACTCAAAGCGGGTTTTGTCAGCGACGTAAATGAAGTGGTAAAATTACACCAACACGTTCAGGTAAAAGTAACGGAAGTCGATGAGGATAGAAAGAGAATTCAGTTGACAATGGTTATTTAACCCATAAAAAAAGGCTTTTCATAATTGAAAAGCCTCTTTTTTTATTTTGTTTCTTCTTCTTTTCTAGCTGCTGGTTGGTCATCTTTAGCAGCATTTTTGAATTCCTTAATTCCGCTTCCAAAACCTTTCATAAGTTCCGGAATTTTTTTACCTCCAAAAAGTAATAAAACAACTGCCAATATAATCAGGATTTCTGTAACACCGATACTACTCATAATACGATAATTTATTGCCGAAGCAAATTTGTAATAAATCTAGAAGCAAAGGTAAATAGAATTAGTTTACTGAAATTCATTTTACTTCATTTATTTAGTTTCAAAAGCGTTAAAAATTTACTAAAAATTAATTTAGGTTTGTAATACGGGACCAATACAAGGAAATACAAGCAACGACAATAATTGTTATATTTGTTCAATAATCAATTTATATGTCCAAGAAAAGACAAAAACGGCGAAAAATAAAGGAAAACTTATTCAATAAACGACGTTTAATTATACTAAACGAAGATACATTTGAAGAAACTTTTTCATTGAAACTTACTTTAATGAACGTTTTTGTGGTAGCATCTTTAGGAGCAATAATTATTACATTTGTTACCACTTTTATTATTGCTTTTACTCCTTTACGAGAATTTATACCAGGATATTCTTCGTCAAAATTAAAGAAAGACGCTATGGAACTGGCTTTAAAATCAGATTCTTTGTCAAAAGCCTTGAAAAGAAATGAAGCGTATATTAAATCCATTCAGAAAGTGTTAACAGGAGAATTAGAATATGCAAAATTCAGTAAAGATTCGATACTTTCGGCTGCAGATGAAGTTTCTTCTCAAGTTGATTTATCGCCATCCAAACAAGAATTGGAATTGCGGGAGCAAATAGCAAAAGAAGAGAAAAATCCGCTTTCTAAAAAATTAAAAAAAGAGTAAAAAAACAAATTTTTATCTTTTAAAGAACAAAAATAAAAATGTCAATAAAATCAATTGCAGCCAAATTATTTGCGCAAAAAATATACAAGAAAACACAACTTTGGGCCAATAATCCTATTGAAACGCAAAAGAAAGTTTTACGAAAATTAATCAAAGATGCGGAGCAAACACAATTTGGTATCGACCATCATTTTGACCAAATAAAAAATGAGAAGGATTTTGCCAAACAAGTTCCAGTTCGGGATTATGAAGCGTTAAAACCGTATGTTGATAAGGTGGTAAAAGGTGAGGAAAATATCCTTTGGAAAGGAAAACCGCTCTATTTTGCGAAGACTTCCGGGACGACTTCCGGTGCCAAATATATTCCGTTGACTAAGGAATCGATGCCGTATCATATTGAGGCGGCCCGCAATGCGATCCTGCATTACATTCACGAAACCGGAAAAGCTGATTTTGTGGATGGGAAAATGATTTTCTTGCAAGGAAGTCCAATATTAGAAGAAAAAAATGGCGTTAAATTGGGTCGATTGTCTGGAATTGTGGCGCATTTTGTTCCAAAATACCTTCAAAAAAACAGAATGCCCTCATGGGAAACGAATTGTATCGAAGATTGGGAAACCAAAGTAAATGCGATTGTCGAGGAAACATTCAACGAAAATATGGCTGTGATTTCTGGGATTCCTTCTTGGGTACAAATGTATTTTGAGAAATTGCATCAAAAAGGAGGAAAGCCAGTAGGTGAAATCTTCAAAAATTTCAATTTGTTTATTTATGGCGGCGTGAATTATGAACCGTATCGCGCCAAATTTGAAAATCTTATTGGACGAAAAGTAGATAGTATTGAGTTATTTCCGGCTTCGGAAGGGTTTTTTGCGTACCAGGATTCCCAAAAAGAAAAAGGAATGTTACTGCTTTTGAACTCCGGTATTTTTTATGAGTTTAAAAAAAGTGACGAATTCTATACTGATAATCCAAAACGATATACTATTGGCGAAGTAGAATTGGGAGTGAATTATGTTTTGATAATTTCTACCAATGCGGGACTTTGGGGCTATAATATTGGCGATACGGTTCAGTTTACCAGTTTAAAACCATACCGAATAATTGTCTCGGGAAGAATCAAACATTATATTTCGGCTTTTGGAGAACATGTAATTGGGAAAGAAGTGGAAAGTGCGTTGCAGGAAGCAATTATTGGCACTAACATTCGAATCAATGAATTTACGGTCGCACCACAAATCACTCCCGCAGAAGGTTTGCCATATCATCAATGGTTTATTGAATTTGAGAACGAACCGGAAGACAGCGTATCTTTTGCGGAAGCGCTGGACAATGCCATGCGAAAACAAAACATGTATTATGATGATTTGATTGTGGGCAAAGTGTTGCGAAAAGTGGTGATTTCTAAAGTCGTTAAAAACGGTTTTCAGGACTATATGAAATCGATTGGTAAACTGGGCGGTCAAAATAAAATCCCTAGACTTTCGAATGATAGAAATATAGTGGATTTGTTAAAAAGTAAATAAATGTCTTACCTTTGAAGGTTAGAAAATAAGCAGAAAATGAAAGAAACAAAAAATATATCACGCTCCAGAGCGCAAGAATCATCGGCAGCAATTGAAAAAATGTACATTACGATGCGTCACCTTTTTAACAGGGGATTTTACAAACCTATGGGAATTTCAGGTGATACGCTGCGCGAAGCATTGTTAGCACTGCGACCAGAAATTTATGGAAATATTGCTGAAGAAAAAGTAGAATTGAACGGACTTTTATATGTAATTGAACGTCTTCCGGTAGGAATTGAAGAATGTAGATTTATCAATTTAACATCGGATGAAGGGTATTCTAAATCGCATTTTCAGGCGATTGTACCGCCAAAAAGACGTCGTAATTGTTACCGCATCGATGAGGAACAAATGAATGTGGAGATTACAAGAGGACGTTCTGATATTTATGATATTCTGACGCATTTGACCTTTATTTTCATCGAATCACACAAAATTAGAAACAGGGTTTTACTGGATGATGCCGGTGAGGTTTCCCGCGACTGGTTCAAACTGGAACAAGCGGTTTCCCAAAAGAAGAAACTGACTCAGATAGAAAAAGAGAAAGCCATTTCACACGCTGCCAATATTCTGGGAAGAACATTTGAAGAAGTATTGGATATTTATGACGCTTTTGGTTCAGCTGCTGCACCAGATCGTTTCTTGCATGTCATCTTTTGGTTGGGGAAACTCGCCATAGAAGAAATTGTAGACGATAATAAGAGAACAATCACTTTCAGTCCTATTTTGAGAGAACGATTGGGACACCACATTCATGGGGAAATATGGGCTACTAATATCAAGGAAGTTTTGAAAGAAAACCAACTTTTAGACCGTCCAATTCACGTAATCAGTGCCAATATGCACAGTGTGATGAATTCTATTTTTGCAACGGAAGTTTTGAAAACCAAGTTCAAAGATAAATCGGATTTCTTCATTTATGAGGAATTGAGTAAGTCCGGTGCCAATGCGGTTCGAAATCAAGTGGAAGAAGTTGCGTTGAAATGCGGAATGATTTCCTTACCGGATACATCAGGAACAAATATCGATGTGCAGATTTTTGATACCGCAAAAATTGATTGGGCAAAAACGTCTTTTCCTAAGGCGAATATCGGTGATAAAGAACCAGTATTGATTGTTATGGATTATGCGTTTGGAGAACAAGCGTATGAAACCATTGATGAGCTTTTGAAACCATTTAAAAAAGACACCTTATTGAATGTGGAATCGGTTTCTATCATGGGGAAAGCGGGAATTTTGGAAGGTGGAAAAGGAGATATCATGATTCCGAATGCACACATTAATGAAGGAACGGCGGATAATTATTTTTTCGAAAATGAATTGACTGCTGATATGTTTGAAGGAAATGATATTGCCGTTTTTGCAGGTCCAATGGTTACCGTTTTGGGAACTTCATTGCAAAACCGAGATTTATTGAAGTTTTTCCATGAATCGACTTGGGGAATTATCGGATTGGAAATGGAAGGTTCTTATTACCAAAAAGCGATTCAATCCGCTTCTAAAATCAGAAAGAGTGTTCCACATGATGTCAAAGTAAGATATGCGTATTATGCCTCTGATAATCCTTTGGAAACCGGAAGTACATTAGCTTCAGGCGGATTGGGAACAACAGGTGTAAAACCTACTTATTTGATTACAATTAAAATATTGGAACAAATTTTCAACGTAAAATAAAAACATAGGATGAACAATAACCAACCCAATAACCAAGAGGATCAAGAAATTGATTTGTCGCAAATTTTTCAAAAAATAGGAAAATTATTTGATTGGATTAATACTTTTTTATTTAAATGTATTCAGTTTTTTGTAAAAAATGCGATTGTAATTTTGATTTTGTTGGTAATTGGAGTTGGGTTAGGGTTTTATTTAGATGTGACAAAAAAAACCTATGATCATCAAATTATAGTTACTCCAAATTTTGAAAGCACTGATTATTTATATTCAAAAATTGATTTGATTGAATCTAAAATTAAAGAGAGGGATACCGTTTTTCTTAAAGAAATTGTAGGGATAAAAAAACCTAAAGAAATAATTGAAATTGCAATTAAACCCATAACGGACGTTTATAAATTCATTGAAAACAAGAAAGAGAACTTCGAATTAATCAAGTTAATGGCAGAGGGTGGAGATATAAAAAAAATCCTCGAAGATAATTTAACAAGTAAGAATTATACCTTACATACGATTACTTTCAAAACTAAAAACCAAACAAACAATACCGGTACTGTTCAACCTATTTTAAATTATTTAAACGAAACGGATTACTATAAAAAAATCCAAAAAGAAACGGTAAATAATGTTCGTATGAAGATGATTCAAAATGACACTATTATTTCACAAATAAATGGTGTTTTGAATGGATTTTCTAATATGGTAAATGGCGCTCAAAAAAGTGATAAATTGGTTTATTATAATGAGAACACGCAACTTAACGATGTTATTAAAACGAAAGAGACTTTAATTAATGAACAAGGAATTCATAGAGTAGGATTAGTAGGATTAGATAAAATTATCAAAGACAATAGTTCAACATTAAATATTGAAAATACGAACTCAGTGAATGGAAAGTTAAAATTGGTTTTGCCTATTTTATTTTTGCTTTCATTTATTTTAATTCATTTATTTTTAGGTTATTACAAAAATCAAATGAAAAAATCAAAAATGATTTAGTTAATTCGACAAATACAAATTCCTGAAATTTTGAAAAAAAAATCAATATGGGTTTCAATAAAATAAAAAAAAATCCATTTGTTTTACAGAGTTTAAAAACGATGTTCTTAAGAATTATAGGTGTAGTTACCCTTTTTGGATTTTCATTGTTTTTAACGCATAATTACGACCCGAAAATCATTGGTCAATTCGACTTTATAAGAATAGTTTTATTAGTATTAAGCAGTATTTGTGTTCTCGGCACGGATCAATCTATATTATATTTTACGGGGATTTTAAAAAGCAAAAATGAAATCCAAAAATTAAAGATGATTTATAAAAAAATTGTTTTACTTATTTTTGTATTGTGTTTACTGGTATTGCTTATTTTTTTTGGTATTGGTCGAAACAGTATTAATTTATTTTTCAACGATAAAAGTACTTATGTTTTGATGACCAAGGCAATTATTGCTTTGTTTTTTTATTCCATAACCTTGTTTAACACTGAAACAATTCGAGCATTAGATAAAATTTATATTGCTGAATTATTTAGAAATACTTTTAAGTATGTTTCTGTTATTTTTGGTGCTATTGTATTGTTTTATTATCACCAGGAAACCTATTTGGTAGATACTTTTTTGATAGGATTTGTAGCGCTTTCGATTATAACAACGATTATTATTTTTCGGCTTTTCAAAAAACAAAAAGACGATTCAATACTACCAAGTGACACGAATCCTTTTTCGTACTCCTTTATTGCTCACAAATCATATCCTATGGCTATAAGTAATTTAGCTGTTTTTTTGATGATGACTTTTGATATAGTCTTTTTAAAAAAATTTAAAGGAGATGAAACGGTAGCCTATTATGCCATTGCAATGAAGTTAGTTTCGATTTTGTTTATGATTAATAATTCGGTGTATATTTCTGTTTCTTTAAAAATCGCACAACTTTACACAGACAATAATAAAAAGGAACTATTAAAAACGTTGAAACAAAGCGCCAGAATGATTGTTTTTCTAACAGTACCGGTTGTTTTATTTGTTTGTTTGTTTTCCGAAAATATTTTATATTTCTTTGGAGAAAATTATACACAAAGTAAACAAGCGCTTTTGATATTAATGGTGGGTCAGTTGTTTGCTTCTTTTTTTGGAGTATCAGCTATATATTTGAATATGACAGGAAGACAAAGTATTTTCCAAATCGTTTTAATTTTTGCGGTATTAGTCAATTTAATTCTAAACATTATATTAATTCCGGAGTATTCTATGACTGGAGCAGCAATTGCTTTTGTTTCAAGTTTACTTTTTTGGAATATAGTTACAGCAATAATTGTTTATAAAAAAGATAAGTTATTAATTTTATTTCATTAAAATAAGAAGGAGAAATAATACCCATTTTAATATAATTATTCACGGATAAAATAAGGTTTTTCTATAAAAAGCATTGATGAAAACACTAATAAAAAAAAACAAAGTGGTATTTATAGGGTTGTTTTTTTGCAATTTAATCATAGCCTTTTTGACGCCTTATATTTTACCGGAAAGATATTTTAACGATACTGTAATAATTGTATTTGACAAACACCATGAAATAGGCTGGTTTGGCAGTTATCCGTTTGCCATCATGTTTTATAAGCTTACTGGTATGCGACATTTTCCTTTTTTTGTTATTGCCCTAATTCAATTTCCTATAGTAACCTACATCTTATATAAAATTGGAGTGCCTTCAAACTTCCATAAGTTAAATGTAAAGAATGGTTTAGTGTATGTTGCTCTTCTTCTCACAGGGATATATATGTCTATGCCAACTAAGGAATTTATAACTTTTGTAATGTTTTGTACCATTCCTTTTATATTTCAGTCCAATAAAAAACCAAGATTCAAAATTATTTTTTCATTGATTTTAATCGCTTGTTTCTCGTTTTTCAGGCCCTATTACTTATTGATGCCAATATTTGCAATTGGGATGTATGTAATATCGTTTATCAAATTTGAGAATAAAACATTTTCTACTATTTTTTATGGATTACTAATTGCCATTTTTTTATCACTGAGTCATGGAGTTGTAAGAGGAGAGTATATTTCTAAACTAACTAGGGAAAATTATGTCATGAATAAGATTAATAAAAACAATATAAATACGGCTATTGTTTCGCCAATATCACAAGATACCTGGTATGGCGAAGCGTTTGGTATTGTTTATGGTTTTATGGCGGTAAATGTACCTATAGTCGAAGCTATTAAACATATTTTATCTCCTCAAGTTCTAGCCTTTGTTGTATGGCAATTATTGATTTTTTATATTTTATTTGTTCGGTTTTCTCGATGTTTAAAAAATAGAAAACAATATCAACTGGAGTTGTGGATATTACTAATTTTGTTCGCTTATTTTATAGTTCAAGGTATTTTTGAACCTGATTTAGGTACTTCAATTAGACATAAAATAGGCCTTTTCCCTTTAATATATTTTGCATTGTATTATGAAAATTTCAGAAAAGAGATTCAACCAAGTATTTAATTTATTATTGTTTTTAATTGCGATTACATTAATTTTCAGAAAACTATGTACAGTTTTCCTGATAGTTTTTGTAGTTTTCAATTTATTGTTTTTTAAAAAACTAAAGATTTCAAAAAGCCAACTACCAATTATGATAGTAATAGCAGCTCCGTTTTTGATGGAAATGTTGTTTTTTGGAAATAATGATTCTTATGCTATTGGTTTAAAATCACTCGAAAAAAGTCTTTCATTACTTTTTTTCCCAATATTTATAATTGGAAATTATCAACGGATCCAATTTCTTAAAATATTGAAAGCCTATTGTATTGGTACAACACTTATCATGGTATTCTTTTTTGTGCGTTTTATAGTGTTGTATCCGGAGCATTTCTTTAAATATCTTAATGGGATTCATCTTTGGGAAATGGGTTATGTATTTTCGGATAGTATTGGGATTCATGCACCGGCTCTCAATATGCACTTGGCTTTTGTAGCTTTTTCTAATCTTTATTTTTTGCTAGAAACTTCAAAAACAAATTATAATAAATGGTATAAAATAGGAGATTTAGTGCTTTTTATCAGCTCTTTCTTTTTTGTTTTATATGTGAATACCAGAATGGCATTATTAGGTACTTTGTTTGGTTTTATGGTGGTGGGCTATTTCCAAATTTCCAAAAGGGATAGTTCTAAAATTATCTTCAAAAGAGCAATTGTTATGTTGCTTTTGATAGGCTCCGTTTTATTTTTATTCATACAAAAGAATCCTTTCATGAAAGAAAAATATTCGACTCAGATTTTTTCGAATATGGATAAAGTAGGGAAATTAGACGCCATAGATCATCCGGAAATAGCCGTGTACAGTTCTTTTGTAACTCGATTATCCATCTGGAAATCAGCATGGGAATTATCCCTTAAAAACCTTCCTTTTGGCGTGGGAGCATCGGATGGAAAGATAGAATTAGTAAAGTATTTTAAAGAAACGAATCAAATATTTCTTGCAAAATATGAGTTCCCAACACACAATCAATTTTTAGATTATTTATTGAAATTTGGAATATTGGGACCAATTGTAGCCTTATTTTATATTGGATTTATTGCTTATTTGGGAATTAAGACGAAAAATGCAGTTGTACTTTCTTTCTTTTTTTTGTTTTTCATTTCAAACCTTACCGATGATTTCCTTCTTCGTTTTGATGGAATTGTTTTTAGCGGATTATGGATTTCTATATTTGCCAGTTATTGGCTTCAACAAAAAAGTAAGCGGGTTGCGAATAATATTTTTTTAGAATGACACAAAAAAACCGCTTATTTAGCGGTTTTAATTACATCTTTTCTAAATTCTAAATTTGGATAAATTTCTCCAACTTCTGAAAATTGTTGTAATGTTTCAATAGGTACATTTTTCACAACATAATCCTTCCCAGCAGGTAGTGTTTTGATATAATCATCTGTTGCGGCTATAGAATTAGTTCTCCAGCGAACCCCTTCTTTTATTAAATACCATTGACCATTAGTTCCCAAAACAATTTTACCTTCGTAACGGTCAAAGTCAGTAACTTCAACTTTCACTTCATTAGATGCTTTTGGCGCAACCTCTTGAATGGTATCTTGCTGTGTCGTTTCCTCTTTCTTGTTTCTACAAGACAATGAAAATAAAGCAACTAGAGTCGCGATCATAAACGTTTTTTTCATTTGAATTTATTTTAAATGATAGAAATCAAAATTTCCGTAAATATCGTTATTTTTTTTAATCAAAGAAATTTAATAGAAGTTATATACAGTAGGAATATTTTTTAAAATAGATGCTCATTTAATAATTTAGATCAATACTTTGTAATTATTAAATTTGTGATACATTTGATTTATATTATTAAATGAGCAAAGAATAGCGAATGATTATTATTCTTTTACATCAAAAAAATGGCAAAAAAAAAGATAGTTCATTTATTGCATTCTATAGGAGGAGTCGATGTGTATTTGAGACTTGTTTTAGAAAATATGAATACTGATTCGTTTGAAAACATTATTATTCATGGAACTAAAGACACGGAAAAACCTTTTTTTGATAAAAACGGGAATACAATAAAAGAATATAAAGTTTCTATTTTTAGAGATATTTCAATATTCTATGATATTAGATCATTATTTCAAACGTATAAGATTCTAAAAAAAGAAAAGCCAAATCTGATACACGCACACAGCGCTAAAGGTGGAATTGTAGGCCGAATTACAGGAAGATTATTAGGAATAAAAGTGATTTATACGCCACACGCTTTCTCTTATTTAAGTACGCAAAATAGTCTGAAAAGAAGCCTTTTTTTGAATATTGAAAAGCTTCTTGCCAATGGGAATAGTCTACTTCTTGCCACATCAGCGTCCGAAAAAAAGCGAGCTATTGAAGCCGTTGGTTATAAACTAGAAAATGCAATAGTATTCAACAATTGTATTGAGCCAATAACTAAAATACAACCCTTAACCATTCCTAAAACGTGGCCTGAAGCTTATATTTGTACCGTTGGTCGTCCATCGTATCAAAAAAATATTGAACAAATGATACGGGTAATGCATGAAGTTAATAAAGAAGCTAAAATTCATTTAATCGTAATGGGAGTTGGCCCGGTATCAGGCCAGTTAGAATCCGTTAAAAAGTTCATTCACGAGTTAGACATGGCCAATGACGTAACACTTTTAAATTGGACAGAAAGAACCGACGTTTTTTATATTATTAATCATTCTAAGTTTTATATTTCAACGTCCAGATATGAGGGAATGCCATATTCTATTATTGAAAGTTTGGCACTATCTAAAGCTTGTGTAGTTACTAACTGCGATGGAAATAAAGATTTGATTATTGATAATTATAATGGATTTGTTATTGAAAATGAGGATTTAAAAGGTTTTAAAAGTAAAATTTTGAAGCTATTGAGTGATAAAGAATTATTGGATAAGTTATCAAAAAATGCGTTTAATTCGTATTCCGAAAACTATAATATTAAAGAAAATATTTCTGAACTGGAATCTATCTATTTAGAATAATATTGAAAAAAAGTTAATGTATAAAGAGCTCATCAAACAAAAGATTAAGAAAGAAAAATTTCATCCCGGGATTATTGGTTTTTTCATTAATTATAATTTTCTTATTCGGAAATCAATTCGAAGTGCTATAAAAAATAATGCTGATAAACTTAATGGTTCTTTGTTAGATTTTGGTTGTGGAACGAAGCCTTATAAAAATCTATTTGTAAATGTAAAGGAATATATTGGTGTAGATTATAAGATTGAAGGAAGGGAACAAAATTACAATGAAGTAGATAATTTTTATGATGGAAAAGAAATTCCATTTGAAAATGAACGGTTCGATTCTCTTTTGTGCACCGAAGTTTTAGAGCATGTTTTTAATATCGACGAATTATTAAAGGAATTTAATAGAGTTTTAAAGAAAAACGGAAAGGCTTTAATAACGACTCCTTTTATGTGGGAGGAACATGAAATGCCCTATGATTTTGCGAGGTATACAACACCTGCTTTAAAACATTTGTATCAAAAAAATGGTTTCAAGGTGATTGAAAACTTTAAAACAGGAAATTATATTGAAGTTATTTTCCAGTTCAATTTAAATTACATAAAGAATATACTCCCTGAAAATAAGTACTTAAGACAGGTTTTTCTAACTCCTTTTATCATCTTTTTTAATTTTTTTGGAGTGCTTTTCAGTTTAATATTGCCAATTGATAAAACAGCTTATTTCAATAATGTATTTGTTTTAGAAAAAATTGAATAATTTAAATTGCTTCACCAATAACTGAACATAAACGGTTATGAAAAAAAAGATTTTGCTTATATTTCTTTCACAATCCTAACGATAAGTTTATTTTTGACAGAAACCTCGTTGAGTGGTCAAAGAGAGTTATATTATTGAAGTAATTATTTGCTTTTAATAAATTACTTCTATGATATCCAAACTATAAAATCAATATGAAAAGAATACTCATCACCGGAGCCGCTGGATTTTTAGGATCACATCTTTGTGACCGTTTTATTAAAGAAGGTTATTTTGTTATTGGAATGGATAATCTCATTACGGGAGATTTAAAAAACATAGAACATTTGTTCAAACTGGAGAATTTTGAATTTTATCATCATGATATCACCAAATTTGTTCATGTTCCAGGTCAACTAGATTATATTCTGCATTTTGCTTCGCCTGCAAGCCCAATAGATTATTTGAAAATTCCGATCCAAACCTTAAAAGTGGGTTCTCTTGGAACGCATAATCTTCTAGGATTGGCACGTGTTAAAAAGGCGAGAATCCTTATTGCATCTACTTCTGAAGTTTACGGAGATCCATTGGTTCATCCACAAACGGAAGAATATTATGGAAATGTAAACACGATTGGACCAAGAGGTGTTTATGATGAAGCAAAGCGTTTTCAGGAATCCATAACTATGGCGTATCATACGTTTCATGGTGTAGAAACCAGAATCGTTAGAATTTTCAATACTTATGGTCCAAGAATGCGTCTTAATGATGGCCGCGTAATTCCCGCTTTTATAGGTCAGGCAATTCGTGGGGAAGACTTGACTATTTTTGGGAACGGAATGCAAACCCGTTCGTTTTGTTATGTAGATGATCAGGTAGAAGGTATTTTTAGATTATTGCATTCTGATTATGTGTATCCGGTAAACATTGGTAATCCGGATGAAATTACCATCAAGGATTTTGCAGAAGAAATCATAAAACTGACAGGAACCAATCAAAAAGTAGTATATCATCCTTTACCTGTAAATGATCCTTTACAACGTCAGCCTGATATTACAAAGGCAAAAGAACTGCTTGGATGGGAAGCCAAAATAGGTCGAGCCGAGGGAATGAAAATCACTTACGACTATTTCAAATCGTTGTCCAAAGAAGAACTTTCTAAAGAAGAACATAAAGATTTTTCGGGTTACATTAAATAGCAAAAGAATAACATAATTTTATATTCGTTTTTAAATCATTGGTAACGAGAGGAGTAATGGAATTCATTCATCAAATATGACGGCATCTCAAACAGGAAGATATTCAAAATACATTAGGCCCATTAGTATTTCAATAGACCTAATTGTTATTTTAATTCTTGGTTTTTTCTTCTTCAAAGACCTTAATTTTAACATTGAGCGCTTTCTTGTTTATCAGTCATTTGGGTGGATTACAGTTGCTTTTTTTATAAGATTTTACGAGATATATCGCTTTACAACTCCACTTGAAATAATCTCAAAAATAGTCAAACAAGGCGTCATATTCCTTTTAATAACCATTGCTTTTTTCCCGTTTTCAAAACAAGTTGTTTTTAGCAGATTAATGGTTGCGATGTTTATATTCTCCGTTATGCTACTGATTACTATTTCAAAATTTTTATTGTTTTATTATTTAAAAGAATATAGAATAATAACAGGAAGTAATTATAGAAACGCTGTCATAATTGGTTATACTCCAGAGGCGATAGCATTAAAAAATCTTTTTGAAACAAGAAGTGATTATGGCTATCGTTTTTTAGGCTATTTTTCAGATAAGAAATCAAATCAAAATATAACAGGGAAATTGGTAGATTTGAAACCTTTTGTTATTGAAAATTCTGTCGATGAAATTTATTGCTCTTTGAATGAAATTTCAAATGAAAATTTGAAAGATTTAATTGATTTTGCTGATGAAAATTATAAAAAGATAAAATTTATACCAGATACAAAAGAGATTTTTTCTAAAAATTTAAAAATTGACTATTACGAATTTTTCCCGGTACTATCGCTGAAAAAAACTATGCTCCATGAGCCTGCTACAATGATATTCAAAAGGGTTTTTGACATTGTTTTTTCAATTTCAATTATTACAGTTCTCTTGTCTTGGCTAATTCCTTTATTAGCGATTTTAATAAAATTAGAATCCAGAGGTCCGGTTTTTTTTAAACAAGGAAGACCAGGAATTGATGAAAATGAATTTTTATGTTATAAATTTCGTTCCATGAAAATCAATAAAACAACTGAAAAAGAAGCCTCTAAAAATGATCCTCGCGTTACCAAAATAGGAAGGTTTATGAGAAAAACAAGCTTAGATGAAATGCCTCAATTTCTAAATGTTTTATTGGGTGACATGTCAGTAGTAGGTCCAAGACCGCATCTTTGGGCTCAAAATAAAGTTTATGGAAATAAAGTTAAAAAATATATGGTGAGGCATTGTGTTAAACCAGGAATTACTGGATTAGCTCAGGTTAATGGTTTCCGTGGTGAAATTCAAACGGAAGACGATATGATTAATAGAATAAAATTCGATGTTTTCTATATTGAAAATTGGTCTTTAATTTTAGATTTAAAAATAATTTTCCAAACGGTTATCAATATTTTTAAAGGAGAAGAAAAAGCCTACTAGAAAATATTTTGTCGAATCAAATCTTCTATTTGTGTATCAAGATTAAACGAAATTTGAACATCATTAAAAATTCGTTTTTTCATTAAATCCAATTCTGCTTTTTGAATATTTGAAATGGTTTGCAGTTTCTCATTTAAATCATCATAGTTTCCTACTTTGGCTACCCAGCCTAAATTATGCTTTTCAGTTATGGTTTCACCTTCACCACCACCAAAGTATAAAACTGGAAATCCCAATGCGCCATACTCAAAAATTTTAGAAGGAACAGAACCATAAATTCTGGTCTTCAAAGGAACTATTGTGATATCAAACGATTTTAATTTTTCGTGTAAAGCTTTACGTTCTAACATTCCATAAAAGAAAATTTTCTTATCTGCTCTGGACTGAATCAGCGCTTCTATTTGTTTTTTTTCAGCACCATCGCCAAATAGGTGTAACTCGATATTTAAGCCTTCTAAATTGATTTTTTGACACATTTCTAAGACTCCTTGCGCCACGCCAAAAAGACCAGCATAGAATATTTTAATTGGTTTGTTTTCTCGGGTTTCCAAATCCATTTGAACCGTTTTATGGTCCGGAAAATTACGATATAAAAAACATTTTTTTTCAGGGGAAATGGATTGTATGTGAGTAATAATTTCGTTGGATTGGCCTAAAATTAAACTTGCTTTTTTGTAGATAAAACGTTCTAAAAATAAAGATACACGATGCGAAAATGAATTGGCTTTTAAAGCATTTAATTCAATGGCAGCCAATGGCCATAAATCAGAAACATTCAGAATAATTTTTTTTCGCTTCAGCGAAAGAACAAAAACTGAAATAAAAGAAAGCAGTAATGGCGGGGATTGCACCACTACTTTTTGTGGTGTTTTTTGAAACAATAAGTAAAAAAACAAACCCAAAGAAAAGGATAAAACCGATAGCAGTCTCTTGATTATATTTTTACTGTTGCTTGGATAAATCCAAAGACGTTTTACAAGAATATTTTGTAGATTTTCATTAACAAAAAATTTGCCTTTGTATTCCGGAAACAGTTCGCCTTTGGGATAATTACCTAAAGGACAAATTACAGAAACTGTATAATTATTTTGATATAATTTTAACGCTAGTTGCTCAATTCTATTTGCTGCAGCACCTTTCTCTGGCGGATAATAATTTGATATGATGAGGATTTCTTCCATTATTTTTTTGAAAGTAAAATATCAATTATTCGTTCAGAAGTGTTACCGTCCCAAAGTTCAGGAATTCCTGCTTTTCGATGACCATTTTGAAGAAATTCTCCAAACATTTTATTTAGATTATAAATCGATGTGCCAACTAAAGTATTCGTGCCTATGGTTTCCGTTTCAGGTCTTTCAGTATTATTTCGCATGGTAAAACAAGGAATTCCTAAAACCGTAGTTTCTTCTGAAATTCCGCCAGAATCTGTAATGACAGCAAAACTGTTTTTAATTAAAAACATAAAATTCAAATACCCTTGTGGTTCAACAAATACGATGTTTTTTAAGTTCAAATTAGTTTCACCTAAAATCGCTTTTGTTCTCGGATGAATAGGGAAAATCACTTTTTTATCACCAACCATTTTATCAATTCCTTGCAAAAGTTGAATCAATGATTGCTCTTCATCTACATTCGAAGGACGGTGTAAGGTCAAAATGATGAAATTCTTAGTTTCTAAATTGAATTCATTCCAAAAAATTGGAGCCGAAATTCGATCTAGGTTTTGATACAAAGTATCTATCATTACATTTCCAACAAAATGAATATTAGAAGAATCTGCCCCATATTTTAACAAATTTTCTCCTGCCCAAATTGAGGTTGTAAAAAAATAATCGGTTATACTATCCGTAACAATTCGATTGATTTCCTCGGGCATTGTCATATCACCTGAACGAATACCAGCCTCTACATGAGTTACTTTAATGTTTAATTTTTTTGCAACAATCGCACAGGCCATAGTCGAGTTGACATCGCCAACCACCAAAACTAAATCACATGGATTTTGCAGTAATTCTTGTTCAAAAGCAACCATTATTGCAGCAGTTTGTATTGATTGTGAGCCGCTTTTTACTTCTAAGTTTGCATTCGGCTCAGGAATATTTAATTCTTGAAAAAATGTATCGCTGAGGTTTTTGTCATAATGTTGTCCAGTATGCACCAACCGATAGGAGATTTCCGCACCTTCGGCTTGTTTTTTCTCTATCGCTTTAATGATAGGGGCGATTTTTATAAAATTGGGTCTGGCGCCTGCAACTATTGTGATTTTCATAGTGTTATTTTACAAATGAAACAAATTGTTTTAATTTTCCGCTTTTGTTGCGTTCTAATTTTTCTTTTTTATGGAAGATGAACACCAAATCATTTTCTAAATAAAGTGCAATCGCCTTTTCAATTTTTTCAATTTGTGCCAAATTTAATTCGGTTTCGCTCACATATTCAATTTCAAAAGTATCTATTTTGGTTTGTTTTATCACAAATTCTTTTACGTTTCCGTCGTCTTCGATGATGCTTTTTGTCACATAATAAAAGGTAAGTCCAGGTGATTTTTTCCCGCTGGGTAAAATGGCAACATCATTGGTCCGGCCTATTAATTTTTTGAGAATAGGTTTTTGTAACGTGCTTTTTTCATCCAGAATTCCAATATCACCAATGTCATATCGTATGAACGGATGTGCTTTATTGAACAAGGAAGTGATTACAATTCGGCCTGCAGTACCATTTGGAACTGCTTTATTATTATCATCTAAAATTTCCACGAATAACGTTTCCGAATTGACTTGCCATTCGTCTTGAGGATTTTCAAAAGCAATCAAATCCAGTTCCGAAGAGCCGTATTCATTGACAATAGGAATACCAAATTGTTTTTCTAAAAGGATTTTATCCTCTTCAAAAAGCATTTCAGAAGTCACCATGCATACTTTCAAAGTGGGACAAATTGTTGTTAATACGATGTTTTTCTTTTGTAAAAATTTAGCAAATAAAACTATCGAACTCGTATAGCCATTGATGTAATCGAATTTTTTATTTTGAAATTTTTTCAGAATCTTTTCTAAAATTTCATCCGACAAATCGAAAATAGAGAACCGAAACCGATGGCTCAAAAAATCCTTGATACGTTCTTTTTTGTTTCCGATAAAATCCATCGGAATACCATAAAAACGTGCTTGATAGGAAGTATTAAATTCAATTCCATACCAACCAAAACGATAAATATTTGAAGCCCAAGTCAAGGCATGACAGTATTTGTCTTTGGCAAAAATAAAAGGAGTTCCGCTGGAACCGGACGTTTTATTGACGTAACTGTTTTTAGCGGAATAGCCTTCCGAAAGCCTTTTCAGTAATGGTTTTTGTAAGTTTTTCTTATTCAAAACGGGTAAATCTTCCCAGCTTGTAAAAGTTGTAATACCGACTAAATCTTTGTAAAAAGCATTATTTTGCAAATGAAAATTGACAATTTCCACTTTTTTATTTTCAACAAAAACTTCATGTTCTTTTTCAGAAAAGGCTACAATTTTTCGTAATTCGGCTTTAGCCTCCTTCATTGGAAAACCATTTAGCTGCAGCGATAAGTCGAATAGTGGGAACATTTTAAAGGTATATTTCATCAAAAATAATATTTACCAACAACTAATGATGGAGAACCAACAACTTTTTGAAAATTAATTATTTTTTAAGTTCAAAAGCAATTATTTTTGCACCACAACTAAACACAACTACACATGACAATTTTACTACTGGGTTCGGGCGGAAGAGAGCATGCTTTTGCATGGAAAATGATTCAAAGTCCGCTTTGTGACACACTTTTTGTAGCGCCAGGAAATGCGGGAACTGCTTCAATAGCCACTAACGTTGCGATGAGTCCGACGGATTTTGAAGCTATAAAAACGTTTGTTATTCAGGAAAAAGTAGCAATGGTTGTGGTAGGACCAGAAGATCCTTTGGTAAAAGGGATTTATGATTTCTTTCTAAACGATGCTGCATTAAGTCATATTCCGGTTATTGGTCCCTCAAAAATGGGCGCGCAACTGGAAGGAAGTAAAGAATTTGCCAAAGAATTTCTAATCAAACATAACATTCCAACTGCCGCTTACGATAGTTTTACTGCAGAAACGGTAGAAAAAGGATGTGAATTCTTGGAAACATTGCAACCGCCTTATGTTTTGAAAGCAGATGGTTTAGCCGCAGGAAAAGGAGTTTTAATTATTCAGGATTTGGCAGAAGCCAAAGAAGAATTAAGAAACATGCTGGTGCATCAAAAATTTGGTGATGCCAGTTCAAAAGTTGTTATCGAAGAATTCTTGGACGGAATAGAATTGAGTTGTTTTGTTCTTACGGATGGAAAAAACTACAAAATATTGCCAACTGCCAAAGATTACAAACGCATTGGCGAAGGCGATACAGGTTTAAATACAGGCGGAATGGGAGCGGTTTCTCCAGTTCCTTATGTAGATGCTGTTTTGATGGAAAAAATCGAAACACGCATTGTAAAACCAACTATTGATGGTTTTCAAAAAGACGGAATTCCATACAAAGGTTTTGTTTTCATTGGGTTGATCAATGTCAATAACGAGCCAATCGTAATTGAATACAATGTGAGAATGGGCGATCCGGAAACCGAAGTGGTAATTCCAAGATTGAAAACGGATTTAGTAGAATTATTTTTGGCTGTTGCAAATGAAAAACTAGACGAAATTAATCTGGAAATTGACGAAAGAAGCGCCACTACAATTATGGTTGTTTCTGGTGGATATCCTGAAGATTTCGAAAAAGGAAAAGTAATTTCTGGATTAGAAACCATTGAAGATTCGATTGTTTTTCACGCAGGAACTAAACTGGATAATGGAAATATAGTGTCAAATGGAGGAAGGGTTTTGACTGTAACTTCTTATGGAAATGATTTCGAAGAAGCCATAAAAAAATCTTACCAAAATATAGACAAGCTACATTTTGATAAGATGTATTTTAGAAAAGATATTGGAAACGACTTAAAATAGTTTCCAATTATTATTCACTTTTTTTTAAAATATTATTTTAAGAAAGAGTGAGCGGTAGTGTCTTGATTTTCTGTTCCGTTTGCGTCAAATATTCTCAATTGCATTATCCAATAAACCATTGCGGCAGCACAAATGATCATGAAAATCCAATTGATTGTATTTGCAGCAAACCAAGATGATAGCTCTAATGAGCGTAAAAAGTCTAGAGGAGCAAATAAAATATTTACAAATAAGTATTCTATTCCTTCGAAAAATGCTTTCATAATGTATAAAATTAATTTATTAATTGTCTTAAGAAACTTGGTATCTTAAAAAAGAGAATCTTTTTTGAACTTGGACAGTTTCCTTTTTAAACAAGTATTATATTTACAACCACAAAAGTATAAAATATCCTTATGATAACAAGTGTTTTTAAAAAATCTACACCATTAAATTTTGCATTGGTCGTTATTTTAATGCTAGTTTTCTTTTTAATGTATCAAATTCAAGATTTATCTTGGTTAAGTTCTGGTTTTTTAATTTTTAAAAAAGCAACAACATTTATTATTTTGTTGGCATCAGTTTTCTTAATTGACTTTATTGCCCGCAGGAATGCACTCAGTAAAGACAGTAGTTATACGATTTTTTTCTACTTTTTATTTTTACTTTTTTTTCCTTCAGTACTGGATAATACAAATTTAATTATTTCTAATTTTTTTATTTTATTAGCGCTTCGAAGATTAATTTCGTTACAATCACTAAAAGAATCCAAAGAAAAAATATTTGATGCTTCCTTGTGGATTTTTATAGCCTCCATATTTCATTTTTGGAGTATTATCTTTATAGTGTTGGTTTTTATTTCTATAATTTTTCATGTTTCCAGAGATTATAGAAACTGGATATTGCCTTTTATTGCCTTTTTTACGGTTGGGATTTTCTATATGTTCGTAATGACGCTTTTTGATATAAACGGGATTGAACACATGTATTCCAACATTAAAATAAGTTTTGAAATCAACTATTTTACTAATAATTATCAAAATGGTTCCTTATCAATTTACTTGACTGTGGCTTTGTTTTTTATTATCTCAATGTTTATGTCATTGTCTAATAGACCATTATTGTTGCATAGTTCATATAAAAAAATAATTGTATCATTTTTCATTGGCCTTTTAATTTTCATAATTTCTTCCAATAAAAGTAATGATTTACTGTTATTTACTTTTGCTCCATTAGCAGTTATGGCTACTGGTCATATTGAAATTCCTCAAGAAAAACTAAATCAGGAATTAGTTCTGTTTGTGTTAATCGCCTGCAGTTTATTTGCTTTTTTCAGCCAATTATAATTTTTCACCGTAGGCTAAATCACCCGCATCACCCAGTCCCGGAACAATATAACTGTGCTCGTTCAGCTTTTCATCTAAAGAAGCAACCCAAAGATGACAGTTTTTCGGCAAGTGTTCTTCCAAATGTGCAATGCCTTCTGGTGCGGCAATTACAACGGCAATGTGAATTTCTTTTGGCGTTCCTCTTTCCATTAATTTATTATACACCGCAACTATGGACTGACCAGTAGCAAGCATGGGATCAACTAGCACTAAATTTTTTTCGTTGATATCAGCAAGAGCTTGGTATTGCACTAAAATATCAAAGTAATCGTCATTATTGGGATGATGTCTAAAGGCAGAAACAAAACCATTTTCGGCGCTGTCAAAATAATTTAGAAAACCCAAATGCAATGGCAATCCGGCTCTCAGAATAGAACACAAAACCAATTGATCTTTGATCTCAGTTGTATTTTTAATGCCTAACGGTGTTTGGATTTCAATAGGCGCGTAATGCAGTTCTTTACTTAATTCATACGCCATTATTTCGCCAATACGTTCAATATTTCTTCGGAAACGCATGCTGTCATTGTGAACATTCACATTCCGTATTTGCCCCAAAAAGTGATTTAGGATACTGTTCCCTTCCGATAAATAATGAATTTGCATGGTTGTATTTTTGTAATTAAACTTATAGTTATTTTTTTATGGTATAAAAGTATAAAAAGTATCTTTGTCTTTTAATATATAAAGATATGTTTTCAAAATTAGCGTACGCCGTATTCGAACAAAGTATCAAAGATTATCATCAATTTGATAATGTTGATCAGCCTATAAATAATCCTTTTCCGAAGGATAAATTTGAACATTTATTGTATCACAAAAACTGGATTGACACTGTTCAATGGCATTTTGAGGATATTATCCGTGATCCAAATATTGATCCTGTTGCCGCTTTGACTTTGAAAAGAAGAATCGATGCTTCTAATCAGGAACGCACGGATATGGTGGAATATATTGACAGTTATTTTCTTCAAAAATACAGTCATGTTGTGGTAAAAGACCATGCGAAAATTAACTCGGAAAGTCCGGCTTGGGCTTTTGACCGATTGTCGATTTTAGCATTGAAAATTTATCACATGCAAGAAGAAGCCAATCGTGCCGAAGCTTCACAAGAGCACAGAGATAAATGTCAGGCGAAGTTGAATATTTTATTGGAACAAAGAACAGATTTGTCTTTAGCAATCGATGATTTATTGACAGACATTGAAAATGGAGATAAATTCATGAAAGTGTACAAACAAATGAAAATGTACAACGATGATGATTTGAATCCTGTTTTGTACCAAGCCAAAAAATAATTTTTGACAACCTTAAAATTGTCTAATAAAATAAAGCATATAGCCGTCATGAGACTTTCCGCAATGGGAGATGTCGCCATGACGGTTCCTGTTTTACGCGCTTTTGTAAAGCAGCATCCACAAGTTAAAATCACGGTCATTTCCAGACCGTTTTTCAAACCTTTTTTTGAAGGTATCCCTAATATTACTTTTTTTGCTTTCGACGAAAAAGTACGACACAAAGGATTTCTTGGATTGTTACGTTTGTTCCAAGATTTAAAAGGTTTAAATATTGATGCTTTTGCCGATTTACACAATGTGTTGCGCTCTAAAATCGTCAGAAATCTTTTTGCTTTAAGCGGAAAAAAAACAGCATCGGTTGATAAAGGAAGAGCGGAGAAAAAGGCGTTGACCCAACCCGAAAATAAAGTGTTTAAGCAACTGCCAACGATGTTTGAAAGACATGTGAAAGTGTTTGAACAACTCGGTTTTACTGTTGATTTATCGCAGGCATTTTTTCCTAAAAAAGCAGTTTTGAGTCCGGAAATTCTAGCGATAATTGGAGAAAAAAGTCAAAAACTGATAGGTATAGCTCCTTTTGCGCAATACGATTCTAAAGTATATCCGCTGGATTTAATGCAGGAAGTCATTAATCAATTATCGAAAAATTTAGAATATAAAATTTTACTTTTTGGCGGTGGTAAAAAGGAAATCGAAATTCTGGATTCGTTTTCTGCTAATAAAGAAAACGTCATCAATATGGCGGGCAAAATTAAATTCCAACAGGAATTGCAACTCATCAGTAATCTAGATGTGATGCTTTCCATGGATTCAGGGAATGCGCATATTGCTGCAATGCTAGGCGTAAAAGTCATTACGCTTTGGGGCGCGACACACCCTTATGCGGGATTTTCTCCTTTTAATCAGCCTTTGGGAAATGCTTTGGTTTCTGACAGGAAGCAATATCCTAAATTACCCACTTCGGTGTATGGAAATAAGAAAGTGGATGGTTATGAAGATGCCATGCGAACGATTGCTGTTGACTCTATTACAAAAGTTTTAATTGGTGTAAGCAAGTGAATTAAATCAAATTAATAGTTAAGGATATTGTTTTTTTAGCTATTTTTTTGAAGGAATAATTTTATAAATTATTTAACAAATAGGTTTCGAATTATTAGTATTAAAAATACTACTTTGGCTTGCTGTGAGTTAGGTCTTACAACTCAAAGTTCAATTAGTAGAAAGAAGAGCTTTTTTAATCAAGTTGTTTTTTAGAAATCTTGAAATGCTAATACAATAAAAATAGAAACTATTTATGCCAAAAATTACTGTAACAATTGCAATTTTGTTCTTATTCTCTTTTTCAGCGTTTTCTCAAAAAACAAACCTTTCGGGTGTTTTAACCGACGGTAGCGAAAAAACCCCCATTTACAATTCGGTTGTTGCTTTATTAACCCCCAAAGACTCTATTTTATATAAATTTACCCGATCGGATAAAGAGGGAAACTTTAATCTCAAAAATGTAAAAGCAGGAAATTATATACTGATGACGGCTCATAGCCAATATGCTGATTATGTAGATGCCATAACTGTTGAAGAAGGCGAAAAAAAAATAGGGATAATTGCTTTGATAAGCAAAATTAATGCGCTTAAAGAAGTAATTATAAAGACGGGTTCTATTAAAATTAAAGGAGATACTACCAGTTATAGGGCAAGTGATTTTAAAGTTGATGCCAATGCCAATGTAGAAGAATTACTAAAAAAACTGCCAGGTATACAAGTAGATAAAAATGGGATCATCAAAGCCATGGGTGAAACAGTAGAAAAAGTACTGGTAGACGGCGAAGAATTTTTTGGTGATGACCCAGGCATGGCGGTAAAAAACTTACGGGCAGATGCGGTAAAAGAAGTACAAGTTTTTAATAAGAAAAGTGATCAAGCCGAGTTTACAGGAATTGATGATGGCGACACAAAAAAAACAATTAATTTAAAATTAAAGGAGGATAAAAAGAAAGGCTATTTTGGTAAAATTGATGCTGCAAACGGACCATTAGTAAATATGGATTCCAGATACAATAGCAATCTTATGTTTAGTGATTTTAAAGGCAAAAGAAAATTATCCGCTTTTTTATTAAATGGAAATACGGGTCAGGATGGACTTGACTGGCAAGACAGCGAAAAATTTGGATCTCGGGATGATATAAGCATGAACATGGATGACGACGGAAATGTAAGTTATGAATGGACGGGCGGCAATACTGATGAAGAACCTTATGTTGACACTCAAAATGGGTTTATCAAAAACACCAACGCAGGATTGCAGTACAGCAACAAGTGGAATGATAAACAAACATTGAATCTATCACCAAAATATAATAAGCAAATTTATACCAACAATAATAACAGGATTACTCAAACACAAGTAGGAGAAACACAGTTAAACGAAAACACATCGAAGGTAAGCAACGTAAACAGAAGTAATTTTAAACTAAATGCTGTTTACGACGTAAAATTAGATTCTGTAAACTCCATCAAATTTACCGCCAAAACCAATTTTTATAATACGGAAAGCGATGAATTTATAAACGGAAATACCACAGGAGGTGACGGATTGTTAAAAAACAAACAAGAAAAAACATTTAACACAAAATCGGAGAAGGAATCTTTGTTTGCAAGTGTTTTGTACAAACATAAATTTGCCAAAGCCCGTCGTACATTTTCTGTAAACAGTAGTTGGAACACTTTGAATACGGATGCAAATAATTTTTTAAAGTCTTCCAACGAAAGTTATGAAGGTGGTGTCTTTTCCTCCAGGGATGATGTGGATCAAAACAAAATAGGGGAAAAAACAAATCAAAATCTTGCCGTAAACGTTACCTATACAGAGCCTATTGGTAAGAAATTTGCATTGCAATTTGCCTATCAAGTTACTCACAACACTGGCGAAAGCAATTATTTAACCTATGATTATTCAGATGCTTCAGGCAAGTATGATTTGGTTGTAGATTCTTTGTCAAACCAGTTCAAACAGACCATAACAACAAACAAGCCTAATCTAAAATTGAGTTACAATGCCAAAAAAATAAATTATAGCTTTGGAAGTGGTTTTGGTTTTACTTCGTTTGATTTGCAAGATCAAACTTTAAACAAAGAATACAAGCGCAGCTATACCAACTTTTTTCCAACTGCGAATTTATCCTATAAATACAAAAGTAATAGTAATTTGCGTTTTAATTATCAAGGCGCAACCAAACAGCCTACTATCGATCAATTACAGCCTTTGAGAAACAATCAAGATTTTTTTAATCAAACTTTAGGGAATCCAAATTTAAAGCAATCTTTTACCAATAGTATAAGCATATCACACAATAGTTATAGTATTTTGACAGAATCGCATTTTTACCAAAACATTTCTTTTAGATCGACTTCAAATTTAATTTCTTACAATAAAGATATAGATCCGGAAAGCGCTAAAACAATTAGCACACCCATAAACACAAACGGTAATTTTTCTGGAAATTTTTATTTTGGATATGGATTTAAGATAAAAAAAATAGATTTACAAGTTAATCTTAATCCATCTGTTAACTATAACAAATCAGTACTTAGTATTAACAACAAAATCAATAATTCCAATACTTTAAATTCAGGATTTTCAATTTATTTAAATAAATCAAAAGAAAAGAAATACGAATTTAGTTTAAGTAATAGATTTTCAAATAACAGAAACAGTACTTCTCAAAACGATGAAGTAAAATCATTTAACACTAATAATTTGGACCTGGATATAGGGGTTTATTTTAGGGGAAAATGGAAATTGTCCACAGACTACAATTTAAATTTTCGTCAAAAAACGACCGATTTCCAAACCAATCTCACCAATCAATTGTGGAATGCAAGGCTGCAACGGACCTTCAAAAACGATGAGTTTACGGCTTATATTCTAGTACGAGATATTTTGAATCAAAATATAGGAATCAATAGATATGTTTATGAAAACATAATAGGTGAGGAACGAAATGATAGGCTCAAAAGATATGCTATGATAGGCTTTACCTGGAATTTTAAAAATAAAGGCGAAACAGTAAAGAAATAAATCAGCAAATGTCCTGAACGAAGTTCAAGGAATTGTAATAATGAGCATTCAAGAAATCTAATTATCTAAGTTATCTATATATGAAATGAGCATGACCGTAATTGGGTCGCAAACACCAATAATGATATGCGAAACGAAGTTCAATGACACAAAAAAACAATATTATCGGTCATTAATTACATATGACCGATAAAAAACAATAAATATCAACATATGAAATCAATACTTTTTTTTATTGCAGCACTACTTTTTACAACTACATCAAAAGCACAACAATTTATAGATAAAGCTGTAATTGAATATGAAGTAAATACTAACCTCAAAAAAACGATGAGCAATGACAGCTGGGATGAGATGATGAAAGAGAACCTATCTGACCTAAAAATATCCTATTACACTTATACTTTTGAAGACAATAAAAGTGTATATAAGTTCGACAGATGGAGTCCAAAAACAAGAATACCAAAGCACGAAAAAGATGCAGATGAAGAAAATAACTGGTATTTTGATTTTACAACTGGAAAAATGAATATGCAAAAGCAAATAGTAGGAACTAATTTTGTAATAACAGATAGCATACCAAATATACAATGGAAAATCACAAACGAGCACAGAGAAATAGCAGGTTATAATTGCCGAAAAGCAGTAGGAAAAATATTTGATGATGTATATCTTTTTGCTTTTTACACAGATGACATTACTATTTCTGGCGGTCCATGTAGTGTAAATGGTTTACCGGGTATGATTTTAGGACTTTCAATACCAAGATTATACACGTCATTTATAGCTACCAAAATAGATTTAAAAATCAGTAACGCATCCGACATAAAACCGATTACAGCTAAAAAAACCTATGATTTAAAAGAACTAAAAACATTAATAGAAGAAAAAACAAAAGATTGGTATACGTACGGAGAAGACAAGGAAGAGAATAAAAGACAAAAAAACATGTTCTTGTGGAATGCATTTTTGTAATGCTTTGACTGTAAGTTAAAGGAAGTATGTTTTATAAATAGAAAAAATTCCAAACTCCAGCCTTAAAAGTTGGAATTTGGAATTTTGATATTGGATGTTTACCTCTTAAACATCATCATAATCTACATAGATAGTTTCTGATGTTGGATGCGCTTGACATGTAAGAATAAGTCCATCGGCAATTTCTTTATCGGTAAGGATGGAATTTTTCGTCATTTCGGCAGTTCCGGAGGTAACGCGAGCGAGACAACTGCTGCATATTCCGCCTTGGCAGGAATACGGAGCATCAATACCTTGTTTTAAAGCGGCATCAAGAACGGTTTGTTTTTGTGACATTTCAAAAGTCGTTTCCTCGTCATCCACCATGATGGTGATTTTTGAATGGCCGCCTAACGATTTTTCTATTTTATTTTCTTTGGTTGAAGAAGCAAATAATTCGAATTTAATATTAGATTCTTTTACATTATGTTCCTTCAAAACTCCGGAAACGATATTTATCATTTCTTCTGGTCCACACAAATAGAATTTATCAAATTCTAATGCCGCGTGTTTGTTATTCAAAACAAAATTAACCGTTGATTTCTCAATTCGCCCAAACAAAGCATTTTCTACTTTGGCTTGACTGTACACATAATGAACAAAAAGACGTCCTACATATTGCAATTGCAAATCGTGTAATTCTTGATGAAAAATGGTTTCTTCAGGTGTTCTGTTCCCGTAAACCAATATAAAAGAACTCTTCGGTTCGTTTTTCAATACTGATTTTAAGATAGACATCACAGGTGTGATTCCGCTACCGGCAGCAAAAGCCGCGTAGTTTTTTTGACGGTCCGCTTGCGGTTCAAAAGTGAATTTCCCTTCCGGTTTTCCCACTTCAAGAACATCGCCAGCTTTGAGTTTTGTATTAGCAAATTGAGAGAAAGCACCGTTTGCGACTGCTTTCACCGCAATGCGTAATTCCCCGCTGTCAGGAGCTGAGCATATAGAATACGCACGACGAATTTCTTCACCGTCCAAAGTTAATTTTAGATTGATATATTGACCGGCAACAAAAGTATAATTCGCTTTTAATTCCTCAGGTACGTTAAAAAGTATAGAAACAGCGTCTTTGGTTTCGCGTTTTACTTCTTTTATGATTAATTTCAGAAAGGATGACATGATATTTTTTTTGCAAATATAGTAAACAGAATAGGTTTTTTGAATTCAAAATATTTGAAAATTTTAATACCTAAAACTATTATGTATAAGAATCTTATGTATATTTGTTTTTCAAAATGAGATTGCTTCGTGCCTCGCAATGACAAAAAAATGAAAAACTCACAATTATACAAAGGAAGTCTGAATACGATTATCATGAAATTGCTGGAGGAAAACGGCAAGATGTACGGCTATGAAATTACCCAGAAAGTAAAAGCGATTACGCAAGGCGAACTCAACATCACCGAAGGCGCTTTGTACCCGGCTTTGCACAAGCTGGAAGCTGAAGGTTTGCTGGATGTCGAAATTGAAAAAGTGGATAACCGCATGCGTAAATATTACAAACTGACGGAAACCGGGCAGAAAGAAACCGTAAACCGACTCTCAGAACTCGAAGATTTCATTCGAAACATGCAGAGTTTAGTGAACCCAAGTCCAAAATTAGAATTTTAATTTTTTGAAGATGAAATTAACCAACCAACAAATAGCTCAAATAGAAGAAACCTTAGTTTTAAATGGTCTTGTTTATCAGGATGTCAAATTAGAATTATTAGACCACATTGCCTCAGAAATTGAGGAGAGACTGAGTAATGAAGAAATTTCATTCGACATTGTTTTTGAAGCAGTTTTTGAGAAATGGGAACAATCGCTTGAAATTTCATCTAGCGGTAATTGGTTAGGAGCTTTTTTTAAAGCACCAAGAGTTGTAATTGAAAAATTAGTTACTTATTCTAAAAGACAGACTTTAATTATATTATTGTCAGCTATTGTTTTTGGTTTTGTATTAGTTCTTATTGTTTCAAATATTCAATCACAACAAACTTTTAACAGCCTAAACTTAGGGTTAAAAGGAGCGTATTTGGTATTGGTTTTAGCCACTGTTTTAAGTTTGTTTTTTATATGGTATTCTAAAATAAAAACAACTTATGGGAGGTTGTTTCTTTACAGAGGTTGGCTAGTTTTTTTTTTCCTTTTTCAGTTCAATATCATCAATGAACCACTAAAAAATTTCGATAGTAATAATTCCTTTTTGTTTAATTTTATTACTTGTATTTTATTAGGTTTCCCCTTTACTTATTGTTTTTTTCAATTAATGATGGTTTATGAACACTACAAAATAGTAAAAAAGTTAAAATTAGTGTAATCTTGTTTTCGTACTATTAACCTGTGCACTTTTCATCATTTTTAAAATAATCCCTTCCAAAGCTGAAGCCTATTTAAAACAAACCTACCCGGAATATAAATTAGAAAATTTGTAACGTTTTCTTATTTTGACTACATATTACAAAACCAAAATAACCAAACTATGATTCAAAAATTCCTTTATCTCGAATGGAAAGCATTTTTTAGGTCAGCTTCCTTCGCTACTAATTTGGCTTTGAAAATCCTGATGGGTTTTGTCGCCATTTATTTCATTTTAATTTTCTTAGCAGTAGGAGTTGGGGCCTTTTATATTCTGAAGAAAATGAATCTGGACCCAATTGTTACGGTGAATCAATTCATGATTTATTATGTATTGATGGATTTAATTATCCGATTGATGTTGCAAAAAATCCCGGTGATGAACATTCGCCCCATGTTGATTTTTCCCATAAAAAAATCAACGATTGTTCATTTCTCATTAGGAAAAACGGTTTTGTCCTTCTTTAATTTGGTGCACGCTTTTTTCCTGATTCCGTTTTGTGTTGTTTTAATCATCGAAGGCTATGATATACTTTCCGTAGTGCTTTGGTACACTGCCATCTTTTCATTGCTGTACATCAACAATTTTCTGAATATTCTACTGAGTAACAAGGATAATTTATTCGCCATTTTCTTAGCAATAGCAGCTGTTTTAGGAGGATTACACTACTACGAACTCTTTAATATCACGGAAATTACAGCGCCATTTTTTAATGTTATTTTCAACACGTATTGGGCTTTTGCCATTCCAGTATTAGCATTAATCGCTTTATATTATGTCACGTTCCAGTATTTCAAAAAGAATTTATATCTGGATGCAGGATTGTCTAACAAACACGATGTTGCCAAAACGGAGGAGTTGACTTGGTTAAACCAATTTGGAACCATCGGAACCTTTTTGAAAAATGACATCAAATTAATCAAAAGAAACAAACGATCTAAAACCACTGTTGGATTGAGCGTCATGTTCCTTTTATATGGGCTTCTTTTCTTCACTAGTAGTATTGAAGCTTATAATAATCCTTTAATGCACATTTTGGGCGGGATTATAGTTTCGGGTGGATTCTTAATTACTTTCGGACAATTTGTGCCGAGTTGGGACAGCGCGTATTACCAGCTAATGATGACGCAAAACATTCCGTACAAAGGTTATTTGAGTTCTAAATGGTGGTTGATGGTAATTGCTACAATTGTAACCACAACCATAGCGTCATTCTATCTCTATTTAGGGGTTCATGTTTATTTAACCATTGTCGTGGGTGCGATTTATAATATCGGAGTCAATTCTCATTTGGTTTTATTGGGTGGCGCGTACACTAAAACACCAATCGATTTGAGTTCCGGGAAAGGTGCTTTTGGAGACAAAAAAGCCTTCAATATTAAAACGATGTTGATTTCTATTCCGCAGTTGGCTTTGCCGGTTTTACTGTATTGGCTGGGTTCAAAATATGCGAATCCAAATATAGGCTTAGCGCTGGTAGCAGGTACAGGAGTGATTGGATTTGCCTTCAAAGAGAAAGCATTTTCCGTGATTGAAAAAATCTATAAATCAGAGAAATACGCGACCATTGCGGCGTACAAACAAAAAGGATAATCCAGCGATTAACGAAATCAACAAATAACCGAATAAACTTTTTCAAAAATGATACAAGTAAATAACCTTTCAAAAACATACAACGGAACAACCGTATTAAAAATAGATTCTTTAGAAATAAAAAAAGGCGAAAGCTTTGGATTAGTTGGAAATAATGGTGCTGGGAAAACCACTTTTTTCAGTCTTTTATTGGATTTAATCCAGCCCTCAACAGGAAATATTGTGAATAATGACATTCAGGTAAACACCAGTGAAAACTGGAAACCGTTCACTGCTTCTTTCTTGGACGAAAGTTTCTTAATTGGCTACTTAACGCCCGAAGAATATTTCTATTTCATTGGCGATTTACGCGGACAAAACAAAGCCGATGTCGATGCTTTATTGGCTACACACGAAGAGTTTTTCAACGGAGAAATTCTTAAAAACAAGAAATATCTACGTGATTTATCTAAAGGAAACCAGAAAAAAGTGGGTATCATCGCTACCTTAATTGGGAATCCGGAGGTTATTATTCTGGACGAACCGTTTGCTAATTTAGACCCAACCACACAATTCCGATTAAAAAAAATCATCAAGGATTTAGCCGATAATCCGGAAGTAACCGTCTTGGTTTCCAGCCACGATTTACTGCATACTGTTGAGGTAAGTGACAGGATTGTCGCGCTGCACAAAGGCGAAGTGGTCAAAGACATTCAAACTTCTGAGGAAACCTTAAAGGAACTAGAACTGTTTTTTGCGGTTTAAAATTAACGAATCAGTCCCAGACAAAACTTTTACCGCTAATTCGCTAATTGTATGCTCCAATGAGTTTATTTAATCAGTGAATTGGCGGTTTTATTTTGGCGTAACCCTCCGTCTCGTCCCAAAAGCCGAGACTTCGGGTCGGGCTGTGCGCTGTATCTTTATTTTTCTTAAAGAAAGAAAAATAAAGGATGCCGCTTCCATCCCTTACGCACATCAGGAAAACCCAAATATAACTTCATAATTTTCACGATAGCAAAAAGAAATGTATTTTTACCAGTGCATATACTAAAAAGTATATTTAATAGTTAATTGATAAAAACGTTTTCCATTGAAAATCAATATATTTAAACCGTTATCTTTCTTGTTGTTTTTTGCTTTTTTGGTAGCCTGTTCTACTAAAAGAGACACTTTTATGGCTAGGAATTCGCATGCTTTAAGCACCAAATATAACATTTTATACAATGGGCAAGTAGGCTTGGATAAAGGAGTTCTGGTGGTAAACGCCAATAGCGATGATGATTTCTGGCAACTTTTGCCGGTTGAAAAAATGCAAATTGTAGAAGATTTCACTTCTACAACAAAACCTAAAAATACTGATTTTGAATTGGCAGAAACCAAAGCGACCAAAGCCATTCAAAAACATTCCATGAACATTGGCGGTAAAGAAAAAAACAGCCAAATTGACGAAGCATATCTGATGCTTGGAAAAGCCAGATATTACGACCAACGATTTGTTCCTGCGCTAGATGCATTCAATTATATTCTGTACAAATACCCAAACAGCAGCCGAATTTATGAAGCCAAAATTTGGCGAGAGAAAACCAACATGCGTTTGGGAAATGATGCTTTGGTCATAAAAAATGTCAGTAAATTATTAGAAGATCACGAAGTAAAAAAACAGGTTTTTGCAGATGCAAACGCACTTTTGGCCGCTTCTTTTTTAAACATGGAGGAGAAAGACAGTGCAGTTGCTAAGATAAAACTTGCCATCGAATTCACCAAAGTAAATCAGGAAAGAGCCCGATACCGTTTTGTTCTGGGACAATTGTATCAAGAATTGGGATACAAGGACAGTGCCGTTACTTCCTATCAAGCCGTGATTGACATGAACCGAAAAGCGGAGCGGAAATTTGTGATTCAGGCACATGCCAAAAAAGCGGAGTTGTTTGATTCTCAATCGGGAGATTCAGTTTCTTTTTTAAAAACATTCAATAAACTGATTCAAGACCGGGAAAACCGTCCGTATAAAGATTTGATTTTTCATCAAATGGCGGTATTTCAAGACAAGGAAAACAATCAGAAAACAGCATTGGATTTTTACAATGCATCGTTACGAACCAATTCAAAAGATACGTATTTAGTTGCTTCAAATTATAGAAATATAGGAAATATGTATTTTAGAAATGCGGAATATCCTGCGGCAGCAAAATACTATGACAGTACTTTGGTTAAACTGAATAACAAAACAAGAGAATTTGTAAAAATCCAAAAAATAAGAAGCAACCTTGATGAGGTGATTTTGTATGAAGCGCTGGCAAAGAGAAACGACAGTATTCTAAATGTGGTGGCAATGAACTCAGCGGATCGTATGGCTTATTTTGAAAAGTACATTGTTGCGCTACAAGAAAAAGATGAAATTAAGCGACTTTTAGAGGAGAAAAACAAAGCGAAACAGGAAAATATTGCGAGAAATAACACCGCTTCATCTGCAGCTCCCGCTTCTATTCAAGAATCCGGAAATCCGGCGCGAAAATCACCAATTACTCCACCTGCCATGGCGAGTGTTTCTTCTCAACAAACGGTGAGTGCTTTCTATTTTTATAATCCTACAACTGTAGCTTTTGGGAAATTGGAATTCAAAAAAATATGGGGTGACAGGAATTTAAACGGGAATTGGAGAGTTGCCGCAGGAAATGCAAACGTAACGACTATTGACTCTTTGGATGTGGATAAACAATCGTCTGAAAAGGAAGCGGACTCGAATAAAATAGTAGAGCAATACACCACGGATTATTACCTGAAACAACTTCCAACAGCGCAAATAGAATTGGACAGTATCCGTAAAGAACGCAATTTTGCATACTATCAACTGGGCATTATTTATAAGGAAAAATTCAAAGAAAACAATCTGGCAATCAATAAACTGGAACAATTATTACAACAGGATCCTGAAGAAAAACTGGTTCTTCCTGCAATGTATAACTTGTATAAATTATACCAGATAACTGATTTGAATAAAGCTGAAACAATGCAAAAAAAGATCTCGGCTCAATTTCCGGATTCTCGTTATGCACAAATAATTAATAACACTAATCCAGATGCAATTTCTGAAAATGAAACACCGGAAAGTGTCTATAACAAATGGTATAAAGTATTCCAGCAAGAACAATTTGTGATGGTTTTAGAAAATGCAGACGTTTTGATTAATCAATTTTCGGGAGATGAAATTGTATCCAAATTTGAGTTGCTTAAAGCAAATACCATTGGTAAACTGAAAGGAGTAACAGCCTACAAAAATGCATTGCAATTTGTGGCGGATAATTATCCAAATAGCGAAGAAGGGAAAAACGCAGTGCAAATTTTGAGAGATCAAATTCCTTTTTTAGAGAAAATGGATTTCAATACAGTGGAGACCAATAATTGGAAAATTCTATATAAAGTAGGCAAAAAGGAAGATAAGGATACAAAAGCTTTGGAAGAAAAAATAAAGAAGTTTTTCAAAGAAAACAACTTTCAGGAGTTATCGTACTCCTACGACTTTTATAATGAGAAAGAAAGTTTTATTACTATTCATGGTCTAAATTCAGCAGTCTTTGCAAATAATATTGTTGCAAAGATTCAATTAGATAAGTCTGCGGAAAGCAAACAGACCTCAATTGTGGTATCTAATCAAAACTACAAAGTAATTCAGATCAAGAAAAACCTTGACGCATACTTAGCATTAAAAAGACAATAATTATGTTTGATAAAAAACAAAAATCATATACCGATCTTTTGGGGAAGACCAATAGAATCGTTGAAGGAACAATTATTAAAGGCGATATAATTTCACAAGCTGATTTCAGACTGGATGGAAATTTGATTGGGAATTTTCAGTCTGGCGGAAAAATTGTTATAGGACCTGCGGGAAGTGTCACCGGAGATATTATATGTAAGAATGCTGATATTGAAGGAAAGCTTGACGGTAAAATTCAAGTTACAGAAGTCCTGAATGTAAAAGCAAAAGCCAGTATTCATGGGGAAGTTACGGTAGGCAAATTATCAGTAGAGCCAGGTGCTGATTTTAGTGCATCATGTATCATGAAGACAATTACAAAAAATCTAATGCTAAACGATGGACAACAAAAAACTAAATAAAAACAATTTCAATAAGTGGTTGGTATTTATGGGGATTCCGTTTCAAATGGGAATTGTCATTTTCGCATTTACTTATTTTGGGATGTGGCTGGATGAAAAATATTCTGATGAATCGTCATCACTTTACACCATTATTTTATCACTATTATCGGTTTTTATAGCACTCTATAACGTAATTCGCCAAGTTAAAAATATTAATAAAAATAACGAATGATCAAATTTTTATCTTTTTTGAAGTATCTAATACCTTTTACATTGCTCTTATTTGCTGCACAATATTATGGCACTGCGGCAATCAGTCAAGATCATGATTTCTTTTATGCTACTTGGAGTATTTATCTTTTCCTGTTTGTTTCCACACTTTTAATCTATTTGCTGTTGCTTTTTGTAAACTCAAATTTCCCGGATTTTACCGGTTTTGCTTTTCTGGGCACCACTTTTGTGAAAATGATGGCGGCTGTCGTTTTTTTGATTCCGTTGATACAATCAGAAGGTAGAGAAACTAATTTGGATATAGCAGCTTTTTTCATCCCTTATTTCCTATTTTTGCTTTTTGAAACAATTTTTTCGATACGATTAATAAATAAAAGATAAGTTGCTTGAAAATAATGCAATACGATTGTAAAATTCATTTTTTAAAATCATCATTATAATTTTCAATTTTCAATTAAATATGTACCTTTGCAAAAAATTTTAAAAACGTAAAATCAGATACACAATTAATAATGGTAATTTCTAAAAAATCACTTCAATTCCTGTTAGTTACTTTTCTAGCGTGTATGCCGTTGGTTACTTTCGCAAATCCAACAGCGGATAGTCTTCAAAATCACACTGAAAATGCTGCTCCTGTTGCAGAAGCGCACGGAGAAACAGGTCATTCTGCTGAAAAAGAATTCAATGCTACGGAATTGATTAATGATCACATTGGAGATTCTCATGAATTTCACATTGCGGATTATGATGGTCATCCTATTACGTTTTATCTTCCTGTAATATTGTGGACAAACAACGGATTGGAAATGTTCTCTTCTGAACAATTTCACCATGATAATGAAGGACACCATATTATTGATGTGAACGGTCAGAAATTAGTTCGTTTCAATGAGGTTATCTTTTATGCGGATAAATTTGAAACCTTAACAGAAGACCAAAGAAAAAACGGTGCTTTCGCGTTTGACGCCAGACCACTTGATTTTTCAATCACTAAGAATGTTTTCTCGATGTTGATGTCAGCTCTTGTATTGTTCTTTTTGTTTCTTGCGGTAGCTCGTTCTTATAACAAAAATAAATTAGCGCCAAAAGGAATCGCTGGATTTCTAGAGCCATTAGTGATTTTCGTTAGAGATGAAATCGCGATACCTAATATTGGAACAAAAAAATATGCAAAATACATGCCGTATTTACTGACTATATTTTTCTTTATCTGGATTAACAACCTTATTGGATTGATTCCTTTTTTTCCTTTCAGTTCAAACCTTACCGGAAATATCTTCTTTACATTTGTACTAGCATTGATTACTTTTATTGTAACCTCTTTCAGTGCCAACAAAGATTATTGGAAACATATTTTTATGCCTCCAGTTCCTAAGGCATTATATCCTATTATGATTCCTGTAGAAATTATCGGAATGTTGACAAAACCTTTTGCATTAATGATTCGTTTATTCGCAAACATTACTGCAGGACATATTATCATCTTGAGTTTAGTCTCATTGATTTTTATATTCAAAACAGTAGCCGTTGCGCCTATTTCTGGAGCTTTCGTATTGTTTATGAGTGTACTTGAAATGTTGGTTGCGGCGTTGCAGGCTTATGTCTTCACGTTATTGACAGCATTATTTATTGGTCAGGCCGTAGCAGAGCACGATCATCATTAAAATGTGTTTTATTAATTATTAACTATATTAAATTTAGTATTATGGTATTAGCTGGAATCGGAGCTGGATTAGCTGTTATTGGTGCAGGTCTAGGTATTGGAAAAATTGGTGGTTCTGCAATGGACGCTATTGCTCGTCAACCTGAGGCTGCTGGAAAAATCCAGACTGCTATGATTATTGCTGCTGCACTTATTGAAGGTGTTGCACTTTTCGCAGTAGTTGTTGCGTTAATCGCAAAATAATTAAAGCTTAAAACTTCCTGATACGGTTGGTATCAGGGAGTTTTTATTTCTAAAACAAACTTTTTAAATATAAAAATATGAATTTAACAGCACCAGAGAGTTTAATTTTTTGGACCTCGATCATCTTTATAGTTTTCTTTATCCTTTTAAGAAAATTCGCTTGGAAACCAATTCTTGGCGCAGTAAAAGGTAGAGAAGATTCAATCAATGAAGCGTTATCTTCAGCAGAAACTGCTCGTAGAGAAATGCAAAATCTTACTGCCGAAAACGAACGTATTCTTCAGGAAGCAAGATTAGAACGTGACTCTTTATTGAAAGAAGCGCGTGAAATGAGAGAAAAAATGATCGCTGATTCTAAAGCTGATGCACAAGCAGAAGGCGCAAGAATGATAGAGCAAGCTAAAACAGCTATCTTAGCAGAAAAAAATGCGGCTATGGCTGAATTGAAATCACAAGTTTCATCGTTGTCATTGAGTATTGCTGAAAAAGTATTGAAAGATGAATTATCTAACAAAGAAGCTCAAACAAAATTGATTGAGAATATGTTAGGTGACGTTAAATTGAACTAATTATGGCAAGTACAAGAGCAGCAATTCGTTATGCAAAAGCAATTTTGGACTTAGCAAACTCAAAAGGTGTTGCCGAAGCAGTAAGCAGTGATATGAAAACTATTGCTACCACTATTAATGGAAATTTAGAATTGAGTACTTTTATTCAAAACCCTACCATTAAAGTAGCAGTGAAAGAAAATGCATTGTTAGAAGTTTTTGCAGGTATCAATGGCGTAACTCAAGGGTTATTTCATTTATTATTTGAAAACAAAAGATTCGAAATATTAGGAGCAATTGCTGCTGAATATGGTAAATTATCTGACTTAGCAAATGGTATTGAGTTGGCACAAGTGACTACAGCTGTTCCTATGGATGCGGTTTTAGAAGCTAAAGTTTTAGCAAAAATAGCAACGCTTTCAGATAAAAAAATCACATTAGAAAACATAGTAAATCCTGCAATCATTGGAGGTTTTATTTTGAGAATTGGAGATAAGCAATATAATGCTTCAGTTTCCAATAGATTACAAGTATTAAAAAGAGAGTTAAGTAATTAGTTTTATTACACATTTAAGTGTCTAAATTATAAATTAAGATGGCGGAAATCAAACCTGCTGAAATTTCAGCAATATTAAGAAAGCAAGTAGAAGGTTTTGAATCTGGTGCTACACTAGAAGAAGTAGGAACAGTGCTTCAAGTTGGAGATGGTATTGCTCGTGTTTACGGGCTATCAAATGTTCAATACGGGGAACTAGTGGAATTTGACAATGGATTAGAAGCTATTGTTTTGAACCTTGAAGAAGACAATGTGGGTGTGGTACTTTTAGGACCGTCTACAGGAATCAAAGAAGGTTCAACTGCAAAAAGAACACAACGTATCGCTTCTCTTAAAGTAGGAGAACAAATGGTAGGACGTGTAGTAAACACACTTGGTTTTCCAATTGATGGAAAAGGACCAATTGGAGGTACTTTGTACGAAATGCCTTTAGAAAGAAAAGCTCCTGGAGTTATCTTCCGTCAACCAGTTACTGAGCCATTACAAACAGGTATCAAAGCAGTAGATGCTATGATTCCAGTTGGTCGTGGACAACGTGAATTGGTTATTGGTGACCGTCAAACAGGTAAATCAACTGTTTGTATTGACACTATCTTAAATCAAAAAGAATTTTATGATGCTGGGAAACCAGTATTCTGTATATATGTTGCAATTGGACAAAAAGCGTCAACTGTAGCAGGAATTGCTAAAATGTTAGAAGAAAAAGGAGCAATGGCGTATACCATTATTGTTGCTGCTAATGCTTCTGATCCAGCTCCGATGCAAGTGTATGCTCCTTTCGCAGGTGCTGCAATTGGAGAATATTTTAGAGATTCAGGTCGTCCGGCTTTAATTGTTTATGATGATTTATCTAAACAAGCTGTTGCATACCGTGAGGTTTCTCTTTTATTAAGAAGACCACCGGGACGTGAAGCATATCCTGGAGACGTTTTCTACTTACACAGTAGATTATTAGAACGTGCGTGTAAAGTAATTGCAGATGATGGAATTGCTAAAAACATGAACGATTTACCAGATTCATTGAAACCAATTGTAAAAGGTGGTGGTTCTCTTACTGCTTTGCCAATTATTGAGACTCAAGCTGGTGACGTTTCTGCATACATCCCAACAAACGTAATTTCGATTACAGATGGTCAAATTTTCTTGGATGGAGATTTGTTTAACTCTGGGGTACGTCCAGCAATTAACGTAGGTATTTCGGTATCTCGTGTTGGAGGAAATGCACAAATTAAATCAATGAAAAAAGTAGCAGGTACTTTGAAACTAGATCAAGCACAATTCCGTGAATTGGAAGCGTTTGCTAAATTTGGTTCTGATTTAGATGCAGTTACTTTAAACGTAATTGAAAAAGGAAAAAGAAACGTTGAAATCTTAAAACAAGGTTTGAACGATCCGTATACTGTTGAAGACCAAGTTGCAATTATCTATGCTGGTTCTAAAAACTTATTGAGAAATGTTCCTGTGAACAAAGTGAGAGAATTTGAGAAAGATTTCTTGGAATTCTTGAACAATAAACACAGAGCAACTCTTGATGCTTTGAAAGCAGGAAAATTAACAGACGAAATTACAGATGTAATTGAAACTGTAGCAAAAGAATTATCAGCAAAATATAACTAATTAGGTTTCTAGGTTTTGGGTGTTAGGTTTTAGATTTTTCTAAATCCAGCACCTAAAACCAACAACCCAATACCCACATAAAATGGCAAATTTAAAGGAAATCCGTAATAGAATTACTTCCGTTTCATCTACGATGCAAATTACATCAGCGATGAAAATGGTTTCTGCAGCAAAGCTAAAGAAAGCACAAGATGCAATCACAGCAATGCGCCCTTATGCCGAAAAATTAACGGAATTATTGCAAAATCTTTCTGCTACACTGGAAGGTGACGCTGGCGGAGAGTTTACAACGCAACGCGAAATCAAGAAAGTATTACTTGTTGTAGTAACTTCTAACAGAGGTTTAGCGGGTGCTTTTAATACTAATGCAATTAAAGAAGCTAAAAATCGTGCTGAATTTTACGCAGGTAAACAAGTGGATATTTTTGCCATAGGAAAAAAAGGAAATGATGTTTTAAGTAAAACATTGTCGGTTGTAGATAATCAAAGCGCTGTTTTTGATGCATTGACTTTTGATAATGTTGCTAAAATTGCTGATATTTTAACAGAGAAATTCGTTTCTGGTGAATATGATAAAATTGAGTTGATTTACAACCAATTTAAAAATGCTGCTACACAAATCGTTCAAACCGAACAATTTTTGCCATTAGCACCCTTAAAATCGGATCTTACTGTTACACCAGGAGATTATATTTTTGAACCTTCAAAAGAAGAAATCGTGTTGACTTTGATTCCAAAATCGTTGAAAACACAATTGTATAAAGGAATTCGTGATTCATTTGCTTCAGAACACGGAGCGCGTATGACTGCCATGCACAAAGCAACTGATAATGCAACGGAATTGAGAAATCAATTGAAATTGACGTACAATAAAGCACGTCAGGCTTCTATTACTAATGAAATTTTAGAGATTGTTGGTGGAGCAGAAGCATTGAATGGGTAATAAATTATTGATTCAAAATATATTGTAAGAGCCAACATCTGTTGGCTCTTTTTTTGTTTAATTTTATAGTTTAAAATAATACTAGGAAGAATGAAATTAGAAATTAGAGAACTGACTTCGGTAGATGAGATGCTTAGCAACATTGATGTGATGCGATTTTTATATCCCACCTTTACAGTAGAAAAATACAAATCATATCTGGTCGAAATGATTCCGCATAATTATAAACAGGTAGCCGTTTTTGAAAATGAAGTTTGTGTGGCGGTTTCCGGATTTTGGTCGGGAACAAAACTTTGGTCGGGAAAATACATCGAGATTGATAATTTTATTGTTCACCCGGATCACCGTTCCAAAGGTTTGGGTAAAATGATGACGGATTATGTTGATGTTTTGGCCAAAGAAACGGGCTGTACCATGATAGTTTTAGATGCTTTTACCGGAAATTTCACCGCACATCGCTTTTATTACAACCAAGGGTATGTGCCAAAAGGATTTCACTTTCTTAAGATTTTGAATGAAGAAGGATTAAGTTAAATTGAGAATTATGAAAGGATATAAAATAATTGGTCTCTTATTTATTACTGCAATCAGCCTAACTTTCTGTGCTATGAAACAAGAATTTCAAACGGAATTTCCTCAAGAAATACAGTCGGTTTTTTATCATAAAGAGAAAAACGGTATGGAAAGCAGCGTAATCAATTTTTATATCGAATTCAAAAATCCGCTGTCAGCAAATATAAAACTGGAAAAAATCTATTTTCACAATCAAGAATCTCCGGTTCAAGAAATTACACCAAAAGACTTTAAATCTTCTTTTTTGCAAAGCAATAAAGAGGAAGATTTCATTATGGATAGTAATCCTGCCAAAGAATATGGCAATAAAACACCAGTAATTCTAAAATCTAAATTCGATTTAAAACTCAACGAAGCAGTTTTGGAATATAAGCAAGATAATAAAACCCAATTTTTTAAAATAACCAATCTCAAAGAAAAGCCATTGCGATAATTTTTTGTAAATGGAATGCTTTTGTTGCTGATAGATCTGTTTCAAAACAAACATTCACATTGTCGTATTAAACCAAAGAATTAGTTATTTTTGTTTCCTTAATTTTAATAAATACACCATTTTGGGATTATATAAAAACCTTTTTAAACAGACTGCCATTTACGGATTAGCAACGGTTGTGCCGCGAATGTTCAGTTTTTTATTGGTGCCATTATACACGGATTTACTCCCAAAAGCAGAATACGGAAAGGTTTCCATCATTTTTGCCGGAATGATTTTTTTCAACGTCATTCTTTCTTACGGAATGGAAACCGCGTTTTTTAGGTTTTACAATAAAGAAACCAACAAGAATTCAGTAGTTGAAACTACGTCCGTTTCCATTTTTTGGACTTCCATAGCGTTTTTATTCATAGCCTTATTATTCCGAAATACAATATCGAGTTGGGCTGAAATAGACGAACAATACATTAGTTACACGATTTGGATTTTAGTACTTGACGCTTTGGTGATTGTTCCATTCTCTAAATTAAGAGTCAATCAGCAACCCGTAAAATACGCGATAATCAAAATAGGAAATGTAGCCGTCAATCTGTTTTTGAACCTTTTCTTTTTAAGTTATTTACCCGCTATTGCAGAATCAAATCCAGACAGTGTTTTACGCTCTTTATATCTGGAAGATTTTCAGATAGGCTATATTTTTGTGTCCAATATTGTTGCCAGCTTACTTACCTTCATACTGCTGTCACCTAATTATTTCAAATTGAAATGGCATTTTGATTACAAATTATGGAAACGAATGATGCAGTACGGCATGCCTATTATGGTGGCCGGAATAGCATTTGCCATCAATGAACAATTCGACAAAATACTTTTGGGTTATTTATTGCCACCTGATATTGCCGCCGCCGAAGTAGGAGTGTATTCCGCCTGTTACAAGCTCGGTTTGTTCATGGTTTTGTATCGTACCGCCTATACATTGGGAATCGAGCCTTTCTTTTTTAGCCACTCGGATAGTCAGGATGCACCACAAACGTATGCTACAATTACCAAATATTTTGTCATTTTTGGGTCTTTCATATTACTGTCTGTTATCGTTTTTGCGGATATTCTAAAAGTTATTATGATTCAGGATGAGTCTTATTGGGAAGCGATGAAAGTGGTTCCATTAATCATTCTGGCCAACTTTTTCTTAGGAATTTATACTAATCTTTCCGTTTGGTACAAACTAATTGACAAAACTCATATTGGTGCCTATATTTCAATTGTGGGAGCTGTAATCACACTGGTGTTAAATTACCTGCTGATCCCTACAATGAGTTATTACGGCTCGGCAATTGCCACCATTGCTGCGTACGGAAGCATGATGACCATTTCGTATTATTTTGGGAATAAATATTATCCTATTCCGTATGATACCAATAAAATATTCATGTATCTATTGATTTCAGTAGGATTTTCGGCAGTTTCCTTTTATGGTTTCAGAGAGAATTATTATGTAGGAATCACGTTATTACTGGTGTTTATGTATTTTATATATCACAATGAAAAAGAATTATTAATCAAAATGTTGAACCGAAAAAAGAATTAGAATCTAGTTTTTAGGAGCTATTTCCTGCTTTTTGCTATATCTTTTCTTTTTTAAAGAAAAAAAGAAAAGGATGCCGCTTCAATCAGGGCTAAAAAAATCGAAAACAATACAAAAAATATATATGAGCAAGTGGCGACTTGTCCCTCCTGCATTACTATTTTTAAATAAAAAACAATGACAATAAACATAATCAACAAATCACAACATGCCTTGCCTAACTATGAAACCATAGCCTCGGCAGGAATGGACTTACGAGCCAACTTATCGGAATCCATAACACTAAAACCACTGGAAAGAGCCATCGTAAAAACAGGTCTTTTCATCGAATTACCTATAGGTTACGAAGCACAAGTTCGTCCAAGAAGCGGACTGGCCGCCAAAAACGGAATTACGGTCCTGAATGCTCCCGGAACAGTAGATGCGGATTATCGTGGTGAAATTGGAGTTATTTTAGTAAATTTATCCAATGAAGATTTCGTTATCCAAAACGGAGAACGAATTGCACAACTCATCATCGCAAAACACGAACGTGCGGAGTGGATCGAGGTTCAGGAATTGACAGAGACCTCCAGAGGAGAAGGCGGTTTTGGAAGTACGGGAGTTAAATAAATTAATTTAATAATTCAAAGATTTAATAATTCAAAGATTTTTAATTCTAATTTTTCAATCCTTTAATATAAAAGAACATGAAAATAATTGTGCCAATGGCCGGTCGTGGCTCACGTCTTCGTCCACATACATTAACCATTCCTAAACCATTAATTCCTATCGCCGGAAAACCAATCGTTCATCGTTTGGTGGAAGATATTGCAGGCGTGTTGAATCAAGATATCGAAGAAGTAGCCTTTATTATACACGAAAGTTTTGGCAAAAAAGTAGAAGAAGAACTACTTGCTATTGCACAAAAACTAGGCGCCAAAGGAACTATTTATTACCAAAACGAAGCTTTAGGAACCGGTCACGCGATTATGTGTGCCAAAGATTCTTTGAGCGGACCCGCAGTTATCGCTTATGCCGATACGTTAATTCGGGCGGATTTCGATTTAGACCAAAATGCCGACAGCGTGATTTGGGTAAAACAAGTAGACGAACCAGAAGCTTTTGGTGTCGTAAAATTGAATGAAGCGAATGAAATAGTTGAGCTAGTGGAGAAACCGGCAACTTTTGTATCTGATCTTGCCGTAATTGGAATCTACTATTTTAAAGATGTGACCGTACTGAAAAACGAATTACAATTAGTATTAGACAACAACATTATCCACGGTGGCGAATACCAGATAAATGACGGAATCAAACAGATGATGGCCAAAGGAATGACTTTCGTTCCCGGTAAAGTAGATGAATGGATGGATTGCGGTAACAAAAATGTAACTGTGGAAACGAATTCCAGAATGTTAGGTTTCTTGCATAATGATGGTGAACATCTAGTGGATTTTGATGTCAAATTAGATAATTCGACTATTATTCCGCCTTGTTATATCGGTAAAGATGTAGTTCTGACAAACGCAACTGTTGGTCCAAATGTTTCTTTAGGCGATGGATGTCATGTTTCAAACAGTACGATACAAAACAGTTTGGTACAAACGCATTCTCATATCAAAAATGCGAATTTAGACAATGCGATGATCGGAAATCACGCTAGTTTCGATGGGAATTTCACCAGCATCAGTATCGGAGATTATTCGGTATTGGAATAAATAAAATACAATTCCTGCATCTTTTTAAAATGATGTAGGATTAAATTTGAAATGAAAAAAAGTGCTTTCATAATTTTATTTCTCGTTTTGCAATGCAATTCGGCTTTGCTATGGGCGCAAACGGAACCCGAGGAAATCAAGCTCGATACAGATCAGTTTCAAGAACTTTTTTATGAATCGTTGCTTCAAAAAGGAATTGAAAATTATGATAAGGCGATAGTAGCTTTGGATAAAGCCAATAAAATAAAACCGAATGATGCGACCGTTTATTATGAATTAGGAAAGAATTATTTAGCATTAAAAGAGTATAAAACTGCCTATAATTACTTTGAAAATGCGGCCAAGATTGACCCTGAAAATAAATGGTTTTGGATAGGAATGTATGATGTGAGTTATGAAACTAAAAATTTCAATCAGGGGATTATCGTCATTAATAAGTTGATTGAATTTGATCCAAAATACAAAGAAGATTTGACCTCACTGTATATCGGGACCAATCAGTATGAGAAAGCGTTGGCGCTGATTCAGGAACTCAATGAAACTGTTGGAAAAACAGATCGCAGGGAATTATACAAAAGCCAAATTTTGTCTGAAGGGAAGTTTCAGAACAACGAAATTTCGAATCTGGAGGGATTGATTGTCAAAAATCCGCAAGAAGAGTCTAATTATATCAGTTTGATATTTTTGTATTCTAAAAATAATGAAGAGACAAAAGCTTTTGAAACAGTAAAAAAACTCGAAAAAGCAATCCCAAATTCGGAGTGGGCGCAAGTGAGTTTATTCAAGAATTATTTAGATTCAAATGCTGCAGGAAAAGCGATAAAAGCAATGAATATTGTTTTGGCCAGTGCCAAAATAGATTCGAAAATTAAGCATCGGATTCTAAATGAATTTCTGATTTTTACCGATAAAAATCCGCAATATTCGCCTGATTTAGAGAAAGCTGTTGGTTATTTCGAAAATGACAAATCTGTTGATGTTGCGAAAGAAATAGGGAAATTTTTTCACGCTAAAAAACAATGGGAAAAAGCCATTGTATATTATGAAAAATCGGTAAATAATGGAGTAGGTGATGCTGTTGAAAAGCATTTGCTTTTGCTTCAAGCGCATACGGAGATGAAACAATTTGATGCAGTAGCCAAGAAAGCTCTGGAGCTGGTAGAGACTTTCCCAACGCAGCCTCAGTTTTATTATTATGCTGGTTTGGCTAACAATCAGCTGCAGCAATTTAAAAAAGCAAAGGATTTTTTAGAAATGGGCATGGATTATGTAGTGGAGAATAAGGAATTGGAAATAAATTTCAATATCCAGCTTGGAGAAGCGTATAATGGTTTGGGAGATTTCAAGAAAAAAGACTTGTTTTTTGCTAAAGCCAATCAATTATTAAAAGGAAAAAAATGATCAAAAAAATTTCAATATTAGTACTACTTACTGTTTTTATGGTTTCGTGCAAATCCAAAGCTGTTGCTATTGCAGCCGGTAATGAGCCAGTTGCAGCGGCAGAAAAAATGTCGGCCAAAAAAATAATAGAAAATCATTACAACAATAAAAATGAATTTTCTACATTATATATTAAGTCAAGTGCTCGTTATGCCGATGATAAACAAACGCAAAATGTTACTGCTGAAATCAAAATCAAGAAAGACGAACAAATTTTGGTAAGCATTCGTTTTCTGGGAATTACAATGGCAAAAGCATTAATCACTCCTAAAACAGTGAGCTATTACGAAAAGATAAACGGGAAATATTTTGAAGGTGATTTCAGTAGTTTAAGCCAATGGTTAGGAACGGATTTAGATTACAATAAAATCCAGAACATGTTGTTAGGTCAGGCAATTGATGATTTGACCAAAGGAAAATATTTGGAAACGTTATTGGAACAAACGTATCGATTGGATGATACATCGAATAAAAACACGAAAAAATCATTCTTTTTAGATGCTGATAAATTCTTGGTTCAAAAACAAGAAATCACGCAAACTGCCGAAGAGAGAATGATTAAAGTAGCGTACGCGGACAACAAAGTATACAATCAGGCTACATTGCCTACAAGTGTCCTGATCAATACATTTCAGAAGAAAGGAAATACCGAAATCAATCTGGAATACAACTCGGTAACTTTCAATGAAGAACTTTCTTTTCCTTATAGTGTTCCAAATGGGTACAAAAGAATTATAATTAAGTAAATTAGCAAAAATATTTTTTCGATATGCCAAAATTTCTCCTAAGCCTAATTTTTATCTGTATGACTTCATTACTGTGGAGTCAGGAATCACAACAAGAAAAATTAGAAGAACGTAAAGCTCAAATTCAAAAAGAAATTAGAGAAAATGAAAAGTTATTACAATCTGTAAAGAAAAAAGAAAAATCTGCTGTTAACGTAGTGATTATTCAAAGCACTAAAATAAAGCTTAAAGAAAAATTAATAAACACGACTGAAAAGCAAACCAAATTGCTGAGTAATGACATGTATATTAATCAAGTTCAGATTAATAAATTGAAGAAAGAATTGGCAGAACTTAAGGAGGATTATGCCGAAATGATTGTGAAATCATATAAAAGTCGTTCAGCCGAAAGTAGAGCAATGTTCTTATTGTCGTCTGAAAATTTTTTACAGGCTTACAAAAGAGCCCAGTATATGAAGCAATACACCAGCTATAGAAAAATGCAGGGTGAAGAAATAAAAACGAAGTCGAATAAGCTTACGGATTTTAATCAAAAACTAAACGTACAAAAAACAGCAAAACAAAAACTGATTGCTGAAAACGAAAAAGAACGATTGTCACTTGAAAAAGAGAAAAAAGAGCAGTTAAAGTTGGTAAGCGTTATCAAAAAAGATAAGAATAAGATTTCCCAAGAAATTAGAAAAAGACAACAAGAGTACAAAAAAATTGACAGGCAAATCAATAAATTAATTCGGGAAGCTATTGCTGCAGCCAACAGGAAAGCAGCCTTAGAAAAGGCAAAAGCCAATCCGAATGCCCCGGTTTCTAAAGCTGCGGTGTCATCATCCAAAATTGAGTTAACTCCGGAAGCCAAAATTGTTGCAGATAATTTTAGAGCCAACAGAGGAAGATTGCCTTACCCTGTTGAAAAAGGATATGTGTCATTAGGATACGGCAACCAAACGCATCCATTGTTTAATACGATAATCGTACACAATAGCGGTGTAGAAATCACCACTGACAAAGGCGCAAGTGCCAGAGCCGTTTTTGGCGGAGAAGTAACCAGCGTTATTGTTTTGTCACCCGTAAACAAAGCGGTAATGATACAACATGGGGATTACTTCACGGTCTATCAAAATCTAAGTTCTGTGAATGTTAGCAAAGGCGATAAAGTGAGTATCAAGCAAAGCCTTGGAAAAGTAAGAACCAATGGGGAAACGGGTAAAACAATCATTAAATTCCTAATCCTTCAAAATACGACATATAACAATCCTGAAGGGTGGCTGTCACCAAGATAAGAAAGGGTTGTTCACATAAAAAAAGCACTATCGTATTCCTTGGAATAAGATAGTGCTTTTTTTATAAACGCTATTTTTAGATAAGAAACTCTTTAGAAGTAAAGGATAAAAGATTATGTAAGGAACCTTTTCAACAGTTGTGTTCTTAATTTATAGTTAGTACAGTTGGTTTAATTTATAAAACAAATGCGAATTTAGAATCTGTTTAATGGGCTATTCTGCTTTGTTAAAAGAAGAATTTATAGCCTTCATTGTTCCTTCAATAGACCAAGTTCCTGAAACTATAATGCGTCTGATGGTGTGTAACGGATCTACAGGATCTCTTTTGGTAGATAAAATATAAGCCATTTTATAATCACTCTTTTTTATTTCAGGGATTGCCGCGGTATTCCATAATCCAAACGGATAGGCAAAATCGGTTACTGGTTTTCCTATGATTTCCTCCAGTTTTGCTTTTGGTTTTACCAATTGTGTATTCCAATCGTCTCCGGTATATTTTGTAACCATATGATGATCCCAAGTATGTGCTCCTACAACATGCCCTTCGTCAGACAAGCTTTTGATTTGCTCTTTGCTCATATATCCGGGACGGTTAATTGAAACTGTCATGATGAAAAATACCCCTTTGAAGCCGTATTTTTTCATTTCGGCTGCGCCAATGCTAAATTGTTCTTCCCGCGTATCATCAAAGGTAATCATGATTGGTTTTGCAGGTAATGGCCCATCAAAAACCAAATAATTATATAATTGTTCTGGCAAAATGGTTTGGTAGCCTGCATCAGCTAACGTTTTCATTTGTTCCGCAAAAGCAGGAGGTTTTACGGTATATACTTTCACGTTTCCACTCGCACTGTCGCTAAAATCCCTGATGTTATGATAACATAAAATGGGCACTTCTTTTTTCGAAAGAATAGTCGCGGCATCAGCAGCTACTTTTTTTGGAGCAACAATTTTTGCTGGAGCAGCAACAAGCGGAACTTCTGGAACTATTTTACGGGATTCTGATTGGCAGCCCACCAATAAAAAAAGTCCCACGAAAACGGAATAAAAAATATTTTTCATGAATTCAATGGTAAATTATTGGTACTGAATATAAATCGGTTTTGGAGTGAATTTTACTAATTCTTCCGGGCTGTACATTTTCCAATCCTTTTTATTGTCATTTTTATAAAATAATTTAAAACCGGCAAACTGTACGGGTTCTCTATAAATATAACTCATATAAGAATCTTTTTTTAATACTTTACTTCCAAAACCATCCATGTCCATAACGATTTGAACTTCGGGTACGGTTTTGATTTCTTTGTAGTTTTTCACCATACCTTGTGTAAAACGGTGTATTACTAACACTTTGGGAGTCAGTTTATTTTTGCGCACAATGTCTGCCAAAATAGTAATGGCGTCATTAATATCTGCGGCAGTAAAATGCCCGATTTTAGAACCTGGACGCTCTCCGTTTTTCATCGAAAATTCAGGGTCAATTCCAAGATGTACATTAGGCATAGAAAGGTATTTTTCTAACTCAGCCACTTCAGCTTTCACCGTACTGTGACCTACTTGAATATCTAAAAACACTAATGCATTGATTGGTTTTGCCCAACTGATAACAGTATCAATTTGTTTAAAAGGCATTCGCAAGCGGTGCATGTTGTTTTTCCCCGGAGCGCCTTGAGCCGTAACAGCAATGTAGTGCAAAGCGGGAATTGTTTTTACAGTAGAATCAGCTGCCTGCCATTTAGCTACTTCGCCTTGTAATTTTGCCAACATTTCTTTTCGGGGAAGTTCACCCAAGATTCCCATTCTTGTGGAGTATAAATTTCCGTAATAGGCAATAATTCTATTGTATGGTAATAACGCGCCAGGTAAAGGGTAAGGCGCTTTTACAGGCCATCTGCCAGTAGTGTCATTGTTGCTTAAAGCGACCATTCTTTTATTAAAATCAAGCGTGTCAATGGTAAGAACTGTTTTTTTCTCTATTGAATCTGCGTTTACTGTTTTCGTTTTCTCTGTTTCGCTTTCTATATCGGCTGCTTTGCCACGATTACAGGCTACAGTACTTAACAACAATAAAGGAAGTGTGATACATGCAATTGCTAATTTTTTCATAGGTAGATAATGTTGTTTTTTTATTTAAAAGGAATATCGGAGTTTAAAGATAATTTAATTGTTGTTTCAATCACAAAGGTATGATTTTTAAAGAACGTCTTTTCCTTTAAAGTAGTGTTTCAAAGTGCTATTTTTTATATAATTTACGGTTTAACAAGGGCTTTATGTAATTTTTCAATACATTTCAATCAAATATAAAAACACTACCAAGCAGAATATAAATTCCTGCTTATATATAAACGTAAATATTCTATAATCAAGACTTGTTAAAAAAATGATTTTTAAGAATACAAAGAAAAAGGCTAACTTTATAAACGTTTTTACTCATTCAAATACTCTAGCAATTGTTCAAACATTTCCTTACTTTTCTTCTTTTTTTAGGTAGTGTAACTGCTGTTTTTGGCCAAATAAAAAAAGATACAATTGCCCTTTCAGAAATTACATTGAAGGGTTTGCCAATCAAAAATGTACTTCAAAACACGGCTTCTTCCGTTTCAGTGATTACTGCTGCCGACATCAATAAAAGTGACGGAATTATATTGACTCCGGTTTTAAATAAGATTCCCGGGGTGACAATGCAACAAGGTGCTTTGAACACCAACAGGATTACGATTCGTGGTATTGGCGCCCGATCTCAATATGGAACCAATAAAATAAAAGCCTATTTTGATGGGATACCATTAAGTTCCGGTGAAGGCGAAACTACAATTGACGATATTGATTTGGCTTCCATCGAAAAAATTGAAATTATAAAAGGACCAAATTCCACCAGTTTTGGTTCCGGTTTGGGTGGTGTAATTCAGCTGTTTTCAAGAGAAACGCCATTGCTAGAATCGTTTGGAAAATCAACAGTTACTTTTGGGAGTTTTGGTTTGTTGCAGCAACGACTTTCGGCCGGTTACAGCGATTCCAAAACAAATATATTCACAAGTTTTACGGATTTACAAAGCGATGGGTTTAGAGCCAATAGTTCCTATAACAGAAAATCATTCAATCTGCACGGCAAACAAAAAATTACTTCCAACAGTAATTTATCATTTTTGGGAACGTTCACCCGATTGAAAGCTTTTATTCCGAGTTCTATAAATGAGACTGATTTAAAAAATAATCCTGAAAAAGCAGCCGCTACTTGGGCTGCGGCACAAGGTTTTGAGTCGTATGATAAATTCATGTTCGGATTAGGATACGATCATCAATTTTCTAAAAAATGGTCCATACAAACCAGTGTTTTTTCTAATTTTAAAGATGCTTACGAGCCCAGACCGTTTGATATTTTGGATGAAAATACAAGTGCTGCAGGTTTTCGTTCCAATTTAAATTATAAAGATCGATTGTTTTCTTTTCCGTTTGAACTAAGTTTTGGCACCGAGTTATTAACAGAAAAATATGAGTATTCCCTTTTTGAAAATTTGTACCAATCGCAACCGGGACAAGGAAGTATAAAAGGCGACGAGTTCAGCGCCATCAAACAAAACCGAAATTATACCAACTACTTTTTACAAATGGAACTTTGGATTTCAGAAAAGCTGCATTTGGAAACTGGTATGGCATTAAACACAACCAAATATTCGTTAGAAGATGTTTTCGAAAATAATTCTGGCAGTCAAAAAATGCCTTTTACTTTTGGAAATGTTTGGTCTCCACGAGTTGGTTTGTCGTATAAAATAAGCAAAGGAAAAAACATATTTACATCAGTCAGTAAAGGATTTTCGGTTCCATCAGTTGCAGAAACATTGACTCCCGAAGGTCAAATAAACACTGATTTGAAACCAGAAATAGGTTGGAATTATGAATTGGGTTTCAAAGGGAATTGGCTTAAAAATGAAGTATACACCGAAGTAACTTTTTATACCACACAAATTAAAAATTTATTAGTGGCTCGACGTACTGCCAATGATCAATTTGTAGGGATTAATGCAGGTAGCAGTTCTCATACTGGATTGGAATTCTTGGTTAATTACAAACTTTTGGAACTAACACATTTTCAAATCACACCTTATTTTTCAGGAACGGTGAATAACTTTAAATTCAAAGAATTCTTGGATGGTGATGCTGATTATTCGGGAAACCAATTGACTGGCGTTCCCGAAAAGCAATTCAATTTTGGAGTGGATGTAAATACCAAAAATGGATTTAGTGTCAACACTTCTTTCCGAACGATGGGTAAAATTCCGTTAAATGATTCCAATACAAAATACAGTGAGCGGTATTCGTTGCTCGATATTAAAACGACGTATATTTTTACGATTCTTAAAATCCTAAAAACAGAGCTGAATGCCGGAGTAAATAACACATTGGATACCCAATATGCGGCTAATATTTTGCCTAACGCAGTTGGTTTTGGAAATGCTGCTCCACGTTATTTTTACCCCGGAAATCCCGTAAATTTTTATGGTGGTTTTTCGGTATCGTATGTTTTTTAGATAGAAATCTAAGCCTGAATTTTATTTTTTAATGGCTGCGACTTCTTTCTCAGTAACGATTTTGGTTTGTTTATTGCTCCAAGAAGTCATAATGTAATTCATCACATCAGCAACTTCCTGATCCGTAAGCCCCATGGCTGGCATACTGCTATTGTACATGATTTTATTGACAACAATTTCGCCACTTTGTCCAAATTTTACAGCAGCAATACTTTGATTCCTCTTGGTTTTCAACCAGTCAGAACCGTCAAGAGGAGGGAAGTTTTTAGTATCTCCTTTGCCATTTGCGCCATGACATTGCATGCAAAAATCAGCATAGATTTCTTTTCCGGGTGACTGAAATTTTGAAACAACTGTGGTTTCGGTATTTAAGTCAATATAGTTGTCTGGGGAAAATGGGTTTTCGAAAGAGAAGCTTCCCAATACAAATACTCCAAATCCCAAAAATAATTTCGTTGTCAGCATCGTTTAATTCGGTATAATTTTGATGATTCCTTTTCCTTCCACGCCCATGTAAATATATCCATCCGGACCTTGTGCCACATTACGCACACGCCCAATATTAGTAGCGATTTTTTGTCTGCCGATAACTTCATTGCCTTTCAACTTTAACAATTCAAGATATTGGAATTTTAAAGAACCAACCAACAAATGTCCTTTCCAGTCCGGATATTTATCACCGGTCACAAAAGCCATTCCGCTAGGAGCGATGGAAGGCAACCAATAATAAATGGGTTTTTCAATGCCTGGTTTTTCGTTTTCTTTACTGATGGTTGTTCCGTCATAATCGATACCATAAGTAACAACAGGCCATCCGTAATTAGCCGCTTTCTTGATAATATTGATTTCATCTCCACCTTGAGGTCCGTGTTCATGTGCCCAAACTGCTCCTGTTACAGGGTTTTTTGCCATTCCTTGCGGGTTGCGATTCCCGTAGGTGTAAATAGCTTCTTTTGCTCCGGTCTGACTGACAAACGGATTGTCTTTAGGAATACTTCCGTCATCATTTAATCGGTATATTTTTCCGCCATCGCGCTTAATGTCTTGGGGATTTACGAAATGATCGCCACGCTCACCCACGGAGAAATACAAATAGCCTTCGTTGTCAAATGCAATTCGGGAACCAAAATGTTGTCCTTTTGTAGTATTCGGAGTGGCTTTGTAAAGTGATTCGATTTGTGTCAGACTTCCGTCTACTAATTTGGCTCGAATGAGTTTTGTGTGGCCGCCGGTACCTTCACCTTCATCGGAAGCATACGTCATATAAATCCAACCATTTTTAGCATAATCAGGATGTAAAACGATATCTAACAATCCACCTTGTCCACGAGAATATACTTTTGAAACATTTTTGATTTCGGTTTTTATACCGTTTTTGATATGATACAGAATACCACTTTTTTCGGTAACTAACATTGTTCCGTCAGGCAGCCAAGTCATTCCCCACGGAATGGCAATATCGGAAGCTACGGTTTCAAGCGTATAGTTTTTTACTTCATCTTTAATAGCAATGTCATTGGATTTTACCTGCGCATCGCAACTGAAAGAAAGAAAGGATATAATTGAAAGTGAAACTAATGTGATTTTTTTCATGAGTATTATTTTTTAGTTCTTTGTACTTCATAAGTCTTTTTAAAGATAGTAAAAGAGGAATAAAAAAGACAAATAGTTATTTTAAATTTGCTTAGAATTAACAGATGAAAGATTCGGTCTAGTGATAGAAAATTATTGGACAAACTGTAATTTGGTGTTTTAAGTAAGGTGTAGTAGAAACTAAATCAAAAGTTTAAGGAACTTCCGTTCAATCCTAAGAACAAGAGCTTCAAGAAAAAATACTATCATCTGTAGTCTTTTGGTGCTTTTTTTGGAAGTACATAAAATATAGCCACTTTTGCGATTATCCTTTTTGCTTCCTCTCTTTTATTTGAAGGTGGGATTTTTATATTTTTTTGTTTAACTTTGTGTTAAAATATTTAAACAAAAAAAATTATTTTTAAAACATAGGTTTGAAATTTGTAAATGAAACGTTACTAATTGATTCCATATAATTAATTGGAAAAAATAAATTAAAATTAGATGAAAAATAAAAAACCTGATAATGTCGTATATTCAGTTGAAGCAGGATATAATGCAAATATATTGCCTTACGCTACCAATGTTGGGGCTCCGGTAATTAGCGTAGGTGATGTTGTTTCTTGGAAAAGTAGAGGGATAGACAATGTGAATAAAGAGCTAGGGAATAAATTTAATGAACTCAAGGTGCAATATCAAAAATTGATGCAAGAATACGAATGGAATGAATTAGTATACAGCGCTAAATTTTCATTTGAACCCGTTATTGGCGAAATCTATCATTTGTACAGAGATGCTGCAGGCGTAAACTTTCTTTCGTTGATAGGTCCGAACGAATGGAATAAAGAACATATTGGTACTTTTAAACTCAACAGTGATAAAAAATGGATTCTCCTGAATGCAGTTGATTCGCAGCTTTACTAATCTAAAATAATCGAGATAATTTGGAGATAGAGCGTTTCTTTATATTTCTAAAAACAGAATAGTTTTCTAAAAATGGCATTGAACTCATCGTGTTGTTTTCTTTGTATTTTACGTATGATTTTTAATTTTTGTATTCAAGATTGGCAATAAATCCTAATCGTTCTTTTTTAATTGTATTTTTATCCAGGCATTAAGCAAAGGAACTATGGAAGAAATTTTAAGACAACAAATTGAGAAAATTGTACCATTAACAGATGATGAATTTCGATTAGTGCTGTCTCACTTTTCGGTTGGTAACTATAAAAAACATCAATATATTGTTCAGCAAGAAAATCCTGTTCCGTATGTTCATTTTGTTGTAAAAGGGCTGCTGAAATCATTTTACATCGACAAATCGGGAAAGAGTTATATTTTGCAATTTGCCATGGAAGATTGGTGGATAACGGATAATCAAGGTTTTTATAATAACCAGAATGCCACACTCAATATTGACTGTTTAGAAGATGCACAAACCTATTATATTACTCTTGATAACAGAGAAAAATTGTGTGCCGAATTACAGAAAATGGAATTCTTCTTTCTGCAAAAAATGACTGCTGGCAATATTGCGCTTCAAAACCGAATTCTATCGTTAATGAGTAAGAATTCAGAAGAACGATACATTCAATTTATCCAATTATATCCGGATTTGATTCACCGCATTCCTAAAACTTTAATAGCATCGTATCTGGGAATTTCAAGAGAAACTTTGAGTCGTTTATCGCATTGATGTGATATAGGTCACAAATTATCTGTGACGTATGTCCTTTATAATCCATGGAATGTTTTAGAATTTTGTACTTGATAAAATTTTAAAACAGAAATATGGAAAATATAGCACTAGTTGTTGGAGCAACCGGAATAACGGGTAGCAATCTCGCAGAAAAACTTATTGCTAAAGGGTGGACGACTTTCGGGTTAGCCAGAAATCCACGAAAAGATATAGAGAACCTTCAGCCTGTTGCTGCAGATCTTTTGGATTTGCAGAATTTAAAAACAGCTTTAAAAGACATTTCTCCCACTCACATTTACATTACAACTTGGATGCGTCAGGATTCTGAAGCCGAAAACATTCGGGTAAATAGCTTGATGATAAGGAACCTTCTCGAGGCATTATCTCCAAAAAATTCAGTGCAACACGTAGCACTTGTTACAGGATTGAAACATTATCTTGGACCGTTTGAGGCTTACGCCAAAGAAGGATTTTTGCCCGAAACTCCACTTAGGGAAGAGCAGCCGCGTCTTGATTTAGAGAATTTTTATTATGCTCAGGAAGATGAGGTCTATGCTGCTGCAGCCCGAGATGGTTTTACATGGAGCATCCACCGCCCGCATACGGTTATAGGAAAAGCAGTAGGCAACTTAATGAATCTTGGTACGACGCTTGCGGTATTTGCCAGCATTTGTAAAGAAACAGGAAAGCCATTTCAGTGGCCGGGTTCAGCAGCACAATGGAATGGACTTTCGGATGTTACCGATGCCAGAGTATTGGCTGAACATTTAATTTGGGCTTCGACTACAGCAGCGGCTCGTAACGAAGCATTCAACGTAGTCAATGGCGATTTTTTTCGTTGGAAATGGCTTTGGAAAAAATTAGCGGAATCGTTCGAAATTGAAGCAATAGGTTTTGATGGTACGATTCATACTCTTGAAGAACAAATGAAAAATGAAGCTCCGGTTTGGAAAAAAATTGCTACGCAATATGCTCTTGAAGAGTCTAATTTAAACAAGTTGGCTTCTCCGTGGCATACGGATCTTGATTTAGGACGCCCGATAGAAGTGATGACGGATACGTCTAAAAGTCGCAAACTCGGATTCCCTGTTTTTCAAAGAACGGAAGATTCCTTTTACGATTTGTTTGAACAGCTTCGTACTGACCGATTGATTCCGTAGTTATCTTAAGGTAGTCTGAAAGAAATAAAAAAAGAGGATTCAAAACGTAATGTTTTTGAATCCTCTTTTTTATTTCTTGTAACCGGGAATGTGCAAAGTTGGTTTTATGACTTCCTAACAATTATATTGTTTCACTACCGCCTTAAAACAAAAAAGACCTTACATTGCTGTAAAGTCTTTTTAAAAAGCTCCCTCTCTTGGGCTCGAACCAAGGACCCTCTGATTAACAGTCAGATGCTCTAACCAACTGAGCTAAGAAGGAAACTGTATATTTTTATTCTGGTGTGAATGAACGTTTTTAATTGCTTTATTATGATGTGCGTTTCAGTTGTAAAGCGGTGCAAAGATAGGCTATCATTTGGTTTGTGCAAATAAAAATCAAACTTTTTTTAATTTTTTTTACTTCCCTACAATTGCCTTGTAAATGTCATTTCCGTTAGCAAATAGTAACAGCGTTATAAGTAATACGAAACCAACCATTTGCGCATTCTCTAGGAATTTGTCACTTGGTTTTTTACCGCTGATGATTTCATATAATAAAAACATTACGTGCCCGCCATCAAGTGCTGGAATAGGCAATAAGTTCATTACGCCAAGCATTATGGATAACAAAGCAGTGATGTTCCAGAAAACTTCCCAGCTCCACGTATTAGGAAAAATATCAAATATCGCTTTAAAACCACCTACTTGTTTGTAAGCACCTGTACTTGGACTAAAAATCATTTTCAATTGTTTTCCGTACCCTACTAATTGATTTTTTCCTTTCTCTAATCCTACAGGGATTGATTCCAGTAAACTAAATTCCTGTTTACTGATTTTATAGTATCCTAATTTTTCTAATGATTCCATTCCTAAGCTTCCGATACCAATTCCTAATTTTGCATCTTTAGAAACAATAACTTGCAACGGAACTTGTTTTTCATCTCTTAAAACAACAGCCGAAATAGTTTTGTTTTTATTCTTTTCTAAAACGGAAGTTACTTGATCATAATACTTGGTTGATACTCCATTTAAAGACAAAATAATATCTTTTGGCTGTAAATTAGTATTCAAAGATCCTTCAGAAATTGAAGTAATGGCAAATGGTTTTCTAATAGAAACTAAAGAACCTTTTTCTACTTTAGACAATTGATCCACGAAATCAACTGGTATTTTGATTGTTTGCTCTATTCCATTTCTTTCAATCAAGACTTGTTTAGCCATGATGATTTTCATATTCATTTCATTGTCAAACTTGATGATTTTTTCACCATCAACGGCAATTATTTTATCTCCTGTTTGAAAACCTGCTTTGTTCATAACGGGATTCTCAATCAAAAGTCCGTCTTTCAAATCTTCATTAGCAATATAGGTATCGCCATATGCAAATGCCATTCCGATGTAAATGATAAAAGCCAAAATGAAATTTACGGTAACACCACCCAGCATAATAATCAAACGTTGCCAAGCCGGTTTAGAACGAAATTCCCATGGTTGAGGAGGCAAAGCCATTTGTTCCTTGTCCATACTTTCGTCAATCATTCCGGAAATTTTCACATAACCGCCCAAAGGCAACCAACCGATACCGTATTCAGTTTCGCCAATTTTCTTTTTGATAAGGGAATATTTAACATCAAAAAATAAGTAGAATTTTTCGACTCTGGTTTTAAACAGTTTTGCAGGAATGAAATGTCCTAATTCGTGAAGTATAATCAGTAATGATAAGCTCAATAAAAATTGAGAAAGCTTGATAACTATGTCCATTTATTTGTCATTGCGAGGAACGAAGCAATCTAATCCTCTTATTAATTTAATTTTATAACTCACAAAAGTAAGGTTTTCTATTTGTTTATTTTACAATAATTGTTCCATACCATTTTAAAAGTTTGTTAATTAATAGAAATTCAATTCTTACTTTGGTCTGTGAATCTTAACTTTACTTTTTTGAAATGAGCATTTCTCGTTTCTTTCACTTTTAAAATAAAGATATGTCTTCAAAATTATTTTCTCCACTCAAAATAAAAAGCATAACGCTAAAAAATAGAATTGCTATTTCACCAATGTGCCAATATTCGGCCCAAGATGGCTTTGCCAATGACTGGCATCTTGTACATCTTGGAAGTCGTGCCAGTGGTGGTGCGGGATTAATCATCCAGGAAGCGACTTCAGTTTCTCCCGAAGGTCGAATTTCACCAGAAGATTTGGGACTTTGGAAAGACGAGCAAATCGAAAAAATGCAGCAGATTAATCAATTTATTATCAGTCAGAAATCGGTTCCCGGAATCCAATTGGCGCATGCCGGAAGAAAAGCAAGTGCCGCATCACCTTGGAACGGAGGCCGAAAACTAGACGCAACACAAGGCGGTTGGGATACCATGGCGCCAAGTGCGGTTGCGTATCATCACACTGAAAACTCACTCGTTGCATTAGACGAAGCGGGAATTCAAAAGGTAGTTTCCGACTTTAAATCAGCTACAAAAAGAGCGGTTCAAGCAGGTTTTCAGGTAATGGAAATTCATGCCGCACACGGGTATTTGTTGCATCAGTTTCTTTCGCCTTTGTCTAATTTTAGAACCGATGCATATGGTGGAAGTTTTGAAAACCGAATCCGTTTAACACTCGAAGTCGTGGATGCAGTTCAATCAGAATGGCCGGAAAACTTGCCTTTATTCGTTAGAATTTCGGCTACAGATTGGGCAGAAGGCGGATGGAACTTGGAGGAATCGGTACAGCTTTCGAAAATGTTAAAAGAAAAAGGCGTGGATTTAATTGATGTTTCTTCGGGAGGATTAGTTTCACACCAACAAATTCCTTTGGGACCAAATTACCAAGTTCCTTTTGCGGAAAGCATAAAAAATGAAACCGGAATCCTGACTAGCGCCGTAGGTTTAATTACTGATGCCGCTCAAGCCGAAGAAATAGTTGCTTCAGGAAAAGCGGATTTAGTGTTATTTGCCAGAGAATCCCTTAGAAATCCGAATCTGGGATTGACATTTGCTCATGATTTAAATGCGGATGTCGAATGGCCGAAACAATACGAAAGAGCTAAAATGTAAGATTTTGATTTTGAAACATATAAGTCATATAAGTTTTTTTTTTAAGATTTCTTAGATGACTTATATGTTTAATTTTTGAAACGTATAAGTCATCTAAGTTTTACTTTTAAAAATTATAAAATGAAACTGTATAAAAATATTTCAATTCTTATATGAACTTATATGCCTTATATGTTAAAAAAATAGGTTTCAGTCTCTATTTTTTGAAAGAAAAGAAATGACAAAAAGTTGACTACTTGTCTAATTTTTAAAAACTTACATGACTTATATGTTAAAAAAACAGGTGTCAGTCTCCATTTTAAAAGAAAATAAATGACAAAAACTTCACTACTTATTTAATTTTTAAAAACTTATGTGGCTTATATGTTTAAAAAAACACGCCAATAATTTGAAAAATAATACCATGCAAAAAATAAAAACAGCTTTACTTTCCTACGGCATGTCCGGGAAAGTATTTCATGCTCCTTTTTTAAATTTTCACCCCGGATTTGAACTCCTTGGTTCTTGGGAACGAAGTAAAAAATTAATTCATCAGGATTTTCCTTCGGTGAAAAGTTACGCCACCATGGAAGAGTTGTTGGAAGATGACGTAGATTTAGTCGTTATAAATACGCCGGTGGAAACGCATTATGAATATGCAAAACAAGTCCTTTTGGCCGGAAAACACGCTATTGTCGAAAAAGCATTTACTACAACGGTTGCCCAAGCGCAGGAATTAGCGGCTATCGCCAAAGAAAAAGGATTGAAACTGGCCGTTTTCCAAAACAGAAGGTGGGACAGCGATTTCAAAACCGTCCAGAAAATTATTTCAGATAAACTATTAGGTGATATCGTGGAAGCCGAATTCCATTTCGACCGCTACAATCCACTTTTGAGTCCGAAACAACACAAAGAAACGGCCAATTCCGGTGCTGGAATTCTGAAGGATTTGGGACCGCATTTGATCGATCAGGCGCTGTGTTTATTTGGTTTGCCACAATCCGTTTTTGCCGATATTCGTATTACAAGGGAACATTCTTTGGTAGATGATTATATTGATATTTTACTGTATTATTCCAATTTCCGCGTCCGACTCAAAGCAGGATTTTTTGTTCGGGAAGCAATTCCGGCGTACGTCATTCATGGGAAAAAAGGCTCATTCCTAAAACCACGCGGCGATGTTCAGGAAGACGAATTGAAATTAGGAAATAAACCAAATTTAGAAACGTGGGGAACGGAATCCATCGAAAGACAAGGACTGTTGCACACTGAAATTAATGGCGAAATTATTCAGGAAATTATTCCTACACTTCAAGGCAATTATTATGACTTTTTTGACGGAGTTTATCAATCGATTGTAAATGACACGACCGAACCGGTAACGGCACAAGAAGGTGTTCAGGTAATGCAAATTATTGAAGCTGCGATTCAAAGCAGTGCACAGAAAAAAGTAATCGACTTATAAAATCTACCGCGAATTAGCTAATTTTTAAAAAGTATAGAAATTCGCGAATTCGCGGTAACTACTTTTATAAACAATAACGTTGTATTTTTCGTCAAATGTTTTGTTTTGACACAACCAATGATTGCTTTTTGTAATTTTGACCCATTAAATGCTAAAATAAATCACTTTGATAGATTTAAACTTTTTAGGAAGGTCAAATACGAAAGCCAAACTCAAGAAAACATACACTGAAGCTAAGGTTTCTTATTTGAACCGAATTCGTTGGGCAGTTTCTATGTTTTACTTTGGGATGGGTTTGTGCTTTGCCACTTGGGCTAGCCGAATCCCGGATATCAAAACCGCTTTGCATCTTAGCGAAGGTGATTTAGGAAGTATTTTATTCGCTTTGCCATTAGGTCAATTAGTGATAATGCCTTTTTCTGGAAAATTAGTCGCCCGTTTTGGCAGTAATAGAATCTTGATATTTGCCCTTTCATTATATGTTTTTAGCATGACAAATTTAGGATTGGCTGTTTCCGCTTGGCAATTGTCATTGGGATTATTCGTCTTTGGAATCTTTGGAAACCTATCTAATATCGCCGTAAACACACAAGGCGTTTACACCGAAGTGCTTTTCAAAAAAACCATTATGTCCTCCTTTCACGGGATGTGGAGTTTTGCTGGATTCATGGGAGCATTAGTAGGATTAGGAATGCTGGCTTTTGAATTAACACCGTACATTCACTTTCTCATTGTGGCCGGAATCGTATTTTTGATGATGGCTTTCAACTATAAATTTTTAATAAAAGCCAAAGAAACCATACAAACCGAAAAGAAAAAATTATTCTCTAAACCGGACAGTGCGCTGATTTGGTTGGGAATAATCGGGTTTTGTTGCATGGCAAGCGAAGGCGTAATGTTCGACTGGAGCGGTGTTTATTTCAAAGATGTCATCAAGGCGCCCGGACCATTAGTGATTTTGGGGTACACTTCCTTTATGATTATGATGGCGGGCGGACGTTTCTTAGGAGACGGTTTGATTCGTAAATTTGGCCGAAAAACTGTCTTGCAAATCAGCGGCATCATGATATCAGCCGGACTTTTTACAGCCGTATTCTTCCCATTTGTCATTCCCGCAACCATCGCGTTTATGTTCGTTGGTTTGGGAGTTTCCACCATAGTTCCCACAGTTTACAGTGTGGCCGGAAAAACCCCAAATGTGTCGCCCAGCGTAGCCTTGACGACCGTTTCCAGCGTAAGTTTTCTGGGTTTTCTTATGGGTCCGCCAATCATCGGGTACATAGCGGAGCTGTCAAGCCTCAGATTTTCATTCGCATTCATCGGCGTTTTTGGGATTCTAATCGCAATAATGGTATCCCGAATCAAAGCAATAGAATAACTATAAATTTTTAGGAGCACGATATTTCGTTTCCATAAAAACATTTTCTCCCGCTGTTCGCAGTATCCACGTCCAAAAGCTTGGGATACTTGCTGCCATCGGGGCTACTGAACTCGTTCAGATTATCTAAGAACTTTCCCCGAAAACAGGTTTGATAAAATATTTTCATTGAAAATCAATATGTTAGTATTTTTTTTATACATTTAACATTATAATTCTTTTATAGAATATTTTCATTTGATACTGCATGCAAAATACCACTCATTCAGCAGTATCGTATTTAAGGTTTATACCACTTTTTCCAAAATTCACTTTTAATTATTTAACGTTATCCCATTTCGGATAACGTTTTCAATTTTTGTAGTTCAACCGTTGCAATTCATTGTAACGGTTGAACTTCTTATTGTAATTCCCGCTTTTATACTGTAACCTCATCATCTGAATTCATGAATAAATTTTACGTTGCGTTCTTCTTTATGGTTCATATTGGATGTAGTATTGCACAAAACAGTACGGGTTTTTTTGGAAAAGTCGTAGATTCCAAAACCCAAAATCCATTAGGTTTTGTCGTCGTCAGTGTTCAAAATACGACTTTAATGCAACTCACTAAAGAGGATGGTAATTTCAGTTTTGATTCCGTTCCCACAGGAAATATATTGCTTCTGGTACACAGTCAGGGTTTCAAAGATGGCTTATATCCGGTCGAAATCACCGAAGGACAAATGCTGGATTTGGGAACCATGACTTTAGAAGAAGACCAATCCACAGAACAACAAAACAGCATTATCACACTTATCGAAAGCGATTTTGGCGAAGACAACAGCAGTTCCGAAAGTACTTCCGGACTCTTGCAATCGTCCCGCGATGCTTTTCTGCAATCCGCTGCTTTCAACTGGGGACAAGCTCGTTTTAGAGTGCGGGGATTAGACAGCGAACATTCCACGATGATGATTAATGGCGTTTCCATGAACAAAATTTATGATGGAAGACCACAATGGGGAGAATGGGGCGGATTGAATGATGCGCTCCGCAATCAGGAATTCACCCTTGGAACAGCCCCTTCAGATTATACGTTTGGCGGAATTTTGGGAACTCAGGAAATTAACACGCGGGCTTCCATTTACAGACCAGGTTCCCGAATCTCCTTTTCATCAACCAATACCAATTACAGTTGGCGCACGATGGCAACGCATGCTTCCGGTATGAATTCCCGTGGTTGGGCTTTTGTAGTTTCGGCAGGAAAGCGCTGGGCGCAGGAAGGATATTTTGAAGGAACCAATTATGATGCGAATTCCTTTTTTATAAGCCTGGAAAAAAAGTTAAGCGAGAAGCATTCGTTGAATCTTACGGCACTGTACACGCCTAATTCCAGAGCCAAAAATTCGCCAAACACTGCCGAAGTTACGAAGCTTACAAACGTAAAATACAATTCGTATTGGGGTTTTCAGGACGGTGAAAAAAGAAATGCCCGCATGAAAACCATTGAAGAACCCACGATGATGCTGAATCATTATTTTAAAATCAATGATAAAACGAATCTGAATTCGAGCGTAATGTATCAATTTGGAAAAATTGCCAACAGCAACATCGATTATCAAAATGCCAATAGTCCTGACCCCACGTATTACAGAAAAATGCCTAGTTATTACAGCTCGCTTTATGCACCGGATAACGGAGAATTTTCGGGAGCATTTACTCCGGATTATGAAAATGCGGAGAAAAGCAAAGGGGAATTTTTAGCCAATCCTCAAATTGATTGGTCAGCATTATATCAAGCCAATCAAAATCCAGTTTTGGATGCTAATGGAACAATTACGGGCTACGAACCCACAAAAAGCAAGTATGTTTTGTATGAAGATCAAGTGGAAGATGAAACGGCGGTGGCCACAACAAATTTTAGCGCGCAACTCTCAGAAAATATTTTTATGAATGCCGGAGCGTCTTTCAAAAAACTAAAATCGCACAATTCACAAAAGTTATTGGACTTGCTTGGTGGCTCTTATTTTGAAGATATTGATGCTTTTTACAGCGGGAATCAATCACAATCTGATTTGAATAATCCAGACCGTCAAGTAGTCGTTGGCGATACATACGGATACAATTATAATTATTTTGCCAATACGGTAGAAGCATTTACCCAATTTAAATTCACTTATAGCAAAGTGGATTTCTATCTGGCACAAAATTTTTCCAGAGCAGATTATCAACGGGAGGGTTTGTACAAAAATGGGATTTATGAAACCAATTCCTTTGGGAAAAGTGAGAAAGTTGCGTTTGAAAACTTTGGCTTCAAAGCCGGATTCAATTTGAAAATCTCCGGCAAACAGTTGGTGACTTTTAATGCGGCACATTTGACCAAAGCGCCTTCTTTGAAAAATACTTTTGCAAATTCCCGTTTGAATAATGCAATTGTAGACGGAATCGAAAGTGAGAACATCAGCAGTTTGGATGCGAGTTATGTCTACCGTTCACCAAAACTGAAAGCCCGACTGACAGCTTATTATTCCCTGATTAAAAACGCAACTCAAATTTCCTTTTTTTATGCCGAAGGAATTTTTGATGATGGCTCCGGTTATTTAAATACAGATGCTTTTGTGAGCCAAACATTAACGCAATTAAACAAGAAGAATATGGGTGTAGAATTTAGTTTGGAATATCAATTGACGCAAACATTTAAAACTACTTTTTCAGCGGCTTTTGGCGAATATACGTATGACAGTAATCCACATGTGACATTGACAAACGATGCCGAAGCAACTCCAGAAAACACCAGTCCGGTTTTTGATTTTGGAACGGCTTCCCTCAAAAATTACAAGCAAGCAGGAATGCCACAACGCGCGTATTCCGTAGGAATTGAGTATCGAGATCCAAAATATTGGTGGCTTAGCGCCAATGTAAATTACCTCACCAACAGTTATATTGATATTTCACCTATTTCAAGAACCGAAATATTTTATAAGAATCCCGCAAGCGGTTTTAATTTTCCGGAGGCGACGGAGGAAAGAGCCGCAGTATTATTAAAACAAGAAAAATTTGATCCTACGATGTTACTCAATCTCGTGGGTGGAAAATCATGGCGAATTTATGGAAAGAATGTTGGCGTTTTTGCCAGCATCAATAATGTGCTTGATGTTACCTATAAAACGGGTGGTTACGAACAAGCCCGAAATGCCAATTTCAGACAAATTAATCAAGATGTTTCCAGCGGTACGCCTTCTTTTGGACCAAAATATTTCTACGGATACGGCAGAACGTACTTCGTGAATCTTTATATCAATCTATAAATTAAAGCATATGAAATCAACATTTTACAAATCGGTTCTATTTTTACTGATGACAATCACATTTGGTAGTTGCGTGACCGATGAGGTTGTGGCTCCAAAACTTATTTGCACACAGCCGGATTTAGTGACTAATAAAACTGTCAGCGAAGTTCATGCGGTTGCAAATGCGATTGTAACGCAATACAAATACGATGATGTCATCGAGGCATATGTGGTTTCCAGCGATGAATCGGGTAATTTTTTCAAGTCGATTTCCTTTCAGACTTTGGCAACAGCCACAACGCCAGCCATAGGATTTAGTGTTCCTGTGGATGCTACAAATTTGTATATTGACTATAGGTTGGGCAATAAAGTATACATCAATTTGAAAAATCAATACACGGATATTTCGTTTGGCGGAATGCGTATCGGAAGTATTTTTGTGAATTCTTACAATGAAGGTGGCGTGGGGCGACTTTCGCAAAATGAGTATAAAAAAGTGTTGAATGCTTCTTGTACGAATGTAAAGGAAGAGGCTTTAGTTCGGTCGTTAACAATGTCGGAACTGCTGAATGATTCTAATTTGAATACGTTGGTTGAGTTGTCTGATGTTCAGTTTTCGGCATTGGCAATTGGCCGTCATTATTTTGAAGAAACCAATAATGTGGGCGGTGCAACGAATTGGGGTTTGATGGATAAATTAGGGAATCAAATCTATTTTAGAACCAGTAGTTTTTCTGATTTTGCAACTAAATTAGTTCCGGAAGGAAGCGGAAAAGTACGAGGGATTTTGACGAAATACGGAACGGATTACCAATTATTGCCCCGCTCCGAAAAAGACGTCGTTATGACTGGAACAAGAGCAGTTCCTTTCTTCTCTGAAGATTTTGAAAAAGTAGTGGATAACTCAAAATTGAGTCTTCCCAGTTGGTCAAATATGGTTCAATCAGGAACGCTTTTCTGGAAAGGGACAGTGTATTCCGGAAACGGTTATGCCGAGTTTAGCATTTCAGGAACTAAAGTCGTATCCAATATTGCTTGGCTGATTTCGCCAAAAATTGACATGGATGTTCATACTAAAGAAGTCTTGACTTTTAGGACGGCTCAGCATCATTTAGATGTTGACTCACCATTGAATTCTTTAGAAGTTTATGTTTCCTCTGATTTTGACGGACTGAATGTGGCTTCCGCAACGTGGACTCCGTTAGTTGTAAATTTGCCTAAACAAGCTACAGCATGGTATCAATTTATAGGAAGTGGCGCAGTAGATTTATCTTCTTATAAAGGTAAAATTAACATTGCTTTCAAATATACCGGCTCCGGGAAAAATCTGGCTTTGGATGGCGCTTTTCAAGTAGATGATGTTCAGGTTTTTGGGGACAAATGATTTTTATTTAAAAGAAAAGGAGGGGGTTGATTTTTAGCATCGCTACAGTCACATTTTCATTATATTTGCCTTCTTTAAATAAAATTTATTATGAAAAAAATCCTTTTTGCACTTACTTTAGTACTTAGTATGTCTTGTTCAAAAGACAAAAAAGTTGACTATGTTGCCCAAAATGAACAAGATATTATTGCATATATCGCAAAAAATAATTTAACAGCCCAAAGAAGCGATTCAGGTTTGTATTATGTAGTTAATGAAGCGGGAACTGGTGAACAACCTACCGCAACCTCTAATGTAACAGTTGCTTACAAAGGCTATTTTACTAATGGATCGGTATTCGACGAAAGTGAAGCGGAAGGTATTTCATTTGGTTTAAACCAAGTGATAAAAGGCTGGACAGAAGGTATCCCTTATTTTAAAGAAGGCGGAAGTGGAATTCTTTTAATTCCTGCTCGCCTTGGATATGGGAATGACGATAGAGGTCCAATTCCCGGAGGTTCTGTGCTTATTTTTGAGGTTAAACTTATTACAATAAATTAAGATTCATTGCTCAGATATTATTAAAAACTGAAGAGTTATCATATAAAAAACAGGAGTTATCTATTTTTGGAGATAACTCCTGTTTTTTTGATAGAAACACCATGCATAAACCTAAACAGATGGCATTCAAGCTGAAAAATATAAATTTGGAATAAAAATTTTATACTTTGATTGGTTTTTGTATTTTGGCCATTCCAAATCAATATAAATACCTAATGAAAACCTACTTTATTGCCTTATTTATGATGGTCATGCCGTGTTTGATGCTAAGCCAAATTTCAGAAAATTCAGTCAAGTTAAAGCAAATTAATATTGTAAAGACAAATTTCCGTAATTTAAAAAGTGGTGAGATTATAAATAAAACCATCTTATTTAAGGACGGAAAATTACAGTCCATTAAAACATCTGACGTTATTCAAAGTTTTTTTTATAATCCAAAAGAATTATTGGACATGACAGTCAAAGAACGACAAGGAAGTAACTGGAAAGAGGTTGTAAATTACGCTTATAATAAAGAGGATCAATTGGTAAAGTTTACCAAGAAATACGAAGAAGGTGGAGAACTTGTTACTAAAACAGTTATTATTACTTACGAAGGATCAAGAGTAAAAGCAGTAACTAAAAAAAGTAACAGTCATCAAACCTTGATTGAAGATATTGAATATGTTGTTGAAAATGGACTTGTAGCCAGACGTTCTTCTAGGGATCGAAATCAACAAATAGTTAATAAAATAGAGTATGTGTATTTCAAAGACAATATTGTCAGACATAAAGGATTGATTGGTGACAAATCAATCAAGAACTATACTTTTGATGATAAAAACTCTGCTGATTTATTAATAGTGAAAAACATTTTTGGTCAAAATTATAAAACGATTGTGCCACTAGTTTCTTTTCATGAAGATGAATTTGATTTTGAATCAATATCTAATAATAATGAATTAAGTTTTGCCTCTACTGCAGTAAATGCTATTGGTAAAAGCAGAAAATACAAATACAATAATTTAAACTATCCAGTATCCTGTTCCCTTGTAGAAGAAAATGGGATAGTAAAAACGGAGTTTAATTATTTATACGAATAATAGAAAGTCAATGTATGATCCTGTTTTTCTTTCCGTATTTTTTAGAAAATAAAAAGGCTGTCTATTTAGACAGCCTTTTATAGTTAGTTACTTTTTGATTTCAATGATGCTTATCGCATAACCTCCACCCGGAGCACTTAGCTGGGTTAACTTCGATTGGTTCGTTACTTTTATTTTACGAATAGTATAGGCTTGTGGATTTGTTTTATAATGCGCATCTTTTGCATCTGCATAAATCGTTGCCTCATATTTTTTTCCTTTTTCCAAGAAATCAAATTTGATTGTTGAGGTACGAGAAGTATCGCCATTGACATTACCGATAAACCAATTGTTAGTCACTTTTGCTTTACGCGCAACGGTAACATATTGACCAGGTTCTGCTTCAAGGTATTTACTGTCCGACCAATCTACTGCTACATCTTTGATAAACTGGAACGCATCTGGAAAACGGTCATAATTTTCAGGAGTATCCGCTGCCATTTGCAACGGGCTGTACATGGTTACATACAATGCCAGTTGATTTGCAATCGTACTGTTTACATGAGAATGATTATCTGGATTCAATTTACTCAAATCCATTTCAAAAATTCCAGGAGTGTAATCCATCGGTCCGCCCACTAAACGTGTAAAAGGCAACACCGTCACGTGATTTGGTTTAGAACCACCAAAAGATTGATATTCTGTTCCTCTTGCAGCTTCGTTACCAATTAAGTTTGGGTATGTTCTTGCAATTCCTGTAGGACGAACTGCCTCATGCGCATTCACCATAATTTTATAATCAGCTGCTTTTTCAATAGCATATTGATAATGGTTATTCATAAATTGGTTATAATGATTTCCACCGTTTTCAATGATAGAACCAACATAACCACTTTTTACAGCATCGTATCCGTTGTCTTTCATGAACTGATAGGCTTTATCCATGTGACGCTCGTAGTTACGTACCGATCCCGAAGTTTCATGGTGCATCATCATTTTTACACCTTTTGATTTGGCATATTCATGCAAACCTTTGACATCAAAATCAGGGTACGGAGTCAGAAAATCAAAAACATAATCTTTAGAATGACCAAACCAGTCTTCCCAACCTTCATTCCAACCTTCAACTAAAACCGCATCAAAACCATGTTTCGCTGCAAAATCAATGTATTTTTTCACATTGGCGTTATTTGCACCATGTTTACCGTTTGACTTCGCTTTTGAAAAATCAGTTACGCCAAGTTGTACCGTAGGAAATTCATCCGTATACGCCCAAGAACTTTTTCCGGTGATCATTTCCCACCAAACACCCACATATTTAACGGGTTTTATCCATGACGTATCGTCAATTTTGCTAGGGTCATTTAAGTTCAACGTCATTTTTGAAGCCAAAATTTCTCTGGCATCATCACTAACAATTATGGTACGCCAAGGCGAATGATTTGGAGCCTGCATGTATCCTTTGTCTCCTTTTGCATCTGGTGTCAACCAAGATTCGAAAACCATGGTTGCATCATCCAAATTCAAATGCATGCAAGAATAATTGATTAATGCAGCTTCATGTAAATTGATATACAATCCGTCAGCTGTTTTTAGCATTAGCGAAGTTTGAACTCCTGTCGTGGAAAAAGAAGTTTGCGACACATTGGCCGTTTTTGCCTTTTCAGCTAATCCTCTGATTTCAGATAATTTTGAAGTGGTATAATCATATTCTTGGGTATCATAATCACCCGGAATCCAAAAAGCAGTATGATCTCCTGCCATGGCAAACTGAGTTCTTTCCTCTTTGATTACAAAATAAGTAAGGTTTTTTTGCGAAGGGAATTCATAACGAAATCCTAGACCATCGTCAAACAAACGGAAACGAATCACAATTTGTCTTTCGGTTTCTTTTTGGTTTAAGGTTACTGCTAATTCGTTATAATGATTGCGAATGGAGGCTACTTCTCCCCAAACCGGTTTCCAGCTTTCATCAAAAGTTGTAGTTTTTGTATCAACAACAGTGAAATCATTTAACAACGATTTTTTGTCATTTTTTAACTCAAGACCCAATTTACTTGGTTTCACAACGGCTTTATTTTTGTAATTTAAACTGTAACTTGGAGTTCCATCATTTTGTAAGGAGAACTCCATTAAAAATTTTCCATTTGGGGATTTTAACTGCTGCGATTTTACAGGGCTAAAAAATGCGAGCCAGATTAGGGCTGTGAAAAGAAATTGCTTCATTTTTTAAAATATAAATTAATTTTTCAGGTTTGGTAATAGAATATGATTTTACGAAATCGATTTATTGAAAATGCAACGTTTTCCATATTTCGAAAAGGTAAAAGTAAACGCTTTACACACTACATATTTTTGTCATCATAAAAAAGTAGATTGTATTTCTCTTTTTTAAATGCAAGATACTGAATAACTGTTTATTATGTAAATTTAGTATTTAAAAAAAGTGGTAGATTTATAATAAAAAAGTGGTCTTTGAGATTGTTTTAATCCCAAAGACCTCCTTGAAAAACAGGATTTTTCTATTTTAGATTGGTTCCAATCCGCATTACTTTGGCCTCAAAATCTTCTCTTGGACCCGCTGCTTTGTTTTTGAGTTGCGAACGGTAATTGTAAATTGTGGATACCGAATACCGAAGAAATGTCGAAATTTTTGCACTGTCTTTAATGCCCAAACGGATGAGTGCAAAGATTCGGAGTTCCGTATTCAGTAGTTCGCCTTCCTTCAATTGTATCGCTTCTTTATCAATCAACAAATCGCTGAATTCTGGTATGAAATTAGGAAAGAGTTGCAGGAAAGTCTTGTCGAAATTCGTGAGAAATGCAGCCAGTTCATTTTCGACAAATTGTTTTGATTTTACGGCACTGATTAAGTCATTCATTTTTCCCGTTGTTGCCATCACATTCAATTTTCGGCGGTATTCGTCTAACTTGCCGATGTAATCTGAACACTGATCCATGTAACGGCCAATGTATATTTCTTTCAAAAGATTGGCTTCGGTCAGCGTATAATTCGTCTCGTTTAACTTCTCATTGAAAGTATTTAGTTCAGTATTCAACTCCGAAAGCTTACTGTTGGCCAAACTTAAATCCTGCTTTGCTTTGGATAATTTTTTCATTTGCTTAAAAAGTAAAAAAAGCACCGCCAACAAGAACACGGATAAGATACTCACACTTATTAAAAACAATACCAACTGAAATCGATTGGTTTCATTTTGTTTTTGATACGCTTCGTTGATAATGGGCAACATCTTAGATATTTCATAGGTTCGTAGGCGTGCATTACAGAAAAGGGCATCTTCAAGCGAGCGTTTTATGTATTTGTAAGCGCGGTCAATAGCTCCGTTTTCATACATCAGAAAAGCCAACGAACGCAACGAAATATATTCTTTCTTGGCCAATTGCAAATCGGAAATAGCCGAAATAGTCAACCATTTTTTCTCCTGATTAAAGTCTTTTTTTTGGCGATACGCCTGTGAAATAATGTAGGCAATAACCGCTCGATCATCACTGTTGTGAGCAATTTTCGGGAAATAGTTCAGTAATAAAGTCAGTGTTTCCTTGTGTTTTCCGGCATCAAGAAGCGTACTGGATTTCGCCATAATATAGGCGCTTGATTGTGGTTTGTAATAGTTTAAAGAAGAATCACGGTACTTTTTTGTTAAAACAATATACTTCTTTTTTTCCTGAAGCGAAGCCGCATAATCAGACATATAGCCATAAACGGCGCTATTTACGGTGAAATAATAACCTTTTAATTCGGGTGAAGTAGTGATGTTGATTCGATTAAGAATGTCGGTTGCTTCCTTGTACATTCCTAATGTTCCCATGATGGACGCTAGATTTAATCGGGCATGATTTAGCTTTTCAATGTCATTTAGTTTTTCGGCAATTTGAAAACTCTTTCGAGCGTAAATCAACGCGGAATCCGATTGATACGATTTATATTCCGCATACAATTTTCCGTAAACATCATATTTTTGAATATCGGTAGAAGAAGAAGGCAGCAGTTCTTTGAGTTTGTTGATTTGAATCTCTTTTTTATCTGAATACAATTGGTAATCCTCAACTGTTTGATCCAATTCCTGCAATAATTGTTCAGAATTATTTTGGGCAAAAAGAAAAACAGGAAGCAGTAACGCAATAAGTACAGTCAAAAAGCGATTCATTCAAATGGTATTAAATTGCTGTAAAAATAATTAAAAATCCAATGGAACTGCTATAGTAAGCATGGCAAACGTATTTGATTTTCAAATTCGGCAAATTTGCTAATTTCTTTCGGGGCTTGTTTGGTCTAATATGGCGTTCGACCAAAATACTATCATTATTCACACGTTATGATTTTTTTATAAACCCAGAACTCAATAAGTCCCTTACAAATCATTAAATTTGTAACTTATTCAAAAATATGTTAGAAAAAGAAGTAATAAATTTCGAAAAAACGGCTATAGTTGGTATTGTGACTCAAAACCAAAGTGAAGAGAAACTAAACGAATATCTTGACGAATTGGAGTTTTTGACTTTTACCGCAGGAGGTCAAGTGGTGAAACGTTTTTCGCAAAAAATGGAACGTCCTAATCCTAAAACTTTTGTAGGAACTGGAAAAATTGAAGAGATTCATCTTTTTGTAAAAGAAAATGATATCTCAACTTTGGTATTTGATGATGAATTATCGCCTTCACAACAAAAAAATATATCTAAAATCATAACAGAATGTAAAATTCTGGATAGAACGCACCTTATCCTAGATATTTTTGCGCAACGTGCCGAGACTTCGTATGCAAGAACGCAGGTAGAATTAGCACAATGTATCTATATGTTGCCTCGATTATCGGGACTGTGGACACACCTTGAACGTCAAAAAGGGGGAATTGGAATGCGTGGACCTGGTGAAACAGAGATTGAGACAGACAGACGTATTGTAAGAGATAGAATCGCTTTATTGAAAGATAAAATCAAAGCAATCGACAAACAAATGGGAACGCAAAGAGGCAATCGCGGTTCCATGGTACGCGTGGCTCTGGTTGGGTATACTAATGTGGGGAAATCGACTTTGATGAATGCTGTTGGGAAAAGTGACGTTTTTGTAGAGAACAAACTTTTTGCAACTTTGGATACGACCGTTAGAAAAGTAGTTATCAAAAACCTGCCTTTCCTGCTTTCGGATACCGTAGGATTTATCAGGAAATTGCCAACACAACTGGTTGATTCTTTCAAAAGTACGCTGGATGAGGTTCGCGAAGCGGATTTGTTATTGCATGTAGTTGATATTTCGCATCCGGAATTTGAAGATCATATTGCATCCGTAAACCAAACGTTATTGGACATCAAGGCAAATGACAAACCGGTAATTATGGTTTTCAACAAAATCGATGCGTATAAGCATTTGACTATTGATGAAGATGATTTAATGACCGAAAAAACGCCAAGACATTACACGCTGGAAGAATGGAAAGCGACTTGGATGAGCAGAGTTGGAGAGCAAAATGCGTTATTCATTTCGGCTACCGAGAAAGAAAATTTCGAGGAATTTAGAGAACGCGTTTACGAAGCCGTAAGACAAATTCACATCACCCGTTTTCCGTACAATAAATTTTTATATCCGGATTATAAAGACGCGGTGGAAAAAGAAGACAAAGACGAAGAAGAAAACGAATAATTTTCTCGTAAACATAAAATACACAATCCCTTTTGATATTTTCAAAAGGGATTTTTTTTGGGCATGTCCCAGCTTGCTCTGCGTTACAGCTGCGTCAGGCTGTTCGCTGCAATCTTTTATGTAGTCCCGAATCTTCGGGACTACATAAAAGGATTTCCGCTGCCATCCTTCATGCGATTTAGCGATGACGATAATTTACAAATAAAAAGTCCATTTGATGATTTGTAAGATAATTATTAAAGTGTATATTTGAAAGTAATACGCTATGCAGTAGCGCCTATCCAAAAAAATAAGATGTACATGCGCTATTTTGTAGCGCCTATATACAAGTTGTGTGCAATTATAAAATCTGTGCAAAATACAAATATGTAATTATGAAAGAAATTTTATCAGTAGGTTATCAATTACCAACAAACGAGGATGATTATATTTCAATTGATAGCCAAAAATCTCTTTCGGATGCTGATTTAGTTATTTTTTGTCCTGATTTTAAAGATACTTTTGATGATTATAATGAAAATAATTATAGAGGTAAAAGATCATATAATCTTAATACTTCAACTAGAATTGTTGATTCAATTAAACATTGGAGAAAAGAATTAGGTTCTTACTTAAAAAGCGGTAGAAATCTATTTGTACTTTTAAAATATAAAGATGAATTTTATATCGATAGTGGCCAAAGACAAACAAGTGGAACTGGAAGAAATCAAAAAGTGACTAATTTAGTTGAATTACAAAATAACTATAAAGCACTTCCATTTGAACTTGAGGTTCATAATTCAAATGGCAAGAAAATAGTCTGTCAAAATGAATTAATTAAACCGTTTTTTAAAACTTTTGAAAAAGACTTAACTTTCGAAGCATATATTGAATCACAAGAATCTTATACGGAATTACTTAAAACAAAAACATTAGATAAACTTTTATCAATATCATTTAAAATGGAAGAAGGTAATGTTATAATTTTACCTTATTTAGATAATGACAAAGATGAGTTTTACGAAAAAGATGGAGAATGGACTAATAAGGCTATTATTTTTGGAAAAAAACTTTTAACTGGAATAATTGAAATTGACAAACAAATTTCTTCAAATGTAGAAAAAACAGTAAAACCTGATTGGCTCAATGACAAAGAATTAAGTTTGAAAAAAGCTGAAATCACCCAAGAATTATTGGGTAATGTTAATTCATCCATAAAGGAACTTGAGCAAGAAAAAGAAAGATTAGAGATAGTTTTTAAGAATGACGAAATATATAAAGATCTTTTATTTGAAACAGGAAAACCATTAGAAATCGCTGTAATAAAAGCATTAGAAATAATAGGATACACAGCTGCCAATTTCGATGATGGAGTTTTAGAATTAGATCAAGTTATAACTTCTCCAGAAAACGTTAGATACATTGGTGAATGTGAAGGAAAAGATAGCAAATCAATAGATATTGGAAAGTTCCGACAACTTCAAGACTCATTAAATGAAGATTTTGAACGTGCAGAAGTTGAAGAAAAAGCATTTGGATTATTATTTGGAAATCCTCATAGATTAATTCAAATAGAAAAAAGAAAAGAATTCTTTACTCAAAAATGTATTAAAGGTGCTGAAAGAGAAAAAATAGGTTTAATAAAAACTATAGATCTTTTCTTCATTTGTCAGTACCTAACAGCTAATGATAATAATGATTTTAAAATAGAATGTAGGAAGTCAATTCAAGATGGATTAGGTTCAATAATTAATTTTCCAAAAATTCCCATAAAATAACAGCACACAACAGCCATTTTGAGCTAACTGGAACCCACTAGCGCTCGTTTGTCCACGTTCTCTGGTGCTCGTCTGTGACGAGTACCTACTTAAATTAAGAAACAAATTATAGCGTTTGCAACGCGGATCGCTAAAACCGGAGTACCTTTAAATAACTATACGACTGTTTTATAGTAGAGTTTCTTAAAATCAATATTTGAAAAAAATGTCTGAGAATTACAAAGTTATCGATAGTACAGTGCCTACTTTTATTACAATAACAGTTGTAGACTGGGTAGATTTATTGGTACGACCTAATTATTGTAGTATTTTAGACGAATCCTTAAATTATTGTATCAAGGAAAAAGGATTGAGTGTGCATGCTTATGTATACATGACTAGTCACATTCATTTAATTGTAACAGCATTTGATGGTGAGCTGCAAAATGTTATTCGAGATTTTAAAAAATTCACCTCAAAAAAACTGGTACAAGCAATAAAAGAACACCCTGAAAGCAGGCGAGAATGGCTGTTACGAAAATTTAGTTTTGAAGCTCAAAAATCAGGAAGAGCTAAAAATTATAAAGTATGGCAAGATGGTTTTCATCCCGTTATATTGGATACTTTGGAAAAAATAGAACAGCGTCTAAAGTATATTCATTATAATCCTGTTGAAGCCGAAATCGTTTTTCATGAAAGAGATTATGTAAACAGTAGTTATAGAAATTATGAAGAAGACAATACTGTTTTTTGTAATGTAAATGTCGAACCTTTATGGCAATCTGTTTATATTAACCGCGTTGCAAACGCTTTATTTAGTTCACACAAGTAAGTAGGTACTCGTTGCAAACGAGCACCAGAGTACAGAGACACTACACAACAAAAAAAAGACCTTTAGAAATTTCTAAAGGTCTTTTTTTATAAGAATGTATTTTCTTAGAAACCGTAATTAACACCTAATCCAAATACTTCTCTAACCTGAACGGCTTGAATCGAATTGTCATCATAAATGGCTTGTACCGCTACGTTAGCCGACAAGTATTTATTGATTTTCATGATGACATTCATTTGGTAATCGATATCAACGTTTTGAGGATTGTCTAAATAATTGGAATATAAATTCAGTCGGTTTTCTACAGATACATTTGTCATGATATTGAATTTATAGTATGCCGTAATACTGGCTCCAAACTCAAATCGAGTAGAATCGCCTTGCAATACTCCAAAAGAAGGACCAAATTCTGTAAAATGAGGGTGAACGATAATTAGTTTTGCTGTCGCAGGAGAAAAATTGACACTCAAATTATTACTTTTTTTCCACAGCATTCCTGGTCCCAACTGGAAATAAGCCGGAGAGAAAAAATGCGATATTTTATCATCATTTTTGTCTAAACCTGTGTCCATTTGAGTCTTGAAATTAAAAAACATCGAATAGTACCATTGTCCTTTGGCCTTCTTTCCCCAAAGAGAATTCAGTTCCAGACGATCGTCTGTTTTTGCGGTTTTTTCGTCTCCTTTTATTTTGGTTAGGCCGTACGCTAAAATAAATTTGTTATCCCAAACGATATCTTCCTTTTTATAATTGAAGTCATAATTCAGTCCAAAATTCCCCGCAATATTCGAAGTTCCACCACCCAGCCATTGCTTATTATATGCCGATTGATTAAAAAGCAGTGAGATGTTTCCTTTTTTGGTCCAATACTTAGTCGTGTCTGTTGCCGTTTCTTGTGCAGCAGCAGAAAGCACTGCAAAAAGAAACACTACAGAAAAAGCTATTTTTTTCATGTTTTATAATTTAAATACATTTTAAAGTATTCCTAAACGTAAATATATTATCCCTTTTTAGGTGCTTTGTATAATGGAACGGCAGAGCATGCTTCGCCATACATTATACTTCGTGCAAAAGGTTGCAAGTAATGCGCTGCTAATACATAAGCCCGCATCGGAACCGGTTTTCTGGAGCATCCTTTTATAATAACAGGCTTATTTTCATAAACCGAATAATCAATTTTAGGCAATAATTCTTCATAGAGTGAAGCGTCTAAATCTTCCAAAGTTCCATTGATGATTTTCTTTGCAAATGGCGCTAGTTGAATCGCCACTAAAATTGAAGCCCAAGCCGGAACAATAGCATCGGTACTGCAATCAATAGCTACATATTGATCTTGATATTGTGACCAATCGTGATTTTTCAATTCCTCTCTAAAGTCTTTTTCTTTCAATAAAAAACCTTCCAAAAGCCATTGCGAAATATCGATTTGCGTGCGAATTGCTTTTGGATAATAATCTTCGAGATCGAAAACTTCCAAAACACTATTCGCAACTTTATTTATTATTTCATCTTCCATACCATTTTTTTATAGATAGCCTTCAGCCTGCAGTGTGAACAGTTGGGCATATAATTTTTTATTTTCCATTAACTCATTATGCGTTCCTGATTCTAAAATCTTACCTTCTTGTAAGACTAAAATACGGTCTGCCTGTCTCACAGTGCTAAATCTATGAGAGATTATTACACTGGTTTTATCTTTTATTAATCCTATAAATCGTTCAAAAACTTCGCTTTCAGCTTTGGCATCCAGTGCCGATGTGGGCTCGTCTAGAATCATAACCTCAGCGTTTTTCATGTAAGCCCGTGCCAATGCAATTTTTTGCCATTGTCCTCCGGATAGTTCCTGACCTTTGGCAAATCGTTTTCCTAGTTGTTGATCGTAGCCATACTTTAATTCAGAGACAACTTCGTTGGCCAAACTTAATTCAGCCGCTTTTTGTATTCGTTCGTAATCATTAATTTCATCAATTTTGCCGATGGCGATATTTTCTTTCACTGAAAATTCATACTTGAAAAAATCCTGAAAAAGGACTCCAAAATATTCCTGATAATCGGCCTTATTATATCGATTTATATTGATGCCGTCAAGCAAAATTTCACCCGATGTTGGCTCGTAAAACCGAAGCAGTAATTTAGTAAGTGTTGTTTTTCCAGCACCATTCTGCCCAACGAATGCTATTTTTTCTCCAGCTTTTATAACAAAACTAATGTCTTTTACTATTTGATTATCAGATTCCGGATAAGCAAAATAGACGTTTTTAAATTCAAATCCGATTTTGATTTTTTCTGGCAACGGAACCTCCTTTTCATTTTTATATTCGGACGGAATGTCAAGAAAATCAAAATAATCTTTCAGATATAAAGAGCTTTCGGATATCCGAGTAAATTTCGAAAAAAAATCTCGCAGACTACTCATTAAGCGATTGAAACTCCCGGATAAAAAAGTTAATTCACCAAGTGTAATTCCGCCCGAAAGAACTCTGTAAATTATAAAAACATATGCTGCATAATAACTAATTGATCCTAAAACATTAAATAAAAACCCATAACTGGAACGTTTTACAACGAGCGATTTATTTAATTTAAAATAACGCGTTGCAAGGGTTTCAAATCTTTCGACCAGAAAGCTAGTTAATCCAAAAAGCTTAATTTCCTTTGCCGTTTTATCATTAGCGCCAATAAATCTAAGGTAATCCAATTCCCTTCTTTCGGAAGTCCAGCTTCTAGCCAGCGAATATTGTTGTTGACTGAAACGTACTTCGTTAATAAAAGACGGAAAAATGCTTAAAATTAATAAGACAATTAAATAAGGTTCAAAATAAATCAATCCTATTACAAGCGAAAAGATAGAAATCGTAGTTTGTGCCTGACCTAAAACATTCGACATTAAATCGACACGACCTGCCGTTTGCGTTCTTGCTCGATCAAGCTTGTCATAAAATTCAGAATTTTCCAGCAGACTAATATCGATTTCATTAGTCTTTTTGATAATTTTAATCGAACTATTGATATTGTACTGATCTCCAAGAATTCCATCGGTAAGTGAAATTGCCCGACCTACCAAATCAGATAACACGACGAGTATAAACTCTATTGCTACAGAATGCCATAACGTAGAATAATCCTTTTCGCCGTGTGTTGTAATTTGGATGATGGCATCAAAAATGAGTTTTCCAACCCATAAAATTGCAACGGGCAACAAAGCCGCAACGATTCTGCAAAAAGCTGATGTCAAGAATAACGTTTTGTTAGTACGCCAAATTTCTTTGAAAAAGCGGGGTATAAAAAAAAGCGAATCAAAAGAAGATTTTAGTCCAATTTTTTGATCGTTTAAAGATTTGGGTTGAGTCCGCGCCATTTTAAAGCATTCCCAATTCTAATTTTGCTTCTTCGCTCATTAAATCTTTACTCCAAGGCGGATCAAAAGTTATTTCTACTTCAGCATCTTTTACATTCTCTAATGATTTTACTTTTTCTTCTACTTCTCTTGGTAAACTTTCTGCAACTGGGCAGTTTGGAGAGGTAAGTGTCATCAGTATTTTTACTTCATAATCCGTATTAACCATCACGTCATAAATCAATCCTAATTCGTAAATATCTACAGGAATCTCCGGATCGTAAATAGTCTTTAATATTTTTACGATTGATTCTCCTAATTCAGTGGTGTCTATTTCTTGTTCCATTGTTTGAGTGTTTTAACCATATAAGACATTGAAGGTCATTTAAGGTTTTTGTTTTGAATATTATATTAGTACTTTTTTTATTATTTAGCTTGATTAAATCTTATTTAAAGTCTGCTATTTTTGTTTTTTATTCATCCAGATGTCTATATCTTTCGTTGACATATGTTTTTTGTCCTTCTTTAAAAATATGTGTTACATTGAAATTTATCATTAATCCTATAGGAATTTCTAAAAGGTTCATATAGGTTAAAATTTGGGCTTCATGTATTGGTAAAACTTTTTCGACTGCTTTAAGTTCAACTACTAAACTTTTTTCAACCAATAAGTCACATCTTAATCCTGCTTCAAGTTCTAAACCTTTATAATAAACAGGAATTGTAAGTTCAGTTAGAAATTCAAAACCTCTAATTGTCAATTCTTTTTTTAAACAAGTATGATAAACACTTTCTAAAAGACCGGGACCAAGATGCTTATGTACTTCTATAGCACAACCATTAACCTGATACACTAAATCTTTTAAATATGTTTTGGTCATAAATTTTCCGTTTTTTTTATTCTGACTTATATGACCTTAAATGTCTTATATGGTTAAACGAATTAGTTTGAAATCAATTCTGCGTGTTGAACGCCAAAGCATACATTTTTATATTTTTTATCATCGATACCAATCCATTGGCGCGGGTGGGTGATAAATGTTCTTTCAAACCTATTTCGTCAATAAAATTCATGTCGGCTTCGAGAATATCAGATGCTTTTTGATTGGAAAAAGTCCTAATTAATATCGCAATAATTCCTTTGGTCAAAATGGCATCGCTATCGGCAGTGAAAACAATTTTGTCATCCGTTTGTTCTCCTTTCAACCACACTTTTGACTGGCAGCCTTTAATCAGATTGTTTTCGGTTTTGAATTCTTCTTTGATTAAAGGAAGTTTTTTTCCTAATTCGATGATGTATTCATAACGCTCCATCCAGTCGTCAAACATGGAGAACTCATCAACAATTTCCTCTTGTATCTCTTTAATTTTCATACTATGCTGAATTTATTTCAGTTTTATTCTTTAGCTAATGACGTTATTGTATCCACTAATTTCTTAATTTCTTTTGGTGGAAAACCATGATCAAAACTATCCGTTTCATAGGTTTTATCTTTGAAGGTGATTTTCAAATTGGCAATAGCCGCACCGTCATAAAAACGTTTTTCGGATGGTGCTTTTAATTTGGATAAACTATCCAATTCCACCTTTTTAAAACAATCCACTAATTCTTTCCAGTCGGCATCCGATATTTTTGTTGGTACCTCTTTATCATTTCCGTCTCTGTCTTTTGATACCGTCAGCATCTGATTTTTCACTGTTATTTTTTGATAAAAACCTCTGGTGTTCGCCGTGTATTCAATAACAGCGGTTTCAATATCTTGAGCTTTGGCGCTATCGCAACCGTTGCCCAGAAAAATAGTCAGAAATAATAAGGATAGAATTTTCATGTGTTGATATTTTTAATTTTTTTTAGGACAACATGAGTTGCGCTTTTTTAATAGCTTCAACCATAACATCAATTTCTTCTTTGGTATTATAAAAAGCAAATGATGCTCGTATAGTTCCCGGAATATTAAAGAAATTCATAATGGGTTGGGCGCAATGATGGCCTGTTCGTACTGCTATTCCTAATTTGTCAATTATGGTGCCAATGTCGTACGGATGAATACCTTCAATGTTAAACGAAATTACGGAAGTTTTTTCTTTGGCGGTGCCAAAAATCTTTAAACCTTCAATTTCCAATAATCGTTTCGTTCCGTATTCCAGCAATTCTTTTTCTTGTTGTTGAATGTTGTCAAAACCAACTTCATTCATATAATCAACGGCAGTTCCCAGAACAATTCCTCCGGCAATATTTGGTGTTCCTGCTTCAAATTTATGAGGCAACTCCGCATAAGTAGTTTTCTCGAAAGTCACTTCCTTAATCATTTCGCCTCCACCTTGATATGGCGGTAATTTATTCAACCAAGCTTCTTTTCCGTATAAAATTCCGGTTCCTGTTGGCCCACATATTTTATGTCCTGAAAAAACATAAAAATCACAATCCAATTCCTGAACATCAGGTTTTAAATGCGGAACCGCTTGCGCTCCGTCAATCAAAATCGCCGCGCCAACTTCATGTGCTTTGTCAATCATATATTTAATTGGATTGACCGTTCCCAGAGCATTCGAAATGTGATTTACAGTAACAACTTTGGTTTTATCCGAAAGTAATTTGTCATACTCTGACATAATCAGTTCGCCATCAAGATTCATTGGAATCACGCGCAAAGTCGCTCCCGTTTTCTCGCACAACATTTGCCAAGGCACAATATTGCTGTGGTGTTCCAATGCCGAAACTAAAACTTCATCGCCTGGTTTCAAAATCGAAGCAAATCCATTAGTAACTAAATTGATTCCATGCGTTGTTCCCGAAGTAAAAAGTACTTCATGAGCAAATTTTGCATTGATGTGATTTTGAAGTTTACCGCGTGAAATCTCGTACGCATCAGTTGCTAATTGACTTAACGTGTGAACGCCGCGATGTATATTAGCGTTGATTTCCTGATAATATTTTGAAATCGCATCAATCACCACTTGTGGTTTTTGCGAAGTAGCTCCGTTGTCAAAATAAACCAATGGTTTTCCGTTTACTTTTTGCGAAAGAATAGGGAAGTCGGCTCTAATTTTATTAATGTCTAACATTTTGTCGGCTTGTTTTTTTAATGTTTTTATTGGTCAAATTGATTGCCAATATTCAACATTTTTTTGACAGACTAAGTTGAAATTAGCCTTTCATTATTTAGAATTTTTCTAAATACAAAAGTAGTGAAATTGGAATTAATTTTTAGCAAACACTTGTTAATAAAAGTTATTACTATTTATGATTTAGAAAAATATAATACGACTTCAAACCTTACTTTTTGGTAAACCGGAAGATTTTATGAAACGATTTCTCTTTATAAATTTAACCATTAAGAAATTAAGAAAAATTAAGTGATAATTCTTAATGAAACTTAATTTCTTAATGGTTTAAATAAAAAATAGTTGTTCACAGAAAAATCACTTTACAGTCATTATTACTGTTTCAAAAATGTGGTTCTTTTTTATTAAATTGCTTCAAATTAATTCTCTATGAAAAAATTATTCAAGTTCGTTGGTTTTGCTTCTTTTATCGGAATCTTTTATGTTGGGTTCACTACTTATCCAAAACTGGATTTAATTTCTGGCTTTTCAGCCAAAAGTATCGCGTCAGGACATTTTATTGATAATCGTTCGCAAGAAATGATTGAGAAAGGTGACAATGATATCGACATGATTGATTTGGCCAAAAACAAAATTGAAGATGCCGGAAAGTTTGCCGTTGCTTCGGTTTATGGTTTGAAAGAACGAAAAGCAATTTACCGCGAAGGTTTGGGAGCGACTTTAATCAATGATGATTTTGATGTGTCAAAACCGTATTTGGTTCCCAAAAGAACAAAATTGAATAACAATTTACCTTTTCCGTATGGAAATAAGGAAGCTAAAGACACCATTTTTGCTAACGTTGATTATACTAAATTGAATGCGGCTGTCGCCAATGCTTTTGATGCAAAAGGGCAAATCAAAAAACGAACACGGACCCTATTAGTAATTTATAAAGACAAAATCATTGCCGAAAAATACAATACTGGTTTCGATAAAAACAGTAAAATTCTGGGTTGGTCGATGACCAAAAGTATCACGAGCGCTGTATTTGGAGTTTTGGAAAAACAAAGAAAATTTGACATTGATGCTCCTGCTCCAATCCCAGAATGGGCAAACGACGGACGAAAATTGATAACCACAAATGATTTGCTGCACATGAATTCCGGTTTACAATGGGTGGAGGATTATGCGACAATTTCGGATGCTACAAAAATGCTTTTCCAAGCCGAGGATATGACGCGTTCCCAACTTGAGAAACCAGCAGAGCATAAACCCAACACGCGATGGAATTACTCCTCAGGAACGACGAATTTACTTTCAGGTATTTTGCGAAAGCAATTCAAAACGCATCAAGAATATCTAGATTTTTGGTACAGTGCTTTGATTGATAAAATAGGAATGAATTCTATGGTTATCGAAACAGATATGGCTGGAAATTATGTGGGTTCATCCTACGGTTGGGCTACAACGAGAGATTGGTCAAAATTTGGGTTGTTGTATTTACATAACGGTAATTGGAACGGGGAACAAATTTTCAATGAAGGTTGGGCAAAATATACCGCAACACCTACGAATACTTCAGACGGAAGATACGGTGGACACTTTTGGCTCAATGCCGGCGGACATTTTCCCGATGTACCAAGAGATATGTATTATTGTAGCGGTTTTCAAGGGCAAATGGTGGCGATTATTCCGTCACTTGATTTAGTGATTGTTCGAATGGGCTTGAAAGAAGATCCTAATTTTGATTTTAATGGAATGTTGAAAGGGATTATTGGGAGTTTGAAGAAATAAAAATTAGCATATTTGTTAGTAGGGTTTATAAATATGCTTAAAATGTTATATATTGGTCTAATAAAACGATATTAACATGAAAAAAATTACTTTATTGGCATTGTTTACATTGCTATTTTCTTCCTTATTAATTACATCTTGTTCTAATGATGATTCTGTTTCTGATGATTCAAATGGGGTTTCGAGTGGCGATTATTGGCCTTTAGCTTTAAACAATCAATGGATTTATAATGAAAATGGTTCTGTAACTTCTCCTGTGAAAATCACAGGTGCAGATAATTTTGGAGGGACTACTTATTATCGTGTTTCAACGGAGAATGTCTATGATTTACAAGCTTGGGCGACTAAAAAAGGAGCGACTTATTTTTTAAGGACAGGAGAATATAATGCCAACGAAAATGGTGTTATTCTTAAAATGGAGGCTTATGAATTGCCAGTATTGAAAGATAATTTGGCGGTTGGTGAACAATGGAGTGGTACTGTTATTTCAAAGGTAAGTGTGACAAATGGTTCTTTTTCATCTGCTTTTGATGCATCTATAAAATATTTGGGAATTATTGTAGAAAAAGATGCAAGTATGACTGTCAATGGTAAGGTTTATGCGAGTGTTATTAAAATTAGTTTTAAACAAGAAGTAAGTTTTCAAGGTCAAACTACTATTACAGAATCGGTATATTGGTATGCAAAAGGAGTTGGACCAATAAAATCAATAAATACTATTGATGGAAGTACGGTAGAAAGTACTTTGGTTAGTTATATTATTAATTAAGGCAGAGATTTTTAAGCCCCGATAGAAATGAAAATCCTTTTTGAGGTTTTTACCGAAAAAAGAGTACTTCACCAATTTGATGTTTTATTTTGGTATTCAGTGAATTTCATTTGCAATGTATAGCGGGATTAGCTCCTAAAAAAAAACCCGAAAGATTTCTAAAATCTGTCGGGTTTTTTTATATCTGGTTTTGAATTATACTACAAATCAAATCCCAATTTCACCCCTAATTTTGTGGCGATAATTTTGGTGATACGCTGTTTTAATTCTGGTATTTTGATGTTTTCGATAACAGCATTCGAGAACGCATACATCAATAACGCTTTGGCTTCTTTTTTAGGGATTCCGCGTTGTTGCATGTAGAACATTGCTGTTTCGTCTAATTGTCCAACAGTACAACCGTGAGAACATTTTACGTCATCAGCAAAAATCTCCAATTGTGGTTTAGCATTTATAGTCGCTTTGTCACTCAATAAAATATTATTGCTTTTTTGGAATGCATTTGTTTTTTGAGCGTCTTTCTCTACGTACACTTTTCCGTTAAAAACTCCTGTAGAACGATCAGCATAGATTCCTTTATAATCTTGGAAACTTTCGCAATTTGGAGTCGAATGTTTCACCAAAGTATAATGGTCTACGTGTTGTTTTTCGCCAATAATCGTGATTCCGTTTAATGTGCTTGTCAATCGTTCTCCAAAGTGATAAAAATTCAAGTTGTTTCTCGTTAAGTTTCCTCCAAAAGAGAATGTATGAACCGAAACGTGACTTTCTTTTTGTTGAGAAACGTAGGTGTTATCTATTAAATTCGCTTCAAGCGTATCGTTTTGAATTTTGTAATAATCAACGATAGCGCGTTTTTGAGCAAAAATCTCGGTAACAGAATTCGTTAACACAGGATTTTCGTTTAAACTTTGATGGCGCTCGATAATTTGAACATGTGAATTTTCACCCACAATCACTAAGTTTCTTGGCTGAACCAAAAGAGCTGCTTCATTTCCTGTAGAGAAATACATGATTTCAATAGGTTTATCTGCTACTTTACTTTTTGGAATGTTGATATACGCTCCTTCAATGGCGAAAGCCGTATTCAAGGAAGTTAGACTTTCGTCTTTGTTGGCAATTTGGTTAAAATAAGAATCAATAACCATTTTGTATTTTGGTTTGGTCAATGCCGATGACATCAAGCAAACATCAATTCCTTCGTGTGTTGTTGACGATAAATGCGAACTGAAAACACCATCAATAAACACTACTTTATACGTATCTATTTCGTGTAAAAAATATTTTTTTACGTGGTTGAATTCAACTGCATTTTCTTGCTTTGGAAAAACGGTAAAGTCATTTTTTAAGATGGCATTTAGTGAAGTGTATTTCCAAGCTTCGTCTTTTTTGGTTGGGAAACCTTTATTTTCAAAGTTTTTTATGGCGGCAGTTCTCACGTCATGAAGTTCAGAGTGAACATCCACACGCTCTTCGAAAGCCATAAAAGACGATAGTAATTTTTCTTTTAATTCCATTTTTTTATTGTTTAAAGTTTAAGGTTTAAAAATTTAAAGTTATTCCGAGGTAACTTTAAACTTTAAACTTCAAACAAAATTTTAAGCTTCTTGTTCTTGTTTAATCCAGTCGTATCCTTTTTCTTCCAGTTCGTGCGCTAGTTCTTTTCCACCGGATTTTACAATTTTTCCGTTGTATAACACGTGAACGAAATCAGGGACGATATAATCTAATAATCTTTGGTAATGCGTAATTACTACGATGGCGTTTTTGTCACTTTTTAGTTTGTTAACACCATTGGCAACAATTCGTAACGCATCAATATCAAGACCAGAATCGGTTTCATCAAGGATAGCCAATTTTGGTTCCAGCATCGCCATTTGGAAAATTTCGTTACGTTTTTTCTCTCCACCAGAAAAACCTTCGTTTAGAGAACGAGATAAAAATTTACGGTCAATTTCTAATAATTCTGATTTTTCACGAATCACTTTCAGCATATCTTTAGCCGGCATTTCTTCCAGACCGTTTGCTTTACGAGTTTCGTTAATGGCAGTTCTCATGAAGTTGGTAACTGAAACTCCCGGAATTTCAACCGGATATTGGAACGAAAGAAAAACACCTTTATGTGCTCTTTCTTCTGGTGCCAATTCAGAAAGGTCTTCTCCGTCTAAAGAGATTTCTCCTTCGGTTACTTCGTAGTTTTCGTTTCCTGCAATGATTGACGCAAGGGTACTTTTTCCGGCTCCGTTTGGTCCCATAATCGCATGAATTTCTCCTGCTTTTACTTCAAGGTTAATCCCTTTCAATATTTCTTTGTCACCTATCGAGGCGTGTAAATTTTTTATACTTAACATTTGTTTCTTTAATTTTAAAAGGATTTAAATTCTCTTTTATTCTAAAATACTATTGATGTGTTCTTGGTCTTTTATTGTTTGATAGGACAAATGCTTTTCTCCTAAATATTTTATTCCTAAATAGTCCGCTGATAATCGAAAGGGTAAATAAAAATCATAATCCATTTGATCTTCATCAGAATTTGAAATTACAAACATATTTTTACCTCTTAATTTTCGACCTAATTCTTTTTCGATTCTGATCAAATCAGAAAATCGGTCAAAAAACACTTTCATTATTCCGCTCATTGCATACCAGTAAACAGGTGTTGCAAAAACAAGCGTGTCATATTTTTCAATAATTGAAGTTATTAAAGGCAAAAAATCATCGGCTCTATTTCCGCTTTCATAATCATAATAGGAAATAGAATAATCTCTTAAATTAATAACATCAGCATTTATTTGGGTGGAAATTTTACCAGCTATTTTTGAAGTATTTCCATTGCTTCTGGAAGAACCTACAATAATAACTTTCTTGTTTCCCATATTCAAATTATCCAACACTTCCCTCAAGAGAAATTTCTAATAATTTTTGTGCTTCTACTGCAAATTCCATTGGTAACTTATTCAATACATCTTTACTGAAACCGTTTACAATTAAAGCAATGGCTTTTTCAGTTGGAATTCCACGTTGGTTGCAATAGAAAACTTGGTCTTCGCCAATTTTACTTGTCGTAGCTTCATGTTCTATTTTTGCCGATGGATTTTTACTTTCGATATAAGGGAAAGTATGTGCGCCACAATTGTTCCCCATTAATAAGGAATCACATTGCGAAAAGTTTCTGGCGTTATCTGCGTTTGGTGAAATTCGTACCAAACCTCTATAACTATTTTGTGATTTTCCAGCAGAAATTCCTTTAGAAATAATGGTCGATTTAGTGTTTTTACCTAAATGGATCATTTTTGTTCCTGTATCGGCTTGTTGGAAATTATTGGTAACCGCAATCGAATAAAATTCGCCTGTTGAATTGTCTCCTTTTAATATAACAGAAGGATATTTCCAAGTTATAGCTGAACCGGTTTCTACTTGTGTCCAAGAAATTTTTGCGTTTTTCTCGCAGATTCCTCTTTTAGTAACAAAGTTGAAAACGCCACCTTTTCCTTCTTTGTTTCCAGGATACCAGTTTTGTACGGTTGAATATTTGATTTCGGCATCGTCCAAAGCGATTAGTTCCACTACAGCAGCGTGCAATTGATTTTCATCACGACTTGGTGCGGTACAACCTTCAAGGTAGCTTACATAACTGCCTTCGTCAGCAACTAATAATGTTCTTTCAAATTGTCCTGTTCCTGCTTGATTGATTCTAAAATAAGTTGAAAGTTCCATTGGGCAACGAACACCTTTTGGAATATAACAGAAAGATCCATCAGAGAAAACTGCTGAATTCAAAGCCGCATAAAAATTATCTTTTTGCGGTACAACTGTTCCTAAATATTTACGAACTAATTCTGGATGCTCTTTGATGGCTTCAGAAATACTCATGAAGATAATTCCTTTTTCGCCTAATGTTTTCTTGAATGTAGTCGCTACTGAAACTGAATCCACAACGATATCCATTGCTACATTATTCATCATTTTTTGCTCATCGACAGAGATACCTAACTTTTTGTACATTTCTAAAAGTTCCGGATCTACATCGTCCAATGTTTTATTGGGATCTACCGCTTTTGGAGCTGAATAATAGGAAATCGCCTGAAAATCAGGTTTAGTGTAATGCACATTTGCCCATTCTGGCTCTGTCATTTGCTCCCAAGCACGAAAAGCCTCCAGACGCCAATCGGTCATCCATTGTGGCTCTCCTTTTTTGTGCGAAATAGCGCGAACGATATCTTCATTTAAACCTACAGGAAACGTTTCCGATTCTAATTCGGTGTAAAATCCGTATTCGTATTCTTTATTTTCGAGTTCGATTTTTAAATCGTCTTCTGTATATTTTGACATAATTTTATTTTTTAAAACCATTAAGACTTAATTAGCGTAATTTCTTAATGGTTTAAATCTTTTGTTATTTGGTTATAGAGAAAATGATTCCCCGCAACCACATGTTCTATTCGCGTTTGGGTTATTGAAAACAAACCCTTTACCATTAATTCCTCCTGAGAATTCTAATATTGTTCCGGCTAAGTACAGAAAAGATTTTTTTTCAACAGCGATAGTGATATCGTTGTCTACAAAAATTTTATCGTCTTCGTTTTTTGTTTTATCAAATTTTAAATCATAAGACAATCCAGAACATCCGCCGCTTTTTACACCCACTCTTACGTAGTCGATTGCAGCGTCAAAACCATCATCTTGCATTAAATCGATGATTTTTTTTCTTGCTGTGTCAGAAACTTTTATCATAGCTTATATTGATTTTGTCTAAATTAAGGACAAAGATAGTGTATAAAATGCTTTTTCCATAATTGATAACATTTTTATAGCAAATGACAAAATAGAAAAAAGCTATTTGAAACCGTAAAAAGCATTTGAATTCCCTAACTTTGAGGCCTCTCAAAAAACAGAAAAACCATGAAACTATATCCCATAGAAACCGGAAATTTTAAATTGGATGGCGGCGCTATGTTCGGCGTGGTCCCAAAAACCATTTGGAACAAAACCAATCCAGCCGATGAAAATAACCTTATTGATATTGCGGCACGCTGTTTATTAATTGAAGATGGCAATCGATTGATTTTGATTGATACCGGAATGGGAAACAAGCAATCCGAGAAATTTTTTGGGTATTACTCGCTTTGGGGAACGCATTCCATGGATAAATCGTTGGCTAAATACGGTTTTCATCGCGATGATGTTACCGATGTTTTTATGACACATTTGCATTTTGACCATTGTGGTGGAAGCGTACAATGGAACGCTGACAAAACAGGATACGAACCTGCGTTTAAAAATGCTAAATTCTGGTCTAATGAAAATCACTGGGAATGGGCAACAAAACCTAATGCGAGAGAGAAAGCATCTTTTTTATCCGAAAATATTTTGCCGATGCAGGAAAGCGGACAGCTGAATTTCATCCAAAGACCCGAAGGAGATTTTCTTTCAACATCGGAATTGGGTTTTGGCATTTTCTTTGCTGATGGACACACCGAAAAGCAAATGATTCCGCATATACAATATAAGGATAAGACCATCGTTTTTTGCGCTGATTTATTGGCGACAGCCGGACATATTCCAATTCCGTATGTTATGGGATATGATACTCGACCGTTGTTAACGATGCCGGAAAAAGAAAAATTCATGAATGCGGCCGCCGATAACAATTATTATTTGTTCTTGGAACACGATGCGCATAATGAAATAATAACCGTACAAAAAACAGAAAAAGGAGTTCGGTTAGCAGAAGTTTTTACTTGCGAACAAATCTTAACATAGTGTTAATCTTAACGCCTTTTGTAACAAAAAAAATTATTTTAGACAAATATTTCAAAACTTAATAAAAATCCGAAATGAATACCATTAAACCTATTTACATTTCTGCTTTTGCACTTTTAGCATTAGTAGGATGTGGCGCTTCAAAACAAGTTTCAAATACTTCTACTTCAGGGCTCGTTGCCATAAGCGCCCCTTTGAACATTACAAAAAAGGCACCAATAACTGAAAATGACTTGAAGCGTTGGAGTCATTTAGATATTGTGTCAGATACCATTCCTGGAATGAGTGTTGACAAGGTATACGCTGAATTATTGAAAGGTAAAAAAGGCGTGCCAGTTATTGTTGGAATTGTAGATTCTGGTGTGGATATCGAACACGAAGATTTGAAATCGGTACTTTGGACCAATACGAAAGAAATTGCCGGAAACGGAATTGACGATGACAAAAACGGATATATCGATGATATTCACGGATGGAATTTTCTTGGGGACAGTACTAAAGAAAACTTGGAATACGAAAGAATCATCAAAGACAAAACTTTAGTTGATGATGCTACATATCAAGCGGCGAAAGCATTGAATGACAAAAAAGTTGCTGAAGCTGCTGCTGGGAAAACTCGTTCAGAGCAAATGCTAGAAACTATTGTTGCAGGTGATGCTGTTTTAGTGAAACATTTAGGTAAACCAGTTTATACAATTGAAGAAGTAAATGCAATTGTTTCGCAAGAACCGGCAACTCAAAAAAGTAAAGCAGCTATGCAACAAATGCTTTCTTATGGATTGCCAATTGCGGATCTAAAAGTTGCTGTTCAAAAACAATTAGACGATCAGGTTGCTCTTATAAACGGAGACAATCTGAAAACAGATTACCGTAAAGTAGTAGGAGATAATCCAAATGATATTACCGATACAAAATATGGAAATAATAATGTGATGGGACCAGACAAGAACGAAATTCTTCATGGAACGCACGTTGCCGGAATTGTTGCGCAAAGTAGAAACAACGTATTAGGCGGAGATGGTGTTGCTAATAATGTTCAAATTCTTACCGTTCGTGCAGTGCCAGACGGTGACGAGTATGATAAAGATATTGCACTTGGAATTCGTTACGCTGTTGATAATGGTGCCAAAGTAATCAACGGAAGTTTTGGAAAAAGTTTTTCTCCACACAAGCAATGGGTTTATGATGCTATAAAATATGCTGAGAAAAAAGATGTATTAATCGTTCACGCAGCTGGTAATGATGCAAAAGACATTGACTTTGCTGAAAATTTCCCTAATGATTCTGAAGATAAAGTAACCGAATTTGCTGATAATTTAATCACAATTGGTGCTTTGAATTTTGAATATGGAAATAAAGTTGTGGCTCGTTTTTCTAATATTGGGAAAATTAATGTTGACGTTTTTGCTCCTGGTGTAAAAATCTACGCAACAACTCCAAACAATACTTATAAATATTTACAAGGAACTTCAATGGCTGCACCAAATGCTGCCGGAGTTGCTGCACTAATCCGTTCGTACTATCCAAAATTATCAGCTAAACAAGTGAAGCATATTTTGATGGATTCAGGAATTGCCATTTCAACAGAGGTTATTGTTGGTGGAAAAGCAAATGATACGCGTTCTTTTACTACTCTGTCTAAATCAGGGAAAATAGTAAATGCCTACAATGCTTTGCTGATGGCAGAAAAAATGGCTAAATAATATTTAAACAATTCATTATATGGAAGGGCAATTTGTCCTTCCATTTTTATTTAAATCAAATATGAAAAAACTACTTTTATTCTCTTTTGTCACTTTGAGTTTCGGAACTATTTTTGCCCAAAACACTTCATATTGGCAACAGCATGTCGATTACAAAATGGATGTTTCCATGGATGTAAAAACATACCAATACAAAGGAAAACAAGAATTGGTTTACACCAATAATTCTCCTGATACTTTGAGAAAAGTATATTACCACCTATTCAATAATGCTTTTCAGCCCGGAAGCGAAATGGATGCAAGAATCCAAAGCATAAAAGATCCAGATGGCAGAATGGTCACCAAAGTAAAAGTTGGTGATAAAGAAGTCAAAGAAAGCCGCATTAAAAATTTGAAACCAAATGAAATTGGTTATTTGCGAATTTCTAATTTCAAACAAGACGGAGCAGTTGCTAATGCAAAAGAGATTGGGACTATTCTTGAAGTAACTTTGGCTAAGCCAATACTACCCAATTCCAAAACTACATTCACATTAGATTTTGATGGTCAGGTTCCCATTCAGATTCGTCGTTCCGGAAGAAATAATGCCGAAGGTGTCGAATTATCAATGGCACAATGGTATCCAAAACTAGCCGAATTTGATTTTGAAGGTTGGCATGCCGATCCTTACATCGCCAGAGAATTTCATGGCGTTTGGGGGAATTTTGACGTAAATATTACTATTGATAAAAACTACATTTTAGGTGGTACCGGATATTTGCAAAACAAAAACGAAATAGGTCACGGCTACCAAGACCAAGGTGTTGTTGTGTCTGTTCCAAAGAAAACTAAAACGTTGACTTGGCATTTTAATGCACCAATGGTTCATGATTTTACTTGGGCAGCTGATAAAAATTATATTCATGATATTGCCAAAGGCCCAAATGGGGTTGATATTCATTTCTTGTACAAAAACAATCCAAAATTTGTACAAAACTGGAAAGATTTACAGTCAAAAACAGTGCGGTTAATGGAGTTTTACAATAAAACAGTTGGCGATTATCCGTACAAACAATATTCTGTGATTCAGGGTGGCGATGGTGGAATGGAATATGCCATGTGTACGTTGATTTTAGGACAAGGGAGTTTTGAAGGATTATTAGGCGTAACCGCTCACGAAATGGCACACTCTTGGTTCCAGCATGTATTGGCTTCCAATGAATCAAAACACGGATGGATGGATGAGGGTTTTACTTCATTCCTTGAAGATTTAGGAATGAATGAAATTGCAGATAAAAAAGTAGAAAACCCATTTACGGGAGCGTATGCTGGATATTTTTCAATGGTAAATTCAGGAAAAGAATTACCACAAGGAACACATGCGGATCGTTTTGACGAAAATAGAGTGTACAGCATTACTTCGTATAGTAAAGGAGAACTTTTCCTGACACAATTGATGTATTTGATAGGGAAGGAAAATCTGATGAAAACTTTAAAAAAGTATTACAGCGATTTTAAATTCAAACATCCTACGCCAAATGATATTAAAAGATCTGCCGAAAGAATTACAGGAGCAAATCTGGATTGGTACTTGACGGATTGGACACAAACCACAAATACTATTGATTATGCAATCAATGATGTAAAAGAAAATGCAGATAAAACAACGGTTACTTTAGGAAGAATAGGCAGAATGCCAATGCCAATTGATTTATTAGTGGAGTACACAGATGGAACAATGGAAAGTTTTTACATCCCGTTGCGCATGATGAGTTTTGAAAAAGAAAACCCAAATCCTGCTGTAAAAAGAACAGTTTTGAATGATTGGGCTTGGGCGTACCCAACTTTTGAATTCAACATTGCTAAATCAAAAGCTTCCATCAAGAAAATAACTATTGATCCAAGTGGATTAATGGCTGACATCAAGAAGGAAAACAATACCTACGAATTAAAGTAATAATTTAAAGCCTTGAAAAGGGCTTTTTTTATGCAGTTTAACGAAATGTTGGTGCTTAAAAATTACCTTCTGAATTTAAAATATTCGGCTAAAGGATGTTTCTTATTTTTCAACATTTCAGAAACAAGTTCCATTCCAATAACTGAAAATGTGATACCGTTTCCTCCAAAGCCCAAGACAAAATAAGTGCTTGGAAAATTGGGATGTTTTCCAATGTAAGGTAAGCCGTCTTTGGTCTCGCCAAAAGTACCCGCCCATACAAAATCCATTCTGAAATCATAATCAGGTAGAATTTTCTTCAGATATTTAGTTAATTTATCGGACTTTTCGTTGAGTAAGGAATCTCTTTTTGCAGCATCAACAAAATCTTCATCCTCGCCGCCAATAAGCAATCGATTATCATCCGTGGTTCGCATATACATGTAGGGTTCCGCCGTATTCCAAAAAAGAGTGTCGTTAAGATGCGATTGATCGTCTTCAAAGCGTTCTCCTACAATGGCGTAAGTAGACAGTAGTTTTACAAATTTGTCTTTAATGATTTCGGTACTTTCAAAACCATTACAATAAATTATTTTTTTTGCAGTGATGGTAGTTCCATGTTCGGTTAGAACGGTAACGCCATTTTGTTTATAAGTGACTTTTTTAATATCGGTTTTATCAAAAATCTGTAATCCCTTTTCGTGATTGTACGCTAGAATATCGTGAGCTAATTGGAAAGCATCTATACTGCCACCTTGTTCTGATAAGATTCCACCATACGAATGTTTGATGTGAAACTTTTCTTCAATTTCATCGGCTTCAAGCCATTTTACAGGCATTCCAATTTTTTTTCGAGCTTCGAATTCTTTTTTTAGCCAACCAACATCTTTCTTTAAAGCGGCAAAATAAAGCGATTCTTTTTTCTTAAATCCACAATCCGATTTTACTTGTTGTACTATTTTCTTCAAATCATCAATCGATTTGTAGCATGCCCAATAACTGTCAACGGCAGCTTTTTCGCCAATCAAATCAATAAGTTGGTGCAAAGGCACGTCAATTTCATATTGCAACATGGATGTCGTAGCCGATGTGCTTCCATGACCAATTTCTCTGCGATCGATCAGTACGGTTTTGTAACCATCCGCCATGCATTGATGCGCTATCAGACTGCCAGTTATTCCGCCTCCTACAATTAGAATTTCTGTATCCAGATTTTCTCTTAATGACGGATACGAGTTGATGATTCCGTTTTTTACCAACCAAAAAGGTTCACTTGATTTTAGTTTCATGGCGCTCAGGTTTTTATCAAATTTAGTTAAAAAAAATAATTTTAAAAAAAAATCGGGTTTCAAAAAACTAGATTTTCACCCTAATTTTCTAAAACCCGAACTCTTTATAAATAAAATTATTATGCTTTTTCGGCACTCAAATTTTTCAACATATCTTTAGTCATTGATTCTAAATCAAATTCATGTTTCCATTCCCAGTCCTTTCTTGCTTCAGCATCATCAATACTTGCTGGCCAACTGTCTGCTATTTTTTGACGGAAGTCTGGCTCATAAGTGATGGTAAATTCAGGAATGTGTTTTTTGATTTCGGCAGCAATCTCTGTTGGCGTAAAGCTCATGGCGGCTAGATTGTACGAAGAATGAATTTTTATTTGGTCAGCCGGCGCTTGCATAATTTGGATGGTCGCAGCAATGGCATCGTCCATATACATCATTGGCATTTTAGTTTCTGAGGATAAAAAACATTCGTATGTTTTATCGGAAAGTGCTTTGTGAAAAATATCCACTGCATAATCTGTAGTTCCACCACCAGGAGGCGATGACCAGCTGATTAAACCCGGATAACGGATGCTTCTTACATCTACACCAAAAATATTATGGTAGTATTCACACCATCTTTCGCCGGCTTGTTTGCTGATTCCGTACACCGTTGAAGGCTCCATTATCGTGTATTGTGGGGTATTTTCTTTCGGAGTTGTTGGTCCAAAAACCGCAATACTCGAAGGCCAGAATATTTTTTTTATTTTTCCTGCTTTCGCCAAATTCAAAACGTGAAACAACGAATTCATATTTAGATCCCAAGCAAATGCAGGATTTTTTTCCGCTGTTGCCGATAACAATGCAGCCATCAAATACACTTCATCAATTTGGTGTACTTCGACCAAATGCTCAATTTGATTGAAATCTAAAGCGTTCACCACTTCAAATGGACCGGAATTCACCACATCAATATTTAGCTTTCGGATATCCGAAGCGATTACATTTTCAGTTCCGTATATTTTTCGTAGTTTTTCGGTAAGCTCCGTTCCTATTTGGCCACAAGCGCCAATAATCAATATTTTTGTACTCATTTTTGTCTGTTTTGAAAAACAAAGATAACGTTTTCGCAAATAACATAACTTTGATGAAAATGATTATAAAAATCTTAAAATAGTTTTTAAAAACATGTTTATTTTCTTAAATTTTCATGTTTTTAAACATAAAAATCAGTCTGGCAATATTAGATTGTTATTCCAATACTGGAATTCATTATTGTAAATTTACTTTGTAACTTTGCACCTAAATTAATGGAATTTTTAAAGAGTCATAATTGCTTCTTTTTTAAAAAATTACAACTGTATTTGAATTACTTTCATCCATTAAAAAATGATAAATTGACGCACATGAAATATAAAATAGCCGTTTTCTTCTCTCTGGTTTTTGTTTTGTTCTCTTGTAAAAATGACGATCAAAAACGAATTGCGGAAAACAAAAAAGAGATACAAAAAAGAGAAATCATATTTGCAAACATACAGAAAGGTTGGGTTTTATACGATGAACCAGTAACCGAAGCGGGTGAAAAAAGCATTGCGTCTTGGAACGAATGGCGTATGTTTTTGGCTGAATTAGCACAAAAGCCTAAAAAAACGATTGGAGCTTTTCAGCAAAAATCGAAAGCGCTTTCGAAAAAAGCAATGGCTTTAAACGATAATATTCCTTACGAATACAACAAACCTCAAATAAAAAGTAGGATTTCGACGTTGATTACTAAAGTACGATTGTTGGATTTATTCATTCATTTAGATAATATTCCAGATAAAAAAGTGACGTTGTTAGTGTCAGAAATCAACTTGGAATTGGTATCACTACAAAGACAAATGGACAAAATTGTGGAGAAAAGTAAAATTCCTATTGAAGAGGGTGAATCTGAATTATGGAGAATGATGGACACCTCAAGAGCCATTCCCAATACACCAGTTATAGATCCAAATATCCCACGCGTTGAGTAAAAAAATCTTATACCATACCTACGATAATTCGCCAAAAATCCAGCAAATTGTTGCTCGTTTATTAGAAAACAATCAAGTAAAAATGCAGCTGTCGGGACTTTTGGGTTCTGCAGTTTCGTTTGTAATTCGTTCTGTATTTAAACAATCGGAGCTTCCTTTTTTAGTTATTTTAAACAATAAAGAAGAAGCGGCGTATTACTTGAACGATTTGGAACAGATGATTGGGGAGCAAGATGTGCTATTTTACCCCGGTTCATTTCGTCGCCCGTACGAAATAGAAGATACGGATAACGCGAATGTTTTGCTTCGCGCCGAGGTGTTAAACCGAATCAATTCCCGCAAGAAACCGGCCATTATTGTTACCTATCCCGAAGCGCTTTTCGAGAAAGTAGTAACCCGAAAAGAATTGGACAAAAACACGTTGAAAGTTGCTGTTGGGGATAAGATTTCCATCGACTTTATCAATGAAGTTTTGTTCGAATACGAATTCAAAAGAGTCGATTTCATTACGGAACCAGGAGAGTTTTCAGTTCGTGGAGGAATTGTCGATGTGTTTTCATTTTCGAATGATAATCCGTATCGAATTGAGTTTTTTGGAGACGAAGTCGAGAGCATCCGTACGTTTGATGTTGCGACGCAATTGTCTATTGAAACACAAAAAAAGATTACAATAATCCCAAATGTGGAAAACAAAGTTTTTCAGGAAAACCGAGAAAGTTTCTTAGATTATATTTCGGAGAAAACAGTAATTTTCATTCAAAATACCGAAGATTTTTTATTGCAATTGGATAAACAATTTGGCAAAGCCGAAGAAGCTTTCGCAAAATTGTCGCAGGAAATAAAGCGGTCTTCGCCAGAACAATTGTTTTTGAATCAAGCAGCATTTATAAAAAGAGCGTTGGATTTTTCGATTGTTGAATTGAGTTCAAAAGCTATTTTTAGAACCACCAAAAAATTCGAATTTCACATTCAGCCACAACCGTCTTTCAACAAACAATTTGATTTGTTATTGAATAATCTTAACGAAAATCATTTTAACGGCTACAAAAATTATTTGTTTTGTTCGAATGAAGCTCAGGCGAAACGATTTCATGATATTTTTGAAACGTTGGACGAAGCGAATTCAGAGAATATCCGTAAGCAATATCACACCGTTGTTTTGCCTTTGTACCAAGGATTTATTGACGAAGAAAACCAAATAACCTGTTACACGGACCATCAGATTTTTGAACGCTACCATAAATTCAATATTAAAAACGGATATTCGAAAAAACAAAATATCACTTTAAAAGAACTCACAACACTTTCAGTTGGCGATTATGTGACGCACATTGATCACGGAATCGGACGTTTTGGAGGATTGCAAAAAATACAAGTTGAAGGCAAAACGCAAGAAGCCATCAAGCTCGTTTATGCCGATAATGATATTGTGTATGTGAGTATTCATTCGCTGCACAAAATTTCAAAATACAACGGAAAAGACGGAACGCCACCCAAAATTTACAAATTGGGTTCGAATGCCTGGAAGATTTTAAAACAAAAAACCAAGGCTAGAGTAAAACATATTGCATTCAACTTGATTCAATTGTATGCCAAAAGAAGACTGGAAAAAGGATTCCAGTTTGCGCCCGACAGTTATTTACAAAACGAATTAGAAAGCTCGTTCATTTATGAAGATACGCCGGACCAAACTAAATCAACTGCAGAAGTCAAAGCTGATATGGAAAGCGATCGTCCAATGGATCGCTTGGTTTGTGGAGATGTAGGTTTTGGTAAAACTGAAGTCGCTATTCGTGCGGCTTTCAAAGCTGTGGATAATAGTAAACAAGTGGCAATTCTGGTTCCAACAACCATTTTAGCCTACCAACATTACAGAACTTTTACAGAACGATTGAAAGATATGCCGGTTTCTGTTGGCTATCTAAACCGTTTTAGAACGGCCAAACAGAAAGCGGAAACACTAAAACAATTGGCCGAAGGAAAACTCGATATTGTGATAGGAACACACCAATTGGTTAATAAAAATGTAGTTTTCAAAGACCTTGGATTGTTGATTGTAGATGAGGAACAAAAATTTGGTGTTAATGTAAAAGACAAACTTAAAACGATTGCAGCGAATGTTGATACGTTAACTTTAACGGCAACGCCAATTCCGAGAACCTTGCAGTTTTCACTAATGGCAGCACGCGATTTATCTGTAATAACCACACCTCCACCCAATCGTTATCCTATTGAGACGAATGTAGTTGGTTTTAGTGAAGAATTGATTCGGGATGCGATTTCGTATGAAATTCAGCGTAACGGACAGGTTTTCTTCATTAATAACCGAATAGAAAATATCAAGGAAGTGGCCGGAATGATTCAGCGTTTGGTACCAAATGCCAGAGTTGGAATTGGTCATGGACAAATGGACGGAAAAAAACTCGAGGAATTGATGTTGGCTTTCATGAACGGAGAATTTGACGTTTTGGTGGCAACCACAATTATCGAAAGCGGGTTAGACGTTCCCAATGCGAATACGATTTTCATAAACAATGCGAATAATTTCGGATTGTCTGATTTGCATCAAATGCGCGGTCGGGTAGGTCGTAGCAACAAGAAAGCGTTTTGCTATTTTATTTGTCCGCCATATTCTGCGATGACCGATGACGCCAGAAAGAGAATTCAGGCATTGGAACAGTTCAGTGAATTGGGAAGTGGATTTAATATTGCGATGAAAGATTTAGAGATTCGTGGTGCCGGAGATTTATTAGGTGGCGAACAAAGTGGTTTCATCAACGAAATAGGTTTTGACACCTACCAAAAAATCATGAATGAAGCCATTGACGAATTGAAAGAAAATGAATTCAAAGATTTGTATCCTGAGGAAAATAATTTGGAAACCAAAGAATACGTCAAAGACTTACAAATCGATACTGATTTTGAGCTGTTATTTTCTGATGAATACATCAATAATGTTTCGGAGCGATTGAGTTTGTACAATGAATTAGGCGCAGTCAAAAATGAAGAAGAATTGATTGTTTTCCAAAATAAATTAATTGACCGTTTTGGTCCAATGCCGCCACGAGCCAAAGCATTAATGAATAGTATTCGAATCAAATGGATTGCGACTCGCATTGGAATCGAGAAATTAGTGATGAAACAAGGCAAGATGATTGGGTATTTCATTTCGGATCAACAATCCGATTATTACCAATCGAATCGTTTTCATAAAGTACTGCAGTTTGTACAAAAACATCCTAATTTATGCAAAATGAAAGAAAAGCAAACGCCAGCTGGTTTGCGGCTTTTGTTGACTTTTGACAATGTAAAAAATACCAGAACAGCTTTGGAATTGATGGAGCTATTGGGTGGAGAATAAATAACAAAGCTTCCAGCCTTTTGAAGGCTGGAAGCTTTGTTGATAACGGAATTTTCTAATTCTTCAAATCCTTAATTACTTTAAAAGCAACATCAACTTGTTCTTCGCTCACTAAAATGGTGAATTCATTAGAAGTCGAAATTACTTCATTGATAATAATTCCTTCCCAAGCCAAACGTTGAAAAATGAAGTAGTAAATTCCAGGAACGACAATATTTTCTTTGGGTAGTTTTACCGTAATCGAAGCTAGATTGTCTAGTTTTTGAATCAATTTCTCATTGGCAAAATGCTTGTCAACTAAGTGATTGATGCTGTTGCTCACTACAATATTGGTCTCGTTTACACCTCTGGATGAAGTGTAAAAAATATCTGGAAGTGAATTGATATCCGTAATTAAATCGGCTTGTTTGTTCAATACTGTGTCAGATGCAGAAAAAGTATAATCGGTCAAAGCCGAACGAACGGTGATTTCTCCAATATTTTTGATGACTTTGTTAATCTTATGGTTTAACCTGAAATCCAGTTCTTCTGTTAGTCTTTTTAAAGCCATAACAACTGCACCTTGTTTTACTTCCTTGCCAAATTCACTTTCTAATTCGGTCATTATATTTCGGGATAATGAGGTCAGATTAATGATGCCTAATGATAATGCATTTAGTAAAAAAGGCTTTGTTTTGATGTAGTTTTCTACAATGGAAGAAACAGTTTTCATGATGTAATTTTTTTAGTTGGTTGTTATTATACGCGTAGTCAGTGTGTAAATAGGACGCAAATATAAATAAAAAACAATTTGTTACAAATATAACATCTAGAAAAAACAACTAAAAGTGATAAAAAGCATCGATAAGGTGTTCAATTACAAAAGATTTCCCTTCTTTATGGATAGCTATTATGTCAAAACGGACTTCAATATCTAAATCTCTTTCGTTGACAAACGCATCAACTGCCTTCACAAGAAGCTGGATTTTTTTTGGTTTTACAAAATCTTGTGGCAAGCCAAATTCTAATGAGGAACGTGTTTTGACTTCAATAACGGCAAGTGTATTTTCTTTTTGGGCGAGAATGTCTATTTCGGCTTTTTGGAATGTCCAGTTGGTTTCTAAAATAGTGTAACCGTCTTTCTTTAGAAATTCGACCGCCATTTCTTCTCCAAGTTTTCCGAGCTCGTTGTGTTCCGCCATTGAAAAATTTTGTTTTAAGTTTTTAAACTTCTGTTATCAAATATCAAATTGCCTTTATTCAAAAACTAGCGTACTACATTTTTCATTGACATCGATAGTCACATTATTTCCTAAAATCAAGGCTCTATTGTCTTGAATATGTCCGGCAGGGAAATTGTACAAGACGGGAATATTATATTTTTTGGTAACATCTTCAATAATTTCTATGGCATTTTTCCCCCAAGGAATATCATTATCTTTCATTTTTGTCATGGAACCCACAACAATTCCCTTGATGCTTTCCAAACAACCATTTCGCTTTAAATTCATCATCATGCGGTCAATATGATACAAATATTCGTCTAAATCTTCTATAAACAAGATTTTATCAGAACAGTCAATTGCGGATGGGGAACCGAACAAACTGTATAGAATCGATAAATTTCCGCCCACTAATTCTCCGGTAGCTTTTCCGGGTCTGTTCATCAGGAAAGGATCTATTTCATAAGACAATTTTTCACCAAATAACGAAATTCGAAGTGTTTCTATGGCTTGAGGAGTTGCTCTTGGAACGGTTATCGGCATGATTCCGTGAATGGATTTGTAACCCATTGTATTCAAATGATTGTGTAAAACGGTCACATCACTGAAACCAACAATCCATTTTGGATTTTTTTTGAAGGCAGAAAAATCCAGTAAATCAATCATTCGTACAGTTCCGTATCCGCCTTTTACACACCAAATGGCTTTGATGTTTGGATTGTCTAATTGCTGCTGAAAATCGGCGGCACGTTGTTCGTCAGTTCCGGCTAATTGGTCATTATCTAAACCAATTGTACTGCCAATGACTACTTCTAAACCCCAACTTTTCAATAAAGCAATAGCGGGTTTCAAGTTGTCATCTGTATTTTTTCTGGCTGTTGCCAAAATAGCTACTGTGTCTCCTTTTTGTAAACTTGGCGGTGTAATCATGTTGTATTGGGCTTGGCAGTTGAAAGATTGTAAAACAAAAATAAGCAATAGAAATGGATATAATATAGGACGGCGTGGTGTAAAAATTAATCGGATTTTGTTCATGCTGGAATGCTTTTCTGAAAAAATTCTAGTGGTAAAGTTTTTAAATGATAAAAACAAAGATAGACAATTAGAAAATAATTCTAAGTTCAGGTTCAAATGACTATTTTTACAATAGCCAGATTCTAAAATAGAATCCAATCAACGACTGGAAATAAATAACACTTATGAGAATTACCCATTGGATTCCTATTCTTTTTTTATTTTTTCCAATAGTAAAATCAAATGCTCAACAAAAAAAATACGTCATTCATACTGTTGCGTTTTATAATTTCGAAAACCTTTTTGATACCATAAATAATCCTGATACTTTCGATGAAGAGTGGACACCAAAAGGTTTACAGCGATGGACATATGATAAATATGAAAAGAAATTAGGGAATTTAGCCCGCGTTTTGTCTGAAATAGGTTCTGCAGAAAACACCGATTCACCTACATTTATTGGTGGATGCGAAATAGAAAACCGAGGCGTTTTGGAAGATTTGGTCAAACAACCCAAACTAATCGAAAAAGACTACGGAATTATCCATTTTGATTCTCCAGACAAAAGAGGAATCGATGTGGCGCTCTTGTATCAGAAAAATAAATTTCAGCCCACGAGTTACAGCAATGTTCCATTGTACATTTATAAACAAGGGAGCACTGCGAACGAAAATTCCAAAGCCAGTTCTGAAGAAAAAACAGATGATGAATTGCAGATAAGCACCAAAAATTATCGGGTTTATACACGAGATCAGCTTTTAGTAACTGGATTTCTCGATGGTGAGGAAATCAATATCATCGTCAATCATTGGCCGTCGCGTTCTGGTGGCGAGAAAAAATCAAGTCCGTTTCGTGAGGCCGCCGGTGCATTAAACCGAAAAATAATAGACTCTTTACAACGGATCAATCCAAACGCAAAAGTGATTACGTTGGGTGATTTGAATGATGGACCGTATAATAAAAGCGTCAGAATTGGGCTTGGCGCCAAAGCAAAAAAGGCAGATGTGCTTCCGTTTGGAATTTACAATCCATTCGAAGAAATGGCCAAAAAGGGATTTGGAACCATCGCATTTCGGGATGCATGGGATATTTTTGACCAAATAATGGTTTCTGAAACCTTACTGCAAACGGATTATTCGAGCTTTCGATATTGGAAATCAGGAATTTACAACAAGTCATTTTTGATACAAAACAGCGGACAATACAAAGGCTATCCGTTACGTCATTCCACCACCGAAATAGGATTTAGCGACCATTTTCCCGTCTATATTTATTTGATTAAGGAAAAAAAATAACGTTTTAATATTTCATAACTTTACAATTAAAATAAAAATCATGGCAATAGCAAAACCTTTCAACCTCAATAAATGGATTGACGAAAACCGTCATCTGCTCAAACCCCCTGTTGGCAACAAGAATTTATACACAGAATCCGGGGATTATATCGTTATGGTTGTTGCCGGTCCAAATGCCCGAAAAGACTATCATTACAACGAAACCGAAGAATTGTTTTACCAACTTGAAGGCTCTATAAAAGTGATTATTCAAGAAGACGGCGAGCGCAAAGAAATGGAATTACATCCCGGCGATATGTATCTTAATCCCGCTAAAATCCCACATTCTCCAGTTCGTTCCGAAGGTTCTATTGGGCTTGTCATCGAACGAAAAAGAGCCGGACAAGGATTTACAGATGGCTTGCTTTGGTTTTGCGATACTTGTAATCATAAGCTGCACGAAGTCTATTTTGAACTGCATAATATCGAGAAGGATTTCTTGCCTCATTTCGAACATTTCTATAATTCAGAACACTTGAGAACTTGCGAAAAATGCGGAACTATAATGGAAACGGACCCTCGATTTGTTGCCAAAAAATAATTTTCAGGAGCTCATCCTGCTATACGCTGTATCTTTATAGGTCTCGTAAAAAACGAAACCTATAAAGGATGCCGCTTCTATCAGGGCTAAAAAATGAAAATATAAGTAGTAACGTTTACTATTTAACCTTAAATCAATATATTTGTAAAAAAATATAACAATTTTTAATAAAAAAGTTACAATGATAACAATAGCAGATCAATTCGGAATCAAAGACGCCCTTAAGCAATTAGGGATTGAGGAGATAAATGAAGGAACATCAACTGGAGCAGCTAATTTTGCCAACGGAAAAATCATCGAAAGTTATTCACCAGCAGATGGGACTTTAATTGGAAAAGTAAAAACGTCTTCTAAAGAGGATTATGAAAAAGCGATGCAAAAAGCTTCAGAAGCGTTCTTAGAGTGGCGTATGGTTCCAGCTCCTAAAAGAGGTGATATCGTTCGTCAAATGGGAGATGAATTAAGAAAATTCAAAGAGCCTCTAGGAAAACTAGTTTCGTATGAAATGGGAAAAAGTCTTCAAGAAGGATATGGCGAAGTACAGGAAATGATTGACATCTGTGATTTTGCGGTAGGACTATCCCGTCAGTTATACGGATTAACAATGCACTCTGAAAGACCTTTGCACAGAATGTATGAGCAATACCACCCAATAGGAACGGTTGGAATCATTTCAGCGTTTAACTTTCCGGTAGCGGTTTGGAGTTGGAACGCAATGATTGCCTGGATTTGTGGTGATGTTGCCATTTGGAAACCAAGTTCAAAAGTACCTTTATGCGGAATTGCTTGTCAAAATATTATCAAAACAGTTTTAAAAAGAAATAACGTTCCTGAAGGTGTGAGTTGTTTAGTAACAGGAAACGAATCAGGAGATTTAATCAATAATGACAAAAGAATTTCGTTGGTTTCTTTTACAGGATCAACAAGAATAGGACGTCACGTATCAAAAACCGTTGCAGAACGTTTTGGAAATACAATACTTGAATTAGGAGGAAACAATGCGATTATCGTTTCGGAACATGCTGATATCAGTATGGTATTGGTTGGAGCCGTTTTTGGAGCGGTAGGAACAGCAGGACAACGTTGTACATCAACCAGACGTTTAATCATTCACGAAAGTGTGTATGACAAAACCATCAGCGTATTGAAAAATGCGTACGGTCAATTGCAAATAGGAAATCCATTGGATGAGAATAATCACGTTGGACCGCTTATCGATAAAGGAGCTGTGCAGGATTATTTGAATGCAATAGAAAGCGCTAAAAAAGAAGGCGGAAAAATCATCGTTGAAGGCGGATTGGTTGAAGGCGAAGGATATGAAAGTGGTTGTTATGTAAGACCATGTATCATTGAAGCTGAAAATCATTTTGACATGGTTCAAACAGAAACTTTTGCGCCTATTTTATATGTAATGAAATACAGCACGATTGAAGAAGCGATTGCGTTGCAAAATGGAGTTCCACAAGGACTTTCTTCTTCTATTTTTACAAACAGCATGAGAGAAATGGAATTGTTCCTTTCTCAATCTGGTTCTGATTGTGGAATTGCAAATGTGAATATCGGTACTTCCGGAGCAGAAATTGGTGGAGCTTTTGGTGGTGAAAAAGAAACTGGTGGCGGACGTGAATCTGGTTCAGATGCTTGGAAAGCCTACATGAGAAGACAAACCAATACGATCAATTACGGAACCCAATTGCCATTGGCACAAGGAATCAAATTTGATTTGTAGTAATAAATTATAATAAACTAAAAAAGGCAATTTGAATATTTCAAATTGCCTTTTTTTATTTCAAATTGCTTCGAGAATTGTTGTGAAAAGTATTTTACAAATTAAAAGAAGCACCAATATTAAACGTGAATTGGTTGTTCAATTTATCAAAACCTATTGGATTTGTTTTGTAACTGGCAATTGGAATTCCAGCTTCGGTGAAAACACCAAAACCTTCGGTAAAGAAATAACGGAAACCTAAATGCGCACCAAAATTTCTTAAGCCTAAATCCAATCCCGGGTAAAGATCCATTTTTGGATCTAATTCAAAAACATTTCCCAAGTTTGCATTGAATCGTCCTTTAATATCTACTCTGTCTCCAAAATCAGGTTTGTTTCCTAAATCATCATTAGAAACAGATAGCAAATAAGAAGTGACAAATCCGAATGACATATTTTCTCCAAGACCGAAATCCGAAGAAACACGAATTCCAGATCCTCCGTTTTGAAAGTTCGCTCCAACATCAAATTTAACGTCTCCATTTCCTTTGAAAGCTTGTGCATGTAGCAGTCCAACAGTCAACAGCAATACTAATGTGGTAATCTTTTTCATACTCTTAATTTTTAAAGTGGGTGCAAAAGTAGTTCAATAAAATCTAATTTCTTCCTTTCTCGTCAAAATACAATTGGTCCAAAGGTTCGCTTTGCCAGAATTCTTTGGTGTCAACATCCATAATGGTCAATGGTCCTTTGAACGCTGCTCCGGTATCTACGTTCCAAACATTAGCTTTTTGTACGGGAGTTGTTTCACTAATTCGGGTTACGGGCGTGTGACCAATATAGATTTCATTGTATAAAGTAAACCGTTTTGGGTAAAACGGGTGATTGGATTTCATTGTTGTATCCAATGCCAATGCGGTTTCCCAAAGGGTTCTATCCCAATAGAAAAGTCCAGGAAAATATTCGAAATCAACACCGTTCATATTAGTAAAACCAGCATGAACAAACAAACGACGTTGCTCATCCAGATAAAAATTATCCAACGATTTTAGGAATTCAATATGTTTTTGTTTCGTTTCGGTGCTAACGGATTCGTAGGCCAAAACCGTCGCTTCCCCGCCATGTTTGTACCACAACAGATTGTCTTTGCTTTCGTCAAGCCATTCCAGTAATAAATCATCGTGATTCCCGCGAATGCAAATGCAATTTTGTTTCGTTTTTAAATCAATGATAAAATCGAGTACCTGAGGGGATTGGCTCCAGCCGTCAACGTAATCTCCCAAAAAAATCAGAGTATCGTTTTTAGTAATTTTGGCTCTTTCCATAATTTGGTGTAGCGCTCGCAAACCACCGTGGATGTCGCCTATAACAAGTGTTCTCATGTACTGGTTGTTCTTTTATTAATGTAAAAATAGCAGAAAATACAGGCTATTTTTCAAGTCATAAAATTAAGTAAAAGAGTGATGAAGTACTACTTTTTAACTTATTTTTTTAACTAAATTAAAAGGAGCTGTATTTTAAAAAAATGTAATTTTTATAGCAAATAACGGTACCAAATTCTTCAAATTTCATTTTAATATAAAGTTGAAAATATCACTGTTTTAGGTGATTGTTTTATTAAAATTTTCGGATTAGTTTTACAAAAAATCAAACTTTTTTTCAAATGAGTACACTTATTACGTTATCATTGCTGTTAGCTAAAATGATTTGTCAATTTCTAAAAGAATTGATGGCTTTTATTTAGGACTGAGGATTTATGTAAGTAGAAAATAGATCTGATTGTGAATATCTTACACGCAAATTAAAACACAACAAAGGTTTTAAAATTTCAAGAAGCTAAAATTATATGTGTCTAAAAATTTTATTAGTTGATGATCATATTATGATTACAGATTGCTATAAAATGGTTTTAAAAGATTTAGAAATAAATTCAGAAATCACTTCAGTCAATTCTTTGAAGTGTGCATATAATTTCGTTCTTAAGCAAAATCTGGAAGTTATTGATTTGGCAGTGTTAGATTGGAGTATGCCAGAGTGTTTAGAAAATAATTTAAAAAACGGAGAAGATTTAGCAAGGTTATTACGAACGAAGTACCCCGAAATTAAAATTATTTTTATCTCAGGATATTTAAATAAGCTTACATTAAGCAGCATTATAAGAAAAGTAAATCCAGAAGGTTTAGTCGAAAAATCAGATCTTGATTATAATTCAATTTATATCCTTTTTAAGGAAGTCGTAGAAGGGAAGGTTTATAAAAGTGATAGAGTAAACAAAACCATAAACCAGAACAGAATTAGCGACATACATTTTGACAGTTTGAATAGAGAAATTATTCTTCTGATTTCACAAGGGATAACTACTAAAAATATTCCCAATTATATACCTTTAACGCTAAGTGCAGTTCATAAAAGAAAATCTATTATAAAAGAATTGTTAAATATTGATTCTGGGAATGACGAAGACATTATCAGAGAGTCTCGGAAAATTGGTATTATCTAAAATTTATAATTATTGGAGTAGAAAAACTTCTTTGATTGTTTTAAAGAAGTTTTTTCATAAAAATTTAACAAGAAAGGTAGTAAAACTACCTTTGGTTTGTCTTTTGTTTTTTAGGTTTGACTATTAGTTAACACTTTTTTTAACAAACATTACATGAAGATTAATCAAAAATGATCGGAATGTAACCTTGCAAGGATGTTTGGATAAATAACTATGTTAACGGGGCGGAACAAACTAACCTAAAAATATGTTCCTAAAGTTTTCGTCTTTAATGACAGATAGTCTGTAATTGGAATACAAAATAAGATGAAAAATTTATTATTTGGTTTAGTTGCTACAGTTGTGTTTTCTGTTAGTGGGTTTGCATCAGAAAAAAGTTTACCAAAATCAAACGAATTAACAACTATTAATAGTGTTGAACAAGTTAATTTATCATTGAAATCTCATAATTTAGAAATTTCTAATTTAAAATACGATGAGAATAATACAGTTTGTGGATTTACATTATCTTATACAGACAAGAACGATAATTGGAGTACACAATATGATTGCACAGGTATGACAATGGGAGATATTATGAATTTCCTTATGATTTTCTTTCAATAATTCAATACGTAGATTGTCTCCAGAAGGAGACAATCTTTTTTAATTAATTCCGCAAAAAACTATGGATAATAAATTCAAAATTGATCAGATAATTATAGTAATCATTTTATTTTTTTATAGTTATAATAGTCATGCCCAAGAATCAAATAATTCTATTAAAGTAGTTTACAAATATCATGTTCCAAATAATGGAAAAATGTCGGATGAAATATATTCACAATTAACAGCGAACAATGAACATTCCATTTTTATTAGTGAAAGAGATGATTTTCCAAAACCTGAAAATAGAATTACGCAAGATGGAAATAGTATCTCAATAAAAGTTACAGAATCCGATGAAATAGGCTGTTATGTCTACAGGAATTTTTCAAAAGATAGTATTGTTTTTAGAGAAGTTGGCTCTAAATTTATGAATGCAATTTTAGTTGTTGATCATTGGAAGGAAATATCGTGGGACATTTCAGAGGGAAAAAAGAAAATAGGAAAGTACGAATGTCAAAAAGCAAGTGGTAATTTTAGGGGTAGGATTTATACAGCTTGGTTTGCAAGTGACATTCCTATTTCTTCTGGTCCATGGAAATTATTTGGTTTACCGGGGTTAATCTTAGAAGCGTATGATTCAAATATGGAGTTTTATGTTGTTGCGTCAGAAATTATTTTTAATGTTAAAACAGACGTGGAAATAAAAGCCGTTTATAATAATAATGAAACTAAATTTAATTATGAAGAATTTAAGTTATATAGGAAAAATTATAAAGAGGAATATGTTAAATCGATTAAGGCAAAACTCCCTAGAGGCGCAAATTTAAACCTTAAGCCAAGTGATATTAAAAATAGCCCAATTGAAAGTGAATTTGAATAAAGTCAATCCATTACGAATCAAAGTTCATATATTATTATTATTTATCAGCACTATTTCTTTTGGACAAACGCATATTTTTGGAATTGTAAAAGGGCATGGAGAAATTATTTCACAAGCAAACATTGTCTTAAAGACTGATAATAATAGTCAAATAATAGCCTATACCACTTCTAATGAAAAAGGGTATTATGAAATAACAACAAATAAAAAAGGAAAATTTGTTTTAGTGGTGTCGGCATTAAATTACCAACCTATTTCCATACCTACTGAACAAATTGAAGTTGCAGAAAAAATAGAAAAAAATATAGCATTAATTTACAAACCAATAGAACTTAAACAGGTCATTATTGTATCTGAAAGACCTATAACCGTAAAAAAAGACACCGTAACATTTCTTGCAAAATCATTCTTGCAAGGCAACGAACAAGTTGTTGAAGATTTACTAAAAAAGATTCCAGGACTTAATGTTACAAGTGATGGTACGATAAAAGTAGGCAATGAAGAAGTCGAAAAAGTAATGATTGATGGGGATGATTTTTTTGAAAAAGGATATAAGCTACTTACCAAAAACATGCCTGCAAGCCCTATTGAAAAAGTCGAATTGTACCAACATTATTCAAATAACAAACATTTAAAGGGGATAGAAAATAGCGAAAAAATTGCTCTTAATTTAAAACTCAAGGATGACGCAAAAAGGATATGGTTTGGCAATATGCAACTTGGTTATGGTTTGATAACTGAAAATCGTTATGAAGTTCGAGGTAATTTGATGAACTTTGGCAAAAAGAATAAACATTATATTCTTGCAAATCTTAATAATATTGGCTTTGATGCAACGGGAGACATTAACTATCTAATTAGACCGTTTCGTTTTAACGAACCAGCCAGTATAGGCGATAACCAAACTGCAAATACAATTCTTGGTTTACAATCCGAAACGGCAAATTTAAGACAAAAAAAAATAAATTTCAACAATGCCGAACTGCTGTCATTAAATAGTATTTATACAATTTCTCCAAAAACAAAGTTGAAAATGTTAGGGTTTTTCAATTCTGATGTAAATGATTTCTTTAAAAACAGTTTTCAATCATTTACAGTTGGAAATGTCAATTTTAAAAATACCGAAGATATAGTTGGAAGAAAAGTTAAAATTACAGGCTTCGGAAAAATTGATTTAACCCATGATATTTCTAAAACCAAAACATTAGAATACACGGGAAAATTCAATAGAACCGACGAAAAAAACAGAAGTGACTTGAATTTTAATGGGAATAATATAAATGAAAAACTACAAAGTAACAACCAACTTTTTGATCAAAAATTAGTTCTGACTTCAAAATTAAAAAAAAATAAAGTAGTGTTGATTTCAGGTAGATACATCAACGAGAAAACTCCTCAATCGTATGCAGTAAATCAGTTTATTTATCAGGATTTGTTTAACCAAAATACAAATAACATTGCTCAAACCAGTGAAAACAAAATGCAGTTTGCAGGTTTTGAAGCCCATTTGTTAGACCGAAAAAATAATGGAGAGTTATTGGAAATTCAATTCGGGAATCAATTTCGTAAAGATGATTTAATTTCACATTTTCAACTCAAATCTAATGAAATAATTATTAACGAACCGTTAGATTATCAAAATCAACTTTCTTACTTCACAAATGATTTATATTTAATTACAAAATATCGCTTTAAGTTCAATAAAATAAGCGTGTTAACACAATCCGATCTTCACCAACTTTTTAATAAAGCGGAAAATTTTGAAACCTTAAAAACAGAAAAACCATTTTTTATCAATCCAAAACTTGGTTTTGAATGGGAAATAAACAACAAAAATAAAATACTAACTTCGTATTCCTTAAATAAAACTAATGCTACCATTTTAGATGTTTATGATAATTCTATTCACACAGGTTTTCGTTCTTTTTCTAAAGGAACGAGTAATTTTAATCAATTAGATGCATCTTCCGTTTTGCTTAATTATACATATGGAAGTTGGGGTGACAAGTTTTTTGCCAACACATTTTTATTGTATTCAAGAAATCATAATTTTTTCAGTACCAATACTTTAGTCGCTCAAAACTATTCGGAATCAGAAAAAATTTTAATAAAGGGTAGAGGTTTTTTAACGGTATCATCAAATATGGATAGATACTTTAAATCCATATCTTCAAATTTGAAATTAACTTTTGGAGGTTCGAAATCAAATTATAAAAACATCGTGAATAACTCAGATTTACGAGAAATAAGAAACAGTTCACTAAACTATGGATTTGAATTACGTTCTGGTTTTAGCGGATTTTTCAATTATCACATTGGTTCAAAATGGAATTATAACAAGGTGAAAACAACCGTTACCAATTCGTTTAAAGACAATATGTCTTTTCTTGATTTGTCGTTTATGATGAGCGAAAAATTCAATTTTCAAATCCAAACCGAACGTTATTATTTTGGAAATTTAGAGAGACAATACAACAAGTATTATTTTATGGATTTAGATATAAAATATATTGTAAAAGAAAATAATCTCACTTTTTCACTTTCAGGTCAAAATTTGTTTAACACCGAAACATTTAGAAATTACGCTATAAATGACATTAGCGTTTCAAAAACTGAATATAAATTGCAACCAAGATACATGCTTATAAAAATGGATTTTAGGTTCTAAAAAAACGAACTATATATCTTCATAACGGAAGTATGAATTTTTCTTTTGCGCTATTATTACGAAGGACTCTTTTAGTATATTTCATTAATTTGAAAATTACTAATTAGATAATAAACCATATTATAATTATATCACTGCACATCATATTTCATTTTTCTTAAAATCCGTAACGCTTCTTTAAACGACAAATAGACTTGGTTGAAAGGTTTTAAAAGCACTTTGGCATCAATCAGTTTTTGCTTGGCTTCTTCAAAACCGTTGAGGTAACAAATCATAAAAGTGGAAGGTAAATTCTCTAAATCTTTGTGTTCCCGCTCGGTTAACGAAAGCCCTTTTTGGAGTTTTTTCAGCAAAGCAATATTGGCATTGTAAATGTGAAACAGCATTTTCTTGTTGAATTCTGGTGGCTGAAAAAGCATCTCCCTTTCTATTTTATAATAACCATTGTCGTGAAAATGAATCGTTTGTTTTTCTAAAGGATAATAGCTCGTTTTGTCATTCAAACCCAAAGGAACATATTCAACAATTGTAAAAGTATCTTCGTCAAAAGTGATTTCGACCACATCTTGAGCCGAATAAAACAGCTTGATTTGTTCGTTTATCAATTCAATATCAACACGTGATAAATAGGTTTTATCACGGGATTTTTTGACAATTCCCGCCCAGCAAATCACAAATAATTCTTTGAATACTTTATACTTTGGCGCCATATCCTTGTGCCGAAAATTCATGAAATCAATCACACCGTCGAGTGTGTATTCGATGCTGTTTCTGGAATTGTTTTCGATGCCAATTACGGTTTCTGTATTCTGATAATTCTTTTCAATTTCCCCTTCAACCGGCATCGTGTTGCTGCCTCGCCGTATAAAAATACTGTTGGCAGGAATCGTGTGAATTCCTTTTTTGAAATGGGAAGTCTTGCTTTTTGGCTTGACCGTTACCAATCCGATCACTTTATCTTTTGGCAAATTTGGGAATGGCACATTTTCGTATTGAATTTTTGGAGGATTTTCCAGATAGGCATTCACTAAATTCTGAATCCGGCTGTCATCAAAAAAATCATCGCCAACGATAAGATTGTCATGATCTTCAACTCCCACGACGATATAGGAATTGTTTGTAGGATTTGAATTGGAGAGCGCGCAAATGTGTTTGAGAAACTTGGCTTTTCCTTCCCGAGTATGCAAGTTCAACTGACGCTTTTTATCATAAAAACTACTCTCATCATTGTGAGCAAGCAGGTTCTTGATAAGAATGCGTTTGTTAATCATACAGTTATATTTTTATATTTCTTAGACCGTTGGATTCTTAGACTCTCTAAATAATCTAAAAATCCAACAATCTAAAAATTAAATTTAAATATCTCTTTTTAAAATAGTAGCAGCGGCTTGTGCTGTTGGCAACACCATCAAATCCGCAATATTTACATGATAGGGTCTGGAAACTACAAAGTGAATAATATCAGCGATATCTTCTGGATGTAATGGTTCAAAACCTTTGTAAACATTGGCAGCTCTGTCCGTATCACCTTTAAAACGTACTTCGCTAAATTCTGTCTCTACAGCACCGGGATGAATGGCGCCCACGCGAATTCTATAAGGGTTTAAATCCATTCGCATGGCTTGGTTCAAGGCGTCAACGGCATGTTTGGAGGCGCAATAGACGTTTCCGTTTGGATAAACTTCTTTTCCGGCAATGGAACCAATGTTGATAATATGACCTGATTTTCGTTCGATCATTTGTGGGATAATTGCTTTCGAAACATACAAAAGCCCTTTGACATTGATGTCAATCATGGCGTCCCAATCATCTAAATCCCCGTTTTGAATGGGATCTAAACCATGCGCATTTCCGGCATTATTAATCAAAACATCAATTGTGGAAAAAGCTTCCGGGATGGAATTGATACTTTCAAAAACCGCTTTTTTGTCCCGAACATCAAAGGACAAAGTATGCACTTCAGTAAATTCCGAAAGTTCTTTTTCAAGAGCAATTAAACGGTCTTCACGGCGTCCGCAAAGAATTATTTTATAGTTGTTTTTAGCTAATATTTGTGCTGTTGCTTTACCAATTCCGCTGGTTGCTCCAGTCACTAAGGCTGTTTTAGTCATGAGTTTTTTTTTTGTTTTTGATTCTAAAGTTGCTGAACTGAAAACTATTTTAGGCTACATCATCGCCCATGCTTGCGGTCCAGATGGCAAACCAATCTTCTTTGTCTAATTCTAATTCTACGGATTTCATCAGCGATTGAATTCGGGCCACATTTACCGTTCCTGCAATAGGAATTACTTGCGCCGGATGTTTTAAAATCCAAGAAAGTAAAATCGAATCTGAACCTAAATGGTATTTTGAAACTAAGGTTGCCAGTAATTTTTTCAATCGTCTGGTTTGTGGAATATCTTCTCTAAAAACGGATCCCAGCGGATTCCATGACATAGGTCGGATGTTATTGGCTTGCATATAATCAAAACTTCCGTCCACCATTGGTTCGAAATTCGTTGCCGAAAATTGCACTTGATTGTATAAAACTTCTGTTTTTTGACTAATTAATTCTGTTTGTGAAGACGTAAAATTAGAAAGTCCAAAATCGATGATTTTCCCGTCTGATTTTAGTTTTAAAACCGCCTCGGCAATTTCATCGGCCTGCATCAAGGGACTTGGTCTGTGGAGTAAAAGGACGTCTAAATAATCCGTCTGTAAATTTTTTAACGAGTTCTCAACGGACCAGATAATGTAATCTTTAGAATACTCGTAATGTTTAATCGTATTGTCTCGGTTTCCGGTTACCATTTGGATGCCACACTTCGAAATTAACTGTAATTTTTCTCGTGCAATGCTACTGGAAGCGAACGCTTTTCCAAAGTCGGTTTCGGTGCTGTAATCTCCGTATATATCGGCATGGTCAAAAGTGCTGATTTTGTTCTCTAAACACACATTAATCATGTTTTCCATTTCTTTGGTATTGAGATTTTTATCCCAAACTCCCCAATTCATTACACCCGCTACAATAGGTGATAATTTTGTTTTGCTCATGGTTTTTATTTTTTATTGAAATGCGTAAATCTTGTAATTCAAAGTATATTTTTCAAAGTTCTTAAAAATATAAAAATTGTATCACAATTAGTCCTTAAAATTAAGGCTTTTATTGAAGTTTTAACCATTTTTTAACATCTTACTTCTAAAAAAAAATTCAATTTGCACCTTCAAAACGAAGGCATTAAATTCAAGGTTTTAAAAATAATAAAATGGAAGAAAATACGGCGACTTTAGACATCAGAGCAATCAATGAAAAAATCGAAAGAGAGAGTGCATTTATAGACCTTCTCACAATGGAAATGAACAAGGTTATTGTGGGTCAAAAGCACATGGTGGAGCGTTTGTTAATTGGACTTTTGGGTCAAGGGCATATTTTATTGGAAGGTGTTCCCGGATTAGCAAAAACTTTAGCGATAAACACCCTTTCGCAAGCCGTTCAGGGATCTTTCAGTAGAATTCAATTTACACCGGATTTATTGCCAGCAGATGTTGTGGGAACAATGATTTACAACATTAAGGCTAATGAATTTTCGATAAAAAAAGGACCAATTTTCGCTAATTTCGTTCTTGCCGATGAGATTAACCGTGCGCCAGCCAAAGTGCAATCAGCATTACTGGAAGCCATGCAGGAAAAGCAAGTAACTATTGGCGACACTACTTTCAAGTTAGACCGACCATTCTTGGTTTTGGCTACTCAAAATCCAATTGAACAAGAAGGTACCTACCAATTACCTGAAGCTCAGGTCGATCGTTTCATGTTGAAAACGGTTATTGATTATCCAAAAATGGAAGACGAACGTTTAGTAATTCGTCAAAACCTAAAAGGAAGTTATGAAAAAGTAAATGCTGTAGTTTCTGTGGAACAAATTTTACGAGCTCAAGAAGCAGTTCGTGAGGTTTACATGGATGAAAAAATAGAAAAATACATACTTGATATCATTTTTGCCACGCGTTATCCAGAAAAATACAAATTAGCTGATTTGAAACCATTAATCAGTTTTGGAGCATCACCACGTGGAAGTATCAATTTGGCGACTGCCGCAAAATGTTACGCTTTTATCAAACGTCGTGGTTATGTAATTCCAGAGGATGTTCGTGCTGTAGTTCATGATGTATTGCGTCACAGAATTGGAGTTACTTATGAAGCAGAAGCCGAAAATATTACTTCAGTAGACATCATCAACAAAATCGTAAACGAAGTAGAAGTACCTTAAAGTTTGTTTAAGGTTTAAAGTTTCAAGTTGTTGGATTACGAACTTGGAACGTTAAACTTTTAAACTTTAAACAAATTAAAAATGGATACAAAAGACCTCTTAAAAAAAGTACGGAAAATAGAAATCAAAACCCGAAGATTGAGCGATCACATCTTTTCGGGAGAGTATCATACGTCTTTCAAAGGGCGTGGAATGACGTTCAGTGAAGTGCGTCAATACCAGTACGGAGATGACATTCGTGCGATTGATTGGAATGTAACCGCACGGTACAACGAAGCACACGTAAAAGTTTTTGAGGAAGAGCGCGAATTGACCATGATGTTAATGGTTGATATTTCGGGTTCAGAAAGTTTTGGTTCAAAAAACCAATTCAAGAAAGACATTGTTACGGAAATTGCTGCAACAATGGCTTTTTCAGCAACTCAAAACAATGATAAAATAGGTTTGATTTTGTTTTCGGATGAAATCGAATTGTATATACCGCCAAAAAAAGGAAGATCACACGTACTTCGAATCATTCGAGAATTAATAGAATTTCAGCCTAAAAGCCGTAAAACTGATATTACTCAAGCCTTAAAATTTTTATCGGGAACCCAAAAAAAGAAAGCAATTGTGTTTGTAATTTCTGATTTCATGTCGGAAGATTACGAGCAAACTTTAAAAATTGCTGCAAAAAAACACGACATAACGGGGATTCGCGTGTACGACATTCGAGAAGAAAAAATGCCGGATTTAGGAATGGTTTCTATGCTTGATGCTGAAACCGGAGCAGTCGAATTGATAAATACCGGTTCGAAAGCAGTGCGAATGAATTATGAAAAACAATACCGTGATAAAGTAAATTATTTTAAAGAAACATTCAGTAAATCAGGTTCCGGTGTTGTAAACACAAGAGTTGATGAAAGTTATGTGACGAAATTATTAAGTTATTTCAAATCGAGATAAGGGTTCAATAATAAAAGATGAAAAAACAATTATACCTACTACTATTGCTGCTTTCGACTGCGGTTTTTGCACAACAAAAGCAAGTAGTCACAAGTATTGACACGACTAAAAATAAAATTGGTGCGGAATTTAAACTGTCCATAAAAACTACTGTTGATACTTCGTCTAAAGTGATTTTCCCGAAATTGAAAAACTTTGGAGCTTTAGAGGTGATTCAGTCGTATCCTATTGATACGGTCAAAATGGACGGCCGTTATGAATTAATCAAAAAATACGGTTTAACCCAATTTGATTCCGGTAGATATGTGGTTCCAAGTATCAAGATTTTTATCAACAGCAAACCGTTTCTTACGGATTCGATTTTGGTAGAAGTGGCGAATGTTCAAGTGGATACTTTGAAACAAAAAATGTTCGACATCAAGGACATTGCTCCAGCTGATAACCCAATTGGAGACTGGTGGAAATACCTTTTGATTATTGCTTTGATTGTAGGTATTGGAGCTTTTATTTATTGGTTTATTAAAAAACGCCAAGAAAAGAAACTACAGGAAGAAATTTATAAAACTCCAATCGAGAAAGCGACTACTTTACTGGATACTTTAGAGAAAAAGGAACTTTGGCAAAAAGGAGAAGTCAAAGCCTATTATAGTGAATTGACTGATATCGCAAGAAATTATATCGAAGAAGCAATTGAAATTCCGGCTATGGAAAGCACGACTTCGGAATTGATTCAGGGTCTTAGAGCAGCTTCTGTAAAAAAGAAAATGACGCTTTCGCAGGAAATTATCGAAAATCTGGAGCGTGTTTTGAAACAAGCCGATTTAGTGAAATTCGCCAAGTCAAAACCATTGGATTTTGAAATCACAGAAGACCGAAATAAGATTCAAAAAGCAATTCTGACATTAGACAATTCGATTCCTGTGGAAATTCCGGTAGAGGAAGATATGTTGTTGAATGAAGCGCAAAGACAAAAACAAATCCAAATTCAATTGCGCAAACAAAGGAACAAACGCATCGTAACTGCGGTGGCTTCGGTTGTTTTTTTATTGGCAGCGACCACCACTTTTTTCATTGTTACCAAAGGGTTTGATTATGTAAAAGACAATATTATTGGTCATCCCACAAAAGAATTATTGGAAGGCGAATGGGTAAAAAGTGAGTACGGAAATCCGGGAATTGTCATAGAAACACCAAAAGTGCTTAAGAGAGTAGATTTGACAAAAACACTCCCTAAAAATGGAATGGCTTTGATCAAAGAAATGCAATCCTTTGCGTATGGAAGTGTTTTGGACCGATTTTATGTAATGGTTTCTACGTTAAAATTCAAAGCAGAAACTCAAATTGATTTGGCAAAATCTATGGATGGCGCGCTGCAATCACTTGAAGCGCAAGGAGCTCAAAACATGATTGTAAAACAAGAAGATTTTGAAACCAATGAAGGAGTTAAAGGATTGAAAGCTTACGGAACGTTCTCCCAAATTGATAGTGACAATAAGACTACTGCAAAAATGTATTATGAAGCAATATTGTTCAGTCAAGAAGGCGGATTGCAACAGATTTTAATTTTTCATGAAGAAGGAGATAAGTATGGCAACGAAATATCAGAACGCGTTTTGAATGCTGTCGAATTAAAACAAGCAAGTAAATAATGGACAAAATAACATTTTTAAACCCAGAATTTTTTTGGTTGTTTCTACTGATTCCAGTTGTAATTGTCTGGTTCATGCGAAAAAAGAACCATCAATCAGCCACGTTAAAAATAAGTTCGTTAGAAGGATTTAAAGGAACAGGATCGTATTTGACCAAGTTAAAACCGATGTTGAATGTGCTTCGGGTTTTGGCTTTATGCTCTTTGATTGTAGCGATGGCTAGACCAAGAACGGTCGATGTGAGTAATAAAACTAAAACGACGAAAGGAATTGATATCGTCATGGCGATAGACGTTTCCGGAAGTATGCTGGCCAAAGATTTGAAACCGAACAGAATGGAAGCCCTCAAAAGAGTAGCCGCTGATTTTGTAGAAGAACGACCAAATGACAGGATTGGACTTGTGGTGTATGCCTCTGAAGCGTACACAAAAACGCCGGTCACTAGTGATAAAGCCGTAATTCTGGATGCTATCAACAGCATTAAATATGATAATGTTTTACAGGATGGAACCGGAATAGGAATGGGATTAGCGACTGCTGTCAACAGATTGAAAGACAGTCAGGCTAAGAGCAAGGTGATTATTCTTTTGACAGACGGTGTGAATAATGCCGGTTTTATCGAGCCGGAAACAGCATCGGATATTGCCAAACAATATGGAATTAAAGTGTATACCGTTGGAATTGGAACTAATGGAATGGCCATGTTTCCTTATGCTATCGCACCAAATGGTAAGTTTTTGTTCCAAATGATGAAAGTGGAAATTGACGAGCAGTTGATGAAAAATATCGCCAGAAAAACAGATGGAAAATATTTCAGAGCAACAAGTAATAGCAAATTAGCGGAGATTTATGCTTCCATCAATAAACTGGAAACTACTGAAATTGAAGAATTAAAATTCTATGATTACGATGAAAAATTTAGACCTTTTATATGGTTCGCTGGTTTTTTATTATTGCTGGAAATAGGATTAAGGAATACGGTTTTTAAAAGCTTTATATAATGACAGTCGCAAACTGAAAACTGTAACTGAAAACTGCGACTAAAAGTAAAAAAATGGAATTAGACGAAAAAAAATATTTATATCTTCTCTTTATACTGCCTTTGGTGGTGTTGGTTTTTCTGTTCAATTTATATTGGAAAAGAAAAAAACAACGCGAGTTTGGCGATTTAGAAATGGTGAAAAAACTGAGTCCGGAAAGTTCAGTTTTTAAACCCGTTTTGAAAATATCAGTACTGATTTTGGCTTTACTTGGACTCATTCTTGGATTGGTAAATCCAAAGATTGGTACCAAAATGGAAACTGTGAAGCGAGAAGGAATTGACATTGTTTTTGCAGTGGATGTCTCCAAAAGTATGCTGTCCGAAGACGTAGCGCCAAACCGATTGGATAAAAGCAAGCAAATTGTTTCGCAAATCATCAATCAGTTAGGAAGCGATCGTATAGGAATTGTGGCTTATGCAGGAAGTGCTTTCCCAGTATTGCCAATCACTACGGATTATAGCGTAGCCAAAATGTTTCTGCAAAGCATGAATACGGATATGGTTTCTTCCGTAGGAACATCATTCAACGAGGCTATCAAATTATCGTCAACGTATTTTGATGATAAAAAAACAAGTAAGCTATTGATAATGATTTCGGATGGTGAAGACCATAACGAAGGTGCTGATGAAGCCGCCGAAGAAGCGAATAAACTTGGAATTAAAATCATTACAATTGGTGTTGGAACTGAAAAAGGAGGTACTATTCCATTAAAAAGAAATGGAGTTGTTGAAGGTTTCAAGAAAGATAATAATAACGAAGTAGTGATAACAAAATTGGTTCCTGAAAGTCTGACAGCCATTGCAAAAGCCACAAAAGGAGGCTATGTAAATGGTAATAACACCAAAGAAGTTTTGGAATATGTTAAGAATGCTTTGAATAATATTCAAAAAACAGAGTTTGAAGCGACCGAAATGGCAGATTTTCAATCGCAATTTCAATGGTTCTTGGGTTTTGCCTTTTTGCTATTATTTGTTGATGTATTTCTATTGGAAAGAAAAACAAGTTGGGTTAAAAAGTTGGATTTATTTAACGAGAATAAATAATTATTTCTAGAAGTTTTTGAAGCCTTCTGGATTTATAGATACAATAAATGAAAAGATTTAAAATTATCATAATTGCCTTTTTAATCGTTGCTTTCTCCGGAACAGCCGGATTGCATGCGCAACAAAAAGATAGAATTTTGCCCAAAGGAAACCAAGATTATGCGGATAATAAATTTGTGGATGCGGAGGCTAATTACCGAATTTCGGATTCAAAATTCCCTAATAAAGCAGCTGCGCCTTTTAACCTTGGAAATAGTATTTACAAGCAAAAACAATCTTCTGAAGCCAAGTTTGCTTACGCCAAAGCATTAAAAAATTCGAAAACTAGACCTCAGAAACACCGTGCTTTTCATAATCTTGGGAATGTATTCATGAATGAAAAAGATTATACGCAAGCAGTAGAAGCATATAAAAATGCCTTGCGCAATGATCCAACTGATGAGGAAACCCGATATAATTATGCTTTGGCTAAAAAAATGCTGAAAGACAATCCTCCGAAGGACGATAAGAAAAAAGACGAGAAAAAAGATCAGGAAAAGAAAGACGATAAAAAGGACGACAAGAAAGACGGCGAAAAAGACAAAAAGGACGATAAAGAAAAAGATAAAAAAGACGATAAAGGCGATCAGGACAAACAAAATAAAGACCCGAAACCCAACGATAAGGGAGAACCAAAACCTGCTCCGGGAGGAATTTCTAAGGAACGTTTAGAGAATCTTTTGGATGCCGTAAATAAAGAAGAAAAGAAGATTCAGGACAAAGTGAATGCCCAAAAAGTAAAAGGAAAACCAGTTAAAACGGAGAAGGATTGGTAATTCAATTAGAGAGTTTGAAAATGAAAAAATATATAGCGGCGATTGTTTTATTGGTGTGCAGCACACTCAGCGCTCAGGTTCAGTTTGAGGCCAGAGTGAGCAAAACTACGCTGGGCTTGAATGAAAGACTGCGTATTGATTTTATGATGAATGTAGATGGCGATAATTTTGTTCAGCCGTCTTTTGATGGTTTCCGAATTATAGCCGGACCCAGTCAGCAGGTAAGTCAGTCGTGGGTAAACGGAAGAAGCTCTTTTGAAAAAGCATATTCTTATTTTCTGACACCTAATCAAAAAGGGACATTTATAATTAAGCCGGCGGCTATTGAGTACAACGGTCAAATCTATAAAACGGCACCAATCAAGATTATTGTGACCGCTGCCACAGAACAGCCTAGAGACCCTAACGATACTCAAATGTCTGGGGATGAAAACCTATATCTGGTTGCTGATGTTTCTAAAACAAATCCATACATCAACGAACCCATTACGGTAGTTTATAAATTATATTTTGCCAACATTGGAATTTCAAACCTTGGAGAATCAAGTAAGCCTAAATACAATGATTTTTGGAGCCAAAATATCGAAATAAAACAACTTGCTGCCGAAGAAGGAATTTTCAAGGGCCAGAATTTCAGGTTTATTGTACTGAAAAAAGTAGTGCTGTATCCGCAAAAATCGGGCAGACTTAAAATTGAGCCGTTGTCATTATCGGTAGATGTGCAATTACCAACCAATCGTAGGGATATGTTTGGTCGTATGATGCTTACAGAAACTACTAAACGTGTTTCGGCTGGAGCCAAAACCATTAACGTTAAGCCATTACCTGAGGCAGGAAAACCAGATGATTTTAGCGGTGCGGTTGGAGATTTTGATTTTAAAGTTACTCCATCAAAGACTAATTTGAAACATGGAGAAAGCCTTGATTTGGTTGTAAGTGTAACCGGAAAAGGAAATTTAAAACTATTCAGTTTGCCAAAACCAGTAGTGCCAAATGCACTGGAGATGTACGATGCCATTCACAGCGAAGATATCAGTACACCACTCTCTGGAATGGCTGGAAAATCGTCGGATAGTTATGCAATAATTCCGCAATACAGAGGGAATTATCCGGTCAAACCAATGCAGTTTTCTTATTTTGATTTGAGCTCCGGAAGCTATAAAACGTTGCGTTCTCCGCAGATTATGATTAATGTTCTGGATGGTCCTACACCGGCTGATTCTACTGCAACTGGTGGAAATAAGAATAAAATTGCAGCTGTAGAGGAATTTAAAACGATCAAGTCAAAAACCAATCTTGTTACCATTGACAAAGAGGATTTCTTTGGGTCGAATTTGTTTATTGGATTGTTATTGCTTCCTTTTTTACTGGTACCAATAATTGTTTTATTCAAAAAGAAGAAAGAGGCTATGGATGGTGATATTTCCGGAAACAGAATCCGAATGAATAACAGACTGGCTAAGAAATATTTATCAGAAGCGAAGAAACAAATCAACAACAAAGAACTGTTTTACATTGCGCTGGAAAAAGCGATGCATAATTTCCTGAAAGCGAAATTACACATTGAAACTTCAGAAATGAGCAAGGATAATATTCAGGAATTATTGTTGTCTCGAAATGCAAAACCAGAAGCTGTAAATGATTTTATTGCGCTTACTGAGAACTGTGAAGTAGCGCGTTATGCGCCTTCGTCAAGTGTTACGATACAGCAGGATTTTGATAAAGCGGTATTTATAATCTCTGAATTAGAAAAACAAATTGCTTAATAAAATCAATTTTTGAGTAAATAGACTTTGCGCCTTTGTGACTTCATGGCAAAAAAACATAATAATGAAAAACATACTATACATATTATTACTTTCAACCCAGATTTTCTTTGCCCAAAACGGTTTCGAAAAAGGGAATGCCTACTATGCAAAAGGAAAGTACACTGAAGCCGTGACAGCTTATGAAAGTGTTTTAAAAGACAATAAGCAGTCCTCGGAATTGTATTTTAATTTAGGAAATGCGTATTATAAATTGAATGAGGTAGCGCCTTCGATTTACTATTATGAAAAAGCATTGGTACTGAATCCAAAGGATAAGGAAAGCATAAACAACCTGAAATTCGCTCAAAAAAGAACCATTGATGAGATTAAAGTAATTCCAAAAGTGGGTTTTGGAAAGTTACTTCGGGATTTCACGGGAATTTACCACTATAATACTTGGGGATGGATTTCTGTAGGACTGGCGACATTTTTTTTATTGTTTTTTATCGGATATTATTTTTCACAAAGAACACTTTCTAAACGTATTTTCTTCTTTGGAATGTTTGCAGTATTTATTTTGATGGTAATTGCTTTATCTGCTGCAATTATTGAGAAAAGTCATTTTGATACTGAAAAACCAGCCATAATTTTTGCCGAAAGAACGAATATGAAGTCGGAACCCAGAGATGGTGGTAAGCCATTATTAGTATTGCATGAAGGAACAAAAGTGTTTGTTTTTGAAACCATTGGAAAATGGAAAAAAATACAACTTACTGATGGAACCGAAGGATGGATTGAAACTAGTACGATTAAGGAAGTGAAATAATAATATTCACGGTAAATTTTGCTTACTTTTTCTTCAAACTACTGTACCATTCGTTTAGTGACGGATACATATATCCCGCTGTTTTTTGGATTGGATTGTAAAAAAGAGAATTGTCCAACGTCTCTTTTTTGGCTAAAATATGATTGTAATTTATTTTTTCGAAAACTGCAAAGAGAATACTGATAATCAAAACTATTTTCAGCACTCGGAAAAAACCGCCGCCCAATTTATTCAACCAGCCTAAAAAAGCAAAATCGGCAATTCCTGTGAGGAACTTTCCTAAAATTGTGACGACCACAACCACAGCAATAAACGTCAGTATAAAGGCAACAACTTGAATAGTATTGGGGTTCCACTTCACATAACCTACTAAAATATCCCGCATAAAGGAAGAAAATTTTACAGCAAAATAAATACCCGCCAATAGCGAAACCAAAGATGCTAATTCAACAAAAAGTCCGTTTTTCAATCCTTTATAAAAAGCAAAAGTAAGTAGTACACCTAAAATAATATCTAAAAATCCCATGATAATTAATTAAAAAATAGAAACGCAAATATAAATGAATTGTTCTTTACCATTGCCAATTTTCAAGTTCTTATCTTTGCCTGATATATTTGTAAATGTTATGAATAACTATTTCATAACTCATAATTCATAATTCAAAAAAATGTCAAGAGACACACAACTTAAAGAACGCTGGGAACAGCTTGTAAATATACTTTCCAATCAATTTTCACAAGGTGAAGATTTAGATTTAGACGCCATTATTTATTTAATCGGGGTGCAGGAACTAGGAAAAGTCCATAATGAGTTTAAAAAAGATGAGAAATTAAACCTGATGCACATCGCAATTTGCAGGTTGTTAGAGCCGTATGGTTTTTATGAATTCGAATTTTTTGATGAGGATGGATGGCCACATTACAAAGTAAAAGAGGAATTACCACCATTAAAAGCTGGAGAACAATCGGTTTTGATGAAAGAAGCTATAGTGAATTACTTCCTGGAACGGGAAGTAATAGAATAGCTAATTTAAACAACATGGTTAGTTTTAAATGTAATGCAACAAACTTGAAACTTTAAACGTGAAACTTGGAACAAATTTCTTAAATTTGCACTCTCAATTATGGAATGAAAATGATAGATAAGATAAAAGAATATATTGGCGAAGCACAGGCTTTTTCAACGCAAAATACAGCAGAATTAGAAACATTCCGAATCAAATTTTTAGGAAGCAAAGGACTTTTGAAAGAGCTTTTCGCTGAATTTAAAAATGTTCCTAACGACCAAAAAAAGGAATTTGGACAGGTAATTAACCTGCTTAAAACTTCTGCCGAAGAAAAAGTAAAATCCATTCAGGAAGCTTTGGAAAGCAAAGAAGAAAGTAAAGGGTTTTATGGTGATTTGACCCGTTCTGCGGAACCAATGATTATTGGCTCTCGTCACCCTATTTCATTGGTTAAAAACCAAATTATAGATATCTTTTCTACCATAGGTTTCAATGTTTCCGAAGGTCCGGAAATTGAAGATGACTGGCATAATTTCACTGCATTGAACTTACCGGAATACCATCCCGCACGTGATATGCAAGACACTTTTTTCATTCAAACAAATCCTGATATTTTATTGCGTACGCACACTTCATCGGTGCAAGTGCGCTACATGGAAAATAATAAACCGCCCATTCGTACCATTTCTCCGGGAAGGGTTTTTCGTAATGAGGCTGTTTCGTCCCGTTCACATTGTATTTTCCACCAAGTAGAAGGATTATACATTGACAAAGACGTTTCATTTGCCGACTTAAAACAAACGCTTTTGTATTTCACCAAAGAGATGTTTGGAAAATCAAAAATCCGTTTGCGTCCGTCTTATTTTCCGTTTACAGAGCCAAGTGCTGAAATCGATATTTATTGGGGTTTGAAAACCGAAACCGATTATCGTATCACCAAAGGGACCGGTTGGTTAGAAATTGGTGGTTGTGGAATGGTAGATCCTAATGTATTAAAAAACTGTAACATCAGTCCGGAAGAATATACTGGTTTCGCGTTTGGAATGGGAATCGAAAGAATTGCCATGTTGTTGTATCAAATCGGAGACATCCGTATGTTTTACGAAAATGACGTTCGTTTCTTGGAGCAATTCAAATCAAGTATATAAAAATTCAAATTTTTGATTAGCGATTTTTGATTTTAGAAGTTTAAATCTACAATCAAAAATCTACAATCAAAAATCGTTAATCATCAATCAACAATCAAATAAATGAAAGCCGACATCATCATTCCCGAAGTAGAAAATGTTTTCCTTGCTGCAGTCCAAGAATGGAGCGACGATTTTATGGAAAAAGTATGGTATGCTTACTTAATAAACGACAGTGATTTTCTAATCGAAAGCGTTATGGTTGTTTCCAAAGCATTTGGAACCATAGACGGTGAAATGAAAAAAACTTCACTTTTGCGTCATGCTTTTGTAGAAGTACCTGCAGTTTCTGTGGTGAAAATTGAAATGATCGAAAAGAGCGTTTTGACACTTAACAATGAGTTTATGCTTACCTTTTTTATTGGGGACAAATTATACGATAAAAAGTTTATTTTCAAAGCAAATTTCATCAACGAAACGGAAGTCGAGGAAGTGCCTATCTTATTTGTTGACGGCGTTATCGTGAGATAGTTCAGCACTATCGTCATCACGTTTGACTTTTTTCTTCCAATTCAAATAGCCCACTATAAATACTCCGACTAAAACGAAATAAAGTGTTCGGAGTAGATTTTTTTGGACAAAAAAACATCTTCAAAAGACATTTCGAACAGGTCAAAAACGGATAGACATAAGGCAAAAATAAATCACCAAATCCCACCATTTTTAATCTAAAATTTCCATCTTTCGCTCATAGAAATGATTTAGCGGTTCTGTTGTTTAACTTTGGATTTCCAGGTAAAATAACCTAAAACAAATATCCCTACAGCGATATAGGCAGCTGCTCGAATATAAAAATTAGGCGTAGCAACCTGTTCCGAAAAAGGGATTTCTTTAATGTCAAACAATACATTGAAAACCGTCATAAATACACCCCAAATTCCGCCAGTTTTAATTTGATATTTCCATCTTTCGCTCATGAAGTGATTGTGTTTGGTTGTTATTTGAAACGGAATTAATCGAGTTTATCAGTCAGTTTTTTGAATACGGCTTTAGCATCCTGACCTTCGTATAATATACTGTACACTGCATCTATAATTGGTGTTTTGGCACCATAAGCCTGATTGAGTTTATACGCGCTTTTTACGGCGTAATATCCTTCAGCAACCATACTCATTTCCATCATTGCTGATTTAACGGTGTAGCCTTTACCAATCATATTCCCGAACATTCTGTTTCTGGAGAATATAGAATAACCGGTAACCAATAAATCGCCTAAATAAGCAGAGTCATTGATGTTTCGTTTCATCTTATGAACTTTCTTGATAAATTTTTTCATCTCGCGTATCCCATTACTCATCAATACGGACTGGAAATTATCGCCATAACCTAAACCATGAGCCATTCCTGCTGCAATTGCATAAATGTTCTTTAGCATAGCAGCATATTCAGTTCCTATAATGTCATCTGTAATTTTAGTTTTGATATAATTTCCAGATAAATTTTTAGCAACGACTTTGGCTTTATCAGGATCGCCACACGCAATGGTAAGGTAAGAAAGACGTTCCATGGCAACTTCTTCTGCGTGGCAAGGGCCAGTAATCACGCCTATATTGTAATAAGGAATATCATATTTTACATGAAAATGTTCTCCTACAATTAAACTTGTTTCAGGGACAATTCCTTTAATCGCCGAGAAAATGATTTTATCTTTTAGAGAAACGGTTAATTTTGCTAATTCACCATCCAAAAAAGCAGATGGAATAGCAAAAATTATGTAATCTGCATACGCTACAGCTTCATTGATGTCACTGGTTAGTTTCAGTTTTTTAGTATCAAATTCAACCGAACTTAAATAATTTGGATTGTGTTTGTAGGTTTTAATATGCTCTATAGCAGCTTCATTGCGCATGTACCACGAAATTTCGGTAAGATTTACGCATAACATTTTTGCTATCGCTGTCGCCCAACTTCCACCGCCTATTACTGCGAATTTTATATTTTCAGCCATTTTTTTATTGAATTTAATCAAAAGTACTTAAAAAAGGACTGATTATACAAATAAAATTAGAACAAGAAGGTTGATTTTTAAACGTGTTGGAAATACTACAATTATAGGGAATGAAAAATAATTTTAATTTTTTTTAATTTTTAACACAATATAAGTACAGCTATTTCGTTATTGTTATTTATTGTTTAATAATTTAACAAGATAATGAGAATTGAGTTAGTTAGTTATAATTTAGAATTTTAAAAGGCGTTCCCAAAAAATGAGAACGCCTTTTTATTTACACTGCTTCAATCAGTACTCTAGTTATTTTAATTAGTAACTCATTTCAACAATAGATTTAACCTTTTCTAAAGTGATATTTTGTTTTTCACCTAGTCCTAACCAACCTCTTTCTTTAAAACGATCCACTATAAAATCTGCCGTTTTATCAAAATCTTTTGTGTAATCAGATAATTTAGTGTCCATTCCCATTGTGTGGAAAAACTCAACGGTTTTGTTGATGGCTTCGTTTGCGATTTCATCCTCAGTTCCCGTTAAATTGAAAATACGTTTTCCGTATTGTGCCAATTTTCCTTTTTTAGTTTCAAACATCACTCGGTATAAATTTGGACCCACAACTGCCAATGTTCTGGCGTGATCGATTCCGTACAAAGCCGTTAATTCGTGCCCAATCATGTGCGTTGCCCAATCCGAAGGGACTCCTTTTTGGATTAATCCATTTAAAGCCATTGTACAACTCCACATAAAGTTGGAAGCCAAAGCATAATCTTTAGGATTTTCAACTACTTCTGGACCCACTTGAATCAAAGTTTGCAAAATACTTTCTGCAATTCTATCCTGTAGATATCCCTCGTGCGGATACGTTAAATATTGTTCTAAAACATGGGTGTAAGCATCTACAACTCCGTTTTGCAATTGTCTTTTTGGTAAAGATTCAATTACGGTCGGATCACATATAGAAAATTTTGGAAACAAAGCAGAGCCGCCAAAAGCCAATTTTTCCTGAGTAGCTTCAATAGTCACTACGGCACCAGAATTCATCTCACTACCAGTTGCCGGTAAAGTCAATACAGTTCCAAAAGGAATCACTTTAGACAAATCTTTAATCAATAATCTCTTTTGAAGAATATCCATTGGATTTCCGTCAAAGTTCACGGCTGCCGAAATGAATTTTACGCCATCAATTACAGAACCTCCACCAACGGCAAGGATAAAATCTATGTTTTGTTCCTTGATAACGTCAACTGCTTTCATTAATGTTTCAAAATGTGGATTTGGTTCAATTCCTCCAAATTCTACGATTTCAAACCCCTTCAGATTGTTGATTACTTGCTCATGAATTCCATTTTTGAAAATACTTCCGCCACCATAGGCCAAAAGGATTTTGGCTCCTTCTGGTACTAATGTGGAAAGTTTTTCAATTTGTCCTTTTCCAAAAATTAAATTGGTAGGATTGTATAATTCGAAATTTAACATCTTCTTATTTTTTTGAATTCAATTGGTTTAATAATTTTTCCGCAACGAGTTTAGACGAAGCTGGGTTTTGACCTGTAATCAATAAACCATCCTCTACTGCATAAGGCTGCCAATCCCCAATTTTTGAATAAGTTGCACCGTTAGCTTGCAACGCATCTTCTAATAAAAACGGAACAACATTCGTTAATCCCACCGCTTCTTCTTCTGTATTTGAAAATCCGGTTACTTTTTTACCTTTAACTAAAAATTCCCCATTTACTTTTACGTTTTTCAACACTGCTGGTGAATGACATACAAAAGCAACAGGCTTGTTATTCGTGTAAAAAGATTCAATTAAAGCACTTGAAGTTGCATCCGTTGCCAAATCCCACAATGGACCATGACCTCCAGGGTAAAATACAGCATCATAATCAGCTTGTTTAACATCAGCTAGTTTGTGTGTTTTACTTAGTTTAGCTTGTAGTTCAGTGTCTTTGTCAAATCTTTTAGTATCTTCAGTAGCCGAAGATGGATCTGAACTTTTTGGGTCAATTGGTGGCTGTCCTCCTAAGGGTGATGCAATATCAATAATCACTCCTTTATCTGCTAACTCATAATAAGGAGCAGCAAATTCTTCAATCCAAAATCCTGTTTTTTCTCCTGTGTTCCCTAACTCACTATGACTAGTTAGAACGAATAATACTTTTTTCATACCTTTTTTATTTTGTGCAGTTGCCGTAATACAACTTGCGGTTAATGCTATAATGGCAAATAATGCGATTTTTTTCATCTTTAATTTTCTTTCTACAAATTTAAGGCGAATATGCTATTAGTAAAAATAATTTAAATTATGTTTGTGATAAATATATTTATATCATGGTCAATCTCGAATGGTATCGAACGTTTAAATCGGTTTACAAAAACGGTAATTTTTCTTTGGCTGCCAAAGAATTATTTATCAGTCAACCTGCTGTTAGTCAGCAAATATCAATGTTGGAAGCGCATGTAGGATATAAACTTTTCAATCGAAAGTCTAAAGGCGTTGAACCAACGGAATACGCTAAGTTACTCAATAATTTAATCATTGAAGCATTGGACCGATTGGAAAATGTGGAAAATGGTTTTCGTGCCAAAGCGTTCAATGCAAATCGATTAATTTCTATTGGGATTTCAAAGCATTTGATGCGAAGTTTGGGAAGCGCTTTGGTTTCCAAATTCGAATTCATTGATTTTAGCTTCCATGAAAACGATGCGCTTTTTGAATTAGTCGATTCTAAAAAATTAGATTTTGCGGTTGTAACCAAACAATATGACACGTTTGACACCATTAAGAAAAAGGTTGGCGAAATCAAACAAGTCATTGTCGGTTCCAATACTATCGATGCTTCCGAGTTGAAATCTAGTATTAAAACAAAGGATTTCTCTGCTATCGAAAATTGGTTAAACGACCAAAAATGGTTCAGCCACAATGCGCAGATTCCGCACATAAAGTTGTTTTGGTTGCATGTTTTTAATAAAAAAAGACCGTCGATGGTTCCCAATTATATTATTCCATCCGAATATGAAATGCTGGAAATCATTTCGAAAAACACCGGAATAGCGGTTGTTTGGGATTGCAATGCGAAAAGTTTAATCGAAGAAAATAAAATCCAATTGTTGTGGAACAGCAAGCAAATGCCAAGTACAGAAGTGTTTGTATTATCCGGTAAAAACGATAATTTGAGTACGATTTTCGAAAATATTCAACTCGAATTGAAAAGAGTTTTGACGTAATTACTTTTTATAAAAGTTATTGTGATCAATGTATTCCCAAACTTTCGCAGGCAACAAAGGTTGCACATTTTTTCCCTTCTTAATATTTTCCCGAATAAATGTCGATGATATTTCTACAACCGGAGCGTCAATCATGTGGATTTTTGTACCGAATTTTTGTAAAATTTTTAAATCCAAATTGTACGCGTCGGTAGAAATTGCTTCTTCAGCAGAACCTTTGGCCTCGAGTCTTGGATAAACATAAATCTCATGATGCGCCAGAATTGCTTCGTAGTTTTTCCATTTGTGCAAAGATTTTAAATTGTCTTCACCCATGATTAATGAGAACTCGTAATTGGGATATTTCTCTTCTAAATAAACTAAAGTATTCACGGTGTAATTAGGTTGCGATAATTTAAACTCAATATCCGAAGGTTTGATTTTTGGAAAATCCTCGGTGGCAAGATGCACCATTTGTAAACGATGGTAATCATCGAGCAATGTACTTTTTTTCTTCAAAGGATTGTGTGGCGTAACCACCATCCAGATTTGATCTAAATCGGCATGTTCCGCCATGTGATTGGCAATAATGAGATGCCCAACATGAATGGGATTAAACGTTCCGAAATAAAGTCCGATTTTCATAGACACTAATTATTTAAACAACACAGATTTCGCAGATTTTTAGAAATTATAAATCTGTGCTAATTTGTGGAATCTGTGTTTACAAAATTCCTTACCAATTGATATGCTTCTTCCAAGGCAATATCTAAATCGTAGTTTTTTATAATCACATCAAATTGTGGTGCTGTTGCCAGTTCTACAGAAGCTTTGGCGATGCGCATGTTGATTTTGTCATCACTTTCGGTAGAGCGTTCCTTTAATCGTCTTTTTAGTTCATCCACGCTTGGTGGTTTCACGAAAACGGCTAAAGTTTCTTCGGGGAATTTATGTTTGATACGCAATCCGCCGGATACATCAATATCAAAAATCACATTTTTACCTTTGGCCCAAATACGTTCTACTTCGCTTTTCAGAGTTCCGTAGAAATTATCACGGTATACTTCTTCCCATTCCAGAAAGTCTTCGTTTTTGATGTGTTTTTTAAACTCTTCGGTCGACATGAAATAATAATCTTTTCCGTTTACTTCTTCGCCTCTTGGCTCACGAGAAGCTGCCGAAATCGAAAATTCCAGATTCAAATCTTCTTTTCCTAATAAGTGTCTAACGATGGTCGTCTTTCCAGATCCCGAAGGTGCCGAAAACACTATTAATTTTCCTCCTGTGCTCATTTTATGCTGAATTTATTTCAGTATCTGTTTATGTTTTCCTGCAAGGTTTCAAAAACCTTGTAGGTATGTTATAAAATTAATAAACCTGCAAGGTTAATAACTTTGCAGGTTAATAATTACAATACGTTTAATACTTGTTCCTTGATTTTTTCCAATTCGTCTTTCATTTGAACGACTAATTTTTGCATTTGTGCGTGATTGGATTTAGAGCCCATCGTATTGATTTCACGTCCCATTTCTTGGGTAATAAAACCTAATTTTCTACCGTTAGCTTCGGTTCCGTTGATGGTTTCCAGGAAATAATCCAGATGATTCGTCAAACGCACTTTTTCTTCGGTGATGTCTAATTTTTCTAAATAATAAATCAATTCCTGCTCGAAACGATTTTCATCTACATTCACTTTCAATTCTGAGATTGCAGTTTGCAAACGGTCTTTTATCGCCTGAACGCGTTCTGGATCAAGTGCCAAAGCTTCGGACATATATTGACGAATATTCCCAATTCGCAATTGAAATTCTTTTTCAAGAGACATTCCTTCATCTTTTCTAAAGTTCAGGATGTTGTGCAGCGCTTCTTCGATAACGGTTTGGATTTGTACCCAGTCGTTTTCATCGATTTCATCGCGTTCTATTTTCATGGTATCCGGCATGCGAACTGCCATTTTCATTAGTTCGGTTTCATCAGCATCAGCATAAACTTCTCTCAGCTGATTGATATATGCTTTTACAATGGGCACGTTCACTTTAGTAGAAGTCTGTTCCGCGGTACTTTCGATAAAAATAGAAAAATCTACTTTTCCTCTTTCCAGTTTCAGTGCAATTTGGTTGCGTAAACCCAATTCCATTTCGCGGTACAGCGAAGGCATTCTAACATTCAAATCCAAACCTTTACTGTTTAAAGATTTTACTTCTACCGTGATTTTTTTGGTTGGTAATTGCAAAGTCGCTTTACCAAAACCCGTCATTGATTGTATCATATATTTTTCTAAAAGAGGTCAAAGATAATAAAAAAGTGGTCAGTGGTCAGTTTTTAGTATTTAGTGCTTTTTTTATAATTAGGTTTTGACTTGTAAATGGATTGAAATTAGAACATTCCAAATCAACGATTGAACACTGATTACTGAACACTCTTTTTCTGTGTAACTAAATAAACGCCGACAAATATCAAAATGGCTGAACCAATTTTCACCAAACTCAATTCGTCTTTTCCCAAGCTTATCGCAAAAATAGTGGCGAATAGCGGTTGTAAATAAATAAAAACGGCAACCGTAGTTGGTTTTAATTCTTTCATCGAAAGCAAATTTAGCAAATAGGTCAGGAAAGTCGAAAAAACAACTACAAATACTATTTTCCAGCAAATATCCGTTGGGACTAAAGCCCATTCAACAGTTTGAAATTGGCTCCAGCCAAAAGGCAAAACCATAATAAAACCAAACAAATAAATCCATTTTACAAACGTAAACGCATTGTATTTATCCATTAATTTCTTGACGATGATCAGGTAAAATCCATAGGAAATGGCGTTGACCAAAACCAGAAAATTTCCTAATCCGGCGTTTGTGGCGCTGCCAATGGATTTTCCGTACAGAATAAGAAAAGCAGTTCCGATTAATCCAAGGATAATCCCAAAAACCATTCGTTTTTGCATGCGTTCTTTCATGATAATGGCTGAAAGCGTCAAAACAATCATCGGTGTTGAAACCATGATTACCGCTGCGCTAATAGGAGAAGTAAGGCTTAATCCTTTGAAAAACGTAAGCATATTAAACGCTACGCCAAAGAAAGCAGCCGCAATTATTCTAGGGAAATCATTGAGAGCAATTTTTTCCTTTGGCATAAAAAGCCAAACCAGCCAAAACAATAGCACCGAACCGCCCACGCGCAACAAGATGAAGCCATAGGCGTCAATATACAACGGCATGACATCTTTGGCAATGGTAAACGTGACACCGTAAATTATAGAGACAATTGTGGCGCCAATTAGTGCAAGATTTCTTTTGGACATTATACCAAAGCTTTCATTACCTGCAACATATTTTGTTGGGTATTGCCAATATAAATTTTGTCTTTGATGATAAAAACAGGACGACTCAAAAACGTGTAATGTTCCAAAATGTATTTTTTGTAATCGTCTTCGGTCAACGATTTGTTCTTTAAATCCATCGATTTGTACAACTGTGCTTTTTTGCTGAAAAGCGCTTCGTAACTTCCTGAAAGCTCGCGCATTTTTTCTAATTCGGCAACAGTAATTGGATCTTGTTTGATGTCGTGAAATTTAAAATCATGTTCTTTCGGTAATGATTTTATAATTTTTCTGCAGGTGTCGCAAGAAGCGAGATAGTATATTATGTCCATGTAAATAGCGATTTCTTTGTGCAAAGAAAATTCATTTGACACGGAAAATGATTATTTTTATCAAAAAAATAAAAAAATGAATCAATTATTCGACGTCAGCACTACAAGCAGAAATATGGTTTCAAAATTTCTATCAGAATACAATCTTGACCAACTCAACACAATTCCGGAAGGATTCAGCAATAATTTGATTTGGAACATCGGTCATATAATCGTGTCGCAACAACTTTTAGTATACAAGCTTTCTGGTTTGCCGATGATGGTTTCTGATGAATTAGTCGAGAAATACAAAAAGGGAACCAAGCCGGAACACATCGTAACCCAAGTCGAAGTAGACGAAATCAAATCGTTATTGTTTGAAACTATTCAACAAACAAAAGTAGATTATGACAATCAAATTTTCAAAAACTACATGGAATATACCACTTCAACTGGCGATCACGTTTTAAGAAATGCCGAGGATGCCATGGCTTTCAGTAATTTCCATGAAGGGCTTCATATTGGTAATATGATGATTATCAGAAAGTTTATTTAGGATTTATACCTCTATGAATATCGGGAGCTTAATCCCGCTATTCGCTTATATCTTTTCCTTTTTAAAGAAAAAAGGAAAAGGATATCCGCTTCTATCGGGGCTAGCGAATCGTTAAAAAACACTATTTGGTCTTTAAAAAATGTTTAATTTTTTTAAAGACCATTTATTATTTAAACGCCAAATAATCATTCACTTCAGTGTACGGCAATAATAATTCTTTTGGTCCATCTGCATACGATGCGGCTTCATAGGAATTGTAATATAGCAGCAATCCTTTATCGGTATAAAAAATATTTTGGGGCAATTGGAATTTCTCTTTTTCAAACATCAATCCGGTTGCATTGATGGATTTGTTTGCAGGAATTTTATATTTTGCTCTGAATTTTTTTTCGGCGAAAGCCTTGAATGCTCCTTTATCATTAAATAATTCCTCATTCGATATTGATTTTCCAGTATTTGGATCAAAAAGCAGGGAGCGCAAACCTTGGTATCCATGAGCGCCACCAGTATAGGTGTAATGTTTGATTTCAATATTCAATATAGCATCTGATTGGTATTTTACATTTCCTTCAATGTCAGCTTCCCACCCAAATTTATCATTGGGAAATTCTTTCTGAAGTTTCTCGTAAGAATTAATAAATGAAGCCAATAAGCTATCATAATTAGTTGCTGAATAGGGCTTTTCTCCAAAATAAATAATCTCTTTCATTACCGAAAATACTTTTTTATTGATGCTGTCTGCTACAACCGGGACGGCATTTGCAACGGGTATTTTTACACTAATTGACGGACAATTTTCTTTGCAGGGCATCGTTGTTTTTTTCTGAAAAGATTCCTCTTCAAAAACCAATTCGTTAGAACATTGCGCAGCAGAAAAAAGCAGTAAAGTGTAAATAATAAAGTGTTTCATCTCAAAATTGTTAATTAAATACAAAGGTACCTACTTGTAGCTTGGTTAGATAAAATTAAAGGGTAAATTTGTAAAACATTTTTGCATCAAAAAAATTCAACTTATGAAATTCAATACTAAAGTCATTCACGGTGGACAGCACCACGACCCAAGCACAGGAGCGGTTATGCCTCCAGTATATCAAACATCAACTTTTGTACAAACCAGTCCTGGGCAACCTATAAATCCAGATTATGAATACAGTAGAGCTGCAAATCCTACCCGAAGCGCACTTGAAAACGCCTTGGCAAGTATCGAAAACGGAACACGAGGATTGGCTTTTTCTTCAGGATTAGCGGCAACGGATTGTGTTTTGCGTTCTTTTAAATCTGGGGATGAAATCATTGCGATGGACGATTTATATGGTGGAACCTACAGAATGTTTACTCGAATTTATAAAGATTCTGGAATAAAATTCCATTTTGTGGATATGAATGACATCGAAAAATTCAAGTCATTAATTAATGAAAATACAAAACTGGTTTGGGTAGAAACACCAACAAACCCTTTGATGAAACTAGCCGATATTCAAGAAATCGCAAAAATCACTAAAGAAAAGAAAATTCTTTTTGCGGTTGATAATACTTTTGCAACGCCTTATTTGCAAAAACCATTGGATTTAGGCGCTGATATTGTAATGCATTCGGCGACTAAATATTTGGGCGGCCATTCTGATGTTATTGCAGGGGCTTTGATTGTAAAAGATGAAGCGTTGGGAGAACAATTGCATTTTCAACAATTTGCAACAGGAGCTACATTGGGACCAATGGATAGTTTTTTAGTGCTTAGAGGAATTAAAACCTTGCATTTGCGTGTGGAAAGACATTGTGAAAATGGTGGTAAAGTGGTGGAATTTTTGAATAATCATCCAAAAGTCAAAACAGTTTATTACCCAGGATTACCGAGCCATCCTTATCATGAAATTGCTAAAAAGCAAATGAGTGGTTTTGGTGGAATGGTGTCATTTACTTTTGTGTCGGGCAAAAAAGAAGATGCAATTGACTTTTTGGAAAAACTAAAAGTTTTCACACTGGCAGAATCTTTAGGCGGAGTGGAATCATTAGCAAATCATCCGGCTTTGATGACACATGCATCTATTCCGGAAGACAAGCGTAAGGAAGTTGGAATTACAGATGATTTGGTTCGATTAAGCGTAGGTATTGAAGATGCTGAGGATTTAATCGAAGATTTGAAACAAGCATTAGCGTAACGGAATATCTTAAATAAAAAAGCTCCAATTCTAAAATTTAGAATTGGAGCTTTTTTTTACCTCGTCGTTTTATAGATAATAAATATACCCTAGATTCACCCAAACTAACCAGTCATTAGCTTTGTTTTCTTTATAGATTGCAGGATTTGGATTTAAGCCATCCACCCAATCAGAGTTGAAATACTGAAATCTAAAATCGATAATTAAATCTTGTAAAGGACTTAATTTGTATCGTGTTCCAATACTTGAAATGATAGAGAAAACAGCTTTACTTTCATTTGAAAACCCGAAAGGATGACCGTCTGAAGGAGTTAGGTATTTTGGGAAAGTAATTGATGGAATTCCCAATTCTCCAAGTGTAGAATTTGCTTTGGCTGAATAATAACTCAATTGGGCACCAATACTGGCGTAAGGTCCAAAACTGCTGATTGTTTTTTCAAAGTTATGAATTTTTATCGGAGAATATTCAAGTTGTGTTCCTAAATTGAAAATTCCTGAAGAACCTCGCATGGCCCTAAGTTGCTGGACTCCTATAGAATTGCTACTTTTTTCGACATACTCCCCATAGTGTTTGAATTCACTCTTGTTATATGAAATATCAGAACGTATTTTAAAGTGTTCAGAAAAAAAAGTCTCATTATTGGTGTTGTATGAAAAATTTAAATAATGAACTAGTCCTATTCCAAATCCATTATTATTTATGTTTGTTCCCAAATCGTTGCGGGAACCATAGTCGGATTTAAACATAACCGGACCAAACACAACTCCTACTTCGTGGGCGATACCGATTTGAGCGTTTATTGCACCTGAAAATCCAAATAGAATAAATAAAACAATAATTTTATAATTAAGCATTTTCATTTCAAATTTCGAATCGTTGCAAATATATGTAAACATCAATTATTAAAAAAATTAAAAATAAGCAGACAAATTCTTATTTACTTACGAAAGTGGTAGTCATTTGGTTTAAATGGGCACATCTTAAACGTAATTGTTTGTGAATGTCTAATAAAAAGATAATTCTATTGATAAATTAAGAAAACAGAGTCTGAATATTTTTATAAAATGTATATTTGTAAATTACAACGAAATCGTTTTCATAATTAAAATATTATAGTCTATGTTACTAAAAATAAATGATTTTATGGCTCAAGTTGAAGCCAAAAATCCAAATGAACCTGAATTTATTCAAGCTGTTAGGGAATTTGCAGAAACTGTAATTCCATTTATTGCAGAGCAAAAAAAATACGATGGAAAAAATTTGCTTCTCAGAATGTCGGAGCCAGAGCGTTCAATTATATTTCGTGTTCCTTGGGTAGATGATAGTGGTGAAATTCAGGTAAACAGAGGTTTCAGAATTCAAATGAACTCTGCAATCGGTCCGTACAAAGGTGGGATACGCTTTCATCATACTGTAAACTTATCCGTGCTTAAATTTTTAGCATTCGAACAAGTATTCAAAAACAGTTTAACCACTTTGCCAATGGGCGGAGGAAAAGGAGGGTCTGATTTTGATCCACAAGGAAAATCTGATGGTGAAGTGATGCGTTTCTGTCAGTCTTTCATGACTGAATTGTGCAGACACATCGGACCGCAATTAGACGTTCCTGCAGGGGATATTGGAGTTGGTGCCAGAGAAATTGGTTATTTATTTGGTCAATACAAAAGAATCAAAAACGAATTTACCGGAGTATTAACTGGTAAAGGATTGGCTTACGGAGGATCATTGATCAGACCAGAAGCTACGGGTTACGGAGTAGTTTATTTCGCGGAACAGATGTTGAAAACTATTGGTCAAAGCATTAACGGTAAAACAGTTTCTATTTCTGGATTTGGTAATGTTGCTTGGGGAGTTGCTTTGAAAGTAAATGATCTTGGTGGAAAAGTAGTTACTATTTCAGGTCCTGATGGTTATATTTATGACGAAGAAGGAATTTCTGGAGACAAAATTGATTTCATGCTTGAAATGAGAGCAAGAGGTGACAATAGAGCTGAAGCTTATTTAGAAAAATATCCAAATGCTGTTTTCCATAAAGGAAAAAGTGTATGGGAAGTGAAAGTTGATGTTGCAATACCTTGTGCTACTCAAAATGAGTTGAACGAGGAAGATGCTAAAAACTTAATAGCAAATGGTGTTATTTGCGTAACTGAAGCGGCAAATATGCCATGTACTTTAGAAGCGATCAAACAATTCTTGAAAGCGAAAGTGCTTTTTGCACCAGGTAAAGCAGCAAATGCCGGAGGTGTTGCAGCTTCTGGATTAGAGATGACTCAAAACTCTATTCGTTTGAACTGGACCAGTGAAGAAGTAGACTCTAGGTTAAAAGAAATCATGGTTGGAATCCATAATCAATGTAAAAAATATGGTACTGATGACGAAGGATATGTGAACTACGTAAAAGGAGCGAACATTGCCGGATTTGTTAAGGTAGCTGATGCTATGCTGGCTCAAGGAGTGGTATAAATCAGGTAAATTATAATTTAAAATGCCTTCTGCCGATGTTATTGGTCGAAGGCATTTTTTTTGTGTAACAAAATGCTAAGACTTTCGTTTGTTCTATATTTGTAAACAAATATTGATGCAAATAATGAAAAAGAGCGTTTTGTATTTTTTGCTTTTACTTTTTATCCAAAAGGGTTTTGCCCAAAGTGATTTATCGTGGCAGGGTTATTTCTCTTACAATGAGATTAAAGATGTTTCAGAATCTGCAACTGCAGTTTTTGCCGCGTCTGAAAATGCATTGTTTTCAAAAAATTTATCGACAAACGTAATTAAAACAACGAATACTATTGACGGGCTTTCCGGACAAACAATTTCATCTATATACCACAGTTCAACATTTAATAAAACAATTGTAGGATACGAAAACGGACTGATAATTGTCATCAATGAGGTAGATGGCAGTATGCTAAATGTGGTCGATATTATCAATAAACAACTTCCGGCGGATATAAAAAAAGTCAATCACTTCATGGAATTTGAGGGAATTGCTTATATATCGTGTGATTTTGGGATTGTCCAATTTAATTTGACTACCATGCAGTTTGGGGATACTTATTTTATTGGGGATAATGGAGCTGAAATCAATGTGAATCAAACGGCATTGTTCAATGGATTTATTTATGCTGCTACAAATAGTGGAATAAAGAGAGCTACTATTTCCAATAAAAACTTAATCGATTTTAATCAATGGGAAACAATTGCTACTGGAAGCTGGTCCAGTGCAACAACTTTTGGTGCCGATTTGTATGCTGTTGATACTTCTGGAAATGTTCAAAAATTTTCTGTCTCATCAAATTCTTTTACAGGATTTGTCCAGCTTTCTCAACCTTCATTGGATATGAGAGTATCTTCCGATTATTTAATAGTGACGACTTCAAGCAGTATTTATATTTACAACAGTCAAATGGTTTTAGTACGCCAAATAAATACCAATCAAATCCCCGAAAGCAATATTCGTTTTACCTGTGCTAGTGTAATAGGGGCAAATATTTTTATTGGAACAAAAGAAAATGGATTATTTGCGACTGCCTTATCTTCATCGGTGAATTTTGAAAATATAACGCCAATAGGCCCTGCAAGAAATAATATATTCTCGCTTCATGTTACACCAAATGCACTCTGGACAGTTTATGGAGATTACTCCGCGGATTATAATCCGTATCCATTAGATAGTTACGGTGTAAGTAAGTTTACTGCAACAGGATGGTTGAACATTCCTTATGAACAAGTTTTACGTGCACAATCGATGACCAGAATTACCGTTAATCCGAGCAATGAAAACGAGGTATATGCGAGTTCTTTTTTCTCGGGATTATTGAAAATTGAAAATGACGTACCTACAATATTATACAATCAAACCAATAGTGGTTTAGAATCTTTGACCTTTGTGGGTCCTGATTATGTAGATATAAGGGTTAACGGAACGGCATTTGACAAATCAGGAAATCTTTGGGTTACCACCAGCCGGATAAAAAATGGATTGAAAGTGTTTAAATCTACTGGACAATGGCAAAGTTATGCTATGGATAATATCTTAGATTCGGCTATTGACAATAATTTTGGAACAATAGCCATCGATAAAAATGGAACCAAATGGCTTTCTACTAGTGAAGATGGAGTGATTGGTTTTAATGAGAGTTCTGGGAAATTTAAGAAAATAACAACAGGACCAGATACTGGGAATTTGCCTGTTTCAAATGTAAGAACAGTTGCAGTAGATACCAGAAACCAACTTTGGATAGGAACCACAAAAGGATTGCGGGTTTTGCCTAATGTAGGTAATTTTCAATCTGAGGAACAGATGACGGCGAATCCAATAATAATTGTAGAAGATAACTTGGCTCAGGAATTGTTGTTTGAACAATTCATTACGGACATTGCTGTGGATGGTGCGAATAATAAATGGATTGGAACGGCTGATTCCGGTTTGTTTTTGGTGTCGCCAAATGGTAAGGAAACCAAATATCACTTTACAATAAACAACTCACCGTTACCTAGCAATGTTATAAATGATGTTGCTATCAATAGCGTTTCAGGCGAAGTTTTTATCGCTACTGCCAAAGGGTTGGTTTCTTTCAAAGGAGTTTCGACTGCTGCCAATGATGATTTAAGTAATGCGTATGTGTATCCAAATCCCGTACGTCCTGAATATCATGGAACCGTTAAAATTGCCGGATTACTTGATAAAGCCACTATTAAAATCACCGATATTGAAGGAAATCTGGTTTATGAAACCACTTCTGAAGGTGGAACTATAGAATGGGATACGACTGCTTTTGGAAAATACAAAGTTGCTTCCGGTGTGTATATGATATTTATTTCGGCACAAGACGGAGTGGAAACCAAAGTTAAAAAAGTAATGATAATCAGATGATTTAGAAGAGTGAATTAATTTTTTAATCTTTAAATTTTTCAATCTTTAAATTAAAATTGTGCAAGTCAAAACCAAAGCCATCGTTCTTTCGTCATTAAAATTTCAGGAAAAAAGCTTGATTGTCAAATGCTTTACGCTCTCACATGGTTTGAAATCGTACTTTGTTCGAGATGCTTTTTCGAGCCGAAAAGCGAATCAGAAAATCGCTTATTTTCAACCGTTGACCATTCTCGAAATCGAAGCGGTTCATAAAAACAAAGGCACTTTAGAAAATTTTAAGGAAATAAAAATCGGGACTCCTTTTCACTCGATTCATTCAGATATTTATAAGAGTACGATCGTGATGTTTATTTCAGAAATGTTGCACCATTCCATTCATGAAGAAGAAACAAATGAGCATCTGTTTACCTTTCTCGAAACGGCTTTGCATTGGTTAGACAATCACGATGAAATTGCTAATTTTCACTTGATTTTATTATTGGAAACTACAAAATATTTGGGTTTTTATCCTGATACTTCCGATATGGATATGCCTTTTTTCGAAATGAACGAAGGTATTTTTACGCCTTTTCATGCCGTCAGTTCACTTACGGAACATGAAAGTAATTTGTTTAAAAAACTGATTGACTTGAGATTCGACAACAATCAAAAAACATTTCATGTCATTGAAAGACAAATCGTTTTGAGAATACTGATTGATTACTACAGTTTTCATTTGGACGGATTTAAAAAACCAAAATCCTTGGACGTTTTGAAAGAAGTTTTTTCGTAACATAAAAAAAATTATTCATAATTTAATTTTATATTTAAAAGTAAAGTATATTTGTCTTTTAATCAAGTTTGTTGTTCTTTATGGAAAGCAAGCTTTAACTAATTAACTTTATGGAACCAAAAGCAAAACAAGAAGGAGATATTGAAAAAATTGATAAGTTTACAGGTTATCAATTGCCTAATAAATTTAAAATTGTTGGTTTGGTAGTGTTTATTGCTTCGATTTTATCAATTATTACGTCTCTTAAGCTTTATATGTTAGATATTAAGTACCACGAATTATTTGAAAGAATCGCTTTGTCAGTTTCAGTTATAGGATTACTTATAATTTCAATTTCAAGAGAGAAAATAGAAGATGAATTAATTGGGAAAATCCGAATGCAATCCTATAATTATGCTGTAATAGTGACAGTGCTGATCTATTTAATATTACCATTTATTCACTTTTCCATTGTGTCAATTTTTTCATCAATGCCTAAAATAGAAGGTAGTAAGGGCGTTTCGGTATTAGGTGTTTTGCTTATGTCACAGATTTTTACTTTCCGCAAGTTAAAAAAAGCCTATAATGAAGAATAGACTAAAAATAGAACGCGCCATTTTAAATTTGACCCAAGAGGAATTAGCGGAGAAAATAGGCGTTTCCAGGCAAACAATCAATTCAATTGAAACCAATCGTTTTGTGCCATCAACAGTTCTGGCGTTAAAATTATCAAGGTTGTTTGGGAAATCAGTTAATGATTTTTTCGAGCTGGATGATGATGACAAATAAGTGTTAAATTCTTCAAATTTATAAGAATTCTATTGAATATAAAGTCTTTAAAAACAATTATGCTTTATAAGATTCAGTAGGAATTAAAATTCAAAAAACCGAAATCATTAGACGTTTTAAAAGAAGTTTTTGCTTAAAATAGAATGTTGTCGGACTTATTATGAATTTTATCGAATTCTCTAATCAATTTTGTCTATTTTCTCTCATCTTTTCTTTCTTTTATTCAAAATTCCTTACTTTCGCACCTCGATTTAGAAAAGGATAAAATGAGCACAAAATTTACTGAATACAAAGGACTTGACTTACCAACTGTGGCGTCAGAAGTTCTGGATTTTTGGAAGAAAGAAAATATATTCGAGAAAAGCGTAACCACTCGTGAAGGAAACCCACCATTCGTGTTTTTTGAAGGGCCGCCTTCGGCAAATGGATTACCGGGAATTCACCACGTAATGGCGCGTGCAATTAAAGATATTTTTTGCAGATATAAAACTCAAAAAGGGTTCCAAGTAAAGCGTAAAGCAGGCTGGGATACGCATGGTTTGCCTGTGGAATTAGGTACCGAAAAAGAATTAGGAATCACCAAAGAAGATATTGGGAAAACCATTTCCATCGAAGAATATAACGAAGCGTGTAAAAAAACCGTGATGCGTTATACGGATGTATGGAATGATTTGACCGAAAAAATGGGCTATTGGGTAGATATGGAAGATCCGTATGTGACCTATAAATCCAAATACATGGAAACGGTTTGGTGGATTTTGAAACAAATCTACAACAAGGATTTGATGTACAAGGGTTACACGATTCAGCCGTATTCTCCAAAAGCAGGAACAGGATTATCGTCGCATGAAGTGAACCAACCTGGAAGTTACCGTGATGTAACGGATACTACGGTTGTGGCACAATTTAAAGTGATTGACGCGTACAAAGAGTTGTTATTCTCAAAGTTTTACGATTACATCAGTTCGAATAATTTACTGCATTATAAGTTAGAAGCGTTGGATTTAGACGAAGTTTTTATCTTAGCTTGGACGACAACACCTTGGACATTGCCAAGTAATACCGCTTTGACTGTAGGTCCAAAAATTGAATACGCTTTAGTAAAAACATTCAATCAATATACGTTTCGTCCGGCAACATTGATTTTGGCTAAGAATTTAGTTGGAAAACAATTCGGGAAAGGGTTCTTCGAAAGTAATGAGCCAGCTGATTTTGAAAATTTCAAAGAAGGCGACAAGAAAATTCCTTATCAGGTTTTGGCGGAATGCAAAGGAGCTGATTTAGTTGATATTCGTTACGAACAATTATTGCCATTTGTTTTACCATACCAAAATCCAGAAGATGCTTTTAGAGTGATTTCAGGGGATTTTGTAACTACCGAAGACGGAACAGGAATTGTACACACGGCGCCAACATTTGGTGCTGATGATGCAAAAGTAGCTAAAGAAGCTACGCCAGAGATCCCGCCGATGTTGGTTCTTGACGAAAATGGAACTCCGGTTCCGTTAGTAGATTTACAAGGAAAATTCACTTCGCACGTGGGAGAATATGCCGGTAAATATGTAAAAAACGAATATTATAACGAAGGTGAAGCGCCGGAACGTTCCGTAGATGTTGAAATCGCCATTCGATTAAAAGAAGAAAACAGAGCGTTTAAAGTAGAGAAATATGTGCACAGTTACCCACATTGCTGGAGAACAGACAAGCCTATTTTATATTATCCTTTGGATTCATGGTTTATAAAAATTTCTGAAGTTAAAGACAGAATGTTTGACTTGAACGAAACCATCAACTGGAAGCCAAAAGCGACTGGAGAAGGACGTTTTGGGAATTGGTTGAAAAATGCCAATGACTGGAATTTATCCCGTTCAAGATTCTGGGGAATTCCATTGCCAATTTGGAGAACCGAAGACAAACAAGAAGAAATTTTAATAGGTTCTGTTGAAGAATTATACAACGAAATTGAAAAATCTATCGCTGCCGGTTTCCAAAAAGAAAATCCTTTCAAAGGTTTCGAAATTGGAAATATGGCAGAATCTAATTATGATTTAGTTGATTTGCATAAAAATGTAGTCGATGAAATCACGTTGGTTTCTGCTTCTGGCAAACCAATGACGCGTGAAGCGGACTTAATTGACGTTTGGTTTGATTCGGGTTCTATGCCCTATGCGCAATGGCATTATCCTTTTGAAAACAAAGATAAAATTGACGAAAACAAAGATTTTCCTGCTGATTTTATTGCAGAAGGAGTGGATCAAACACGCGGCTGGTTTTATACCTTACACGCCATTGGAACATTAGTTTTCGATAAAGTGGCCTATAAAAATGTAGTTTCAAACGGATTGGTTTTAGACAAAAACGGGCAAAAAATGTCCAAACGTTTAGGGAATGCCGCAGATCCATTTGAAACCTTAAAAGAATATGGTCCCGATGCGACGCGTTGGTACATGATATCGAATGCGAATCCTTGGGACAATCTGAAATTTGATTTAGAAGGAATTGCTGAGGTGCGAAGAAAATTCTTTGGAACTTTATACAATACGTATTCATTCTTTAGTTTGTATGCAAATATTGATGGTTTCAAATTCGAAGAAGCGGAAATTCCGTTGAACGAAAGACCGGAAATTGACCAATGGATCATGTCAGAACTGAACACTTTGATCAAAGAAGTAGATGGTTTTTATGCGGATTATGAGCCAACGAAAGCAGCTCGAGCGATTTCAGAATTTGTACAGGAAAACTTGAGTAACTGGTACGTTCGTTTGTGCAGAAGACGCTTCTGGAAAGGGGAATATGCGCAGGACAAAATCGCTGCTTATCAAACTTTATATACTTGTTTGTTAACTATAAGTAAACTGGGTGCGCCAATCGCTCCGTTCTTTATGGACAAACTTTACAGAGATTTAACTTTAGCAACACAGTCGGAAAAATATGACAGTGTACATTTGGCGGAGTTTCCAATTTCGGTTGACAACTATGTTAATAAAATGTTAGAGAGCAAAATGCAGAAAGCACAAACCATTTCATCATTGGTTTTATCACTCCGAAAAAAGGAAATGATAAAGGTGCGTCAACCCTTGCAGAAGGTAATGATTCCAGTACTTGACGACAATCAAAGAGCTGAAATTGAAGCTGTTTCCGACCTTATAAAAGCAGAGGTAAACGTGAAAGAAATCGTACTTTTGGATGATGCTTCCGGTGTTTTGGTGAAACAGATTAAGCCTAATTTTAAGGCGCTTGGACCTCGTTTTGGGAAGGATATGGGCTTGATTTCTAAGGAAATACAAGGGTTTTCAAAAGAGCAAATCAGCCAATTGGATAAGGAAGGAAGTCTAAATATTGTTATTGCAGGAAATAACGTAATTTTAACTTTAGAAGATGTAGAAATTACATCACAGGATATTGAAGGTTGGTTGGTAGCCAACTCAAACGGAATAACGGTTGCACTGGATATTACAATTTCACCAGCTTTAAAACAAGAAGGAATTGCCAGAGAATTGGTAAACAGAATCCAGAATATCCGTAAAGATTCCGGATTTGAAGTTACTGATAAAATTAAAGTTCAATTGAAGAGAAACGGAATTTTAGAAGAGGCTATTCTTGAAAATGAAGCGTATATAAAATCAGAAACATTAACCAGTGATTTGGTTTTTGTAGATGAATTAGAAAACGGGACAGAAATTGAATTTGACGATATAAAAACAATGATTTTAATTTCAAAATAATACAAAATGGTAGATGAAGCAACAAGGTACTCTGACGCTGATTTAGCAGAGTTCAAAGAGATAATCCTGAACAAAATTCAAAAAGCACAAGCTGATTTAGATCTGATAAAAAGTGCATACATGAATGATTTGAATAATGGAACTGACGATACTTCGCCTACCTTTAAAGCATTTGAAGAGGGAAGCGAAACAATGTCTAAAGAAGCAAATTCTCAACTGGCAATACGTCAGGAAAAGTTTATTCGTGATTTGAAAAATGCACTTTTCCGTGTAGAAAATAAAACATACGGCGTGTGTAAAGTTACAGGCAAACTAATTGGGAAAGAAAGATTAAAAATCGTTCCTCATGCAACAATGAGTATTGAGGCAAAAAATTTGCAAAGATAAACTACTTGTTGTGTAATATTTAACGCTCCTAATGGAGCGTTTTTTTTGATTAAATTGTTATTTTTGCGCCATTAAAATTTATAAAATGTCATTACGAAAAGCGTATCTCCTTATTTTTATCTTATTGCTTGTTGATCAAGTTTCCAAAATATACATTAAAACTAATTTTATATTAGGCGAAGAAGTTGAAGTATTCAAATGGTTCAAAATTCTTTTTATAGAAAATGAAGGAATGGCTTGGGGAACTGAAATTCCGGGTGCATACGGAAAATTATTCCTAACCCTTTTTAGATTGGTGGCTGTAGGTGGAATTGGATATTGGTTGTGGGATTCTGTTGAAAGAAAACACAGTTCCAATTATTTAATCGTAGCTATTTCATTGATTTTAGCCGGTGCTTTCGGAAATATTATTGATTCTGTTTTCTATGGTGTTATTTTTGACGACAGTCAACAACAATTAGCCACTCTCTTTTCGGATCAACCTTATGGAACTTGGTTTCACGGAAAAGTAGTAGATATGTTTTACTTTCCCTTTTGGCATGGAAATCTACCAAGTTGGTTGCCAATTTGGGGTGGAAGAGAATTTACTTTTTTCAATGCCATTTTCAACATTGCTGATATGGCGATTTCTACCGGAGTTGGAATCTTGATTTTCTTTAATAAAAAAGCATTTCATCACAATTAGATTCAGCGTTTTTACCCTATACAAAAAGACCTGTTCATGATTTGAACAGGTCTTTTTTTTATTAATTTTTGTTGTGTCCCGGTGCATATCGTTTTGCACTTTTTCCACCATATATTTTTTTAGCTTGTCCTGGAGGAAGTTTTTTAGCTTTATAACTTGATCTGCTGGTTCCGGTTTGGATGCTGCAATTTGAAAAGGAAACTGCGAATAAAATAACCATAACGCTTACTGCAAATCTTGAATTTTTGAATGTTCTCATATATTATTTTGATTGTATCTGCTGCGAAAGTACGCATTCCAAATTAAAACGAGTGAATTGAATTTGGCGTCACGCAATAATCCAATTGTACATCAGCTTCAAATACATCTTTAATAATTTCTTCAGGTTCGAAGAAAGACAGTCCAATTTTGATTATATCCGATTTACATTCTGATAAAAATTTATCGTAAAACCCTTTGCCGTAACCCACGCGATGCCCTTTTTTATCGAAAGCCAAAAGCGGAACAAAAACTACATCAATCTTATTTGAGGGAACTTCAATACCATCTACAGGTTCCGGAATGTTGTATTCATTTTTCTTGATTTTAGTATTATCTGTCAATAGGAAATGAGTCATGTTCCTGGTTGTAAAATCAGCTTTGGAAACAATAATTTCTTTGTCTTTTCCGGACAATAAGTGTAAAATAAATTCTGTATTGACTTCCTTTTGTTCTGTTATGGGAAGGAAAACATGAAAATAAGTTTTTTCCCAAAGCGGGAGTGTCAGTATTTTATTGGCTACAGCCAAACTCATTTCTTCCAATTCATTTTCAGAAAGTGAATTTCGTAAGGCTTTGTATTTTTGTCGTAAGTCTGTCTTGTTCATTTTAAATATTTTATTCTCCTTCTTCTCCAAGAGCATTCGACAAATGATAAATAGCATCGCCTTCATACACAATTGGTGAATGATTGGCATTGATGATATAGCCGTCGTTTGGCGCTTTTACTTTTCGTTCAAATTTTCCGTACGGATCAGTTATGGTGGCAAGAATAGTTCCTTTTTTTACAAATTTCCCTATCGTATTAAAATCGTGTAATAATCCGGAGCATTTGGCGCGTATCCAACCAGATTTTTCAATATAAATCGTGTTGGATTTTTGTTGTACGGCTGTATGTTTTAAATCTAGCATGTCAAGATGTTTAAGCAGGCGCTTTGCTCCATTTATGCCTTCCTCGGCGATATCATTATTAATATCTAATGATTTTCCGCCTTCAAAAAGTAACATTTTGACGTCCATTCTTTCGCTGGAACTCCTAAAAGATCCCATTATATTTCTGGAATATAAGGTGAAAGGTGCATTAAAAACATCAGCAAGAATTTTTAAATCAGCATTATTATGTGCTATTCTGATTTGTGGTGCGTTGAAACGGCTGGCTCCACCGGCATGAAAATCGACAGCATATTCTACTAAGGGCATGATTTCAGCTAAAATATGAAATGCAAATCGGCTGGCCAAAGAACCCGTTTTGCTTCCGGGAAAAACGCGGTTTAAATCTCGACCATCTGGAAATTCTCTGGATTTATTGACAAATCCGTATACGTTAATTATTGGAATACAAATGATTGTACCTCTTTTTGGCTTGTTTATTTTTTTGTAAATGAGCTGTCTTACGATTTCGACTCCATTGATTTCGTCACCATGAATCCCTGCTGAGAAAAGAACAACGGGACCTTGAAACTTGGAGCGTCTTACTATAATAGGGATGTTCAGTTTTGTAGTGGTGTGCAGTCTGGCAATTTCGACATTGATAGTTTTGCTTTCGCCCGGATTTATGCTTTCGCCAAAAAGAACAATAGGTGTGGTATTAATTTTTATCATAGGTTCTTGAAAGCATAAAAATAAGGATAATAACGAATTAGAAACTAAAATTTCGATAAAATTTTCTTCAGTAAGATTTCAAGAACATTGATTTGTATTTGGGGATTTTTGAGATTAACTTTGTTACATGAATCCAACAACTTTAGCCCTACAAATCCAAACCTTGCCTGATAATCCCGGCGTATACCAATATTACGACAAAGAAGGGAAAATTTTGTATGTGGGCAAAGCCAAAAATCTTAAAAAGCGAGTTTCTTCTTATTTCAATAAAATTCATGATACGGCCAAAACCAATGTGCTCGTAAAGAAAATTGTCACGATAAAACACATTGTGGTTCCTACTGAAACCGATGCGCTTTTGTTAGAAAATAATCTGATAAAAACCCTGCAGCCGCGTTACAATGTGTTATTGCGGGATGATAAAAGTTATCCGTGGTTGTGTATCAAGAAAGAGCCTTTTTCGCGCATTTTTGCAACCCGAAGGATGGTCAAAGACGGGTCGGAATATTTTGGTCCTTACACCAGTTTCAAAACAGTAAGTACTATTCTAGAACTTATTAAAGAACTGTATCCGCTGCGGACTTGCAATTACGATTTGAGTAAAAGTAATATCGAAAGCGGGAAATTCAAAGTTTGTCTTGAATATCATATTGGCAATTGTATGGGGCCTTGTGAAGGGCATGAGACGTTAGAAAAGTACCAAAAGCAAGTCGATGCGATTCGCGAAATCCTGAAGGGAAATTTCAAAGAGAGTATGAAAGATTTCAAACGTGTTATGACCAGTTTGGCCGCTGACATGCATTTTGAAGAAGCGCAGAAAATAAAAGAAAAAATAGAAATTTTAGAGAATTACCAATCAAGATCTACGATTGTAAATCCAAAAATCACCAATATTGATGTCTTTTCTATTGTTTCAGATGAAAGTGCGGCCTATGTGAATTTCCTGCAAATTTCTCACGGTTCGATTATTCGTTCGCACACGATGGAAATCAAAAAGAAACTTGACGAAACTGATGAGGAATTATTAGAATTGGCGATTATCGAACTGCGAGAGCGTTTTCATTTGCTGTCTAGGGAAGTTATTGTTCCTTTTCATGTGGACTTGGGGGAGAATATAAAAATTACCGTTCCGCAACTGGGAGATAAAAAACAAATTTTGGATTTGTCAATCCGAAACGCTAAGTTTTACCGAATCGAACAACTCAAACAATTGCAAATTGTAGATCCTGATCGCCATACGAAAAGGATTATGGCGCAAATGCAAAAAGACTTGCGATTGCCGGTGGAGCCACGACACATTGAATGTTTTGACAACTCGAATATTCAAGGAACAAATCCTGTGGCGGCTTGTGTAGTTTTTAAAGATGGAAAACCCAGCAAAAAGGATTATCGTCACTTTAATATAAAAACAGTCGAAGGACCGGACGATTTTGCTTCGATGACCGAAGTGGTTTACAGAAGATACAAACGATTACTGGACGAAAATGAACCATTACCCAATTTAATAATTATTGATGGTGGAAAAGGGCAATTGTCATCGGCATTGAAAAGCATTGATGAATTGGGTCTTAGAGGAAAGATTGCTATAATTGGTATTGCCAAAAGACTGGAAGAGCTGTTTTATCCCGGAGATTCTATCCCGTTGTATTTAGATAAAAAATCAGAGACACTGAAAATAATTCAACAATTGCGAAACGAAGCACACCGTTTTGGGATTACGCATCACAGAGATAAAAGAAGTAAAGCAGCACTGAATTCTTCGATAGAATCCATTCCTGGCATTGGAGAAAAAACTATGTTGGCTTTGATTCAACACTTTAAAAGTGTTAAAAGATTGAAATTAGCAACAGAAAAAGAAATTTCTGATGTCATAGGTACATCAAAAGCCAAAAAAATTACCGAATTTTACAAGGCAACAAATGAAAATTAATATTTCCTCATTCTATTACGGAACAAATGGCTGCTTATGAAGAAAATCGCACTATTATTAATTGTTTTCACCAGTCTGGCTGTATTTTCGCAAGAACAAAAAAGACCCAAAATAGGTTTGGTTTTGAGTGGTGGTGGTGCAAAAGGATTTGCTCATATTGGAGTTTTGAAAGTATTAGAAGAAGCAGGCGTCAAGATTGATTATATTGGCGGAACCAGCATGGGTGCGGTTATTGGCGGTCTTTATGCTTCGGGATATAATGCAACCCAAATTGATTCTATTTTTCAGGCGACAAATTTCAATGAATTAATCAATGATTTTATTCCCAGATCTTCCAAAAATTTTTACGAAAGAAGAAACGACGAATTGTATGCGCTGGTTTTGCCGTTTAATAAAATGAAGATTGGAATTCCGGAAGCCTTGTCTAAAGGAATGTACAATTATAATTTATTGAGCAGAATTACCAGAAACGTAAGACACATTAAAGATTTTAACCAACTTCCCATTCCTTTTTTATGTATTGGTACCAATATTGAAACCGGAGAAGAGGTGCTGTTGAACAAGGGAAATTTGGTGCAGGCCATGATTGCAAGCTCTGCATTTCCCTCTTTATTTTCTCCTGTGGAAATTGATGGAAAAATTTTGGTAGATGGTGGCGTTGTTAATAATTATCCCATTGAAGAGGTACGGAAATTAGGTGCTGATATCATAATAGGTGTCGATGTTCAGGATGGATTATTGGATCGAACGCAACTGAAAGATGCTACTAAAATTTTAGTACAAATAACCAGTCTCCAGTCCATTGAGAGAATGAAGAAGAATATTTCTAACACAGATATTTACATTAAACCCGATATTTCTCAATACGGCGTAGTTTCTTTTGATAAAGGAAAAGAAATTATAAGAAAAGGGGAAGAAGCTACTTTTGCAGTTTACGAACAAATAAAAAAAATTGTCGATGAATCCAATCCTTACCGGAAACCAAAGTTGGAATTAAGTTCAGACAGTATACAAATTAGAGCTATAAACAGTAATAAATTAGATAATTATACGAAAGAGTATGTCATTGGAAAATTACGATTTAAGCCCGGTGCTAAAACTTGTTATGATGATTTGCTGAAGGGGATTAATAATATCAATGCGACCAAAAATTTTAGTGCCATATCGTATTCTTTAGAGTCAAACAAAGAAGATGTTGACTTACATATTAGCTTGAAAGAAAATCCCACAAAAACCTATTTGAAATTCGGAATGCATTATGATAATTTGTTCAAAAGTGGTGTGTTAGTGAATTTGACACGTAAAAAAACACTTTTTAAAAATGATATAGCATCGCTGGATATTATTTTAGGCGATAATATTAGATATAATTTAGATTATTACATTGAAAATGGATTTAATCTGAGTTTTGGTTTCAAATCGCATTACAACCAATTTAATCGAAATGTAGCCAAGGAAATAAGTAGTACAACTTTAAATAATCCAGATATAAATTCTATTAATGTTGATTTTACTGACATGACGAATCAAGCATATTTCCAATCTTTATTTGTTCAAAAATTTTTAATTGGAGGCGGAGTCGAACTCAAATATTTAAAGATAAAATCAGAAACACTCGCCAATGTAGATCCAATAATTGACAATAGTAATTATTTAAGTCTTTTTGGTTACTTGAAATTCGATTCTTTCGATAATAAATATTTTCCTAAAAAAGGATGGTATTTTTCAGGTGATATTCAATCGTATTTACTGTCATCCAATTATACCGGTAATTTTCAGCCGTTTTCCATTGCTAAAGGTGATTTTGGTGTAGCGGCAACTTTGTTTAAAAACGCCACAGTAAAATTTCAAACCGATGCCGGATTTTCTTTTGGTCAGGAAAGTGTTGCCTTTTTTAATTTTATTTTAGGAGGGTATGGGTATAATCCGCTTAATAATTTCAAATATCTATATGGGTACGATTATTTAAGTGTGGCTGCCAATAGTTATATAAAATCAACTGCAACAGTGGATTATGAGTTTTTGAAGAAGAATCATGTTAATTTCTCAGCAAATTTCGCTAATATTGGGGATCGAATTTTTGAAACGGTGGATTGGGTTTCGATTCCAAAATATTCTGGTTATGCCGTTGGATATGGTTTAGAAACAGTGATTGGACCCATAGAAATAAAATATTCTTGGTCTCCGGAACAGCCCAAAGGATTTACATGGTTTAGCATTGGGTTTTTGTTTTAATTATAATTTATTTCAATAATAATTCCGATATTTGTTATAATGAAAACAAAATGGCTAGGTTTATTAGAGTATCTTCAATTCCTTATCAAGAGAAATCCTGAATAAGTATTCTTTTTTTTGATTTATCATAGCACATTATAAAGTAATCTCAACTTTAATTTGTTACACTTTTAAACAAAAAAATCATGCCTTTATACCACAAATTGGGGAGTTTTCCTCAAAAAAGACACACACAATTCGAAAAACCAAATGGTGGTTTGTATTACGAACAACTCTTTGGAACAGAAGGTTTTCACGGTCATTCGTCATTGTTATATCACGTTCACAGGCCTACGCAAGTCAAGGAAATTCTAAAATCCTATTCGGTTGAACCAAAAATTGCCATTGGAAAAAATATCAAATCATTACTGTTAAAAGGGTTTGAGTTAAAACCAGAAGACGATTTTCTGGACAGTCGCAAAGCGATGTTGGTAAACAAAGATTGTACGATAGGATTAGCCGCGCCAAGACAATCATTGCGCAACTATTTCTACAAAAATGCTGATGCCGATGAAATGATTTTCATTCACAAAGGAAAAGGAAAATTGCGCACCATGATGGGAAATATTCCTTTTGAATATGGCGATTACTTGATTATTCCTCGCGGAATGATTTACCAAATTGACTTTGAAACTTCGGAAAACAGACTTTTCTACGTCGAATCATTTGCGCCTTTTTACACGCCAAAACGCTATAAAAACGAATCAGGTCAACATTTAGAGCATTCTCCTTTTTGCGAACGCGACTTTATTTTGCCAAACGAGTTAGAAACGCACGATGAAAAAGGTGATTTCCTAATCAAAATCAAGAAAGAAGGAATGATGCATGAAGTCGTTTACGCCACGCATCCCTTTGATGTTGTAGGTTGGGACGGTTATAATTTCCCTTACGGATTCAGCATTCATAATTTTGAACCTATAACTGGTCGCGTACATCAGCCGCCACCAGTACATCAAACCTTCGAAACGGCAACTTTCGTCGTTTGTTCGTTCTGTCCGCGACTGTACGATTACCACCCAAAAGCAATTCCAGCGCCTTACAATCACAGTAATATTGATAGTGATGAGGTTTTGTATTATGTAGATGGCGATTTCATGAGCCGCAATAATATCGAGCAAGGTCACATCACATTACACCCAAAAGGCATTCCGCACGGACCCGCACCGGGAGCCATGGAACGCAGTATAGGTCATACAGAAACTCATGAATTAGCCGTAATGGTCGATACGTTTCGCCCTTTAATGGTCACCGAAGAAGCGATGGGATTAGATGATGGTCAGTACTATAAATCTTGGGTAGAGTAATAAGGAGCTATTTCCTCTCTCTTCCTGAAAGACGAGATTACAATCTTTTTTTCGGTTAAAAAACCTCAAAAAAGGATTTTCACTGCTATCAGGGCTAGGACTTTAGAGTAAACAATAACATAATTTTAAATTAATAAATCCGTGTCCATCAGTTTTATCCGCGTCGTCCGCGTTCCAAAACTAGAAGTACCGAATAAACAAATAATGCCATGTCAAAAGAACTTAAATCAGTAGAATACGGGCTAGAAAAAATATTCGAAGGAGCGCAAGATTTCCTTCCATTATTAGGAACCGATTATGTAGAATTCTACGTAGGAAATGCAAAACAATCCGCACATTATTATAAAACGGCTTTTGGATACCAGTCATTGGCGTATGCCGGACTAGAAACTGGAGTACGAGACAGAACATCGTATGTGCTGAAGCAAGATAAGATTCGCATCGTATTAACCACGCCATTGACACAAGATTCTCCAATTCATGAACATTTGAGAAAACATGGTGACGGTGTAAAAGTTGCAGCACTTTGGGTTGAAGATGCGACTAGTGCTTACGAAGAAACTATGAAACGTGGGGCGCGCTCTTTTATGGAGCCAACGCTAGAAAAAGATGAATTTGGAGAAGTAGTGCGTTCCGGAATTTTTACCTACGGAGAAACCGTTCACATTTTTGTTGAACGCAAAAATTACAATGGTGTTTTCTTACCGGGTTATAAGGAATGGAAATCCGATTACAATCCGGAGCCAACAGGATTAAAATACATAGATCACATGGTGGGAAATGTGGGTTGGAACGAAATGAATACTTGGGTTAAATTCTATGAAGACGTGATGGGATTTGTAAATTTCCTTTCTTTTGATGATAAACAAATCAACACGGAATATTCGGCGTTGATGAGTAAAGTAATGTCTAATGGAAACGGAAGAATCAAATTTCCAATCAACGAACCTGCCGAAGGCAAGAAAAAATCACAAATTGAGGAATATCTGGACTTTTATGGCGGACCTGGAATTCAGCATATCGCAATTGCAACGGATGATATTATCAAAACGGTATCGCAATTGAAAGCCAGAGGAATCGAATTCTTATCCGCTCCTCCGCATACGTATTATGAAGCAATTCCGGAGCGATTGGGCGATCACATGAAAATGATGAAAGAAGATTTAAATGAAATCGAAAAGCTTGCCATTATGGTCGATGCCGATGAAGAAGGATATTTACTGCAAATTTTCACAAAACCGGTACAAGACAGACCAACCTTGTTTTTTGAAATTATTCAAAGAATGGGAGCAAAAGGTTTTGGAGCAGGGAACTTTAAAGCGCTATTTGAATCAATTGAGCGAGAACAACAATTGCGAGGAACGTTGTAAAAACGCATTATTTTTACATATTGTGAAAAAATAACCGACGAACAACATGGTTCTTTGTAAATGTTGTGTTAAACTTTATTTTTAACAAATATAACTGAATTTGTTAGCTACCTTTGCACTCGCAAAAAGGGAAGGGGTGGTTTCCTTCCTGATTTCATATAAATTTCATAGTTTATAGTTTTTTGGTTAGTTAATAGCATAAAAACTCAGTCATTATTTGACTGAGTTTTTTTGTTTTGATATATTTGGAACAAAATTTGCTATTATTGAAAAATAAATAGAAAACATAACGTAATGAAAAAGATAATTCTACTCCTTCTACTCTTAGTGACGGTAAGTTTTGAATCTCCAAGAGAGGATGCTTATGATGTCGGGGAATGGTTCAAATTCAGGATACATTACGGCATAGTGAATGCAGGATATGCAACATTAGAAGTAAAAGATGCTACGATAAATAATAAAAAAACTTTTCACGTCGTTGGGAAAGGGTACACTACAGGAATGTCTCGTTTTTTCTTTAAAGTAGATGATTTATACGAAAGTTATATTGACAAAGAGACTGGAAATCCATACCAGTTTGTTCGAAAGATTAATGAAGGAGGGTATACTAAAAATCAAGAAGGTTTTTTTAATCAATCCACAAACAGAGTTCTTATTAAGGATTACAAACATAAGACCGAAAAAACACTTTACGTTCCTAAAAATACACAAGACATTTTATCTACGTTTTATTATTTAAGAAATTATCCTACAATTGATAAATTGAAAGTAGGAGAATCAGTGGCAATTGATATGTTTTTTGATGATGAAACTACTAAATTCAAGCTAAAGTTTATTGGACGAGAAAATATAACCACTAAATTTGGCGTTGTTCCAGCTATGATTTTTAGACCTTTGGTACAATCAGGACGTGTTTTTAAAGAACAAGAAAGTCTTACGGTTTGGATTTCGGACGATGATAATAAATTACCCCTTAGAATAAAAGCTAGTTTGGCAGTAGGTTCCATCAAGGCAGATATTGATGCCTATAAAGGCTTGAAGAATCCTTTTAAAATAAAAAAATAATGAGCAATAACGACAATTCAGAAGCTATTTTAAAAGAAATTGAGCTTAAATATGAAGCAATAAATCAAAAAACAGAAACGCAGCTAGAAGGGTTATTGTGGTCAAAACCAATCACGTATTGGGATTACATTCAAACAGATGCTTTGTTGAATCTGCAAATTCAAAGAACGACGCTTCCTGACGAAATGGTTTTTATCATGTATCATCAGGTTAACGAATTGATATTTAAAATGATACTTTGGGAGATGAGACAAATTTCCTATTGTGAAAACATTAATACAGTATTTTTCACGGAGCGATTAATGCGAATCAGTCGTTATTTTGATATGTTGACTACCTCTTTCAGTATAATGGGAGATGGAATGGAAGTAGATCAATACATGAAATTTAGAAATACACTGACACCTGCCAGTGGTTTTCAAAGTGCGCAATACCGCCTGATAGAATTTGCTTCTACTGACCTAATAAATCTGATTGACCACCGTTATAGAGATACAATAGACAGAAATACACCGTATGAATTTGCATTGGAACATTTATATTGGCAAGCAGCAGGAAAAGATTATCATACCGGAAAAAAATCTTTTTTATTGGAGGAATTTGAAAAAAAATATAAGAAGGAATTCCTAGCGCACATGGAGGAATACAACACCATAAATATTTGGCAAAAATTTAAGCAACTGCCGGAATTAGATCAAAAAAATCCCGAATTAGTTCAAGCGATGCGTCATTATGACCATACGGTGAATATTACTTGGGTAATGCAACATTTGAATACAGCAAAAAAATACATTGATCAAAGCGGTAAAGGCGATGGCGAAGCTACTGGTGGAAGTGACTGGAAAAAATACATGCATCCTAAATACCAAAGAAGAATTTTCTTCCCGGAATTGTGGAGTAGCCATGAATTAGAAAATTGGGGAGTAGAAATGTAAGTTGAATTAAAAAACACGGTTTGAAAAAAATATTTATAGTTATAATAGCATTATTTTCTTTAGTATCATGTAAAAAAACGGAGGAAATAGTTCCGGAAAAAGTAGTAAAGCTTGTTCCTAAAAAAAGTGAATTTGGATTTGTTCTCGCTGATTTTAATATAGTAAATGACACTATAGAAAGGGGAGATACTTTTGGGACCTTATTAGAAGAACAAAATATAGGAGATCGCCAAGTATACGATATTATTGCAAAAGTCAGAGATTCTTTTGATGTAAGAACTATTAGAATCAACAGACCTTTTACGTTGTTGAGATCCAAAGACAAAAAACATAACTTAGAGGTTTTTATCTATCAGCCCGATAATTTGAGTTATTACGTAGTTGATTTCCGAGATACAGCAATTGTTGTTTATAAAAAAATAAAACCCATTACCATCAAGCGACGTACTATTGGTGGTGTTTTGAAAGAGTCGCTGTCCGAAACTCTTGGTAACGCTAAGATTGAAGGCGTTTTGGCAAGTAAAATAGCTAAGATTTACGCCTATTCCATTGACTTTATGAAACTCAAAAAAGGAGATCGTTTTGCAATAACGTTCACTGAGCGCTTTATAAATGACACAGTTTATGATGGAGTAGAAGAACTCGAAGCTTCTTTTTTTGAGTACAGAGGAAAAATTATTTACGCGTTTCCTTTTGCTCAGAATCCCAATTCAGATAAGATAGAATACTATGATGAACAAGGAAAAACACTAAAAAATTTCTTTCTAAAGTCGCCTATAAAATTTAGTAGAATTTCATCTCGGTTTTCATCTAGTAGATTTCATCCGGTACAACACCGATGGAAAGCGCACAAAGGGACGGATTATGCAGCACCACGCGGAACTCCTATTACTGTTACTGCAGGAGGTATTGTAGAGCAAAGTGGTTTTACTGCCGGAAATGGAAATTTTGTAAAAGTAAAACACAACGGAACTTATTCTACACAATACCTACACATGTCAAAAATATTGGTAAGACGCGGACAGCGTGTCAATCAAGGGCAAGTCATTGGTTTGGTTGGAAGTACTGGTCTTGCAACAGGACCGCACGTGTGTTATCGATTTTGGAAAAATGGGAAGCAAGTGGATGCTCTAAGGCTTAAATTGCCTACCGGTGAGCCTATGACCGGAAATAATAAAAGCCGATTTCTTGCACAAATAACGCCTCTGAAATTTGAATTAGATAGTGTCGCTAATCTATAATTCAAAGGATGTAGATTGTCTACGGTTTTTTGAATGCAAAAGCAGAATCCCATGAAGTAAATTTAGAATTTTACTATTTAGCGGTTTTGTTGCTAAATTGTGATATAAATCAAAACCCATTTTCCATTAAAACAAATTTGAGTATTTTTGTCCCAATTTTAACAATACTACAAATCCTTTATAATGGCCTTAAATACTATAAACCCAACAGAAACAAATGCTTGGAAGAAACTTGAATTGCATTACAACGAAATGCAAAAAGCTTCGATGCAAGAATTATTTCAATTGGACCCTTCGAGAGCGAACACATTTAACTTGAAATGGAATAATTTTTTAATTGATTTTTCTAAAAATATTATCAACAAGGAAACGATTCAGTTATTGTTGGAACTAGCCAATGAAGTTGGGCTTAAAAGCGCCATTGCTGATTATTTTGACGGTGCAATCATCAATCAAACCGAAAACAGAGCCGTGCTTCATACTGCCTTACGTGCCAATGAATCTGCAGTTGTAAAAGTGGATGGAATTGATGTGATTCCTGAAATTTATGAAGTGAAAAATAAAATTAAAGCATTTACAAACGAAGTAACTTCTGGAGGAAGAACAGGTTTTACGGGCAAAGCCTTCACGGATGTTGTTAACATAGGTATTGGAGGTTCTGATTTAGGACCTGCAATGGTTATTGAGGCATTACAATTCTATAAAAATCATCTTAATATCCATTTTGTTTCAAATGTGGATGGAGATCATGTAAATGAGATTATAAAAAAACTAAATCCCGAAACGACCCTTTTTGTAATTGTTTCTAAAACATTTACTACACAAGAAACACTGACCAATTCTGAAACTATCAGAAAATGGTTTTTATCCCGAGATTTTGGGACAGTTCAAGAAGATGTTGCTAAGCATTTTGTAGCAGTTTCTACCAATATCCAAAAGGTAACTGAGTTTGGGATTAATCCAGATAATGTTTTTCCAATGTGGGATTGGGTTGGCGGAAGGTTTTCCTTATGGAGTGCGGTTGGACTTACGATAAGTTTGGCAGTTGGTTATGATAATTTTAACGACTTATTAAAAGGAGCCAATGAAATGGACGAGCATTTCAAGACTGCTGATTTTGATCAAAATATGCCCGTTACTTTAGCGTTATTAAGCATTTGGTACAATAACTTTTTTGGTGCCGAAAGTGAAGCTTTAATTCCCTACACGCAATATTTACAAAAATTAGCGCCTTACTTACAACAAGGGACTATGGAAAGCAATGGTAAAAGTGTAGGTCGAGATGGCAATCCGGTCAACTACCAAACGGGAACTATCATTTGGGGAGAGCCGGGAACGAACGCGCAACATGCTTTTTTTCAACTGATTCATCAAGGAACAAAATTGATTCCGGCTGATTTTATTGGATTCATAACTCCTTTATATGGAGATGATGACCATCACAATAAGCTAATGTCTAACTTTTTTGCACAAACCGAAGCATTAATGCATGGGAAATCAGAAGAACAAGTACAGGCAGAATTTGATAAACAAGGAATTGCAGCTGAGAAAGCAAAGTTCCTATTGCCTTTTAAAGTTTTTGCAGGCAACAAGCCTACTAATACTATTTTAATTCAAAAACTTACGCCCGAAACTTTAGGTTCTTTGATTGCATTGTATGAGCATAAAATTTTTGTGCAGGGCATTATTTGGAATATTTTTAGTTTTGATCAGTGGGGAGTTGAGTTAGGGAAACAATTAGCAAATTCAATTTTAGAGGAGATTCATACGAAAACGGTCAAAAGTCATGACGGTTCTACTGCCTTTTTATTAAATCATTTTTTAAGGAGTAAGTAGTATGAATTTTGGGACTAATTTTTATAGTTTTATGAACTTTGATGTAATTTAGTTATTTCCTTCCGTTTTTAAAGATTAGATACTGGTTTAAAAGCCCTGATTTTAATTAAATCAGGGCTTTTTTATGGTTAAGTGACTCTGTTATAGTGTTTTTTTTTAACTTCACTTAATTTTTTTAAACATTACTAATTAAAATATATATGTGAATAATTTAAAAAAAAACATTTTTTATTGCAAAAAATGTTTTTTTTTAATAAAAAAGCAATAAGAACTATTTTAAGCTATATTCTCTGTGTAAAAAAAATATTATTCTTAACGTTGTGTTAACTTTTTAAAACAAAAATGTTATATTTTTGCCAAATATTAATAAACTAAACAATAATGAAGACAATTAAAAATTGGTTACTTACTGGATTAATGTTTTTGGCAGTCTCAACAGCATTTTCTCAAGGTAAAATTACGGGAACTATCACAGATGGTCAAAGTACTTTACCAGGTGCAAATGTTGTTATAAGAAGTACAAAAACAACTACTTCTACAGGTTTTGATGGTGCATTTTCTATCAATTCTTCAGCTAATTCAGGAGAATTAGTTATTTCTTTTATCGGTTTTGATCAGAAAATAGTTAAATTTTCAGTTTCAAACGGTGCTACAGTCAATTTAGGGACTATTGTTTTGACAGGAAATTCTAATGAATTAACTGAAATTATAGTTAAGAGTAGTGTTGTAGATATTGCAAAAGACAGAAAAACACCTGTGGCAGTTTCTACAATAAAAGCTGCGGAAATTCAAGAGAAATTAGGATCTCAGGAGTTTCCTGAAATTTTAGCGAATACACCTTCAGTATATGCAACAAAATCGGGTGGTGGTTTTGGTGATTCTAGAATTAATATTCGTGGTTTTGATCAAAGAAATATCGCGGTAATGATTAATGGAATGCCTGTAAACGACATGGAAAATAGTGCAGTTTACTGGAGTAACTGGGCAGGTTTGTCAGATGTTACTTCTGCAATGCAGGTTCAAAGAGGTTTGGGATCTTCTAAATTGGCAATTTCTTCTGTAGGAGGAACTATCAATATAGTTACAAAAGCTTCAGATATGAAAGAAGGCGGTTCAGTATCATCAACTTTTGGAAATGCTAATTATTTAAAAACACAAGCATCATACTCTACGGGTAAAATGAAAAATGGACTATCTGCTTCTATTTTATTGAGTCAAACACGTGGTGACGGTTATGTAGATGGAACTAAGTTTCAAGGATACAATTATTTTCTTGCCCTTGGTTATGAAATCAATAAGCAACACGATATCCAATTTACTTTTACAGGTGCTCCACAATGGCATAATCAAAGAAATACTGCTCCTACAATTGCAGCTTTTCAGAAATATGGTTCAAATGACGATCCTAATACTAGATACAACTCAGACTGGGGTTATTTAAATGGACAAGAATATAGTTTTAGAACGAACTATTATCATAAACCAGTTGGTTCAATCAACTGGGATTGGAAAATAAACGAAACAACTAAATTGTCAACTGTTGTTTACGGATCTTGGGGTCGTGGAGGAGGTTCTAACGGAGCTGGAGCAATAAGAGGAAATAGATTTTTTGCTGATCCTTTGAAAACTGCAAATGGTTTAATTAATATTGACTTAATTCAAGCGTATAATTCGGGTCAACCAGTTGTTATTAGTGGAAACACAGTAACAAGAACTCAAATAGGTGGAGCATATCAAAATAGTTCTTCTACATCTAATAATACTACTAATGGTATTTCTCAAATTGCTTCAGTTAACTCTCACAACTGGTATGGTGGTGTGATGAACTTGAATAAAAGATTAAATGAAAAATTAGTTTTAGATTTTGGTGTTGATGCAAGAACATATAGAGGTATTCACTATCAAGTGTTAAATGATTTGTTGGGTGCTGATAGATATTCTGATAATACAAATGTTAATAGTGTTGATGGAGCAGGTGTTCAAGTTCCAAGGCTTTTAACTACTACTTATGAAGCAAGACCAAACGCGAATCCTTTTTATAGTGCTAATCAAGAAAAAATCAATTTCAATAATGATGGTCTGGTTAGATGGTATGGTGCTTTTACTCAATTAGAGTATAGTGCTGATAATCTTACTGCATTTATTCAAGGAGCAGTTTCTCAGCAAGCCTTTAGAAGAGATGATTTCTTTAAATATAAAACAACGGATCCTTTATATTCTACAGATTATGAAAATATTCTTGGAGGAAATGTAAAAGGAGGAGCGAATTATAATATTAATGAAAACCATAATGTTTTTGTTAACGCAGGATACTACTCAAAACAGCCTTTCTTTAATGCAGTTTATCCTAATAATGCTTCTGTTCTAGGAGCAAATTTAACAAATGAAAAAATTACTGGATTAGAAGCAGGATACGGTTTCCGTTCCGCTGTTTTCAATGCTAATTTAAACGTTTACCATACTAATTGGAAAGACAGATACCAAAGATCTACTGACAATTCAGTTGACAATCCTGGTGGTTATTTTGATTTCTCAGGGATTACAGAAATTCACTCTGGTGTTGAACTTGAAGCTAATGCAAAGGTTGGGGATAAATTGAAAATAAATGCTATGTTTTCAGCTGGGAAATGGGTTTATGATGGTAATAGTATTAGCAACAGATATGATAATACGAATAACCCAATTGATGGCGGTTCAGCAAGAACTTTATATTTAGATAAAGTTAAAGTTGGAGATGCTGCTCAAGTTACTGCTTCTTTAGGAGCTTCTTATGAAGTTGTTAAAAGAGTTACTTTAGATGCAAATTACAGACATTCTGATAAATTATATGCTTCTATTTCTCCAGGTGACTTTGCTTCTGCGACTAATAAAGGTTCTTTAGAATTGCCTTCTTATGGTTTAATGGACGCTGGTTTTTCTTATAAAATGCTTGTAGGTAAAAACAAAGATAATTCTGTAAACTTCAGATTGAATGTGAACAATGTTTTAGACGAAGTTTATATTGCGGAATCAAGAACTAATATTTTCGCTGATGATAATATCAGTTCAAATGCAGCTTTAGGGACATATGCATCAAACAACAGACTATACAATGGTGTTGCAAATGCGAATCAAGTTTTCTTCGGTTTTGGAAGAACTTGGAACTTTAGTTTACGTTACAATTTCTAAAAGAGAATCTCTTTAATATTTAAAAACGGCATCTGCTTTTAGCATGATGCCGTTTTTTTTTATGCCTTTTTTTCTTATATTTGTTAAAACAAAAAAAGTATTTATGTACGATTTCATTCAAAAATTTCATTCTGGTTGGGCTTATTTAGCACTTTTAGTATTAGTGGTGGCAGTGGTTAATTCCTTTATTGGGATGTCTTCAAAAAAAGAATTTACTTCCAAAGACAGGAAAATTGCCTTGTTTGCCTTAATAGCAATTCACATACAATTATTAGTAGGTATCATTTTATATTTCGTGTCTCCATTAGGATTCGCTTCTTTTGGACAGATGGCGGATAAGGCATTACGTCTTACTTCATTGGAGCACCCGTTAATAAATATAATTGCAATTATTTTAATCACAATAGGATGGTCAAAACATAAAAAATTAGTGGCAAGTGAATCAAAATTCAAAACATTTTCTATTTTTTATGGTTTAGGATTGCTACTTATTTTGAGCAGAATTCCATGGAATATGTGGTTCTAAAAACCTAAAAAAAGCTCTAGAAATAGGGCTTTTTTTATCTAGGTATGGTTTTTGTAAAATAGATTTAACTAATACAGTATATATGAAAAAATCAATTACATTATTCTTTTTGCTGACTATTATTAACGTAGTTAGTGGTCAAAGTTCAATTTTGAATAAACAAAAATCTACAATACAAAAAGACTCTATCAAAAAGAGTAAAGCTGTAGCTGAAGTACAAGAAAATAAATTAGATTCATTAATTACTACATTAGGTACCTTTAAAACCTACAAAAAAGAGGCACATGCATCGTATTATGCCGATAAATTCAACGGAAAAAGGACTGCAAGCGGAACAAAATTTGACAACAAGAGATATACTGCAGCGCACAAAAAACTTCCTTTCGGTACAAAAGTGAAAGTCACTAACGAAAAAAATGGAAAGTGGGTAATTGTTGAAATTACAGATAGAGGGCCATTTGTTAAATCCAGAGAAATTGATCTTTCAAAACGGGCATTTATGGATATTACATCGCATAAAGGCAGCGGAGGAATGCTAGTGACAATAGCAGTATTGGATAATTAATAATTACCAGTTTTTATAAGGATGGGTGCTTAAATACGAATTGTAGTATCGGTTGTTTCCGGTTACTTCGTTCCCCACCCAATTTGGTTTTTCAAAAGTTTCGGTTTCAGAGTTAAGTTCAATTTCCGCAACAATCAATCCTTCATTTTCACCATAAAATTCATCCACTTCAAAAACATGATCACCTTGTTTTATTTCAAACCGTGTTTTGTCAATGACACCTTTTTCACATAAAAGCAATAACGCTTTAGCTTCGGCAACAGGAATCTCCTTTTCCCACTCAAATCGTGATAATCCCGCTTCGTTTGAAGCGCCTTTTATAGTTAGAAATCCTTTGTCTCCTTTTATACGAACGCGAACCGTACGTTCCGGAACGGAACTCAAATAGCCCTGTGCAATGTGGTTTTTTGCAAAAGCGGCTGTCTTGAATGAATCATCTTTAACCAAAAATTTTCTTTCTATTTCAATCATTTTTGTTTTTTTTAAATAATAGGAGCTATTTCCAGCTATTCGTTTCAATTTCTCCCTCATAAAACTTTTTTTCAATTTTTAAAAAAGGAGCTTCTTGGGTCGCTCTTTTTTAAAAGAAAAAATAGTTTTATTCAGTCGAATATTTTCACTTCTATCTGGGCTATTCCAGTATTCAAAGGTATCAAAATTTTCCTCTAATGGATTTGTATCTTTTAAATCCGTTTTGAAATCTATTTTTCTACATTGTTTTATTTGTATTTCAATAAGCAAAAATAAACGATTGGAAAACCAGAATATGATGTCGCTATCATTTTTAGCTTTTGGATACCATAATTTAATGAATAAGTTATAGTAATTTGTTTCCCGATTTGTATTTTTACAAAAATTGAACGTAAATAATGAAGGCATTTTTCAAAGCAACCTCTAAGCCTACAATAGCTGGACTTTTAACTGAGTTTTTTGGTGAAGCACAATCTTGGCGTGAAACAAATGATACCTTAGAGCCTTTAGTAGAATTAATTAGGTTGATTCGACCTTTGAAAATCAAAAACGTACAAACGGTAGATTTACAAGAAATCATTACTTTTTTGAAAGAAAATTATTCGTGCCGGAAACAACTTTCCATTTATCTCAAAGAAATTTTAAAAGAAAAGAAGTTCAATAAAATTCTTTCTGATGCAGCAATTCTGCAGGATGTAGATTTTATTTTTGAAGTTAAAAAAAGAATTTTCGCTAAGTTTTTACCGTATCAGCCCCAAAAAGATACTTTAGAATACATTCTCAATCAGGTTTTTTATCTGGCCAATGACGGGATTTGGATTAACAGAATTCCATTAAATCAATTGGCTGAATTATATGATCTTTTGAAATTTAAGTCCATTTATGACAGTACGGAACCTAATTCGGCTTTATCTGAATTATTAGTTGCCATGCATTTGATTACCCAACGGATCAGCGGTCGCGCCATGGAAACGGATGTGATCAAAATGGTGCCGGAATTTGACGATCTTGAGAGTCCTTTTTCAGCTTTTGAAAAAGAATTTTTTCTGATTGAAGACAGGATTAGAAGTTCGGACAGTCATTATATTACAACGGATGATTTATCGTATGCACAATTGTTGGTTTTGCACAAGCAATGCGAAGAATTTGTGGAGAAAGCATTTCACAACAGTTCGAAATACGGAATTTCACTCCGGGTAAACCAAAATTTATTGAAAATTAGACAGCAATTAGAACGGTTGAAATTTTTAATTTCGTTACTGATCGTTGACAAAGAAAAAGATAAAAAAAATAACGGAATTATATTGGCGTCACGATTGATAAAGTTCAATTGTTATAAAAATAATGTTCGAAAATTTATAGCAGAAAGCACGCAATTGATTTCGTATGAAATAACGCAGCATACGGCTAAAACAGGAGAACATTATATCACAGAAAGCCGCAATGAGTATTTTAAAATGTTCAAAACTGCATTAGGAGGAGGTTTTATTGTAGGTATTTTGTGTATTATTAAGGTTTTGCTTTCTAAGGCAGACACCAGTTTTTTTGGTCATGCTTTTCTTTACAGTATGAATTATGCTATTGGTTTCATTGCAATTTATCTTTTGGGTTTTACTTTGGCAACAAAACAACCCGCAATGACAGCTTCTGCTTTGATTAAAGCTTTGGAAGAAGGCGTGTTGAAACAAGGTAGAGATACTGAAAAGTATAAAGCTTTTGCCATTCTTTTTGCACGTGTTTTCCGCTCACAGTTTATTGCCTTTGTGGGGAACGTGATTATGGCTTTTCCGGTTTCATTACTTGGAATCTGGCTGATTGACCATTTTTTGCATTATAATATTGCCGCAACTAAATGGGAATCTTTACTGATTGATTTAAGTCCGATTCATTCCTTAGCAATTTTTCACGCGGCTATTGCAGGAGTGTTTCTATTTTTATCCGGAATTATTACTGGAAGTGTTGCTAATAGGGATAAGCACAATCAGGTTTATTTTAGGATTACAGAACACCCTTTCCTGAAAAGGAATTTAGGAAAAACAAAAACGTTGAAACTGGCGAAACTATATGAAAAAAGATGGGCTGGTATTATTTCAAATTTTTGGTTTGGAATATTTATGGGTAGTACGGCATCTATTGGGTTGTTTTTAGGATTAAACCTTGATATTCGACACATCACTTTTGGTAGTGGAAATCTAGCTTTGGCCTTATATGGGGCAAATTATGAAGTGAATAATGCCATGTTATTCTGGGGCATTTTTGGAATAGGGATTATAGGATTGGTTAACTTTATGGTAAGTTTTAGTCTTTCAATGGGACTAGCCTTTCGATCAAGAGCAATTTCATTATTTGAATTGCGTTTTGTTACAGTTTCCATTTGGAATCATTTCAAATCAAGTCCCATAAGTTTCTTTTTTCCAACAGAAAAAAAAGGCAAATCTGTTGTGGTCGAAAATTATTTAAACGTTGAGGATTCAAAATAATTGGAGGATAGTAAACCATTCAGAATAGGAACGGGTATTCAATTCGTTTAAGATGCAAGAATTAATTCCAAATAGGAAAATCATACACGTTGACATGGATGCTTTTTATGCATCTGTAGAGCAAATGGACAATCCATTGTTGCGTGGAAAGCCCATTGCGGTAGGTGGCTCAGAAAATCGAGGTGTAGTGGCAGCGGCAAGTTATGAGGCGAGGAAATTTGGAGTGAGGAGTGCTATAAGCGGAGTTATGGCAAAAAAAAATTGCCCAGAACTTATTTTCGTCAAACCACGATTTGACCGGTATAAAGAAATTTCAAATAAAATTCAAAAAATTTTTAGGGAGTATACGGATTTGGTGGAGCCATTATCACTTGATGAGGCCTATTTAGATGTAACCATAAATAAAAAAGGAAATCCAAGCGCTACAGTATTGGCTCAGGAAATAAGACAGCGCATATTCAACGAAGTTGGTTTGACCGCTTCTGCAGGAATATCAGTCAATAAGTTTGTAGCCAAAATTGCCAGCGATTACAATAAACCAAATGGCCAAAAAACGGTGAATCCAGATGATGTTATTTCGTTTTTGGAAGAGCTGCCCATTCGGAAATTTCATGGTGTTGGTAAAGTAACTACTGAAAAAATGTACCAACTTGGAATTTTTACCGGTCTTGAATTAAAAAACAAATCGTTGGAGTTTCTGGAGAAACATTTCGGGAAGTCAGGGAATTTTTATTATCATGTCGTCCGCGGTATTCATAATAGTGAAGTGAAATCTGATCGAATTACAAAATCAGTTGCTGCAGAACATACTTTTGATGTCAATCTTTCTTCTGAAATTTTTATGATAGAGAAATTGGAACTCATTGCGGCTGCATTGGAGAAAAGATTAAAAAGATATAATGTCGCGGGGAAAACAGTCACTTTAAAAATAAAATATAGTGATTTTTCACAGCAAACCCGCAGTAAAACATTGCCTTATTTTATATCTGATAAAGCTTTAATAATTGAAGTCGTAAAAGAACTATTGTATCAGGAACGAATGAAAGATTCCGTCCGATTGCTTGGGATTTCCTTAAGTAATTTAAACACGGAGGAGAAGAAGTTTGTTGTCGTACAGTTAAAATTTGATTTCTAATTGGGTTTTTAATGCATTCAACAATGGTTAAAGTCAGGAAATTGTTATTTTATCTTTGTAAATAAAATTACATTTGAATCTTAAATTGATCTACTATGAATAATTTCAGACAATATGAAGATGCTATTGCGATGTATCACAATGGTTTAAATATAAAGAAAGCTCCCGTTTATTGTTGGGATTTTCACAGTGATTTTTTGGCAGCAGTAAAGAATTTTTTTTTGGATTTAAACAAATTAAATTCAATTGCTTCCCAAAATAAATGGATTCAGAACAACTGGGATTTAAAAAACAGTCTTAAAGAAGAAGTGATAATTGTGACGGATACTAAATTGAAGATTCTTTTTGCATCACACAACATCGAGAAAATGAATGGGTATGTAGAAGCGGAAGTTTTAGGTAAAAGTCCAAAAATGTTTCAAGGAGAGGCAACTAACCAGATTACTTCAAATGAAATTCGTAAGGCAATAATAGACCAGCAACCTTTTGAAAAAATAGTGATGAATTATAAAAAGAATGGAGAAGTTTATGCTTGTTTGATAAAAGCGTTTCCTGTTTTCAATATAAAAGGGAAGTTAAGTCATTATATCGCTTTTGAAAAAGCCGCATAAAAGAGAAAACCTTTCCAGAATGGAAAGGTTTTCTCTTTTATATGAAGTTATGGAATTAGTTTTTACTGTTCAATTTAGAAAGCAATCTTAAAAATTCAATATAGAGCCAAACTAGTGTAATCATCAATCCCATGGCGCCATACCATTCCATGTATTTTGGCATTTTTTGTTCGGCTCCTTTTTCAATGCGATCAAAATCTAAAAACAGATTTAAAGCGGCAATTACAATCACAAAAACACTGATGCCAATGCTCATCATTGAACTGCCATAATGTACAGGAACAAAACTGGTAAACAGGGAGAACACCCAAGATATAAGATAATACGTTGCAATGGCCAATGTGGCAGCTACAACTACCGATTTGAATTGTTCGGTTACTTTTACAATTTTATATTTATACAATCCCAGACAAACCATAAAAGTCACAAAAGTTGCACCTACCGCCTGCATTACGATTCCAGGATACATTGCTTCAAATATTGCCGAAATTCCACCAATAAATAATCCTTCAAACAACGCATATCCAGGAGCCAGATAAGGAGAATATTGTGGTTTGAAAGCTGAGATAAGTACTAAAACTAATCCAACAATAGCACCGCCAATAGCAGGAACCAAAGGATTCATTCCGTTAAAAGTCAACCACCAGATTACAGTTGCAGAAGCGGTAAGAAGTAAAAATAAGATTAAACTTTTATTGATAGTGCCGGACAAAGTCATCTCGTCATTATAATCAATGAAGGTAGCTTGATGCACTTCATCTTTTTTTGAAACTGCTGTTGACGAAAAAGTTTTATTATTTAAAAATGGATTTTTAGAATTGAAACTCATAGTTTGTAGGGTTATTTGTTGTTCAAATATAAATTTAATTTTGTAACGGCATGTTTAAATATTCTTAATTTTTTTTGAAGTAAAGATAAATCATGTTCTTTAGAAACAAAAAAATCCGTCTCATTTTCCTAACGAGACGGATTTTTAATAGTCTTTAAATAGTTTTTATTATTCTATTTCAGAAACTCTCAAGGTGTTGACCATTCCTTTATCCTTAATTGGCATTGCTGCTAAATTGATAAGAAAGTCACCTTTTTGTACAAAACCTTTTTGTTTTACGATTTCGTTGATGTCCGTTACCGTATCATCAGTACTTACTGTTTTTTCATAGAAGAAAGATTTTACACCCCATAATAAATTAAGTTGTGTAAGGATTCTTTTATTTGAGGTAAATACCAAAATATGTGCATTTGGTCTCCAAGCAGATATTTGAAAAGCTGTATAACCACTATTTGTCAACGTACAAATTGCTTTTGCTTTGATTACATTGGCCATGCTTGCTGCGTGGTGACAAATGGTTTTTGTGATAAAACGTTTTGTTTTTATCTGTGGTGTATTTTGCGGAACCTGAATCAGCGGAGAATCTTCTACTGCCTCAATGATTTGAGTCATTTTTTGAATTACCTGAACTGGATAATTTCCGGTAGCCGTTTCTCCAGAAAGCATTACTGCATCTGCGCCATCCATGACAGAGTTTGCTACGTCATTTACCTCAGCACGGGTTGGTGTAAGGCTTGTAATCATTGTTTCCATCATCTGAGTAGCAACAATTACAGGAATTCGAGCTGTTTTTGCTTTACGAATCAATTCTTTTTGAACAAGAGGAACTTCATGTGCTGGAAGTTCTACTCCTAAGTCTCCTCGGGCAACCATTAATCCATCACAGTAGGCAACAATCTTGTCGATATTTTCTAATGCTTCCGGCATTTCTATTTTTGCAATAATTGGAATCTTATAATCCGAATGTTTTGCGATTAATTCCTGTAAGTCTTGTAAGTCTTGCGGTGTTTTTACAAATGACAGTGCAATCCAGTCTACATTTTGGCTAATAGCAAATATGGCATCTGCAATATCTTTCTCGGTCATTGCGGGAAGCGATATTTTTGTATTTGGTAAATTAACCCCTTTTTTAGATTTTAATTCCCCACCTTGAATTACTCTTGCAATAACTTCGGTTTTCTTATCAGTCTCCACGATTTCGAAAATAAGCTTTCCATCATCTAGTAGAATTCTTTCTCCTGGATTAACGTCGTTCGGGAACTCTTTGTATTTCATGAATACTTTTTTAGCCGTTCCAAGAACTTCTTCGGCAGTAGTAAATGTAATTAAATCACCATCACGCACTACAACACCTTCTTCCATTACTCCTACACGAAGTTTTGGACCTTGTAAATCACCAAGGATTGCAGTTGTGTAGCCAAACTCTTCATTAAGACCTCGTATAAGGTTTATCTTTTCTTTTACATCATTGTAGTCAGCATGCGAAAAATTCACTCTAAACACATTTACACCTGCTTCAATCATATCTTTTATGATTTCTCTAGTACTGCAAGCTGGCCCAAGTGTGGCTACAATTTTAGTTTTTTTGTTTGTAAGCATTTGTATTAAAAAATTAAATTGTTTTTTGATTTTATTTTATTTGTATCCACTATATAAACAGTTGATACACTATCTATGGTATTTAATAGGATTTGTATTTTTGATACATTCATTGCATCGTCGTTATTTTCTATTTTCAGAAAATAATCTGCTTTTTTAAATTCAGGAAGCAAAAAAACTTTTGTTGAAACTTCCATTGTTACATTTGAAAATAAGTTTTGAGTATTTCCCTTTTTGTATTGGATTACTTCATTTTTATTTTGGATCAAATTCCAGGTAATAGCGCTTTCTTCGTCATTGTAATAAAATCTGGAAAAATTTGTTTCTCCTTCTTTTATATTAATTTGAATTTCGCTCTTGCTTTTACTTAAATTTATAGGCAGTATTTGATTAATAAAAAATGCCAATCGATAGTCTTCTAATGAAGTATGAATAGCAATGAGATAATAATCTATTTCGTCAAATTCGCCAAGATCCAATTTATGAATAGCCATTTCATGAAAAAATAAGTTGTAAATATAGTACTTCTATTGAAGTATCTACCTCCTAAAATGGGATGTTTTTGTGAATTTATGAACGATAACGTTATAGTTTTTGAAAATGGATATTATTTTCTGTCCATTTTTTCTTGAAATGCAAAATAAGCGCGTTGGGATGCTTTTTCTTCGGCTTTCTTTTTAGAAGTTGCTCTGGCTTTTGCAATTACTTTATCATCAATGCTGAGTTTTACACCAAACAAACGTTGACCGTCAATGGCATTGTCTTCAAAAATATCATAATTAAATATTTTCTTTTCTTTTTGACACCATTCAATGACCAAGCTTTTGTAGCTGATTACTTTACCTTCTAGCCTTGCAATATCTACGTATGGAATTATGACTCTTTTTTGAATGAATTTTTCACAATAAACGTAACCACGATCTAGGTAGATTGCTCCGACTAATGATTCAAAAATATTACCATGAATATTTTCGCCAAAATGCTGAAGTGGCACTTTGCTTTCTATATATTGTACTAAGTTTAGGTCTTTACCTAATTCATTCAAGTGTTCTCGGCTTACAATTTTGGAACGCATTTTGGTTAAATAACCCTCATCGCCAGCTGGAGCTTTGTTGAATAAATGGGCAGCAATTACAGCACTTAGCATAGCATCACCCAGAAATTCTAATCGTTCGTAATTGATTGGATTTCCTAAGATATCTAGACGATTAGAGGAGCGATGGGTAAACGCTTTTTTATAGAAATCAAGATTTACGGGAGCAAACCCTAAAATTTTCTGAATAGAATCAAAAAAAATCCCGTCTTCTGGAGAACGGGATTTTGAAAATATTTTTCTGATTATACGCATATATAATTAGATTTCTAATTTTTTTACTAATACACAAGCATTGTGACCTCCAAAACCGAAAGTATTACTCATAACAACATTCATGTCTCTTTTCTGAGCTTTATTAAATGTAAAGTTCAGTTTAGAATCAATGTTTTCATCATCTGTAAAATGATTGATTGTAGGAGGTACTATTCCATGTTTCAAGGAAAGAATCGAAGAAATTGTTTCAACTGCTCCTGCTGCTCCAAGTAAATGGCCGGTCATGGATTTAGTCGAATTTAAGTTCATCGTGTACGCGTGTTCACCAAAAACATGTAAAATTGCCTTAGATTCTGCCAAGTCACCAAGTGGTGTTGAAGTTCCGTGCATATTTACACCATCAACATCAGTTGCCTGTAAACCAGCATCTCTCAAACAGTTTAACATTACATTTTTAGCGCCTAATCCTTCAGGATGCGGTGCGGTAATGTGATATGCATCAGCTGACATTCCGCCACCGCCAATTTCGCAATAAATTTTTGCTCCACGGGCTATAGCGTGTTCGTACTCTTCTAGTACTAATGCACCAGCTCCTTCACCTAAAATAAACCCATCTCTGTCTTTATCCATTGGTCTTGAAGCAGTTTTAGGATCATCGTTTCTGGTTGATAAAGCATGCATGGCATTAAAACCTCCCATTCCGGCTATTGTTACTGCAGCTTCAGAGCCACCGGTTACCATAGCATCAGCATGACCTAATCTTATATAGTTGAAAGCGTCTATAATAGCATTTGTAGAAGAAGCACAAGCAGATACAGTGGTAAAGTTTGGACCTCTGAATCCGTATTTTATAGAAATATGACCACCGGCAATATCCGAAATCATTTTTGGTATAAAGAAAGGATTGAATTTTGGTGTGCCATCCCCGGCTGCAAAGTTCAACATTTCAATTTGAAACGTTTCTAATCCGCCAATCCCTGAACCCCAAATGACACCCACTCTGTCTTTGTCTAATTTTTCGAAATTAAAACCAGCATCAAGCACGGCTTCATCAGATGAAACCATTGCATATTGTGCATAGCGGTCCATTTTTCTAGCTTCTTTCCTGTCTAAGAAATCTTCAGCATTAAATTTTTTCAATTCGCATGCAAATTGAGTCTTAAATTTTGAAGCATCAAAATAGGTAATTGGAGCAGCACCACTAACGCCGTTAATAAGTCCGTTCCAATATTCTTCAATGTTATTTCCAATAGGTGTAAGAGCGCCTAAACCTGTTACAACAACTCGTCTTAATACCATAAATTCTTTATTTTTGTTATCTTTAAACAAATAAAACCCACGCTTTCTTTACTGTAGTATTACAAAAGAGCCATGGGTATTACAATAAATATATTTTGATTGAAATTCAATCTTGAATTTAATTTAAAAAAATAATAACACCCGTTTACAAGATTGCAGACGGGTGTGTACTTTATTATTTTTTAGCTTCCTCGATATAAGAGATTGCTTGACCTACAGTAGCGATGTTTTCTGCTTGATCGTCTGGAATTTGAATGTCAAATTCTTTTTCGAATTCCATAATAAGCTCAACAGTGTCTAATGAGTCAGCTCCTAAATCATTAGTGAAGCTTGCTTCTGTTACAACTTCGTTTTCGTCAACACCTAATTTGTCTACGATAATCGCTTTTACTCTTGATGCAATGTCTGACATAATCTTTAATTTTAGAATTTAATTTGTTGGCAAAAATAAAAAACTTTATTTTAAAACAACTATTTAGTTAATAAATGTGAGAACGAATTTATAAAATAAATTTGACAAAGGCTTCTGAATGTTATTTAATTTCGTTTTTTATTCCTTTTTTTGTGCAATTAAAAATTGTTAGAATTATGAAAAAAATAGTGATTTTTGCTTCTGGATCGGGTACTAATGCTGAAAACATCATAAAGTATTTTGTGAAAACTAAAATTGGAACTGTTGCGGCGGTGTTTACAAACAACCCAAGTGCCCAAGTGATTGATAGAGCAAAAAACTATGGTGTAGCAACAGAAATTTTCTCAAAAGCAGAGTTAATTGAAGGTGAAGTATTACAAACAATAAACAATATCCAACCTGATTGGATTGTTTTGGCCGGATTTTTATTAAAATTCCCCGAAAATATCATCGCCGCCTATCCAAATAAGATCATAAATATTCATCCGGCATTGTTGCCTAAGTATGGTGGAAAAGGAATGTATGGGATGAATATTCACAAAGCAATTGTGGATAATAAAGAGAAAGAAACCGGAATTACGATTCATTATGTAAATGAAAATTACGATGAAGGAAACATTATTTTTCAACAAAGTGTTATTCTAACGGGTGATGAAACTCCGGAAGAAGTGGCTGCAAAAATACATGAATTAGAACAAAAATATTTTCCGGAAGTGATAGAGAAATTGTTGGCAAATTGATTTTTAGACTTTTCTGTGGGACATAAAACTAAAACATGTTCAATCCTTAAAATTTGGGAAAGATCTAAATCAATTATAATTTATCTTTCTAACCAATCTATACATCCAAAAATCTAAGAAGTCTAAAATGGAACACGACGTACATATATATACTGATGGCGCAGCCAAGGGTAATCCCGGAAATGGCGGTTACGGAGTAGTCATGGAATGGGTAGGGAAACCGTATAAAAAAGAATTCTATGAAGGTTTTCGTCGAACGACCAATAATAGAATGGAGTTACTGGCCGTTATTGTGGGACTTGAAAAGTTGAAAAATCCGAACACTAGAGTTTTAGTTGTTTCTGATTCTAAATATGTGGTTGATTCGGTGGTTAAAAAATGGGTTTTAGGCTGGGAAAAAAAAGGATTCGTAGATCGGAAAAATTCCGACTTATGGAAACGTTTTCTGGTTGTTTATAGAAAACACAAAGTCGATTTCAAATGGATCAAAGGGCATAACAATCATGTTCAAAACGAAAGGTGCGATGAATTAGCCGTTATGGCTTCGATGCAAAAGCAACTTTCTGTCGATGCTTTCTATGAATCAATTGATTCGAAATAAAAAAAGCATTAACGTATCAAAATATTTTTTGATACGTTAATAAAAGAATTATTTATTCTTTGTCTAATTCTTTAGCCTTGTTAAATCCAGCAAGTAAACCAATTCCTGCCATTGTGATAATAATCGATGGATAAACAGCACCATCATTCAACCCGGTGTAAGTTGTAATTAGCAAAGCAATAAAAATTCCAACTCCACTTCCTATTAATAAAAAAGCTAGATTTAGAATAAAAACTTTCCACATAGGAACGCCTTTGTCTTTTCCTTGCGAAAAAATACTGGCATCTACGCCTTTTTCAATAAGAGCTAAGCGCTCTCGGTTTCTTGTAGAGTAAACAAGATAAACAATTCCAAAGATCATAAGGAAAAAACTCAAAGGGATTAAAATTTCTGGACCCATAATTACATAATTTAAATGATTGATATTCCATATGACGAAACAGATTTGATTTAGGTTACAGATCTATCAAAAAAATATAATAAATTATTTGTAACCTTAATAAAGTGATTGTCGTCTTACTAGTATATGGATAAGTTAAGTGATCAACATTATATCAATCAAATTATACAAGGGGACACAAATGTGTTTAGCGTACTGGTTGATCGTTATAAGGAAATGATTTTTACTTTGGCTTTAAGGATGATTAAAAACAGAGAAGAAGCTGAAGAGGTTTCTCAGGATACATTTATCAAAATTTACAATTCTTTAAATAAGTTTAAAGGAGATTCTAAATTTTCGACATGGGTCTATAAAATTGCTTATAATACTTGTTTAGATCGTTTGAAAAAGAATAAAAAGGAAGAGAATACTATTTTAATTGACGAATTTTCAGATCATTTAGTTAAAAATCTGGATAACGCTTTTAGTGCTTTGGAAGAGAAAGAACGAAAACAAACAATTCAGAATTGCCTGAATTTATTGTCGAGGGAAGAGAATTTTTTATTAACGTTGTATTATTTTGACAATCAGAATTTAGATGAGATTGCAAAGATTATGGATATTAATTCCAATAACGTCAAAGTAAAGTTATTTAGAAGTAGAAAAAAATTAGCAGTAATTTTAAAAAAGCAATTGGAACCGGAAATATTGGATTATTATGAAAGAGAGCGATAAAAACATTAAAAAACTTATAGGTGATATAATGGCGGAGAGCAATTTGGAGTCGCCGTCAATTGACTTTACTTCAAAAGTAATGTCTCAAATTTTAGTTGTCGAAAAAATTAAAATTCAACATTATACACCTTTGATTTCTAAAACTATTTGGATTGTCATTATAGGGAGTTTAATTTCTTTGATTCTCTATGCATCCTTTGGGAATGAGTCATATAATTCGGAAATAGGTCATTCTTATGTTGTAAATATTTCAAACATATTTTCAGAGTTCCATTTTTCAATAAACACAATTTATGCGATTTTAATTGTTCCTTTAATGATTTTGGTACAAATACCATTGTTGAAAAATTATTATGACAAGAAGTATCAATTGTAAAAAAATTTTTTTACAATTTTTTATGGTGAGTTTCTAATCGTTCGACGATAAAATGTTTTTGGTCTAATCAAAGTAGCCAAAAGTCCAAAACACATACTTAATTACATGAAAATCAAATTAATAAATTGGCAAAACTTTACGCTTTAGACTCTTTGCAACTTTACAACTTATAAACTATCTTTGCGCCTTAATTCGAAACGTATATAATGAATAAATTATTGATTGTTGGAACAGTAGCTTTCGACGCAATTGAAACTCCATTTGGAAAAACGGACAAAATTTTAGGTGGCGCAGCAACTTATATCGGTCTATCCGCTTCTTTTTTTAATGTTCAATCGGCTATAGTTTCTGTAGTTGGGGATGATTTTCCACAAGAATATTTAGATTTATTGACTTCAAGAAACATTGATATTTCTGGTCTTGAAGTGGTTAAAGGAGGGAAAACTTTCTTTTGGAGTGGTCGTTATCACAATGACTTGAATTCAAGAGATACACTGGATACTCAATTAAATGTTTTGGCTGATTTTCAACCAAAAGTTCCTCAAGACTATAAAAATGCTGACATAGTAATGTTAGGAAACTTACATCCATTAGTACAAAGCAGTGTTTTGGACCAAATGGAAACACAACCTAAATTGACAGTATTGGATACTATGAATTTTTGGATGGATTGTGCTTTGCCGGAATTATTGGACGTAATAAAACGTGTAGATGTAATTACTATCAATGATGAGGAAGCAAGACAACTTTCTGGAGAATATTCTTTAGTGAAAGCGGCTGCAAAAATTCACACCATGGGACCTAAATATGTTGTGATTAAAAAAGGAGAACACGGAGCACTTATCTTTCATAATAAAGAAGTTTTCTTCGCGCCTGCTTTACCACTTGAAGAAGTTTTTGATCCAACTGGAGCAGGAGATACTTTTGCAGGAGGATTTGCAGGATATTTGACGCAGAGCGAAAACATTTCATTCGAAAACATGAAAAATGGAATTATTCATGGATCTAATTTGGCTTCCTTTTGTGTGGAGAAATTTGGAACCGAAAGAATGGTTGATTTAGAGAAAGAGGAAGTTGTTTCCAGATTACAACAATTCAAATCACTGACACAATTCGACATAGAATTATAATGCGCTGAAACCTCGGAAACGAGGTTTTTTTGTTAAATAAAATTAGCAGGGAATTACATCTGATTTATCTTTTTCAAATCAGTTTAATTTATTTTTAGAATAACACAACAACACAAACAACCTTACAATGAGCGATGCTTTAAAACACGAGTGTGGTATAGCCTTAATTAGATTACTTAAACCGCTTGAATTTTACAAAGAGAAATACGGAACGGCATTCTACGGAATCCAAAAAATGTATCTTTTGATGGAAAAGCAGCACAATCGCGGTCAAGACGGTGCTGGTTTTGCAAGTATTAAATTAGACGTGGAACCTGGGGAGCGTTACATCAGTCGTGTTCGTTCCAATCATGCACAACCAATTCAGGATGTTTTTGCGCAGATCAATGACAGAATCAATGAGGAAATGGCTGCTCATCCGGAATATGCGGATAATGTTGCTTTACAAAAACAGAAGATTCCTTATTTAGGAGAATTGTTTTTAGGACACGTTCGTTATGGAACTTTTGGAAAAAACAGCATTGAAAGTGTTCATCCTTTTTTGCGTCAGAACAATTGGATGCACAGAAATTTGATTTTGGCTGGAAATTTTAACATGACGAATGTTAAAGAGCTTTTTCAAAGTCTAGTAGAATTGGGTCAGCATCCAAAAGAAATGGCGGATACGGTTACGGTAATGGAAAAAATAGGTCATTTTCTGGATGATGAAGTAACTGATTTGTACCAAGAATGTAAAAATAATGGCTTAACAAAAAGAGAAGCTTCGCCGGTAATTGCCGAGAAACTGGATGTTGCCAAGATTTTGGCCCGAGCTTCTAAAAACTTAGATGGCGGTTATGCGATGGCAGGACTTTTAGGTCATGGCGATTCATTTGTGTTTAGAGATCCGGCAGGAATTCGTCCCGCTTATTTTTATCAAGATGATGAAATCGTTGTTGTAGCTTCAGAAAGGCCTGTAATCCAGACGGTTTTCAATGTTTCTTTCGAAAAAGTCCAGGAAATTGAACCAGGAAACGCATTAATCATCAAGAAAAACGGAACGGTTTCTATGCAAGAAATTCTTCCGCCAACGGTTAAGAAAGCCTGTTCTTTTGAACGAATTTATTTCTCCAGAGGAAGCGATGCCGAAATATATCAAGAAAGAAAAACACTGGGAAGACTTATTCTTCCGGCAGTTTTGAAATCAATTGATCAAGATACAGACAATACGGTTTTCTCTTATATTCCAAATACGGCTGAAACTTCTTTCTACGGATTGGTTGAAGCAGCGCAAGATTTCTTGAATCAAAGAAAGAATAATTACATTCTTCAAAATAGAAATACCTTAACAAAGGAATCGCTACAAGAATTGCTTTCGGTGAAAATACGTACTGAAAAAGTAGCCATCAAAGATGCGAAACTAAGAACCTTTATTACAGAGGATAGCAGTCGTGACGATTTAGTAGCGCACGTATATGATGTTACGTATGGTGTTATAAAACCAACGGATAATTTAGTTATTATTGACGATAGTATTGTTCGAGGAACTACCTTGAAAATGAGTATCATCAAAATGATGGATCGTTTGAATCCAAAGCGAATTGTTGTTGTTTCATCTGCACCACAAATACGCTACCCGGATTGTTACGGAATTGACATGGCTAAACTAGAAGGTTTAGTGGCTTTCAAAGCAGCATTAGAATTACTTAAAGAAAGAAACTTGTATCATATCGTTGACGAAGTATATGTAAAATGTAAAGCGCAGGAAAACTTCAAGGACAGTGAAGTTGTAAATTACGTAACGGCAATATACGAACCTTTTCAACCACAAGAGATTTCAGATAAAATCGCACAAATGTTGAGTTCTCCGGAGATCAAAGCCGAAGTGAAAATTATTTTCCAAACCGTAGAAGATTTACATGTTGCTTGTCCTAAAAATTTAGGCGATTGGTATTTTACCGGAGACTATCCAACACCTGGAGGAAACCGAGTGGTAAACCGAGCATTTATGAATTTTTATGAAGGAAAAGACGCTAGAGCATACTAGAATTAAAGGAGATGAGTTTTTAATCGGTTTTCTAAGTTGTTCATCTAATTTATTTGGTGGCAATGAAGAACTAGTATAATTTTGACTCACCATAACATTAGTAGGTTAAGTTTATGGTAGATTTGGGGCAAAAAGGGTGGAAGAGATTCCACCTTTTTTATTGGAATAAAGTCAAGAAAATGATAAAATAAAAGGCGCCGATTTCAAATTTTGAAATCGGCGCCTTTTATTTTAAGATTAAAGAAACAAGAAAAAAGACAACAGTAATTTTTGAAGTCTTTATTCTTTCCTCTTGAATCTGTTTTTATTTCTCTAAAGCAAATCTTCTAGCCACTTCCGTCCAGTTAATTACATTGAAAAAAGCCTCAATATAATCGGGTCTTCTATTTTGATAATGCAAATAGTAAGCATGTTCCCAAACATCCATTGCTAAAATTGGAGTTCCGCCACAACCTACACCAGGCATCAAAGGATTGTCTTGATTTGGAGTACCGCAAACTTCTAATTTTCCACCTTTATGAACACAAAGCCAAGCCCATCCTGAACCAAATTGTGTTGCTCCAGCTTTGCTGAAACTTGCTTTGAATTCTTCAAAAGTTCCAAAAGAAGCTTCAATTGCATCCAATAAATCTCCTGTTGGAAGTCCTCCACCGTCTGGTGTCATAACCGTCCAAAACAAGTTGTGATTGTAAAAACCACCGCCATTGTTACGAACTGGCATGTTTTTCATATCAAGATTAATCAAAATATTTTCAATCGTCTTACCTTCCATATCCGTACCTGCAATTGCAGCATTCACGTTGGTAATGTAAGCGTTGTGATGTTTCGTGTGATGAATTTCCATCGTGCGCGCATCAATATAAGGTTCTAATGCGTCATACGCATAAGGTAATTGTGGTAATTCAAAAGCCATAATATGATTGTTTAATGATTTATAAATATTTATTCAAATTTAAACATTAAACTTTGGAAACGGAAATTCTATTTCGTTATAATTTCATTAAATTAATTGATAGTGTGCTCTTTGGAGTTGTAACAGACTTGTTTTCAGGAGCTATTTCCTGCTTTCCGCTACAATCTTTCTAGTTCTGAAATTGTTTCAGAATCCTGAAACAATTTCAGAACTAGAAAGGATTTTCACTTTAATCAGGGCTAAAAAACGGTTGTACTTTAGAATACCATTCTGTTTTACATACCCATTTTAGAATATAAATTACCAAATTATGATTGCGCCATTGCCATACAAACAATGCTGATTTTTGCGCCAGGGATTTTCAGTAATGCTCTGGAACAAGCTTCTAGTGTTGATCCTGTTGTGATGACGTCATCTATTAAAAGGAAATGTTTGTTGTGGTCTTTTTCAGTAAAGGAAACATCAAAAGTGCTTTCGATTCCTTCTGTTCTGCCTAATAAATTTTTCTTGGATTGTGTTTTCGAGTACACATTTCGAACCAAAATAGAATCATTATAATCGATATTTAAACCTGATGAAAGTGCTTTTCCAAAAGCAGTAACTTGATTGTATCCTCTTTCTTTTAGTTTTCTTCGATGCAATGGAACCGGAATAATTTCATCAACAGATTGTAATAAATCGATCGTTTTTAAATCTTCAGCGTACCATTCGCCAAGAATTGTACCTATTTCCTCGTGTCCTTTGTATTTTAAATTATGAATAAGTTCTTGGACAATTCCCTTTTTATGAAAATAAAACAAGGCCGAAGTATGAATTACAGGAATTCGTCCATAAAATTTTTTGAAAGCATCATTCTCTGGATTCAAATGATGATTCGTCAGCGGAATATCGTGTCGGCAAACCGTGCAAATCACATTTTCATAGGGCAATAAAAACGAGCTGCAACCGGAACAGACTTTTGGAAAAAAGAGATTAATAATGCTTTCAAACATGTAATCAGGGATTTATTTATAAAAATAGACAAATCAATGCTTCAATCTTTAACAATTTTCTTTTTTTTAAGTTCACTTTTTATATTTTTGCATCATTATGGCAAAACAAGAAGATTTATTTAAGAATGTAGTTTCGCACGCAAAAGAATATGGATTTATTTTTCCATCAAGCGAAATATACGATGGTTTAAGTGCAGTCTATGATTATGCACAAAACGGAGTAGAATTAAAAAAGAATATACGCGAATATTGGTGGAAAGCAATGGTTCAAATGAACGATAACATTGTAGGTCTTGACGCGGCAATTTTGATGCATCCAACTACTTGGAAAGCATCGGGTCACGTTGACGCTTTTAATGATCCATTGATTGACAACAAAGATTCAAAAAGAAGATATAGAGCCGATGTTTTGATTGAAGATTATGCCGAAAAGCTAAATCAAAAAGCAATCAAAGAAATCGAAAAAGCAAGAGCTCGTTTTGGTGATGCTTTCAACGAACAGGAATTTGTTACCACAAATGCCCGTGTCATGGAGTACAAAGCTAAAGAAAGAGAAATTCTGGAAAGAATGGCACGTTCTCTTGGTAACGAAGACTTGGAAGATGTAAAAGCATTAATTGAAGAATTAGAAATTGCTTGTCCGGAGTCAGGTTCAAGAAACTGGACCGAAGTACGTCAATTCAACTTGATGTTTGGTACAAAACTTGGAGCTTCAGCCGATTCAGCAATGGATTTATATTTGCGTCCGGAAACGGCCCAAGGTATTTTTGTCAATTTCTTAAATGTTCAAAAATCAGGAAGAATGAAAGTTCCTTTTGGAATCGCACAAACTGGTAAAGCATTCAGAAATGAAATCGTTGCCAGACAATTTATTTTCCGTATGCGTGAGTTCGAACAAATGGAAATGCAATTTTTTGTACGTCCAGGCGAAGAAATGAAGCATTATGAATTCTGGAAAGAAGCTCGTTTGAAATGGCATTTATCACTTGGTTTAGGAAGAGAAAATTATCGTTTCCACGATCACGAAAAATTGGCGCATTATGCTAATGCAGCTGCTGATATTGAATTTAATTTCCCTTTTGGATTCAAAGAATTAGAAGGAATTCACTCCAGAACCGATTTCGATTTGAAAGCACACGAACAATTCTCCGGCAGAAAATTGCAGTATTTTGATGCTGAATTGAACCAGAATTATGTTCCTTATGTAGTGGAAACTTCAGTAGGATTGGACAGAATGTTTTTGGCAGTTTTTGCCACTTCATTAAAAGAAGAAACATTAGAAGATGGTTCTACGAGAACAGTACTGAAATTACCTTCGGTTCTGGCTCCAACAAAAGCGGCTATTTTACCATTAGTGAAAAAAGACGGATTACCGGAAATTGCACATAAAATCATTGACGATTTGCGTTGGGATTTCAATGTTTCGTATGATGAAAAAGATGCGGTAGGAAGACGTTATAGAAGACAAGATGCATTAGGTACTCCGTTTTGTATTACGGTTGATCATCAAACTATCGAAGATCAAACTGTAACAATTCGTCATAGAGATACAATGAAACAAGACCGTGTAGCGATTGCAGACTTGAAATCCATTATCGAAAATGAAGTTTCAATGAAAAACTGGTTAATGAAAATGTAATTATTGTAAATCTAAACCAAAAAAGCTTCTCGATTGAGAAGCTTTTTTGGTTTAGATTTACAATAGTGTACTAGCTTCTTAAATTGATTAATGGAATTTTTAATGGCAGTAGCGTCTAAATCATTATTTAACTAATTGTAGTACATTTGTCTGAAATAATAAGTTAACTTACTTCTAAAACAGTTTCTTTTATGTAGTAATTAATCAAATATAAAGGTGATTGATGAATTATTCGTACGTTATTATTGACGATGATCAAGAAAGTATTTTGAAAACTAAAGCAATTGCAGATTGTTTTTCAGAACTTTCCTTTATTGGCTCCGTACAAAATGCTGCGGATGGTTTAAATCTCGTTTTAGAAAAAAAACCGGAAATAATTTTTCTTGAAATTGATCCAGTAGATGTGGGTTCTAATTTATCACTTGGTTTTATTGATACTTTACACAAATATTTAACGATACTTCCTAAGATTATTGTGACTACGCAAGAAAAGAATTTGGCTTTTGATTCTTTTCAATATGAAGTGAAAGAGTATTTATTGAAGCCTGTAACTCAGTCGGATATTATAAAATTGATGTTGAGGTTAAATAAATCAAAAAGGGAAGAAGAAATAGGGATTGTCGAACGTGCAAAACATACTGGCAATTCTCCATTTTCATGGGAACAAAAAATGCCAAATGAATTACATCCTTTACGATTGTGTATAAAATCCTATGGAGATCACAGGTATATTGATGCTAAAGACATTTGTTTCTTTCAAGCAGACAATAATTCTACAGATATCCATTTGAATAACGGTGAAATGATAACTGCTTTCAAAACGCTAAAATATTTTGAAGCGGTATTATCCTATCCTTTTATCAGGATTCATAAAAGTTATATTGTAAATCGCAATTATATTTCTCGAATCCACAATGGAAACTCAGTTTGTTATATAAAAAACACCAATTCAAGATTGCCTTTTTCTAAATTGTACAAAGGTAATGTTGATCAGGTTATTTCTGATTTTGCTAATGGAAATTACCTGGAAATTTAAAATAATGCAGTTTACCCTAATTTGATACCCGTACACTACCAGTTGGATATGTTCTACCACTAACCCTTTTTTAGGTGTTGTTTTTGGGGATATGCGAAGTAGTTTTACATCATGATGCAGTGATAATCACCATCATAACAAATGTAAAACAACAAAAAACATAAAACCCCCAAATTATGAAAAAAGCAATAGTAACAATCGGATTATTCTCTTTAGTGATGGTATTAACTTCTTTTAATTCAAATGAAGAAATCACATCAACAACAAAAAAAGACAATAAAGCAGAGGTCTTTAAAATCGAAAATGTAAAATTAGAGATAATAGGAAGTGGGTCAACAGGTGGAAATAAAAAAAATGATTAAATAAATAGACTTATTTTTAATAAAAAGAGCTGCCAAATATTTGGCAGCTTTTTTTATACCAATTAGTTTAATTTGTTATTTTTGATGGAATAACATCAGAACTATTGAAACATTCTTTTCATTTCTTTATTTTCTTTATTTTTTTTGGGATTAGCTGTACTCAAAAAAAAACGGGGCCTAAACCTATTTCAAACCATAAAGATAGTCTACAGGCCTATTTCTCATTAGCAAATGATTTTGATTTGCCTCCTGACGAGCGAGAACAATACATACTAAAAGCATTATATATCATTTCTCCTCAAGAAAATGATTCATTACATCGTGTAAACCTATTCAAGATTGCCAATCGCTATTATAACTTAGAAAACTGGAAGGAATATAATAAAATTGTACACCTGGTTCTAAAAAAATCAGAAATGAAACAGGATGCGTTCAGTATTGCAAAAGGGAATACGTATTTAGGAGATTACTATGATTCTCAGTCGATGCCAGATAGTTCCTTTTTATACTATGATAATGCAGAAAAAAAATATATTGGGTTAAATGACAATTATAATTTAGCAAAAACAATTATAAAAAAGGCAATCTTACAATTCAATCAAAGTGACTTATTAGGCTCTGAAAAAGCTGTTTTTAAAGTCTTAAAGATTATTAAGGATACTGAAAACAACGATGTTTTGTATGATGCGTACAATCATTTGGGATTAATTTATAATGAATTAGAGGATTATAACAATGCAATGGTATATCTCAATAAAGCGCTAACAAGTATCGATGATGAGCTAACGGCTTCTTTCTCTCAGCCAAAGGCTACTTCGTACAATAATATTGGATTAGTTTATCAAAACAAAAAAGACTTTAAGAAAGCAAAATCTTTTTTTCAAAAAGGATTAGAAGAAGAAAATGTAGCTAAAGACAAACCCTCATTGTATGCCATGCTGTTAGATAATTTAGGTCACGCTAAATTTAAGCTAAATGAAAAGGATAGTCTGCCAGATTTGTTTTTTCAATCATTAAAAATTAGAGATAGTTTACAACTCACAACGGGTATCATTGCAAGTAAACTAAATTTGTCAGAGTACTTTATTTCAAAAAAGGATACAGTTAAAGCAAGACAGTTTGCTACAGAAGCACTTGAATTGTCTCAAAACATCAATAATTACCGTAATATTTTAAATTCATTAAAACAATTATCTGTAATTGAGCCTCAAAATGCTGCAGTTTATTCCAAAGAATACATTCTTGTTAATGAGAAACTTCAAAAATCAGAACGGAAAATAGGGAATAAATTCTCCCGTATCGAATTTGAAACAGAAGAGGTAAAAGAAAAAAACTCCAATTTGACGACTAAAAACAGGAATCTGTTGTATGCTTTGCTTTCTTTTGTAGTGTTTGGATTGCTTCTGTATATTGTAAAGACACAAAAAAATAAGAATAAAGTCCTTATTTACAAACAAAGACAACAAAAAGCCAATGAAGATATTTATAATTTAATGATTTCCCAGCAAAGTACTATTGAAACCGGAAGAGTTAAAGAGAAAAAAAGAGTCGCCCAGGAATTGCATGATGGTGTTTTAGGTAGGATGTTTGGTTTGCGGATTAATCTGGACAGTCTAAATAAATTTGATGATACCACTGCCGTTGAAAAAAGAAATAATTACCTGCTGGAATTAAAGAATATTGAACAGGATATACGTGAGATTTCCCATGATTTGAGTAGGGAAAAATCAGAATTAATTAATAACTTTGTAGCCATTCTAAACGACTTATTTGAGGACCAAAAGAAAACCTTTGAATCTAAGTTGATTTTAAGTATTGATCCAGCTATTAAGTGGGATTTAATGAGTAACTCGACTAAAATTAATTTATATCGAATTATCCAGGAGTGTTTGCAAAATATTAATAAATATGCCAATGCAGATACCATTAACATAAAATTTAAGAAAGCTGAAAATAATATTGTTCTGGAAATTATCGATGATGGAATAGGTTTTAATGTTAACAGATCAAAAAAAGGAATAGGTTTACAAAACATCCGTTCTAGAACCCATGAATGTAACGGAACCGTTGAGATAAATTCTAAAATGGGAGAAGGCACAGTTATTGCAGTCAAAATTGCGTTAGAATAAATATAAACACTTACAAATAAATGACAATTGATTCAACTGCAGACATCATAATCAAAAATAACATATTGATTGTTGATGACCATCCTTTTATAATTGAAGGGTATAAAAATGCAATAACACGCTACCATCCAGAGCAATATCATTTTTATATTGATCAGGCTAAAGATTGTCAATCCGCATATAACATTATTACTAATCCGGATACTCCGGTATTTGATATCGCTTTTTTGGATATTAGTATGCCCCCGTATGCGGAAAAAAATATTTATTCTGGTGAGGATTTAGCAAAATTATTATCGCAATATATGCCGAATTGCAAAGTTATTTTGTTAACCATGTTTACGGAACTATTAAATATAAAAACAATTATAAAGACTATAAATCCGAGCGGACTGGTTATAAAAAATGATTTAACGTTTGATGAACTACTTTTTGCATTCGACAAAGTTTTAAAAAACAATAAATATTACAGTGAGTCGGTTCTGAAAATGTTGAATCAATCTGAAGAAAATACTATAGAAATTGATCAATTTGATAAACAAATTTTATTTCATTTATCAAAAGGTACTAAGTTAAACGATATTACGCAATACATCCCGATTTCATTAGTAGCAATTGAAAGAAGAAAACTTAATCTAAAAGAGTTATTAAAGATAGAGGGCGGTAGTGACATTGACTTAGTTCGGGAAGCTAAAAACAAAGGATTACTTTTTTAAATTTCTTAAACAAAAAACGACACTTTTTAGGTGTCGTTTTTTGTTATTTTAATAGTTTTCTATTCGCTCAAAGCATCCCAACCACGGGCTTTTAAAGCGATTTTTGTATTGGCACGCGTAACTAAATGGATTCCTTCACTTTCTTGTGTCATATGGCCAATAATAGTGAAATTTGGATTTGCTTTGATTTTTTCAAAATCTTCCATGGCAATGGTGAAAAGCAATTCATAATCTTCACCTCCGTTTATAGCAACTGTTGTGCTGTCGATATTGAATTCTTCACAAACATTAATAAATGTTGGATCTATAGGTAATTTGTCCTCATATAAATTACAACCCACTTTGGACTGTTTGCACAAATGCATAATCTCAGATGACAATCCATCCGAAATATCAATCATTGAAGTTGGTTTTATTTCTAAAGCGTGCAATAAAGTTCTAACATCTTTACGTGCTTCAGGCTTCAATTGACGTTCGATTAAATACGTATACGCATCTAAATCCGGTTGTGAATTTGGATTCACCTGAAAAACTTGCTTTTCACGTTCCAAAACTTGTAATCCCATGTAAGCAGCACCAATATCACCGGTAACCACTAATAAATCAGTTTCTTTGGCGCCGTTTCTGTACACAATCTCTTCTTCATCTGCTTCGCCAATGGCAGTAATGCTGATAATTAATCCTTTTTGGGAGGAAGTCGTATCACCACCTATAACATCGACATTATATTCACGGGCTGCATGCGTAATTCCTTCAAATAATTCATCCAACGCTTCCAGTGGAAAACGATTGGATACCGCAACAGAAACCGTGATTTGTGTTGGTTTGGCATTCATCGCACAAATGTCAGAAACATTTACCACAACAGCTTTGTAACCCAAATGTTTTAAGGGCATGTAAGCCAAGTCAAAATGTACTCCTTCAATCAGTAAATCCGTAGAAACGACTACTTTTTTATCTTTGAAATCCAAAACGGCTGCATCATCACCAATTCCCTTTAAAGTAGAAGGCTGATTGATTTCAAAGTTTTTTGTCAAATGGTCTATCAATCCAAATTCTCCTAATTGGGCAATACTTGTACGTTGTGGGCTTTTATCTTCGATCATTATTTTTTATTGTTTTGAGATTGCAAATATACAAAGAAATATTTGCCTTGATTTGTATCAATTTTCGCCATTTTTTCGCATCTTTAAGTAATTAAAATCATCAACAATGGAATCATTTGATATCGTTACTATAACAGTTAACTCGGCTTTGGATAAAAGCACCCATTTTAAAGGCTTGGTTCCAGAACAGAAAATTAGATGTGATGAGCCTCGTTATGATGTGGGAGGTGGCGGAATCAATGTTTCTAAGGCAATCTCCCGTTTGGGAGGAACCTCTTTAGCAGTGTTTACCTCTGGTGGACCAATGGGTAAAATGCTGGAAGAATTGGTAGCTAAAGAATCAGTTGAATTTAAAGCAATCGAAGTTCAAACTTGGACCAGAGAAAGTTTTGTTGCCGTGGATGATAATACTAATTCTCAATACCGTTTTGGATTTACCGGTGGAAAAATTTCCGAAGAAGAAAGCGAAAGAATTTTAGAAGCCATAGCAGCTTTAAAACCAAAATTCCTAGTAGCCAGCGGCAGTTTGAATGAAGGTTTGTCTGATGATTTTTATCGAAAAATTGCAGAAATCGCAAAAAAATCAAATGCTAAATTAATTGTGGATACCTCGGGCGAAGCATTGAAAAAAGCGTTAGAAGTGGGTGTTTATATGATCAAACCTAATGTTGGTGAACTTGCAAAACTGATTGGCGTAGAGCGATTGGAACTGGAGGAAGTAAATGAAGCCGCAAAACAAATCATAGCTAAAGGTGGCGCCGAAATCGTAGTTGTTTCTCTCGGTCCCCAAGGTGCGGTGTTGGTTACAAAAGATGTTTACGAGTTTGTTCCAGCTCCCAACGTGGCCAAAAAAAGTACAGTAGGTGCCGGAGACAGTATGGTGGGTGGAATGGTTTGGGCGCTTTCGCAAAATAAAAGCCTGAAAGAAGTCATCCGTTGGGGGGTTGCTTGCGGTTCAGCAACAACTATGAATGAAGGAACCCAATTGTTCAAAGGTGAAGATGCAAAACGATTGTTTGAATGGTTGAAGAATAAATAAAAACAAAAAAACCTGACAATTTTCACATCGTCAGGTTTCTATATATCCTATTCTCTTTCTTCTTTACTCTAAAATAAATTAGTCATTCAACTTCAAAACAGCCATAAACGCTTCTTGAGGAATTTCAACATTCCCTACCAATCTCATACGTTTTTTACCTTTTTTCTGTTTTTCCAATAATTTACGTTTACGAGAAATATCTCCACCATAACATTTGGCGGTAACGTCTTTACGCAATGCTTTAATGGTTTCACGTGAAATTACTTTTACTCCAATTGCAGCTTGAACAGGAATATCAAATTGTTGACGTGGAATTAATTCTTTCAATTTTTCACACATTTTTTTTCCAATAGAATACGCATTATCGGCATGCATCAAAGAGGATAAAGCATCAACAATAGTAGCATTCAATAAGATATCCACTTTAACCAAATTAGAAGTTCTCATCCCAATTGGCGTGTAATCAAAAGAAGCATATCCTTTAGAAACGGTTTTCAAACGGTCATAAAAGTCAAATACAATCTCTGCTAGTGGCATGTCAAAAGTCAATTCTACACGTTCCGTTGTCAAATATGTTTGATTGGTAATCAACCCACGTTTTTCGATACACAAACTCATTACATTTCCAACGTAATCAGATTTGGTAATGATAGTAGCTTTTATAAAAGGTTCTTCCACATGGTCTAAACGAGAAGGCTCAGGCAAATCCGAAGGGTTATTTACGATAAGTGGTGTTGTAGGATCTTTTTTGGTGTAAGCCAAATAAGAAACGTTGGGAACGGTAGTAATCACAGTCATGTTGAACTCTCTCTCCAAACGTTCTTGGATAATTTCCATGTGTAACATTCCTAAGAATCCGCAACGGAAACCAAATCCTAAAGCTGCTGAGCTTTCCGGTAAAAACACCAACGAAGCATCATTCAACTGCAGTTTTTCCATAGAGTTTCTCAACTCTTCATAATCTTCAGTATCTACAGGATAAATCCCTGCAAAAACCATTGGTTTCACGTCTTCAAAACCAGTAATTATATTGGTAGTCGGGTTTTTCGCATCGGTTAGCGTATCACCTACTTTTACTTCTTTGGCTTCTTTAATTCCAGAAATCAAATACCCAACATCACCTGCAGAAATTACTTGTTTCGGAACTTGGTTTAATTTCAAAGTACCAATTTCGTCTGCAAAATATTCGTTTCCGGTAGCCATGAATTTAATCTTTTGGCCTTTTTTAATCTGTCCGTTTTTCACACGAAAAATAACTTCGATTCCTCGAAACGGATTGTAGTGTGAGTCAAAAATCAATGCTTGTAAAGGTTCATCCACATTTCCTGATGGAGGCGGAATTTTTTCGATAATTGCTGCCAAAATATTTTCAACACCAAAACCAGTTTTACCCGAAGCGTGAATAATATCTTCCAATTTACATCCAAGTAAATCAATTATATCGTCACTTACTTCCTCAGGATTGGCACTTGGTAAATCCACTTTATTCAAAACCGGAATAATTTCCAAGTCATTTTCCAAAGCCAAATATAAATTTGAAATCGTTTGTGCCTGGATACTTTGTGCTGCATCTACAATCAAAAGCGCGCCTTCACAAGCTGCAATCGAACGAGAAACTTCATACGAAAAATCTACGTGTCCCGGAGTATCAATCAAATTCAGGATATATTCTTGTCCTTTATACGTGTATTCCATCTGAATCGCGTGACTCTTAATCGTAATCCCACGTTCGCGCTCCAAGTCCATGTTGTCAAGCAATTGCGCTTTTTCTTCACGAGCAGTTACTGTTTGTGTAGCACCAAGTAATCGGTCAGCAAGCGTACTTTTTCCGTGATCAATATGTGCAATAATGCAAAAATTCCTAATATGTTTCATGTTCTAAATAATATCAAATTTATTTGCGTTTACCCTGAATTTATTTCAGGGCGTGACCACAAGGGTCGGGCTATCCGCTACAATCTTTTCCTTTTTAAAGAAAAAAGGAAAAGGATTTTCACTACTATCCCTCACGCAAGCGCCAAACAGCGACAATTAATCTGCAAATATAAGCTAAAATCAATAGCTTCAAAGCCTAGAATTAGTAAACTAATGGGTTAAGTAAGAACTCTTTTCGGCAACTGCTTTCTGCTATTCATCTAAATGTTGTAATTTTGCACCAAATTAAATGAAGATGATTAAGATTGGCAACATAGAATTACCTGATTTCCCTTTACTTCTCGCACCTATGGAAGATGTGAGCGATCCGCCTTTCCGCAGATTGTGTAAAGCCCATGGAGCTGATATGATGTACTCTGAATTTATTTCTTCCGAAGGATTAATTCGTGACGCTATCAAAAGCCGAATGAAATTAGACATTTTCGATTACGAAAGACCTGTTGGAATACAGATTTTTGGTGGAGACGAAGAAGCTATGGCGATGTCTTCCAAAATTGTTTCCGCAGTAAACCCGGATTTAATAGATATTAATTTTGGTTGTCCTGTCAAAAAAGTGGTTTGCAAAGGTGCCGGAGCCGGAGTTCTTAAAGATGTTGATTTGATGATTCGTTTAACTCAGGCCGTTATCGACAGTACGCATTTGCCAGTTACTGTGAAAACCCGTTTGGGTTGGGACGATAATTCCATTAATATTGATGAGGTTGCTGAGCGTTTGCAAGATATTGGTGTAGCCGCTTTGAGTATACACGCCAGAACCCGCGCCCAAATGTACAAAGGCCATTCGGACTGGTCGCACATTGCCCGAGTAAAAAATAATCCTAGAATCACGATGCCTATTTTTGGTAACGGAGATATTGATAGTCCGGAAAAAGCATTACAATATAAAAATGAATATGGTATCGACGGAATTATGATTGGTCGCGCCGCGATTGGTTATCCTTGGATTTTTGACGAAATCAAACATTACTTCAAAACAGGAGAACATTTGCCAAAACCTACGGTTATTGATAGGGTAGAAGCAGTACGTAACCATTTAACTTGGGCAATGGAATGGAAAGGGGAAAGATTGGGTATTGTAGAAACGAGACCACATTACACTAATTATTTCAAAGGAATTCATTCGTTTAAAACGCACAAGCAAAAATTAGTAACGCTAGATCGTCCTGAAGAGTTGTTCGCCGCTTTGAATGAGATTGAAGAAGCATATGCGGGATATGAGGTTGTTTAGTGGAATTCATTTTTATTTTTTAAAATCTGAAATCAAAAATCTTACTCCAACAACTTCTTGCTCACGCGACTACTCGCAATTAAGGAAGCAACAAAGCCAAGCGTGACTATAGTTCCCATAACAATCAGTACATTTTCTAGAGAGAAAATCACGGGATAAGCCAGTGTAGGAGTAATCATAATCAGCTGAAAATACTCTTGCAGTAAAACGATTATAATTCCTAAAACTAAGCCAATTATTCCGCCAAAAACACTAAGTAAAGTGCCTTGAAGTAAAAATATTTTTCGTAAATCCTTGATTTCAGTTCCAAGATTAAAAAGGGTTTTTAGGTTTCCTTTTTTGTCTAAAATCATCATTATCAGTGCGCCAATCAAGTTGAATAGCGCCACAACAATCACCAAAGTAAAGATTAAATATACCGCAATATTCTCCGTGTTCAACATTTTATAGAGCGATTCGTTGAGTTGAGCCCTGTTTTTTACGGTGATTTTATTGTCGAAAATAGTTTGAAGTTGTTCTGTAATGGCACTTTCATCAGCGCCAGGATTCGTCTTGATTTCAATTCCAGAAACCTGATTGGTTTTATATTCCAGTAGTTCTTGGGCTAAACCTAAATCGGCAAAAACATATTTGGAATCCAAATCTTCGCTTATGGCATAAATACCAACCGGAATAATATCGGTTTTATTAAAAGCTTGTTCCGGATTTTCGATAGCGCCTTTTCCTGGCTTTGGAACCAAAACTTCCAACTGATTATTAAAATCCAATAATCCCATCGAGAATTTTTGAGAAATTCCGTAACCCACAACTACTTGATACGTATCTGGTTTCAGCCACTGCCCATTGAAAAGTTTTTTCTCGATAGCATTAACTTTGCTGAAATTAGCATCAACACCTTTTAAGTACGTAACTTCCTGCTTGCCGTCAAAAGTGAATAAAACACGTTCTTCAATAATTTTAGTATACGAAATCAAGCCGTCAATTTTCTTAATTTGGCTTTCCTGATTTGGGGAAATCAAAAAAGATTTTCCTAAAGTGCTGCTTATTTTTAAATCGGGATCAATGTCATTTGTAAACGAAAGACTAAAAACTTTCAACCCGCTAAAAACAGATAAAACCACAAACAAAGCCATCGCACCAACAATAATTCCCAAACTGGCAATACGATTGATGATATTGATAGCATTGTTTTTACTGTTGCTAAGAATGTAGCGTTTGGCTATGTAAAGGGGGAAATTCAAATTTTATTGAAATCTGCGTTTGTCCAAAAGATCTCTGTTTTCAATAGGATTATCTCTATTTGCTAAAGCATTGTCAATTTTTTCAATGTAATCTAAAGAGTCGTCGATAAAGAAAACCAAATTGGGAACTTTTCTCAATTGCAAACGAACACGTTGCGATAAATCATGTTTTATGTTTTTAGCATTGGACTTAACCGCTTCTAAAATCTCTTTTGCTTTTTCCTGAGGAAAAACGCTTAAATGTACAGTCGCTACTGATAAATCTGTAGTCACAGTAACCTTGGATACCGAAATGATTAAATTAGCCAATCCGTTTTTTCTCACTTCACCTTGTAGAATATCAACCAAATCTTTTTGGATAACCCCACCTATTTTTTTCTGTCTATTTGTTTCCATGCTGCAAAAATACTACTTTTAAGTTTTATCCTGAAGTTTCAGGACAAATTTTAAAAGTAACCTATTAATACGTGTATTTTTAGGAGCTATTTCCTGCTGTACGCTATATCTTTCATGCCGAACACCGGCAGGAAAGGATGCTGCTACCATCAGGGCTAGGGGATTTGGGAAATTAGAACGCTAATTCTAAATCAGAAATCTAAAATCGTTAATCAGAAATCTAAAATCTTAATGCAAAGACCTTCATTCTCTATATACGACGCATCGGCCGGTTCCGGAAAAACCTATGCACTTGTCAAAGAATACCTAAAAATTATCCTTGTCGCACCAAAAAATGATGCGTATCGCAACATTCTTGCCATTACGTTTACCAATAAAGCGGTTCATGAAATGAAAAGCCGAATCGTAGGCAGTCTCTCTGAATTTGCTAAAGACGAACCAATGCAAAAAGCGCAGGATTTAATGCAAGATTTGGCTATTGATACGGAATTGTCTATTATTCAAATCAAAACCAAATCGCAGCAAATCATCAAGCACATTATTCATAATTATGCCGCTTTTGATATTTCTACAATTGATAAATTCACGCATAAAGTGATTCGGGCTTTTGCACATGATTTGAATTTACCCATGACTTTTGAAGTTACATTGGATACCGAAAATTTATTGATAGAAGCCGTCGATGCCATCATCGCGCAAGCCGGAGAAGATGAAACATTGACAAAGTTGCTCATCGATTTCACGATGGAAAAAACTGATGATGACAAGTCTTGGGATATTTCTCGTGAAATTCTTGAAACCGGACGTTTGGTTTTAAACGAAAATAACAGAAATGAAATCACGCATTTTCAAGATAAATCCATCGGTGAATTTGTCGAAATCAAAGCCAAACTTTCTGAAGCCTGCAAAGACTTAGAAAAGCAAACGATTGTTTTTGCAGAAGAAGCGTTAACCTTAATTGATAAAAATGGAATTGATGTGAAGTCCTTTTCCAGGGGTACTTTTCCAAATCATATTAATAGTATTCAACAAGGGAAATTCAATCCTAAGAATAAAATGTTTCATGAGTTTGATGATATTGCAATAAATAAAACGGCAAAAGATCGAGCGATTATTGAGAATTTGATTCCTGAATTTTTACAAATTCTATCGAAAGTTTATTCGACTTTCGAAAAGATAAATTTCTATAAAGCGTTCCTGAAAAACATTACGCCTTTATCATTGCTGAATACGGTTAGTAATGAATTAGCCAAAATTCAGGAAGAACAAAATGTACTTTCCATTTCGGAATTTAATGCGATTATTCATCGGGAAATCCAAAACCAACCTGCTCCTTTTATATATGAACGATTGGGCGAGCGCTACCGTCATTTTTTCATCGATGAATTTCAGGATACTTCTGAAATGCAATGGCAGAACCTGATTCCGCTGATTGACAATGCACTTTCGGGCCAGGATGATTTTGGAGTAAAAGGAACTTTGATGATTGTGGGCGATCCAAAACAATCCATTTACAGATGGCGTGGCGGAAAAGCGGAACAATTTATTGAATTGAGTAAAGACCAAAATCCGTTCAACAATCCCGATAAAAGACTCGAGCATTTAGATAAAAATTACCGCAGTTATTCGCAAATAATCGAATTTAACAATGATTTTTTTAAATTGTTATCAAATGAATTCGAACATTTGGATTATAAAGATTTGTATGAAAATCACAGCCATCAAAAAACGAATGATAAAATAGGCGGCTACGTAAATATTTCTTTTATTCCAAAAGTAGAAACTTCGGAAGATGAAGAAACGTTGGATAAAACCGATTTGTATGTTTTGGCAACCTTAAATACGATTCAAAAAACTTTAAAACAAGGTTTTCAATACAAAGATATTGTGATTCTTACTCGAAAAAGAAGTCAGGGAATTGCGATTGCGAATTATTTGACAGAACAAGGAATTCCGCTTTTGTCTTCAGAAACCTTGATGATTCAAAATGCAACAGAAGTTCTGTTGATTATTCATTTATTGAAATATTTGAAAAACAGTTCTGATTTGGAATCCAAAGCAAATTTTCTTCAATATTTAGCTCAAAAGAGTCAGGATAAATTACCGATTCATGATTTTATCGCTCAAGGAATGGCGTTATTTCAAGAAGCTAATTTTGAAGAGTGGTTAATGACTTTTGATGTGGAATTATCCTTTCAAAACATTCGAAAAAAATCTTTGTATGAAGCGGTGGAGACAATAATAGCAAAGTTTCTGAACCCAAAAGTTAGTAATGCCTACGTTCAATATTTCTTGGACATTATTCTGGAACGAGACATTCGCAACCAAGCAGGGATTTCGGACTTCTTAAATTTCTGGGATAAAAATGCGGAAAAATTTAGTATTCCATCTCCGGAAGGGACTAATGCCGTTCGGATTATGACGATTCATAAATCGAAAGGGTTAGAATTTCCGGTTGTGATTTTTCCTTTTGCCGAAGAAGATTACAACAGAAAGCCAAAAGATAAATTATGGCTTAATGCTGAAGAACAGGATTTCGGTTTGCCTAAAGTTTTAATTGACAATAGCAGTGCGGTAGAAGGTTTTGGAGAAGAAGCTGCTGAGGTTTACAATCAAAAGAAACAGGAAGAATTATTAGATAATATCAATGTTTTATATGTGGCTTTAACCCGAGCCGAAGAACAATTATATGTTATTTCGAATATGAATTTATCCAATAAAGGCGAAATTCCAAAAAACAATATGTGTAGTTTTTTTATTAATTATTTAGGTAATAAAGGCGAATTTGCCGAAGATAAATTAGAATATGAATTTGGAAATGCAGCGAAATTATCTTCAGCAAAACAACACGTCGATACTTCAAAAACGATTCCTTTGGTTTCAGAAATTCTAAATCCAAAGAATATAAAAATTGCACAACGAGAAGCATTAATGTGGGGAACGCATCAGCAGGAAGCTATAGAATATGGGAATGTAATTCATGAAATTTTATCTTTTGTAAAAACTAAAAACGATGTTGATTTGGCAATTACAAAGTCTATTGAAAACGGATTGATAACTTTTGCTCAGAAAGAAATAGTTTTTAATACAATTCAGGAAATTGTCAATCACAGTGAATTAGAAATTTGTTTTGCCGAAGGAAATGAAGTTTTAAATGAGCAAACAATCATTCAAAAAGAAAGAGGAACCATTAAGCCCGACCGAATGGTTTTGACAAAAAACAAAGAAGTGTTATTGCTGGATTATAAAACAGGAACACATAATGTGAAATACCAACAGCAATTGGAAAATTATCAAACAGCAATTGAGTTAATGGGTTATAAAGTGACAAAAAAAGCACTTATTTACATCGGAAAAGAAATCGATGTAGTAAATTTGTAGCCTAAAAAATGAATAATTCGCAAAACTGAACTTTAAAAAACATAAAAATGTACGGAAAAATAAAAGAACATCTTCAAGCAGAATTGCAAATTATAGAGGATAATGGGATTTTCAAAAAGGAAAGAATTATCACTTCACCTCAAGGAGCAGAAATTACTATTTCTACAGGAGAAACTGTTTTGAATTTTTGTGCCAATAATTATCTTGGGTTATCATCACATCCGGAAGTGATTCAGGCTGCTAAAGATGCTTTGGATACACACGGTTTCGGAATGTCATCAGTACGTTTTATATGTGGAACGCAGGATATTCATAAAACATTGGAAAGAAAAATTTCTGAATTTTATGGGACAGAAGACACTATTCTTTACGCGGCAGCTTTTGATGCTAACGGAGGGGTTTTCGAACCTTTGTTAGGAGAAAACGATGCGATAATTTCCGATAGTTTAAATCACGCTTCCATTATAGATGGTGTTCGTTTGTGTAAAGCGGCTCGTTATCGTTATGAAAATAGCAATATGGAAGATTTGGAACAACAATTAATCAAAGCTACTGAGGCAGGAACTCGTTTCAAATTGATTGTTACTGATGGTGTTTTTTCTATGGATGGTGTTGTAGCTCCTTTGGATAAAATTTGTGATTTGGCCGATAAATATGACGCGATGGTTATGGTAGATGAATGCCATGCTGCTGGATTTATTGGTGCAACCGGAAAAGGGACGCTTGAAGCAAAAGGTGTAATGGGAAGAGTTGATATTATTACAGGAACATTAGGAAAAGCACTTGGGGGTGCAATGGGAGGTTATACGACTGCCAAAAAAGAAATTATTGAAATATTGCGTCAGCGTTCTAGACCATATTTATTCTCTAATTCTCTTGCGCCTGCAATTGTTGGAGCCTCTATAAAAGTTTTTGAATTATTAGAAAAGGATACTACTTTACGTGATAAATTGGAATGGAACACTAATTATTTTAAAGCAGGAATGAAAAAAGCTGGTTTTGATATTATTGATGGAGATTCGGCTATTGTTCCCGTGATGCTTTATGATGCAAAATTGTCACAAAAAATGGCAGATGAACTGTTAAAAAAAGGAATTTATGTTATTGGATTCTTTTTCCCGGTGGTTCCTAAAGATAAAGCAAGAATTAGAGTACAACTATCTGCAGCACATACAAAAGCGCATCTAGACAAGGCAATTAATGCATTTATTGAGGTTGGGAAAGTGTTAAAAGTTGTATAATTCCCATATTTTGGTAGTTTTGTAGGTTTTTTTTAACATTTCATTTTGTATTTAAAAAATTACTCATTACTTTTGTTTGGAATTAAATAATTTGTAATTAAAAAAATTAAGTATGAAACATCTTAACAAACTTTTTGTTGCTGTAATGATGGTGATGGGCTTAAGCTCTCACGCACAAGACAGTAATAATCCTTGGGCTATCTCTTTTGGAGTTAATGCCGTAGACACTAAAACTAGTGCTGGTGGAGGAAATAACTGGCTTGATCGTCATTTCTCTCAACCATTTGCAGTTAAAGACAATTGGAATATTCTTCCTTCAGTATCATACCTTAGTGTATCGAAATACGTAGGTGATAATTTCTCATTTGGACTTTCTGGTTCTGTGAACAAAATCGATAAATATGTGAAATTTGCACCAACTGCAGTTGGTCATGATTCTCGTGGATATGTTGTATCTAATCCAGGAGACTTAATGTACTATGGTATTGATGCAACTATCAAATATAGTATGATGAACTTGATCAATTCTAAAGTGATTGATCCGTCTTTATCTGTTGGTGGAGGTTATACATTTTTTGGTGATAGCAGCTACGGAACTGTAAATCCAGGTGCTGGCTTAACTTTTTGGTTTACTGAAAATGTTGGTTTAGAACTTGCTACAAAATATAAAAAATCTTTTGGAGATAGAGAAGATGCAGCTGGTGTTCCAGATGCTCCATCACATTTTCAACATTCAGCTGGTCTTATTTTCAAATTTGGAGGAAAAGACACAGATGGAGATGGAATATATGACAAAGATGATGCTTGTCCAGAAGTTGCTGGTTTGAAAGAATTCAACGGATGTCCTGACACTGACGGTGACGGTATTCAAGATAGTGCTGATGCATGTCCTGAGGTTGCTGGTTTAGCTGCATTGAATGGTTGTCCTGATACTGACGGAGACGGAATTGCTGATAAAGATGATGCTTGTCCAGAAGTTGCTGGTTTAGCTGCATTGAACGGTTGTCCTGATGCTGACGGAGATGGTGTTGCAGATAAAGATGACAAATGTCCTTCTGTTGCAGGTCCTAAAGAAAATGCAGGTTGTCCTTGGCCAGATACTGACGGAGACGGTGTATTAGATAAAGATGACAAATGTCCTGAAATAAAAGGTACTGTTGCTAACCAAGGTTGTCCAGAAATTACTGAAGAAGCAATTAAACAATTAAACAATTATGGTAAAACTATCTTGTTTAACTCTGGTAAATCTACTTTTAAAGCACAAACTTACCCAGTTTTACAATCAATGGTTACTATTCTAAAAGAATACCCATATTCTAAATTCATGGTTGAAGGTCACACAGACAGCGATGGAAGTAATGAATTAAACCAAACTTTATCTGAAAACAGAGCTGCAGCGGTTAAAAATTACTTAATTGAAAATGGTATTGCTACTGATAGATTAAGATCTACAGGTTTTGGTGAAACTAAACCAATTGATACTAACAAAACTGCAAAAGGAAAAGCTAACAACAGAAGAGTTGAAGTTTCTTTAATTAAAGAATAATTTTCCCAAAATATTTTTAGAAAACGCCTCGATTTATCGGGGCGTTTTTTTTATTTTTATAAAATGACAAATACTTCTTTTTTAGATAAAATAGCTTCGGTTTTAATTGAAAATTATTTAGGCAATCTTTCCAATACGATTGTAGTTTTACCAAACAAACGAGCTAAAATATTCCTGATTGAAGCGTTAAAAAATCAAGTCACAACAAACATACTTTCTCCCGAAATTATAAGTATTGAAGATTTTGTTCAAAACATAGCTGGTATACGTACTATAGATCCTATTGAACTATTATTTGAATTCTACGAAGTCTACTTATCAATTACCGATAAAGCAAACCAACAAACTTTTGAATTGTTTGCTAATTGGGCCAAAACACTATTACAGGACTTTAATGAAATTGACCGCTATTTATTAGAGCCTTCTCATGTTCTTTCGTATTTGAAGGATATCGAAGACATTAAAAAATGGGGAATTGAGGTCGAAAATAAAACGGCATTATTAGAAAAATATATTGATTTTTGGAAATTACTGCCCAATTACTATCAATCCCTTTATACTCATTTACTGAATAAAGGAATCGGGTATCAAGGCTTGATTTATCGTGAGGCAGTAAATAACTTAAATCACTTTTCAGATTCCGTAAAAGATAAACAATTTGTCTTTGCTGGTTTTAATGCGTTGAATGCCGCCGAAGAAAAAATAATCCAACACCTTATCGCTTCTGATCAGGCGAAAATTTATTGGGACGTAGACCAAACCTTTCTCAATGATCCGTATCACGATGCAGGACTGTTTGTACGACGTTTCAAAGAAAGTTGGAAACATTATAAACTACATCCGTTTGAATGGATTGTAAATGATTTTTCGCAGACAAAAAACATTCAGGTTATTGGCACACCAAAAACAATTGGTCAAGCCAAAATAGCCGGAAGTATTATCGAGAATGTCATCAATGAATCCCGAAGTCTCGGGACAGAAGGCAAGTTGGATAAAGTGGCTGTTGTTCTGGGCGAGGAAAATCTTTTAGTCCCGCTTTTATATTCATTACCCTCAAGTGTTGGAGCTTTGAATATTACGATGGGGTATTCGAGTAAGAATAATCCAGCGCAGATTTTGATTGCCAAATTATTCAAAATGCATACGAATGCATTATCCAGAAATGCCAAAAGTTATGTATTGTATTACAAAGATGTGTTGGATATTTTGACGCATCCTTTGGTGGAACCGTATGCAAAAACCAGCGCGCTTGTCCACACCATCAATCAAAATAATTATACTTTTATTACACATCATAAATTGATGGAATTGAATGCAATTCCTAGTGAATTGTTTCTTCTATTATTTCAAAAATGGGAAGAGGGTTCGATTCCGGTATTAGAGACCATTTCAAAATTATTGCAAACCATAAAAGAAAATTTAAGCAACGATAACGAAGAAGAAAAAATCACCAAAGCTTTTGTCTTTGCCATTTTCAAGGTCATTAACAAACTGATTAATTATTATTCGAAACATGAACATATCGATAAAATAGAAACGCTTTATGCCATTTACAAACAAGTAATTGATTTAGCGGAAGTTTCTTTTGAAGGTGAACCGTTGAATGGTTTACAGATTATGGGAGTCTTAGAAAGTCGTGTTTTGGATTTTGATACTGTCATTGTTACTTCGATGAATGAAGGGAAATTTCCGGCGGGAAAATCACAAAACTCGTTTATTCCTTATGATGTGAAACGCGAATTGGGTTTGCCGACTTTCAAAGAAAAAGACGCCATTTATACCTATCATTTCTATCATTTGTTGCAACGCGCCAAAAATATTTACTTGCTTTATAATACCGAAAGTGAAGGTCTGGATGCGGGTGAAAAAAGCCGTTTTATAACCCAATTGGAAGTCGAAAAGCAAAATAATCATACGTTAACACACGAAATTTACAATGCAGTTTTACCTGAAACGGCCTATCAACCGATGGTGATTCCAAAATCGGAAAGTGTGATGGTACGATTGAAAGAAATTGCCGAAAAAGGGTTTTCTCCATCGGCATTGACGAGCTATATTCGGAATCCGATTCAGTTCTATTTCCAGAAGATTTTACGCATCAGCGAAGTCGAAGAAGTTGAGGAGAACATTGCATTGAATACCTTGGGAACCATTATCCACGAAACTCTAAAAGTTTTGTACGAGCCTTTCATTGGTAAATTTATTTCTGAAAGTGATATTCTAAATTGTTTCAAACAAATAGACGCTGAGGTTTTGAAGCAATTCAAATTGGTTTACAAAGAAGGCGAAATTAAAAAAGGGCGAAATTTGTTGGCGTTTGAAGTAGCCAAACGGAACGTTTCGAATTTCCTAAAAGTGGAACTGGAAAGTATTAAAAACGGCGATGCGATAAAAATTTTGGCTTTGGAACAAACTTTTGGAAGAACTTTAAATCATCCGAATTTGCCTTTTCCCGTATTGATAAAAGGAAATGTAGATAGAATAGAAGAGCGTAACGGAATCATTCGAATCATTGATTATAAAACTGGAAAAGTAGAAAAAACAAGCGTCACATTGAAATCCTGGAAAGGATTAACTGAAGACATTAAAAGCGATAAAATCATTCAGGTGCTCGCCTATGCTTATATGTATGAACACGAAGCAAAAGGAAAGCCAATTGAAGCGGGAATTATTTCTTTTAAGAATTTAAAAGCAGGTTTTCTTCCGTTTAATTTTAAAGAAGACAAAGAAATAAATTCAATTATAAACGAAGAAATTTTGAGTAATTATTTAGAACAAATGGTGCTGCTATTAAGCGAAATTTTAGACGAGAATATACCTTTTGAAGAGAAAATAATTTAAACAAAACTCCCAATCAGAAAATTAGCCAACATCTTCGAGTTTTATAAAAGCACTTTGACGATTAATGTGTCAATAAGTGCTTTGGCATGGGTTTTTGGAGGATTTGAAACTTTCAAATACGTACTTATTATTTTTGGTTTCTTCATTAGCCTTTTGATTAAAGAGGTAAATGCTAAAAATGAATACCTGTTTTATTACAACAACGGAATTTCAAAAATGCAATTGTTTGTGTATGGTTTTCTAATGAATTTTGTTTTTTCGATGCTGCTGATTTTATTCATTAATGTAGTACTGAAACTCGTATGACAAAGAGTGTTTTAGAAGTAGATAGCGTTCAAAAACAATATAATGGAAAAATCATAGTTTCAGATGTGTATTTGAAATGTGAAACCGCGGATATTATTGGTGTTTTAGGACGAAATGGTTCTGGGAAATCTACTTTGTTGAAAATCATTTTTGGAATTGTAGCTGCTGATTTTAAATTTGTTCGAGTAGATGGCGTTGTGAAATCAAAAACCAGCGATTTGCTAAATGAAATTAGTTACTTGCCTCAAGATAATTTTATTCCAAATTCATTTTCGATAAAAAAGACTATTCAATTGGCTATTGCCAAAGAGAAAGTGCAGGAATTTTATGCTGATGAAATGATTCAATCAATACTGAACAAAAAAATAAAACATTTATCTGGCGGAGAATTACGGTATTTAGAAATTAAATTAATCCTGAACAATGCATCAAAATTTGTTTTGCTGGACGAGCCTTATAATGGTTTGTCACCCATAATGATTGAAAAAATAAATGAATTAATCACTGCAATGTCCAATGTAAAAGGCATTATTATTACGGATCATAACTATGAAAATGTGATTAAGGTTTCCACAAAACTGGCGTTGATGAAAGAAGGTAAAATGCACCACTTGAAAGACAAAAGTGAATTGGTAGAAAAAGGATATTTGAAATCAGGAATGATTTAGATGCTTTTGAAAAAAGCCAATAATACAATCAATAATTGGTCTTGGTTTTCAATATGGCTCATGTGCCCGTCCGGAAAAGTCACCAGTTTCACTGCAGTGTTTTCGATTTGTTCTTTCGTTTCTTCGTAATTTAAAACGGGATCTTTTTCGCCCAGAATCAATAATTTTGGATAGGGTGTAAGATGCAATAACACTTCACGATCTTGTCGTATTTTCATTCCTTCCAGTGACGCAACGATTCCTTGAAGCGGTGTTTTTAAAGCTTCTTTTTTTACGTTTTCAATTGCTGACGAAAGGCGTTCCCTGTTATTTTCACTGAATAAATTAGCGATAGAAAGTGAAACAAAATTCATAAAAGATTGTTTTACCGCTTTGATAGCTCGATCCCGATTTGTTTTTCGTTCCTCGCTGTCGGCTCTCGCTGTCGAGTTTAGTAAAACCAATCCTTTTATCGTGTCAGGATACAATTCGGCGAAAGCCAAAGCGACATAACCGCCCATAGAATGCCCGACAAATATGGCTTTTCGGATGCGTAATTCCGATAAAACAGCGTGGACTGCATCGGCATTATCTTCCATCGTTTGCACGTAACTCAAACATTCCGTTTCGCCATGTCCCAATAAATCAATCGTGATGACGCGGCTTTTTTTAGCAAACTCCGGAATATAAAAATCCCACATGCTTTTGTTTTCCAAGAAACCATGAAGTAAGACAATAGCGGTTCCTTTCCCGGTATCGGAATAGGAGATGTTGGTGTTTTTAAAGAGAATTTGTTTCACTTTTAGTTTTTAGAGTCTGCAAAATTAGGGCTTTAATTTTTTTAAACCATATAAGGCATATAAGTTTTAAAATTGTTATGGTAAATTATACCAAAAAGTACAAAGTGAAATTGAAAAAATATTTAAACAAAAAGTGTTTTTTAACCATATAAGGAATTTAAGTTCATTTAAGCATTACCTCTATTTGCTTAAATGACTTATATGGTTAATAAAACGGCTCCCATTTCTGAAAGCCGTTTATAAAATTTAAAATCGTCTATCGCCATCGAGCAAACTTCCTAATCCGCCTAATAAACTGCCTTCGTCACGACTGTTTCCGCCAGCTCTCGGAGCAGATGCAATGATTCTGTCGGCAAGTCGGCTGAAAGGTAAGGATTGCACATAAACCGTTCCCGGACCGCGAAGTGTTGCGTAAAATAATCCTTCGCCACCAAAAATGGAATTCTTGATGCCACCAATAAACTCAATATCATAATCAACATCTTTGGTAAAACCTACGATGCAACCGGTGTCCACTTTTAAGATTTCGCCTGCGGCTAATTCTTTTTTGGCTAATGTTCCCCCGGTATGTACAAACGCCATTCCGTCGCCTTCTATTTTTTGCATGATGAAACCTTCACCACCAAACAATCCACGTCCCAGTTTTTTAGAGAATTCGATTCCAACAGAAACACCTTTGGCAGCGCAGAGGAAAGCATCTTTCTGGCAAATGAATTTTCCGTTAAATTTTGTCAAGTCTATTGGGATAATTTTTCCGGGATAAGGCGATGCGAATGAAACTTTGCTTTTGGTGTTGTTTTGATTGATGAACGCAGTCATAAAAAGACTTTCGCCTGTCAGAACTCTTTTTCCGGCGCTTAAAAGTTTACCGAACAATCCGTTTTCCTGCCCGGAACCGTCCCCAAAAATAGTTTCCATTTGGATATTATTGTCCATCATCATAAAACTTCCCGCTTCGGCAATAACAATTTCCTGTGGGTCCAGTTCTATTTCCACATATTGCATTTCCTCGCCGTAAATGTGGTAGTCTATTTCGTGTGCTTGCATGATTTCTGTGTTTTAAGTTTTTATTTAAAAGTTTTCACCATTAAGAAATTAAGTTTCATTAAGAATCAGAGCTTAATTTTTCTTAATTTCTTAATGGTTCAAATCACATATTGAATATGTTTTAAAAAATAGTTGTTATTTTAAATAAGTCGGAAGCGTGATTATAAAGTTACAGCTTTACCATGAATTTTGGAATTGATGTTTTGGAATTATATATTTTCTCGTTGAAGCGCAAGGGATAGAAGTGGAAAGCCCACAGTCTCGTCTTTTTGGACGAGACGAGGACTTATAGCGGATAGCCCGACACAGCCGCAGTTTACGGAGCTGGGTTGCGCCCAAAAAAAAATCGGTTCACATTGCTGTAAACCGATTTGGTTGTATGTTTTTAGGAATTAACTGTTCATTAATTCTTCGATTTCGTCCACTTCAATTGGGATGTTGCGCATCATGTTGAAAGGTTCGCCGCTTTCCTGAACGATGATGTTATCTTCCAGACGGATTCCGAAACCTTCGGCAGGAATGTAAATTCCAGGCTCTACGGTGAAGACCATATTGGCTTGCATGGGTTCGGTCAGGATTCCGTAATCGTGCGTGTCCAATCCCATGTGGTGGGAAGTTCCGTGCATGAAATATTTTTTATAAGCGGGCCATTCCGGGTTTTCATTTTGCACATCGGCTTTATCAATAAGACCCAAATCTAGCAACTCAGAAGTCATTAATTTACCTACTTCGATATGGTATTGTTTCCAAAGTGTTCCTGTAGTCAGCATTTTGGTCGCTTCGTTTTTTACATGTAAAACGGCATTGTATACTTCTTTTTGTCTTTTGGTATATTTTCCTGAAACTGGAATCGTACGCGTCATATCACTGGAATAATTGGCATATTCAGCTGCGACATCCAGTAAAATCAAATCACCGGCTTTGCATTGTTGGTTATTTTCGATGTAATGCAACACATTGGCATTGTTTCCGGAAGCGATAATTGGCGTATAAGCGAAACCTCTGGAACGGTTGCGAATGAATTCGTGAATCAACTCAGCTTCGATTTCGTATTCGGTAACGTTTGGTTTCACGAAAGGCAATAATCTTCTAAAACCAAGTTCCGTAATGTTACAGGCTTTTTGGATTAAATCCAATTCTTCGGTTTCTTTTACAGAACGTAGGCGCTGCAATATTGGGTTGCTTTTTGCAACAGCATGTGCCGGATATTTTTCTTTCCACCATTTTACAAAACGGGCTTCACGCGTTTCAGTTTCTACAGTGGCACGATAATGCTCATTTGTATTAATGTAAATCGTGTCTGCATGAGTCATCATTTCGAATAAAACTTTCTCAAATTCCTGTAACCAATACACTGTTCTGATTCCTGTTACTTCAAAAGCACGCTCTTTAGTCAGTTTTTCGCCTTCCCAAATGGCAATATGTTCGCTGGTTTCTTTCAAAAATACCATTTCTCTTTGGTGCTCATAAGGCGCATCCGGGAAGAGCAATAAAATGCTTTCTTCCTGATCTACTCCGCTTAAATAAAAGATATCGCGGTGTTGTGCAAATGGCAAGGTACTATCGGCAGAAACGGGATAAATATCATTTGAATTGAAGATGGCAACGCTTTTTGGCTTCATCTGAGCCATGAATTTTTCTCTATTTTTTATAAATAAATCTCGGTCAATTTGATGATATTTCATAACAATTCGTTTTTATACATTGAATATTCAAAAATACTAACTTTGAGAGAAACGGATGTTAATTACACTATAAAATTTTCAGATAACTATTTTTATGATTAATTTTCCAATTCAAATCAGTTTTACATGAAAAAAATAGTATTCTTTTCTGCCCTTATCGTACAAAGCGTCTCTTGGGGACAGGTTTCTACCGAAGCGATTCAGCAATCATTGGTAGCCAAGAAAATAATGGAAAATCAATCGCTTTTTCAGCAGGTTACTTTCGAAAATGTGGGGCCAACGGTGATGAGCGGCAGAGTGGTGGATGTGGACGTAAATCCGGAAAATCCAACCGAATTTTATGTAGGATATGCTTCGGGCGGACTTTGGTACACGAATAATAACGGAATGAGTTTTTCGCCGGTTATGGATGTGGCGCCTACGCAAAATGTGGGTGATATCGCGATAGACTGGAAACGAGGAACGATTTGGGTAGGAACTGGCGAAGTGAATTCGTCAAGATCGTCTTACGCCGGAATTGGAATTTTGAAATCCGAAGACAAAGGAAAGACTTGGCAAAATATGGGATTGCATGACAGCCATCACATCAGCAGAATCCTGATAAATCCATCAAATCCAGATGAAGTTATTTTAGGTGCAGTGGGTCATTTGTATTCGAAAAATGAAGAAAGAGGAATTTTCAAAACGACAAATGGCGGAAAAACGTGGAGTAAAACCCTTTATATCGACGATGAAACCGGGATTATTGATGTGGCTGTTTCGCCAAAAAACTTTAAGATTCAATTTGCGGCTTCTTGGAGTAAAGACAGGAAAGCGTGGGATTTTATAGGAAGCGGAGCCACTTCGGGAATTTATAAAAGTGAAGATGCGGGATTGACATGGAAACTTTTTACGAATGCTGAAAGTGGATTTCCTGTTGGCGAAGGCGTTGGAAGAATTGGTTTAGCGGTGTATGACGATAATGAAGTGTATGCTGTTTTGGATAACCAATTCAAAAGACCGTTGCAATCCAAAAAAAGCAATTCGTTACCGATTGCATTTTCTATGCCGGGCGACGAATTCCTGAAATTACCCAATAAAAATCTGAATTCTATTTTAAAGAATTACGGATTAACGGAAAAATACAGAGCAGAAAACATCAAACACTGGGTTCAAAACGGGTATTTGCAACCTAACGAAGCTGCAAAAGTAGTATTGGATGCGATCAATAGTTTGGCCGAAACAGAAGTTATTGGTGCCGAAGTTTACAAATCAAGTAACGGAGGAAAAAATTGGATTAAAACCCACCAAGATTTTATCGATGATTTCTTTTATTCGTACGGGTATTATTTCAGCGTCATTTCTGTTGATCAAAACGATGTCAATAAAATTTATTTATCGGGCGTACCGATTATAAAATCAAATGATGGCGGAAAAACATTTACCTCCTTAAGCGAAGAGAATGTTCACGCAGATCATCACGTAGTTTGGGTAAACCCAAATAAATCGGGGCATTTAATTAATGGAAATGATGGCGGTTTGAATATTTCGTATGATGACGGAGCGCATTGGGTGAAAAGTAATTCCCATTCAGTAAGTCAGTTTTATGCGGTGAATGTAGATGAGCAGGAACCGTATAATATCTATGGCGGAATGCAGGATAATGGTGTTTGGGTTGGACCAAGTACATATAAATATTCCTCAGAATGGTACCAAACCGGGAAATATCCGTACGAAAATTTGATGGGTGGCGACGGAATGCAAACTCAAATCGACAAAAGAAATCCAAATATTGTTTTTACTGGGTTTCAATTTGGAAATTATTACAGAATTGATCGTGCGAATAACAAACGTGATTATATTTCGCCAAAGCCAAAAAAGGACGAAAAACCATTCCGATTCAATTGGCAAACGCCTATTTTATTGTCTTCGCACAACCAGGATATTTTATACATGGGATCTAATTTCTTGCATCGTTCGATGAATCAAGGACAAACTTGGACGGCAATTTCGCCTGATTTGACGCAAGGAATGAAAGAAGGAAATGTAGCTTTTGGTACCATCGCTACGATCAGCGAAAGTACTTTACAGTTCGGATTACTTTACGCAGGAAGTGATGATGGATTGATTCATATTTCGAAAGACGGCGGGGCGACTTGGAATAAAATTTCGGGGAATTTGCCTCAGAATCGTTGGGTTTCCAGAGTCGTGGCTTCGGCGCATAAGAAAGAAAGAGTGTATGCAACTTTAAACGGATATCGAAATGATGATTTCACCAGTTATGTGTATATCTCAGATGATTTTGGTCAAACTTGGAAAAACATAGCTACTAATTTGCCTGTAAGTCCAGTGAATGTGATTGTGGAAGATAATGTTAACGAGAATGTTTTGTATCTGGGAACGGATAACGGATTGTATGTTTCACTAAATAAAGGAACATCTTGGGATGATTTTTCTAACGGAATTCCAAACGTTGCGGTTCACGATTTAGTGATTCAAAAGGTAGCAAAAGATTTAGTGGTGGGAACTCACGGTCGTTCGATTTATAAAGTCAATTTAGAGCAAGTGCAACAATTGAGCGATAAAATCATGGTGAAAAACCTTCATGTTTTCGAGTTAAAAAAGATAAAAAAATCAAGAGAATGGGGAAACAGCTGGAGTTCTTGGGCTAAAGCTTCAGAGCCAAAAGCAGAGATTTGGTTTTATTCGAATGGGGATTCAGAAGTACTTTTGCAAATTGAAAACAGTTTAAAAGAAGTCGTTTATTCTCAGAAAGTGAAAGCGTCAAAAGGATTAAACAAACATGTTTACGATCTTTCCATAACGAAAGCAACTGCTGATAATTGGAAAAATAAAGATAAAAAACTAAAATTGGAAGAAGCCAAAAACGGCAAATATTACCTTCCAATTTCAGTTAATAGAATAAGCATTCAAAAAGGAAAAGAGAAAGTGGTTACTGATCTTGAAATTATTGAATCAAAATAGAAAGTCCTTTTATTTTAAAAACAAAAAACACGATTCCATCTGAAATCGTGTTTTTTTATGGTTGCTGCTGTGTTTAAAACTGCGCCGCTTCTGTTGAATCTTTCATTGCGGTTGTAGAAGATTTTCCAATTGTCACGGTGTTTTGTACTGCATCAAAATAAGAAGTTCCTACGAAACCTTGGTGTTTAACCGCTTTGAAACCATGTTTTTGCAAAGCAAATTCTCTTTCTTGTAATTCAGAATATCCTGCCATTCCTCTTTCTTTGTAAGCTTTAGACAATTCGAACATACTCGTATTCAATGCGTGGAATCCTGCCAATGTGATGAATTGGAATTTGTATCCCATTGCCGCAAGATCTTCTCTGAACGTTTCCATTTCAGCAACTGATAATTTTGCAGCCCAGTTGAAAGAGGGAGAACAATTGTAAGCCAACATTTTTCCAGGGAATTTTGCGTGAATTCCTTCAGCAAATTTTCTTGCGTAATCAAGATCCGGATTGCTGGTTTCCATCCAAATTAAATCAGCATAAGGCGCATAACTCAATCCTCTGTCAATTCCTTGCTCCACGCCACAATTTACATAGAAAAATCCTTCTCCGGTTTTCTCTCCAGTGATGAATTTAGCATCTCTTGGGTCAATATCACTAGTCAATAAGTTAGCTGCATCCGCATCTGTACGGGCCACAACAATTGTAGGTGTTCCCATTACGTCAGCTGCTAAACGTGCTGCAATCAATTTGTTAATAGCTTCTTGAGTAGGAACCAATACTTTTCCACCTAAGTGACCGCATTTTTTAGCAGAACTCAATTGATCTTCAAAGTGAACTCCTGCGGCTCCCGCTTCAATCATGGATTTCATTAATTCGAAAGCGTTCAGGTTTCCACCAAAACCAGCTTCGGCATCAGCCACAATAGGAACCAGGTATTCTTTTTTGTCAGCAGTTCCGTTTACAACTTGTATTTGATCCGCTCTCAAAAGCGCATTGTTGATGCGTTTTACCACTAACGGTACGCTATTAGCAGGATATAAAGATTGGTCAGGATACATTTCTCCAGCTACATTTGCATCAGCAGCAACCTGCCATCCGCTCAAATAAATAGCATCTAATCCTGCTTCCACTTCTTGAATGGCTTGGTTTCCAGTAAGCGCGCCAAGTCCGGCTACAAAATCCTGAGCATTTAGTTTGTTCCATAAATTATTGGCTCCAATTCTGGCTACACTATGTTCTATTTGATAAGAACCTTGCAATTTCACCACTTCTTCAGCAGAGTATGGTCTCTCAATACCATTCCATCTTGGGTTAGTAATCCAGTCAGTAACTAATTCTTGAATTCTTGTTTCTGTAGTTTTCATTTTTTTTCTTTTTTTGGTTGTTTGTTAACTAGAAATTGTAGTTGGGTTTTTTAAATGTATTTATATCCTGGAATAGTCAAAAATTCTATAAAATTGTCGTTGACCACCAGAATGTCTAATAACTGTTCGGCTAGTCTGTATTTTTGGTTTTCATGATTTTCGTCTCCAACGAGCTTTCTGATTTTTTCAAATTCTTCCATGGCTAATCGATGGTAGTATTTTTCATTCAATACTTTTTGATTGTCCAAAATCACTTCGTTTTGTAGCCATTGCCACAATTGTGATCTCGAAATTTCAGCAGTAGCGGCATCTTCCATTAAATTGTGTAATGCGGCAGCGCCTTGTCCGTTGAGCCATGAAGCGATATATAAAACTGAAATACTGATATTTTTTCGAACGCCTTCCTCTGTAATTGTTCCTTTTGGAGTTTCCAATAAATCACTTTCGGTCACGTGTACGTCTTCTCTTTTTACATGAATCTGATTTTTGGTCGGCATGTATTTATCGAATACCGTCATGGCCAGTGAAACCAAATCCGGATGTGCCACCCAAGTTCCGTCATGTCCATTTTTTGCCTCACGTTCTTTGTCGGCAATTACTTTGTCGAAAGCTGTTTTATTAGCTTCTTCGTTATTTTTTATCGGAATTTGTGCTGCCATTCCACCTATTGCATGAATGTTTCGTTTGTGGCATCTTTGAATAACTAATTGGGAATATGCACTCATGAATGGTGCGGTCATAGTCACTTGATCTCTGTTTGGAACGATGAAAGCCGAGTTCTTTCTTAATTTTTTGATGTATGAAAAGATGTAATCCCATCTTCCGCAGTTAAGACCTACGATGTGATCTTTCAGTTCAAAAATGATTTCGTCCAATTGAAAACTAGCAGTTATCGTTTCGATTAGAACTGTTGCTTTAAATGTTCCGTTTTTTACGCCCAAATATTCCTGTGTGAATTCAAAAACTTCGTTCCACCATCTGGCTTCTAAATAATGTTCTAATTTTGGAATGTAAAAATATGGAGCAGTTCCATCTTCAATAAGTTGCTTGTAATTATGAAAAGCATACAAACCAAAGTCAACTAATGAACCAGAAGTTTGTTTACCATCAACCAAAAGATGTTTTTCTGGCAGATGTAATCCTCTTGGTCTAACAAGCAGAATGGCGGTTTTGTCGTTCAGACTGTATTTTTTATTTTTTATGGTGTCTTCAAGAGTAATGGTTTTATTGACCGCGTCTTTTAAGTTTTGTTGACCAGTCATCAAGTTGCTCCATGTTGGGGATGTACTGTCTTCAAAATCAGCCATGAAGGTTTTTGCCCCTGAATTCAATGCGTTGATAACCATTTTTCGGTCTACTGGTCCAGTTATTTCGACTCTTCGGTCTAATAAATCTTCAGGAGTTTTAGCGGCTTCCCAATTACTTTCTCTGATACTTTTTGTTTCAGCAGGAAAAGTGGGTAATGCGCCTTGATCAAATAAAACTTGTTGCTTTTTTCGTTCCTCTAAAAGCGCTAGTCTTTTTTCATTAAAATTTTCATGAAGTAAAGACAAAAAAGTCATTGCTTCGTCAGTTAAGATTTCCGGGTAATGCTCGGTGGTTTCTTCTGAAAAATTTAACAAATTTTTCGAATATACTTCTTTTAAATTCATTTTAAAACGTATTTAATTTAATAATAATGAATGTTTGTTAATAATTTGTGATTGTTTAACAGTGCAATGATACAAAAAGTTTTTTACAAAACAAGCGAACGTACGCTAAAAATGAAAAATATTTTTTTTGAAGGATTTATTTTTTAGCGTACCTTTGAATTTATGAATATAGAAAAGGATTATATCAAGTTGATTTTTGGGCTTAAACTAAAGCAGGTTAGGACTAGTAAGAATTTATCGTTGTTTGGTTTGGCAAAGATTACGGACCTCTCAAAATCGTATTTGAACGAAATTGAAAAAGGAAAGAAATACCCCAAAACGGATAAAATTATTCTTCTGGCCGAGAAATTAGAAGTTTCCTATGACAGTATGGTTTCTTTAAAACTGGATAATAATTTAGCGCCTATTGGCGAGATTTTAAAATCAGGTATTCTAAAAGAAATTCCTTTGGAAATTTTTGGTATTCAGGAAAATGACCTTATTGATATTATTGCAAATGCGCCCGCAAAAGTGAATGCGTTCATAAGCACGATTATTGAAATTGCACAACATTATAACTTGACACGAGAAAGTTTCTTTCTGGCTGCATTGCGATCGTACCAAGAAGCGCACAATAATTATTTTGAAGACTTGGAGCAAAAGGTATTGGATTTCTCGAATGCATTTCACGTTAATATTAACACTAAGATTTCTGTCGAAGAACTAACGGCTATTCTTATTGAAGAATATGGCTACACAATCAATGAAATTGTTTTTTCGGAACACGAGCAATTGGGAGATTTAAGGTCCATATTTGTGCCTAAGAGTAAAACTTTATTGCTTTCACTAGATATTGATGAGCCTCAAAAAGCCTTTATTTTGGCAAAAGAAATCGCTTATAATTATTTAGAAATAAGCGAGAGATTGTATACTTTCAGTTGGATTAAATTCGATAATTTTGATCAGGTTTTAAATAATTTTTATGCCTCCTACTTTGCTGGAGCTTTGCTTATTCCAAGACAGTTATTGATTGACAAACTGAATGTTTTTTTGTCGAAAACAAATCCTAAGGCTGAGGAAATGATTGAGCTCATGGGTAGATTCAATGTATCACCGGAATCTTTCTACCAGAGATTAACGAATATTTTGCCAAAGGATTTTCAACTGAAAAACCTATTTTTCCTTCGATTGTCTCATCAAATCGGTTCAGATACGTATCAAATTAAAAAGGAATTGCATATAACGAATCAGCAGGAGCCTCACGCAAACGAAATGAATGAACATTATTGCAGAAGATGGGTTTCTATAAAAACCATTGTCGAGGCAATAAAGCAAAATAAAAGACATTATTTCAGTGCTCAGATTTCTCGTTATGACAACAGCAGTAATGAATACCTTGTTTTTTCATCGGCTACATTGGACCCTTTCAAAAAAGATTGTTTGAGAAGTATTTCTGTCGGGATATTGATTACGCCTGGAATGAAAAAGAAATTTAAATTCATGGAAAATCAAACCATTCCCAAACAACTTGTTGGAGTTACCTGCGAAACCTGCGCTGTTAAAAACTGTGAGGAAAGAGCATCGGCTCCAATACAATTAGAGCAGAAAACCCGCAACGAAAACACGGATTTAATTGTACAGCAATACATGACAAAATTCAGTTAGTCTAATGCTGTATTTAAGAAAAAAAGCACCGAAAGTTCAAGATATGAATTCTCGGTGCTTTTTTGTGGGAATATAAAATTAGTCAACCCATTTGTAATAACGCGCACCCATTAAATTTGGAATTTCGTTTTCAATTCGGTCTAAAATCCATTCGTTTTTTGGGGTTCGAATGCTGATTTTCTGTTCCTTTTTGTGAAGTTTATTGTAGGTGTCAAAATCAATTTCGAAACTTTTTTCTAACGTTTCAAAAAGTTTGACGCAGGCAATTGCTAATTTCCATTCCGGTTGAATCGTTCCTTCAAAAACTTTCGATTTTGAACCGCTACCATACGCCAGAAAGCCAAATTTACTGTCGCTTATTTCTTTTTCAGTATCGTAAAAATGAGCCAAAGTCGATAGTAATCCCATGAAAATAGAACCGGTGTATAGATTTCCAATTAGAGAAGAGGCAATTTCGGCGGGCATTAATTTTTCGTTCACAAATTCTTTGTAGGCTTCTGATTTGCTGATTTCTTTCAGTTTATTCTGGCATTCCGAAGCCGCTTCGTCACCGGAAATAATTATATTGGAAGCGTCCAAAGTATATATTTCAGACAACATTCGGCGTCCCTGAAAAGCATAAGGCAAATGCATGACAATGCTTTTCCAGGAATCGTAAACGGTTTCGGTGGTGTTTTTTAATTTTTTGAACGAAAAGTAAGCATCTCTCGTTCGATCCATATAACATTGATTCGAATATTGACCGTCAAAAACGGGTTGGTCTTTGTGGATTTCAATTTCGCTTTCTAAATTTTCAAACCAAGGTTCGTTGGTTGAATTCCCTGTAATTGCTGTTTTGGAAATCGTTCGGTACGGTTTGAAAAAGTCAAAAACTCCTTTTGTACTTGTTGCCCAATTATTTTCGAAAGCAATAATTCTTGGGTTTGCAGTAATCAATATTGCCAAAGCTCCGGCGCCTTGCGTGTATTCTCCGGTTGAGTTTAAATCGTATTTTGCAAAATCTGTTGTGACAACAATTGCTTTTTTGGTTGGATTCAATGTTACAAAATCAATACAGTTTTGCATCGCATCAACTCCGCCAATACAGGCAAAAGTGAAATCAACTACATCACATTCTGATAAAGTGTTTGCTCCAAATTTTTGCTCCATTAATGCAATTAAAAACGAACTAATTGGTTTTGAACTGTCAATGGCGCTTTCGGTTCCTACATAAATTCGGGCGATTTCGTTGAGGTTGATATTGTTTTGTAAAATTAATTTTGTCAACGCATTGGCTCCAAAAACCACAACATCCTGATGCGTGTCCGGCAATGTCATTTTAATTAAACCCAATCCTTTCTCTAGTTTTTCGGGTTCGATATTTCTGGCTTTCGCCAAAGTTTGAATGGGTAGATGTATTTTGGCCACATCAAAAGAAATGGCGTCAATTCCGGTTTTCATTTTGTGTTTTTTTAATGCTCAAAAGTAGAATTTTGTGATTTAATAGTCTTTTTTTTAGAGTTATAAAACTATGATTTTTTTAAGTTTTAGGGATTTAAAATTTAATGTAGGTTAAAATTATTGATATGATAATTTTAACATAAATATATAATAATAATTGATTTGATTCTTAAGGACAAAATTCTTTCTTTTTTTGCTTTTGTTTAATTAAATATCAGGTAATTAGTCGTTTAAGTGTTGGTTTCAAACGAATTGCTGTATTGCCGCCTTTAACACTTTAAAATGATTATAAATTGTAACGAAAAGGTTGTAGTTCATCACTATTTCCTTTATTTTTGTATGATTTTTAAATTAATTCACACAAATTCTTATGGCAAAATCTGCATTATTGAAATCGTCAATAGCAAAAAAAGTAGCTATGGCACTTTCAGGACTTTTTTTGATGCTGTTTCTAGCACAGCATTTTTTTATCAATATGACGTCGGTCTTTAATTCCGATACTTTTAATTCAATTTCTCATTTTATGGGAAATAATCCTTTAGTTCAATATGTTATTCAACCTATTTTAGTTTTAGGTGTGATTTTTCACTTTACTATGGGTATTGTTTTGGAATTTAAAAATAACAGTGCAAGACCAATTTCTTATGCAAAGAATAACGGAGCGGCTAATTCTTCTTGGGCTTCAAGGAACATGATTATTTCTGGGGCAGTTGTTCTTGCTTTTATTCTTTTACATTTTTACGATTTTTGGATCCCTGAAATGGTTTACAAATATGTGGATGTTAATCCATTGAACGAAACAAGATATTTTTCCGAATTAGTTCATAAATTTGAAAGTCCGGTTCGTACAGCAATCTATTGCGTATCATTTTTATTGTTGTCATTGCACTTATGGCATGGTTTCAATTCTTCTTTTCAATCAGTAGGGTTTAACAATAAATATTCAAGATCTCTGCACAAATTAGGGTATACTTTTGCAATCGTAGTTCCTTTTGGTTTCATTTTCATTGCATTATTTCATCATTTTAATCATTAATATTAAATTATAAATGGCATTAGATTCAAAAATTCCTAGTGGTCCAATTTCGGACAAATGGACAAATTATAAAGATCATATTAATTTAGTAAACCCTGCTAACAAACGTAATTTAGATATAATTATAGTTGGTACAGGTTTGGCTGGAGGTTCTGCTGCTGCAACTTTAGCAGAATTAGGATATAACGTAAAAGCTTTTTGCTTTCAAGATTCACCACGTCGTGCGCACTCCATTGCTGCACAAGGGGGAATTAACGCTGCAAAAAACTATCAAGGAGATGGAGATTCAACTTTCCGTTTATTTTATGATACAGTAAAAGGAGGCGATTACCGTGCTCGTGAAGCAAACGTACACCGTTTAGCTGAAGTTTCTTCGAATATTATTGACCAATGTGTGGCACAAGGTGTTCCATTGGCTCGTGAATATGGTGGATTGTTAGACAACCGTTCTTTTGGAGGAACATTGGTTTCTAGAACTTTTTACGCAAAAGGACAAACAGGGCAACAACTTTTATTAGGTGCTTATTCAGCAATGAATCGCCAAATAGGTCGTGGAAAAATAAAAATGTACAACCGTCACGAAATGCTAGATTTAGTAATCGTAAACGGAAAAGCAAGAGGAATTATCGCTCGTAACTTAGTTACCGGAGAAATCGAAAGACATTCGGCGCATGCTGTTGTTATTGCTTCTGGGGGTTACGGAAATGTATTTTTCCTTTCTACAAATGCAATGGGAAGTAATGCTACTGCAGCTTGGAAAATCCACAAAAAAGGAGCGTTCTTCGCAAATCCTTGTTACACACAAATTCACCCAACTTGTATTCCAGTTTCTGGAGATCACCAATCGAAATTGACATTAATGTCAGAATCATTGCGTAATGATGGTCGTATTTGGGTTCCTGCAAAACTAGAAGATGCTAAAGCGATTCGTGAAGGGAAAAAGAAACCAACGGATTTATCTGAAGCGGAAAGAGATTATTATTTAGAAAGAAGATATCCAGCTTTTGGAAATTTAGTGCCTAGAGATATTGCTTCTCGTGCTGCTAAAGAAAGATGTGATGCAGGTTTTGGAGTAAATAAAACAGGAGAAGCTGTTTATTTAGATTTCGCTGCAGCAATCCAAAGATATGGAGTAGATCAAGCAAGAATCAAACATTTAGACGAGAAAGACACTGCCTTAGTTATTAAATTAGGAACAGAAGTTGTTGCCAATAAATATGGTAACTTGTTTCAGATGTATGAAAAAATCGTTGATGAAAATCCATACTCAACTCCAATGATGATTTACCCTGCGGTACATTATACTATGGGTGGAACTTGGGTTGATTATAACTTACAAACTACAATTCCGGGATGTTTCTCTATTGGAGAATCTAATTTCTCTGATCACGGAGCAAACAGACTTGGAGCTTCTGCTTTGATGCAAGGTTTAGCTGATGGATATTTCGTATTGCCATATACTATTGGAGATTATTTATCACCAGATATTAAAATGGGTGCCATATCTACAGATTTGCCAGAATTTGCTGCTGCTGAAAAAGCGGTGAAAGATCAAATCGAAAGATTCATGAACAATAAAGGAACACATTCTGTTGATTATTTCCATAAGAAATTAGGAAAAATTATGTGGGACAAAGTGGGTATGGCTCGTAACGCAAAAGGATTAAACGAAGCGATTGTAGAAATTGCTGCTTTGCGCGAAGAGTTCTACAATGAAGTAAAAGTTCCTGGTGATGCTAATGGTTTAAACCAAGAATTGGAAAAAGCGACTCGTGTTGCCGATTTCCTTGAATTGGGAGAATTATTCGCTAAAGATGCTTTACATCGTAATGAATCTTGTGGAGGACATTTCCGTGAAGAATATCAAACTGAAGAAGGTGAAGCGCAACGTGACGATGAGAATTTCGCTTACGTAGCAGCATGGGAATACACTGGAAAACCAAGTGAAGCTGTTTTACACAAAGAACCGTTGGTATTTGACAACGTGAAATTAGTTCAAAGAAGTTATAAATAATAGTCTAATGTCTAACGTCTTAAAGTCAAATGGCTCAATGTCAATTGGCTTTCGACTTTCGATTTTATGACTTTCAAACTAAAAATATGAAACTTACATTAAAAATATGGCGTCAGAAAAATGCCGCTGCAGAAGGAAAAATAGTTGAATATCCGATCGATCATATTGAACCAGACATGTCGTTTCTTGAAATGCTTGACATTTTAAATGACGAACTAATCATGAAAGGTGATGAGCCAGTTGCATTTGATCACGATTGTCGCGAAGGAATTTGCGGAATGTGTTCTTTGTACATCAATGGTGAAGCTCACGGACCGGATAGAGGTGTTACCACTTGTCAATTGCACATGAGAATGTTCAAGGATGGTGACACTATTTTTATCGAGCCATTCAGAGCAAAAGCATTTCCAGTAATCAAAGATTTAGTTGTAGACAGAAGTTCTTTTGACAGAATTCAACATGCTGGAGGATTTATATCTGTAAACACATCAGGAAATACAATTGATGCAAATACAATTCCAGTGAACAAGAAAGATGCTGATGATGCATTTGATGCTGCTGCTTGTATTGGTTGCGGAGCTTGTGTGGCTACTTGTAAAAACTCATCGGCAATGTTATTTGTTGCTGCAAAAGTATCTCAATATGCTTTATTACCACAAGGACGAATTGAAGCGACTGACAGGGTTTTAAATATGGTGAGTCAAATGGATGCTGAAGGTTTTGGTAACTGTACCAATACTGGAGCTTGTGAAGTAGAATGTCCAAAAGGAATTTCCCTTGAAAATATAGCTCGAATGAACAGAGAATATATGTCTGCAAGTTTGAAAGGATAAAAACTCATAACATACAATTAAAAAACGCATTCATTAATTTGAATGCGTTTTTTTATAAATACACGTTAGATTTCAGAACTAGTTTAGTCTTTCCATCCCCAAGGTGCGGATGGTGTTGGAACTGCTTTTGTAATGTCAAATTTCACGGTAAACAATCGGTCTGAACCGATGCGTCTTAGATTATAAGTAAAAGAAGTTTCGTCTAAAGTAATCCACCAGACATTTGCAGCAGCATTTGGGATTAAATCACAAGTTTGTTGATCTGCCGGAAAAAACTGAAGCGTAGACGAACCAGAGTTAGAGGTTGTTCCACCGTATTGTGTAACCTTATCTTCAGAACCGTCTTCGTGGCGGTGATCGTGTTTTAATTGAATGCGGTCATTTTTATAAATCAATACCCAAGTTCTCGATTTGTCATCTCCTACAAAAAATGGAATCCGAATCGTGTTCTCATCGCAATTACGAACGTGCATCACTAGCTTTTTATCTCGAAAAGTATCATTGGCAGCGCCTTCTTTTACTTCACCTTCAAATGATTTGCCGCATTGTTTTTGCAAGCTTTCCCAAAATTGTTTCGCTCCTGATTTTTCTTGTCCAAAAATCATAATAGAGCATAACAGTGTGCATACAAAAAGTATCTTTTTCATAAAGTTGTTTTTTGCTAATATAATGAACTTATGGTATTGTGATATTTCTTATTTTTATAAAAAATAAAACAATGCAAGTCATCCTTATCCAAGCTCCTTTAATTTGGGAGAATCCAAAGTTAAATCGCGATTATTTCCAAGAAAAAATAAATGAAATTTCCTCGGCAGTTGATTTAATTGTATTGCCGGAAATGTTTACAAGCGGCTTTACAATGAATCCAGATAACGTAGCTGAGACCATGGAAGGTGAAACAATAACTTGGCTTAAAGTATTGGCTAAAGCCAGAAACTGCGCCATTACGGGAAGTTTAGTTATTGCAGAAAATGGAAATTTCTACAATCGATTAGTGTTTGTGTTTCCGTCGGGAGAAATTCAGTTTTATGATAAAAGGCATTTATTTACTTTGGCTGGAGAAGACAAAGTCTATACAAGTGGCAATCAAAAAATAGTGGTGGATTATTTGGGTTGGAGAATTTGTCCATTGATTTGTTATGATTTGCGATTTCCAGCTTTTTCCAGAAATTCAGAGGATTATGACTTATTGATTTATGTGGCAAGTTGGCCAAAAATCAGAACGAATGCTTGGGATGCTTTATTAAAAGCTAGAGCAATAGAAAACATGAGTTATGCAATTGGTGTCAATAGAATAGGGACCGATGCAAATGGTTACGAATACATTGGTCATTCGCAAGCAGTCGATTTTCTGGGGAATTATGTATTGGAACCAGAAGAGTCTGAAGGTTGTTTTACGGTAAAATTAGACCAACAAAAAATGCTGAAAACCCGACAAAAATTAGGTTTTTTGAACGACAGAGATTCTTTTGAAATAAAAAAATATAAGTTTTAATTCTTTTTTTCTGTTTTCTTTTTAGGTTCGGGAATGTAGGGAATGCTCAAATCAAAAATTTGATTTACATCCCAATTAGCACGGACATCGATTTCCTTGGAGAAATAAATTACTTCTTCGGCCTGGCGTTTTTCTAAATAGTTACCGGAATCCCATTCCTTGTTTTTATTGGTGTCATAAATAGCGCGTAACGTATAAAGCGCAGGTTCAATCAAATTAAATTCTATTGTGGTGTTCTTTTCAGTGTATTCAGTCGCCAAAACATCACCTTTTATATTTGTTAGTTCTATAATGACAGGAAATTCTTTTATATTTTCTAATGCCACGGTGAGATTCCCATAATCTGAGGTGTTTGTAGTGTTTAATTTATAAGTCAACGTATCATTCGATTTTTCGAAAAAATCAGTTAACGCTCCAGGCAAAATTTCAAAAGTATAATTTTCTGAGGGTTCCTTTTTAAAGTCAAAATACAATTTCTGATTAAATTCGTCATATTCAGTGGTAAAAGGCACTGCAGTTTTTGCATTGTTGATCAAATTTATTTTAGAATTCTCAATGCGGATTAATGGAGTTGAGCTCTCTAATGTAAAACGCTCTCTGAACTTTAAGTTGCCGGTTTGTATGGCAGAGATACTCAAAGTGTCTTTTTTCTGGTCTTTTATTTTAAAGGTGAAATTGGCTTTGTATTTGTCTTTGGCTACAGCCAAAGTAAGCGAATCTACTTTGATAGGTTTATACCAGACTTGGAGGGAATCCTTTTTTGGAAATTTAGTAATGATATTGGACAGGACTTCAGTGTTGTTTTTCAAGATTAACTTTGGTAGGGCAGCAACTGAATTGACAACGCCTTCGTACCCCATGAACAATCTGTTTCCGGATGCTTGGCTTGGTTTGAAAGTTTTAAAAGGAAGTGATTCCTTGAATAATTCCAATTCGTAAATGGTGTCGTTAGGAATGGTAATAAACTCTTTGCTAAATCCAATTTTATCCGTTTTTGGGTTGTATTTGTTATTGCTGTTGTAGTCTTTCATGGCTACAAGAAGGTATTTTCCAGCTTTTAAATTCTCAAAACGAAAAGTCTTCAAACTATCTAATGTGTTAGTCACATATCTTGGGTTCTCATTATAGACTACGGAATCCTTAAAAGTGTCATTCACGTCATAAAGCATAACCGAAACGAATGATTCTACTTCTTTGTCATAAGCGCTTTTTACAGTTCCGCCAAGGCTTAAAGAGTCGATATAATCACCAGTTGAAAACACATATTTGAATTGATTTAACGGGTTAGCTTCGTTATTGTCAGCGATACTTTGGCCAAAATTAAAACTGTAAGTGGTATTAGGTTGTAATGTATCTTTGATTTTTATTGTAATCGTTTTGCTTGGAGTAGTAGGCAGAATTGACGGTTCGTATTTCATGGGTGGTGAAATAATCAACTGCTTATTGAGGTTTTTGAGTTTAATGTTCTCGTCAAAAACTAGTTTGATCTCGTTTCCTTTGAAATTTTTGCTGAAATTTTCCGGGAAACTTACTTTTAAAACGGGTGCAATGGTATCTTTCAAACCACCAGTTATGGAGCCTCTTTTTGCACATCCAACAGTAATTAAAAGCAATAGAAAGAAGGTATATTTTAAATTGTTTTTCAACATATCAAATCATAATTAGATTCTACAAAATAACAATTATAATTCATGCAATCGAAATTTTTTATAGAATTATTATGAGTGATTTAATTCCGCTTACTTTTCTAGAATGCTTCCCTTTTTTTGTTTTTAATGTTTAATTTTACATCAGTAAATTGTACAGTAATAATTAGTAGCGGTATTTGAATTTTCAAACGAAAATAGCGTTGCCTTCAAATAATATATAATGAGAAAAATAGAACATATAGGAATTGCTGTTAAAGACTTGGAAGTGTCAAATTTAGTTTTCGAAAAACTCTTTGGTGCTCCGGCATATAAATTTGAAGCGGTTGAAAGTGAAGGGGTAACAACTTCTTTTTTTTTGAATGGACCCAATAAAATTGAGCTTCTTGCTGCAACTAATCCGGACAGTCCCATTGCCAAGTTCATAGAAAAAAAGGGAGAAGGAATTCATCATATTGCTTTTGATGTTGAAGATATTGTTTCAGAAATAGCGCGTTTGAAAAACGAAGGATTTATAGTCTTGAATGAAATTCCAAAAAAAGGTGCTGATAATAAGTTAGTTGCTTTTTTGCATCCAAAGAGTACGAATGGTGTTTTGATCGAATTGTGTCAGGAAATAAAATAATTTAAGCATGTATGAATGGGTAGTATTCTAATATTCAGTTGGTTTCTGTTTGAAATAAGTTAATAATTGAACTATATTAAAATCTAAGTCAAAAATATTTGGAGCAAATGAAAAATAGTGGTAATATTGCACACTCTTAACCGGTCCTATAGCTCAGCTGGTTAGAGCACCTGACTCATAATCAGGTGGTCCCTGGTTCGAGCCCAGGTGGGACCACATAAAACCTTGTTTTTTAGCAAGGTTTTTTTTATTTATAAAATTTTTGTTTGAACAAGTTTGTCTTGCATTTTGTGAAAAAGATGCTTATTAGTTGGATTAGCATTGAAGAAGATTTGTTTTTAAACAATAGATTTTTATATTTGACATTATGAAAATAGTTCAGAAAAACGCATTGTGTTTTATTCTCTTTTTTTTTAGCATTTTTAGTATAATTGCTAAGGAAAGTCCTCCTTCGCCTACTTACAGAACGCCTCCGGCTCCTCCTCTTTTGCCTATAGATGAGAATATATATATAGTAATGATAATAGCTTTGTTATTCGGAATTTATATCATTTACAATAATAGATTAAAAACAAAAACCCCAATTTAATCGGGGTTTTTGTTTTTTAACGAAGAATATAGTTTTTATTTGTTTGTGTACAATCGGGAAATGTATTTACCGATCACATCAAATTCAAGATTCACTTTTGTTCCTACCACGAAATTTTTGAAGTTAGTATGTTCATAAGTGTAAGGAATGATAGCTACGCTAAACTGATTTTTTTGTGAGTTCACTACCGTTAGGCTTACTCCATTTACGGTGATTGATCCTTTTTCGATAGTAATGTTGTTTAATTTTTCATCATATTCAAAAGTGTAAAGCCAGCTTCCATCAGTTTGTTCTGCAATGATGCAGGTTCCGGTTTGGTCTACATGACCTTGAACAATATGGCCGTCAAGTCTGTCGCCAAGTTTCATTGCTCTTTCTAAGTTGACGCTGTTGCCAACTTTCCAATCGGCTAAATTTGTTTTTTTTATCGTTTCGTCTATAGCGGTAACGGTATAAAAACTGTCCTCAATTGCAACAACGGTAAGGCATATTCCGTTATGGGCTACACTTTGGTCTATTTGAAGTTCGCCGGTGATAGATGCGTTTATTGTGACATGAATGTTGTTCATGTCTTTTTTTATTTCTTGGATGGTGCCAAGGGTTTCTATGATTCCTGTAAACATTTCTTGTTTTATTTTACTAAATTTGCACTTCAAAATTAGCAATAAATAACGTTAGATTATTATGAAAAAGGCAGAAAATATAATCGTCGGAATTTCTATAGGAGATTTAAACGGTATTGGAAGCGAGGTTATTTTAAAAACATTCGAGGATTCTCGTATGCTGGAGTTGTGTACTCCTGTTATCTTCGCTAATGTAAAGTTGCTGTCTTTTGTGAAAAAAGGTTTTCAATCGACTTCATTATTGCATGGGATTGATAAGTTGGATCAAGTTGTTCCGGGGAAGATTAATGTTTTAAATCTTTGGAAGGAAGGAGTGGATTTGAATTTTGGTGTAAGTGATTCGAAGGCCGGAGAGTATGCTATACGGTCATTTGTTGCGGCAACCAAGGCCTTGAAAGATGGTCTTGTAGATGTGCTGGTGACTGCACCAATAAATAAATACAACATACAATCGGATGAATTTAAATTCCCCGGGCATACAGATTATTTAGATCAGGAATTAGCTGGGAATGCCTTAATGTTAATGGTTCAGGATAATTTAAGAGTTGGATTATTGACCGATCATATACCTTTAAACGAAGTGGTTGCGCATCTTACTGAGGAATTAATCAGGAAGAAAATCGAAACAGTTAAGCAATCATTGATTCAGGATTTTAGTATCAATAAGCCTAAAATTGCGGTTTTGGGATTGAATCCACATTGTGGCGACGGCGGGGTTATCGGGACTGAAGATGATTTAATAATAAAGCCAGCACTGAAAAAGATATTTGATAAAGGAACTTTAGTTTTTGGGCCTTTTGCTGCCGATGGTTTTTTTGGAAGTAACCAATATGAAAAATATGATGCGATTATAGCTACTTATCACGATCAGGGATTAATTCCTTTTAAAACACTTTCTTTTGGAAATGGCGTGAATTATACGGCCGGTCTGAATAAAATAAGAACGTCGCCGGATCATGGCACTGCTTATGATATTGCAGGAAAGGGGATAGCGGATTTCAACTCTTTTAAAGAGGCTGTTTATCTTGCAATTGATATTTATCATTCGAGAAATCAATATGCTGAAATCAGTGAGAAACCATTGAAAACAAAAGAAAAACAGTTGTGAACAAAAAAAAGTGAATAACATTATTAGATTTGCAATAATTTTATATCTTTGCACTCCCGAAGTTTAGGGGCAAATTGTTGTTGAAATGAAGAATAGAAAAGAATATTTAATTCCTTTCGTAGGATTAAAGCTAGGGAAACATCATTTTGAGTATCAAATAAGTAATGCGTTCTTTGAAATCTTTGATTATAATGAATATCAAGATTCAAATATCAAAGTAAATGTAGTTTTAGAGAAAAAAAGCACGCTGCTAGAGTTGAGTTTTAAGCATAAAGGTATTGTAAATGTGCCTTGTGATCTCACAAGTGAAGATTTTGATTTGCCTATTAAAGGTCAAATGAAGTTAATCGTTCGTTTTGGGGAGGAATTTAATAATGAAAATGAGGAATTGTTAATTTTACCTCATGGAGAGTTTGAAATAGATATTGCACAATACATCTATGAAATGATAGTGTTGTCAGTTCCTCTAAGACGAGTTCATCCAGGCGTGAAAGACGGAAGTTTAAAGACAGAAGCCTTAACTAAGTTAAATGAACTCATAGTAAAGGAAGAAAAAGAAGAAATTAAAGAAGAAGAAAATATTGACCCGCGTTGGGACAAATTAAAGCAACTATTAACGGATAAATAATATAGTAAAATGGCACATCCTAAGAGAAAAATCTCCAAAACAAGAAGAGATAAAAGAAGAACACATTATAAAGCTACTGTAGCTCAAATTGCTACTTGTCCAATCACTGGAGAAGCGCATTTATACCATAGAGCGTATTGGCATGAAGGTAAAATGTACTACAGAGGGCAAGTTGTTATAGATAAATCTGTAGCGGTTGCTTAATACATTTTAGTAAATGATATTCGAACTCTCACATCGTGAGAGTTTTTTTGTTGTTTATCATTTTCGTTAAATAAGAAGCTCTTAATCAATGGAAATGAATTTTTTTTTTGTAATTTTCAAGTCTTTTAAAAAATTTTCAAATGGTATCATTTGACAAGAAATAATCGCATACAATGAATACAATTACAGCCGCAATAACCGCTGTTGGAGCTTATGTTCCGGACTTTGTACTAACGAACAAAGCTCTTGAAGCAATGGTTGATACCAATGATGAGTGGATAACCTCTCGCACAGGAATAAAAGAAAGAAGAATTCTTAAAGAAGAAGGGAAAGGAACTTCTTTTTTGGCCATTAAAGCTGCACAAAATTTATTAGCAAAAGCTAATATTGATCCTCTTGAAATAGATTTGTTGATAATGGCAACTGCTACTCCAGATATGCCGGTAGCCTCAACGGGTGTGTATGTTGCAACTGAAATAGGTGCTACTAATGCTTTTGCTTATGATTTGCAAGCAGCTTGTTCCAGTTTCTTATTTGGAATGTCAACTGCCGCTGCTTATATAGAATCAGGAAGATATAAGAAAGTACTGTTGATCGGTGCTGATAAAATGTCTTCAATCGTAGATTATACAGACAGATCAACCTGTATTATTTTTGGAGATGGTGCTGGTGCAGTATTATTTGAACCTAATTACGAAGGATTGGGACTGCAGGATGAGTACTTGCGTAGTGATGGTATCGGTAGAGATTTTTTGAAAATTGATGCTGGTGGATCCATTAATCCTACATCTTTAGAAACCGTAAAAGAAAATAGACATAATATTATTCAAGACGGAAAAACAGTGTTTAAATATGCAGTGACCAACATGGCAGATTCAAGCGAATTAATTTTGAAAAGAAATAATTTGACGAATGAAGATGTAGATTGGTTGGTTCCTCATCAAGCCAATAAACGTATTATTGATGCTACTGCTAATAGAATGAATTTAGAAGATTCTAAAGTATTAATGAATATCGAAAAATACGGAAACACAACTTCTGCTACTTTACCATTAGTGCTTAGTGATTTTGAACATTTATTCAAAAAAGGAGATACGATAATTTTGGCTGCTTTTGGAGGTGGATTCACTTGGGGATCTATTTATCTAAAATGGGCATACGATAAAAAATAAATTTAAACTAAAAACAAATAATTATGGATTTAAAAGAAATTCAAAATCTAATCAAGTTTGTAGCAAATTCAGGAGTTGCAGAAGTTAAATTAGAGATGGATGATGTGAAAATCACCATCAGAACAACACTGGAAGGGAATGTGACAGAAACCACTTATGTACAACAAATGCCTGCTCAAGGTGCACTTCAACAAGCAGTAGCTCCGCAACAAATTGCCCCGGCCGTAGTTGCTCCAGAAGTTCCAGCAGTAGAAAACGCTCATTATATCACTATAAAATCTCCAATTATTGGAACTTTTTATAGAAAACCATCTCCAGATAAACCGATGTTTGTTGAAGTAGGTAAAACAATTTCTAAGGGGGATGTTCTTTGTGTAATTGAAGCCATGAAATTATTTAATGAAATTGAATCTGAAGTTTCTGGTAAAATTGTGAAAGTACTGGTTGATGATATGTCACCAGTTGAATTTGACCAACCTTTATTCTTAGTAGATCCGTCATAATATTTTTGAGATTCCAATAGTCAAAATTCCAATTCCAAATTGAGTTTTGACTATTGGAATTTTAAATTTAAAATATAAAATAAGATGTTTAAAAAAATATTAATTGCAAATAGAGGGGAAATTGCGTTACGCGTAATTAGAACGTGCAAGGAAATGGGCATAAAAACAGTAGCTGTTTATTCTACTGCTGATGCCGAAAGTCTTCATGTAAAGTTTGCTGACGAAGCGGTTTGTATAGGACCTCCTCCAAGCAACTTATCCTATTTAAAAATGTCAAATATTATTGCCGCTGCCGAAATTACAAACGCAGATGCAATACATCCAGGATACGGATTCCTTTCTGAAAATTCTAAATTTTCAAAAATTTGTCAGGAACATGGGATCAAATTTATTGGAGCATCTCCAGAGATGATTGATAGAATGGGAGACAAAGCCTCTGCAAAATCAACCATGATTGAAGCAGGAGTTCCTTGTGTTCCGGGTTCAGTAGGTATCTTAGAATCGTATGATCAAGCCTTGCAATTATCAAGAGATTTTGGTTATCCAGTAATGCTTAAAGCAACTGCTGGTGGTGGTGGAAAAGGGATGCGTGCCGTTTGGAAAGAAGATGAATTGTTAAAAGCATGGGAAGGTGCACGTCAGGAATCCGCAGCTGCTTTTGGGAATGACGGAATGTATTTGGAGAAATTAATTGAAGAGCCTCGTCATATTGAAATTCAGGTTATAGGCGATTCTTATGGAAAAGCGTGTCATCTTTCTGAAAGAGACTGCTCGGTACAAAGACGTCATCAAAAATTGACTGAAGAAACGCCTTCACCATTTATGACAGATGAATTGCGTACTAAAATGGGTGAAGCAGCTGTAAAAGCAGCTGAATATATTAAATATGAAGGTGCTGGAACTGTAGAGTTTTTGGTGGACAAACACCGTAATTTCTACTTCATGGAAATGAATACTCGTATTCAAGTAGAGCATCCTATTACAGAACAAGTAATTGATTATGATTTAATTCGTGAACAAATTCTTGTAGCCGCAGGGGTTGCTATTTCAGGGAAAAATTATTTGCCTCAATTGCATGCTATTGAATGCCGTATTAATGCGGAAGATCCTTATAATGATTTCCGTCCGTCTCCAGGAAAAATCACAACATTGCATATGCCTGGTGGACATGGAGTTCGTTTAGATACTCATGTATATTCAGGGTACACTATTCCGCCAAATTATGATTCAATGATTGCAAAACTTATTACTACAGCTCAATCTCGCGAGGAAGCAATTAGTAAAATGAGAAGAGCCTTAGATGAATTTGTAATCGAAGGAATAAAAACAACTATTCCTTTCCATAGACAATTAATGGATGATCCTCGTTATATTGCGGGTGAATATACTACCGCATTCATGGATACTTTCAAAATGAACGATCCGGAATAAAAATACTTTATTTAAGTAAAAACCTTGCAGCGATGCAGGGTTTTTTTGTTTATTCTAATTTTGATACTGGGGTAAAGTGTGTAAAAATTACCCGTTTTTCTCAAAATGTTACCCACTTTTCCCATCTTAAAACAACGGGCTCAAATATTAATACTCTATTTTTTAGTCTATTACAGGTCTTTTAGGTTCTTGTTAAAAACTGGTACAATTATTACTTTATCTTAAACAACAATAACAAATGAATAATTTAAAAATAAATATTATGAAAAAGTTAATCTTATCAGCAGCAATCGTTTTAGGAAGTTTCTCTACATACGCAACTACACTTCCTACAACTAACTCCGTTACCACATCACAATCTATTCAAGAAGAATATACAGAGGTAAAATTAGAAGAAGTACCAGAGGCTATAAAAGCAGCATTAAAAACAGCTTATCCAGATGCAATACTTGATAAAGCATATATTAATGCTAACAAAGAATATAAATTAGATATCACTGTTGGCGATAAAAAAGGAAATCTTTTTGCAGATGCAAATGGAAAATGGATTCAAAAATAATTATAAAATAATAATAAATAAAAGTAAATAAGATGAAAAAGTTAATGGTATCAGCAGCAATCGTTTTAGGAAGTTTATCAACTTATGCAACTATTATTCCGGTAAGCAATATAGTTACTCAATCTGTCTTAATGCAAGAAGAATATTCCGAAGTACAGACAGAAGCAATTCCTGAAGCGGTGAAAGCAGCATTGAAAACCGCTAAGCCGGACGCTACACTTGTAAAAGCCTCTGTTAATGCAAAGAAAGAATATAAATTAGAAATCACAGTTGGAGACCAGAAAGCTACTGTTTATGCAGATGCCGAAGGAAACTGGATAAATAAATAATTTAGGGAAATTTTTTATTTTTTAAAAGAGATTGTTTTTTAACAGTCTCTTTTTTTTGCAAAAAATTATGAGAATACAAATTTAATAACTTTATTTTAGCCCTAAAGTTAAACAATGTTAATGGCTAAGATTTTATTGATTGAAGACGATGTCGCTTTTTGTAGATTATTAGAAAAATTTCTAATAAAAAAATCCTATGATGTAACGGCAACATTTTCAGCCGCAGAAGCAAAATCCAAGATTAAAAGTAACGAATTCGATTTAATTATCACGGATTTAAGGCTTCCCGATTCTGATGGGATTGTACTTATGTCAGAAATAAAATCAACTCACCCAAATGTTCCTGTAATACTAATGACGGGATATTCGGATGTGAGTACAGCTGTAAAGGCTATAAAAAACGGTGCTGCGGATTACATTTCAAAACCATTTAATCCTGAGGAAGTTTTATTGGTTATTACTGGTGCGCTACAAATATCTGATAATACAGTTTCTACGTCTAAAAATAAAAAACAGGAAGTTAAAAAAATTACTGACGAATTTGTTAAAGGTATTTCTCAAGCGTCCCAAAAGCTTGCTGAATACATCCAATTAGTCAGTCCAACAAACATGTCAGTTTTAATTATTGGCGAAAGTGGAACTGGAAAAGAAGTCATTGCAAAAAGTATTCATGAAAACAGTTCCAGAAAAAACACTAATTTCATTGCTGTTGACTGTGGTTCCATTCCAAAAGAATTAGCAGCGAGTGAGTTTTTTGGACATCTAAAAGGATCTTTTACTGGAGCAATCCAAGATAAAATCGGTTTTTTTGAAGCGGCAAATGGTGGAACTATTTTTCTGGATGAAATAGGGAATCTTTCTTATGAAAATCAAATCCAGCTTTTACGAGCTTTGCAAGAAAGAAAAATAAAACCCGTTGGCAGTAATAAAGAAATCGATGTTGATATTAGGATTATTACCGCAACAAATGAAGATTTGCGCGAAGCAGTAAAAAAAGGAGATTTTAGGGAAGATTTATACCACCGAATCAATGAATTCTCCATTCATTCTCCTTCATTAGTGGAACGAAATGAGGATTTAATGCTTTTTTCAGCTTTTTTTCTTGAAAAATCAAATCAAGAATTGAACAAAAATGTCATCGGATTTTCTTCTGAAGTCATGACTATTTTTCAAAACTACAGATGGCCGGGAAATCTTAGGGAACTTCAAAATTGTATCAAAAGAGCCACGCTTTTATCACAAGGAGATTTTATTGAAAAAGCGACACTTCCAGTAGAATTTTTTCAAAATGAACCTACAACAACAAATGATTTTTCATTGTCTGAAAATGAAAAAGACACTATTCTTGAGGCTTTAAATAAAACGAATAATAATAAAACTGAAGCAGCAAAATTGCTTAAAATCAACAGAAAAACATTGTATAATAAATTAAAATTATACGATATCAATTAGTTTATTTCCTTTTCCAGAAGTGTAAAAAGAATCGTAATCTTGTTTTTTAAATCCGTAAAAATAATATTTATGTTTTGGATTGTATGATCTTCTAACTCTAATTGATCTAGAATTGTACTAATATGAGAAGCCTTGATTTGCTTAAACATTGGGTTCATTTTATGAGCACTATTTTTAATTTCAAGAAAGTTATCCTCTAAGATTGCTTGTTCTAAAAATTGTAAACTCTCCTTTGTGCTTGTCATAAAGGTTAATAAAACCTCTTTTAAAGCCTCATCTTCATCGGATAAAAATGATTTCAACGCTTTTAGCGAATATGGTTTGTTTGTTTGTTTAGAGTCAGTTTTCAAGTCTGATTCAACAGGGATTTCCGTATTGTTCAAAAATGCTTTGATGGTTTTGAGCAATCCTTTTGGAGAAAATGGTTTTCTGACCACGGTTGTGAACCCCGCTTTTTTGTAATTTTCTATATCTAAATCATTTCTTCCCGTTACTGCAATAATTGGCTGGTTTTTATAATTTATTTCTGTTGATTTTTTTAGTTTTGCTAAAAATAAGAAACCATCTACAACAGGCATTTGAATATCAGTAATTATGAAATCAAAATTAATATTTGGTAGTGCAGTAATCGCATCAGAGGCATTATTAAACGGAAAAACAGTATACTGATGCTGTTTTAAAACTTCGGTTGTTAACTTCAACAAACTCTCATCATCATCAATGATCACTGCTGTAAATTTCTCTTTTGAAGGATTGATAAAGATTTCTTTTTTGGATAGCGTATCGTCAAAAATTAGTGGAATTTGAATTTCAAAAATGCTTCCTTTGCCTAATTCACTTTTTAAACTCAATTCACCTCCTAAAATAGCGGTTATTTTTTTAGAGATGGTAAGTCCTAAACCCGTTCCTCCATATTTTTTTTCAATATTTTCATCGGCTTGTGTAAATTCCTCAAAAATTAATTGCTGATTTTTTTCTGCTATTCCAATGCCAGAATCCTCAATACGGATGCATATTCTATCGGTTTTAGGATTAACCGTAACTTCAATTTTTATGAATCCTTTTTCTGTAAATTTGAACGCATTTCCTATGATATTAGACAATATTTGTTTCAGCCTGAACGGGTCGCCTATGATTTTTTGTTTTAGATTAGGATCAATTTTGATGTCAAGTTGTATTGGTTTTTGAATATAAACCGATTGTATGCTGTCACCTATTTCATGAATAATATCATATAAAGAGAAAGGGATTTTTTCAACAACTATTTTTCCAGCCTCAATTTGAGTAAAATCAAGTAAATCCTGAACTAATTTCGAGATATATTCTGAAGAATTTTTGATGTTTTTTGTGAAATGTTCTTGCTTTGGATTCAAGATTGAATTGCCCAAAAGTTCGGTGTAGCCTAAGATTGTACTTAAAGGGGTTTTTAAGTCGTGGCTTACCGTGGAAATAAGTTGCTCTCTATTTTTAAGAAGTGTTTTGGTTTTGGTGTTCGCTGCCTCAAGTTGTCTTTTATAGGATTGAGTTTTTGAAAAATCATTTAAAATTAACACTAAAAATAATAATGTTGACAATGATCCTATCGCCGCAGCTATAGTTACGATTCGATTTGTTTTTTTTAATGAATTTTCTCGGTCTAGATTATTTTTGGTTGTATTTCGAATAATCTCACTTTCTACGATATTTAAGATTTTTCTTAATTGTTCCGATATGGAAATTTCATTTTTAAGTAATTTATTTTCTTCAAAATTCAATAATATTTTCTTTTTTTCGGTCTCTTTCTTCACTTGATTCAACAATGTTTTGGAAGCCATTAAAATTGAATCAGTAGCTTTTTTACTTAACGTATTCGTACTGTCATCAGGAATGTTTTGATTTAAATAGGAGACGTACTTTTTAAGTACATTTCGTTGATATTCTCCCATTTCTGAGGGGTATTTTACAAAATCTTCCAATTGGAGCTTTCGTAACGAAGATTCTATCTTGGTTAAATCCTCAATTGCATTTTTTACTGCAGCTTCATCATTGGTCTTGTTTTTTATGGCTTTAAGTTGCTTTATATTTTGAGTTTTTTTAGATAATAAAAATTTCACACTATCCAATAAAGTAATCTGATAGGGAGTTGTGACCAATAATTTTAAAGAATCAATATCTAATTTTAAGGAATCTGTTTTAGAAATATAATTCTTGAAATCTTTTTCAGAATTAGACTGAATGGTTATTCGGGCTAAACTTTCTGTTTTATATATTTTAGAAAGTAAATTACTTACTTTTAAAATTTTGCTATTTTCTTTAACAAACTTACTTTCAGTTTCTGAAAAAACGTTGCTTTCGGAGTATAAAAACCAGCCCACACTTGCAAAAAGTAAAGCTAGCACCAGATAACTAATGAAAACTTTTATCGGAATATAACTTTTTTTATTGTCCATTTTTCAAAGATAAAAATTAGATAAGGCTTTAAAGTTAAGATATTCAAAATATTTTGAAGGGAACAAAAAAACCTCACGGAAAAGTGAGGTTTAATTTCTTTTATAAGTTCGAATCTACAAGGTTTCTTTAAGCCATTTGAAAAATTCACCTTGCCAAACCTGAGCATTTTGTGGTTTCAACACCCAGTGGTTTTCTTCTGGAAAATACAAGAATCTGCTTTTTATGCCACGCAATTGAGCTGCTTGGAACGCTTCTTGACCTTGTCCTATTGGTACACGGAAATCTTTTCCGCCTTGAATAATTAAAATAGGTTTGTTCCATTTTTCCACTAAAGTCATTGGGTTGAATGTCGTGTACGTTTTTTGAGCTACAGCATTGTCTTTCTCCCAATACGCACCACCAAAATCCCAGTTGCTAAAGAAAACTTCCTCAGTAGTTCCAAACATGCTTTGGGTATTAAAAACGCCATCGTGGGCAATGAACGTTTTGAATCGGTTGTTGTGAATTCCCGCTAAATAGAAAACGGAATATCCTCCGTAACTGGCGCCAACGCATCCTAAACGGCTGGTGTCAACATATTTTTCCTTTGCCACATCATCAATCGCTGATAGGTAATCGTCAATTACTTGCCCGCCCCAGTCTTTGCTGATTTGCTCATTCCATTCTACACCATGACCCGGCATTCCGCGTCGGTTTGGAGCCACGACAATATAGCCGTTGGCAGCCATCAACTGCAAATTCCATCGGTAAGAATAAAATTGTGTCAATGCAGATTGTGGTCCACCTTGACAATATAAAAGCGTTGGGTATTTTTTTGAAGCATCAAAATTAGGCGGAAGAACGACCCAAACCAACATTTTTTTGCCATCCGTAGTTGTTACATATCTTCTTTCTGTTTTGCTAAGCGCCAAAGAATTATAGGTTGCCGAATTAACATTGGAAAGTTGTTTCCAAGTATTTTTGTTTAAATTATATGAAAAAATTTCCGCAGCATGATTCATGTCGGTTTTCGTTACGATGATGTTATCGCCTGAGAAACCAACTAAATCATTGACATCAAATTCTCCAGTAGTTATTTGGCGAACGCTGATTGCTATCTTGGTCAGACCTGGAAAATTAACTTCAAACAATTGTTTGGTTCCGTCTATTGGCGCCACAAAATAGATTTTTTTCCCGTCAGGACTCCAAATGAAATGATCAACTGTTCCGTCCCAATTCCCCGTTAAGTTCATTTTCATTCCTTTGAAACTCACCATCAGGTCGTTTTTATCAGCTTCATAACCGTCACGTTTCATTTGCAACCAAGTCAAATTTCCAGTTGGAGAAAATTGTGGAGCGGTATCATATCCTAGGTTTTCCTCGGTTCTATTGCTGGTTTTTCCTGTTTCCAGATTGTACTCGAAAATATTGGTGTTGGTAGAAACAGCATAATCGGTTCCTGCTTTTTTCTTGCTAACGTACAAGATGCTTTTGCTGTCTTGCGACCAAATATAATCTTCGTCTCCGCCAAAAGGTTTTTGTGGACTGTCAAAATTTTCGCCTTTCATAATGTCAATTCCCACTGCGCCTTCTTTGTTTTGTTTGTAAAAAACATGATTGTATTTGCCTTCGTTCCAAGTGTCCCAATGGCGGTAATTTAAGCCGTCATAGATTTGAACGTCTGATTTTTCCAGTTCCGGATAAAAATCTTTTCCGTGAACTTTTTCGATTTTTACTTCATCATTATAAACGATATATTTCCCGTCCGGAGAAACATTTTTATCTTTTAATAATTCTTTAGTATCTTTTACTTCGGTTGGATTTCCACCATTTACGGACAAACTATAGAATTTTGAGTCCGATTTGTTTTCTTGGACCGAAGGAGTGGTAACTTTATAAACTACATTTTTTCCATCTTTGGAAATGCCTAAAGGAGTTACTCTTCCTAATTTCCAGAGCAGTTCCGGAGTCATTACATTTTGTGCCATAGCAGTTAAACTAATCATTAGTAAGGGTATAAACAGTATTTTTTTCATTGTGATAATTGATTTTTTCGAATGCTAAAATTAGCCAATTTAAATTGATGTTTTTTCGTTTTTAACACTTGCTTTTTAGCCCCGATAAAAGTGGAAATCCTTTCTAGTCCTGAACTTGTTTCAGGATTCTGAAACAAGTTCAGGACTAGAAAGATTGAAACGGATAGCGGGATTAGCTCCTGAAATAAATTGAGAATAAATCCAAAAAATTATTAATTTTATGAAAAATATTTAAACATGGATTTGAGCTATTGGGAGTTGAAAAATTGGTTTACGGATGTCGATTATACCATCGTAGGAAGCGGTATTGTGGGCTTGCATGCTGCATTACGCTTGCGCGAAAGATTCCCGGAAAGCAAAATTCTAGTCCTGGAAAAAGGAATGTTGCCGCAAGGCGCAAGTACTAAAAATGCCGGTTTTGCGTGTTTCGGAAGTCTTTCAGAAATTATAGACGATTTAAAATCCCATTCTGAAGAGGAAGTGATTCAACTGGTGCAAAAACGTTGGAAAGGATTGCAATTGTTGCGAAAAAGACTCGGTGATGACACGATAGATTTCAAACCGTATGGCGGATATGAGTTGTTTTTAAAAGACGATGAAAGTTGTTACAGTGAATGTGTCGGGAAATTACCGTTCATCAATGAAATTTTAAGACCACTTTTTAAAGCGGATGTTTTTGCCAAAGAAGTAGATCGTTTTGGGTTTAATGGGATACAAGAATATTTAGTTTTCAATCCCTTTGAAGCACAAATTGATACCGGAAATATGATGCAGGCGTTGTTGAAAGAAGCTGTTTCTAAAAATATTTTAATTCTAAACCAGCAAACCGTTACTTCTTATTTCGATAAGGGAAATGGAGTGGAAGTGGCACTTGGGGATTTCAGTTTTAGTACTAAAAAAATATTGTTTGCTACGAATGGCTTTGCAAATACATTGACAACTGGAGCTGTTAAGCCGGCCAGAGCGCAAGTTTTAATCACGGAGCCTATTAAAAACTTAGATATAAAAGGAACTTTTCACTTGGATAGAGGGTATTATTATTTCAGGAATATTGGCGACAGAATATTATTGGGTGGCGGAAGAAACCTGGATTTTGAGACGGAGAACACAACCGAATTTGGACAAACAGAAATCGTCCAAAAAAAATTGGAACAATTATTAAAAGAAGTAATTTTGCCGAATCAGGATTTCCAGATTGCACACCGTTGGAGCGGGATTATGGGTATTGGCAACAGTAAGAATCCCATTGTTTCACAACTGTCCGATAATGTCTATTGTGGCGTACGATTGGGTGGAATGGGAGTAGCAATAGGAAGTTTAATTGGAACAGAATTAGCAGATTTAGTATAATGGCAACGAAAATAACACCAAGAAAATCAAGACAACCCGTTAAAAAAGAACCGACCTCTTTTATGAGCAAACTAACTCATTTTTTATTCAAAGTATTGTTATGGTTCTTCGGACTTTCTTTATTTTTTGTAGTACTTTTTAAATTTGTTCCGGTTCCATTTACACCATTAATGGTGATTCGGGCGATTGAAAACAAAGCTGCCGGGAAAGAAGTTTTTTTTAGCCACAACTGGGAACCAATTGAGAATATATCGATGAATCTTCAAAAAGCCGTAATTGCCAGTGAAGACGGAACGTTCCTGAAACACAACGGTTTTGATTTTGTTGCGATGCAAAAAGCATATAAAAGCAATGAAAGAGGTCGAAGAATAAAAGGGGGAAGTACCATATCGCAACAAACAGCCAAGAATGTATTTCTTTGGCAAGGTCGAAGTTATTTAAGAAAAGGACTTGAAGCCTATTTCACCGTTCTGATTGAAATTATTTGGGGTAAAGAACGCATCATGGAAGTGTACTTGAATAGTATCGAAATGGGGAATGGTGTTTATGGAGCGCAAGCAGCCGCAAAACATTGGTACCGAAAAGATGCATCGAGTCTTACACCGATGCAGGCAGCTGGAATTGCTGCGATATTACCCAATCCTAGAAAATATTCGGCAACCAGTTCTTCTTCGTATATCAACAGACGAAAAGCTAAAATTATGCGCGTGATGCGAACTGTTGGAAAAATTAATTATTAGATGCTATTTAGGAAAACCCTTTGTAGTATTCTAATTATGTTCTCCGCCTTTACTTTTGGCCAAAATAAAATGAATGAGATAGGTCTCATTACGGATAATGATTTATATACCTCTTCCAAGAATGACAAGTATTATACCAATGGGTTAGAGTTTTTCTATAGGTTTCTAGTAAAAAATGATCAGGAAGCAATAAATAAAAATATATTGGAATTTCGAATAGGCCAATATATTTATAATCCCAGAACTATTAAAGCAAATGATGCAAGATTAAATGATCGGCCGTTCGCTGGTTATCTTTTTGCTGAAGCGGGGAGAACCAGTTTTTATCAAAATGAATCGGTATTCAAGGTTGCGGTTCAGCTTGGTTTCATTGGTGTTAATTCATTTGCTGAAGAAATGCAAAAGGAATTTCACGCAATTTTTAATTATAAATCAGTTCAGGGCTGGCAGTACCAAATTAAAAATGCGGTAGCCCTTCAAACTAATTTTTTATTTTCTAAGAAGTTATTTGTCAAACAAAACAAACAGAATGTAGATTTTCATTTTCAATCAAAAGCAGATTTAGGAACTATTTTTACGGGAGTTTCTGCAGGGTTTTTGACTAGAATCAGTATAAAAAAAGTACTGCCTGTTTATGATTCTAATCTTTATGGAGGTTCTGTTCTTGCTAATTCTCAGCAAAATGATAGCGAGTTGTATTTTTACATCGTTCCCGGTATAAATTATCAATTGTATGATGCTACAATACAGGGAAGTCTTTTTAATGATTCCAGCCCGATAACGTATGATTTAATTCCATTTCGTTTTAATGCAGAATCAGGGATAAAATACCGAAAAAACAATCTTAATTTATCGTATGCCTTTATTTACAGAGGAAAAGAGTTGAAGAATGATTTGGTCACAGGCTATTTTTATGGTTCAATAGCTATTGCTTATTTGTTTAAATAGAACTGTGAACTAAGAAATAAAAAAAACCGTAAACTCTTACTTAAAAGATTTTACGGTTTTTTGTGGAGAATACCGGATTCGAACCGGTCACCTCTTGCCTGCCAGGCAAGCACTCTAGCCAAATGAGCTAATCCCCCAAACTTGGTCGCAAATATAACATATAAATTTTCCAAAAAGCAAATTTCAAAAATACAAATTCATTCTATTTTAAAAAAAGTCAAATCCTCCTTTACTTTTTTTAACTTTACATCAAAATCACTACTATGCCATCAGAAAACTCAATAGGTTCGCTCGTTACAACTATCGACAATAAAATCGCAACCGTTATATTTGGTCATCCTTCAAGTAATTCTTTTCCCAGAGAATTATTAGACCGACTCACTACTGAGTTTAATAATTTAAGTGCCGATCCAACTGTTTCGGTGATTGTTATACAAAGTGAAGGCTCAGGTGCTTTTTGTGCAGGTGCTTCATTTGATGAACTTTTGGCTGTTTCCAATGAATCAGAAGGAACCGAGTTTTTTTCTGGATTTGCCCATTTAATTAATGCCATGCGTTTGTGTTCCAAGCTTATCGTGGGGCGCATTCACGGAAAAGCAGTTGGTGGTGGCGTAGGAATTGCTTCCGCTTGTGATTATACATTGGCTACAAAAAATGCTTCAATAAAATTATCAGAATTAGCGATCGGAATTGGTCCCTTTGTAATAGAACCAGTCGTTTCAAAGAAAATTGGAAAAACGGCAATGGCCGAAATGACGCTCGCAGCCCACGAATGGAAAACTGCTGATTGGGCAGCAGCCAAAGGATTGTATGCCAATACATTTGAAACTATCGAAGCGCTGGATACCGCAATAGCTGATTTTAGCGCTAAATTATCCAGTTATAATCCTGAAGCATTAGCCGAAATGAAAAAAGTGTTATGGGATGGAACCCAAGAATGGAAAACACTTTTGTTAGAGAGAGCCTCTATTTCTGGAAGATTGGTGTTATCTGATTTTACCAAAAAAGCGTTATTACAATTTAAAAAATAATTCATTATGAAAATTCTAATGCTTGTTCAACGAGTAAACATAGAAGAAAAACTGAAAAATGCAACAGACAGCAGTTATCAAATAGGGATTGTTATTGGATCCTTTATTCCTTTTGTTGTTTTACTTGCGTTGGCTTACTGGATGTATACCAGTGCAAAAAAAAGAGACAAAGACCTATAATTATTACTAAATTTGCATTAAAATAAAAACTCCGATGAGCAATATCAGAATTACAAAACAATTTAGTTTCGAAACCGGACACGCCTTATATGGTTATGACGGGAAATGTAAAAATGTTCACGGACATAGTTATAAATTGTCAGTAACGGTAATTGGAACTCCAATTACAGATCGTTCCAATGTTAAATTTGGAATGGTGATTGACTTCACGGATTTAAAGAAAATTGTAAAAGAAGAAATTGTAGATCAATTTGACCATGCGACAGTTTTCAACGGAACAACGCCGCATATCGAATTGGCAAATGAATTAATGACCCGCGGACACCACGTTATTTTGGTAGATTACCAACCAACTAGTGAAAATATGGTAGTAGATTTTTCTCAAAGAATCATCAGCCGATTACCAGAAGGAATCACTCTTTTTTCCCTAAAATTACAAGAAACCGAATCTTCTTTTGCAGAATGGTTTGCTAGTGATAATATGAAATCCATACTGTAACTTCATGCAATTACCCCATAATAAAAAAGTATATTTCGCCTCCGATCAACATTTTGGCGCACCAACACCCGAACTGAGTTTTCCTAGAGAACAAAAATTCGTAGCATGGCTCGATGAGGTAAAAGGCGATGCAGAAGCTATTTTTCTATTGGGCGATTTATTTGATTTTTGGTTCGAATACAAAACCGTAGTCCCAAAAGGATTTATTCGTGTTTTAGGTAAACTCGCCGAAATCAGAGACTCCGGAATCCCTATTTATTTCTTCGTGGGAAACCATGATTTATGGATGGCCGATTATTTCCAGAAAGAACTCAATATTCCTGTGTTTCATGACAATCAAGAATATACTTTTGGAGATAAAACATTCCTTATTGGCCACGGAGACGGAAAAGGTCCCGGAGATTTAGGATACAAACGCATGAAAAAGATATTTACAAATCCTTTTTTCAAATGGCTTTTTAGATGGCTTCATCCGGATATTGGCGTGAAACTGGCGCAATACCTTTCCGTAAAGAATAAATTGATTTCTGGCGATGAAGATGTAACTTTTCTTGGCGAAGACAACGAATGGCTTATTCTTTATTCTAAAAGAAAACTAGAAACCAAACACTACAATTACCTTATTTTCGGACACCGTCATTTGCCTATGAAAGTAACCGTAGGAGAAAATTCTGAGTATGTAAATCTAGGCGACTGGATTACGTATTTTACCTATGGTGTTTTTGATGGCGAGACTTTCGAAATCAAAAAGTATTAATAAATTTTCAAGGGTTTTTTCGACTTTTTTGATTGTGTAAAAAACTGACAAATATGTTGGGGGTTATCCATTAGCGTCTTCTTTTTTGTATATATTTGATTTAGTTAACGATTGTCAGATATATAAATGAGTTAGCTGGTATTTTGGCAAACAAGGTGCAAATAACAAATATAAAAATTGCTAATGGTTAAAGATTTTTTAATATCATTTTCGGATAACTTTAAGGAAAAAACTAAAAATCCATTTCTTGGAACATATCTACTCGTATGGCTAATTAGAAATTGGGATTTAATTTATAGCTTGCTTAATTTTGACTCAAATTTAAGGCTAAAAGATAAAATCACATTTGTTAATGACTATTATAACAAAACTGATTTTGTAGAAAATCTATTAATTAATATCTACTGGTCGTTTGGACTTTTAATTTTAACCTATCTACTCGTAAATATTTCAAGATTTATTGTCAATTTATCAGAAAAACGCTTAACTCCTTGGATTTATAAAATTACTGATTCTAAATCTATAGTATTAAAAGAAGAATATGAAAGAATTCGTGCCGAAAGTGATGATTTACAAAACCGTTTAGATAAAGAACGTGAAACTAAATCGCGATTGGAAGCTCGAATCAAAAGTCTAGAAAACGAGATAATAGAAGTTTCAAAGATTAAAAGTGAAACAAATAATGGTCAAATGGATGTTTTCAAGCCTTCTAATTCCGAAGACAGAACAGATGTTTTCATAAATCGTTTAAAAGCTAAAAATTATATTGATGAGTTTTTAAAGTTATGTTTATCTATTCAACGGGGAGAAACTATTTTAAATGACAATAAATCACTTGATTATTTATTACAGTTAGGTTTACTTATTTATAAATCTCAATATTCAACTTCCGCAAAATATTATTCAATTACGAAAGATGGAGAAAAAGTTCTTGAAAAAATACGGTTAGACATATAAACATCTGCTAAAAGCCGGAGTTTCGTTACGTGCGTAGCACAAACAATGAAAACTGTGTTGAACGGAACCGATTACACGTCCGTTACCTATGGATATCGTTAAGTTTTTAGAGGGATTTACAGAGCTACACGAAGTCTTAATCTTATGTGCTGCGAAAATGTGTCTGAATTTGCGCCTATTCTTGCATTATTAAAGTTTTTTTTTAAAATGCTATTTATTAGATAGTTATTCAATAAAATAACTCTAATTCATTCCTTCCCCATACAAATAATCATCCAGATTTATTTTAAATAAAGTGCCTTCCACCAAGTCTTTTACGGCATCTAATTCTTCCATGGAAACGGCCAAGTCAATTTGGTAACAAGGCGTTTTTAGTAAAAATTTGTGGCATTTGTTTTTCAGTTCACAATCGTCGCAGCATTTATTTTGGAAATAGCTGTCCTCAATACAGCGCTTAAATAGTTGCAGTTCCTGTTGGGTAAAATAAAAACCCATTTCTCTAAAAACCAGTTGGACTTTGTCCAGTACAATGCCATTATCCTTTCTCCAGTAAAAAGCAGTGCCTAAATTGTTATGATATATTTGTTTTATTTCTTGCATGTGTCATCAATTTGAAGCAAATATAAATATTATTTATATTTGTTCTAAATAATAAAACATAAAAATGACATAAAAAAAGTCGGTAAGTAATCTTGAGATTAATTTACTGAAAGATAGTAAGAAGTGTTTTTTCTAAAAAAAAACTATTATTACTCGCTCTTTTCGTGTTCCTCAACATCTTTTTGTAAGTCCAGTTTTCTAAAAGTAGGCGATACGGCACCGGTAAGAAATACGGTAATCAATGTCATGCTTCCGCCAAAGACCACTGCGCTAACAGTTCCCATCAGCTTCGCCGTTAATCCGCTTTCAAAAGCTCCCAATTCATTGGAAGAACCCACAAATATAGAATTCACGGCTGCAACTCGGCCTCGCATGTGATCCGGAGTCTTCAATTGCAAAATAGTTTGGCGTATCACTACCGAAATCCCATCGAAAATACCACTTAGAAATAAAGCTGCAACGGATAACCAAAAAATAGACGAAAGTCCAAAAACGATAATACAAATCCCAAACGCAAAAATAGCCGACAGCAGTTTCATACCCGCATTTTTAGTAAAAGGAATGTATGCGGAAATAATCAGCATCAAAAAAGCGCCAACAGCTGGGGCAGCTCTCAAAACACCAAATCCCTGCGGTCCCACTTTCAAAATATCTTGTGCAAAAATGGGTAATAGCGCAACGGCTCCACCAAAAAGAACGGCAATCATGTCCAGTGATAAAGCGCCTAAAATAGTCTTATTATTGAACACAAATTTCACGCCTTCTTTCAAACTTTCCATAATGGGTTCACCAATTTTTGGATTTAAAATAGGCTTAGTTGCAATTTGGGTTAAAGCTATCAACGCCAAAATTGAACATCCTAAAACGATGGACATGGACCAATGAACACCAATCCAATTGATCGAAAAACCAGCTACTGCAGGACCTAAAACCGAACTTATTTGCCAAACCGAACTGCTCCAAGTGGCGGCATTGGGATATAATTTTTTAGGAACAATTAACGCTAAAAGAGAAAATATCGTCGGGCCAAGAAAAGCACGAACCAATCCTCCTAAAAACACGAAAAAGTAAATGGAATATAAAATAGTTTGGGTAGAAAAATCTTTTATAAAAGGTGGCCACGTAAATAAAAATAAGCCCAAACTAATAATTGAAAAACCTAAAATACATTTGAAAAGCAATCCTTTTTTCTCCTTTTGGTCCACAATGTGACCGGCAAATAATGCCATTGAAATCGCAGGAATAACTTCCATTAATCCGATGATTCCTAACGATAATGGATTTTTGGTCAAACTGTATACTTCCCATTCAATGACGATAAACTGCATGGACCAGCCAAAAACCATGGCAAAACGCAATAACAAAAAAATATTGAATTCTTTATACCGCAGCGCAGAGTAAGGGTCTTTTTTTTTCATAGCAACAGAATCATTGTTTAATATCTCGCAATCGCAATTGCAAACTTAATTTACCTTTCCATTCGTTTTCATCGATGCAATACACCGCTTGAAAAGGTTTTTGATGCGTAGTCAGTTCGATTTTGTTTCCCAAATTAAACCCAATAGCAGCGATGCCTTCGGAGTTATTTTGTTTGACAAAAAGTTTTAAGTGTTCGTCTTCTTGTCCAAGCGGTTTTCCATGACCGGTGTCTTTGATGTTTCTGGTCAGGAAAATTGGCGTCATATTTTGCGGTCCGTACGGTTCAAATTGTTTCAGGATTCGAATTAATTTTGGAGTAATATCCGCAAAATCAATCTCGGCATCAACCGCAATTTCTGGAGTCAACATATCCGGATGAATGGTTCTTTCGACTTCTTTTTCGAAAGCATCTTTGAAGATTTGATAGTTTTCTTCTTTCAACGTCATTCCCGCAGCATACATGTGACCACCAAATTGTTCCAAATGTTCGGTACAGGCTTCGAGTGCATTATACACATCAAATCCTTTTACGGATCGTGCCGAAGCCGCATATTTATCGCCACTTTTGGTAAAAACAAGTGTCGGACGGTAATAGGTTTCTATCAATCGGGAAGCGACAATTCCAATCACACCTTTGTGCCAATCTTCTTGAAAAACTACGGAGGTAAAACGTTCTTTTTCATTGTTTTCCTCAATTTGTTTTAACGCCTCTTTCGTGATTAATTTGTCTAAATCCTTTCGCTCCGAATTATACGCCTCGATTTCAGAAGCAAATTGTTGGGCTTGCTCAAAATCAAATTCGGTTAATAATTCCACCGCATGATTCCCGTGTTTAATGCGTCCGGCGGCGTTTATTCTGGGTGCGATGATGAAAACAACATCGGTAATATCTAAAGTTTGTTTTTTTATTTGGTGAATGATGGCTTTGATTCCCGGTCTTGGGTCAGAATTGATGACTTGCAATCCAAAATAAGCCAGCACCCGATTTTCTCCAGTCATAGGGACGATATCAGCAGCAATCGCAGCTGAAACCAAATCCAAATACGGAATCAAATCATCGATTGTTTCATTTCGGTTTTGGCCTAAAGCCTGAATCAATTTGAAACCTATTCCGCAACCGCACAATTCATCGTAGGGATAGGAACAATCGTCTCTTTTTGGATCGAGAATGGCAATAGCTTCGGGTAAGAATTCTCCCGGCCTATGGTGGTCACAAATGATAAAATCGATGTTTTTTGCTTTGGCGTACCCCACATGATCGATAGATTTTATACCACAATCCAAAGCAATTATAAGTGAAAATCCATTGTCATCAGCAAAGTCAATTCCTTTAAATGAAATTCCATAGCCTTCATCATAACGATCCGGAATATAGGTCGCCACGTTCGGATAATAGGTTTTTAAATAGGAAGAAACGAGTGAAACTGCCGTGGTTCCATCGACATCATAATCACCAAAAACGAGAATATTTTCCTCATTTTCAATTGCTTTTTCAATTCGGGCGACTGCTTTTTCCATATCTTTCATCAAATATGGATCGTGCAAATCCTCTAAACTTGGTCGAAAAAACCGTCTGGCATCTTCAAATGTTTCAATACCGCGTTGCACTAATAAAGTGGCCACAAAATCTTCTACATTCAGCGCTTTCGCCAAATGTTGTACAGTCTCCTCTGAAGGTTTTGGTTTGAAGGTCCAACGCATATTGATTTGGTATTATAAAATTTAGAAATTCGAAAAGGGAACCACCGCTAATTCGCTAATTACGTCTATCGATTTATAATAGCAATTAGCATTTTAACAATTTTTATTTTTTCAATACTAAAGCACTTCCGTAAAAGGCAATTCCATCCCAACCGGTTTTCATGAAATTGCGGATGTTTTGGTGATCAGTTCCGTTTGGATTTTGTAAAACATCTTCGTAATAATAGGCTCCAAAACAGGCTAGTGTTTCTGCTTCTGATAAGTTTTGAATTTCGGCGAACGAAAATAATTTGCAAGATCCTGAATTTTCTCCTGCTGCATTGTGTTGCAAACCATTCTCGAATGCTGTAGGTGTAAAGTCGTAGTTTTCTTCGATAGTAGCAATGGTTTCTGGAAATACTATTGCTTCAGGTGTTTGTTTTAATTTCTCTAAGAAAGCGGCTATAGTCATATTGATTTTCATTGTTTAGAATTGTGAGGCAATTGTTTTCGCGGCAAAAATAGCGCCATCCATATAACCAGGGTTTTGATTGGCTGTTTCAGCTCCAGAAACATATAATTTTTCGTTTAATAATGGTGTTTTAAAAAGCGAATGTCCGTTGTTTTGGTGCGCTAATACAAGTTGTTCATACGGCTGAAATGTAAGTGGTTCTTCCCTCCAAACGCTCTCATAATAGGCTACATAATCCGAAGCTTCTGGCCCAAAGAATGTCGTTAGTTGCGCTATTACTTTTTCTTTGCGTTCTTCAAAAGACAGGACTGCGGTTCCCCCATTTAGGAAACCTTTCAATGCAAAACCGGAATTATCAGCAGTGCTGTGGTCATACATTTCCTGAATAATACTGGCTTGGCTGAATAACGTTCCAGAATAATTATTCTGTTTCCAAAAAGGAGTTTTATATTCCACAGCGAATTTTATAGATTCGCCCATCCAAGTATGCGTTTTCTTGGCTAGTTGTGTGAAATTGTCGGGTAATTTGGGTTCAAAAATCACCGAGTTTACAAGCAAATTGGGTGGAATAGTGCTGATTACTTTATCGGCTGAATAACTGCTTCCGCTTGAATCCGTTACTATTAATTGATTATTTTGCTCTTTTATTGCGATTATTTTAGTTTGTGTTTTAATATGTTGTAGACCAATCTCAGAGACTAATTTCTCAATTAGAGTTGCTGTTCCACCCACGATACGAAAAGAAGGTTCTTTGGAATCTGAGATTTCAAATTTCTGTGGCGGTACAAAAGACATTGTTTCAAATAATGAAATGCCCTTTGTATGTTGTCTAAAATAGGGGAGTTCTAAAATGTGAAGTACCTCCAGAAGATGCCGGTGTTGATTTCCAAACCAAGTCGCACCCATTTCCATCGTGACAGCTGTTGTTCCGGTTATGGTTTTTATGCGGCCTCCAATTCTGGTATTGGCCTCCAATATCAGAACTTCTATTCCTTTTTTTTGAAGTAAAAAAGCAGTGTAGAGTCCACAAAGTCCCGCACCGATTACAATAACTTTTTCCTTTTTCATGATTATTCTTCAGCTGAGAATTTAGATTTTTTAGGCTCTTTTGTTATTTGTTTTCCACCTACAACCACAACAATTTCTCCTCTTGGAGCTATTTTTTCAAAATGAGTCAAAACTTCTCGTACCGTTCCTCGAACATTTTCTTCGTGCAATTTTGATAATTCTCTACAAACACAAATCGGTCTGTCTTCACCAAAATAAGTAATGAATTCCGCTAAAGTTTTCACTAATTTATGCGGTGAAACATATAAAATCATTGTACGCGTTTCTTCGGCTAAAGCCAAATAACGGGTTTGTTTCCCTTTTTTGTCAGGTAAAAAACCTTCGAAAACAAATTTATCATTCGGTAAGCCACTGTTTACTAATGCAGGTACAAATGCTGTTGCTCCAGGCAAACATTCGACTTCAACTCCATTCTCAACACAAGCGCGGGTCAATAAAAATCCGGGGTCCGAAATTGCGGGTGTTCCCGCATCTGATATCAAGGCGATATTTTCTCCAGCTTTCAATCTCGAAATTAAATTCTCAATGGTTTTGTGTTCGTTGTGCATGTGATGGCTGTACATGTGTGTGCCAATCTCGAAATGTTTCAACAATTTTCCACTCGTACGCGTGTCCTCGGCGAGAATCAAATCGACTTCCTTAAGAATCCGAATGGCTCGAAAAGTCATGTCTTCAAGATTGCCGATAGGCGTAGGAACGATGTATAATTTTGACATAGATAAAGTAATTAAATACAAATTTTATAGAAAATCTGTATTTGTTCAAATGTATATTCAGAAAAAGTTATAGGAAAATTACAAGAATTTTTTCTCTATAATATCCATGAAACGTTCCTCATAATCTTGTTTTCCTTCCCAATTGTTGTAATCTGGTTTTACCATTTCCTGTACAAAATCGCGTGTTTCATAGAAGGTGTCAAACGTGATAAGTTGGCTTAAAACACGGTTGTAATCCTCGCTGCTGTTTCCAAAAAGATGTTTTATAAAGGCCAAACGATCATTCAAATCGATGTTGATTCCTTTGGCTAACTTATCGTTCAAAGAAACTGTTTTTGGCTCCGCTTTTTCAGCAGAGTCTGCTGAAACATTTTCTAATTTTGGCTCTTCAGCAGGTAACACTTCTTTTGGGGTTTCAATAACTATTGCAGTGGGAATATTATCGACTTGCTGTTTTTTTACAAAAAGTGTATCGTGGTAATTGCCACCTAATAAATCTTCAAAAGAGATTTGTACGGCTTCTGTTTTCTTTGGTATTTCCAGTTCGGTCTGCACTTCTTTTTCCTGTGATAATTCAAAAGCAGGTTCAAAAGGCGCTTCACGTTCTACTGTTTCTTCTTCTATTTCCTTTTCTGTACTCGCAACTATTTCTCGTTCTACCACAGTTTCTTCCTCTTCCTCGCTCGCGTCAATTACTTTTTCTGTTTGTTCCAAAGGGATTTCACTTGCATCTTCATCTACAGATTCCTCAGTGATTTTTTCTTCCTCATGAATTTCCTCAGTTATTGCTTCTTCTTCCTCTAAAACGCTTTCATTTTCTGTTGTAGCAGTTTCTTGTTCCGCTAAAGGAGTTGTTTCTTCGGTTTGTTCCAAAGTCGTTTCGGCAGGTTCTTCCACAGCAGTTTCGTCAATTACAATTGCTGCTTCCGGTTGAGTGGACTCAGTTTTGTCATAAATAGTTTCTATTTCTTTGCTAATTTCCGTTATACCAATAGTTGGTTTTGCTTCACTGAAATGTTCGTCCACAAATCGTAAGACAGAAAGTTTTTCATATAACTTCTGCGTTTCCAGATATAATTGATTGATGTCAGATTTATTTTTTAGCTGTAATATTCTGTGTGCAATGCTGATTAAATCGGCTTCCAATTTTTTTTTCATAACTGTTGAAATTATAGGGTGTTAGGCGGGGCTTTTTTGATGCGTTTTTGTATTACCTTTTTATATCGCCCCCAGAAAAGGGATTCTTTGTGTACGCGATTTTTATTTTTTTAAATAAGTGCTCGCAAATCTCCGATTTGATATAAATTTTATACTTTTGAAACGACGTAAAAGTATAAAATTTTTAAGTCGGTTTGTCTATTACAAAGTAATAAAAACTATTCATTTTTTAAGTCAGAAAAATACAAAATGTTTCTCGAAAATACAGTAAATCATAAAGAACAATTTGGTTGGATCGAAGTCATTTGTGGCTCCATGTTTTCGGGTAAAACCGAAGAATTGATCCGTCGTTTGAAAAGAGCGCAGTTTGCCAAGCAAAAAGTCGAAATTTTTAAACCGGCAATCGATACGCGTTATGATGATGAAATGGTAGTGTCTCATGATGCTAACGAAATTCGTTCCACACCCGTTCCCGCTGCCGCAAATATTGCTATTTTGGCGCAAGGTTGTGATGTTGTAGGAATTGACGAAGCACAATTTTTTGATGACGAAATTGTCAAAATTTGTAACGATTTGGCGAATCAGGGAATCCGTGTAATTGTTGCCGGATTAGATATGGATTTCAAGGGAAATCCTTTTGGTCCAATGCCCGCATTAATGGCAACTGCCGAATATGTTACCAAAGTGCATGCCGTATGCACCCGCACCGGAAATCTAGCGAATTACAGTTTCCGAAAAACCGACAATGACAAACTCGTTATGTTAGGAGAAACAGAAGAATACGAACCGTTGAGTCGTGCCGCGTATTATCATGCGATGCGGAAAGATCAGGAGAAAAAATAAAGAAAATTATATTTTTATAAAAAAGGGGAAATCTTGTCTTTAAACAAATTTCCCCTTTTTAGTATTTTTAAATCAACAATCTTACATTTTCTTCCTCATTCTCGCTACCGGAATATCGAGTTGTTCTCTGTATTTTGCAATTGTTCTTCTTGCGATTGGATAGCCTTTTTCTTTAAGAATTTCGGCTAATTGATCGTCTGGAAGTGGTTTTTTCTTATCTTCTTCCTCAATGGTGTTCTGAAGAATTTTTTTGATTTCCAATGTCGAAACATCTTCGCCTTGGTCATTTTTCATCGCTTCCGAGAAGAATTCTTTAATTAGTTTCGTGCCATAAGGCGTTTCCACGTATTTGCTGTTTGCCACACGTGAAATAGTGGAAATATCAAGACCTACCATATCAGCAATATCTTTCAGAATCATTGGTTTCAACTTTGTTTCATCACCATCCAAGAAATATTCTTCCTGATAATGCATAATCGCATTCATGGTTACAAAAAGCGTTTCCTGACGTTGTCGTATCGCATCGATAAACCATTTAGCCGAATCCAGTTTTTGTTTGATAAACTGCACCGCATCTTTTTGCTGTGCTGATTTATCACGGGAATCCTTGTAGGTTTGCATCATTTCCTGATAATCTTTAGAAACGTGCAGGGAAGGAGCATTTCGTCCGTTTAAGGTCAATTCCAATTCACCGTCCACAATTCTGATGGCGAAATCAGGAACTACATTTTCAGTTACTTTGTTGTTTCCAGTAAATGATCCGCCTGGCTTTGGATTTAGTTTTTCTATTTCGTGAATGGCTTTTTTAAGTTGCTCATTCGAAACATTATATTTTTGCAACAGCTTGTCGTAATGTTTTTTGGTAAACGCATCAAACTGATTTTCGATAATATCAGTAGCCAGTTCTACGGATTCTGTTGGTGTTTTGTGTTTTAGTTGCAACAACAAACATTCTTGTAAATCTTGTGCGCCCACGCCTGATGGTTCCAGTTCATGAATTACCTGCAACATTTTTTCCACCATCTTCTCATCGGTGTAAATGCCTTGCGTGAATGCCATGTCGTCTACCATATCTGGAACGCTTCTGCGGATATAACCCATGTCATCAATACTTCCCACCAAAAATTCAGCAATTTCACGCTCCTCTTCATTCAATATAAAGGTATTCAACTGATTGATTAAATCTTGGTGGAAACTAACCGGTGCTGCAAAAGGCGTTTCGCGATCATCGTCGTCATCGCTGTAATTATTGGCCTGTGTTTTATAGTCCGGTGTTTCGTCGTTACTTAAATATTCGTCAATGTTAATGTCTTCGGCTTCAATTCTGTCTGATTCCGAATCATCATAATCGTCATAATCTTCATTTTCGAACTCATCCTTTTCATATTCATCTTCTTCTTTTCCGGCTTCCAAAGCTGGATTTTCGTTCATTTCTTCCAATAAACGTTGTTCGAAAGCTTGCGTAGGCAATTGAATTAACTTCATCAGCTGAATTTGCTGTGGAGATAATTTCTGTGATAACTTTAAATTTAAGAATTGCTTTAGCATTTTTATTGTTTAAAAGTTTAAGGTTTAAAGTTTAAGGTTGCTGAACTTTCAACAACCTTAAACTTTAAATCTGAAACAAATTTTTAAAATTCCGCATTCATTGGCGTTCTTGGGAAAGGAATTACGTCACGAATGTTTGTCATTCCTGTTACAAATAATACTAATCTTTCGAATCCAAGTCCAAAACCAGAGTGAACTGCTGAACCGAATTTTCGGGTATCAAGATACCACCACAATTCTTCTTCATCAATTCCTAAGGCTTTCATTTTTTCAACCAAAACATCAAAACGTTCTTCTCTTTGAGAACCTCCCACGATTTCTCCAATTCCAGGGAAAAGGATGTCCATCGCGCGAACTGTTTTTCCGTCTTCGTTCAAACGCATGTAAAATGCTTTAATATTTGCCGGGTAATCAAACAAGATTACCGGACATTTAAAGTGTTTTTCTACCAAGTAACGTTCGTGTTCTGACTGTAAATCAGCACCCCATTCGTTAATGATATAGTTGAATTTTTTCTTTTTATTTGGTGTACATTCTCTCAAAATGTCAATTGCTTCCGTGTACGAAACGCGTTTAAAATTGTTTTCCAAAACAAAGTTTAATTTGTCTAGCAAAGCCATTTCGCTTCTTTCTGCAACGGGTTTTGATTTCTCTTCATCCAATAATCGCGTTTCTAAGAATTTCAAATCCTCCGGACATTTGTCCATTGTATATTTGATTACATATTGAATAAAATCTTCAGCCAAGTCCATATTATCATTCAAATCATTGAACGCCACTTCCGGCTCAATCATCCAAAATTCCGCAAGGTGACGAGAAGTATTCGAGTTTTCGGCTCTAAAAGTTGGTCCAAAAGTATAAATCTGACCCAAAGCCATCGCAAAAGTTTCTCCTTCCAGTTGTCCCGAAACCGTTAGGTTCGTTTCTTTCCCGAAGAAATCTTCTTTGTAATTCACTTTTCCGTCTTCAGTTCTTGGTGTTCCGTCAAATGGCAAAGCGGTAACTTTAAACATTTCACCAGCACCTTCAGCATCCGATCCCGTGATAATTGGCGTATTCACATACACAAAACCTTTCTCTTGGAAATAACTGTGAACCGCATATGATAATACAGAACGCACTCTCATAATGGCTCCAAACATATTGGTACGAACTCTTAAATGCGCATTTTCACGTAAGAAATCTAAGCTTGGTTTATTTTTTGGTTGTATCGGGAATTTCTCTGCATCTGAATCTCCAAGGATTTCCAGTTTAGCCACCTGAATTTCAAATTTTTGTCCGGCACCTTTACTTTCTACCAAAGTTCCTGTTACAGATATTGCTGCTCCAGTCGTAATTCGCTTCAAGGTTTCGTCTGGTGTGTTCTCAAAATCGACAACACATTGTATATTATCAATGGTCGAGCCATCGTTTAAGGCAATAAATTGATTGTTTCTAAAAGTTCTCACCCATCCTTTTGCATTTACTTCATGAAGCGTTTTTGTGCTGTTTAGTAAGTCTTTAACTTTTGTATGTCTCATTTTATGTATATAATTGATATTAAAAATTGTCTCGTGACTGAACTGCAAATATAAATGATTTGTTTGAAAAGTCATTGTAAGAAATAGGGTAATCAGAAGCTATTTCCTGCTATTCGCTATATCTTTTACTTTTTAAAGAAAAAAGTAAAAGGATGCCGCTGCTATCAGGGCTAGGTTGCGGTGGAATTTTAGGTTTTCAAGCACAAACAGAAGCTGTCCCAATAAATAACGACACGATGAGCAAAACACTCCAAGCATAAATATTTTAAAAACTTGACAAACCTAGTAACAGTTTGTATTTTTGCCCCATGAACGACAATTTTGTAACAGAGTATTTTGGTATTGGGATTCAAAACGGTAAAACTCCTGAGAACTTGGGGGTATTATGGCGCACAGCACAAAATCTTGGTGCAAGTTATATCTTTACCATAGGCAATCGCTATGCTAAACAGGCTTGCGATACGCATAATGCTGTAAAGTCAATCCCTTATTTTCATTATGAGTCGTTCGAAGACTTTTATAAAAACTTACCAAAAGGTGCCCGATTAGTAGGTGTTGAATTAGATGAAAATGCAACTGATTTAGAAACTTTTGAACATCCAAGACGCTGTGTATATCTATTGGGCGCTGAGGATAACGGATTATCAAAAGCTGCCATTGCCAAATGTCATTACCTCGTAAAATTCAAATCCGAAAAAAGTTTGAATGTTTCTGTTGCAGGAAGTATTGTTCTTTATGATCGTGGACTTAATAAACCCAGATCTTAAAAATCGCTCTTTTTATATTCTATTTTAAATCTAATCCTGTCAGGGTACAAAACCCTGACAAGATTGAAAAAGATTATAATGTAAAAGGAAATAGTTCTTAATTATCCAATTTTTTCTTTTCTAAATCATCAATTTCGGCATCACTTGGTTCGATGATGTCAATTTTAGGTTCAATAAAATCCTGTTCGTTAGCCAGTGTTTTGTTCAAGGTCAGTACCAAAGCCGGTAGTAACATCAAATTTGATAGCATTCCGAACAATAATGTCAGTGAAATCAATCCGCCAAGCGCGATTGTTCCTCCAAAACTGGATAACATAAATACCGAAAATCCAAAGAACAATACGATAGAAGTATAGAACATGCTCAAGCCGGCGTCAGTAAATGTGGCGTAAACTGATTTGCGGATTTTCCAGTTATTTTTCTTTAATTCCTCACGGTATTGAGAAAGGAATCGGACGGTGTCATCCACCGAAAGTCCAAACGCAATTCCGAAAACCAATATCGTCGATGGTTTCAGTGGAATGTCCAGAAAGCCCATGATTCCTGCGGTTAACATTAACGGAAGTAAATTTGGAATAATAGAAACCAAAACCATTTTGAACGAACGGAACATAAAACCAATCAAAAGTGCAGTCAGGAAAAAAGCAAATGCCAGCGACGAAAGTAAGTTGTCCAGCAGGTATCCGGTTCCTTTCTGGAAAACCAGAGCTTTTCCTGTGATAGTGACTTTATATTGATCTGGAGGGAAAATTTTATCAGCTTTCTTGCGAATCTCAGCTTCAATTTTGGCAATATTATCGCCGTTTTCATCGCGCATAAAAGTTGTAATTCGGGCAAATTGTCCCGTGGAATCCACGTAACTTTTCATTAGATTGTCTTTCGAGTTTTTCGTGGCATTTTTAGCATACGACAAAATAAACGACTGTTCTTGTGAGCTGGGTAAATCGTAATACTCGGGGTTTCCGTTGTAATACGCCTGTTTGGAATATTTCACCAAATTCACAATGGAGATAGGTTTTGATAATTCCGGAATTTCGTCAATGGTTTTTTCCAACTCGTCCATTCTCCTTAGCGTAGACAATTTCATGACTCCTTTTTTGCGTTTGGTGTCAATAATGATTTCGAGCGGCATAACACCATCAAATTCTTTTTCGAAGAAAACAATATCTTCAAAAAAGGCTTCTTTTTTAGGCATGTCTTCAATCAAACTTCCGGAAATGCGCATTTCATAGATTCCTACAATGCTAATCACAAGCAAAACAATCGAAACGACATAAATTGAAAAACGATTGTATTTTACGTTTCTCAGAATCCAATCCATGAAAACCTTCACGTAATTTCGGTCTAAATGCTCAATGTGACGTTCTTTTGGTGCCGGAATATAACTGTGAAAAATAGGGATGACAATGATACACAAAAAGAAAAGTGCCATGATATTGATAGAAGTCACGACCCCAAATTCTAATAATAATTGATTGTTTGAAGCCACAAACGTAGCAAAACCTATCGCTGTGGTGAGGTTTGTCATCAAAGTTGCCATTCCCACTTTGGTGGTTACGCGCTGTAATGCTTTGGCTTTATTGTGGTGAATTTTGTATTCCTGATGGTATTTATTGGTCAGGAAAATACAATTCGGAATTCCTATTACGATGATTAATGAAGGAACTAAAGCCGTTAAAACCGTGATTTCGTAATTCAATAATCCTAAAAATCCAAACGACCACATCACGCCAATAATAACAATAATCATTGATATTAATGTCGCTCTAAAACTTCTAAAAAAGAAAAAGAAAAGCAAAGAGGTAACTAATAATGAGGCTCCAATAAAGATGCTAATTTCATCCGTTATGGTTTTTGCATTCAGTGTTCGGATATAAGGCATTCCCGAAACACGCAGGTCGATTCCGGTTTCTTTTTCGAATGTTTCGACTGCGGGAACTAATTTATCAAGGACAAAATCTTTTCGGGCGGCCGTGTTTACAATTTTCTTATCCATGTAAACAGCAGAGCGAATGCTTCCCGATCTTTTGTTGAAAAGCAATCCTTCGTAAAAAGGCAAATCATTGAAAAGTTCCTTTTTTATTTTTTGAAGATACGCCGGGTCAACGGTTTTGCTTTGGTCCACAAAAGGAACCAGTTCAAAGGTTTCCAGAGAATCATTTTTTTGTAATTTCTTTAAATCATTTAGTGAAACAACTAAATCAACCGCTTTGTCTTCTTTCAGCGTATTCATCATTTTACTCCAGGAAGCATAGGCTTTTGGTGTAAATATGGCGTCGTCTTTTACACCGATGATGACCAGATTTCCTTCTTCACCAAATTTGTTCAAAAAGGCGTTGTACTCGATATTTACAATATTATCATCCGGCAATAAATTAGCTTCGGTAAATGTAAAATGTATATTTTTCCATTGTAGTGCTAAAAGCCCAGTTATCACAACAATAATGGATAACATTAAAATCCTATTTCTAAGGACAACTCGGGCTATTAACTCCCAAAATCCTAAACTAAACCACTTGATCATAATTCGTTTTTAAAGGCTGTAAAGGTAGTCAAAACCACAATAAATCATTTGTTTTAACGTAAACTTTTCGTTAGTTTATGCCGTGATTCAGGCTTCTTTTTTTTATTTGTATTTAAATAAATTTTTAAGATATAAATGATACATTTGAATCCTCATCTTCATTGTTTGTGATTGAGACAGATGACAAAAAAAAAGTATATGAAGAATTATAAAAATACAGTTTTTTATTTGGTTATAACAGGCGGTTTTACTGCTTTGATGTATTGGATTATAACCAAAGGAAAGCATTTAGAAGTTGCCAAAACTATAGTGACACCTGAAAGTGGAAAAGGTTCTTGGGGCGATTTTTTAGCTTCGATGCAACATAATTTTCAGGATCCTTTGGCCATTCTTTTGGCACAAATCATAACCATCATTCTTGTCGCTCGTGTTTTTGGCTGGATTTTCAAGAAAATAGGACAGCCATCAGTAATTGGGGAAATTATCGCGGGAATTGTGCTCGGGCCGTCTTTGTTGGGATTGTATTTTCCGGAATTTTCGGGAGCTTTATTTCCGGTTGAGTCCTTAGGAAATTTAAAATTTTTGAGCCAGATAGGGTTGATTCTTTTTATGTTCGTCATAGGAATGGAACTCGATTTGAAAGTGCTGAAAAACAAAGCTAATGAAGCGGTGGTCATCAGTCACGCCAGTATCGTTATCCCTTTTGCTCTTGGAATAGGACTGGCATATTTTGTGTACAATCGTTTTGCTCCCGAAGGCGTTAAATTTCTTTCTTTCAGTTTATTTATGGGAATTGCGTTGAGTATCACCGCTTTTCCAGTTTTGGCCAGAATCGTTCAGGAACGAGGAATCCATAAAACTAAATTAGGTGCCATAGTAATTACGTGTGCTGCTGCCGATGATATTACGGCTTGGTGTATTCTGGCGGTGGTTATTGCAATTGTTAAAGCGGGAACTTTTGTGAGTTCGCTATACATTATTATGTTGGCGGTACTTTATGTTATCGCCATGATATATATTGTAAAACCATTTTTGAAAAGAATAGGGGATTTATATGGTTCTAAAGACAGCATCATAAAACCGGTTGTCGCCATCTTCTTTTTGGTTCTTATTCTTTCGTCTTATGCTACTGAAGTGATTGGTATTCATGCCTTATTTGGTGCGTTTATGGCGGGAGCTATTATGCCGGATGTCCCAAAATTCAGAACCATATTCATAGAAAAAGTAGAGGATGTGGCATTGATACTTTTACTGCCTTTATTCTTCGTCTTCACGGGATTGAAAACCGAAATTGGACTTATCAATGATCCGTATTTATGGAAAGTTACCGGTTTTATTATTTTGGTAGCCGTAATGGGGAAATTTTTAGGAAGTGCTTTGGCTGCCAAATTTGTAGGGCAAAGTTGGCGAGACAGTTTGACTATTGGTGCCTTAATGAATACCAGAGGATTGATGGAATTGATTGTTTTAAACATCGGTTTAGAGCTTAAAGTTTTGACTCCCGAAGTGTTTACAATGATGGTCATCATGGCTTTGGTCACTACTTTTATGACGGGGCCGGCTTTGGATTTAATCAATTATATCTTCAAAACGAAAGATGGTGTTGAAATTATAGAACCAACAAACCAGAATAAATACCGAATTTTAATTTCGTTTGGAAACAACGAAAAAGGGAAATCGTTATTGCGATTGGCGAACAGTTTAATAAAAAAACAAAAAAGCACCTCCAGTATTACCGTGATGCATTTGTCTTTAAGTGATGAGGTGCATACTTTTAACATGGAAGACAAAGAAAAAAATAGTTTTTATCCTATTGTTGAAGAGTCACAACTGCTGAAACAGGATATTACCACCATTTTTAAAGCAACGATGGATATTGAAACGGAGATTGCTGATGTTGCCAATCAAGGGGACTATGATTTGCTGTTGGTAGGTTTGGGGAAATCAATATTTGAAGGGACTATTCTTGGGAAAGTAATTGGTTTTACTACACGAATCATCAATCCGGATCGATTAATCGATAAATTTACTGGGAAAGAAGGTTTGTTTGAAAACTCTCCTTTTGACGAAAGAACCAGACAGATTATTTCTAAAACGAAAATGCCAATTGGGATTTTAATCGATAAAGATTTACAGCAGGTAAAACATATTTTTATTCCAATTTTCAGTCCTGAAGATTCATTTTTAATTGATTATGTGCAAAAATTAATTTACAACAACAATTCTAAAATTATTCTTTTGGATGTAAATGGGCATCTTACGACTAATTTTGTGATGAAGAGTGCTATTGATTCTTTGGAACAAAAACATCCAAATAATATTAGTTTGATTACCGATAAAATAATTAAAAAGGAATTTTTGGACCAACAGGATTTAATGCTAATCAGTCTTGATAGTTGGAAAGAACTCGTTGATTCCAGAAGCATTTGGTTGAGTGGTGTTCCTTCGGTATTAATTTTAAAACATTAACATGAACTGGATTTTATTGATTATCGGCGGTCTTTTTGAAGTGGGTTTTGCCACTTGTTTAGGCAAAGCCAAAGAAACTTCAGGAACGACATCAACATTATGGTTGGGCGGATTCTTAATTTGTTTGACAATAAGTATGGTGTTGCTTTACAAAGCCACACAAACATTACCTATTGGAACGGCTTATGCAGTTTGGACCGGAATTGGAGCAGTGGGAACGGTTCTAGTTGGAATTTTTGTATTTAAAGAACCAGCTGATTTTTGGCGTATATTTTTCATCACCACCTTAATCAGTTCTATCATTGGTTTGAAATTCGTTTCGAGTCATTAAAGCCCCAGATTAAGAACGAAACTTATTTTGACAGCTATGTTATCTTGAAATTTACTCAACTGATTCGGGCCATAACGGTAAAATCCGCCTAATCCCAATCCTTTGTAAATTTGGTTCAGCTCTATTCCAGATTCAAAATAGCCTTTGTTTAAGGTTTTGTAATCCAATCCAATATGTTGTTCTGGGTTTTGTAAATTCCCCCAAGCCATTCTTGAAACAAGAACTAAAGAAGGTTTTACTTTTTTGAATAGTGTTACGCGGCTAAAGCCATGTTTGAATTGAAAATAAGCATATTCACTGGAGAAAAATTCATTGAAAAACATGGTTTCAAAACTGTTTTTTCCTGCAAAAGTGATTCTTTGCATGATGGTTTCCTTGGTGATATTATTAGGAGACGTATTGTACAAATGTGTCAGCGGTACATCGCCAAGAGCATAACCGGCTTCAAAAAGCAGACTTGTTTTTTGTCCGTTTAAATATTTTTTTTCATACTCTGTTTTGAAATCTAATTTGCTGAATTCAAAATCATTTTGCATAACCTTAGGCAGGGACTGTGTGTATTGAAAAGTGAATTTTGGGAAACGTTTCTCTACTTCAATTCGTCCCGTAGGCGTTTGCATGTAATCACTGAATGGATTCCAGCGCAAAGAAACCATTGCGGTGGTCATAACATAACTCGTATATAATTTCTCGTTTAAGTTGTATATATAATTGAATTTAGGTTCTATTTTGGCACGAGAAAGTTCCCAGAAGCTTTCGGTTTTTGGAATAATTTTCGTTTCTATAAATGTTTTCCAACTTACATAATTGTAAAATGTACTGATGTTTATTGGTCTTGGATCATAGATTTTGAATGCTTTTTTCTCAATTGTAAACACGCTGCTTGCAATTTCCCGAACATCATCAGTATAGGAAACGCCAATCCAGGAATTCGAAAATTTACCTACACGGGTCGCCATTCCCAAATTGTATTTGAAATTGCCATCCTTTGTTCCATAAGCGGTATAGCCTTCGATTCTGAATTTTTTTGAAAACTGTTCATTGGTCACTCCGCCAATTCCCAATCTGAACCCTTCGTAATTATTATAACTGAACAATTTGCGTAAGTCTAAATCAAATTTTCCTATTGGTAAATACCCGTTGATGATTTTTCGTCCAAAACGGATGCGACTTTCAATTCGTTTTTTGGACGAAATACTGTCCAATGCCAAATACGTTTTTTGGCTTCGGCTGTCCAAGCTGTCTTTTCTGTAGGTGTTCCAAAAATGTTCCGGTTTATTAATCGCATCGTCTTTAATTTCGATATAAATCGCCGATTTTTTAATTTGTATCGGAGTATTGTACTGAATTTCAAAATTATTCGTGTGCGAAAGTAAGTAGGTGAAATCTGAAGCGACTTTTTTTCTTTCTTTAAAATCTTGTTCTACATCTCCATCAAATTGAATGGTTCCGCCAAGGATTTTTATATCGTCATCATTCTTGCCTTTTACAATTTTAAAGGTTTTGTCTGTTGGGAACCATAATTTTTCATTGGGAATGTACTTAAAATCATGAATTCCGCTAATGTCAAGAACGCCTTTTATACGCATTACCGCTTTGGCGACAGCAAAATTATTTTGGTCAATATAAAGTACGCCTTCCAGTCCTGATGCTCTTCTTTTTTTCTTGTTCTTGAAGTAAATCATGTAGGTATTTCTACCGTCAATGAGGAGTGAATCCAAGAGTTTGTAGTTGTAATCGTTTAGCGCATCATTGGCAATAGGACTGTTGTATTTGGTTTCAAAAAGCTCGTAGCTGGAATCGTAAATAGAGAAAGACTGCAAGTTAAAAGCGATGATTTCATAAACAGGTTGCTTGAAACCCGCCATTTTGGTGCCTAATATTGTTTCTTTTAATCGAGCATTGGCAAATTGATATTGTGATACTTTTTCGGTTTGAAACAGATGTTGTTTGCTAATGATGTCTTTAAATTTATAATCGGAGGAGTCAATTTTTGAGAATTGTTTTCCAATAGACTTTTGTACAAAAACAGAATCGATTCTTCCATCAATAGAATCAGGATTTGCAGTTACAATGAGTTTATTGTAGGATTTGAACTCAAAACTGCGTAGTTTTTTTTGTGGATTATTGTTGTTTTTATTTTCGATTGCCTTCTTTATAATCGCCAAAGCAGGGTTTTCGCTTGGAACCACCACTTCATTCAAATCATCTGTTTTTTGGGAAAGAACGACAACGTAATAATTTTTGTTTTTTTCGAGGGCAATCCTAGCTTTTGTGAAACCAATATAAGAAATATCAAAAGCTGTAAAGGGAATAGGAGCTGCAATACTAAACTTCCCGTCCACATCAGAGATGGTATTTAGACCATTATTTGTGGTAATCGTGGCAAACGGTAACGGTTTGTTAGTTGCGGATTCTTTTACAATTCCATTGACCTGAAATTGCGCTTGTAGCGAAAGCGTTAAAAAAAAGAAGAACAAACACAATTGCTTCATAAATAGGGTTTACTGCAAAACGGGTATAATCTCATTTTGGTATCGCAAAAATAGCAATAAAAAAATCCGTCTCGTTGAACTACCCCCAAATAGTGTGTAACTTTTTGGGGGTAGTTCAACGAGACGGATTTTTAATATAATTTGAAAGGGAATTAGACTTTCATAATTTCAGCTTCTTTCACCACTAAAAGTTCATCTATTTTACGGATATAACTATTGGTTAAGTTTTGAACTTCTTCTTCGGCACTTTTACAAATGTCTTCTGATGTTCCTTCTTTTTCTAATTTCTTGATTTCAGTATTAGCATCTTTTCTGGCATTTCGAATACCCACTTTTGCATCTTCAGCTTCTACTTTGGCTTGTTTAGCAAGATCACGTCTTCTTTCTTCAGTTAATGCAGGAACGCTTATGATAATTACATCACCGTTATTCATTGGATTAAAACCAATGTTTGCCACCATAATTGCTTTTTCAATTACTTGCAGCATATTTTTTTCAAAAGGTTGCAACGTAATTGTTCTGGCATCAGGCACACTAATTTTTGATACTTGTGAAAGTGGTGTCGCAGATCCGTAATAATCTACAAAAACACTTCCAAGCATTGCCGGAGATGCTTTTCCGGCACGAATATTCAAAAATTCTTTTTCTAAATGCGCAATAGAACCGGTCATAGATTCCTTGGTACTGTCTAATATAAATTCAATTTCTTCAGTCATTTTTTTAGGTTTTGGGTTTTGGTTTTTAGATGTTTGGAGCAATCCAAGTACCTAAAACCAAGAACCATTAACTATATATTTACTACGGTTCCTATATTTTCTCCTTCACATATTTTCAGTAGGTTCCCTACTTTATTCATGTCAAAAACTACGATTGGTAATTTATTTTCCTGACTTAGTGTGAATGCGGTGGTGTCCATTACATTCAATCCTTTTTTAAGAACATCGTCAAAGGAAATAAAGTCAAATTTCACAGCAGAACTATTTTTTTCAGGATCACAATCATACACACCATCCACGCGAGTTCCTTTCAGGATAACATTGGCATTAATTTCAATACCACGTAAAACGGCTGCAGTGTCAGTTGTGAAATATGGATTTCCGGTTCCAGCTCCAAAGATTACGATTCTTCCTTTTTCAAGGTGACGATCCGCTCTTCTTTTGATGTATGGTTCTGCTATGGATTCCATTTTTAATGCCGTTTGCAGGCGTGTTTTCATTCCTTTTTCTTCTAATGCGCCTTGCAAAGCCATTCCGTTAATTACAGTGGCTAACATTCCCATATAATCTCCTTGCACTCTGTCCATTCCTGCGCTTGCGCCAGCAACTCCTCTAAAAATATTCCCACCACCTATTACAATGGCTATTTCTACTCCTTTTTCATGAATTTGCTTGATTTCGTCAGCATATTCAGCTAATCTTTTTGGGTCAATTCCGTATTGCAGGTCGCCCATTAAAGCTTCGCCACTTAGTTTTAGAAGAATTCTTTTGTATTTCATGTGTGTGTTGAGTTGATTGGTGCAAATATAGACATATTCTGATTTTTAAAAAAAGTGTTACTTAAATTTTATAAATTAAGTTTTTCATACGATTTTTTTGCGGCTTCATAGCCAATGTTGAACACGGCATTCATCTTTATTTTGCTCGTTTCAAAGGTGCTGTACAGGCATAAATCCTTTGGTTCTATAACCCAATCACAAATATTAAATTTATGCATGTTTGAATTTGCCGAAAGAATATCAAAAGCCCGCGTGGTCACCGCTTTGATAGAACGTAAATCTTTGGCTTCTATTTTCTGAATTGGACTCACATAAACTCCTATTACGGTATCACATTGACCTTGTAAAATATCAGTAGGAAAATGGTTTAATATCCCGCCGTCACTGTATATGCTTCCGTCTATTTCATACGGAGACAAAATTCCTGGGAAGGCAGAAGAGGCTAAAATAGCATCAACGATTTTTGTTTTGGGACCAAATACTTTTAATTTTCCCCGAATCATGTCGGTTGCTGTAATTTGAATCGGAATTTTTAAATCGCTTAAAACGGCATCGCCAAAAATACTGTGAAAATAAATACGGAAGGATTCGGAATCAATTAGTCCTGCTTTTTTAAAAGTGAGGTGTTTCCAATGAAAAAGATAAATGGATTTGAAAAATTCCAAAATTTCTTCGGGTGTTTTCCCCCAAGCATATAATGCGCCAACAATTGAACCGGCGCTAGTTCCCGCAATTTGATATGGTTTGATGTCTTGTTCTTCCAGGAATTTTATAACGCCAGCATGTGCTAAACCTTTAGAGCCTCCTCCAGAAAGCACTAATCCTATCGATTTTGTTTTTAAATCCATCTTTATTATTTGTTATAAAATTACTCTTTTTGTGGAATTGAAAGTGATATATGTCATGTTTAAAATTCAATTTTATGGTAACTTTGTGGAAACAAATTACTTATTATGAAAATTCCAGTAGCCAAAGCATTGTTTAATAGTCATTCCTATTCAGAATATAGAAAGCTTATTTCTGATTTATTATTGGAAGGAAAATCAACCGGTAATGAACAATCCGAAGATTTGACTCACTATAGTACGTTAAATGAAACCCGAATGAATCGTTTGGGTAAAACGATCAAAATCACGGAGGAAAACAGTCTTAAACTAAAGTCTTTAAATAGCGAATATATTTGGTTAGTGATTTCTGAAGGTTGGTGTGGTGACGCCGCACAATTATTGCCAATTATCAATAAGATGGCAGTAGAATCCGGTAAAATAGATTTGAGGATTGTGTTGCGTGATGAAAACGAAGAGTTGATGAAGTTGTTTTTGACCAATAAAAATAAAGCAATTCCAATATTGATAGTAGTAGATAAAGAAACGGGAAGCGTTCTCGAAAAATGGGGTCCAAGGCCTAAATCAGCAGCCGATTTGATCATTGAGTATAAGAAAGAATTTGGAGTTATTGATGAAACAGCAAAAACCAACTTGCAATTGTGGTATTTGCATGACAAAGGATTAAGTACTCAAGAAGAAATAATTAATTTGATGCAAAATCTTTAATATAAAAGCATATTTGGCTATAAGTTTCTCTATATCAAATAATTAATTTTTTTGTATTAAAAAAAATTGTAAATTAGTGACTTACAACCAAGTCTGCTATTTGATTTACTTTTTTTATTGGTGTTTAAATATATTGTTTCACAATTTAATTAACATCGCTATGAAAAAGCTATTTGAAAAGTTTTATGATTACTTGTCTAATTTACTATTTGGAGGTAAGAACATACCTCATTATTAAATTAATTTGGCGTAGCCAAGTAGAAAAAAGAGTATGGATTAACAGTACTTTAATTTTAGAAAAAACACATAATAAATTCAATTTTGTATTTATCATGTGTTTTTGCTTTTTATTCGAATTGAGTCTTAGAAAGTATTCTTTAAAAAGTGATTAAAGAAAGTCCGAAACTGATGCTTCCGGTATCTTTTTGATTATTAATAGGAATTGCGTAATGGCTTAGTTCAATAAATATAATTAGATCGTCAGGTGTTTGAATACCCAAACTTATTTTTTTATAATCTCCCATTAAATCCCCGCGGCCTAGCGCCATTGCCTTTCCTAAACCTAGTTGTAATGTAATTCGGGTGTCCTCACTAATTTTTGGACTTAATTTTAAATTTGCAAAAACTGGAACAATAACTAATTTATCAGTCCATTTCCAGTCTATTCCAGAATTGATTCCCAAAGCAATCCATTTGTTGTAATGCAATCCATAGCCTATTTTACTATTCAGTCCATCGGGCAGGAACCAAGAGTTGTTTTTGTTGCCATTCGCATCTGTTTCTCCACGTTCCGGATTTCCTTTAATAGGGATGGCTACATCAAATTGAATGTAGGTAAATTTTTTATTTTGAGAAAAAGCAGAAAAAGTAAATAAGAACGCTAATAGGATTAAAAGTCTCAAAATATTAATTATTTGTCACTAAATTTTCCTCGAATGTTTCAGCAGCTATAGCTTGATTTACGTCGTAATCTCCAATTTTGGTTCGTCGTAAAACAGTTAAGTGTGAACCGGAATTCATTGCTTTTCCAAAATCAAAAGCCAGGGAACGAATGTAAGTTCCTTTGCTGCAAACGACTCTGAAATCAATTTCAGGAAGCGCGATTCGAGTGATTTCAAATTCGTGAATGGTTGTTTTTCTAGTGGCAATTTCAATGGTTTCTCCTGCTCTGGCATGTTCATACAAGCGAACGCCATCTTTTTTTATAGCCGAATAAATGGGTGGTTTTTGGTCTATTTCGCCCAGAAATTGTTTGACAGTTTCATGAATTAAAGCTTCGTCAATATGTTCCGTTGGGAAAGTTTGGTCGATTTCCGTTTCTAAATCATACGAAGGCGTTGTGGCTCCAATGTAAAAAGTTCCGGTGTATTCTTTGGCTTGACCCTGAAGTTCAGTGATTCTTTTGGTGAATTTTCCGGTACAAACTAACAACAATCCAGTTGCCAAAGGATCCAAAGTTCCGGCGTGACCAATCTTGAATTTTTTTGGCAGATTCAGTTTGGTAATTAATGCCCATTTCAATTTATTCACCGCCTGAAATGAAGTCCAATTCAAGGGTTTGTCAATGAGTAAAATTTGTCCGTTTTGGTAATCTTCGGCTGTTTTCAAAGGAATTTATTTAAAGTATGAAAAGTAAATCAATAAAAATATTCCTACGATTATTCGGTACCAACCCCAAGGTTTGAAACCGTATTTTTTGATGATTTCGATGAAGAATTTAATTGCTATAATGGCAACGATAAATGCAACCACGTTTCCAATCAAGAACAATTGTATATTTTCGTTTGATTTTAAAATCAATTCGTAGCCTTTCATTTGTGAAGACTCATAGGTTTTCAAGAATACAGAATAACAGGTAACGGCCATCATGGTGGGAACTGCCAAGAAGAAAGAGAATTCCGCTGCGGCATGACGCGTTAATCCTTGTTGCATTCCTCCAATGATTGAGGCAGCAGAACGACTTGTTCCTGGCATCATTGCTAAACATTGCCAAAAACCAATGATTACGGCTTTCTTTACCGTGATATCTTCTTCTTTGATTACGGTTGGACTTTGAAAACGACTGTCGATAAAAAGTAAAATTACGCCACCTAAAATTAATACAATCGCAATGGGAATTGGATCTCCAAGAACTGCTTCAATTTTATCATCGAATAATTTTCCTAAAACCAATGCTGGAATTACGGCACAAATCAGTTTAATGTAAAAGTTGAATTTAGAGAAATCGAAAAATTTCTTCCAATATAAAGCGACAACCGCCAAAATAGCTCCAAACTGAATAGAAACCTGAAAAAGCTTCACGAAATCATCCTCTTGAATTCCAAAATAAGAACTTAGAAAAACCATGTGAGCAGTCGAGGAAACGGGAAGATATTCGGTTAATCCTTCGATAACAGCAATCAAAAATGCTTGTAATGTATTCATTTATGCGTTTTTGGGATTCTTAAGAATGGCATAAATAGTTATTCCAAAACCTATTAAAACGGTTGTTGGCGCCAATCGAATTCTTCTGAAATTGAAGATGTCTTCGCTAAATACATTTGGATCATCACTTCCGCCGCCTGACATTAGAATAAAACCCAAGGCAATAACTCCAATCCCAATTAATAAGATTTTGTAATTTATTTTATCAAAAAGAAATTCTGGTTTCTGTTCGTTGTTTTTCATTTATGCTGAATTTAGTTCAGCATCTAAAAATGCCGAATGATAATGAGTTTATATTAATCAACTAATAAATATTAGTATAAATCGTCTGTTCTCAAGTTCAAGAAACGTTGTGTTGCAAAGTACGTGCTTAACCAAGTAATTAAGACGCCAATTCCTAAAACGGCTAGTAGAACCAAGCCAATCATAGCTTTATCTTCTAAAATACCAAGATTTGGAAAACTGGTTTCAACATAAATCAAAACACCAATTAATGCTAAAACTGCCAAAACTGCTCCAATCATTCCCAGTTTTATGCTTCGCATTACAAAAGGTTTTCTGATAAAGGCTTTGGTGGCGCCTACCATTTGCATGGTTTTGATGATAAATCGGTTCGAATGTATCGATAAACGTAATGAACTATTGATTAGTAATACGGCAATAACAGCAAGGAATCCGCTGATTATTAAAATCCACATACTCACTTTTTTGATGTTGTCGTTCACTAAATTCACTAATTGTTTGTCATAAACAATATCCGAAATCATAGTATTTTTGCGCAAGCCAGCTTCAATTTTTGTGATACTGTCCTTAATTACATAATCTCCTTTCAAGTGAATATCGTAGGAGTTTTGCAATGGATTTTCACCTAGAAATTCCATAAAATCCTCACCAATAATATCAGTATGTTCTTTAGCGGCAGCTTCTTTGGTCACATAAGTGTATGATTTCACGAATGGACTTGCTTTTATTTGGGTTCCAAAAGCTTTCACAATACTGTCATTGGCTTCATTCTTGAAAAAAACCGTCATGGCAATATTTTCTTTGAAATCGTTGGCTAATTTTTTAGAATTTATAATAAAAAGTCCCAATATTCCCAATAGAAATAAAACTAAGAATACACTTAGCACTACTGAAAAATAAGAGGAAATTAACCGGCGTTTTTGAAAATTATCAAAGGAAGAACTCATAGTTTATTGAAATTATTGGGTAAAAATAATAAAGAATTTCTTTATTTAAAGTTAATAACGTTCAAAGTTTCAACTTTCGTACAATAAACGTAAATTTGGCACCTAAAAATAGTCATCGTGAGAAAGCTTTCGCAGCTTTGTCCCTTTGCAACTTTGCAACTTTTATAGAAATGAAATACAATCCAAACGAAATTGAAGCCAAGTGGCAAAAATATTGGTTAGAAAACCAAACATTTAAAGCCGAAAACAATTCAGAAAAACCTAAATATTACGTGCTTGACATGTTTCCTTATCCATCTGGAGCGGGATTACACGTAGGGCATCCACTGGGATATATCGCCTCTGATGTGTATTCCAGATACAAAAGACACCAAGGTTTTAATGTGTTGCACCCAATGGGCTACGACAGTTTCGGATTGCCTGCGGAGCAATATGCGATACAAACTGGTCAGCGTCCGGAAGATACGACTTCGGTAAACATTGACGGTGGAACGGATAAAGAAGGAAATAAAATTGCGGGATATAGAAAGCAATTGGACAAAATTGGATTTTCGTTCGATTGGAGTAGAGAAGTCCGCACTTCAAATCCGGATTATTACAAGCATACACAATGGATTTTTATCCAATTATTCAATTCTTGGTACAATAAAAACAGTGACAAAGCCGAAGATATTTCGACTTTAGTTTCCATTTTTTCAACAGAAGGAAATGCAAGTGTTAATGCTGTTTGTGATGAAAACATCGAAAGTTTTTCGTCAAATGAATGGAATGCTTTCGCAAAAGAACAGCAGGAGAAAATTTTGCTGCAATACAGATTGACTTATTTAGCCGAGACTGAAGTGAACTGGTGTCCGGGATTAGGAACCGTTTTAGCGAATGACGAGATCGTAAATGGTGTTTCGGAGCGAGGTGGCTTTACGGTTGTTCGTAAAAAAATGACGCAATGGAGCATGCGAATTTCGGCTTATGCAGAACGTTTATTACAAGGTTTAAATGATATTGATTGGAGCGAAAGTATCAAAGAAAGCCAAAGAAACTGGATTGGAAAATCCGTTGGAGCGACTGTTTCTTTCAAAGTCGAAAGTCAAAAGTCGAAAGTCGAAAGTGAGCAACAATATATCGATGTGTTTACTACAAGACCAGATACTATTTTTGGAGTTACGTTCATGACATTGGCTCCGGAACACGAATTAGTTTCTCAAATTACAACTGCAGAACAAAAAGCGGAAGTAGATGCTTATATAGAAAAAACGTCAAAACGTTCCGAAAGAGAACGTATGGCCGATGTAAAAACCATTTCTGGAGTATTCACCGGAGCTTATGCAGAACATCCGTTTACAAAAGAACCAATTCCGGTTTGGATTGGCGATTATGTTTTGGCAGGTTATGGAACAGGCGCTGTTATGGCGGTTCCTTGTGGCGACGAAAGAGATTATGCTTTTGCGAATTTCTTCAAAGGTCAAAACGGAATGCAGGAAATCAAGAACATTTTTAATAAAGATATATCTGAAGCTGCTTTTGGAGCTAAAGAAGGTTTTCAACTGGTAGATTCTGATTTTCTAAATGGATTAGATTACAAAAAAGGAACTCAAAAAGTAATTGAGGAACTAGAAAAATTAAATCAAGGAAAAGGAAAAACGAATTACCGTTTGCGTGATGCCGTTTTCTCTCGCCAGCGTTATTGGGGAGAACCGTTTCCTGTATATTATGTGAATGGCTTGCCGCAAATGATTGATGCGCAACATTTGCCAATCATCTTGCCGGAAGTAGAAAAATATTTACCAACTGAAGACGGTTTGCCGCCTTTAGGGAACGCTACGGTTTGGGCTTGGAATACCGAAACGAATGAAGTTGTAAATACGGATTTAGTAGATAATGAAACGATATTTCCTTTAGAATTGAACACGATGCCAGGTTGGGCGGGAAGTTCTTGGTATTGGATGCGTTATATGGATGCGCACAATGAGAATGAGTTTGCAAGCAAAGACGCACTTGCATATTGGGAAAGTGTTGATTTATATATTGGCGGAAGCGAACACGCGACCGGACATTTATTGTATTCTCGTTTTTGGAACAAATTCCTAAAAGACAAAGGTTTTGCACCAACTGAAGAACCATTCAAAAAACTGATTAATCAGGGAATGATTTTAGGGAATAGTGCTTATGTTTTAAGAGCAGAAGTAAGTTCTTATTTATATACAGGTGTTTTGGATGAAGAATTTATGATGCTAAAACTTCCTGCAACAATTATTGAATATGATTTTTTAAAAAAATACAATAAACTAAAAGACAAGTTAGATTCTTTAAATTCAAAATTGTTTAATAATGATGGAGTTGAGACTTTATTAAGTAATTATTGGGTTTATCAAATAATTGACATTGTAGAAAGTAATCTTGAGGGAGTTGAATATCGAGATAAAATTAAAGAATCTTTTACGGAATCTGATATAGTTGATTTAAGAGACATTAGAGTCGTTTTGTCGAGTTTGTTGCAAATCTTACAGGAGCAACATTCTGATGACTCATTTAGAATAAGTTTTAATTCGATTGATCCTTTCTGCGTAGCCTTCAATTTTAGTCCAATTAGAATTGATTTAAAACTTATTAATGAAAGTACTAATGAATTGTTAATTGATAAGTTTGTCAAGGATTCAAAATATTCTTTAGAATTTAAAGACGCAAAATTTATTTCATTTGGTAAAAGTTCAAAATTTACTGTTGGTCGTGAAGTTGAAAAAATGTCAAAATCATATCACAATGTAATAACTCCGGATGATATTTGTAACGAATACGGTGCAGATACCTTGCGTTTGTACGAAATGTTCTTAGGACCTTTGGAACAAGCAAAACCATGGAATACGGCAGGAATTTCGGGAGTTTTTGGTTTCTTGAAAAAATTGTGTCGTTTGTATTTTGATGATAATGGTTTGATTGTGACCAATGACGCGCCAACCAAAGACAACTTGAAATCATTACATAAAACCATCAAAAAAGTGGCGGAAGATATTGAAGGTTTCTCTTTTAATACATCAGTTTCTCAGTTTATGATTTGTGTGAATGAATTGTCTACGCAAAATTGTCATTCTCGTGCAATATTGGAACCATTAGCAATTGTGATTTCGCCGTATGCGCCTCACATCGCCGAAGAATTATGGTCATTATTAGGAAATACAGGTTCGATTGCAACGGTTGCTTTTCCTGTTTTTGAAGCTAAATATTTAGTGGAGAGTGAAAAGGAATATCCAGTTTCTTTCAATGGTAAAATGCGTTTCACGATGGTGTTACCTTTGGATTTAACCAAAGAACAAATCGAGGAAATCGTGATGAAAGACGAAAGAACAATCAAACAATTAGAAGGAAGAACGCCAAATAAGGTGATAATTGTTCCGGGAAAAATCATTAACTTGGTGGGATAGGTATTCAATATTGCAATAATCATATTAATCCAAATTCTATTTTTAGAATTTGGATTTTTTGATTCTAATAAATAAAAATCTGCGTAAATCCGTTTCATCTGCGTTAGCCGCGTTCCATTTTCCAATGCCAAATTGACATTTTAAAAAATTGGTTCAGATTTTGATAATTCTTTTATAACTTTAACAATACAATTAAAAGACAAAAATATGGGAATGGGTTATTTGATTCTTGCCGGAGCAATTATGCTTTTCAGCTGGTTAGTTAGTTCAAGACTAAAAAGCAAATTTGAACATTATTCTAAATTACAATTACAAAACGGAATGTCTGGCGCTGAAATCGCCGAAAAAATGCTTGCCGATAACGGAATTCGCGATGTGAGAGTAATCTCGACACCGGGACGTTTGACGGATCATTACAATCCGGTAGATAAAACCGTGAATCTAAGTGAGGCGGTTTACAACCAGCGCAATGCCGCTGCGGCAGCTGTTGCAGCGCACGAATGTGGTCACGCTGTACAACATGCTGTAGGATATCAATGGCTTACGATGCGTTCTAAATTAGTACCAGTGGTAAATGTGGCGTCAACGTACATGCAATGGATTTTGCTTGCCGGAATCTTAATGATGAAAACTTTTCCATCATTATTGTTGATTGGAATCATCATTTTTGCTGCAACCACTTTATTTTCGATTGTTACTTTACCGGTAGAATATGATGCGAGTAATCGCGCATTAGCTTGGTTAGAAAACAAAAGAATGCTGACGCAACAAGAACAAGCGGGGGCGAAAGATTCGCTTAAATGGGCTGCCAGAACGTATGTGGTAGCTGCTTTGGGATCTATCGCTACGCTGTTGTATTACGTTTCGATTTATATGGGAGGAAGCAGAAGAGATTAACATTTTTTGAAGGAAATATAAAATCCGTCTTGTGAAAACAAAGCGGATTTTTTTTATCAAATAACCAAATCAACGATTAACCAAAAGACTATAGTTGAATCTGCCTGTCGATTTGCTGGTCTAAGGAAATGAAGGTTTCTGTTCTGGAAACGCCTTCTATCGCTTGGATTTTGGTGTTGAGTAATTGCATCAAATGTTCGTTATCGCGACAAATAATTTTGATTAGAATCGACCAGTTTCCTGTGGTGTAATGGCATTCCAATACTTCAGGAATTTTCTTTAAATCCCTTACGGCTTCTGGGTTTCTGGCGGCTTTGTCCAAATAAATCCCAACAAAAGCCATCGTATTATATCCTAAAATTTTATTGTTTACGGTGAATTTTGATCCCGAAATAACACCGGATTGCTCCAGTTTTCGTAAGCGTTGATGGATTGCCGCCCCTGAAATTCCTATTTTATTGGCGATTTGAAGAATTGGTTTTCGGGCATCTTCCATCAGGTCGCGTAAAATCTCTTTATCGATACCGTCAATTTCTACTATTAGGGAATTGATTTTCATGAGTTGTTGTTTTAAACTAAAATATGAAATTTAGTTTGAATTGAAAATCAAATTTAAGTAAAAAACGATTAGTGTAAAGAATAACTCGCCTTTTTTAAAATTTACGTCATAAAAAAAGCCATTCGGATTTGCGAATGGCTTTAATTGTATCTGAAAAGTAATTTTTTATTTTCCTTTATTGGCTTCAATAATGTATTTTTCCAAAGCCATTGTCATCGAAGGTGTTGCTGGTGTTGGTGCAAGAATATCCACTCTCAAACCGTGATCTAACGCTTCTTTTTGGGTAGTACTTCCAAAAACTGCAATTCGAGTGTCATTTTGTTCGAAATCCGGGAAATTCATAAACAATGATTTTATTCCGGTTGGGCTGAAGAAAGCCAAAACATCATAATATACATCGGCTAAATCGGATAAATCACTCATTACAGTTCTGTAAAAAACGGCTGGAGTCCAATCTACTTTTAATGCGTTTAGCGTTATTGGCGCATCGGCATTCAATTGATCTGAAGCAGGTAATAAGAATTTTTCGTCTTTGTATTTTTTTATCAGTGGAGATAAATCAGCAAAATCTTTTGGTCCAACGTAAATTTTACGTTTTCTGTACACAACGTATTTTTGCAGGTAAAAAGCAATAGCTTCTGATTGGCAGAAGTATTTTAATCCTTCCGGAACTTTATAACGCATCTCATCAGCCACTCTGAAAAAATGATCTACGGCATTTTTACTCGTTAAAATAATCGCGGTGTAATGATTAAGATCGATTTTTTGAAGTCTAATCTCTTTTGCATTAACTCCTTCTACGTGAATAAAAGGTCTGAAATCAATTTTTACTTTATGCTTTTGTTGAAGTTCAAAGTAAGGGGAATTTTCCACCTTAGGCTCGGGTTGTGACACCAAAATTGTTTTCACTTTCATATCTAAACGTTTTCTAAGCACTCCCTTTTGTAAACCAATAATACATAAAATAATAGGGTGCTATTTCAAGAGTGCAAAGATATAAAATAAAATAAAACAACTTACCGAATATTAAATTTTGATAATTTTTTATTGAAATAGAATAAGTTAACATATTGATTGCTAGAATTATAACTATAATTAATGCTGGGATATTTCTTGAAATGGAGTCATAATAGAACAAAATAATATTGATTGGCAGTATCAATAATCCAATATAGGTTCTATAAGTGACTTTTTGAAGGTTAAACTGATCCATAAATTCTTCAATATTGAAAGATGTGGCAATTATTTTTTCTATTAGATATTTAGATAAAATAAAGAAAATAAGGAACGTAAATATTTGGATGTACAGCACCCAATCTGTTTTTGAGGCATGACCAAAATAACTCAGCGAAATCTGAATGAAAAAGGCAAGGGAAATAATCTGTACAAAAAATAAAGAGATGGTAAAGCCGCTTTTTAAATGGCTGTTATCTCTATAAACTTTAGTGTATTTGTTTGAAAAAATTAGATTAGCAAAATCACCAAATCGATTTTCAAAAATAGATTTGGTAATCGCAATAATAGCAAACGACAGAACAAAAAGAGCGGTCGCCCAGTCTTTGTTCTCAGTTATTCGGGGATGAAGTATAGTTTCGATCATAACGATGCAAAATTACTAATTTTTCCATGATTCTTTTTATTATAATTTTATTAAGGATGAAATGGCATAAAAAGTTTACTTTTGCGGTGAAATTAGTCGAAAATATGAATGATTGTATTGTTATAATTCCTACCTATAACGAAATTGAAAATATAGAAAGCATTATTCGATCGGTGCTTTCGCAACATAAACCTTTTCATGTTCTTATTATTGATGATAATTCACCCGATCACACTGCTGATAAGGTCGTTTTACTTCAGTCTGAATTTGAGGGTCGATTGTTTTTGGAAAAAAGGGATAAAAAATCAGGTTTAGGAACAGCTTATGTTCATGGATTCAGATGGGCGTTGCAACATAAATATGATTTTATTTTTGAAATGGATGCTGATTTTTCCCATAACCCCAACGATTTAGAAAAATTATACACCGCCTGTCATTTTGGTGATGCTGATTTAGCGATTGGCTCCCGTTATGTCACTGGTGTAAATGTGGTAAACTGGCCGTTAAGTCGCGTTCTGATGTCGTATTTTGCATCGGTTTATGTGCGAATGATTACGGGAATGAAAATTCATGATGCCACAGCGGGATTCGTCTGTTACAAAAGAAAAGTTTTAGAAGAGATCAATTTAGATAAAATAAAATTTGTTGGTTACGCTTTCCAAATTGAAATGAAATACAGAACGTATTGTAAAAAGTTTCAAATTACGGAGGTTCCAATTATTTTTACCGACCGGACAAAAGGGCAATCCAAGATGAGTAATTCAATAATAGTTGAAGCCGTTTTTGGAGTTATTGCGCTTAGATTAAAAAGATTATTCAACACATTATAAGAAAAAGATACGATGAACAGGGTTTTAATTAAGAATGCCAAAATAGTAAATGAAGGGGTAATTTTTGAAGGCGATGTATTAATTGAGAATGACTTAATTGTTGAAATTTCAGAAAGTATCAGTGCTAAATCATCCGATTGCAAAATTATCGACGCCGAAGGAAATTATTTAATGCCCGGTGCTATTGATGATCAAGTACATTTCAGAGAACCAGGACTCACGCACAAAGGTGATATTGAATCCGAATCCAGAGCAGCAGTTGCAGGCGGAATCACTTCCTACATAGAACAACCCAACACGGTTCCAAATGCGGTTACCCAAGAAATATTAGAGCAAAAATATGAATTGGCTGCACAGAAATCGTATGCGAATTATTCGTTTATGATGGGCGCTACCAACGATAATTTGGAGGAAGTTTTAAAAACAAATCCGAAGAATGTTGCCGGAATCAAAATATTCTTAGGTTCCTCAACCGGAAATATGTTGGTGGATAACGAAGCAACACTAGAAAAAATATTTTCCAGTACGCCCATGCTTATTGCGGTGCATTGCGAGGATGAAACTACAATACAAAACAATTTAGCGAAATATAAAGAAGAGTTTGGAGAGGATGTTCCCGTTACCGTGCATCACCTGATCCGAAGCGAGGAAGCGTGTTATATTTCGTCTTCCAAAGCGGTTGCTTTGGCTAAAAAAACAGGTGCTCGCTTGCATGTTTTTCATCTTTCGACGGCCAAAGAAATGGATTTGTTTACCAATAAAATTCCTTTGGAAGACAAGAAAATCACTGCCGAAGTCTGTGTGCATCATTTGTGGTTTACCAATGATGATTATGCTACTAAAGGCAATCTTATAAAATGGAATCCAGCTGTAAAAACAGCTAATGATAGAAAAGTGCTTTGGGAAGCCTTGCTTGATGACCGAATTGATGTGATTGCTACAGATCACGCCCCACACACTTTAGAAGAGAAAAAACAATCCTATTTGAATGCGCCCTCCGGCGGTCCACTGGTTCAACATGCTGTCGTGGCTATGTTTGAAGCGCACCACCAAGGGAAAATAAGCGTGGAGAAAATTGTGGAGAAAATGTGTCATAATCCGGCTAAAATCTTCAAAATTGAAAAACGTGGTTTTATCAAAGAAGGCTATTATGCGGATTTGGTTATCGTGAATTCAGGTTTGCCTTGGAGTGTAAAAAAAGAAAATATTTTAGCTAAATGTGGTTGGTCTCCATTTGAAGGTTTTACTTTTAAATCCAGAATCACCCATACTTTTGTCAACGGGCAATTAGTATATACTGCTTTTAAAGTAAAAGATATTCGTGCCGGAAAACGTTTATTATTCGAAAGATAAAATTTTATAAATGAGAAAAATCATAACACTTTTAATGACCATAACACTGTTTGTAAGCTGTAAAGAAGAAGTAGTGAATAAGCCTGAACGACTTATAGAGAAGGATGTTATGGTTGATATTATGTATGATTTATCTATTTTGGAAGCGATCAAATATCAAAACCCAACTTCCTTGGATACCTTTAAAATAAATCCAAGAGACTTTATTTATAAAAAATATAAAATTGACAGTCTTCAGTTTGCCAAAAGTAATGTGTATTACGCGTCAGATTATGAAGACTACAAATTGATGTTTGAACAAATTACAAAACGATTGGATGCCAATAAAAAAAGCACCGATTCATTAGTAAACTTGAAAAAAAAGAAAAAGAAACCGGTTCTTCAAAACAATAAAAAACCAGCTACGGTTGTCGGCGATACCACAAAATTGAAATAAATCTCCTGCAGTTTTAAAGTTTTGAAATCTCTTTTATGTAGTGGTGAATGTCTGTGAAATCAGTTACCAAGAAGTCTTTAATCTTCTGATTTGAATAATTATTTACCGAGTAGGAAGCTCTTGCAGTGGCTTGCGATAATTTTCTCTTTTGTTGAAAAACAGTTGAAGCAATCCAATCCAATCTCCAGAGCATTTCCATAAAAAAGGGTTTTGCGTGAATTTCAGGTCGTTGAACACCCAGTGCATCTGCCATCGCGTTCAGAATGTCACGGAAAACACTATTTTCTGCAATCAAAGTAAAGCGTTCGTTTTTGATTTCGCTTTTCATCAATTGATGCGCCATTCGAACAACATCAGCAACGGCAACAAATCCGGTGAAACCCAACGTGTAAAATTTCAATCCATTTTTTACTTTCGTAAAAAGTTGTCCACTTCCTTGCTCTCTAAAACCGGGTCCGAGAATAACGCCAGGATTTACAATTATTACCTCTAAACCTTCTTGTTGTCCGCGCCAGATTTCCATTTCGGCGCCATATTTAGAAATAGCATAATCATTATGTGGCTTCTCCGGATTCCATTCAGTTTCTTCGGTAATGAATTTTTCATGAGGCAGTAAATCGCCCAAAGTGGCAATGGAACTTACAAAACACATTTTTTTTATTTCATAAGCAATGCAAAAATTCACAATATTTGCTGTGCCTTCAATATTTGTTTTTCGCAATATATCTTCATCTTTTGGATCAAAAGAAATTAATGCGGCGCAATGATACACGGTATCAATATTTTGAAAGGCGATTTCTAATGAAGGAACTTCGGTAATGTCAGCTTGCATCCATTCGATTTGGTCGAATAGGGATTCTTTTTTATAGGTAGCGAAGAGCGATTTAGTTTTCTCTATTGAAGTTACACTTCGATAAATGGCACGTACTTTTTCACCATTATCAATTAAATGAAGCACTAAATGTGCGCCTACTAAACCGGTTCCTCCTGTGACTAAAATCATGCTACGAAAATACGAATAATTTTTTTCGAATAACCTATTAAACAAATAACCTAATCCGCAATAAATTTTATCTTTGTGCACACGAAGCCTAAAAGGCTGAATTGACGAAAGTAAATTGATTAAAAAGATGAAGAATTTTATTGAAGAAGTAACTTGGAGAGGAATGCTCCACGATGTTATGCCCGGCACAGAAGAACATTTGATGGAACAAATGCGTGTGGCGTATGTGGGAATTGACCCAACTGCCGATTCATTGCATATAGGACATTTAGTTGGCGTGATGTTATTGAAACATTTTCAGCTATCAGGACATAAACCATTAGCGTTAGTTGGCGGTGCAACAGGAATGATTGGTGATCCATCCGGAAAATCAAATGAAAGAAATTTATTGGACGAAGCGACTTTGCGTCACAATCAAGAAGCTATAAAAGGTCAATTGGCTCGTTTCCTAGATTTTACTTCTAATTCGGCTAATGCAGCAGAATTAGTGAATAATTACGACTGGATGAAGAACTTTTCTTTTCTGGATTTTATTCGTGATGTAGGGAAGCATATTACGGTAAATTATATGATGGCAAAAGATTCTGTGAAGAAACGTTTGTCTTCTGAAGCTGCCGAAGGAATGTCATTCACGGAGTTTACCTACCAATTGGTTCAAGGATATGACTTTTTGCATTTGTACAGAGAAAAGAATTGTACGTTGCAAATGGGTGGAAGTGACCAATGGGGAAATATCACAACAGGAACCGAATTAGTGCGTAGAATTGCCAGTGGAAAAGCGTATGCGTTGACTTGTCCGTTAATTACAAAAGCGGATGGAACCAAATTTGGAAAGTCAGAAGGTGGAAATATTTGGTTGGATTCGGCCAGAACTTCTCCGTATAAATTTTACCAATATTGGTTGAATACTTCCGATGTTGATGCGGAAAAATATATTAAGATTTTTACTTTTTTATCGAAGGAAGAAATCGAAGTTTTAACCGAAAAGCATAGAGAAGCACCACATTTACGTTTGTTACAAAAACGTTTGGCCGAAGAAATTACGGTAATGGTACATTCAGCGGAAGATTTAGAAAATGCAATAAAAGCATCGAATATTTTGTTCGGGAATTCGACTTCGGATGATTTGAAACAACTAGATGAAGCGACTTTTTTAGATGTTTTTGATGGTGTCCCTCAAGCGGAAATCAGCAGAAACGAAATTGAAGCGGGAATCAATATTGTTGACGTTTTAAATGAAAAAACAGGATTTTTAAAATCGAATGGTGAAGCAAGACGCGCTTTGACAGCTAATTCTATTTCAGTGAATAGAGAAAAAGTTGCCGAGGAATTTGTGCTTTCGACCAAAGATTTAATCAACAATCAATTTGTATTGTTGCAAAGTGGAAAGAAAAACTATTTTGTGGTGAGAGTGGTTTAAATAACCATCAAATTACAACCTCGAATATCAGAATTATCAAAACGTCCCAATACCTCGAAAGAGTTGTTGGGATTTTTTTTGCCCAAATCCTGCGTAGCAATAAACGAACAGGAATTGATATTAGCCAAATCAATCACGTTGATTCCGCCTGTTTTTCCGTCTGCAATATAGGTTAAAGCATCTTCTGTATCGCGAACGAGGATTTGTATCCAAGAAGGGCATTCAAATACGCCGTTTCCTAAAGAATACGCTTGTGAAAGTAATTCCGTCATTCCGTATTCAGAATGTATGGCTGAAACTCCAAAACCTTTACACAATTGTTCGTGTAATTCTTCCCGAATCATTTCTTTGCGCTTGCCTTTCATACCTCCGGTTTCCATGATAATGGTATGTTGCAATTGAAATTGATGCTGCTCAATCAAGTCCAGTAATGCAAATGTCACTCCAATCAGGATTACATTCTGACCTGCTTCATCTAAAGCGATAAGCTTAGTAATCAGTTCGTCGTGATTGTGTAGATAAAAACCACTTTCAGGATGATTGGAAAGTTCAATTAAATCCTTAACCATGTAAATTAAGGAAGAGCCTTCTCTTTCCAGATAGGAGGGAAGTAAAGCTAAAACAACATAATCTTCGATATTGCCATAAAATTCAGAAAATCCTTTGTGGTAGCTTTCTTCATATAAAGTAACATCCGTAACCAGATGTTTGCTGGTTATCATTCCGGTTGTACCGCTACTGGTGAAGGTTTCCTGAATGGGATTGGTATTCGAAACCACCTGATGACTCTTAAAAAACTGAATAGGTAAAAATGGAATCTGTTGTAGCGATTTTACTTTGTGAGGATCTGTTTTTAAAAAATTGCAAAATTCCTGATAGACCAAGTTGTTTTCGTATTGGAAACGAAACACTTTCAAGGCAATTTTTTCAAACTGTTTTTGACTGGAAATGGCAAATATATCGGAAGCTGTGATCAAGAATTTTTTTTGCAAAAGTAATCAAAAATTTAAAGGCAAACCAATAACCGAATTGGATTAATAGGAAGCCCGCTAGTGGTTCAATTGCAAGAAGTCACAAAAAAAGCCCCAATTGCAATTGGAGCTTTTATGATGTATTTTTGAAATTATCGGATGATTAATTTTCTGGTCGCTGATGCTTCTTTTTCATTAATTTTTATGATATAAACACCAGAAGAGAGATTAGAAACATTTAGTTCTTTTGAACTCATAACAGTTTGAAGTACTTTTTTTCCTAAAACATCAAAGATAATTATTTCTTTATCCAAGTCGTTTTTTGTAGAAATGTAGACTTTGCCATTACTCACAGGGTTCGGGTACAAGCTTAAACCTTCTATAGTGGCGGTTTCTTGTGTTCTTGGTTGTTGCTTAGTTTCCTGAGCAGTAACGCTTAGAGAAAATAAAAGAACCAATAAAGTAATAATATAAAAGTAGTTTTTTGCCATCAGATTATTTTGAATAGTAAATATACAAAATATATTTCAAAAAGCATACCAAAAAAACCTATCCAAATGATTGAATAGGTTTTTTAAATAAAAGTCCATAATCGGACCTATACTGGGTAATGGAATTCTATTTTTTTAATAAATCCAATCCGTCAATAATTGACCATGATCCAGAAGTAAGTGCAGCACCAGTTGTCGTTGTACTTAAAGAGTAATTTCCAACTGGAAATGTAACGGTGAAAGCCGTTCCTACTCCAGCAAACTGAGAAGTACCATCATTAATTTTTACATTTGATAATTTTATCTTCCCACCTGAAACCTGATTGGTATTTGTAGCTGCATCTTGAATTCTAACAGCAGTTGAACCTGCAGTTGTGTATCCAGAAATTAGAACATTCGAGAATTCTCCATTTCCTTCTTTTTTGAATTGAATAGCATCATATTCAGCAGCTGAAGATCCTCCTTCAGTAACAGTTCCAGTACCTCTTGTTAAAGTAATATTAGTAACTTTTGGTCCAAATGCATTATTTACTGATTTTGCTTCAATCTCCATCCCATAGTTTCCTGTACCAACTTGGTAAGCATACCAATTTGTGTTTTCTTGACCTCTCCAACCATCTTGCCAGTCAAAAGAGTCATCAAAATTACCATAAGAGACAAGATTTTTAGCACTTACTGTACCTCCGTAAAATTCAAATCCATCGTCAGCACCTTTGTAAGCAACTAAGTTTTCTAAAACAGTTCCAGATCCTACTGAGTAAAATGAAAATCCATTTAATTCACTAGTGTTATCAGTAAGCTTTTTTCCAGCATATTCTACACGTACGTATTTTAATGAACCGCCATTGTGTGTAGTGTTTGCGCCACCGTATGGCAAGTTGTTTCCGTCTTCAGATGTAGCAGTAGTAACACCATTAGCACCTACTATAGGAGCATCTCCAAACATAATAATTCCACCCCATGAACCTGCAGTTTTAGAAGCTTCTGTAAATACAATTGGTAATGCAGCAGTACCATTTAAGAAAAGTTTTCCTCCGTTTTCCACTAATAAAGCATCAGCTGTTCCATCAGCAAGTGTTGCTGTAATAGTCGAACCTGCATCGATGGTTAAAGACCCTCCGTTTTTAATTTTCACTGTTCCTTGTATTGTGTAATTCCCTAATGGATACGTTTTTGCTGTTGTTATATCACCTGAAATAGTTCCTGTAGGTATTGGTTGCGTTGTGATTTCCTCGTTATCAGAAGAACAACTTCCTAAAAATAAAGCTACCATTGATAAGCTTAAGACTAATTTTTTCATTTTGTTACTGTTTGTTTGTTGTGATTATTTTTAACAAATTTACTTTCATAGCTTTTAATGGAGGTTAAGTCAATATTATAATACCATTGCTAAAATTTGAACTTAAAGTAAATTTTATGTAAAGACTGTTAGGTTATTGTGATTAATAAAAAAAGGCTGTCATTTTTTGACAGCCTCGTTTTTTAAAAAGTATATGATAAATTAAGTGAGAATCCTCGTCCTCTTTTGAAACTCTCCAATAATAGGGAATTTTCATTTATGATAAATTTATTGTCCTTGCCCAATTCCATTTTATATAATGGATTTAAAAGATTATCAACGGCAAATTTAAGATCAATATTTTTGCTGATTTTACTAGACCATACAAAGTCTAATTTGTGAAACGGTTTTTCATAGATATTATCCATACCCGCTGATCCTACAGCAAAAATTCTTGGACCATATACGCCATATACTAATGAAATGGAGTTTTTCATAATTTCATTAAATTCAAAATCATATTTCAAATCTGAATTGATGATCCATTCTGAAGCTCCTTGTAATTTTCTACTGGAGTTGTTCTCTAATGAACTACCTCCAAAATTTACTTTTACATCGGTTTTCATTAATGAAGTGTTCATTCCAAAAGAGAAATCTGATAATACTGGAGATAAACGTTCTAATTGCAATAGCAATTCAATTTCTGCGCCATATAAAAAAGCTTCTTTAGAATTTTGATACGTCATCAATTGTCCACTACCGCCTGCTCCAGCAATAAAAACTCTTTCAATAGGATTTTGGATTTGTTTTGCAAATAACCCTGCCGCAATGATTTCGTTGTTTTTTGGAAACAATTCATACTTCATGTCGAAGTTGAAATTATCACTATTTTTTAAGTTTGGATTACCCAATATCGATTTTCCATCTGGACTTACATATTGAATAGGTAATAATTCCATTGTAACAGGTCTGGTAATTGTTTTAGAACCATTAAAACGCAAATTACTGCTTTCTGTTAACGCATATTTTGCATTAATCGAGGGTAATACATCTAATTTTTGGTCTTTAATCTTTTGGTATGGTCCATTGATAATTTGACCAATACTTCTGTAATGAATTAATCGGTCTGAATTTTCGACTCTAATTCCTCCATTGATTTCAAATTTGTCACCAATGTTATAAAGTAAGCTAACATAGCCTGCGTTAACTAATTGATTCAATTTTACTTTATAATCAGCATTTGATTCTTCACGAACAGCTATGATTCCATTATTGATGTCATCAACAATAAATTGATCAATAGTATTCAAAGGTGCTGTGTAGTTTTTGTTGACAGAACGTAATCCTGAGAAAATACGGTAAGTAGATCTTAAGTCATTTTCGAAAACATTATATCCTACAGTTATGCGATTGGATTTTCCGTTTTCTTTCTCATTAAACTTAAAATTATACTCTAATAAGCCTGAGAAATAGTAATTTCCTTTGATGTCTAAATACTGTCTGTTCAGATGATTTCCACCATAAGAAGTATTGATTTCAGTTTCAGAAATTTTTTCGCCAATAATAAATTTACGATCCGGTTGCTCATAAGCAGTTTTTACAAAAGAGCCACCTACTTTAAGCGAATGTTTTTCATCCGAAGTTAGTTTTACATTTCCTAAAAGTTGTGTATTCAAATAATCAGATTGATCGAATTGATTTGTTCTAATTAAAATGTTAGGATTAGTAGATTGATTGTTCGTATACCCTAATTGATCCTGAATCTTGCTATCAGTGGAACGTAGGTAAAACGAGTTTAATCCGATGTCAAAACGTTTAGCTTTATAATTTATTCCAATTAAAGCGGAAGCTGTCGTTTGGTAGCTATAGCTTTCTTTGTTCAAGTTGTTATCGTAATCTCCAGCTCCTAAAATAAAAGTACGGTCTACACCCTTACGGATTACATATTTATTATCTGCATTCAACGAAAGTGTATAATTTAACTTTGCATCATTGTTTAAAGTAAATTTTTCGGCATGTATAAAACCAATACTGGTATTTAATGGGCTTGAAGTTTTATCTACATTCCAAGTATTGTTTTTGTAAGCATCATTATATCCAGTAGGAGTTAATTTTTTACCCGTTGGAACATTTCCAAATTCATTACTTAACTGACGGTCTTGACCATTCAGTCCCAAAAAGCCTTTGCTGTTGTTTGCATCACTATGAATTAAAAAGTCAGAACCATTATTTGCAGTAGTAAAACTAGTGCCAATGTTAATTTTAGTAATGCTTTTTGATTGTACAGTTTCAATATTTACAGTAGCTCCGGCAAAATCTCCAGAAATATTAGGATTAAAAGTTTTGTAAACATTTAAAACTCCTACTATATCCGTTGGGAAAAGATCTAGTGGAATTATTTTGGTGAACGGACTATTTGAAGGTGCTTGCAGATCATTTATTAAAAGATTATTATATCTGTCCTCAAGTCCCCTTACAAATAAACCCCTAGATTCTACTTTAGAGATTCCGGTAATTTTTGTTAAACCTTCTTCAACATCGCTAACTCCTTTACGAGCCATTTCCTGTGCTCCAATACTTTGTTTGAAGACAACTGCATTTTTTTGGTCTAATAAAAGGGCCGTTTCCTTTTCTCGATTTGGGGCAGTTGCTTTAATTACCACATCTTCTAGTTTGTAGCTTCCGGAACCTAACGTTTTGTTTATAGTTATAGTTTCATTTGCAACTACCGTTACAGGAACTTCTATAGATTCATATCCTACAAAACTAAACTGCAAAGTATAATTTCCAGGAAGTATCGTTATCGCATATTTACCATCAATATCAGTATTGGTTCCTATATTAGTTCCTTTAATAAGAACGTTAGCAAATGGTAAGGATTGATTATTAGCATCTTTGTCTGTTAACATTCCAGTAACGGTTCCTTTGTTCTGTGAAAAAGAAATGGCTGTTATTAATAACGTGAAAAATAGTAACTTGAATTTCATTTGTTTTAATTTTTTTGCAAAGTAACGTCCGAAATGTAAAATGTAAGTTACTGACTTGTTATGGTTATGTTTTGTTTTAGGACTCAAAACGAACCTAATATTAAATTACGGTTAACAGCTTTTCAATACCCCTTTTATTATTACATTTACAATTCAAAAACAATTTTTGGCGCTTTATGAAGAAAAAACACACGAAGATTTTATTAGTAGACGACGAACCGGATATCCTAGAAATTGTGGGGTATAACCTGTCTCAAGAGGGGTATCAAATCTTTACAGCGGCAAATGGGAAAGAAGCTATAGCCAAAGCTAAAAAAGAAATCCCAGACCTTATTATAATGGATGTTATGATGCCGGAAATGGATGGAATGGAAGCTTGCGAGAATATTAGAAAAATTCCAGAACTTAGTAATGTAATTATAACTTTCCTGACGGCCAGAAGTGAGGATTACTCTCAAGTTGCCGGTTTTGATGCAGGTGCGGATGATTATATTACAAAGCCCATCAAACCTAAATTATTAGTCAGCAAAGTAAAAGCCTTGCTGCGTAGATTAAATGAAAAAGAGCAAAACAGTGAAACCCTTAATGTAGGCGGTATCGAAATCAATCGGGAAGAATACAAAATTGTTAAAGATAATATCGAAATTGCATTACCCAGAAAAGAGTTTGAATTGTTTTATCTTTTGGCTTCAAAACCAGGGAAAGTATTCAAGCGCGATGAAATTCTGGATAAAGTTTGGGGTAATGAAGTGGTTGTTGGAGGCAGAACGATTGATGTGCATATCAGAAAATTACGAGAAAAAATTGGAGAAGAATTATTCAAAACAATAAAAGGAGTAGGGTATAAGTTTGAAGTATAAATGACAATAAATTTTAAAAAAACATATCGCTTTGCCGTAAAGTCGGCGCTTTATATTACCCTTTTTTCTACCGGACTAGTTGGTTATCTGACCTGCTTATTTTTTTCTTTTTCCTATCAGTTTTGCTTAATTTTTGCCTTTTCAATAGCTACCTTTTCATTTATAGTAATCCAGTATCGGGTAGAGCGTTTCATTTATAAAAAAGTAAAAAAAATATACGATGATGTTTCTTTATTAGAGTCAAGTACTTTTAGAAACCAGCCTATAACAACGGATATGGCAACACTTACCCGTGAAGTGAAGAAGTTTGCGACCGACAAAAAGTTAGAAATTGAAACCTTAAAAGTCCGGGAAGAATACCGGAGAGAGTTTCTTGGAAATGTCTCCCATGAACTTAAAACACCTCTTTTTACGGTTCAAGGCTATCTGTCTACCTTACTCGATGGAGCGATGAATGATAAAACAATCCGAAAAAAATATTTAGAACGTGCTGAAAAAGGTGTGGAAAGACTGATTTATATAGTACAGGATTTAGATATGATTTCCAAACTCGAAATTGGAGATCTAAATTTAGAGATTGCTGAATTTGACATCGTTAAGCTGGTACAAAATGTTTTTGATCTGCTAGAAATGAAAGCCTCTAAAAAAGACATTTTATTGATGTTTGATATGAAATACAATAGGCCTGTTATGGTGGTTGGGGATAAGGAAAAAATCCAACAAGTAGTAATGAATTTGATTGTCAACTCTATTAAATACGGAAAATTAAAAGGTTCTACAGAAGTTAGTATTGAAGATTTAACGGACGAAAAAGTCATCGTCCGAATTACGGATAATGGCGAAGGAATTGAGAAAAAAAATATTTCGAGACTTTTTGAACGTTTTTACAGAGTGGACAAAAGTGGAGCAAGAACTGAAGGTGGTTCAGGTTTGGGATTGTCCATTGTGAAACATATTATTGAAGCTCATGATGAGAAAATTTATGTAAATAGTAAATTCGGAATTGGGTCTGAATTTTCTTTTACACTTGAAAAGGCAAATAGAACCAGTAAATAATATATAGATTCAAAATGTAATTTTAAAGTTATATATTTTAAAAATGTTATAAATGTTAAAGTTTGGAATAAAAAAAGTACATTTGTAATGATCTAAAAAACAAATAGTTATATAAAATTTATAACAATTTGTTAACATTAGTTTTTTATTTAACACTTGCGTAATGTTTAGTTAACATTGCGCAATCATCTTTGGTGTACTAAACAAACAACATTTAATCGTGAAAAAAGCATTATTAATTATTGCAAGTATATTTGTAGTAAATCAAGTATCTGCACAAATTACACCTGCTGTAGAAACTTCTACGAATAAACAGGAGCTGACTAAATCCATAATCCATGTTTTGGATTCTATCAAGAAAGTTAATGAAGCCCAAGAAAAAACTAAGGAAAAAAAAGAACAATGGTATGATAAAATTGGCATAAGAGGTTATGTTCAAGTGCGATACAATGGGTTGTTTTCTTCCAACGACAAAGTGTCCTGTGATCAATGTGATAAGTCTTGGGGGACAACATCAACAGCAGAAGATGCAAAATCGAATAATGGCCTTTTTTTAAGACGGGCTCGCATTGTATTTTCAGGACAAATTCATCCTAATGTCTATTTTTATATTCAGCCAGATTTTGCAAGTTCTCCGTCATCTGGGGTTAATAATTTTGCTCAAATCAGAGATGCTTATTTTGATTTGTCATTTGATGTAAAGAAAGAGTATCGAATTAGAATTGGACAAAGTAAAATCCCCTTTGGATTCGAAAACTTGCAATCTAGTCAAAATCGATTGGTTTTGGATCGTAACGATGCTTTGAATAGTGCGGTGGTAAACGAAAGAGATTTAGGAGCATTTTTTTATTGGGCTCCAAGTAAAATTAGAGAGCGTTTTGCTATGCTGATCAAAGATGGGTATAAAGGGTCTGGAGATTATGGAGTATTTGGGTTTGGAGTATATAATGGACAAACAGCAAATAAGTCAGAAGCAAACAGGGACTTGCATGTTGTGACAAGAATAAGTTATCCTTTTGAAATTGGTAGTCAAATTATAGAGCCCGGCATACAAGCATATACCGGAAAATGGGCTTTTACCAATGAGCTTTCTACAGGAGTAACTACTCCAAATAAGCAATATACAACAGATCAAAGGATTGCGGCTTCTTTCGTGCTTTATCCTAAACCATTTGGAGTTCAAACAGAATACAATATCGGTAAGGGGCCCCGCTATAATAAAACTACCAATACAGTTGAGGTTTCTAATCTGGAGGGTGGTTATATCACTTTAAATTACAAATGGGATTTGCCTAAAAACCAATACATTTATCCTTTTGCCAAATTCCAGTATTATGATGGTGGAAAGAAATTTGAGAAAGATGCCAGGAGTTATGTTGTAAGAGATTATGAGTTGGGAGTAGAATGGCAGCCTATCAAGGCATTTGAGTTAGTGGCAGAATGGGTTATTGCTGATAGAACATTCGAAGATAGCGCCCTTCCAAATAACAGGCAACGAGGAAATTTATTGCGCTTACAAGCACAATTCAACTTTTAATAAATTGTTATCATTCATTTTTGACGGATTAAATAATTATTAAAATTAATATAATAATAAAGATAGTATAATGCTGGCTTAACATACTGTTAATATAAGGTGTATACTTTTGTACAAATTTATAAATAAACAAAAGATGACTATAAAAACTAAATTATTCTTAATCTTACCTTTAATTGGTATGTTAAGTTGTGGTAAAGCAAAAAATGAAGAAAAAGGATCAGAAGATAAAGCATCGTCTGTGTCTGTTACAATAAAGGGAAGTGATACTGTTTTGCCACTAGCACAGAAAGAGGCTGAGGAAATGATGAAAACTAATCCAGAGGTCAGTGTTACTATCGTAGGAGGAGGAACAGGAGTTGGTGTAACTGCTCTTCTGGACGGAACTACGGATATCGCAATGGCTTCAAGAGAGTTGAAAACAGAAGAAAAATTAAAATTTTCTGAAGCAAAAAAAGAAATTGAAACAGTAACTATTGCTTTTGATGCTTTAGCGATTATTGTTAATCCTGCTAATAAAGTAGGACAATTAACACGTGAGCAATTAGAAAAAATTTATACAGGACAAATCAAAAACTGGAAAGAAGTAGGTGGAGAAGATGCTAAAATTGTCGCCTATTCCAGAGAATCTTCCTCAGGAACCTATGAGTTCTTTAAAGAAGAAGTAATGGATAAGAAAAATTATGCATCTGATATCTTGAGTATGCCAGCTACTGGAGCTATTGTTCAGGCGGTAAGTCAAACAAAAGGAGCTATCGGATATGTTGGACTGGCTTATGAAACTAAAGAAGTGAAACAACTTTCTGTTTCTTATGATCAAGGAAAGACTTTTGTTGCTCCAAGTGTAGCTTCTGCAAAAGATAAAAGCTATCCTATCTCCAGACCATTGTTCTATATTTTTGATAAAGCAAATGCTGCAAAAGTAAAAACAGTTGTTGATTATGCTTTGTCTCCTGAAGGTCAAAAGAATGTTTCTGAAGTAGGTTATGTACCGTTAAAATAATAATATTTATTCTTAAGTTAAAAAAGGCTGTCTGTTTAGGCAGCCTTTTTATTTGCTTCATTTTGAATAATATAGCTTTACTTAAGAATGATGAAAAATGATTTTCGTACTTTTATACTTAACTTTAAGTTAACGCAAGGTTAATGTATACAACACATTGGAAGCGTAACCCTAATGTACTTTTGTTGTTAAAATAAACTATAGCTTTGAGAACAAATTTTAAAAAAATAAAAGAGAAAATAATCGAAACTATATTAATGCTAAGCAGCGCTGCTACTAGTATTACTGTTGTTTTGATTGTTTTTTTTCTATTTATTGAAGGCGCCGGAGTTTTTTCCAAAAAGCCTATTGAAGAAGGTTTTTTGTTGGCAGTACACGCGTCTAATCCAATAAATAAATTAGAACCATCCCAAGTAAAAGATATTTTTGATCAAAAAATCACCAATTGGAAACAGTTGGGCGGAAAAAATGAACCCATCGTTTTATTTAGAACCGAGGATATTACCGAGTTTTATACGGAAGAGGAGTTAGGTGAAAATTTTGAATATTTCCCAGCGAAAATAGATGAGTATGTTTCTAAAACTCCTGGTGTAATTGCCTTTTTTTCAGATAAATACAAAGCAAAAGATTTTCATGGAAAAGAATTAGAAATTAATAAAATTAAAATCTTTGAATTTCTTTCCGGAGAAGAATGGTTTCCAACTGCTCAACCCATCGCACAAATGGGAGTTAAGGCATTAATTTACGGTACACTTTGGGTAAGTTTTGGCGCAATACTATTGGCATTACCCATTGGTTTGGCTGCAGCCATCTATTTGAGTGAAATAGCCAAAAAGCGAACGCGTAATATTTTGAAACCACTAATCGAATTATTAGCAGGAATTCCATCTGTTGTTTACGGTTTTTTTGGATTAGTTGTCATTGTACCTTTAATCCAAAGCGTTTTCGGTTTACCTGTTGGAGAAACAGGTTTAGCGGGAAGTATTGTTTTGGCGATTATGGCCTTGCCAACGATTATCACCATTTCCGAAGATGCAATGCGTACCACGCCACGCGCTATGAAAGAAGCTAGTTTAGCTTTGGGCGCGAGCCATTGGCAAACGATTTATAAAGTTGTGATTCCTTATTCGGCATCCGGTATAACAGCTGGAGCCATACTTGGAATTGGTCGTGCGATAGGTGAAACGATGGCTGTTTTAATGGTAACGGGAAATGCTGCCATAATGCCACATACACTTTTAGCGCCGCTAAGAACTATTCCTGCCACCATTGCTGCTGAATTAGGCGAAGCTGCAAATGGAGGATTGCATTATCAATCGTTGTTTGCTCTTGGATGTATTTTATTCCTGATTACGTTCTGCATCAATATGTTGGTTGAATTAGTTACCAACAGAGGATCTCATAAAAAACATTAAAAGATGACTAAAGAAATTCATTTAGCAAAACAAAAAAGAAGAAACCAAAAAATTGCTTTTGGACTGTTTCAACTCACCAGCTATGCCGTTGTGGGTCTTTTATTTGTAATTTTAGCTTTCATAGTAATAAAAGGAATTGGCGTTATCAGTTGGGAGTTTATTTCAGAAATGCCCAAAGAGGGGATGACAAAAGGAGGAATTTTCCCTGCAATAGTGGGAACCCTTTGTTTGGTTTTTGGAAGTATGATTTTTGCCTTTCCGGTAGGAGTTTTGGCAGCTATTTACATGAATGAATATGTAAAAGATGGTTGGATGAAGAAGATTATTAAACAAATGACAAATAACCTGGCCGGAGTTCCCTCAATCGTTTTTGGTCTTTTCGGGATGGCATTGTTTGTTAATAAACTGGAATTTGGAGATTCTCTTTTAGCAGGATCCTTAACCTTGGGATTATTAGTTTTGCCTGTGGTAATAAGAACTACCGAAGAATCATTAAAATCAGTTGATGATACTTTTAGACAAGCCAGTTTAGGTCTGGGAGCCAGTAAATGGCAAACTACCAGTAAAGTGGTTTTTCCTATTGCGTTTCCAAATATTATTACGGGATTAATTCTTTCCATAGGAAGGGTTTCAGGAGAAACAGCACCCATTTTATTTACCGTTGCGGCTTATTTCTTGCCCAAATTACCTACCTCAATTTTTGATCAAGCCATGGCGTTGCCGTATCATTTATACGTAATTTCAACCAGTGGAACCAATATAGAGGCATCGCGGGCAATGGCTTACGGAACGGCACTTATTTTAATTATAATCGTATTAATTTCTAATTTATTGGCGAATGCGCTTCGCAAATATTTTGGAAAAAAAGTAAAAATGAATTAGTATGCAAAAGATAGAATCAAAAGATATAAATTTTTATTACGGAGAAACTCAGGCATTGCATAATGTTTCGCTATCAATGAAAGAAAACTCAGTAACGGCTTTAATAGGACCGTCCGGTTGTGGGAAATCTACCTATTTGCGTTTACTGAATCGGATGAATGATTTGATTGATAACACAAAAATGACAGGTTCAATTTTGATTGACGGTCAGGATATTTATGAAAAAAACACCAATGTAGATGATTTACGAAAAAATGTTGGGATGGTATTTCAAAAACCAAATCCATTTCCGAAATCTATTTTTGAGAATGTTGCTTATGGCTTAAAAGTAAACGGAATTACCGATAAAAAGACAATCGAAGAACGCGTGATTACTTCTATCGAGCAAGTTGCGCTTTGGGGAGAAGTGAAAGACAAATTAAAGAAATCGGCTTTTGAACTTTCGGGAGGACAACAACAACGTTTGTGTATTGCGCGAGCCTTGGCAATCCAACCTTCTATATTGTTAATGGATGAACCGACTTCAGCTTTGGACCCCATTTCTACTTCCAAAATTGAAGAACTTATTTATGAATTGAAAAAACAATATACAATCGTTATAGTAACACATAATATGCAACAAGCTGGTCGTGTGAGTGATACAACTGCTTTTTTCTATATGGGAGAATTGATTGAATATGACAAAACAAAAACTATATTTACAAAACCGTCACAAAAACAAACGGAAGATTACATAACAGGTAGATTTGGATAATATTGATTTTGATTTGTATTCAGAATGGTTTAATTTTAAATCTTGAAATCTTGAAAAAAATGGCGTTACACATAGAAACAGAATTAGGGAAGCTTAAGAATATCATAATAAAAATAGGTGATTTAGCCGAAAATCAGGTGGCTGAGGCTGTCAAAGTATTACTTTCGGAGCCTGTTACAGAAGGTAAAGAAGTTAAAAAAACAGAAAATAAGATTGATAAATTGGATGTAAAAATTGATGAAATTTGTCAAAGCATTTTTGCATTACATCAACCTGTAGCTTCTGATCTACGATTCATTATGTCGGCAATGCAAATCAGCAACGAGATAGAAAGGATAGGTGATCTGGCGATAAGTATCATAAAAAAGTCTAAAAACATTAAAGATAAACATGATTTAATTGTTAAGTTTTCTATTGCTGATATCGCCAAACAAGTGGAGTCAATTACAATAAAAACAAACGAATGTTTTTTAACTCGTAATGAAAGTACGATTGGCGAAATTTTTATTTTGAATAATAGAATAAAAAATGAATGTGATGAAGCCATTCATAACATTATAAATGAAATGAAGTCTAATTCTAAGACGGTTGTTTCTGGAACAAATCTTGTAATTGTTTTAAAACATTTAGAACGTATTTCTGAACATTGTACAAATATTGCAGAATATGTTTATTTTATGATTAACGCCAAAATTATCAAACACGAAAAATTTGGCAGTACAAAATTTGAAGATTAATTCAATACAGATAAGCTATAATTGCCCTGTATATTTTTATAAAAAACACTAATTAGATACTTTAAAGAGTATAGTAATTAGTGTTTTTTATTGGAAAATAAATCTTAATCACAGCGCTTGTTTATTTTTAGTATGATACCAGAGTAATCGTTACTGCTTCTCAAAAACTTGAAATAATGCTTTCCAGTCTACCGAGGTGTCTAATCTGGGTAATCCTTTATAGTTTTTTATTTTTTCAATGTCTTTAATCCTGAAATCATCTTGTGATGCGTAAGGTGCAAGACCTTCTTTTTCTAGTTTTTTAGCCAAATATTCCTGTTCGTACTGGCCTGGAGTCGGAATAAAAAATGCTTTTTTTCTTAATTGTGCAAGATCCATTATTGTAGTGTAACCGGAACGACAAAGGACCATTTCACTTTCGTTAAAAGCCAGTTCTAGTTCTGTTGAATTCATGAAGTTGTAATAGGTCACATGTTCTTTTACAACAGTTTTCTGTTCAGATTCTATATTTCCTTCAATAAAAATCACATTTCCTTTGAATTGAACTATTTCTTTCTTCAAATGATGTTCCAATATTCCCCGTTGAGGTTCAGGACCGGAGAGAATGACCAATAAGTCATATTTTTTTGGGACTAATTTTTTCTCTAATCGGCTTATAGGACCAATGTATTTGATTTTGATATTTGGATCATTTATATGCCCTAGTTTCCCAGTTAGATTTAGAGTTCCGGCGAGATCTGGAACCCAACATTCCGTATATTTCTTTATGATATATTGATGCGCTTTAGTAGTTATCCAAGTGGTATTTCCAGTCATTACATTAAGTTGATGGGTGATAAAGACAGACGGCACTTTCTTGCTAATAACGCCTAATCTATTGTCTGAAATAATGCCGTCTATTGCATATTTTTCAATCCAATTTTTGATTGTTTTTTTTTCTTCCAAAATAGCTCGAACCATTTTGGGACCATTTTGTATCAATTTCCATTTAAAATTGGCGCCATTTTTAGCATATTCTATTTGGTAAGAGGGAAGTTCGAGTGTTTGTATATTAGGGAATTCTTTTTTTAGTAATGCCAATGCAATCCCATCGGATGCAATTATAGGAGTATAATTATTTTCTAATAACGCTTTAACGATTGGAATGCATCGGGTAGCGTGACCTAAGCCCCAATTTAATGGTGCAATTAATATAGTCTTTTGTTTCGATTTCAAATCCATGTGCGATAAATAGGTTTGTTATTTTTAATTTGAAAGTTAGGAAATGAACCCGTTTCGCATATTTCTAAGGCATTACCAAACCATTAAATTATTTCATTAAAAATAAGCTCTCAATTGCACGTTTCCGGTATGAATGGCTTGGCTTGTTTCGCTTTTTCGACCTTGGTAATTAAAATTTATATCTAAAAATTGTGTGATATTTTTTTGCAAAAGCAATCTCCAAGTCAAATTTTGTCCCGTTTGCAAGCCTTCCAGCATTTGAAATCCTACAGAAGAGAATTCATTTCCATCAAATTTATTTTGGTAAAAAGAAACCTCTCCGTTCATCGTGAATTTTTTTGTGCCCGAATAGGAGAAGGCAGTTCCAAAACGGTTTTGTAGCAGCATTTCCGAAACTCCAATCTGGTTTTCTTTCTTTTGTAACTCATAAAAGAGATCCCAACTGGTATTCTTGGAAAATAAATAACTGATTTTTGGAGCCAATTGATAACCGCTGATGTCGTAGTTTTTCTCCGGGAAATTCTCCGATTGAATGGCGGTTTGGATCGTTTTGGCAAAAAAACCAAAAAGCCAGCTTTTCTGGTACAAATGGTTGTACTGCAATTGATGGGAACTGTTGGTAGCTTCCTGCGAGCCGATGGATAATAAATTTTTGGTTTTATTTTCTAAATAAGAATACGTTGTAGAATGGTTTTGTTTTCCTCGATTGTAAAACAAACTGTTTCTTAAACTGGAATTCAGCCCCAGCACATTTTCATTGGAACCGCTAAATGGATTTAATTCAAAATTAGCGCCGTCACTTCTCGTTTTTCGGTCGATTATAAAGGCGGTTTGATTGTAGAAATAGGAAAGTAATTTCTTGATTCCGGTTTCATTTTGCCATTGATTTGGGTTTAAGGTCACGGATTGGGAGAACTTATTTTGATGTGTTTTGATGTAAATCCGATTGGGTAAAAACACCCTGATAAATTTCGCCTGATCGATAAACGGAGCGACTTCAAATTCCTGTAATTCTTGAATTCCATTGCTGTTGTAATCGTTCCAAGTATAAACCCCTTGTCCGGCCGGTACTTCCAGATAGGTAAATTCCTGTTGCGGAATGGTTCCGGAATTCGTTTCGTAAACCGTTGTGCTTTGTATTAATTGATTGAAAAAACGATCCGTGTACACAATTCTGGAATTCAATGAGGGTTCTTTTTTTCGTGTAGCGTCCACAAATTCCAAGACTCTGTAATTGGCAAAAAGGGACAAATCACTTTTATTGGTTTGAATCAATTTCGATTTCAGCATAAAAGTCTGGGAGGAATTTACGCGCTCAATCAAGCCATTCTGTAAGCTGTCATTGGTTCTTCTAAGATAACCCAATTCTACAAAAACCTTAGTGCTGTCGCCTCTTCCGGTGAAAAAACCATACTCTGTAAACTTTTGGCTTAAAGCCGAAAACTGATTGGTTGTTTTGTCTTTTTCCTGATTGTCTTCTAAACGCAGGCTGGAACCAACCCAATTTTTGTCGAAATGAAATCGCATTTGAGATTGGTTTCTTAAAAATTTGGAGGATAAAATAGTACCATCACTGTTTAAAAAACTGCCTTGGTTTTGAAAAGTCCAATTTTTTATTCGAAACAAACCATTTAAAACATGCCTGCTACCCGAAAAATTTTCGGAGAAATCTAGTTTTTCAAATTGATACAATACTAATCCTTTATTGGTGGATTTTGGTTTTGGATTTAAATCCAATTGCAATCCGGAAACTAATAAACTTTGATTTCCAATGCCTGCTGTTCCTAAATTCCAATCTCTATTAAATTCTATGTTGTAAAGCCGTTCCACAGATCTGAAATTGTTCTGAATAAATTGATAATTGGCGAAAGCATCCATTTGCCATCTTTTTGAAAAAATACGCTGTTTGGTATTTATTTTTCCAGCCAAACCTTTATTATTCGCGTCATCAATTGTCGAAAATAAATTTTTATCATTGTTGCTAATGCCAATTTCAAAATCAACTGCTGTTTTTTCAGTGGGTTTATATTTTCCTAAAAAGGTGGCAACTTGTACTTTCGTTGGTGCAATAAGTTGAATTATGGGTTCATAATTTCCTTGAGGAAGACCATTTATAGGAGCTGTGTATTCATAAACTCGGGTGATTGTTGCAGCATTGGTTAATATATAATTCCCATTATTGGTTCCTACCAAAGTGAATCGGACATTGAATAATTCCTGTTGTGCGTCATTCGAATATTCGAAAATTTCTACGGCATTAACGAGCGTTTTTCGATACAGCACTTTATTTTCGGAGTACGTGTCGGAATAGGCGGAAGGCGCAGTCATCAAACTTGGATTGTCTCCGGCATTGACTAATATTTGGGCTTGTTCCTGCGAGAGGTTTTGTTGTAACGGTTGGTTTTTCAAGTCGTTTTCCGAATATAAATAGCCTCCAAAACTCCATTTCTTGTTGTCATGCGTGGCTCTGGCGTAGGTTACAAAACGCGTGTAATTCCTGTCAGAATATTGGTATTCTATAGCAATTCGCATTTCGGAAGTGATGGTAAAAAGTGGCGTAAATACAATTTCACCCGCATTGTAATCTATCGTATAATCGTTGTTTTCGCCTCGTTTCAGTAAAATCCCATTGACATAAACCCGCTCTGAACCTGAAACCACCAGAACATATAATTCACCATTTTGCCCTTTTAATTTGTACGGACCCTGATTGCCCTCTTGTCCCACAATATCACTTTTGGCATATTGTCCCCGGACTAATGCCGCAGATGCAAATACATTCGTTTTGTTTTCTTCGGTTCCAAAGTTGAAATTTGTCGCCAGTCCCTGTACTTTTTTATTGAAATTCAGGAATTGGGTGTTCTTGTTTTCCAGAAAAATATCACCCGCACGGATATTCCATTCGTCGCTGAATAATTCCATGAAAACATTGTCAAACTGATCTAGTTTTTGAGAATAACCGCCATCCTGCAACGGAATATTACTGTCCTGAATGGAGGCTCTCAAACTTACTTTTTCGGATATTTTTCCTGTGATTTGTAAATCTAAATTGGAGTTCAAAACCGCATTTTGATTGTTTCCTATCGTCAAGCCACGCGTAATGCTTCCGGAAGTATTCAAACCATCAAAAGGCACATTTTTGTTTATTTTTTTTTCCTCAATTTTATATAAATTTCCAGTTCCGGCTTCATTACTGACGACTCGGCTGGAATCATAAATGCGGTATTCTTGGGTAAGTATTTCAGGGAATTTCAAGTATTGTATAGTAAGTGAGTCGGAGCCAAAATCACTGTTTCCCTTTAAAAGTAGCGTTCCTTTTTCAAAATTTATTGCAAATAAAGTGCTGTCAATCCGTTTGCCATTTGCGTCAAGCAATTTGAAAAAACTAGAATTAAGGCTTTCTTTTTCAATGTAAATCGTGTCGCGGGTAGGAGTGATTTTTTTGGTTTTGTACAGCAAATTCATTTCCTGAGCATGGAGCCCAGAAAAACAGCTTATTACAATCCAAAAAAGTAATTTTTTCAACATAAATACTATAACTCGAAAGTACCAAAAGTAGTATTTATAATTCGATAATTAGAAGATGCCTCAATCAGAAAATTAGCGGATACATAAATAAATATTTTCTCCATTATAGCTTTTTTTATATTTTTAAAAACAAAAAATGGGAATCAAATTTAATTTCGATTCCCATTTTTCAATACTGTTAAACAGTTTCTAAACTTCTTTTGTCACAACTTGCATCGTTTCACGACTGACTTGTTTCAATAAGACAATTTTGTTTTCTTCGACAGTTTGTGCTGCTTTGTCATCGAAATGTCTAATGGTATATAAAGTGACATTTTCGTTAAATTCAACTTTAAATTTTTTCGACAAAATGGCATTTAAGGCTTTAAAATTATCAAACTTATCTTCTACGCATACGGAGAAACTAATCGCTGAATTCTGGATTAAATTTACTTTTATTTTAAATTGGTGAAACAAAGCAAAAATCTCGCTGATGTTTTCTTCCATGATGAAAGAGAAATCTATAGAGGAAAGCGAAATCAAAAGTTGGTTTCTTTTGACAATAAAACAAGGTAAATAGGGTTCTAAATCGACTCCTTTAGAAACGCTTGTCCCTTTTAATAATGGATTTATGAATGATTTTACATATAAGGGAATTTCCTTTTTCTGTAAAGGTTGCAGCGTTTTTGGGTGAATAACCGTTGCACCGTAAAATGCTAATTCAATCGCTTCGCGATACGAAATTTGGTTTAATAAACTGGCGTTTTCAAAATATCTTGGGTCGGCATTCATCACTCCTGGAACATCTTTCCAGATGGTTACGCTTTCGGCATTTAAACAATATGCAAAAATTGCAGCGGTATAATCTGAACCTTCACGGCCTAAAGTGGTAGTGAAATTATTCTCATCTGAACCCAAGAAACCTTGTGTGATGTTTAGGATTTTTCGTTTTACGTTTTTGGCAATGTTTTTCTGTGTCAATTCCCAATCTACTTCTGCATCTCTATAATTTGCATCTGTTTTTATGAAATTACGCACATCCAGCCATTGTGTTTTTATTCTCATGAAATTCATGAAATGGCTCAGAATTGTTGTCGAAATTAATTCACCATAACTTACAATCTGGTCGTATACAAAATTATAATTTGGAGATTTATTGTGCGCCAAAAAATATTCTAAATCAGTAAATTGTGTATTTACAGCTGAAAAAACTTCATTTTTTTCATCCTCAAATAAATCCATCAAAATTTGATTGTGGTATTTTTTTACTTCTTGGACAGATGAATTTAACTCAGCCGATTTGTCGAAATAGTTTTTTATGACGAGTTCCAATGCATTCGTCGTTTTTCCCATTGCAGAAACGACCAGCAATACATCTTCGTAACCCACTTTTTGTAAAACGTCGTACACGTTTTTAATTCCTGCGGCATCTTTTACAGAAGCTCCTCCAAATTTGAATACTCTCATATTTTAAACAAAAATTGTTCTTTATTTTATTTCAATTTATTCTCCACAAAATTCGTGATTCCCAGTTCGTCCATTTGTACTACATACCAGTCACGAAGGACTTTTGCGCCTGATTTTTCATAAAATTCTATTGCCGGAGTATTCCAGTCCAATACATTCCATTCCACTCTTCGAACCTGATCTTTTTTACCCTGTTTTATAATTTCAGAATATAAAGCATATCCAAGTCCGGTTCCACGCATTTTATCTTTTACCACTAAATCTTCCAGATGAATTGTTTTTCCTTTCCAAGTCGAATAACGGTAATAATATAACGCGATACCCACAATTTCTGACTCCACTTCGGCAACAAAAACATGAAAGAGAGGAACAGGGCCAAAACCATCCCGAATTAAATCGTCAACAGTTACAAGAACTGCATTTGGCTCTTTTTCAAACTCAGCTAATTCTTTGATAAGCCCTAATACAGCTTTCATGTCTTCTGGATTTCCTCTTCTAATATTCATGATCTTTTATTTTAATGTTCTAAAAACACGATAAAACAGTATTTATACGTATAAAATCGGAGCTTTAATAAGCAAATATACAATACTGATAAACTAACTAAATATTATTGAAATCATTTTCACAAAAAAAACGATATTTGTGACTTCAAAATAACTACAACGATTTCTTAATGGAACAACGCAACAAAACACTAGGAGAATTTATCATTGAAAACCAAAATGCTTTTCAATATTCATCAGGCGAATTATCCCGAATCATTAACTCCATCCGATTGGCAGCCAAGGTGGTCAATTATAAAGTAAACAAAGCGGGGCTTGTAGATATTGTAGGTGCTGCGGGGGAACAAAACATTCAGGGAGAAGATCAGCAAAAACTCGACGTGTATGCAAATGAAGTTTTTATTCAAACGCTAATTAATCGGGAAATTGTATGTGGAATCGCTTCTGAGGAAAACGATGAGTTTATTACAGTGGAAGGAAGCGATAAAAGCCACAACAATAAATATGTAGTTTTAATGGATCCTCTTGACGGTTCTTCTAATATTGATGTAAACGTTTCAGTAGGAACTATATTCTCTGTTTATAGAAGAATTACGCCAATAGGAACTCCAGTTACAATAGAAGATTTTTTGCAGCCGGGAATCAATCAGGTTGCTGCAGGTTATGTGATTTACGGTACGTCAACTATGCTAGTTTATACTACAGGACACGGCGTAAATGGATTTACATTAAATCCGGCTATTGGAACGTTTTATTTGTCACATCCAAACATGCAGTTTTCAAAAGACGGACATATTTATTCGATCAATGAAGGGAACTATGTTCATTTTCCACAAGGGGTTAAAGATTATATTAAATACTGCCAGTCCGAAGAAGATGATAGACCGTACACGTCACGTTATATAGGAAGTTTGGTTTCGGATATTCATAGAAACATGATTAAAGGCGGAATTTATATTTATCCAACAAGTTCTAAAGCACCAAAAGGGAAATTACGTTTGTTATATGAATGTAATCCCATGGCATTTATTGTCGAACAAGCTGGTGGTAAAGCCTCAGATGGTTTTGGAAGTATTATGGAAATTATACCAACTGAATTGCATGAGCGGGTACCTTTTTTCTGCGGAAGCTACAATATGGTTGAAAAAGCAGAAGAATTTATGCATAAAGCAAAATTAAGCAAATACTAAAAATAAAAAAGCTTCCGCCATGGCGGAAGCTTTTTATATATATACTTATATGATTACTTGTTCATATTTTGCATCTCAAAAATGAAAGTATCTAAATCAACCTCTTTATCTACTAATTTAAGCGCTTTATCTACAATGTAATCTACGTTTTCAGCGTTAAAGCCTAAACCTACACCAATTTTTCTAAGCATTACTTCTTGTTTGTCACCTAAATGATGATCAACATGAACAATTCGGGCTAAATCGTACAAACGCTCCATTCTTTGCTCGTACAAATAAGGCGGATTGATTGGATATTTTAAAGGATTCTCTAGAATTTCCTCATATTCTGCAGTAGAAATTTCTAATCGAACTGCCAGTTTGTCTAAAAATGCTTTTTCTTCTGGAGAAAACTTCTCGTCAGTAAGCGCTACACGGACAATTGATGCAAAATGACCTTTATTTCTTTGCTTAAATTCGCTATCAAATAAATCTGAAAATGACATAATTATTGGTTTTATATCTTACAAAGATAAATCTATTTTTAAATTATTGATTTTAATTTTTTTATATTTTTTCTTTTAGTAAGTTCTGTTTTGAAATGTATTTATTTAAATATTCAAATGAATCATTTTCAAAATTAATCGTAAGTTTACAACCCCTTTATCAACTTAATAAATTACTGATGTCAGAATTTTGGATTTACTTTCAAATAGGATTAAAACACGTTTTGGATATTCATGCTTATGATCATGTTTTATTTTTAATCGCTCTAGCAGTTCCTTTCTCTTTCAAGGATTGGAAGCGAATTGTACTTTTGGTCACCCTTTTTACCCTTGGTCACACGATGGCTTTAATGCTTTCCGTTTTTGGTATAATTGCCATAAAAGTGAATGTAGTCGAATTATTAATTCCAATAACAATTGTGATAACAGCATTGTTTAACCTTTTTACAGCTGGAAAATCAAGCAAGAAAGAAAGTATCAATTTGGTGTTTTTTATTACGCTTTTCTTTGGGATAATTCATGGATTGGGATTTTCAAATTATTTTAAATCGATTCTTGGTGGCGATGCTACTTCTAAAATATTGCCGTTGTCAGAATTCGCGTTAGGAATAGAAGCGGCTCAGATTGTTGTAGTTTTTGTCGTTTTGATTTTGTCGTATATAGTTCAAACCGTTTTTAGATTTTCGAAACGCGATTGGACATTAGTAATGTCGGCATTTATAATAGGAGTGGTTATACCAATGATTGTGGAAAGTGAAATCTGGATAAGATAAAATGAACGAAAAAAAATTAAATAAATACGATAAAGCGTATCTTAGAATTGCCAAAGAATGGAGTTTACTGTCGTATTGTAAACGCAAACAAGTTGGTGCGATTATTGTACGAGATCGAATGATAATCTCTGACGGATACAACGGAACGCCCTCTGGTTTTGAAAATTGCTGTGAAGACGAGGAAGGATTAACGCGTTGGGATGTTTTGCATGCTGAGGCAAATGCGATTCTGAAAGTAGCCCGATCCACGCAATCCTGTGAAGGAGCCACATTGTATATTACGCTTTCGCCTTGCAAGGAATGCAGTAAATTGATTCATCAGTCCGGAATAAAAAGAGTGGTGTATCACAATGGATATCGGGATGATTCAGGAATTCAGTTTCTGATAAAAGCCGGAGTAGAGGTGGAGCATATTTCAATTTTAGAAGAATAAATGAACTTTAATACTAAATATTTGCCCATTCTTATTTTTTCAACACTTGCTTTAGGTGTTGTCTTGGGTGGAATGTTAAATTTTCCTAACACAGCAGATTATCTTGTTAAAAACAATTCGAAAAGCAAGCTAAATAAACTCATTGATTTTATCGATAATGAATACGTGGATGATGTTAATACGGACTCTATTGTAAATCTTACGGTTGATAATATTTTGGCGCAGCTCGATCCACATTCAGTATATATTCCGCCAAGTGATCAGCAAGAAGTGATGGAAAGCATGAAGGGAAACTTCGTAGGAATAGGGGTAAATTTTTATATGTACAAAGATTCTGTTGCTGTAATAAAACCAGTGGAGAACGGCCCTTCGGCAAAAGCTGGAATAAAGGCAGGCGACCGTATTTTATATGCTGGTAAAACAAAATTGTATGGGCGTAAATTACCGACTGACAGTTTGTTTTCTAAATTAAAAGGAACCATTGGCTCCGATATTGAACTTACGATTTACAGAAAATCAGAACATAAAAAACTAAAACTAAAAATAAAGAGAGACGTTATTCCTTTGAAAAGTGTCGATGCGGTACTGCTTTTAGGTAATGCGACAGGATATATAAAAATAAATCGATTTGCGGAAACTACTTATAAAGAGTTTATGGCAGGTTTGTCTAAACTCAAACAGCAAGGAGCAAAATCACTTGTTATTGACGTTCGAGATAATGGTGGCGGATATATGGAAGAAGCGATTGCCATTGCCGATGAATTGTTGCCGGATAAACAACTGATTGTTTTTACTAAAAATAAAAACGGAAATATTGATAAAACATTTGCAACTGCAAAAGGTAATTTTGAAAAAGGCAATGTTTTTATTTTAATCAATGAAAACAGTGCCTCAGCTAGTGAAATTCTTGCCGGTGCGGTTCAGGATAATGACAGAGGAACCATTGTGGGGCGTCGTTCTTTTGGAAAAGGATTGGTACAGCGAGAAATGGATTTTGCCGATGGTTCAGCCGTTCGATTGACCATTGCCAGATATTACACTCCAACAGGACGTTCGATTCAAAAGCCATATTCAAAAGGAAATGAAGCCTATTTCAAAGAATCAGAAGCTCGTTTTGGGAATGGTGAATTGTATGACAAAGACAGTATAAAAGTTTTGGACACCATAAAATTCAAAACTAAAAAAGGTAAAATTGTATATGGCGGCGGCGGAATTGTCCCAGATGTTTTTGTTCCCCTTGAAGTGGAGCACGGAAATGAAAGTACCGCTTATTTATTGCAATCCGGAATTGTAGGTAATTTTGTTTTTGAGCAATTGGATAAAAACCGAAGTGCTTTTAAAGGATTGTCTTTCGATCAATTTCAAACTAAAATGAATGCCACAGAGGTGTATTTTAATGCATTCCAAAAATTTATTTTTGGAAACGGATTGGATCTGAATTTTGGAAAAAGCAAGGCTTTGGTAAAACGCTATCTTTCCGCTGAATTTGCCCGACAATTGTATGGGGAAAGCTATTATTATGAGATTGTGTTGAAAGAAGATGCGATGGTAAAAAAGATTTTAAATCAGTAAGGCAATCTATTATTGAGATAATAAATAGTTTAGAGTTTTAAGGATAATTAAAAGTTTAATTCAACTTTTTCTACCGAATACTGTCATGGGCATGCGTTTGAATCCCGTCATTCCATAAAGTTAGAATGTCTGTTGCAACTGCGGCGCCACTTCCGGCAGCAATGGCCAGTTGACTTCTCCAGCCTGCTAAAGTTCCTATCACATGAATACCTTCGGCAACTTTATGGTCGATGTTCTTGAGTTGTATTCTTTGTTTTTCAGGAAGCGATTTTTGATGTGGTTCTACATATTCCATTAAGCCTTCGATGGCAAAAGTATTTGCTGAACCAATTCCTACTACAATTATGCGGGTTTTGTAGCTTGTTTTATTTGTAATGACTGTAAATTCAGGACAGATGCCTTCGATTTTGAGTACTTTTTCACTGGGAATTTGCACAATGTGCGGATACGTTTCGGAAAGATGCGTGATGCTTTCGTGCAGTAAATCAGAGCCTAATTTCCCGGGTGGTATCCCGTAAGCGTTCTTGAATAACGCTTCTTGAAGGGAAGATGTTTTTTGATGGGTAAAAATGCCGATTTTTTTATTAGCGACAAAAGGTTTGTTTTTTGCTGAACCTAGTACAAGTGAACATGACATTCCTGAAACCCCACCGCCAATAATCAAAACATCAAACATAATTATAGATTGTCATTCGATTTTTCCTCTATTTTTTTAGACATTCTAAAAATGAGAAGGATCAACACGGCACAAAAAGAAGCTGCGATTCCAATAAAAGCAACTACGCTATCTCCTTGAAATGGATTTTTAAAGTCCAGTAAAGTAACATTAAATAGGATTAGAGCTAATGCTAAAAATACCAATATGTTAGTGAAAATTTTCATAAGATGTTTTTGTTTTTTAATATAAAAGAAAGAAATATTTAGGGATGTTATTTAGAAAGTAGTTTTTCTAAAAATCTAATTATTTATATAAAATGTTAGGGAGTAAATTTATGAAAATTAAATTTAGACAAACAAACCTTTAACATTCGCAGCGAATAATTTAACAGCAATAGCGAGAAGAACTACTCCAAAAGTCTTTCTGATCACTCCAAGTCCATTCTCACCTAACATTTTTTCAATTTTAGAAGAGGATTTCAAAACGACGTATACCAAGATGATATTCAAAATTATGGCAATCACAATATTAATTGTGTAAAACTGAGAACGCAAAGACAGTAAAGTTGTCATGGTCCCGGCTCCGGCAATCAAAGGAAATGCTAATGGCACAATCGAGGCGGAACTGGCTTCCTCATCACGATAAATCCTGATTCCTAAAATCATTTCCAAAGCCAGAAAGAATAAGACGAATGAACCAGCTACGGCAAAAGAATTAACGTCGATGCCAATTAATTTTAAAAGCTCTTCACCTGCAAAAAGAAAAACAATCATAATGACACCGGCAACAATGGATGCTTTTTCAGATTCAATGTGTCCATGTTTTGTTCTTAAATCAACAATAATTGGGATGGATCCCACAATATCAATTACGGCGAAAAGCACCATTCCAACTGTGATTATTTCTCTAATGTCTAATTCCATAATTCGGGTACTTATTTATCACAAAAGTATTGAATTTTGTTTGTTTATGGGCTACGTTAATTTTTAATTTATCAGGCTATTTTTTTCTTTTATTTTAATAGATATTGCTCCTTCTTAATTTTATTTAATTAATCATAACTATCTGATAATCAAATTGTAAATTTGTATTTAATCTAAAATTTACTGTCATGAAAAAGATGTGTTGGGTTTTTAGTTTGGTGTTGTTGTTGGTTTTTAATAATGTTTTGGAAGCGCAAATTTTAAAAAAATTGCAAAAAAAAGTCCAAGATAAAATAGAACAGAAAGCCAGTGATAAAGAGGAAGAGGAAACGAAGAATTCTAAAGATAAGGTTTTGGATGCTAATGTGATGGCAATGGCATACGGAAAAAACAAAGTTGATCCTGCTTTGGTTCCAGATTCCTATTCGTTCAGCTGGAAATATTCTTTGGAAATTCAGAGTGAAAAGGAAAAGGCGATGATTATGGATTATTTTTTAGAGCCTAATGCGGAATATTTTGGATTCAAAATGGGTGAATCCGGTGAAATGTTTATGGTAATTGACAGCAGAAATAAGTTGATGATTACTGCTTTTAATCAAGAAAAAGAAAAGGTTGCCATGGCTTCTAAAATGCCTGATTACTCCGAAATGACATCAAAAGAGAATGAAAGTGACGGGTTTTCATACAGGTCACTTCCCAATAAAATAATTATGGGTTATAATTGTAAGGGAATTGAAGCCACAAGTGCCGATTTTGTGATGGTATTTTATTATACAAATGAGGCCAAGGTGAGTTTTTCGGATATGTTTAGATCTCAGCAAAGACAGAAAACCCCGGATGTTTTAAAGCGATATTTTAAAACTGGAGACCGACCTTTGATGATGACAATGAGTATGAAAGACTTGAAAAATAAAGGAAAAATAACCACGATGAAGTGTGTTGTTTTAGAGAAAAATTCTCGTGAATTTCTAAAATCAGACTATAAATTCATGTAAATTATTTTTTATTTTCTTCTATTTTGTTTTCGAATTTTATGATTTGCTGAGGTGCTTTTTTGAATTTCTTTGAATACCTTTGCAGAATGTTTCAACTAGGAAAAACCATCGTCTCAGAAGACTTACTCGAAAAAGATTTTGTTTGCAATTTGACTGCTTGTAAAGGCGCTTGCTGTGTAGACGGCGATGCTGGAGCGCCATTAAGTTTGGAGGAAACTAAAATCCTCGAATCTATTTATCCAAAAGTCAAACCCTTTTTGCGCAAGCAGGGAATTGCTGCTATTGAAGCGCAAGGAACTTGGGTCAAAGGAACCGATGGTGATCTTGAAACGCCTTTAATTGATGATAAAGATTGTGCTTACGTAATTTTTGACGGTAAAACGGCTTTGTGCGGTATCGAACAAGCGTACAATCAAGGAATAATCGACTGGAAAAAACCGGTTTCTTGTCACTTGTATCCAGTTCGGGTGAAAGATTTTACAGAATTTGCTGCTGTTAATTATGACAAATGGGATATTTGTGATCCGGCCTGTTCTTTAGGTCAGGAGTTGGATGTTCCAGTTTATAAATTTGTCAAAGAAGCCTTAGTTCGAAAGTTTGGTGAAGACTGGTATGCCGAGCTTGAAAAGGTTGCTGAAGACATGAAAAAATAATTTATATAAAAGTAGATTTTCTATAGTTTTGTATTCTAAAAATCCTATATTTTACGGTACTTCCCTCTTTTTTTTAAATTTCAAATGGCTGATTTAAAGTGATTTGTAAATCTTGTTGAAAATATTTAATTTTTTCTATTTGTTAAAAACTATAACCGATTGTGGATAAGTTTGGCTTTTAATTCCAGCAATATTTCACAATCTTTGTAACTCTCAAAACGGAATTTATTTCGTTAAAATTTCAAAAAAAACAAACTACTATAATGGCACAACTTGAACCAATTTTACAAGAGAATAAAAATCGTTTCGTAATTTTTCCTATCAAACACCATGATATTTGGGAATTTTATAAAAGTATGGAAGCCAGTTTCTGGACTGCTGAAGAAATCGATTTGTCACAAGATTTAAATGACTGGAATAACAAGCTTTCGGACGATGAGCGTTATTTTGTTAAACACATTTTAGCATTTTTTGCTGCTTCAGATGGAATCGTAAATGAAAATCTGGCTGAAAATTTTGTGAACGAAGTGCAATATGCAGAAGCAAAATTCTTTTACGGGTTCCAAATCATGATGGAAAACATTCACAGCGAAACGTATTCGTTATTGATTGACACTTATGTAAAAGACGAAGCGGAGAAAGATGAATTGTTCAATGCATTAGAAGTTTTTCCGGCAATTAAGAAAAAAGCGGATTGGGCTTTGAAATGGATTGAATCGGATTCGTTTGCTGAAAGATTAATTGCTTTTGCAGCGGTGGAAGGAATTTTCTTTTCGGGAGCATTTTGTTCTATTTATTGGTTGAAAAAACGTGGATTAATGCCAGGATTGACATTTTCTAACGAATTGATTTCTCGTGACGAAGGTGTTCACTGTGATTTTGCGGTGCATTTACACAACCACCACTTGGTGAATAAAGTGCCAAAAGAAAGAATCAGAAGTATTATTGTAGACGCTTTGAATATTGAAAGGGAATTTATTACGGAATCGCTTCCAGTGAGTTTGATAGGGATGAATGCAGTATTAATGACGCAATATTTAGAATTTGTTGCTGATAGATTATTGGTTGAATTAGGTTGCGAACGAGAATACAATACTACAAATCCGTTTGATTTTATGGATATGATTTCACTTCAAGGAAAAACAAACTTCTTTGAAAAGAAAGTGGCCGAATATCAAAAAGCCGGTGTTATGAATACCGATGAGGATGCTCAGAAAATATCTTTTGACGCTGATTTTTAGAAAATAGTTATTGTAGTATCGGGTGTTTTTAGCCCCGATGGAAGGGAATATCCTTTCTAGTCCTGAACTTGTTTCAGGATCCTGAAACAAGTTCAGGACTAGAAAGATCGGAATGACAGCGGGATTAGCTTCCCAAAAAAAATTAACAAATACCCAAAAAATAGAAAAGGGATTTTCTGTTTTTTAAAAACAATTTAGCTTATGTATGTAATTAAGAGAGATGGCCACAAAGAGCCTGTAATGTTCGACAAAATCACAGATAGAATTAAAAAACTATGTTATGGTTTGAATGATTTGGTTGATGCCGTGAAAGTGGCAATGCGCGTAATTGAAGGACTTTATGATGGTGTTTCGACATCTGAATTGGATAATCTTGCTGCCGAAACTGCTGCGTCAATGACTATTGCGCATCCTGATTATGCACAATTAGCAGCTCGTATTGCAATCTCAAATTTACATTCGAATACTAAAAAATCATTTTCGGAAACGATGAATGATATGTTCAATTATGTGAATCCAAGAAACGGTCAATACGCACCGTTACTTTCTGAGGAAGTGCATAAAGTGATAATGGATAACGCGGAATTTTTGGATTCCCATATTATATATAATAGAGATTTCAACTACGATTATTTTGGTTTTAAAACCTTAGAAAGATCGTACTTGCTAAAAATAAACGGTAAAATCGTGGAGCGTCCACAGCACATGCTGATGCGTGTTTCTGTTGGAATTCACTTAGACGATTTGAAATCGGTGATTGAAACGTACGACTTAATGTCGAAAAAGTTCTTTACGCATGCAACTCCTACATTGTTCAATGCAGGTACGCCAAAACCTCAAATGTCTTCTTGTTTCCTTTTGGCGATGCAAGACGATAGTATTGACGGGATTTATGATACGTTGAAACAAACGGCCAAAATCTCGCAATCAGCGGGTGGAATTGGGCTTTCTATTCACAATGTAAGAGCTACTGGTTCTTATATTCGTGGAACAAACGGAACGTCTAATGGAATTGTTCCTATGTTGCGTGTTTTTAATGATACTGCAAGATATGTAGATCAAGGTGGAGGAAAACGTAAAGGAAGTTTTGCTATTTATATCGAAACTTGGCATGCGGATATCTTTGAATTTTTGGACTTGAAAAAGAATACCGGAAAAGAAGAAATGCGTGCGAGAGATTTGTTCTTCGCGATGTGGACTTCGGATTTATTTATGAAACGTGTGCAGGAAGACAGTTATTGGACCTTGATGTGTCCTAATGAATGTCCGGGATTATATGATGTGTATGGCGAAGAATTTGAAGCAATGTACATTGATTACGAGAAACGTGGAAAAGGTAGAAAAACCATCAAAGCGCATGAATTGTGGGAGAAAATCCTAGAATCGCAAATTGAAACCGGAACACCTTACATGTTGTACAAAGATGCAGCTAACAGAAAATCAAACCAAAAAAATCTGGGTACCATTCGTTCTTCGAATTTGTGTACGGAGATTATGGAATTCACTTCTAAAGATGAAATCGCAGTTTGTAACCTGGCTTCACTTTCGTTGCCAATGTTTGTGGAAAACAAAAAATTCAATCATGAATTGTTGTATACCGTTACCAAACGAGTAACCAGAAACTTAAATAAAGTAATTGACAGGAATTATTATCCCGTTATAGAAGGAGAAAATTCTAATAAACGCCACAGACCAATTGGTCTTGGAGTGCAAGGATTAGCTGATGCTTTCATTATGTTGCGTTTGCCGTTTACGAGCGACGAAGCAAAAAAACTGAATCAGGAAATTTTTGAAACCTTATATTTTGCAGCCGTAACCGCATCGATGGAAATGGCCAAAGAAGAAGGACCGTATTCAACTTTTAAAGGTTCGCCAATTTCACAAGGGGAATTTCAATACAACCTTTGGGGATTGAAAGATGAGGAATTATCAGGACGTTGGGACTGGACTTCATTGAGAAAAGAAGTAATGGAACACGGAGTGAGAAACTCGTTATTAGTGGCGCCAATGCCAACGGCTTCGACTTCACAAATTTTGGGTAACAACGAAGCCTTCGAACCATATACTTCTAATATTTACACGAGAAGAGTACTTTCGGGTGAATTTATTGTGGTAAACAAACACTTGTTGCACGATTTAGTGGAACGTGGTTTGTGGAACGAAAACTTGAAACAAGAATTAATGCGTAATAACGGTTCAGTTCAAGCACTTAATATTCCGCAAGACTTGAAAGAATTGTACAAAACCGTTTGGGAAATGTCAATGAAAGATATTATCGATATGTCACGTCAACGTGGTTATTTTGTGGATCAATCGCAATCATTGAACTTGTTTATGCAAAATGCCAATTATTCTAAATTGACATCAATGCATTTCTACGCTTGGCAATCCGGATTGAAAACGGGAATGTATTATCTAAGAACCAAAGCTGCGGTGGATGCAATTAAATTTACATTGAACAATGATAAAAAAGCAGAGCCAATCGAAATCAAAGAGCAATCAATCGCTATTCCTGCAGTTGCAGAAGCAGTAGAAATGACAGCCGATGAATACAGAGCGATGCTTGAATTGTCTAAAAATGCTGGTCCAGACGAATGTGAAATGTGTGGGAGTTAAATAAAATAAAAAAGGCTTCAATTCGAGTTGAAGCCTTTTTTTAATAAATTATAGATAATAGAATTGAAGTTCTATTCTATAGCCAAAAATCTTTTTGTTTTCAGACTTCAAATATAAAATTTTTTGGTAAAAAAAAGGACTTCTTTATTGTTAAATTTTAATAATTTCAATTATGAGTCCAAAAACGGATGAAGGTTATGATTACATTTTTAGAAAATGTATCACAACAAGAAATGGAAGAAGAATTTGTAAAACTGACGGAAGTTGTTTTAAAATTCGAATTAAAAAAAGTATTTAAATTTGAAAAGCAGCTATTGTAACGATAGCTGCTTTTTTTTGGAGCTATTTCCCGCTTTTCGTTACAATCTTTTTATTCGCCGAAAAGGCGAACAAAAAGGATTTTCACTTCAATCGGGGCTAATTACCTAGAGCTAACAGTTTAAATTTGTAAATAATTCACTATATTTGATGTAGTTATCATTGTAAAAATCACTATCATGGAAAATAAAAAATTTACTGTTACAGATGATTTATTAGCTTCCAAAGGCCAACGTCTACTGAATTTCGTTATTGATTTATTTATAATTTATGTTATCGAAATCAGTATTGGTACGACCATAATTCTAATTGGAGATTTAACGAAAAGTGATACAGCATCAAATTGGGTTTCTTCATTAAGAGGAGTTGAAAGTTTCTTTTTTGGACTTGTCATCTTGTTTTTTTATTATTTAATAACTGAAATGTATTTTTCCAGAACCTTCGGGAAGTATTTCACGAAAACAATTGTTGTAAAGCATGAAGGTTCAAGACCCAATATGAAAAGTATAATTGTAAGAACACTTTCTAGATTAATTCCTTTTGAGCCTTTTTCTTTTTTAACTGCTGATCGAGGATGGCATGATACTTTATCAGTTACCTATGTGGTGAAAAAGCATGATTTTATAGCCAAAAAGAAATTGTTTTCGGAGGAATAAGAAAGTACAAAAGATAAAAATTGCAGTCATTTTAGGCTGCTTTTTTGTTTTTAAACACATCCTTTTCTTTATATTCGCTCCTTTTAAATACCAAAAATAAAATAATGAACTGGGAACAACTTTTATCACTAAAACGACAAGGCGACAAAGGCAAAAGATTGCGTGTAGAACAAGACGATACCCGTTTGGGTTTTGAGGTTGATTATGACCGTATCATTTTCTCGGCCGCTTTTAGAAGTTTACAGGATAAAACACAAGTTATTCCGTTATCAAAAACAGATTTTGTACACACCCGATTGACGCACAGTTTAGAAGTTTCGGTTGTGGGTCGTTCTTTGGGGCGATTGGTGGGTAAGAAAATCATCGAAAAATATCCGCATTTGAAAGAAGTTCATGGCTATCACATGAATGATTTCGGTGCTATTGTTGCTGCGGCTTCGTTGGCGCATGATATTGGAAATCCACCTTTTGGACATTCCGGTGAAAAAGCGATTGGAGAATATTTTTCCATTGGAAAAGGACAACAATACAAAGACCAGCTTTCTGCAAAAGAATGGCAGGATTTAATTGATTTTGAAGGAAATGCAAATGGGTTTTCGGTGCTGACGGCCAGTCGTCCCGGAATTGAAGGCGGACTTCGGATTTCGTATGCAACGTTGGGCGCTTTTATGAAATATCCTAAAGAAAGTTTGCCTAAAAAACCAACCAAAGACATTGCCGACAAAAAATACGGTTTCTTTCAAACCGACAAAGCTTTTTTTCAAGATGTAGCTTCTGATATGGGTTTGATTCCAAATAAATCAGGAAGTGATGTTGGTTTCGAAAGACATCCTTTGGCGTATTTAGTAGAAGCTGCAGATGATATTTGTTATACCATTATTGATTTTGAAGACGGAATCAATTTAGGATTAGTTTCCGAAGATTTTGCATTAGAATATTTGATAAAATTGGTAAAAGACAGTATTGATACATCTAAATACAAGACTTTGGAAACCAAAGAAGACCGCATTAGTTATTTGCGCGCTTTGGCCATTGGGAGTTTAATAAATGATGCCGTAAAGGTATTTGTTGAAAATGAAGCCTTGATTCTGAACGGGAAATTCCCGTTTGCCATAATGGATAAAAGTAAGTACAAAGCCCAGATGGATGATATTATCAAGATTAGTGTCGATAATATTTACCAAAGCCGGGAAGTCATCGAGAAAGAAATCGTCGGTTATCAGATTATTCAAACGTTGTTGGATAAATTCATAACGGCTTATAATAACAAATACAACGGGAATGCGTCTAATTACGATTCTTTAATTCTGAAAATGTTGCCCGAGAAACACCATCAGGAAAAAGAAAATTTGTACGGAAGATTGCTCCATATTTGTCATTTTATTTCGTTGTTGACAGATGGAAATGCACTTGAATTGTTTGAAACTATAAACGGCAGAAAAAAGAATTAATTCTAAAAAATATATTCAATTCCCACACCAATCGCTTGGCGAACCTGAGTTTTTGGACCTTCGGTTACTTGTATTCCAGCAATTTCTCTTTTAGATTTGATGTCATCGTCATAGATAACATGTGCTCCAATATTAGCTTTTACATATTGATTTACCACAAGTTCTACTTGCAAATCACAATCAATATCGATGTTTCCAAAACGATTTACATAATCAGAATATAAGCTCAGCCGATTTTCTAAACTGATATTTTTGAAAATTTCTTTTTTATATTTGTTGGTAATCAGAAAACCAAGTTCCATTTTTGACCTTTCACCTTCTGTGAGTTGATTTCCGTCGAGATCATAAGTAGCTTTTGGAACACCAAAAGCACCCTGATCAGCTAGTCTTTGGTCTAAAACTAAGGTTGTTTTAAAGGTAAAGGGAGAGATGTAGAACGTTCTCTTTTTTTCTTTATTAATGTTTTCGGCACCTATTCCCATAAAAATATAAGCGGGAGCAAAGGGTGTTGAAATCGCTTTTTCAGTATTTGGATACGCGTAACCGTTAGTAAATTGCGTATTGAAATTAAATTTAGCGGAATGAAACCAGTTTGAAAGCGTGTCTTTTCTATATCCGAAAGTAGAGTTTAATTGGATGGCGTCATCTGTTTTTCTAAGATCGATTCCGTCTTGTTTGTTTAATCCGTATCTAATTACTAATTCATTTGACCAGTTATAATTGCTTCGGTTATACACTCGGTGAAATTTACCTTTAAATAAACCGGAAATTGAACTTGTTCCCCCGGCAGACCAGTTAACAAAGGCAACTTCAGAGATGTCAAAACCTAAACTATTTTTTTTGCTCCAATGTGATAAGGGAAGATAATGTGTTTTAGTTTGTATTTTTAGCGGAACATGCAATGATTTTCCTGCAGTTGATAGTGTGGTTATAGGTTTAAGTCCGTCGGAAAGAGTGGTATTTGTCGCTTCTTGGGAAAAACTATTAAGAGGAAATGTGAATGCAAGCAATAATAATGTGTAGGTTAAAAATTTCATTTTGGAGTAATTGTGTTTGGTGTTGCAAAATAATTATTTTAATAACTTGAAAAAAGTATTTCAAGACTTTTAACGTCAATTTTGCAGTATTGTTGTAATTCGGCTACAGTTCCATGTTCAATGAACTCATCTGGAATACCCAAAACAGTAATTTTTGACGCATAATTGTTCTCTGAGGCAAACTCGAGAATTGCACTTCCAAACCCGCCTTTTACAGTTCCGCCTTCAATTGTAATGATGGTTTTAAAAGTGTTAAATATATCTTTTAATGCCTTTTTGTCTAATGGTTTAACAAACGAAAAATCATAATGGGCAATATTTTCTGGATGTTTTATTTTGCTTATAGCCAAAGAAACAGTATTGCCAATAGTTCCATTGGATAAAACGGCTACTTTCGAACCTTCTTTGAGGCAAACACTTTCTCCAATTGCTGTTTTTTCATACTTCCCCAGATGTTGCGTTTGCCAATCTGCAATAACGCCGCGACCACGTGGATAACGAATTGCTATAGGATGATTTAATCCTAATTGTGCGGTATATAAAATATTTTGCAACGCTATTTCATTCATTGGGGCATGAATAATCATTTTAGGAATGCAACGCAAATAAGCCAAATCGAAAACACCGTGATGTGTTGCGCCGTCTTCTCCCACTAAACCAGCCCTGTCCAAACAAAAAATCACCGGAAGATTTTGCAAAGCTACATCATGTATTATCTGGTCGTATGCTCTTTGTAAAAATGTCGAGTAAATATTGCAATAAACGATCATTCCTTGTGTCGCCATTCCGGCGGCTAAAGTCACCGCATGCTGTTCGGCAATTCCCACGTCAAAAGCACGTTTTGGAAAGGCATCCATCATGAATTTTAACGAACTTCCCGATGGCATTGCAGGTGTGATTCCTATGATTTTTTCGTTGCTTTTAGCCAAATCCAACACGGTGAAGCCAAAAACATCCTGATATTTTGGAGGTAGATTTTCTTCTGATTTAATGTGAATTTCTCCTGTTAAAGCGTCAAATTTTCCGGGAGCATGGTATTTCACCTGATCGTCCTCGGCTTGCTGAAGACCTTTCCCTTTTGTGGTAATGATATGAAGAAATTTTGGTCCTTTTATTTTTTGTAAGCGTTTTAATTCTTTGATGACGGCAAAAATATCATGGCCGTCAATAGGCCCCGAATAATCAAAATTCAATGATTTAATCATGTTATTTTGCCTCGGATTTTTCCCTTCTTTTACAGCAGTTAGGTATTGTTTCAAAGCACCCACGCTTGGATCAATCCCGATAGCGTTATCATTGAGGATCACCAGTAAATTAGCATCAGTAACTCCAGCGTGATTTAATCCTTCAAAAGCCATTCCTGAGGCTATGGAGGCATCGCCAATCACCGCAATGTGCTGTTTGTTGAAGTCACCTTTCAAATTAGAAGCAATTGCCATTCCTAACGCTGCCGAAATAGAAGTGGAGGAGTGGCCTACGCCAAAAGCATCGTATATACTCTCACTTCTTTTTGGGAAACCGGAAATACCACCGAGTTGACGATTGGTATGAAAATTTTCTCTTCGGCCGGTGAGTATTTTATGTCCGTAGGCTTGATGTCCTACGTCCCAAATCAATAAATCGTTTGGTGTGTCAAAAACATAATGCAACGCAATGGTCAATTCTACAACTCCAAGACTTGCACCGAGATGGCCTTCTTTTACAGCCACAATATCGATAATGAAATTGCGCAATTCCTGAGCAACTTGAGGAAGTTGGGCTTCGTCAAGCAGTCGTAAATCGGCTGGGATATTGATGTTTGAAAGTAAATTATCTGACATAAAGCAAAGGTACGATTTGAAATTGTATTTTTGCAGTCGATAAAAAAAGTTGTTTCACAAAGAATTTAAATTTGCGAATTTGCGGTCTATATTATGATAAATCCTTTCACCGACGAATATTTTATGAAAAAGGCTTTGCAGGAAGCTGAAATCGCTTTTGAAAAAGGCGAAATCCCTGTTGGCGCCCTAATTGTCATTGATAATAAAGTCATTGCCAGAAGTCATAACTTAACTGAATTACTCCATGACGTTACGGCCCACGCCGAAATGCAATCCATTACTGCTGCTGCGAATTATCTTGGCGGGAAATATTTGATTGGTTGCACGCTTTACGTTACACTGGAGCCTTGCCAGATGTGTGCGGGAGCTTTGTATTGGAGTCAGATTTCGAAAATTGTGTATGGAGCCACTGATGAACATCGTGGTTTTGTAAAAATGGGTACGCAATTGCATCCTAAGACTACTGTTGTTTCTGGAATTCTGGCGAATGAAGCTTCGGACTTGATGAAGCGGTTTTTTGTGGAGAGAAGGAAGTGATGGTATAAACGTATGCACTAGCCCAGATAGTAGCGGCATCCTTTTTCTGGCTTCTTTAGCCAGGAAAAGATATAGCGAATAGCTGGAAATAGCTACTAAAAAAATGGCAAAAAAAAACTCCCCAATTTCTTGAGAAGTTTGTAATTTATTCTATGACAGCATTTTCTTTTTTGTCGTAGAAATGATATTCTAAATACGTGTAAGCATCACGAGGTATAATTTTCACCCATTTTTTATGTTCAAGAAACCATTTTGAACGTAATGATGGAAAACCTTTGGTAAGGTATGCTGCCACAAAAGGATGTACATTAAGCACAACATCTTTGTGGTTTTTTAATACTCTTTCCAGATCAAAAGCGATTTTATCAATGATTTGGATTGGCGCTTCAATTTCGCCACTTTCATTGTTTGGATCTTCTTCTCTAGTTTTAATATTTACTTCAGGTCTTACTCTTTGTCTTGTAATTTGAACTAATCCAAATTTACTCGGAGGTAAGATCTTGTGTTTTGCTTTATCATCGCTCATTTCTTCTTTCAAGAAATCGAACAACACTTTACGATTTTCAGGATTTGACATATCGATAAAATCAACTACGATGATTCCGCCCATATCACGAAGACGTAATTGTCTTGCGATTTCGGCAGCTGCAATCATATTGACTTCCATGGCTGTATCTTCCTGGTTGGTGGCTTTATTAGAACGGTTTCCGCTGTTCACGTCAATGACGTGCAAAGCTTCAGTGTGTTCGATAATAAGATACGCCCCTTTACTCATGGATACTGTTTTTCCAAAAGAAGTTTTGATTTGTCTCTCTATGTTGTATTTCTCAAAAATAGGTGTGTCTTTTGATTGATAAAACTTAACGATTGATTGTTTGGATGGTGCAATTTCTTGCAAATAATCCTTTGTTTGGTTGTACAACTCTTCATCATCAATTTGAATACCACTAAAGGTATCATTAAATACATCTCTTAATATTGAAGAAGCTCTGTTGAGTTCTCCTAATACTTTAGACGGATGATGAGCGGTCGGTAATTTTTTACACATTGCAGTCCATCTGCTGAGCAGGTTCTGCAAATCTTTTTCTAATTCGGCTGTATTTTTGCCTTCGGCTACTGTGCGAACAATAACACCAAATCCTTTTGGTTTGATGGATTGTACTAATCGTTTCAAGCGTTCTTTTTCTTTTTTGTCTTCTATTTTTTGTGAAATAGAAACGCGGTCAGAAAACGGAACCAAAACTATAAATCTTCCGGCAAGAGAAAGCTCAGCGCTAATTCTTGGACCTTTTGTAGATATAGGTTCTTTGACGACTTGTACTAAAACAGATTGATTGGAACTCAAAACATCAGTAATGGTGCCATCTTTGTCTATTTCTTTTTCAAACTGAAAGGTTTTTAGGGAGAAATCTTTTAATTTACCTGCGCTTACAAGTTTTATGAATTTCAGTTGGGAAGATAAGTTAGGACCTAAATCGTGATAATGTAAAAAAGCATCTTTTTCGAAGCCTACATTTACAAAAGCAGCATTCAATCCGGCAACTGGTTTCCTGATTTTGGCAATAAAAATATCACCAACCTGGAAGTTGCTTTTTTCTTCTTCTTTGTGCAATTCAATTAGTTTTCCATCTTTTAATAAGGCAAAATCTACGGCTTCAGAACTAGATCGGATGATTAATTCTTTATTCACGCTGTACATTTTTATCTATTCGCCAAGGCGAACAAATGGATTAAACAATATTTTAACAGGTATTGAACCCGGGGAGATTTTAGATTTGTGAATTTTGATTCTTGATTTTAAATTTTTCAAATCTGCAATCTTAAATCGGTAATCTACAATCTTAAATCTCAATTTCAATGAACGTTTAAAAAGAAAAAAGTAGTTTAAAACTACTTTTTCTTTTTGTGACGGTTAGCTCTCGCTCTTTTTTTACGTTTGTGAGTTGCTACCTTATGTCTCTTTCTTTTTTTACCACTTGGCATATCTTGTCGATTTTATGATTAATTAATATTATTATTTTGCTTCGTTATTTGTTTTTACTCCTTCTACAAAAACTTTTGCAGGTTTGAATGCAGGAATATTGTGTGCAGGAATTTTTATTGTCGTATTTTTAGAAATATTTCTTCCTGTTTTCTCAGCTCTAGTTTTCACTATAAAACTTCCAAAACCTCTTAAATAAACATTGTCTCCAGTTTCCAATGAATTTTTTACTTCATTCATAAAAGTCTCTACAGTCGCCTGTACATCTCCTTTTTCAAGACCTAATTTCTCTGAAATTTTTGCTACGATATCTGCTTTCGTCATTTTCTTTCCTATTTATAATGTTGTACTATTTTTTTGAGGTTGCAAAGATATGAATTTAAAATACAATTATTCAAGCTAATTGATTAAAATTTAATTACATAAACTTTTACTTTTGTAGTCTAATATTTAAAGATGAATTTTTCTAACCTGCTGATAAAATGGTATTTACAAAATAAACGCGATTTACCATGGCGAAATACTACCAATCCATACCCTATTTGGCTCTCTGAAATCATGTTGCAACAGACGCGTGTTGCACAAGGAATGCCTTATTTTATGTCTTTTACAACCGCTTTTCCTACTGTTTTTGATTTGGCGAAAGCCAATGAGGAACAAGTTTTGAAACTCTGGCAGGGATTAGGATATTATTCCAGAGCCCGAAACCTACATAAAACAGCCCAACATATAGCACAGGAATTATCGGGAGTATTTCCAGACAATTATAATGACTTATTAAAATTAAAAGGAGTAGGGGAATATACCGCGGCGGCTATTGCTTCTTTCTCCTATAATGAAGCTGTTCCCGTTGTTGATGGGAATGTGTTTCGGGTTTTGTCCCGTTATTTCGATATGGATACAGATATTGCTCAGGCTTCCGCCAAAAAAGAATTCACTGCTTTGGCTTTCGAACTGATGCCAAAGGATAATCCTGCGACCTTCAATCAAGCCATTATGGAATTTGGTGCGTTGCAATGCGTTCCTAAAAGTCCGAATTGTAGTATTTGTGTTTTTAACGAAAGTTGCGCTGCTTTGCAAAAAAACAAAGTCGATCAGTTGCCCGTAAAATCCAAAAAACTAAAAGTTAGGAACCGATACTTTAATTATTTGGTTCTTGAAGACGAAGCGGGAAATACAATTATCCAGAAACGAACAGACAAAGGGATTTGGCACAACTTATATGAATTCCCTTTGATGGAAACCGAAAAAGAAGAAGATTTTGATTGTGTTAGCGAAGCTGTTCAAGGGAATTATTTCAAAGATAATACTGTCGAAAGTATGTTGGAATACAACGAAAAGAGTATCATTCATAAATTGTCTCACCAACATTTACACATCAAGTTTTGGAAAGTGAAAATTGAAGGAACAATTGAAAATGGAATTGATAGGGAAATATTGAGAACTTTTCCGTTTCCAATTGTGATTCATAATTTTATTGAAAAGGATTTATAGAGTTTCTAAAAAAATGTATCTTTGATAAAATACCACATTCTAAAATGAACGGAACATTAAATAAGGTTATGCTAATTGGTTTTCTTGGCGATGATATCAAAATGCATTATTTTGACGGAGGCAACTGTATCGGAAGATTTCAGTTGGCAACAAACGAAGTATACATCAACAAAACTACCAATGAAAAAATCACTTCTACGGAGTGGCATAATTTGGTAGTACGCAATAAAGCGGCGGAACTTTGTGAAAAATACCTTTCTAAAGGAGATAAAATTTACGTAGAAGGGCGCATTAAATCCCGTCAATGGCAGTCAGAGGATGGAAGTACAAAGCATACCTCCGAAATTCAGGTAACTGAATTCACTTTTCTTTCCACAAAAAAAGACAGTGAAAGTAACAAACAAATTCCTGCAGCTGATGTTGTGAAAAACACTAATTTTGACCCAGAAAATAATGTCTTGCCTATTAATGACTTGCCATTTTGATTGTTTAATTAATCTTAACTAATTTGGACCCAGAGCCCAGTTTATTTGTTACTTACGCTGTAGATGCTAATGTAGCAGTTGGCATAACAGGAATAGTCGTTTTGCTGTTTTGTTCCGCTTTAATTTCAGGTGCTGAAGTAGCCTTGTTTTCGTTGTCACAAAAAGATGTCGAGGAAACGGTACAAGAGCATAATTCTAAAGGGAAAATAATTTCGAAACTTTTAGAAAAACCCAAAAAACTCTTGGCTACACTTTTGGTAGCAAATAACTTTATTAACATAGCTATCGTAATATTATTTTCATTTGTTGGAAAAAGTATGTTTGCTGCGATAACATCAACACTTTTAAAATTCATTCTGGAAGTATTGGTAGTGACATTTTTGATTTTGTTATTTGGAGAGGTTCTGCCCAAAGTGTATGCCAGCAGAAATAACGTAAAATTCGCCAAATTGATAGCCTACCCAATTGCTTTTCTGGATAAAATGTTATCTCCAGTAAGTTTACCCATGCGGGCTGCCACGATTTATTTGCATAACAAATTAGGAAAACAAAAAACAAATTTCTCTGTCAATCAATTATCACAAGCTTTAGAACTTACGGCTTCGGATGAGACATCTACCGAAGAGCAAAAAATTTTAGAAGGAATTGTAAGCTTTGGAAATACGGATACGAGACAAGTGATGAGTCCCCGAATTGACATTTTTGCTTTAGAAATAGAGGAATCTTTTTCCGTTATTTGTCCCAAAATTATAGAAAAAGGATATTCCAGAATTCCGGTGTATCGAGACAATATAGACCAGATAGAAGGCGTTTTGTTTGTTAAAGATTTGTTACCGCATATTAATACAAATGAATTTGATTGGAAATCGTTGTTGCGAGAGCCTTTCTTTGTTCCTGAAAATAAAAAATTGGATAATCTGTTAAAAGATTTTCAAAGCATGAAAAGTCATTTGGCTATTGTTGTTGATGAATATGGCGGAACATCAGGATTGGTTTCCCTTGAAGACGTCATTGAAGAAATTGTTGGGGATATCAGCGATGAATTTGATGATGAACATATTAATTTTTCCCAAATTGACGATAAAAATTACCTTTTTGAAGGGAAAATAAACCTTAAGGATTTTTATCGAATTATTGATGTTGATGAAGAGTTGTTTGAAATCAAAAAAGGAGAAGCTGAAACGCTAGCTGGATTTATTTTGGAAATTCTAGGTAATTTTCCTAAAAAAGATCAGAAAATAACATTTGAAAACTGTCTGTTTACGGTAGAAGCAGTTGATAAAAAACGAGTTAAACAAATAAAAGTGACAATTGAATAAATCGTCCACCTAAACCTTTGAAGTAATTGGAATCATTGTGGAATGTGTTTCTTTTGAAAAATAAAAGATTAAATAAATTTAGAATAAAGATGTTAAAAAAATTAATCGCTTTTTGTACAATAATCGGAGTCTCATTGGTGAGTTTTAGTTGCAAAGATGATGTCTTGCCAAAGCCATCAAGCCATTTGCGGTTGGATTATCCAGAAGCCAAATATGTGAATTTTGAAAATGAGTGTCCTTTTACTTTCGAAATGAATTCAGACGCTGTAATTAAAAAAGACAAGAATTGTGGTTTCACGATTACATACCCTAAAATGAAAGCGACAATTTATCTCACGTATAAACCAGTATCGGAAAATGTCAACAAATTATTGCGTGATGCGCAAAAATTAACTTTTGAACACGTGATAAAAGCAGATGATATATTAGAACAGCCGTATTTGAATTCCGACCAAAAAGTTTATGGAATGTTTTATCAGGTAGAAGGAAATGCCGCTACAAATTCGCAGTTTTATGCCACTGATAGTACCACGCATTTTGTAACGGGTTCTGTTTATTTCTATGCAAAACCTAATTATGATTCTATTATGCCCGCGGCGAGTTATATCAAAAATGACATGCAACGACTGATGGAGACGTTGAAGTGGAAATAGGATTTCAAAAGTAGAATAACTATTTATTTATTTTGCTCTATCTCAAAATCAAAAAGCAATTGTAAGGGAACTTCAAGTGCTTCTGCTATATCATAAACTGTACTTATTGAAGCATTAATTTTTCCCAATTCTATTCTGCTTATCTGTGAATATTCAACGTTTATAGTGTAGGCAAGCGTTTGCATGGACATTTTTTTACTTAGCCTAATTTTCCTTAAGTACTTGCCAACTTCTTTTATGAAAATTTCATTTACTGCTTTTCTCACAGTAACGAAATTCGTTAAAGCATATTATAAAGAATATGGCATTATATGCTATAGTACAGATTTTTTTATATATTTTAAAGAATATTACTAACTTTAACCAACAGTTTATGAAACGAATTTTGAAAAAAACTATTTTTTTAATTACAGCTGGTTTAGGATTGTTGCTGTCTAGTTGCGAAAAAAATTTCGAAGTTAAAGAGCCCGAAATTGAAAATAATCAATCGCAATTTGAAAAATTAAATGGCTTTTTTAATGCCGATGCAAAATTAATCCCAAATAGCCAACTTCCTGATGCGTTTACAAATCAATTGTTTAAAGTTCTTAATGTTTCGTCGAACAACAAGCAATCAAAGCTAGCTATACTGGAATCCTATTTTGAATCTAAAGCATCAGTGATCAAAGTAGATGGAGGAATTATAACCTATGCTCTGCCTATTAAAAAGAACATAAAAATCAAAAGCAAACTCAAAAAAGGAACTTTCTCTAAAACAATAGGAGAAGTCAATTGTGACGAATTTTTATATGAGGTTTTTGCATTAAATGTAGACAGTAATTCCGGAATTTGTGGTGACCTAAATCTTGTCAGCTTTGCTACTAGCTATTCTTCAGACAGCTCAGGATCTAGTTCAGGATCAGGGTCATTCGCACCAACTTCAATATACACAACAATTACCAATACTTCAACAGGAGATTCATCTACCTTTTCTACACCTACTTCAAACTCTTCCTTTTCTAATAACAATGGTGTTTTTAGCGGAATTTGGACGACTATCACAAATATTACTAATAGTATCGGTAATTTTTTCAACAATATTTTTAGAGCAACAAAGTGCCATTGCGCAGGTGGATCCACTAGAAAAACATCAGACATAAGTAAGGAAAATTCGTTCTTTGTCCCTGCGTGTGATTGTAGTAATTCTGATAAAAAGAGTCAGAAAAGCAATAGTGAGTCTATAGAATTTGATTTTAGCATTCCTCTTCCTGATTCTTTTTTGACAATGGCAACCGCTGACGACGCACCTAATTGTGATTGTAAATTCAGTAAAATCGATATGAAAAACGCAAGTGATGCCATAAAAAAAGATTATTTTGATTGCTCTTGCAACAGCGATAGCGTCGAAGGTATTGCTATTCTGTTAGAACTTTCCTTTGAACAGTCGGAGTGGCTTAGTAGTTTTGAAAATATAGAAGTCAAGGAACAAATTTGTAAATTTGTTAAAGAAAACAACTATGATGCTGAAGCTAAGGTATTTGCTATGAAAGTGATTAATTATTGTTTCGAAAATCCGGTAAATAGTGATTCCAAAACTACCTCATTGTTTTTTAAAGCTGTAAGTGCAACAAATATTTTCCAAGATAATTTAACCGAATCATTTTTTCAAGATAATATTAGTTATTTCAGCCAAGATGCGCAAAATCAAATTTTAATTGATCCTTTATTAGCTGCGCAAATTGCACAAGAATATTTAATACAACGAGCAGTGAAAAAATATCTTCATCCAAATTGGAACGAAGTTCAAATTTATTACAGCGTTTTATGGGATTTAAGGCACATGACACTCGATGCTTTTGGACTAATTCCCGTTATTGGCGAAGTAGCCGATTTAGCGAATGGCACTCTATACACTATAGAAGACGACAAGGTAAATGCAGCCTTTAGCTTTGCAAGTGCTGTTCCAGTTTATGGATGGGCAGCTGTAGGTGTTAAGTATGCTGTAAAAATAAAGACAGTTGCGACTATAGGAACAAAAGTAAAACTAACATGGAAAGTTTTGGTAGATGGAACAATATATTTTGGTTCTAACAGTACTTGCAGAGCACAACTAAGAAAAGTACTTGGATTAGCTGTTGGAAATCTTAATCAAGCACATCACATTATTCCATTAAATAAACAAACAAAATCTATTGTGCAAAAAGCTTCAAAATCGGGAAGTGCTTTTCATATGAATGAGGCTTTAAATGGTATCCCTTTAAGTAAAGCGGTGCATAATGGAAGTCATGCAAATTATGATCTAGTAATACAAACGAAATTTGATCAATTTGATGCTTCAAATGCTACACCAAATGAATGCTATGATTTTCTAACTGATTTAATTCAAGATGTTAGAACTTGGATTGCGAATAACCCCAATACCTTAATAAATAACATAATTTTACAGTAATGAAATATTTTGCAATACAAACATGTTTAAATGAAAAATTATTAGGTAAATATCCACAAGTAAAGGGATTTATACATCATTGTAATGTGAATGAAGAAACTAACTTTATTGACAATTTTATTTATGAAAAAATAAAAGTTCAACCCATTTTATCAAACGTTGTTTTACATTCTGTTGCAAAACAAACTGATTTTATTGATGTTTATGGCGATGTGGGCTTTAATTTTGGGTATTTAATAAGTGACAAGTTTAAACAAATATTAGATCAATTTAATTGTTATGGTCTTCAGTTATTCAAAACATACATTATTCAACATGATAAAAAATTTAATAACTATTGGCAAACTAATATATACGATTTTCCATTTCAATTTGTAGATTTTAAAAAGACAAATTTTACATTAAAAGACAGAGATAAAAATAGAAACATAATTAGTAACACAATTGGTTTTGAAAACATTGATGAATTTAATCTATTTGTAAGCAGTATACGCTACCCAAAAATGATTTCGTTCAAAAATATCTTTTTTAACGAAAATATGGATTTAGATTTTTTTTCTTTGAGATATGCAGAGGCTGCGCATAAAGGTATAGTTTCGGAAAGATTAAAAAATGAATTAGTAAAAAACGAAATTTCTGGCGTCGAATTTCAACCTCTCGAATTATCAATAAGCGAATGGTTAATGCCAGGTGGCGAAAGAGAAAAAGTATATGGAAAAGCATAATTTTAAAAATTCCAAGCTACTAATATTAATTCTTATTAGTAATAATTTACTTTATTCACAAAATGAAACAATTGTTCCAAAAAATGGAACAATTGTTTTTATAAAAAAAGAAATAATTACAGACACTTTATTGTATAAAAAATCTTTTGAAAAAGTTCTTGATAAAGTTTCCTTAGAAATAAAAAAAGAAGCTTCAATTGGAAAACCTTGTAAATAAACATTTTAATTATGAAATATTCAATATATTCATTTATAATTTTCTATTTATTTTCTTGTAATACAAAAAAAACACCAAATAATATACTTACAGATTATAAAGTGTCTAAAACTATTTCAGCAATCAAAATTGTTGATTCTTTAACAATTGAAGAAAGTATAATTGTAAACACTTTACTACGATTACAATTAGAGTCGGATCGGTATAATAACACAAGAAAAAATGAAATTCTTTTAATTAAAGAATCTATTAATCCTTTAGTAGCCTTAAATGCTTATGATTATGCTTACAAAGAAAGAAAGTCTTCAGTAAGTTCAAGATTATTAATAAATCCGAATTCATTAGATAATGAAGATGGGTGGGTAATTGATAGTTTAAAAATTGATAGTTTAAAAAACAAATACAATAAGGATGAAGTCTATAACTGGAAAGAATCAGACGTTAAAAACTATAAAATTTCCATAATGAATTCTAAAACATTTATAAATATCATAAAATCTGGATCTTATATAAACTTACCTGAAAAACTAGTAATATATGTTTCAAAACCTTTAATAATCAATAAAAAATATGCTTTAATATTTTTTAACTCTGGAAATAGCCAGTTCGGTTTTAATACGATAGAGCGATTTACGGTTCTCATGAAAAAAATTGAAGGGAAATGGGTAAAAGATATTTATTATTATGATGGTACATATGATTAATTACTGCCTAATTAGTGAGTAATAATTTAAAAAGAAAGAATTTAATATAAGCTAAAATTGACTTTTGAACACGTGATAAAAGCAGATGATATATTAGAACAGCCGTATTTGAATTCCGACCAAAAAGTTTATGGAATGTTTTATCAGGTAGAAGGAAATGCGGCAACGAATTCACAGTTTTACGCTACTGATAGTACCAGGCATTTTGTAACGGGTTCCGTTTATTTCTATGCTAAACCCAATTATGACTCCATTATGCCAGCGGCAAGCTACATTAAAAATGACATGCAGCGACTGATGGAAACCCTAAAATGGAAGTAATAACAAGTGTTTTTTTTTAACATATAAGTCATTAAAGTACAAATAAGCCCGTAAGTACTAAATTTCGAGCTTTCTTTAATGACCTTCAATGTCTTATATGGTTCAAAAAAAAATAGCATTCCCGTTGAGAGAATGCTATTTTATGCTATTTAAAAGTCTGAATTACGACTTCTTATCCGAAACTTTGTAGGTTTTACCATCAGCGGCCGCTTCGACAACTTTAGTCAATTTTCCTGGTGTTTGAACCGTTTTGTCAAAAGTTACAGTGGCTAATTTTGTTTCAAAATCTACCGTTGCTTTCTGAACACCATCTAGTACGGTCAAATCTTCTTGAATAGTTTTGGCGCAGCCTACAGCACATGTCATTCCTTCTACCGAGAAACTCGCGGTTTGAAGATTAGCAGCAGCAATTTCTTTTTTAACTTTTGGAGCAGCTGTAGTTGCAGTTTCTTTTGCAACAATTTCCGTTTCTTTTTCTTTACAGCCTACAAATAAAACACTGGTAAGTACTAGCGTTACGATTGATTTTTTGAAATTCATTATGTTGAAAATTTAAAAGATTAAAAGCATGTTTGTATTTCACAAATTTAATTAAAAAAAGAAGGACTAATTCATAAAATAATTACAATTTTGGGGCAAAATTATTTTTATGGGATCAAAGCAGTTAAAATGGGTATACTTGATGGTTCTTGCCTTGATTTGGGGAAGTTCATTTATACTAATAAAAAAAGGACTAATCGGTTTGACCGCTTTGCAATTGGGATCGTTGCGAATTATTTTTGCAGCTGTTTTTTTATTGTTGATAGGGTTTAAAAGTTTGTCCAAAATCCCGTTACATAAATGGAAATATATTGCCTTAACTTCTCTGTTTGGAACATTTATTCCCGCTTATTTGTTTGCAATTGCTCAAACTGAAATTGATAGTTCTGTGAGTTCTATTTTGAATTCTCTGACTCCTTTGAATACATTGATTTTAGGTGCTTTGGTTTTTGGATTGCAATTCAAAAGAAATCAGATTTTTGGGATTCTTATTGGTTTAATAGGAAGTGCTTTATTGATTTTGAATGGTGCGATTCATCATCCGGAACAAAACTATTACTATGCTATTTTGGTTTTAATAGCTTCAATATGTTATGCGGTCAATGTTAATTTAATCAAAAAATATTTGCATGATTTGAGTCCGTTGAGCATTACCACCGGGAATTTTTTGGTGTTGTTTTTTCCAGCATTTATCATCTTGTTTTTTTCAGGTTTCTTTGAAGTAATGCATGATGTAAAAGTACAAGAGTCTATTTTGTTTATCATGATTCTTGGAGTTGTAGGAACTGGAATTGCCAATATTCTGTTCTTTAAATTAATCCAAATGTCTTCGCCGGTTTTTGCTACTTCGGTAACGTATTTGATTCCTGTAGTTGCTTTTTGTTGGGGATTATTAGACAATGAAATGCTGACGCCGGTTCAGTTTTTTGGCGCTTTTATTGTTTTAATTGGTGTGTATTTATCAGCTAAGAAATAGGTTTGTTAATAGTGCTAAATAACAAAGGCTGCCTAAAAAGACAGCCTTCGATTATTTATTCAAGATTTGATTATTGAAAATCAGCATCTGAAACACCTTCGTTGATTTTTACATCAGACATTTTTATGTCCAATTCAAAACCTACATTTTGGATGATGTTAAAAGGAACCTTAACTCCTTTTACTTCTTTGTAATCTCCATAATTAGTAGTTTGTGTAACGCTTTTGCCACCTTGTTCCATAACTTTAGAATCAGCTAATTTCAAACCTGAAGTTACATCGTAATATAAAGTAGTTTTTCCGTTTTTAACGGCATAAGCGTCTTTTCCATTAATGGACTCAATAGTTTCTAGTGTTAAACCTTGTTTTTTAGAAAGAGATAATTCTTCAAATGGTGTTGCAGCTGCTCTCATGTCTGTTAGCATCGTTCCTTCGATGTTCTGACGTTGCCCTTGCTGCATTACATAAGCTTCTTTTTCATTTACTACTTGTTTCATCAAGCTCATAGTTCCCATGGCTAATTCAACCATAAGTTTTCCTTTGGCATCAATTTTAGAAGTAAAATTTAATGGAGAAGGTGCTTGTGGAATTGTTGTAGTTCCGGTCATTGCAATTGTTTTTACTGCTAATGCTGCTTTTTCTCCACCAATTGCTTTGATGTAATTATCGATAACGCTTTTGGCAGTAACTCCCGCTGGAACTAGTTTTTTTAGTTCAGGTTTTGCTGTTGGGTTTCCGTATTTATCAAAGTAAGAAACCGGAATTTTCAATTTTTCTAAACTAGGGGCTACATCAGCTGCTTTTCCTACAATTACAATTCGGCTGTTGTCTGCTAAGAAATATTTATTAGAAACTCTTAAAACATCTTCTGCAGTTACAGCACTGATATTTTTGATGTAGTTTTCATAGAAATCTGCCGGTAAGCTTTGTGTTTGAATTCTCAAAGCGTATCCAGCTACCGTTTGTGGTTTTTCAATTTGCATTACAAAACGTCCAATGTAACCTGCTTTTACACTAGCTAACATTTCGTAAGTCACTTTCTCTGTTCTGATTTTTTTGAATTCTTTGAAAATTTCAACAACTGTGCTATCGGTTACGGCATTACGAACTTGTGTAGAAGCATTGAAAGTAGAAACGCGTTTGTCACCAGAAATACTAGTTCTAGCGCCGTACGTCCATCCGTGAGCTTCTCTTAAGTTCATGTTGATATAGCTATTGAAATCGCCTCCTAGGATTTGATTGGCAACCAAGACAGCAAAGTAATCAGGATCAGTCATTTTAAGGTTCGAAATGTTTATAACTGCAACTTCTGATTGAACTGCATTAGGCATGTCAATGAAGTTGATTTGTGAATACTGAACGTCTTTTGGATCATTATAAGTTGTCGATGGAGCAGTTGCTTTTTTCCATGAACCAAAAAATTTCTCTACCATTTTTTTTGTTTCGTTGAATTTTACATCACCAACAATAATTAGGTAGGCGTTACTTGGAACAAAATAAGTATTGTAGTTTGCTTTTACATCGGCAAGAGTTACATTTTTCAATGTAGCTTCACTTAAATATTCACCTGAAGGGTGGTTTTTTCCAAAAGTCAAAACATCTACAACTCTTGCTGCTACCGCTGAAACGCTTTTTTCATTCGCTTTTAAGCCTTCGATAAGTTTTGTTTTTTCTTTGTCAAATTCCTCTTGTGTAAAGTTTGGGTTTAATGCACCGTCAGCCATTAATTCTAAAACTCTTCCAGAATATTTAGATAACGCACTTGCTGATGCACCGTTCGAACTAAAATTGATGTTGGCTCCCAGAAAATCAACTTCTTCATTGAAAGCTGTTTTTGAAATTTTAGTTGTACCGCTTCCAATTAAAGTACTGGTCATGTCAGCAACTCCTTTTTTGTCGCCTTCAGTATACGGATCATTGTCTAAAGTAAGGCTGAATGAAACTCTTGGTAATTTATGGTTTTCAACGACCATAACTTTCAAACCATTTTTTAATTCAAAGGTTACTGGTTTTCCGATTTTTATTGTTGGAGCAACTCCGGGTTTTGGCTGAGGGATGATTTGTCCTTGCATGATTACTGTTAAGAACAAGCTTGATAAAATTAATATTGATTTTTTCATAATGATATATCTTAGTTTTGAGCTTTGTCTTTAGATGGAACATAATCCAAAACTAATCTTTGGTTTGGATTTAAATATTTCTTGGCAATATCTCTGATTTCCTCACGAGTGATAGAATGGTAGATTTCGATTTCGGTGTTGATTAAGTTAACATCACCGTATAACAAATGATAGGAAGCCAAGTTGTCAGCGATACCGTCAATGGTAGAGTTGCTGTTTACGTATTGGTTTTCGAATTTGTTTTGTAATTTTTGTAAATCTTTTTCAGAAATCAATTCTGTTTGTAGTTTTACAATCTCCAAGTCAATTTCGGCAAGAATATTCTCTGCAGTGTTTGGAGCTTGAGGCAAACCATAAATGATATAGCTTCCATAATCTTCTTGACTATTGCTAAATGCACCAATTTGTAAGGCCATTTTTTTGTCATCTACTATTTTCTTATATAATCTTGAGCTTTTTCCATCACTTAAAATAGAAGAAATCATATCCAAAACTCTTGCGTCTCTGGTTTTCATAGACGGAGTTCTGTACGCTGCTACAATTGCAGGGATTTGGATATTTGCATCTTCAAATTTAGCTTTTATGGTTTGAGTTATTGGTTCTTCAACAAATGTCTCTCTTTGGATAGCAGCTCCTTTTTTGATAGGTCCAAAATATTTTTGGATCCATTCTTTAGCTTGTTCATTTTTGAAATCACCGGCAACAATCAAAACAGCATTATTCGGAATGTAAAATTTCTTGTTGAAAGCTTGGAACTCTTCTAATGTAGCAGCGTCTAAGTGGCTCATAGAACCAATAGTTGCCCAACGATACGGGTGTTTTGTAAAAATATTCTTTTTCACTTCCGCTAAAAAGTTTCCGTAAGGTTGGTTGTCAACACGAAGTCTTTTTTCTTCCTTCACCACTTCGTTTTGAGTGTCAACACCAATTTGATTGATTACTGGGTGTAACATTCTTTCTGCTTCCATCCATAAACCTAATTCTAAGTTGTTAGAAGGGAAAACTTCGTAATAATAGGTTCTGTCATCAGTAGTGTTCGCATTATTTACACCACCGTTTCCAGTTACAATCTTAAACCACTCACCGCGTTTGATATTTTCGGTTCCTTCAAATAGTAAATGTTCAAAAAAGTGAGCAAAACCAGTTCTCTCTGGATTTTCGTCCTTGGCGCCCACATGGTACATTACTGATGTAATAACAGTAGGAGCAGATGGATCGTTGTGCAAAATCACATGCAAGCCATTATCTAATTTGTATTCCTCAAAAGCTACTTTCTGCGCAGAAGCGACTCCTCCTAGCATAAACAAAGCACCTAAAGCCATTAATGAATTTTTCATAAGGTTAATAATTTTGTTAATATGTATTGTTAGTAGTGCTTTTATATTTTTGTTACATCAAAAGCACTTCGGTGTGGGAAATTTAATACTAGTTCATCGTGTTCTTTCGTAAATTTGGTTCAAAAGCCTAACAAATAAGGAATTCTGACGTAAAAAATATTTTTTTTTCTTCAACAAATTGCGAGGTAAATATTTAATTGTATATTTGCAACCTTAAAAATTATTAAAACAATTCAGTATGTATGCAATCGTAGAGATAGCAGGGCAACAATTCAAAGTAAGCAAAGACTTAAAGGTTTATGTTAACCGTTTGACTAATGAAGAAGGTTCAAAAGTTTCTTTTGACAAAGTTCTTTTATTAGATGATAACGGAACTATCACTTTAGGCGCCCCAGCTATAGAAGGTGCTTCAGTAGAAGCTAAAGTGTTACAACACTTAAAAGGAGATAAAGTTATCGTTTTCAAAAAGAAAAGAAGAAAAGGATACAAAAAGAGAAACGGTCACAGACAATATCTTACTCAAATTGTAATTGAAGGTATTACTGGTGTTGGTGCTAAAAAAGCGGCTCCTAAAAAAGCAGTAGCTGAAGCAACTACAGAAGAAGTTGAAGCTCCAAAGAAAAAGGTAGCTAAAGCTAAAAAAGAAGACACAAAAGAATAATAACAAAATAAAACTAATACGTCATGGCTCACAAGAAAGGTGTCGGTAGTTCTAAGAATGGTAGAGAATCAGAATCAAAACGTTTAGGCGTTAAGATATTTGGTGGTCAAGCTGCTATTGCTGGGAACATCATCGTAAGACAAAGAGGTTCAAAACATAATCCAGGTGCAAACGTTTACATTAGTAAAGATCACACACTACACGCAAGAGTAGATGGAGTTGTTTTCTTCCAAAAGAAAAGAGATAACAAATCATACGTTTCTATACTTCCATTCGAAGTTGAAGCATAATTGATTTTCTCAATTTATTAAAAAACCCGTCTCGTTTGAATAACGAAACGGGTTTTTTTGTTTTTACTATTTTATGAAACTTGATTTTAGCTCTTCTGTAGCGTAACGCTTAAGACTTAAGTTTGTAGAGATTTATTGTTTTGCGATCCCATGTTCGAATTTTTTATATTACAACTTGTATGTGCAATTTGCCTCTATTGAGAATGGTTTTTTTTGAGATATATGTTTATGGGTAGATTGTGAATTTGCTCTTTAGGACAAGGAGATATATTGCGGTTGCTTTTTAAAATTTTAGATTCAACAAAAGACACTTAGTTACTTGATTGCTAAGTGCTCTTGTTTTAAAACTCTTTAAAGAGTGAGTCTGTTTGTCTTTGCTTAGAGCTTAAATAGGAGTTTGTTATTCTCCAAATCTTTTAAATTTAGCTTCTTCTATTGCTAATTCAAAGTCTTCTATTCTTTTTGACTTTGACTTTAGTTTAATTTTTTCTTTATCCAGAGCATCTTGAAATTTAGCTATTTGCTTTTTATATCTTTCAATATTTTTCTGAAATTTGGGATCAATGCTATTTTTTGGTATATTTTCAAAATTTTTTAATTTTTCTTGTTTGGTCTTTAAGTCATCTTCTTTTTTCTATGTTTTTTTTGCTTGTTTTATTAGTTTTTGCTCTTCCCGTGCTAACTTTGCTTTTGCATTTTCCATGCTACTGCGATAAAGCGGCTTCATGGTTAGTGTTATATCCGGAACCTTTGGTCTTTGTTCTAATCGAATTGGATGGACAACATTTGGAGGTTTAATCTTAGGAGGATTAAAATTTTGCGCACTTACAAAAAAAGGTAAAATTGTTATAATCATTACAATTAGGCATATTCTCATAATTTGATTTTTGGTTTTAAAAAAATATACTTATATTTTTTAAAAGTATATAAAATATCTGATTAATTTTAAGATTTCTTGTGATTGTTTGCGTGAGGGATAGCAGCGGTATCCTTTTATGAAGCGCAGCGTAATAAAAGATAAAGCGCATAGCCCGACCCGAAGTTTTTGCGAAGGGTCACGCCCAAAAACAAAAAACCCTTGCTCCCGAAACTTCGGGACTGCAAGGGTTCTAAAAATCCAATGATCTAAAAATCTAATTTCAGACTAGTATCTGTAATATTCTGGTTTGAATGGACCTTCAACTGGAACGCCAATATAATCAGCCTGATCAGTACGTAAAGTCTCTAATTCAACACCTAATTTAGCTAAGTGCAACATTGCTACTTTCTCATCTAAATGTTTTGGTAACATGTATACGTCATTGTTGTATGCCGCGCTGTTTTTCCACAATTCGATTTGAGCTAAAGTTTGGTTTGTAAATGAGTTACTCATTACAAAACTTGGGTGACCTGTAGCACAACCAAGGTTTACCAAACGACCTTCAGCCAATACGATAATATCATTTCCAGCAATAGTATATTTGTCAACTTGTGGTTTGATTTCGATTTTTGATGCACCGTGGTTTGTATTTAACCAAGCCATATCAATTTCGTTATCAAAATGCCCGATGTTACAAACGATAGTTTTGTCTTTCATTTTTTCGAAATGAGAGCCCAAAACGATATCTTTATTTCCAGTAGTAGTAATAATAATATCAGCAGTAGCAATAACTGTATCTAATTTTTTTACTTCAAAACCGTCCATTGCAGCTTGAAGCGCACAAATTGGGTCAATTTCAGTAACCGTAACAATAGAACCAGCACCTCTAAAAGAAGCAGCAGTTCCTTTACCTACGTCACCGTAACCACAAACGATTACTCTTTTTGCAGCAAGCATAATATCAGTCGCACGACGAACCGCATCAACTGCAGATTCTTTACAACCGTATTTGTTATCAAATTTCGATTTAGTAACCGAGTCATTTACATTGATAGCAGGCATTGGCAATGTTCCTGCTTTTACTCTTTCGTATAATCTGTGAACTCCTGTTGTAGTTTCTTCAGATAATCCTTTGATTCCAGAAACTAATTCCGGGTAACGGTCAATAACCATATTAGTCAAATCTCCACCGTCATCAAGAATCATGTTCAATGGTTTTCTGTCTTCACCAAAGAATAAAGTTTGCTCAATACACCAGTCAAAATCTTCTTCGTTCAAACCTTTCCAAGCATAAACTTGAATTCCTGCAGCAGCAATCGCAGCAGCAGCCTGATCTTGAGTAGAGAAAATGTTACAAGAACTCCAAGTCACTTCAGCTCCAAGAGCAATTAAAGTTTCAATCAAAACCGCAGTCTGGATTGTCATGTGCAAACATCCTGCAATACGAGCACCAGCTAGTGGTTGTTCGTTTTTATATTCCGCACGAAGCGCCATTAAACCTGGCATTTCAGCTTCAGCTAATTCAATTTCTTTTCTTCCCCAAGCCGCTAGAGAAATGTCTTTTACTTTGAAAGCCACAAAAGGCATAGTTGTAGTACTCATTTATAGTATATTTGTAATTGTAAATTTTTTGCAAATTTACGTAATAACTTTAGAATTTAACTGTTTTCTAAAAGAATTATGAATTGTTTAATTCGCTAATCTTTTGAACATTAACTAAATAATTTCTTGAAGCTGAACTTGTTTCAGTTTCAGGAGCTATTTCCCGTTATTCGCTATATCTTTTTACACGCAAAAAAGCGTGAAAAAAGGATGCCACTGCTACCGGGGCTAAAAAACGAAACCAGAACACGATGCCACTTTACAAAACGATACATATTAATTCTAGAACTCAAATTCTCGTTTGGAAAGTAACCGAATCCTACGGGGAATTATTAGAACAAGTCGTCTTAAACGACAGCAATCGGCTCCGGCTCGACGGAATGAAGTCTGAAATGCATCAACGCGCTTTTCTTAGCGTTCGCAAATTATTGCAGGAAGCGGGGCATACGGATTTAGATTTGTATTATGATGAATTTGGTAAACCGCATCTTCATGGAGAAAAACACATTTCGATAACGCATTCCCATGAGTTTTCCGCGATTATTATCAGTGACGAAACCGTAGGAATCGATATCGAATTGCAAAGAGACAAAATCACCCGAATTGCAGATAAATTCTGTGATTCGGAATTTCAGTTTTTGGATCTGGATAGCGACGAATACATCAAAAAGCTGACGGTTATTTGGGGTGTTAAAGAAGCTATTTTCAAAATTAGAAATGAAAAAGGAATTAGTTTCAAAAACCATATAAGAGTCTGCGATTTTGATTTAGAAAGTGAACAAACGACCGCTGAACTTCATTTTGATAATTTAGTGAAAGATTTCAAAATCCATTTTGAAGAAATAGAAGAATTTACTTTAGTTTATGCCTTTGAAAATTAAAACAAACTGCAATTTGCGCTAGAACTTATGGAGAACCTATACAGTCAAATAATACAAGCCAAAAGGAATAACCAAAAATTATTAGCTATTCTTCTTGATCCAGATAAAATTGATTTGAACACTGTAGCAATACTAATTTCAAAAATACATCAATCGCCGGCAAGCCATATTTTCATCGGCGGAAGCCATGTTACAACAAATATTCTAGATGAATTAATTGTAAAAATCAAGCAAAACTGTGATTTACCTATTGTTCTTTTTCCCGGAAATCCATCCCAGATTTCAGACAAAGCTGATGCTATTCTGTTTTTGTCGTTAATATCTGGTCGCAATCCGGATTTTCTGATTGAACATCAGGTAAAAGCAGCTCCCATTTTAAAGAAAACCAAACTCGAAGTCATTTCAACAGGATATATTTTGATTGAAAGTGGAAATGAAACCGCCGTGGAACGCGTTAGTAAGACAAAGCCTTTAGATAGAAATAATCTGGATTTAGCATTGGCAACAGCACAAGCTGGCGAAATGTTAGGCAATAAGTTGATTTATCTGGAAGCGGGAAGTGGAGCAAAACAAGCCGTTCCGCTGGAAATGATTGCATTAGTTGCTCAAAATATTGAAATTCCGTTACTTGTTGGTGGCGGAATTGTAGATTTGCAGGGAATTCAAAACGCTTATGATTCCGGGGCCGATTTAGTAATTATAGGAACGGCTTTTGAAAACAATAATAACTTTTTTAACGTATAGTGAATGATTGATTATTTTTTTTCGCAGTATAGCGAATACCCAACATTAGACATAGTTTTAGAAATTGTTGCTGTCATTTTCGGATTACTGAGCGTTTGGTACGCTAAAAAAGATAATATTTTGGTTTTTCCAACCGGATTAGTAAGTACTTCCATATTTGTGTATTTGCTTTGGAAATGGACTTTATGGGGCGATATGATGATCAATGGCTATTATTTTGTGATGAGTATTTATGGCTGGTACCATTGGACTCGGAAAAAAGGAGATACGGAAGAATTCCCAATTTCAAAAATTTCGAGTTCTGAAAAACGAATTGCGATAATTCTTTTTATATTTACCGTCGCCTTTGTGGTTTCGGTATATCATTATTTCGGAAAATTCACCACTTGGTACGCGTATGTAGATACATTTATTACAGGAATTTTCTTTGTAGGAATGTGGCTCATGGCCAAAAGAAAAGTAGAGAATTGGATATTTTGGATTATTGGAGATGTAATTTCCATTCCATTGTATTTTGCAAAAGGCTATACTTTTACCAGTTTTCAATATATAGTATTTACAGTAGTTGCCATTTTTGGCTATTTAGAATGGAAGAAAATCTCAGACAGCTCTCCAACGGAGCTACAAAAATAATAAAAATAGCTTTATTTGGTCCCGAAAGCACTGGCAAAACTACCTTAGCTAGAGAGCTTGCGGAATATTATAAAACCGAATGGGTTCCAGAATTTGCACGCGACTATCTTCAGGAAAAATGGGATGCAAATCAACAAATATGCACTGTTGATGACATGTTACCGATTGCTTATGGTCAAACCAAATTAGAAAATGAAAGCGCTTTAATTGCTAATAAATATCTTTTTTGTGATACTAATTTATTGGTAACTAAAGTTTTTTCGGAAGTGTATTATGACTATTGTGATCCATTATTAGATCAAGCGGCTCGGGAACATGAGTACGACTTGTTTTTTCTGACGGATATTGATGTGCCTTGGGAAAGAGATGATTTGAGAGATAAAGCGGAGGGCAGGGAATCTGTTTTTGCGGTTTTTAAGCAATCTTTAATCGATAATAATAAGCCATTTATAACACTTTCCGGAGACAAGGACTTGCGACTTAAAAAGGCAATTACTATTATTGATGATTTGACTTTAGCGAGAGAATTGGGGTTTTCATCAGCTGATTTTATACATATTCACGAGCATGGAATCCCAATGAAAAATATTCAAAAGCAATTGAGTTTTTTTAAAGAAGGAATACCAAAAGCGGATTTAGTCAGTCCGGCAACGTTGTCTAATGGTATTTTAAAATTATCTGAAAAAGATTTTCAAGAGAAAGCCAGTTTTTTTGATGCAAATAAATCAGATCTCAAATTAAATAAATTTGTTCCTGCTTCTGGAGCAGCCAGCAGAATGTTTAAGTTTTTGACTGAATTTATCAATGAATTTGATATTGAAAACGAATCGATAAACGCCTACATCAACCGAAAAAAAGCAAGTAAGCTTTCTATTTTCATAGTAGGAATGGAGAAGTTTCCTTTTTTTGAAGCAGTTGACAAGCAACTGAGAGCTGAATTTACTGATTTTGATACTTTGGATCGAAGTTTGAAAAATTATTATTTCATAAAATTTCTGCTGTCAGCGGATCATTTTGATTTTGCTAATCAACCTAAAGGGATTCTTCCTTTTCATAAATATAAAACGCATATTGCAACTCCAATAGAAGAACATTTACAGGAAGGTACACAGTATTCTAGCGCCAATAATAGTTCCCATTTACATTTTACAGTTTCAGAATCGCATCAAAAGTATTTTGAAAGTATCATAGACACGATTAAACCTAAAATTGAAAATAAATCAGGTGTAACAATAAACATTAGTTATTCCTATCAAAATAAAAGCACAGATACGCTTGCGGTTACTATGAAAAATAAGCCGTTCCGAGATGAAAATGGGCAATTGGTTTTCAGACCCGGAGGACACGGTGCTTTGATTGAGAATTTGAATAATTTGGATGCTGATATTGTGTTTATCAAAAATATTGATAATGTAATTCAAAACAATTTAGAGAAAATTTCTTTATATAAAAAAGGGTTGGCGGGGATATTACTGGGGATTCAGCAAGAGGTATTTAGTTATTTAAATGCTTTAGATTCTGTTACAATTGAACCCGAATTAATAGATGAAATTATTCTCTTTTTGAAGGAAAAATTAAATATTACCATGAAGAATGGTTTTTATTCTGAAAATTTAAAAACTAAAATCTTTCAACTGCAAACTATTTTAAACAGACCGATTCGTGTATGTGGAATGGTGAAAAATGAAGGTGAGCCAGGTGGAGGACCATTTTGGGTACGAAATAGTCAAGGGGTAATTTCATTACAAATCGTAGAAAGTTCTCAAGTTGATTTGTCAAATGAGAATCAAAAGATAATTCTTAATGATGCCACCCATTTCAATCCGGTTGATTTAGTTTGTGGCATTAAAAATTATAAAAAAGAGAAATTTGATCTGGCTCAGTTTGTGGATAATAATAGTGGTTTTATTGTAGCGAAAAATGTAGCAGGCAAAAATATTAAAGGATATGAATTACCGGGTTTATGGAACGGTGCAATGGCAAACTGGTTGACTGTATTTGTTCAGGTTCCTTTGATTACTTTTAATCCGGTAAAAACAGTAAATGATTTATTAAAACCGGCACATCAGTCCTGAAAATTTAACTGCAATGGAAATTGAAAAAATCATATCCGAATTAAGTTTTAAAGCCGTCCGCAGCAGTGGAGCCGGTGGTCAAAACGTAAATAAAGTTTCCTCGAAAGTGGTGTTGACTTTTGATTTGAAAAGTTCTCAGGGTTTAACCGAAGGAGAAAAACTTTTGCTTGAAACCAAATTATCCTCCAGATTGACTACTGATGCTATTTTGATATTGAATTGTGATGAAGATCGAAGTCAATTTAGAAACAAAGAAATTGTGACCAAGCGATTTTTGGAACTAATAAAAAATGCATTGCTTGTTCCAAAGGAAAGAAAGCCCACCAGAATCCCTAAATCTGTTATTAGAAAGCGAATAAAGGATAAAAAAACTATTTCTGAAATTAAAAAAACACGCAGAAAACCTGATTTTTAAAATTTATTCCAATTCATAATTTATAATTCACAATTTATAATTAGTTTTGCGCTGTCTCAAAGGGGTGCTCTAAATAACGAGCTGAGATCATACCCAACGAACCTGGGCGAGTAATGTCGCTAAGGGAAAAAATGACAAAAAAATAGCGTGCACACTATCTATTTGTCATAGGAAACAATCATTTATTAATTTAACAAAAGGAATAATTCCCCCTTTTATTCGTAATCTTTTTTACGGATGAATACTTTTATTACAGTTACAAAGTCTCAAAGTCTCAAAGTCTTAAAGCCCAAGAATCTGACATATTATATGTCTTCTGTCTTTTTTCTTGCATCTTTTATCTCGTTTTCTCAAGTCAAAGACACCACTAAAGTAAACCAACTTGATGAAGTTTTGGTTTCTGCAGTACGTGTTACCACAAAAACGCCGGTAAGTTTCAGTAATTTAGACAAAAAGGAAATCAAATTCCGAAATTTAGGACAGGATATTCCTATTCTGATGAATTATTTACCGTCAGTTGTTACGACCTCTGATGCTGGAAATGGTGTGGGATACACCGGAATTCGGGTTCGTGGTAGCGATGCAACGAGAGTGAACGTTACCATCAACGGAATTCCTTACAATGATTCCGAAAGTCATGGAACGTTCTGGGTGAATATGCCGGATTTTGCATCTTCAGTGGAGAGTTTGCAATTGCAACGCGGTGTAGGAACTTCTACTAATGGAGCAGGCGCTTTTGGTGCCAGTTTAAATATGTTAACTGATAATTTTGCCAAAGAAAGCTCGGGCGAAATTTCCAACTCTTTGGGGAGTTTTAATACCAGGAAACACACCGTAAAATTCAGTACGGGTTTAATGAACAATCATTTTGAAATTGCGGGACGTTTATCGGCCATCAAGTCTGATGGGTTTGTGGATCGTGGAGCATCTGATTTGAAATCGTATTTTCTGCAGGGAACGTATGTGGGTAAAACTACTTTGATAAAAGGATTGGTTTTTGGTGGTACCGAAAAAACGTATCAGTCTTGGAACGGAATAGATGGTGAAACCTTAAAAAATGACCGAACGTTTAATTCAGCAGGTGCTTTCACGGACGAACAAGGAAATGCTCGTTTTTATGACAATGAAACCGATAATTACCAGCAAGATCACTCACAATTGCTTTGGAACGAAAAAATATCAGAAAACTGGAGTACAAATTTTGCGTTGCATTACACAAAAGGCAAAGGATTTTATGAAAACTATAAAGAAGATGCTGATTTTTCCGATTACGGATTACAGCCTATTGGCACTATTACAACAACGGATTTAGTGCGACAAAAATGGTTAGAGAATGATTTCTATGGAACTACATTTTCTGCTAATTATAAAGATGAAAAACTGGATGTGATTTTTGGTGGCGGTTGGAATAAGTATGAAGGCGACCATTTTGGAAAAGTCATTTGGGCACGAAATGCTTCTCAGAGTGAGTTAGAAGATCGCTATTATGATGACTATGCCAATAAAACGGATGGAAATATTTTTGTGAAAGCCAATTACCAAATCACGGAGCAATTAAGTTTATTTGGAGATTTGCAATATAGATCAGTGAATTACAAAGCAAACGGTGTCCAGCCAACAGTTGTGGATGATACTTTTAATTTCTTTAACCCCAAAACAGGATTAACCTATACGATCAATTCTGGAAATTCCGTTTATTTATCGTATGCCAGAGCCAATCGCGAACCCAATAGGAGTGATTATGAAGGCGGAAACGTAAAGCCGGAAAAGTTGAATGACTTTGAATTGGGTTGGAGATACGTTGCGGAGAAAGTACAATTCAATTCGAATGTGTATTATATGGCCTATAAAGATCAATTGATTTTAACGGGAGGTTTAGATGATGTTGGTGCGCCAATACGTTCCAACAGCGAAAAAAGTTATCGTTTAGGACTGGAAGTTGATGCTAAAATAGCGTTGACAGATCAATTGATTATTCGTCCTAATTTTACGTTGAGTGCTAATAAAAATACTGATTTAGCGGTAGAAGGTCAGAATTATGGAACTACAGATATTGCGTATTCGCCATCAATTATTGCGGGAAATATTTTGGTATACACTCCTATTGAAAATCTTCATATTTCATGGTTGCAAAAATTTGTAGGAGAACAATACATGAACAACATCGAATTGCCGGCTGCAAAGTTGGCGGATTATTTTGTAAATGATTTGAATATTGCCTACACTTTTAAGCCAAAAACCATCTTCAAAGAAATTGTATTGACGGGTTTAGTGAATAATTTTTTAGATAAGAGATACGTTTCTAACGGATACATGTATGATGTATATCCGTATTATTATCCACAAGCGGGAATTAATTTTCTTGCTGGTTTGACACTGAAGTTTTAGAATCTTGTTTAGTTATAATGAGAAAAATCCTGATGGTTTACCTGTCAGGATTTTTTGGTTTAATTATAAACCCGAAGTGACGTTCCATTTACCTGAACCCGATATTGCTTCATTGGATATTGTAAAGTTCCCTGTCCTGTAAATAAATTATATTCTTTACTGTCACAGCCGCAAACGGCATTTATTCCATTTATGGTCATGGTAGAGCAGGAACTTATAGCTTGATTGGGACAAGCAGCATCAAAAGCATTGTAGCCGCTACCAGTATTAAAAACAATAATGCCCCGTGCGCCAATTCCAGGAACATAAACAGCATTACTAACGAATTTAAGATTAGAGTATTCAGGCAAGTTCATATTGATATCTACTGTGAAACTGTAATTAGGGACAAATGGATTTGTATTGTTGAAATCAGAATCACTACATGAAAAAAGTAAAGGAATAATAAGGAAAAGGATTGTGTGTTTTTTCATTTTAAAATAGTGTCAAAGTATTAGTGAAACAAATTTAATTTATTTAACTTTGAATTATATATGATTAACATATATTTATAGACGAAAAAATAATAATAGTATCTTTGTGGAAAGAAATCCCGTCCTGATGGGATTTTTTCTATTTATATAAATGATGAAGTTATGAGTACAGTATCGTATTACACCGCAGAAGGGTTAAAAAAATTAAGAGAAGAATTGGATTATTTAAAGAGCGTAATGCGTCCAAAAGCATCTGCGGATATTGCTGAAGCAAGAGATAAAGGCGATCTTTCAGAGAATGCCGAATATGATGCGGCTAAGGAAGCACAAGGAATGCTTGAAATGCGTATTGCTAAACTGGAAGAAGTACATTCTAATGCCAGATTAATAGATGAAACACATCTTGATGTTTCTAAAGTATTGGTTTTGTCTAATGTGAAAATCAAAAACCAAACCAATGGAATGGAAATGAAATACACGTTGGTAGCTGAAAGTGAAGCCGACTTGAAAACTGGAAAAATCTCAGTAACCTCACCTATCGGGAAAGGTTTATTAGGGAAATCAGTAGGAGAAGTGGCGGAAATCACTGTGCCTAATGGTGTTTTGAAATTTGAAATTTTAGAAATATCTCGTGATTAAATAGTTAAAGGTTTAACCGATTCATCAATTAACCAACTCAACAATGTCAAGTATATTTACAAAAATTATAAACGGAGAAATTCCCTGTTACAAAATCGCAGAGGATGAAAATTTCTTGGCCTTTTTGGATGTAAATCCAAATGCAAAAGGACACACACTTTGTATTCCAAAAAAAGAAATAAATAAGATTTTTGAGATGGAAGATGATTTGTATATCGGGCTGATGCAGTTTTCTAAGAAAATAGCAGTTGCTCTTGAAAAAACGGTTCCGTGTAAACGAATCGGAATTGCAGTTGTAGGACTTGAAGTTCCTCATGCGCACGTTCATTTGATTCCGTTGAATGAAATGGATGAAATGCGTTTTCAAAATAAAGTATCGCTGTCCAAAGAACAATTTGAAGCTTTGGCGGCAAGTATAAAAACCAATTTATAATAATTTTTAAAATAAAATAATTTGGTATGGTTTTCGTTAAAAAGGGAATAGGTGCAAACCTGTTCCCTTTTCTACTTTATGAAGCCTACATTATATACTATGAAAAACATTTTTTTGTTATTTTCTCTCTTTTTTTTCTTGCTGAGTTTTGGACAAGCAAATTCCGGATACGCTTTGGTTGATACTAAAATGGCGGCAATTCCTGCAAATGCAACAACTTCTACACAAGCAATTGCAAACTACATTAACGCTAATTTTAAAACAGAAACAGATAAAATCAGGGCGGTTTTTTATTGGACGGCATCAACTATCAGCTATGATGTTGCTAATATGTTTTCCGTAAATTTCAATGAAACCGAACAGGAACAAATTGCAAAGACGTTAAGAACTAATAAAGGGGTTTGTATTCATTATGCAGTGGTTTTCAATGAGCTTTCGCAAAAAATAGGAATTCAATCCTATATAATTGAAGGCTATACAAAGCAAAACGGAAAAGTAAGTGAATTAGCTCACGCTTGGGTCGCTGCAAAAGTTGATAAAAAGTGGTATATATTTGATCCAACTTGGGGTTCCGGTTATGTAAATAATGGTAGGTTTTCTAAAAAAATAAACAATTATTATTTTAAGGCAGTTCCTGCTACAATAATTTCTTCCCACATTCCATTTGATTATTTGTGGCAATTTTCGAATTATCCTATTACCAATACTGAGTTTTATGAAGGGAAAATTCAAATCAATAAAACGAAGAAATACTTTGATTTTGAGAAAGAAATCATCAAATACAATGCTTTGTCTGAAGCGGATCAATTATTTGCTTCGGCAGAAAGAATAGAGAAAAATGGATTGAAAAACGCCATGATTTTGGAGCGTTATGAAGGAAAAAAGCAACAGTTGACTTATTTGCGACAAAATACCAATATTGAAAAATTGAATGCTATTGTGAATGAAATGAATCTGGCAGTTGTCCTGTTGAATGATTTTATTCATTACAGAAACAATAAGTTCAAACCTGCTTTATCAGATGATGAAATTAGCAGCATGATTGAAACACCAAAAGAGAAACTGGTCAATTGCCAGAACAATATTTACAGTGTAGGTTCTGTTGGCAGTCAAAATGCATCTAATGTGTCATCCATTAAAAAATCAATAGGAGCAGCTTTGGCGCAAGCCGAAGAACATTCCTTGTTTGTAAAAAATTATTTGAGTAAGTCTAAAATAGTCAGAAAAACGATGTTCTCTAAAGTTACCTGGTTTGGTGTTCCGTTAAACTAAATTACTTTTTTAAAACTAACTTGCATCGTTGTTCCTTTTCCAATTTCGGAATTCAGCACTTTTATGGTTCCTTTATGGTATTCTTCCACGATTCTTTTGGTTAATGAAAGTCCTAATCCCCAACCTCTTTTTTTGGTGGTAAAACCAGGTTCAAAAATGCTTTTGAATTGTTTTTTTTGAATTCCGTTTCCTGTATCGGAAACATTTATTTTTACAGAATCACCTTCTTGCTCAATTTCAAGTGCTAATTTCCCTTTTCCTTTCATGGCATCGATGGCATTTTTCACCAAATTCTCAATGGTCCAACTGTGAAGTGTGGGATTGAGAGACACTATAATAGGAGCTTTTGGCGCTTTGAACGAAAACTCAATTTGTTTGGAGAATCGGGATTGTAAATAGTCGTAGGATTGAAAGGTTTCTGCAACGATGTCTTTATTCTCTAATTTGGGTTCTGAACCTATTTTGGAGAAACGATCGGTTATGGTTTGCAAACGCTCAATATCTTTTTCAATTTCAAAAGTGGTGCTTTCGTCCACATTTTCAGATTTCAATAGTTCGACCCAGCCAATCAAGGAAGAAAGCGGAGTTCCTATTTGGTGTGCAGTTTCTTTCGCCATTCCGGCCCAAAGTTTGTTTTGCGTTGCCATTTTGGTACTTCGATAAAAATTGTAAACTAAACCGCCAAAAAGTACAATAATTAGCACTAAAGCAACGGGATAATATTTTAATTTATTCAGTAAAGCCGAGTTTCCATAATAGAGTTTTTGAAATTTTCCCGGAACATATTCAATGACGATGGGCTCGTTTTCACTTTTTAAATCATGTAAAAATGCGACTGCTTTTTTATTGTTTTTTACAATAACTTCATCAATGTTCACGGTGTTTATGATGCTGTCATTCTCTGTAAGTATAATAGGAATCGAAGTATTGTCACTGAAAATTTGCAGTGGAAGTTCAACATCTGTATTTTCACCTGCGTTAATCAGTGTTTTTTGAGCTTGTGCCCAAAGATTCATTTTTAATCGTTCTTCATTTTTGAAGATTTGAAAAAAGGTGTAGGTGTTCCAAAGTATCAGTGAAATGATTAAAAAAGAGGCGAAAATTATAATCCAACGGGTTGTATTTCTTCTTTCAGAAAACTGCATAAATGAAAATTTGAATGATAAATATAACGAAATAAATGCTGTAGTATTTTAGTTTTAGTCAAAGAATTTTTTTTAGAATAAATCCACACATAATTTTATTCTAATTGGGACTTCTACTTCAAAAACTGAATCGATTTGTCTACTTTTGTATCTTAAGTAAATTTTGAAATATATGATTACGATTGATCCAAAAAGCATTGAAACGGCAAAATTACAAGGTTATCTGCAGAGTTCTGTTGGGCCAAGACCCATTGCTTTTGCCAGTACTATGGATGCGGAAGGGAATCCTAATGTATCGCCTTTCAGTTTCTTTAATGTGTTCAGTGCAAATCCCCCGATTTTGATATTTTCACCGGCGAGACGCGTTCGTGACAATTCAATAAAACACACGTTAATCAATGCGGAAGCAACTAGGGAAGTAGTCATTAATGTGGTGAATTATGACATGGTACAACAAATTTCTCTGGCGAGTACAGAGTATGCTGATGGTGTGGATGAGTTTTTAAAATCAGGCTTGACTCCCATTGCTTCAGAGGTGGTGAAACCCTTTCGAGTAAAAGAATCACCGGTTCAATTTGAATGCAAAGTCACTCAGATTATTCCGCTTGGAACAGAAGGTGGTGCAGGGAATTTAGTGCTTTGTGAAGTCGTTCGAATTCATATTGACGAATCTGTTTTAGACGATAATGGAGCTATTGACCAATATAAAATCGATTTAGTTTCCAGATTAGGAGGTAATTGGTATTCGAGATCAAACCAAGGTCTTTTTGAAGTACCAAAACCATTGTCTACATTAGGAATAGGAGTGGATGCCATTCCAAATTTTGTAAAAGAAAGTCCAGTTTTTAACGGAAATGATTTAGGCATGTTGGGGAATGTAGAAGCCTTGCCTACATTGGAAGAAGTTAGTATATTTGTACAACAGAATTTTGCAGTAAAAGGAGTTTTAAGCGCTGACGATCAGCAAAAAGTACACTTGGCAGCAAAAAAATATCTGGATGATAATGATGTTTTATCGGCTTGGAAAGTGCTTTTAGCAAAATAATAATAATATAAATAACATTAAAAACAACGAAGATGGAAGTTACAGGAAAAATTAAAATGCTTGGGGATGCAAAAAATGTGGGAAGCGGAAGTTTCTTGAAAAGAGAATTGGTAGTAACCACTGAAGAGCAATATCCACAACATATTTTAGTAGAATTTGTACAAGATAAATGTGATTTATTGAATAGTTTCAAAGTAGGAGAAGCAGTTAAAGTTTCAATCAATTTAAGAGGACGCGAATGGGTTGACCCACAAGGAGTGACTAAATATTTTAATGCAATTCAAGGATGGAGAGTAGAAAGAGTAGCTACTGAAGCGACTTCTGCACAAATGCCTCCAATGCCGGCTGCTGAAGCTTTTGCACCAGCAACAAACCTAAACGAAGAAGAAGCTGACGATTTACCATTCTAAGAGATAAAAAAGTTAGAATTTATAAGTCAGAAGTTTGAGTTTTTACTTGAATTTCTGACTTTTTTATTTTTTGCCATTACCATTATTTTTTGAAATTGAAAAATGTATTATTTATCTCCAGATTTATTTTTTCCTCCTGTTGACCAAGCCAATCGCGATGGAATTTTAGCCATTGGAGGTAATTTATCTCCGGAACGATTGCTACTTGCCTACAAAAGTGGAATCTTTCCGTGGTTTGAAAATGGTGAACCCATTATGTGGTGGTCACCAAATCCCAGAATGGTTTTATTTCTAGATGAATTGATTATTTCTAAAAGCATGCGAAACATTCTGAATAGAAATATTTTCACAGTCACTTTCAATGAGAATTTTAGGGATGTGATTTCTAATTGCCAAAACATAGAACGTGACGGTCAAAACGGAACTTGGATTACGAATGACATGATTGAAGCCTATTGTAAAATGCACGAATTAGGAATAGCTAAATCAGTCGAAGTTTGGCAAGATGAGGTTTTGGTTGGTGGTTTATATGGAATTGATTTAGGTCATGTTTTTTGTGGTGAAAGTATGTTTTCTAAAGTTTCGAATGCTTCCAAAGTGGCTTTTATAGCTTTGGTGAACCAATTAAAGGTAGCTAATTATAAATTGCTGGATTGCCAAGTTTATAATCCACATCTTGAAAGTTTGGGTTGCAGGGAAATTGACAGAATCGATTTTATGGAAATATTGAAAAGCAAATAACACTTAAAATCTTAATTTTTTAAAACTCCAATCCAGTGTGTTAAAAAGAATTAATTCATTTTTCAATATTGGTAAATCCATAATTAGTTTCAAAGTTTCATGCGCCATCATAGTACCAATGATTCCTGGAAGTGTACCCAATACACCATTCAAATTACAATTGGGAATATCTTTTGGACTGGGTGGTTCAGGAAATACATCACGAAGATTTTTGCTTCCATTATGATTGAAAACCGCCATTTGTCCCTCAAATTTTAAGATACTGCCATAGACTAATGGTTTTCCAAGAATTACACAAGTATCATTTACTAAATAACGAGTAGCAAAATTATCACTTCCATCAACAACTACATCAAAATTCAGGATGATTTGTGTGGCGTTTTCCATAGTTAGTTTTTCTTCAAAAGCAATAATATCAATCAACGGATTTAAAGTTTCCAAAACCGATTTTGCCGTAATTGCTTTTGATTGACCAACGTGCTCCTCAGTATATAGAATTTGGCGGTGTAGGTTGTGCAATTCGATTTTGTCAAAATCAACTATTCCTATGGTTCCAATTCCGGCCGTTGCTATATATTGCAAGATAGGACACCCTAATCCGCCAGCACCAATCACTAAAATTTTAGCTTTCTTGAGTTTTTCCTGCCCGGAATCTCCTATTTCCGGCAACATCATTTGTCGGTTGTAGCGTAAAAAATCCTGAATAATACTCATCTTTATTAAGTCTTAAAGTTGAAAAGTCATAAAGTTGAAAGTTAAAATTATTTTAAATCCTTTGACTTTCGATATTCGACCTTTGACTAAAATTTTTATCCCAGTCTTTCCAAACGGGTTCATATCCTATACTGGAAATGACTTTTGCAATCTCTGAAGCTGATCGTTCGTCACTGATTTCAAATTGTTCCAATGATTGCGGATCAACGGCATAACCGCCAGGATTAGTTTTAGAACCGGCACTCATACTAGTAATGCCTATTGGAATAATATTGTCCCTGAATTTTTCATTTTCACGGGTCGACAGGGAGATTTCTAAATCTTCATTCCACAAACGGTATGCGCAAATGAGTTGGGTCAAATCACTATCATCCATGACAAAGTTGGGTTCAATCACTCCTTCTGCCGGTCGTAATCTGGGGAAAGAAACTGCATATTTAGTTTGCCAGTATATTTTTTGTAAATAATCTAAATGTAATGCATTGAAAAAACTGTCTGTACGCCAATCTTCCAATCCTAATAAAACACCCAGGCCAATTTTATGAATACCCGCAGTTCCTACTCGGTCAGGCGTTTCTAAACGAAAATCAAAATTGGATTTTTTGCCTTTTGTATGATACTGTTTGTAAACATCACGATGATACGTTTCCTGATACACTAAAATCGAATAGATTCCAGCGTCATGCAATTGCTCGTATTCTTCTGTTGAAAGTGGTTGCACTTCGGCTGAAATAGTAGAAAAATTGTTTTTTATTTGAGCAATTGCCTTTAGAAAATAATGAATGTTTACAGTATGATTTGCTTCGCCAGTAACCAACAAAACATGATCAAATCCTCCTTTTTTTAAGACCTCAATTTCCAATGTAATTTCATTTTCGGTAAGTGTTTTTCGCTTGATTTTGTTGTCTAAACTAAAACCACAATACGTACAAATGTTTTGGCATTCGTTGCTTAAATACAAAGGAGCATACATTTGAATCGTTTTGCCAAATCTTTTTTTTGTTAATTCATGGGCCAGTTGCGCCATTTGTTCTAAATAGGGTTGGGCAGCAGGTGAAATTAATGCCATAAAATCATCGAGACTGCGTTTGCTTTTGGTTAAAGCCTGTTCAACTTCGAGTACTGTTGTGTTGTATATTTTGGATTTGATAGTTTCCCAATCGTAATTATCAAAAACTGATTTAAATGTGTTCATCGTTTAAGTTGGTTATTTAGGAAGCGTCATTTTTATTATTTGGTTTTGGCTCCCTCTCCTTTGGAGAGTCCCGAAGCTTCGGGAGGGGAGAGGATTATTCATACAAAAATGCCGTCAGAGGACTTGAAGCCATTGCTCGATTATGTTGTTGAGCGATTTTTGCTTCGAATGCTTTTCGGCCTGCAATAACAGCGTCTCTAAAAGCTTCTGCCATCAATTTTGGATTTCCCGCTACGGCAATGGCTGTGTTTACCAAAACCGCATCAGCGCCGATTTCCATCGCTTTTGCAGCATCAGAAGGAGCGCCAATTCCTGCATCAATAATTATGGGAACTCTACTTTGTTCGATAATAATTTCTAAAAAATCGATGGTTTTTAATCCTTTGTTGCTGCCAATCGGCGAACCCAAAGGCATTACCGCCGAAGTTCCGACATCTTCCAAACGCTTGCACAAAACCGGATCCGCATGAATATAAGGCAGAACGATAAATCCTAATTTGGCTAATGCTTCCGTAGCTTTTAAGGTTTCAATCGCATCAGGCATTAAGTATTTTGGATCAGGATGAATTTCTAGTTTTAGCCAATTGGTTTCTAATGCCTCGCGGGCTAATTGTGCTGCAAAAATGGCTTCTTTAGCATTTCGTGCTCCAGAGGTATTGGGTAATAAATTAATTTTCGGGTGTTTCAGATGTGCTAAAATGGCATCTGTTTCAGTTTCTAAATCAATACGTTTTAACGCTACGGTTACTAACTCGCTCCCTGATGCTAAAATGGCTTCTTCCATTTGTTGATTCGAACCAAATTTCCCTGTGCCTAAAAACAAGCGGGATTCAAAGGTTCTGTCTCCTATTTTAAATGGTAACATATAATTTGTCGTTAAGTTGATTGATAAGTTGCGATGCATTTTCGGTTTGTGTAATCATACCGGAAACGGCTATGCCGCGAATTCCAGTTTTCATTAGACTTTCTACATTTTCGAGTGTGATTCCTCCAATGGCATAAATGGGGATTTGGATGTTTTTCGCCTTCATTTGCCCAATAATTGAATGATATCCTTCCAATCCTAGAATTGGACTTAAATTTTGTTTTGTGGTTGTAAATTGGAATGGACCCAAACCAATATAATCACAATTTTCGGCTGTTCTTTGAAGCACATCTTCAAAAGTATTTGCGGTGCCTCCAATGATTTTTGTGTTTCCTAAAATGAGTCTTGCTTCTTCAACGCTCATGTCACTCAAGCCTAAATGAACTCCATCCGCATCCAATTGCTTTGCTAAATAGACGTTGTCATTGATGATAAAAGTGGCTAAATATTCTTTGCATAACATTTTTACGGCTTCCGCCAAAGTGAAAGCATCATCTGAATAATTTTTTTTGAATCTCATTTGTATCCATTCGCAACCATTATCCAATGCTTTGTGGATGTTGTATACTTGTTCTTCGACAGTGTTTCCTTGCGAAATGTATTGTAATTGGTTATGCATAATGGTATCCTAATTTGGTTTGGTTCGATTGTAAATATGTTTCTGTATATTTTTTAGCGTTGCCACATGCTGTTTTTAGGTCTTGTCCCAAGGCTAAATTGGCTGTAATAGCGGATGATAATACGCAGCCGGAGCCATGTTTTTCGAAAACCAAATTTTCTTTTGGCCTAAGCCTGAAAATTTTATTTTTCAGATACAAATAATCAACACCAATTTCGTCTGGATTATGACCGCCTTTTAGTAAAACGGCGCAATAGTCCGAAAGGTTTTCTGCTATTGTTTCTGCATTAATTTCTTCCGAAGACAGTTGTAATATCTCATCGTAATTGGGCGTTATCAAATCAATCTCTTTCAATATTTCAATCAAAAAAGCTTGGTTTTTGATGTTTATAAAATCGAATTCAGTAGTGGATTTCAAAACGGTATCCCAAATAATTTTTGTTTTTGGCGAAAGCCTTTTCACAAGTAAAACAATTTCTTTTAAATAATCCAATGAAGGAATAATTCCAATTTTTACTGCTTTGATAGTATAGTTTTGAAACAGTTTTTCTACTGATTTTAAAAAAAAATCTAAGTCAGTCCATTGTATTTCGTAGAACTCATTTTCAGTTTGAATGGTATTGCCGGTATTCACTGCAAATCCATACACGTGATGTTGCTCGAATGTTTTCGCATCTGCCAGAATTCCTGCACCTCCAGAAGGATCAAAGCCTGCAATTGTTAATACGAAAGGGCGATTTGCTGACATAGTTTATAATTTTCTATTGGGTTATTGCTGTTCCAAATGGTACCTAAAAGCGCCACATCATCAAAACCATATTTCAATGCAATTTTGATTCTCTCGGATGTAATTCCTCCTACTGCAATCAGTGCAGTTTTGATGTTATTTCTTTGTTTTAATTCTTTTTCAAAATCAATATCCGAAATATAATTTGTTTTGGAAATACTTTCGAAAACGGGCCCAAAAAACGCATAATCGAAAACAGCTGATAATTTTTCAAAATCAGCCATTTTGTGAATGGAAGTAGAGAGTGTGAATCTATTTTCTTTCCATTTTTTCAAACTTTCTTCAGACGTTTCATTTCGTTTTTTTTCTGTAAAGTGAATGCGATGTATTCCAAACTCTACAGCCAATTGATGATGACTGTGTAAAACCAAATTTTGTCTATAATCCGATTTTATTTCAAACAAGAAAGCTTTCATTTCGGCTACAGAAAAATCTGGTTTTCGAATATGAAATAACTCCATCCCATTCTCGAAAAGAAGATTTATAGTACTGATTTCATTCTTTATAAGAGTGGGATTGGAAATAACGATCATTTATTTAGCTGTAAATTTCTTTTCCGCTTTCTACAAATTCCTGTGATTTCTCTTGCATGCCTTTTTCGGCTTCGGCAACGTCACGAATTTCCTGTGAAATTTTCATAGAACAGAATTTGGGTCCGCACATAGAACAAAAATGGGCGACTTTTGCACCATCTGCAGGTAATGTTTCATCGTGGAATTCACGCGCCGTATCTGGATCTAAAGACAAGTTGAATTGGTCTTCCCAACGGAATTCAAAACGCGCTTTACTCAAGGCATTGTCACGGTATTGTGATCCCGGATGACCTTTTGCCAAATCAGCGGCATGAGCGGAAATCTTATAAGTTATGACACCATCTTTGACGTCTTTTTTGTTGGGTAAACCAAGGTGTTCTTTTGGAGTAACATAACACAACATTGCACAACCGTACCAGCCAATCATGGCGGCTCCAATGGCAGAAGTGATGTGGTCATAACCTGGAGCGATATCAGTTGTCAATGGCCCTAAAGTATAAAAAGGAGCTTCCTCACAATGTTCTAATTGTTTGTCCATGTTTTCTTTAATCATATGCATGGGCACGTGACCAGGACCTTCAATAAATACTTGAACGTCGTGTTTCCAAGCAATTTTTGTCAATTCACCAAGTGTTTCCAATTCGGCGAATTGCGCAGCATCATTTGCATCGGCAATAGAACCTGGGCGTAAGCCATCTCCTAATGAGAAAGCTACGTCATACTGTTTCATGATTTCGCAAATCTCCTCAAAATGAGTGTATAGAAAGTTTTCTTTGTGGTGAAACAAACACCATTTTGCCATGATAGAACCACCGCGGGAAACAATTCCGGTAACGCGGTTGGCTGTTAAATGGATGTAACGCAATAAAACGCCCGCATGAATAGTGAAGTAAGAAACACCTTGTTCGGCTTGTTCTATTATAGTATCACGGAATACTTCCCAAGTTAAATCTTCGGCAACGCCATTTACTTTTTCCAAAGCTTGGTAAATAGGTACCGTTCCTATTGGTACAGGAGAATTTCGGATAATCCATTCTCTGGTTTCGTGTATGTTTTTGCCGGTGGACAAATCCATAATCGTATCAGCTCCCCAACGGCAAGCCCAAACCGCTTTTTCTACTTCTTCTTCGATAGTTGAGGTTACGGCACTGTTTCCAATGTTAGCATTAATTTTCACCAAGAAGTTACGTCCTACAATCATAGGCTCGCTTTCGGGATGATTAATGTTATTTGGAATAATGGCACGGCCTCTGGCTACTTCGCTGCGAACAAATTCAGGTGTGATCTTGGATTTGGGTGTATTAGCGCCAAAACTGTTTCCGCCATGTTGGCATTGCATCGCTTTGGTTTGTTTATTTATCAACTCCAAGCGTTGGTTTTCACGTATGGAAATGTATTCCATTTCGGGAGTAATGATTCCCTGTTTTGCATAATACAATTGGGAAACGTTGGCTCCTTTTTTGGCACGCATGGGTTTGTGCAAATATTCAAAACGCAATTCGTTTAGTTTTTCGTCATTCAGACGCTTTTTTCCATATTCAGAAGAGATTTCAGTTAATTCTTCCACATCATTACGGTCCAAAATCCATTGTTCGCGGATGCGCGGCAATCCTTTTCGAATGTCAATTTCAATATTTGGGTCGGTGAATGGACCGGAAGTATCATAAACGGTTACCGGTGGATTTTTTTCTATTCGTCCGCTTGATAATTTAGTGTCTGCCAAGGCAATTTCTCGCATGGCTACTTTTATGGGATGAATGGTTCCGTCTACGTAAATTTTTGTAGAGTTTGGGAAAGGAGTTCTTGAGATTTTTTCTTCGTTATTCATTTCTTCGAATTTTATGATTTTAGGAGTGTTCGTCTTCTGCTAGGGATAGCAATGGAAAGCCCGTAAAGTTGAAAGCCAAATAAAACAAGGATTAGTGAAGCGACCGTCAGGAAGCTTTGACTAAGACAATGTTTTATAGGTTTGAAACTGCGGACTTGAAATGGATAGCCCGCCCGAGCAGCCAAACTATCCTCCTTGAGTTGCAGAGATAATGAGAATGTCGTCGGTTTCTTGTATAGGATGGGAATTCCAGTTGGATTTTGGAATCACGATATTGTTAATGGCTACGGCAATTCCGTTTTGTTTTTCGGGAATTTCTAAGTCAAGAAGTGCCTGAACAGTTAGATTGCCAGTTGAAAAATGTTTTGTTTGATTGTTGATTTTGAGCTCCATTCCTTTTGAGTTTAGTATATAGTTATACTTTAGGAATGGCTACAATGACACATAAATGTGCGCGAAAGTCATCTTACTTTTCCCTACGCTAGTATGAACTAGATCAGGTTCAGAGGGTAATTCTCAGCCTACAATGTTGTAGACACCCCTAAAGTGTGAAGCAAATGTAATCGTTTTTTTGTTTAAAGTTTCAGATTTAAAGTTTTATTTGATAATTTTTTAAAGGTTGAAAATTGATTGCTGACTACTGTTTTTTCCAGCAATCTGCTACGTGATCATCAACCATTCCGGTGGCTTGCATGTGTGCATAAACCACTGTAGAACCTACGAATTTGAATCCGCGTTTTTTCAAATCTTTACTAATTTCATCCGAAAGTGGTGTGGTTGCAGGAACTTCTTTTAAGGATTGTTGGTTGTTTTGAATTGGTTTTCCATCGGTAAATTTCCAAATGTAATTAGAAAAACTACCAAATTCGTCTTGGACTTTCATAAATGCAACGGCATTAGAAACAGCTGCGTGAACCTTCAATTGATTGCGGATGATTCCTGCGTTTTGAAGTAATTCCTGGATTTTATCTTCTGTATAAAGGGCTACTTTTTTGTAGTCAAAATTATCAAAAGCTACTTTGAAGTTTTCTCTCTTTTTAAGGATTGTAATCCAGCTCAGTCCTGCCTGAAAGGTTTCCAAGATTAGAAATTCAAATAATTTTTGATCCTCATAAACTGGAACTCCCCATTCTTCATCATGGTATTTTTCGTAAATATCAATACCAACACACCATTTACATCTTGTTTTTTCTTCCATGATTTATTCTGTTTCTTCTGATAAATAATTTTTTATAATGTAGTGACCTAAATAAATTAGCGGAGTCAATAAAATGGCAATTGCAAGTTTGAATGTATAACCCGTCAATGCCGAAGTAATAAAAGTATCAAAGTTAATTTTTCCGGGCAACCAAAAAGCAATTCCCAACACAATAAATGAATCGAATAATTGAGAAATTATGGTAGAGCCAGTCGCTCTGAGCCATATTTTTTTGTTTCCTGTACGGTTTTTGAAAAACCAAAAAATAGTTACATCAATCAATTGTGAAACTAAGAACGCAATAATACTTCCCACTATGATCCACATGCTTTGTCCAAAAACAGCAAAGAATTGTTTATCATTTACCGGGCTTATGCCTTTTGCTGCAGGAATGTTTATGGCTAAAAACAAGAGGATAAAAGCATAAGCAATTAAACCGGCTGTGATTAAAGACAGTTTTTTTACTCCTTTTTCTCCAAAATATTCATTTATTAAATCGGTGGTTAGGAAAACAATAGGCCAGGGTAAAATGCCGATGCTCATTACAAACGGACCAATTTGTATCAGTTTTCCACCAATTAGTTCGGCAGTAACGGCATTGGTAATGAAGATTCCGGCCAGAATTACAAATACAAGCTCTTTTTTGGTTTTAAACATAAATAAAAATTAATACTCAAATTTAGGATTTTAATTCCTTTTCAGACAAAAAAAATCCCATCTTGTTTTTACAACAAAATGGGATTTTATATTTGTAATCTAAATTTAAAGTAAATTTAGAATCCTGAAACGATTTTAGAATGATTATCCTAAAGCAGCTCTTTTGAAACCTGTAACGATAAGATCTTTATCTAAAGATTTAGCATAAGCAGCAACGCTCATTTTGTTGTCTTTGATATAATCTTGGTTTACTAAAGTATTGTCTTTAAAGAAACGAGCCAATTTACCTTTAGCGATATTGTCTAACATTGCTTCTGGTTTTCCTTCTTGACGTAGGATATCTTTAGCAATTTCGATTTCTTTAGCGATAGTTTCAGCATCAACACCAGTTTCGTCTAAAGCAATAGGAGACATAGCTGCAGCTTGCATAGCGATGTTTCTTGCTACTTCATCAGCACCTTCCAATTTTGCAGATAAACCAACTAAAGTGGCGATTTTGTTTCCAGAGTGGATGTAAGAACCGATAAAAGCACCTTCTAATTTCTCGAAAGTTCTGATTTCTAATTTTTCACCAATAACTCCTGTTTGCTCGATTAATTTATCAGCAACAGTGATTCCGTTGAAATCAGCCGCTAAAAATTCTTCTTTAGTATTGAAGTTCAATGCTAAATTAGCCATTTCAGTAGCCATTTTTACAAAGTTTTCATTCATCCCTACGAAGTCAGTCTCACAGTTCAATGTGATAACAACTCCAGCAGTTTTGTCAGCATTTACAACAGCAATTGCAGCGCCTTCAGTAGATTCTCTATCTGAACGGTTTGCAGCTACTTTTTGTCCTTTCTTACGTAAGTTTTCGATCGCTAAATCAAAATCTCCGTCTGCTTCAACCAAGGCTTTTTTGCAGTCCATCATTCCTGCACCAGTGATTGTTCTTAATTTATTTACGTCTGCAGCAGTAATTGTTGCCATATTGTATATTTTTTTAAGGTTAAAAGTAAAAAATTCCAAGTTTTAAAACCAATTTCCAATTTTATTAAATTATCAACATATTGTTTCTAATTTTTTTTGGAGAGGAATTTAAAACTTGGAATTAAATGTTTATTTATTCTTCAGTTGCTGTAGGAGCAGCTGCTTCAACAGCAGGAGCAACCTCAGCTACTTCAGCAGCAGGAGCAACAACTTCAGCAGTTGCTTCACCTTCTTTGTCAGAACCTCTATCAGAAAGTCCTTCAACAATTGCAGCTGTTACTAAAGATAAAATTTTATCAATTGATTTAGAAGCATCATCGTTAGATGGGATTACGAATTCAACCTCTCTTGGGTCAGAATTGGTATCCACCATTGCGAAAACTGGAATGTTTAATTTTTGAGCTTCTTTTATTGCGATATGTTCCGCTTTGATATCAACTACGAACAATGCAGCTGGTAGTCTAGACATGTCAGCGATTGAACCTAAATTTTTCTCTAATTTAGCACGAAGACGATCAACTTGTAAACGCTCTTTTTTAGAAAGGGTCATGAATGTACCATCTTTCTTCATTTTATCAATAGTAGCCATTTTTTTAACAGCTTTACGGATAGTTACGAAGTTAGTTAGCATTCCACCAGGCCATCTTTCAGTGATGTAAGGCATGTTTGCAGCTTTTGCTTTTTCAGCAACGATGTCTTTTGCTTGTTTTTTGGTAGCAACGAATAATATTTTTCTACCTGATGCAGCGATTTTTTTCAAAGCTTCATTCGCTTCTTCAATTTTTGCTGCAGTTTTATATAGATTTATAATGTGAATACCATTACGCTCCATATAAATGTAAGGAGCCATGTTTGGATCCCATTTTCTAGTCATGTGTCCGAAGTGAACACCTGCTTCTAGTAAGTCTTTTACTTCTACTTTGTTTGCCATTTTGTTCTAGTTTACGTTCTGTTGATTAGCAATGAATAAATGGCGGCTTCCCGGCTTTATACATTTAGATGCTAAACTATTTCCTACCTCGGTAGGAGAGCAACAACAACTTTGTTTTTTAAATTCAATAATAAATCAACGATGTCTTGTCCCATTTGAACAAGACAGGTAATATTAACGTTTAGAGAATTGGAATCTCTTACGAGCTTTCTTCTGACCGAATTTCTTACGTTCAACCATTCTTGGATCTCTTGTCAATAAACCTTGTGGTTTCAAGATAGCTCTGTTTTCAGCATTTACTTCACACATAACGCGTGCCAATGCCATTCTTACAGCTTCTGCTTGACCAGTTGAACCACCACCGTAAACGTTAACTTTTACGTCAAAGTTGCTTACATTTTCTGTCATAGACATAGGTTGTAATACTTTGTACTGTAAAGTTGCAGTTGGGAAGTACGTTTCGAATGCTTTTTTGTTTACAGTGATTACTCCTGTTCCTTCTGAAACATAAACACGTGCAACAGCGGTTTTTCTTCTACCGATTTTGTGAATAACTCCCATTACTTAAGATCGTTAAGGTTAACTGTTCTAGGTTTTTGAGCGCCTTGTTTGTGCTCTGATCCTACAACAACATTTAAATTTCTAAAAAGTTCAGCACCTAACTTGTTTTTAGGTAACATTCCTTTTATCGCTTTTTCAACTAGTAATGCAGGGTTTTTTGATTGCAAAACTTCAGCAGTTAAAGTTCTTTGTCCTCCAGGGTAGCCAGTGTGACGGATGTAAGTTTTCTCTTTCATCTTGTTTCCTGTAAGGTTGATTTTTTCTGAGTTGATAACAATTACGTTATCTCCACAGTCAACGTGCGGCGTATAACTAGCTTTGTATTTACCTCTAAGGATCATTGCGATCTTTGAAGCCATACGACCTAAGTTATGCCCATCAGCGTCTACAACAATCCACTCTTTTGTAACGGTGGCTTTGCTTGCTGATTGTGTCTTGTAGCTTAATGCGTCCATAATATTATTTTAATTAAACATTCCATCCCCAATAAAGGGGTTGCAAAAGTACAATTAATTATTTTAAATACAAATACCTTAAAAGATTATTTTTTTTTGTTTTAGTGCTGATTATCAAATGTATATTTAAAATATTTTTTGATTACTAAATTTAGTAATCAGGAGTTGTGGCTATGAGAAGTTTTGATGTGATTTTTTTTATACATTTATTGAATATTCCTTATTTTTTACATGTAAATTTTATATTATATTGGCTATTTTTGTCCATTAGCTAGTCAATAATCTAATTATTTCTATCTTGTGCCTGTTTTTACCTTATCAATTACACTAAATATTTCTCCATGAAAGCCAAAGCTACATTAAAACAAATCGCAAAAGAACTTAATGTTTCTGTTTCAACAGTTTCAAAAGCGCTTAATGATAGTCCAGAGATTAGTGATTTAACTAAAATAAAAATCAAAGAATACGCAAAGCTTAAAAATTACAAACCCAATGTAATTGGTCTGAACCTAAAAAACAGGAAGACAAAAACTATTGGGGTGATTATTCCAAATATTCTCAATTCTTTTTTTGCCAAAGTATTTAGCGGTATAGAAAAAGTAGCGGATGAGAAAGGATACAATGTGATTATGTGTATCTCCAATGAATCTTTAGAAAAAGAAGCGCATACGCTGGAAATGTTAAGTAATGGGACTATTGATGGATTCATCGTATCAGTTTCTGAAGAAGCCCAAAAGAATCATGAGTACAATCATTTTTCAGCAATTATTAATGACGGAACTCCTATAGTTATGTTTGATAGAATAGCTGCGGAAGTGGATTGTGATAAAGTAATTGTAGATGATTTTGATTCTGCTTTAAATTCTACGCAACATTTAATAGACTTGGGCTGCAAAAATATCGCTTTGTTGTCTTCTATTGATAATTTAAGTGTTGGGAAACTAAGGGCTGATGGGTATCTCAAAGCATTGGAAAATAACAATATTCCTGTGAATTTGAATATAATTCTTAGAACAGATTCTGAAGAGGATTTAAAAGATAAAATAGAAAGTATTTTTGATGGCAATACTATAGATGGTGTTTTTGCTTTGGATGAAAATGATTCAGTAGCAGCTTTGAAAATTGGAATCAAAAAAGGATATAAAATTCCCGAAGAACTTTCTATTATAGGTTTTGCCGATGGAATTCTTGCTTCTCGAAGACTGTCTCCAAGTTTAACCACGGTGAGTCAACATGGAATTGAAATAGGAGAAGTGGCTGCTAAATTGCTTATCGACAGATTAGAGTCCAAAGAAGAACACATTCCTTATGAAACGGTGGTAATAAAAACGAAGTTGAAAGAAAGAGAGTCAACAAGGAAATTGTAGCAACTCATTGTAATATAAAACTAAAAAAAATCTCTAATCATTTTAAATGATTAGAGATTTTTTTTATGCCTTTAATGGAAGATATTTAATGTGCTTCAAGCCAATCTTTTCCTGCTCCCAAGTCTACATCCAAAGGAACATCAAGTTTAAACGCATGTTCCATTTCGTGTTTTATCATTGGTTGGATTTTTTCGAGTTCCGAATTATGCACGTCAAAAACAAGCTCATCATGGACTTGTAATAACATTTTGCTTTTCCAGTTTTCAGACGTTAGTTTTTCATGAATATTAATCATCGCAATTTTGATGATATCGGCAGCACTTCCTTGTATCGGCGCATTTACCGCATTTCGTTCTGCACCACCACGAACAATGGCGTTTTGCGAATTGATATCTTTCAAATAGCGACGACGCCCCAGGATGGTTTGCACATAACCGTTCTCTCTTGCAAAATCTATTTGTTCCTGAATGTAGGATTTTAATCTTGGATAGGTTAGATAATACGCCTCAATTAAATCAGCGCTCTCTTTGCGAGATAAGTTAGTTTGATTGCTCAATCCAAAAGCCGAAACCCCGTAAATAATTCCAAAATTTACCGTTTTGGCATGACTTCGCTGCTCGCGAGTCACTTCTTCAAGCGGAACATTAAAGACTTTTGAAGCAGTAGATTTGTGAATGTCTTCATGATTTTGGAATGCTTTAATCATGTTTTCTTCCCCACTCAATGCGGCAATTACACGTAATTCTATTTGGGAATAATCCGCAGAAACCAAAGTGTAGTTCTCATCTCGGGCAACGAATGCTTTTCTAATCTGTCTTCCACGTTCCGTACGAATCGGAATGTTTTGCAAGTTGGGATTATTCGAACTCAAACGACCTGTTGCGGCCACCGTTTGCATATAATCGGTGTGAATGCGATTTGTGATTTTATCAACCTGATTGGGTAAAGCCTCGACATAAGTATTTTGTAATTTTACTAATTGTCGCCAATCCAGAATGTCTTTTACAATTGGGTTTTCGGCGGCTAAATAACTTAAGATTTCCTCTCCGGTTGCATATTGACCGGTTTTGGTTTTCTTTTGTTTTGCGCCTCCAATTTTCAATTTATCGAATAAAACATCGCCTAATTGCTTTGGAGAAGCCAAGTTGAATTTTTCTCCTGCAGTTTCAAATATGTTGGCTTCTAATATTTTGATGTCATCGTCTAATGTTTTCGACAGCGATTTCAGGAAATCCACATCCACACGGATTCCTTCTTTTTCCATATCAGCCAAGACTTTTACCAATGGAATTTCGATTTGCTCAAAAAGTTTTTTGGTTCCGGTTTTATCTAATTCTAAAGTGAATATTTCCTTGAGTTGCAAGGTTACGTCAGCATCTTCAACGGCATATTCTTTGATTTCCTCCAGTTCAACATCACGCATTGATTTTTGGTTTTTTCCTTTTTTACCAATTAACGTTTCAATGGATTGAGGCGAATATTTCAAATACGTTTCTGCTAAAATATCCATATTATGACGCATATCTGGATTAATCAGATAATGTGCAATCATGGTATCGAATAATTTTCCTTTTACGGTAACATTGTAATTAGAAAGAATCTTTAAATCGTATTTTAAATTCTGACCAATTTTCTCAATGCTTTCATTTTCGAAAAAAGGAATGAATTTCTCGATTAAAGTCTGAGTTTCCTCTTGATTTTCTGGAAACGGAACATAGAATCCTTTTCCTTTTTCATACGAAAATGAGATTCCAACTAACTCAGCATGTAAAGCATCAAGTCCGGTTGTTTCTGTATCAAAACAAACAGAAGACTGTTTTTGCAAATTTTGCAACAGCAATTTCAAGCCTAAATCCCCTTGAATAATCTGATAAGAATGTTCGGTATTTTCTAATGAATTGTAGTATTGATGGCGTGTTTCATCAGATGAATCTTCTTGAATTGCACTTCCAAAAAGGTCGAACTGTTCTTCGTTTTTTGGTTGTGGTTTTTTGTATAATTTGGTTTCGTCAACCGGATTGGTATTGGTAGAGGCAGTTCCGCCTTTTTTGAATATGGCGTCAAATTGTTCCGCCATTCTTCTGAACTCTAATTCATTGAAAAGCGCATCTGTTTTTTCGACATCTGGAGTTGATAATTCATAATCTGTTTCGTCAAAAATAACGGGACAATCCAGTAAAATGGTTGCCAAGGTTTTGGATAATAATCCTTTTTCCTTGTTCGCTTCAATATTCTCTTTCATTTTTCCTTTTAGCTTGTCAGTGTTGGCTAAAAGATTTTCCATGGTTCCAAATTCTTTCAAAAGTTTCTTGGCCGTTACTTCGCCTACGCCAGGAAGTCCAGGAATATTATCGGCAGCATCACCCATCATTCCAAGAAAGTCGATTACTTGGTCTGGTCGTTCAATTTCAAATTTTGCTAAAACTTCCGGAATCCCCCAAATTTCTATTCCATTACCCATTCGAGCAGGTTTGTACATGAAAATATTCTCGGAAACGAGTTGTGCAAAATCTTTGTCAGGAGTTACCATAAAGACTTTGTAGTTCTGTTTTTCCGCTTGTTTTGCAATAGTCCCGATTAAATCATCAGCTTCATATCCTTTTACTTCAATGATAGGAATATGCATGGCTTTCAGTAAATCTTGGATATAAGGAATAGCAATTTTTATGGCTTCCGGAGTGGCATCGCGGTGGGCTTTGTACTCAGGGAATATATCATTTCTCAACTGACTTCCGCCATTGTCAAAAGCAACGGCTAAATGATCTGGTTTTTCTCTTTTTATCACATCCATCAGTGAATTCATGAAACCCATAATGGCTGATGTGTCCATTCCTTTAGAATTGATACGTGGATTTTTTATAAAAGCGTAATAGCCTCTGAAGATTAAGGCATAAGCATCTAGAAGGAACAGGCGTTTTTGTTGTGACATGAACTATGGTTTTTGTAAAGTTTTCAAAAGTACAAAACTTGTTATATAAAGGAGTGCAGGATTGCAGGATTTGTTCCAATTTCAGTTGAAATTTGCTTATGTGTACTAAGCAACAATCTAGTAGCTCTTGCAAAATGAGCCTATTTTAATACAACTAACGGGTAAACTAAATAAACATAAATAGCTAAAAAGAAAAGAGTGTCACATTAAAAATAGTAAGTTTTTTAATATGATTAAGACGTAAAAAGTGTATTTAATCGATTATATGTGTTTTTAATCGATTATTTAAATGATTTTTTTTATTTTTAAGTCTTATATTCACTCAATAAATTTGTTATGAAAAAAAACTACGCCGCTAAAAAGGTATTACAAGCCTGTTTGTTAATTTTTATGACAATAACAACAAATGTGTTCGCACAGGTAGGAATTGGAACTACTACTCCGAATGCAAGTTCTGTATTAGATGTGTCTTCTACAACACAAGGATTGTTGACGCCGAGAATGACAACGGCACAGAGAACAGCTATTGTGACTCCTGCCGATGGGTTGATCGTGTACGATACGGATTTGAAATCTTTTTATCATTATAATAGTACTGCAGTATCATGGAACAGAATGAGTAGTGATGCTAATGGTAGACTTAAATTTAAACGTATAAAATCTAGTGATGTATTAGCTACGGTATTGGCTGCGGAGAAGGCAGCAGGGAGTAATACTAAATATCTTTTGGACACTGGAACCTTATATGAAATTAATGGACAAGTACTAGTAGATCTACCTATTGAATTGAATAATGCTTATATCGCAGGATTGGACTCTGGCGAGGACAAGTTAGTTAAAAGTAGTGGAGATCTTTTTATAGGAACAACAGGAGGGTCAATTAGGGTAGTGACTTTAGTGGCATCAGCAGGAAATGTTTTCAATATTACAGGGCCAGGAGCTATAGGGGCTCAAACACAAAATCTTATTTTAAGAGATGCTATTATCGGGAATTCAGCTAATGTAGGCCTTATAAAAAATTTTTCATTAGTATTTGTGAGTATCGTTCAATATTTTGGTAACGCTAATGGAGTTATTTATCAGGATATAAATAAGTTATTGATTAATAATGCAGGTTGGTTTGGTGGTAGTTCATCTCTTGCGAATTCAGGAACGTATGAAAAGTTAGTAGGTACTTTTGGCTTAGTTGAAAAACAGGGTGGTTTCAGTGAAGTTTCTGGAACATCCTTTGGTTTTGATGTATCAAGTAACCCAGTCATAGCTGGAGATGCGGTGATGGAGACCGTTGTGTTTACAGGGGATAATACAGCAGGATATGTAAAGCCCTATGGTGTTGCAGGAGGTGTTATTCCTGGCTATAATTTTAACAATAATTGGACTGTACGTTGTGCGGGAATTCCAAATGAAGGAGATTCTTTTTCTACTGGAAACATCTATTTAGATAGAGCTATAGCTTCTCCCGCCGGTTCTTTAACAGATATTGGTGCAACTTATAAAATCTCTGGAACAACCATTTCAACTAATTTATTTAGAATGGATGGCTCAACAAATAATAGATTAGTTTATTCAGGTAAGAAACCTAGAACTTTTACAGTTTCTGCTTCAATTTCTTTTGAAGGTAGTAGTACTGGTGCTGCAGATCTATTATTCTTTTTTATCAAAAGTTCTGTTGGAAATCCCATCACTTTTGTTACTGCTTCAGAAACTTTTATAGATTCTAATAACGCAAATATTCAGAGCATTGCAGTTACAGGAACCGTAACTCTTGCTAATGGAGAGTATATTGAACTGTGCGCTAAACGATTGAATGGTACGAATAAAGTTTTTACCTTCCGCTCTTATAATATAACAATGAAATAAAATTCACTTTAAAATTCATAAAAATTGCATTATTTCAGTAAAATAATAATGCAATTTTTTATATGTTTACTTTGGTTCTTTTTTAAGCTTTAATCAACCGTTAAATTTTAACTAATAAAAAAACATTTTGGTTAATTCTTTTGTTATTTTGTTTAAAATTTGATTAAAATGATCTTTCGTATCGTATTCTTGTGCTTAATTCTTCTTATTGTTGAGCTTTATACTTTTCAGGTATTAAAAACTTTGATAAAATCAAAGCCAATTTTGTTTTCCATTCAGCTTATTAGCATCGTAGTCTTAGTGTATATTGTTTATTCGATAATGCAATTTGACCGAAGCGTTGGCCAAACCCAACACATGATGGTAATCATGGGTTTGCTGCTGATTGTTTACGTTCCAAAATTAATTTTGACTCTTGTGTTAATGGGAGAAGACATCTTTAGATTGGGTGCGGGAACCATAAATTATTTTGTAGATTATGACAAGGGCACGGATTTCCTTAATTCCAGACGAAAATTTATCAGTCAAATAGGGTTAGGATTAGCGGCGGTTCCTTTTCTATCTTTAATTTATGGTGTGACGGTTGGGAAATACAATTATAAAGTAATCAAACAACGCATTTTTTTTCCTGATTTGCCGGACGCTTTTGATGGTTTTACGATTACTCAAATATCGGATGTTCACAGTGGCAGTTTTGATAATCCTGAAAAAATTAATTACGCGATTGATTTGGTTAATGAGCAAAATTCAGATTTAATTCTGTTTACCGGTGATATTGTAAATACGGATGCCAAGGAAATGCATCCTTGGATAGAAACGTTCAATAGAATTAAAAAACATGAATATGGCAAATATTCCGTTTTGGGGAATCACGATTATGGAGAATATGTAACATGGCCAACAGAAGCAGCCAAAGAGGAAAATTTCAAAGCTATAAAAAGTTTGTATGGGGAAATTGGTTTCAATTTATTGTTGAATGAGCATACTTTTATCGAAAAAGGAGATGCGAAAATAGCATTGGTTGGTGTCGAAAACTGGGGTCATAACTTCAAGCAGGCCGGAGATTTAAATAAAGCTGCGGGACCGTTAAAGAAAGAAGACTTCAAGATTTTGATGAGTCACGACCCTTCGCATTGGGAGCACGTCGTGCAACATGATGAGAAACATTATCACCTCACGCTTTCGGGTCATACACACGGAATGCAATTTGGTATCGAAATTCCGGGTTATTTCAAATGGAGTTTGGCACAGTATGTATACAAACAATGGGCTGGTTTGTACGAAAATTTAGGGAGATACGTTTATGTAAACAGAGGATTTGGTTTTCATGCCTATCCTGGTAGAGTAGGAATTATGCCGGAAATAACGGTCATTGAACTAAAAAAGGGTACGAATGTGGCATAATACGTTAAAAATGCTACATTTGTAAAATAAATATCTCTTTTTAGTGAATTTAAAAATTAAATTTTTGGTTTTATGTCAAAATTTGGAGAACTTATAAATACTCAAGTACCCGTGTTAATTGATTTTTACACGGAATGGAATGAACCATCAGTTTCTATGCATCCTGTTATCAGAGATGTAGCGGCAGCTCTTGGCGATAAAGCAAAAGTGATTAAAATTGATGTGGATAAAAATCAAGAATTAGCGGATGCTTTACGCATCAAAGGTTTGCCTACATTGATGATTTACAAACAAGGTCAAATGATCTGGAGACAATCTGGAGAATTAGATGCCAATACCCTTATTGGAATCGTTCAGGAGCAATTGTAAAATTGGTTTTGGATGTCACAAAACAGCACAATTAAAATTATTTTCTTTTAAAAAGTCCAATGTTTTTGGTAACATGTATTCAAGATTTTTGAAGGCTTTTATACTATCGTGAAACACAATAATGCTTCCAGGTTTTATATTTGACAGCACATTATCCAAACATTTTTCTTTAGATAGGGTTGTGTCAAAATCAGCGCTAAGTACATCCCACATAATTATTTTGTACCCCAATTTCCGTATGGCTTTTGATTGAGCCGTTTTTAATTTGCCATAAGGCGGACGAAATAGTCTGGGTTTTAGATTTTGATTTATGTTTTTGTCAATCGTTTCTTCGCATCGTGCAACATTTTCAATATAATCTTCAGTAGCAGTATTCCAGCCATTTAAATGATTAAAAGTATGATTTCCTATGGAATGACCTTCTTTGATTACTTTGTGGAATATTTCGGGATACTTGGAAATATTTTCTCCAATACAAAAAAAAGTAGCCTTCAAGTTGTATTTTTTTAATTCTTCCAAAACCCATGTTGTAATTTCTGGAATAGGTCCGTCATCGAATGTGAGATACACGGTGTTTCCTGTATTGGAAACATCCCAAGTATAATTAGAAAACATTTTTTTAATGATCCAATTTGTTTTGATCCAGTAGAATTTCATTTTTTAGCTTTAAAAAAAAAGATAGCGATATTTTTCAACATCGCTATCTTTTCTAATTGGTATTTAAAATTACTCTTTGTCTCGTCCAAAACGTTCAAACATTTTGATGTACGTGTTGAAAGTGATTTTATGCTTGTTATAGAAATCTACATCTCCATTTTCTTTCATGACCTGCAAAAGGCTTCTGTAACGTTCAATATCGATTATGATAGGAGTTGCAATACTGCTTTGCTCGGAAGATTTAAGTTTGCCATAATAGTTGAGGTTTTCCTGATACTTACCGATTAGTTTTTCCAGCAATTGTTGTGCTTTTACTTTTTCATCAATTTTATAATAGCCACCAGCGAAAGGTTCTATTAAAGAATAATAATCGAAGTATTCTAAAGGCATTTTTGTCATGGCTAAATCAATTATGTTTTTTGCCTTGTCTTTTTTGCCTTCAACGATCAACTGATTCATTAATCTTGAAAGGTTGCTTCTGTACGTTATACTGTTTTTACGGGTTTCAGGGTCGTGATAAATTTTCGGACTTTCGCTATTGCCCCAATCCCATTTCATAACTTTAGCATACATTTTATCCGAATCTATTTGTCCCATTTCAAGCGGACCGCCGTCTTTATGTATAATTGTTCTTATTGGGACTAATTTATAAACCATTCCTTCTAGTTGAAGATACTCTTTCATCCAGATATAATCTTCGTTATCAAAGGCACCTCCGCTAAAATAAATAGGTCGTTTCCAGTTGTTATTGGCAACAATATCCAGCATCATTAATCTGTTTTTGTACAACGCATTTTTACTTATATCCAAATCTATGTAAGGCACAATAGAATCATTGTATTTAGGACTAACGACTTTATTTTTTATGATAACATTTTTGTCAACAGGAATTCTAATTTTATTGGTAGGATAAAAATGAATGGTCTGTCCGTTTTGCATATCAACCGTAGATTTAGGGTTTTTTATGAAACTAATGAAATCTTTTATATCCCAACGACTTTCAACTTTTGGTATGTGAGCTACGTAATCCAGTTTATCTCCCACGTACTGATCGTGAGTAAATGAAATAGGCAATGGATCTGACTCGTATGTTTTGGTTTTCATTTGATCTATATACCAATCTGTCATGAATAAACTAGTATTTACAATTTTGACATCCGTTCTTACTTTTTCAATTTCTTGCGCGTACCAAAGCGGGAACGTGTCGTTATCGCCAATGGTAAATAAAATAGCATTTGGATCACACGAAGTAAGGTAGGCTTTTGCCATGGCTACAGCAGTATATTTTCCTGAACGATCATGATCATCCCAGTTTTGAGCAGCCATAAGTACAGGAGCAGCCAGTAAACTGGCGCAGATAATTATTGGGCCGGCAATTTTTGGAGCTAAATATTTTTGGATACTTTCATATAAGGCATAAACTCCAAAACCAATCCAGATGGCAAACACGTAAAAAGAGCCGACTAAAGCATAATCTCTTTCTCGTGGTTCAAAAGGTCTTTCGTTTAAGTATATTTTGAGCGCTATTCCTGTAAAAAGGAATAAAGCCAGCAGAACGTAGAAACTTTTTAAATCCTTATTGGCATGGTACATTAAGCCGATTAATCCTAGAATAAACGGTAGAAAGAAATAGACATTTCTACCTTTGTTGTTCAATACATCTGATGGTAAATTTTCTTGACTGCCCAAGTGTAATTCGTCTATAAATGATATTCCGCTGAGCCAGTTCCCGTCTAAGTAATCGTATCTTCCTTGAACATCGTTTTGTCGACCAACGAAATTCCACATTAAATACCTCCAGTACATATAGCCAAATTGGTATTCAACCATGAAGCCCAAATTGTCAGCAGTTGTTGGTTTGTCAACCAATAAATAATCGCCATAGCTTTTTAGGAACGTAACATAGCCTTCGTTGTCAATTTGTTTTTGAGCGTAAGCTTGTCTGAATTCGGTTATTATTTTTTCGGTCTCATTTTTCAGTTGCGCAATCGCTTTATTATAATCTTCTTCACTAAGTTGATTTGGGTCAATCCCGTATTTGGCCAGGTCATTTTCGTAAGGATAATTAGGATTTAACCTGAACTCAGGGGGATTTGTAAAATTCATGTAGTTTTCAATATGATCGCCACTCCACATTCTTGGTAAAATAGTTTTGTGGTTGTCATCCGTATTTTGTTCGGCATTTTTGAAATTATTGACAATAACATATTTACCTGTTTTGTAGTCTCTTTCATAATTGGGGGCTTTGTCTAGATAAGGATTGTTTTCGTCTAAACCTGAAAAAGCTTCGGTGTATTGCGGACCGTAAAACAATGGGTTTACACCGTATTGTTCTCTGTTGTAGTACGCAAGAACTTCACGTGCATCAGAAGGTTTGTTTTCGTTGATTACGGTATTGGCGTTAGCGCGAATTGGCAACATTGTCCAAGTAGAAAAGCCAATTAGGATAAAAAGAACACATAAAATTAAGGTGTTGTAGGTTGCCAAGCCTTTGTTATTCGTGTATTTTAATCCAAAATAAAACAAGGCTGCTAATAAAATAGTAACAAATATAGTTCCTGAATCAAACGGTAATCCTAGGTTATTTACCATGAAAACTTCAGTTTTACCAAAGAATCCCATGGTCATTGGAAGTAGCATTTTGAAAATAAACAGCAAAATGGCAATAACTACAATATTCGCAAGTATGAAGTTTTTGACGGTAACAACTTTGTAATTTTTGAAAAAGTAAAGGAAACCTATGGCGGGAATTGTTAATAAAGCCATGAAGTGAACTCCAAATGAAAGTCCAACAACAAGAGAAATGATTAATAACCATTTGTTACCCCTTGGTTTATCCATGTCCTGTTCCCAGCGTAATCCAAGCCAAAATAATAAAGCAATAAATAAGGAAGCCATGGCGTAAACTTCGGCCTCAACAGCATTGTACCAAAAACTATCAGAAAAAGTATACGCTAAAGCGCCAACAAGTGAGCTTCCTAAGATTGCAATTTCATTATTCCTGTTTATTTCAGAAAATCTTGAAACTAATTTTTTTAATATCATTGACGATGACCAGAATAAAAATAAAATGGTGAAAGCACTTGAGAATACTGACATCATATTTACCATTAAGGCAATTTTAGTATCGTCCGTGGCAAACATGGCGAAAAAGGCACCGATCATCTGGTATAAAGGAGCTCCTGGTGGATGGCCTACTTCAAGTTTTGCTGCTGTGGCTATGTATTCACCGCAATCCCAAAAACTCATGGTGGGTTCAACCGTTAAAGTGTATGTTAATAATGCGACTCCAAATGTAAACCAACCAATAATTGTATTCCATTTATTGAAATTGAATGCTGCTTTATCCATGTACTAAAGTTTAATTTAATTGTAAGTCACAAAGAAAATGTTTTTTTGTTTATCCTCCATAGCATTAACACTATTTTCTGGAAAAGTAATGTAATTGAATAACGTTCTGACTATGAATCTTTTTCGTTTATTTTTGAAATTAAATTCAATTTTAGAGAAAATTTTTTTGATAAAATTGATAAAAAAGTTTGCGCAAACTAAAAAATAGTATAAATTTGCACTCGCTAAGCAAGAATATTAGTTTAGTAATTGTGCTGGTCTATGGTGTAATGGTAACACAACTGTTTTTGGTGCAGTCGTTCAAGGTTCGAGTCCTTGTAGACCAACAAAAAACCTCTCATTATTTGAGAGGTTTTTTTATGCCTTATTTTAAGGGAAATTATGCAGTACAATTGTGTTTCTTTTTGAATTTCCGAGATTAACGGCAAGGTTTGTCTTTCCCATCACGGTTTAAATTCTTGTGAATTAGATTTTGAAAGTTATAACAGGTTTTATGGTGTGGTTTACTAAATCTTCACTGATGCTTCCATTAAAAAAATGGGATAATCCAGTTCTTCCGTGTGTGCACAAACCAATTAAATCTGCGCCAACCATATTGGTGAAATTTAGAATTCCTTTTTCGATATTGGAATCATTATAAATGTGCATGGAGTAATTATTGACTTCAAAATCTGCAATAAAATTCTTCATCGTTTTCTCGCCCATTGAGGTTGTTTTAAAGCTGTTGGGTGTGCAAATCATGACTAAAATTAAATTTGCATCAAATATTTTTGCAAACTCAATCATTTTTAGGAAAGGTTTTTTGATTTCTTTCGAAAAATCAGATGCGAATACGATATTTTTAATGTTAAATGTATCTAAGTCTTTTTTGATAACTAATACAGGGATGTCTGAAAGGCGTACTACTTTTTCTGTATTGGATCCGATAAGGATTTCTTCGATGCCTGAGGAGCCATGTGATCCCATGACTATTAAGTCTATTTTGTTTTTTTTATTGAATGATAATATGCCATCAAAAGCTTTTTCAAATTGTACTGTGGTGCTAATGGTGATTCCTTGTAAGTGTGGTTGTTCCTTGATTTTTTGAAGTTTTTCATTCGCTTTTTTTATAAAAAGCATGACCTCGGGAATACTGCTGCCATTTGTCACTGCGTCATTCATTTGATTGGGCAGTTCTAGTAGATGAAGCAGAAATATCTCTGCTCCATTTTTTTTAGCAATTTGCGCGGCTGCTTTCAGAGCGTCTTCAGCATGTTCGGAAAAATCAGTTGGAACTAAAATTCGTTTCATAATTTAGGAGGGTTTAAAATTATAGGAAAAAGGGTTCTTTAAATTGTCTAATAAAGATAAGAAATATTTTAACAGCAACTGATTATTTTAAATTATAAAAAAAAAGACTATCTTTGCACGGTTATTTATTAAAATCTAGATAATGAGGGGACTAAATGTCCCCTCTTTTTATAAAAATATGACATTTAAAGAAAAAGTACATACGTTATTGGCAGAAGGCCTTTTAGAGAAGCCGTCAATTTTTTTGATAGATCTTATTGTCACTGATGCTTTCAAGGTTATTGTGACTTTAGACGGTGATAATGGGGTAGCGCTTCAGGATTGTATTGATGTAAGTAGATACATAGATAGTAATTTGGACCGAGAAGAACAAGATTATTCTCTGGAAGTAGCTTCGGTAGGTGTTGGGTCTCCATTGAAATTAGTAAGACAATATAAGAAAAATATAGGACGAACATTGATTGTAAAGACTGGGGCGGAAATAATTGAAGCAGAATTAGTGGATGCTAATGATGATTTTGTAATTTTGTCTTGGAAAGCAAGAGAACCTAAAAAGATAGGAAAAGGGAAAGAAACAGTTCAAAAGGAACTTAAACTGCCTTACGCAGATATAAAAGAAGCAATTGTTACAGTAACATTTTAATTAAAGAATTCGCATGGAAAATTTAGCATTAATCGATTCATTCTCAGAGTTTAAAGATGATAAACTTATTGATCGTGTAACGCTTATGGCAATTTTAGAAGATGTATTTAGAAATGCATTGAAGAAAAAATACGGTTCAGATGATAATTTTGATATCATTATAAATCCTGATAAAGGAGATATGGAGATATGGCAAAGAAGAGTAATTGTTGCTGATGAAGACTTAGATTTTGATCATCTTGAAATTACGTTGACTGAAGCTAGAAAAATAGAGCCTGATTTTGAAATTGGTGAAGAAGTTTCCGAAGAAGTAAAATTAATTGATTTAGGAAGAAGAGCAATTTTAGCTTTACGTCAGAATTTGATTTCTAAAATTCATGAACATGATAATACAAATCTTTACAAACAATTTAAAGATTTAATAGGTGATATCTATACTGCTGAAGTGCACCATGTGCGTCCAAGAGTGGTGATTTTGGTTGATGATGAAGGAAATGAAATCATCTTGCCTAAAGAAAAACAAATACCTTCTGACTTTTTCCGTAAAGGAGATAATGTTAGAGGAATTATAGAAAGCGTTGAATTAAAAGGAAATAAACCTCAAATTATTATGTCTAGAACTTCGGAGAAGTTTTTAGAAAAATTGTTTGAACAAGAAATTCCGGAAGTGTTTGACGGTTTAATCATGGTTAAAAAAGTGGTAAGAATACCAGGTGAAAAAGCAAAAGTAGCCGTAGATTCTTATGACGACAGAATTGATCCTGTTGGAGCTTGTGTAGGTATGAAAGGGTCTCGTATTCACGGAATTGTTCGTGAATTAGGAAACGAAAATATTGATGTTATCAATTATACAAGTAACATACAGTTGTTTATCACAAGAGCTTTAAGTCCTGCAAAAGTGTCTTCTATTAAAATAAATGAAGAGACAAAAAGAGCAGAAGTTTTCTTGAAACTTGAAGAAGTTTCTAAAGCTATTGGTCGTGGTGGGCACAACATTAAATTAGCTGGTTTATTGACTGGTTATGAATTAGACGTTATTCGCGAAGGAGATGTTGCTGGTGCAACTGCTGATGAGGATGATGTTGAATTAACTGAGTTTTCAGATGAAATTGAAGACTGGGTTATTGAAGAGTTTGCAAAAATTGGTTTAGATACAGCAAAAAGTATTTTGAAACAAGATGTAGAAGATTTAGTAAGAAGAACAGACCTAGAAGAGGAAACGATTCTAGATGTAATGAGAATATTGAAAGAAGAATTTGACAGTTAGTCAATACGTCTTCAACGATAAACATGCCATTTTACAATTAATTCTTGCTCGGTAGGTATCGAGTTGGGAGTAAAGTGAGGAATAACAAAAAAGGTAATAATAAAAAGGTTTTATGTCTGAAGAGAGAATTATTAGAATAAACAAAGTTTTAAGGGAATTGAATATTTCTTTAGAAAGAGCTGTGGATTATCTAAAAGATAAGGGGATTGCTATTGAAGCAAATCCAAACGCAAAAATTTCTGATGATGTATACAATGTCTTGTGCGGTCAGTTTGCAGGTGACAAAGGGAATAAGGAGGCTTCAAAAGAAGTAGGGGAAGAGAAAAGAAAAGAAAAGGAAGCTTTGCGTTTAGAACGAGAGAAAGAAATCGATGACAAACGTAAGGTCGATGAAGAGCGTCTTAAGCAACAAGAGGTTATAAAAGCAAGAGCGGTTATAGCAGGTCCTGTTCAAGTGGGTAAGATTGATCTTAATCCGAAGAAACCTTCAGTCGTTCCGTCTGTAAAAGCTGTTGAAAAAGTGGAGACTCCAGTTGCTAAAGTACCTGAGGTAAAAGCGGTTCAAAAAGAAGTTTCAGCAGAAAAACCGTCACCAGAAAAACCTTTGGAAGAAAAAGTTGTTTCAGACAAAAAAGAGGTAAAACCTGTTGTTGGGATAAAAGAGGTGAAAACAGAGGCTCCGAAAGAAGTCCCTGCTGAACCAAAAGTAGTTGAAAAAACCGAGGCAGTTAAAGTTGATGAAGCACCTGTTGATGAAACCATCACAACGCAATATCAAAAACTATCGGGAACTACTTTAACGGGTCAAATAATTGATTTATCTCAATTCAACAAACCGAAGAAGAAAAAAGAAGAACCAAAAATCACTCCGAATAAACCGGGTGCTCCAGGTTCGGCTGCAGCCAATGCAAATAAAAACAAGCGTAAAAGGATTGCTCCTAAACCAGGTGCTCCTAGACCGCCTGCAACACCAGGAGTTCCGGGTGCGCCAAATCCTAACAAGATTACACCTAATGTAGGTGGCGGAGGATTCAATGCTAACAGAAGTGCAAGACCTGGTTTTGTAAAAGGAAACAGACCTGCTATTGTTGCAAAAGTTGAGCCTACTGAAGAAGAAGTTAAAAATCAAATTAGAGAGACTTTAGAGAAACTACAAGGTAAAGGTGGTAAGTCTAAAGCAGCTAAATATAGAAGAGATAAAAGAGATACGCACCGTCAGAAATCTGATGATGAGCAAAGAGCTATTGACGAAGGAAGTAAAACTATTAAAGTTACTGAGTTTGTTACTGTAGGTGAAATTGCCATCATGATGGATGTGCCAATTACTAAAGTGATTGGAACGTGTATGTCACTTGGAATCATGGTTACCATGAACCAACGTCTTGACGCAGAAACGTTGACTATCGTTGCTGATGAATTTGGTTATGAAGTTGAATTTATCACTGTGGACATCGAAGAAGCAATTCAAGTTGTTGAAGACAGAGAAGAAGATTTAGTTTTCAGAGCGCCAATTGTAACTGTAATGGGTCACGTCGATCACGGTAAAACATCGTTACTGGATTACATTCGTAAAGAAAACGTAATTGCAGGTGAGTCTGGAGGAATAACACAACATATTGGTGCCTACGGAGTAACTTTAGATAATGGACAAAAAATTGCATTCTTAGATACACCGGGTCACGAAGCGTTTACTGCGATGCGTGCGCGTGGTGCTCAAGTTACCGATATTGCTATTATTGTGATTGCTGCTGATGATGACATCATGCCGCAAACCAAAGAAGCAATTAGCCATGCTCAAGCAGCTGGAGTTCCTATCATATTTGCTATCAATAAAATTGATAAGCCAAATGCTAATCCTGAAAAAGTAAAAGAAAGATTAGCAGGTATGAATTTACTTGTTGAAGATTGGGGTGGAAAAATTCAATCACATGATATTTCTGCGAAAGTAGGAACAGGCGTGAAAGAATTATTAGAAAAAGTATTGTTAGAAGCAGAACTTTTAGATTTGAAAGCAAATCCAAATAAAGCGGCTTCTGGAACTGTTGTTGAGGCTTTCCTTGATAAAGGAAAAGGATATGTTTCTACGATATTAGTTCAAAACGGAACATTGAAAATTGGAGATTATATGTTGGCTGGTAAGCATCATGGTAAAATTAAAGCCATGCATGATGAAAGAGGGAACATTGTAACTGTTGCGGGTCCTTCGACTCCGGTTTCAGTTCTTGGTCTTGATGGAGCAGCAACAGCGGGTGACAAGTTCAATATTTTCGAAGACGAAAAAGAAGCGAAACAAATTGCCTCTAAACGTTCTCAATTGATGCGTGAGCAATCAGTTCGTACACAACGTCATATTACATTAGATGAAATTGGACGTAGAATTGCATTGGGTCAATTTAAAGAATTGAATATTATCCTTAAAGGAGATGTTGACGGATCAGTTGAAGCATTGTCTGATTCATTCTCTAAATTATCTACTGAAGAAATTCAAATTAATATTATCCATAAAGGTGTTGGGGCAATTACTGAAACTGACGTAATGTTGGCTTCTGCTTCAGATGCAATTATCATTGGATTTAATGTTCGTCCTGCTGGAAATGCAAGACAATTAGCAGACAAAGAAGAAATTGATATCCGTTATTACTCTATTATCTATGCGGCTATCGACGACTTGAAAGATGCAATGGAAGGAATGTTGGCTCCAGAAATGAAAGAAGAAATTCTGGGTACAGCTGAGATCAGAGAGATATTCAAAATCTCTAAAGTAGGCTCAATTGCAGGTTGTATGGTAATGGATGGTAAAATTGCCAGAAATGCTAAAATGAGAATCATTAGAGAAGGTGTTGTTGTCTTTACAGGAGAATTGTTAGCGTTGAAACGTTTCAAAGATGATGTAAAAGAAGTGGCCAAAGGATATGATTGTGGTATTCAAGTAAAAGGATACAATGACATTGAAGAAAGAGATGTTATTGAGTCTTACCATGAGGTAGCAATCAAAAAGAAATTGAAATAGAATTTCAATATTTTTTAAAATTAAAATCCCGATTCGTCGGGATTTTTTGTTTTATATATTTAACCAATTGTTGTTACTACAGCAATTAGAGTCGTTTTGTTTTATTTGGGCGTGTCACCATCTAGGAAAAAGGGCCAGCAATATGCCGTTCATTGCCCTTTTTCCTAGATGCTGCCGGGCTATCCGTGCTACAGGGTAGCTAGCTGCTATCCCTCACGCAAACAAGAAGGCTTTAGTGTAATAAATTTTTTTTAGGAAGAAATAGTTATATTTTAATTTTCAAACGATTATTTAGAGAAAATTATTTTAGCAAGGTATTTTGATGTATAGCTTAAAAAAAAGGTATTTCCATGCTATTGGAACTGTAGGTATTTCATTTTGATACTATTTTATAAAGTTAATTGAGGGAAAGGTTTCTTGCTTAATTGTAGAGGATATAGCAATAAAATTTTGCTAAAATGTATCCTGTTTTAACAATAAATTTGATTTAAGTAGCGTAGACCGTTTAATAGTTTATATAGACTTATAACATAGCTACTTCAATGAATATTATCATAAAAGTCTATTTGAATGTAGTTGCTTAGTGCTACTCCGATAGTTTGACTATGAAGTTTTTAGAATAAAATAAAAACAAGAAAGCCATTCGTTACGAATGGCTTTCTTGTGTAAGAACATGTTATATTGAGAAAAAAAACGGTAATTTTTATTATTTATTAGGTCTTATCAAATGCACATTACTGTAGCTTTTTCTGATTTCAATTAGATTGCGTTCCGCTTTAATTCGGGTTTTGAAATTCCCTACCCAAACTTTATAATTTGGAGTAAAAAATATAATAGTACCGTCTAAGTCGCTGAATTCTTGTCTGAATTGATTAAGCGTGTTTTTAGCTTTTTCGCTGTCTCCACTGAAAATTTGAATTTTATATCGGTCATTTACAGTATTTGAAACATTTGTTTTTCTCTTCTCATTTAATAATTGTTCAAATTTTGAGTCTTGTTTTACTGTGATATTTGCATCTTGTGCACTTGTGTTGAGTGTTGAAATACATAATGCAAGAAAGATGAAAAAGGCTTTTTGGGTGGCTAAAATTCTCATAATGTGATTGTTTTTGTGCAAAAGTAATATTTAATGAATGATACCAAACGGCAAATGTTATTTAGAATTGATATAAATTGAAATTAAGACTATTTTAAGGTTTTGAGAATAGTTCTTAAGTCGTATTTTTGTCCAAGTTTTAAAATAAAGGATCAGTTTTGATAATTCAATTAGAAAAAACTGTGCCAATTTTTAGTAGATAATCATTATACTATATGAAAAAGGTGGGTAACCATAATTCGATCTCAAGGAAATTATTTTTAGGCTTAGCCTTATCGTTAATTTTCTCTTTAACTTCATTTGCTCAAGAAGCTGCTCCTGCAGTGACTGATGCAGCTGCAGCTCCTGCTGCGGCAACTGGTGGAGATGCTGTAAAAGGTAAAGAATTGTTTAATGCAAATTGTGCTGCATGTCACAAATTAGATGCTAAAGCTACTGGACCTGCTCTTAGGGGTGTAGCTGGTAAGTATGATATGCCATGGCTTTACAAATGGATTAAAAATAGTTCTGATTTGATTAAGTCTGGAGATGCTCAGGCTGTAAAAGTTTTTGAAGAAAACAATAAGGCAGTAATGTCGGCTTTTCCTCAATTATCTGATGCTGACATTGATAATATCATTGCTTACACATCGGAGCCAAAAGCAGAAGCTCCAGCTCCGGCAGCCGGTGGTGCTGAAGCGGTTCCTGGGACTACGCCTTCAGACGGTGGAGTTTCAAATAACATTATATTAGGTGCTTTAGCACTTGTTATGGTTATTTTGGTAGTGATGTTGTTTTTGGTAAATCAAGTTTTGTCAAAAGTGGCAAAGGCTAATGGAATTGTAACAGTGCCAAAAACACCAACAACTCCTATTTGGAAAGCGTTTGCTAGAAATCAATTTTTGGTTTTAGTAACTTCAATATTTTTGCTTTTAGCCAGTGCCTACTTTGTGTATGGTTATTTGATGCAAGTTGGTGTTGATCAGGATTACGCTCCAATCCAGCCAATTCATTATTCACATAAAATACATGCTGGTGACAATGAAATCAATTGTAAGTATTGTCACTCTGCTGCTCGTGTGAGTAAAAATGCTGGGATTCCTTCTTTGAATGTTTGTATGAACTGTCATAAGAATATTGCTGAAGTTGCTGAAACTACTGCTACTCCAGAGTACAGCAAAGCGTTCTATGATGAGCAAATCCAAAAATTATATACTGCGGTTGGTTGGGATAAAACAACGCAAAGTTATACTGGAAAAACACAACCTGTAAAATGGGTTCGTATTCATAATTTACCTGATTTTGTTTATTTCAATCACTCTCAACACGTAACTGTGGCTGGAATTGAATGTCAAACATGTCACGGTCCAGTTCAAGAGTATGAGATTCAAAAACAATTTGCTCCATTAACAATGGGTTGGTGTATTGATTGCCATAGGAAAACGGATGTTAAAATGGAAGGCAATGAGTATTACACTAAAATACATGATGAACTTTCTAAGAAATACGGTGTAGACAAATTGACTGCGGCGCAAATGGGAGGTTTAGAATGCGGTAAATGCCACTATTAATCAAATTATTAAGATTTTAATATTTATATATGTCATCAAACAAAAAATACTGGAAAAGTGTTGAAGAACTAGACAAAAATAGTTCTATTGTTGAGGCGCTTAGAAATAACGAATTTGTTGAAGAAATTCCTACTGATGAATTTTTAGGAAATAATGATGCTTTGTCATCTTCGTCAACATCACGTCGTGATTTTTTAAAGTACGTTGGTTTTAGTACTGCAGCAGCTACGCTTGCAGCTTGTGAAGGTCCTGTAAACAAGTCTATACCTTATGTGCTTCAGCCGGAGCAAATCATTCCTGGAGTGGCGGATTATTATGCAACTTCTGTTTTTGATGGATTTGACTTTGCTAATCTTTTGGTAAAAACTCGTGAAGGGCGTCCTATTAAAATAGATAATAATACTATTGCGGGAGCTAAGTTTAGTGCTAATGCAAGAATTCATGCGTCTATTCTATCTTTATATGATAGTATGCGTTTGAAAGAGCCTAAAATTGAAGGTAAAAATTCAACTTGGTCTGCTGTTAATTCTAAAATTAAATCAAGTATAACTGATGCTGCTGCAAAAGGTGGTCAAGTTGTGCTTTTGACAAATACATTAGCTAGTCCATCAACTGAAAAGTTGATCGCTGAGTTTATTGGTAAAAATCCAAATGCTAAACATGTTGTTTATGATGCTGTATCTGAATCTGAAGCATTAGATGCTTTTGAAACTGTTTATGGAGAAAGAGCTTTGGTTGATTACGATTTTTCTAAAGCTTCGCTTATAGTTTCTGTTGGAGCTGACTTCCTTGGAGATTGGCAAGGTGGAGGATTTGATTCAGGTTATGCTAAAGGAAGAATTCCTAAAGCAGGGAAGATGTCTCGTCATTTTCAGTTAGAAGCAAATATGACTTTGTCTGGTGCTGCTGCTGATAAGCGTTTACCAATGTCTACTGCTAATCAAAAACAAGCATTAGTTCATATATATAATATTGTAACTGGTTCTTCTGTTGCTGTAAGTTTAGAAGATAAATTTAAAGCAGAAGTTACAAAAGCGGCTCAACAATTGAAAGCTGCTGGTTCAAAAGGAGTATTGGTATCAGGGATTCAAGATAAAAATGCTCAGTTGTTAGTTTTGGCTATCAACCAAGTGTTGGCAAGTGAAGCTTTCAGTACTTCTGGAGTAAGACAAATCAGAAAAGGATCTGATGCAAAAGTTACTCAGTTAATCAATGATATGAAAGCGGGAAGCGTTCATACTTTGATCATGAGTGGTGTTAATCCAGTTTATACTTTAGCAGATAGTGCTTCTTTTGTTGAAGGACTTAAAAAAGTTAAAACATCAGTGGCATTTTCTTTAAAAGAAGATGAAACTGCTTTAGTAAGTACTATTGCAGCTGCTGTTCCTCATTATTTAGAATCATGGAATGATGTAAGTATTACAAAAGGTACTTACGGAATTACTCAGCCTGCAATTCGCCCTCTTTTCACTACAAAACAATTTCAAGATGTCTTGTTATCTTTAAATGGACTTACTGGTACTTTCTACGATTATATTAAGGCTAATGCATCAACAATAATAGCTGGTTCTTCTTGGAACAAAGTGTTACATGATGGCGTTTATGTTGGAGTTGTTCCAACTGTATCTGCCGGTTCTGCTGATTTTAGTGCTGCTGCAAATGCTTTGGCAAAATCAAAAGTTGCTCAAGGACTAGAGCTTGTTTTATATACTAAAACTGGTATGGGAGATGGACAACAAGCAAATAACCCTTGGTTACAAGAGTTTCCGGATCCAATTACAAGAGTATCTTGGGATAATTATGTTACTGTTTCGAATGCAGATGCTAAGAAATACGAACTTTCTAATGAAATCGTTGCAAATGGTGGTTTAAACGGAAGTTATGCTACTATTACTACTGCCGATGGAACTAAGTTAGAAAATGTTCCGGTAATAGTTCAACCAGGTCAAGCTGTTGGTACTATTGGTTTAGCATTAGGTTACGGTCGTAAAGCGGCTTTGAAAGAAGAAATGATGGTGGGTTTAAATGCCTACTCTTTATATAAAGGTTTTGATAATGTACAGTCTGTAACATTGGCGAAAGCTGGAGGAGAGCATGAGTTTGCTTGTGTTCAAGGTCAGAAAACATTGATGGGAAGAGGTGATATTATTAAAGAAACTTCTTTAGAAATTTTCAATACAAAAGATGCTCAGGTTTGGAATACACAACCAATGGTTTCATTGGACCACAAAGAAGTTGAAGCAACCAAAGTAGATTTATGGGATTCATTTGATCGTTCAACGGGTCACCATTTTAATCTTTCGATTGACTTGAACGCTTGTACCGGTTGTGGTGCTTGTGTAATTGCTTGTCATGCTGAAAATAACGTACCTGTTGTTGGAAAATCAGAAGTTAGAAGAAGTCGTGATATGCACTGGTTGCGTATTGACAGATATTATTCTTCTGAAAGTACTTTTGAAGGTGATAATGAAAGAAAAGAAAATATAGCTGGTTTATCAAGTTCATTGTCTACATTTAATGAAATGGAAAAAGCGGGTGATAACCCACAAGTATCTTTTCAACCTGTAATGTGTCAACATTGTAATCATGCACCTTGTGAAACGGTTTGTCCAGTTGCTGCAACTTCACACTCTCGTCAAGGTCAAAACCATATGGCTTATAACAGATGTGTTGGAACGCGTTATTGCGCTAACAACTGTCCGTATAAAGTGCGTCGTTTTAACTGGTTCTTGTACAACAAAAACAGTGAATTCGATTATCATATGAATGACGATTTAGGACGTATGGTATTGAATCCAGACGTAAATGTTCGTTCTCGTGGAGTTATGGAGAAATGTTCAATGTGTATTCAAATGACACAAGCAACAATTTTGAAAGCAAAAAGAGAAGGAAGAGCAATCGTTGATGGTGAATTCCAAACAGCATGTTCAAATGCTTGTTCTACTGGAGCAATGAAATTTGGGGATGTAAATGATTCAGAAGCTGAAATAACTAAATTAGCTGCTGACGAAAGAATGTATCATTTATTGGAGCATGTTGGAACAAAACCAAATGTGATTTACCACGTTAAAGTTAGAAATACCTAGTACAAAAAATAATTAATTAAGAATCAATATAAAGGATTATGTCGTCTCACTACGAAGCAACCATTAGAAAACCCTTAGTTATAGGTGATAAATCTTATCACGATGTAACTGTAGATGTAGCTGCGCCTGTTGAAGGTAAAGCAAACAAACATTGGTGGATTGTGTTTTCAATCGCATTAATAGCCTTCCTTTGGGGACTTGGCTGTATCATTTACACCGTATCTACAGGTATTGGAACATGGGGATTAAATAAAACTGTTGGATGGGCTTGGGATATCACGAACTTTGTTTGGTGGGTTGGTATTGGTCACGCAGGAACACTTATTTCAGCGGTATTATTGCTTTTCCGTCAGCGTTGGAGAATGGCAATTAACCGTTCTGCAGAAGCAATGACAATTTTCTCGGTTATTCAAGCAGGTTTATTTCCAATCATCCACATGGGACGTCCATGGTTAGCGTATTGGGTTTTACCAATTCCGAATCAATTTGGTTCTCTTTGGGTAAACTTTAACTCGCCATTACTTTGGGACGTATTTGCAATTTCAACGTATCTTTCGGTTTCATTAGTATTCTGGTGGACTGGTTTATTGCCTGATTTTGCCATGTTACGTGATAGAGCTATTACTCCTTTCAATAAAAGAGTGTATTCTATATTAAGTTTCGGATGGAGCGGTAGAGCAAAAGACTGGCAACGTTTTGAAGAAGTATCTTTGGTACTTGCAGGTTTAGCTACTCCACTTGTACTTTCTGTGCATACTATTGTATCGATGGACTTTGCTACTTCTGTTATTCCAGGATGGCATACTACAATTTTCCCTCCGTACTTTGTTGCTGGAGCGGTTTTCTCAGGATTTGCAATGGTAAATACTTTGCTTATCATCATGAGAAAAGTGTCTAATCTAGAAGCTTATATCACGGTTCAACACATTGAGTTGATGAATATCGTTATCATGATTACGGGATCTATTGTTGGGGTTGCCTACATAACTGAATTATTTGTTGCATGGTATTCTGGTGTAGAGTACGAACAATATGCTTTCTTAAACAGAGCTACCGGACCTTACTGGTGGGCATATTGGTCAATGATGACTTGTAATGTTTTTTCTCCGCAATTCATGTGGTTCAAAAAATTAAGAACAAGTATCTTGTTCTCGTTTATAATTTCGATAGTTGTAAATATTGGAATGTGGTTTGAGAGATTTGTAATTATCGTAACTTCGTTACATAGAGATTATTTACCATCTTCTTGGACAATGTTTTCACCTACATTTGTTGATATTGGAATTTTCATCGGAACAATAGGTTTCTTCTTTGTATTGTTCTTATTGTATTCAAGAACATTCCCTGTAATTGCCCAAGCAGAGGTAAAAACAATTTTGAAAGGAACTGGAGATAATTACAAAAGAGAAAGAGAAGCAAATAAAGATTCACATCATGAGTAATAAAGTAATATACGCCATTTATAATGACGATGATATATTGATGGATGCGGTTAAAAAAACCAGAGCAGCTCATCATCATATTGAAGAAGTTTTTACTCCATTTCCGGTTCACGGTTTGGACAAAGCTATGGGAATTGCACCTACAAGATTAGCTATTTGTGCTTTTCTTTATGGTTGTGTTGGTATCTCGGTAGCAACAGCGATGATGAATTATATTATGATTCAGGATTGGCCACAAGATATTGGTGGAAAACCAAGTTTCAGTTATATTGAAAACATGCCGGCTTTCGTGCCAATTATGTTTGAACTTACGGTGTTTTTTGCGGCTCACTTAATGGTTATTACTTTTTATATGAGAAGTAAATTGTGGCCTTTCAAAGAAGCAGAAAATCCAGATGTAAGAACTACAGATGACCATTTTTTAATGGAAGTTGCTGTAAATGATAACGAAGAGGAATTGATTTCTTTTTTCCAAAGTACAGGAGCTGTAGAAGTTAAAGTAATAGATAAGCATTAATTATAGATATGAAAAGCGTATATAAAATAACACTTTTATTTGGTATAACTATTTTAGTTTCATCATGCCATAATAATGCGGCACCAAACTATCAATATTTTCCAAATATGTACGAATCAGTAGGGTATGAAACTTATTCTGAATCGAATGCATTTAAAAATGGTAAAGAAGGTCAACTTCCGGCTGAAGGAACTGTAAACAGAGGATTCGAACCTTTTGAATACGAAAATTCTACTGCTGGATATGAGTTAGCTAAAGCAAACCTTAAATCTCCTTTAGATTCTTTAAGTAGAAATCCTGAAAAAGGAAAAGAACTTTTTGAGATCTATTGTGCTACTTGTCATGGTAATTCTGGTAATGGTAAAGGTAAGTTAGTAGAAAGAGAAAAATTTCTGGGTGTTCCTAGTTATAAAGATAGAGTTATCACTGAAGGAAGTATTTTTCACGTAATAACGTATGGTTTGAATTCAATGGGTTCACATGCAAACCAATTGAGTGCCCAAGAACGTTGGTTAGTTACTGACTATGTTCTGAAACTAAAAAGCGAATTATAATTGTTGAACAAACTGATCGTAATAGATATGTATACATTTTCAAGTAAATTAAAAACTCTTTCTTTCATCTTAATGGCCGTAGGTATATTAGGAATTGGATATGGTTTTTTAACTGCACCAAAAGATATTCAAGACGTTGAAAAATTTCTTGCTGCCGAAAGTCATGGTGGACATGGCGAAGCAAAACATGAAACGACTACTTCTGCTGCACCTTCGCATGAAGTTGCTGCTAGTCATGGTGAAGCTGTTGAAGAGAAAAAAGTAGAGGAATCTCATGGAGCTGTTGCTCCAACCGATGATACTACTAAAGTTGCTGAAGCAGCACATGCTGAAACAGTTCAATCTAAAGCAGCCGTTAAAAAAGAAGGTCATGAGGTTAGTGAAGAGGCAGAGCATATGGAACATTTAAATCATGTTTTACATCAATTACAAAACAAACCTTGGTCTGCTTTGTATGTTGCTTGTATCTTCTTCATGCTTGTTTCTCTTGGGGTATTAGTTTTTTATGCAATCCAACAAGTAGCTCAAGCTGGATGGTCTCCTGTTTTATTCAGAGTTATGCAAGGTATAACTGCTTATTTACCTGTAGGTTCAGTTATCTTTTTTGTGATTTTAATTTTATGTGGATTACACTTAAACCACCTTTTTATATGGTTAGATCCTGAAGTTGTTGCCAATGACAAATTAATTGCAAACAAGGCGGGTTATTTAAATTTTCCTTTCTGGATTATTAGAGCTGCTATATTTTTGACAGGTTGGAGTTTATACCAATACTTCTCAAGAAAAAATTGTTTGGCACAAGATGAAGCAAATGATGATCTTAACTACAAAAAGAACTTCAAGCTTTCAGCAATGTTCCTTGTGTTTTTTATTGTATCTGAATCTATAATGTCTTGGGATTGGATTATGTCTATCGATCCACACTGGTTTAGTACTTTGTTTGGATGGTATGTTTTTTCAAGTTTCTTTGTAAGTTCAATTACTACAATAGCTTTAGTTACATTGTATTTGAAATCAAAAGGAGTTTTAGAGTATGTAAATACAAGTCATATTCATGATTTAGCGAAATTCATGTTTGGTTTTAGTGTTTTTTGGACTTATTTATGGTTTTCACAATACATGTTGATATGGTATGCTAATATTCCTGAAGAAGTTACTTATTTTATAACTAGAATAGAATTGTACAACCTTCCTTTCTTTGGTGCTGTAGTTATGAATTTTGTTTTTCCTTTATTGATCTTAATCAATACTGATTTCAAAAGAATTACTTGGGTATTAGTTATGGCAGGTGTTGTAATCCTAGCTGGACATTATATTGATTTCTTTAATATGATTATGCCGGGAACTGTAGGTGATAGATGGTTTATTGGAATTTCAGAAATAGCATCTGTTCTTTTCTTCCTAGGATTATTTATTTATGTTGTTTTTACAGCTTTAACAAAAGTTCCTTTGTTGCCAAAAAGAAATCCTTTCATCGAAGAAAGTAAACATTTTCATTATTAATATTTAAAGAAAAAAACAGATGACAAGTTTGTTGGTAATTATAGTTTTAGTTTTATTAGCTGTTGCTTTATGGCAATTGACTAAAATATTCGACCTGACGCAAGTTGGATCCAATTCAGATAGATCAGAAATAGCTACGGATGACGATAATAACGTTCAAGGTTATTTAATGTTTGGTTTTCTAGCTTTCATTTATATTTTTTCAATTTACGGATTGTTTAAATGGGGGCCGCTAGTTCTTCACACACCAGCTTCTGCTCATGGTGGAGAAGTTGATAATTTAATGAACATCACATGGGTTCTTATTTTTATTGTTCAAGCTATAACTCAAGTTTTATTGCATTATTTCGCCTTTAAATACAGAGGTAAAAAGGATCAAAAGGCACTTTATTTCGCAGATAATAATAAATTAGAGGCAATCTGGAGTGTTATTCCAGCGGTTGTTTTGGCTGGATTGATTTTATATGGTCTTTATGCATGGACAAATATTATGTTTGTTGATGAAGATGAAGATACCGTTGTGATAGAATTGTATGCACAACAGTTTAATTGGAAAGCAAGATATTCAGGTGAAGATAATGTTCTAGGAAAGGCTAATGTTAGGTTTATCGAAGGCGCTAATTCAGTTGGTGTTGACTTAGCTGATCCATATGCTCAAGATGATATTGTCGTAACTGAGTTGCATATTCCTAAAGGTAAAAAAATACTTTTTAAAATGCGTTCTCAAGATGTTTTGCATTCAGCTTATATGCCTCATTTTAGAGCGCAGATGAACTGTGTTCCTGGTATGGTTACACAATTTGCATTTGAACCGATTTATACTACAGCAGAATATAGAGAATTACCTTTTATGGTAGAAAAAGTGGCTAATATTAATGCTTTAAGATCTAAGAAAAGTTTAGAATTAGTAGCTAAGGGTGAAACTGCTCTGGATCCATACACGTTTGACTACTTATTGCTTTGTAATAAAATTTGTGGAGCATCTCATTATAACATGCAAATGAAAATTATTGTAGACACACCTGAAGATTATAAGGCATGGTTGAAAGACAAAGCTACAATCGTAAGTGAAGTAAAAGCTGCAATGGCTGAGCCTGCTGCTACTGACGGAGCATCTGGTACAGATTCTATAAAAACAAAAGATACTGCAGCAGTTGCCATAACGGCCATGAAATAATTAATAAGAAAATTTAAAGTAAACATATATGTCAGCAGAAGGTCACGATCACACAATAGATCACGAACACGAACATCACCATAAAGACACTTTTATTACTAAATATATTTTTAGCATTGACCACAAGATGATTGCTAAACAATATCTTATTACGGGTATTGTTATGGGAGTAATTGGTGTAACAATGTCTTTGCTTTTTAGAATGCAATTGGCTTGGCCAGAAGAGTCTTTCAAGATTTTTAATATATTGCTAGGAGATAAGTGGGCTCCAAACGGAGTAATGACTAATGATATTTACCTGTCTTTAGTTACCATACATGGTACTATAATGGTATTCTTTGTGTTAACCGCAGGGTTGAGTGGTACCTTTAGTAATTTACTAATACCACTTCAAATTGGAGCTAGAGACATGGCTTCGGGTTTTATGAATATGATCTCTTATTGGTTGTTTTTCTTATCAAGTGTTATTATGATCGGGTCGCTTTTTGTTGAATCTGGTCCTGCGAATGCTGGTTGGACAATTTACCCTCCTTTGAGTGCTTTGCCACAATCTATTTCTGGTTCTGGACTGGGTATGACTTTGTGGTTGGTTTCTATGGCAATATTCATTGCTTCTTCTTTAATGGGATCTTTAAATTATGTCGTTACGGTTATTAATTTAAGAACAAAAGGAATGTCTATGACAAGATTGCCACTTACAATTTGGGCTTTATTTGTTACTGCTATAATTGGTATTGTATCTTTCCCTGTTCTTTTATCTGCAGCTTTGTTATTGATTTTTGATAGAAGTTTTGGTACTTCTTTCTTCTTGTCTGATATCTACATCGCTGGTGAAGTTTTACATTATCAAGGTGGTTCTCCAGTTTTATTTGAGCACTTATTTTGGTTCTTAGGACATCCTGAAGTATACATTGTAATCTTACCTGCATTAGGAATTACTTCTGAAATTATTGCTACAAATTCACGTAAACCTATTTTTGGATACAGAGCGATGATTATGTCTATTATTGCTATTGCATTTTTGTCTACAATAGTTTGGGGACACCATATGTTTATTTCGGGTATGAATCCATTTTTAGGATCTGTATTTACATTTACAACATTATTAATTGCTATTCCATCGGCTGTAAAAGCGTTTAATTACATCACGACTCTTTGGAAAGGTAACTTACAGTTGAATCCAGCCATGTTGTTTTCAATTGGTTTAGTATCTACATTTATTACAGGTGGTTTAACAGGAATTATTCTTGGAGATAGTACTTTGGATATTAATGTTCACGATACGTATTTTGTAGTTGCTCACTTTCACTTAGTAATGGGTATTTCTGCTCTTTACGGAATGTTTGCTGGTATTTATCACTGGTTTCCAAAATTGTTTGGTAGAATGTTAAATAAAAACTTAGGTTATGTTCACTTTTGGGTAACAGCAGTATGTGCTTATGGTGTATTTTTCCCAATGCATTTTATCGGTTTAGCTGGTTTACCAAGACGTTATTATACAAACACGAATTTTCCATTATTTGATGATTTACAAAATGTAAATGTTCTTATTACTGTTTTTGCTTTAATTGGAGGAGCCTTTCAATTGGTCTTCTTATATAACTTCTTTAGTAGCATTTTCTACGGTAAAAAAGCAGTGCAAAATCCATGGAAATCTAATACATTAGAGTGGACTACCCCAGTAGAACATATACATGGAAACTGGCCAGGAGAAATCCCTGAAGTTCACCGTTGGCCTTATGACTACACTAATCCTGCACATGATGTAGATTTTGTACCTCAAACGGTCCCAATGAAAGAAGGTGAAGAAGTTTTACATCACTAAAATATAAGAAAAAGTCTCTGCGAATGTAGAGACTTTTTTTTTGGTGTTTTAGCTTTATAAACCATTCGTAGTACACTTCTTTATTTGTCCTTTTTTAATTTTTTTTGCATTTATAATTTATAATTTATAAATCAAATTTGCTTTGTTATCTTTGTTAAATGAATGAGAATTTAGATCCTACAACTAACGGTTATAATACAGAAGAGCTTGATCTTGAAAAAAGATTAAGACCGCTTTCTTTTGATGATTTTGCTGGTCAAGATCAGATATTGGAAAACTTGAAAGTTTTTGTTCAAGCTGCCAATCAAAGAAATGAAGCACTTGATCACACCCTTTTTCATGGTCCTCCTGGTTTAGGGAAAACTACTTTGGCCAATATTCTTGCTAATGAGTTACAAGTAGGTATAAAAATCACTTCGGGTCCTGTTTTAGATAAGCCTGGAGATTTAGCTGGTTTGTTGACTAATCTTGAAGAAAGAGATGTTTTATTCATTGACGAAATTCATCGTTTGAGCCCAATAGTCGAAGAGTATTTATATTCAGCAATGGAAGATTTTAAAATCGACATCATGATTGAATCTGGACCAAATGCAAGAACTGTTCAAATTAACCTAAATCCTTTTACTTTAATTGGTGCAACTACACGTTCTGGGTTGTTAACTGCACCTATGAGAGCCCGTTTTGGGATATCATCCCGTTTGCAATATTATACAACGGAGTTATTAACCACGATAGTCGAGAGAAGTGCTGCCATTTTTAAAATGCCAATTACTATGGAAGCTGCTATCGAAATAGCAGGACGAAGTAGGGGAACGCCTCGTATCGCAAATGCTTTATTGCGCCGTGTTCGTGACTTTGCACAAATAAAAGGAAATGGTAAAATTGACATTGAAATTGCACGTTATGCGTTAAAAGCATTAAATGTCGATGCACATGGATTGGATGAAATGGACAATAAAATATTGACCACAATTATTGAAAAATTTAAAGGAGGTCCGGTAGGTTTGTCAACTTTGGCTACAGCCGTATCAGAAAGCAGTGAAACAATCGAGGAAGTCTATGAGCCGTTTCTTATACAAGAAGGATTTATTATGAGAACTCCAAGAGGACGTGAAGTTACTGACAAAGCCTATAAACATCTAGGAAAATTAAATACAAATAATCAGGGCGGATTGTTTTAATTTTTGGAGCTATTTCCTGCTGTACGCTGTATCTTTTCCGGCTTAAAGAAAGCCTGAAAAGGATGCCGCTTCCATCAGGGCTAATTTGAATAAGTTATTAATTTTATTTTCTGGGTCATAATTCAAAAATCTAAATACACTGAGTTCATTAAATCCGAAGCTAAACGCCTCGGTTTTTTGTCAGGTGGTATTTCTAAAGCTGAGTTTTTGGAACAAGAAGCACCACGGTTAGAAAACTGGTTGAATGAGAATAGAAACGGCCAAATGGCTTACATGGAAAACCATTTTGATAAACGTTTAAATCCAACGTTACTAGTTGATGATGCCAAAAGTGTCGTCTCGCTTCTTATGAATTACTACCCGGAACAACGTCAAAATTCGGATGCTTATAAAATCTCAAAATATGCTTACGGTGAAGATTACCATTTTGTGATTAAGGAAAAGTTGAAAGAATTTTTGTTTTCTATTCAGTCAACTATCGGGGAAGTTTCAGGACGTGCCTTTGTTGATTCTGCGCCGGTGCTCGATAAAGCTTGGGCTGCAAAAAGTGGTTTGGGCTGGATTGGGAAAAACAGTAATTTGTTGACTCAAAAAGTAGGTTCTTTTTACTTTATTGCGGAACTTATTATAGATTTAGACTTAGATTATGACAATGCTACTACGGATCATTGTGGTACTTGTACGGCTTGTATGGATGCTTGTCCAACGGAAGCAATTGTCGCACCTTATATTATTGACGGTAGTAAATGCATTTCTTATTTCACTATAGAACTAAAAGAAAATATCCCACAGGAAATGAAAGGGAAATTTGATGATTGGGCTTTTGGTTGTGATGTGTGTCAAGATGTGTGTCCCTGGAATAAGTTTTCGAAACCACACAATGAACCTCTCTTTAATCCAAATCCAGAAGTGCTTTCAATGTCCAAAAAAGATTGGAGAGAAATCACGGAAGAGACTTTTAAAGTAGTATTTAAAAATTCGTCTCTGAAAAGAGCCAAGTTTCAAGGAATCAAAAGAAACATTGATTTTTTACAATAGAAGCTATTTTTTTTTAAAAGTAGATTCTCTTGCTATCACTTTTGTTTCTAGTTCTATGGTTCTAGGTGTAAAAGGAATTTCTTTTTTGTGACAATTCATTTCTTCTAATAATAATTTAAAAGAAGCTACTCCCATTTCATGACTAGGTTGGTCAACTGTACTAAGTTTAGGGGTTAGTACTTGAGACATAAACCAATTACTAAAGCCTATTACGGCTACTTGTTCCGGAATTTTAATTCCTATATCATTAAAATAGGAAAGTACTCCTACAGCAACAAGATCTGTAATGGCAAATATTCCTTCAACATCAGGATGGTCAGTCATTATTTGTTTTGCAAAATCTATTCCCTCTTGAAAAGTTACTTTTTCACACGTATAGACTAGAGAAGCATCAAAGGGGATGTTGTTTATTTCTAGTGCTTTTTTATAACCAATAAAACGGTCAATGGCATTTTGAGGATTTAAGGGGCCTCTTATATGGGCAATTTTTCGGTAGCCGTTATCTATTAAATGCTGAACCGCATTTCTGGCGGCAATTTGATCGTTAATAACGACCTTAGAACTATGAATCAACTTTGCAATTTTGTCAAATTGCACAAACGGGATCTTACGTGCTATAATTTCCTTAAGATGGCTGTCATCATTTGATTCGTTAGAGAGAGAAATAATTATTCCATCTACTCTTTTGTTAATTAGTAAGGCGACCTGTTTTTTTTCTAATTCTAATGATTCATTGGATTGTAGAATGATAACTAGGTAACCATTTTTTTCAGCTTCAGCAATAATTCCATTTATTACATTTGAAAAAAAATGATGAACGATTTCGGGAATAATTAAGCCAATTGTTTTTGATTCTTTTGTTCTTAGATTAACAGCAAAAGAATTAGGGCTGTAGTTGAGTTTTTTTGCTAATGAAATAACCGCATCTTTCGTTTTTAAACTAACGTCTGGATAGCCTTTTAATGCTTTAGAAACTGTGGTAATGGATATACCCAATTTTTCTGCAATTTCCTTAAGAGTAGCTTCTTTCATGAGACAAATATGGTAAAATATTTTTTTATATCAAATCGAAAACGTTTTCGGTATTTCGAAAACGTTTTCGATTGTGTAATTCGTTATTTTATTTCTTTATAATTATACATTTGATAATAAAACTAACTAAAATTTACTAACTAAATTATTTCAAAACCATGAAAAAACCTAATTTATTAATCAAGCAAATAGGTATGATTGTAGCTTTACTGCTATTTAATCTTTCTTTTGCACAAAATGCTACCGTAACAGGAGTGGTTTCGGATGTTAATGGAGCACCAATACCAGGTGTTAATATTTTAATTAAAGATTCGTCAAAGTCAGTTGTGACTGATATTGATGGAAAATATAATTTTTCAAATCTTCAAAATGGTACTTTTGACTTTATTGCTTCATACATTGGTTATAAAAATGTGGAGTTTAAAATGGATGTAAATGGAAATGTGATTAAAAATATTACATTAATCGAAGATACTAATGTGCTTGATGATGTTATAATTACTGGGGTAATTAATCCAAGAACAAAAATTAAATCGAGTGTTTCTATTACATCAATGAATACAAAGGAAATTGAGCAATCTGCACCAAGATCAACTGCTGAGATTTTTAGGACTATTCCAGGGATACGTTCAGAATCATCAGGAGGAGAAGGTAATTCCAATATTTCTGTCCGTGGGGTGCCAATATCATCTGGAGGTTCCAAATATTTACAAATTCAAGAAGATGGGCTTCCAGTATTATTATTTGGAGATATTGCTTTTGCAACAGCCGATATTTTTACAAGATTTGATGGTAACGTAGCCAGAATTGAAGCTATTCGTGGAGGCTCAGCTTCAACATTGTCTTCAAATTCTCCTGGAGGAATTATCAATTTCATTAGTAAAACAGGGAAAACTGAAGGTGGAACTTTGAGTACTACTTTTGGGCTAGATTATGAAAACTTCAGAACAGATTTAGATTATGGGACTAAAATAGGTGATGGATTGTATTTTCATGTAGGTGGTTTTTACAGATCAGGTGAAGGTGTTAGAAAAACAGGATTTAATAGCAATAATGGCGGTCAAGTAAAATTCAATGTTACAAAAGAATTCGAAAAAGGATCAGTAACAGTTTATGCTAAATTTTTAAATGATAGAGCAGTAGCATATATGCCAATGCCTGTTCAGGTTTCTGGAACTAATGCAAATCCAAATTGGACGAGTGTAGATGGCTATGATGCTACACGAGGTGCGATGCAATCTATTTATTTAAACCATAATGTTGGACTTGGGACAGAAGGAAATGTAAGAAGAGAAAAAGTTGCTAATGGAATGCACCCTATTTCAAAATCCATAGGCGCAAATGCTACTTTTGATTTAGATAATAACTGGAAAGTTTCAGATAATTTGCGTTACTCTGCAAACAGTGGGGGCTTTATATCTCCTTTTCCTGCTGAATTGGGTACAGCTTCTGCTATCGCAAGTTCTTTTGGTGCGGGTGCAACGCTAAGTTATGCAAATGATGGGACTGCTTTTAATACTCCTAATGGTTTAGTTGCTAGAATTCATATGTTTGATACACAATTGAATGATATGAGTAATTTTATGAATGATTTGAGATTGACAAAAAAAATAGATAATGTAGGAATCACTTTTGGGTTTTTCAAATCAATGCAAAATGTTTCAATGTCTTGGCTATGGAATTCTTACCTACAAGAAGTATCGGATACTAATCCTCGTTTAATTAATGTAACGGATGTTAACGGTAATCTCTTGTCAGAGAATGGGCTCTATGCTTATGGGACTCCTGCTTGGGGAAATTTAGCTAGAAATTATGATACGCAGTATAACGTGTCTGCCCCTTACGTAAATGTTTCATTTGATGCTTCTGAAAACCTTTCTTTTGAAGGTGGGGTACGATATGATAATGGAAAAGCCACAGGTTCTTTTACCGGTGGGACAGCGACACAATATGACATCAATAATGATGGAGTATTATCTGCACCGGAAAACAATGTATTTGCTGTGAATACTGCTAATGAAACTCCAGTTAATTATACTTACGACTATTTCTCTTACACGTTAGGTGGGAACTATTTGTTAAATGCGAAACAATCGTTATTTGCTAGAGTTAGTAGAGGCGCTTCTGCGAAGGCTGATAGAATTTTATTTAGCGGATTGGATTATTTAGACGGAAATAAAATCAATGCATTAGACTTTTTAACGCAGACAGAAATTGGGTATAAGCAAAAATTCGATAAAGGATACCTTTATGCTACTGCCTTTAGTTCTAAAACAGATGAGCAAGCGGGTTATGAGGCTGGAGCAAATGTAATTAGACAAAATAATTACAAATCTTTAGGATTAGAATTAGAGTCAGCGTATGATTTGTCAGATAACTTGAACCTAAGAGGGTCTATGACGTATACAAAAGCAGAAATTACATCCGGCACTGATGAAGGAAATGAACCAAGAAGACAACCTAAATTAATGTATGGTGTAATGCCAACGTTTAAATTTATGGATAGAAAAAACACATTAGGATTAAGTTTTATTGGGCAGACTAAAGCTTTTGCTCAAGATTCAAATCAACTCGTAATGAATGGTTTTGTAATTGTAAATGGTTTTGTTGAAGTTGGTTTGACAAAAGGGTTATCAGTAAATCTTTCTGGTAATAACATATTCAATACATTGGCAATTACGGAGTCAGAAGAAGGAAGTATAACTGAGAATACGGTAAACTATGTAAGAGCAAGATCATTGACCGGAAGATCAATTTCTATGGCCTTGTCTTATAGATTTTAATAAAATGTTTCATGATTAGTTAATTGTTGGGCAATTCCTATATTTTTAAATATAGGAGTTGTTTTTTTAAAATTAAAAAAAGAATAGGAGCATGTTTAAAAAGGTAAAACTCAATTTTTGGCAAATATGGAATATGAATTTTGGGTTTTTCGGAATTCAATTCAGTTTCGGGTTGCAACAAAGTAACATGAGTGCGATTTATAAATATTTAGGAGCTGATGAAGGTAGTTTGCCTATGTTATGGCTTGCAGGACCTATTACAGGTTTAATAATTCAGCCTATTGTAGGAGCGATTAGTGATGGCACTTGGTCGCCAAAATTTGGTCGCCGAAAACCATTTTTCCTTATCGGAGCTTTAATATCAAGTTTTGCGTTGCTGGTCATGCCTTTTTCTAATTCTATTTTTATGGCTGCGAGTTTGCTATGGATTTTAGATGCTGCAAATAATTTAGCCATGGAACCTTATCGTGCTTTTGTAGCCGATAAATTAGATGAAAAGCAACAATCATTAGGTTTTTTAATGCAGAGTTTCTTTACAGGATTAGGTATTACATTGGCTAATTTTACACCCGCTATTTTAGTAGCATTAGGGGTTTTGGCAATTACGGATAAATTATCAAATGGGATTCCAACGTATACTTATTGGGCTTTTTTCATTGGAGCATTTGCTTCTATTGTATCGGTTCTGATTTCAGTTTTTACAACAAAAGAATATCCGCCTACTGACGAGGAGTTAGCATTGATTAATGAAAAGAAAAAACAAAATATTTTTAATACCGTTTTTGTTGACATTGTAAAGGCTTTCCAAACAATGCCCTTAACAATGAAACAATTAATACCTGTTAAATTCTTTACTTGGTATGCTATGTTTTGTTATTGGCAATACATCACATCTACACTTTCAATATCTATTTACAATACCACAGATCAGTCATCACAAGGGTTTTCTAAAGCACAATTGTTGACAGGTAGTTTAAATGGGACCTATAATATAATTTGTTTTATGGTTGCTTTTTTACTGGTTCCTTTAGCACTTAAAATAGGGGCAAAAGGAGTTCATTTTTTTGCTTTATTATTAGGCGGAATAGGTTTATTGAGTATTCCGTTTTTAAACAATGTAGATGTTCTATTTGTAATGCACAATCCATTTGGAGAAAACGTAGCAGTGACCATCATCTTTTTATACTCATTTGGTTTAGGAATTTCTTGGGCTTCAATGATGGCTATGCCTTATCAGCTTTTGGCTGGTTCTATTCCAAAAGATAAAACAGGTATTTATATGGGGATTTTTAATATGTTTATTGTAATACCAATGGCGATTCAAGTGTTGACTATGCAGTATTTTGTGTATGATTTATTAGGGAGAAATCCATTGAATGTGATTAAATTAGCAGGTGTTTTTTTAATTTTGGGGGCGATTTTTACTCTTTTTATAACTGTTAAAAATAGAAAAGAAGCGATAGTATAATGAAAAATATAGATTATAAAAAAGCAATTGAATTATTGCAGAATGCTTCGTCTAAAGAAGGATTTTTAGCAAGCGCTCAAAACATTTCAAATTACAAAAGAGTTTGGGCTAGAGATGGAGTAATATGTGGTTTGGCAGCTTTGGCTTCAGCTGATGAAAAATTGATTGAGACCTTTGGGAACACATTAGAAACATTAGCAAAAAATCAGCATTATAATGGTACAATTCCCTCAAATGTAATGACAGATGGAGATGTTGTAGAAGTGAGTTATGGAGGTTTAGCCGGAAGGGTTGATGCGGTGACTTGGTTTATTATTGGTGTTTGTCAATACGCTTTTTATAAAAAGGACGAGGTATTTATTCGGAAATATGATAGTAACATTCAAAAGTGTTTGCAGCTTTTAGAAGCATGGGAATTTAATAATAAACATTTGCTCTATGTTCCTCTTTCTGGAAATTGGGCGGATGAATACATAACGGATGGTTATGTATTATATGATCAATTATTGCGAGTATGGGCTCTAAAAAGTTATAATTATTTTTGTAAAAGTGATTTGATAGCAAGTAAAATTGAACAAATAACGCAACAGTTAGCAATTAATTTTTGTCCTGATTCAGTAGGAGAGAAATACCATGAAAGGGCATACAAGGAAGCTAATATTCAAAATTTTATGCCTTGTTCGTTTTCGCCAGCGGGTTATAAAATGCAGTTTGATGCTTTTGCAAATTCCTTAGCGCTACTTTTAAATATAGGGACAACTGCGCTTCAAGAAAATATTTTGTCCTATTCTTTAGTTTTAAAAAACAAAATGCCATTAAAGTTATTGCCCGCTTTCTGGCCGCCAATAAAAGAAAATGATGTAGACTGGAACTTGCTTAAGAATAACTATAAATACGAATTCAGGAATTTTCCAAACGAATTTCATAATGGTGGGAGTTGGTCAATGGTTAATGGGTTTTACGGACTTGCGTTATTGAATTCAACAAAAAAAGAAGAAGCTATTGAAATACTGGAAGCTATAAATGCTATTAATAAAATTGAGAATTATAGTTTTTATGAAAATTTCAACAGTAAAACCCAATTGCCTAATGGGGTTTCATATTGCGCATGGAGTGCAGCTGCAACCGTAATGTTGCATCAAAGTATTTATAGTGATTTTAAATATTTAGTTTAAAAAAAATGAAAAAATCTATTGATATAATTTGTATTGGGGAAGTTTTAATTGATTTTATTGGTCATCAAATTGATACTTCAATAAATAGAACTAAAGATTTTCACCGATTTTTAGGTGGATCCCCTACAAATGTTGCTGTTAATGCAACAAGATTAGGCTTGAATTCAGTTTTAGTAGCCACTTGTGGTCAAGATGGATTAGGAGAATATATTGTTCGTAAATTGAAGGCGAATAATGTTATTACTTCTCATGTAAAAAAAATTGATCATATGCCAACTTCGGTAATATTTGTCTCTAAATCTACGGGAACCCCTGATTTTATTCCATTTAGAGAAGCTGACTCTCAAATTGACCCAAGTCAAATTACAGATGATTTACTTGAAAGTGCTAAAATTTTTCATACAACTTGTTTCGCATTAAGTAAAGATCCTGCTCGTACCACGATTCTTGAAAGTGCTAAAAGAGCGAAGCAATTGGGACTGAAAACAAGTATTGATATTAATTTTTCGGAACGAATTTGGAATGATAGAGACGAAGCTAAATTGGTATTAAAAGAGTATTTGGCAACGGATCCTTTAGTGAAACTAAGTGAAGACGACTGCTACAGGTTATTTTCAGAATCAAAAACGGAAGATTTTATTTTTGAATATTTTCATAATTTGGGCGCTTCAACTATTTGCTTGACAAAAGGGAAAGAAGGAGTAGTTTTATCAGACAAAAAATTTGGGCTTTTTCATCAAAAAGCAATTCCAGTTCTTGAGATAAAAGATGCCACAGGTGCAGGTGATGCTTTTTGGACAGGTTTTTTGTATGCACAGCTTTTGGATAAAAATTTTAATGATACTATTACTATAGCGCAAAAACTAGCAGTGCTGAAATTACAAAATGTTGGTAGGCTTCCTGCTGATATTGACATTAGTTCTTTTATAGAATTGGAGTAATAAACCTCCGAAAGTTATTCTTATTAGAATTTATTTCCTTTTTATGTTTTTTTTTTTAACTTTATAGTCAACTTAAATTTTCGGATATGACTGTAAATCAAATATTAAGCACAAAAGGGAAGGAAGTTTATTCCATACTTTCGACAAACACTGTTTACGAAGCATTGACAGTGATGAGCGAAAAAAACATTGGGGCAATTCTTATTATTGAAGATGCTATCCTGAAAGGAATTTTGTCTGAAAGAGATTATGCTCGAAAAATTGTTTTGAAAGCGAAAACTTCTAAGAAGGCCTTCGTTCATGAAATTATGGAAACTGATATAGTCACTGTAAAGCCATCAGATAATTTAGAATATTGCATGGAGTTAATGAGTACTAAAAGGGTAAGGCATTTGCCCGTTTTAGATAATAATGTTGTAATTGGGATTATCTCTATAAGTGACGTGGTAAAAGCCATAATCGAGATGCAAAAAGATACCATCCAACATTTAAATTCTTACATTACACAATAAAAAGAATTAAAAAAGTTGTAATCATAAAAAGCTATATTTACTGTAGCTTTTTTTTTTGGAATTAAAACAGGCTTGTTTTTATGCAAAAGAATGGGTGAAAAGTCCTCTTTTTTTAAATCAAGACTCTTATCTTTGTAAGCTAGAATAAAATCTAAAAAAATGAACAAAAATAGCAAAAGAAGAGAAGCATTATTATACCACGCAAAGCCTACTCCGGGTAAAATTCAAGTAGTTCCGACTAAGAAATATGCAACACAAAGAGATTTGTCTTTAGCTTATTCTCCTGGCGTAGCCGAGCCGTGTTTAGAAATAGCGAAAGATGTAAACAACGTTTATAAATATACCGCAAAAGGAAATTTAGTTGCTGTAATCACAAATGGAACAGCAGTTTTAGGATTGGGTGATATTGGTCCGGAAGCATCAAAACCAGTGATGGAAGGTAAAGGATTGTTGTTTAAAATTTTTGCTGATATTGATGTGTTTGACATCGAAATTGGAACAAAAGATATAGAAGAATTCATTCAAACGGTTAAAAATATAGCGCCTACTTTTGGTGGAATTAACTTAGAAGATATTAAAGCACCAGAGTCTTTTGAAATTGAAAGACGATTGGTGGAAGAATTAAATATTCCTGTAATGCACGATGATCAGCATGGTACAGCCATCATATCATCTGCAGCATTATTGAATGCTTTAGAATTAGCAGACAAAAAAGCAGAAGATGTGAAGTTGGTAGTTTCAGGAGCCGGTTCTGCAGCTCTTGCCTGTGCAGATTTGTATGTTTTGTTGGGTGTGAAAATAGAAAATATATTAATGTTCAACAGTAAAGGAGTCTTGACTAAGGACAATGCCTCCCTGTCTGTTTTACAGCAAAAATATGCAAAAGACATAAAACCAATGAGTCTTGAAGAAGCATTAGTTAATGCTGATGTTTTCTTGGGATTGTCAACAGGAGATATTATGTCTCCGCAAATGTTATTGGGAATGGCTGATAATCCGATTGTTTTTGCCATGGCAAATCCTGATCCGGAAATAGACTATAATCTTGCAGTAGCAACTCGTAAAGATGTAATTATGGCTACCGGTCGTTCGGATTATCCTAATCAGGTAAATAACGTTCTTGGATTTCCTTATATTTTTAGAGGTGCATTAGATGTCCGTGCAACAAAAATTAATGAAGCCATGAAGATGGCCGCCGTGAGAGCATTGGCCTCATTGACTAAAGAATCTGTTCCAGAACAAGTAAATGTTGCTTATGGTGCGACAAAATTAAATTTTGGACGAGAATATATTATTCCTAAACCTTTTGACCCAAGATTAATAACTATTGTTGCACCGGCTGTGGCCAAAGCAGCAATGGATTCCGGAGTTGCTTTGAATCCTATTACAGATTGGAAAAAGTACGAAGAGGAACTTTTAGATCGTTTAGGGAATGATAATAAAATGGTTCGTTTGATTGCCAATAGAGCTAAGATGGATCCTAAAAGAATTGTTTTTGCAGAGGCGGATCATTTAGATGTTCTTAAAGCAGCACAAATTGTGTTCGAAGAAGGAATAGGTTTTCCAATTTTACTAGGGAACAAAGAAATTATTTTAGAATTAAAAGAAGAAATAGGATTTGATGCCGATGTTCCAATCATTGATCCAAAAATTAAAGAAGAAGAGTCCAGAAGAAATAGATTTGCTACTACCTACTGGTCATCCAGACAAAGACGAGGGATATCCTTGTTAGATGCTCAAAAATTAATGCGTGAAAGAAACTATTTTGCGGCCATGATGGTCAATGAAGGAGAGGCGGACGCTTTAGTAACGGGGCATTCCAGAAGTTACCCGTCTGTTGTGAAACCAATGTTGCAACTTATCGAAAAAGCACCGGGAGCATCCATTGTTGCTACTACAAACATTATGATGACGGCTCGTGGACCAATGTTTTTGTCAGATACTGCTATAAACATTAATCCTTCAGCGGACGATTTAGCTAAAATTGCTATTATGACTGCAAAAACAGCAAAAATGTTTGGTGTTGAGCCCGTAATTGCAATGATATCATATTCTAATTTTGGTTCTTCAACAAATGAAAGTGCTAGTAAAGTTAGAGAAGCGGTAACATATTTGCATAAAAATTATCCAGAGATAGTTATTGATGGCGAACTTCAGGCGGATTTTGCACTGAACCCAGAAATGCTAAAAGAAAAATTTCCTTTTTCTAAATTAGCCGGAAAAAAAGTAAACACATTGATTTTTCCAAATCTTGAATCCGCAAATATTACTTATAAGCTTTTGAAAGAATTGAATAAAGTAGACTCTATAGGGCCTATCATGTTAGGAATGGGAAAACCAGTTCATATATTTCAATTGGGTGCCAGTGTGGAGGAAATGGTTAATATGGCAGCTATTGCCGTGATAGATGCTCAAGAAAAAGACAAGAAAATAATAAAATAAAATTAGTTTAATATTCTGTACTCCAGAAGATAGTTAAATTGATGAAAATAATTAAAAGGTATGCTAATTTTGTTATATTTGGTGATATATTTATAATTCATGATAGCACACATTCAAGGAAAATTAGTAGAAAAATCACCAACACATATAATAATTGATTGTGGAGGGGTTGGTTATCACGTAAATATTTCCTTACATACCTATTCTTTGCTTCCCAATACAGATTTTATAAAAGTGTATACGTATCTTCAAATAAAAGAAGATGCGCATACACTATTTGGTTTTGTGGAAAAATCAGAAAGAGAGATTTTTAAATTGTTATTATCCGTTTCCGGAATAGGAGCCAGTATAGCAAGAACAATGCTTTCTTCATTAGATCCAAAGCAAGTCACTAATGCGATTGCATCTGGAGATGTTGTAACAATACAATCTGCAAAAGGAATTGGCAGCAAAACGGCACAAAGAGTAATACTGGATTTAAAAGAAAAAGTATTAAAATTGTATGATTTAGATGAAGTTTCTATGTCACAAAGCAATACAAATCGAGATGAGGCGTTATCAGCTTTAGAAGTTTTGGGATTTGTACGAAAATCTTCAGAAAAAATTATAGAAAAGATTGTGAAAGAAGATCCAGAAGCTTCAGTAGAATCAATCATTAAAAAAGCTTTAAAAAACCTATAAAAGGTATTCAAGTAACACGAGTTGTATGCATAAAATTTATATTTTTTTGCTTGTTTTATTTTGTGGATTTGTTTCGCAAGCTCAGGTAGGACAGCAGGCTCAGGATACCATTAAAAATAAATTTTCGATTGGAAAAGTTCAATTGAAAGATTCTCAGAGCATTCTTTCGGCCTATACTTATGACCCAGTTACGGATCGTTACGTTTATACTAATACTGTCGATGGATTTTCCATTAATTACCCTATTATTTTAACACCAAAAGAGTATGAAAGACTTGTCTTGAAAGAATCTATGCGTGATTATTTCAGGAAAAAGGGAGATGCTATTGATGGGAAAAAAGAAGGAAGCGAAGCTGCGAAAAAAGATTTATTGCCACGATATTACATAAAATCAGGGCTTTTTGAATCTGTTTTTGGAAGTAATACTATAGACGTAAAGCCAACCGGATCTATAGAAATGGATTTAGGAATGCGTTATACAAAACAAGACAATCCATCATTTTCTCCTCGAAACCGATCTAATATTTCTTTCGATTTTGATCAGAGAATCAGTATGAGTTTGATGGGTAAAGTAGGAACTCGGCTCAGTGTAAATGCGAATTATGATACACAGTCTACTTTTGCTTTTCAAAACTTAATTAAGTTAGAGTATGCCCCGTCAGAAGATGATATTATTCAAAAAATTGAGGTAGGAAATGTAAGCATGCCTTTGAATAGTTCTTTAATCAGGGGAGCGCAAAGTTTATTTGGAGTAAAAACACAATTACAGTTTGGTAAAACTACAATTACAGGCGTTTTCTCAGAGCAGAAATCACAAACTAAAAGTATAGTTGCTCAAGGAGGAGGAAAAATTGAAGAATTTGAAATGTTTGCCTTGGATTATGACAGTGACAGGCATTTTTTCTTATCCCAATATTTTAGGAATAAATACGATAAATCATTAATTAATTATCCTTTTATTGATAGTAGAGTTCAAATTTCTCGTATCGAAATTTGGGTTACCAATAAACAAAATCGCGTAACGACTACCAATAATAATTTAAGAAATATTATTGCGCTGCAGGATTTAGGAGAAGGTCAATTGTCAGGTTTAGATGATAATGAAGTTGTTGTCTTAGATCCTTCTACGGGAATTTTTAATAATTCTTTAGATTCGCCTACTGATAATTCAAATAATGATTATGATCCTGCACAGATAAATACAGGAGGCGGTTTGTTAAATCCAAATATACGTGAAATTGTAACGGCAAATTCTGGATTTAATGTTACGGTAAGCGAAGGTCAGGATTACTCTAAATTGGAAAATGCCAGAAAACTGAATCCAAACGAATATACTTTTAATGCACAATTAGGTTACATCTCATTGCAACAGCGATTAGCTAACGATGAAGTTCTTGCTGTGGCTTATCAATATACCATAGGTGATCAAGTATATCAAGTTGGGGAATTTGGTAATGACGGAGTGGATGCAACTGTAGTGACCGGGAACAGTCCTTCAAACCAAGCCGTTATCTCGCAAAGTTTGATCTTGAAAATGTTGAAAAGTAATTTGACAAATGTTAAGAATCCGGTTTGGAATTTGATGATGAAAAATATCTATCAAATCCCTGGTGCTTATCAAGTGAAACAAGAAGATTTTAGATTTAATATTCTTTACACCGATCCATCTCCATTAAATTATATTACAGCTGTCGAGGGAAGTCCTTTTCCCGTTAATCCGTTGCCTGAAAACAAAGTGGCCGAAACCCCATTGCTAAAAGTGTTTAATTTGGACAAATTAAACTACAACAATGATCCACAAACTGGCGGCGATGGTTTTTTTGATTTTATGCCAGGTTTAACAGTAGATGCTCAAAACGGAAGAATAATTTTCACGAACAAAGAACCTTTTGGAGAATTATTATTTTCTAAATTATCATATACTGGTTCTAGTGAAAATTACGAGGATGCTAATACCTATAATCCGAATCAAAAGAAATATGTGTTCCGTAATATGTACAGCAGTACACAATCAGGAGCCTTACAAGATAGCGATAAGAATAAATTTTTACTTCGAGGAAAATACAAATCGACAAGCGGGGACGGAATACCTATTGGTGCTTTTAATGTACCCCAAGGATCTGTAGTGGTAACTGCAGCGGGTAGAGTTTTAGTAGAAGGAATAGATTATAGTGTAAATTACCAATTGGGAAGAGTGCAAATTTTAGATCCCTCACTTCAAGCTTCAAATACACCCATTGAAGTATCTCTGGAGAATAATTCTGTTTTTGGCCAACAAACCAGAAGGTTCATGGGAGTAAATGTAGAACATAAAATATCCGATAATTTCTTAGTTGGAGGTACTTTTTTAAAAATGACCGAAAGACCATTTACCCAGAAATCGAGTTTTGGTCAGGAATCCGTAAATAATACCATTTTTGGATTCAATACTAATTTTTCAACTGAAGTGCCTTTTTTAACTCGATTGGTAAATATGTTACCCAATTTGGATACTGATGTGCCTTCTAATCTTTCCGTGAGAGGAGAAATTGCATTTTTAAAACCGGATTCCCCAAAAGCCGATCAATTTCAAGGAGAATCAACCATTTATGTAGATGATTTTGAAGGATCTCAATCTACTATAGATATGCGTTCCCCTTATGCTTGGAGTTTAGCATCAACACCGGATAGAAATACTTCAAGCACGTACAACTTCAATGCGAACGCAAACGATTTAAGTTATGGATTTAAACGAGCTAAATTGGCTTGGTATGCCATCGATCCTATATTTTATGCTCAAAAACCATCAGGAATTTCAAACGAAGATTTATCATTTAACACTACAAGAAGAATTTACAGTGAAGAATTATATCCTTTGACTGATATTGCTCAAGGACAATCACAAGTTGTAAATACATTAGATTTGAGTTATTATCCATCAGAAAGAGGGCCTTATAATAATAGTTCAACTATAGATTCAAGTCCAAGAGACAATTTTGGGGGAATTATGCGGGCATTAAATTCTACTAATTTCGAACAAGGAAATGTTGAATATATTCAGTTTTGGGTGTTAGATCCTTATGTAGGAAATGGACAAGTACCGCAGTCGAATACAGGGAAGATCTATTTTAATTTAGGTGAAATATCCGAGGATGTGTTGAAGGACGGAAGAAAACAATATGAAAATGGACTTGGACCTGATCAGATATTGGTAAATCCACAGCCATTGTGGGGAGATGTTCCTGCTTCTCAATCGCTAATTTATGCTTTTGATACCAACGCTGACAATAGAAAAAATCAAGATATTGGTTTAGATGGTTTGGCTAATGCCAATGAAGGATCGGTCTACACAAATTTTGCTTCTGAACTGGATCCTGCAGCAGATGACTACAGATTTTATTTGAACGCATCGGGAGGTATTGTAGAACGATATAAAAATTACAATGGAACTGAAGCAAACTCCCCCGTTGAGATTAACGATAACAATAGAGGGTCATCAACAGTGCCGGATGTAGAAGATATTAACAGGGACAATACAATGAATACGATTAATGCGTATTATGAATATAGTATTGCTGTTGAACCCAACATGAAAATTGGTCAAAATTACATTACGGACATCAGAAATACTCAGGTAACCCTTCCCGATGGGTCCAATACAGATGCGAGATGGATTCAGTTTAAAATTCCAGTTTCACAACCCGAGAACACGATAGGAAACATATCTGATTTTAGATCGATACGTTTCATGAGGATGTTTATGACGGGTTTTGAAGAACAAGTTACAGTTCGTTTTGGAGCACTGGATTTGGTTCGCGGTGAATGGAGACGATACACGAATACACTAGATTTTAATGATACGAATATAGATGATGATAATACTAATTTAGACGTATTAGCGGTAAACGTACAAGAGAACAATGAGCGATGTCCTGTTAATTACGTTACACCTCCGGGAGTAGAACGCGAGCAGTTGTATAACAATAATACAGTGATCAATCAAAACGAACAGTCGTTGGCATTGCGGGTTTCTGGAGATGGTTTAGAACCAGAAGATTCAAGAGCCGTTTTTAAAAATGTGAGTATTGATATGCGTCAATTCAAGAAATTGAAAATGTTTTTACACGCTGAATCTCTGCCAGGCGAAATTGCACTTCAAGACAATCAGATGGTTGGTTTTATTCGTTTTGGGAATGATTTTACTCAAAATTTTTACCAGATTGAAATTCCTTTAAAAGTTACGACTCCTTCGTCTGCATCGAATTCAGACTGTTCTCCATTGAGTGCTGAAGTGGTTTGGCCTGAAGAAAATGAAATTGATTTGTCATTGGCTTTATTGACCAAATTGAAAATTCTTGCAATGACTATCGATCAAAGTACGCTGCCTTTGGATGGTATTTATTATCCGGACAGTGATGACAGTAATCCAGACGGTGATGGTAATAGTAAATTAAGATTGGGAATTAAAGGAAATCCGAACTTTGGATTAGTGAGAACGCTTATGGTTGGGGTGAAAAACAGTGACCTCCGTAACGATATCAAAGGGGAAGTTTGGTTTAATGAACTCCGCTTGGCTGATATGGATAACCAAGGTGGAATGGCTGCTGTTTTGAATGTAGATTCAAATTTGGCTGATTTTGCAACCGTTTCAGCTTCAGGAAGAAAAAGCACCATTGGTTTTGGGGCATTGGAACAAGGACCTAATGAAAGAAATCGAGAGGATACGCGACAATATAATATTGTAACCAATTTAAATCTTGGGAAATTATTGCCGCAAAAATGGGGAATTAATTTGCCGTTTAATTATGCTATTGGTGAGGAAATCATAACCCCGGAATACGACCCTTTTAATCAAGATATAAAATTAAAACAGTTGCTTGACAATACTTCAGATGAAGCAAAAAAAGAAAACATTACCAATAGAGCAATTGATTACACAAAACGAAAAAGTATCAACTTTATTGGAGTAAAAAAAGAGCGTAGTCCAGAGCAAAAACAACACGTATATGATCCGGAAAATTTTACTTTCTCTCAATCTTTTAACGAGGTCGAAAGACATGATTTTGAAATCGAAGATTATGTAGATCAGCAAGTGAACTCTTCGGTTGATTATGCCTATGCTTTTAAGTCTAAATCGGTGGAGCCATTCAAGAAGACTAAATTTATGAAAAAGAGTGATTACTGGAAATTATTAAGTGATTTCAATTTTAATTATTTACCTGCTAATATCTTTTTTAATACTAATATAAACAGACAATACAACCGTCAACAATTTAGACAGGTTGAGGTAGAAGGTATAGGGTTAGACCCTTTGTACCGAAGAAATTTTGCATTTAATTATCAATACGGATTTAATTATAACTTGACTAAATCGTTGAAGTTGAATTATACCGCATCATCGAGTAATATTGTAAAAAACTACTTGAATGAGGATAATGAACCTATTGAAAGTTTTACTATTTGGGACAGTTATTGGGATATTGGCGATCCTAATCAACACATGCAACAATTAGTTTTGAATTACGAAATACCTATTAATAAGATACCATTATTTAGTTTTGTTAAAGCGAACTATTCCTACACAGGAGACTATAGTTGGCAGCGAACTTCGAATGCCTTATCTGAAATAGAAATTGAAGGGAGTAAGTATAATCTAGGTAATACCATTCAAAACGCAAGCTCAAATAATCTGAACGCAACATTCAATATGGATGCTCTATATAAATACTTAGGATTGACAAAAGCTCCAGTAAATAAATCTTCGAAACCTAAAGTAGCTGCGCCTAAACCGGGAGAGAAAATCGTGAATACGAATCCTGTTAATCCAGCAGACAAGAATAACCCTTTTGTTGATGGGCTGATGGGTATTTTAACGAGCGTTAAAAATATTCAAATGAATTATACCTACAACAGTGGTACGGTTTTACCAGGATATACACCAAGTATAGGATTTTTAGGGTCGTCAAGACCGTCGTTAGGTTTTATTTTTGGAAGTCAAGATGATGTGCGATATGAAGCTGCGAAAAACGGTTGGTTGACGAATTACCCTGATTTTAACCAAAATTTCTCACAGGTAACTAATAAATTATTTAAAGCTACTGCGAATGTCGACCTATTTCCGGATTTGAAAGTTGATTTGACATTAGACCGAGCGTTTTCTGAGAATTTCTCAGAGCAATATGATGTCACAAATGGTGTTTATAATGCCAGATCACCTTATCATACTGGTATTTTTTCAATTTCAACGGTTTTAATAAAAACAGCATTCTCAGCAAGCGATGAAAATATGTCGGAAGCATTTGATGATTTTAGATCCAATAGACTTACCGTTGCCAATCGATTAGCAACACAGCGGGGGATTGACATTAATAATCCTAGTAATTTAGATCTAGAAGGATTTCCAATAGGATATGGAAAAAATAATCAAGCGGTATTGTTGCCGGCTTTTTTAGCGGCTTATTCTGGCGGAAATGCTTCAGATGTTTCCCTTGGAATTTTCAGAAGTTTTCCAATTCCAAATTGGGCAGTAAAATATAATGGGTTGATGCGTTACGAACTTTTTAAGAAGAATTTCAAACGATTCTCTTTGCAGCATAATTATCGTGCTTCTTACACGATAAATGCATTTAGATCTAATTTTGAATATGATAAAACGCCAAATGGAGTAGATGCGAGTGGTAATTTTTTCAACCAAACGATTATGTCAAATATTAACTTAGTTGAACAGTTTAGTCCGCTTATCAGAATGGATTTCGAATTGAAGAGCTCGTTAAAGGTATTGGCTGAAATCAAAAAAGACAGAGCTTTATCGATGAGCTTTGATAATAATTTGTTAACAGAGGTTAAAGGGATAGAATATGTTGTAGGATTGGGGTATCGCTTCAAAGATGTGATTTTCTCTTCCAGACTCGCTGATAATCCAACAGGAATAATAAAAAGTGACATCAATTTGAAAGCAGATTTATCGTATAGAAATAATCAGACTATTGTCAGGTATTTGGATTATAATAATAATCAATTAGCAGGAGGACAGAATCTGTGGTCATTAACCGTCAAAGCGGATTATTCTTTCAGTAAAAACCTAACCGCTATTTTCTATTATGATCACTCTTTTTCCAAAGCGGTAATATCAACTTCTTTTCCAATGACAAATATTCGTTCTGGATTAACCTTGCGTTATAATTTTGGCAATTAATTTTTTTAAAATCTAAACTAGATTTGAATAGAGATTGTTACATTTGTGAGATAAAATTTCAATTATTAATTAATAATTATCAATTACAATTTATATGAACATACCAGCAAATTTAAAGTACACTAAAGATCACGAATGGGTTAGTATTGATGGCGATATCGCAACAGTAGGAATCACTGATTTTGCACAAAAGGAATTAGGCGACATTGTTTACGTGGAAGTAGAAACCTTAGACCAAACTTTAGAAAAAGACGAAGTTTTTGGGACTGTAGAAGCAGTGAAAACCGTTTCTGATTTGTTTCTTCCTTTGTCAGGAGAGATTGTTGCGTTTAATGATGCTCTTGAAGCTACTCCAGAAAGTGTAAACTCGGACCCTTACGGAGCGGGATGGATGATCAAAATAAAAATTGCAAATATGGCAGAAGTTGATGGATTGCTTTCTAACGAATCATACAAAGAATTGATTGGTGCCTAAACAACTTTATTTTTGGGTTGCTTTATTATGGACCGGAATGATTGCTTTTTTTTGTTTGATGAAATCAAGTGCAGTTCCTGTTGTTCAAATTGCTAATCTAGATAAAATGGCTCATGCCTTTTTTCATTTTGTATTCACTTTACTTTGGTTTTTGTATTTCAAAAATCATTTTTTAGGAATGGATACTTTTAAAAAAGTAATTATTCCGCTTTTGCTTTCCATTTTTTTTGGGTTACTTATAGAGCTTTTTCAAAATATATTTACAACTAGTCGAGTGGCTGATGGATATGATGTTCTAGCAAATACCTTGGGAGCAATTTTTGCAGTTGTTTTGATATTGCTGTATGAGAAATATCGTCAATCAAATGAAAATTAATATAGAATAGGAATCCCACTTAAGTGGGATTTTTTTGTTTTATACTATAGATGTAAGTACTAAAATTAAAAAATGAATTTGTAAAATTTTATAGCAAACACATAAGCATATAAAATGTATTTTTGTTTATTAGAATTTACTGTAATTAAGAAATCAATAACGCCATGAATATCAAGCAATATTTAGATTCAACCTATTTAAAAACTGCAGAGCAGGCAGGACTTAGTGAAGAAAAAAATGTTCTTGTGGCAAAAGGATTTATCCAAGAAGCCATTGAGGAAGGTTTTAAGCTCATCATGATTCGGCCTGATATGGTTTCTTTAGCAAAAAAAATGATTACTGAAGCAAATTCAACCTTGCAAATAGGAACTGTAATTGATTTTCCAGAAGGTAAATCTTCGTTAGAAGAAAAACTGAGTGAAGCCATTCAGGCGATTCATGATGGTGCCGACGATTTAGATTTTGTATGCAATTACGAAGCTTTCAAAAAGGGCGATATAGATTTAGTTAAAGAAGGAATTCTGAGATGCACGCAATTGGGTCTAGCCAGTAAAAAAGTCGTGAAGTGGATTATTGAAGTTGCGGCGCTCAACGATAAACAAATCATACAATTGTCTAGTTTGATAAAAAATGTAATTGTTTCTAATTTTGAACAAGAGCTGTTTCCTAAGGTTTTTGTAAAGTCCTCTACAGGGTTTTATAAGACAGAAGGTGATTTGCCAAATGGAGCTACTATTCCTGCTATAAAAATGATGCTTGAAAATGCTTCGCCACTTCCGGTTAAGGCTGCGGGTGGAGTCCGAACGTATGAAGAAGCTGTTGCCATGATTCAGTTAGGCGTAAAACGAATTGGCACTTCAGGAGCCAAAATGATTGCGAATGGTCAAAATTCAACTAATGAATATTAAATTCAAAAAGGAAATAAGTATGAATAAAGGATTATTAACGTTGTTTTTATTGTTGTACTCCTTTTTTTCCTATTCTCAAGATTCAAACAGCGGAGCCGTACAGTCTAGTAATTCTGCGGAACGGTTTCCTGTTTTTTCTAATTGTATCAATTTACAATCAAAAGCATTAGAAAATTGTTTTTACAATCAAGTGCAGGATTTTGTTTTTACAAATTTTGAAGTTCCAGAGAACTTAAAACAAAATAATTTTCAAGGAGAAATAAAAGTCCTTTTTGAGGTTGATAGCAACGGTGTTTTTAAAGTAATTTATGCAGATGCCGCAGATGAAAATTTAATAAATGAAACAAAAAGAGTTTTTGCAGAATTTCCAAAAATTGAACCGTCAACGTATAACGGAAGACCAACTTATTCTAAGTTTACTATTATAATTTCAATACCTTTAAAGAGCAGGGAGGAATTAGCAGAGAAGGCTTTGGCGCAAGCCAGAATTTTGCCTAATAACACCAAAAAATTAACCGAACTGGATAGCATCGTTTATGATAAATTTACGAATCCTGAGTTCGAAAGTCATCTGAATATTCCTTTTTCGCACAGTTATTATGCTCAATTTGATGCTTCTCTAAATCAAGTGGGCAGTAATAATCATACTGCTTCAAAACCATACACTTATACTGAAGTTTCAAAATATTATAATTTAAAAAGAGTCAACGAAAACTTGAAAAAAAATGTTTCGGGCTGGTGGGCTAAGAAATTATGGAATGAGAATACTGTAGAAATTCAAGGGGAAGGCTATTGGTTTACGCTGAATCCAATATTTGATTTGCAAGTTGGAAAAGCTTCTCAAACCGAAGCGTCTTACACTTACGTTAATACACGCGGAATTAATTTTAGAGGAGGTTTGGGGAAACAGCTCAATTTTACTACAACCATTTTTGAAAGCCAAGGACGTTTTGCTGATTATTACAATCGATATGCAGAACTCATTAAACCTGCGGGAGGAAATCCTGCAATTGTTCCGGGAATAGGGATTGCTAAAGATTTCAAAACAGATTCTTATGATTTTCCTTTGGCAGAAGCTAATTTAACTTTTGCACCTAGTAAACACTTTGATTTACAACTAGGTTATGGACGAAATTTTATTGGTGATGGATACCGTTCTCTGTTAGAAAGTGATGGTGCCAGTCCATATCCGTATTTTAAATTGAATACTAATTTTTGGAAAATAAAATATACTAATACATATATGTGGCTCAAAGATGTTCGTCCCGAGGTGACGCTCGAACGAACCTATGCTACAAAGTTCATGGCAAACCATTATTTGAGCTGGAATGTTTCCAACAGATTGAATCTAGGTTTCTTTGAATCGGTGATTTGGACCAATACAAACGACAGAGGATTTGATATGAGTTTTGTTAATCCAATTATTTTTTATCGAGCGGTTGAATTTGCATCATCATCTAGAACGGGAAATGCACTTTTAGGATTGACTTATAAATACAAATGGAATAATCAAATCAACTTATACGGGCAGTTTGTTTTGGATGAATTTTCTCTTGGAGATATCAAAGAAAGAGATAAAAGTTGGAAAAACAAATACGGTTATCAATTAGGGATGAAGTATTATAATGCTTTCAAGGTTAATGATTTATTGCTGCAATTAGAATACAATCATGTACGTCCATATGTGTATTCTCATAGTGTTCCAGTCACAAATTACGGGCATAATAACCAAAGTGTAGGGCATCAATGGGGTGGAAATTTTAAGGAATTAATCGCTATTGCCCGCTATCATAAAGGAAGGTATTTTGCTGATGCAAAAATTACTATGGGAACACGAGGGCTAGATTTTGATACAACCGAAGATAATTTTAATTACGGGAGCAATATTTATAAAGATTACGACGAAAACAGACCCTTTGATAGTGGTGTAAAAGTGGGGCAGGGAAATAGAACGACAGTGTTTATTGCCGATTTTCAGGGCGGTTATTTAGTGAATCCTGCAACCAACTTGAAGCTCTTTGGAAGCTATATCTACAGGAGTTTTGATCCAACAAAAAATACGGCGACTACTTTCAGCCAGAGCACAAATTGGTTAACTTTAGGATTAAGAGCGGATATCTTTAATTGGTATTTTGATTATTAATCTTTATTTTACTGATTAATAATCTTTTTATGAATTGTTTTTTGTCAAATCCCTTTTGATATCCTACTTTTGCAGAAGTTTTTAGAAACAAATAAATTCCAGCATTGAACGCAACACAAAGTACATTTTCATTAAAATCCATTTATATTGATTTCCGCGAGATTACTAAAGCGCGTCTTGCTGTAAGTGTTGTATTTTCTTCTATAGCAGGATTTATGCTTGGGATTTATGACTTTCATTCTTTGGATTGGATGGTGTTGCTGAAGTTGGCTGTTGGAGGTTATTGCATGGTGGGGGCTTCTAACGCCTTTAATCAGGTTATCGAAAAAGATTTAGACGCATTGATGGATAGAACGAAAAATCGTCCCGTTCCTGCTGGCAGAATGTCTAGAATTACAGCTTTGGTTATTGCAAGTCTTTTAACTGTTATTGGAATTGCATTGCTGTATACGATTAATCCGAAAACGGCGATGTTTGGCGCTATTTCGATATTTTTATACACAAGCGTTTATACTCCTTTGAAAACCATGACTTCATTGTCAGTTTTTGTAGGAGCTTTTCCAGGGGCAATCCCTTTCATGTTGGGGTGGGTTGCGGCAACTGGAGAATTTGGAATAGAAGCTGGAACTTTATTTTTGATTCAATTTTTTTGGCAATTCCCACATTTCTGGGCTATTGGATGGTTTTTGTATGAAGATTATGAAAAAGCAGGTTTCTTTATGTTGCCTACAGGTAAGAAAGATAAAGGTACAGCCTTACAGATTATTTTATACACAGTTTGGTTGATTTTAGCCTCACTTTTACCTGTTTTGGGTTATACGGGTCGTTTGTATATAACCCCTTTTGCAGCGGTTATCGTATTTTTGTTGGGACTATGGATGTTATTTTACGCCGTACGATTGTATAAGTTGAGAACAGCAAAGGCAGCCCGTACCTTAATGTTGGTGAGTGTTTCTTATATTACGTTATTACAGTTAGTTTACATATTTGATAAATTTTTAAGATAGTTATGGAGATGATAATGACAGCAGCCGAGCAAAAATCGAGAACGGCAAGATCCTATAAATTGATTTTGTTGTTTGCAATGGTGAGTATGACCATGATGTTCGCAGGACTTACGAGTGCTTTTGTGGTAAGTAAATCCAGAGCCGACTGGTTGAAAGATTTTCAGTTACCACCGGCATTTTATTACAGTACTGTAGCGATTATCGCGTGCAGTGTGACGTTTCATTTGGCGAAAAAGTCCATTCAAAAAAACGATCAAAGTAAAACAACAATTTTTCTTTTGAGTACATTAGTTCTAGGAATATTGTTTGTAATTTTACAGTTCGTAGGATTTGGACAAATAGTGGAAAACGGTTATTATTTCACAGGAAGTGGGAGCTCAATAACTACTACTTTTTTGTACGTTGTGACTGTTGTGCACTTGATTCACCTTGCTGGTGGGATGATTTCACTACTAATTATAATTTATAATCATTTTAAACAAAAATACAATTCATCTCAAACCCTTGGAATAGAACTAGGTGCAATGTACTGGCACTTTCTTGACTTATTATGGGTTTATTTGTTTTTGTTTTTATATTTCTTTAAATAAGAAAAAAACGTAAATTTGGGAACTTTTTAACGAATAACTTTTATGGAAGCGACAGTTACTACTGCAAATAGTGAAGAAAAAACTTGGGGAGGCGGCAATGAGCCAATGGGAGCAAGTTATGGCAAATTGATGATGTGGTTTTTTATCGTATCGGATGCTTTAACGTTCTCTGGATTTCTGGCGGCGTATGGTTTTTCTAGATTTAAATTTATTGAGACATGGCCATTGGCCGATGAAGTGTTCACTCACTTTCCATTTATGCATGGGGTATCTGCTCCAATGTATTATGTAGCATTAATGACTTTTATTTTGATTTTTTCATCTGTAACAATGGTTTTGGCCGTTGATGCTGGTCATCAAATGAAAAAAAACAAAGTGATTCTTTATATGTTTTTAACCATTATCGGAGGTATGATTTTCGTTGGATCTCAAGCTTGGGAATGGAAAAATTTCATCAAAGGAGAATATGGTGCCATTGAAACAAAAGGAGGTAGTTTACTCCAGTTTGTAGATAAAGAGGGTCATCGAGTAGCTTTGGCTGATTTTGCGGCAACTTTACCGGAGGATAGAGAACAACTGACAAGAAATAAAGCGAAATGGTTTATGAGTGAGCCAGCTTTGCCTTCTTACTCTGTTGCGGAAGTTCAAGCAGGTTTCAAAGCACATCCTGAACTTTTAATTAGAACAGAGGTTATTACTGTAGCAAAGCAAAAGACAATTCTTTCGAGAGCGGAATCTGAAGCAAGGTTGAGTCAGGCACATTATGTAGTGGAAGGTGCCAATTTGGTAAGAAACGAGTATGGAAGTAAATTATTTGCTGACTTCTTTTTCTTTATCACGGGATTCCACGGATTTCACGTTCTTTCAGGAGTGATAATTAATATCATTATATTTTTCAATGTATTAATTGGAACGTATGAAAAAAGAAGAAGCTATGAAATGGTAGAGAAAGTAGGTCTTTATTGGCACTTTGTAGATTTAGTTTGGGTGTTTGTATTCACCGTTTTCTATCTTGTTTAATTTTCAAAAAAAGTAATATCATGTCACACGTACACGTATCTAATACAGGTAGAATCTGGAAAGTTTTCGGAATATTGTCTGCCGTTACAATAATAGAAGTTTTTTTAGGGATTTTGAAACCCGAATTTCTTCACATGAACAATTTTTTAGGTATGAATTTACTTAATTGGATTTTTTATGCTCTTACGATTTACAAAGCCTATTATATTGTGTGGGCATTTATGCACATGGAAGGCGAGAAGAGTAGTTTAAGAAGTGCGGTTGTTTATCCATTAATTTTTCTGATATTGTATATACTCTTTATTCTTTTGACCGAAGGGGATTATATTTATGAGGTTTTTAAAAATTCTACTATTAAATGGAATTTTTAACAAGATATTAATTCAAAAAGAGGGTACGCATTGCGTACCTTTTTTTATTTTTGTACTTCAATAATAATAGTGTAATGAAAAAAAATATTGTCCTCTTTGTTCTTTTTATTTTGCCCATAGTTGCATATCTCTTTTTTGCTTCTGGTGTAAACGGGTTTACTAAATTGCCGACTATAACTCCAAATACTGCTGATTTTGGAAATTGGCAATCTTTAGATGGTAAAAAAGTTAGTTTGGATGGAAAAGTAACGATTCTTGGTTTTTCCGGAACAGAACTTTTAAAAAACAGAGGGAATTTTTTTAATTTAAATCAAAAAATTTATCAACGGTATCATGAATTCAAAGATGTTCAGTTTGTTGTGATTTGTCCAACTGGAACTGAAAATGATGCTAAGAAAGTTGTTGATGCTTTGTCTGCTTTTACAGATGTGGCACAATGGCGTTTTGTATTTGCATCGCCTGAAGATATAAATTCGTATTATTCCCAATTGAAATTGGTGGAAAAATTAGATGATAAATTAGGAACTCCTAAAGTGTACATCATTGACAAAAAAAGAAATCTTCGTGGTAGAAAATCGGTAAAAGATGCTAAAGAAGGTTATAATACATTCCATCCTGCTGAGTTAAGCAATGAAATGCTGGATGATTTTAAGGTTATTCTTTATGAATATCGTGCAGCTCTTAAAAAAAACAATAACGCTACCAGAAAAATTTAATTGTATATTTTATGTTTAAAAATAAATCTTACATAGGAATTTCCTTTATCGTTTTAATTTTTGGAATTTATGCTGTTCCAAAAATAGTGGAAAGAATTAAAAAAGACAAAGTGGTTCAGGGGGAACGACTCGACAGGGTGAATCCAAAGACAGCAGATGAGGATAAGTTAATCAAGATTGGCCCAGCTCCTAAATTTGAATTAATAAATCAGGACAATAAAAAAATAACGAATGAAACATACAAAGGTAAAGTGTATGTATTGGAGTTTTTCTTTTCAACCTGTCCAACGATTTGTCCTAAAATGAATGAAAGTATGCTTCTTATCGAAAAAAAGTTTTTTGGAAACCCTAATTTTGGGATTGTTTCCATTACGATCGATCCTGAACATGATAATCCGCAAGTGTTAAAAGATCATGCGAAATTATTGGGTGTAAAATCCTTGAATTGGAATTTCCTTACAGGCGATAAAGCGTATATATTTAATTTAGCCAACAAAGGTTTTAATCTTTATGCAGGAGAAAATAAAAAAGTAGCTGGTGGTTTCGAACATTCAGGATTATTTGCTTTGATTGATAAAAATGGAAATATTCGTTGTAGAAATGATGAATTTGGAAATCCGATTTTATATTACGACGGTTTAGATAAAAAGGGAGTAAGAAACATTCAACAAGACATTAATATTTTATTAGAAGAATAAAAATGGAAAATAATTCTTTAGAAAAAAAATTCAATACGTTCATTATAGCGGTGTCCATCATAATACCAGTTGCAGTTGCTATTCTTTTTGGAGTCAAGCTAAAAGATTTTGGATATAATGTAGAACCTCTTTCTTTTTTACCTCCCATTTATGCTACTACAAACGGAATTACCGCCGTTTTACTTATCGCTGCTGTAGTCGCGATTAAGAACGGTAAAAGAAAACTTCATGAAAGATTGATGACGAGCGCAATTGCATTGTCTGTTGCTTTCCTTGTGATGTATGTTGCGTATCACATGACTTCTGATTCTACTAAATTTGGTGGGGAAGGAATTATTCGATATGTATATTTCTTTATATTGGTTACCCATATTGTTTTGTCAATTGCTATCATTCCGATGGTTTTAATTACCTTTGTGAGAGCATTAGCAGGAAATTTTGATAGGCATAAAAAGATTGCGAAAATCACTTTCCCAATATGGTTGTATGTTGCCGTTACCGGAGTAGTTGTTTATTTAATGATATCACCATATTATGTATATTAAATCTAATAAAAGCTCTAAAGGGAATGTTGCATTCAAGAAGTTGAGTATTTACATCTTTCTTCTTGTCTTAAGTTTCTCTTCTCTATCTGCAAATGCACAATGTGCCATGTGTCGTGCTGCATTGACCAGTGAAGGTAATGCAACGCAGGCAGCAGCAGTAAATGACGGAATTGTTTACTTAATGGTAATTCCATACATCTTGGTAGCAGGAATTGGTTATGCAATTTATCGAATGAAGAAGAATAAATCAAGTTAAGCATTTCTCTGCTTTATCAATCCGAATTATTTTAATCCGTTTACGGATACATTGACGTTTCCATTTACTTTTATGAAAGCAATAACAGCTTGATTGGTCAATTGAATTCTTTGAAATTGAATGTCTTCCATTTTTCCGTTTACAAACACACCTTGCATAGGAGAATAGTTTTTTAAATACATCATCATGCTTTTTTGACCTTCTTCAAGATTTGCTTTTATGGAGTACCGACAACTTTGCTCTATTTTTCTTAAAATCAACCCTTGTGCTAACCAATTAGCTGTTCGCATCAATTTGTTTTTAGTGTCCAGAGCATAGTCTAACTGATCAAAATAGATTTCTTTGGTTTTGTCATTATATTGTGGGAAACCGGCTAAATAGATAGTTCCATTAACAGTGCCCAATACATCTAAAGCGATTATCATTTTTCCTTTTTTGTGCCAGATTGCCACATTTAGAACCCTTACTTTCTTAGATCCGGAACTAAATTCTTGCCCGGCAAAATTTCGGGTCATTATTTTTGAGGCTTCCTGATAGGTAGAAACGGCAACGATATTGGCAGTAATTTCTTGGGGTATTTTAGTAACTGATTTTAAAACAATTTTGCTTGTATTAAATTTAGAATCCGGTTGTTTGCCTATTAATGTCTCCATATTGCATTTCATTGCCATGTCTAAAACAAATGTGTCATTTTTTAGTTTAGCAGTAGTAGAATAAATTTCAACAGGCACAATTCGAAGCCAACTTTCATAGGTGTCGTTCATTAGAAAAGGAGTGCAAATTTTCTCTAATGCAGCCAGAACATTTGGTTTAAAATCCATTGATTTTGCAATAGCTTCATCAATTTTCTTTTCAATTTTAGATTTGAAAAGTTTTACGCCTGGATTGATTAAATATGTAACCGGTATATTTTTTCCAAAAACCATCATTGTTGGACTTTCATTCCATTCCAAAGATTTTAGTTCTGTTTTTGTATTTAGTTTCCAATTTGTCAAAGAGACATCGCTGAGTAAAGTCACAATTCCATCCAAATTGAATTCGCGGGTATCATACATTTCGATTCCCATTTTTTTGGTCCCGATTCTATATTTTATAACCGCTTTTAAAGGTAAAATAGTTTTTATTTTTTCACCTTTATCAGTAACAATGGTTATTGGTGCTTGTTTCCAAACTTTCATTTCTATGTCATCATCTTCAATGGTATTGTCTTCGTAAATTAGTCCGCTTAGTACTGAATTGGTTTGATTTTCAATATCTTTTAATTTGATACTAATAGGTAAATTTATATACGAAGGTATGTTTTCGTAAACCAAAGGCGTTGCATCGTCCGGCTCCGGTTTTAATGTAGCGATCTTGTTAGTAGACGAACAGCCTGAAGCAAATATACCAAAGAGAATTCCAAGTAGGATTCGAAAAAAAATGTGCATTTTAGTTTAGTTTAAAAAACAAAATTAACAAAAGAATTCTTTTTTTATGAATTTTTGTAACAAATGCTAATTTCTAATGTCTAATTGTTTTATAATTGATTTATGGGTAAAATATTTTAATTTTATTTCATAGATTTTTATTAGAAAAAGTTAAATTTGTTTTGCAGCTATACTGCGCTTTTATTCAAAAATATATGAAAAAAAGAAGTTTTCTTAGTTTAATTACCATGCTAATTTGTTGCGTAACAATTCAGGCACAATCTAAAAAATGGACCTTAGAGGAATGTGTGAAATACGCCATACAAAATAACATTTCCATTAAGCAATCCGAATTGGATTCAAAAACCGCATTAATTGATAAAAAAGGCGCCGTTGGAAATTTTCTTCCTTCTCTTAACGCAAGTGCTTCCCATTCTTGGAATATTGGTTTGAACCAGGATATTACAACCGGGCTTTTACAAAATCAAACTACTCAGTTTACTTCTGCTGGAGCAAATGTTGGAATCGATATTTATAAGGGATTACAAAATCAGAACACCCTTCGTAAAGCCAATCTTTCAATAGTGGCCGCCAAGTATCAATTATTGAAAATGCAGGAGGATATAGCATTGAATGTTGCCAACGCTTTCTTACAAGTACTTTTCAATAAAGAGAATCTAAAAGTGCAAAAGCAACAGTTAGGGATTAATGAAAAACAATATGCACGCTCTGAAGAATTAGTAAAAGCAGGATCAATTCCTCGTGGAGATTTATTAGATGTGAAAGCCACTGTAGCATTGAACAATCAAAATGTTATTGCTGCTGACAATGCGTTATTAATTTCAAAATTAAGTTTGGCTCAATTGTTACAGTTGAAAGACTTTGAAAATTTTGATGTTGTTGATGATACCGATGTTAAAGATGAAAATAATATTTTGGCACAAACACCAAATGCTATTTATGATAAAGCTTTGGAAGGAAGAACTGAATTGAAAATTGCCAGAACTAATTTAGAGATTGCACAGAAAAATGTAGCAATTGCCAAGGGTGCTTTTCAACCTACTTTACAAGGGTTTTATAGTTTTAGTTCGAGGGTCGGTTATAGCGATAGAGTTGTGGGATTTCAACCAAATACTTCAAATCCTACATCTGTAGTTGGGTATGTGGAAGGTACAAATCAAAATGTTTTGCAAAATAATTTTTCTCCCGTATTAGGGAAAGCACTGCCTTTCTTTGATCAATTTAGTGATAATAAAGGACATTCCTTTGGAGCGCAATTGTCGATTCCTATCTTTAATGGATTTTCTGTGAGAAATAATGTAGAGCGTTCTAAAGTAAGTTTAGAACGATCAAAAATTGCATTGGAGCAACAAGACTTAGATTTGCAAAGAAACGTTTTTACAGCATTCGCCGATGCTAAAGGAGCACTAAATGCTTACGAATCATCAGTTGTGGCACTAGAAGCCAGACAAGGTGCATATGATTATGCCAAGGAAAAATACGCGGTGGGTTTAATGAATTCGTTTGACTTTAATCAATCGCAAACATTGCTTACTAATGCGCAGTCAGAAGTTCTCAGAACTAAATACGATTATATATTTAAAATTAAAATATTAGAATTCTATTTTGGGATTCCTCTTATCAAAAACTAATTTATCATGTCAAAGAAAACAATTTATATTTTAATAGGTGGTGCAGTAGTAATCATTGCAAGTCTTATCATACTTTCAAAATCTGGAGTCATCGGTAATAAAGATAAAGGAACTGAAGTTGAAACCGCTCAAGTTCTACCTTCGACTATTGTAGAAACGGTTTCAGCTACCGGGAAAATTCAACCGGAAATTGAAGTGAAAATTTCATCAGAAGTATCTGGAGAAATTATTTCTTTAAATGTAAAAGAAGGTCAAGTGGTAAAAAAAGGAGATTTATTGGTAAAAATAAATCCAGATTTATATACTTCTGGTTACAACCGCTCGGTTTCTAACTTATCAGGAACCAGAGCAAATTTAAGCCAAGCAGATGCTTCTTTCAGAGAATCAAAATCCAATTACGACAGAAACAAAACATTATTCGAAAAAGGAATTATTTCTAAATCGGATTGGGATAAAGCTGTTGCTTCTTTTGAGGTTGCTAAAGCGGCTAAACAAACAGCTTATTTTAATGTTCAAAGTGCTTCGGCAACAGTAAATGAAGCGAAAGACAACTTAGGGCGTACTACAATTTACGCACCTGCAGATGGAACTATTTCGATGTTAAACGTAGAATTAGGGGAGCGCGTTTTGGGTACCCAACAAATGACGGGTACGGAAATTTTGAGAGTGGCCAACTTGAATAACATGGAAGTTGAAGTCGATGTCAATGAAAATGATATTGTAAAAATTAAAGTGGGAGACGAAGCGAATGTGGAAGTGGATGCCTATTTGAAAAAACAATTCAAAGGAATTGTAACCAGTATTTCAAATTCGGCGAGTTCAGCTTTGACTGCGGATCAAGTAACTAATTTTAAAGTTAAGGTAAGAATTCTTAAAGAATCCTACCAAGATTTATTAGAAGGGAAACCAGACACGTATTCGCCTTTTAGACCTGGTATGACTGCGACTGTTGACATCATTACAGAAACAAAAAGTAATGTTTTGTCTGTGCCAATTAGCTCTGTTGTCGTGAAATCAGATACTGCGGCTGTAAAAGAGATTAAAGTTGTTGATCCAAATGAAGAACAAAAAGGAGTGGCGCCTAAAAGTGATAAGAAGTTTGAGTGTGTTTTTGTAAAAGTGGGTGATAAGGCTAAAATCAGAATCATTAAAACCGGCATTCAAGACGATACGAATATTGAAGTTTTGACTGGTCTTAAAAAAGGAGATGTTGTCATTACAGGACCTTATTCAACTGTGGCTAAGGATTTGAATTCAGGAGATAAGGTGGCATTAAAAACAGATAAAGAAAAAGGAGAAAGTAAAAAGTAACCTTTAACGTAACAATTTTGAAATCACAATCATAAAATCTAATTTTGTGGTTGTGATTTTTAATTTAAAATAAAATCTGAAATTGGGCTATATACTAAACATTGAAACTGCAACTAAGAACTGTTCTGTTGCTCTTGCAAAAGAAGGAAAAACGATAATTTGCAAAGAAATTGCAGAAGAAGGATATTCCCATGCGGAACGACTCCATGTTTTTATTGAGGAGATTATAAAAGAAGCAGGAATTACGCTCAATAATTTATCTGCCATCGCAGTGAGTCAAGGTCCTGGTTCTTACACCGGATTGCGAATAGGAGTGTCTGCAGCAAAAGGACTCTGTTATGCATTAGATATTCCCTTGATTGCGGTGGATACTTTACAAGCTTTGGCATCACAAGTGACTGTTTCTAGCGGATTAATTATTCCAATGATTGATGCCCGAAGAATGGAAGTGTACAGTGCAATTTTCAGTCCGACTTTAGAAAAAAAACGAGAAGTTCTTGCCCAAATTATAGATGAAAATTCATTTGAAGATTTGCAGGGAACAGTTTATTTCGTTGGTGATTGTGCGGAAAAGTGCCAATCAGTATTAAATAAAGACAACTATGTTTTCTTAGAAGATATAAAATATCCTTCGGCTAAGGAGATGAGCGCTTTGAGTTATGAGAAATTCAAAATAAACGACACTGTTGATGTCGCTTATTTTGAACCGTATTATTTGAAAGATTTTATGATTACCGCTCCAAAAAAGTAAATAGGAATTCTTACTTATGGAAGCTCTATAATTTCGGATCAGTTGGATTGTTCTTTTTAGAAGACTCCTTTACAAATGGCTGAATAACAATTCCTGCCGTATCAAAAGCTTGTTTGCAATTTTGCAGTGTGTCTGCATAGACGCCCCAGAAATCTTCATTTGTTGCCCAAGGTCTTACCGCTAATTGGATAGCACTATCGGTGAGGTTTTTTACAGAAACTTCAGCAGCTGGTGTTTCCAATACTTTTGGATTGTTTTTTAAAACGGCAGTAATAATGTCTTTGGCTTCTTTGATGTTCGTATCATAGGAGATAGCAATGGTCAAATCAGCTCTTCTTATTTTTTCCATTGAATAATTGATAATGTTTCCATTAGATAGCGAACCATTAGGGACAAAAATAGTTTGATTGTTGGCTGTAATTAATTTGGTTACAAATATTTGTATTTCGCTCACAGTTCCAATCACTCCTTGTGCTTCGATGGTGTCATTTACTCGAAACGGTTTGAAGAGAATAATTAGCATTCCGCCAGCAAAATTAGATAAGGAACCTTGAAGTGATAAACCTACCGCAAGTCCCATAGCTCCCAGGATGGCTACAAATGACGATGTTTCAATTCCCAGTTTGGAAATAAAAGATACAAATAAAATTACTCTTAATACCCAAAGTAAAATATCGGCGAGAAATCGTGTCAGTGTAGGATCTAAATTCCTTTTTACCATTATTCTTCTTATGAACCTATTGATAAGTCTAATGATATAAAGTCCGGCAAAAAGAATAATAAATGCAGAAATCAATTTTGGGGAATAGTCAATTAATATTTTTAGAAAAGTATTGGCGTAATCAGTAAGTTGGTCTGGATTTAAATTCATTTTTTGTATAATAAAAAACCTTCTCAAAGGAGAAGGTTAAGTTTGAAAGGCAAAAATACGAATAAATTATTTTTTTATAAATTAATCAGCGTCTTCTTCTATTTTATTTATAGTTTCTTTAGCTTCTTCATTGCTGTCTTCTGCAAATGAGCTTACTTTTTCAGCAGTTTCAGTAGCTGTTGTTTTAGCTTCACTGGCTAAATCTTCTACTTTATCAACGGTTGTTTCTGCTTTTTCTTTTACGGTTTCGGCTGCATTTTCAAGAGAATTTTCTGCTTTGTCTGAAGTCTCTGCAACTGATTCTTTAGCATGACCGCTAAAGTCTTCTATTTTATTTATAATTGGTGCAGCTGTTTCTTTGACTTTATCTAATGTTTCTTCAGTAAAATTCTCAGCTTTTTCTAAATAGGGAGTAGCTGTTTCTTTTGCTTTCTCAAATGTTTCCTCAGCAAATATTTCTGCTTTTTCAAGATATGGTGCTGCTGCTTCTTTTGCTTGTTCAAAAGTAGTTTCTGCTTTATCGGCTAATTCACCGGCTGTTTCTTTGGCTGAGCCAAATAGATTTTTAAAAAATGAAGATAGTCCCATGGTATTTTTATTTGATTAGTCCTACAATATTAAACATTTTTTTCTATGATTGCTTTATTAAATCATTAATAATTTGCTGAAAATCAGTAATTGGCATTAAACAGGTTTTGTTTTGGTACCGCTAAAAGAGTGTTTCCTGGTTTTGGTAGCGGGAATTTAAAAAAGGCAATGTTAGATTCTTTTTGTGTCCCGGACAAAACAACATTGGGGATATACTGGCTGTTTTTGTGCAAAGCACTAAGGCCTGTTCTCCATAAATGGCTAATTCTTTGTTTTTTTGGGATAATTTAAAGCCAAATCCATCCAATTCGAGTATGCGGATTGGTACTCAATTCCATGTTGTGTGACCAGCAGCATTTGAAGGCTGACTTTTTCATAGTAAGAATTACTGAAATAGATACTCAGTTGAAATACGTTTTTTGCCATCACCGAATCAGAAGCTGGAATCATATTGTCTTTAGTTTCTTAATATGCGGTGGTAAAGGCTTCGTCTAGATTTGATGTAAAAACAAAAAAGGATTTTTTATTGTCATAAAAATGTTTCAAACTGTAATTAGTCAGTTGTTTGGCATCGTGAAGCCAATTAAATGTGGACTAGCTTCTGAATGTAATTCGTTCATGGGGTCGTTTTAGCCCCGGTAGTAGTGGAAATCCTTTCTAGTGCTGAATTTTTTCAGCACTAGGAAAATTGCAACGGATAACGGGAATAGCTTCTAAAAAAAAGCGTCTCGAATGAAACGCTTTGATTTGTTTTGTTAAGTTCTTTATTCGAGTTCGAAAGTCAATTTGAGATTCACTCGAAATTCTGTAATGGCCCCATCGCTTACTGTTGCACTTTGTTCATGAATATAGACAGAACGGATGTGTTTTACGGATTTTGACGCTTTAGCAACTCCTTTTCGGGCTGCATCTTCCCAGCTTATTTCAGAGCTTGAAAGTATTTCAATTACTTTTAATATTGACATGATTTCTATTTGTTAAGTGAAATATAAATTTACCAATTTTTTTTAAATTGAACATTTAAAAAAGGTAAAAATTCAACTTAACAATAAGATTGTCAATATGATAGTATTTTTTGTTTATGCATTTACGGCTTCAACTTTGATGCTTTCATCGTTGAGCATACTTTTCAGCATGTTTTCGATACCACTTTTTAATGTAAAAGTGGAAGAAGGACAACCGCTGCAGGCACCTTGCAAGATCACTTTTACGGTTTTGTCATTTTCGTTGTAAGAGTCAAATGCGATATTTCCACCGTCAGCTTGTACGGCAGGTTTTACATATTCTTCTAATATGTTGATGATTTGTTGCGATGTCACATCCAGTGTGTCAAATTCTTTTGCCTTAACAGTTTCTTCTGCTGTCACTGCAGCAACATAATTTTCATCTAAAACAGTTCCTCCGTTTTCAATATACTGTTTGATGAAACTTCTCAGTTCTAACGTGATCTCTTGCCAATCATTGATTTCATATTTGGTTACTGAAATATAATTTTCATCAATAAAAATTTCTTTTACATAAGGAAATTTGAAAAGCTCTTTAGCTAATGGTGAAGCGGCAGTTTGATCAATGTTTTTGAATTCTATAGCATTTTTAGTCAGCATTTTGCTTACTACAAATTTTAAAGCAGCAGGATTTGGAGTGGATTCTCCATAAACGGTTACGGGCTGTTTCTTCGTTTTATTTTCGTCAACAGTAATTATTGTCCCGCCATCGGTCACGAATTTTTCAATCTGTTCTGCTACAGCATCTTTAACATCTTCCCATTCAACAATACTGTATTTTTCGATTGCGATAAAATTTCCGGAGATATAAATTGTTTTTACAAAGGGTAGGTAAAACAATTGTTGTGCTAGCGGTGATGTTTTGGCTTCATCAATGTTTTTAAATTCAAAACTTTCATTTTGAGTGATAAATTCTTGAAATTCAAACTTTAGTATGGTTGGGTTTTGTGTTTCTTTTATAGTAACTTTGTTCATGGCTTTTGAAATTTTCACAAATTTACTAAAGTTATTTTCTACGAATAACTATATTTGATTTTTTAATGAATAAATTAACTTTAGTTTAATTTTTAGATCAAGCATTTCCTCTTTTTTGATATTTTTATTGATTTAGATTTTTTCATTTTTTATTACTCGTGATGTTTATAAAATTTAGATTTTTACTACTTTCTTTTTTTGTTTATCAGTACTCTTTTTCACAAGAAGGAATTGCGGTATATTCTGATTATCTTTCTGATAACTATTATCTGATTCATCCTTCAATGGCTGGAGCTGCTAATTGTGCTAAAGTCAGACTTACAGCCCGCAAGCAATGGTTTGATCAGTCAGATGCTCCTCAAATGCAAACCTTAAGTTTTAATGGTAGAGTAGGTGAAAAATCTGGTGCAGGAATAATTGTTTTCAATGATAAAAATGGATATCATTCTCAAAAAGGAGTGAAATTTAGTTTTGCTCATCACATTATGTTTTCTAGAGATGAGATTGATTTAAATCAATTGTCTTTTGGTGTCAGTGCGGGATTAATCCAAAGTCAATTAGATCAAACTGAGTTCTTACAGTCTGGTGATTATGACCCTATTGTTGACGGTTCTATTGTAGAAAAGGATTCTTATTTTAATGTCGATATTGGTGCCTCGTATAATTTTTTGGATTTTTATGCACATGCAACGGTTAAAAATGCCATAGAAACCAGAAGAGAAATTTATACGGAATACGAAAGTGATAATTTAAGGAAATATTTGTTGAGTGCGGGCTATGTTTTTGGAAATAAAGAAAAAATATTATGGGAACCATCCGTTTTATTTCAATTAGTGGAAAAAACTAAAGAAAAATCTATTGATATTAACTTAAAAGCCTATAAAAATTTAGACTTTGGAACGCTTTGGGGCGGATTGTCCTATAGAAGAAGTTTTGATAGTGCTGAATATCTCAATGGTAATAGTGTATCGAATCAAAAATTACAATATTTCACTCCAATTGTTGGGGTTAACTACAATAACTTCATGTTTGCATATACATATTCACAGGTAACTGGGGATGTTAAATTTGATAATGGGGGGTATCACCAAATTACGTTGGGAATCAATTTGTTTTGCAAACGAGAAAAATACGAGTGTAACTGCCCTGCAATCAATTAATTTACTTTATTATGCTAATTAAATCTGTTAACGGTAAATCACCTTCTATTCCTGAAGATTGTTACGTAGCCGAAAATGCCACTATTGTTGGTGAAGTGACTTTTGGAAAAAGTTGCAGCGTTTGGTTTAATGCTGTAATACGGGGTGATGTGAATTTTATTAAAATTGGAAATAAAGTTAACATTCAAGATGGTGCTATTATTCATTGTACGTATAAAAAGCATCCTACAATTATAGGCAATAACGTTTCTATTGGTCATAATGCCATTGTGCATGGCTGTGTTATTCATGACAATGTTTTGATAGGAATGGGAGCAATTGTGATGGATGATTGTATTATCGAAAGTAACTCTATTGTAGCCGCCGGTGCTGTAATTACTCAGAATACAATTGTGGGTTCTGGTACAATCTGGGCGGGTGTTCCTGCAAAGAAAGTTAAAGACATTGATCAATCAGACTTTGCTGGTGAAATTGAGCGTATTTCTAATAATTACGTGATGTATTCGAGTTGGTTTAAAGAAGAATAAATAATGTTCTAGAATTCTTTTTTTTCAACCGTAAATTTATTTTCTAATATTTCAGTCAAAACTTTTGCATTTGTATTGGTATAGAAAATGGGCTGACTATTTTCTGCCGATGAAAAGCCTACTTTTTCTCGTAATATTTTTTGAGTCTGTTTTGCTACAGCTTCACCAGAATCGATGATGTGAATATGTTCTGGAAGGATTTTTTTTATTTGAGGGATCAAATACGGATAATGACTACAACCTAAGACTAGATAATCGATATTAGCTTCAATCATCGGAGTCAGATAGGAGCGAAGCAGTTTAATCATCTCTGGTGAATTGATATCTCCGTTTTCAATGAGCTGGACTAATCCGTGTCCTACTTGCTCAATTATTTTTGTGTCTTGGTACTTCTCTGTAGTTTTGTTGAAAAGCTCACTGTTCAACGTTCCTTGTGTAGCCAGGATTCCTATTGTTTGTGTTTTAGAATGAGTTACTGCTGGTTTTATAGCGGGTTCTATTCCTATGAAAGGAACGTTATATTTAGCTCGTAGCTCCTGAATTGCGTTGGTAGTTGCAGTATTACAAGCAACTACAATTAACTTACAATTCATCTCAAGAAGAAAATCAGTATTTTTCATGCTTAAGGCAACAATCTCCTCTTTAGATTTTTGTCCGTAAGGCGCATTTTTACTGTCAGCAAGATATATTGTCTTTTCATTAGGCAGCAATTGATGAATTGCAGACCAAATTGATGTTCCGCCAATTCCCGAGTCAAAAATTCCTATAGGTTGATTATTGCTATTCATGTAAACAAAGTTAAGCGCTAATGCTTAATTTTCCTAAAATTTATTTTAAACAAAAAAACTGCTCAAATCCAATTGGAGGTGAGCAGTTTTTTGTGTGAATTGTGATTTTTTTAGAAACCTAAATCTTTTTTTACATCAGCAGTCAAGTTTGGACCATCTGCAAGTAAAAGTGTAGAACCATCTAACACATATTGAAATCCTTTAGCTTTTCCTACTTTTTGGATAGAAGCTCTAACTTTCTCCATTAATGGTTTTACGATATCAGATTCTTTTTGTTGTAATTCTTTTTGAGCATTGTCTCTAAAGTCAACAATTCTTTTTTGCATGTCCTGTACTTCTTTAGAACGCTCTCCATTTACAATTTCAGTAACGGTTGCAGCTTCTGCTTCGTATTTTTTTAATTTTCCTTGGTATTCTTCAACCATTTTTTTGTATTCACCATCATAGGTAGTACTCAATTTATCTAGTTGTTTTTGAGCATCTAACATTGCAGGCATTTTTGTCATAATTTCGCTTACATCAACATGCGCAGTTTTTGCTTGTGCATTCATAGTTTGGTTTGCTCCTAAGATAAATATTGCAGCAATTAATAAAGTTTTGATTTGTTTCATCGTTTTTAAAATATTAAGTAATTAATTATTGTTTGTGTTTTCTTTTAATTTTTCTTCTTTAGCTTTTTTAATAGCTTCTCTTTCTTCCAGTATTTTTTTTCTTTTTTCCTCTAAAGCTTTTTTACGATCTTCAATAACTTTCTTACGGTCTTCTAATGTTTGCGCTTTTGCATCAGCTTGATTTTGTTTCAATTTTTCAATACTATCTTTTGCACTAGCATTGTTAGAATCATTATCAATTTTAGTTTTTGCGGTCTCTTCTATTTTAACATTTGCAGAAATCGTGCCATTTTTTTTGGCTTCTCTGTCCGCTTGAATTTGTTTCCTTTTGTCATCAAATTCTTTTTTCTTTTGTTCCTGAATTAATTTTCTGTCGGCCAGTATTTTTTCTCTGGATGTTTTTTTCTCATCCAAGGCTTTTTGTCTTTCCGCTAATATAGGATTGTCATCTAAAGCGTCTTCTCTGTTTTGTTTAGATTCTTCTTCTTTTAATTGTTTTTTAGTCAACTGTTCTCGTTTTTCGGAACGGTTTAAAACGCGAAGGACCTGGTCACTAATGTCAAATCGTTTGTCAGCAAAAAGCATTGTTAAATCGGATGATTTGTCAAAAACAAAATCATATTTTTTTGCTACAGCTATATCTTGAATTGCGGTAAAAACTTGGTCTTGAATTGGCATTGCCAAAATAGATTTTTGCTGAATTAAATCACCATTTGGTCCAAATCTTTTCTGTTGATACTCTAACATTTCATTTTCCAAAAACTTTATTTCAGTTTCTCTTTCATCAATAAGCTCTTTTGTGAGTAATGCTTTTTCCGCTTTTAAAGCGTCTTTTATCTTATTAAGTTCAACTTTCTTGGTTTCAATTTCTTGTTTCCACTTTTGAGCCTTTTGCTCTAATTGAATTGTTGCCTCAGTATAATCGGGTACATTTTGTAATATGTATTCCATATCAATGTAACCTACTTTTGTTCCTCTGGTTTGCGCATTAATTGTTTGTACAATTACTAAGCTTAAAAATAGATATAAAAATTGTTTTCTCATAACGGTACTGTATTAGAAAATCTAAAATCAATTTTTTTAGAATTGTTGTCCAATGATAAAATGGGTTTCCCATCCATTTGCTTTTGCTTGTCCTGGTAATGCATCAAAACCGTGACCAAAATCTATTCCTAATAAACCAAATGCAGGCATAAATACACGTAATCCAACTCCTGCAGAACGACTCAAAGCAAAAGGATTATAACTTTTGAAATCTTTATATGATGAACCTGCCTCCATAAATGCTAATGCATAAATTGATGCTGATGATTTTAATGTTATTGGATAACGCAACTCCATAGAGAATTTGTTGAAAACAGTAGCTCCAATTTGATCCCCTGTGTTATTTACTGGCGTCAATGAGTTGTTTGGGTATCCTCTCAATTGAATAGTCTCTCTACCATCCATTGAGTAATTTGCTAAACCATCACCACCAAGGTAGAATCGTTCAAAAGGAACAGCACCTCTTTCTTGATTATAGGCTCCAAGAAATCCAAATTCAGTTAAGGCTCTAAGTACTAGTTTACCGTAAATCTTAGTGTACCAATCTGCCTTGAATTTGATTTTGTAATATTCTAACCAATTAAATTTCTTTTGATCTACTTTAGCTGGATCTGCTGCTGCGTCTTCAAATTTGAAGACTTTATTTCCTTCTGCATCTATATAATCACCTATCTGAACTGTATTTCCATTTGCATCAGCTTGGTTGGATCTGTCAACAGTATTTTTTAATTTATACTCTTCTTTATCTCCTAATGTTGCGTAATCAACTCCATTAATCAAGGAATAAGGAGGTGTTAGTTTTGCCGAAATACTAAATTCGGAACCATACGTTGGAAATATTGGGTTAACTCCTTTATTGTTTCTAGTTAGTCCTATTGTATACGCTAAGTTTCTAGACGCTCCGTCTCCAAATGTAAATAATCCGGTATTGTAATTATTTAAATCATAATGTTGGTAACTTATAGATTGTGACAATACGAAGAAATCATCTGGTACGGTAAGTCTTTTCGCTAAACCTACGGATAATGTCAAGATGTTAAAACTTTTGGTTTTATCTGCTTTCTGAGTGACAAAATTATTTAAAAACTGTTTACTGTATGACAACGAGGTGCTAAAAGATACTGGTTTTTTACCCCCAAACCATGGTTCTGAAAATGATACACTATAGGTTTGAAAGAAGGTACTGGCTTGCAAACGCAAAGAGACTTTCTGACCGTCTCCCATAGGAAGTGGCTTATACGCTTCTTTGTTTAGTATATTTCTTGCCGAAAAGTTATTGAAGGATAGTCCAAGCGTACCAATGAAACCACCACCACCATAACCTCCTTGAAGTTCGATTTGGCTTGATCCTTTCTCTACAAGATTGTATTCAATATCAACAGTTCCTGCTCCTGAATCAACATTCTTAAACTTTGGATCAATCGCTTCAGGATCAAAAAATCCTAATTGTCCTATTTCACGAATGGTTCTAACTAATTCTTCTTTGCTGTATTTTTCTCCTGGTTTTGTTCTTAATTCACGGTAAATTACGCGGTCATTCGTTTTGTCATTGCCTACAACCGTAATTTTGTTAAAATAAGCAATTGGACCTTCCGTGATTCGTATCTCAAAATCAATAGTGTCGTTTGCTGTTTTTACTTCAACGGCATTTATATTAGAAAATAAATACCCATTATTTTGGTATAAATTCGTGATGTCTTCTGCATCTGGTTTAGACTTGTCTGCAATTCTTTTTTCAAGAAGAACACCATTATAAGTTTCTCCTTTTTTAACCCCTAAAACTCGGCTTAATCCTTGATCTGTGTATACTGTATTTCCTAAAAATTTAATGTTTCCAAAATAATATTTATTACCTTCTTCTACATTTATTTTTATAGACAACGCATTTTTAGCTTTGTCAAATGTGACAGAATCCGAAACTATGCGAGCATCTCTATATCCTTTTTCTTTGTAGGATTCAATTACTTTTTCTAAATCGGTTTTATATTTATCTTTTATAAATTTTGAAGCTTTCAAAATACGGGTAAATTTCTTTTGCTTGGTTTCCTTCATCGCTTTACGCAAAGCATTGTCGGATATTTTTGTATTGCCTACGAAATCAATTTTTTGAATTTTTACTTTGTCACCCTTGTCAATTGTTACAAGCATGTTGACCTGATTTACTGCAGCGGTGTCTTTGACAGTGTTTATGTTTACTTTTGTGTTGTAGTAGCCGTCTTTCTTGTATTTGTTTTCAATGTAGTTTTTGGTGGTAGTAATCAAGTTTTCATTAACTACTTTACCTTTATTAAGGCTATTGTCTTTGATTAAACCTTCAGTTTTATTTTTCTTAACACCTACAAATTTTACTTGATTCAATTTAGGCAATTCAACAATATTTAAATCAAGATAAATACTGTCATTCTGTATTTTATTAACATAGAACGAAATTTCATCAAAAAGACCTAATTTACCAAGTTTTTTTATAGCAGCACTTATTTCTTCACCTGGAATAGTGATTTCTTGGCCTTTTTGTAGGCCTGAAAAGGTAACAACGGTCTGACTGTTGAAACTGATGTCTCCAACAACTGCCACATCTGCTAATATGTATTTTTTTCCTTGATCAAAAGGAACTCTTTCTTGGGCTTTAATTTGAGCAAAACTTCCAAAAATCAAAACGGAAAGGACTATTTTTATGCTTTTATTTAACACTAAAAAATTATTTAATTTGTTCACTTGTTTTTCCAAATCTACGTTCTCTTTTTTGATAACTAATGATAGCCTCATATAAATCTTGTTCTTTAAAGTCTGGCCACAATATATCAGTAAAATACAATTCTGCATAGGCAATTTGCCATAACAAAAAATTACTTATTCTATGTTCTCCACTTGTTCGTATTAATAAATCTACGTCTGGTAAATTTTGCGTGTAAAGATGCTCATTAATAATTGAATCGTCAATACTGTCTATTGAAATTATATTATTTTTAACTTTATTACAGATGTTTCTGACCGCACTTACAATTTCTTCTCTGGAACCATAGCTTAACGCCAGGGTCAAAGTCATTTGAGTGTTGTCTTTGGTTTTTTCAATTACGTCAAGCAGTTCTTTTTGGGCTGATTTTGGTAGTTTTTCCAGATTACCAATAGCGTTCAACTTGATGTTATTTTTCTGTAGGGTTGTCAGTTCTTTTTTTAAAGAGTTGATGAGTACTTTCATTAAAGTTTCAACCTCTAGTTTTGGTCTGTTCCAATTTTCGGTTGAGAAAGCATATAGCGTAAGAAACTCAATGCCTAGTTTGGCACTGGCTTCTATGATTACTTTTACTGACTTTGTACCGCTTTCATGGCCTAAAGCTCTTAGAAGTCCTTTTTGTTTTGCCCAACGCCCATTACCATCCATGATGATGGCTAAATGTTGAGGTAAATTTTTTGCGTCGATATTCTCTAGTAAGTTCATTTTTTTATTCTGCACAATAGCAGGGTTTGTTTCCAAAAGTATACGTTAAAGTAACTCCTGAAAAAACATACCAATCATTGTTATTTATATTTCCAAACCGAAGGTATTCCAAATTTGTGTTTTTTGGATTACTTCCATCTATATTGTCAGTCAAAGTGTATCTTGCGGCAACTTCCGCAGCCAGTATTAAATTACGTGTAATGTTTGATTTTATTCCTAAATTCATGGGAATTGCAAATGAACCATCATTTTTATCCTTTTCAGTTTGTCCATTAAATACATATAACGCATCGTATCGAAAGTAGCTTAAGCCAGAGTATAGGTAAGGCGTAATTTTAGTATTGGATTCATGAAGATTAAAGTCAAAAAAGTTGAATTCAAGACCTAAAGATACTTCTTTTATACTGTTGTCAAAACGATAGCCTCTTTGATTTCGACTCGCCTCTTTAGAATCTAAATCGTTCGAAGTTATTTTTGATTGTGTGTAGGAAAAGCGATAGCTATGTCTTGGACTTTTATTCCATTTATATAGCAATCCAAAAGCAAGTTTGTTTGGTGAAACATAGGTTGTAGGGCCTACATCTCCTACAAAATTACTTCCGCCAGCAAAAACACCAATCTCATGTATCTGAGCTTGGATGACCATCAAAGGGGAAAACAATAAAAATAAATAAAAAATCTTGTTCATTTAATCAAAAATTGCGTGCAAATATAATAATTATCAATACGATTCAATACCCAATTAGTTAAATGTGTGTTTTTTTGACTATTTGGTTAGTCAACTGACACTAAATGAGTATTTGTTTCACTTAAACGAGAAAAATTGATATAATCGTATAATGTTTAGCTAAAATGATTTAATTGCGCTTGTCTTCTCCCCAAAGTAATTTATTGCGTAGTGTTTTCAAAAATGTTTCCTCGGGAATTTCGACCATATTAATTTGAAATGGCGTTTTCTTTAAAGTCAGAATCGATTCGTTTTTCACAGAAGTTACTCTTGAATCTAAGGAAACTAGATAATTTTCTTCTCTTCCCGAAACTTTTAATCTGATTTCAGTTTCGTCCGGAACAACAAGTGGTCTGGCAGTGAGATTATGCGGTGCAATAGGAGTAATTACTAAACTTTTTACATCAGGGGTCAAAATTGGACCGCCACAACTTAACGAGTATCCTGTAGATCCCGTTGGCGTAGAAATGATTAAACCGTCAGCCCAATAGGAATTCAAAAATTCATCATTCAGGTAAGTATCAATCGTAATCATCGATGTCGTGTCTTTTCGGCTGACCGTAATTTCATTCATCGCAAAATTGATTTCCTCAATTGATTCATTAGGTGGCGAACAGGTTAAGCTTAATAAAGCTCTTTTAGAAATCGTATATTTTTTATCAATAACAAACTGCATAAATTCAGCAATATTTTCTTTTTGTACCGATGCTAAAAAACCGAGTCTCCCTGCGTTTATACCTAATATAGGAATGCCTGAATCCCTTACTAATGTTGCGGCTCTTAGTATTGTTCCGTCTCCGCCAATACTGATTAGCATGTCAAAACTAGAGTCGAGTTCCGTATGCGAGGTGAAAGTTTTGTATTTTTTTTCTACAATCTTCCTTTCGTTAAGCATCAATAAAAAATGAGCCTCGATAATCATCTCTACATTGTTTTTGTTAAAAAAAACAAAGATGTCGTTTATAATAGGTTCTGTACTGTTTTGATAATATTGACCGTAGATGGCTACTTTCATTGTGTTTTTTAATCGTTAATTTGATTATTTGGATATTTGAGATTATGAATTACCGAATCAATAAATCACCAAATAAGCGGTTAAATGTTCAGGTATTTGTCTAAATAATCAGAGCGTTCTTTTAAATTATTGATGTAATTGTCTTCTTGATGTTCTGATATGATTTCGTAATTGTACCTTCTGAACGTCTGGATAATTTCGTTCATCGCTCCCAAAGTTATTTTCATGGTCACTTCCACACTGTCGACATCGGCCTCAGAAATGAATAATCCCAAAAGCTTGCCGTTATTGCTTTCGACAATTTGAGTAATCTGACTCATCGAATAATCTAAAATTGGTTTTTTGACCACAATGATTCCACCCGGTTCTTTTAAAAAGGGTGTTTCATGAAAAAATTTCATGATATCCTCTATTTCATAATAGCCCACGTAGGTGTTGTTTTCGTCCAAAACAGGAACTAAATTAGTGTGATTTTTTGCAAAAACTTCTAAAACATCTAACCAAATCGTATTTGTTCTGGCAAAAAAACCTTCAAGTGTAAATCGATAATCAGATGCTTTTTTATCACTGTCAAAAGTCTCAATATCCTCGGATGCAATACTGCCAATGTAAACTCCCTCTTCGACAATTGGAAAATGTGAAAAGTGTAATTCACTAAAAAAGTCTTGAATAGCCGCAATAGAATCTTGGCTGTCAATCGCTTTAAAGTCATTGGTAATATATTCTGTTATTTCTGTCATAAATCAATCGGCAATATTTCATGCAAAATAATCAAAAATAAGCAAAATCTCCTAAGTTTTACTTTGTATTTTTGTTCCAAGTAAATACTAGTATCAAAATAAAAATATGTTTCAATGACAAAATTAAGTGTAAATATCAATAAAATAGCCACTTTACGTAATGCTCGCGGAGGAAATGTTCCCGATTTATTAAAAGTTGCTACTGACATTCAAAAGTTCGGTGCTGAAGGAATCACCATTCATCCGCGTCCTGATGAGCGTCACATCCGCTATCAGGATGCCCGTGATTTAAAGGCTATCGTTTACACTGAATATAATATTGAAGGAAATCCAGAGCAAACATTTATCGATCTTGTTCTCGAAATAAAACCTACTCAAGTGACTTTGGTGCCGGATGCAATTGATGCCATAACTTCTAATGCGGGTTGGGATACTATAAAACATGCTTCTTATTTAACCGAAATCGTTCAGGAATTTCAACGCAACGGAATCAGAACTTCCATTTTTGTGGATCCTGTTCTCGAAATGATTGAAGGCGCCAAGAAAATTGGAACCGAAAGAATCGAATTGTACACAGAAGCATTCGCACATCAATACAGTTTAGGGAATCAAAACGGAATTTTGCCGTACACTGAATCGGCAATTTTGGCCAACGAACTTGGATTAGGAATCAACGCTGGTCACGATTTAAGTTTGGATAACATTCAGTTTTTCAAACAAAACATTCCAGGATTATTGGAAGTTTCAATTGGTCACGCATTAATTTCCGAAGCTATTTATTTAGGCTTGGATAATGTGGTAAATATGTATTTGCAAAAATTAAAGTAGTTTTTTTTCCATTAAGAAATTAAGATAGATTAAGTGTAAAGCTTAATAACCTTAATTTCTTGATGGTTTGTAATTTAAATTATAACGTTAAAATCTAAAATGATATGCTTTTTTCAAAAATAGAAGGCTCAGGGAAACCACTTTTAATTCTTCACGGATTTCTGGGAATGTCAGATAATTGGAAAACACTCGGAACGCAATTTGCGGCTGATTTTCAAGTTCATGTTCTCGATTTACGCAACCACGGACGAAGCTTACATTCAGAAGAATTTAGTTATGAAATCATGGCGCAGGATGTTTACGAGTATTGCAAAGCTCATAATTTAGAAAACATCAATATAATAGGACACTCGATGGGCGGGAAAGTGGCCATGCTTTTGGCAACGACACATCCGGAATTAGTAGATAAATTGATTGTGGCAGATATTGGTCCAAAATTTTATCCGCAACACCATCAGGATATTTTGGCGGGATTGAATGCCGTCGATTTTTCAAAAAAACCAAGCCGAAGTGATGTGGAAGAAATTATGGAGAAGTTTGTCCCTGATTTTGGAACCAGACAATTCTTAATGAAAAATTTATATTGGCAAGAGCCGGGGCAATTAGCGTTCCGATTTAATTTGGCAGTTTTTAATACAAAAATGGATGAAATAGGAATTCCGTTACCAGAAGGATTTGTTTTAGAGAAACCAACATTATTCATTCGCGGTGGAAATTCAAAGTATATTTTAGACAGCGATTTCGAAAACATAAAGCAGCATTTTCCGGATTCCAGCATTGAAACAATCCCGAATGCAGGACATTGGCTTCATGCCGAAAACCCAGCCGATTTCTATCAAAAAGTTATTTCCTTTTTAAAATAAATTAATCAGATTTAAATTTTTCTTACATTTATTAAATCTTAAAATAAAAAACCATGAATTTACTGATCAAAATTCTTATTACTTCGGGCTTGGTCTTGCTTATTGCGAACTTTATGCCGGGAGTTCATGTGGCTGGATTTACTACAGCATTAATTGTAGCCATTGTTCTAGGGTTACTTAATATATTTATCAAGCCAATATTGGTGATACTAACTTTGCCGGTTACCATCATTACTTTAGGATTGTTTTTATTAGTCATCAATGCATTAATGATTTTGTTGTGTACAAAAATTGTGGGCGGATTTAGCGTTGACACGTTTTGGACGGCCTTATTCTTTAGTATTATATTGTCAGTTTTGCAGTCTATAATGAATGGAATATTAGGGGAAGGAAAATAAAACGTTGTTTTTAACACGTATTTATGATTGAATTCCGGTTTTATTTCTGTCCAATTAATACCTTTGTACTTTATTTATAGAATATTATGTCTAAAAAGTTTTACATATTGTTATTGGTTATGCTTGGTTTCTTTATGACACCAAGCGTAGCTTTTGCATGTGGAACAAAAGTAGACAAGTCGTGTTGCAAAAAAGAATCTTCTTCAAAAAAGGAGCAGAAAGACTGTTGCAAGAAAGAAAAAAAATCGAATGAAAGTTCGCATGACGGCTGCAACGGTGCCTGTAAAGATGTTACTTGCAGCAGTTCAGCATTTCAATTGGGTTTAACTTCGGCGTTTTATACCGAATTAAACAACCAAGTTTTTAGTTTTTCTACTGAAAAACAAAATTATTATTACTCGGAAATGTTTATTTCTTCCCATTTCCGTTCTATTTGGCTTCCACCTAAAATAAGCTAAATCACTTTTATGACAGCCAAAAAACTGTTTTTTTTAAAGCATTTTATGCTTTTACAATCATTAAATTTTAGTCCTTTACAATTTGAAATGTAGCGAAACAGGCTATTTTTTTCAATGTTTTTGCGACTAATTCACCTCAAAATTATTCATACAATGAACTCAATAAAAAAAATATTGATGGCAATAATACTATTGCTTTCAGTTACAATTGCAAGCGCGCAAATTAAAAATAACAAGACAGAAACCGTTAAAATATACGGAAACTGTGACATGTGTAAAAGCAAGATAGAAACTGCCGGAAATCTGAAAAAAGTAGCAAAAGTCGAGTGGAATAAAGACACTAAAATGGCTACACTTAACTATGATTCCACTAAAACGAGCCAAGACGAAATTTTGAAACGTATTGCTTTAGCCGGTTACGACAGCGATAAATTTCTTGCTCCGGATGCTACTTATGACGTATTACATGGATGTTGTCAATATGAAAGAGAAGCTAAAGTTGCGGTTTCAACAGAAATGAAAATTGAAACCACTACAGGAAATCATGCAAATCACGCCAATCATTCTGATACTGCAGCTGCAAAACAACAAGTGGATACTAAACTAAAAGTTGTTTTTGATACTTATTTCTTATTGAAAGATGCTTTGGTGAAAACTGACGGAAAAGCTGCTGCTACTGCAGCGAAAGACGTTCTGACAGCTTTGAATGCAGTAAAAATGGACGAACTTGCTATGGATGTTCACATGATTTGGATGAAAGAAATGAACGGTTTAATGGCTGGTGCCAAGAATATTTCGGAAACTCAAGACATCAAACGTCAAAGAGAAATTTTCATTCCACTTTCAAAATCGATGTATGAATTGATAAAAGTGGCTAAATACGAAACTCCGGTTTATCTTCAGTTTTGCCCAATGGCAAATGACGGTAAAGGTGCAAACTGGTTAAGCAAAGAAAATGCAGTTAAAAACCCATATTACGGTTCTCAAATGATGACTTGTGGAAAAACGGTCGAGACGATTCAATAAGCATTTAAAAAGGAATATAAAATGAAAAAAATAATGCTGCTATTAAGTTTAATAATCAGTATTTCAACTGCATCCGCCCAAATGAAAATTGGAGACAGTTTGCCTGATTTTCAACTCAAAAATAATAAAGACACAACAATAAATTTAGTTTCTCTGAAAGGGAAAACGGTACTGATTGACTTTTGGGCTTCTTGGTGCGCACCTTGTAGGCTGGCTAATAAAAAATTGGCTCCTTTATATAATGAGTACAAAGATGAAAACTTCGAAATTGTTGGAATATCGCTAGATACGGACAAAACCAAATGGATGAATGCTATTCAAAAAGATAAATTAGCGTACGAGCAATTAATCGACGCTAAAGGTTTTGATGCGAAATCTGCACTGCTTTTTGGAGTTGAAGAATTACCTAATTCGTATCTATTTGATGCATCAGGAAAATTAGTTGCCATCAATCCAACGGAGGAAGAAATAATCATGCAAATAAAAAATAAAGTAGAATGAAAAATATAAATTTAAAATTCATAGGTATCGCTTGTTTGGTTTTGATGACAAGCATACAATCCTATTCTCAAATCTCAAAAGCAGAAATAATGGCAACTGGTTTAACCTGTTCCATGTGTTCTAATGCAATAAACAAACAACTGAAGGCAACCGTTGGTGTGGATAGCGTGAGTACTGATTTGAACACGAATACCTTCACGGTTTATTTTAAAAAAGAAAGTAAAATTATGCCAAGAGTACTGAAAGAAGGTGTTGAAAAAGCAGGTTTCTTTATTGGTTCATTAGTAATTACAATGCCTACAGAAAGCTTAAAAATCGAAGGTGATAAAGCCATTTCGGTAAACGGTTCCACTTTCGTTTTATTGAATGAAGAGCTTAAAAACAGCACTGGAGAAACAAAAGTAAGGGTTTTTGACAAAGGATATGTCACTCAAAAAGAACATAAAAAACTGCTTAAAACGTTTTCAAAAATAGCGTCATATGCAGTAGAAAACGAAGACGATTACCATATCAAAGCTGTATTATAATGAGAAATTTTTTAACTGTATTTACCCTTTTTGTTATTCAAGGAATATCGGCTCAGGAGCTTTTTGTGGTTACTGATCCGGCAAGTAATGTTCCTGCGGGTTCATTAGGAGTTCGTTTGGGACAATCCATTTTTAAGGAGCAAATGCAATCACGATATAATTACCATGTCATGCCCGAAGTTACTTTTGGAATCAATAAAAATTTGATGGTGAGAACATCCATGTTTCTTAGTAACAGAAACAGTCAGTTAGTTGCTGAAGGCGCCAGTTTTTATACTAAATATCGTTTCCTTTCCACAGATGACTTGCACAGCCATTTTAGGATGGCAGCATTTGGAAGATATAGTTTTAATAACTCCGATATTCATCAGGAACAGTTAGAAATTATGGGACAAAATACAGGTTTTGAAACTGGAATTGTGGCTACTCAACTGATAAAAAAACTAGCCATAAGTGCTTCTGTTAGTTATGAAAAAGCATTCGATAATAAGCCGAGTTACAAATTTCCTGCAGCGCAAAGTGATAACGCCGCTAATTATACATTGTCGTTTGGAAGACTGATGTATCCAAAAAAATACACTAATTTTAAGCAAACAAATATCAACACAATGGTTGAGTTTGTAGGGCAAACTCTAAACGAAAATGGAAAATCGTATTTGGATATTGTGCCTTCCATTCAATTTATCATAAACAGTCAGGCACGAATTGATTTTGCTTACAGGCACGAATTGTACAGTTCTATGTTGCGGTCTGCGCCAAATGGATTTTATCTAAACTTAGAATATAACTTTTTCAATATCATAAAATAAATTTTAGGGCTTGAATTTAGGCAGTCAATAGCTGATTTAAATAGAAGTCATTAATATTATCATAAAAAAAAATACCATGAAAAAAATACTATTTATGTCCATAATAACGGCTTTTATGACGGTTTCTTGTAACCAAAAAAGCAAAGATGAAACCGCTGCTAGTTCTGATAAAACAGAAAAATCGGCTGAATTATATGCTTGTCCGATGCATCCCGAAGTTACTGGCACAGCGGGAAGTGAATGCCCAGAATGCGGAATGGAATTAACCGACAAAGTGGCGCAAACAACCCCTGCTGATAGTGAAGCAACTCCTGTTGCTGTTGCTAACGAAGAATCCAGTGCTATAACTGCATCTGGAAATGTGAGCAAAACGGCTTTCCCAACCGATGCAATTGTTTCGAATTACCTCAATATCAAAAATGCGTTAACGAAAGATGATTCAAATGGGGCTGCCGTTGCCGCAAGAAATTTGTTAATTACTTTGAATAGTTCGAGCACAACTTCTGTAGATACCAAATCAAAAAATAAGTACAATGCTTTTGTGGCTGATGCTAAAGCACATGTCAAACATATCGGCGATAATGCTAGTAAAATTGACCTCCAAAGAGAATATTTTTCGTTGTTAAGCCAAGATATTTTTGGTTTAATTAAAACCTTTGGAACAAAACAAACGGTTTATCAGGATTACTGCCCAATGTACGGAGAAGGAAAAACCGGGTACTGGATCAGCGAAACTAAAGATGTGATCAATCCATATTTTGGTTCGGAGATGCTGAATTGTGGCAGAAGAATTGGAACTGTCAAATAATCATGAAACTCTACATCAAAAACATGGTGTGTGACCGATGTTTAATGGCAGTGAAGTCTGAGCTAGAAAAACTCGGACTTCATCCCATTTCAATTACGCTTGGAGAAGTCGAATTAGAAAAGGAATGTACTGAAAACCAAAAACAGGATTTGCTCAAACGCTTACGGTCTTTGGGTTTTGATTTAATCGATGATAAAAAAAACATTACCATCGAAAGAATAAAAACAATGCTAATTGATTTGGTTTACAATAAAAATAATGTGTTAAACAGCAATTTATCGGATTATTTAGCAAATGATTTGGTACAGGATTATAGTGCTTTGAGCAATTTATTTTCGGAGATAGAAGGAATTACAATTGAGCATTATTTTATTGCTCAAAAGATAGAAAGAGTCAAGGAGTTATTGACGTATGATGAGTTGACTTTGAGCGAAATCGCCATTCAGCTTCAGTATAGCAATGTGGCACATTTGAGCAATCAGTTCAAAAAAACAACTGGATTTACGCCAACTTATTTTAAACAATTGAAAGTAAAAACGAGAAAGCAAATCGATGATTTGTAATCACGCAAACCTTTTCCAAAATTGTGTAACAAGGGAATGACGGAATAATCGGAGATTCGTGGTATCAAAATTTGAGTATTATGAAACATACCTATACTATTACCGGAATGTCTTGCGACGGTTGTCGCTCGAAAGTGGAAAAAACATTAAACGCTATTGATGGAATTCAAGCTGTTGTTACTTTAGTTCCACCAATAGCGACGATAACAATGGATAAACACATTCCTACTAAGCAATTGCAGGAGACTTTAACTGCCGCAGGAAACTATACAATTGCAATGAGTACTGGTGGCGATTCTCATGAAAAGACTGAGGAACCAATTACAAAATCATGCTGTGGCTCGAATAAACCACAAGAAAAAGCTACCGTGATTTTACCCAAAAATGCACAAGGTAAATACTATTGCCCGATGCATTGTGAAGGTGAAAAGGTGTATGATAAACCAGGCGATTGTCCCGTTTGCGGAATGGATTTGGTTAAAGAAGCGGCGATAGCAAATAGTAAAGCAATGTACACTTGCCCGATGCATCCTGAGGTTATCCAAGAAGGCCCTGGTTCATGTCCCATTTGCGGAATGGATTTAGTACCAATGGAACCAACTGACAGCGAAGAAAATAAGGTTTATGATGACTTGGTACGCAAAATGAAAATAGCGGTAGTTTTTACGGTTCCCATTTTTATTATTGCTATGTCGGATATGATTCCGAATAATCCATTAATGAAAATTATGGATGCTTCAAAATGGAATTGGGTGCAACTAATTTTATTGCTTCCAGTCGTTTTTTATGCGTGTTGGATGTTTTTTGAGCGTGCATGGAAATCCATTATTACTTGGAATCTCAATATGTTTACCCTTATCGGGATTGGTTCTGGAGTCGCTTTTCTGTTTAGTTTGGTTGGATTATTTTTTCCAACTATTTTCCCGGACGAATTTAAAACACATAATGGCGCCGTTCATCTTTATTTTGAAGCGACAACTGTAATATTAACGTTGGTTTTACTGGGGCAGTTATTAGAAGCCAGAGCACACAGCAGAACTAGTGGCGCGATTAAAGAATTATTAAAATTAGCACCAACCGAAGCCACTTTGATTATTGATGGAGCTGATAAAGTAATATCAATTCACGACATCAAAAAAGGAGATTTCTTGCGTGTAAAACCGGGAGATAAAATTCCTGTAGATGGGAAGATTACCGATGGAGAAAGTACGATTGATGAATCAATGATTTCAGGGGAACCTATCCCCGTTGATAAAAAAATAGAAGATTCCGTTATAGCGGGAACCATAAACGGAAATAAATCTTTTGTCATGGTTGCCGAGAAAGTAGGTTCGGAAACTTTGCTTTCACAAATTGTGCAAATGGTAAATGACGCCAGTCGTTCCAGAGCACCAATCCAAAAATTAGCGGATAGAATCGCTAAATATTTTGTACCAATAGTGGTAATTGTTTCTGTAGTTACCTTTTTGGTTTGGGCACAATTTGGACCGGAACCCGCACTGGTTTATGGATTTATTAATGCGATTGCGGTCTTAATCATTGCATGTCCGTGTGCTTTGGGATTAGCCACACCCATGTCAGTAATGGTTGGTGTTGGAAAAGGAGCGCAATCAGGAGTTTTGATAAAAAACGCGGAAGCGCTAGAAAACATGAACAAAGTAAATGTTCTGATTACAGATAAAACAGGAACAATTACCGAGGGAAAACCTTCTGTGGAGAAAATTTATTCCTCGAATAATGACGAAGATTCTTTGTTGCAAAACATCGCTTCCTTGAATCAATACAGCGAACATCCTTTGGCGCAAGCCGTAGTCAATTTTGCGAAAGCGAAAAAAGTTGAATTAATCGAAGTCAAGGATTTTGAAGCGGTTTCTGGAAAAGGAGTTATTGGTACGGTAACGAATAAAAAAGTGGCGCTCGGAAATAAAAAATTGATGGAGCAAGTTAATGCAACAGTTTCGGCGGAATTAGAAAATCAAATTACAGTCGAACAGAAATTAGGGAAAATAGTTTCTTATATTTCAGTTAACGGAATTGCTATTGGATTTGTATCAATCACTGACGCCATAAAAGCAACAAGTGTCGATGCGATAAAAGAACTGATGCGTCAGGGAGTAGAGGTAATCATGCTTACCGGAGATAATGAAAATACCGCAAAAGCAGTGGCGACACAATTGAATTTAAGTTCTTTTAAAGCGAGTTGTTTGCCGGAAGACAAGCTGAAAGAAATTAAACGACTACAATCCGAAGGGAAAATTGTGGCGATGGCAGGTGACGGAATAAACGATGCTCCGGCTTTGGCGCAAGCAGACATTGGGATTGCGATGGGAACCGGAACGGATGTGGCTATTGAAAGTGCTAAAATCACTTTGGTAAAAGGCGATTTACAAGGCATTGTCAAAGCGAAAAACTTAAGTCATGCGGTGATGCGAAATATCAAGCAAAATTTATTCTTTGCCTTCTTCTATAATGTGTTGGGAATTCCAATTGCCGCGGGTGTTTTGTATCCGTTTTTTGGAGTGTTGCTTTCGCCAATGATTGCAGCTTTGGCTATGAGTTTTAGTTCGGTTTCAGTTATTGCAAATGCATTAAGACTGCGAAATTTAAAATTTTAAATATAAACATGAAAAGTACCATATTATTAACAGTATTTCTAATTCTGATTTCTCCTTTTGCAAAAGCGGAAAATGGAAGTGAAAAGAGTATTTCAAAAAAAATAGAAATTTTTCAGGTACGGCCTACGACATACACATGCCCAATGCATCCTGAAATTCATGCTAACAAACCGGGAAAATGTCCCAAATGTGGCATGGATTTGATCAAGGAAAAAGCAAAATCGGTAAAAAAATCTGTGTCAAAAAAGCAAGTGCCAAAGGCAGTTGTGAAAAAAGCTAAGATTATCGAGACTAAAGCAGCAAGTGATGATTTGCATAAAAATCATACAAGCTCTCCCACTGAAAATGCTAAAGTTATAGAAGAACCAGTAAAAAAGATTGTTAAAAATGTCCCTTCGAGAACCGTTCGGTATGATTTATATGTTCGGGATACGATTGTCACTTTTGGTGATACGCCCAAAAGAGCGATTGCCGTAAACGGACAAATTCCGATGCCAACACTCACGTTTACTGAAGGAGATATTGCTGAAATTTACGTGCACAATGAATTAAATGAAGATACTTCACTGCATTGGCATGGATTATTTTTGCCAAATAAAGAAGACGGCGTGCCGAATTTGACTCAAATGCCAATCAAGCCGAAAACGACGCATAAATATACGTTCCCGATTATTCAGCATGGAACGCATTGGTACCACAGTCATACGGGTTTACAGGAGCAAATTGGAATGTACGGTTCTTTTGTGATGAATAAAAGAAATGAAGACCCAACTTTTAGAGCAGGAATTGATGATTTGCCAACCGTTCCAATTATTCTGAGTGAATGGACGAATTTGAAACCGGAAAATGTACATCGAATGTTGCACAATGCGACGGATTGGTTTGCGATTCAAAAAGGAACTACGCAAAGTTACTCTGAAGCTATAAAAGCAGGACATTTTAAAACCAAGGTCGCGAACGAATGGAAACGAATGAACGCCATGGACGTCAGTGATGTATATTACAATAAATTCCTGATCAACGGAAAAAATGAAAGCCAGCTTTCACAATTTAAAGCGGGAGATAAAGTACGTTTGAGAATTTCCAATGGTGGTGCTTCTACTTATTTTTGGTTGAATTATGCCGGAGGAAAAATCACCGTAGTTGCTAGTGACGGAAATGACGTGGAACCAGTTGAAGTAGATCGATTGATTGTTGCAGTTTCTGAAACCTATGATGTTGTTGTGACGATTCCTGCGGAAAAAACAGCCTTTGAATTTTTAGTCACTTCTGAGGATCGCACAAAATCTGCTTCCTTGTATTTAGGGGATGGGATCAAGCAATTGATTTCACCGATGCCTAAATTAAAGTATTTTGAAGGGATGAAAATGATGAACGGCATGATGAAAATGAATGGCGATTTAGATGATATGGGCATGCAAATGTCACTGAATCAAATGGACATGAACGTGGTGATGTATCCAGAGATTACTGGTCCTGCGACAATTAAAGGAGGAGTTCAAAAAGAAGGTGAAATGGATCATTCTTCGCATGACATGGGAAAAATGAAAATGGATGACTCTTCGTCAAAAAAAGAAGGTATGAAAATGACCGAAGCTGATTATAACAGTAATGAACTTTCAGAAATCACGACCTTGAATTATGCGATGCTGAAATCACCAACTAAAACAACATTACCCAAAGACGCGCCTGTAAAAGAATTGCGTTTTGAATTATCAGGAAACATGAATCGTTATGTTTGGAGTCTGGACAATAAAGTAGTTTCGGAAGCTGATAAAATTCTAATTAAAAAAGGGGAAAACGTCCGAATTGTACTCTTCAACGGTTCCATGATGCGTCACCCGATGCATTTACACGGACACGATTTTAGAGTATTGAATGGCAAAGAAGAATACGCGCCACTGAAAAACATCATCGATATTATGCCGATGGAAACCGATACTATTGAGTTTAATGCGAATGTAAAAGGTGATTGGTTTTTTCATTGTCACATTCTCTATCATATGATGGCGGGAATGGGAAGGGTTTTTAGTTATGAAAATCAAGAGCCAAATCCTTTGATTCCAAATCCAAAATTAGCGCAACGCAAATTATTTGCTGATGACAGAGCCTTTCACGTGATGGCCGAAAATGATTTTGCGACTAATGGAAACGATGGAATGCTGATGATTCAAAACACGCGTTGGAGTATTGGTACCGAATGGCGTTTCGGGTACAGCAAACATCACGGTTATGAAACCGAAACGCATATTGGAAGATACATCGGGAAAATGCAATGGCTGATGCCGTTCATTGGTTTTGATTGGAGGTACCGAAAAATGGAAATGGGAGAAATGGAAGAGAATCTTTTTGGTCAATCCAATATCAAAGACAATCGCGCTGTTTTCAGTGCCGGAGTCGAGTATACGTTGCCAATGCTCATCAAAGTACAAGCTGAAGTCTATACCGACGGGAATTTCAGATTGCAATTTGAACGCATGGATATTCCGGTTTCCAAAAGATTGCGCATGAATTTAATGTGGAATACAGACAAAGAATACATGGCGGGTTTGCGTTATATTGTCAAGAGAAATTTTGGAATTACCACGCATTATGACAGCGATATGGGAATGGGTTTTGGATTGAGTTTGAATTATTAAAGGATTTAAAAATAAATTTGTTGCTATAGTTTCTACTTTCCTGATTTGTTAATCTTTACTAAAATATTTTTTTAGGGTCAATAAATAGGTTAATTTGGTACAATTAGTTTAAAACAATAAAAGCAATGACCTCACAATATATTTTTTTCGAAAAATTCTGTCTTTCAGGGCAATTGTTGTCATTGTCTTACCTGCATGATGATGCTTTTTTAAAAAGTTCAAAAGAGTTTATTCAATAATCCCTGCCACAACCCAAGGCAGGGAACCTCCGTTTCCTTTATAAATAATTTACAAATCGTCAATCGCTATTTGATGCTGGTTTTTCATTAAATCGCAATCAGGTTGTTATGCATAATTTAATGTTTGGGTCTTTAGCAAAATGCATCAAAAAGATTGATTTCAAATCAAAAAAAATGTCACAAAATATCATTTTAACAACGGGAATTTATGATTTAATAAAAGATCATATCCGAAGAAACAAAGTCACTCGAAAGGAAGAAGAAATTTTAAAATTAGAACTAAAAAATGCTATACAGGTAACCCGGGTAAATTTGCCGGAAGATGTTGTCTCCATAGACTCACGTGTTACCATTAAAGACCTAGATACAGATCAAGAAGAAGTATATCTTTTTGTTGCTCCGGATAAAGCAAAGCAAAAAAACAACACAAAATCTATACTAACTCAAATGGGGTTAGCATTAGTAGGTTACAGAGAAGGGGATTTAATTAACTGGCCTTTTAAAGATGAAGTCAAACAAATAGAAATTTTAAAAGTACAGCGATTAACTTAGACTATGCATTCCTACTGTTTTTAATAATCAAAAAATCCCGAGGCATACTCGGGATTTTTTTGATTATTATTCATTCTCGTTTATAGCTTTTGTGTTATAACGTATTTATGAGCAATCAAATCAATCTTTTTTATGTTGTTCCGTGTGATTTTGATTTCCGTGAATCGTATGATCTCCCACATTCATTCCGTTTGACATCCCGATCATAAAGGCGGTAATAATCAACATAATTTTTCTTTTTGCCCAATGAATAGGGCGTTTAGATTCCTCTAAACGTGTTTTAGTTTTGTGTTTATACATTTTGTAAATGATAAATGATTAGACATTTGGTATCATCTTTATGCATGGAATTGCATAAATGCGTAGAAAGAAATTTTTAGGCTGTGTATAAACTTTTATAGGAATTTCGGGAAGTAATCATCTCATTTATAAAAATGTATTGAGATGCAAATGAACGTACTTTTTGATGAAGCAGCGTTTGTAATTTTAGAAGAACCGGAATTTGAAGAGTGTAACTATCTTGAAATTGGAAATAAACTAACTGAAATAGGAATGCCGTTTTTTCAGCCGAATTTATCTGATGGAACACATATAATTTCGAACCCTTATGGTTTAATTCTCGTCTTAGAATTACGTTCGAGAATTGGTAATAATCTGCTGAATTTGATGGAGAATTTAAAGTACCATCATTCACCATCAGGCCAAAAGCCAGAAAGAGTGAAAGGAGATATTTTAGATACTTTGTCAATACTATTTAGTTTTAATTATAATTTCAAAAGTACAAAAGTAACGTTGAATTAAGGACTGTTTTTTTATTATTTGTGTTTACAAGCGTTGTCTTTCATTAGATTTTAGATTTGTTCTTTGAAAAATCTGCTTGTTTTAGAAAAAACTTATTTGTGGTAGCTCTTAGTTTTGAATTGATTACAATTTACAAGTTCAATATAGGCTGTTTTTATATGAAGGTTTTTGGGTTTGGCTTTGAGCATCTCAAAAATAGTGCTATTTTTGCACCCGAAATAGAAAAACAAGGCCCGTTCGTCTATCGGTTAGGACGCATGGTTTTCATCCATGTAAGAGCGGTTCGATTCCGCTACGGGCTACAACTTATAAATAATTATCTTAAAAAGCCTCGAAAATTTTTTTTCGAGGCTTTTTTTATTGGTTTTGGTTGTTGTAGTATTTACTCATTATTGTGGGCGCAAAGTCATAAACGTTTGCGCAGCTTATACACAAATTTATTCTTTGAAAGAACACTTTGTGAAGCTGGTTATTCATATTTTAATTGTAATACTCGTGCTTTTTATAATTGCCTATATTACTTCTGTAAAAAATTTTCAACCTCACTAAAATAATCTTCACCATAAAATTTCATAAACTGACCATTCGGTTTTAAAATGAAAAAAGCTTCACAATTTTCATGAAAAGTAAAAATATTATTGTAAAAAAAACCTGAATCTAACTTGAAATTAGCGTTGTTTTGATGTACATCCTTATGAAATACATCTGCGGTATAAACAAAAAAATCAATTGTATTATTGTTCATACTAATTCTAGATGATATTCGAATTCCATTATTAATTACTGTTGCAGCATCTTTATTATTTAAGCCCATTGAAATACAATTAGATCCTTTTTGGCTAAAATTAATTAATATAGATTTTCCCTCTGGAACTTCGCTATGTAGCTCATTTTCTATGATTTTTCGTATTTCATTATTTTCTTTAAGTGCTAGTTCACCATAAAAATTTTTTCTGCTTTTTTTGTATTCAGTATTGAACTTAGTATTTACGTTTGGTTCTGTTTTAGTGCCCTTGATGTTACCGCATGAAGTTATGATCAAGAAAATTGATATGAAAAATATAGGAATGAGAATTTTTTTCATTTTTTTTTGTTAGTTATATTTATTGTTTTTATATTTTGTGGTAAAATTGCCCACAACGTTTTGGTACTACAGCGGGGACGTTTGCGCAGCGTATACGATAAATTTATTCTTTGAAAGAACACTTTACGGAGCTGGGTAAGTTGTTAGGTATTTAAAATTATAGCTTGATTTTATGTTTTTTAATATAATCTGATAAGTGTGAAATATTCCGAGCATAACCTATTCCAGTGCTTATGTATTTGTCTAATACTGTTATAGTTTCTTTGCTTGCTTGTAAAGGGTCTATCCCCATAAGTATAATTGACCCTTCTTTTTCAGATTCATTTATTTTTGATAGATAATTTTGTAAACCAAGACTAATTCCACCTTCGCGTAAACTAATTATACCTAAAACTTGACCTTTGTCGTCGACTAATGCTCCTCCGGAATTGCCTTTATTTGTTGAAGCTTGGATACAAATAATCGAATTGTCATTAGTTACTCCTGAAATACTTCCTAGGTGGCTTACCATTGTAGGAGTTCCCAAAGGATATCCTGAAAAAATTATTTGCTCAGTAATGTTGTAGGTAATCCTAGTAGAAAGAGATAGTATAGATTTGCTTTTAATTGAAGTGTTAATTTTTAATATTGCAAAATCTTGATAATAAGGCTCTGGAGAATCATTAGAAGGTATACTTATGCATGTAGCACTGACAATTTCTCCGTTTATAGTTATAATCTGTATATCATCAAAAATATTGAAATTAATATTGTTATTAATATTTTGTGTACTTGCTATAACGTGAAAACATGTGGCAATTAAATTATCTGCAATAAAGAATCCTGTTCCTGAACTTTGACCTTTCTCACTAATGATTTTGACACAACTATCACGAGAGTCGTTAACTACTTGTGAGTTAATTATATTTTGACTAAAAGTTGTTTTAAACATGATTAATGCAAGTAAGGTTAGGAAATATTTCATGATTTAATTTTTTATTCTTGTGTCGGAAGTCTTTGTTAGGTCTTCAATGTTTTGCTTTTATCAAATGTATATAATTATCCCTCGCTTTCTATGTATGTAATGTAAATTTTTTCTTTCGAATATTAATGATTTTACTTAATGACTTTCAACTAAGCTCGCGTGAAGGATTGCAGTGGAGCTCTTTTATGGACTGCCTTTTATTGGCAGGCGATAAAAAGCGGGAACGGACAGCCTGACCCGTAGTTTTTACGCAGGGACACGCCCAAATTATTATCCCTATCCTGCCTCTGATTTTGTCAAATAACTGCCTAAAATTCAAAATGGTAAAAAGCTTGTTTGGGTTGCAAAAATTTTATAATTTTGCAGTCCGAATTTATAATATAAATAAAGAAGAAGATGGATATCAAAAGAGTAGCAACAGACGCAGTAACTGAGACAATTGTAATGACTGTAGTTCAGATGGATTACAAAGGACAAGTTGCAAAAAGAATAAACGAAAAAATGCCTTTGGCAACTGTTAAAGGATTTAGAAAAGGAGCGGTGCCTAAAGATCTTGTTGAAAAACAATACGGTAAAGCTATTAAACAGGAAGAAGTTCAGAAAGTTGTTGATTTGGCTCTAGAGCGTTTCGTACAATCAGAAAGATTAAACCTTCTTGGAACGCCACTTCCTAAAGTAAACGAAGATTTTTCTTGGGATGCTGAAGAATTGGTTTTTGAATATGAAATTGGATTGGTTCCAAACTTCACTTTAGACTTAGATGCTAAAAACGACATCGTGAAATATGTGGTTACTGCTGACGATAAATTAATCGACGGTCAAGTGGAAAGAATCCAAAAACAATTTGGAACTGCAATTCCTCAAGAGGTTGTTGCTGCAGATTCAGATGTAACTGGAACATTCACTAACGAAGAAAAAGGAATTAATAACGCTACCACTATTGCTGCTGATCTTTTCAAAGACAAAGCGACTTTTGACTTGTTCATAGGTAAAAAAGTAGGTGATGTAGTGACTGTAAATACTAAAGGTTTATTTGAAGACGACCACCAATTGATGGACGTGATGAAAGTAAGTCATGATGACGTTCACGGTTTAGATGTTGATGTAAACTTCACAATCGAAGCGATCAACACTGCTGAATTAGCAGAATTAAATCAAGAATTGTTTGATAAATTGTTTGGAGCTGGAACTATTTCTTCACTTGAAGAATTGAAAGCAAAAATCAAAGAAGATGCTGAAACTCAATTTGCACAGCAAGCTGACCAAAAATTATTAGGTGATGTTACTGAGTTCTTAATTGAAAGCACAAAATTTGATTTACCAGCTGAATTCCTTAAAAAATGGTTGCAAACTGTTGGTGAGAAAAAATTATCTCCTGAGGAAGCTGAAGTAGAATATGCACGTTCTGAAAAAGGATTGCGTTTTCAATTGATCGAAGGTAGAGCAATGGCTCAATCTGATATCAAAATCACTTTTGAAGATTTGAAAACATTCACTACAAAAAATATCTGTCAACAAATGGCGCAATTCGGGCAAACAAATCCTACTGACGAAGAAGTTCAAGGAATTGTAGCGAGAGTTTTGTCTAACCAAGACGAAGTGAAAAGACTTTCTGACCAAGTTGTTGCTGAGAAATTATTGGAATTGTTCAAAGAAAAAGCAAATCCTACAACTAAAGAAGTGACTTACGAAGAATTTATTGCTGCTTCTTACGGAGAATAAATTAGTGTTTGTACTGTCGTAAAGTTGAAAGTCAAAAGCCCTAAGAGCGAGAGATTATTAAAATTTTATGATTTGATTACAGATACGAAACAATAAAAAATAGTTATATTTGAGCGTCAGAAAAAATATTTTTTGGCGCTCTTTTGTTTGAATTAATTTCAGGAGCTAATCCAGCTGTACGTTTCAAGTTTTTTCTCCCGTTTCTGTTTTTTAAATTCCTGCAAGAGCTTCTTTCAGTCGCTTTGCAAGAATAAAAAAACTAAAAAACGGAATTCAAAAAGCTTTTTTCTTCCATCTGGGCTAAAAAATAAGACATATTGACATCATTTATAAAGAGGTATGACCTTTGCATTAAATGGAATCACAAGATATAACGTAAAACTTAGAACAAAAAAATATGAACTACGGTAAAGAATTTAAAAAATTTGCTACAAAGGATCACGGTGTAAACTCCATGTATTACGATAAAATCGTAGGCGCAATGACTCCTAAAAACATGACTCCATATATCATCGAAGAACGTCAGCTGAATATTTCACAATTAGACGTTTTCTCCAGATTGATGATGGACAGAATTATATTCCTTGGAACAGGAATTGATGACCAAATTGCAAACATCGTTCAAGCACAGTTGTTGTTCCTTGAAAGCGCCGATGCTTCTAAGGATATTCAAATTTATTTGAATTCTCCAGGAGGAAGCGTTTACGCAGGATTGGGGATTTATGACACGATGCAATACATCAAACCAGATGTAGCAACAATTTGTACAGGAATGGCAGCTTCTATGGGAGCGGTGCTGTTATGTGCAGGAGCTGCAGGAAAACGTTCGGCTTTGCCACATTCTCGTGTAATGATTCACCAACCATCAGGAGGAGCACAAGGAGTTGCTACTGATATGGAAATCAACTTACGTGAAATGTTGAAACTGAAAGATGAATTATATAAAATTATCTCTCACCACTCCGGACAAACTTTCGATAAGGTTCATACAGATAGTGAACGTGATTATTGGATGATTGCTGAAGAAGCAAAAGCATACGGAATGATTGATGAGGTTTTAATAAGAGGATAAAAATAGTTACAAGTTTAAGGTTTAAAGTTTAAGGTTGTTGCGGGAACTTTGAACTTTAAACTTTTTAAACTTTAAACAAAAAAAGAATGGCAAAAGTAGTATTAGAGTGTTCGTTTTGTGGAAGAAAGAAGCCAGAAACTCAATTGTTGATTGCTGGTATCAATGCACATATTTGTGATAAATGTATCGAACAAGCTCACGGAATTGTTTTAGAAGAATTAAAATCTAGCGGAAGTTCTAAACTGGTTGGAGATTTGATTTTGAAGAAACCAAAAGAAATCAGAGCGTTCTTGGATCAATATGTAATTGGACAGGACCAAACTAAAAAAGTAATGTCGGTTGCGGTTTACAATCACTACAAACGTTTGATGCAACAGCAATTAGACGATGAAGTTGAGATTGAAAAAAGTAACATCATCATGGTGGGACAAACAGGAACAGGAAAAACATTGGTGGCTAAAACCATTGCAAAAATGTTGGATGTGCCTTTAGCTATTGTTGATGCTACCGTTCTTACAGAAGCTGGTTATGTTGGGGAAGATGTTGAAAGTATTTTGACGCGTCTGTTGCAAGCTGCTGATTATGATGTAGCCAAAGCAGAACGCGGAATTGTATTCATTGACGAAATAGATAAAATTGCACGTAAGAGTGACAATCCGTCTATTACGCGTGACGTTTCGGGTGAAGGGGTACAACAAGCATTATTGAAATTATTGGAAGGAACCGTTGTGAATGTACCACCAAAAGGAGGACGTAAACACCCGGACCAAAAATTTGTTGAGGTTAATACACAAAATATTTTGTTTATCGCCGGTGGTGCTTTTGATGGAATCGAAAGAATTATTTCGAAACGATTGAATCGTCAGGCCGTTGGTTATTCTACTTCAAAAAATGTGGATAACATTGACAAAGACAATTTGTTGCAATACATTATCCCAAAGGATATCAAAGATTTTGGATTGATTCCGGAGATTATTGGTCGTTTACCAGTATTGACACACATGGATCCTTTAGACAGAGAAACCTTGCGTGCAATTTTGACACAACCTAAAAATGCATTAATCAAACAATACGAGAAGTTGTTTTTGATGGATGAAGTAACATTTACCATCACAGATGAAGCGTTGGATTTTATTGTGGACAAAGCGTTAGAATACAAATTAGGAGCTCGTGGATTGCGTTCTTTATGTGAAGCCATCTTAACTGATGCGATGTATGAATTACCAAGTTCTGATGACAAAATTTTAGAAATAGATGTAGATTACGCTAAAGAGACGTTGAATAAAAACTTATTGAAACGTTTGGAGATTGCATCGTAAAAAATGCATTTTTCTTAAAAATACGAACCTGTTCATTCATTTGGGCAGGTTTTTTTATGGGGAAATTACACTATTTGTTATTGTTTGAAAAAAGGAGCGATATTTTTTTTTATCAACGTCAGATTGTCGATTTTTGTCTATTCTAAATCATATAAACATAGCATGCATACAGACGAAATAGAAGTAATTTTACTAAAAGTTTCAGGTCAGGACAAACCCGGAGTTACTGCTGGTTTAACATCCATTTTGGCGACTTACGATGCCATTATTCTGGATATTGGTCAAGCAGACATCCATGATACGCTTTCTCTAGGTATTTTATTTGAAATAAAAGCGGGTTCCTCTTCAGGGCCTGTTCTAAAAGATTTATTGTTCAAAGCCTATGAATTGGGCGTGAAAGTAAAGTTTATACCAATTTCTATTCCCGATTACGAAATATGGGTAAAAGGGCAACGCAAACAACGCTACACCATCAATGTTCTAGGCGAAACCCTGACAGCAGTTCAATTGGCGGCTGTCACTAAAATATTGTCGAACCAAAATTTAAATATTGACGCGATCAAAAGATTAACCGGCAGGGTTTCTATTTTGGAGAAAGAGGAGTTTCCGCGTTCTTGCATACAATTATCGGTTACAGGAACGATTGTAGATAAAACGTTCATGACGGCGAGTTTTATGGAAATTTCCAGAACATTGGATGTAGATATTTCTTTTCAAGAGGATAATATGTACCGAAGAAACAGACGCTTAGTATGTTTTGATATGGATTCGACCTTGATTCAAACGGAAGTAATTGATGAACTGGCAGAATTAGCGGGTGTGGGTGAGCAAGTAAAAGCCATTACAGAAGCAGCGATGAACGGCGAAATTGATTTTAGCGAAAGCTTCAAGCAACGCATGGCTTTGCTAGAAGGTTTGAGCGAGGACGTACTGCAAAACGTTGCTGAAAATCTGCCAATAACCAAAGGAGCGCATCGATTGATGAAGGCCTTGAAATATTACGGATATAAAACCGCGATTTTGTCCGGAGGTTTTACCTTTTTTGGAAAATACCTGCAAAAGGAATTAGGGATTGATTATGTTCACGCTAATGAATTGGAAATCAAAGACGGAAAACTGACGGGTAACTATCTTGGCGAAATTGTTGATGGTAAAAAGAAAGCGGAATATCTTCAAGCCATTGCCGATAAAGAAGGCATTCACATTAATCAAACTATTGCAGTGGGTGATGGCGCCAATGATTTACCGATGTTAAATTTGGCAGGTTTAGGAATTGCTTTTCATGCCAAACCTACGGTAAAAGAAAAAGCAGAAAGTTCTATTTCCAGCTTAGGTCTGGACGGTGTTTTATACCTGTTAGGCTACCACGACAGGCATATTGATATGATGGAGGAAGAGTAAATAGTGCATAATATATCATGATTATCCGTAACTAATACCAACAATAATTTTGCCACAGATTTAAAAGATTTCCACAGATTAGAGAAAAACGAATTGGATTTATAGAGGGAAATCCGTGAGAATCTTTTAAATCTGTGGTAAAAAATAAAGTCATATAATATATTTAAAAAGAGGCTGTCCCAAAATTACTTTTCGGACAGCCTTTTTTATACTTTAACAGTAAACGCTTTTTCAGGTTTTTGTTGTGTTTGTTTTTCGGGAGATTTACAAATTCCTCTTGCGCCACAACTCATTCTGTGCGGTCCGCAGGAACTCAAGAAAAAAAGTGTGATTAAGATATAGAAGGTATTTTTCATCTTATCGTTTTTTATACGGTTTGAAACTGCATGCTTTTCAGTTGTTCCAAATAATCTCTTTGGTTGGATAATCTTGGAATTTTATGTTGACCACCTAATTTATCTCGGTCTTTTAACCAATCGTAAAACAAATTTTTTCGCGCTACATTGATTACTAACGGATTTAATGTCATGTTGTTGTAGCGTTTCGCTTCGTAATCTGAGTTTAAGGATTGTATGGATTCATCTAATGCTTTCTGGAATTGAGATACATCAGCAGGAGGGTTTTTAAATTCAATCATCCATTCATGTGCGCCTTTTTCTTTGCCTTCCATAAATATAGGCGCAACGGTGTAATCAACAACTTCGGTTTGGGTTAGTTTACACGCTTTGGCTATAGCCTGATCGGTATTTTCGACCATCAATTCTTCGCCAAAAACATTAATGTGATGCTTGGTTCTTCCTGTAACCCGAATTCGGTATGGATTCAATGATGTGAACCGAACGGTGTCGCCAATCAAATAGCGCCATAAACCAGAATTCGTTGTGATTACCAAAGCATAATTTTTGAACAATTCTACATCTGCTAATCGAATAATTTTTTGATCCGGTGTCCCAAAAGTATCCATTGGAATAAATTCATAGAAAATTCCGTAATCCAACATCAATAGTAAATCGCTGGAATTATTTAAATCCTGAATGGCAAAAAAACCTTCAGAAGCATTGTATATTTCGTAATATTTAAAATCTTTTTTAGGTAGTATTTTTTTATACTGTTCCCTGTACGGTTCAAAATTTACGCCACCATGAAAGTACACTTCCAAATTTGGCCAAAGTTCGAATAGATTTCCTTTTCCGGTTTCTTCCAACATTTTATTCATTAAAACTAACATCCAAGAAGGAACTCCGGCGAAACTGGTTACATTTTCGTTTTTCGTTTCGTTTATAATAGCTGCAATTTTAGTTTCCCATTCACTCATCAAGGAAATTTTGTTGCTTGGCGTGCTGCTGAACTCTGCCCAAATAGGCATGTTTTCGATTAGGATTGCTGATAAATCCCCAAAGAACGTATTGTTGTCTTCATAGATTTGGGAACTTCCGCCAAGACGCAGACTTTTTCCAAGAAACAGTTCGGAATCTTCGTTATTATTCAAATACAAACACAACAAATCCTTACTTCCTTTATAATGACAATCTTCCAAGGCTTCATTGCTCACCGGAATAAATTTACTTTTGGCATTGGTTGTCCCGCTTGATTTGGCGAACCATTTTATAGGTGTTTCCCAAAAAACATTTTGTTCTCCTTTGCGGGTTCTTTCAATAAGCGGCTGTAATTCTTCGTAAGTAGAAATAGGAATTCTTTCGGCAAAAGTGGCGTAGGAACGGATTGAAGCATAATCATATTCTTTGCCCAAAACAGTGTTTTTTGAGGACTGAATTAAATTCATAAGCAATTCTTCCTGAACCTCATTTGGATATTTTAGGAAAAGTTCAATCTGATGGATTCTTTGTTTGAGAACCCAAGAGGCAAACGAATTGATTATGGTTAGCGGCATTTTTAAATTATGAATTATGAATTGTGAGTTATAACTTTACCAAAAATAACAAAATTTGTTTAACTGTTGCGTTAAACCCGAAACTTTAATCACAATGACATACGAAGGCGTACTTACAAAAATGCAAACCGAATTTGGAAACCCAATTCAATATTATTTGGTTTTTGAGAATGGATTTTTAAATGTGAATCAGTTGCTGAATAAAGAGATTGAGATCAATTTTGTGGGATACCAATGTTTGAATTGTGGCAAGAAGAAAAAAATATTCCGTCAGGGATTTTGTTATGATTGCTTCTATTCCAGTGCGGCTGTTGGCGATTGGATTATGAAACCGGAGTTGAGTACCGCTCATCTTGGAATTCAGGACAGGGATTTAGCGTATGAAGAAAAAGTACAATTGCAGCCACATATTGTTTATTTGGCTTTGTCGAGCGAAGTAAAAGTAGGTGTGACCAGGAAAACACAAATGCCTACCCGATGGATTGATCAGGGCGCAACCCAAGCGATTTCGATTGTGGAAGTTCCGAACCGCTATTTAGCTGGAATTACCGAAGTTGCGCTGAAAAATCATTATGCCGATAAAACCAATTGGAGAAAAATGCTGACGAATAATGTTGAACAAATTGACTTAATCGCAGAACGATTAAAGGTTGAGAATTTGATTCCAACGGAAGTTCAGGAATACTTTTATTCGCAAAAAAATGATTTGTACGAGATGCATTATCCCGTTTTACAGTATCCAACCAAAGTAAACAGTTTGAGCTTGGATAAAACACCTCACTTTCAAGGAAAATTGACCGGAATAAAAGGTCAATATTTACTTTTTGAGAATGAAACAGTTTTTAATATTCGTGGTTCCGAAGGATATGTAGTGACGATTAATGTATAAGAAACATAGGTTTTTTAACCATTAAGAAATTAAGTTTAATTAAGATTTAGAGCTTAATTTTTCTTAATTTCTTAATGGTTTAATTTTTTAATGCAGTGTTTAATATCTTGCTTAGAGATTCGCCTGTTGTTACTCCACTTTAGGCTCTTCTGTTTTTTTCTTTTTATTAAACAATCCATTTAGTAATGCTGCGGCCTTAGCTTTTACCTCTTCTTTTGTTGCAGGCGTTGCGGGAGTAGCCGTTTTTGTAGTATCACTTGGTTTCTTATTTTTATTGATATAATCCGTCAAAGCCGAAGTTCCTTGTTTTACCAGTCTGTCTTTTTGTTGATTTACTAATTGAGTAGTCAATTTAGTCACCGCACTATTGATGTCAGTTGTGATTTTTGGATTTGTAAAATTACCCACTAATACGGCATTTATAGGAAAGCTTTCTAATTTTGCAGCATCGGCAGCAGATAATTTTGCTATTAATGCATTTGCCTCTGAACCCAGATATTTAGCAGGAACATCAAATTTCAGATTGTAATTCATGCTTTGGTCAAAACCATGCGTTCCTCCAATAGTTGCTTTGATATCTTTGTACTTGATATCAAATGGTTTTACATTTACTTTTCCATCTTTGAACGTAATTGCTGCTTTCAAATCATTCAAATTGATTTTACTCACATCAATAAATTTCAAGTTAGCACCTAAAGCGGTCAGTAAAGTCGAATTACTGGAGTTTACAGTCGTAGAAAGCAATTGTCCCAATAAATCACCAGTAAGCGTTTTCAAGTCAGGAGTAAGTTCGGTAGCATCAAGATTTCCGTTCAATTTGATACTTGAATTTAATTTTCCGTTGATGATTCCAGCGATTGGTGCAATTTTTTTCAACATATCCAGCTGGGTGAACGACTGTGCAATATCGACTTGATTTAATTTTAAATCCATATTAAAAACAGGTGTTTTTCCTTTTGTGGAAACAGCTCCATTCACGCCAATTGTTCCGCCGAAAATAGATGTTTTTACATTTTCTAAAGTCACTTTTTCGTCTTTCACAATCAGTTTTCCCGAAACATCTTTCAGAGTCAAATTGTCATATAAAACCGTAGTCGCTTTTGCGGTAAGAGTGCAATTTAAGAAAGCAGGAATCTTCATTGCGTCTGCTTTTTTAGTTTGCTTCGCCTGTTCGCTATCGTTCGGGTCTGTTTTTGTAGTTTCGCCGGTTGTCATAAAATCATCAACGTCCAATTGTTTAGAATTCATGTCGAAATTTCCTTTCAATTCTTGGTTTCTAAATATAAATCCGTAAAAATTCTCTAAAACTCCCGTTACACTAATATCGCTTTTTCCTGTCGTTGCGTTCAGTTGTTTCAAATTGACTTGACTAGGATTAAACTGAACTAAGGCAGTGCTGATATTCATTGTTTTGCCGTTTTCATCCACATAGTTGAAACCAGATAAACTCATGGTTCCGGCATTATTTATATTTTGATATTGACTTTTTTCCACCGATTGCATATCAAATTTGGTAGTAACATCAGCGTTTAAAATCCCGGATAATGGTTTGTCCAGCTTTATAGGATACGCTTTAGAAAGATTAGCCAAGTTGATTGTTCCTTTTAAAGCGGCATCAACGATTGCATTTTGAGTAATGTTTCTAATGTTGGCTTTGGCATTAAAAACATCCTGATCTATTTTGAAAGAAAGCTGATCAATATTGACATAGGTGTCATTTAAGATCCCGGTTTCATTTACAATTTTAGTGTCTATAATGATATTTTGAACTATTTTTGGTAAGTTAGGATATTTAAACGAAGCGTTATTGGAAGCGATTTCAATATTAAATTTTGGAACGCTCGTATCAGAATAAAGTCCTTTTGCAAAACCTGCAACAGTAAAGTCGCCAGTTGTTTTTACGTTATTTAAACTTGAAGCATAGGCTGCGGGAATAACTCCAAGGAAATTTTTGAACGATGAAGTTGGGGTTTTAAATTTCAAATCGTACTGTTGACCCGCTTCCACCATTTGAATGAATCCATCAAATTCCAACGGCAATTGATTGATTAATGCTTTATTTTCTTTGAAGGTGTATTTGCTTTTTTCTAAATCAATTCCTAAAACTGCGTCCAAAGTCAAAGCAATATTATTCATATAATTTACTTTGTCCATATCCAGCGATACTTTTGCCGTTGATTTGGTAACCAAATCTAATTTTTGAGATGCAAAATCTCCAGTTCCTTCGTGGTTTAAACTGTCGATTACCATTTTTATTTTTGAACTTTCGTCAAAATAACGAAACTTGAAATTCTCAATTTTATACTCTTGAATTTTTAACGATAACGGACTACTTTTTCCATCGGCTGCAGTTTTTTCCTCTTTCAAAGCAATGTCATAATTCCCGATTCCGTCTTTATTGAATATGATATTGATTAATCCGTTTTTAGAAGTGATTCCATCAATAGCGATTGCTTCGTTTTTGCCTTTAAAAAGTTCTTTGATAGACATTTTTAAATTCAATTCGCCTAGTGAAATTAAAGTGTCTCCTTCAAAAGGCGCTTTGTTTATAATTACTAATTTTTCCAAGGTCACATTCGCATTTGGAAAATTTTTGAATAAGCTTAAATCCGCTTCTGCAAAAGAGACTCTGGCATCTACTTTGGCATTGATAGCTTCGGAAATTTTAGCTTTTATTTGGTCTTTAAATAGATAAGGAGCAGCAAATAAAGTTACGACGAGCAGGATAATCAGAACTCCAATGATTTTTAAAATTTTCTTTACCATAATTTAATTTCTTTAGATTCTATGAAGTGTAACAAAAATAATACCTTCTATTCTTTTACAAAAATAGTATTTTTATGACAGAGTGATTTTTTTGGTGTTTTATATAAACAATAATTTAACTTTATAGGATGTAAAAAATCCGTTTAAACAATTGATTAAACGGATTTTTTGGTGCGTTATAAAGTTCTTAATGAATATTAATTTCAAAAGGCATTAAGGCCTGAACTCCTTTTTGAGCTTGCAATTTTTTTATTTCTTGCATGATTCTATAGTTTTCTTCTCCTATTTCTTCTTTTATAAAGTCAGCTTTTGATTTTGCAAAAGGAAGATTAGCTAAAAGATCATCGAAATTTTTCTCGTATTCCGGATAATTTTGAGTGCGGTAACTTTTTGTTTTTGCCAATGAAGCTGCTTTTGCAATTGCATCATCTAAGCCTCCAATTTTATCTACAAGTCCAATTTTCAGAGCTTCTGAACCTGTCCAAACTCTTCCTTGAGCAATAGCGTCCACTTGTGCAAATGTCATTTTTCGACCTTGTGCTACATGAGCAACAAAAGTTTTATAGATGTGTTCTACACCTTCTAATGTAACCGCTTTGAATTTTTCATCTATTGGAACAAAAGGGCTATAATTAGCCGAATTTTCATGAGTTTTCACTTGTTCTGTGTAAATTCCTATTTTAGTTGCAAGCGGTGTAAAGTTTGGTAATATTCCAAAAACGCCTATAGAACCTGTGATTGTGTTTTCTTCAGCAAAAATGGTATTGGCGTTACAAGCAATATAATAGCCGCCTGAAGCCGCATAATTCCCCATCGAAACCACGATCGGTTTAACTTTCTTTGTCAATTCAATTTCTCTCCAAATCAAATCTGAGGTCAAAGCGCTTCCACCTGGGCTGTCGATGCGAAGTACAATTGCTTTTACATTTTTGTTTTTTCGAGCCTCTTGTAACGAGCGACGCATAGAGCCTTCACCAATAACGTTCACATCGCCTTCACCACCTAGAATTTCTCCTTGAGCATAAATAATAGCGATTTCGTCTTTACTGTCAAAAGTTTGTGATGTTGTAGCTACTTTTTGAGCATAATCTACAACAGATACTTTATTGTAATCTTCGTCATTAGCCACTTTAAGTGCTTTTTTTATCGCGTTATGATACACATCTTCATAGGCAATAATGTCAACTAATTTTTGGGATTTTGCCATTTCAGGAGTTCGAGCAAGAAGTCCGTTAGCAATTTCATTCAATTTTGCCACTGATATATTTCGGCTTTTTGCAATGTCAGCAGTAATTGAATTCCAAACAGAATTTAATAATGCGGTAGTTTGCTCTCTGTTGGCATCACTCATTTTATTTTCTAAAAATGGCTCAACAGCACTTTTGTATTTTCCATGACGGATGACCTCCATTTTTAATCCTGATTTCTCCTGAAAATCTTTAAAGAACATAATTTCAGAAGACAATCCTTTGAAATCCATATCTCCAACCGGATTGATATAAATTGGGCTGGCAACAGAATTTAAATAATATTCTTTCTGAGAATATGAATTGGCATAAGCCATAACGAATTTACCTGATTTTTTAAAGCTTTCCAGAGCATCTCTCAAGGCTTTACTTTGCGCCATTCCCAGTGAAGAAACGTTATTTAAAATAGAAATTCCTTTGATGTCATTATCTGATTTAGCCTCCTCGATAGCATTAATAATGTCTGATAAACCTACTTTTTTGTTTTCTGAAAAAATAGTCATCCAAGGATCTTTATATTTTCCGGCATAATCATTTCTGATGTCTTCCAAATTCAATTCGATAACCGAATTATTTTTCACCACGACACCTTCAGATTCACCACCAAAAATTGCTCCAATAAGGATGATTCCAAAAAAGAACAACATGAAAAAAACAAAGATACCTATAATGGTAGCCAATACATTTCCTAAAAATTTCATAATTATATTTTTTTAATAAGTCGCATAAAACATAGAAATGTTACAAACAATCGTTCAGAATTTCTATGTTTAAATATCAACACAGGATACAAATATATTGCTTATTCTAAAATTCTTTTAGTTAATTTGCACCTAATTATGAAATCACAACATCAGGTCATTTTATCGATAGGAAGCAATCAAGGCAATCGTTTAGAAAATATTGAGCGTTGCTTGGAATTGATACACCAGGAAATTGGTACGGTTCTCAAAGTTTCCAAATTATACGAAACTCCAGCTTGGGGTTTTGAAAGTGATGCTTTTTATAATTGTGCTTTGGTTTTGCATACTTTTTCCTCTGCTCATAAAATTTTGTCTCAGGTTTTAAAAATCGAAAAGCGTTTGGGTCGCTTGCGCAATAAAACTCAGGAATACCAATCGCGTACCATTGATATTGATTTGATTGCATTCGATTCAGAAATTATTGCGACGGAAAAACTCCAAATTCCACATCCTCTAATGCAAAACAGGAATTTTGTTTTGTTACCCATTCAAGATTTAAATTTAGATTGGAAACATCCCATTCTTCAAAAAAACATTTCGGAATTATTGGCTTTGTCACCAGATGAAAGTGTTTGCACTATTGTTCAGAATTTGGTTAATCCTTTGCAAAGTATTCCATTGGAGCAATTTAATTACGTTGCTTTTGAAGGGAATATTGGGGCAGGAAAAACAACGTTGGCTACAAAAATTTCGGAGGATTTCAATGCGAAAACAGTTTTAGAACGTTTTGCCGATAATCCTTTTTTACCCAAATTTTATAAAGATCAAAATCGCTACGCGTTTCCGCTTGAAATGTCTTTTTTAGCAGACAGATACCAACAATTATCGGATGATTTAGCACAATTTGATTTGTTTAAAGATTTTCTGGTTGCCGATTATCATATTTTTAAATCCTTGATTTTTGCAAAAATAACTTTGGCCGAAGACGAATATCGTTTGTACCGAAATCTTTTCGATATTATTTACAGAGAAATGCCAAAACCGGATTTGTACATTTATTTGTATCAAAATTCAGAAAGGCTTTTGCAAAATATAAAAAAGCGAGGCAGAAGCTATGAACAAAAAATTCCAGCTGAATATTTGGATAAAATCAATAGTGGTTATCTTGATTATATCAAATCTCAAACTGACTTGAATGTGTTGATTATAGATGTTTCGGATCGGGATTTTGTAAAAAATCAAGAAGATTATCTGTATATTCTAGGTGAAATTCAACAAAAAACATCAAGATAAGTCAGTAATTCAAATTCTTATCTTTTTAATGAAAAGTGTCCTCTTTTTTCAGGACTGTTTGTGTCAATTTTTAATACATACCAATAATCGGTTGCGGGAAGTAAATTTTTATTGAACGTTCCGTCCCACGATGGTTTAGCTGCATTTAATCTCGTGATGAATTTACCATAACGATCAAAGATGCTTACTTCAGCTTTAGGATAATTGACTAATCCTTTTATTTCCCATGCGTCATTAAAGGAGTCGTTGTTTGGGGTGAAAAATTTCGGAGCAATCAATACTATAAAAACTTCACTGTCAATTCCACACGAATTTATATCTCTTGCATAAGCTGTTTGTAAGCCACTTGCCAAATTAAAAAATACATTCCAACTTTGATAATTAATCCCGTCAACAGAATATTCAAAATAATCTTTAGGGTTTTTTAAATAAATTACAACCGTGGTTTCATTAACATCGATCCGGTCGATTTCTGGAGTATCATGTTCAATTACAGTGATCTTTTTGGTACTGCTGCAGTTGGCTCTATTTGTTACCGTTACGTTATAAATGCCTGGCGCAGTAACCTGAATTGTCTTCGTGGTTTCGCCGGTTGACCATGAATATGTCATGTCAGGGATTGCTGCATCAAGGATTAAACTCCCGGATTCACAAAGTATTAATTCTTCGTCCATAACTATCGGAGGATCATGAATTATGATGTCAACAGCAATCCGATTTCCGTTAATACACCCGTTATTCACGGCTTCGGCATAATAAGTCGTATTTTGTGTACTGTTGGGAACAGTCAGACTTGTCCCGGTTCCTGTAATCGTATTGCTAGTTAAGCTCGAATACCAATTAACTGTTCCATTGGTGGTAGTTGCTTGAACTGTAACAGCGCCTGCTCCACATCTTGAAACTGGATTGTTGATTGATGTTATGGTAGGAATAGTGTTTATTGTTGCCATGATGGCTGTTCTGTTATTGGAACATCCTGCTTCTACATAATAGGTTGTTGTTGTATTTAAAAATGGGGTAGTGTATGTATTACCCGTGTGTAATAAATTCCCAAAGCTTGCCGCATCATACCAATTAATCGTTCCGCCGGATGCTGTTGCTTGCAATGTCACGGTTCCTGATCCGCAATTTGAAGTTGGTGTAGTAGCTGTAATTTGAGGAATTATTATCGTGGTACTGGCTGAAATTTCAAGAATTGGATCACCAGGCATGCCACCGTATTCTATAATATATCCCTTTGATTGGTAATCTCCGCTTGCATCACCATTTAATTGTAAATCGTTCCACGATCCAGGAGTTCCTAGAACATCAAGCGCTTTAACGTGTACATAATGCTCATTTCCATTACTATTATTTGGTTCGCCATTATTCCAAAAAGCAAATTGGTTTGGTGGCGCTGAGCCATTGATTCCGCCATTCCAAAAAACAGTTCCGTTTTCTGGACCTGTCATCCATTTCCAAATTCCTTCAGTTTCCACATCACTACCGCCAATCCAACCATTTCCTAAAGCTTGCTCTCCGGCTATTTTTGCTTCGTCAGCGGCGGTGATTGTCGCTAAATATCCTTGAATTCCAAAATAATATTTCTGTTCCGCAGCTGCTTTTGCGGCTGTCCAGCTAATGCCTATGTTGGGGAAATATTCATAATAATGACCGTTTCTAGGTAAATAATTGGCTGCTCCAAGGGTAATAGAAAAAGTCCTACTACCAGAAGGAGTTATAGAGGAATTGCTAAAAACAACATCTTTGATCGCATCTACAAAGTCTGCATAAAGTACTTTTGCTGGTGGAGTAGCACTGGATAATTTTAGTTTTCCCTCAAGAGGACTCCATTCAGTCACAATATTTGGGTGTAGTGTGGGATTGGATAATTGGATTACATCCTGTCCGTTTACATATCCTGTAGAAATTTGGATATAAATTGCGTCAGTCCCAATTTCACTGGCATCAGAGCCAGTTATGGTTATATCGGTCACTATTTTTAATGGAGTTCCCGTACAGTAAATTTGAGTTCCTGTTGCTGTAATTGTGGGGGCGGGGTTATTGGTTGGTGATACTATAGTTCCACAGTTATTAGAATAACTAGCTGAGGTGTCTTTTTTAGATGACCAGTTGGTGTCGGAATAATTTGTATTATCAACTTGTATGCATTTTAAATTAGGGTTGGATGTTAAGCTTAAGCTATAAGTATCGAGATTTGTATTATTACCGTTTTTTAAATTCAGGCTGGTTAATTGATTATTTGAACAAGCGAAATCAATCAAAGAAGTATTTTTGGAGACATCTAAGCTGGTTAGTTGATTGTCCTCGCAAAATAAAAGAATTAAAAAATTGTTTTTAGAAACATCTAAACTAGTTAATTGACTGGACCAACAAGTTAAAGATTTTAAAGAAATGTTTTTGGTAACGTCTAAAACAGTTAATTGATTGCCACCACAATATAAATCCGTTAACTTTGTGTTTTCAGAAACATTTAAACCAGTTAATTTATTATTATAACAAGCTAAATAAGTCAAAGAGGTGTTTTTAATAAGGTCTAAACTGGTTATTTTATTATTATAACAAGATAAATAGTTCAAAGAAGTATTATTAGTAATATCTATATTAGTTAATTGATTGCCACCAAAATATAAATAATTCAGAGCAATGTTTTTAGTGACATCCAGATTAGTTAATTGATTATCTGTACAATGTAAGGAATTTAGAGTGGTGTTTTGCGTAACATTAAGGCTGGTTAATTTATTGTAATTGCAATCTAAATGAGTCAAAGTGGTGTTTTTAGAAACATCTAAACTGGTTAGTTGATTTTTAAAACAAGATAAATAAGTCAAGGAAATGTTTTTAGTGACATCTAAACTAGATAATTGATTATTAAAACAATTAAAATAAGATAGTGCCAGAAAATCTTGAATTCCAGTTAAGTTAGTTATACTCTTATTAGAAAGATCCAAACTAATGATTCCACTCACATTAGCAGTTGGCACCTTGCCGTCAATAACTCCGCTGTCAATTCCTAAATCAATCAAAGCTTGTTCAAAATTTACATCTGGAATTAAAGTATGTTGGGAATATCCAAAAAAATTAGATAATATTAAAAGAAGAAAGAGTAATTTTTTCATATTTCAATCGGGGAAAAAAAGGACTAATCTCAATTTTTAATAAATCTACAAATTCCAGTTCATTTTTTGAAATAAATCCCAAACTACAATTCCTGCACTTACTGATATATTCAAAGAATGTTTAGTTCCTAATTGCGGAATTTCAATACAGCCATCACATAACGCAACTGCTTCTTGAGAAACGCCATGTACTTCGTTTCCAAAAACTAAAGCATATTTTTTATTTTTTTCAACTTTAAAATTTTGAAGAAAAACTGCACTTTCTACTTGTTCAATGGCAAGAGTAATAATGCCTTCTGTTTTTAAATTTTCAATGACGTGAAGAACATTTCCATGATGTTCCCAAGCTACAGTCTCAGTTGCACCAAGTGCTGTTTTGTGGATTTCTTTATTTGGAGGAGTAGCCGTAATGCCACATAAATATATTTTTTCGATCAAAAAGGCATCGGCAGTTCGAAAGACAGAGCCAATATTGTGTAAACTGCGGATGTCATCCAGCACCAAAATAAGAGGTGTTTTTTCGGATTTTTTAAAGGTTTCAATGGATTTTCTGTCTAGTTCGCTGTTTTCTAGCTTTCTCATATTTTGTCAATTATTCAAAAAAAAAGCTTCCGAAGTTAATGGAAGCTTTCTTTGCGTATTCGTTTAAAATTTAGCTTTTTGAAGATTCAGCAGCTAAAACATTTCCTTTTATTGTAAGTGTTTTGTTAGGAACAGTAGCATTAGTTGTTAATGTTACTGTTTTAGTAAATGGTTGACCTCCTCTTGAAGTGTCGTATTTTACTCCAATAACTCCTTTTGCACCTGGAGCAATTGGCTCTTTTGGATACGTTGGTACAGTACAGCCACAAGAACCTTGAGCGTTAGTAATGATTAAAGGTTTGTTTCCGTTATTAGTGAAAATAAATTCACGTTTCCCATCAGAATTGTGTGCAACGGTTCCGTAGTCAATAGTTTCAGTTACAAAAACCATTCCTGCGCCATTCACTTTTGCAAGTTTCGCACTAGTAGCTTTTACTTTTTTTGATGTTTCTTGTGCATTAGAAGTAGTAACTCCTAAAACAACTAGCATAGCTAAAGCAATTATTTTTTTCATGTGTGTTTTAATTTAAAATATTCACAAATCTAAATAAAAAATAGAAATTATGACTTAAATCTTTCTTAAAATAGTTTAATTTTTTGAACTCCTTATTTATTTGTTTTAAAATCTATAAATTCGCTGATATTTTTTCATTTTTTAATACAAATACAATTGGCATCTAAAGATAAAGTAGTTAAAGAAACTCCGTTAATGAAGCAGTACAATGAAATAAAAAGAAAGTATCCTGATGCTTGTCTTTTGTTTCGTGTCGGGGATTTTTATGAGACATTTGGAGAAGACGCGGTTCGTGCTTCAAAAATATTAGGAATTGTCTTGACTAAACGCGGAGCGGGTTCTGAGACCGAGACGGCTCTGGCTGGTTTTCCGCATCATTCCTTGAATACCTATTTACCAAAATTAGTCAAAGCGGGACTTCGAGTAGCAATTTGTGATCAACTTGAAGATCCAAAAATGACCAAAACCATCGTAAAGCGTGGTGTTACTGAACTGGTGACTCCTGGTGTTTCTATGAATGATGAGGTTTTACAGTCTAAAACGAATAACTTTTTGGCTTCGGTTTATTTTGCCAATAAATCTATAGGAATTTCATTTTTGGATGTTTCTACAGGAGAGTTTTTAACGGCGCAAGGCAATGCAGAATATATTGATAAACTGTTGCAGAATTTTAATCCAAGTGAGGTTCTGATTCCAAAAAACAATAAAAATGATTTCCGGGAAATTTTCGGAGATGACTATCATAGCTTTTATTTGGAAGATTGGATTTACAAAGAAGACTACGCATTCGAAACCTTAACCAAGCATTTTCAAACAGTTTCTTTGAAAGGATTTGGAATCGAAGAATTGAAAGAGGGAATTATTGCTTCGGGAGCCATTTTGTATTATTTATCCGAAACGCAGCATAATAAAGTGCAGCATATAACAGCAATTCAGCGTATTGCCGAAGACGCTTATGTCTGGATGGACCGATTTACAATTCGCAATCTGGAATTGTATCACAGTTATAATCCAAATGCGGTAACACTTCTTGATGTTATTGATAAAACGCTTTCGCCAATGGGTGGTCGTTTGTTAAAAAGATGGTTGGCATTGCCGTTGAAAGACAGTGTTAAAATAAAAAGCCGTCATCAGGTAGTTTCTTATTTGAAAGAAAATCAGGAGGTGCTGAAAAATATTCAGAATCAAATCAAGCAAATTTCTGATTTGGAACGTTTGATTTCCAAGATTGCAGCCGGAAAAGTATCGCCTCGCGAAGTAGTTTATCTGAAAGAATCCTTGGATGCTATTATTCCAATAAAAACCTTGGCGTTAGAAAGTCCGCAAGAAGCCGTAAAAGTAATTGGTGATAGTTTGCACAGTTGCGAATTGTTGCGTGAAAAAATCAAAACTGTTTTAAATCAAGATGCGCCTGTGGCTATTGCCAAAGGAAACGCGATTGCCAAAGGAATCAATGCTGAATTAGATGAGTTGCGTGCAATATCAACTTCTGGAAAAGAATTCTTGGAAGGAATCGAAAAACGAGAATCACAACTGACAGGAATCTCTTCGTTGAAAATTTCTTTCAATAACGTTTTTGGATATTACATTGAAGTTAGGAATATGCATAAGGACAAAGTTCCTGCGGAATGGATTCGAAAACAAACTTTGGTCAATGCAGAGCGTTATATCACTGAGGAATTAAAAGAATATGAAACTAAAATTCTTGGCGCCGAAGAGAAAATTCATAAAATAGAAGTAGAATTATTCGAACAATTGGTCAGTTGGATTGCTACATATATCAAACCGGTTCAAATGAACGCTAATTTGGTGGCGCAACTGGATTGTTTGTGTTCTTTCACGCAATTAGCTATCGAGAATAAATATGTTTGTCCTGAACTAGACGAAACATTCGAACTGGAAATCAAAAACGGAAGACATCCTGTTATTGAAAAACAATTGCCGGTTGGGATGCCTTATATTGCTAATGATGTTTTCTTGGATAGAGAAACGCAGCAATTGATTATGATAACGGGTCCTAATATGTCTGGAAAGTCAGCTATTTTGCGTCAAACGGCGCTGATTGTACTCTTGTCTCAAATGGGGAGTTTTGTTCCGGCAGAAAGCGTGAGAATGGGAATTGTGGATAAAATATTCACCAGAGTAGGAGCGAGCGATAATATTTCGATGGGCGAATCTACTTTTATGGTCGAAATGAATGAAACGGCCTCTATCTTGAATAATATTTCTGATAGGAGTTTAGTGCTTTTAGATGAAATTGGAAGAGGAACCAGTACGTATGACGGAATTTCCATAGCTTGGGCAATTGCAGAATTCTTGCACGAACATCCTTCGCAACCGAAGACCTTGTTTGCAACGCATTACCACGAGTTGAATGAAATGAGTGAATCGTTGCCTAGAATTCAGAATTACAATGTGGCTGTCAAAGAATTGAAAGATACGGTACTTTTTATTCGAAAATTGGTAAAAGGAGGAAGCGCACACAGTTTTGGAATACACGTAGCAAAAATGGCGGGAATGCCTCAGATTGTAATTTTGAAAGCTCAGAAACTTTTAAAGAAACTAGAAAAGAATCATTCCAGCGACGCACTGAACGGAATTAAAGCTGCAAAAGATGAAATGCAAATGAGTTTCTTTAATCTGGACGATCCTTTATTGGAAGAAATCAAGGAAGAGATTTTGAATCTGGATATAAATACCATTACACCTATGGAAGCGCTGATGAAATTGAATGAGATTAAAAGAATGTTGACCAGAAAATAATTTATTTTATTTTAAAGTTTAGGTTATCAGAACATTAACTTTAATCTGTGATTTTTTTATAAAAAAGGCTTGTATAATTCAATAAATGTCCTAAATTTGCATCCGCAATACAGAACAAGTATGGCGGTTCTTTCTAAGAATTGAAAATGCGAAAATAGCTCAGTTGGTAGAGCGCGACCTTGCCAAGGTCGAGGTCGCGGGTTCGAGCCCCGTTTTTCGCTCTAACACCACATAATGCTCGGATGGTGAAATTGGTAGACACGCTGGACTTAAAATCCAGTGAACAGCAATGTTCGTGCGGGTTCAAGTCCCGCTCTGAGTACTAAAAAAGCTTCAAACTATGTTTGGAGCTTTTTTTATTAAAAAATTTTAAATGTATTTCATTTATATAATTTATTCTAAAAAATAGACAGATATTACGTAGGAACTACGGATGATGTCTTAAAAAGATTGTGTGAGCATAATTCTGGATTTTATAATGAATCATTTACTGTCAAGGTAATTCCTTGGGAGTTGAGTTTAAGTTTTGAATGTGAATCCAGTCAGAAAGCATATGGATTAGAGAAGTTTTTGAAAAGAATGAAATCTAGAGTTTTTTTTAGAAAAAGTAATAAGTTGATTCGAATATCTTAATTGATATTCAAAATAGATTAGAATGATCTAGCGGGTTCAACTCCGAAGCTTCGGAGCTGCTCTGAGTACTAAAAAAGCTTCAAACTATGTTTGAGCTTTTTTTATTTATAGGAATTTGTAACTGATAGTAAAGAGGTTTTAAAGAAGTGAATTTTAAGCTCCATATTTAGAATCTGAAATCTAAAATACGCAATCTAAAATCTAAAATTTCATGGGTGCTTTTGTAATTAGTAAAAGATACAATGATGAGTATAAATTTGTTTTCACTTCCAGGAAGGGGAAAGTTGTTTTTACGAGTTTAAGTTATGAACTTAAGTTTGAGTGTGAGGAAGATATTGAGAAGTTTAAAGCAAATATTGAATCGGCAGATTTTTTAAAGTTTAAGTCTTCCGGCGGGAAGTTTTTTTTTAAATTAATGATGGGAGGGAATCATTTTGCAACAAGTAGAAAATACACCACTTCATTGCGTTTGCAGAAAGGAATTGATGAAATTGTGCGCTATGGATCACTTTCGGAGACATTAGATTTCTCAGCGGGTGATTTGGTCTTTATTGATTGAGCTTTGTAGCGAATTAATGCATGAAAAAAGAGAGTTTCGGTTAATTTACCGAAACTCTCTTTTTTTATTTATGAAAATCTGTTTCTCGAAAGATGAGATTTTACAAATTAAAAAAGCCATCTCGCATAGCGGATGGCTTTAAAATTTTTAGAATTTGAGTTCTAATTATTTTTTTGCAGCTTCAGTAGCAACTTCAGCAGCTTCAGTAGCAACAGCAGCAGCAGAATCAACAACAACAGCAGCAGAATCAACTACAGCAGCAGCAGAATCAACTACAGCAGCAGCAGAATCAACAGTAGTTGCAGCATCCTCAGCAGGAGCGTCAGCTTTTTTACATGATACAACAGTCAATACAGCAACAGCAGCTAAACTTAAAAATACTTTTTTCATCTTAATTTAATATAAAAGGTTAATTATTAATTCGTGGCAAAGATATAAATTTTTTAATATGTAAAATATTTTTTTATTTTTTTTTTAAAAAATAATATTTTTTGTCAACGTCGGAGTAATTAACAATTATTATGCCAGTTAGGGCAATTGATTAATAAATGTTTAATAACGTTGCTTTGGCCTTGTTTTTAGGCTATTTTTGTTTTAAGCTTTTCTTTTTCAGCGGTTTAATTTTCTTTGGGTGAACTAATTTTAATTCACTGATTAAGTTTTTTGCACCCGCATATTTATCCATAATGAACAAAACGTAACGGATATCTACCATGATATTTCTGCAAATACTTGGATCGTAATAAATATCACTCATAGTTCCTTCCCAAACTCTATCAAAATTCAGTCCTATTAAGTTCCCGTTAGCGTCAATTGCCGGACTTCCTGAATTACCTCCTGTGGTGTGATTTGTACCAATAAAACATACCGGCATTTTTCCATTTTCGCCGTAAGGACCGTAATCCTTTGTTTTGTACAAATCGATCAATTTGGCAGGAACATCAAATTCATAGTCTCCAGGAATATATTTTTCCATCACGCCGTCTAAATACGTAACTGGTGAGTACACAGTAGCATCTTTAGGCTCATATCCTTTTACTTTTCCGTATGTTACACGTAAGGTGCTGTTAGCATCCGGAAAAATGCGACTTTCTGTATTCAATTCTAATTGCGCTTTCATGTACGTGCGTTGCAACGCAGTAATCGTTAAGTTCAATTTGTCGTATTTTGGCGCAACTTCTTTAGAATATTTGTCAGCTAATTCTTTTACAAGCAAGAAGCCCGGATCATTATTTAAATTTGACAAAACAGTACGGGCATCACCGGATAACAATTGTTTCAAACCGGCATAATTTTTCAGTTGAGATTTAGAATAAACTTCCGAAGCCAGATTTTTAGCATTCACATTCACCAAGCCTTTTGGTAAAAATTGTTTTGGAGATTTCGTCGCGTACAATTCAATCAATTGCTCAAAAACTTTTTCGTCAACAGTTGCATTGAAATTCTTGTAAAAATCAGCCAGTCCTGCTATTAAATTATTTTTTCGGTCATTGAAAGACTGTTCCCCTTTAGTTTTGTAAACCTCTTCTAATTGGTACAATTTATATCCCGTACTCAGTAATTCAGTATTGCGCAGAACAATTTCTGTGAAATAATCTCTTGCTACCGCGTAAGGCGCAATTTCAGTGTAGTTTTTGTCAAAATCAGCCAACAGCGTTCCGTATTCTTTTTCTTTGCCTGCTTTTACTATTTTTTGCTGGAACTCTTTTTCAGATTCTTTTTTTACGGCAACCGCATTTGATTTTTTTAATCCTTGCGTTTCGCCAATCCATTTTTTCCAATAATTGGCAATACTTGCATATTTTGAAGCGTATTGAATTTTGATGGCATTGTCTTTTCGCATAAAACCATCAGCAACTTTCAAAGCTTTGTCTCTGATTTCGATTTTTGCAGGATTCAATTCGTTTACAATTTGCTCAATCGCAACTGAAGGTAAATATTCGTTTGTTTTTCCTGGGTAACCAAAAACCAATGTGAAATCATCTTCGGCTACGCCATCCAATGAAATAGGCAAGAAGTGTTTAGGTGTATAAGGTACGTTGTCTTTTGAATAGGCTGCCGGGCGATTATTTTTGTCAGCATAGATTCTAAACAATGAGAAATCTCCGGTATGACGTGGCCAAACCCAGTTGTCAGTATCAGAACCAAATTTCCCGATAGAGGAAGGTGGAGCGCCAACTAAACGAACATCCGTAAAGGTTTCTGTTACAAAAAGGATGTATTGATTGCCTTCGAAAAAGGTACGAATTTTATTTTCCTGCCAATTTTCCTTTGGCAACGATTTCGACAATGCCGTAATGTTCTCTTGGATTTTCTTTTGTTTTGCGGCTTCGCTGGTAAGGTTTGCAGTACCTTCGAGAACAGCTGTTGTTACATCTTCAATTTTCACCATAAAAGTAACTGTCAAACCTTCGTTCGGTAATTCGTCTTCCATTTTGTACGCCCAAAAACCATCCGTCAGGTAATCATGGTCAACGGTTGAATGGGATTGAATTTGTGAAAATCCACAATGATGATTGGTCAGAATTAGCCCTTTTGGCGAAATAACTTCTGAGGTACAACCTCCGTTAAAATGTGGAACCGCATCTTTCATGCTCGACTGATTCACATCATAAATGTCTTTTACAGACATTTTCATGCCCAGATTTTTCATTTCGGTTTCATTCATTCCTTTCAGTAGCGAAGGAATCCACATGCCGCCTTGCTGGGCTTGCGTCTGAATGACAAATAGTAATAAGAATAATTTTAAAAATTTCATGGTATTAAATTTAGAGTGTAATTTTATTTGATTTTGTACTGCATCAATTGCCTTTTGTGCGATTCAAAACCGTTGGCAAGATACAATTTTTGTGCTTTTTTATTGTGCGGTTCTACTTCCAGATAAATCAGTTTTAAAGATAGCTTATGACTTTCGGTTTTAATAAATGTAATGACTTCGTTACCAATTCCTTTTCCCCGAGCTTTTTCAGTGATATATAATTCGTCTAAAAAAGCAATTTTTCCTTGGTATTCAAAACTAAAAATAATGGTCAAAATAATATAGCCTACAATTTCATTGTCAGAAAAAATGAGCCAAGCTTTTCCTAGATTTTCATTGGAAATAAATTCTTGAAATAAAGCTTTAGAAACATCAACGGAAATGGGATAACTATCGATGGCATAAAATTCCTGCATCATGGAGACGATGGTTTCGATATCAGGAGCGGTAAGAGGTTTAAATTCAATCATTCAGAATATTTTTTAAAATGATGGCAGTAGCACCTTTGTTCATTTGTACAAAAGTGCTACACATGTGTCCTTTTTCATTTCGGATGTCGTCATTGTGTATCAGGTTTTCTAGAGCTTCGTTCAATTCTTTTTGATTGTTAACAGAAACACAGGCATCCATGTTGACGAGTGCAATTGCTTCTGCAAAATGCGAATAGTTGGGGCCAATAACGATTGGAACGCCAAAAGTTGCCGGTTCTAATACATTGTGAACTCCAGGATTCCCGAAACCGCCACCCACATAAGCAATATCTGCATAACTGTAGATCTTTGTCAAAATTCCAATGGTGTCAATAATGAAAACATCGAAATCAGCCAATTGCTTTCCTTCTTTTTCAGAAAATAAAACAGTTTTTTTGGTAATGCTATTTTTTAACTGTTGAATTTGGTCTTCCTTAATATTATGTGGCGCAATAATAAACTTGACATCGAAAGTATTCGAATTAATAAAATTCACTACTAAATCTTCATCTTTTGGCCACGAACTTCCCACGACAATAGTGAGTGTGTTGTCTTTAAAATCAGAAATAAAATTCAGTGAATTGTCTTTTTTTAAAATTGTGGCCACTCGGTCGAAACGGGTGTCACCAGAAACTGCAACATTTGTTTTGCCTAACTGCTGCAGTAGTTTTTTAGAAGTCTCATTTTGAACAAAAAAGTAAGTGAACGCATCTAGCGCGTCTCTATAAAAACCGCCGTACCATTTGAAAAAGAGTTGATTTGGTCTAAGAATCCCAGAAATTAAATAGGTTTTAGTATTTGATTTTTTGAGTTCAAATAAATAATTGGGCCAATATTCATATTTGATAAAAAACACTAAATCCGGATGAACAAGTTGTAGAAATTGTTGTGCATTTTTCTTAGTATCTAAAGGCAAATAAACCGTTACATCAGCAACAGTATTGTTTTTACGAACTTCATAACCCGAAGGAGAGAAAAAAGTAACCACGATTTTGTGCAAAGGAAATTGCTCTTTTATCTTTTCAATCACAGGTAAACCTTGTTCGTATTCGCCCAAGGAAGCGGCATGAAACCAAATGGTTTTGTCAATAGCTTTTATTTTTTGTTCTAAAACAGGAAAAACTACTTTCCTGCCATCCACAAAAAGTTTCATTTTTGGACTGAAAAGCGCCATGATTTTTAATAAAAAACCAGCAAAATGAACGATTAAGTTATATAATGAAAGCATCATTTAAATTTTTGGGCTAAAATACGTTTTCTTTATTTTAATTTCTTCTGCAACATTATTTAAATTTTGGTATAGGGAACTCTCTTTTTATTTCATTGGAATATTATCTTTTTTCCTGTCGGTTGTATTGGTTTCAATTCATAAATAACTATTTTTGTTCTTCGTTTTAAGAAAGTATTTACTGTATTAAAAAACGGTAATCTTTCGAACATTAAACAAAAATTGCAATGAAAAAAATCCAAATGGTTGACTTAAAAAGTCAATATGAAAAAATAAAAGATACGGTTAACATTTCTATTCAGGAAGTTTTAGACACTAATACCTATATTAATGGACCGCAAGTTCATCAATTTCAAAAATCATTAGAAGAATATCTTGACGTAAAACACGTAATTCCTTGTGCAAATGGAACCGATGCGTTGCAAATTGCGATGATGGGACTGGATTTGAAACCCGGAGATGAAGTAATCACAGCCGATTTTACTTTTGCTGCAACGGTGGAAGTGATTGCTTTATTACAATTGACACCCGTTTTAGTAGATGTGGATTTGTTCAACATGAATATTTCTATTGAAGGAATCAAAAAAGCGATTACGCCAAAAACAAAAGCAATTGTTCCAGTACATTTGTTTGGCCGTGCCGCCAATATGGAAGCTATTATGGCTATCGCCAAAGAATATAACTTATATGTAATTGAAGATAATGCGCAAGCGATTGGTGCCAACTGTAAATTTTCGGATGGGACTAAAAAGAAAGCGGGAACTATTGGTCACGTAGGGGCAACTTCATTTTTTCCTTCCAAAAATCTTGGCTGTTATGGAGATGGAGGAGCAATTTTTACGAATGATGATGCTTTGGCGCACAAACTTCGCGGAATTGTAAATCACGGAATGTACGAGCGATACCACCATGATGTTGTAGGTGTAAATTCTCGTTTAGATAGTGTTCAGGCAGCCGTTTTGAACGCTAAATTACCTTTATTAGATGAGTATAGTAAAGCCAGACAAGATGCAGCCAGAAAATATTCAACTGCTTTTGAAGGGCATAAAAATATAATAGCACCAAGTATTTGTGATATTTGTGATTGCCATGTTTTTCATCAATATACATTGCGAATCATTGATGCTGACAGAAACGGTTTAATGCAACACTTACTGGACAAAGGAATTCCCTGTGCCATATATTACCCAATTCCGTTGCATTCGCAAAAAGCATACGCTGATTCCCGTTACAAAGAAGAAGATTTTCCGGTAACCAATCAATTAGTGACGGAAGTACTTTCATTGCCGATGCATACCGAATTAGATGACGAACAAATTAAATTTATCACAGATAGCGTTTTAGAATTTTTGAAATAATGGAAAGACGCGATTCATCGCGTCTTTTTTTATAAAGAATATTAATAAGATGCTATTTTGCGTCTGAATCTAAAAAAGGGAACTATGAAAATACTAGTTACAGGAGGTTTGGGTTTTATAGGATCTCATACCGTAGTTGAATTGCAAAATGAAGGATATGAAGTTATTGTTGTAGATAATTTATCAAACACTACATTAGATGTCTTAGACGGAATTCAGAATATTACGGGAAAAGTTCCGGCTTTCGAAAAGTTAGATTTGCGCGAAAAGGATAAAGTTCAGGATTTTTTCAAAAGACATCACGATATTTCAGGTGTTATTCATTTTGCTGCTTCGAAAGCAGTGGGTGAAAGCGTAGAAAATCCGTTGTTGTATTATGAAAATAATATTAATGCGTTAGTTTATATTTTGCAGGAATTGCAGCAAAAACCGGAAGCGAATTTTATTTTCAGTTCGTCTTGTACGGTTTATGGTCAGGCTGAAACCATGCCAATTACAGAAAATGCTTCGATTCAAACGGCGATGTCACCTTATGGGAACACTAAACAAATAGGGGAGGAAATCATTACTGATACTGTCAAGGTAACCAATATTAATGCTATTTTGTTGCGTTATTTTAATCCAATAGGGGCGCATCCATCCACTGAAATAGGAGAATTGCCTATTGGAGTTCCTCAAAATTTAGTGCCGTTTATTACGCAAACTGGTTTTGGATTGCGAAAAGAGCTTTCGGTTTATGGAGATGATTACCCTACTCCAGATGGTACAGCAATACGCGATTATATTCACGTAGTCGATTTGGCGAAAGCCCATGTAATCGCTTTGCAACGCTTATTGAATAAAAAAAACACTTCCAAAGTAGAAATTTTTAATCTGGGAACCGGAACAGGAAGCTCTGTTTTAGAAGTGATACATACTTTCGAAAAAGTGAGCGGTAAAAAATTGCCTTACAAAATTGTAGGAAGAAGAGAAGGTGATATCACTTCGGCTTACGCCAATACCGATAAAGCTAACGATGTTTTAGGATGGAAAGCACAATCAACGCTTGAAGAAGCGATGGCCAGTGCCTGGAAATGGGAACAGAAGATTAGAAAATAAAAAAAGGGCTGTCAAACGATAGCCCTTTTTTATGAATTATTTTTTTTCTGCTTCTTTCAATTTTTCAGCAGCTTCATCCATTTTCTGAGCTCCTTTCTCAAGAACTTCTCCAGCTTTAACCTTTGTTGAATCAGCTGCAGCATCAACTTTTACAGCTGCTGTATCTATAGCTTCTTCCATTTCATTACCAACTGCTTCAGTAGCCTCTTTTACTTCATCTTTTGTTTCTTTTTTGCAAGAAGTCATCAAAGCTGCAATACATACTAATCCTAAAAGTGTTTTTTTCATTTTGTTTATTTTAAATAATTATTATCGACTTGTACTTGTTAGTATAAAGATAAAAAAAATCCTCATAAATGAAAGTTTATGAGGACTGTATATTTATTGATTTTGTAAATTGTAAAATAGCGTTAATTAAGCATTTGCTGTCGCTGCTTCTTTATCAATTTTTCCAATCAATCCGGCTAAAACTTTTCCCGGACCAACTTCAGTAAATAAAGTAGCACCGTCAGCAATCATTTGTTGAACCGATTGCGTCCATTTTACAGGTGCTGTCAATTGGATAATTAAATTTTTCTTGATTTCGCTTGGATCTGAAACTGCACTTGCTGTTACATTTTGGTACACCGGACAAATAGGAGTAGAGAAAGTAGTTGCTTCAATAGCTGCCGCCAGTTCTTCACGAGCCGGCTCCATCATTGGTGAGTGAAAAGCACCACCAACAGGTAATAATAATGCACGTTTTGCACCAGCGGCTTTCATCGCTTCACACGCTTTTTCTACTGCTGATGTTTCCCCTGAAATTACTAATTGTCCCGGGCAGTTATAATTTGCAGCCACTACAATTCCGTCAATCGAAGCACAAACTTCCTCCACAATATTGTCAGCCAATCCTAAAACGGCTGCCATTGTAGATGGTTTTATTTCGCAAGCTTTTTGCATTGCCAAAGCTCTTTGTGAAACTAATTTTAATCCATCTTCAAAAGACAAAGCACCATTAGCTACTAAAGCTGAAAATTCACCCAATGAATGTCCCGCTACCATTTCTGGTTTGAAATCCTCACCTAATGTTTTTGCCAAAATCACCGAATGCAAGAAAACGGCTGGTTGCGTCACTTTGGTTTCTTTCAATTCCTCGGCTGTTCCTTCAAACATGATGTCTGTAATGCGGAAACCTAAAATTTCATTGGATTTTTCGAATAATTCTTTTGCAAGAACAGAATTTTCATATAAGTCTTTACCCATTCCTGTGAATTGTGCGCCTTGACCTGGAAATACGTATGCTTTCATGTGTTTATTTTAAAGAGTGAAAAATGTAAAGATTGAAAAATGAATTTCAATCGGACTGCAAAAATACTATTTTTTGCGGTATTTGAAACTATCTGTTTGGCTTCCTTTTGCTATTGAAAGGATGATTCATTTATAAAATACTACATTCAATCCAAAAAAAATCCACTCAAATTAATGAGTGGATTTTCACCAAAATCAAAAACTAAAGAACGAAATAAGCATTGTTTAAAGGTTGTATATGATGTGCTTTTGATTCATAAACAGGCACTTTTTCATCAAATTCATCTCGATATTCGTTAACCATTTGCATAAGGTTTTTTTCAATTGTATTCGAAATAGCACTTACAGGAGTATCTGTAGGTCTGTTTTCAAATGGATCCTGCAAATGAATGGCCATTTTTTCGATCAGGAAAAAAGCAACGGCAATGGTTGTCACCAATGGAATTTGAAGCCAACCAATATTATTTATCAAGCCAAAAGGCAATAGAATTATAAACAAACACAGAGCAAATCTAATATACATGCTGTAAGTTGTTGGGAAAATGGTATTTTTTATACGCTCACATTTACCCATCGAATCACACAATCGGGATAATGTATTGTCGATTTCTACCTGTTGGTAAACGTTAATTTTATTCGTATTGAGCGCTTTTTTTAAATCTTTGGCATGTAACAATAAAATAGCGTTGGGAACATGTTTGTGTTTTTTTACAAACCGAAATTCATCTTCATCCAGTAAATCTTTTATTGGTTTTAAAGGATCTTTTTCTCGGAGTGATTGTCCAAGACTGTAGCACCATGCAGCTTGTCTCTTTGCAAATTGTTCTTTAAAATCGTTTGCCTGAACTGAAAAATCGGGGTCATTATAAAAAACAATAATTTGGCGTAATAGTGTTCTGGAATCGTTGACAATAGAACCCCAAATTATTCTTGCTTCCCACCAGCGGTCGTAAGCTTGGTTCGATTTGAATGCCAGTAATAATGAAATAATGGTTCCAATTATTGTAGGAATCGCAATAGGAATATTGATTGATATAGTCTCGAAGAAGTAATGAAATATTTGAAAGGAAATACAAAACAGAATGACTAATGTCAATTCGGTTCTTATTTTACCCAGTACATATTTCATGGGAATTTTTTTATTTAGTAACATATACTTTGGATTAAAATTTGAAACAATCAGTTGGTTTTCTTAGGAAATCTCTTCGTATAACGAAAGAACTGGTAAGCCTAACAACTCGTTGAGTGCTGCTTTTTCTTTCTTTAACAGTTTTAATTTCTTTGGTTTTCTGGTTTCAATTAAGATGTTGATGTTGTTTTTAGAAATCGTATCGCTCAAAAAAGGTTCACTTTCGTTCGTTTTGCTTTCACTTACAATTTTCAAAGAAAAAAGTGTATTAACATAAGCTTGTAAATCTTCTGCATGAAGGCTTGAATCTGAATTTTTAATATACAATGCTTGCCTGAATATGTCTTGGTCGAAGTTTGTGTTTGTATGTAGAATTGGACATTTACTGTTAGAAATAATTTGAACACAATACGTGTTGATTTTCTTTTTTGAAGATTTAAAAGAAGGAGTAATAATTGTTAGTCCGATTGCAAAATGCTCCATTAGATTTTTAAAAACGGGAGAAGAAATACCATATTGATGGTGAATTTTTAAGCTGCAATTTTCAGATTCTAAAGTGATTTTTCGACACATCTCCAAAACATTTTCTTGCGTAGCGCTTAAACCTTGATTAATGTTTCTTAGTAAACTGGCAGAAGAAAAAGTATCAGGAATATCTGCAAGCAGCATCAATATGAGCTGAGACGGAGTGCCATTTGATGATTTTATAGCAGTTTTTACCGCATTGAATGTGTCGCTTTGTAATGTCGTAGGTATTAGGATATTTTTCATATGTATTAAATTTTATTTATACATACAAAATAACAGTACCCAGTTTATAGCAACCTTAAATTAAAATTAGAATATTCTAAGAATTCACATTAGAATTTCTAATGTTGGGGGTATTAAAAGTAATATTTACAATAGTGCCTTTGTCGGGTTCAGATTGTATTTGAAGTTCTCCATTGTGCATCCTGATTATTTTCATGGCAAGAGGAAGCCCTAATCCATATCCATTGTATTTTGATGCTTTCTTGCCTCGAAAGAAAGGTTCGTAAAGATGCGGAATGTCTTCTGCAGGAATACCAATTCCAATGTCAGTAATAGAAATTTTGATGATTGAATTGTTGACGGATAAAGTAACAAAGACGGTTTGGTTATCCGAATATTTTACACCATTGGCAATGATATTATTCAACGAAAGTTCTAATAAGGATTTGTTACAAGGAATTTCCAATAAAGCCGGGTCACTTGGAAATTTCATGAACTTTATCGTGACTCTGTTATTGGGATAAATTTTATCAATATCTGATTTTACTTCCATTAGGAGTTCATCAATCCGGACAATGTCTAATAATTGTTTTTTTCCGTCATAACCGGTTTGAGTTAGTTTCAAAAGACTTTCAGTAAGATCACCCAGACGAGATGCCTGGCTGTGAATGTTTTCTAAAGAGGAGATGTAATCCGCAACATTTCTTTCTTTCAAAAGCATGATTTCTGCTTCGGCAATTATGGTTGTTACGGGTGTTTTTAGCTCATGAGAGGCGTTGTTGATGAAATTTGCCTGGATTTCAAATGAGGTTTCCAGTCGGTCCAGCATGTTGTTAAAGGTCTTTGTCAAATCGCCAATTTCATCAGTGCTGTTGGTCTCGGGTAGTCTGTTGTGTAAGTTTGATGCGCTTATTATTTTTACCTGGTCCGTAATTCTAGCCACTGGATTTATCACTCTTCTCGCTAGAAATCTACCAAGAAAATAAGCCAATAGTATAAAAGCCAATCCTCCAAAAAAGAGAATTTGGATGATATAAGTACTACTCACATTTCCCCTGCGGTCTATTGCAGTAATGATTACAATATATTTTTGATTGGATTCAGTAAAAGTCTGAGCATAAAAATAACGGTTGTCATCCTCCAGCCAATTAGAACCAACGGCCATCACTTTTGTATAGAAATCAGCCGGTAAATTAAGATTGGTGTTGTATTCAAATGTATTTTTTCCGTTGACTTTAAGAACAAAGTCTTGTTCATCAATCAGTTCTTCCAGTCCGTTGGCTTTGAATTCTTTAAAATAACGGGTTTTTACAGGATCATTTTGATAATGAATCGATGCTACTATTTTGGCCCGATCCTGTAGCCTTTTCAAAAAATGATATTGGTTATTTTGTTTGAACAAAAAGAAAACCACCAAACTCAATAAAAGTGTGCTGAGGGTTGAAAGCGCAATATAGGTAAAGGTAATTTTTTTCTTAATCTGCATTTTTTATAGTTTCAGTACATAGCCTAAACCTTTCATGGTATGAATTAGTTTAGTGTCGTATGGTTTGTCAATTTTTTTTCTCAAATAGTTAATGTAGACATCAATTACATTGGTATTCATGTCGAAATTAATATCCCAAACATTGTCTAGAAGTTGTTCACGGGATAAAATATTCCCAGAGTTTATGGCCAGATAATATAAAAGTTTAAATTCTTTGGCTGTTAATACAATGGTATCTCCATTTCTGGTTACCGATTTTGTTTTCGAATTAATTTGAAGATCTGCTATAGTGATGATCTCATTCGGTTTTTGTACTTGACCAGCTCTTCTGGAAAGTGCGTTAACTCTTGCATCAAGTTCCAGGAATTTAAAGGGTTTTAATAAATAATCATCAGCTCCGGAATTTAATCCGTTTATTATGTTTTCGGTACTTCCTAAAGCGGTTAATAACAAAATGGGAACAAAGTTTTTAGCAGCTCTCAAGCGTCTGCAAATTTCAATACCATTGATGTCAGGTAGCATTACGTCTAGAATTACCACATCAAAATTATGATTAGAGAGTAAATCTAACGCAGTGGTACCATCAAGTGCAACACTTACTTCATGATTTTTTTCTGAAAACCCTTTGCGGATGATTGATGAAAGATTAGGCTCATCTTCAACGATTAATAACTTCATTAACATTACTATTTCTACAAATCTAATGTTTAAACTTTTATTTTTTTTCCAAAATACCCGTGCTAAACTAATATTAACAAAACCTTATAATTTGTTGAAAGTTTCATTTAGTGTTTTTATATCTAAATCGTAGAATTGTTTTTAGGCTTCATTATTAATTTATTACGGTTTTGTTTTGTAACGTTTTTTGTTTCTTGGTTACTAATTGAGTATAAAAATGAACAGCTTTATGAAAAAAATATTCTCCATTGTTTTCTTACTCCTTTTTGGGTTTTTACTTTTTTATATCAACCTACCGGTTATTAGTTATGGATTTACGGGTTTTGCTATAATTTTATTATTGTTAGTTATTCTTGGGACATTATTTTCTCTTGGGCTCACAGTCTCACAGCAAACCAAGCAAGTCAAGATTGTTTCTAAGCCTAACAAGATTTTGTATGCTTTGGCAGGAATACTTTTAGTGTATTGTATTGCCCTTCCTTTTGTAACAAGCTTAAAAATGTTCCGAAGCGATTCGTATCAAAAATTAATAGGCGAGGTTAAAAATGGTCAAAAAATCACCAATCATATTGCTCCAATTTCAATTGATAAAATCCGTGTGGTCGATGAGGAACTAGCGCATCTTTTAGGAGAGAAAATTTTAGGTTCACAGCCAGCCTTGGGAAGTCAGGTAGAATTAGGTGATTTTTGTATCCAAAAAGTAAATAACAATTTATATTGGGTTGCACCTTTATTGCATTCGGGTTTTTTAAAATGGTTTAACAACCAAGAAGGAACTGCGGGATATGTTATGGTTTCTGCAACCAATGAACGCGATGTAAAATTAGTTCAGAATATAGGAGGGAAGGACATTAAAATTAAATACCAACAAGGCGCCTATTTTCAAAGCGATATTCACCGACACGTATATTTTAACGGAAATGCTACGGTTGGTCTGGCTGATTTTAGTTTTGAGATTGATGATGCTGGAAATCCGTTTTGGATTGTTACGAAATATGGAAAAAAAATTGGTTTCTCAGGAAAAGAAGCGACAGGAGTTATTGTTGTTGATGCGCAATCTGGAATTATAAATGAATATTCAATTGCTAAAACTCCAAAATGGGTGGATCGAATTCAGCCTTTGGATTTCATAGAAGATCAATTGAACGATTGGGGTGAATATGTTCACGGGTATTGGAATTTTTCTAATCAGGATAAACTTCAAACTACAGAAGGATTGACATTGGTTTACGGGAAAGATAATAAATCGTATTGGTACACCGGATTGACTTCGGTGGGGAAAGAAGAATCTGCGGTAGGTTTTGTACTAGTAGATACCAGAACTAAAGAAACTACTTTTTATAAACAAGGAGGCGCAACAGAATTTGCTGCTCAAAGCTCTGCACAAGGGAAAGTTCAGGAAAAAGGGTATAAGGCTTCATTGCCTATTCCGTATAATATTAATAACATTCCGACCTATGTGATGACGCTGAAAGATGATGGCGGATTGGTTAAAATGTTTGCGATGGTTGCCATTTCAGATTACACGATTGTGGGCGTGGGCAATACCATGCGAGAAACGTTGACTTCGTTTAAAAACGTTTATAATATGGCGGATAATAAAATAAACCCGAATAGTGTTTCTAATAAAAAATCGTTGCAATCAGTGGTGACCCGAATTCAAAATGATGTAAAAAACGGGAATAGTTTCTATTATTTTAAAGTCAAAGATTATCCTAATATTTTTGTGGGTTCATCCCAAATATCCAATCAATTACCTGTTACAATGGTGGGTGATAGTGTCACAATTTCTTTTGATGTGGACTTAGAAGAAGTAATTGATATCTCGAGTTTTGAGAATAGTAATCTCAAATTGAGTATGAAATCGAATTAATGACAAAGGGCTTAAAGATTTTTCTTTAAGCCCTTTTTTTATTTTTTTGGCAGTAATTTGAATGAGGTGACTTTGAATTTATTGTCAACCACTTTACCAACCACTTCCGCTTTTCTTATAGCAGCACAAAAACCATCACTGGCATGTGCATCTCCATGGGAGTCGATGGAACTTCCGTCAACAAAATAAGACTTTCCGTCAATGCGAACGGCTAATTCACAACCATGTCCTTCCATCCCAAACTGACATTGTCCGCACGAAGCTTCAACAATTTGAGGTTTTGGTTCTTCTTTTTTATCCTGAGCGCTAGCAAGTGTTGCAGAGAACAAAATAGCTAAGTACAGTATCTTTTTCATAAATGATTAAATTTTACTTTAGCTAAGATACAGGTTTTTTTACATCGAATAATTTTTAAACATGTAAATCCACAATAATCTCGAAAGACGAATATTGATGGAAGCCATTGCGATAATCACCACGGCAATGATTGGAATGATTCGTAAATCGAAAGTTTCGGTAAAGAAGAATTGGGCAATAACATAGGTTGCAATTCCTTGCGCAACTGTTAAACCATAATTTACATACATGGCTCCAAAAAAGTAACCAGGTTCTTTTTCGAATTTATAATTGCAATGAGAACAATATTGGTTCATTTTAGGAAATCCGAAATTGAAAAAGATACTTTTTTCATTGAAAACTTTGCCTTTAAGACAATGAGGGCAATCATTATTCAAGATGTGTACAATAGAATTTGACATCGTAATTATTTTTATCAAAGGTATTTCTTATCCATGTCATGGATGTTTTCTATATTCGCTAATTATAGCACAATAAAGACATTTAGAGTAAAATGAAAAAATATCCTATTTATAACATTCAGCGGTTTAACTGTAATTCAGTGAATAGTGATTTGTATATTAATACCTTTAAAAATCACCTAATCGACCATAGTTTTGTTGAGGAACCGCATAGGCATAATTCGTATGTTTTGGTCTTTTTTACCAAAGGTTCGGGGACACATGAAATCGATTTTGATGTGTTTGCGATTCAGCCAGGAAGTATGTTTTTTCTGCAACCAGGTCAAATGCACCATTGGAATTTATCCGATGACGTGGAAGGATTTGTAATTTTCTATTCGCAGGAAATGTATAATCTTTATTTTGGACAAAAAACAATCGCCGACTATCCATTTTATTCTTCGGTGGACAATAAGCCCGAAATGGTTTTTGAAGTATCTGAATTGAAAGCGATTCTGCCTTATTTTGAAAGTCTGATTATAGAAACACAATCGAATCAGCTTTTGAAGCAAGATAAAATAATGAATTTGTTGGATATTATTCACATTGAAATTGCCAGAAAATATAGTGAAACACATTTGCACGAAGCACATTCGTATAATGTCAAGATTAAAAATTTTGAAGTGCTTTTGGAGCAAAACTTTAAAACAGAAAAGTCACCTTTTTTCTATGCTTCACAGCTCAATATTACTTTGAAACACTTGAACAGGATTTGCAATGAAATGTTGCAAAAAACCACAACCGAAGTAATTACAGCTAGAATTATCCTTGAAGCGAAACGCATGCTGATGGATAAAAAGTTTACCGTCAATGAAGTTGCAACGGAATTAGGCTTTGATGATTATTCGTATTTCACCCGATTGTTTAAGAAATATGCTGGAATGACTCCAACAGATTTTCGTATTTCTAAAAAGTAATGGGGATCGATGTCGTTTCCTTAATACGTGTGTCAAGTCGAGCGCAGTCGAGACTCAACGCTTAGTCTCGACTGCGCTCGACTTGACAATACTATCGATAGTAAATTACGAATGCACGGTAACCAAACTGGCTGCTTCCTTCGCTTTTTCTACCACTTCTTCAATTGGAGTTTCTAAAGTATCATTGACTAAAGCTACAGCCATTCTTCTATACGGTCTTGAAGTTGGTTTGCCAAAGATTCTGAAATCCGTTTTTGGTAAGGAAGCAATATTTTCTATTCCGGAGTAAGTTGGATTTTCTGAGTTTTCCGAAGCTAAAATTACGGCACTTGCTCCCGCTTTTTCTAATGTAATTTCGAAAATAGGCAGACTTAAAATTGCCCGTAAATGCAATTCGAATTCGTTGAAGTTTTGCGTTCCAGCTAATGTCACCATTCCGGTATCATGAGGTCGAGGCGATAATTCCGAGAAATAAACACCATCATCAGTCAAGAAAAATTCCACTCCAAAAAGTCCTGCGCCGCCCAAAGCTTCGGTTACTTTTTCGGCCATGTCTTGCGCTTCGTATAAATCCTTGTCGGAAATCCTTGCCGGTTGCCAGCTTTCCTGATAATCGCCACGTTCTTGGCGGTGACCAATTGGGGCACAAAAAAGTGTTGGATTATTATTTTGGACAACGGTTAATAAAGTAATCTCCGAATTGAATTTGACAAATGCTTCTACAATTACTTCTACCACATCGCCACGGGAACCTTCTACGGCATAATTCCATGCTTTTTCGATATCCGCTTCGGTTTTAATGGTGGATTGTCCTTTTCCGGACGAAGACATCAAGGGTTTTACCACGCAGGGCATTCCAACGGCTTCAACTCCTTTTTGCAATTCCTCGGCAGTGGTGGCGTAGCGATACTTGGCGGTTTTTAAACCTAATTCTTTGGATGCTAAATCCCGAATTGCTTTCCTATTCATCGTGAAGTTTGCCGCTTTCGCAGAAGGAACTACGGTGATTCCTTGTTTCTCGTAATCATAAAAACGCTCGGTTCTAATGGCTTCTATTTCAGGAACGATGAAATCTGGTTGGTGTTTGGCAACGATTTTGTCTAACGCATCTCCGTCTAGCATGTTGACGACTTCAAAATCATGGGCAACTTGCATTGCTGGAGCATTTTCGTAACTGTCCACAGCGATTACGATTTGCCCGATGCGTTGTGCAGCGATTGTAAATTCTTTTCCTAATTCGCCTGAGCCTAGCAATAGTATTTTCATTTTTTTGAAGTCTTAATTAGAATGTAAAAATACTAAATTGCTTTTTTATGACTGCCCATTCACTACAAACTTTGCCCGAAAGTCAGCAGATTGTAATCTGGGTCCAATATCGAAAATTCTTTTTGTCCCCAAGGTTTAATTTCCAGAGGACCATTGGGATGTATGGCAACGCCGTTGTTCAAGAAGTTTTTATATACGGTTTCGATATCCTGCACCCGAATGTAAACTCCTGAGTAATTCTCAACAGAATCAAGGGTAGCAAACTCAAAAAAATGAATTTCAATGCTGTCTTTTTGTACCATCAAATACCCATCAAAATCCGCGCTACCCCATTCCTGAAAACCCAATTGGTTGATATAGAAATTCCGTGTAATTGCTTTGTTACGCATGGGTAACTTTGGGTTGATGGCGGTGAGCATGAGGGTTTGGGTTTGATTAATATTATGAATATAGTTTGAATATAGTTTTAATACTTGTTTGATTGCCGTTGTTTGAAGGCATGAGAAGGATTTCTTGCCTGTAGGGATTTAGAATGCGAAACCTTATTATGCAACAAGTAATTTTTTATTTTCAACAGAATCTTTTTCGGACCAAAGTATGTAGCTAGCATTTTTAGATTTAAGAGCTTCTAAAAATTCTGTTTTAACTTCTTTGTCAATATCATTGATTATAGCAATAGCAGTTACATTTTTTTTTGTAATTTTTTCTCGAACAGGTTTAATATCATCCCATGAAAATAAAAATGTAGGCAAGTTGGATTTGTTAATAGTGTTGAAAGATTTAATAACTATTTCTTTATCTCTTTGTGCAATTTGAAAATCAAAATTAAATTCTAACCCAGTTGAACCTTTCGAAATAAAATCAGGTGTAAATATAATATCTTGGGAATCTAAATAATTTCGAACATCTTCTTTAAATATTGATGCAACATTATGATTTGATAAAACGTATAAGTCGTTTATCTCAATTATTGCTGAAAGAAAATTATGTTTTGATTGTGAAAATTTATCAATATTAGTCTCAATTACCAATTCGTCATTATCAATTTTTACACCGTAATTAATTAATATTGAATCTAATAATGATTTTCTTCTTTTTGACCCTTGGATTTGTAATCCTTGAATTTCTAAATTGGATAGTGTTTCTCCATTGTCACTCAATTTTAATTGAGAACCATTTTTTTGAGCATAAATTTCAATTGTATCATTAAACGCACCAATAAAAGGTGTATTTATTAAAAACCAATCCGTATTAAGGTCTTTTTGGATAAAAGTTTTTTCTCTTAACCAATTATAATAATTGTCGACAGATGTGTTTACCCAATTCAAAGTAGTGCGTGTTGAATATTTATTATGGATTTTAAATTTATCCTTCTAGCAAAGTTAAATATTAAATCCGACAAATCTGATGATTGATTAATTTCTTTAATTGGAAAATCAATTTCTGTCAATGGAATAGCCCAAGCTAGAGGTTTATAACCTTCGACGTAAATATGCATATGTGGTTCGCTCGGTAGAAACCATTTATCAGCATATGGTTTTAAAAATTCTGGTAATGTATCTTTAATATTTTCAGGATTATGATGTCCTCCTTTAAAATCAATTCTAAGAAGACCAATATGTGAATTGCTCTCTAAATGATGAATTGAGGTTTTAAGGATTATTTTTTGATTTGTAGTTATTTCAATCCAAAAGGCGTAATCAGAATCTTGATTAGAAATTAATTCAATTCTATTCTTTTTGTTTTTTAAATCAATAGTTTGATAAGGGTTTACTAAAACTTTTTCTAGATTTAATAAATATTCAGCTTCTTGGTTTGTAAACATTTTTCAAAACATTATTTAGAATGATTCATTTCTTGAGCTAATATATAAAATTAATATTACAAATTTGTAAATTGTTGTTATTTTATCGATTGATTATAAATATTTTAGCAAATAATGAACATTCCGTACTACATTAGAATAGTTAGGATTTTGGCAGGGTTTGCGTGAGGGAGTGCAGTGGAAATCCTTTATATTTTTTCTTTAAAAATATAAAGATTGAAGCGGAAAGCCCGACCCTTGCGGTCACGCCCAAAAACAACAAAACCCCAAGAAAATCTTGAGGCTTTGATGGTATTGTAAGTTGGATTTTTGACTTTCTAACTTTTTATTTTATGAGTTTTGACTATAGTGCTAAAGCATCTTTGATTCTTTTTAATGCTTCTTTCAAGATCTCGTCGCTGGTTGCGTAAGAGAAACGGATACAGTCAGGATTTCCAAAAGCGTCACCTGTTACCGTTGCTACGTTAGCTTCAGCCAAAAGGTACATTGATAAATCCATTGCATTTTTGATTTCGGTTCCTTTCAATGTTTTTCCAAAGAAAGAAGAAATGTCCGGGAATACGTAAAATGCTCCTTCTGGAACGTTGATTTTTACTCCTGGAATCTCTTTTAATAATCCTACCACTAAATCTCTACGGCTATGGAAAGCGTCAACCATGTGTTTTAATACAGATGGATCAGCATCTACAGCAGTAATGGTAGCGCGTTGTGCGATAGAATTTGCTCCTGAGGTTACTTGACCTTGAATTTTTGTACATGCTTTAGCGATGAATTCTGGTGCGCCAATATAACCAATTCTCCATCCTGTCATGGCGAAAGCTTTAGCAACTCCATTTACGGTAATTGTTCTTTCTAACATTCCTGGGATAGATGCGATGCTGTAAAAAGTTCCTGAGAAATTGATGTGCTCATAGATTTCATCAGCTACAACGTATACATGCGGATATTTCTCCAAGACTTTGGCTAATGCCGTTAATTCTTCTCTGTTGTACACCGATCCGCTTGGATTACAAGGAGAACTGAACCACATCATTTTTGTTTTAGGTGTGATTGCCGCTTCTAATTGTTCTGGTGTAATTTTGAAATCCGTATCTACAGAAGTTGGAACTTCTACAGGAACTCCACCGGATAATTTTACAATTTCGAAATACGAAACCCAGTAAGGAGCTGGTAAAATTACTTCGTCACCATCGTTTAGCATTACTTGTGCAATGTTGTATAACGATTGTTTTGCTCCTGTTGAAACTACAATTTGAGACGGTTTGTAGTCTAAATCATTGTCTCTTTTAAATTTTCTGCAGATGGCTTCTTTTAATTCAGCATATCCTTCTACTGGAGAATAAGTACTGTAATTTTCATCAATCGCTTTTTTCGCTGCTTCTTTGATGAAGTCAGGTGTATTAAAGTCAGGTTCGCCTAAACTTAAACTGATAATGTCTTTTCCTTGTGATTTTAATTCTCTGGCCAAAGCAGCCATTGCTAGTGTTTGTGATGTTGCTAGATTGTTAATTCTATCGGATAATGGATTCATTGTAATAGGTTGTAGTTAGTATATTTATTATTGTAAAGATGTATGTAGAGATGCACTGCAGTGCATCTCTACAACATGTTTTGTTTAATTATGTAAGTTCCGGTTTCATTCCCAGCTCTTTCAAATGTTTGAAATGAGCAATAACAGCACTTCGCATTGTTTTGTATTCGTAATACGGCAAGTTGCATTCTTGAGCCGTTTCTTTTACGATACTGGCAATTTTACCATAATGTACGTGACTGATATTTGGGAAAATATGGTGCTCAATTTGGTGATTTAATCCGCCAGTGTACCAGTTTACGATTTTGTTTTTTGGAGCAAAATTAGTTGTAGTAAACAATTGGTGTATCGCCCAAGTATTGTCCATTTCTCCTAATTCATTTGGAGATGGATTGGTTGTTTCTTCCACAACGTGTGCCAATTGGAACACAACACTCAGAATCAAACCTGCTGTGTAATGCATCACGAAGAAACCAATTAATACTTTCCACCATGTGATTCCAATAACGATTGGCAATACGATCCAGATAGAAACATAAATTACTTTTGTGATAATTAATGTTGTCCAAAGTATTTTTGGGCTTTTCGCTTCACCGTAAGATAATTTTCTTTTCAAGTAGCTTCTCATCTGTTTAAAATCAGTTGTAATAGCCCAGTTGAATGTTAATAATCCGTATAAGAATACAGAATAATATTGTTGAAAACGGTGAAAGTTATACCATTTGGCATCTTTTGTGAAACGAATTACACGTCCGGCATCTAAATCCTCATCGTGACCCGGAATGTTTGTATACGTATGATGCAAAACATTGTGTTGCACTTGCCAGTTGTATACATTTCCTGCCAAAACATAAATAGTTCCACCCATGAATTTGTTGACCCAAGTTCTATTTGAATACGAACCGTGGTTTCCATCGTGCATTACATTCATTCCTACTCCGGCCATTCCAATTCCCATGACGATGGTTAACAGAAGATGCGCCCAAAAAGGCATACCAAGTGTCAGAATTAAAAAATAAGGCGCAAGAAAAACAGAAAACAGAATTATGGTTTTCAAATATAGTTTCCAATTGCCGGTCTTTTGGATGTTGTTTTCTTTGAAGTAATTGTTAACCCGTGAGTTAAGTGTTCTAAAAAACTTTAGGCTATCTTGCTTAGCAAATGTTGGAGCATTATTATTCATATATTTTTAATAAAGTTCAAAGGTAATTATTATAAATTTTTCGATATACAAAATTGAGATAAATATTTTAACTCTAAAGTATTACTTTTGTTAAAAAATTAATAGATGGATGAGATTCTTAAGTATTTTCCTAATTTAACTGATATTCAGAAAGAACAGTTCGAAAAACTGGATTTTTTATACCATGATTGGAATGAAAAAATCAATGTTATTTCGAGAAAAGATATTGATGCTTTGTACACCAAACATATTCTGCATTCATTGGGAATTGCCAAAATTATAAATTTTGAACCGGGTACTTATGTGCTGGATGTTGGAACCGGTGGAGGTTTTCCTGGTATTCCATTGGCGATTCTTTTTCCGGAAACGCGTTTTTATTTGATTGATATTATTGCCAAAAAAATAAAAGTAGTGCAGGCTGTTGCCGAAGGATTGGAATTGAAAAATGTTAAAGCGGAACAAATGCGTGCCGAAAATGTAAAAGGAGATTTCGACTTTATCGTGAGTCGTGCCGTGACCAATATGCCTGATTTTGTTTCTTGGGTGAAAACCAAAATTAAAAAACAAAACAAACACGAATTGAAAAACGGAATTCTCTATTTAAAGGGAGGAGACTTAACTGAAGAATTGAAGGATTTCCCGAAAGCTACTGAATACAATTTAGCTGATTTCTTTGAAGATGAATTCTTTGAAACTAAGAAAGTAGTGCATTTGCCGTTGAAGTTTACGGTTTAGTCATAAGGTCGAAAGATAGAACTGAGTAGAAAAAATATAAAAAAAGCCGAATCTAAATTTTAGATTCGGCTTTTTACTATTTGCATGTTCTTTAAGACTTTCGACTTTCAAACTTTACGACTAATTTATTATCCTAAAAACGGGTATCTGTAGTTCTCTGGAGTAACAAAAGTTTCTTTGATTGTTCTTGGAGAAACCCAACGCAATAAGTTCAATACTGAACCTGCTTTGTCATTAGTTCCTGATCCTCTTGCTCCACCAAACGGCTGTTGCCCTACTACTGCTCCTGTTGGTTTGTCGTTGATGTAGAAATTACCTGCTGCATTTTCTAATACTTTCATCGCATATTCAATGGCATAGCGGTCTTGGCTCAAGACAGCTCCTGTCAATGCGTATTCAGAAGTTGAATCTACAAGAACAAGTGTTTCTTCCCATTTAGCATCTTCGTAAACGTAAATTGTCAATACTGGTCCGAATAATTCGGTTTCCATTGTAGTGTATTTTGGATTTGTAGTTACAATAACGGTAGGCTCTATAAAATAACCAACAGACTTGTCGTAATTTCCTCCTGCAATAATTTCGGCATCTGTATCTTTTTTAGCTTGCTCAATAAAACCGGCTAATTTGTCAAATGAACTTTCTGAAATTACGGATGAAATAAAATTATTGGTATCACCTGGAGATCCCATTTTCATAGAAGCTAAATCGGCTACTAGTAATTTTTTTACTTCTGGCCATATTGATTGTGGCACGTATGCTCTTGAAGCAGCGGAGCATTTTTGTCCTTGGTATTCGAAAGCTCCTCTTGAAAGTGCTGTAGCAACTTGTGCCGGAATAGCGGATGAATGCGCTACAACAAAATCTTTACCTCCAGTTTCTCCAACGATTCTTGGATATGTTTTGTAGTTGCTGATGTTTTGTCCAATTTTTCCCCAAATGTCATTGAAAACACGGGTTGAACCGGTGAAGTGAATTCCTGCGAAATCACGACTTCCTAATAATGTTTCAGAAATCATCGCTGAGTCTCCATAAACCACATTGATTACACCGTCCGGTAAACCTGCTAGTTTGAATACTTCTACAATTACATTTGCAGAATAAATTTGTGTAGCACTTGGTTTCCAAACCACAACATTCCCCATTAATGCTGGAGCAGCTGGTAAATTACCGGCAATTGCTGTAAAGTTAAACGGAGTGATGGCATAAACAAATCCTTCCAATGGTCTGTGTTCTAATCTGTTCCAAACACCTTCTGATGAAGTAGGTTGTTCGGCATAAATTTGAGACATGAATTGCACGTTGAAACGCAAAAAGTCTATAAATTCACAAGCTGCGTCAATTTCAGCTTGGTGTACTGTTTTTGCCTGAGCAATCATAGTGGCTGCATTTATTTTGGCACGGTAAGGTCCTGCAAGCAATTCAGCAGCTTTTAAAAATATTGATGCTCTGTGTTCCCAAGCTAAATTTGCCCATTTCTTTTTTGCTTCAAGCGCAGTTGAAATGGCTTTTTCTATATGTTCTTTGTCAGCCTCGTGGTATTGACCCACAGTATGTTTGTGGTCGAAAGGAGGATTTATAGTTTTCGTTTTTCCAGTGCGGATTTCTTCTCCTCCAATGTATAAAGGAACATCAACGGTTTCACTATACATTTTCTTGAAAGTGGCTAGAACTTCTTCTCTTTCCGGGCTTCCTGGAGCGTAGGACTTAACGGTTTCGTTAAACGCTTTTGGGACGTTGTAAATTCCTTTTGGCATATTAAATAGATTTTAATTATAATCAAAAATTGAGTTGTAAAGGTAACAATAATTCATCAATCAGAGAATCTGATTGGAAGTTAAAATTCTAATAAAAGAGTGGCAATTTAATTCAAAGCAAACGGAGCACACAATCTAAAAGTAGGTACAATCACTTTGAAATTCTTTGTAGAGGTGAAGTTAATCATGTTGAAATATCCTTTCATAGCCCCATAAGGGGAAGAAAGTAAACAGCCAGAACTATAAGTGTGAAATTCTCCAGGTTTTAAAACTGGTTTTTTCCCAATTACACCTTCTCCGTCAACAATTTCGATTTCATTTAAGGAATCAAAAATTTCCCAATGACGAGAAATCAACTGAACGGAATCCTTACTGTGATTTTCAATTGTGATTACGTAACTAAAGGCAAAGTGAATCTTATAGTTTTTGAAGTAAGTACCCTCAAAACTAGTTAATACCGAAATCTTTATGCCTCTTGTTATTTGAGAAACCATGTTAAATGGATGAATATGTGATTATTATTGACAAATTTACAAAAAAATGGTGTCGTTTTACCAAATTTATCAAAAGTTTTTTAGTTGATGATATTTATCGAATTTGCTATTCCTTTGCCCACAACTCTGTCGTATCGGTCAATGTTTTCTCTGTAATAAACCACTATTGTGTAATCATTTTCTGTTTGATAGAAATTGCCGTCTATTGTATTTTCTGAATCAATAACTCCTTTGTTGTCAGCTACGATGTATTTGAAATTTGTAAATCCCTGTTTAATCAAAATTGCTTTTTCGTAAATGCCCTTTTTTGTGTTATAATCCATTTTGTACTCAGGAGTCAGATTGTAATTATTAAACATTCCCGTCACATAAATATTTTTGTTTATTCTAAAAGTGGGTGCCGAAAGACTAAAATAAACCCAGGCATAATCTGCTTCTATTTCTCCGTTAGCTGCATTTATATTTTTCACAACAAAATCACCATTTACATCTTGAGTAAACGAATAGGGGAAGTTAGCTCTGGCTGAATTTGTGTATAAAAAAGAGCCGTAAATGGCAGTGTTTGAGTCAATCCGTGCAACATTGTTGCTTGCAGATCTGATATCTTTATTTTCGAAAAATAAAAATTCATTTCCCGCCCAAAACTGGGTTTCCGAATCGTATTTGTAAATCAAATCATTCCCAATGGTATATTGTGGACTTATATTTTTTATGCCGCTATTCAATTGTCCGTTTTGAAGTAAAAGCACTTTAATATTTTTTAACGGATTTTGAAAAGTAATTGTATTTGATTTAATGGTAAAATCTAAATTGTGTTTCATTTCAATGTTGTCTACTGTTCGTGCTCGTTTGACTTGTATGGGAACCGTAACCAAATCTTCATATAAAATAAATTTCCTCGAAAATAACACTTCTTTACTTTCATCTAAAACTTTAATCATGTAGTTTCCGCTGATCTTTAATTGTTGCGTAAACTGATTTGGAATCGCTAATTTGTAATGTGAGTAGATTTGTAAAGTGTTGAATGAATTGGTGTAATCCTGAATTCTTTGGTTGTCAAAACCTTCTAAATATTCATTTTTAGGTATTGCCGAAGGATTCCAATTGTAATCGCAATGAATAATTTCGTAGTAATAATTGGCTTCATTACCAAAAAGATCATCAAATTGCAATTGAAATCCTTCTCCTAATTTTAAAATTGGAACTATATTTTGGTCATTTTGAACAAATGATATGGTCTTAATGTGGTACGGCGGAGCTACTTCTTTTTCTACTTGTGCAGAGGAAGAAGTAATAATAAAAAATAGTATTATTTTTCGGTAAAAGGAAATAGGCATAATGTTAATTGTTGCTTAGATGTAAATATAACGAATTATGCCATGAAATATTATTTCCTGAAAAAGCACTAACTATTTAAAACAAACGGGAATGATTTCCCCTTTGGCTAAACAGTATTTCTCTACTAATTCGGGTGCAATTTTATTAGTGTAATCTTCTTCAATTACTTTAAAACCGATACTTCGTAATTTATCAAAATAATCGCGACCGTAAATACGGACATGATCGTATTGACCAAAGATTTTAGCGCGTTCTTTTTGATCCGTAATGGAATCATCGGCAAAAGTTGTCGCTCTGGATAAATCTTGTGGAATTTGTAAAATTGCCATTCCGCCAGGTTTCAAAACCCGATACAATTCCTGCATGGCTTTCGTATCATCCGGAATATGTTCTAAAACATGATTGCACAAAATAACATCATATTGATTGTCTTCAAAAGGCAAATTACAAATGTCAGCTTTTACATCCGCTAACGGTGAAAACAAATCGGTTGTCGTGTAATCGAGATTTTTTTGGTTTCGAAACAATTTATAAAAAGCTTGCTCCGGCGCAAAGTGCAGTACTTTTAATGCTGAATTTGTTTCAGCATCTCTTAATTTAATTCTTTTAGTATTCGTAAAAGAAGAATCTGAAACTAGTTCAGATTTAAAAAAATCGGTTTCTTCATTCAAATACAACCATAATAAGCGATGTCTTTCCAGGGAAAGTGTACTTGGCGAAAGCACATTGTTGCGTTGTGTTTCATATCCATAAGGCAACATCGATTTGAAGCTTTTTCCGTCGATTGGATCGGTGAAATTAGTTCCTCTTAATGAAAAAGCGATAATAGGACGAGCTACATAACTCAGCCTAATTAATAAAGGACGAGGAATAGTATTGAGTATAAGTTTAAAAAGTTTTTTCATTACAGAACCAAAGGTGTTTGTCTAAACTCATCTTCTTCATTACTCACAATTCTTAACGCTTTGTAGATGTATCCAAAAGTCGATAAAATCTCCGGTTTTCCATCAATAATGGCAACATCATGCTCAAAATGGGCACTTGGTTTTCCGTCAGCTGTCGTGATTGTCCAACCGTCTTTGTGTTGTTTTATGTTTCGGGTTCCCAAATTAATCATGGGTTCAATAGCCACAACCATTCCTTCTACAAAAAGTTTTCCTCTTCCTTTTTTACCATAATTAGGCATTTCAGGATCTTCATGCATTTTTTGTCCTACGCCATGACCTACTAATTCACGAACTACACCATAACCATGCGATTCTGTATATTTTTGAATTGCATTTCCTACGTCTTCAACACGGTTTCCTAATCTTAATTCTCGTATTCCTACGTACAAAGATTCTTTAGTTACCTGTAATAATTTTTTGGTTTCCGGAGCGACTTCGCCAATTTCAAAAGAATAGGCATGATCGCCATGGTATCCATTTTTATAAGCACCACAATCTACTGAGATTACGTCGCCACTTTCTAATGGTTTGTTATTTGGAATTCCGTGAACCACTTGAGCGTTCGGACTCATACAAAGTGAATTTGGAAAGCCATATAATCCAAGAAAACTTGGTTCAGCTCCATGATCACGAATGAATTCTTCTGCTAATTTGTCCAGATATAAAGTAGTGACTCCTTCTTTGATTTCAGAAGCAATCATTCCTAATGTTTTTGATACGATCAACGCACTTTCGCGCATTAATTCTATTTCTTCACGTGATTTTACAATAATCATAATTCTTGTTTTTCAGTTTGCAAAAGTACGATTTTATAAATTATTTAATCCGGATTGGCCATTATTTTAAAAAGCTCTGAATTTGAAATGTAAAAACGGTTCTCTAAAGCTATCTTTGAAAGCTGCGCGCTTACTAAATTATTCTCTCTGGTATTGATTAAAAATAATGAACTTTCACCAAAAGAAAATAATCTTTCCTCTGAATTTAACATCGTGCGATTATCTTCTACCAATCCTTTTATTAACTCTTTTTGTCTTAGCAAGGATTCAATTTCCATTCTTTGGGCATTGATTTTATTGGTCAATTGTACTTTTTCTAAATCCAATATAAATTCGGATTCCTGTACTTTGTACTTTGCCAGTTTCAAACTACCGCGTTCTTTTCGAAGGAACAAAGGAAAATAAAAATCCAATCCAATTTTATAATCCTCAAACTGATAATTATCAATGTAACTAGGTTCTGATATGTAAGAATAACCCATATCAATTTTTGGCAAAAGCATATTAGCCTTTAATTTTTTTTCCACATTTAGCATGTCAATCTTGCTTTGCAATGCATTGATTTTTGGGTGATTGTTGATGGAGAAATCTGTATTCAATAAATCATTGGTTTTTAAACTTTCCTGAATCGTGAATTCTAATTGCGTTTCGGGAATCAATTCATCGGATATTTCCAATGGAATATTGTTTTCCAACCAAAGAAAATTAGAAAGTTCTAATTTGGCTTTAGCCAATTTGAGCTTAGAATCTTCAAGATTTAAAATGCGGTTTTTTATAATAATCCCCGCTTCAACGCTATCAATTGCAGGTTTGTCACCTTGTTTGATTAACGACTGAATTCCCTTGAACCTTATTTGTGCATTCTTGTTGTATTCTTTGTACAATTGCACTTCATTGAAGTTTTTCTTCCAATTAAAATAAGCCAAAGAAGCATCATATAAAACTGTAATAGCCTGCAGCTTTCGTTCTGCCTGACTCAATTGCATTTGCATTTTTGCTTTTCGAACATCAGCCATCCTTTGATTGATAAACAAACCTTGTCCAAGCGGAACGGTTACGCCCAGCGAAGTTAATCCTTGATTGGGCAGTGTGTTTTGTGGATTCAAATATACGCCTTCACTATTGTCAAAGCCGGCTTTAATCTCGATTCCATACCAAGTTGGGATTTTGAAACTACTGTTTAAAATGGAATAATACTCCTTGTCTTTGAATTGTTTTTTGCTGAAATCTACCTCAATTTTTGGGTCAAAACCACCGCGAGCCATCATCAAATTAGCTTGCGCTTTATTGATTTCCAAGTTGGCATTCTTCACCAGTGGATGGTATTTTTTTACATACCCCAGAAACTCGGTGTAGGTAAGTTCTTTTGATGCCATTTCTTGAGCAGTTACAGAAAAACCAAAGAATATAAGCGCTAAAAATACGTGTTTCATTATTTCTTTTCTTTTGTGGTTTTGGTCGTTGGTTTGTAATAATTTGGCGGAAATCCGTTTAACGTTCTCCAAACTTCAAACCAAACTGGAACATTGTCTAACAAAGCAATAGTTTGCGCTCCGGCTCCTATACTTAATTGTTTCGGCCATTTGGCTTCTTTTTTATCGGGAGCGATTAATACGCGGTATTTGCCATTTTCACTGATGAAATTTTCAATAGCAACAATTTCTCCACCAAAAGTTCCATAAGACATATCAGGCCATCCTGAAAATACAATCGTAGGCCAGCCATCAAACCAAACCCGAACTTTTTCTCCTTTGGTTAATAAAGGTAAATCAATTGGGTTTACAAATGTTTCTACCGCTATATCATATTCGGATGGCATTATAGTTGCAATTGGCGTTCCTTCTTTTATGGTTTCTCCAATACCGGATTGTAACGCCCTGTTAATATAGCCACTTTGCGATGCTTTGATGTAGTACATGCCATTACGAATGCTGTAATTTGCATATTGATTTTCGAGTTTGTTCACCTGAGCATCGGTGTCGTACTGACTGCTGAGTGCTGTATATTTATCACTATTGGCTTTCGAAACTTTCTCTGCATATTCCGCGCTTATTCTGTTTATTTCAACTTTTGCATTGATAAACTCGTTTTTGCTGGTTAAGTATTTGTTTTCCTGCGTGATAATTTTAGCTTCTACTTCTTGTAATTTTAGTCTTTTTTCTTCAATATCAGTAAGTGGTTTCAGTCCTTCTTTATTCAGCTGAACGGAACGATCGTATTGTGTATTGGCTATTTTTAGCTGGGTTTTTACAGCAACAAGATCCATACTGTCACTCTTTATTTTCAAAAGAGATTGTTTGATTTTATTTTGTGCTTGTTCCAGTTTTAAGACCTTTTCCCTTTCAATGGCTTGAATCTGGCCGGAAAGCGTACTTACTTTTGAACCATACGATTGTAAAGATTGTTTCTTAGCATTCATTTGGTTTCGGGTGTTTTCTACTAAATTGGGATCCATATAATCCTCTTTTATTTCAGAGATAAACAGAATTGTATCGCCTTTATTGACAAAATCACCTTCTTGAACATACCATTTTTCAAGTCGGCCAGAAATAACACTCTGAATAGATTGTGGTCTTTGGTCTGGTTTTAATGTTGTCACACTTCCAGTTCCTGAAATATTTTGTGTCCAAGGGAGAAAAAGCGCCACTAAAGCTACTATTGAAACGCCTGCTATAATTTTATTTAAAATCCTATAATGCGGTCTATTAGTCAGGTTTCTAACGGTCTCGTAACGGTCTAGCGGTTGCAGTTTTGTTTTGTTATCAGATATGTTTAGCATGACTAATTATTTTTTAAATCAAGTTGAATAGCTCCATTTTGCATGGTGATGCTGCGATTACATTTGGTTTTCCAATATGGATTTTTTGAAGAAACGATAATCGTCCATTTATTTTTTTCGGAAGTGATGAAATCAATAATTTCATTCGCCACTTTCTCATCCATCATATCCGTTGGATCCTCATAAAAAAGTATTTTCGGCTTATGAATGATGCTTCTTGCCAACAGCATTTTTTGTGCATTGGAAGAGGATAATTGTTTTCCTTCTGGGAAAATGCGCGTCTCCAGTCCTTTTGGTAAAGATTTTATGAATGATGAAAGTTGTACCCCATCAATCGCCCATTTTAAATCTTCGGTGCTCACTGAGTTGTCATTGAAGGTGATGTTTTCTAACAGGGTTCCTTCAAATGGTGTTTCGCCTTGAATAATACTGCCAATTTGGGAGCGGTATTGTTTCAGGTTGATTTTTCTAAACGTATCATCATTGATGTAAAAAGAACCAGCTGTAGGTTGCAATAAACCGGATAATATTCGGATTAACGTTGTTTTTCCGGAACCGTTTTCACCTTCAACTGCTATTTTTTCTCCTTGTTCAATTTTTAATGAAATAGTATTCAGTATTTCTTTATCGGAATCCGGGAACTTAAAAGTAAGATTTTCTGTTTCTAATGAAATATTGGTATAGCAAGTGTCGCTTTTAAAAGTAGTGTCTTCCTCTAATTGTAAGTCGGTTACTTGTCCAATTTTTTCAATAGAAGTCAGTACATCGTAGAATGTTTCCAGTCCGATTATTATTTTTTCGACCGAATTAATAACCAATAAAATAATAATTTCTGCAGCCACAAATTGCCCGATATTCATTTGCTGTGACAAAACTAAAAATCCTCCTATCGATAACAAACTAGCAGTTATTATGATTTTAAAAATAATCAATTGGGTGAACTGTCTTTGGATAACTTTAAAATGTTTTTCCCGATAATTCAAATAGTCACTGGCAAGATTGTTGTTTTTTTGCAAACCATAATTATAGTTGAGATCATTTTTGAAACTGAAATTATTTCGTGCCATTTCCTGCAACCAGCTGGCCACCTTATATTTGAATTTAGACTCTTTTAAGCTCGTTTCCAATCCGGATTTATATGAAAAGCGGAATATGAAATACAGAAGAAGAAATAGTAAAACTCCAAATATTATAAAATAGGGATGGTATAAAGACAGTAGAATCAAGCCGAAAACGATTTGTAAGAGTGCTGCCGAAAAATCGATTAAAAGTTTTGAAGTTCCTTTTTGAATGGTCATTGTATCAAAAAAACGATTGGCTAATTCCGGTGGATACGAATTGTATAATTGATCCGTTTTTATTTTTGGCAAACGAGCTGCAAATTCAAAGGAGGATCGAACAAATATTTTTTGCTGTAAATTTTCGGTGATGCGGAGTTGCATTAAAGATAAAATTCCAACTAATGCGACACCAAAAACCACTAAAATAATTAAAACGATCCAAGAAGCACTCACTCTTCCGGATTGTATAAAGTTAGTGATTGCTTGAATTCCAAGCGGTAACGACAAACTTATTAATCCGGCAAAAATGGCATAGAAAAATATTTGATAAACATCTTTTTTATCTAATTCAAGTAAGTTGTAAAAACGTTTTAATGGAGTCATAGTAGTTTTTTTAGTTTATCGAAGGACATTCGTGGTAAGATTTAGATAAAATTCAGTGGTACTCACGGATTCATTACAATCGGTAATCGTTTTTAGATGTTCTGTTAGAAAATGTTGGTGCAAACTCCCTTCAACAATAGTAGAAACTAGTGATTTTGCAAAAGGATATTCTGGATTGACTTCTTTTACAATACCTACAATTCGATTAATTACTCTTTTGTAAATCAGAAAAAAACCTTCCTTGTTTTCTTGATCCACTTCTTTTGTTTGTACAGTTTTTGTGAATTCAGCAATGATAATTTTATTCAAAATAGCTTCATTGATGTGCTCTGTGCTTGTGTCATTAGTAACTTTTTCAGTTACGATAGTGATTGCTTTGTTGAGTTTTTCGGTTGGGTCTAAAATATTTGTCGTAGCAAAAACCAGTTTATATTCCATCCAACTCCAATACCAAGAGGATAAATACACCAATAATTTATGTTTGTTTTCAAAGTAACGATAAATGGAGCTTTCATTGGAACCAATTTTTTCTCCCAACTTTTTAAATGTAAAATTATCGAATCCAATTTCGTCTATCAAAAGGATACTTTGTTCTACAATTTTTTTACCTAAAGGAGACGTTTCCGGATCCTTAACGTAGATTTTTTCGTTGACTTGTATTTTTAAATGAGATAGTATAATGTTCATAACCGATAATATTTTATGCAAATATAATAGTATTACTATCAATAATGAGATTTTAACTTTTATTTATAAAAAAAGCTACTCGGAAAAAGAGTAGCTTTTAGTTAAAATATCGATGCCGAATTTGATTTAAAGTAAAGAATGACAAGTCATTACCTCGGGTTTTTCCACTCCCATCAATTCCAATATAGTAGGAGCAATATCGCCAAGAACTCCATCATGAATCACTCTTAGGTCTTTGTCCACTAAAATAATTGGAACTGGATTTGTAGTATGTGCTGTATTGGGACTTCCGTCAGGATTAATCATAGTTTCACAGTTTCCGTGATCAGCGATTACAATGGTCGTATAATTATGGGCTAATGCTGTGGTAATTACTCTTTCAACGCATTTATCAACCGCTTCACAGGCTTTTATCGCTGCACTCATAATTCCGGTGTGTCCCACCATATCACCGTTGGCAAAATTAAGACAAACAAAATCTACTTCTTCTTTCTCCAATTCGGGAACCAAAGCATCTGTCAATTCAAAGGCGCTCATTTCCGGTTGCAAATCATAAGTAGCAACCTTTGGAGAGTTTTTTAAGATGCGGCTTTCGCCAATAAAAGGCTGTTCTCTTCCACCAGAAAAGAAGAAAGTCACGTGAGGATATTTCTCCGTTTCGGCAATACGAATTTGCTTTTTGTGGGCTTTCTCCAAAACCTCACCAAGAGTTTCCGTAATATTATCTTTGTTGTAAACGACTTTTACATTTTGGTAGGTTTCATCATAATTAGTAAGCGTGACATAATACAAATTGAGTTTGTGCATGTTTTGTTCATGACAATCCATTTGCGTCAATACTTCCGTTAGTTCTCTTCCTCTGTCCGTTCTGAAATTAAAGAAAATAACCACGTCATCTTCTTCAATTGTGGCCAATGGTTGGTCATATTCATCCACCATAACTGTTGGATGAATAAATTCATCGGTTACATTAACTTCATAACTTTCTTCGATGGAAGCTACTGCATTTGTTGAATGTGTTCCAATTCCGTTTACCAATAAATCGTAGGCGAGTTTTACTCTTTCCCAGCGTCTGTCTCGGTCCATTGCATAATAACGTCCCACAACCGAAGCCAGTTTTACGGTAGTATTAGCAATATAATCCTGTAAATCCTGAATGTAATGTTTACCGGATTTTGGATCTACATCACGACCATCCGTGAAGGCGTGAACGAAAACTTTTTGTAATCCGTGTTGTTGTGTCGCGTCGATCAAGCCGCGTAAATGAGAAGTATGAGAGTGTACACCACCATCTGAAACCAGACCTAAAAAGTGTACTTTTTTATTGTTTATTCTTGCATACGTAAAGGCATCAACTAAAACTTGCTCTTTTGCTAAAGTGTCATGTGCAACGGCAAGATTAATTTTGGCTAAATCCTGATAGACAATTCTACCGGCGCCAAGATTCATGTGTCCTACTTCGCTGTTTCCCATTTGTCCCTCAGGAAGTCCAACATTTAAACCGTCAGTTCGAAGTTGAGCGCTTGGAAAATTTCTATATAAACTGTTAATAAATGGCACATTGGCATTATCAATTGCTGATACTTTTGGGTCAGGAGATTTTCCCCAACCGTCCAAAATCATAAGAATTACTTTTTTGTTCATTGTACTGTATTTTAAACAAAGATAAAGTATTTCTAAAAATGTTCGAATGAGTCAAAATCACTATTATGTATTCAGTGGCTAACAATAACAAATAATGAGTATTTTGTTGTGGATAGCTGTCTTTTTTAGAATTAATGCATTTAGAATTTATTCTTAACCTGATTGTAATCTATAAAGTAGCGTACACTTATCGAGAAAACATGACTCAATGCATCGTTATTCAGTAAATTAGTGACGTTGTTTCTAAACTCTTTATTGATGTTTCTTTCAAAAGCACCAGCATTGTTTCGATACAAAACAGAAACCTGACTTCCTGGCGCAAACCACCAAGTATAAGACAAATCAGCATTCCAGGAATAAAAACTTGAGTTTTTGTTGTCTGCGTATCCTGCAAAATCCATAAGTCTGCCGTTTTGTTCTAATGATAAAGCATTTTTATTTTCGGCGTAGGACCAATAATGACGTAACGAAATATTAAATGTCATCTGGCTATTCAGCGAATACTTTCCAGAAAGCGTATTGGAATAGGTAATTACATTTCTATTCGCAAAAATTATAGTATTTGGCGTAGCCGAACTCATGTCGTCATTAATACTGTCAATGTACCCTTTGTTATTGTTTTGTCTGAAAAAATTGAAGTTGTAATTCAGTGATAATTTATCATTAAAACGATATCTTGGACCCAGAGAAAACCCATAGGAATTTCTTCCTGACTCATCAAAAATAGCAAATGAAGGGTTAAAATCAATGGCAAAACTATTGTTATAATTGGTCGAAATGTATATAAATCCACCAATTTTAGTAGGTCTTATAACGTATCTGTCAGCGGTTCTCGGTTCGTAATAATCGTAGGTCTCTACTGGATTAGCATCTATTCCTATTCCAAAGTAATGATTTTTTTTGTTATTAGAATTAATCTGAAAGTTGATATTTCCGGATTGTATTTTACCAGTTTCTTTTTGAAATTGCGAATAAGCATTAATTCTGGCATTGAAAGTGTTAAAATACTTCGTCGGATTTAGGATTCGATAGCTAGTGTTACCATATAAACTGTAATAATTAGTTTCAAAATTGATTCCTAAATCATTGTTGTCAAAATCTTTCGTTGTGATGTCAGCCCCCACGCCATAACGGAATTTGCCACTGGTTTCAGAGAAATTTAATTGGGAATTAATCCCCTTTTTATCTTCAACATCATTGATATAACTGTATTTGAAATCACCAGCAAGGTTGTAGGTGTTTTTCTTGGTATTCAAATCCCAAACTAATGCGGTCACATTTCCATCCCTAAAACTTCCATTTCTGGTCACATTCGTGTTTACAAACGCAACGGAGGAATTTTTGCGAAAGCGCTGGTCTAAAACTAAAACATTGTAATTTGCCAATGGTTCAACGACTTCTTTTCGCATTTCTTGTGTATCGTTATTTCTAATAGTTGCGGTTGTTTTTTCGGTAACAGCATTTAAGATTCCAACTCCCAATCCATTTTTGGTTCTTCCAGAAACTTTTAAGGCATTGATAAGATTTACACTAGCGGGATTATCAATAATTTCTTCATTTGCAGCTGCGGTAGGATAATTGATTGGGTTTCCTCCAATTCGTCTCGAATAAACCAAATTCCCTTTGCTGAACAAATCGGTTCCTTCCGTAAAAAAAGGTCTGTTCTCGTTGAATTGTTGTTCGAATGGTCCTAAATTTAGGATTTGATCATCGTATTTTGTTTGTCCAAAATCAGGAATTAGAATCATATCCAGCGTAAAAGCATCGTTTATTCCATATTTTAAATCCAATCCGCCTTTGAGCGTTCCGTATGTTTTTTGTTTCGAGTCAGCATTTACATAAAACGAAGAATACGGTAGAAGAAAAAGTCGGGTAGGAGGTTTTATGTTTTCTATTCCCTCTAAAACTCCAGTTTGTTGGGTAAATGTTCCTAGTTTTGAATCGATGAAGTTCCAGGTGAATTTTTGTCGGTCTCGTCTTATTTCTCTAAAAAAATTGAGCCCCCAAGTTTGTTTGTTTTCGGCAGAAAAACGCAGTGCAGCGTATGGAATTCTCATTTCTACTACCCAGCCTTTATCCGTAATTACGGCTTTACTTTCCCAAACGGCGTCCCAAGAATAATCCTCCCCATTGGTATCTGTGGTAATACAATCGGCCTGACCGTCAGCAGCATTTACAAAAAATTGAAAATCTTGTTGTCCATCATTAAAACCATTTATAAAAACACCAAAAAGGTCAGAAGTACCAAAATTATCTCTTTGGGTAATTTCTCTTAAAATTTTCTCTGGATTTTCATCAAACATAATGGCTCCAATGTATACAGCGTCATTATCGTATAAAACTTTTACTTCTGTTCTCTTGTTTTCTGGAATTGCTTTGCCATTGTCTGGATCAAACATGATGAAATCATTCGCTATTGAAGCTGTCTGCCAGGTGTTTTCGTCTAATTTTCCGTCAATTTCAATTTTTTCTGAAATGAATTTCGTTTGTAAGACTTTTTTTTGGCTGTAGCCAAAAGCAGACAGTAGCAGAAAACAAAATAATAAATAATTCTTCATAAAACGATTGATTGGTTGATTGATGTGTAATTAAAAAAAACCAAAATAGTTTCAAAGGGACAAATCACCAATCCACACAATAGTTTGGATTAATAGACTACATTTTCAATCGAATGTTACAGTTTGATTAAAAAATTAAAATTTATTTTTCACGGCATTGTAATCAATAAAATAGCGAATGCTTACAGAAAGCACGTTCGTTAGATCGCTTTTGAAGATGTTGTCAAGATTTTTGGATACTCTTTTTTCAACAATGTCAGATCTTTGTAGTCCATAATTACGGTACAAAACTGAGATTTCGCTTCCCGGTGCAAACCACCATGAATAGGATAAATCGAAGTTCCAGGAATTAAAATTCCGGTCTTTGTTTTGTGCGTAAGCTGTGTTTGGAATTAGATAGCCGCTATCTTGCAGGGTGAAAAATTCATGATTTTTAGAATACGACCAATAATAGCGAGCCGTTAAATTAATCGTCATTTTGTTGTTCAGCGCATATTTTCCGGTAAAATCGTTTTGAAGGATTTCTCGATTGCGTTCTGCAAATATAATTCCAGTATCATCAAAGTCAACCCAGCCACGATCATTTTTCATATTGGTGTATTCTGCTGCGAAGGATAAAGAAAATTTGTCGTTGAATCGGTATTTTGGACCTAAATAAAAACCATAATTATTTCTACCACTCTCATTGTATTTTGTAAAAGTAGGTTGGATAATTAGTGTAAAAGGATTGTTGTCGTTTGAGGTAAAATTTAGTATGGCAATCATTTTTTCTGGAAGAAATACATATCTTCCATATTCACGAGGCTCGTAAAAATCGAATGTTTTGAATGGTGAAAGTTCAGCTACAAATTCCAAAGTGTCATTATTTAATGTTGTTGCTTTAATTTCTGTCCCGAAAGCACCAGTCTGTAATTTTCCGGAAGTGTTGTCTATTTCAAAATTTACATATTCATTTAATCTGAAAGTATTAAAAATTTTGGTAGGATTCACTATTCTATAGCTTGCATGTCCATAGGCATTATGGTAATTAGAATAAAAATTGATTCCTAAATCATTCACATCGTAGTTTTCTGAAAGATATTTTCCAGAAAACCCGTACCTATATTTCCCGCTTGTTTTTTCAAATCCAATTTCTGTTTTAAATCCATCGTAATCTTCAATTGCTTTGATAGCGCTGTATTTGAAATCCCCATACAAATTATATTTATTATCTTTTGTGTTCAAATCGAACAATAATGCGGAAGCATTTGCATCTCTGAAATCGCCATTACGGGTTGTATTCGCATTTACAAAAGAAACAGATGAGTTTTGGTTAAAACGCTGATCTAAAACAAACATATTATAATTTGTCAAAGGTTCAATTACTTCTTTTCTGATTTCTCCTGTGTCATTGTTTAAAATAGTAGCTCTCGTTTTTTCAGTAACGGCATTCAAGAATCCAATTCCCAAGCCTTTTTCGGTACGTCCGGATATTTTTACGGCATTCAATAAATCTACCGTGCTCGGATAATTAGTAATTTCTTCCTGATCGCCAAGAAGTAATTCTGTAGTTGAACCACCGCCAATACGTCGGGAATAAAATAAACCTCCTTTATTAAAAAGATCAGTTCCTTCGGTAAAAAAAGGTCTGTTTTCAGCAAATTGCTGCTCGAAAGGTAATAAGTTCAAAATAGCATTATCAAATTTTGTTTGTCCAAAATCAGGTACTAAAATCGCATCTAATGTAAAGGAGTCGTTGATGCCGTATTTTATATCCAACCCCGCTTTTAAAGTGGTGTCAGAACCAATATCACTTTGTTGATAATAAGCAGATGAATACGGAATCAGGAAAAGTCGGGTAGGAGTTTGAATGTTTTCTATTCCCTGAAGAATTCCTGCTTGTGGAATAACAGCGCCAATTTTAGTGTCAATCCTGTTCCAAGTATATTTTTGTACATCACGCTTGATTTCGCGCATGAAGTTTAGTCCCCAAGTTTGTTTGTCAGCTTTTGAAAATCGCAAAGCAGCGTAAGGAATTTTCATTTCTACAGCCCAACCAAATTCAGTAATTGTCACTTCGCTGTCCCAAATGGCGTCCCACGTAAAATCTTCATAATCCTCTGTTGCTAAACAATCCATTTGAACTCCTGCCGCACTTACAAAAAACCTGAAATCTTGTTGGCCATCATTGAAACCATTGAGGTAAACCGAGAAATGATCCGAAACACCAAAAACATCTCTATTGGTAATTTCTCGTTGAATTTTATCGGGTTCGTTGTCGAAAAGTAATGCCGATATGTATATCGCATTGTTGTCATACAATACTTTTACCTCTGTTTTTTTATCATTGCTTATAGGTTTTCCATTGTCAGGTTCAAACATGATAAAATCCGAAGCAATCGATGCAGATTCCCAGATTTGCTCATTAATCTTACCGTCGATTGTTATGTTTTCTGTGATGGATTTTGCTTGAAGTGTCTTTTTTTGGCTAAAAGCAGTATGGCTAAAGAATATTAAAAAAAATAGACCTGTAGAATATAATTTTGACATAAATTGGGATTGGATATGAACAAAAATAGAAAAATTAACATAGAAATTGCCTTTTTTATGATTATTCACTCAATAATTAGTCGTAGTTTTCGTTATTGTAAAACTAAAGTTTTGTTAAATGCGATTTGATTCCTATTTATTGGCGTACGTTTGCAACCCCGAATTAATCTATAACTTAAAGAAAATCAATGATTTATACGATATTTCCTACTGTTTTATTTATGCTTGCTTCATTATCTCCAAGTAAAATAAGTTTCTCTGAACCAAAGAATGTTAAACCAGTAGTTTATGCTAAGGTGTTAGAAACTAGTGTTGAGACTAAAATTGAAATAGCCTACAATAATTTACATTCTGACAAATTTGCTTTACCAAAATTGGAAAGTTTTGCAGTTGCCTTAAAAGGATATTATTCGTTGAAAGAAAAAGGATTAATCAAAAAAGACATCTTAACGTTAATCGACTTTAGATTATCTTCTAATACCAAAAGACTTTGGGTAATTGACTTAATCACTGGAGATGTATTGTATCATTCTCTTGTTGCCCACGGAAGAAATACTGGTGAAGAATATGCATCTAATTTCTCAAATGCAGCCGAATCGTATAAAAGTAGTCTTGGATTTTATTCCACAGGTGAAATTTATAATGGCAAACACGGAATGTCACTTCGTTTAGACGGTTTAGAAAAAGGAGTAAATGATAACGCAAGAGCTAGAGGTGTAGTAATGCATGCTGCGGATTATGTTTCTAATTCATTTATTAAAAACAACCACAGATTAGGAAGAAGTCAAGGCTGTCCTGCTGTTCCTGCTGAATTATCTAAAGAGATTATCAGTGCCATCAAGGACAAATCATGTTTCTTTATTTATCATCCTTCGAGAGCTTCTAAATTTGGAGCAAAATCAATTTCGTAATTTATCGTACAAATTAGCGTCAAGATTGTAAATGTCATCCCTGAAAATCAATTTGTTGTTCTCGCTCCAAGCGGTCCAATATAGTAGATGGAAGCCTATTTCTTTTTTGATTTTTACAAATTTCGTTCTCTCATTCTGTAAAGTTTCTGTGATTTTTCCCAGATTCCAATTTACTTCGTCATTCAGGATATATTCTGTTAATTCTAATGGATTGTCTACTCTGACGCAACCGGAACTTAATGAACGATCAATTTTATCAAAATAATCCCTGTGATTTGTATCGTGTAAGTAAACTGAAAAACGGTTCGGAAAAATGATTTTCACCATGCCCAACGAATTGAAAGTACCTGGACTTTGTACATATCGATACGTTTTAGCTTGAGATAATTGCCATTCATAAGGACTTACAATTCTTCCATTACTATCGTAAACCTTAATATTTGATTGCGTCAAGTAGCTTCGACTTCTTAAAATAGCAGGGATTACATCTTCTCTCAGGATTGTTGGTGGAACCGTCCAGGTTGGGTTAAAAACTACTTGTGTCAATTTAGAACTCAGTACCGGTGTTTTTCTTTTTGCTCTTCCCACAATAACTCTGTGTGTTCTCAGCGTATCATTATTCTTAACCAATGTCAACTTGTAATCAGGAATATTAATGATGATGTATTCCTTTCCCATTTGTTTTGGATACCATTTCCAGCGTTCCAGATTTACAATGATTTGCTGTGTTCGCTGATTTTTAGAAAAATTAAGGGACGTAATTGTTCCTGCTCCAATTTTTGCATCGACGGCTAAACCGTGCCGACTTTGAAATTTTTTTAAGGCCGTTGCGGTTTCTTCATCATAAAACGGAGAAAGGCTGTCTTTAGGTTGCAGTTCTTTCCAATAAATTAACCGTTTCTTGATGGTAATCATTGAAGGATTTGTGTCGTTCGGAGTTATTATTTTTGTAAATTTTATCGGCTTGAAATCATCTTTTGGAAAAGCATTAATTTGCTGGAGTGCTTTTTTTAATCTTTGGTATACGATATGATTGGGTTTCAACTGCTCTATTTTATAAGCTAAGGAATCGGTTTTAAGTAATTGGGCAACAGTTGCATTTAAGTCAATATAGTTTTCTTTCAAGTCCCAGTTTTTGTATAATTTTCGGGGATTCAGTCTTCCGTTAGTGAGGTGCGAGATGTATTTTTGCAAACTGGAGGTCAGTAAAATATCATATTTTGCCAAATCTACAGAATCCAGAGTGGTTGCTTTTTTTTCGAAATCAAATAATGTTTTTACGTTGTAATCTTCGGGAATTAATCCTTCTTCATCTGATTTGAGAAGTTGTCCTAAAATTATTTTTCTTTTTTCTTCTGATTGCCAGACCGTTCTGTAATTGGTAGATGTGTAAAAATCCTTGAGCACTTTGTTATGCAGCGAAATTACTATAGCAGAATCAATGTTGGTTGGTTTTCCTTCCGGTTGCACATGAGGTTTTACAATCTCTTCTTTCAAGATTACTTCGCTTTTTAATGCTTCCTTTTTACAACTAATAAAGGCAGACAGTAACATAATCATTAATAAATTATTCATCACTTATATTCTTAGCTGTTACATCATGTTTACAAATCATTTCTATTGAAAGTGTTTTCTCAATTTCGAGACCTTTTTTTAGTAGCGTTTGCTTTTTAGGTCTTTTGTTATTTCAATTAGTTCTGTTTTATGTATTCATTTTAAAAGAGAGACAAATCATTTCAGTTACCAACGCAATTTTATTTTAAACAAACTTTTATTGGGCATAAGGTTTGTTCAATAGTCAATTTCATCTGTATAGTTTAGTTATTTTGATTGCTTATTTTGCTCAAAATACTTCTAAAAGTGCTTTTTATTACTCCTCTGACAATATTTTTTTTAAATATTTTTGTACTACTATAAAGGTATAATATTTTCATATTAAATTCTTTATGATTTGAATCTCTTAAATTAAAAGAGACTGTGGGAGTATGTTTGCGACTTTTTAAGAAAAAAACTTGCATTGAAGCAAACTTATTAATTATATTTGCACCGTTGTTAATGCGAAAGTAGCTCAGTTGGTAGAGCTCCAGCCTTCCAAGCTGGTTGTCGCGAGTTCGAGCCTCGTCTTTCGCTCTAAGTTTCAAGTTTTACTTTGAAATTTTATTTTACTGTTATAATGCGAAAGTAGCTCAGTTGGTAGAGCTCCAGCCTTCCAAGCTGGTTGTCGCGAGTTCGAGCCTCGTCTTTCGCTCCAAAAACCTCAAACTTTTGTTTGAGGTTTTTTATTTTAAGGTTGTGTGAGTCCCGAAGCTTCGGGATATCCCGTGAACGAAGAGATACGGGAAGCCTCGTCTTTCGCTTTTCAGAGCCGAAACTTAATTGTTTCGGCTTTTTTATTTTGGAGATTTTGCAAAATTATTTTACAAAATTCAATTCAGTTCTAGGTTCTAATTCTTCAGGAATTTGATTTTGTCGAAACAATCGTGCGGTCAAATTTCCTTTCAAAGTAATTGTGTCACCTTTTACATCCAGCCAGCTTCCTTCTCTTAACCCTAAAACGGGAACTGAATTATAAGCATGAAACTCTTTTATTCTGGTTTCACGAGTTTCGCCCATGTGTGTCGAAGTAGTGTCTGGGTCTAAATAATGGGGATTCAAATTGAAAGGAATTAATCCTAGAGTTTTAAAACTTGGCGGATAAACTATCGGCATGTCGTTTGATGTTTGCATTGTTAATCCGCAAATGTTACTTCCAGCACTTGTTCCTAAATAAGGCGTTCCGTTTTTTATTGTTTCTGAAAGAATTTCCATAACATTGTTTTTGTATAATTGTGATACTAAAATAAATGTACTTCCTCCTCCCGTGAAAATTCCCTCTGCATTTTTTACAGCTAATGCAGCATCTTCGAACTCATGAATTCCGATTACTTTTTTATTTATTTTGGCGAAAACCAAGCGTACCATTGTGGTGTATTCCTCATGCGAAATACCGCTAGGTCTGGCGTAAGGAATAAAAAGAATCGTATTGCAGTTTTGAAAATGCAATTGCAATTCCGGTAATAAATACTCCAGATAATTCTCGTTTGCAAGCGTAGAGGTACTTGCGATTAGTATATTTTTCATTTTTGTGGATAATTTGTGCTAAAGGTATTAAATCAGTCTTTTTTATTTCAAATTTTTAATTAACATTTTTTTACCAACCCATTAGTAATTAATTTGGAATGCATTAAGATACTTTTACGAGGTGTCAATAATGGCTTTCAAAGAGATGATTAGATTTGTGTACTTATTTTTGGCTTTTGTTGCGACAAATGTTTGGTCACAAGAAGCTTCCCGAACGCAATTGAACGGAAAAGTGACTGCTGATGTTTCGGTTTTGGAAGGTATTTATGTCATAAATAAAATAACAGAGAAGGCTTCCATTACAAATCAAGAAGGTAGTTTCTCGATTCAGGCAACGGTGGGAGATACGTTGTTGTTTTCGGCATCGCAATTCAAGGAAACTACATTACTTTTGACACAAGATCATTTTGCTCAAGGAATTCTTTATGTGAAAGTGACGCCTATTGTGAATCAATTGCGTGAGGTGATTGTTCAAAATAGGATTAATGCAGTCTCATTAGGAATTGTTTCTAAAGGTCAAAAAATCTACACGCCTGCAGAACGAAAGTTATATACTGCCAGTCATCTTAATGCTAGTGCTAATGCGGGTAGCATGATGGGAGGATCTATTTCGGCAGATCCATTATTGAATTGGTTTTCGGGAAGAACGAAAATGCTGAAAAAAGAACTTGAAGTCGAGAAGAAAGAATCCTATTTGAGACAATTGGAGAATCTGTTTACCACGGATTATTTTGTTAGTACATTAAAAATACCGGCTGAATATGTCAAGGGATTTGAGTATTACAGTGTCGAAAATGAACGATTTGTGACTGTTCTCAAATCTAAAAATGTTACAATGACCACTTTTTTGATAGGAGAATTAGCAACAAAGTATAAAGAAATAATTGCCAGTGAAAATTAAAAATACGCTACAGTTTATAGTCCTTTTATTGGTTCAAGTTGTCTTTGGGCAGGCCAATATTACTAAGGAAATTCGAGGAAAAATAACTTCAGATTCTGTTGCAGTGGATCGCATTAACGTTGTAAATGTGTCAACAGAAAAAGCAACGGTTTCAGATGCTAGTGGTTTTTTTACAATCCCCGTAAAAGAAGGCGATATTCTAGTCTTCACAGCCGTAAATTTAGAAGGTGTCCGAAGGAAAATTAACAAACAGGATTTATTAGGGGAAGTTATTACGGTCCTGATGATTCTTAAAAGTATTATTTTGAAAGAAGTAATAGTGAATGAATCATCTATTACTGCGGAGAGTTTAGGCATTATTCCCTATGGTCAAAAGAAGTACACACCTTCTGAAAGGAAATTATATACAGCAACTTCTGGTGGCGGAATTGACGGGCTATTGAATACGATATCCGGGAGAAAAGCCATGTTGAAAAAGGAAATTATTGTAGAAAAAAAAGAACAGCTTTTGGCTAGAATTGATATGCTTTTTGAAGATAAATATTACACGGAAACATTAAGAATACCACCGGATTACATAAAAGGATTCCAATATTATTGCGTGGATGATGCTGCTTTTGCAAACGCACTTAGAGATAAAAACAAGACATTGGTTATGTATTTAATTGTGAAACTTGCTGAGAATTATAACGAAATAATAATTTTTGAAAATCAATAGCATTTTATCGGGGATATTATTTTTACTGTGCCAAATTTCTTTTGGACAAACTCTGGATGAAAAGTTGCTGCAGGGAAAAATCAGAGTAGATTCTGTTGGTGTAAATGGAATAAATATCTTAAATTTAACAAACGGAAAGATAACGCAAACAAATAGTTCTGGAGCGTTTTTTATTTTGGCGAAAGCCAATGATATATTGGTCTTCAGTGCTATAGATCTTAAAACGTTTAAGAAAACAATCAGTTTTAATGACTTTGAACTTGGAATGCTGTCAATCTATATGGAGTCTAAGACGATAGAATTGAAAGAGGTGATTGTCAATAAGAATCAAATTAACGCGTTTTCATTGGGTGTTGTAACTAAAGACCCGGTGAAATATAGTCCGGCAGAACGAAGGTTAAGAACTGCTGGAGATCTCAAGCCTATACAACTATTGAATCTTTTAGGTGGGTCGATGCCACTCGATCCGCTGATTAATAAGATCAATGGAAGAACGAAACGGCTTAAGAAATTAGTTGTATTGGAGAAAAAAGAAAACTATATCAAATTGATTTCTGAATTGTACAATCAAGAATACTTTACAGTTCAGTTGGGAATTGCAAGTGATTACGTAAATGGTTTTAAATATTTCATAGTAGAAAATGATAATTTTTTGAAAGTTTTAGAATCCAAAAATGAAGAAAGAACTTCGTTTTTTATGGTAGCTTTGGCACAAGAATACAAAGACATACTAAAACAATGAGAATTGACTGGGATATAAAATACAAAACTTAATAAATCGAGATGAAAACGACAATAAAAATTCTTAGCTTACTTTTCTTTTGCCAACTTTCTTTTGGGCAAAACGAAAACAGAAAATCACTGCACGGTCAGTTTGTAAATGACTTAACTTTGGTGGATAACGGTTATGTTTTTAATCTGAATTCGAAAACGAGAACTTTTATCAGCAATCAAGGTTTCTTTGATATTTTGGCTAAAGCCAAAGATACTTTGCTGGTTTCAAGTCCTTCTTTTAAATCTAAGAAAATAGTGCTTCAGGAAAAAGATTTCTCAAAACCGTTGTTTGTTGTTGCTTTAGAAACGCAAACTACGCTTTTGAAAGAAGTAATTGTAAAAGGTAAAACGGATATAAAGCCAGTTATAGGGAACACTCAGAAATTTGTAGACATACAATTTACGGATGATGCGAAATCTTCACCGATAAACAGAACCATTCCTTCAGATGGAACCATAGAAAACGGAATGGATTTTGTTAGAATATTCAAAATGGTTTCTAAAGTGTTTAAAAAAGATTCTGCCGAAAAAGCAGGATTGAATGCGCAAGTAGATTTTTCCGAAACGGTTTCGAAAGGGTTGGATCGCTATTTTTTTACCAATACCTTGAAGTTGAAAACGGAAGAAATTGGTCTTTTTCTGGATTATTGCGAAAGTGATCCAAAATCAAAAAATCTTTTGAAAGAAGAAGATGAGTTTTTACTAATTGATTTTTTAATCACCAAGAACGAAGAATTTAAAAGAATTACTACTTTTGAAAAATGAAATCGCCATGATTCCAGAATACAAATTAAGATTGAAGAATGGCGATACCATTTTCCGATAAAAAACAAATAGAATCTTCGAATGAAAAAAACAATCTTAATTACTTTTTTTGGGTTACTATTATTAACGTTAACATCTTTTAGTGTTCATAAATTTTATGTGGCATTATATCAGGTAAATTACGCTCCGGATAAGAAAATGCTTCAGTTAACCACTCGCATATTTGTAGACGATTTAAATGCCGCCGTTGGAAAAAAGTATAGTAAGAAAATCAATTTAGGTTCAGATAATGAAACTGTCGAAGATGTCACTCTTTTGAAAAAATACTTCAGCGAAAAATTTTATATTAAGGTCAATGGTCAAACGAAGCCCATACATTTTTTAAGCAAAGAAATGGAAGGCGATGTACTTATATGTTACTTAAGTATGAAAGAAATTCAAAAAATAAATACGTTGGAAATTTATAATGCCGTAATAACCGAAGGCAATTCTGAACAACAAAATATTATGCATTTCAATGTTTCGGGAGTCAAAAATACATTACTTTTTACGGAGTCTTCATCCAAGGGAGTGTTAAAATATTAATAAATGTAGATGTATCTGCTTAAAATTATTATTTTCACGCATTGAAATAACCAGATTTCCACCTATGAAAAAATTATCTTTATTATTGTTTTTCCCGGCATTATTGTTTGCACAGGAAAAAACGGCTCCAGTCGCGCCAAAACAAACCGGAAAGTACGACACGAACAAGTTTAGTCAAATGTATGATTTGTTAGCCACGCCTAACATGTTTCGTACGGCTTCAGGAGCTCCAGGTCCGGCTTATTACCAACAACAAGCGGATTATAAAATCAACATTGAGCTTGACGACAAAAATTCTAGATTAAGCGGTTCAGAAACCGTTACGTATTATAATAATTCCCCTGACACTTTAGAATATTTATGGGTGCAGTTAGACCAAAATCAAGCTGCTAAAAACTCACAAACTCCTTTGGCAGAAAGCCAAAGAATGGAGCAGGTTTTTCCGGCAGGAAATTTTGCTAATAAATTTTTGAAACAAGAACTGGATCGTGGATTCAACATCGAGTTTGTGAAAGATGCCAAAGGAAATTCATTGTCGTATACGATCAATCAAACGATGATGCGTATCAATTTGGCAACGCCAATGAAACCCGGAGAAAAATTTTCTTTTGCAATCAAATGGTCTTACAATATCAACAATTATAGAGCAGAAGGCGGTCGTTCAGGATATGAATTATTCGAAAAAGACGGAAATAAATTATATGTGATTGCTCAGTTCTATCCTAGAATGGCGGTTTATAATGATGTAGAAGGATGGCAGAATATGCAGTTTTGGGGAACGGGAGAATTTACGTTGCCTTTTGGAAATTTTGATGTAAATATCACCGTGCCTGCAGATCACGTTATGGAAGCAACAGGAGAGCTTATGAACAGAAGCGAAGTGTTTACTCCGGAGCAAGTGAAAAGATATGAATTAGCTATGAAATCATACGATAATCCAGTTGTTATCGTAACACAAGCGGAAGCAGAAGCAAACGAAAAAGGATTTTCTGACAAGAAGAAAACATGGAAATTCAGTGCTAAAAACGTAAGGGATTTTGGTATTGCTACTTCCAGAAAATTCATTTATGATGCCATGGCAGTTAAATTAAGTGAGAAAACGGTAATGGCAATTTCAGTTTATCCTAAAGAAAGTAATCCTTTGTGGGGAGAAACTTCAACAAGAACTGTAGCGCATACTTTAAGAAGTTATTCTGCACACACATTTGATTATCCTTATCCAAAAGCTGTTTCAGTATCTGCGGAAGATCAAGGTATGGAATATCCAATGATTTGTTGGAATTACGGTCGTCCTGACGAAAAAGGAGTGACTAGTGAGCGTATTAAAAATGGTATGATAGGAGTAGTAGTGCATGAAGTAGGACACAATTTCTTTCCTATGATTGTAAACTCTGATGAGCGTCAGTGGTCTTGGATGGATGAAGGTTTGAACACTTTCATGCAATACATGGCTGAACAAGAAATGGGAACAAACTTCCCTTCCAGTCGTGGTCCTGCAAGTAAAATTGTTCCTTACATGAGCGGCGATCAAAAATTCTTGGAGCCTATTATGTCTAACTCTGAAACCATAGTTCAGTTTGGTGCAAACGCTTATGGTAAGCCGGCAACAGGTTTGAATATTCTTAGAGAAACGATCATGGGAAGAGAATTGTTTGACCACGCTTTCAAAGTATATGCAAACCGATGGAAATTCAAGCATCCTACTCCGGAAGACTTTTTTAGAACGATGGAAGATGCTTCGGCAGTAGATTTAGACTGGTTTTTCAGAGGATGGTTTTATTCCACTGATTTTGTAGATATCGGTGTGAAAGAAGTAAAACAATATTACGTATCTGAGGCTGCAACTAAAGAACTAAAAGATGCTGTCGTTAGAAGAGGACGTTTTGGTCAGGAAAAAGGACCTTTCGTGTATTTAGTTCCTGGGACTAGCGAAGAATTATCATCTAAAGATAAGAAAGCATTAGCCATTTCAGATATGAATCTATTATCGGAATATGTAAACAAAAACTTTACAGCTGATGAAAAAACAAAATTAAAATCGCCTAAATATTTCTATGAAGTAGAATTCAATAAGCCGGGAGGGATGATAATGCCACTTATTGTTGAGTTAACGTACGATGATGATTCAAAAGAAACATTTAAATATCCAGCTCAAATTTGGAGAAAAAACAACGATACTGCTAAGAAAGTATATGCAACTGAAAAAGCAATCAAAAAAATCCAAGTAGATCCAAAGTTAGAAACCGCGGATATCGATGTGACAAATAATACTTGGCCGAAAGAAGAAGTAAAGTCTAAATTCGACTAAACAAACAAATATTTAAAAGGAAGACTCTGAAAAGAGTCTTTTTTTTTATGAAATAATTAAAAGGCAAAGATTCAAAATTTGATATCTTTGTAACAATAAAAAATATAAAATATGTTTGGTATAGGAGGAGGAGAATTAATTTTTATCATGTTTATTGTACTCATGCTTTTTGGATCAGATAAAGTGCCTGAAATTGCCCGCACAATGGGTAAAGCAATGGCACAATTGAAAAATGCAACTAACGATATCAAAAGCGAAATTCAAAAAGGCGCAGAGGCAAATGGTTTTGATGCAAAATCATTGAGTGATATGACAGGAAATATCACATCCGAGATTAATAAAGCGAAAGATAATTTGTTAGGCGATACATCTCAATTTACTGATATAACCGGCAACATTACTTCAGAAATTAATAAAGCCAAAGACAGCTTGTTGGCAGATACAACCGCTCCAATTGAAACTACTAAAGAAGTAATAGAAGACATTACAGGGCCAATAAAACGTCAGATGTAATGTTAGAGAAACTATTGTCTCTTGATATTGAATTGTTTGTTTTTTTAAACAGTTTAGGTTCTGAAACTTTTGATGGATTCTGGTTATTTATTACTAGACAAAGCAATTGGGTTCCGTTTTTTTTGCTTTTATTGTATTTAATTTTTAAAAAACTGGGAGCAAAACAAACACTCTATTTATTATTGTTTGTAGCTGTTTTAATTACCATTACGGATCAAACCACTAATCTCTTCAAAAATGGATTCCAGCGATTACGGCCTTGTAATAATCCTGAAATTAATTCCTTTATTAGAGTAGTCCAGTCGAGAAGTTCATTTAGTTTTTTCTCTGGGCACGCTGCAAATTCAATGGCAGTTGCGGCATTTTTGTATTTTAATTTTAAGGATAAAATCAAATTTTTTGGATTCTTGTTCTTATGGCCTTTGATTTTTGCTTACAGTAGAATTTATCTGGGATTGCATTATCCATTAGACATTGTATCAGGCTATTTGTTCGGACTTACTTCTGGTTTTTTGATGTATAAAGTATACAAAATAGCACAACAAAAATATTTTCCTATATGAATAATTTAATATTATTCAAGAGCTTTTTCCTGCTCTACGCTGTATCTTTTTCTTGTGATTCTTCCTTAGGTCAGAATAACAAGAAAAAGGATGCCGCTTCCATGAGGGCTAGGGCATTTGTTTTTCAATAGAAATATCCTAAACTAAAGAACTCTACTCACTGTCAATCCATCACGAATAGGTAGTAAAACCGTTTCTACTCTTGGATCCGTTGCTAATAACTGATTGTATTCCAGTAATATTTTTGTGCTCAAATCTTTAGGATTCAGCGGTTCCAGTACTTTCCCGCTCCACAACACATTATCTGACAATATTATACCGCCTTTATTCATTTTTGGAAGAATCAATTCAAAATAGTTGAGGTAGTTTTCTTTATCGGCATCAATGAAAACCAAATCAAATTTGATGTCCAGTGTTGGAATAATGTCAACTGCTTCTCCTAAATGCTGGAAAATTTGCTTTCCCCAAGGTGATTTGTCAAAATGTTTTCTTTGAAAATCAACTAATTCTTCTTTGATATCAATCGTGTGCAATTGTCCGGTTTCTTGCATGCCCTCGCACAAACACAATGCTGAATAGCCGGTATAAGTACCAATTTCAAGAATATTCACAGGCCGAATCAATTTTGACAACATACTCAAAACCCGACCTTGGAAATGCCCGCTCAACATTCGCGGAAGCAGAATTTTCTGGTAGGTTTCTTTGTTCAGCGCGGCCAGTAAAGCAGGTTCTTTTTCGGAATGTTGCTCGATATAATCTTCTAATTCTTGGGAAATGAAATGCATTATTTTAAACTTTTTATTGGGTCTTGAAAAGTATTGAATATTCTAACAACGTAAATTGTGTTGTCATGTAATTGGTAAAGTATTTTGTAAATACGGATAATAATTCTTCTGCAATCAATTCTGTAGTCGTCAATTTGAAATTGATCAGGAAAAATTATTGAATTTAAACTTCCGAAAATTTCATTAGTTATTTTGGTGGCAACAAGAGGAGAAATGTTTTGTTTTAACGAAAGATAAATATCTTTTAAATCAAGTTTTGCATTTGTAGTCCAGAAAATCGCATAATTAGGATTACTCATTTTTCCAGGTTTTCATTTCTTCAATGAGATTTTCTTGAGAAATTAATCGATTGTGTTTAATATCTTCCAACCCTTCTTCAGCCTTGTTACGATATTCCGAGAGTGTTAAGGCATTTCCTTTTGCATCGTAAGAAACAACTTCATTCAAATAATTATCAAAAACCGAAGAAACGATACGCAATAAACGCTCATCGGCATTTTCAATTTGCATTTGAATTTTCTGTTTTAATTCTGGAAGTCCCATGTCTATTACTATTAGAAAAACAAAGTTACAAAATATAAATTTGAGGGTTAAAAAAAATCAATATAATTCAAAATTGTCATTAAATTTGCACCATGGAAATCGAGAAAAAAGACATACGCGCCTTATCAAAAGAACAACTACGTGATTTTTTCGTTGCTAATGACGATAAAGCCTTTCGTGGGAACCAGGTTTACGAATGGTTGTGGAGCAAAGGCGCACATAGTTTTGAGGATATGACCAATGTTTCTAAGGGAACACGAACTATGCTGGAAACGCACTTTGTCATAAATCACATCAAAGTGGATACGATGCAGCGCAGTGAGGACGGAACCGTGAAGAATGCTGTTCGCTTGCATGATGGTTTGGTGGTCGAGTCGGTTTTGATACCTACAAATACAAGAACTACAGCTTGTGTTTCGAGTCAAGTGGGTTGTAGTTTAGATTGCAACTTTTGCGCAACAGCGCGATTAAAAAGAATGCGAAATCTGGAACCGGCTGAAATCTATGATCAGGTAATTGCCATTGATAAAGAAAGTCGTTTGTATTACAATCATCCGTTATCGAATATTGTTTTCATGGGAATGGGAGAGCCTCTTATGAATTATAACAATGTTTTGAAGGCAATCGAAATGATTACATCTCCGGAAGGATTGGGAATGTCACCTAAACGTATTATGGTTTCGACTTCGGGAGTTCCTAAAATGATTAAGAAATTAGCAGATGATGACGTGAAATTCAAATTAGCAGTTTCGTTACACTCAGCAATCGATGAAATTCGTTCTCGGATTATGCCGTTTAGTGCTAATTTTCCTTTGGCAGATTTACGGGAATCATTAGAATATTGGTACCGAAAAACCAAAAGTAAAATCTCCTATGAATATGTCGTTTGGAAAGACATCAATGATAATAAAGCTTCTATAGATGCTTTGGTGAAGTTCTGTAAATATGTTCCTTGCAAAGTGAATCTTATTGAATACAATCCAATTGATGATGGAGAATTTCAACAAGCTTCCGAAGAATCAATTAATGCGTACATAAAAGCACTAGAAGCAAGCGGAATTGTGGTCAAAGTCCGAAGAAGCCGCGGAAAAGATATTGATGCCGCTTGCGGACAACTCGCCAATAAAGAAGCATAAAAAAAGCATTAAGATATCCGAAAACGATCTTAATGCTTTTTGGTATAAAAAACAGCTGTTATTTTTGAAGAGTAATTTCGGTTGTAACACCATTAATTGTTAGCGTTGCGAGATTGTCACATGCTCCGGTTCCAAAATCTAATACTCTCTCAGAATCATTTTTAGTGATCGTAACAACTCCACTCACCGGAAATGGTAAATTACAAGTCATTACGTAACGCAAAGGGGTGGTTATTGTTTTTACTATGATGGTCCCGTCAGGTAAAGTTGTTGTGCTGTTTCCAGTTACTAAAAAAACATTGTCATCCCAGATAAGTGGTGTTCCATTTCCCTCAACGGCTTCTTTAACTTTTGTGCCTGTTCTTGTATAAATTCTGCCGTCATCAAAGGTAATTTTCATATCAACAGTAAAAGTCATTACGGGATGAACCTCAGCTAGTAAGGCCGTGCTTTTCAATTCGTAGGTGATTGTTTTGTTTCCTTGAAGAAGTTTATTGTTATGATAAAAGTCGACAAAAGTATAGGAAATGGTTCTTATGGGACTGGTAAAATCAGTAGAAAAACTAATAATTATTTTTCCTTTCACTAGGTTTCCATTTGGAAGTAAACAACCTTCCGTTCCAAAATCAATTGTTCTAGTCCAAATTCCATCTGCTAATACTGTTGTAAAGGTTGCGCAGGTGGGTAAAAATCCTTTTGAAGTGGCGCTGGATTTATTGGATGAATTTTGTTGAGCGGTATATTGGTCCTCGACAATGAATACCACATCATCAATAGCGACATCAATTTTTGATTCAATCGCAACATCCGCAGTTGTCAGTACCGGAGACGGATTAGGATCATTATCATTATTATTGGAATCACAACTGATAAAAAAACTCAGCAATATAAATGCCATACCTGATAAAATTTTTGTTTTCATGATACATAATTTTTAATTTATACTAATAATTAAATTTAATCCAATTGTATTATTTGATTTCATTATATGCTTAAAATAACGGTGCAGTCCTCTAATAATTTAAAGGTTTTTAGTATTAATAAAACGGTTTCTAACTAATTGGGGTATATTGGGTATTCGTAGGGATTTAAAAAACAATAATTGTCTGTAGGTAATACAATTTTTGTATGATCATTTGTATAAAATTAATCAAAAAAATCACTTGTTATTTTAAACTCTTAGTTAAAAAATATATAAACTATTTTATTAAAATAGTATCTTTGAATTCTAAATGAACATTACTTCACAAATAAAACAGCCCATTTTCAATGAAATGGAACTTTTTGAAAAAAAGTTCTATGAATCGATGACTTCAAAAGTGGCTTTGTTAAATAGAATCACGTATTATATCGTCAACAGAAAAGGAAAACAAATGCGTCCTATGTTCGTTTTTCTGACTGCCAAAATGGTTTCAGCCGGAATAGTAAACGAAAGAACCTATCGTGGTGCTTGTGTTATCGAACTGATACATACGGCGACATTAGTTCACGATGATGTAGTGGATGATAGTAATCGCAGAAGAGGTTTTTTCTCCCTAAATGCACTTTGGAAAAATAAAATTGCAGTACTTGTGGGTGATTATTTATTGTCCAAAGGATTGTTGCTTTCCATTGATAATGGAGATTTCGATTTACTACGAATTATTTCTGTCGCTGTACGCGAAATGAGTGAAGGCGAATTACTTCAAATTGAAAAAGCCCGAAGACTTGATATCACAGAAGATGTTTATTACGAAATCATTCGAAAAAAGACAGCGACACTTATTGCTGCCTGTTGTGCTCTGGGCGCAAGATCCGTTATCGAAGATGAAGTTCAGGTAGAAAACATGCGCAAGTTTGGAGAACTCATCGGGATGGCTTTTCAAATAAAAGATGATTTATTTGATTATACTGATGATGCCATTGGTAAGCCTACCGGAATTGACATCAAAGAACAAAAAATGACGCTGCCTCTTATTCATGTTTTAAATACGTGTACTTCAAAAGAGAAAACATGGCTTATCAATTCCATTAAAAACCATAATAAAGATAAAAAACGCGTCAAAGAAGTTATTGCTTTTGTGAAAAATAATAATGGATTGCTTTATGCAGAACAAAAAATGATAGAATTCCAGCAAGAAGCACTTTTGCTTTTAGATAGTTATTCTGATTCGGAGTTTAAAGAAGCACTTATTTTAATGGTAAATTATGTGATTGAAAGAAAAAAATAATTATTTTTTCAAATAATTTTCTCTCGTTACCTATTGAATTTATTGACTTTTTTTTGATTTTAAATTTATAAAATCAAAAATTTTTCTATTCAAGATGCAACCTTTTTGCATAGTCAATCGTCTATACTTATAGAAACACTTTATAAAGATTTTGAAAGTAATCAACTTACATCAGGAAGAAAATGAATTAATCCAGTTAGCTGTCGAAAACAATCGGCAGGCGCAACAGCAGATTTACACCAAGTTTTCTCCAAAAATGTTAAGCGTTTGCCGCCAATACATAAAAGATATCCATCAGGCCGAAGATATTATGATTACTGCTTTTATGAAAGTCTTTACCAATCTGAAGAATTTTCAGCACAAAGGAAGTTTCGAAGGTTGGATTAGAAGAATCATGGTCAATGAATGTATTTCTTTTATTCGAGTTGAAAAAAAGCTAAAATATAGTGAAGATGAAATCTATTTTGAAGAAAGTTTCAACAACATCGAAAGCCAATTTTCAATAGACGATATTCAATTTCTGATTGATAATTTGCCGGATGGTTATAAAATGGTTTTCAATTTATATGCTATTGAAGGATTCAAACATCACGAAATTGCAGGTATGTTAGGGATTAAGGAAGGAACATCAAAATCGCAATTATCACATGCCAGAAAAATGTTGCAAGGGCAGATTAATACGTTAAAAAATTACGAGTATGGAACCGAATAAATTAGAAACACAGTTCAAAGAGCAGTTGAATTCTAGGGAGATCAAACCATCACAAATGGCTTGGAGTAAACTGGATGCGATGCTTACGGCGGCTGACCCGAGCAATAGCGAACAGGCGAAGCAAAAAACAAAAACAAAGTTTCCTTGGTTGTTTATGGCGGCAAGTTTTGTTGGATTTCTATTGATAGGAACAGTTTATTTTAATAGTTCTGAAACTGTAAAAATAAATAAAGATACTCCGGTAGTTTTGGAACAAAAAACTGATAGGGATAATTTAAATGAGCCAGAAATAATCAATGAAACTGTTTTGCTTGGCCAAATTCAAAAACCAACATTTAAGGAGCATGAAGTTACTGCTGACAATACTATTCAAAAAAAGCAGTCAAAGGAACTTAATACGAAAGAGGAGGAAGTTGCAATTATCACTCTAGCAAAAAAGAATGACCCCATAGTTAATTCTTCTGAAAACAAGAATTACCCAGAAACAATTAGCAATAGATACGTTTCAGCAGAAAAATTATTAGCAGAGGTTAGTAATACTAAATTTGAAACAAAAGATTCTGATAAAACAATTGAAAATACTAGAATAGGTATTTCGGTAAATCCAAACAGTTTATTGTCAAATGCTGAAAGCGAATTAAGTCAATCGTTTAAAAAATCTGCATTGGACAAATTCAATAAAAATTTTAATGCTATAAAAACAGTTTTAGTTAATAGAAATTACGAATAATAAATAAAAATCAATCATCAATCAAAAAACGAAAATCATGCAAAAAATTATTTTATTTACACTATTACTGTTGGTTGCTATGGTAGCTAAAGTAAATGCTCAAGAATTAGAATTTCCATTAGATTGGAGTTATAAACAAACGGTGCCAGGGAGTTATGAAATAGGTCTTGATAAAACTCCTGAATTTGCCAATCAAAATGTTTTAACAATCAAATCAATTAAAAAGAAGATTAATGGTTTTGGAAATATTATGAAAACCATCAAATCTGATTTGTATGTAGGGAAAACAGTTAAAATGACGGGTTATGTAAAAAGTGAAAATGTAAAATATTGGGCTGGACTTTGGATGCGTGTTGATTATTATACCGCTGCTGTTCTCTCTTTTGATAACATGGGAGAAAGAGCTATAAAAGGAACCGCTGACTGGACAAAATATGAAGTGGTTTTATTTGTTCCTCAAGAAGCAACATCAATTTCTTATGGCGTTTTATTAGATGAAACAGGTCAAATTTGGTTTAAGGACGTAACGCTTGAAGTAGTTGATGATTCCTTTACTGAAACGGGTTCGATTAAAGGAAGAGAACAAAAGGTAATTTCATTTGAAACAAGAGCGAAAGCAATTTCTGATGAAATTAAAACAATAACTGACAGTCAAAAAGAAGCTTTGAAAGCCGAAATCGCTCTAATAGATGAAGATGTTGTCAAAGGAATTATTTCTAAAGAAAAAGCGGATGAACTTAAATTAAAGAAAGCAGAAGAACGTGCAGCTAATATCGATAAAAAAGTTGCTATTGAAGAAGGAAAATTAAATCAATTAATTCAAGATAAAGTTGATGGTAAGTTTGAAGAAGAAAAAGGAAACAAAAGTGGCGGTACAAGTATAATTATAGGAGGTAGCAATGATGCCATTGGGATGAATAAAAGAGAAATTAACATTACCTCAATGAAAGTTTACAACGGCCAAAAAGACAAAGAAGATCGACAATCAAAACGAACTACAAGTCAGGTGGTTTTTGCTGCGGGATTAAATAATGTGGTAACCAATAAAAGTGTCGAAAAATCAGATTTCAGGTATTTAGGTTCTCATTTTTATGAATTAGGCGTTTCTTATAACAGCAGAATTGCAAAAAACAACAATTTGCTTCATGCTAAATACGGCTTGTCTGTAATGTACAATAATCTTCGACCTACTGATAATCGCATTTTTGTAATCAATGGTAATCAAACTAATCTGGCGGTTAATCCTATTGATATCAGTGATTCTCGTTTCAGAAATATATATTTAGTGGCGCCAGTTCATTTAGAGTTTGATTTTTCGGGTAAAAAAATGAAAGAGGATAAACCATTTTTCAGAACGCATCAAAGTGTTCGTTTTGGAATAGGTGGTTATGCAGGAATCAATTTGAAATCAAAGCAAATTATCAAGTATGATGACAATGATTTGAAAGCTACTGAAAGAACCAAAGGGGATTTTAATGCCAGTAATTTTATCTATGGTTTGAGTTCTTATATTGGATATAAATCCACTAGTTTGTACTTGAAATACGACTTGAATCCTTTGTTTAAAGACAATGCAGTGAAACAAAACAATGTTTCTTTAGGGCTTCGTTTTGATTTCAATTAAAAATTGTTTGAGTTAGTTTTTTAATCTGAGAAGCGCTTTGAAAAAGGCGCTTTTATTATTATTGATATAATTTTAGTCAAGATTTGTAGTTTTTATATAAAGGGAGGAATATTTTTATTGTAGTCCCTTCATTTTCTTTTGAAATGATGGTAAAAACACCCTCTGATTTTTTTATAATAATTTTGCTTAAGAAAAGTCCTAATCCTAACCCTTGTTGTTCTCTTTTTTCCCGATTGAATTGTTGAGAAGCACCAATTTTATTTAATTCTTGTTCACTTAAACCAATCCCAAAATCTCTAATTACCAATTCATAATATTCATTATTAAACTGTTCACCAGAAACAATAATGATTTTATTATTTGAAGAGAATTTTAAGGCATTGTCTATTAATTCAAAAAAAATGAATTCCAAATGCTCTTGACTAAATTTAATTATTGCTTTATCAATTTCAAAACTGATTCTTTTTTCCTGCCCTTCATAAATCTTAAAAATTTTTTCTTTTGTTTTTAAAAATGCATTTAATATTTCAGAACTCGAATTAGGGTCAAATTCGATGGAGTTGTTTTTAAGATTTTGATAAAAAATTATATTTTGCATGGTTCTATTTAGTCGCTCACCCGATATTTTAATCGATTCATAAAATGCGGATATTTCTTTTTTGTCTAGTTTTTCTTGATTTTCCATTAGAAGCTCAATAGGTCCTAAAATTCCATTTAGTGGTGTATTGATTTCATGTAAAAAAACCTTTTTTTTACCCAGATATAAATTACTATGAGAATTCTTTATTTTTTCAAATCGTTCTATCTTTGATTCTATAATAGATATTAATTCTCTTATTTTAAATGGTTTAGCTATGTAATCATCAGCGCCGTCCAACAGACACTTTCTCATTAGATTGTTTTCTTTTTTTGCAGTCAAAAAAATAAAGGGTATAGAGTTCAAAGAATTATTATCTTTTATTAATTCAAGTAATGTACTACCATCCATAACCGGCATCATTATATCGCAAATAATTAAGTCTGGTATCCAATATTCTAAAAAGTCTAATGCTTCTTGTCCATTACAGGCAGATTTGACGTTGTAATTCTGAATGATAAGCAACTCGCTAATAGTTTCTCTTAAACTTACTTCGTCATCAACTAAGAGAATTTTAGTTTTGTTCATAAGGGAAAATTAATTTTATTTTTGTTCCAAAATTTTCTTTGGTTTGTAATTCGATTTTTCCGTTTAAAAAATCTGTAAATTGTTTTACAATAGCTAAACCCAGACCGGAACCAATTATGGTATTTGTATTTGAAGCTCTAAAAAAAGAGGTGAAAAGATATTGAATTTCTTTTTCGGGAATTCCAATTCCAAAATCAGTTACTTCTATTTCAATTTCGTTCGCCAAATAGGCTATGACTAAAAGCGGATTAGGTCTACCTGCAGAATATTTAAATGCATTACTGATTAAGTTTGTTAAAATGTGCACCATTAATGTTTCATCAGTAAAAAGAACTTGTTTTTTACCTTCGATTTCTAATTCAATTTTTCGCCCATCATTAGAATTATTAAAATAAGTACTGATTAATGTCTCAATGAATTTTTCGAAATCAATGGACTTTATATTTTTTTTAATATTTGTGGACTCATATTCCCCAAAAATTAAAATATTGTTCATTAACTGAGTCATTCTGTCCACTTCAGTTTTAATTCTTGAAGTGATGGATTCCAGATTATTAGTTGCTTCTTTTTCAAAACTATTTGTTTTAATATCAATAAGTTCTGCGTTAGAATAAATAACAGTTAAAGGTGTTCTAAACTGATGGGATGCCATCGCTACAAAATTAGATTTCAATTCGTTGAATTTTCTTTCTTTTAATAGCGCTGTTTTAATTTTTTTTTCAGCTTTTATTCTTTTACTGATATCTCTACTGGAGGATTGAATTTTTGCAAACTGATTTTCAATTTCAAAAATAGCCTTGAATGTGCTTTCTAGCCAGATGTAACTTCCGTTTTTTTTTCTATAACGATATGTAATTATTTCAGTTTGTAAATGTTTGATGCTGCTATTATGATATTTTTGAAGTTTTGGTAAGTCATCTTTATGAATAAAATCCCAAGGACTTTTATTGATTAATTCTTCTGGGGTGTATCCGATAATTTCTGTTGAAGAATTTGAAACATAGCTATAATCTCCATTTTTTAAATGTTGTGTAATTAAATCAGTGGTGTTTTCGGCAATAAATCTAAATTTTTCTTCTGACAACTCCAGTTGTTTTTCTTTTTCTTTAATTTCGCTGATGTCGATATAGGTTCCAATAATTTTTATGGGTCTACCTTGTTTGTTTTTTTTTAATAAACCGGAATATTTTACCCAAACAGTATGTCCATCTTTATGAATCATTCTTGCTGTTCCATAATAATTAAGGGATTTTTCAGATATGAAGTTTTCTAAATCTATTGCAATTTTCAGGAAATCTTCAGGATGAGTACTGTTTTTCCAAAATTCAGCATCATCTGTGATCTCATCGTTTGTGTAACCTAATATTTTTACCCAATTATAGGAAAAAACATTTTTATTGGTGCTAATATATAATTCCCACATAGCTTGATTAGAACCTTTCATGTAGAAGTCAAATTTTTCTAAAGTAGCTTCTAATTTTAAAATGGTTTTGTCTTGATTGAGTCGGAGCCCAATATTTTTAGAAACGGCATGTAAGGCATATACTTCTTCATTCGCCCATTTTCTTTCCGTTTTGCAATCATCATAACCAATCCATCCCCAAAAGAGATTGTTGGAAAAGATTGGAGTGAATAAATAGGATTTTATGCCTTGCATTTCCATAAGTTCCCGGAAATAATCATTTTTACTATCTTTTACAAGTCCATAAAGAGGTTCGTTTTTTACTAATGTTTCATAAAGTCCCGGGAAAGCATCATAAGTAAGGCCGCTCAGATTTGGACTATCAATGTAAGGTTCAATATCGTTATTGCACCATTCATGGGTATAGTAAAGTTTTAGCCCGTCATTATCATTTCGATTTTTAAAAATATAACATCTGTCAATTTCTTGGGTTTTGCCAATATCAGTAATACAAAAATTTAATGCATCGTCGATTGAATCCTCTTTTAAAAGATGATTATTCGCTTTTGAAATGCTCAATAAAATATTTTTCATTGATTTACTAATGTTTAAATTACTTAAATTATGTTTTTTATAAAAAGAAATAATAAATAAGCCTGAATTCTTTTGAAGAAATTAAAAAAAAATAAAGGTATTTTAATTTTAATTTTGGAGGAATACAAGTACTTATAATTTAAATAAAAAAATCAATAAGTTAAAATGTAAATAATTAGTTTAGTACAATGAGAAATCAAAAAATAAAAATAGTATTAATTGAAGATGATAAAGCGCTCGGAAATTCAATTTTAGAATTATTGATTCTGAGTGATTTTGATGTAAAATGGCTAAAAGATGGGGGAGAAGCTTTACTATATTTTCAAAAAAACATTCCTGATGTCATTATAAGTGATTTAATGATGCCTATTATGGGTGGCGAAGAACTATTTTTAAAAATCAAGAAAAACATTAAATTTAAAACAGTTCCGTTTATTATAATTACTGCTAATATGGATGATAATATAAAATTTAAGCAGTTAGAAAATGGAGTAAATGATTTTATAATGAAACCCTTTAAAGTGAAGGAATTGGTCTATAAAATAAAAAATGTGATTGAACTTAAAAATAATATAGAAAAGAAATATGTTCCTGATCCGTTTTCAAAAGTTACTATTAAATTATCTGAAAAAGATTTTTTAACCTCGTTAAATGAAGTTCTAGTTAAATATTTAAAATCAAAAATTGATATGAATGAATTGTCAAGTCAGCTTTTCATAAGTAAATCAACATTAGATAAAAGAGTGAGGAAACTCACTAATAAAAATGCGAGTCAATATGTACGAGAGTTTAAATTAGAATATGCTATTAAACTCATTGATTTAGGAGAAAGAAATGTACAATATTTAGTCGATGAAACGGGATTCAACTCGTTCTCTTATTTTTCTACCAGCTTTAAATCATATCTTAATGTAACTCCTCGGGATTATATAAAATCAATCCAAAATGAAAAACAATCGTTGCTTTAAATTTTGTAAAGACAAGCTGAATAAATAATTTTAAAAAAAAATACTCTTTTAAAAGAGTGTTTTTTTTTTGATTTTAAATTATTGGCTCTTTTCTTTAAATCAGAAGTAATAAGTAAATCAATTCTAAAGAAATAGATTAGTTTTCTTCAAAAAAATGTAATGTTTAGAATTTTAAATGATCTTTTAATGAAACTTAAAACAAGACTATCACAATTTGATTGGGATGATTTAAAGGAATTGTTTCCTGATAATAAGGAAACAGTAACGGAAAATAATATAGTTGTGTTTAGTCTCTTTGTTATTGGAATCGGATTAATTGTAGTTGTCTTTATTGTGGGAATTTCTCTTTAGCTAAGAGTATAGGGTATATGTATAAATATTATTATAAAGGAGAGTTTAGTTTCTAAAAAGAATAGTTGACTTTTTTTGGGATATAAATTATTAGTACTTTTTTTTAAGCTATAACTAAAAATAGAGTATTATATAATTTCAGAATCTATTTTTATAAAAGATTTGGGGTACTTCTTACCAAGCAGCTTATTTAAATGTTTATTTGGGGCAATGAACTATACTTTAGTAGGTGTAAGCTGTTTTTGGTAAGATTCTTTAAATTTAATCCAATTAGAGAGATATGAGCACAAATACAACAAAATACGAAAAAATTTTTAGAGAAAAATTCTCTTTTTGTAATTTCAGAGTCAAAAGTAACTTTTAAAAATTGTCATGCTGTAATCACCTTAAATCAAATTTCAAATAGTAGATTAATAAAAAATAGAGAATTTACAGCCAATATTATAGTACTAGTATTTTAGATTTTATTTTATGTTGTGGTTTTATAATCTTTATATTTAAGTACTATAATGGTATCTTTAATTTTAGGACTAATTCTAATTTTTGTAGTGAGTTGCATAGAGAATAATTCTTATAGATTACTTATAAATAAAACTCATTACGATTTTAACTAAATAATCATCAATAAAGAAAACCTTCACTTTACCAAAAGATTTCTTTCTAAATTTCCAGCTTCTACAATATTAAAAACCAAAGTTAAACAGGGATTTGAATTTTATTACCAGAACTTTAAAAAGCACATTGCATAATTACAAGTAAGAATAAAAAATTATTAATTATCTGTTTGATTTAGAAGTTTTTGCTAATTCTGATTCAATGATACTTTTTAATTCTTTAAAAATAAATGGCTTTTTTAAATATGCTTTAATTCCTAAAGCATCACCTTTTTTTTGATCTTTAAGTTCTATTCTGGCAGTAAGAAAGATCACTGGGATATCAGAGTAATCAGAAATTTTGTGTTTTTCCATGAATCCGTATCCGTCAAGAATAGGCATCATAATGTCGCAGAGGATAAGATCAGGTATAAATTGCTTGACTTTTTCTAATCCTTCAATTCCGTCATGAGCATCAAGGACATCGTAACCGGCGTAGGAAAGTAATTCGCAAATAGTTTCTCTCAGTCTTAGTTCATCGTCAATAATTAATATTCTAGCCATCGTTTTTAATTATTTGTTTAAAGGAAATTTCATGGTTACTTTTGTACCTTTTCCTAATTCGCTTTCTAATGCAATTGTTCCTGAATTTTTTTTAGTGAATGTTTTAGCGATATATAATCCTAAACCAGTTCCTTGAAAACCATCGGTATTACTTGCTCTGAAAAAAGTGTTGAATAATTTAACGTGGTCTTCTTTAGGAATACCGATACCAAAATCAATAATTTCAAGGACAATTGTATCACTCGTTGAAGAAAGATTAAGAATTACCTTTGCAGATTTTTCGGAATATTTAAAAGCATTATTTAAAATATTAAGAATAGCATATTCCATTAGCTTTTTATCAGCATTAACTGTGAAAGTTGAGCCATTAAAATTTGTAATCACCATTGGAAGATTTAGATTATTTAAATAGTTATTGTCAACTATTTCAAGACAAAACTCTTTCAAATCAAATGATGTAGGGTTGAAATTAGTCTTTCCGGAATCTTCTTTAGAAATAGTTAATACAGCATTCATTAGTTCAACAATTCGATCGATTTCCTCAGTAATAATAGTAACTCGTTTTTGTAAACGATTTCCGTTTACTACATTTTGATTTTCTAAATACATAGATATTAATTCCGCGCTAGTTCTAATTGTAGTCATAGGCGTTCTGAATTCATGAGAAATTGTGGATACTAAATTGGTGCGTAATTCATTTAATTCTCTTTCTTTTGCAAGTGCTTTCTCAATTGCTTCTTCGGCTATTTTTTTAGAAGTTACATCTCTTGAACTTGTTTGAATTTCAATTAGAACTTTGTTCTCTAAGATTAAACTTGTTTTTATTTCAATCCAGATATATTCATTGTTACTTTTTTTAAATCTTGCAATTACTAGTTCATCCGTTTTCAGGGTGAGGAAATTATCCATTTTTTTTTCAAGATAATTTTTATCTTCTGGATGAGCATAATCCAAAGGAAATTTTCCTAGTAATTCGTCGGAAGAATACCCTAGCAAATTTTGTATTGATGGTGAAATATACTTAAAAGTTGTATCTGCGTTATGTAAACAAACTAAATCTACCGTATTATCTGCTAATAGACGATAAAGACTCTTCGCCTCATTTAACTGACTAGTTTTATTCCTGTTATTTTCATCAGTTAACACTTTGTTTTCCTCTTCGATTTTTTTTCTTTCGGTAATGTCTATTACCTGGACGATATAATACTTAATTTCATTCTTATTGTTTTTTGCTGACGAAACAGACATCTGTGCCCATATGATAGAATTATTTTTATGAATGAACCTTTTTTCTGAACTGAAGTTAGATATCTTTCCGGTGTCTAATTTTTCTTTATAATCCAAATCAACAGTCAAGTCTTCGGGATGAGTGATTTCTTGGAATTTCAGGCATTTCATTTCTTGATTGGAATAACCAAGCATTTTACAAAGTCTTACGTTCGTTTCTGTATAATAACCATATACATTAACCAAAGCCATTCCTACTGCTGAATTCTCAAAAGCTCCTTTAAATTGTTCCTCACTTTGCTGTAATTCATCTTTTAATTTCTTCTCTTTCGTGATGTCTTGCATGGCTCCAATCATTCGGATTGCCTTACCTTCATCGTTTCGTATAATAACGGCCTTGTCTTTTACAAAGGCATAAGTTTTATCTGATTTTAGATAACGGTATTCTTCTGTCCATCTATAAACATCTGTATTTACGGCTTTTTCTGCAGATGCAAAATAGTTTTCTCTGTCTTCTGGATGAATATAATTCTCACATTCTTGACCTGTTATAATGTTATTCTCAAATTGATGTCCAAAAAGAATAGAATAGCTTTCTCCTACAAATATTTCATCCGTAATCATATTCCAATCCCAAAGCGCATCTGAAGTAGCTTTACTGGAATAGGTAAAGCGCTCATTGCTGATTTTTAAGGAATCTTCTGCTTTTTTTTGTGCAGTTATATCATTAAAAGAGCATATTACATAGAGTAATTCATTAAGATCTCCAAATACAGGTATGGCATCAACCATTAACCAAACCAAATCATTATACGTTGGACGATGCACACCCATGACAATATTATTTATTGGTTTCAACTTTTGTATCGCCTGCGGAACAGGATGTTCGTCGGGTTGGAAAGGTGAACCATCTATGTGAATTACTTTCCATGTATCATCAAAAGAGGTTTTACCACGAAGTTGATTTTCCGTAAGTCCTAACATTTCGCAAGCTGCTTTATTATTTTCTAAAATCTCTGATTGTGGTCCTTGAACTAAAATCCCAACAGCTACGTTTTGGAGAATACTGGCAGTTAGTTGTCGGCTTTTGAGAATTTCCTCTTGAATTTTTTTACTTTCAGTGATGTTAACACTAAAACCGATCATCATTTTAAAACTTCCATCATTATTAAAAACTGGAGTAAATTTTCGGTCATGGTACGTAATACCATCAACTTCAGAATGTAAAGTTTCTTCCCAAAGCAAGGTTTTCTCTATTTGAAGTGCTGCAAGAAATTTTTCCCTTCTACTTCTAGCGATGGAGGGATCTCGTTGCATATGTTGTGCATATTCAAAATCGTCTTTTCCAATTATAAATTTGCGCAACTCTTCATTTTTGATTGCTATTGGATTTACATAGATGTATTTGTGATTAGAGTCAAATACTACAACATCGGTTGGTAAATTATTTAATATGGTTTCATAGAAATCTTTTTGTTGCAGTAGCTTCTGTTGGACCTCAATATGTTCAGTAATGTCTCTACAGTTTCCTATAAAAAATGGAGAGCCATTTTTTAGGGATAATTTCAAACGTGTTTCATGCCAAACATAGTGCCCTTCTTTATGCAGAATTCTATAGATTAATTCCCCTTCATTTTCTCCGGTTTTAATGACTCTATCTAAAAAATTAATACAATTTTCTAAATCTTCAGGGTGTAAAAAGGAAGCGTTGCTTTTGCCTAAGACCTCTTTAATATCATAACCCAGATATTTTGTCCAGTTGTTTGAGGCATAGTTAATTATTCCTTCTAAATTGATCTCGTAGATAATTTCATTTGAATTATCTATAGTCAGTTGAAATTGATTTTCTTGCTGTTTGATTGTTTCTTGTAATTCCTTATTTTCAATATGTAATTGCAATAAAGATTGAATTTGTTGTACAGCATGATCCAGATATTTTAATTGTATTGAGGAAAGCTCTTTCGGTTTAGTGCCCATAATACAAATAGTTCCGATAACTAGATTTTCATTAAGACAGATTGGAAGCCCAGCGAAAAAATCTACTAAGTTTTCGGATTGATTAGAAACGTCATTATTAATATCTGAAACGATTTTAATTTTATTTTGCTGAATAATATTCTCATTAAATGCTAATATCTTAGGTGAGATAGGCATAAGATTTAAGCCTATTTTTGCTTTTACAGTTAGGCCAGTTAAATCAATTAATGATATAAAGACACAAGGGATTTCACATATTTCCGATACAAATAATAGAATACTATTAAATTCTTGCTGAAAATCCATGTTATCAAATAATTTCCTTATTTTTTTTTATTCTGTAATAAAGGCATAGGTTTTTTTAAGTAAGTAATTAATTATGTGGCAACAAATTGCGTACGTGATTTGGGGCTATCAGATACTAAGTAACGCTTATTTTGGCATAAATAAAAGTTTGTAAAAAATTAATGGATTCTTGGGGTTACTTTTAGTTATAAAATAAGATATTTCTTCTCTAAGTTAGTTACTATATTTTTTACATGTTCAGTTGTTTATATTACAGTTAAATTTTATTTGTTTTTAAGATAATTTTGTAAAATTAAACTTTGTAACTTTGACCTTTAAAAAAAAAAATTGATTTCAAAAGCCACTATTGATACTGTTTTCGAAACTGCCCGAGTAGAGGAGGTTATCGGTGATTTTGTAAACTTGAAACGTGCAGGAAGTAATTTCAAAGGGCTAAGTCCATTTTCTGAAGAACGTTCCCCATCGTTCATGGTTTCTCCTGCCAAAGGAATTTGGAAAGATTTTAGTTCTGGTAAAGGAGGGAATTCTGTAGCTTTCTTGATGGAACATGAAAAATTTACGTATCCGGAAGCCATTCGTTATTTAGCTAAAAAATATAATATTGAAATTGAGGAAACGGAACAATCAGATGAAGAGAAAGCCAATACGGATGTTCGGGAAAGTATGTATTTGGTTTCGGAATTTGCGAAAATCTATTTCCATGATACACTTTTAAACTCTGAAGAAGGCAAAGCTATTGGCTATTCTTATTTTAAAGAACGTGGTTTTACCAATGAAACTATAAAGAAATTTAGTTTAGGATATTCACCGGAAGCTTGGGATGCTTTTACCAAAGAAGCATTAGGCAAAGGATATAAATTAGAATTTCTGGAAAGTACAGGGCTCACAATTCCCCGTGATGACAGGCCTTTTGACAGGTTCAAAGGACGTGTGATGTTCCCAATACAAAGTATGTCAGGAAGAGTGTTGGGTTTTGGAGGAAGGATTCTTACCAATGATAAAAAAGCGGCAAAATACCTGAATTCACCCGAGAGTGATATTTACCACAAAAGTAAAGTATTGTATGGTATTTTTCAAGCCAAACAATCCATTGCTAAGTTGAATAATTGTTATTTAGTCGAAGGATATACGGATGTAATTCAGTTCAATCAATCTGGAATTGAAAATGTTGTGGCTTCCTCAGGAACAGCTTTGACACCCGACCAAATTCGATTAATCAATAGACTAACAAAGAATATAACGGTACTTTTTGATGGAGATGCGGCCGGTTTACGGGCGTCAGTTCGAGGAATCGATTTGATTCTTGAAGAAGGAATGAATGTAAAAGTATGTACATTTCCTGACGGAGAAGACCCGGATAGTTTTGCCAAGAAAACATCCTATGAAGATTTAGTTTTATACCTAGAGAATAATGCTAAAGATTTCATTCAGTTCAAAGCCTCGCTTTTGATGAATGAAGCCAAAAACGATCCGATAAAAAAAGCGGATTTGATTCGGGATATGGTTGTCAGCATTTCGAAAATTCCGGACAGAATTCAGCGTGAAATTTATATTCAGGAATGTTCCCGAATTATGGATATTTCGGAGCAAGTTTTACAAAGTACCTTGGCGCAATTAGTTCAAAAAGATGTTGCTGAAGTTGGAAAAAAACAAAAACAGGAACAACAAGCTTTTGAAGTTGTAAAAAACGAAAATCCAATTGATGCAGAAAAAGTAGATATTTTATATCGTCTGGAAAGAAAAATCATTGAGATTCTTTTGTTATACGGAAACAAAGATGAAGAGTTTGAAGATACATTCTTGAGAACAAATGAAGAAGGGAAAATAGAAACTGTAACTGAAAAGAAAGAGTATAAAGTATATCAACGAATCTATCTCAGTTTACAAGAGGATGAAGTAGAATTGGCAAATCCATTGTTTAGAGATATATTTAATGATTTAATTAACTATTATCATCACAACGAAAGTTTTAGTTTAGAGCAGTATTTAATGCGCTTACAGGTTGATTTTGCACAAGAAGTAACTGATATTTTGATGGAGGATGAACGAGTGGTGTTGCACGATTGGGTAGGACAGAATATTTTTCCGAAATCAAAAAATGATACGATAGGACAGGATGTTTCGGAGACTATTTTGACTTTACGTTGGTATTTGGTGGGCAAAATCATCGAAGAATTAAAAAGCTCTCTATCATCTGAAGTTGATTCAGATAATACAGAGCCTTTGTCTATGGTTATGGATTATAATGTATTAATCCATTCTTTTTCAAAAAAATTAGGGAGAGTTATGTCGCGGTATTAAACGATCTCTAAAGTTTTTGCTTTGTTTACTAAATCTACTAAGTTAGTAACATTCAGTTTTGTTAGCAATCGTAATTTGTACGTACTAATAGTTTTTTCATTAAGTTTCAGGATATCAGCAATCTCATGATTCTTTTTTCCATCACTTAAATAGCGTAAAACTTCAACTTCTCGATTGGAAAGTTTGCGGTATAAACGTTCGCTTTTGCTTTGTTTAGCAATTAAAGCTAAGTTTTTCTTCACGGTCTCATTCATGATTATTTTTCCTTGGTGGACTTTAATAATCGATTGACCTAAAGTTTCTAATTTCTCTGATTTATGCACAAAGCCAGAAACTCCGGCTTTTATGGCATTTGGCGCATAAATTTGTTCAGAAAGACCACTGAAGATAATAATTTTAGTTTTTGGGAAATTTTTTAAGAGTGCTTTGACCTCAAAAATACTGGAAAGACCTTCCAGTTCCAAGTCTAATATTAATACATCAATTTCTTTTGTTTGAAGGATATCCCGTACCATCAAAAAATTACCAACATTGGCAACTATTGAGATCTCTGCATTATCTTTAAAGTAAGATTTTACTCCAAAATGCACAACAGGATAATTATCGGCTATACATACTTTAATCATGATTTTAAATTTTTTAGAATTATTTGTTATTTGGAATTGTAAAATTAATAAATAAATTCTGTAATTAATTGTAAATCAATATAAAATGTGATTTCTTTATTCTTTTGGGATAAAACAAACGGGAATTGCAATCATTTTATGCTGATTAATAGTATTTAATCGCTTATAAATATCGAAAACAATTTTTTCTCTTCCTGAAAAATCATTTGCGGATTTCCCCGCTTCATTTTCTAACATAGCCCACTCTAGTTCATCATAACTGGCTCCTAACTGATCCTCATCAGTTCTGTCATCACCAAATAAACCATCTGTTGGTGATGCTTTTAATATGGACTCCGGTATTTTTAAATAACTACCTAAGAGATATACTTCGGATTTCATTAAATCAGCAATCGGGCTCAAATCGACTCCGCCGTCGCCATATTTAGTATAAAAACCTACCCCAAAATCTTCAACTTTATTGCCTGTTCCGGCAACCAAAAGGCTGTGTAAGCCTGCGAAGTAATATAAAGTAGTCATTCTTAACCTAGCTCTAGTATTTGCCAGGGATAAATTTAGTTTACAAGTGTCTGAATCGTCGGGTACTGCTTTTTTAAAAGTTTCAAAAACGGAGGTTAAATCAGCTTCAATACTGGTTACGTTTGGAAATCTGTTTTTTAATTGCTCAATATGTTCGCGTCCACGAGTTACGTGACTTTGCGCTTGATGGATGGACATTTCAACGCATAAAACTTTTAACCCTGTTTGTGCGCATAGTGTTGAGGTAACTGCAGAATCGATTCCGCCAGAAATCCCGATAACAAATCCATTTACTTTTGCATTTTCGGCATACGTCTTCAACCAATTCACAATATGCGCATTTACTTTTTCAACCTGGATTGTTCTTTTTTTAATCATAATAGTTTACGTTTTAAAAAGCAGGAATGTATATTTGCAAAATCAATTAGTTGTGCATTCGTTTCCTTTAATTCTTTGGAAACAAATTTAATTAATAAATATGAAAATATATCCATTTCTTGTAGTCTTTTGTCTCTTTTTTTTATCGTGCGATAAGAAAAATAAAACAAAAAATGCTGTCACGGCAATTCCTTTAGAATTGAAGGTTGAACGTTTTGATAAAATATTTTTTGAAACTCCCCCAAAGGATTTAGAAAAAGTAAAATCAGCTTTTCCGTTTTTTTTTCCTGCGGGAAATGATAATAGTATTTGGTTAAATAAAATGCAAGATCCAATCTGGAGAGAAGTTTATACAGAGGTCCAAAAAAAATATGCTGATTTTGAACCTGTTAAATCGGAATTAGAATTGCTTTTTAAACATATAAAATATTATTTTCCTAATACAAAAACTCCAAAAGTGATTACCATAATCTCTGAAATGGATTATACTAACAAGGCTATTTATGCGGATAGTCTGGTTATTATTTCGCTTGAATTGTATTTAGGAAAAAACCATAAATTTTATCAGTTTCCCAATTATATCAAACAAAATTTTGAGCAAAAACAGATTATGCCGGATATTGTTTCAAGTTTTTCATCACGGAAAATACCACCAGTTACTGACAAAGATCTGTTAAGTCAAATGATTTATCAGGGAAAGCAATTGTATTTAAAAGATTTGTTTTTGCCAAATTACAGTGATGCAGAAAAAATGGGGTATACTCCTGAGCAAATTACATGGTGTCAAGAAAATGAAAGTTACATGTGGCGTTACTTTATTGAAAAAGAGATGTTGTATAGTGATGATCAAAAACTAATAACACGATTTATAAATCCAGCTCCATTTTCTAAATTTTATTTAGAAATTGATAATGAATCTCCAGGACAGGTTGGTGCTTGGATTGGTTGGCAAATGGTGCGTTCTTACATGGAAAACAATGAGGTGCCTGTTCCTGATTTATTAAAAACAGATGCAAAAGAAATATTTTTGAAATCAAAATACAAACCTAAAAAGTAATGTCAAATAAAAATACATCAGAAATTAAGTTTTTAATCGAATTAGATGAAAACCGTGTTCCAGAAAAATTAATGTGGTCTGCCAAAGACGGCGGAGTAGAGCAGGAAGAGGCAAAGGCTATCATGTTGTCTATTTGGGATAGCAAAGCAAAAGAAAGTATGCGAATTGATTTATGGACAAAAGATATGCCCGTTGATGAAATGAAAATTTTCTTTCACCAGACTTTGGTAGCTATGTCTGAAACCTTCAAGCGTGCTACAGATGATGAAAAAATGGCGGATACTATGAAAGATTTCTGTGATTATTTTGCAGAAAAACTAGAGTTGACAAAATAGAGTAGTTTTTAAAAAAAGGAGCTATAATTAATAAGCTCCTTTTTTTAGTTTGTAATAGATTTTTTTTCTAAATCTTTTAATATTTTTTTTAAAGAGCCCATCATTAATTTATTCGAGCTTCTGTGAAAAGAAATATTATCAATCAATTTATTAGATTTTTTAGTTTCCCAAACTGATTTTTCTTTTGTTGCGGATTCAGTGCCAATGGCTCTTTGTGAATAAATAATTTCTTGAAGATTTAAATCATATATTTCTAAGCTAACTTCACTTTGGTTTTTACCTCTTGAATTTTCATCTTCATATAATCCTAAAGTGCTAAGTTCGTCTTTATTTTTTTTAGAAGATATATTGATGAAAAAATCAAAACCTGTTCCTATTTTTAATTCTTTGAGTTTTTGTTTACTAGGATTTAATGGTATTTGATAGGGAATTAATAAGCCGCTGGTATTCTCTCTGTAGTAATAACGATCATTTAAATTTTTTTTAAAGAAAACAATCGCCTCCTCATTGAGTTTTTCGATATTAGTGCCAGGACAATCTAATTGGTTTAAAAGCCATCTGCCTTTTGTAAAGTCAACTCCTGTTTTATAATTGTTGTTGGTTAAAATGTACGTATTGCTTTTGCAAGAAATAAAAACTACTAAAATAACTACTGTTTTAATAAAGAAATAATGGTTTTTTTATGCATACTTTGTTTTTCTCTTGATTTAAAACACTTCTAAAACTGACTGTTATTCTTGAAAACCTCTTGATTTACTTCGTCAATATAGCTTAGTAATTCTTCTTTTCCGGTTGATTCAGTCGCAGAGGTAACAAAATAGTGTGGCATTTCGGCCCAGTTATTAGCAAACATTTTCTTTTTGTATGCTGCAATATGAGAGTCAATTTTTACCTTACTAATTTTATCCGCTTTGGTGAAAACAATACAAAAAGGAATCTCGCTTTCTCCCATGTAGGACATAAATTCGATATCTATGGTTTGTGCTTCATGACGAATGTCAATCAAAACAAATGCACAAACTAATTGTTCTCTAGTTTCAAAATAATCAGTAATGAATTCTTGAAAAATAGATTTTGTTTTCTTCGATACTTTGGCATAACCATAACCGGGTAAATCTACAAGAAACCAATTATTATTAATCAAGAAATGATTAATTAACTGTGTTTTTCCTGGTCTTCCGGATGTTTTAGCTAACTTTTTATGATTCGTTAGCATGTTGATCAAAGAAGATTTACCAACATTTGAGCGACCAATAAAAGCATATTCCGGCAAAAAGTCTTTCGGACATTTGGTTACATCTGAGTTACTAATTATGAACTCGGCAGTATTTATTTTCATATTCTTAGTATGTGAAAAAACCTTTTTTTAAAGGGTTTATAAATTAGTTTTTATCAACCATTCTTCTAGTAAACGATTAAATTCTTCAGGATGTTCCATCATGGCCGCATGACCACATTTGTCAATCCAATACAAGGTAGAATTAGGTAATAATTTATTAAACTCTTCCGCAACATCCGGCGGAGTAACTTTGTCATTTTTTCCCCAAATGATGCAGGTTTGAACATGCATTTTTGGTAAGTCTTTTGCCATATTATGACGAATAGCACTTTTTGCAATCGTCAATGTTTTTATCAATTTGATTCTGTCATTTACAGATTCGTATACTTCGTCAATAAGTTCTTTGGTAGCTATCTTTGGATCATAAAAAACATCTTCAGCTTTTTTCTTGATGTATTCATAATCGCCTCTTTTTGGATAACTGTCGCCCATGGCACTTTCATAAAGCCCGGAACTGCCTGTTATTACTAGTCCAGCCACTTTTTCTGGGTACATTTTAGTATGGTATAAGGCAATATGGCCGCCCAATGAATTTCCTAAAAGTATAACCCTGTCTAACCCTTTGAAAGTGATGAAGTCTTTAACGTATTTTGCAAAACTTTTTACATTTGTTTTTAAAATGTTTTGAGTGTATATAGGTAAATCTGGAATAATTATTTTATATCCTTTTGTAGAAAAGTAATTTGCAACCGCGTCAAAGTTGCTAAGTCCTCCCATAAGTCCATGTAAAATGACAATCGGAGTTCCCTCACCAGCTTCATAATAGCTGTATCTACCTTCTTTTTTATAGTGTTTTTCCATTTTTTTTGAATCCGGATTTCAATTTCGACAAATATAGGATTTAATAAATAAAAATGAATTTTTACAACAATTTTTAATTGTAAAATATACTGATTGATGTAAAAAATGAAATGGCTTTATTTTAATATTTGAGTTCTTATTTTGGATTTTCCGACTTTTATTCATAGCATTTTTAATCTATAATCCGTTATGTTTTTGTGTCTTTTTTTTATATAATTATCTTTCTTACAAAGAAATAAAAGAGAGCTAACGTTCTGATTGTCCAAAAATTAAGGGTTTTTGTCCAAAAGTGGTTAAACTTATTAACAAAGTGGTATATAGTGGTAAATAGTGGTAATATTTTTTATATTTTTGCTCTACACCATTTAATACTTTTTCTTGGATACAATTGTCGGAACATATGAATGTAAAGTCGATGCTAAAGGGAGGCTGCTTATGCCAGCGCCTTTAAAAAAGCAGTTGGCCACTTCTCTTCAAAACGGTTTTGTTTTGAAGCGCTCCGTTTTTCAGCCATGTTTGGAGTTGTATCCTATGCAGGAGTGGGATTTGATGATGCAAAAAATCAATAAATTAAATCGATTTGTTAAAAAAAACAATGACTTTATACGCAGATTTACCGCTGGGGTAAAAGTGGTCGAGATTGATGCATTAGGACGTTTATTAGTGCCTAAAGATTTAGTGGTTTTTGCAAGCATTGCTAAGGAAGTGGTGTTCTCTTCAGCTGTTAATATTGTTGAGATTTGGGATAAAGATTTATACGAAAAATCAATAAGTGGTGAAGATATGGATTTTGCGGATTTAGCGGAAGAAGTAATGGGGAATTTAAATGACGACAACAATGGAATATCATAATCCGGTTTTGCTTCAGGCATCAGTAGATGGTTTAAATATTAAGCCTGACGGCATTTATGTAGATGTAACTTTCGGTGGAGGAGGTCATTCGAAAGAAATTTTAAAACGACTTGGGCCAAGCGGAAAGTTGTTTGCTTTTGATCAGGATGAAGATGCTTTAGCGAATGCTTTGCCCGATGAAAGGTTTGTTCTCATCAATGAAAACTTTAGGCATATAAAACGTTTTTTGCGTTTTTATGGAGTGAAAAGTGTTGATGGAATTTTAGCTGATTTAGGGGTTTCTTCACATCAGTTTGATGTTGCCGAAAGAGGTTTTTCAACTCGTTTTGATGCTGGGTTGGATATGAGAATGAGTCAGAAAAATGATTTGAATGCCTACCGAGTTGTCAATGAATATGATGAAGCGAATTTAAGAAGAGTGTTTTTGGATTATGGTGAATTGAAAAATGCACCTGCATTAGCAAGGACAATTATAGAAGCCAGAGAGGAGCAGTCAATCAAAACAACAGATGAATTGAAAGAAGTTTTGGCGCGATATTTACCTGAAAGAGTTAGAAATAAAATATTGGCACAGATCTATCAGGCCATTCGAATTGAAGTGAATCAAGAAATGGATGTTTTGAAAGAGTTTTTAGAACAGTCTTTAGAAATATTAAATCCCAGCGGAAGGTTAAGCGTGATATCGTACCATTCACTAGAAGATAGGTTGGTAAAGAGATTTATGAAAAACGGAATGTTCGAAGGAGAACCTGAACGTGATTTTTTTGGAAATTTTTCAGTTCCATTTAAAACAATTGGAAAATTAATTGTTCCAGATAAAGAAGAAATTAAACTAAATAATAGGGCACGAAGTGCAAAATTAAGAATTGCTGAAAAAATAGAATTGTAGAGTAATTTGTGTTTTTGATTTTTGTAAAGAGGAAAAAATGAAAAAGAGAGTATACAGTATATTAAAAGCGCGATTCCTTATTGACGATGATGCCATGAAGAATTGGCGTTTTATCGTTTTTGTTATTCTTTTGGCTATTGTTATGATTGCAAATACACAGCGTTTTGAGCAGAAGGTTTTTATGATCTCGGATTTAACGAATCAAGTAAAAGAATTGCGTTCAGAATTTGTAGACAGACGCTCTGAATTAATGAAGCTAAAGATGGAATCAACTGTTTCTCAGAAAATGGAAATAAAACAAATATTTCCGTCAACAGTTCCTCCAGTAAAAATAAAAGTATCAAAAGAAGAAGAAAAAAACTTTTTTAAAAAAATATGGCAGTAGAAGATAAATACATATCCTACAGAATTTATCTGGTCGCTTTTGCTATCTTTTTGATGGCAATCGCTATTGCTGTTAAGTTAACAAATCTTCAATGGGTTGAAGGGGATTATTACAGAAAATTAGCTAAAGAAAGAACCGTTAGAAATTTTGTTATCCCTGCAAATAAAGGGAATATTTATTCTGCTGATGGAAGTCTTTTAGCTACATCAATTCCAAATTATGAAATTCGTTTTGATGCGGTTGCGCCTAAATCAGAAGCATTTGAAAAAAACATAAAAATATTGTCAGATTCATTGGCTCAACTTTTGGGAAAATCAACTAATTTTTTTGAAAATGAGTTAAGAAAAGCGAGAGCAAATAAGAATAGATATTATCTGGTAGCGCGAGACTTGAGTTATACAGAATATGTAAAAATTAAAGGCTTTCCTTTATTTAATCTTGGAGCTTACAAGGGAGGAATTATTGTTGAGCAAGAAACAATAAGGGAACATCCTATTGGTAAAATTGCTGAGCGTACTGTAGGTTATGAACGGACTTCTAATGGTGAATCACTCGATGGAAAAGGAATCGAATGGGCTTTTAGAAAATATCTGAATGGAAAAGATGGTAAGATTTTAAAGCAAAAAATAGCAAAAGGGCAGTGGAAGCCTATCCGTGATATTAATGAAGTAGATCCTCAAGACGGGTATGATGTCATATCTACAATTGACGTTTATATTCAGGATATTGCGCATCACGCTTTACTTAAACAATTAGAATTATATGAAGCAGATCATGGTTGTGTTGTTGTTATGGAAACAAAAACCGGGCATGTGAAAGCAATTTCTAATTTAGGAAGAGCTGGCGACGGAACCTATTATGAAACCACAAACTATGCCGTAGCGGAATCTCATGAGCCAGGTTCTACCTATAAATTAGCTGATTTGATGGCGCTTCTTGAAGATAAAAAAGCGGATACCAGTTCAGTTTATGACAGTAAAGGCGGAGTGGTTATGTATTCTGGGAAAAAAGTGGAAGATTCCCATAAAGGGGGTTATGGAAAAATTTCATTGGCAAGAGGTTTCGAACTATCATCTAATACTGTTTTGGTTCAAGCAGTTTATGATGCTTACAAGAATAATCCTTCACAATTTGTAAATCATCTTAATAATTTTGGATTAAATAAAACTTTAGGACTTTCCATCAAAGGGGAAGGCATACCTTATATTCCGCAACCAAGTGATAAAAATTGGTCGAAAATTTCACTGCCTTGGATGGCTTTTGGATATGGAGTCCATATTACCCCATTGCAAACATTAGCTTATTATAACGCAGTTGCTAATGATGGTGAAATGGTAAAGCCTCAGTTTGTTTCTGAAATCAAAGAATGGAACAGAACCATCAAAAAATACGAGAAAGAAGTATTGAATCCAAAGATTTGCTCACAGGAAACTATTTTGAAACTACAAGCAGTTTTAGAAAATGTGGTTAAAAAAGGTACTGGCTCAAAATTGTATTCGAAAGATTTTTCAATGGCAGGAAAAACAGGGACTGCTCAGGTTAATTATGGGAAAAGTGGTAGATCAGGAATGTATTATGCCTCTTCTTTTGTGGGTTATTTTCCTGCGGATCAGCCTAAATACTCCTGTATAGTTGTAGTACATAAGCCAAAAACGGCTCTTAATAATTTTTATGGCGCTGATGTAGCTGGCCCAGTTTTTAAGAGAATTGCACAAAAAATATTTACCGATGCGCCTTCAACAAATGAGATTAAAAATTTAAATAGAAAGATACCTAAACAAGAGAATAACTACGATTCATTCTATGTGAAATCTCAAAATAAACAAAAAACAATTCCAAATGTTAAAGGAATGTCAGGTATGGATGCGGTAGCATTATTGGGAAATTTAGGAATAAAAGTAAAAGCCGTAGGAGTAGGAAAAGTGAAAAAACAATCCCTTCAGGCGGGTCAAAATATTCAGAAAAACACAACTATACTATTGGAATTATCATGAATATACTAAAAGATATATTGTATAAAGTAGCCATTGAAGCAGTAAAAGGTTCGACGGATATTACTGTTAATAAAATGGATTTTGATTCTAGAAAAATCGAGTCCAATGATGTTTTTATTGCTATTCGTGGTTCCATTTCGGATGGTCATGATTTTATTGAAAAAGCAATTCAGCAAGGAGCAGTTGCTATTATATGCGATACATTTCCAGAAATTATTGCTAAAGGAATTACCTATGTTCAGGTAAAAGATACGAATTCAGCCCTAGCATTTATGGCTGCAAATTATTTTGGAGATCCATCTCAAAACTTGAAATTGGTTGGAATAACAGGAACAAACGGTAAAACGACCATTGCTTCTTTATTGTACCAATTGTTCAAAAAAGCAGGTTTTAAAGTAGGATTACTTTCGACAGTTAAAATATTGGTTGACGAAATAGAATACAAAGCGACACACACGACTCCAGATTCGATTACGATAAATCATTATTTAAATGAAATGGTTGAGAACGGGGTTGAATACTGTTTTATGGAGGTGAGTTCTCATGGGATTCATCAAAAAAGAACGGAAGCATTGCATTTTGTAGGTGGAATTTTTACCAATTTGTCTCACGACCATTTGGATTATCACCCAACTTTTGCAGAATACAGAGATGTAAAAAAATCATTTTTCGATAATTTGCCAAAAACGGCATTTGCATTATCCAATATTGATGATAAAAATGGGCAGGTCATGTTGCAGAATACTGCAGCCAAAAAATTGACTTACGCTTTAAAATCGTATGCCGATTATAAAGCACAAATCCTGGAAAATCAATTGTCAGGTTTGTTGTTAAAAATAAACGGAAATGAAGTTTGGGTAAAATTAATCGGAACATTTAATGCCTATAATTTATTGGCTATTTATGGAACTGCGATTGAACTTGGAATGGAAAGTTTGGAGGTACTTCGTTTACTGTCAGATTTAGAAAGTGTTTCTGGACGTTTCCAATTTATTGTTTCTGCTTCAAATATTACGGCAATTGTGGATTATGCGCATACACCAGATGCATTAGAAAATGTACTGAAAACCATCAATGACATTCGTACCAAAAATGAACAACTAATTACGGTTGTAGGTTGTGGCGGTAATAGAGATAAAACCAAGCGACCAATCATGGCTGGCATTGCATCTGATTTAAGTGACAAAGCGATATTCACTTCGGATAATCCAAGAAATGAAGATCCAGAAGTTATTATTAATGAAATGGAAATAGGTGTTGCCCCTCAGAATTATAAAAAAACATTGACCATAACCGATAGAAAACAAGCTATAAAAACGGCATGTCAATTGTCTCAGCCGAATGATATTATTTTAATTGCTGGAAAAGGGCATGAGACGTATCAGGAAATAAATGGTATTCGTCATGATTTTGACGATATGAAAATAGTTAAAGAAATTTTAGATCAACTCCATAAATAGAAAAATATGCTGTATTACTTATTTGAATATTTAGACAAAATATTAGATGTTCCTGGAACAGGTGTTTTTCAGTACATCACTTTTAGATCGGCATTAGCATTTTTGCTGTCTTTGCTTTTGTCAACCATTTATGGAAAAAGAATTATTCGTTTTTTGCAAAGACAACAAGTAGGAGAAACCGTTCGTGAACTTGGTTTAGCAGGTCAAAACGAAAAAGCGGGTACGCCAACAATGGGCGGATTAATTATCATTTTTGCGACTCTGGTTCCAGTTGTGCTTTTTGCAAAATTGCATAACATCTATATTGTTTTGTTGATTGTAACCACACTTTGGATGGGAACAATTGGTTTTATAGATGATTATATCAAAATTTTCAAGAAAGATAAAGAAGGTTTAAAAGGAATATTCAAAGTTGTAGGACAAGTAGGTTTGGGTTTAATTGTGGGTATAGTTCTTTATTTTCATGCAGGTGTGACGGTTCGTACGGATACCTCTACATCGGATGTTTTTAAAGTGCCAACAGAAACAGTGATTATGCCTGCGCCAATGGAAGAAAAATCCACTGCGACTACAATCCCTTTCTTTAAAAATAATGAATTTGATTATGCGGAATTATTGGCATGGACAGGTGAAGGATATGAAAAATGGGCTTGGCTGATTTTTATTCCAGTGGTGATTTTTATCATTACAGCAGTTTCTAACGGTGCCAATTTAACAGACGGTATTGACGGCTTGGCAGCAGGAACCTCGGCAATTTCAGTGCTCGCGCTGGGAATATTTACGTTTGTATCGGGAAATATTATTTTCTCCAATTATCTGAATATAATGTACATCCCTAATTCTGGGGAAATGACAGTATTTATTGCCGCATTTGTGGGATCATTGATTGGATTTCTTTGGTATAACTCGTATCCGGCATCGGTATTTATGGGCGATACAGGAAGTTTGACTATTGGTGGAATCATTGCAGTTCTTGCAATTGCCGTTCGAAAAGAAATGCTGATTCCTTTATTATGCGGAATTTTTCTTGTCGAAAATCTATCTGTGGTTCTTCAAGTAAGTTATTTCAAATACACCAAGAAACGTTTTGGCGAAGGCCGAAGAATATTTCTAATGTCTCCTTTGCATCATCATTATCAGAAAAAAGGATATCATGAAAGTAAAATAGTAACTCGATTTTGGATTGTTGCCATCATGCTGGCCATATTGTCAATTGTTACTTTAAAATTAAGATAGTATGAGGCTAGTAATTTTAGGTGGAGGCGAAAGCGGTGTTGGAACTGCTATTCTGGGTAAGAAAAAAGGATATGAAGTTTTTGTATCTGATTTTGGAAAGATAAAAGGCAATTACAAAGAAGTTCTTATCATTAATGGAATAGCGTGGGAAGAGGAAAAGCATACCGAAGATTTAATCTTGAACGCGGATGTGGTGATGAAAAGTCCGGGAATTCCAGATAAATCTCCGATAGTGAAAAAGCTTATTGAAAAAGGAATTCCAATAGTATCTGAAATTGAATTTGCAGCTCCTTTTACAGATTCAACCATAATAGGGATTACCGGTAGTAATGGAAAGACAACCACTACCATGCTCACACATCATTTGTTAAAATCAGCAGGGTTAAATGTAGGATTGGGTGGGAATATTGGAAAGAGTTTTGCGTGGCAAATTGCCGATAATAAATACGATTCTTATGTACTGGAGTTGAGTAGTTTTCAACTGGACGGAATTGTAAATTTCAAACCGCATATTGCGATTATTACGAATATCAGTCCGGATCATTTAGACCGATACGATTACAAATATGAAAATTATATTGATGCAAAGTTTAGAATTACGATGAATCAAACGGAGGACGATTACCTCATATATGATTCGGATGATGAAGCAATAAACGAATGGTTCAAAACGCACACAACAAAAGCAAAATTAATTCCTTTTTCATTGACTAAAATTTTCAGCGAAGGAGCGTATATAAAAAACAATAAAATGGAAATAAAAATTAACCAAGAAGAGTTTACAATGGACACAGAACACATTGCTTTAGAAGGAAAACATAACATGAAAAACGCAATGGCAGCAACCTCTGTGGCAAAATTAATGCAAATAAGAAAGGCGACAATTCGTGAGAGTCTTTCTAATTTTCAAGGAGTAGAACACCGTCTTGAGAAAGTTTTAAAAATCCAGAACGTTCAATATATTAATGATTCAAAAGCAACGAATGTAAATGCTACTTTTTTTGCTTTAGATAGTATGAATACACCTACTGTTTGGATTGTTGGTGGTGTTGATAAAGGAAATGATTATAACGAATTAATGTCATTAGTTCGTGAAAAAGTGAAAGCCATTATTTGCCTTGGTGTAGACAACAAAAAAATCATAGATGCTTTTGGAAATGTGGTCGATATGATGATTGAGGTTACGAATATGAATGATGCTGTGAAAATGGCACAACGATTATCAGAAAAAGGAGATACGGTTTTATTGTCGCCAGCTTGTGCTAGTTTTGATTTGTTTGAAAACTATGAGGACAGAGGTATTCAATTTAAACAAGCGGTAAAGAGTCTATAAAAAGTTTTTTAGTTAAGTTGATTAACCTTAAACAAAAATGAAGAATGAAACAGTTAGTAAACAAATTAAAAGGGGATAGGGTAATATGGTCATTTGTGGCCTTATTAGCGCTGTTTTCGTTTATGCCTGTTTTTAGTGCTAGTAGTAATTTGGCTTATATTGGCCACGGAACTGGGAATACGTTGGGCTATTTGGTGAAACATTTGGCACATATTTGTATTGGTTTTGCAATAATATATTTTGTTCACAAAGTGCCTTATCATTATTTTAAAGCTATTTCAAAAGGAGCTTTATACGTTGTTTGGGTATTATTAGCATATACACTAATTAAAGGTACAGTAATTGCAGGTGCTAATGCCAGCAGATGGATTCAAGTACCGTTCATAGGAATCACGTTTCAAACATCGACGTTGGCATCTATGGTTTTGTTTATTTTTGTAGCGCGTTATTTGTCTAAAACTAGAGCAGTTCCTATTACTTTCAAATCATCAATTTTGGAACTTTGGTTGCCTGTATTTATTACTTTAATGTTTATTCTTCCGGCTAATTTCTCTACAACCGCATTAATTTTCGCAATGGTTCTTATGCTTGTTTTTATTGGAAAATATCCATTAAAATATATTGCCATTGTTGTTGGTTCTGGGATATTATTTCTCACTTTTTTTATTCTGATTGCTAAAGCATTTCCTGATTCAAGGTTTTTTAGTAGAGTAGGGACATGGGGAAATCGAATTGAAAATTTTAGGACGGATAAGCCTGATGAAGATAATTATCAAATAGAGAAAGCTAAAATTGCAATAGCTTCTGGTAAAATATATGGATTAGGTCCAGGTAAAAGTGTTCAAAAAAACTTTTTGCCACAATCTTCCTCTGATTTTATTTTTGCTATAATTGTTGAGGAGTATGGGCTTATAGGAGGTTTTGGCGTACTTACTTTATATCTGCTGTTGTTGTTTCGATTTGTTATTGCTTCGCATAAGGCTAATACGTTGTTTGGGAAATTAGTAGTCGTAGGTTTAGGTTTTCCAATGATTTTTCAAGCCATGATAAATATGGCAGTTGCAGTAGAATTATTACCTGTCACGGGACAAACATTACCATTGATAAGTAGTGGAGGAAGTTCAATTTGGATGACCTGTTTTGCACTTGGAATTATTATTAGTGTCACTAAAAAAGACGAAGAAATTGCTCAAGAATTGATGAATGCTGCTAAAAGAGAGGAAGCACTTCAAAAATTAATTGACCGGGAATTAGAAGAGGAAGAGGTAGTTGCAGAAAATTTTTCTATTGAGGATAAAGCTATAAATCCTATGAATGCAGTTTTGAATAAATAATTCATTTTAAGGTTTTTTAAGAAAATTGGAAATTTAAAATAAATGAGACAGTATAAATTCATATTGAGTGGTGGTGGAACGGGAGGGCATATCTATCCGGCAATTGCTATTGCAAATGAATTAAAATCGCGTTTTCCGGATGCGGAATTTCTTTTTGTAGGTGCAAAAGATAAAATGGAAATGCAAAAAGTTCCTCAGGCAGGTTACAAAATTATTGGGCTTTGGATTGCAGGATTGCAAAGAAGACTGACATTTGATAATACACTTTTTCCAATCAAATTAATTAGTAGTTTGCTGAAATCAAGAACGATAATTAGTCAATTCAAACCGGATGTAGTGATCGGTACTGGAGGTTTTGCAAGTGGTCCATTATTGCAAATAGCTACTATTGCGGGTGTTCCAACAGTTATTCAAGAACAGAATTCCTATCCGGGTATTACAAATAAATTGCTGAGTAAAAACGTAGATAAAATTTGCGTAGCATACGAAAACTTGGAACGTTTTTTTCCAAAGAATAAAATGATTCTGACGGGAAATCCAGTACGACAGGATTTAATTGATATTGATAGCAAAAGAGACGAGGCGATTCACCATTTTAATTTAGATTCTGAAAAAAAAACAGTATTAGTTCTTGGAGGAAGCCTTGGCGCAAGAAGAGTAAATCAGTTGATAGCTAAAGAGATTTTAGCTTTTTCCGCACAGAATATTCAAGTGATTTGGCAATGTGGAAAATTATATTTTGAGGATTATAAACGTTATGGTGATAACGAAAATATCCAAGTTTTTTCATTTATTGACAGGATGGATTTGGTATACGCGGCGGCAGACATTGTGATTTCACGAGCAGGTGCATCTTCGGTTTCCGAGTTGTGTATAGTGGGAAAACCAGTGATTTTTATTCCATCTCCAAACGTTGCGGAAGATCATCAGACTAAAAATGCTCAAGCTGTTGTTGATAAAAAGGGAGCAATTTTAATCAAAGAAAATGAATTGGATACACAATTTAATACGGTATTTAATGATTTAGTATTAAATGAAATAGTACAAAAAGAATTATCGGAAAACATAAAAAAATTAGCTAAAGTAAACGCCACAAAAGAGATCGTTGACGAAATCATAAAATTAATAAAATGAACCTAAACCAAATACATAATGTATATTTCATAGGCATCGGAGGTATTGGAATGAGCGCTTTAGCTCGTTATTTCAAGACCATTGGAAAGCAGGTTTCAGGTTATGATAAAATGCCTTCAGCCCTTACCAATGAATTAATAGAAAGCGGAATCTCAATTCATTTTGAAGACAATATTGATTTGATTCCAAAAGATTTTTTTATAGAAAACACTTTGGTGATAATTACTCCCGCAGTTCCTATGGTACATTCGGAGTGGAATTATTTCTTAGAAAGAGGGTACGTAATTAAAAAAAGAGCAGAAGTTTTAGGTATAATCACTAAAGATACGTTCAGTTTTGCTGTTGCAGGAACCCACGGAAAAACAACAACGTCAAGTATACTTGGACATATTTTATACGAAAGTGGTGTTGACGTTACTGCCTTTATTGGAGGAATTGTAGAGAATTATAATTCGAATTTAATAGGAAGCGGAAAAACAGTTACAGTTGTAGAAGCAGATGAGTTCGATCGTTCTTTCTTGCATTTATCTCCTAATATTGCTTGTATTACTTCTATGGATGCAGATCATTTGGATATTTACGGGACTAGTGAAGCAATTGAAGAATCTTTTGTTGAATTTGCCTCTAAAATAGAAGATAAAAGCAAACTCTTTATTACCAAAGAATTACCACTCGAAGGCGTTATATGTGCAGTAAAGGATGAGGCTGCATTCAAAGCTTTGAATATTAGAATAGACAAAGGTAGTTATATTTTTGATGTGCAAACGCCTACTGAAATAATAAAGGATTTGCATTTTGGATTACCAGGAAAACATAATTTGATGAATGCTTTAATGGCTATAGCAATGTCAAAAACCTATGGTATAGAAAATAGCGATATTGCAAATGCTTTAGCTAGTTTCAAAGGAATTAAAAGAAGGTTTTCTTATCAGATTAAAACGGATGATTTAGTTTATATAGACGATTATGCACATCATCCAACAGAAATAAATGCAGTACATCAAGCAGTTCGGGAGTTATATCCAAACCAAAAAGTTTTGGCTGTTTTTCAACCGCATTTGTTTAGCAGAACCAGAGATTTTGCAGATGATTTCGCCAAAAGTCTGTCGGCTTTTGATCAGATTATCTTATTAGATATTTATCCTGCGAGAGAATTGCCAATGGAAGGTGTAACTACAAAATGGCTGATGGATAAAATGACAAATAAAAATTGTGTGTTAGTTTCTAAAAATGAATTGATTACTTCAATTTTAGGTAGTGATGCCACAGTTATTGTTACTATCGGAGCTGGAGATATAGGAGAATTAGTACCGTCAATTAAAAAAGCAATAAATGAGACTCTTTAATTGGACAAATATTCGATTATTACTGATGTTTGTTTTAGTGATTTTTCTGTTTTCGTTCACATCAAACCGAAACGAAAACAGAAAATTGACTAAATCTAAGGTCATTTTTGTCGACGATAACGCCCCTTTTGTAAAACAAGAAACGGTTAATAAATTGTTGATAGAAAATAAAAGAGATGCATCAAGCATTCAAAAAGTTGATTTAGATTTGAATAAGCTTGAAAAAAGCATTAATTCACAAGAAATGATTGACAAATCAGATGTATTTGTGACTATTGATGGTGTATTAAAAGCAGTAGTGAAACAAAAAATTCCTATAGCAAGATTTTTTAATGAGCAAGGTTCTTTTTATGTTGATTACAAAGGTAATAGAATGCCGTTGTCAGCAAATTTTACCGCAAGAGTTCCGCTAGTTTCGGGGGTGATGAGTACAAAAAACAGCGAAGATTTGGCTAATTTATTTCGTGTAATTTATGATGATCCCTTTTTGAAAAAAAACATAATTGGAATTCAGATTATGCCTAATGGGAGCTTAAAAATGTTCAATAGAAATTTTGATTATCAAATAGATTTTGGTAGAATCATAAATGTAGAGCGTAAATTTAAAAATTATAAAGCTTTTTTTCAAAAAGCAGTTTTAGACAGTTCGTTGTATAAATATAGAAAAATTGATCTCCGATTTACGGAACAAGTAGTTTGCACTAAATAATAGATAATGGAAAAAGAGAATATTGCAGTAGGTCTAGATATTGGGACAACTAAAATAGTTGCCATGATAGGCAAGAAAAATGAATATGGTAAACTAGAAATTTTAGGTGTAGGAAAATCTAAAAGTTTGGGTGTGGCAAGAGGCGTTGTAAATAACATCACTCAAACCATACAATCAATACAGCAAGCAATACATGAAGCTGAAAATAATTCAGGTTATAAAATAAAAGATGTAGTAGTAGGAATTGCGGGGCAACACATCCGTAGTATTCAGCATACAGATTATATCAGCAGACATAATCCCGAAGAAGTAATTGGTGGGGATGATATTCAGCTTTTGATTGATCAAGTGAATAAATTAGCAATGTTACCGGGTGAAGAAATAATACACGTTTTGCCACAGGAATTTAAAATTGACGGACAATCTGAAATTAAAGAGCCTATAGGAATGTATGGCGGACGATTAGAATCTAGTTTTCATGTTGTAGTCGGACAGGCTTCATCGATTCGTAATGTAGGCAGATGTATTCAAAGTTCCGGAATTGAATTGTCGGGATTAACATTGGAGCCATTGGCTTCGGCAGATGCCGTTTTGAGTCAGGAAGAAAAAGAAGCTGGGGTTGCATTGATCGATATCGGTGGTGGAACAACGGATTTAGCGATTTTCAAAGATGGTATTATTCGGCATACGGCGGTAATTCCTTTTGGAGGAAACGTGATTACGGATGATATTAAAGAAGGGTGTTCTATAATTGAAAAACAGGCAGAATTATTAAAGGTTAAATTTGGATCAGCTTGGCCAGGAGAAAATAAAGACAATGAAATTGTTTCTATTCCAGGATTAAGAGGCAGAGAACCAAAGGAGATTTCGTTAAAAAATCTTTCTAAAATAATCCATGCTCGTGTTGTGGAGATTGTAGATCAGGTTTTTACGGAAGTAAAAGCGTATGGTCACGAAGATCCTCGTAAAAAATTAATTGCAGGAATAGTACTTACTGGTGGTGGTGCACAATTAAAACACATCAAGCAGTTAGTAGAATATATTACAGGAATGGATACTAGAATTGGATATCCAAATGAGCATCTGGCTGGAAATTCAGATGAAGAGATCTCAAGTCCATTGTACGCAACGGCAGTAGGATTAGTAATGAAGAGCATTGAGAATAATTCACAAAGTGCAATACGACTCGATGCTGTTGTGGAACCAAAAGTGGTCGCTTATAGAGCGCCAGTTATTCAGAGTCCAGTGTATGAGATTCCGGAGAAAGTAGATGAGGAAGAAGAACAAAATTCAAATGAAAAACACAATTCTACTGTAAACAGAATTCAAAGAAATTTCTTTGACCGTTATGTTGATAAGATCAAAGATTTTTTAGATAACGCAGAATAAGACAAACACTCGCAAGAATTAATAATAAATATCAAAAACCAAATAAAATGATGAGCAACTCAGAATTTGGAAGTATTTCATTTGATTTACCAAAAAACCAATCAAATGTAATCAAAGTTATTGGTGTAGGTGGAGGCGGAAGTAACGCTATAAATCACATGTTTAAACAAGGGATTAAAGGCGTAGATTTTATCGTATGTAATACGGATTCTCAAGCTTTACAGAGCAGTTCTGTACCTAATAAAATTCAGTTAGGAGTACATTTGACTGAAGGACTTGGTGCAGGAGCTAACCCAGATGTAGGACAGCAATCCGCTATTGAAAGTATTTCCGAAATTGAAAAAATGTTGGATCGAAATACTAAAATGGTATTCATTACTGCCGGAATGGGTGGAGGAACAGGAACTGGAGCTGCACCAGTAATTGCGCAATTAGCTAAAGAAAGAGATATTCTTACGGTTGGTATTGTGACATTGCCTTTCTTGTTTGAAGGGAAAGTGCGTCAGGAGCAAGCGTTAATTGGTATTGAAAAATTGCGTAAACAAGTCGATTCTTTAATTGTTATCAACAACAATAAATTAAGAGAAGTGTATGGGAATCTTGGTTTCAAAGCTGGGTTTTCAAAAGCAGATGAAGTTTTGGCAACAGCCTCAAGAGGAATAGCCGAAGTGATTACGCATCACTATACTCAAAATATCGATTTAAGAGATGCTAAAACAGTATTGTATAATAGCGGAACGGCTATTATGGGATCTTCTGTTTCTTCAGGTGAAAATAGAGCTAAGGAAGCCATTATTGCTGCCTTAGATTCTCCGTTGTTAAATGATAATAAAATTACTGGTGCAAAAAACGTATTGTTGCTTATCGTTTCTGGAACTAATGAAATTACAATTGACGAAATTGGAGAAATCAATGACCATATTCAAGTTGAAGCAGGTCATAATGCAAACATTATCATGGGGGTTGGTGAAGACGAATCACTTGGAGATGCTATTGCAGTGACTATTATTGCTACCGGTTTTGATATTGAACAACAAAACGAAATCGTAAATACAGAACCAAAAAAAATTATACACACGCTAGAAGATGAGCAAAGAAGTGTTCATAATCTAACCAACAGAACTGTTGCTGCGTTTGATTTGAATACAGAATCTCCAGCTAATAATTCAAACGAAAGAATAGTTTTCGATTTGTTGGAAGATATGGTAGTTGCTCCTGAGCCAGTAGTTACAGCACCTGCACCAACAATCAACAAGGAAGAATTGATGGTAATGTCTGAATTTATTAAAAATTTAGACGTGACTTTTGAAATTGTTTCTCCTATTACTGATATTGATTTTACCATTTCATCGCCAGTGGCAGAAGTAAAAGCAGTACAGCCTAAAGTTGTAGAAAGACAAGAACAAACTACGTTCTCTTTTGATTTGCCACTTTTCAAAGCTGAACCAGTAGCGCAAGTTGAAGAAAATAAAGTGATGTTTGAATTGACGAATGAAACTCGTGATATCAAAGTAAATGAAGCCGTTCAATTTGTTCCCGTAACAGAATTGATGGATAATGGAATCATCAAATATTCTCTAGAAGAATATATGGAAGAAGAGCCAGAATTTATGGCAAAGCCAGTTGCAAAAACGCCAGAAGTTGTTGTGCCGGCGGAATTGAATATCACCATGAAACAAGTGGAAACTTCGGTTAACACTACTGTAGATTTTGATGCAATATCTCCTATGGAAATGACTATAGAAGAATCATTGCGAATGAAAGCTGATGAAAGAAGAAAAAAATTAAAAGAATTCAATTATAAGTTTCATAACAATGTCTCTAAAATTGATGAGTATGAAAAAGAACCAGCTTACAAAAGATTGGGAATAGACATTACAAACAATCAAACGAATAATACAAATTCAAGAATTTCTGTAGGAACAGATAGTAATAATGATTTACAGTTGCGTTCAAACAACTCCTATTTACACGATAACGTAGATTAACGAACGCAGACTAAAAGGAGTAGCCCGAAAATTATATTTAATTTTCGGGCTATTTTTTGCCATTGCAAGGAAATTCGGGAACTATCGATAAGACCAAGCGATCTGTTGTTGTAAATCCGAGTAAAATTCTTTAAATTTGTCGGGCCTTAATCCAGCTGTTGTTTCAAGCTTTTTCTCGAAAATGCTTTTTTATAAGGTCTTAAAAGAGCTTCCTTTGGTCGCTTTTTAAGTCCAATAAAAAACACATTTTCTCCTAAAAGGCTTTTTACTGCCATCTGGGGCAAAAAAATCGTTTTCAAAAGTAGCATTTCAACAATCGATTAGTCAAATAATTGATTAACCAAATTAACAATAAAGAATATGAGTTTATCAGTACACATCATGGACGAAATCAAAATCGCCATGAGAGCCAAAGATACAGTAGCATTAGAAGCTTTGAGAGCTATCAAATCTGAAATCTTATTAGCACAAACAGCAACAGGATCAAAAGAAGAAATCTCTGCTGATGATGAAATAAAGTTACTTCAGAAATTAGTAAAAACACGTAAGGATAGCGCCAAAATTTTTACAGAACAAAACCGGTTGGACTTGGCTGAACCAGAATTGGCACAAATTGCAGTAATCGAGAAATTCTTACCAGCACAATTAAGCGAAGCAGAAGTAGAAGCTGTGATAGCAAAAATCATTACAGAAACTGGAGCATCAGGAATCGCATCAATGGGAAAAGTAATGGGATTGGCTGCAGCTCAATTAGGTGGAACTGCCGAAGGAAAAACAATTTCTACAATAGTTAAAAAACTATTGACATAAAATAGTTGTGATTTACGATTTAGAATTTCAAAATCCTAAAGTGCAAATCAAATGGCTGCGTAGTTCAACTGGATAGAATATCAGATTTCGACTCTGAGGGTTGCAGGTTCGAACCCTGTCGCGGCCACAAATACAATAGAAATGCTTCAAAAAAAATCAAGTTTCCTTGAAATATTTTGAAGCATTTTTTCTTTTAAAGCAGTTTAACATATGTCATTACAAATTTTCATTTCGGTGTTTTTTGGAACATTATTTCTTCTGCTTTTAATTTTTAGAATAGTAGAGCCAGCTTATATTTTATTGTTTAATAAACCGCTTTACATTCATTGGTATCCTTTTTCCAAGAAATTGAAACCCAGTCAACGTCAAATTTTAGTAAATGATTTTCCATTTTATAATAGACTCTCTCCAAAAAGAAAAATGTATTTTGAACATCGGGTGAATGAGTTTATTGCGAACTATCAGTTGGTAGGCAAGGAGATTGTTATTACGGAACAAATGCAAATATTGATTGCTGGAACCTATCTAATGTTAACCTTTGGGATGCGTAATTATCTTATTCGTTTGTTCAATAAAATAATAATTTATCCTTCCAGTTATTTTTCCACAGTGAATAAAGCATATCACAAAGGAGAATTTAATCCTAAAATGAAAGCAATCGTTTTTTCTTGGGAAGATTTTTTATTAGGACATGTGACTTCAAATGATAATGTTAATCTGGGTTTACATGAGTTTTCGCATGTGTTGCATTTCCATTGTTTAAAAAGTAATGATCCAAGCGCCATTGTATTTTTTGATGCGTTTAATGAAGTTATAAAATATTATAGCGATCCAGTTTTGAATAAGGAGTTAACTCGAACAGATTATTTTAGATTGTATGCGTATGAAAATCAATTCGAATTTTTATCGGTAATTCTGGAGCATTTCTTTGAGACGCCTCATGTTTTTAAAAGTTTGCATCCTGAATTGTATGCCCACGTAGCGGTCATGATTAATTTCAAAGACGAATAATTGAATAAAAAATGGCGCTTTAAGCGCCATTTTTTATTAGAAGTTTGTAAGTTTCTTTAAATCGTGTATCGTTTGGGTTGGATTTTCTGCTTTAAAAACAAAACTTCCCGCTACCAGAACATCGGCACCGGCTTCCACTAATTGTTTTGCGTTTTTATTGGTTACACCGCCATCAACTTCAATGATTGTAGTTGCTCCTTTTTTAATGATTAAAGCTTTTAGCTTTTCAATTTTTGCATAGGTGTTCTCTATAAAAGATTGTCCTCCAAAACCAGGATTCACACTCATGATACAAACTAAATCAATATCGATAATTACGTCCTCTAACAAATCAATATTAGTATGTGGATTAATGGCCACTCCAGCTTTCATTCCTTCGGCTTTTATCGCTTGTAGCGTTCTGTGAAGGTGTGTGCAAGCTTCATAGTGTACGCTTAAAATATTTGCGCCTAATTCAGCAAAAGTTTTAATGTAACGGTCTGGATCGATAATCATCAAGTGAACATCAATTGTTTTTTTGGCATGGCGGTTAATGGCTTCCAAAACGGGCATTCCATAAGAAATGTTTGGAACAAAAACGCCATCCATGATGTCGATATGAAACCAATCGGCTTCACTGTTGTTAATCATTTCGATGTCGCGTTGCAGATTACCAAAATCGGCAGCAAGCACAGATGGTGCAATAAGTGTATTCTTCATTGTGTAGTTGTTACGTAGAGACGCACTGCAGTGCATCTTTACAGTTTGTGTTGTTTGTGCAAAAGTAGTTTTTTTGCAGCAATTGGAGAAAGTTTTTTATAGATTCAATTCGTGAATTGTTTAGCAATTTGCGTAAAGGATTACTTCACTAGATGTTTGTTTTTTATATGTGTTCAGTGAATTTCATTTGAGGCGGTATCCTCGAAGTGTAACGGAGAGATAAAGCCGAAAGCCTGACCCGAAGTTTTACGGAGGGTTACGTCATAGTAGAGAAAAGAGAAAAGAGAAAAGAGAAAAGAGAAAAGAGAAAAGAGAAAAGAATTCATACTTAAAAAATAAAACTCCGGTAATCAGCCGGAGTTTCAATCATCAATCAAAAAACGAACAGTTAATCAGACCGTCGTTACTTATTAGTCGAAAGCCGAAAGTCAAAAATCATACTGTTGTTGGACGATATGATTTTTGACTTTGTAGCATTTGACTGTATTATCCTAAATAGGTTTTTAATATTTTACTTCTTGAAGTGTGTTTTAATCTGCGGATTGCTTTTTCCTTGATTTGACGTACACGCTCACGAGTTAAGTCGAAAGTTTCCCCGATTTCCTCTAATGTCATTGGGTGTTGATCGCCAAGACCAAAGTACAAACGAACTACATCAGCTTCTCTTGGAGTCAATGTTTCTAAGGAACGCTCGATTTCGGTACGCAATGATTCGTGGATTAATTCTCTGTCTGGATTTGGTGACTCACCAGAACGCAATACATCGTAAAGGTTAGAATCTTCTCCTTCTACAAGAGGTGCATCCATTGATAAGTGACGACCAGAGTTTTTCATACTCTCTTTTACGTCATTTACGGTCATATCAAGTTCTTTTGCAATTTCCTCAGCAGATGGTGGACGCTCGTTAGATTGCTCTAATAAAGCGTACATTTTGTTGATTTTATTGATAGAACCAATTTTGTTCAAAGGCAAACGAACGATACGAGATTGTTCTGCCAATGCTTGTAATATAGATTGACGAATCCACCAAACTGCATACGAGATGAATTTGAAACCACGTGTTTCATCAAAACGTTGTGCTGCTTTTATCAATCCTAAATTTCCTTCGTTAATCAAATCGGGAAGCGTTAACCCTTGATTTTGGTATTGTTTTGCCACCGAAACCACGAAACGTAAATTGGCTTTTGTCAATTTCTCTAATGCTTTCTGGTCACCGGCTTTAATCTTCTGTGCTAATTCTACCTCTTCGTCAGCGGTAATAAGGTCAACTTTACCAATTTCTTGTAAATACTTGTCTAATGAAGCAGTTTCACGATTGGTTACCTGCTTGGTGATTTTTAGTTGTCTCATGTTTTTTTGTCTCCTAAATTTTAAGTGTACAACTGATTATACGTATGGAGTTTCAGAAAAGTTACAAAACATCTCATTTTTTTATTATTTTAAGTTTAGCCGAAAGTTGGCAGGCTTTACGCACTTACTTTGTATTCATAAAAAGTGCTTGAACAAGGGTAGTTAGAGCTAATGCAAAATACATGTTGGCTTAAATTATTCATTGACCTCAAATGTTTCAATCAAAGAAACAGGAGTTCCGTTTTTAGCGAACCCTTCAAGTTTTATTTCAAATGTACCTGAAACATCAGAAGTGTAGAAAGTATTAATATTTCTTAAGTCAACTTCGGGATTCCATATTAATTGATTTCTAAAATCAGGAATTCTTTTGTTTATGTTTAAATCGGAATAATTAACTTTGTAATATGTTTTTTTAGGTTGTGGCCTTTGTATGGTACTTTTGATTATTGAACTTCCGCTTTGTGAGCTTTTGAAAGCATTATTGAATGTAGTGAAGCTTATAAGACCATTAAAAAATTTTGAGCCTAAAAAATACCTACCAGTAATTATTTCAATTTTAAATACATTTTTCATATTGTACTCAAATAATTCATTCTGATTTTCTAAATACAATCCATCAATCAACACTAATGGTAGGTCTGGTTGCTGAGGAAAAACATTAGGATCATTTACATGAAGGAATGATTTGTTGTCTATTTGTTTGTAATATACTTCGGTTGTTACTTCTTTAATTGTTTCTTTTAAAGTATTGAACCTTGTATAATCATCCAGTATATACTTTTTGGCTAATGGATGAAAAAATGTAGGATTTTCTTTCGGAATAATTATTTTGTCAGTTTTGCTAGCGTAATATGCATTTTCAATTTGACTATTAATTGATCTATTAATTAAAATTTCTTTAAAGTTTGGAGGTAGTTTATAGTTTTCTGTAATCAATAGTTTTGTGTAATCTATGATGGCTTCTTCATCTAATTTAATGTAATAATTGTTAACATCTTCATCCATTAGTTGGATTGTTATTTCAGAGTTAGAATCTACTTGGTTAATGTTAATTTGAAAGCTTCCAGTATTGTCAGTTCTAATAATTTTAAAGATGAAATTTTTACCTGGTAAAGAAAAAGCTATTGTTTTATTTTCAACTTTATCAGTATTGTTTTTAGCTATTAATTTTCCAGATAATTTTTCTCCTCGAAGCTCTGGAAGATAAATTTTAGTTTTCGAATTTTGTAAATCGACGAAATTGTTCTCTTGTTTGAAACTGAAGTCAACAGCTGAAATTTGATTTTCAAATGGTAAATCCTCTATTTTTCTAACTGACAAAGAAAAACTCCCTTCTGTTATGGTATTGTCGTCTGACTTAAAATTTAACGAGACAATTTCACGATTTTTGAATTTATTCTTATTAAGTATTAGTTTAATATTATTAGGTGGAATTATATTTGAATTTGTACTTTTTATATTTTTTATGAATTTATCTGGATCAGTATTTATAATAACATTTGAGTTTTGTTTTTCGTCACTTATATAGGGGTTTATGATTGTTATGTTTGTTTCGAAAAATGATGAATCCAGTTTGTTTAACATCCATTGTGTATAAGCAATAAGCTTATATTTTCCAGTTTTTACAGTTGTAGGAATGAAGTATTCAGCTTGACCAGTGCTACTTTCCAAATTTATTTTATTTTTGAAGACTATTTTTTTTGCTTCATCAATAAGTTCCACATAAGCAATTTTACTTATGGTACTTGGTGTTTTGTCTGTAGATTTTAGACAATGTATTTTGTATAATAATGTTTCTCCTGAGACAAAAGTTGTAGCATTTGCATGGAGAAATATTGTTTCATCTATAGAGACAATTTGTTGAGCCTTGGTTATTGTTGCATTTATTAATACGAACAAAATGACAATGTGTTTTAATCGATCCAAAATGAAGGTATTAAGTTTGATGAAAAAGAAGTGCAATCGCCGCATTCTATGGGTACAACTGAATAAAAGGAGTTTGATAAATTTGAAGAATAAGCTATCGTATTTCCTTTTATCTTAGAGATTAATAAGGGGCCTTCACATACTGGAACTGAGTAACCAAAACAGAATTTATATTCTTGCTCATCGCAATTTGTGAAATAAGGAGGTTTAGGCTCATTTGGAAATAAGTCTTCATGATTGAAAAAAATTCTTTTTGAAGAAAAAGAAGATACCTCAAAAAAACCAATCACTTTTTCATTTGTATTTGAAATACATTTAATGTTTCCATTCAAGAATCCAGGTTGTTTAGGTGAAAAAATACTAGAAGAAGTCGATAAGTCTTTTAATGTTCTTCTAAAAGAATATGACTCTAAACTTAATACATATTGTTTGACAATTATGCTATATCGATGGCTAATTATATAATCATTATCACTAATGAAGCGAATATCAAGATTAACTTTGTCTTCTTGTAAGTTTGTCGTTGATGCTAAAATTATATCATTGGATTTTTGTGTTTTGTAACATATTCTTGTTTCAAGGGAGTTGGGTATGAGTGCCACTTCCTGCTGTCCTGTTACAACAAGCTTCTGTTGACGCCAAACTGGAGCAACTATTTTGTATGTTTCTTCATATTCATATCGGTAATATTTTGAAGAGTTAGTAGAGTCATAATTGTTAACGGTAATTTGAATACCTCTTTCATTATCTTTGGTTGTAACTAATTTTGGGATAATATCTAAAATTTTGTTTTCTGTTGTTAGTTTTTGACTTGATGATTTAAAAACTTTACCTTCATTTGTTTCTATCTTTAAAGTATACTCTCTATTTGATTCAGCTTTAAAAGGGTTTTTAGAGATGTAAATATCATCCTTTTCTTCAAAAGGGAATGTGTTGCCTAAGTCGTCTTCTATGATTACAATAGCACCGCTTTCTTTTTCTATTCCTTCATCTTCAAATTGAGAGGTTTTAGATATTTTTATTTCTTGTCTGATAAATTCATTTGTAATAGTTGCTTCTACTACAAGTGCCTCTTGATAGGTGTCAGTTTGTAAATTATATGCTTCGCTACAACTATTTAAAATATTAAGAATTAATAAAGCAATAATAATTTTACCCAAAGAGAATTTTTGTATTTTTTTTGTATTCATTACTTAATATAGCTAAAATTTAAAATTATATGTAATACTCGGTATTGGGATTGAGAAAATTGATGTTTTGTACCCTTTTACTCCTCCATTTTTATCAGTTACGAAATAAATTGAATAAGGGTTATTTCTACCTAAAATATTATAAATCGAAATATTCCAAAAGCTATGCGCTAACTTTTTTATTTTATGATTTCCTTCAATGTTTATTCCAATGTCTAGGCGTATATAATCTGGGATTCGATATTGATTTCGATCACTATATAAGGTGTATTCTGAATTTCCATATTGAAACACACCTATAGGGTAAGTAATTGGCCTACCTGTTTGGTATAAAAAATTAGTAGATAAACTGTAACGTTTTGTGAATTTATAATTTAAAATAGCACTAAAGTCATGTGGTTTGTCAAAATTTGCTGAAAAATACTTTCCATTATTGACTATTTCTGATTCGAAATTACTATCAAGTTTAATAAACGTTCTAGAATAAGTATAGCCAATCCAGCCATTTAATTTGCCTTCTTGTTTCTTAAGTAGTAATTCTATACCGTAAGCTTTTCCTACACCTTGTAATAATTCAGTTTCTACATTTTTATTTAATAATAGTTCAGCACCAACTTTATAATCAAGGATGTTTTTTGATTTTTTATAATATCCTTCTAAACTAATTTCATATAGATTATCTTGAAGAGTTTTGTAGAGGCCTAAAGAGAATTGTTGTGCACTTTGTGGTTTGACATTAATATCAGATAATTTCCAAGAATCGGTCGGTGACTGTGTTGTATTACTCGATAAAAGATGAATGTATTGTCTAGTGAAGTCATAACTTGCTTTTATTGATAAATCATCATTCAAGAAATAGCGTGCTGCTAAACGTGGTTCAAATCCACCATAGGTTTTGATTATCTCGTTTTTTATATAATGTTTATTTTCAATTATCGTTTCTTCGTTTAAAGGAAATCCTTCTTGATATATGTTTACATTAGCTTCTCCTAAAGAAGCATAAAAGGAATATCTTAGCCCTAAGTCAATTAATAATTTTTCGCCTATTTTGTAATTATCTGAAAAGTAAATAGCAGACTCTAAGGCTTTTTCTTTTTCGATGTCTATGGCAATTAAAGTTGACATAAGACTTTTTGGGTGTTGATATCCAGGAGAAATACCATAAGATTTACTTGCTATTCCGTATGAGAAGGTATGCTTTTTATTAAATAAATATTTAAATTTTAACTGTAATTGTGTTTCACTTATTTTGTAGCCAAAATCAAATGAATTATCCTCACTTGAATTGTAATCTATATTAAATTTATATTCACTATTTGTAAGAATTAATTCAACTTTACTTTTTTTGTTAAATGTATGATCCCATTTTAAAGAAATCAGACGATTGCTATACTTGTATATTGAATCAGAGCTTAAACTAAACCGATCCTTACTGTAATATACTGTAGCTTCTAAATCATTATTATCATTAATAGTATTATTATATTTAATAATTCCATCATAAAATCCAGCTTCACTATTTTTTAAATTTTCGTCATCTAAAGTTTTTAAAATCCAATCGGAATAGGTCGCTCTTGCTCCAACAAGAATACTAGATTTATTTTTTTGAATAGGTAGACCAAAGCTTAAATTTGATGTTATGGGACCTATAGCTCCTTCTCCTGAGAAATTTTCCGGATTTCCATTTTTTGTAGTTATGTCAAAAACAGAAGAAAGTCTACCTCCAAAATCAGCAGGGATGCTTCCTTTGTAAATTTCTGCTTTCTTAGCGGTATATGGGTTTATTGCAGAGAAAAACCCTAGAAAATGTTGAGGATTATAAAGAACTGAATTGTCTAGGAGTATTAAATTTTGATCGTCTTTTCCTCCTCTAACATTAAAACCAGATGCGCCTTCTCCTGTAGTTTTGATACCTGGGAGAGTAGTTGCAACTCTTAATATATCTCTTTCACCAAGAATTAAAGGTGTGTTTTTAATAGCTTTAATATCTATTGAAACTAATCCGGATATAGTCGTCTCTTTGGCTCTCATCCCTTTTTTTGTAATTACGACTTCGTCAAGCTGATTTGATTGATCATTTATGGTTATGTCTAGGTTTCCATCATCATAAACCATTAATGTTTTAATTACTTCAACATGATTCATTGATTTTATTTCAATAATATTTATTCCAGCTGGTAACAACAGTTTATAATGGCCATTTAAATCACTTGATGTACTGATGTCTTTGTCGCGTATTTTAAGATAAATATTAACTTCTGGTTTCTCTGTTTTCTCATTAACAATGTATCCAGATAATAAAAAATTTTTTTTTGTGGTGTTTTTATTTTCTTTACCTATAAATTGCAGCGAGGGTTTTTTTGTAAATTTATGTTGGTTTAAAGAGTCGTATTGTCTGTAGAAAATAGGATTTCCAGAAATATTGTTAAATTCTCTAGAAGTTTTGTTTGAGTCTAATTCATTAAAATAGTTAGCGGGTAGATTATTGTATATTAAGTTGTTTGAGGTGAGTATGATTTTGTGATTTATGATGATGTAATTTAAATCAGTCTCATCAAAAATTTTATTTAATAACTCGCTAATAGTTATGTTGTTGTAATTTCCGCTTATTTGATTTTTATTTAAATTAATCCAAGTTGGGTCAAAATAAAACGTATAAGTACTTGAGTTTTCTATGGTTTCAATTGCGGTTAATAATGAACAGTTTTTAAGCTCAATTGATAATTTGTCTTCTGGTTTTTGAGCAAATGAGAATTCATTTATAAACAATAAAATAAATAATATATAGATTTTTTTTTTCGTTAATTTCATTTATTTTTAAGTGAAGAGGATTTATACATGTATCTCATTAAATTTTCCATAAATTGATTTTCGTTGTTCTTTTTAATTTCTTTATTGATTAAATAAAACTCATTTATTTGCTTTTTTTGCGCAGGAAATATTTTGCTAACATCGTTTTTAGATTTAATCTTATACATTTTTTTTTTATATTCTATAAAGAATGAATTATTTTCATTGAATTTGTAAATTACTCCATCATCATTTATCTTTTTTTGAATGTCTTTATGATGGCGTATGTAAAAGACAAAATCAGAAGAAATTTTGTTTTCTTCATAATAGCCATTTAAGAGCTCTGTTTGATGATTTTCTTTTTTTGTAATTTTAACAAAGTGTTTGCCGTTTAAATTGAATGAATCAACTTTATCACTATTAAGGTTGATTCCTGTATTTTTATTAATGCCGAAAGGATATACTACTAGACAATCAGTGTGTATGTCATATTTTAAGTTGACATTGTAATAAGTTTGTTTTTCATAGCTCAAGATCCCTAATTCAAACTTCTCGTCTTTGTAATACATACTGTTATTTACGGTTGTCTTATAAGGGTTACTATGAAGTTTTCCAGTATTAATATCTAGGTTTTCCTTGCCTGTTAAATTATCAAACCAATTGTAAATTAAGATATCATTTTTGGTTTGACTACGTAAAGACAATGTGCTTAAAAGTAAAACTAATGTAAAACTGATAATGTATTTTGTTTTATTAATTTTCAAAATATATGATATATGGATGTTATTTATTGTAAGATCATATCAAATATATAAAAATTATTATATTGATGTAATATAATTCGGTATAAATTTTTTTAAAAAACAAAAATCCCGTTTCAAATTCATGAAACGGGATTTCCTATAAATAAACCTTTAGTAAACTTAAGATCTGATTACTCTTTTCTTTCCTCACGTGGAGGTCTTGGCATAAGTGCTTTTCTTGACACTTTTTCTTTTCTAGTTTTTGGATCTAATCCTAAGTATTTTACTTCGAATACATCACCCATTTTTACTACATCAGAAACATTTTCAGTACGTTCCCAAGCAAGTTCCGATACGTGTAATAAAACTTCGTTTCCTGGAGCGGCAGTATATTCTACAACTGCACCAAAATCTAGCATTTTGATTACTTTCACTTCGTAAGCTTCTCCCATTTGTGGTTTGAAAGTGATTGACTTAATTTTAGCCAATACTGCTTCAATTCCAGCAGGATCTGTTCCTAAGATTTCGATAACTCCTTGTTCGTCTACTTCGTTGATTACGATAGTTGTTCCAGTAGCTTTTTGTAATTCTTGAATTACTTTTCCACCAGGTCCAATCAAAGCACCAATAAAGTTACCAGGAATTGTTCTTGTAATGATTTTTGGAGCATACGCTTTAACATCTGCTTTTGGCTCAGCTAAAGTTTCGATTAATTTACCAAGAATATGCAAACGACCGTCACGAGCTTGTGCCAATGCTGCTTCCATAATCTCATATTTCAATCCGTCAATCTTGATATCCATTTGACAAGCTGTAATTCCTACAGAAGTTCCAGTTACTTTGAAATCCATATCTCCTAAGTGATCTTCATCACCAAGAATATCAGACAATACAGCAAAACGTTCTCCATCAGTAATTAATCCCATCGCAATTCCAGAAACTGGACGAATCATTTGAATACCAGCATCCATAAGTGCTAATGTTCCAGCACAAACTGTTGCCATAGAAGATGAACCGTTAGATTCTAAAACTTCAGATACTACACGAATTGTATACGGACAATCAGCAGGAATCATGTTTTTTAAGGCTCTTTGAGCCAAGTTTCCGTGACCTACTTCTCTTCTTGAAGTTCCTCTTAAAGGGCGAGCTTCACCAGTTGAGAAAGGAGGGAAATTATAATGTAAGTAGAATTTTTCTTCACCTTGTTCTGATGGAGAGTCAATTTGGTTTGCTTCTCTGGATGTTCCCAAAGTTGCTGTAGCCAATGCTTGTGTTTCTCCACGTGTGAACAATGCTGATCCGTGAACCGATGGTAAATAATCTACTTCACTCCAGATTGGTCTGATTTCGGTAGTTTTTCTTCCGTCTAAACGTGTTCCTAAATCTAGGGTTACGTTACGAACCGCTTCTTTGTTAGTTTTGTAAAAATATTTTGAAACTAAATCGCCATTTGCGGCTAATTCTTCTTCTGTAAATAATGCTTTTACTTCTTCTTTTACTTCTGCAAATGAAGCTGTACGTTCTTGTTTTGAAGAACCTTTGCTTGCAATAGCATAAATTTTATCATAAGATGCATCTTTTACTTTTGCGTAAATAGCCTCATCTTCTCTTTCTCCTTCATAGGTACGAACTTCTTTTTTTCCAAAAGCAGCTTGCAAACGTAGTTGAGCAGCAATTTGATTTTTGATATGTTCGTGTGCAAATTTAATTGCTTCTAACATTTCTGCTTCTGAAATTTCTTTCATTTCACCTTCTACCATCGCGATAGAATCCATAGAAGCTCCAATCATCATATCAATGTCAGATAATGCTAATTGTGCGCGACTTGGGTTGATGATAAATTTACCATCAATTCTTCCAACTCTAGCTTCAGAAATTAAAGTTTCGAAAGGAATGTCAGATAAAGCTAATGCTGCTGAAGCGGCTAAGCCGGCTAATGCATCTGGCATTACATCTTCATCATAAGACATTAATTGAATCATCACTTGAACTTCAGCGTGATAATCATCTGGGAAAAGCGGACGCAATACACGGTCTACTAAACGCATTGTTAGCACTTCGTTATCACTTGGACGAGCTTCTCTTTTGAAGAAACCACCAGGGAAACGTCCTGCTGCAGCAAATTTTTCACGATAATCTACCGTAAGTGGTAAAAAGTCGATACCTGGACTTGCTTTTCTTGAAGATACAACTGTTCCTAAAATAACAGTTTTTCCTATTCTTACTACTACAGATCCATCCGCTTGTTTGGCTAAACGACCTGTCTCGATTGTGATGTTTCTGCCATCACCTAAATCGATACTTTCTACAAATAATTGTGGAATCATAAATTTAATTTATTAGTTAAACATGGGTTCTAGTTGTGTTGTAGTTGTTGTTTTGCGTAGTTAATGCCTAAAACCCAATGAAAAACCAAACTTTTTTTATTGATCTATACTGATTTAGTACAGACTTTATGGTGTAGTCTTGATTCTAATCCCTTTTGTGTCAGGACCAAAATAGAACCTTTAGACTTTAAATTGTAAAATAAAAAAAGAGGCACTTTCGCACCTCTTTTATATTGATTATTTTCTGATATTCAATACTTTGATAATTTCACGGTATCTGTTGATTTCTGTTTTCTTCAAGTAATCCAACAAAGATCTTCTTTTACCTACAAGCAATACTAATGAACGCTCTGTGTTATAATCGTGACGATTTTTTTTCAAGTGCTCAGTTAAGTGGCTAATTCTGAAAGTGAACAAAGCAATTTGAGCTTCTGATTTTCCAGTGTTTGTTTTTTCTCCGTGTTTAGCGAAGATTTCTTCTTTAATCTCTTTAGTTAAATACATTCCAATATTTGTTTAATGATTTTTATGTATGTCATACATCTATTGTAAGACGGGTGCAAAAATAGTATTTATTTTTTGGAAGAACAAGTTTTTGATTAGGATTAATAAAAGATTGTTGATTTTATAGATGATGGGTGGAATATTAATGAGGAATTATTTAATTTTTATTGGTAAAGAATACAGTACAGGTTCAATTATTCCTTTTCTTTTGAAAGGAGTCCATCCTTTATATCTTTTAACTAATCGAACAGCTTCCTCGTCAATTCCATAACCCACTTTTCTTATAACTTCTATATTGCTAGCGCTACCTTCTTTTTCAATTGTGAATGTCAAATATACAGTCCCTATAAAATTATTTGTTTTAGCTTCCTTGGGTTTCATAAAATTACGGCTAATGAAAAAGTAAAAATGCTTTAGACCTTTCTTCGGGCCTCCAGCTGTTGTTAGAGAGGTGTAGCTGTAATTAATGCCATTAGAGTCAGTGCTTATTCCGGAAATGAGATTTCCTTCCTCATATTTTTCAATGAAGCTATGTTTTGCTGACGTGATTTTACCTTTCCATGTTCCGTGTTTCAAACTTTTTACTAGTGTGCCAATTTCATGCAAATCATCACTTTCTATTTCATATTCACCGTTGCCATTAACTAATTTTTGGTTGCCATTTATATCCCAATATTGAATTATATTGTAAGTAGGAGATTTAGTCTCGATATCTGTAAAATAATGAATCTCTGATTTTTTATTTCCATTTTGATACCAATAATATTGTTTCCCGGTTTGTGTACCGTTTACATAAGTCTCTATAGATTCTTTGTTGCCATTTTCATAATAATAAACAAATGGACCTTCTTTTTGTATATGGTCTTTGAATTTTGAGGTTCCGACCATTTGTAAAACGCCTGATTTAAAATAATCGTAGATTTTATAGCTGTCTTTATCTGAATAATAGTCTTTGATTATTCTATAATATTTATGATTTGCTTCAGTAGTTTCACTCCATGTTGAATCTAAAAATATTTTCCCGTCTTTTGATGTTTGTGAAAACGATAAAGAGAACACCATAAATAATATTGCAGAAAACAGATTAGATGCCATAAGATGTTTCATTTACAGGTAAATGTAATTATTTTAATACAACTTCGCAATTTCCTGATTAACAAAATCCAAGAACTTTTCATCCTCTTTAGTGAATGGATCTATGACATGACTGTCAATGTCAATTTGCCCTATGTTTTCTCCGTTTACAAAAAGTGGTACTACGATTTCTGATTTTACAGTAAAACTACAAGCGATGTAATTGTCTTGTGCCGAAACGTCAGGAACAACAAAATTTTCGTTAGAAACTGCAACTTGTCCGCAAATTCCTTTTCCGAAAGGGATTACCGTATGATCTGTTTCTGCTCCAACATACGGTCCTAAGTGTAATGTTTTAGATTCATGATTTGCAAAATAAAATCCTACCCAATTGTAATAGGAAATGGACTCGCTAAGCAATTGACAAACAGATAAAAGTTTTTCGTCTCTTGAAAGCGTTGTATTTAAAGTGATTTCGGTTACTTTTGGTTGTAATTCTTGAAATGTCATGTTTTTAATTTTTATTTATGCAAAAGTATTTAAAGCCAGTTTCAAAAATTACATAAATTTGTTAAAAAATAGATTTTGAAAAAATATTTTATTCTCTACAAACCGTTTTTGCTTTTTCTTGGCACTTTTTTTTTGACATATATAGTACTAACTTTTTTGTATCAGCAATATCTTAATGGTTTTGAAGAAAACCAAATAGATTCTGTTACCAGAATGGTAAGTGAAAATACCGAACAAGTGTTGCTTCTTTTTACTGATGGCTCTTCGATTGAAGAAAGTACTACGCAACCTTATATGAAGTTGTTTTTTAATGAAAAATATGTTGCCCGAATTGTGGAAGGCTGCAATTCAATCAGCGTAATTATTTTGTTCATTTCATTTGTGGTCGCTTTTTCAGGAAGGCTACAAACAACCTTGCTTTTTATCTTTGGCGGAAGCCTACTTATTTATGCACTGAATGTTTTGAGAATTGCAGCTTTAAGTGCGCTGATTTTTTATTTTCCAAAACAGGAGTCATTATTACACGAAGTCCTTTTTCCTTTGTATATTTATGGTGTGGTTTTTATTTTGTGGTTAATTTGGGTTCGTAAATTTTCAAGATATGCTTCAAAAGATTCTAAATAACAAACTAAGACTAATACAATTCCTTTTTTTAGTTGTATTATTAGTGCTTGTCCGTGCTTTTGAAAATCAGTTGTTTTATGATCCTTTTTTAGATTTTTTCAAAAAGGATTTTGCTAAATTAAGGTTGCCAAGTGTCAATTCATTCCAATTGTTTTTAGGATTATTATTTCGTTACACATTAAATACCGCTATTTCATTGGGTATTATTTATGTGCTTTTCAAAGAAATAATGATGGTGAAATTCGCTTTTGTTCTGTATTATTTTCTTTTTATGATTCTAATTGTTGCTTTTTTCTATATCATTTTCTTCACTCGTGAAAACCATAACTGGATACTGTTTTATATCCGTCGGTTTTTAATTCAGCCTATTTTTTTATTGTTGTTTGTTCCTGGATTTTATTATCAAAAACAAAATAGATAATCTTTTTTATCTATCTTTAATGTTGGTTTAAGTATTTCTTTATCAAAACATTATCAGCATGAAGATAGTAAAACATTCTGGGGATATTGTCGAATTTAATTCTGACAAACTTAAAAAATCACTTCTAAAGTCTGGTGCCAGTACTCTGGAAGTAGACACGATTTTGCATGCCATAAAAAAGCAAATGTTTGAGGGAATTTCTACGAAACAAATCTATAAAATGGCTTTTTCATTATTGAAGAAAACGGCTAATTCCCATGCGGCACGTTATAATTTAAGAGAAGCAATTCGGCTTTTGGGTCCTGCAGGTTTCTTTTTTGAAAAATATATAGGACGAATTTTTTCTTCGGAGCATTATAAAACGATTACCAATTTGACTTTGCAAGGAAAATGTGTTTCGCATGAAATAGATGTTTTGGTCAAAAAAAATGAAATTATCGCGATGGTAGAATGTAAGTATCATGCTGGTAGAGATGTTGCTTCAGATGTAAAAGTTCCGATGTATATTTTGTCCCGTTTTAATGACATTAAGGAAAGAAATCATCCTATTTTTGATAGAAAAGACATCGTCTCTAAATGTTGGATTGTCACCAATAATCGGTTTACGGCAGATGCAATTACTTTTGCTAAATGCTCCGGATTGAGTTTGTTGAGTTGGAATTATCCTGAAGATAACAATTTGAAAACTAAGAATGATAGTAATTCTCTTTATCCCGTAACCTGTTTAACAACCTTGTCTATTGCTGAAAAAGATAAATTATTGATTTTGGATGTTATTTTAGTAAAAGAAATTATAAACAATTCAGATTGTTTAAACAGAATAGGATTGAGTCCTAATCGGATGAAAAACGTATTAAAGGAAGCGTCAGAATTGTGCAGGTATCTTTAAAAGAAATTATTGGTGAGAGTGTTAAATTTTAAATTCAAATGAAATGAAAGTTAAATTTATAGGTGGAGTGGGAACTGTAACCGGTTCTAAAACATTAATAGAAAGCAATGGAATTCGGATTTTGATTGATTGTGGATTATTCCAAGGGTTAAAACCTTTGCGGGAACTCAATTGGGATCCGTTGCCGGTTTTGCCTTCCACAATAGATTTTGTGTTGCTGACCCATGGGCATTTAGATCATTGCGGCTGGTTGCCCAGATTAGTCAATCAAGGATTTTCTGGAAAAATATATTGCACCAGTCCCACAAAAGATATAACGAAACTTATTCTTTTGGATAGTGCTAAAATTCAGGAGGAAGAAGCCAAAAATGCGAATGAAAGGAAATATTCTAAGCACGAAATTGCCGAGCCGTTGTATACGGTGGAACAAGCCGAAAAAGTTTTCCCGCTATTTAGAGTAATCAAAATTAATGAGCCAATACCTTTGGATGCCCAAATTGAAGCAGTTTATTCCAATGCAGGACATATTTTGGGCGCTTGCAGTATTGCTTTGACCCTTGAAAATAAAACATTAGTTTTTTCGGGAGATATTGGTCGAGATGATGATGTGTTGATGTATCCGCCGACCAAACCCAAAAAAGCCAATTATGTTTTTCTCGAAAGTACCTATGGAAATCGGATCCATCCTAAAACGGATACCAAATTTGAATTAGAAATGTACATCAATAACGCGGTTGACAAAGGCGGAACGATTATTATTCCGAGTTTTGCCGTAGAGCGTGCCCAAACCATCATGTACTTGTTATGGCAACTCAGGGAAGAAGATAGAATTCCAAATATCCCCTATATCATTGATACGCCAATGGGAATTAATGCGCTAAATATTTTTTCTAATAACCAAAAATGGCATAAGTTGTCCTTGGAAGAATGTGCCGAAATGAGTAAAATGTTTTCATTAGTTTCAGATTATCAAGAAACCATGGAGGTAATTTTTGATGAACAACCTAAAGTAGTAATTGCTGCTAGCGGAATGGTTACTGGAGGGAGAGTGTTGAGTTATTTAGAAAAGTATATTGTTTTGCCACAAACCACGGTAATTGTTGTAGGGTATCAAGCCGAAGGAACACGTGGAAGAAAATTGCTGGAAGGGGCCAAAGAAATTAAAATTCATGGGCAATATTATCCGGTAAAAGCAAAAATTTTAGAAATACAGGGGTTGTCAGCACATGGAGATCAAAAAGATTTGTTGAATTGGTTGTCAGAATTAGAAAATAAACCAACCAGAGTGTTTTTAGTTCATGGTGAAAATGAGCCGCTGGATGAACTCCGTATAAAAGTTCATGAAAAATATGGTTTTGATTGTAAAGTTCCTTTGATGGGGCAAGAATTTGAATTGTAGATTTTAACATGAATTTAGCTTTTGGAGTTTAATTAAATCACTACTTTAGCAACATGAAATTCAAAGGACCTATTTGTCTTCTTCTTGCTTTTTTCCTGTTGCTTTCCAATACAGGATTAGCATTTAATATTCGTTATTGCGGCAATGAGATTACGTCTGTTTCTCTTAAAACTCCTGTCCAGAATCAAAATTTAGAAAAAGATTGTTGTGGGGTTGTTGAGAAAAAATCACATTGTTGCAAAAACAAAGAGGTTAATTTTCAAAAGAAAACAGATGACTTAATTCAAAAAATAGTTTCTGACCATACGGATTTTACATTTTTAATAGAGGAATGGAATCCTTCTGTGTTTTTATTTATATCAAATTTTAAAAACGGTCAATTTACTTCCTATTATTGCGATGCAAATGCGCCGCCTTTCTTTAAATTATACCACCAATATATTTTCTACGCATAGTTTTTAATGTTTAATAAAACTTGAATCACACTTTTGTGGTTTTACATTTTTCTAACATTAAAAATCAATCATGCAAAAACATATTTCAATATTTTTATTGTTGTTCTTTTGCGCTTTTAATTCTTATTCGCAAGATACCTTGCAGGAGATAAAAGTACAAGGGAATAGTAAAAGTTTAAAAAAATCATATAGACTAACGGCTAATACTACAACGCTAACGAGTAAAGAATTACTTAAAGCCGCTTGTTGTAATTTGGCAGAAAGTTTCGAAACAAATCCCTCAATTGACGTCAATTTTTCGGATGCTTTGACGGGAACGAAACAAATAAAAATGTTAGGATTAACGAGTCCTTATTTAATGATTACCGAGGAAAATATTCCTTCGGTTCGTGGTGCTTCTCAAGCCTACGGATTGTCATTCACGCCGGGAACTTGGGTTGAAAGCATCCAAATTACTAAAGGTGCCGGAAGTGTTGTTAATGGTTTCGAAAGTATTTCAGGACAAATCAACACCGAATTAATAAAGCCAATCAGCGATATTCCATTTTTTCTGAATGTATATGGTTCTACAGATTCCCGATTTGAATTAAATACCCATTTCAACAAGAAAATTTCTGATAAATGGAGTAGTAGTTTGTTTGTTCACGGAAATACCAGAGTTTCAAAAAATGATATGAATGACGATGGTTTTCTGGACAACCCGTTGGCAAAACAAATCAATGTTTTAAACCGTTGGCAATATACCAATGCCGAAAAAGGTTGGGTGAGTTTCATCAACTTCCGGTATATGAATGATCAAAAACAAACAGGAGAATTAAATTTTGACCCAGATAAAGATAAGGGAACAACTAACTATTGGGGCTCCGAAATCAATACGGAACGTTTTGATGTTTCCACTAAATTAGGATATGTATTCCCCGATATGCCGTATCAGAGTATTGGTTTTCAAAATGCTTTCAACAGTCACGATCAAAATTCTTATTTTGGATTAAACCAATATAATATCAAACAAAAAAGCTATTATTCGAACCTGATTTTTAATTCGATTATCAATAATACAAAACATAAATTTTCAACGGGCTTGAATTTCACGTATGATAAATACGGGGAGTTTGTCAATGTAAATGATTATAGTAGGATTGATAACTCGGTAGGTGCTTTTTTCGAATATACTTTTGATAACACGGAGAATTTTAGCGTAGTTCTTGGCGGTAGAATAGACAATCATAATCGTTTGGGAACTTTTGCTACGCCAAGATTGCATGTACGATACAATCCTTGGGAGAAAGGTGTTTTGCGATTTTCAGCAGGTAGAGGAAAGCGAAGCGCTAATATTTTTGCCGAAAATCAACAGCTTTTGGCAAGTTCAAGAACTTTTGAATTTTTAGATTCCAATGGAAAAATATACGGTTTGAATCCTGAAATTGCTTGGAATTACGGGTTGAGTTTTATGCAGGGTTTTTTGCTTTTTGGCAAAAGTGCTGATGTTGGATTTGATTTCTACAGAACCGATTTTCAAAATCAGGCAGTTGTTGATGTATTGCAAAGTCCGCAACAGGTTTTGTTTTATAACTTAGAAGGGAAATCGTATGCGAATAGTTTGCAAGTAGAATTCAATTATGAATTAGCCAAACATTTTAATTTGAGAACTGCCTACAAATTCTATGATATTCAAACGGATTATTTATCAGGAACCTATCAAAGGCCATTGCAGGCAAAACATCGTTTCTTTGGGAATTTAGGATATGAAACTCATATTTTAGATAAGGGAAAACAATGGAAGTTTGATTATACTTTCAATTGGCTCGGCAAACAGCAATTACCCAATACTTCAACTAATCCTGAAGAAGACCGTCTGCCTGAATTTTCGCCGTCGTTTTCTGTGATGAATATACAAGTTACCAGAACTTTTTCTTCTACTTTTGAAATATATATTGGCGGGGAAAATATTGGTAATTACAAGCAAGACAATGTGATCTTGGGTAATGAAAATCCTTTTGGACCTACTTTTGACGCATCAATAGTTTATGGTCCAGTTTTTGGACAAATGTATTACGCGGGTTTACGTTTTAAAATTAAATAGTCTTAAAATAATTTAAAGGATGAAAAATATATTAGCAGTATTGTTGCTGACATTTATTGGATTTTCAGTTCAGGCTCAAGAAGTGAAAAATAAAAATGCAAAGCTTGAATTTCATGTGAGCGGGAATTGTGAAATGTGCAAAAAGAGAATTGAAAAAGCGGCATTAAGCGTTTCGGGGGTGAAATCTGCCGATTGGCATATGGATTGCGGCACTTTATATTTGATTGTAAACGAGCAGAAAACTAATGTTGTTGCAATTCAGAACGCTATTGCAAAAGCGGGTCACGATACAGATGAAGTCAAGGCATTAAAGGAAGATTATGACAAACTTCATACTTGTTGTCAATATGAGCGAAAATAATTAAAAAAACCAAAGTGAAAGCTTTGGTTTTTTTAATGCCATATTTCAATGTTTTTTTAGTGAAATTCTAGTTGCTAGCTATAAAAAATCATGTTTTTAAGAATTTAGAATTCTGAATATTAAAAACAATATTTGATTGTAAACTGGGTAAAGTTAATTCGGCTAATTTAAATAGTTAATAAAACTTTAAAGTGGTGCCATAAATTGTGGTTAAGATATATTATCCGTACTTTCACGCACGAATAATTGTAGCATAAAACACCGTAGAATGAACGATTTTGATTGGAAGAATTTGATTGACCCGCTTTTTTATATTCATTTTGATGTTAATGGAATTAAACTGGGTATTTATATAGTTTTATTTATTGTATTTGCAGAAACGGGTCTCTTTGCGGGTTTCTTTTTACCAGGAGATAGTTTGTTGTTTTTAGCTGGAATTTACAGCCGGGAATTAATAGAGAATATTTTATTTATTGATAATGATTTTCTAAATGTTGTTCTTTTATCAACACTTGTGGCGTTGTCAGGAATTTTAGGTAATGTTGTAGGGTATTGGTTTGGTTCAAAAAGTGGGTACTATTTGTATAACAAGCAAGATAGTTTTTGGTTCAAAAGAAAATATCTGGTTCAATCAAAAGACTTTTTTGAAAAATATGGTGGAAAAGCAATAATATTCGCTCGATTTCTTCCAATATTTAGAACTTTTGCACCAATTGTTGCTGGAATCGTTTCTATGGACAAGAAGAAGTTTATGTTTTATAATATTTTAAGTTCATTTATTTGGTCTTATACATTAATTTTCGCTGGGCACTACTTGTATGGCTTTTTACTTGAAAATTACCAAATTGATTTAAAAGAACATATTGAGTTAATTGTTTTGGCTTTAGTTGGAATTACCGTTTTACCAGTAATTTATAAGTTTAGTAAAAAATCTAAAGTTCAAGAATAAATAAAATTACAACCCATAAAAAAACCGTCCCGATTTTTATCAGGACGGTTTTTATTTGAAGTGAAATGTTATTACATCATTCCTGGCATACCGCCACCCATTGGGTTTCCGCCACCATTATCTTCTTTAATATCGATCAAAGCACATTCAGTAGTTAATATCATTCCGGCAACCGAAGCTGCGTTTTCTAATGCTACACGAGTTACTTTTTTAGGATCAATAATTCCTGCTTTAAGCATGTCAACGTATTCATCCGTTTTTGCGTTGTATCCAAAGTCACCTGTACCTTCAGCAACTTTTGCTACAACAACTGACCCTTCAAGACCTGCATTTTCAACAATAGTTCTCAATGGAGACTCTACTGCACGAGATACAATTTGGATTCCTGTTGCTTCATCAGCATTATCTGCTTTAATAGCGCTAAGTACATTTTTAGCTCTCAAAAGTGCAACACCGCCACCAGCAACAATTCCTTCTTCAACAGCAGCGCGAGTTGCGTGAAGTGCATCATCAACTCTGTCTTTTTTCTCTTTCATTTCTACTTCAGAAGCAGCACCAACATACAGTACAGCAACTCCTCCAGCTAATTTAGCCAAACGCTCTTGTAGTTTTTCTTTGTCATAATCAGAAGTTGTGGCTTCCATTTGACCTTTGATTTGGTTGACACGATTTTTGATCATGTCAGCTTCGCCAGCACCGCTAACAATTGTTGTATTGTCTTTATCGATAGTCACTTTTTTAGCAGTTCCTAACATCTCGATAGTTGTGTTTTCTAAAGTGTATCCTCTTTCTTCTGAAATTACAGTTCCTCCAGTTAAGATAGCGATATCTTCCAACATTGCTTTTCTCCTGTCTCCAAAACCAGGTGCTTTTACAGCAGCGATTTTCAAGGCTCCACGTAATTTATTTACCACTAATGTAGATAATGCTTCACCATCAACATCTTCAGCAATAATCAATAATGGTTTTCCAGATTGAGCAACTGGTTCTAAAACTGGTAACAATTCTTTTAAAGAAGAAACTTTTTTGTCATACAAAAGGATATAAGGATTTTCCAATTCTACTTCCATTTTCTCTGAATTAGTCACGAAATACGGAGAAAGATATCCTCTGTCAAATTGCATTCCTTCTACAACATCAACATACGTATCAGTTCCTTTCGCTTCTTCAACAGTGATCACACCTTCTTTTCCAACTTTTGCGAAAGCAGTAGCGATTAACTCACCAATTACTTCGTCATTGTTAGCAGAAATTGAAGCAATTTGTTTGATTTTTTCAGAATCACTTCCTACTACTTTTGCTTGTTTTGCTAAGTCAGCTACAATAGCTTCAACTGCTTTGTCAATACCACGTTTCAAATCCATAGGATTAGCACCCGCAGCAACGTTTTTCAAACCTTCTTTTACAATTGCTTGTGCCAAAACTGTTGCAGTTGTAGTTCCGTCTCCAGCTAAATCATTCGTCTTAGAGGCAACTTCTTTTACCATTTGAGCACCCATATTTTCCAATGGATCTTTCAATTCAATTTCTTTTGCAACGGTAACACCATCTTTAGTAACGTTTGGTCCACCAAAAGCTTTTCCAATAATTACATTACGACCTTTTGGTCCTAGCGTTACTTTTACTGCATTTGCCAATGCATCAACTCCACGTTTTAATCCGTCACGTGCTTCAATATCAAATTTTATATCTTTTGCCATTTTAATTTATTTGTTAATTCGTTTATTTGTTAAATTCGATTATATTATTGCTAAAATATCGTCTTCACGCATGATCAAATAATCTTTTCCTTCCAGTTTTAATTCAGTACCAGCATACTTTCCGTAAAGAACAGAATCACCAATTTTCACAGTCATTGTGTGTTCTTTTGTCCCGTTTCCAACAGCAACAACAGTTCCTTTTTGCGGTTTTTCTTTGGCTGTATCTGGAATAAAAATCCCGGACGCAGTTTTTGTTTCAGCTGCAACGGGTTCGATAAGAACTCTGTCTGAAAGTGGTTTGATGTTTAAAGCCATGATTTTATGTTTTTTATTATTAAATGTATTAAAAGTATAAGATTTCAGAAATTATGCCATGCTTGGTCAACTGACATATTTTCCTATAAAAAATGCCAGCTTTGACAAGCTGGCATTTTTAAAATAGGAAATGTATTTTTATTTTGCTGGATTTGTTGCAGCAGGTGTATTTTGAACAGGAGCTACTGGTGTAGTACTTCCAGTGTTTTCAATAATTTTAGAATCAGTATCACTTAATGTTCCTGTAAAGCTCAAGCTTGAAAGTAATATAAGTGCAATTAGTATAGTTGCTAATGTCCAAGTACTTTTGTCTAAAAAATCAGTTGTTTTTTGTACTCCACCCAGCATTTGAGAACCGCCTATTGTAGAAGATAATCCACCACCTTTAGGATTTTGAACCATGATAACTACGATTAATAGAAAACAAACTATAGTTATTAAAACTAAAAAAATTGAAAATGTACTCATTGTTTAATTATTATTATGTTGTAAAATCTTAATATCCGATATGCGGTCCGCAAAGTAACTACTTTTTTCTGGATATTTCAAAATTAATATTTCATAAGCTTGAATCGCTTTTTGATATTTTTTTTGTTCCAAATAAACGCGGGCTAAAGTCTCAGTCATCAAGAAGGAATTGTCGGCTGCATTTAAGTCAAAAGTAACCGTAGAAGGTACTCCATGTTTTACTGGAGATATCTTCGGACTCGCTTCAATAAACTTATCAATTAATTCTATTTTTTTTCTTTTGTCCGCATCTATAATTAAAGCAGGCTGATTTGTTGGTTGCTCACTTTCTCTTTTGATAGGTTCAGTACGCGAAAGCTGTAGCCACTCTTGGAAGGAATGTTGTTCTTTTTTGGAGAAATCCAATGGTGTGCCAATAGCTAGTTTTTCCTCGATTGCTGATGGAGAAGCCTCTTTTATCGAAGTCAGAATCGATTGTTCTAATGTGTTTATTTTAAGTGCTGATTTTTCTTCAGCAATAATAATCTCACTATCGATTACTTGAATATCTAGAATTTCGAGTGCTTTTCTATTATACAGACTTTTATGAATAGAAGTAAACGTGTCCGATGTGATGAAATCAAATAAAACCGATCTGTCTGTTGAATAGGCTGCTGTTATTTTTAAAGCAGTATTATATTTAAAACTATTTTGGTTGTAAAGTCCTTTTAATTGAATCGCTCTGGCACTTTGAAAATAAGGAAACTCAACGAGTACTTTTTCTAAAGCCTCCATTTGCTTTTCATGAATAGCATCAGGTTTGTTAATCAAATAAGTATAATCGGTTACATTCATAAAGGTTATTCGTTTATTTGGTTATTCATTAATTTGTTATTCGATTGACCGAATCTTCAAATTTCCGAATAAAACCTCATTTACCATTTAGCTAAGGACTCATTAAAGATATCTTGCGTTATTCTTTCAAAAATATCTTTCAAAGCACTATTCAAAGTTGCACCTGTCAATTGTTGTTCCGCAGGATAATCGTAGAAAAATGTGAATGGTTTTTCAAAATCATCTGCTTCTTTTTTCTTGTTGGTAAAACGAACATTCACTCGAATCGTCAGACGGTTTTGAGCAGCTCGCTGATCGGCGGTTGCTGTCATTGGACTAATCCTATAATCTACAATCTCTCCTTCGTATGTCAAATCAGCACCGTTTTTGACCAAGTTTAAATTGGTTTGGTTCTGAATCAAATCTTGAAGTTCTAATGTAAAAGTACGATCAATACCAGGTTCAATTAATTCAGCATTATTCTGAAAAAAGCCAACTTGAAATGTTTCGGCATCAATTTTACCAGTTCCGGTAAAGTTATAAACCGAGCAACTATTGATGCTCAATATAATTATTGAAAGAAGAATAAGTTTTATATGTTTCATTTTTTATTTTAAAAATTGCTTCGCCAGTGTGCTAAAACTCGGGTCAAATATATTCATTTTCAATCAAACCATTTTCGTCTTTGTGTTTTTGTAACAAAAACTACAAATCAAATTGCTTGATTTTTCGGTATAAAGTTCTTTCAGAAATGCCCAATTCATCCGCGGCTGCTTTTCGTTTTCCTTTATTTTTTTCTAATGATTTTTTAATCATTTCAATTTCTTTTTGTTCTAATCGCAGGGTTTCTTCCTCCTCAACGGTTTCTGCAAAAAGATAATTATCATCATGTTCCTGGTATAAATCCTCATTGTTTTGAGCCGCTATTAATGATGCTCTCGGTTCTTCTTCAAAATCTATTTCACTGTCGCTTTCTTTTGAACCGTATATTTTTTTTATCAAATTCTGATTCGTCTCTTGCACTTTTGAACTTCCGCTTTGAATCAGTTCTAATGTTAGTTTTTTCAAATCATTCAAATCACTTTTCATGTCAAAAAGTACTTTGTATAAAATTTCCCTTTCGGTACTGAAATCACTTTCGCTTTTTTTGTCTTTTATTACAGAAGGTAAATTGCTTCCCTGAACTGGTAAATAAGATTGTAAAGTCACGGCTGATATATCCCGATTAGTTTCTAAAACGGAGATTTGTTCCGCAACATTTCGCAATTGTCGAATGTTTCCGCTCCAACGAAATTTCTGTAATAATTGAATAGCATTTTCGTCTAGTTTCAAAGGAGGCATTTTATATTTATGCGCAAAATCAGCAACGAATTTTCTAAATAATAAATGAATGTCATCTTTTCGATCGCGTAAAGGTGGCAAAGTAATGTCCACGGTACTTAAACGATAATACAGATCCTCACGAAATTTCCCTTTTTCGATTGCATCAAATAAATTCACATTGGTAGCAGCCACAATTCGTACGTCAGTTTTCTGTACTTGTGAAGAACCGACTTTGATAAATTCGCCATTTTCAAGAACACGCAACAAACGAACTTGTGTTGTTAATGGTAATTCACCTACTTCATCCAAAAATATAGTTCCTCCGTCAGCCACTTCAAAATAACCTTCACGAGTTCCTGTGGCTCCAGTAAAAGCACCTTTTTCATGTCCGAAGAGTTCACTGTCAATCGTTCCTTCCGGAATGGCTCCACAGTTTACAGCAATGTATTTCCCGTGTTTTCTATGCGAAAGCGAATGAATAATTCTAGGAATATTCTCTTTTCCAACTCCGCTTTCTCCCGCTACTAATACAGTAATATCAGTAGGAGCGACTTGAATGGCTTTTTCTATCGCACGATTAAGCTTCGGGTCATTCCCGATAATCTCAAATCGTTGTTTTATAGCTTGAACTGTTTCCATGTTGTCATTGCGAGGCACGAAGCAATCTCATTAATAATTACTTAAAACTCTTTTTTATTTTTAATGAATTAAAAATTCGTGGCAAACTTTTTCTTAATTCATTTCACTCAAACCAACTGCTTCCCCTTTCAAAGTTCCGCTGGTGCAAGAAGTGATTTTTACATTTACAAAATCACCAACTTTATAATTCTCTTTTGGAAAAACCACTGTTATACTTTGCGAATTCCTTCCTGAAAACTCTTCCGTCGATTTTTTTGAAACTTTCTCTACCAAAACTTCTACCTTTTGTCCAATGAATTCTTCACTGCGGAACCAAGCGTGTTTTTGTTGTAAATCGACAATTTCCTGCAATCTTCTTGCCTTTGTTTCTTCTGGAACGTCGTCTTCCATTTTTCTTCCTGCCAATGTTCCCGGACGTTCGGAATACGAATACATATAACCAAAATTATATTTCACATATTCCATCAAGCTCATTGTGTCTTGATGATCTTGTTCGGTTTCTGTTGGGAAACCAGCAATCATATCCTGCGAAATGGAGCTGTTCGGAATAATAGTTCTGATTTTATCAATCAAAGTCATGTATTCTTCACGCGTATGCAAACGATTCATCTCTTTTAGGATTCTATTGCTTCCGGACTGAACCGGCAAGTGAATGTGTTTGCAAATATTAGGATGTTTTGCAATCACATGTAAAATACTTTCGTGCATGTCTTGCGGATTTGATGTCGAAAATCGAATGCGCATTTTTGGAAAACCAACCGCTACCATTTCTAACAATTGGTCAAAATCGACTGCCGTTGCTTTTTGCATTTTGGTAGCATTCTCAAAATCTTTTTTCAATCCGCCGCCGTACCAAAGGAAACTATCCACGTTTTGCCCCAAAAGCGTAATTTCTTTAAACCCTTTGTCCCACAAATCTTGGATTTCTTTCATGATACTTTGTGGTTCACGGCTGCGTTCGCGTCCGCGGGTAAAAGGTACCACGCAAAACGTACACATATTATCACAACCACGCGTGATAGAAACCAAAGCGGTAATTCCGTTGCTCATCAATCGAACCGGTGAAATATCACCATAGGTTTCATCCTTCGACAAAATCACGTTAATCGCATCGCGTCCTTCTTCCACTTCTTGCAAAAGGTTTGGTAAATCTTTATAGGCATCAGGTCCTACTACAAGGTCAACGATTTTTTCTTCTTCAAGGAATTGACTTTTCAATCGTTCCGCCATACAGCCTAAAACACCGACTTTCATCTTTGGATTAATGCGTTTCACCGCATTGTATTTTTCGAGACGTTTGCGAATGGTTTGCTCTGCCTTGTCCCGAATGGAACAAGTATTAACCAAAACTAAATCGGCTTCTTCCAGCACTTGCGTTGTGTTGTATCCATTTCCGGATAAAATAGAAGCTACAATTTCACTGTCCGAAAAATTCATCGCACAACCGTAACTTTCTATAAATAGTTTTTTGGTATTCTCGGGCTTATGTTCTAGAACAAGACTTTCGCCTTGTTTGCTTTCTTCAATAATCTTTTCCATCCTATGTTTTCAAAGCACAAAGATAACGCAATTCAAATAAATATGACAAGATGTCAGATTAAGAATTAACACTATTTTAAGGCATTTTTTCTGGGGAGCTATTTACTTCGTCAGTTCGCTTTGCTCGTGTCCCGCTTTCCGTTATAATCCCGACCCTTCGGGACTCACAAGAAAGTAAAGTTTCCAAAGTCCTAAAAAGAGCTTCCGTTGGTCGCTTTTTTAGAACAGGAAACTTTTACTTTTTTGCTCAGGGCTTTTCACTGTAATCGTGGCTAAAAAACAGTCGAGTATGGCAATAACTTACCTATTAATGATTGTGAAATAATTCAAAAATAAAATCTAAAGCCCAATATTTAAAAAAAATAGATACTTTTGTCCCAGAAAAATAGAGCAATGGCAAAGAATTTAGTTATAGTTGAGTCCCCTGCAAAGGCAAAAACAATCGAGAAATTTCTAGGAAGTGATTTTCAAGTGGAGTCCAGTTATGGGCATATTGCTGACTTACCTTCCAAAGAAATTGGTGTAGATGTAGAAAATGGTTTCAAACCAAAATACGAAGTTTCTGCCGATAAAAAGGCATTGGTCACCAAATTAAAAGGATTAGCAAAAAAAGCTGAAATGGTTTGGTTAGCAAGTGATGAGGATCGCGAGGGTGAGGCTATTTCTTGGCATTTAGCCGAAGAATTAAAATTAGACAAAAGCAAAACAAAACGTATTGTATTTCACGAAATTACTAAAACTGCAATTCTAAAAGCGATTGATAATCCACGTGAAATCGATTATAACTTAGTCAATGCGCAACAAGCGCGTCGTGTTTTAGACAGATTAGTTGGTTATGAATTGTCGCCTGTACTTTGGAGAAAAATAAAAGGAGGACTTTCTGCGGGTCGTGTACAATCGGTATCTGTTCGTTTGATTGTGGAACGTGAAAGAGAAATTCAAAATTTCAAAGCTGTTGCTACGTATTCTGTTGTGGCAGAATTTACCAATGAATCCGGAAAAACATTCAAAGCCAAACTGCCTAAAAATTTCAATACTAAAAAAGAAGCCGAAGATTTTTTAAATAAAAATATAGGTTCTACATATAAGGTAGCTGATTTAGAAACGAAACCTACCAAGAAATCACCAACTGGACCTTTTACCACTTCGACTTTGCAACAAGAAGCAGCGAGGAAATTGTATTTGCCTGTTGGAATTACCATGCAACTTGCACAACGGTTGTACGAAGCTGGACTTATCACTTATATGAGAACGGATAGTGTGAACTTATCCAAAGATGCAATGGAAGCTGCTCAGGCTGAAATTATCAAATCCTATGGAAAAGAGTTTTCTAAACCTCGAACATTTGTCAATAAAAGCAAAGGGGCACAGGAAGCACACGAGGCGATTCGTCCTACGGATATGTCCCGTCATACGGTAGACATTGACAGAGATCAAGCGCGTTTGTATGATTTGATTTGGAAAAGAACGTTGGCTTCGCAAATGAGTGATGCGCAATTAGAACGTACTAACGTAAAAATTGAAGCAAACAATCACGGTGAAATATTCACTGCATCTGGAGAAGTGTTGCTTTTTGAAGGTTTCTTGAAAGTGTACTTGGAAGGTCATGATGACGATGAAGAAGAGCAAGAAGGAATGTTGCCTGCAATGAAAGTCAACGAAAAATTACAAAATAATTACATTACTGCGACAGAGAGATATTCTCGTGCTGCTGCAAGATATACTGAAGCTTCTTTGGTGAAAAAATTAGAGGAATTAGGAATTGGCCGTCCTTCTACTTATGCACCAACGATTTCTACGATTATCAACAGAAATTATGTGGAGAAAGGAAATCTTGACGGACAAGAACGTAATTACACGCAATTGACGTTACAATCCGGGAAAGTAGGAGAGAAGTTACTGAAAGAAAATACAGGTTCCGATAAAGGAAAATTAGTTCCTACCGATATTGGGACGATTGTTACTGATTTCTTAGTTAAGAATTTTGGAAACATTTTAGATTATAATTTCACTGCAAAAGTCGAGCAGGATTTTGATGAAATTGCTGAAGGAAATATTGAATGGACAAAAATGATGCAGGAGTTCTACGATAAATTTCACCCAATAGTGAAAGATGTCGAAGCGAATGCAGAAAGAGAAAGCGGTGAAAGAATTCTGGGAACAGATCCCAAAACGGGGAAACCGGTTTCTGTTCGTTTAGGGAAATTTGGACCAATGGCTCAAATTGGAGCTGCAGATGATGAAGAGAAAAAATTTGCCAGTTTAATGACGGATCAGAATATTGGAAACATTACTTTAGAAGAAACGTTGAATTTATTTTTGTTGCCAAAAAATTTGGGTGAATATAAAGGAGCAGAAGTTGAGGTAAGTAACGGCCGTTATGGTCCTTATATTCGTCACGGCGCTGCTTTTGTTTCTTTGCCTAAAGGTGAAAATCCATTAGACGTAGATTTTGAAAGAGCTCAGGAAATAATTGATGAAAAAGCAATTGCTGATGCGCCGATTACTGTTTATAAAGGCGAAGGAGTTCAAAAAGGGGTGGGGCGTTTTGGTCCTTTTATCAAATGGGACGGTTTGTTTATCAATGTAAGTAAGAAATATAATTTTGATAATTTGTCTCAAGCAGACATTGAAGCGTTGATTGAAGATAAATTACAAAAGAATATTGATAAGGTTTTACATAATTGGGAGGACGAAGGGATTCTAGTCGAAAAAGCCCGTTGGGGACGCTCGGTTATTACCAAAGGAAAAATCAAAATTGAATTAAGCAAAGATGTTGATGCTACAAAATTGACATTGGCGGAAGTTCAAGAAATGATTGCCAAGAAAACGCCTGCTAAAAAAGTAGCTGCTAAAAAAGCACCTGCAAAGAAAGCTGTGGCAAAGAAACCAGCAGTTAAGAAACCAGTAGCAAAAAAGTAAAAAATGGAATTTGATTTTCTGAAACCCGTCGATGATGAAATCCAAGAGTTTATAAACGGATTGACTTCGCAGCAACTAGGAAGTAAAATAGTTTTGCACACTAATGAACAATTTCCTGATTTAAACAAGATTAAAATTGCAGTAATAGGCGTTTTAGAAAATCGAGGAGATAAAAAAGCGGTTTCGGATGTTGATTTAATACCGTTCAGAAAAGAGTTGTATGGATTGTTTCCGGGAAACTGGGACGCTTCTATTGCGGATTTAGGTGATATTCTTGCTGGAAATTCAGCAGCGGATACTTATTTTGCATTAAAAAAAGTCGTTGCAAGTCTAATCAAGAAAAAAATCACTCCTATTGTTATTGGAGGTTCTCAAGATTTGACCTATGCGCTTTACAGAGCTTACGATGATTTGGAACAAATGGTCAACTTGGTTTCTATTGATAATAAATTTGATTTCGGAAAAGAAGATGAAGCAGTTTCTGCATCTTCTTATTTGACAAAAATAATTATAGACGAGCCCAATAATCTTTTTAACTATTGTAATATAGGATATCAAACTTATTTTAATTCTCAGGAAGAAATAGATTTGATAGAAAAATTATTCTTTGATGGATATAGATTAGGAGAAGTTTCTAATAATATTGCTATTTCAGAGCCAGTTTTTAGGGATGCTGATTTGGTAAGTGTTGATTTGAATTCTGTAAAATCGTCTGATTCCGGAAATTTTATTTCATTTCAACCGAATGGATTTAATGGAAAAGAGATCTGTTCTTTGTCTCGATATGCGGGAATAAGTGATAAAGTATCTTCGATTGGGATATTCAACCACAATAATTCAATACAAGAATCGGTGCTGATTGCACAGGTTATTTGGTATTTTATTGAAGGATTTCATTATCGTTCGAATGAGTATCCTTTTGGGAGCAAAGAAAATTATTTAAAATACATTGTTCCATTGGAGGAAGAGGAGCTTGTTTTTTATAAAAGTGACAAAACGGATCGCTGGTGGATAGAAATTCCATTTGTTTCAAATGTTAATAATAAACTAAAAAGAAATACGTTATTACCATGTTCTTATGATGAATACTTGCAGGCTTGTAATCAAGAATTGCCTGAGAGATGGTGGAAAGCACAACGCAAAAACATTGTTTAAAATGTTTTTTGTTTTTGTGTTAATGTTTTTATAAAAAAAAGCAATTTCTTTTGTTTAAAAAATTGTTTTTTATAAAAATAATAAATAGGTTTACACACTTAAAAATAATGAATAGTTAATCCAAAAATTATATGAAGAAGTTCATTGCATTTACGGCAATTTTGACCTTATTAATTGGCTGTGGAAAGTCAAGTGACAAAGGAGAATTAGTTGGTGTTAAAGGAGGAAAATGGCATCCTGAAAAGCCTTACGGTATGACTCTGGTTCCTGGTGGGTCATTTATAATGGGTAAATCAGATGATGATATGGCTCATGTAGATGATGCTCCTACAAAAACAGTAACTGTTCGCTCTTTTTACATGGACGAAACTGAAATAACAAACAGTGAATACCGTCAATTTGTGGAATGGGTAAAAGATTCTACAATGAGAGTGCGATTAGCTATATTAGCTGAAGAAAGCGGACTGAAAGCTGGAGGAGAAAATGCAAAAGGAAAAAATGCAGGAAGTATTGGTGACTATGCTTTTAATGATGCGGATCCTGAAAAAATGACCGCGTATGACAAGTACATGTATGACAACTACTATAGTGTAGGTACTGATGATGATCAATATGCAGGTAGAAAATTAAACAAAAAGGTAAAACTAATAAAGGATACAAAATTGTATCCAGATGAGTATTATACTGAAGTTATGGATTCAATGTATTTGCCTTTAGAAGCATCATACAATGGTTTGCGTACAATAGATGTTGATAAATTGAAGTTCCGTTACTCTTGGATGGACATCCAAGCAGCAGCTAAAGCAAAAGTGGGTAAGAGAAAAGATTTCATCAAAACTGAAGAGGTTCAAATATATCCTGATACCACAGTTTGGATTAAAGATTTTGCTTATTCCTACAATGAGCCTATGCATAATGATTATTTTTGGCACAAAGCGTATGGAGAATATCCAGTTGTGGGTGTCAAATGGACTCAAGCGAAAGCTTTTTGTGCTTGGAGAACATTAAATAAAAATACTTACATCAAATCAAAAAAGAAAGGTCAGGATTTAATAAATTCTTTTAGATTACCTACAGAAGCCGAATGGGAATATTCTGCAAGAGGAGGTTTAGAGTCAGCCACATATCCATGGGGAGGTCCTTATACAAAAAATGACAGAGGTTGTTTTCTTGCTAATTTCAAGCCGAATAGAGGAGATTACGCTGCGGATGAAGCATTGTACACGGTAGAAGCTAAATCGTATGAGCCTAACGGCTACAATCTTTATAACATGGCGGGTAATGTTTCTGAATGGACTGATTCTGCATATGATCCAAACGCATATGAATATGTGTCGTCTATGAATCCAAATGTTATTGATGCTTCAAATAAGCGTAAAGTTGTTCGTGGAGGTTCTTGGAAAGATGTTGCTTATTTCCTACAGGTAAGTACAAGGGATTTCGAATATGCGGATTCAGCAAGAAGCTTTATTGGTTTTAGAACTGTCCAAGATTACATGGGATTGCAGACTACTGGAACTGGAAAAAAAAATAAATAGTACAAATAAACCAAATCTATAAAACAAAAAAACAAATTATTATGGCATTGTTAAGTAAAAAAGTAATGAATTTCTCATATGGTATGGGAGCAGCAGTTGTAATTATTGGAGCATTATTCAAAATCACACACATAGAGTTCGGATTTATAACTGGAAATTTAATGCTTACAATCGGTCTTGTGGTTGAAGCTGCTATTTTTGCACTTTCAGCATTCGAACCAGTTGATGATGATTTGGATTGGACTCTAGTTTACCCTGAATTAGCTAACGGTGTTAAAGGTGATGTGAAAAACAAAGTTGTAGCAAAATCAGATGAGCAAGGTATGTTGTCTCAAAAATTAGATGCTATGTTGAAAGATGCTAAAATTGACGGTGAATTAATGTCAAGTTTAGGAAATAGCATTAAAAATTTCGAATCTGCAGCTAAAAATATTTCGCCAACAGTAGATTCTATTTCTGCAACTAAAAAATACAGTGAAGAACTATCTATGGCCGCGGCACAAATGGAATCATTAAATAGCTTGTATAAAGTTCAACTGGAAAGTGCTTCAAGAAATGCTGAAGCAAATAAAGAAATTGCTGAAAATGCAGGTAAATTAAAAGAACAAATGCAATCTATGACTGCAAATATTGCTTCTTTGAATAATGTTTATGGAGGTATGCTTTCTGCAATGAATAATAAAGGATAATTAGTTTCAAACTATAAATACAAATAAACTAATTATTAGAAAATATGGCAGGAGGAAAACTAACCCCTAGACAGAAGATGATTAACCTAATGTACTTGGTTTTTATCGCTATGTTAGCATTAAATATGTCCAAAGAAGTATTATCTGCTTTTGGATTGATGAATGAAAAATTTGAAGGAGCAAATTCTTCAGCACAATTATCTAACACTCAGATGTTAGCTGGTTTAGATGCTAAAGCATCTGAAGCAGGTGGAGAATTTACTGCTGCGTCAGCTACTGCGCACAAAGTAGAAGTAATAACTAAAAATTTTTATGATTATATTGGAAAAATAAAATCTGAAGTTTTAGTGGGTACTGAAGTTGATCCGGAAACAGGTAAGTTGCCTTATGAGGCAATGGATAAAGGTGATAATATAGATCATTTATGGTTTAGTCCTTCAGGTTATTCAGCTAAAGGCAAGGAAGTTGTTGCTACAATAGAAAAGTATAAATCAGATATGAAGTTAGCATTGGGTGATAATAAAAAATTATCTCCAATTTTATCTGAAGTTGATACTAAGTTTAATTTGGCTGATGTTAAAAATAAAGATGGTATCGCAGTTGATTATTTAGATTACCATTTTAAAGGTTTTCCAGCTGTAGCTTCTTTAGCAAAACTTTCTGCTTGGCAGAATGATGTTAAAAAAGCAGAAACAGATGTTTATAATACTTTATTAGGGAAAGCTGCAGTAGCTGCTGCATCATATAGTAATTACCAAGCAATTGTAGTACTTGATAAAAGTGCTTATTTTCAAGGTGAAAAAGTAACTGGAAAAGTTGTATTAGGAAGATATGACGAAAATACTAAGCCTACTTCGTTTTCAGGTCCCGGAAAAATTGTAAACGGTCAAGCTGTTATTGCAATGACTGCTGGAAATGTTGGTGAGCAAACTATTAATGGTCAGTTTACGTTCTTAGAAGATGGTAAAAATATACCTCTTAAATTTCAAGGAAATTATGTAGTAGTGCCTAGACCAAATTCTGCAACTATTTCTGCAGACAAAATGAATGTAGTGTATAGAGGTGTTGTCAATCCTATGACTATTTCATTTGCAGGAGTTTCTGCTGATAAGGTAAGTGTTTCTGCTCCAGGATTAAGTTCAGCAGGGAATGGTAAATACAACATGAGTCCTGGTTCAGGAAGTGAAGTGTTGATTAACGTTACAGCTACTCTTAACGATGGTTCAAAAGTTTCAGATAAGAAAGCATTTAGAATAAAAGGAATTCCTGGTCCAACTGGAACAATTAGAGGAGAAATGGGTGTTGTAAAAGGACCTAAATCTAATTTAGAAATTGCAACAATTGGTGCTAAATTAGTAGATTTTGATTTTCAAGTTGGTTTAGATGTTGTTGGGTTTAATCTTAAAGTAACCGGTCAGCCTACAGTAGTTGTTCAAGGAAATAGATTAAATGCACAATGTAAATCGGTTCTTTCTAAAGCGGGAAGAGGAGATCAAGTTACGATCTCTGAAATTAAAACTAAACTGGTAGGTGCAGGTAGTTATTTATTGCCTAGAACTGCTCCAGTAATTTTTGAAATACAATAATAAGTAAGTTTATCGGATCCTTGCTTTAATATTATATAATGATACCATGATGAATGTTAGAAATCTTTTTTTAGCTATTGTTTCCTTACTAGGAAGTGTTGCTTCATTTGCACAATCAAATTTGCTGAATGCAAAAAGTCCAGATCAAATAGGACTTAAAACTGCAGCTCAACTTATTTCTGATAATGATAAACCTTTGGCTTATGGTTATGTGCACGACCGTGATGTTTTGATGGGTAAAACTACTTGGGAGATAATTGATTTGAGTGAAAGAATAAATTTTTCGTTATACTTTCCAATTGATACTGCTAATGTTGGTTCCGACAGACGTTCTTTATATGATGTTTTGACAAAAGCAATGAAGAATGGTAAAATCACTGAAGTTTACACAGACAGTTATTTCAATACTAAAAAATCTATTAAAGATATTGAAGCATCTCTTTCTCGTATTGATACAACAGATGCTGGAAGAGAGCAAATCAACGCAGGGCAATCAGTTTCACAAGAGTATATCATGAGACAGGATCTTACTGCTCAAGATGTAACACAGTATAAAATAAAGGGATATTGGTATTTTGATAAACGTCAAAGTGAATTAAAATATCGTTTGTTAGGGATTTGTCCCGTTACGCCTGATGTTTATACGATGAACAGTGATGAAAAAGATTATATCGAATTGTTTTGGATATTTTTTCCATCAGCTAGGGAAGTTTTACATGAAGCTAAGGCCTTTAATGATAAGAATTCTGCAATGCCTGTTTCTTTTGACCAAATATTGAACTCAAGACGTTTCAACAGTGTTATTTACAAAGAAGAAAATGTTTACGGTGACAGAACAATCGAAGATTACATGAAAGATAATGCGCAAAATCAGTTGTTAGAATCAGAAAGAGTGAAAGAGAAAATTCGCAATTTCGAACAAGATATGTGGAATTATTAATTTCAATTTTAATAAAATAAGGAACTCTTACTGTATTGGTAAGAGTTTTTTTGTTTTAAAATGCTTTCTTTGTAGATAGTTTAAAAGAGTTTTAATGATTGATTATTTAATAGTAGGTTCTGGTTTAGCTGGTATTTCATTTGCAGAGGTGGCTTTGTTTAATGAAAAATCCATTTTTGTTTTAGATAATAATTCCCAAAATTCCTCTAAAATTGCTGGTGGATTGTATAATCCGGTAATTCTAAAACGTTTTAGTGAAGTATGGAATGCTCAGGAACAGTTAGAATTAATGAATGATTTGTATGTTTCTTTGGAAATAAAATTAAAATGTAAAGTAGATTTTAGAATACCCATTTTAAGAAAATTTTTCTCTATCGAAGAACAAAATAATTGGTTTGCTGCTTCTGATAAAGCAGCGCTTGCTCCTTTTTTATCCACTGAATTAATTTCTAAAAAGTATTTAGGAATAGATTCACCTTACGGATACGGCGAAGTTTTACAAACTGGCTATGTTGATACGGCTTTATTATTAAATAAATACAAGGAATTCCTGAAAGAAAACAGTTTGTTTGAAGAAGAATCATTTGATTATGATGCTCTGCAGATTGTGTCGGATGGCATTCGTTATAAAGACATTAAAGCAAAACATATTATTTTTGCTGAAGGTTTTGGAATGCATGCAAATCCATATTTTAAGCATTTACCATTAGACGGCACCAAAGGAGAGCTTTTTATTATAAGAGCACCTGAATTAGATTTAGATGTAATTGTCAATACCAGCGTATTTATTTTGCCTCTTGGGAATGATTTATTCAAAGTTGGCGCTACTTATAATTGGAAAGACAAAACGGAATTGCCTACAGAAGAAGGAAAGACAGAATTAATAGAAAGGATAAAAGAAATTATAAGTTGTGACTTTGAGGTTTTAGAGCATTTTGCTGGTGTACGGCCAACTGTAAAAGACAGAAGACCTTTAGTGGGAACTCATCAAAATTATGAAACAATACATATCTTGAATGGTTTAGGAACAAGAGGGGTTATGTTAGGTCCCGCTATGGCAAAAGCATTATTTGACCATATAGAAAACCAAACTCCTTTAGATCCAGTAATTGATATTAAACGATTTAGATTCAAAGAAAAGAATTAATATTACTTGAGCTTAGTCTCTGGGTCGTATGAAACAAACATATTTATATATATGTTTCTGGACCAGCGTAAAACAAACGGGAATAATAGTATCAAGGATGCTATTATAGCTACGAAAGCCACTTTAAGGTTTGAACTAAAAAATACAAATGAGATGATAAAAGCTGCAATTCCTATTGCTACATTTAATCCATAACTAACGTACATTGCGCCATAAAAAAAAGAAGGTTCAATTTGATAATGTAAACCACAATGGTTGCAATTTTCGTGCATTTTTAATATTTTATTGAGATGCAGTGGATTTTTATCCAAATACATACTCTCATTCTGACATTTAGGACAAGTTCCTGTTAAAATACTATATAATTTGGATCCTTTTTTTAACATTTGCAAAAAATTTAATTTTCCTTTTTGGTCCCGATAATTCGGTATACAAATTTACACATTTGAAAAGGAATAAAATCACAATACATGCTTAATATACACAATTTATCCGTTTCGTTTGGTGGTACTTATTTATTTGAAGAAGTTACCTTTCGTTTGGGTGCCGGAGACCGTGTGGGTCTTGTTGGGAAGAACGGAGCGGGAAAATCTACCATGCTTAAAATGTTGGCGAGAGATTTTGCTCCTGATTCAGGTGTTATTTCTCAGGAGAAAGATATCCGAATGGGATTCTTGCGACAGGATATCGATTTTGAACAAGGAAGAACAGTTCTGGAGGAAGCATACGAAGCTTTTACGGAAATTAAAATTGTTGAAAAAAAGCTTGAAGAGATCAATCATCTTTTAGTAACCCGTACCGATTATGAAAGTGACGAATACAGTCAAATAATAGAAGACTTATCGGAATATACACACCGTTTTGAATTATTGGGAGGTTATAATTATGTGGGTGATACCGAGAAAATTTTACTTGGTTTAGGATTTAAACGTGATGTTTTTGATAATCAAACCGAAACTTTTTCTGGTGGATGGAGAATGCGTATCGAATTAGCCAAATTATTATTACAGGCTAATGACGTTTTATTATTGGATGAGCCAACGAATCACTTGGATATAGAAAGTATCATTTGGTTAGAAAGTTTCCTTCGTAATTATCCGGGAGTTGTGGTAATTGTTTCGCACGATAAAATGTTTTTGGATAATGTAACAAACAGAACTATCGAAATTTCTCTTGGTAAAGCATATGATTTCAACAAACCCTATTCTCAATATTTAGAATTGCGTCATGAAATTCGCGAAAAGCAATTGGCAACACAAAAAAACCAAGCCAAAAAAATTGAAGAAACGGAGAAATTAATTGAAAAATTCCGTGCCAAAGCTTCTAAAGCTTCTATGGCGCAGTCGTTAATAAAAAAATTAGATAAAGTCGAACGCATCGAAGTTGATGAGGATGATAACTCAGTGATGAATATTACTTTTCCAGTTTCAAAAGAACCGGGAAGAGTCGTAATTGAAGCTGAAAACGTAACTAAAAGTTATGGTGACAAAACGATTTTGAAAGATATCAATTTGTTAGTGGAACGCGGAAGCAAAATTGCATTCGTTGGACAGAATGGTCAAGGAAAATCGACTTTTATCAAGGCTATTGTTGATGAATTCGAATATAAAGGAAATATCAAATTAGGTCACAATGTACAACTGGGTTATTTTGCGCAAAATCAGGCGGAATATCTGGATGGTGAAATTACCTTGTTGCAAACAATGGAAGATGCCGCTGCAGATACGAACCGAATGAAAGTACGTGATATGTTGGGTTCTTTCTTGTTTCGTGGTGATGATGTAGAAAAAAAGGTAAAAGTCCTTTCTGGGGGCGAAAGAAATCGTTTAGCGCTGTGTAAACTATTATTGCAGCCCATTAATGTTTTGTTGATGGATGAGCCTACGAATCACTTGGACATCAAATCTAAGAATGTTTTAAAAGCCGCACTTCAAAAATTTGGGGGAACTTTATTGTTGGTTTCTCACGATAGGGATTTCTTGCAAGGCATGTCAAATTTGGTGTATGAATTTAAAGACCAAAAAATAAAAGAATATTTAGGGGATATCAACTATTTCTTAGAGCAACGCAATATGGAGAATATGCGTGAAGTGGAGAAAAAAGATGCCGAAAAAGCAGCTGCACCTAAAGAAAGTAACAAAGCTTCCTACGAAGATCAAAAGAAAGGAAAAGCGTTGCAAAATAAATTGAGCAAAGTAGAAAGCCAAATCAAACAATTAGAAAAGGAAATACAGCAAGATGATAAAATGTTGGCTTCTAATTATGATAAGCATATTGAAGACGCGAAGTTTTTCACTGCTTACAATAAGAAAAAAGCAGAGTTAGATAAACTGCTGCTGGAATGGGAAGTTGTTCAGGAAGAAATAGATAATTTATAAAAACGAGAGTTCCATTTTGGAACTCTTTTTTTATGCAATAATTCCAATAGATTTTGAGTGTGAGATTGCTTCACTGCTATTTTTGAAGTAACAAATAGAAACGTTCAAAGTTTCCAAATTTTTCATTACAGTGATTATTTTTTCTTTTTTAGTGGCGCCAGTTTGACGGATGTAAACTGCTTTTACAGTAACGGGGAAAATTTTGCAAATGGCTTCATATAAATAAGGATCATGTTGCGAATCATCGCCAAGAAGAACATATTCTAAGTTGGGATAAAATTCTAAAATGTGTTTTATTTTATCAAACTTGTGATTGTGATTTCCTCTGCCGGTCATGAAGAAATCAGTGAGACTCGTCTTGATGTCCTTCAATAGTAACACCGCTTTTGGCAACTCATGAAGTTCAGTGAATTTTGTGATGAAACGGTACAAATTCCATTCACTGCTGGAAACATAGAAAAAAGCATTAAGCTCTTCCTTTTTTTCTCTTCCTGCAGTACTTAAAGCTTGATAATGGGTTACAACATCATCATATATTTTTCTCTTATTTATGTTTTTAAATAACAAAACATATAATTTTTTCAACGGATTCAGTGTGTGAGATACTAAAAAAGTATCATCAATGTCAGATATGATTCCTAGATTTCCTTTGTGTGGTCGAATGTAACTGTCTTTTGTAGTGATAGTGACATTTTTGTAAACAATGCTTACTTCATAGTCAATCCAGCCGTATTTAGTGTCTTGGTCTAATGGTACGCAAAATTTAAAATAACCATCAACTAATGTTTTGGTATGGATTTTGGAATTGTTGTGTTTCAAATAGACATCGGCATTGGCCTGCGTTTTTATTTGAAACATTTTAATAACAGAAGTGGCATTTTTTAGGTTCTTTTTTTGAAAATTATACTCTTCAGCCGATGTAGGTTTAAAAACGTGCCCCATGACAATTAATTCTTGTTCATTTGCGTAGCCTCGGTATAATTTTAAAATTGGTTTCATAATATTGTATTACTTTTGATAAAAGTTCAATTTAAAGGTTTTTAATCAATAAAAGAAGAAAAAGTTTGAAAAAGAATATCATGTTGGTGGTAAATCCTATCTCTGGAGATGTAGACAAATCAGAGCTTGTTGAGGCTGCGACTATTTTTGCTGAAAAAGAAAATTTAAATCTCGTGATTTACAATACTTCAGGAACTTCAGATAGTGAAAACATAAAAGTGCTTTATGATACCTATATTCCAAAGCGAATTATTGTAGCCGGAGGTGATGGAACCATAAAGATGGTTGCTGAAGCCATGGAAATGCATGATGTTATTATTGGAATTTTGCCAGCTGGTTCTGCTAACGGTTTAGCAGTAGATTTGAATTTACCCACAACCATTGAAGAAAACTTAGAAGTTGCTTTTCACAATGATTATATGGAAATAGATATGATTTCCATTAACGGAAAGAAAAGTATTCATTTAAGTGATTTGGGTGTAAATGCAGAAATGATTAAGAATTATGAAAATAGCAGTATCCGTGGCAAATGGGGATATGCTTTGCAAACAGTATCTACTTTGATTGATTTGGAAGATCCGTTTATTGCGACCATTACAGGTGATTTTCCAACAATAGAATGTGAGGCAAGAATGATAGTTATAGCTAATTCCCAAAAATATGGTACAGGAGTTTCTATAAATCCAAACGGTGTGATGGATGATGGAAAGTTTGAATTAGTAATCCTGAAAAATATGGATTTAGTAGTCCTTGGCAAAATTATTACTGGAAATATGCCTATAGATGTCAATGATGTAGAAATTGTCTCTACGGATAAAGCTTTTGTTACAACCAATATTCCGGTGAGTTTTCAAATTGATGGGGAATATTGCGGCAAAGAAACGAAACTAAATATTGAAATTTTGCCCAAACAAATGAAAGTTGCAATTCCCAATCCAAACAGTGGAATTATTTAAATGGATTTCGCTGTTGCCAAATGGTTTCAGGTTCTAGATATTTGAAAATTTTTGGTAGAAATACATTTGCTATAGGAGTACTATGAGTCATTAATCCAAACATTTGGATGGGTTTTGCACCTACAGAACTTTTAATTTCCAATGCTGTTCTGGCAAAGACAATTTTCTTGAAATTTTTATTAATGGAGTAAGCAATCATGTCGTATAACATATTCAGATACAGCATTTTTTCACGCTGAATACTTTCGTCATACCCAAGAAAATAAGTATCCATTACTTCACCGTTTTTTATTAAAGTATTAAAACCAATTAGTTTTTCGTTAATAAAGTAGCCGTAGAAAAGAAATTTGTCTTTAAAGATTTCTTTAAAAACTCTAAAATGGTTTTTTGGTAGAAAAAAAGTATTAAAAGGGGCGTTTTTGGCGACATGAAAATACAATTCATAAATCGTATCTTCTAAAGCAATTATTTCTTCCAGATGTAATTTTCTTTTCTCAATTACAGCTGCTTTTTTTCGAGCTCTTTTGTATTGATCTCTGTATTTTTTTGACAGCGAATCGATGTAATCCGACTCCGACTTCCAATTTTCATTAATCGAGAAAACCATGTTGGGCTGTGTCGAGAACTGATACTCATTTTTGAATTCCGGAATGTCAAAATTTTTAATTTCTTCTTTGTTGAAATCTTTATAAGTTGTAATGTGAATGTTTATTCCTTTAGATTTAAAAATTTTTTTCAATTCCGTTGTTGCAGCGTGCAAGGTTTGTAATGCTTTCTTTTTATCAATAGTATTAGATAAGGAATATGAATTTTGACCCGTCAGCATATTGTTGCCAATAACGAGCACATGAGAGGCAAAGTTTCCGAAAACAATATTTCGTACAGCGGTTTTGACGCATTTGTCGCGTTCCCCAAAAGATTCTAGTTTATTCAAATCCAAAAATTGAGAAAGAGCACTACCAACTAAAGTTTCATTTTCGAAAATTCCAATGAAATGACAAATCATATTCTTAGGAGATGATTCTTCTAAAACCTGCAGGTATTTTTTGGATAAAAAAATAGTTGAAATTGCTAAATCATCCCAATTTGCAGGAAGTTGAGCAGTTGAACTATAAATTTTAAAGGAATAAGCTGTATTCAAATTGAAAAGTGATATTTTTCCAAAATTAGTTAATAAAGTTAAAGTATTACTGAATGTCTCGAAATTAACTAACTTTATATAAATAAAAAAGAAAATTATGAAAACCTATTCAGAGGAATCTATTCAAACCCAATTGAAAGACCTGAAAAATTGGAAATTTATCAATAATGGAATAGAGAAAAATTTTAAGTTCTTAGATTTTACTCAAGCTTTGGGTTTTATTGTGCAGGTAGGAGTGATGGCCGAGAAGAGTAATCACCATCCAGAATTATTCAATGTGTATAATAAAGTTACAATTCGCTTAACCACTCACGATGCAGAAGGCGTTACGGATAAAGACATTGATTTGGCAAAAGCCATAGAAAAGATTCAATAAAAAATAAATTTCGTCTTGCAGAGTAGCAGACGAAATTTATTTTAAATCAACAGCGATTTTTATTTCCAACCACAAATAATTCCACCCATAATTGTAAAGCACAGTATCCAAAATCCACCGGTTACAAGGGTGTATTTGAAACTTCTTCTTTCGTATAAGGCATTAGTTCCTATAATTGGTAACGCTAAAAACACTCCGGCCATAAAGCCATGTAATGTTCCGTGTTTAAAAGTTCTAAATGCTAATCCATAATCTGCCATGAAAGCTTCGTAAGAAAGTTTTGCGATACTTGGATCTCCGCCAATCATACCTAATGCTCCATATTGATGTATGGTGATCATTTGAAGTACGAAGCTGATGAAAAAAGCATACAGTAATGACGTACCAAATATTAAAAGCATATTTCCTCCTTTTAGCTTTTCTTCTGTCATTCCAGATTCTTTCATCCAAATTGTTCCAAAAACTTTTGGATGATACCAAACAAATCCGATTACAAGAGTAGATAAAGCCGCAACAAATAGTGCTAAGAAATTGATTTCCATAAATTTGAGATTAAGGTTAATACACCAAATTTAATGAAATTTTAAGTAACATTAAAACAAGATTAAATTGTAAGATATTACCACAGGTAAAAAAATATATGATGTAGTTCGTCGATTTTATTTGCTCATGAGCAGTTTAGTATATACCTTTAAATATATTTATAAAGAAAAATATCTTGATTATGAAAAAAATTACTATCCTGTGTTTTACTGTTTTATTTTCATTTTCAATGTTAGCGAACGTATCTTCATCTGAAAGAGAAATTTTGATAAAGCTATACAAAGCAACGAATGGGAATGAATGGATTAATAAATGGGATTTATCATCATCGGTTGCTACTTGGTATGGAGTGAAATTGCAAAATGATAAGGTAGTTTCTATAAATTTAAGTAATAATAATCTAATAGGAGAAATTCCATTAGAAATTGTAAAATTGAAAAGTCTTCAAGAATTAAATTTATATAAAAATAAAATTTCCGGAGTTATTCCTTCGACCATTGGCGATTTAAATGAATTAAGAATCTTAAATTTATCTTTTAATAAATTATCTGGGAATATTCCTAATTCTATCTGTAAGATGGTAAATTTAAAAAGTATAGAGCTTTATATGAATAGGCTTTCAGGTGAATTACCTTCTCAAATTGGCAGTCTTAATCAGTTAGAAGTTTTATCACTGTATAATAACGAAATATATGGCGAAATACCTACGTCATTATATAGTTTAAAAGCGTTGAAGATATTACTTTTGAATAGTAATAAATTCTCAGGAAGATTAAATCCTCAAGTTGCAAGCTTGAGTAATTTAGAGAGTATCAGTTTGTTTGATAATAATTTAATGGGTCAAGTTCCATTTGAGTTGGAAAAATTAAAAAACTTGAAAGAAATGAATATTTCATTCAATATGTTTAGTGGATTAGTTTCTAAAGATTTGGTCCAATTAGATGCTATGAATATGAAAATGATAAATGATAAAGGAATTGCAGTATTGTTGAATGTAGCGATGGATAAAAATAAAGCAGTTGTGTCTGAGGATTAGTTAATATCAATTCTAGTAAAGATTAATGCTGTATAAATAAGGATTTAGTTGTTAAATAATTTAGTTCGTTAAAAACCTGTGTAGCTTGCTTCACAGGTTTTTATGTGTTATTCCAGTAAATAAGATAGATTTTCTCCAAAGATTTACTTTTGAAACTATAATTATTTAAGTAATTACTAATAAAGAAGTGTTTGAATTAGTGATGCAATCCTTAAAAATATAAGATATTACTTTTAGTATTTTTAATTTAAAAACAACTGAATACGAAGCCAATTCTCGCAATCTTTAGTCCAATATTGGCTGGTATCTTTCACTCCCAAACCAAAGCCATGTCCGCCTTTTTCATACAAATGCAACTCTGTAGGAACCTTATTTTTCTTTAAAGCTATGTGATAATTTATGCTGTTTTCTATACGAACAACTAAATCATCAGTGGCATGAATGATGAATGTTGGCGGTGTCTCAGAATTTACGTGTTGTTCATTGGAAAATTTATCAATCAATGAAACGGACGGCGAAACCCCCAATAAAGTATTTTGTGATCCTTTGTGTGTTATTTCATTATTCATGGAAATAACGGGGTAGATTAATATTGAAAAATCTGGTTTTGCACTTACGGAATCAGAAACTAGATATATTGTGTCATTGTAATGAGTAGACAAAGTGGCTGCTAAATGTCCTCCAGCAGAAAATCCTATTACTCCAATTTTGTCTTTGTTTAAATTCCATTTTTCGGCGTTACGTCTGATATATCGAATTGCTTCTTGGGCATCTTGTAAAGGACCAATAGTTTTGTCTTTCATTATTTGGTCACTAGGTAGTCTGTATTTTAGAACAATGGCAGTTATTCCTAATGAATTAAGCCAATGGGCTACTTTCGTTCCTTCTTTATCGATGGACAAATGCGAATATCCGCCTCCAGGGAGAATTAAAACGGAGGAGCCATTAGAATTACCTTCAGCAGCAAGAAAAACAGATAGAGTAGGAGTTACAACTTTGCTGATGCTTTGAACCTTTCCTTCTTTATAGATTTCTTTTTCCTGATAGTCGGCTGCTTTTATTGCGCCAGGAATTGCATCAGTCCAAAGCGGGATAATTTTATCTTGAGCGTGTATGGGTAAAATGATACCAATACTAAAAAATACAGGTAAAATATAAATACTCATTTTTAGAATCTTATTTATTTTCATAGTAAATCTTATTTTTTACGTCATCTTTTTTTAATGAAATTTAGTTCTGACGTTTTATTAGTTGATAAATATTCAATTTTAGCACATCAAAAGTATTCCTAAATCTTAATTTATAGATATTTTGGCTTTAACATCAATTTTCTTAAATGTGTAATTTAATATTGTTTTTTTTATTTTATGTATTTATTTAGGTTGCTAATTTAAAATAATATTTAAATTATTTGGATAATGAATATTAAAAAGTATATTTGTGCAATCGATTACATTTTATTGCAATTAGATTTAATCGCTAGCAAAAAGGGTTTATTGAATATAAGGAAAGACTTTACCGAAATTCATTTTGAAAAGAGATCAATTCTGCGAATAAACTGTTTTACGTAAGAAGGATGCATTTTATATCGAAAACTAACTATTTTAAACATAACCAAATGATAAAGCAAACAAGTAAAAATATTGGGAACTACCGCTGGTCAATTTGTGGTTTACTTTTTTTTGCAACTACTATAAATTACTTAGACAGACAAGTGCTTTCATTGACATGGAGTGATTTTATTGCTCCGGAATTTCATTGGACCAACAATGATTATGGAAATATTACGGCGTTATTTTCAATTTTTTATGCAGTATCATTATTATTTGCAGGAAGATTTGTGGATTGGTTAGACACCAAAAAAGGATTTCTTTGGGCTATTGGGATATGGTCTTTTGGAGCTTGTTTACACGCATTCTGCGGTATTGCAACAGCAGGGATTATAACTGGGGATTGGTTTGTTGGTTTTGAAGGAGCTAAAGAGGCACTTAGTACGGTGAAAGATACTGGACTGATAATCAATGTAAGTGTGACTTTATTTATTTTTGCTCGTTTTGTTTTGGCCGTTGGTGAGGCAGGAAATTTCCCTGCAGCTATTAAAACAACAGCCGAATATTTTCCTAAAAAAGACAGAGCATTTTCTACAAGTATTTTTAATGCAGGTGCGACTGTTGGTGCATTGGCTGCCCCAATATCTATTCCGTTTATTGCAGAAGCGTTTGGTTGGGAAATGGCTTTTATTATCATTGGTGCCTTAGGTTTTGTTTGGATGGGATTTTGGGTTTTTATGTATGAAAAACCGGAGAAACATCTAAAGGTTAGTACCGCTGAATTAGAATATATCCAGCAAGATGATATTGCGGCTAGTAAATTAGAAGGATATGTACCGGAAACGAATACCAAGGTAACTTTAATGGATTGTTTTAGATACAAACAAACATGGGCTTTTGCTTTTGGTAAGTTCATGACCGATGGGGTGTGGTGGTTCTTTTTGTTCTGGACTCCTGCGTATTTAAGCTCAGTTTACGGCATGGATTCAACCGAAGCGGCTTTGCCATTATTTGTATTATACATGATTACGTTGCTTTCAATTATTGGAGGTTGGTTGCCTACGTATTTTGTTGAAAAGAAGGGAATGAATCCTTATGAAGGACGAATGAGAGCCATGCTGATTTTCGCTTTTTTTCCATTATTAGCTTTGATTGCACAGCCTTTGGGCCATATTAGCTATTGGTTGCCCGTAATAATAATTGGTATTTCAGGAGCGGCTCACCAATCTTGGTCGGCAAATATCTATACAACAGTTGGTGATATGTTCCCTAAAAAAGCAATTGCAACTATTACTGGTATCGGTGGTTTGGCTGGTGGTATTGGTTCCACGATGATCAACAAAGGTTCAGGATTGTTGTTTGATTATACTAAAGAAACCAATATGGCTTTTATGGGTTTTCAAGGGATTGAAGCTGGATATTTTATCATTTTTTCTATTTGTGCCGTTTGTTATTTGACCGGTTGGTTGGTCATGAAAGCATTGGTACCAAAATATAGTCCGATTACTGATTTATAAGTCGGTTTTTTAAAATTAACAGCTTTTTAGAGATTAAAAAATAGTACTTAAAAGAATATAAAGTACCTTTGTGTAATCGATTACATTAAAATGATATAACATGACAAATTTTTCTTTTAGATACGCTTCGAATCCCACGGACGTTAAGAAATATGGAACTGACGAATTGAGAGAGCAATTTTTAATTGAAAATCTTTTCGTTGAAAATGAAATACAACTGACCTATTCTATGTATGATAGATACATTGTAGGGGGAATAATGCCGGTTGACAAAGAATTAAAACTAGAAACTATTCCGTATTTGAAATCAGAAAACTTTCTGGACCGACGGGAATTGGGAATTATCAACGTTGGCGGTAGCGGAACCGTTACGGTTGACGGTGTGGCGTATGAATTGCAAAAAAAAGAAGCGCTTTATGTAGGTCAAGGCTGTAAGGAAGTTGTTTTTTTCAGTTCAAAAGGCGAACAAGCTTTGTTTTATATCAATTCGGCACCGGCACACACGAAATTTCCAAACAAAAAAATAGGGAAAAATGAGGCTGAAGTCATTCAATTAGGAGAAGAAAAAACAGCCAACAAGAGGATTTTAAACAAACTGATCGTCAACAGTATCGTTGAAACATGTCAGTTGCAAATGGGACTTACGGAGTTGTTGCCCGGAAATGTATGGAACACTATGCCTGCCCACACGCACAACCGACGAATGGAGGCCTATTTTTATTTTGATATAGAAGCACCACAAACGATTTGTCATTTCATGGGAGAACCACAAAACACTAGACATATCTTCATGCAAAACCACCAAGCCGTTTTATCTCCGGAATGGTCCATACATTCTGGTGCAGGAACGTCAAACTATTCCTTTATTTGGGGAATGGCCGGTGAGAATTTAGATTATGGCGACATGGATATCGTTGCGCCAAATGAATTAAGATAAGAAACTATGAATTTATTTGATTTAAAAGGAAAAAGAGCACTGATAACTGGAGGAACGCACGGTTTAGGTTTGGCAATGGCGGAAGGTTTGGCAATTGCAGGTGCTGAACTTGTAATTACGGGAACAACACCTTCTAAAATGGAGGAAGCGCTGGCGTATTATTCGAGCAAAGGATACAAAGTTTCTGGCTATTTATTTGATGTTACCGATGAAAAAGCAGCGGCAGACAACGTTGCATTAATCACCAAAGAATTAGGAGACATTCACATTTTAGTGAACAACGCCGGAATTATAAAAAGAGAATTAGCCATCACAATGCCGGTCTCTGATTTTAGAAAAGTGATTGATGTGGATTTAGTAGGCCCTTTTATCATGTCGCAATTGGTTGCAAATCAAATGATTGAAAGGCAGGAAGGCAAAATAATCAACATTTGTTCCATGATGAGCGAATTGGGACGCAACAGTGTTTCGGCTTATGCTGCTGCAAAAGGTGGTCTGAAAATGCTGACCCGAAATCTGGCTACCGAATGGGCAAAATACAATATTCAAGTCAACGGAATTGGTCCTGGTTATTTTGCAACCACACAAACAGAACCTATACGAGTAGACGGACATCCGTTTAATGAATTTATAATCAACAGAACGCCGGCTGCACGTTGGGGAAATCCGGAAGATTTAGCGGGAACAGCTGTCTTTTTGGCTTCAAGAGCGAGTGATTTTGTAAACGGACAAATTGTATATGTCGACGGTGGAATATTGGCTACTATCGGAAAACCATCAAATGAAAATTAATATTTAAGAAATTTATAATGAGTACACCATTTATAAACGACAATTTTTTATTAGAAAATAAATTTGCGGAAGAGTTATATCATAATTATTCTAAAAATCAGCCTATAATCGATTATCACAATCACTTGTCGCCACAGTTTATTGCTGAAGATAAAATTTTTGACAATATAACGCAGGTTTGGATCAACGGCGATCATTACAAGTGGCGAGCGATGCGTACGTTGGGGATCAACGAACGGTTTATAACAGGAAACGGTTCGGATAAAGATAAGTTTATGAATTGGGCAAAAACAGTTCCGTATACCATGCGCAACCCTTTATACCATTGGACGCATCTGGAATTGGCCCGTTATTTTGATATTCATGATTTGTTAAATGAAAAATCAGCTGAGAAAATATATATGGAGGCTTCCGCCAAAATAAATTCGGCAGAATACAGCACTCAAAATTTGCTTCGAAAAGTAAATGCTGAATTTGTATGTACTACCGAAGATCCAATTGATACTTTAGAATACCATCAAGAATTAGCCAAAAATCCTTTTGGAACCAAGGTCAGCACTGCCTTTAGACCGGATAAAGCGATTCTAATTTCGAATGATGGATATAATTCGTACGTAGACACTTTAGGTGAAGTTGCAGGAATTACGATTAGTTCTTATTCTGATTTGTGTACTGCGCTTACCAACAGGATTGACTTTTTTGATAAAAATGGCTGCAAACTTTGCGATCATGGTTTGGACCAAATTTATTTTGAAAATTTTACCGAAAGTGAAGTGAATTCAATTTTCAAAAAGAAAAGAGAGCGCAAGGAAATCAGTAATGAAGAAGCGTTAAAATTTCAAACCGCTATTTTATTGTTTTTATCGGAAACCTACCACCAATACGGTTGGGTACAGCAGTTTCACTTGGGAGCACTAAGAAATAATAATGAGCGCATGCATCGTATTTTAGGTCCTGATACCGGATGGGATTCCATTGGAGATTATCCGCAGGCTCAAAAATTATCTCGTTTTTTAAATGCTTTAGACCGTAAAGATAAATTGGCAAAAACCATTATTTACAATCTAAATCCTGCCGATAACGAAGTTATGGCTACGATGATTGGTAATTTTAATGATGGAAGTGTAAAGGGTAAAGTGCAGTTTGGATCCGGATGGTGGTTTTTAGACCAGAAAGACGGAATGACCAAACAATTGAATGCCCTGTCTAATATGGGATTAATTAGTTGTTTTATAGGAATGTTGACCGATTCCAGAAGCTTATTATCGTTTCCCAGACACGAATATTTCAGACGCATTCTTTGTAATCTTTTAGGGGATGAAATCAAAAGAGGTGAACTGCCAAATGATATGGAATGGATTGGTAAAATGGTTTCGGATATCAGTTATAATAATGCCAAAGAATATTTTAAATTCTAATAATCAGATTCGGATAGTATGACGGTATTGGCAAATAGTACGCGCTTTTTTAAAGAAGAAGAAACTCAATGGGAAGTTGTGGGGGAAGGCGTGCAACGTCAAATTGTGGGATTTGATGATCGGGTCATGATGGTCAATGTGAAGTTTGAGAAAGGAGCAATTGGCCCTTTGCATAATCATCATCACACACAAGTTACCCACATTGCCGATGGTACATTTGAAGTGACTATTGAAGAGGAAATAAGAATACTAAAAAAAGGAGATTCCTTTTATATTCCTTCCAATAAAATACATGGAGTTGTTTGTTTGGAGGAAGGAATTCTAATCGATGTTTTTAGCCCTATGAGAGAAGATTTTATAAAATAGAGAACATTTAATTCAGGTATAAAATGAATAAAGTAGTCACTTTTGGCGAAATAATGTTGCGACTTTCAACAGAAAGGCATTTGCGTTTTGAGCAAGCAAAAGCATTTACCGCTTCCTATGGTGGAGGTGAATTTAATGTGGCCGTTTCTTTGGCAAATTATGGTGTAAATGCAGAATTTGTAACCAGAATTCCAGAGAATGAAATAGGTACTTGTGCGCTAAAAGAAATGCGAAAGATGAATGTTGAATCCAAAAACATCATTTTTGGAGGCGATCGTTTAGGGATTTATTATCTCGAAACGGGTGCTGGAACACGCGGCAGCAACGTAGTGTATGACCGTGCGCATAGCTCGATGGCAACCATTGAAAAAGGAGCAGTTGATTGGGAAAAAGTACTCGAAGGTGCTACCTGGTTTCATTGGAGCGGTATTACGCCAGCGATATCTGAGAGCGCTGCGGAAGCATGTTTAGAAGCTGTAAAAGTGGCGCATAAATTAGGTTTAACAATCTCATGCGATTTGAATTACAGGTCAAAATTGTGGCAATATGGCAAAACACCCAGCGAGATTATGCCTGAAATATTGCACTACAGCAACGTAATTCTAGGAGATATTGATACCGCTTATTTTATGTTAGGAATCCCCAAAGTGAACCCTAATTATCAGGACACAAAATCACTACCGGCTTTATATAATAAGTTATTTGAATTATGTGCAAATTTAAAAATAGCAGCTACTACATTACGCTACTCTGTGAGTGCATCGCACCAACGAATTGGAGGCATTTTATTTGACGGAAAAAGTATTTATGATGCTGCCGTAAAAGAAGTAACTCCTGTGGTAGACCGTGTAGGCAGTGGTGATGCTTTTATGGGCGGATTGATTTATGGTTTGTTGGAATTTCAAAATAACAATCAAAGAGCGTTAGATTTTGCAGTTGCGGCCTGTTGTTTAAAACATACGATTGCAGGTGATTATAATTTAGTGACCTTAAAAGAAGTTGAAAATATGCTAGACGGTGATGGCGCCGGATTAGTTTCTAGATAAAAACAGAAGTATGGCAAAATATTCAAGATTAGAAGTAGCAAATGTAATGGCGGAAACGGGAATGGTTCCCTTATTTTTCCATACCGATGTTGAATTGGGAAAAAAAGTGATCAAAGCCTGTTATGATGGTGGAGCACGTTTGATGGAATTCACCAGCAGAGGCGATTTTGCTTTTGAAGTTTTTAGTGTATTAAATAAATACGCATTAGCTGAATTGCCGGGAATGATCTTGGGAGTTGGTTCGATAACTGATGCCGCTGCTGCTTCATTGTATATGCAATTAGGAGCAAATTTTATTGTAACTCCGGTTTTGAGAGAAGATATTGCATTGGTTTGCAACCGTCGCAAAGTATTGTGGTCACCAGGTTGCGCTTCACTTACTGAAATTGCACGCGCCGAAGAATTGGGTTGTGAAATAGTAAAGTTATTCCCAGGCGATGTTTACGGACCACAATTTGTCAAAGGAATCAAAGGCCCTTGTCCATGGACGAGTATTATGCCAACGGGAGGTGTTTCAACCGATAAAGACAACCTAAAAAGTTGGTTTGACGCCGGAGTAACTTGTGTAGGTATCGGTTCTCAGTTGATTTCAAATGAAGTTTTGAAAAGTGAGGATTTTGATGGTTTAGAGGCAACTGTCAGAGCAACTTTAGCCACAATTAAAGAAATTAGAAGCTAAAAAACAAAAACAGATGGAAAATAATTTTTCATTAAAAGGGAAAGTAATAGTGATAACCGGCGGAACCGGAATACTCGGTGAAGCCTTTATAAATGGTATTATTCAGGCAGGAGGAGAAGTTGGGATCTTGGGCAGAAATGAGAAAATAGCCAATGAAAGAGTTCAAAATATAATTGCCAAAGGCGGACGAGCTATCGCTCTGATCGCCGATGTAACTGATGAATTACAACTCTTAGCTGCAAAAGAAAAAATGCTTGCCGAATTTGGAAAAATTGATGGTTTGGTCAATGCAGCCGGCGGAAACCTTCCGGAAGCTGTAGTACAACCGGAACAGGATATTTTCAAGTTGAACGTTACTGCATTGGAAGATGTAATGCGATTAAACCTGGTTGGCACTATTTTACCAACACAAGTTTTTGGGGAAGCTATAAAAAATGGAGGCTCAGGAAGTATCGTAAATATTTCATCGGTAGTGTCACAATTAGCGGTTACCAAAGTATTGGGCTACAGCCTAGCCAAATCTTCCATAGATTCCTATACGCAATGGTTTGCGGTGGAGCTCGCCAAACGATATGGCGATGCAATACGCATGAATTCAATTGCACCGGGATTTTTTCTTACGGAACAAAACAGAACGTTGTTGACGAACGCCGATGGGAGCTTAACGGATAGAGGGAATTTGGTACTTCAAAACACACCATTTAAACGTTTTGGAAATCCGGAGGAACTCGCAGGAGCCTTGGTTTGGTTGTTAAGTGATGCCTCAAAATTTGTTACAGGATCAAAAATTACTGTTGATGGCGGATTTACGATTTACAGTGGCGTTTAAGAAAATTCAATTTTAAATTATAAAATAAGGGTACAATAAGCGACTTAAAGAAATGCGTTTTAAAGGATTGTTCCTTATTCCTCTAATGGACTGAAATGTTAAATCGCAAAGGAGTTAAGTCGTTTATTGTACCCTTAATTAAGGCGTATTTCCGGCTTAAAAAAACAAAACATTTTACTGCTAAAAAATAAGATTTTGGAGTATTAAAGATATAAAAAATGAAAAAATTAAACAGAATAAATATAGGATTAGAAAAATTACAACCCATAAAAGTGGTACAATTTGGAGAAGGTAATTTCTTAAGAGCATTTGTAGATTACGCTTTTCAAAAACTAAATAAAGAAGTTGATTTCAATGCTGGTATCGCAATAGTTCAGCCATTGAAAGAAGGTATGATAAACATGATTAACGATCAAGATGGTCTTTACACTTTGTTTATGAATGGAATCAAAAAAGGCGAAAAAATACAGGATATTGAGTTAATTTCTAATATTGTAAAAGCTATAAATCCATATACTGATTTTGCAGATTATCTAGCGTTAGCCAAAGAAGAGGAACTTCAATTTATTGTTTCAAACACTACCGAAGCTGGAATTGAATTCATCGAAAGTGATACTCCAGATATGCAACCACCAGTTGCATTTCCTGCAAAGTTGACTGTTTTATTATATGAAAGATTCAAACATTTCAATGGAGACGCTTCTAAAGGATTGACTATCATTCCTTGTGAATTGATCGATTATAACTCAGAAACTCTAAAAAAATATATTTTGCAATATTGCGATCTATGGGAATTAGGAGTTGATTTTAAAATTTGGTTATCAGATGCTTGTACGTATCACAGTACTTTGGTGGACAGAATTGTTCCTGGATATCCAAGAGCTGAGATTGAAGAATACAATAACAAATTAGAGTATCAAGACAATTTAATTGTTGCTGCTGAACCATTTTTTCTTTGGGCTATCGAAGGCGGTGATGCTTTAAAACAAAAGCTGCCTTTTCATAAAACGAATTTGAATGTAAAGATTGTTGACGATATACGACCTTTTAAAATGATAAAAGTTCGTATTTTAAACGGTGCGCATACAGCAATGGTTCCTTTTTCACTTTTGCACGGTAACAAATTAGTTATGGAAACCGTTAACGGAGATTTTACCGGGAAATTCGTAAACGGCGTTATTGGTGAAATTAGTGAAACCCTTGATATGGACAAAAATGAAATCCTTGCCTATACTGAAGAGGTAATGGATCGATTTAAAAATCCATTTATCAAACACTCATTGGCTGATATTGCTTTAAATTCAATCTCAAAATTCAAAGTAAGAGTTTTGCCTAGTTTATTAGGATATTATAATTCGAATAAAAAATTGCCTACTAATTTGACTTTTTCATTAGCTTGTTTAATCCAATTCTACAAAGGAACTTGGAATAACGAAGTATTACCTGTAAAAGATTCTCCAGAGGCAGTTAAAGCCTTCAAAAATGCTTGGCAATTAGGAACTTTAGATTTAGTTGCGACTAAAATTTTATCTAATGACGAATTCTGGGGTGAAGATTTAACTAAAATAAGCGGATTATTAGAAGCTTTGGTATTGGCTTTGAACGAAATTGAAGCGAATGGTATTGAAAAAGGTTTTGCCAATTTCAGTCAACAATATTAATATTTTATAAACTTATCACATTTATTAAAATGCAAAAGAAATTAATTAAAGTAAATCCTTCAGATAATGTCGCTGTAGCATTGGTTAATCTAGCAGCTGGCGAGGTTATACACTTTGAAGGTGAAAATATCACGATTATCACTGATGTGAAAATGAAACATAAAATCGCTTTAAACGATTTGAATACCGGTGATCGAATTATAATGTATGGTGTTTTGGTGGGTAAAGCAAGTGCTAAAATCGAAAAAGGAGGTCTTCTTTCTACTTTAAATGTTAAGCATGAAAGTGATAAAGTGACTGGAAAAACGGAAACTATTGGTTGGGATGTTCCGAATATTGATAAATGGAAAGATAGAACTTTCAATGGATATCACAGGGAAGACGGACAGGTAGGGACCGAGAATGTTTGGTTGTTTTTTCCGTTGGTTTTTTGTGAAAACAGAAATATCGAAATCTTAAAGGATATTTTTGAAAAAGAATTAATGAAGCCGAAAGAAAACGATTATCAATTGTTACTTCGTTCGTTAGTAAGTTCTGAAAACGGTTCCACAGAAGTGGCAGGAAAATCGGCGGAAGCAGATTTATTCAACAATATTGAAGTGAAATTCATCACGCATCAAGGCGGATGTGGTGGAATTCGTCAGGATTCACACAGTTTGGCTAAACTTTTGGCAGGATATGTCAATAATCCCAATGTGGCTGGAGCAACGGTTTTGAGTTTGGGTTGTCAAAACTTACAAATCCAAATATTCAAAGACGCTTTGCATGAAATTAATCCAACAAGTACTAAGCCCATTTTGATTTATGATCAGCAACAAATTGGTACCATTGAGGCAATGTTGAGCAGTGTGGTAAAAGATACTTTTGAAGCCATCAAAGAAGCAAATAAAATAGAAAGAACACCAGCGCCATTGTCTAAATTGACGATTGGTTTAGAGTGTGGCGGTTCAGACGGGTTCTCCGGAATCTCGGCTAATCCAACTTTGGGAGTTACTTCGGATTTGCTTACAGCGCTTGGAGCAACAACCATTCTTTCAGAGTTTCCCGAATTATGTGGAGTGGAGCAGGAATTAGTAAACCGATGTGTTGAAGACGAAGCTGGAGTACGTTTTTTAGAATTGATGAAATGGTATGAAAAAACGGTTGTAGATGCCGGATCTGGATTTGACATGAACCCTTCACCAGGAAACATCAAAGATGGATTGATTACGGATGCCATGAAATCAGCAGGAGCTGCAAAAAAAGGAGGAACATCTCCAATAGTAGGTGTTTCGGATTATGGAGAGTACATTTCAAAACCAGGTTTGAATTTGCTTTGTACGCCAGGAAATGATGTGGAATGTACGACTGCAATGGTGGGTTCCGGAGCCAATATGGTTTTGTTTACAACAGGTTTAGGAACACCAACAGGAAACCCAATTGCACCGGTAGTGAAAGTTTCCTCTAACTCTGAATTAGCCAGAAAAATGTCGGATATCATCGATATTGATACTGGTGGAATTATTACAGGTGAAAAAACAATTGATGAAATGGCGGATGAAATGCTGGAATTTATTATAAATGTAGCTAGTGGCGAAATTAAAACTAAAGCGGCAATTTTGAATCAGAACGATTTTATTCCTTGGAAAAGAGGCGTTTCGTTATAGAAAAAGAAGTTGTTGATATATAAAAAAGGGTGTAGTTTTTAAACTTCACCCTTTTTTTGTTTTAGAGATTTTGTCTCGATGATGATTTTCTTATGTGTAATTCGGGATTCAACACTACCTTTTTTTCCATTTTAAAATTTTCGGTATTGTTAATTTGTTCCAAGAAAACTTTAGCCGTCATTTTGCCCATTTCCAAAGGGGATTGATCTACGGAGGATATAGAAAGTTCCATGAATTTCGTAAAAGGTTCATTACCAAAACCGACTACACAAAAATCTTCCGGAATTTTGATTCCTTGCGCTTTTAGTTCCTGAATGGCTCCCAAAGCGGCAAAATCACTAGAGGAAAAGATTGCGTCCGGGGGTGTTTTTAATTGTAGCAATTTATCAGCAGCAACACCGCCAGCTTCAACATTACTTTTTGTCTGGATTACATAATTTTCATCAAATTCTATTCCGTGATCCAGCAGTGCCTGTTTGTATCCTTTGAAACGGTTTTCGTAAATTTCCAAAGATTGGTCTCCGGACAAATGCGCAATTCTTTTACAGCCTTCGTCAATGAGATGTTTTGTGGCAATATACCCTCCTTTGTAGTCATTGATAGTTACGGAACTCACGCCGTCAATATTTTTCTTTCGGTCAAAAAATATCAGCGGAACATTTTTTTCAAGGACGCGATGGATAATTTTTTCGTTTTCTTTAGACTCATTGGTAATTGATATCATTATGCCATCTACTTGTGCATTTAGGAGTGTGTTGATATTTTCAATTTCTCTCTTTTCATTTTCATGCGTTTGGCAAATAATAACATTGTACTTATTTGGGTGTAGCTCTTCCTCAATCCCACGGATAGTCGATGCAAAAAAGTTACTGTCGATACGCGGTACAATCACACCCACATTATTGCTTCTTCCGCTTCGAAGCGCTAAGGCCAATTGATTTTGCTTGTAATTCATTTTTGCCGCTGTCTCCATCACAAGTTTGCAGGTGCTTTCACTTATTTTTGGGTTTTTATTTAAAGCTCTAGACACTGTAGCTGCAGATATATTGAGTTCTTTGGCAATATCGTAAATGGTTGTTTTCTCACTCATTATGAATCAATAGTTGTTATGAATTTGTAAAATTAATACTTTTTTTCTTAAATACTTATTTAATGTTATCGATTGTATAAAATCTTATTTTCCATAGGTTTTGTCTAAAAAGCTTCTAGTTATAATGTATTTTTAATGCTTTTTTTTTATAATAAGTGTATAAATATAGGATATTTTTTATGGTACCAATATTTTTATCGATTTTATTTTGGTTAATTGGAAATTAATATTTACGTTTGTGTAATCGATTGCATGATTTGTTTTTTTGAACAAAAAGAATGAATTTAATTTCAAGAAATTTAAATAAAATCAAATGACAAAAAAACATTTTTTTGTAACAAGCCTCCAACTGTCTCTCGTTCTTTTTTCGATGCTTTTTGTTTCTTGTGGAGTAAAGCAAACAAAAACAATTGTGTCTGCTGATCCTTGGAAAACGATGCAGCGTATAATTGATAGTGTAAAGGGGCCTTCTTTTAGAGATAAAATATATGTAATTACTGATTTTGGTGCTCAGTCTGGAGGTGTTTTCGACAATACTCAGGCATTTAAAAAAGCAATACAAAATTGTGCTAAAAATGGTGGGGGAAAAGTTTTAGTTCCATCCGGAAAATATTTCACAGGTCCGATACATTTAGAAGATAATGTAAACCTTCATTTAGAAGAAGGCGCTGAAATTTTGTTTAGCACAAATTCTTCTGATTATCCAATAGTACATACTTCATGGGAAGGAACGGAACTGATGAATTACTCTCCTTTAATTTATGCTTACCAAAAAACGAATGTGGCGGTAACCGGAAAAGGAATATTAAACGGTCAAGCCAATAATGAAAATTGGTGGTGGTGGTGTTCGAAAAAGGAATACGGTTGGAAAGAAGGAAAGCCTAATCAGAACGATCCTCTCAATCGATTGCGTCTTATTGCCATGGCTGAAGAAGGAGTGCCTGTTTCGGAACGTGTTTTTGGTGAGGGACATTATTTAAGACCAAATTTTGTAGAGTTTTTTGATTGTAAAAATGTTCTTCTAAAGGATGTGAAAATTGTGAATGCGCCATTTTGGGTTGTTCATCCTATAAAATCTTCGAATGTCATAATTGATGGAATAACGGTTGAAAGCCATGGTCCTAATAATGACGGATGTGATCCGGAATATTCCAAAAATGTAATCATAAAAAACTGCACTTTTAATACTGGAGATGACTGTATCGCTATAAAATCTGGAAGGGATGCTGATGGTAGGCGAGTGGCTATGAAAAGTGAAAATATTGTAGTGCAAAACTGCAAAATGATTGATGGTCATGGCGGGGTTGTAATTGGAAGTGAAATTTCGGGTGGAGTAAGAAATGTTTTTGTGGAGAATTGTATTATGGACAGTCCAAACCTTGACAGAGCGATTAGAATTAAAACAAATTCAAATCGAGGTGGACTCATCGAGAATGTGTACGTAAGAAATTTAGAAGTTGGTCAGGTCAAAGAGGCTGTTTTGAAATTGAATATGTTTTATGAAGTCTATGGCGCTAAACCAGGGACATTTATCCCTCAGATACAAAATATTTTTCTAGAAAACATAACGGTTAAAGATGGTGGAATGTATGGTATCTTGGCAAAAGGCTATAAAGAATCACCTATCAAAAATGTTACTTTAAAAAACGTAAAAATTATTAAAGTAAAAGAAGCATATTCTATCGAAAACCTGGAAGGTCTTACATTAATCGATACGTATATCAACGGGGTACTTGCGGAAAGCCCTAAAAATTGAATTAAACTATTATCTATATACTAACTAACCAAATAATTAAATTATGAATTTCAGACATTTATTTAAAAAAGGCTCAATATGCTGCTTTGCCTTTTTCTTTTTACTGAGCCTGTTCACGGGTCAGGAAATGAAGGCTCAGCAGGCTTCAACAATTAGCGGTATAATCACTGATGCCGCAGGTTTAACTTTACCTGGAGTAAATGTTATTGAAAAAGGAACTCAAAACAATGCGGTAACTGATATTGATGGAAATTTTACTTTGAAACTATCAAATGTCAAAGCTATTTTACAGATTAGTTTCATAGGCTTTGAGACACAAGAAATCAATGTTGCAGGTAAAAATAATATAAAAGTAGCCCTTATTGAGCAGTCTCAAACTTTACAGGAAGTTGTAGTTGTAGGATATGGATCGGTTAAAAAAACGGATTTGACAGGTTCTGTAAGTACATTAGATGCTAAAACAATTACAGAAAGAAGTACTACTAACGCATTAGAAGGAATTCAAGGAAATGTTGCGGGTGTTCAAATTAATGCTTCAACTGGTCGTATTGGGGACCCTTTTACTATTTCAATTAGAGGAAAAAGTACAATGAGCGGTGAAGCTTCACCTTTATTTGTGGTTGATGGAGTGCCTACTGATGGAATTGACTTTTTAAATCCGCAAGATATTGCTCGAATTGACATTTTAAAAGATGCTTCATCTACAGCTATTTATGGATCACGTGGTACAAATGGTGTTGTAATTGTGACAACCAAAGGAGGAAGTACTGTGAAGTCAAGTATGTCGGTTTCTTTTGATTCTTATATTGGAGGAAAAGAAGTGGCTCGATTACCTAGAATGATGGATGGTCAAAAATGGTGGTTGTATCATCAAGCAGCCTATTTACCAACGGCTAAAAAAGATCCGATTACCGGAACAGTTACTGCGTCTATTTTAGATGCGACTGTACTCGGAACTCAAAACACATTGTTAGGAACCAGAGTAGCAAATAATGATACATTTGATTGGTATGATGCTGTATTAAAATCCGGGATTCAAAAAAATAATTATTTGTCAATTGCAGGTCGTAGTGACAATGGATTATCTTATAATTTAGCTGTAGGTGTTCAAAGTGAAACTGGAAACGTAGACAAAGAATCATTAGATAAATACAGTTTTAAAGTAGGCTTGACTCATAAAGTAAATGATAAATTTACTGTTGGAACTAATTTAACGCTTGCTAAAACTGAACAAGAATTAGGGAGTGCTTTAGCAATGCAAGAGGCTTTTAGATTAAGTCCGTTTTATACGCCTTACGATTTAAATGGAAATTTATTTCCATTACCTGGAAAATTGACAGATGCAACAGGCGCTTTTTTGATTAATAAAACAAGTACGTACAATCCATTATTAGAAATTGCTAATAGTACTAATTCAATCAACAGATGGAATGGTGTAGGAAATTTATTTGTGGAATATAAACCAATCTCTTGGCTTACTTTAAGATCATCATACGCAGTTGGATATGATCAATTTAAAAACGGAAAATCGTGGGGAGCTTTGACTAATACAGGTGTAGCTAATAGAAATTTACCTTCGGCTTCTATTTACGAAGAAGAGAATTTTAATTCTACTTTTGACAATCAGTTTACTATTAATTATGATTTGAATAAAGATCATTCCTTTACTTTATTAGGACTACAAAGTATGTATTATGATAAGACAGAAGGATTGTCTGCTAGTTCCACGGATCAGCCATTCGATCTTTCCTATAATAATTTAGGTTCAGGAAAACAATCTACTTTTTTAATGGGTTCTAGTTTTGTGAAAAGCACATTGCTTTCATATGCTTTGCGTTTGAATTATAACTTCAAAGGTCGTTATTTATTGACGCTATCAGACAGATGGGATGGGTCTTCAAAATTCGCTGAAAATAATAAATGGGGATCATTTCCATCAGCAGCTTTAGCTTGGAGAGTAAGTGATGAAGGTTTTATGAAAAACCAAAAAGCAGTTTCAGACTTAAAAGCCAGAATTAGTTATGGATTTACAGGTAACAATAAAGTTGCCGAATATTCAACGATAAACAAATTAGATCAACAAACGTATTATGATTTTAATAATACTACTGCAAATGGATGGTTGCAAGGTTCTCCAGCTAATAAAGAGTTAGGTTGGGAAAAAACAAGAGAATTTAACGTAGGATTAGATTTTGGATTCGTTAATAACAGAATTACAGGTAGTTTAGATGTTTATGACAGACTTTCTACAGATTTATTGTTGAAACAAAAATTAGTGGTAGAAAATGGATTCGCTACCTATACTAATAATATTGGTTCAGTAAGTAACAAAGGAGTTGAAGTACTTGTAACCACAAAAAATATCAATACTGATTTTGTAAAATGGGAAACAACATTCATCTTTTCTGCAAACAAAAACAAAATTGAATCTATTTATGATGATGTATCCGATGATGTAGGGAATAATTTGTTTATTGGTGAATCAATCGATGCTATTTACAATTATAAATTCACTGGAATCTGGCAAGCTGATCAAAAAGCGGAAGCTGCATCTTTTGGACAAACGGAAGGACAAGCCAGAGTGGAAGACTTGAACGGAGATGGAAAAATCACCTCTGCGGATAGACAAATTTTAGGGCAGGGAAATCCAGATTGGACAGGAAGTATTTCTACGAAATTAACAGTGGGTAATTTTGATTTAGCAGCTTCAGCAATAACTAGTCAAGGTGGTTATGTATACAGTGCATTTCATGCTAACTTTACTAATACAAGTGATAGAGGTCGTCAAAAATCAGATATCAATTGGTATATTCCCGCTAATGATGCTGGTTTGCCAGCTCAAGCTTCAAACCAATATCCAATGGCTCAAAACGAAGGGACGTATTGGAATTCTAATGGTGTAGGATACTACAGAGACAACTCATTTGTGAAAATTAAAAATATTACTCTAGGGTATACTTTTGATAAAAATATCATAGAGAAATTTAAAATGAAGTATTTGCGTTTTTATGTAAATGTTCTAAACCCGTTTGTATTTACTCGTTATGACGGCTATGATCCAGAATGGGCTGCCGCAGGATTTGGTGTAGGACGTGTAGCATCGATTACTTATCAAATGGGAATGAGTATTAAATTTTAAAACAAAATCAAAATGAAAAAAATAATAGTAAGCCTGTCAATAGCTTTATTAACACTAAGTTCTTGTAGCGATTTCATAGAAGAAGATAATAGATCTAATGCAGAAACGAATGAATATCTTAAGGCATCCGGATTTGAGTCTTTAATTAATGCAAATTATGCGCAATTAAAAGATATTTATGGTGGTGAACCATGGTTATTTGTTGCAGGTACTGATTTATATTCCGAAGGGAGAAATAGAGAACCGATAGAATTGAGTCAATATACACAACTAACTCCAGCATCTCCAAATGTTGATTACTTATACAGAGAGTGTTATAAAGCTATTCAGAGAGCTAATACGGCATTGTATTATAGTACATTAACCGAAAAAACGACTACATTAACAACTCGTATCGGCGAAGTAAAATATTTAAGAGCAAATGCTTATTTCTTGTTGGTGCAAACCTATGGCGGAGTAAGTTTAGATACGGAGTATCATGCTTCACCAGTGCTTTCTTTTGAAAGAAATACCGCTGAAGAAGTCTATACTTTTATTATTAAAGAATTAGAAGAATCACTTTCTTTATTACCAGCAGGAGCTTTTACAGGTCGCGTTACTAAAAGAGCTGCACAAGATTTATTAGCAAAAGTGTATTTGACAAGAGGATATGAAACTTTTGGAGCAGCCAGTGATTTTACAACTGCGGCTAAATATGCAGATGAGGCCATTGCAGGAGAAACATTAACGCTTAGTTATAATGATTTATGGTTTCCGTCTACTACTGCTATAGATATTAATAAAGAAACTATATTCTCAGTTCAGTTCAGCGCTGGTTCTAATAGTTCTAATCCACAAACCACGGGTAATGGTCAAGCCAGTTATTTCAGTTCTTATTTAGGAGGTTCAGAAGTGGCTACGAAAGCACCTTACCGATCTTATACTTTATTACCAACGGATTTCGCTATTGGACTATATGAAAAAGGAGATAAAAGATGGGAAGGAACGTTTATGACGCAAGCGTATGCGACCTATTATGATTTTTATACAAAAGCAGATAAAACAGGTTTAACAGTAGCACATTTTTATGTGCCAAAATGGATGACAGATGCTGAACTAGCAGCTTATAAATTGGCAAATCCTAAAGCAACAATACATTTATATGGTTCTTACGGTACTTCGGTTACTTTCAGTAATGATTATCAAACCATACCTGTTCGTAAATTCGATGATCCAAAAGCACCTTTTGCCACTAGCGCATCAAGTCCAAGAACAAGTACACGTGATTTTGTAGTTTCAAGATTAGCGGATACCTATTTGATTGCTGCCGAAGCTTATTTGCGCACCAATCCGACAACTGGATTGGCAAGGCTTAACGAAGTAAGAAGGAGAGCTGGTGTTATAGCTGCTACAAGTGGGCAGTTCAATATTGATTATATTTTAGATGAAAGAGCAAGAGAAATGATTGGAGAATATAACCGCTGGTTCGATTTGAAACGTACTGGAAAATTGATTGAAAGAGCGTCTTTGTACAATCCAAAAATCAAAGCTTCAAACTTTGACGGAGCTAATGGAGAGAAGAAAATCTTAAGACCAATTCCACAGGAAGCATTAGATTTGAATCAAAATAAAAGTTACCCACAGAATCCTGCGTACTAAATAATAAAATTAGTTTTTGGTTGAATTTTTTGAGTTTGTTAAAAAAGGGGCTTGATTGGTTTATCAAGCTCCTTTTTTCATAAGGAATACATTTAATCCGTTATTTTAAATAAAATGATAAAACCTTGCTGTCTCATTTTGATTTTATTTACAAATTTGCTTCATTCACAGATTCAATTTAATAGTGATACTTCTTATACGGTGCAAAGCACTTTTAATAAAGACAAAATCAAGTTTCCCTTTATTGAAATCGTTAAGGAACAAGAATATGAAAGTGTGAATCAGATACAGGAATTGGTTTATAAAAAAACGGAGACAAGGGAACTGCATTTAGATGCCTATTTTAAAAAAGGGAATTCATTAAAACCAGCGGTAGTATTAATTCATGGTGGCGGATGGAAATCAGGGAATAAATCACAGATGAAATTTTTAGCACAAGAAATCGCTTCAAGAGGATATTCTTGTTTTGCTGTTGAATATAGATTATCTCCGGAAGCAGCATATCCAGCAGCAATTTTTGATGTAAAAGAAGCCATTAAGTACATTAAAGCGAATGCTAAAAATTTTAATGCAGATCCAAGCAGATTTGCTGTGTTAGGCTGTTCTTCAGGCGGACAAATGGCGGCTTTGATTGGGACGACAAATGATAATCTAGAATTTGAAGATCAAAAAAGTGATTTTAACCAAAACGCAAATGTGCAAGCCATTATAGATATGGATGGTATTCTGGCTTTTAAACATCCGGAATCTCAAGAAGGGAAAGTTGCCGGTGAATGGTTAGGCGGAACTTTTGAAGAAAAACCGGACATTTGGAAGCACGCATCAGCCTTGACACATACGGACAAAAATACTCCGCCCGTATTATTTATAAACAGTGATATGGTGCGTTTTCATGCAGGACGAGAGGATATGATTGCCATTTTGAAGCAAAATAGAATTCATAATGAAACTAAAGAATTACCAAATGCACCACATTCCTTTTGGTTTTTCCATCCCTGGTTCGAAAAAATTGTAACAGATACAACTGATTTTTTAGATAGAATTTTAAAATAAAAAAGATGAAAACAGTAAAAATAATAGCTTGCTTTACGTTGCTTGGAGTATTAAATAGTCAAGCCCAAAAAAAGAATGATGCAAAAACCTATGCTGAAATCTCCGTAAAGGAAGGTGGCAAATGGGAAGGTCGAAAATACATTGGTGGGACTTTCAAAAATGTTGAAAAACTCAAATTAGCTCCGGAACATACAGATCATTCGTTTGATATTCGCTATGAAGGTCCGGGTTGGGAAAGCAACAAAATTGGATACCGATTGTATCTGGACTGGAGAAATGCTATTGATATTTTTGGAAAAAAAACCGAAGCGATCATTCTTCCGCAAGTTGGTCAGGATGGTTTTGATTCCTACCACGAAATGAGCGATTGGGGTTCGGATATTTTAAAAGCCGGAAAAGGAATCGGAATTGGTTCCATCGATAGGTATTTAAATAAACAAAGATTACACTTTTATGAAGTGGATTCGACCATTGCCAAAGTAGAAAACAAAGTGAAATCGTCCGGTGTGAAAATTAATTATTACGGATGGAAATCAGCTTCGGATAAAATTGATTTCACCTCAGAATTAACTATTAATACTGATCAGCGTTATACCAAACACACTATTCAAGCCTCACAAGCAATTGCTGGGATTTGTACCGGAATTGTAAAACAAAAAAACACCGAAGTACTTAAAAAAGTAAGCCGAAACAAAAAATGGGCGTACTTAGCTACTTATGGCGCACAGACTTTGGTACCAGATAAATTGGGGATGGCTATTTTCTATGAAATCAAAACCATCGAATCTGAAGTGGAGGCTGAATTTGACCACCTTTTAATTTTTAAACCGACAACAAAACCTACTTCTTTTTATTTTTTAGGTGCATGGGAACAAGAAGTAAACGGGATTAAATACAAGGAAGATTTCGTGAAATACTTAGATGAAAAATTAGCCCTTTTGAATAAAAAAAGAAAAATGTAATCCTTTACTATTACAATCCTACTATGAAAAACAACATTTTAAAACTACTAATAGCAGTCCTTTTAATCGCTTTTGTTTCATTGCAAATCAACGCACAAAAGGACCAAACCATTTCAAAAAAATTAAAATGGTCGGAGCGAATGGCTTTGTCAATCATGATGCAACACAAAGAATCCTATATGATAGATGATGCCACTACCCCAAAATGGGATTATGTGCATGGTTTAGTGTTGATCTCTTTTGATGAATTGAACAAAAAATATCCAAACCAAAAATACAGTGTGTATAGTAAAACATACGTAGATAAACTGGTTCAAGAAGATGGTACCATTGACACGTATAAATTAGATAGCTACAACATAGATATGGTTGTTGCCGGTCGCTTATTATTTGATTTATATACAACTACCAAAGAAGCCAAATACTTAAAAGCACTTCAAACACTACGAAAACAAATTGAAGAGCAACCCAGAACAGCCAGTGGCGGTTTTTGGCACAAGAAAATCTATCCAAACCAGATGTGGCTGGATGGCTTGTATATGGGGGAACCTTTTTATGCGCAATACACCGTAACCTTCGAAGACGGAAAAAACTTGGATGATGTCGCCAAACAATTTCAATTGATTCAAAAAAACGCTCGCGATTCAAAGACAGGATTGTTTTATCATGGTTGGGATGAGAGCAAACAAATGCCTTGGGCAAACAAAACAACCGGAACTTCCCCTAATTTTTGGTCGCGTTCTTTGGGTTGGTATGCAATGGCTCTTGTAGATGTATTGGATTATTTTCCAAAAGACCATCCCAAGCAAAAAGAATTGGTGAGTTACTTGAATCAATTAGCCAATACTTTAGTGAAGTTTCAGGATAAATCGGGACTTTGGTACCAAGTTACAGATAAAGGTTCCGTGGGCGGAAACTACTTGGAAGCCTCAGGAACTGCAATGTTTACGTATGCTTTTGCAAAAGGGGTGAACAAAGGGTATTTGCCGAAGAAATTCAAAACTGCGGCTAAAAAAGCATTTTCAGGTATGACAAAGCACTTAATTAAGGTTGGTCAAAATGGTGAAGTTACTATTACACAAGCCTGTGCCGTAGCAGGTTTAGGAGGTAATCCATATCGTGATGGCTCTTTTGAATATTATGTAAATGAAAGAAAAAAAGACAACGACCCAAAAGCTACCGGACCTTTTATTTTAGCGGCTTTAGAGTTGAATAAATAAACTTGAATTTTATAAGTAAAATTGTTTCCTAAAAGTTTAAAAAATGAGTTGTTTTCAAAAAATAATAATTGCGTTCGTATTTGTTTGCACTGCAGGCTCAGGTCTTCAGTCACAAATACTGAATAAAAATTGGAAAGATATTGTTGCCACTGATGACAAAGCTTGGTTCAGTTCCATGGAAGCGCGAGAGATTGCCGAAAATGTGTTGCTTTACCAACGCAACATTGGCGGATGGCCAAAAAACATTAAAATGCAGAAAACACTTTCAGAGGAAGAAAAACAAAAACTGGAAGCGCTTAAAACGGATCCGATGGATTCGACTACTGATAATGGTGCGACTTGTATGGAAATGCTTTTTTTGTCTAAAATATATGCACAAGTTCCCAATGAAAAATATAAAAAAGCATTCTTAAATGGTTTAGATTATTTGCTGGCCGCTCAATATGAAAATGGAGGATGGCCACAATTTTATCCTTTAAAAAAAGGATATTATTCGCACATCACGTACAATGATGATTCGATGGTGAATATTTTGAATATTTTAAAAAATCTAATAGACGGAACGGATTATTATTCCATAAAACCCTCACAAGAAACGCTTTTGAGACTAAAGAAAGCTTTTGAAAAAGGAATTGATTGTATTCTAAAAACACAATACAAGCAAAACGGACAGTTAACGGTGTGGTGTGCCCAGCATGATGAGTTTACCTTGCTTCCTGCTAAAGCTCGGGCTTACGAATTACCATCATTAAGCGGAAAAGAATCGGCTAAAATAGTGCTGCTTTTGATGGCTATTGAAAATCCATCCAAGGAAATAATTACTGCAGTAAATAGTGCAGTGGTTTGGTTCGAAAAAACAAAAATAACAGGAATTAGAGAGGACCGTCAGAGGGTTGGGAATACTAAAGTCTTCGATAAAGTAATGGTGAAAGATTTAAATGCAGCTCCTTTATGGGCTAGATTTATGGAATTGGATAACAATATCCCTTTTTTCTGTGATCGCGATGGTGTCAAAAAAGGATCTTTATCAGAAATTGGTTCAGAGCGCAGGAATGGTTATGCTTGGTATACCAATGAACCAAAGGAGGTTTTGAAAAAGTATCCGCTTTGGAAAAAAACACATATGGTTTCGCTTGACAAATCGAGTACAAAAAATACTAAATATTCAAAAAACGAATGGTACAGTGTCGTTGCAAAGGATGGAAGCGGTGATTACAGTTCGATTCAAGAAGCAATAAACGATTCGAATTCATTTCCGTATCAAAGGAAAACTATTTTTATAAAAAACGGAATTTACTATGAGAAAGTAAAAATTAACGAGTGGAATACTAACATTTCCTTGATTGGTGAAAGTAAAGAGCAGACGATAATTACCTACGATGATTATTTCAACAAGATAAATTTAGGCAAAAACAGTACTTTTTATACCTACACGATGTTAGTGGAAGGGGAAGGTTTTGTGGCTCAAAATTTAACCATACAAAATTCCTCTGGAGAAGTGGGGCAGGCGGTAGCTTTGACTTTAAATGCCAACAAAGTCTTGATTTCGAATTGTATTATTTTAGGGAATCAGGATACTTTATACGCAACAGGAAATGGAAATAAACAGTATGTGAAAGACTGTTATATCGAAGGAACCACGGATTTTATTTTTGGAAAAGCAACTGTTTTATTTGAAAATTGCACTTTGCATAGTTTGAAAGATTCCTATATAACGGCGGCTGCTACTCCGGAAGACGTTGCTTATGGATTTGTTTTTAAAAACTGTAAATTGACTGCTGCTCCTGGAGTTACGGCTGTTTATCTCGGACGCCCTTGGCGCATTCACGCCAAAACAGTTTTTTTAAATTGTGAAATGGGAAAACACATCAAACCGGAAGGATGGCACAATTGGTCCAAACCAGAAGCTGAAAAAACGGCGTTTTATGCCGAATATAATTCTACTGGGGAAGGATTTCTTCCTAAAAGCAGAGTGACTTGGTCGCATCAATTACGGAAATCAGAAGCCAAGAAATATACGCTAGAAAAGTGTTTGGGTTCGGATTTTTCCAATGCGATAAAAGCAGGTTTGTTGGAATCAAAAATAAAGTATTAAACAACGTTTTTTTAAATCAAGATTAAAAATCATGAAATATAAACTTCTCCTTTTATTGCTGGTTTCGTTAAACTGTTTTGCCCAAAACAACAGTTTTCCATCGGATAGCGTTGATTCAATCCTAAAACGGATTCGATTGCCTCAAATCCCATCCTTTAAAATTTTAGTTACTGAATTAGGTGCAAAAGGAGATTCCATTAGTGATGCGAAACCCGCTTTTGATAAAGCGATGGCACTTTGTAAAAAGAATAATGGAGGTACAATCGTAGTTCCTAAAGGCGTTTATACGCTAAACGGACCCATTCACTTTGTGAGTAATGTGAAGCTTTTAATTGAAAAAGACGCTAAAATCCGTTTCAGTGATAATCCGAAACATTATTTACCCATGGTACTAACGAGCTGGGAAGGAACCATGATTTACAATTATAGTCCACTTATTTATGCGTACGGCTGTACTGATATTGCCATAACTGGAGAAGGAACCATTGATGGAGAAGGAAGTAAAGTCTGGCATAGTTTCAAGGCAAAAGAAGGAGCTGACAAACTATTAACCCGGGAAATGAACCATAACAATGTGTCTTTGAAAGACCGAAAATTTGGACCGGGACATTTTCTGAGACCGCAATTAATTCAGTTTTTTAATTGCAAAAATATTTTGGTGGAGAATATAAAAATTGAGGATTCTCCTTTTTGGTGTCTTCATTTATTGAAATCACAAAGCATTACCATCAGAGGATTAAGATACAAAGCTTTTAACACTAATAATGACGGAATTGATCCGGAATATGCCAAAGATGTTTTAATCGAAAATATTGATTTTGATAATGCGGATGATAATATTGCGATTAAAGCAGGCAGAGATCATGAAGGCAGAGCAAACAGCGAAACCCCGAGTGAAAACATCGTGATTCGCAATTGCAATTTCAAAGGATTGCACGGAGTGGTTATGGGCAGTGAAATGTCAGCGGGCATCCGAAACGTTTTTATTGATAATTGCAAGACTGTTGGGTATTTGAAACGGGGAGTTTATTTTAAAACCAATGCCGACAGAGGTGGATTTATCAAAAATATTTATGTCAGAAACATTCAATTGGATGAGGTTGAGGATTGTATTTATATCACTGCGAATTATATGGGGGAAGGCTCAGGTGATTTTCCATCGGATGTATCTAATATTTTCTTGTCCAATATTTTCTGTAAAAAGGCTAGAGAAACCGCAATTATTATTCAGGGATTTGCCCAAAAGAAAGTACGAAACGTACATTTGGACACCATTGAAGTACAATCCGCAAAAAACGGAATGACGATTCTGAACACGGAAAATGTATCCATGAATGATGTTATAGTTGGTCAAAAGGCTACAATTCCCACTTCAGCAAGTAAGTCCGTCAAACATTAAACAGAAGATTATGAAATACTCGTTTTTCTTATTCTTATTTATTTCGCTCAACTGTTTCGCTCAAAAAACAACGATTTACGGCATAGGCGATTCTACGATGGCCAATAAAATCAAACCGGAAGAAAATCCGGAACGCGGCTGGATGCAAATGATATCGCAGTTTTTTAGTGCAGATGTTGTGATTGATAACAGAGCAGTCAACGGTCGCAGTACACGCAGTTTTATCAATGAAAAAAAATGGGATTCGGTTTATAAAGTGTTGAAGCCCGGAGATTATGTTTTCATACAATTTGGGCATAACGATCAAAAAAATGCCGATTCCGCCCGATATACCAATCCGCATACGAGTTATCGCTATAATCTAATTCGTTTTGTAAAAGAAACGAGAGAAAAAGGAGCTATTCCAATTTTATTTTCTTCCATTGTCCGACGAAATTTTAACGAACAAGGCGTATTAATTGGAACACATGGCGATTATCCGCTCGAAACCCGTTTGGTAGCCCAGCAATATAAAGTACCTTTTATTGACTTGGAATATTTTACAGAACAATTAGAAGAATCGTACGGTCCCGAAAAATCAAAAGAATTGCATTTGCATTTTAAAGTGGGTGAACATCCATATTATCCCAAAGGTAAAGAAGACAATACCCATCTTTCTGTAAAAGGGGCTACAGCAATCGCAAAATTGGTTATAGATCAAATACGATTATTAGAAAGTCCTTTGGTTAAAAAGCTGAAGAAAGGAAATAGAAAATAAACGTATAATCGTTCTGAATTTTTTATTTTCGATCAAAAATAGAAAACAGTATGTTAGACACAAAAATAGGCGTAAATCAAACAAAAACAGGTTGGATATAAGTTTTGAAATTACCAGGTTTTTTTAGATTTGCTTCTGGAATAAGACCATTATGGAATAATTTTTTTATTTACTTTATCCTATTAGATGTTAGGAAGTTTTTTAACGTGTTTACTATTTCAGAATTTTTAGCTGAATTTGAAATGTTATCGAATTAAATACATACTTTTTTTTGTGTTTTAAATAAATTTTAAATCGGTCAACACCTTTTCCTTCTTGATGTTTCCAATGACTAATATCTTTCAAATTAATCGTTTGCGGTTTAATCGAACTATAAATAGGTTTCTTAATCCAATCCATTCTGATTTTCTCTTTTTGAAGTTCTAGAAGTAGCGTGCCGGAAAATAATCTAAATAGAATAATTGCAGAAACCATAGTAATTGTAAAAGCCAGAATATAGATCAGAAGGCTATTTCGAATTCCTGTTTCTGCCAAAAGAATTCCTAATAGAGGTAAAGAGAGCATATATATAATTCCGAAAGGTATTATTGATATCGTTTTGGCTTTTAAATGTAGTACGTTTTCTTCCATTGCCTAAGTCTAAAAAGATTTTACAAATCGTTTACAACAAAAGTATGGGTATAAAGGTTTTTAAACAAAAAAAGCTCCAGATTTCTCTGAAGCTTTCTAGTAGCGGGAACAGGACTCGAACCTGTGACCTTCGGGTTATGAGCCCGACGAGCTGCCTACTGCTCTATCCCGCGATGTGCGTTTGTAATTTCAATAAAATTCTTAGTAGCGGGAACAGGACTCGAACCTGTGACCTTCGGGTTATGAGCCCGACGAGCTGCCTACTGCTCTATCCCGCGTTGTTTCGGGTGCAAATGTACAACGAATTTCCGTATTTCCAATAAAAATTTTTAAAAATGTTTTATTTCGTCTATTGACTTGATATGTCTACCTTTGCAAAATAAATTATAATAGAAATGTCACATAAAGCAGGTTTTGTAAACATCATCGGGAATCCAAATGTTGGGAAATCAACACTAATGAATGCCTTTGTTGGAGAAAGATTATCAATTATTACTTCAAAAGCACAAACAACACGTCATAGAATTCTTGGAATTGTAAACGGAGAAGATTTTCAAATGATCTTATCAGATACGCCGGGTATCATCAAACCGGCCTACGAAATGCAGGCTTCTATGATGAATTTCGTTAAATCCGCTTTTGAAGATGCTGATATCCTGATTTATATGGTGGAAATTGGAGAACAAGAATTGAAAGATGAAGCTTTTTTTAATAAAATTATTCACGCTACAATCCCAGTTCTGCTTTTATTGAACAAAATAGATAATTCTAACCAAGAACAACTCGAAGAGCAGGTGGCTTTCTGGACTGCGAAAGTTCCTAATGCCGAAATTTTTCCAATATCAGCTTTACAGAATTTTAATGTTCCAGAAGTTTTTGGACGAATAATAGAATTGTTACCGGAATCGCCTGCGTATTACCCAAAAGATCAACTGACAGATAAACCGGAACGTTTCTTTGTAAATGAAACCATCCGCGAGAAAATATTGTTGAATTACAGCAAAGAAATTCCATACGCAGTAGAAATCGTAACCGAAGAGTTTTTTGAAGATGAAAACATCATTAGAATCCGATCTTTGATTATGGTGGAACGCGATACCCAAAAAGGAATCATTATCGGACATAAAGGTGCCGCTTTGAAAAAAGTAGGAATGGAAGCCCGTGCTGATTTAGAGAAATTCTTTGGCAAACAAATCCATATTGAGTTGTATGTGAAAGTAAATAAAAATTGGAGAAGCAACGTGAACATGTTGAAGCGTTTTGGTTATAACCAGTAATTTTTTCTGGTCCGTATTTTTGAAAAATCAATATTAGAATTCAATTTCTGATATTGATTTTTTTTTTTAGCCCAGATAGCAGCGGTATCCTTTTGTGCAGTCCCGAAACTTCGGGACAGCACAAAAGATATAGCGGAGAGCTGGAATTGCTCCAAATAAAAACTAAGATTCTATAATCTCCAAAAATAAATTTTCCAAATCATTCATTTGGTTGTGGCCGTTACTTCGGATTTGTTTGGCTACGATATAGAGTAAAAACCAAGCGAAAATCATTAATCCCATTACGACTAGATCGAATGTTACGGAATTTTTCAGAATATAATCAGAATAAGCAATTCCCGAAAAAATCAAAAATATTCCCGCAATAATAAAATGGAAGAACATAAAAAGTGTCCATAAGGTTGGGTCAGGGCCAAATAATGCTCTGATATGAGTTTCGTTTTGGTCTTTTGATTCCATTTCTATATGTAAATGAGGAGACCAATACGCTTTTTTAGGTCCTTTTATGTTTAACCAAATGTGATAACCACGAATTTTAACGAAGTAATCTTTGGACTTGATTTGGGTGTAATTGGCAAATTTAACACGCAAAGAATCTATGTTTTGCGGAACATCTTTGTAAAACCGTAACCGAAGTCTGAGCTCATTATTAGCATCCATAGTAGTAAACTTGTAAGTATTAAAAAGATAAGGATTTGCTAATATATCAAAAAAATTGATATTCATGGTTTTAAACACTACCTTTGCAAAATATTTGAATTTATATTATGAATAATATTGTTGCGATAGTAGGAAGACCTAATGTAGGGAAATCAACCCTTTTTAATAGGCTGATACAAAGAAGAGAAGCTATTGTAGATTCAGTATCTGGGGTGACCCGAGATAGAAACTATGGTAAAAGCGAGTGGAACGGAAAAGAGTTTTCTGTAATTGATACCGGCGGATATGTGCGTGGTTCTGATGATGTTTTTGAAGGAGAAATCCGTAAACAAGTGGAACTTGCCATTGATGAAGCTGATGTTATCATTTTTGTGGTTGATGTAGAAGAGGGGATTACTCCAATGGATGATGCCGTTGCGAGATTGTTGCGTAAAGTGACGAAACCGGTTTTACTTGCTGTAAATAAGGTGGATAATGCAATGCGTGAGAAAGATGCAATTGAGTTTTACAACCTTGGTTTAGGGGAATATTATACGTTTGCCAGTATTTCTGGAAGTGGAACAGGTGATTTATTGGATGCATTGATTGATGCTTTTCCTATAAAACCAGAACCAACGCAGGAAGAAGTGGTATTGCCTCGTTTTGCAGTTGTAGGTCGTCCTAATGCTGGAAAATCAAGCTTTATCAATGCATTAATTGGTAAAGACCGATATATTGTTACGGACATTGCGGGAACAACCCGTGATTCTATTGATACAAAATTTGACCGTTTTGGTTTCGAATTCAACTTAGTGGACACTGCGGGAATCCGTCGTAAAGCAAAAGTGAAGGAAGATTTAGAGTTTTACTCGGTAATGCGTTCCGTTCGTGCGATTGAGCATGCTGATATTTGTATCTTAATCATAGATGCCACACGTGGATTTGAAGGTCAGGATCAAAGTATTTTTTGGTTGGCTGAGAAAAACCGTAAAGGAGTTGTCATCTTAGTGAACAAATGGGATTTAGTCGAAAAAGAAACGATGTCAACTCGTGATTATGAAGCTAAAATCAGAGAAGAATTAATGCCATTTACGGATGTGCCTATTCTTTTTGTTTCGGCATTAACGAAGCAACGTTTGTTGAAAGCATTAGAAGCAACCGTAAAAGTTTTTGAAAACAGACAACAACGTATTGCTACTTCAAAATTCAATGAATTTATGTTGAAAGTGATTGAAGCGTATCCGCCACCTGCAACAAAAGGTAAATATGTGAAAATTAAATATTGCATGCAGTTGCCAACTCCAACACCTCAATTTGTGTTTTTTGCCAACATGCCACAATATGTAAAAGAACCGTACAAACGTTATCTGGAAAATAAAATTAGAGAGAACTGGGACTTTTCAGGAGTGCCAATCGATATTTATATTAGAGAGAAATAATCTTTATTTCCATAATTATATTAGAAAGTTTATTGAGTTTGTAAAAGCTCGATAAACTTTTTTTATTTTTAGGAAAAAAATATGAACGCAATAAATGGTAAAGTGGTTTGGATTACTGGCGCTTCCAGCGGAATAGGAGAAGCTTTAGCGTATGAATTAGCAACTAAAAATTGCAAACTAATTCTTTCAGCTCGAAATACGGAAGCTTTAGAAACTGTGAAATCGAAGTGTTCAACAGCAAAAGTTGTGATTTTGCCTTTTGATCTGTCTGATTTTGACAATGCTAAAAATCATGCAGAAAAAGCCATTGCTGCTTTTGGAAAAGTGGATGTGCTTATCAATAATGGTGGGATTAGCCAGCGCTCACTGATTGTAGAAACCGATTTTGAGGTGGATAAAAAACTCATTGAAGTAGATTATCTTGGTACGGTTGCATTGACAAAAGCTTTATTGCCTCATTTTATCAAAAATAAGAAAGGACATTTTGTTACTGTAACCAGTTTGATGGGGAAATTTGGGTCGCCATACCGTTCCGGATATTGTGGGGCAAAACATGCCTTACATGGTTTTTTTGATGTTTTAAGAATGGAACATCAAAAAGACAATATAAGTGTGACGCTTGTCTGTCCTGGATTTATTCAAACAAATGTGGCTATTAATGCACTTACTGCTGATGGATCAAAACAGAATGTTGATGATGCGGCAACTCAAAATGGAATGCCAACAAGTGTTTTTGCCAAAAAATTTGTGAAAGCAGTTGAATCGAATACGTTTGAAGTTTACATTGGAGGAAAAGAAGTTCTAGGCGTTTATTTGAAACGATTTTTTCCTAAGTGGTTGCATCATTTTGTTTTAAAAAGCAAAGTGAGATAAATTTTAATAGTAGCTAATGAAAATTTAAATCAGAAATTCATATGAATAGAAAATCCCGAGCAATCGGGATTTTTGTTATTTAATAAAACTATAATATTCCTAATTTTCATCTTCTTCCAAAGTTTCCATTGGATGATCTCCGTACCAATCTTTAAATGTTTTTGAGGTTGTATAATCATCATGTAGCACTGTATAAACCATAAACAGGATTAATGGTATGCCAACACAATATAAGGTCATTATTACCGGCAAAGGTACGTTAGTTTGACATAAACCGGCAAATACAAAAACATAAATGGTAGTAAACCACACGAGTTTAATTGCAAAATTTTTCATGGCTATATCTTTTTATTAAAGTTACGCCAGGAATTGCAAATTTTAAGTTAATGTATTGGTAATCAATATTTAAAATAAAATTAATTATTTTTTTTTATCAATAAAAAGTCATAAATACTGTTTAAACCTTTTTTGGGATTTTAATTTTGTGAAAAACACTAAATCGGATGATGTCTCTGTTGAAATAATCGATTCCATTAGCTCGGCGTTGAAAACTGTTTAGATAACCCAATTCTAATGCAATGTTTTTGTTTATGCCATATTGTAACGCAGCATAAACTCTATTTTGATCAAATGTGTTTTTAACGATACTTTTCCCCGCATTGAACATTATTTCTTCTGAAAGAATAGTTTTTAAATATTGATTTTCTTTTTTCCAAAAAGTGTAATCGGCTTGAAGTCTGTATCTAAATCTCCATGTAAATGTAGAGCCGGGTAACAATGATTCTTTATTGGCATTATGAATGAATCGTTCTTCTGCTTGTAATCGTTGCAGCAATGTTACTTTATTAACGTTTAGCTTCCAAGTAATATCTTGCTGTCCTCTGTATTCCGGGGTTTTAAAAGTATTGGATACTTCAGGTTCTTGTGTAGCAACGGAGAAATGAGTAAAGCCAATTCCGGCTTCTAGATGTTCATTGATTTTATAGCGGCCTTGAATTCGTATGACATATAAATTTTCCTTTACTGGTTTCAAAAAGACCCTATTGTCAAATTCTGTATGCAAAGACCATTTTTCATTTAACAGTAATTGATTGTAATAGCGTGTCCAAAGAATACTTTGGTGATCTATATTTTTCTCCGTTTGCGCTTGACACAGAACTGATACAAATAAAAAGAAAATGATTCTAATAGTTTTCACGGAGTTTTATTTCAATTTTGGCAAATTTACAAAAACGCTATTAAATCTATGGATTGTATTTTTTTTAAAAATATTTTACAGTATTCAAATGCTGAATGAGGGAACATTGAATAAAAAAAACAGCATTATTAAGACCTAAGTTTTAATAGTGCTGTTTTTGATTTTATGGTTTTTAAAGAGTAGATTACTATTATAATGAATATTTTAATGTAATTCCATAAGTTCTTTGATCGCCTAATACACCTGCATATTGTCCTGAATTTCCACCAGCAGGTAATAGTTGTTCATAATAATCTTTATCTAAAAGGTTACGTCCCCAGAATTGTACAGACAAACCATCTGTTGCACGGAAACCTAAACGAGCATTAAATAGGGCATAACCCTGAACTACTAAATATTTTGAAGCAGATGGACTTGAAGAGAATTCAGAACGTGCATAAGAATCAATTCTAAAGAATATTTTTCCTGCATTTCCAAAGAATCTTGCTTTATCTGAAAGTTCTCCTCCTAAAGAACCTGCCCATTTTGAAGCACCCGGTAAAGCAGTTCCTGAAACATCTTTAAAGGATACTGTTGCTCCTGTTTCTTCTAAAGGAAGAGGTGCATTTGTAAATTTGATATATTTACCGTCTGTATAGGTCGCTGCTCCATTGATGGTTAAATGTTTGCTGATTACAAAACTAGCATCCAGTTCTACCCCTTTTACCTGTACTTTATCTGCATTGGCAAGATAGCCACGGTTTACGCCTAATTCAGCTGCCTGTACATTAGTTTGAAAATCTTTGATATCCGTATTAAAGAAGGTTAAATTAAATATTGAGTTTTTAAACGGTGCTGTTTTTACACTAATTTCATAATGATTTACTTCTTCCGGTTTAATTACAGCAAGTTCAAGAATTGGTTGTCCGGCAAGAGTAGGTAGTCCTGCTACGTTTACTCCAACTGGTTTATAGCTTTTTGCAAAAGTCGCATACGCATTAATCTTGTCAGTAGCTTTAAAAGAAACGGTTATGTTTCCAGAAAAGTCAGTATCATCTGTGTTAGATGAAAAAGACTGATCCGTATAAACTAGTTTTTTCAAGGCAATTAAGGCTGGGTCATTCGTTTGAAGTCCTCCGTATGTGGTACGGTTATAATCAGCATCTTTTTTGTCAAAATTATAGCGTATACCTGGTAATACATGTAAACGTTCTGTTATAGCCCAGTCTAACTGGCCAAATACTGCTGCACTGGAAGCTCTAATGCGGGCATCGGTTTTGATACCGTAACCTTCAAATAGATTTGGTGTTTTCCATAAATTACTGGTGGTACTTTGTGCAAATTTCCATTGTGCATTACCAGACTCTTCTGTGCCATCTGTTTGTGATGTTTGGTCAATAAAAAACACACCTACAACACCACTTAGTTTAGAGGTAAGCTGACCTGCATAACGTACTTCTTGCGTTATTTGAGTCTGTCTGGTTGGGTTTTGTGATTTTGCTAATACTTGTAATCCTGTAAAATCTCTGTCGTTTGATGGATCCCAATTCCAAAAACGCCACGCTGTTGTTGCCGTTAGTGTTCCATTTCCAATTTTTGTATCTACATTTAGAGATATACCTCCCATATCTTGTCCGGAACGCCATGGCGTATCGTGGTCAATTTTACGGTCAAACGCATTCAAACTCGGAAGTTGATAATTTAAATCAGCAATAATAGCATCAAATTGACGGTAAGCCGCTCTTTGTGTAGGTGCGACACCAGCAACTACCTGTGCATATCCGTCAGGACGTTGTGTTGTGATATCTGCAGCTAATATAATATTGGTTCTTTCTGAAGGCGTATAAAGCAATTGTCCTCTGATTCCTTGATTATTGAAGGAATTTGTAGGTCTTCCTGTTGCAACATTATCAATTAGACCATCACGTTGCGTACCGGAAAAAGAGATACGACCTGCAATTTTTTGTCCTAATGCTCCTGTAACAGACGCTTTGGCTTGTAGGAATGCATAATTTCCATAGCTCACTTCAAAGTCAGCACCTGAAGTAAAACTCGGTTTCCGAGTTGTGATGTTAAAGGCTCCCGAAGTTGTGTTTTTACCAAATAAAGATCCTTGCGGGCCACGTAATACCTCAATTTGTTCGATATCGATAAAATCTAAAGTGGTTGCCGCTGGACGTGCATAATAAACGCCATCAACATAGAAACCAACACCAGGATCGATTCCATCATTTGTAAGTCCAAAAGGGGAACCTAAGCTTCGAATATTAATTCCAGTATTTCTGGGGTTTGACGAATACAATTGAACTGATGGAACAAGTTCTTTTATGCGATTAACGTTGAAAGCTCCCGTTTGTTCTGCCTGCTTTCCCGTTATTACTGATATTGCAATTGGAACATCTTGTACTTTTTCTATTCGGCGTCTTGAAGAAACTACCACTTCGACCAAAGTATTTTCTTCCGTAAGATTAATTTGTAATGAAGGTATTGGTAATGCAGTGATTTCTATTTCTGCGGTTTTATATCCTACATATTGTACTAAAAGAGTTAAAGGGAGTTTTCCTTTTGTGTCGATTGTAAATTTTCCGCTAGAATCTGAAATTGTGTTAGAAGTTGTTCCTTTTATTATAACATTTGCGGCTTCTAATGGATTGTTTTGGTTTGTGGTAATCACGCCTTCAATATTTTGTCCAAATGATATTGAGAATGTTAAAACAGATAGTATTGTAAGTATATTTTTTACAGAATTTTTCATTTATATTAAGTATATGTAATTAGTAGAATTTAATTTAAATTTTTTTTACTAACACATACACATCATTTGGGAACTCTTTTTCTCAATTATAATTAGTGGATTTTTTCGGGTTTGCCTATTCAAAAAAGCAAGCTTACTTCGGTACGTTTTCATACGTTTAAATTTGGATTGTTAATGATATATTAAATTCGAGGCAAATATATAATTAATTCTATAAAACTAGTAGGGTTTAAAATATATTTTTTTATTTTTTTACCAATGAAGCAATAGTAATACCTTGCATGGCCTTTAAAGTTTCCTCTCTAATGGTAATCAATCCATGTCGTAGCAGGCATTCCGATTCATCGACACAATCAGAACAGCGTTCGTAAAAATTCAATGATGCACAAGGAAGTAATGCAATTGCACCATCAAAAAGTCGGTGAATATCAGCTAAAGTAATGTCGTTTTTAGATTTTAAAAGATAATAACCACCAAATTTCCCTTGTTTGCTTCCTACGAAATGGCCACGCTTTAAATCCAACAGAATCTGTTCCAAAAATTTTTTTGGAATAGAGGCTGCCTCAGCAATTTCTACTGTTTTAGAGATATGGTTTACGTCTTGTTCTGCTAAATAGAGCAGTGCTTTAAGTGCATATTTGGTTTTTTGTGAAAGCATTTGGTATTCGTATTACGCTTTTTAAGTCTATTAAAAACTAGGCTAAAGGTACTTGTTTTTTAAACGAAACAATTCTAATTTATGAAGTTTTTAGACGTTCAGGATGTGTGTTTTATTATTGTGATTCCTTACTCTAATTTGAAAAAGGATAAAGAGGCGTACAGCAGTCTTCATCCTTTTACTGTATTGGCTTAAATCACAAGTTTATTTACAAGTGCTTTTTAATTTAATAGTGTAATCTGGATTTAAGGGTTCATTTGTTTGTGCTAGTCGTTGCGAACCCACATTTGCCGGACATGCAATGTCATTAGTAGCGTCATAAACAATTCGTTTTCCTGTAACTAATAGTGTTTTGGGAACATAAAGTTGTACTTTGGTTATTGCATAACCAGAGGGAAAATACCGAATGTAGTATCCATCTGGGTGTAAAGTCCAAATCCCACTTGGAATATCCGTGCGTACAGGTGCCATACCGGCAATGATCGCGTATTTTTCCATTTCGGCGTAGGTATAATTCCCATTAGCTACCATTTGTCGAATGTTATTTTCGGCTTCAAAAACATTTTGTACCGCTTCAGGAAGTTTTGATTTTGCTTGATTCATAATGCTCGCAGGCAATACACCTAGCATGCCACCTTCAAGGTGTGTTAATTCGGCTGTACTCAATAGTGCGACAGCAGTAAGTTTCAATTGCCCACTGAAATCGGCAAAACGGGCTCTAGCTATAATAGCCCACAATAATTCTTGTATGTTGTGCTGCTTTATTTCAGGATGTTTTTCGCCATTTTTTAAAATAGTAGTTACAATTTCTTGCTTAGGACCTAGAGTAGGTGCGTACATGTATCCATCGCCTTGAGATGGTGCAAAGGTACCTGCTTTTAAACAATAACTTTTCGCACTCATTTCATAAAAACCATCGCACAATACATAACCACCTTCAGTAGCTTTTGGTAACAAATACAATGGTTGCGCGTTTTTGACTACTAGTAAATCAGGCAATTTTGATCCTGTTTGGTCCACATCTTCAAATGAAGTGGTAATCGATTCTGGTTTTTTCAGCACTTGATCAAGTCCCATTTTTTTGGCACCCAAAGCAGCGCCTGCTTGTAATGCTTTTTCTTTCCAACCACTAAATTGTGCGTATCCTTGCAATCCAGTGCATAAAATTAGGATCACGATACCATGCGATAATTTTAATTTTTTCATTATTTAAAAATTTAGTTTCTTATTCAAAGATAAAATTGTTACTACTAATTTAACTAAAAAGACATTTAATTTTTTGTATGGTGAAGTTGTTTTTTAAGCAGTAAAAACTATTATGAAGTGCTATTTATAGACAAAAAAAAGCTGCGATTGCAGCTTTTAATTATTTTATATATTTTACCAATCTCCACCAGATCCACCGCCAGAGAAACCTCCGCCACCAAATCCACCGCCGAAACCGCCTCCGCCAAATCCACCACCAGATGAACTTCCGCCGAAACCACCTCCGCCACTATTTCTGCCTAAGCTACTAAGGATAATGACGTCTAATAAACTAGGTCCTATTCCGCCACCTCTGTTACCGGAATTGCCGCCACCTTTGTTTCGCGATATCAGCACCAGTATAATGATGACAATAATAATGATAGGCAAAATAGGGAATCCTTTATCTTTGGCTGCTTTAACTCGTTCGCCTTTGTATTTTCCTTTGAAAACATCAAATAGAGCATCCGTTCCTTTATCAAGTCCTTTGTAATAACTTCCTGCTTTAAATTCAGGAATAATAATGTTTCGGGTAATTTCTCCACCAATACCTGCAGTCAATCGATCTTCAAGACCATAACCTGCTGAGATCCATATTTTTCTTTCGGCTTTAGCCAATAAAATAAGAACGCCATTATCATTTTTTGCTGTTCCTCCAATTCCCCAAGTTTGTCCCCATTTTGGAGTAAGAATACCAATATCTTCCCCTTTGAGGGTTTCTATCGTAACAATCACAATTTGAGTGGTTGTAGAATCAGAATATTTAATCAGTTTTTCTTCTAATTGAGCTTTTTCTGTTGCGCTTAAAACATTCGCATAATCATAAACAGAAGTTTGTAAAGTTGGTTTTTCAGGAATGGTAAATTGCGCAAAGCCAATTTGTGTGAATAACAAACAAACAAAGAGCATTAGGAAAATTGTAGTATTCTTTTTTTGTAATAGCATTATCCTCTAGATATTTCGTTTGATAATTCATTTGTGTCGCCTTCCAGCCAAGGAAAATATTTCTGCAATTGTTCTCCGGCTCTTGTAATTCCATCGATAAGACCTTGCTTGAAATCTCCTTTTTTGAACTCAGTCACCATAATGTCTCGTGTACAATTCCAAAAATCATCTTGTACGACGTCATTAATGCCTTTGTCACCACAAATTACAAAATGTCTGTCTTCTACCGCTAAGTAAATTAAAACACCATTTTGAAGTTCGGTTTCATCCATTTTTAGTTCATGAAAAACTTCCATGGCGCGATCATATGCATCCATGGAAGTTGTTTTTTCTATATGAACTCTAATCTCGCCAGAAGTATTTTTTTCAGCCATACGAATAGCTTCAACAATTTCTTGTTCATCTTCTTTGGTTAAAAAATCTTCTACTTTTGACATTGTTTTTTAGATTAGAATTTTACTTCAACTGGTTTATCTGCACCTTCAACTGCAGTAAAGTATGCTTTCTCTTTGAATCCGAATAATCCAGCAAATAAGCTGTTTGGAAACGTTTTGATGTGAGAGTTATATGGTTTTACCGCTTCGTTGAAACGCGTTCTCGCCGTTAGAATTTGATTTTCTGTACTTGCCAATTCATCTTGTAATTTCAAGAAATTTTGGTTGGCTTTCAATTCAGGATATGCTTCAACAGTTACTAATAATCGAGACAATGAACTGCTCACGCCACTTTGCGCTTTGTTGAATTCCGCTAATTGTTCCGGAGTAATATTTGCTGGATCAATTTTTACAGAAGTAGCTTTAGAACGCGCTTCGATAACTGCTGTCAACGTGCTTTTTTCAAAATCAGCGGCACCTTTCACGGTGTTTACTAAATTCCCAATAAGGTCATTTCTTCTTTGATACGCGGTTTGCACATCACCCCAAGATTGTTCTACATTTTGGTTTAACGTTACTGCAGTATTATTAATTCCTTTAACCCAGCTGTAAATTACAAAAATTACAACCGCTCCGATAATCCAAGGCAAAAATCTTCTCATGTTTACTTAATTTAATGTTTATTATTTAATTGTTTAAAATTTTTAATTGGGAAGTAGTCGTGCTGACTACAATTCGTTTTTAATATTTGTTAATTGTGTGCGTATCGTTTCTAATTTTCGAATAATTTCAAACTTATCCAAAGTCTTCTTTTGTCCTTCTTTTAAATGGGTTTTGGCACCTTCCAGCGTAAAACCTCTTTCTTTGACCAAATGATAGATCAGTTGTAAATTAGTGATATCCTCAGGAGTAAACATTCGATTGCCTTTCGCATTCTTTTTTGGTTTCAGAATATCAAATTCATTGTCCCAAAAACGAATCAGCGATGCATTCACGTCAAATGCTTTGGCTACTTCGCCAATACTGTAATATCTTTTATCTTTAGAAAGCTCAATATGCATGTTTCTTTTATTTGACTTTTAATTCTGCAACCTGTAGACTTTTTTTCTCCTACACCTGATCACTTAAAACTTAAAACTGATCACTTTCTGGAGCATTAATCTAATGATTGATTCTCTTGATTTGCTAATTGTGCAATCACAACATATTCTACAGCCGAAATATTTCCGTAATAAAAATTAAGCGGATTCACCACTTTTTTGTCCTTGTGAACCTCATAATGCAAGTGCGGTCCTTCGGATCTTCCCGTGCTTCCCACATATCCTATAACGTCGCCTCGTTTTACACGTTGTCCCGCTCTCGCTTTATATTTGCTCAAGTGTGCGTATAAAGTTTCGTATCCAAATCCATGCCGAATAACAATATGATTTCCATATCCTGAGGCAGTATTGTCTGCTTTTGCTACAACTCCGTCGCCAGTGGCATAAATGGGAGAGCCTGTTTTAGCTGTAAAATCCATGCCTTCATGCATCTTCCTTGCTTTTGTAAAAGGATCCGTTCGGTATCCAAAACCAGAAGCCATTTGTTTTAAATTTTCATTTCGTACTGGCTGAATGGCAGGAATAGCTGACAAAAAATCACTTTTGGCTTCTGCCAATTTCAAAATTGCATCCAGTGATTTTGACTGAATCGCTAATTCCTTGCTAAGGACATCAATCCTTTTAGTGGTATTAATGACCAATTGTGAATTGTCATATCCTTCTAATAATTGGTATCTGTTTTTTCCTGGTAATCCCGCTTTTCGAATAGAATCCGGAATCGCCGATTTGTTGAAATACACCCGATACAAATTATTATCTCGATCCTCAATAGCCTCAACAACGCCATTTATCTGATCCATTTTTTTGTTCAGCAGCGCATAATTCAATCTCAAATTTTCAATTTCGCGCGCTTGCAAACGGTCTTTTGGCGTTTCAAAATAAGGAGTGTTCAATAAAACTACAAAACTCAAAAAACCAAACAATGCCGATGCCAATAAAAACAGCATAATAACACCAAGTTTTCTTCTTTTTCGTGTTTTTATTTTTCTATAGGCTAGATTTTCGGAATCGTAATAATATTTTACTTTCGACATATTTTAAAATACCCTATTTTTGCACACTGTAAAAAGGTTAGACGAACAAATTTAAGAAATGTTTCATTTGTTACACCCTTTTTTCAGGAATAAATAAAATAATGTGCCTATTCCAGCTATTCGTTACAAGTTCTCGTTTATAAATCTTTTTTTCTAATGAGCCAGCAGGAGCTTCCTCCGGTCGCTCTGCCACCTCAAGAAAAAATAGATGTATAAAACTAGAAGCTTTTCACTTTTATCTGGGGCAAAAGAAATTAAAAGATTTAATGATTAAAAGATTGAAAAATTCAATTGTAAATAATCTTTAAATTTTTGAATCTTTAAATATTTAAATAAAAAAAATGACATCACAAGACGTACGTAAACAATTTCTGGATTTTTTCGCATCAAAAGGACACTTAATCGTTCCATCGGCACCTATAGTTCTTAAGGACGATCCAACATTGATGTTCAATAACTCAGGAATGGCACAGTTCAAAGAATATTTTTTGGGGAACGGAACTCCAAAAAGCACCAGAATTGCCGATACGCAAAAATGTCTTCGTGTTTCAGGAAAACATAATGATTTAGAAGATGTAGGTTTTGATACCTATCATCACACGATGTTCGAAATGTTGGGGAACTGGTCTTTTGGAGATTATTTCAAAAAAGAAGCTATCAACTGGGCTTGGGAACTTTTGACAGAAGTGTATAAAATTCCAAAGGAAAACTTATACGTTTCCGTTTTCGAAGGAAATCCAGATGAAAACGTACCGTTCGATCAGGAAGCTTGGGATATTTGGAAAGAATTAATTGACGAAGACCGCATCATTCTTGGAAACAAGAAAGACAACTTCTGGGAAATGGGCGACCAAGGACCTTGCGGACCTTGTTCAGAAATTCACGTTGACATTCGTTCTGCAGAAGAGAAAGCTTTAGTTTCTGGAAAAAGTTTGGTAAACAATGACCATCCGCAAGTAGTGGAAATTTGGAACAATGTATTTATGGAATTTAACCGTAAAGCCGATGGTTCTCTGGAAAAATTGCCTGCAAAACACGTTGATACCGGAATGGGATTTGAGCGTTTGTGTATGGCATTACAAGGAAAAACTTCGAATTATGACACCGATGTTTTTATGCCACTTATTGAAAAAGTAGAACAAATTACAGGATTAAAATACACTTCAAACGAAGTTTTAAATATTAGCGAAGAGCAAAACAAAACTAATATTGCTATTCGTGTAGTGGTTGATCACGTTCGTGCCGTAGCTTTTGCTATTGCTGACGGACAATTACCATCAAACACTGGTGCTGGTTACGTAATTCGTAGAATTTTACGTCGTGCAATTCGTTACGGATTTACGTTCTTGAATACCAAAGAACCTTTCATCAATCAATTGGTTGCTGTTTTGGCGAATCAAATGGGGGAATTTTTTCCGGAAATCAAATCGCAACAACAATTGGTTATAAATGTGATTCGTGAAGAAGAAGCTTCATTCTTAAGAACACTAGACCAAGGATTGCAATTATTGGAAAATGTAGTTGCCGAAACCAAAGGTTCAACCGTTTCTGGAACAAAAGCATTTGAATTATACGATACTTTCGGATTTCCAATTGACTTAACAGCTTTAATCCTAAGAGAAAAAGGATTCGAACTGGACGAAGCTGGTTTTAATGCTGCTATGCAAGAACAAAAAAATCGTTCCCGCGCAGCGTCAGAAGTTTCTACCGAAGACTGGTCAGTATTGATTCCAGGAAATGTAGAAACATTTGTAGGTTACGATCAATCAGAAAGTGACGTAAAAATTACTCGTATCCGTAAAGTGGACAGTAAAAAAGACGGGGTTTTATACCAAATCGTTTTAGATAATACGCCATTCTATCCAGAAGGTGGAGGACAAGTAGGCGATAAAGGATTGTTGGTTTCTGCAAATGAAACCATCGAAATCATCGATACTAAAAAAGAAAATAACCTGATTTTGCATTTTGCAAAAAAATTGCCAGAGAATGTAAACGCTGGTTTTATTGCTAAAGTAAATCAGGATTTGAGAAGCTTGTCTTCTAGAAATCACTCAGCTACGCACTTGATGCACCAAGCTTTGAGAAGTATTTTGGGAACTCACGTAGAACAAAAAGGTTCGTTAGTAAATCCAAACTATTTGCGTTTTGACTTTTCACATTTTGCTAAAATGACGGAAACCGAATTGCAGCAAGTGGAAGATTTTGTAAACGCAAGAATTCAAGAGCAATTACCACTTGTCGAAAGAAGAAATATTCCTTTTGCGCAAGCGGTTCAAGAAGGAGCAATGGCGCTTTTTGGAGAGAAATATGGCGATGAGGTTCGTGCGATTAAATTTGGCGAAAGCATGGAATTGTGCGGTGGAATTCACGTAAAAAACACAGCTGAAATCTGGCATTTCAAAATCGTTTCTGAAGGAGCGGTTGCTGCAGGAATTCGTCGTATCGAAGCGATTACGAGTGATGCTGTTAAAGCACATTTTGCTTCGTATGAAAATACATTGAATGAAGTAAAATCAGCTTTGAAAAATCCTCAGGATATTCTGAAAGCCGTTCATTCGATGCAAGAAGAAAATGCCAAATTAGCGAAACAAATTGAGGCTTTGGTAAAAGATAAAGTCAAAAATTTGAAAACCAGTTTAATTGCTGAAATACAGGAAATAAACGGTGTTCAATTTTTGGCAAAACTAGTGGATTTGAATCCGGAAGGAGCAAAAGATTTGGCGTATGAATTAGGGAATTTAGGTAATAACTTATTTTTAGTTTTGGCTACAGCCGACGAAGAAAAACCAATGTTGACCTGTTATGTTTCTAAAGAATTAGTGGCGCAGAAAAACCTGAACGCTGGACAAGTAGTTCGCGAATTGGGTAAATTTATCCAAGGCGGCGGTGGCGGACAACCGTTTTTCGCAACAGCAGGAGGAAAGAATGTAGCTGGAATTCAACAAGCTTTGGATAAAGCAATTGAGTTTGTGAAGTAGTAAAAAATTACTTTGTGATAAAAACCCTTTTAGTACTTATGTTCTAAAAGGGTTTGGTTTTTTATTAAAAACCTTGTTTTGTATCTTTATCTGGCACTGGAATTCGTTTTAAAAGGAGTAGTTCAACTGAAATATAAGGATTACAACGATGAATTTTGTACTAGAAATTTTATTTGGTTAAATTTGCAAGCTTTTGTACCAAAAAATAAATGGTAGAAGCGATTGATTTATTATGAAAAATAAAATAGTTCTACTTTTATTCTTGTCGTTTTTTGTGTTAACACTTACCTCGTGTACAAATGATTCTCACGAGAGTTTTAAATTACTTATAAAAGTTGTGGAAACAAGTGATAAAGGCACTTCAAAAACTTTTTTATATGCGTATAATGGGAGCCAGATAGTGAGTATTGATGGAAGTCAGAACCGCACAGACTTTATCTACACGGATGGTTTGATTTCTAAAATGGTAACCCTTAATAAAACAAATCAGTTTATTGAAACTACTGAGTACAGTTACCTTAAAGGTAAATTAATGAGGGTTGTTTCTTTGGGGAATTATAAAATAAACTACATTCATAATTCTGACAAAACAGTTTCTTATGAGAAATTTACTTTAGGTTCAGGGAATGAGGAAATTAAAGAATATCACGGAATATTGTACTTCGACAATGAAAATTTGATTAAAGAGGAGAGAACCTATGACAATACGCCTGTTGGAGTTGACTCAAAATACAGCATTAGTTTTGATTATGACGCTAAGAAAAATCCATTATTTAATGTTTTGGGGTTCAAAGAATTATTAAATCAAAACGATAAAATTTCGATAAATAATACCGTAATCAGTACTGTAATTACGAGTGTTTCGAAAGACGACCAAATAACATCATCGGCTAATTTTTATACTAATTCTTTTGAATACGATTTAGATAATTACCCGATAGAACGGGTTTCCGAAAATACTGTTGCTACTATTGGAAATGGTGGTTATTTGAAAACTGAATACTTCTATTAATAAAAATATTTATTTTTATAACAACCCTTTCAGAGATTTAAACTCTGAAAGGGTTTTTTAATACCAATGAAAAAAGAGTGAAACACCATTTAATTCGCTAAAATTATTCAAATTTGTAGTAAATAAATTAGCAATGCAATTCAGAACCCAAATTCCCATTTCTAAAAGTAATCATCCTTTAGATTACAATTCAAAGATTGTCTCTTTAGGTTCTTGTTTTGCTGAAAATATGGGCGATAAATTCCAGTATTTAAAATTTCAAAACACCATAAATCCTTTCGGAATAATTTTCAATCCGGTTTCTATTGAGAAAATTATCCAAAAAGCCATAAATACAGCATTATTCACCGAAGAAGATGTCTTTTTTCACAATGAACGCTGGCATTGTTTTGATGTTCATTCGGATTTGAGTAGTTCAAATAAAGAGGATTTATTAATATCCTTAAATGCATTAATAAAATCAACTAACCAACAAATAACCGAATCAACGCATATCATCATAACGTATGGAACCTCGTGGGTTTATCGTAATATAGCAAGCGATTCTATTGTGGCGAATTGTTATAAAGTGCCACAAAAGCAGTTCAAGAAAGAATTGCTTTCTGTTGAAGAAATAAGAAAAAGTATAGCAAATACGCTGAAATTAATTAATGCTGTAAATCCTAATTGCAATATTATTTTCACGGTTTCGCCAGTGCGGCACATAAAAGACGGTTTTGTCGAAAATCAATGGGGCAAGGCCAACTTGATTTCGGCTATTCACAGTGTTTTGAACACTGAACACTGCAAACTGAACACTGAATACTTTCCTAGCTACGAAATCATGATGGACGAACTTCGAGATTACCGTTTTTATGCCGAAGACATGTTGCATCCCAATCAAGTGGCAATCGATTATATTTGGAAACGTTTCAAGGAAACTACCATTTCAGAAACTGCTTTTGCTGTGATGGATGAAGTAGAGAATATCCAAAAAAGCCTTTCTCACAAGCCTTTTAACCCAAATTCTGAAAGTCATTTGAAGTTTGAGTCGAAAGTCAGAGAAAAAATCACTAAATTGGAAAATCAATATTCATTCATGAAATTTTAATTATGCTTAAAAGAATACTTATTGGAATAGCAGTTATCGGTGGAATATTTTTATTGTTCAAATATTGCGATTTTAAGAAAAACGATGATGAAGACATCGCGTACAACACAAATCTCATTCAGCAACAAATTCTTAACGTAGGGAAATTGGTCGTTACAGAAGGACATTTCTCTGAAGTGATTACATATAAAAATCAACAAAAATATTTGTTGGATATGCTCTCTTTCGAGAAAAAAGCTTTGGTTGTTGTCAATGCTGATGTAACTGTTGCGTATGATTTGCACAAAATGAAATACGATATCGATGAGGTAAATAAAACCATCACGATTGTAAGTATTCCAAAAGAAGAAATAAAAATCAGCCCGGATATCCAGTTTTATGATGTCGAGCAAAGCAAATTGAATCCGTTTACGGGAGATGATTACAATAAAATCAATAAATCAGTTAAGGCGAATTTAGCCAAGAAAATAGAAAAATCAACCTTGAAAACAAATGCTCAAAACCGCTTAATTAGTGAATTGTCTAAAATATTAATTCTGACCAATACCATGGGTTGGAAATTGCAATACGAAGGAAAGGTTATCGAAAGCGAGAAAGATTTTGGGCAAAAAATAAAATTATAGTTAAAAAATGAACCGCAAACTTGCAAATTATTAGAGTTGACTAAAATCTGTGAATTTGCGGTTCGTTTTTTTTAAGCTTTTTCTTTATCGAAAATTAAGTCTAAACCACCAGTAATCAAATGCGCTACTTGGGGTCTTTTTACTTTCAATTGATCCAGATAAACCATTATTTCCTGCAATAATTGAGGTTCGTTTCGGTCATTCAGTAGCTCGGTAATTTCAACAACTAACAACCAATCGTTCGGATGATTGATATGTAATTTTTCAAAAATTGGTGCTAATGAAGTTTCGGTATCCTTTGTTTCTCTTATGTTTCGAATTGTTTGGTATAAAACTTCTAAATCATCACGTTCTGCGGTATGTTTCGCTTTGATGGTTTTGCTGGACGGAAGATGCGAAATCAAATCAAAACTATTTACATCAGCAGGACCTGAAAAAGCCGAAATTACTTTTTTACCAACAGCCATATCATAAATGCCCCATTCCGGTTGAAACAAAATAGTTTCTCCGTGCTTTACAGTACAATTTTTAAAGCGAATCAGAATAATTTCTCCCTGTAAGTTTCTGGAACCTGTTATGATTTCACCTTCTACAGTAATGCCACCTTCAAATTCTAGTTTTACCGTTTTAGATTCCAGAATATCATAGGCATTCAAGTCTTTTGGACTCATGTCCTCAATTGCCAGATTGATGCCTTCCAGTTTTCCTATTGGACTTCCAAAACCCTCGGGATGTGTCAAAGTTCCATGACCTACTAATTCTTTTTCTCTGTAAGCTAAAGCCGTTTTTCCGGAGGTTTGTATGTAAATTGGCTTCCCTTCATGTTCAATTACGGAACTGAAAACACCCGAAATTTGTATACCAGTACTCAATTCAATTGTTCCAAGCGCATTCGAATCAATTAATTTTTCTATTCCCGATAAACCGCCTGTTCTAAGTGCCATTTTATTCGCAAACTCTTCTAAAACTAAGCTTAAATAAGCAAAATCCGGAGTTACGTAAAGTTGTGGTTGCAGTTTTGTAATGTCAAAACTTTGGTTGGCTGCGGATATATCATACGGGATTTTTTTTACCTCATTGGTCATGCAATGCGCACTTTCGCCAATTGATGACAACAAACCGGCGCCGTATATTTTTGGATTTTCTACCGTTCCAATCAATCCATACTCGACAGTCCACCAATGCAGGTTTCTGATTTGCGCCATTTCAGATAATTCACCCATGTTATTTTGCAAATCCTCGACCGCTTTTTCAGCAGCATCAATAGTGGCTTGGGGAGTATCTTCGGCTTCTTTCACTATCGAAAGCAATCGGATGGCTTCGTACATTTGGTAATCCTTATCCGAAGAGATCGCTTTACAGCCTATTTCTCCAAAACGTCGCAAATATTCTGCGTATTCCGGATTTGCAATAATGGGAGCGTGACCGGCACCTTCGTGAATAATGTCCGGTGCAGGCGTATATTCAATATGTTCGAGCTGGCGAATGTCAGAAGCAATTACAAGCACATTATAAGCCTGAAATTCCATAAAAGCATTGGGTGGAATAAATCCGTCCACTGCAACTGCAGCCCAGCCTATTTCAGTCAAAATACGGTTCATACCGTACATGCTCGGAATATTATCAATCTCTATTCCAGTTTTTTTCAGTCCTTCCAGATATGAACTATGCGCCACTTTTGATAAATAATCTACATTTTTGCGCATCACATAACGCCAAACCGCTTGATTTATGGGCGTGTAATCGCTATAATCCTGAGGCTTAATGAATTGTTTTAAGTGCTTTGGCAATCGGTCTAATAACGGATTGCTTTCTATAGTTGAGTTCATATCGAAAACGTTGTAGTTCTACTGCAAAAGTACGAATTTCAGGAGCTATTTCCCGCTTTTCATTGCAAGTTTTTGCAAACCCGTTTGTTTTTCTAGTGTTCCCGCAGGAGCTTCCTTTGGTCGCTCTGCAGCAACAAGAAAAACCAAAACGGCTTTCGCAAAAAGCTTTTCATTTCACTCGGGGCTAGGGAGTTGTGGATTGAAAGATGTTCTTTGGAATTTACTACTTCACCAACTCAAACATCAAAACCTGCGTTTTCTGTTTATCAGAAAAATTATTATCTGAAACAAAAATAATTGATGGATTGCCATTTGCTAATTTTGGTCCAAAAGTAAGTCCTTCGATATTATCAATAAAAATTCCCAAATCATCCATGTTTAGGACAAGTTTTTTAGAAGTCAATTCTAATTTTTGATTTTGTAAGGTAGGATAATTTTTAACGTTAGTTGCCTTTTTCAAATCACACAAAAATACTTTTACCGTGCATGCTTGTGTTCCGGTCGAGTAGGAACGTTCTACTACCAATAACTGATTTTTACCATAATACTGAATTGCCGAAACGCCATTTACAGCAAAAGTTCCTTTCGGATTGGGTTCACGAGCAATAGGTTCTAGTTGGTAACCGAATTGAGCGGTGTTCTTTTTTGTTTTGGCATCAAATTGATAGAACCGAATCAAACCGCCTTTGCTGGTGTTGGCTTGTTCGCCGTCTTCAAATAAAGGTTCTTCAATGTTGGTGTAGATATTTTTATACTTTTTGTCAAAAGTAATTCCTTCTAAAGTTCCATTATTTCTCGGGCCTTTTTCTAGTTGCTGCATTTTTAAATTTTCCGGTACGGTAACATTGCCTAGAAAGTCACCTTTTAAATCCATGAAATTAAGAGAAGGATTTTGTAAAACTTCTTTCTCTGCTGTAATCACTCGCGCGCCTTCGCTGCTCCAAATCAAAGAATTTGTCTTTGGATTGTAACGCATATCTTCTGGATCTGCTGAGGTGGTTGGACTGTTATTCCAATTACCATAACTATTTCCAATTTCATCTTTCAAATAAGTTACGTTTTGAAAATCAATACTTTTTATTTTGTCTTCGGACAAATTAATCTTTGCTGTATAAAATCTGGAATCGTTAAACACAGATCTATCGTCACATATCAGATAATACAAATCGTTTTTTGCATCATAATCGATTCCGGATAATCCGCCCACTTTTGTATTTTGAAACGTTTCCTCGAAAGGAATTTCAATCGAACTGATTAACTTTAAACTTGGCGTTGCTTTGTTTTCAGTCGTTTGTTTTAAATTAGAACAAGAAAATAGAAAAGCTGGAAAAACGGCAAGAAATATTAATTTACGCATAAAGAAATGTGTTGCTGTTTGCAATAAGGAACAGATTTTGGATTAAAAAAATACTTTAGAAACTATGAATTGTTCGTTTGGTTTTTTTCAAGATTGCGAAAATAGTCAATTTTATAATTGAACATTTCAGCCATGTTTTTAGCGCGTAGTTTTGCTTCTTCGGCTAATGGACCTGCATATAAACTATCGGTAGTTTCTGTGAAAATTTCCATCCAGCGGTCAAAATGTTCTTTGGCAACCGGTAACTGTTTGTGCGGCGGAAATGGACTTCCAGAATACGAATGCACTTCAAGTAAAATAGTTTGCCAAAAGCGATACATTTTTTCCAGATGTTCGGGCCAACGATTTCCTATTTTCTCATTGAAAATGGGTCCAATAAATTCGTCTTTTTGAACTTTAGAATAAAAAGTATCTACCAATAATTTGATATCGTCGAATGTAGTAATGTCGGTTTGTGGTGTCATGATTGGGTATAAAAAAAGCCTACGCAAAGGTAGACTTTTATGTTTGATTCTGATGGGAAACTATTTTGCTTTCGACGGAAATTGCTCTAAAATTTTAGCAACAAATTCATTGATTTGTTTTTCTTTTTCATTGCGATTTTCAGTCAAATATCCAATGCCTTCACCTTGCCAAACCAATTCTTTTTTCTTGGCATCAATTAAATCAATATACAATGTTCCTTCGGTTGATGAGGAAACATAAGTGCTACGACCTCCCCATAAGTAAGGGTTCCATCCCCATCCCCAACCATAACCCCAACCGGCGTTGTATTGGTTAACGTCTATTCGTTCTCTTTCTTTGGTAAGTATATTAATCAGCAAATCTGGATTTTCACTTTTGGTCATTCCTTTTCGGCTTAATTCTCTGTCTATGGCATTGAGTATTCTTTTTTTATCCAATTCTGAAATCTCAACTTTATCGATACCTTTCTTGTGAAAAGCATAGGTTTTGTATTGACTAAAATCCACATTATTATCATAATCGGAATATACTTTTACGGAACTGCAAGAGGCAGCTAAGAAAAGTAAAAGTACTGGGAGGAGTTTAATTGCTTTCATGGCTTGATTATTAGATTACTAAATGTTATTAAAGATACGTTCAAATTTTTAAAAATCCAACAAATTGTCGGCTACTATGTTAGGGATGGTGACTTTCAACAAAGGTTGCGTCTCCATTGCTCTTTTGATGGCAAATAGCGCGCCTTCATTTCTAGCCCAGCTTCTTCGGGAAATTCCGTTGTTGACATCCCAGAAAAGCATTGATGCTAAACGTTTTGACGCTTCTTTTGAACCATCAAGAACCATACCAAATCCACCGTTAATTACCTCGCCCCAGCCAACTCCTCCGCCGTTATGAATGGAAACCCAAGTGGCGCCACGAAAGCTATCTCCAATAACGTTTTGTATCGCCATATCTGCTGTAAAACGGGAGCCGTCATAGATATTTGAAGTTTCTCTGTACGGCGAATCAGTGCCGGAAACATCATGGTGATCGCGACCCAAAACGACTGTTCCTATTTCGCCTTTGGCAATAGCCTGATTAAAAGCTTCTGCAATTTTTACACGCCCTTCAGCATCCGCATACAAGATTCGGGCTTGAGATCCAACTACCAGTTTATTTTTCTGGGCGCCTTTTATCCAGTGAATGTTATCCTGCATTTGTTGCTGAATTTCTTCGGGAGCAGTTTTTGCCATTTCTTCGAGAACTTGGCAAGCAATTACATCTGTTTTAGCTAAATCTTCTGGTGTTCCCGAAGCACAAACCCATCGAAAAGGACCAAAACCATAATCAAAACACATAGGTCCCATTATATCCTGTACGTAACTCGGATACCTGAAATCGATATGATTCTCTGCCATAACATCAGCACCGGCACGGGAAGCTTCTAATAAAAAAGCATTTCCATAATCAAAGAAATAGGTTCCTCTAGCAGTGTGTTTATTTATAGCTGTCGTATGACGGCGTAATGTTTCCTGTACTTTTGTTTTAAATAAATCAGGATTATCAGCCATCATTACATTTGCTTCTTCAAAGGAAATATCAGCAGGATAATAACCACCCGCCCAAGGATTATGCAACGAAGTCTGATCAGATCCTAAATCGATATGGATGTTTTCTTCGTGAAATTTTTCCCAAACATCAACTACATTTCCAAGATATCCGATGGAGACAATTTCATTATTGGCTTGCGCTAAAGTGACTCTTTTTACTAATTCATCCACATTTTCAATGACTTCATTGATCCATCCTTGATTGTGGCGAATGTGCGTTATTTTTGGGTTTACTTCGGCGCAGACAGTGATGCAACCGGCAATATTTCCGGCTTTTGGTTGTGCGCCAGACATTCCGCCTAATCCAGAGGTGACAAATAATCCCCCTTTAGGACTGCGTTTTATTTTTCTAAAACCGTTCAAAACGGTAATGGTTGTTCCGTGTACAATTCCTTGCGGACCTATGTACATGTAACTTCCTGCAGTCATTTGTCCGTATTGAGAAACGCCCAATGCATTCATTTTTTCCCAATCGTCTGGTTTAGAATAATTAGGAATTACCATGCCATTCGTCACGACAACTCGTGGTGCTTCTTTATGAGAAGGGAACAATCCCATTGGATGACCGGAATACATGGTCAGAGTTTGTTCCTCGGTCATCTCCGATAAGTATTGCATAGTCAATAAATACTGTGCCCAGTTTTGAAAAACGGCTCCATTTCCACCATAAGTAATCAATTCATGCGGATGTTGTGCTACGGCATAATCCAAGTTGTTTTGAATCATCAACATAATCGCTTTGGCCTGTTCACATTTTCCGGGATATTCAGCAATTGGTCGTGCATACATTTTATAATCCGGACGCAAGCGGTACATGTAAATACGTCCGTAAGTTTCCAGTTCTTCTGAGAATTCTTTGATTAATTCAGCATGATGTTGCGGTTCAAAATAGCGTAAGGCATTGCGTAACGCCAGTTTTTTTTCTTCTGTCGAAAGGATTTCTTTACGCTTTGGTGCGTGATTGATGTCTATTTCGTATGGTTTTGGTTTTGGTAAAACCGATGGAATTCCTTGTTGTATTTGTTCTTGAAAAGTCATGTTTTTTTATTGAAAAATTTAAATATTGAAAAATTTAAAAAAATAGCAATGTTTTCTACATTTTTATGTCTTCAAATTAATTCATTTTCGAATTGTATTTATACTCGATTTGCATTTTGTTCCTCATTTTACTTGAGGAATGCAGCCAATAAAAAAACGATTATGGATAACGGATATCCGATCGATGGTAGGATTTGTATATTTTAATCCTATATTTTAATGATTGATTATCCATATTTTAGGGTTAGTTGATTTTGTAATTGAACACTGAAAACTGCTATCTAAAAACTGTTTACTTTTTATTGGTTCCTGTTTTTTTATCAAAACCATACGGACAATGTCGACAACCACTTTTACAGCAATAACCACGTTTTAAATGGTGTTTTTCAGTAAAACATTTATAACCTTCGGGCGTGTAATAGAAATCTTCCCCTTCTATTAATTTATTTTCATTACTTTGGTCAATCATATTTGGGATTATTCTATTGTATAAGTCATTTGGATTACCTAATTCCTTAAAGTCAACTCAAAGGATTGAGTTTTTCATTAAATAGAACCGTTTTATCATTACAAATTTATAAATTTTATAGCGAATGTTTCTGATTGTTGCTAAATATTTAATTCCTAAAGGATATCGTGGATTGGCTGTATTTCCTTTTGTATTTGTAAAATATCCGGAAGATAAGGAAAATGCTATTTTTGTTAATCACGAAAAAATCCATCTTCGGCAACAAATAGAACTTTTAATAATTCCTTTTTTTGTATGGTATTTGACAGAGTATGTTGTTCGGTTAGTTCAATATAAAAATGCCGATTTGGCCTACAGAAATATCAGTTTTGAACGAGAAGCCTATGCAAATGAAAAAGACCTTTACTATCTAAAGCAAAGGTCTTTTTATAAATTTTGGAATTATCTGTAAATTTTAAAAATTATTATTAGTTTCCTACAAATAAATCTTTGATTGATATATGAAAGTCCATTGACAATCCAGCTGCATCTGCATTGTATGTATCTTCTGTTGCACTGGAGTCTCTCCAAATGCGGCAAATCAATACGCTTGAATATGTCATTCCTGTACCATTTATTCCTGTGCCAATATCAGCTAAAAGATGCTGGTTTATAGTAAAAGGTCCGGTATTAATACCAGAAATTGTTGTAATTGCAGAAAAAGTTCCAGTATTTAAATTTGCCCAAGTGTAATCTAAATTCCATTTTATATTACCGGTTGCAGTAGCTCTTGGAATCCAATGGATATGAGGATAAATTGTTGTGCCATCTTTCCAGTTGTGAGGTAATTGTAAGGTGAATGACATTGCTTCTACGGCAGCATTATTTCGGAAAACCCAAATTTGTGGCCCAGATGAACCGGAAAAATATTCTAATGATGCCGAAGCAGATCCTTTATCAAGAGGAACTCTCAAATCGTCATCTACATCTATTGCAGTATTTCCCGTATTAAATTTTATCCAAACACTCCCATCCCAAAAATAATAGCCTGGAGTTACATTATTTGGACTTGATCCTGCAATAGCAGTATTGTAAACAATTGTTCCAGAGGCTAGAATACCACCTTGTGGATTTACTATAGGAGCAGCCACATTTACAGATGTTAGCGCTACTTGAGGAGGAACGAACCCGTTTGTAGAGGAACTAATATCAAGGGCTCCTCTTGGTGTTGTTGTTCCTATGCCAACTTGTGCGGATGCATTTGAGGAAATAAAGAGGAATGTAAATCCAAAGAATAAAAGTATAGTTTTTTTCATAAATGATGAATTTATAATTTTTGGTAAACGTAAGAATAATTAAATGAATTTACTATTTGTAAATAAATTAATTTGTAAGAAATTATATGTTTAACATGTGTAAACATGTATTTAAACGGATTTATGTTCTTTTTATCGAGTACTTTGTCTAAAAAAGTTATATTTTTATTGTAATTTTCAACAACAAATTTTATGCTTATGAACTCAAAAATACTTAAAAAAACACTGTTGATTGTTACTGGATTTTTAATTCAAAACAATGTTAGTGCCCAGATGTATGTAAGTCCAAATAGTTATGTTTTTGCAAATAACGAAGTTGTTTATGTTAAACAAGATTTGGAATTAAATGATGCTACCAGTAACTTTTATTTAAGAAAAGATGCACAGTTGTTACAAGGTTCTCAATCTACAAGTACAAACAAAGGAATTGGTAGTTTATCTGTGTTTCAAGAAGGGTCTACCAATAATTTCCAATATAATTATTGGTGTTCTCCAGTTGGTGGAAATATTGCTGCCGCAGGAAATTCTCCTTTTGGAATTACCCAACTTAAAGATATTGTCGATTTGACTTCTAGTGTTAGTTCAACGCCTTTAGCAATGAATAATTATAATGGCACCGCCAGTCCATTTGCGATAGCGCCTTATTGGATTAATAAATTAGTAACTTCTAATACTTATTCGAGTTGGATTTCCGTGGGTACAGCATCTACCATAAATGCAGGAGAAGGATTTACCATGAAAGGAACTTCGGGAACCAATGCGACAACCGTAAATGGTGTTATGAACAATTCAGGGAGTAAGCAACGATACGATTTTAGAGGAAAACCTAATGACGGAACTATTGCAATTAACGTTCTTAATCTTCAATATACATTAACTGGAAACCCATATCCATCCGCAATAGATTTAAAATTATTCTTGTCGGATGCGGCAAAAACAACTGGGATTGCCTATTTCTGGGAGCATGATAAAACTGCGAACTCGCATTATATTGATAATTTCAGAGGAGGATATGGCGCCTATTCTCCACTTGGAGGTGTAGTAAATGGTGCGAATGGAAATATGGGAGTATACACTCCTGCAAGATTTTACACGTATGATGGCAGCGGGAATCAAGTCACAGATTTAGGAAGTTCAGGAAATGTTTTTGAAAGACGATTTTGTCCTGTTGGACAGGGCTTCATGTTAGATGGTATTACTGACGGAATAGTAGAAATGAAAAATAGCTATCGTGTGTTTGTAAAAGAGGATGTGCTAAATTTTTCTCAATTTGAAAGAAGTACTAGTTCTAATAAAACTAAAAATACCGATGAATTTTTGCCAGTAATTCAATCAGTATCCGGTTTTGATTATACCACAGTAAACACAAAGCCTGCCCCACAAATTAGATTAAATACATTATTAAACAATCAAGGAATTCGTCAATTGGTTTTGGCGCTTGTTCCTGATGCTACAGATGGAGTAGATCACGCGATGGATGCTATGTTAGCGGGTGATAGCGCTGGAGCCGATGTTTATTTTGCAATGAATGAGTCAGAATATGTTATTGATGCAAGACCGTTTACCATAGATACAAAAATCCCAATTGGTTTTAAAAATACGGACCAAGCCAATTTCAAAATCACAGTGCAAGAAATTTTGAATTTCACGGAAGCTGAAAATATCTATTTGCATGATAAGATTACGGATGTTTATCACGATGTAAAAAATGATTTTTATGAATTAACGCTACCCGGAGGTGTCAATAATACACAGTTTGAATTAACCTTTAGAAATAGAATTACTTTAGGATCGGAAGACTTAGCAGTTGAAAATTTTGTTGTTTTTCAAAATAATAATGCAAAAAATTTAACCATTAGCAATCCTTTTCAATTAGATATTGCTACTTGTAATTTGTATGATATTGTTGGGAAGTTAATTTTTAGTAAAAAAGATTTAGGCATGGATGCTACTTATAATTTTTCCACATCCGGTTTAAGTGATGGAATTTATATTGTTAAAATTGCAACAGAGGATAAAATAGAACTTGGGAAAAAGATTATAATTAAAAATTAATTTTTGATTTTGGTACAAATAATAGAAATGCAATCTGTAGAGGTTGCATTTTTAGTATATATAAATTTACTTTGTAAAAAATAAAATAGTTTGAATCAAAAGGTACTAACATTATTTCCGAACTCTATTTCAGTGCAAATCAAAAGGGAAGATTTGATACATCCTTTTGTTTCTGGAAATAAGTTTAGAAAGTTGAAGTATAATTTGCTTCAGGCGAAAGAAGAAAATAAGGAAACATTACTTACTTTTGGAGGTGCTTTTTCCAATCATATTGCCGCAGTAGCTTTTGCAGGAAAAGAAAAAGGATTTAAAACGATTGGGATTATTCGTGGAGATGAATTAGGTAGTAAAATCGCGGAGAATCCCACGTTATCATTCGCTCAAAATTGTGGCATGCAACTGGAATTTATTTCAAGAGAAGAATACCGTTTGAAAAGTGAGAGTTCATTTTTAGAAAATTTAAAAGTAAAATTTGGCAGTTTTTATCATATTCCAGAGGGTGGAACTAATGCGTTAGCTATCAAAGGCTGTCAGGAAATTCTAACTGAAGATGATGCTGAATTTGATTATATTTGTTGCTCAATTGGAACTGGCGGAACCATTTCGGGAATTATTAACAGCGTTTTACCGCATCAAAAAGTTTTAGGTTTTCCCGCCTTAAAAGGTGATTTTTTAAAAGAGGAAATTCATAATTTCACCCAAAATGAGAATTGGGAGGTAATTACCGAGTATCATTTTGGTGGATACGGAAAAGTAAATGAAGCATTAATCGGATTCATCAATCAGTTTTATACCGAAAATCAAATTCCCTTGGATCCCATTTATACGGGAAAGATGGTTTTTGGCGTTATAGATTTAATCAAAAAAAACTATTTTCCGGCTAAATCAAAAATTTTACTAATTCATACGGGTGGAATTCAGGGAATCCAAGGAATGAACATTAAATTAAAAAGCAAACAATTACCAACAATAGATATCTATGTTTAAAAAAATCCTACTAGCTTTTACAATAATTTCTTTGATTGGTTGTAATGCCACAAAGCCGGTTATTGTAACTTCAAAAAAAGCGCCTTTAAAACAAAGAACAGAAATAGTTCAGACTACCAAAAAAACTGCTGCTATACGTTCTAACACAACGAAACAAATACTTTCAAAACCAGTAAAACAACAACAGCAACAACAGAGTAATCAAGAAACGGAGGTAATCGTTTCAACTTCAAAAACACTTGTCACGAATGATGTAATTAAAACTTATATTTATCAATTTAAGGATATTGCAATGGGAAACATGAAGAATTATGGAATTCCTGCAAGTATTATTTTAGCTCAAGGAATTCTTGAATCTGGCGCTGGAAGAGGCGATTTAGCCAAAAACTCCAATAATCATTTTGGAATAAAATGCCATGCTGGCTGGACAGGAGAAAGTGTGAAACACGATGATGATGCCGCACAGGAATGTTTTAGAAAATACGATAATCCATCAGAATCGTACAAAGATCATGCGTTATTTTTAACTGGCAGAAGCAGATATGCTAAGCTTTTTGGATTTTCAAAAGGAGATTACAAAGCTTGGGCAAAGGGGCTTAGAGCTGCGGGATATGCTACTGATCCAAAATATCCAGACAAATTAATTTCTTATATTGAGCGGTATAATTTGCACGAGTATGACAATCAGGTTTTAGATGTAAATTACGTGTCGAATGAAAAACAAATGGTGCAGGAATTAACAATAGAATCTAAAAAGCCAATAGATCAAGGTTTAACTTCATATGTGGTTCAAAAAGGAGATACGCTGTATTCTATTTCGAAAAAATTTGAGTTAAGGGTTGAGGATTTAAAACAAAGAAATAATCTTTCGGACAATGCCCTTTCTATTGGACAAAAATTGGTAGTAAAATAATTTTAAATAACTATAATTCATAATTCATAAATGTTGTATAAAAGAAGCAGTCAGCTTTTTGCTGAAGCAGAAAAAGTAATTCCGGGAGGTGTAAATTCACCAGTAAGAGCTTTTAAAGCAGTGGGTGGAACTCCAATTTTTGTCAAAAGTGCCAAAGGTGCTTATTTGTACGATGAAGATGGAAACCGTTTGATTGACTATATCAATTCTTGGGGGCCAATGATTTTAGGACATGCTTACGAACCGGTAGTACATGCCGTGATAGAGAAAGCGAAGTTAGGAACCTCGTTTGGAATGCCAACAGAATTGGAAACACAAATTGCTGCTTTAGCCGTTGCGATGGTTCCAAATATTGATAAAATTAGATTTGTAAACTCGGGTACCGAAGCTTGTATGAGTGCTGTAAGACTAGCTCGCGGATTTACCAAAAGAGATAAAATAATAAAATTTGCCGGTTGTTACCACGGTCATTCGGATTCGTTTTTAATCCAAGCCGGAAGTGGAGCCATTACTTTTGGTTCACCAAACAGCCCTGGAGTTACGGCAGGAACAGCCAAGGATACTTTGCTTGCAAAATACAATAACTTAGAAAATGTAGCTACTTTAATAGAAGCCAATAAAAATGAAATTGCAGCTATAATCGTAGAACCTGTTGCGGGGAATATGGGTTGTATTCCGCCCAATAAAGGCTTTTTGGAAGGCTTACGCCAATTGTGTACCGATAACGGAATTCTGTTGATTTTTGATGAGGTTATGACTGGTTTCAGACTCGCTGCCGGCGGTGTTCAGGAATTATTCAATATTACGGCTGATATCGTTTGCTTCGGGAAAGTAATCGGTGGAGGATTGCCTGTTGGTGCCTTTGCCGCCCGCGAAGAAATTATGAATTATCTAGCTCCGTTAGGTCCTGTTTATCAGGCAGGAACATTGTCTGGAAATCCGTTGGCAATGGCTGCAGGATTAGCAATGCTGCAAGCTTTAGATACTGATCGTGCTATTTTTCAAAGATTAGAGGAAAAAACAGCGTATTTGGCTGCAGGAATTGATAAAGTGTTGAAAGCAAATAATGTTACCTTTACAATCAACAGCATTGGCTCGATGATTTCAGTTCATTTTGACGCTGCTCCTGTTATAGACTTTCAAACCGCTGCAAATGGCGATAACGAAACGTTCAAGAAATTCTTCCACGGATTATTGCAGGAAGGAATTTATATTGCGCCATCCGCTTATGAAACGTGGTTTATTACCGATGCATTAACGTATGAGGATTTAGATTTTACCATTCGAGCGATAGATAAAGTTTCGAAAACATTTTAATAAAAAAAGCCCCAAATTTGGGGCTTTTTTATGAACTAAGATGAAATAGTTTAAGTAAACGGATTATTTTTTATCACTCATTTCTGCAGGTTTTCCATCTTTATGGTGCATCATTCTTTTTTTCATTCCGTGATGTCTTTTCCCTTTCATGTCATCCCATTTTTTGTATTGGTCTGCTGAAAGAATTTTTTTCATTCTTTCTTTCATCACAATTTGCTCGTCTAACATTTTACTTTTTTTAGCAAAACGTTCGTCAGCAGTAAGTTGTTTTTTAGCCGAATCTTTACTTGCTTTTCGTTCTGCCATTCTAGCTTCTCTTTTTGCACTTTGTTCCGCAATGATTTTACTCATTTCTTTTTGTTGTGAAGCATTCAAATCTAATTCCAAAGTCATCTTTTTTAAGTGCAATTGGTTTCTTTGCTCCGGAGTCATTTGCTCCATTTGAGCTCTCTCTGGTCTTGCTTTTCTTTCTTGTGCAAAGCTTGTCATTCCGACAACTAATAATGCAACGATAAATAATTTTTTCATTTGTATTGTTTTAAGTTTTATAGCTATAAGACAAGGATAGGTTTGAAAAGTTTAATCGTTAACAAAAGTTTATCGTTTAGTTCTCTAATTAGAAGTAAAAAATCAAAAAAATACTTGATTAAGTATGATTCCAGTCATAATTAATGCGCTAATCTAATCGCAAATTTGTTAAACAATTCTAAAAACAATTTCTATGTACAAATTAACTTTTTTTGTAGTTGCATTCGTAATGTTAACTTCATGTGGTGATAAAACCAAAACTAATGATGACTTTTCAAAAGATACTGCCGCACCTTCTGAGGAATCTGCGACTAACCCAACGGATGCAGTTGCGTATGATCCAAACAGAGGTATTGGAAAACACACCTCAGTAGATTTAGGCGATAAATTGGATGCAGCAATGGCTGCCGAAGGAGAAAAAATCCAATCCGTTAAATGTTCTTCTTGTCATAAATTGACCGATGAGAAATTAGTAGGTCCGGGATGGAAAGGAGTTACTGAAAGACAAAAACCAGAATGGATTATGAACTTTATCACTAATCCAGATCCAATGATTGATAAAGATCCAAAACTTCAAGCGCAACTGGAACTTTGTTTGGTTCGTATGCCAAACCAAGCCCTGACAGACATTGATGCAAGAAACTTACTGGAATTTATGCGTAAAAATGACGGAGTAAAATAATTTTATAAATAAATTTAATTTAAATAAAATGAACAATATATTTATAAAATCAAGTCTTGCCATAGTTTTGGTTAGTGCATTTTTTGGCTCTTGCAGACCTAAAGATACTGCAGATGCCGTAGGTGGTGACGCAGCTCAAAAAGTCTATGTTGCTCCGGGAAAATATGACGAATTCTATAATTTCGTTTCAGGTGGTTTTAGCGGACAAATGAGTGTGTATGGTTTGCCAAGTGCACGATTGTTGAGAGTAGTTCCAATATTTTCTCAAGATCCACAAAGTGGTTACGGATACAGCGAAGAAACGAAACCAATGTTGAATACTTCTCACGGTTACGTGCCTTGGGATGATCAGCACCATTTAGAATTATCTCAAACCAATGGTGAAGTTGATGGTCGTTGGATTTTTGCCAATGCCAATAACACGCCCAGAATTGCCCGTGTTGATTTGAAAACGTTCAAAACGGTTGAAATAATTGAATTACCGAATAGTGCGGGAAACCACTCTTCTCCATTTATTACTGAAAATACAGAATATGTGGTGGCAGGAACCCGATTCAGCGTTCCTACGGATAATGCTAATGGAGATGTGCCTATTAATACCTACAAACAAAATTTCAAAGGCTATTTGAGTTTTGTAAAAGTAGGGAAGGAAGGTCAGATGGATATTGCTTTCCAAATTGAAGCGCCGGGAGTAAATTTCGACTTAAGTCATGCCGGTAAAGGTAAATCTCACGGTTGGTTTTTCTTCTCTTGTTACAATACAGAACAAGCCAATACTTTGCTGGAAGTGAATGCTTCACAGAATGACAAAGATTATATTATGGCGGTAAACTGGAAAAAAGCTGAAGAATACATTAAAGCTGGAAAAGGGAAAAAGGTAAAAGCTAAATACGTACATAATACGTGGGATGAAAAAACACATACTGCAAAATCTGAAATGAGAACTGAAGTATTAGTTTTAGATTCTAAAGTGTTAAAAGACATTTGCTACATGATTCCTTGTCCAAAATCACCTCACGGATGTGATGTAGATCCTACTGGAGAATACATCATAGGCAGCGGAAAATTAGCTGCTTTAATTCCTGTTTTTAGTTTTGACAAAATGAAAAATGCTATTGCAAAAAAACAATTTGATGGCGAATATGAAGGTATTCCGGTTATCAAATATGAGGCTGCTTTATATGGTGAGGTTAAAAAACCGGGATTAGGACCCTTGCATACTGAGTTTGATGGAAAAGGGAATGCGTATACAACTTTCTTTGTTTCTTCAGAAGTGGTGAAATGGGATATTAAATCATTGAAAATTTTGGACAGAGTACCTGTTTATTATTCTCCTGGACATCTTTCTATTCCTGGTGGAGACAGTAAAAAACCATTTGGAAAATACATGGTCGTTTATAATAAAATCACCAAAGACAGATACTTGCCAACAGGACCGGAATTAGCGCAAGCGGCACAATTGTTTGATATTAGTGGGGATAAAATGAAGCTTCTGTTAGATTATCCAACTATTGGAGAACCGCATTATGCACAATCTGCTCCAGCTGATTTGATTAGAAACAATGGTCAGTTGAAATTTTATAAAATCGAAGAAAACAATCACCCTTTTGTTGCCAAAGGAGAAAAAGAAGCTAAAGTAATCAGAAAAGGAAACCAAGTTCATGTCTATATGACTTCCATACGTTCTCACTTCGCTTCTGATAATATCGAAGGGGTCAAAGTAGGGGATGAGGTGTATTTTCATGTCACTAATTTAGAACAAGATTGGGATGTACCCCATGGATTTGCTATAAAAGGTGCTGATAATGCCGAGTTGTTAATCATGCCGGGTGAAACAGCCACTTTGAAATGGATACCAAAAAAAGTAGGGATATTTCCTTTCTATTGTACTGATTTTTGTAGTGCGCTGCATCAGGAAATGTCAGGATATCTGCGAGTTTCTCCAACGGGAAGTAGTGTTCCCCTAACGTTTAGCTTAGGAACAAATATGCCGGCTAAATAAGAATCACTTCAAATTCAAGAGGGAACAAATTATCTAGTTTGTTCCCTTTTTTAATAAAAAAATCATGAATAATCCAAAAATTTCAACGCTTTCAAAAGTGATGCTTTTGTTGGTGATGGTGCTATTAGTGTCATCTGTTTTTGTTCCAATGTGGAGAATTGAATTGTCAGCTCCTCAATATCCTGAAGGTTTAGTATTGCAGTTGCATGCTAATAAAATTGGTGGTGATGTCGAGATTATTAATGGATTAAACCATTACATTGGCATGAAAACCCTACATAAAGAAGATTTTATAGAGTTTACCGTATTGCCTTATATTATTGGTTTTTTTGCATTGTGTGCTTTGGCAGTTGCGGTAGTTGCCAAAAAAAAAGGACTCTATGCTTTGTTCATTTCGTTTATTCTTTTTGGAATATTAGCAGGAGTCGATTTTTACCGATGGAACTATGAATACGGACATAATCTGGATCCAAATGCCGCTATTCAAGTACCCGGAATGTCGTATCAGCCACCATTAATAGGATACAAACAACTCCTGAATTTTGGAGCGTATTCTATTCCGGATATTGGAGGATGGATGTTAATTGCTTCGGGATTTTTATTGTTTTTATTGGTTATCAAAGAGACTAATCTGTTACAGAAATTCCAAAAATCAAGTACAACAACAGCTTTGTTTGTCTTTTTATCTTTATCTTTTTTTTCTTGTGCCAAAACAGAAGTGGTTCCCATTAAATTGAATGTTGATACGTGCGATTTTTGTAAAATGACTATCGCCGATGGTAAATATGCGGCAGAAGTGATTAGTGAAAAAGGCAGAGTTTTCAAATTTGACGACATCATGTGTATGATACATTATGGAAAAGAAAATTCCAATACAAAAATGACGGCTCATTATGTGAATGATTATACGCAAGACAATGTTTTAATTCCTGCCAAAACTGCTTTCTTCCTTTCTGGAGGAACTGTTCAAAGCCCTATGAGGGGCGGAATTATTGCTTTTTCTTCTGAAAATGAGGCAAAGGAATTTGGAATAAAATTAAAAGCAAAACCAGTTACTTGGGAAGCTGTAAGTACAAAATAAACCAGTCGTTTTTTGAATCAGTAAAAAATTAAGAACAGTGTGTTTTCTTAATTAAATTCAGATGGTTTAATTTTAAAAATAATGAAAAAACTCCTCTACATATTTCTGTTTTTTTCTTCATTCCTTCATGCGCATGTGATTGAAGTAGGTGCTAATAAACCTGTAAAATCAATAAAAAAAGCCATTAGTCTGGCTAAAATAGGCGACACGATTTTGGTTCATAAAGGTGTGTATCGAGAAGGCAATATTGTTATTGATAAAAGAATTGTTTTTCTGGGTAAAGGATATCCGGTTTTAGATGGACAAAAAAAGTATGAAGTACTTTCCATTAAAGCGGATAGTGTGGTTGTTCAAGGTTTTAAAGTAATAAAATCTGGTTATGCCTCACTCGAAGATCCCTGCGCGATTAAAGTCTACAATAAAAGCCATGTTGTTATTCAGAATAATATTCTAGATGATAATTTCTTTGGGATTTATATCCAAAATGGGAAAAACTGCCTGATAAAAAACAATACCATTGTAGCATATGGCAAAGAAGAACAGCAAATAGGCAACGGAATTCATTGTTGGAAAAGTGAAAATCTCCAAATTATCGCCAACACTATTTCTGGTCACCGGGATGGGATTTATTTTGAATTTGTGACCAATTCCGTTATCTGGAGAAATATTTCAACTAACAATATTCGGTATGGTTTGCATTTTATGTTCTCTAATGACGACGCGTATATTACCAATATTTTCAAGAATAACGGTGCCGGCGTTGCGGTAATGTTTACCAAAAATGTCAAGATGTTCAATAACTATTTCGAAGAAAATTGGGGTGATGGCGCTTATGGATTATTCCTTAAGGAAATCACGGACAGCTACATCATTGGAAATAAATTTTCTAAAAACACTTCTGGAATTCACATGGAAGGAACCAATCGAATTCGAATTGAAAAAAATGTATTTGAAGCCAACGGTTGGGCGATGAAAATCCAGGCCAGTTGCGTAGATAATGAAATCGTAAATAATAATTTTATTGGGAATACTTTTGATATGGGAACTAACGGAAGTTTAGTTTTAAACAAGTTCAATACCAATTATTGGGATAAATACGAAGGATATGATTTAGACAAAAATGGTGTCGGCGATGTGCCGTATCATCCATTGAGTTTATTTGCAGTTTTAGTTGAAAATAATCCCTCGGCGATGTTGCTGTTCCGGAGTTTTATGATTACACTTTTGGATAAATCCGAAAAAGTGTTGCCCAGTATAACCCCAGATAATTTCATTGACAATTCGCCATTAATGCATTCATTACCATTATGATTGAAATAAAAAATATATATAAAAAATTTGGAAAATTAGAGGTTTTAAATGATGTCAATCTTTCTTTTAAAAAAGGAGAATGCATTGCTCTAATTGGTCCGAATGGCTGTGGAAAAACGACTTTGATAAAAAGTATTTTGGGAATGGTCATTCCTTCTAAAGGCGATATTTTATTCAATGAAAAATCAATTTTAAAGGAATTTAAATATCGGGAACAAATAGGCTACATGCCCCAAATAGGGCGTTATCCGGATTACATGACAGTTGGGCAAATCATCGAAATGATAAAAAAAATTCGAAATTCGGATCAGGTTTTAGATGAGGATTTAGTCCATGCATTTCAACTCGAAAAAATAGTCGACAAACAAATGCGGACACTTTCGGGTGGAACAACGCAAAAAGTAAGTGCTACGCTGGCTTTTTTGTTTAATCCAGAGGTGTTGATTTTAGATGAACCTACAGCGGGATTAGATCCATTGGCTTCTGAAATATTGAAAGAAAAAATTATAAAAGAAAAAGAAAAGGGAAAACTCATCTTGATTACTTCTCACCTTTTGAGCGAATTAGATGATTTGATTACGCAAATTATTTACATGCAAGACGGAACAGTGCATTTTCATCAAAGTATCGCGGGTTTATTGGAATCAACAAACGAACAAAAAATATCCAAAGCAATTGCCAAAATTCTAAAAAACAAAAGCAATGAACAGAATCATTAAAATCATTTTTCTAGACATTTTAAAGAACAAGATTATACTGGCGTACACGCTTATTTTAGCCATTCTTTCCTGGAGTTCATTTGGGCTGGAAGATAATTCTGCCAAAGGATTGCTTACCATTTTGAATATAATTTTATTCACGGTTCCGCTAGTTTCCATTCTTTTTGCCACGATTTATTTGTATAATAGTACAGAGTTTATTGAGCTTTTATTAAGCCAACCCATTAAACGCAAGAAAATTTGGTTGAGTTTATTTCTCGGACTTTCGTTAGCAATGGTTTTAGCCTTTTTTATTGGTGCCGGAATTCCGCTTTTAATCAATGCGCCGGATAGCGTTGGCATAATGATGCTCATCATAGGTTGTCTGATTACGTTGGTCTTCGTGGCTTTGGCATTTTTAAGTTCGATACTGACCAGAGACAAGGCAAAAGGAATAGGTATTGCCATCATGGGTTGGTTATATTTTGCACTGCTTTTTGATGGAATAATTTTGTATTTGCTGTTTCAATTTTCAGATTATCCAATCGAGAAAGCAATGATTGTAGTTACGGCGTTCAGTCCAATAGATTTAGCCCGAATTCAAATCCTTTTGCATCTGGACGTTTCAGCGATGATGGGATATACCGGAGCAATTTTCAAAGATTTTTTCGGGACATCATTGGGACTGCTTCTTTCTTTTTCGCTGCTCTGTTTGTGGATTATTATTCCATTTTTCATTTCATTAATTAAATTTAAAAACAAAGATTTATAATGTTTAAAGATATACTTCAAAAACTAGAAAATGCCGCTAATCCAGTGGCGCAAGTGGTTCAAAATACTTCTTGCAGTAAAGTAATGGTGATTGCTTTCAAAAAAGGAATGATTCTCAAGGAGCATAAAACGGATGTTCCTGCCAAATTATTGGTGATAAAAGGAAACGTGATTTATAAAGAGGAGAACCAACAAAATGAACTCTTTCTTTATGACGAACAAGAAATTCAGGTAGCAGTTTTGCATTCCGTTGAAGCAATGGAAGACAGTTTGTGTTTATTGTTTAAAGGCTAAAAAATCTAAAAATGAAAACAGATATAAAGAACAGAAACGACATTGAGAAGCTGATAAACGCTTTCTACGGTAAAATAAAAACAGATACTAAAATCGGTTATTTTTTTACGGATGTAGCCAAGGTGAATTGGGAAGAGCATTTGCCTAAAATGTATGATTTTTGGGAAAATATTATGTTTTCGAAAGGGAATTATACCGGAAACCCGATGAGTAAGCACAAAGAGTTGCATCAAAAAAGTGAAATGAAAGAAGCTCATTTTCAGCATTGGAATGCCTTGTTTAATGAAACTGTTGATGAGTTATTCACAGGAGAAAAAGCTGAAGAAATCAAACAAAGAGCTATGAATATTTCGGGGGTATTGATGTACAAAACAATAGGTTGAAAAGCATAAAAAAAGCGTAAACTATTTTAGTTTACGCTTTTTTCAATCTGGCAAAATGAATTAATAATATTATTTTTTTGGAAGTAAAACATCATTGATTACGTGTATAATTCCGTTTGATGTTGGGATTGAAGTTACTATTTCGGAACCATTTACAAATACTTTATCACCTACTTTGGTGATTTTTATTTTTCCGGCATTTACTTGTTCATATTCCTGCCCGTCTTGCATGTACTCTGTTTTTAGATTTCCTACGTAAGTATGATACTCTAATATGTTTTTCAAATCATCTTTTTTTCCAGGTTCTAATAATCCTTCAACGGTTCCTTTTGGGAGTTTATCAAAAGCAGCGTTTGTTGGTGCAAAAACGGTAAACGGTCCGGCATTGCTCAATACATCCACTAATCCTGCTGCTTTTACGGCTGTTACAAGTGTGGAGTGATCTTTGCTTCCGGAGGCTGTCTGAACGATATTTGGACTAGAAGCTTCGTCAACCACGGCAGACTGTCCAGGACCTTGAGTTGCTGTATTTTCTGTTGTTGTTTCAGATGGAGCTTCGCTATTTTGTTTACAACCAAAAATGGTAAAGAAACAAACGACGGCTACTAATTGAATTGATTTTTTCATAATTAAGGTTATTTTGGTTTTATATAGCAAAGTACTTAATTATCAATTGTTTATTCTATGCGTTCAATCATAAAGGCGGGTTGTTTTTAACTTTTTTGATAGAAAAATAAGTAGTAAACCCGATTCCTAAAAGCAAGAGTAAGGCGACAACGAAAAGAAGTTCATTCACATACGGAATAATAGTATAAGTGAACGATGCGACACCTTGAATGGCGAGAACCAACTCGTTTAATAGAACGCCAACGGAAAATAGAACCAAGCCAATTTTTATCTTTTTATTGATAATAATCAGATGACTGGCATAGATGTAAAACAACAAGAACAACGTGATTACCGCCAATAAAACCAAGTGTAAATAGGCGATTACAATTGGTCTGAAGCCAAAGGCAAGCTGGCTTAAAGATGGGATTGTTGAACCCAATTGCAGAATGAATTTTATGCTTAATGCCAAACAGGAAAAGAGTAAAATATAGCGTAACAATGAAGCGAAATTTTTCAGATACTCTTTTTGTTTTTGTATTAAAATTAAAAGAAGTTTAAACCATGCAAAAACCTGAATTATTGCTGCAAAGACAGAGATTGTGTAAAGCCAAACGGGTAAATCCAACCAAAGTGTGGACAAAAAATAGGCAGGAATACAAGAAACAGCAAACAGCTTAAAGGAAGTTTCGTAAAAGGAATGTTCTGATTTTTTTAGATTTAAAAAGCCAAAAAACAAACCAATACAACCAAAGAAAAACCAACCGTTATATTGAAAATGGAGAAAATAATAGATAGATGATAAGTACAAATCCTGAATGACATTTTTACTTGCCATCATGTAAGCCAAGTAAAAAGTTCCGAAAGAAGAAATAATATTAAAAAATAAGGCGGCCTTAAGCCAGTTTATTGCAGCAAAATCAGCATCCAGTTTTCTTAAATCTTTGATGTAATAATAGCCAAAAAAATAGGAAACCAAGATCGATGCTGTTGAGAAAAAGATGGAAATCATTCCGTAGCCCTGAATAATAAAGAAAATCAGCATCCCATAAGAACAAATTAGATTGGCTATGAGTATTTTTCGGTATTTATGTACTTGAAAGTTGGCAGTTTTATTCTGAAGATAATACACCATCAACGTCATCAAAGTATGGGTGATCCATCCTGAAAATGCAAAATGGGAATGGGAATGTAATATGTTTTTTTGATTGAAATAAGGGAATTCAAAACCAATTTTATAACGCATTAAAACCCCAAGGAAGGCGACAATACATAGATTTAGCAACGAAAATTTTAGCCAGAATTGTATGTTTAATTTCATTTTTTTTTAATAAAATATTTTGTGATTGATGATGTCAACTTTGTTGCAATCATTCATTTTCGAAAAAACCCGAATCACCGTTTCGACTCTCAAACCGGTAAAATTTGCAATTTCCTGACGTGTGTAAGGAATTAATACTTTTTGGTCATTACACTCCGATTTTCTTTTGTGTGTGTTCAAAAAAGCAAGAATTCTAAACTCCGGTTTCTGGTTGATGATCTCTTTTGAAGTATTGGATTTTGAATGAATTTTATTGGCAAGTAAAACCAAAAATGATTTTTGAATTAAAGGATATTCATCCAGAATTTTCAAAAATTTATCTTTTGATAACTTCATAATGGTACAATCTTGAATGCAAACTGCTTTTGACGGATACGGTTGGTCAATAAACAATGGAGGTTCACCAAAACTCTCTCCTTTACAAAAAAGTCCTTGCGTGAACTCTTTTCCTTCGTCATTTGAATTAAACATTCTCACGCTTCCATCAATAATTTGATAATAAAAATGAGCCACTTCATCTTCATTAAAAACTACTTCGTTTTTTTTGTATTTTTTCGCAACAGCACCCCAAGAAAAAAGTAAATCTATGTCTATTTGCATAATTAAAGTGGATTTAAGAATGTGTTTTTTAGGACGCATATTTGCAATTGCTGCAAATATAATTTCTATAAATTTAACAATATTATGATTGTAATCATACTAGAAAAGTGTAAAATGTGTTGATTTTGAAATAATCTCAAAATAGTGCTATAAAATGGCTAAAGTATTTTATTAAAGTATCATAGCGTATGATATTTATCAGTTTTTATAGTTTTTAGTTTCTCGACTTTTGTGGTTTATTTATTTAAATCATTTTAGCATGACAACACTTAAACCACTCCATACTTTTCATATCCCGGTTATGGGACTTGCTTATACGATTGATAGTCCGATACGAGTGGCGAAGTATGGTATTTCATCCGTTATTTCAATTATGGATGATGAGCTTATCGAAAAAATGAATGCTTTTTACAGCAAGAAATTTGATTTGCCGTATCAGGAAATTACCCAAAAAATACATGATTATCGTGCAGAACGCATTACTTCTTATCTGAATTTGGTAGACAAAATCGTTAAGGAAAAATTCGAAAATTTCAAAACGGAATTATCGGAAAGTAAATCCGCTTTGGAAAATTACATCGCTATGCTGCCCAACAAATCAGAGATTAAAGCAGGTTTGCAAAACTTGATGGAAGACGGTTTCGCTTTCAAAGAAAATATCAAAAATTATCTGGAGAAAAATCTTTATCCGGGTGATATTGATGTGAATATTATGACCAAATTGGATAAGGATAATTTCATCAAAGATGAACAATTGCCCATTATTTTTAATGACGCGCATGCCGCATTGCGCGGGTTTGTGAACAGTACATTAGAATCATCTGTTGTTTTATCGGCAGGGATGAATCCAAGATTATACAGCTATTTCGAAAGTTTTTCGGCTTTCTTTCCGGATGCGAATAATGCACTGAAAAAGAAAATCACGCTGAAAGTAAGTGACTTTCGTTCGGCAATGATTCAAGGGAATTTTTTAGCTAAAAAAGGACTTTGGGTTTCTGAATATCGAATTGAATCCGGACTGAATTGTGGCGGACACGCTTTTGCCACCGAAGGCTATTTGTTGGGACCGATTCTAGAAGAATTCAAACAGAAAAAAGAGCAATTGATTCAATCTGCACATGAGTTGATGGTGAAAGCATTGGGACAAAAAGAAATGCATGTTCCGGAACGACCGTTGGATTTAAAAATCACGGTTCAAGGCGGCGTAGGAACTGCTGAAGAACACGATTTTCTATTGGATCATTATGATGTGGATTCTGTGGGTTGGGGTTCGCCGTTTTTATTGGTTCCTGAAGCCACTTCGGTTGATAAACACACCAGAGCATTATTGGCTGGAGCCAAAGAAGATGATTTGTATTTAAGTCATATTTCGCCGTTGGGAATTCCTTTCAATACGTTGCGTGGAACGACGAATGAAAAATTGAAATTGAAACGAATTGAGGAAAGCAAAGCAGGAAGTTCGTGTCCAAAACGATTTTTGGCGTTAAGCAAAGAATACGATGCGAAAGGAATTTGTACGTCTTCCAAGAAATACCAAGACTTGAAACTGGAAGAATTACTGCTTGAAAAAGATATTTTAACTGCTGAAATTTTCGAAAAAAAGAAAAATAGTATTACGGAGAAAGCCTGTCTTTGTGTGGGTTTAGCCAATGCTTCCTATCTTGAAAATGACATTAAGATAAAAGGGCAGGCGCAGGGTGTAATCATTTGTCCAGGACCCAATATGGCTTATTTTGATAAAGAAGTTTCACTGTCTAAAATGGTGCAGCATATTTATGGAAACGCATCTGTATTGACGGTTACTGATCGACCAAATCTATTTGTGAAAGAGTTAAAAATGTATTTGGATTATCTGAAAAATGAAATTTCAGCGGTTACTGAAGAAATAACTTTGGGACAAATTAAAAAATGGAATTCGTTTAAAAATAATTTGCTACTAGGAATCGGATATTATGAAGATTTATTTTCAAAAATTCCTTTTTTCGAAAGCACTAAAAATGAGATTCTGAGTCAATTCGATATTTATAAAAGCGAACTTATTGCTTTTGAGATTCCAGAATTAAAATTGGCATAATAAAAAATCGGCTTGATTGATTTTCAAGCCGATTTTTTTATTTTTTATTAGCCTGTTTAAAGTTTAAAAAGGCTCTTAGTTCGGAATAATTTTTTTAGAATGTTACTGCTTTTTAAGTAAAAAAAATTATTTCTATATTTCCTATAAAGCATTGATTTTCATAAAACCACCACGATTATCTTTCCGTTCAATGGAGTGCTGCACAATTAAATTCCCAATTGTAATCATGTTCAGTAATTCGTACAGTGCAACACTAATTTGATGGGTTTTAATAATTTCTTCCATTTCATTTTTCCAATGTAAAAGCTGTTCTTTGGCTTTCGGTAAATCCAATTCATTTCTCACAATTCCTGCATTCTGACGCATCAAAAGCTGTAATTTGGCTTTCATTTTAGCCAAATAATCTGAACTGATTTTAGGTTTTTCAGTGGATTCCCAATTCGAGATAATCCCATTGAATTGGCTTTTCTCAATAGAAACATGCGCCAAATAATCATAAATTTTCTCTGAATATACGAGCGCTTCCAACAAGGAATTAGAGGCTAATCTATTGGCGCCATGCAATCCTGTACGGGAACATTCGCCACAGGCAAATAAATTTTCTATAGATGTTTTTCCGTTTTTATCAACTGTAATTCCGCCACACAAATAATGCTGTGCGGGAACCACGGGAATCCAGTCTTTTGCTATATCAATCCCTATGCTTTTGCAACGCTCATAAATCATGGGAAAGTGCTTGATAAAAGCGTCTAAATTCAGATGAGTACAATCTAAATAAACGCAATCGTCTCCTGATTTTTTTAGTTCCAAATCAATGCTTTGCGAAACGATATCTCTAGATGCTAATTCGCCCCTTTCATCATAATTCATCATAAACCGAAGTCCTTTTTGGGTACGCAAATACGCTCCAAAACCTCGAACTGCCTCCGAAATTAAAAATTTAGATCCTGCTGAAGCATCATATAAAGCGGTAGGATGAAATTGAATAAACTCCATGTCTTTGATGGCTGCATTTGCACGAAAAGCCATGGCGATACCATCTCCAGTTGCTATAACCGGATTGGTCGTATGACCATAAAGATGACCTATTCCTCCAGTGGCCAGCACCGTAAAATCAGATTGGAATGGGATAATTTCGTTTGTTTTTTCATGCAAGGCATAAGCGCCAAAACAGTGATTGTTTTGGGTTATCAAATCAAGTGCAAAATAATGATTCAGAACGGTTATGTTTTCTTTTTGATGCACTTGCTCTAAAATGGCACGTTCAATTTCATAACCCGTTTGGTCTTTATGATGTACCACCCTGTTGCGTGAATGGCCGCCTTCTTTGCCTAAATCAAAATTTCCTTTGACCGTTTTATCAAATTTGGCACCCCACGCAATGAGCTCTTTCAATCGTTTCGGGCCTTCAGTGACGACCATTTTGACGACATCAACATCACACAAACCGTCTCCGCAAATGAGGGTGTCGTCAATGTGTTTTTGATACGAATCTTCGGTTTCGTCAGTGACAATGGCAATCCCGCCTTGTGCATATTTTGTATTGGATTCATCTTCGTTCGACTTGGTAATTATCGTGATTTTTCTATCAGGAAATCGTTCTGCAATTTTTATGGCAAAAGTCAATCCTGCCACGCCAGAACCAATGATTAAGTAATTTGTAGCAATCATTATTTTGATAATTCAAGCATTCGTTCAATGGGAACTAAGGCTTTTTTTCTAATATTTTCAGGGACATCAATTTCTGGGCTTTCAGTAAGCAAGCAATCATATACTTTTTGTAATGTATTCATTTTCATGTAGCCACATTCGCTGCAAGCGCAGGTATTATCCTCTTTTGCAGGAGCCGGAATCAATGTTTTATGCGGGACTTCCTGTTGCATTTTATGTAAAATTCCCGCTTCGGTAGCCACAATAAATTGATTGTTCGGATTTGTTTTTACATAGTCAATCATCCCTGCTGTTGAACCAATATAGCTTGCTGTTTGCAGAATATGTGTTTCCGATTCGGGATGTGCTATTATGGTTGCATCAGGATATTGTTTATGGACTTCGATTAATTTATCCAGCGAAAAAGCTTCATGAACCACACAAGAACCATCCCAAAGCTGCATGTCTCTTCCTGTTTTGCTGATGATGTATTTTCCTAAATTTTTATCCGGTGCAAAAATAATAGGCGTTTCTTTGGGAATGGATTCCACTATTTTCAAAGCATTTGATGAAGTACAGACAATATCACTCAACGCTTTAATTTCGGCGGAACAATTCACGTATGTGATGACAATGTGATCGGGATGTTCATCAATAAATTTTTTGAATAAATCCGGCGGGCACGATTCTGCTAATGAGCAACCTGCTTTCAAATCGGGTAGAATTACTTTCTTTGTCGGGTTCAATATTTTGGCAGTTTCGGCCATAAAATGTACGCCTGCAAAAAGGATGATATCGGCATCCACTTTCATGGCTTCTTGTGATAATCCCAAGCTGTCACCCACATAATCCGCAATATCCTGAATATCGGCTTCTTGATAATAATGGGCTAAAATAACCGCATTTTTCTCTTTTTTCAATTCCAGTATGCGCTCTTTAAGATTTTTCATTAGTTAAGTTTTAAAAAAAGCATCATTTGTTATGCATTCCCACTTCAAATTCTAGAAGCAGATTTTATAGTGCATCACACTGGAACAATTTCGTTTTTCTGTTGAAGTGTAGTTTTTAAGTCTGTTATAAAAGCCATCAAATGGTCTATTTCGACATGATCCATAATTACAATTTTGTACCATTGATTATTTCCGTCGTGTTTTTGGGGAACCAAATCGAATTTTTTCACTAATTCTGGTGTAATATATTCGGCTTGAATGGTTGCAATATTCATGAAAGGTTCTCTGAAATACTTCACGTGTAACGCATCCAATTGTTCACACAACCATTCTGTTCTCATTTGTAAAATCCGAATTTTTTCACACCATCCAAAAGGGCCGTACGTAAATAATATCATCCAAACCGCTACGGCATTTGCACCAGAACGGCTTCCGCAGAGCGTCAAATCCATTCCTTCGACATATTCGGCTTCTTTTGTCAAAACATTTTCGATTAATCCTTTTCGACAAATAAAAACTCCCGTTCCATAAGGAGCCTGAAGCATTTTGTGTGCATCAATGGTGATGGAACTGATTTTTGGGTTTTCAAAATTGATTTCGGAGGCTTTATTGCTAAAAGGATATACAAAACCACCATAAGCAGCATCAATATGTAATTTGTATTTTAAGTCGTGTTTTTCGAGAATTTCAACATAATCATTCGGGTTGTCAATCGCGCCAAACATCGTCGTTCCCATATTTGAAACTACGATAAAATATTTTTTTCCTCGTTTTTTAGCATTGATAATGCTATTTTCTAGCGCGAATATATCAATAGTGCGGGTTTCGAAATCAACAGGGATTTTTAACCAATCCAGCATCAATAGATTGGCTGCTTTCGGAATGGAATAATGGGTGTCTTCTGAAGCTATTATAGCAATTTCGGACAGACTGGTATTCAGTTTGTTAATGAAATAGTTGCGATACATCCAAATGGCCTGAATATTCGCTTCGGTGCCACCAGGAGCAATATAACCGTCAAAAGAATTGGGTTCAGCTTTAAAAACATCAACGGCGAGCACATTCAAAACCTCCCGTTCTATTTCCTGTGTTCCTCTAAAAGCTTTTTCAGAAGTGCCAAAAGTATGGCAGCCAATATGATTGGGATTGGCAACATAGGTTTGTAAAATGGGCGCATCTTTTAGAAATTGAGCTTCTTCATTGAATACTTTTCCATCTAACTTGGATGCAGGATACCCCAAAGAGGCATCATGAGAAAAATTTACATTCTCGCCTAATGCTTTTTGAATGCGAATTTGCCTTTCTGTGGGGGTAATTTTTTTCCAGAATTGCATGATTACTATTTTTACCAAAGCTACATGCTAAAAAAATCAGAAAATATGATAAATGTTAGCTTTTGGTTTTAAAAAATAGAAATTTTATAAGTGTAATTTTGATAGTTTGGATTCAGGAAATTGCGTAAATTTAGAGACATTTGCGCAGCCTTAATGAGAAAATTTTTAATGAGAGGGAAACTTTGTGGAGCTTGCGATTTCTGTCGTCATATTTCAAATATTACAGTTACAGGTTTGTGGTCGCTATATTTAGTCCAATTTTCATATTCTCCGATTTGTACACTTGTAATTTTGTTAATTAGATTATTCGATGCAAAGCAAAAATCAATGTGATATGGTCTATCAATTTTTCTATGCATAAATAGAGTTGAAGCAGTTTCTTTTCCTTGTTCCTGATTGTAGAAACTATGGTAGGTGCTATATATATTCTTATTTTTCAAAAGTTCAACAAGGTTAGAATGGTTATAAATTCTGTTTGGCTTGTCCCAAATTGAACTGCTGTTAAAATCACCTGCAAGAATTATATTCTCATTATTCAACAAGTCGCTATAAAAATGAACTGCGTTCCAAATTTGTTCTGTATAGCAATCGTGATTTTTAGGTTTTTGAGCCCATATTGCAAAAATTGTAAACTCGATTTCATCGTTGCTTACGGATAATGGTAAAACATATTTAAAGTCAGGATTGTGAATACTTAGAAGTTCAATCTTAAAGTCTGAATATGAAAATATTCCAAGCCCTTTGTTTGGGTTTTGTCCGAACCAAAATAGGTCTGTCGGATTAGCTATATCATTTTTGAAAATCAATTTGTCAGGATGTTCGCATTCAGGCACAATTAGAATATCTGGCTGCTCTGTCAGAATAAATTCCGCTTTTTTACGGAAAGCCATATTACAATTCCAAGTTATTATTTTCATTCTGTTTGTTGTTGTTATTTTGTACGATACAGTTCTAGGTAACTTGTTTAAGTACAAATAAAGGGGCTAGAATCCATCTGAAATCTTAGCTATTATGTCACAAAACAGTTTTGTAAAATATAAGATTACTTTTGCTTAATACCGCAAGAAAGTATCGCCTGATTTTATTCCCATTGCTAATTCTTCCAGATTGGTGTTTTCGAGCATGAAAGCCAATTCATTTCTGATGGACTTGAATTTATCGTGAACCGGACAAGGATGATCTTCGGAACAATGACTTAATCCCAGACCGCAACCGGTAAAAACGCGATCTCCATCTAGTGCCGTTACTATTTGCGATAGTTTTATTTGGCTCATGGTTTCTTTTGGGATTTCAAATCCGCCACCAACGCCTTTAATAGAATGGATGATATTATCCTTGGATAGTATTTGTAAAATTTTGGCCGTAAAAGCCTCGGGCGAATCTATTTTTTTAGCAATATCTCTAAGCCCAACTCTATTATTTTGATAGGATTCTGATGCTATAAAAATGGTGGCTCGGATTCCGTATTCACAGGTTTTAGAAAACATAATTATTTTTTTACAAATTTATAGAAATAAGTGCTATCCTTTATTCTTTGGGTTGGCTATTTTTTAAATCCAAAAAGGATCATCGTCCTTTTCTACAAAAGATTCTTCGGTATGAATTTCTTTGATTTTAGCCAATTGGTCTTGGGTGGCTATTTTTTGGATTTCAACAAATAAAATGCGTTCCTCAAAACGAATATGTGCTTCTAGTTCTTCTTCTATGAGCCCTAAAGACTTTTCTATATCGGTAGTTTGCTTGAATAAGCGTTTCAAACGACGATGTTCTGTAATCGCTCGTTTTAAAAGGTCGTTTTCTGTACCTAAAATGGGAAATACATGTTTTTCTTCCAATTCAAAATGAGGTTTCAAATGCGTTTTAAAAAACCAGTCCGAATATTTTTTGATGCGATCGGGTTCAATTTGCTTCGAAAAACCAGTTCGTATTTTCCAACATAATTGTAAACCATGATGATGATCGTGACTTAAAGGTTGTAATTCCGGAGCTCTTTTTAATGGTTTATTTGATATCATAAGGTATAAATTTAAAACCCGCCAAAACGGATGAAAGAGCCAAAAATGAGCATCAATACGCCAATTATCGTAACGGATAGTATATGAAAAGCCATTTCAGGCAACTTGTCTGGATTATTTTTAAGTTTGGGAATTACCCTGAACTGTGCGCTCAAGGCGAAGGCTACCGTCAAGAACAATAAAAGTAATTTTGTAGAAACCACTTTCTCAATAGGAGTGGCAAACTGGAACCAATATTCGATGCTAACGCCGTATTTATAAGCCATTAAAATTCCCGTAATGACCAGTAAAACCAAGGCTGTCATTCCTACAGGCTCATACTTTTTTTCGTAATTTAGAATGATGCTTGGGTCTTTCTCTTTAAGGGCTTGCGGCAAATGGCCAAAGACCAATAACAAATGGCCGCCCACCCAAATTGTGGCACTTAAAAGATGGATAATTAACAATAAATGATGGTTCATGTAAAATTTTATTTGTTTTTAAAGATACGCTTTTGTCAGCAACTCTACTTTAGAATCAACCTCTAAAATGTACTTTAATACGTGCGGTAGAAAGATTTTCCTTTTCCAATTCCCTAACAGAATAGCCCAATTTCTCTAACGTTGTTACTCCATTTACAAAATGCTGAATATAGTAATTTCCCTGATAGTTTTGCTGCTCTAAATACTGTATCATCGCTTGCATGTGATTCGTATCAATCAAATCCGAATGTACCGTGGTGCGAACTTCAAACGGGAGCCCACTTTCTACTAATAAACGCAACGATTTTTCAAAAGGCAGAAAAAGATTGGACTGTGTTATCTTTTCAAAATGAACAGGCATGGCTTTAAAATCCAGCGCCACATAATCGATCAATTCATTTTCAAGTATTTGTTGCAAAACCTCAGGTCGTGAACCATTGGTATCAATTTTTACCAAAAAGCCCATTTTTTTGACTTCGGTTATGAGTTGAATACTGTTTTTATGCAACAGGCATTCGCCTCCGCTAAAAACTACCGCGTCCAATAAATTTTTTCTGGAATGAAGAAAAGTAAGCGCTTTTTCGAATGAAATAGTTCCTTTTCCCATTACTATTTCAGGATTGTAGCAATACAAACAACGCATATTACAGCCTGCAAACCAAAGAATGCAAGCTGATTTATGCGCATAATCTAATAAAGTGAAAGGCGTTATGCTGTAAATGGGAGTATTAACATTTTCCTTCATTGAAATGAGTGCGCTGTTTGTGTTCTCCTTTTTTTCCAATATTGAAACTTTCTACGGGTCTATGATAGCCCATTACTCTTGTGTACACTAAACATTTGGTTCTCAAATGTTGGTTTTGTTCTAAAATCGGGTTGGTTGTTTTCATATTTTTAAAAGGTTTAAAGTTTAAAGTTTTGACGTCACTAGTTTTTCTATAAAGACTAAATTTTAAAATTGAGATTTTTTTTGAACCATTAAGAAATTAAGAAAATTAAGGTTTCAGGTTAGCTGCTCAACTTTAAACCTTAAACTTTAAACTTTTTTAATTACTCAACTTTAAACTTTTTTTCTTCAATTAGAATTTCATCGCATTTTGGGCAATATTCGTGCTCGCCATTCAAATAACCATGAACCGGACACACGCTAAACACTGGCGTAACGGTGATGTATGGCAATTTGAAATTGGAGATTACTTTCTTAACAAACTGTTTGCAGGCTTCTGGAGAACTGATTTTTTCACTCATATACAAATGTAAAACTGTTCCGCCGGTATATTTACATTGCAATTCGTCCTGTAAAAACAACGCTTCAAAAGGGTCTTCCGTGTGATCCACCGGAATCTGGGAACTGTTGGTGTAATAAATATTGTCGCCCTGTCCGGCTTGTAAAATGTTCGGGAAGCGTTTTTTGTCTTCTTTGGCAAATCGGTAGGTGGTACCTTCGGCCGGTGTGGCTTCCAGATTGTATAAATTCCCGGTTTCTTCCTGGAATTCTTTCATTCGGTTCCGAATATGTTCCAAGATTTCTGATGCAAATTCGATTCCTGACGATGAAGTAATAGCATCTTGATTTTCGGTAAAATTCGCAATCATTTCGTTCATTCCGTTTACACCAATGGTCGAGAAGTGATTTCTGAAATGCTGTAAATACCGTTTCGTGTACGGATACAAACCTCGGTCGTACATTTCTTGGATAAATACTCTTTTTTTCTCTAAAGTAGATTTAGAAATATATAATAAACGATCTAATTGTTTGAATAATTCTGCTTTATTTCCTTTGAATAAATAGCCCAAACGTGCCATATTAATGGTCACTACGCCAATACTTCCTGTCATTTCTGCACTTCCAAAAAGTCCGTTTCCACGTTTTAACAATTCTCTTAAATCCAATTGTAAACGACAACACATACTGCGAACGGCATTGGGTTTATACGCGTTTTCATTTTCTGTTTTATTGCCATTTTCATCCAAAATATATTGACTTCCAATGAAATTCTGGAAATAAGAAGAACCAATTTTCGCTGTATTTTCAAAGAGCAAATCGGTGTTTTCTCCATCCCAATCAAATTCTTCGGTAATGTTTACTGTTGGAATAGGGAAGGTGAACGGTTGTCCGTTGGCATCGCCTTCGGTCATTACCGTGTAATACGCTTTGTTGATGAGGTTCATTTCCTTTTGAAAATGCTCGTAACGCAATTCGGTTACTTTTGTAACGCCTCTTTCCCTGGCTTGCAATAAAAGGTCATAGTCAAAATTATTTTCGAAAAAATGATAGTCGTTCTTCGTCGGAATTTGGGTTTTCAAATCATCGGGAACGACCCAGTCCAAAGTGATATTCGTGAAAGGTGATTGTCCCCAACGAGCCGGAACATTCAAATTGTAAACAAAACTGCGAACTGCTTTCAAGACATCCTCAAAAGACAAATCATCTTTGAAAACATAGGGAGCCAAATACGTGTCAAACGAACTGAAGGCTTGTGCTCCGGCCCATTCGCTTTGCAAAATCCCAAGGAAATTCGCCATTTGTCCCAAAGCTTCTCTGAAATGCGAAGGCGCTTTGCTTTCCACGCGTCCGCGAACGCCATTAAAACCATCGTTAAGTAACACCCGCAGACTCCAACCGGCGCAATATCCGGTCAAACAATCTAAATCATGAATGTGGATGTCGCCATTGCGATGCGAATATCCTTCTTCTTTGGTATATACTTTGTCGAGCCAATAATTAGCAATAATTTTTCCGGCAACATTGTTGACCAATCCCGCATTAGAGTAGGAGGTATTGGCATTGGCATTGATGCGCCAATCCGTTTGTTCAATATATTCTTCAATGGTTTGCGTGCTGTCAACATAAGTGGTGTCTTCGTTCAAGCCATTTACATGTTCGCGTTGCAATTTGCGCGTATGTCTAAACAACATAAAGGAACGCATGACTTCGAAATACTGTTTTTCAAAAAGGTTTTTCTCGATTAAATCCTGAATTTCCTCAACGGCCCAAGTTTCTTTGGATTGTAAATCCTGAATAATTTTTTCGAAAAGAATTTCATCAAATGGTATGGAAACACTCTGAAAGCTTTTTTCAATAGCGTCTTTTATTTTAAAATTTTCAAAAGGTTTGTATTCGCCGTTTCTTTTGATAACATATTTTTCCATAGCATGTGATGATTTAAGGTTAGAGTCTTTGGGTTTATTTTTATTCTTGTTCGGCGAATTTTTTTTCTAAAAGCATAGCGCTTGGAAACAAAATGTTGTTTTCCAAATGGATGTGTTTGTGTAAATCCTGCTCAAAATCAGCTAGCATGGCATAAGTCACACGGAACGTACTGCAACCATCGGCCGGTGGCGTATAATTATTGGTTAGTGCTGCTATTTTTACAAAACGATCTCCTTCGGCTTCATGCTCTTCCATCATCATGGCAATTGGGTTTTTTACAGTTCCAAATTGTGGTTTCGCAATTGGTTCCTCGGTAAGCGCTGCTTTTGCCATTTTTTTGATAAAAGGAAACAAAATCAGTTCTTCTTTTTTCATGTGTTGCGCTAATTCGCCTGCACAACCAATAAAGAGTTCATTGATTTCGAATAATTCAGGATGATTTGCACCATGTACTTTGCACAGTTTGTCTAAAAAAGGAAGCAAAATTTGCGTTTTTTCTTCCACATAACGATGATGCGTTTTCTCAATATAATCGGCCAATAAATCCAAAGGCCAAATTTTGAAATCTATAGTACTGTCATTTTTGGTTGCCAAAACCGTGTTGATCTGGTCCATTAATTGATCCGTATCAACATTCTTTTTTTCACAAGCTTCCTCGATTGTTCGATTGCCTTTGCAGCAAAAATCGATTCCGTATTTTGAAAATATTGCCGCGGTTCTAAAATCTTTTGCAACGTATTCTCCGATTGTTATTTTCTCTAAAGTTTCCATATGATCTGTTTTCTATTAAAATTTATTTAGACAAAAATAATCATTATTTTCAATAAAAGACAAATTTATCCTTAATTAATTTTTTAAATTAATTTTATTTATAAAGTGCTTATTACAAATAGTATATGTTTTTTTTATATTCATTTTTAATGAATATTAATTTATAATTTAAAAAATAATCAAAAGATGATTTTTATCATGTTTTAGCTTTTTTTAAAGTCATTAATTTGCAACAAACAAATAAAAGACATTTTTATCCTTTATTTAAAATAGAGTACATTTATTAACTAACAAAAACGGATACTTATGCTTTCAAAATCACAGGCAAGAGCATTTTTTTTAGGAGGAACAGTGGTCACCTTTTTAATCTTTATAGGATTGACCATTTATTCGTTCATGCCAAGGAATGATCAAACAAACTACAGTAAGATTACTAAAGAAGTAGTGAGAGGAAAAGAAATTTGGGAAACCAACAATTGTATGGGCTGTCATACCATTATGGGCGAAGGAGGGTATTATGCTCCGGAGTTGACAAAAGTGATGGAACGTCGTGGCGAAGGCTATATCAAAGCGGTTTTGATGTCGCCTATTCCTTGGGCACCAAACGGGCGAAAAATGGTAGCTTATAAAATGAATGAAGCCGATGCCAATGCCATGGTAGCCTATTTCGAATGGATTGGAAAATTAGATTTAAATGGTTTCGACCGAATCGTTTCCCCTTTAGCTAAAGAAAATAATTAAAATTTTTAAAAATGAAATATAAATCACAGAAAGTAGCCTACTGGTTTTTTGCATTGTGCATGCTTTTGTTCTCACTGCAAATTGTCTATGGCTTTATCATGGGCTTTGACCGAATAGGAATTCAAGGATTACATGAAATTATCCCTTTTAACGTGGCACGAGCGGTGCATACTAACTTGTTAGTAGTATGGTTGTTAACCGGTTTTATGGGTGCGGCATATTACATTATTCCCGAAGAAGCGCAACGCGAATTAATAAGCGTGAAATGGGCTTATGTTCAACTGATTTCCTTAGCTATTGTTGGCGTTGTTACCATAATTGGATTCCACTTCAACCATTGGGAAGGAAGAAAATTTCTTGAAATTCCAAGAGAATTAGACTATTTAGTAGTTGTAAATGTACTACTGTTCTTATTCATAATTTTGGGGACGCTTTATAAAGGAAAACGACAAACCACTACGGCTTTAGTACTATCAATGGGATTGTTTTTTGCAGCCTTGCTTTATATACCCGGAATGATTTGGTTTGATAGTCAGGTAATGGATTCATTTTTCCGTTGGTGGGTGGTTCACTTGTGGGTTGAAGGTGTTTGGGAATTAATTATGGGAGGTATCCTTTCGTTCTTATTGATCAAGTTGACCGGAGTGGACAGAGAAGTTATCGAAAAATGGTTGTACGTAATTGTTGGTCTTACCTTTCTTTCCGGAGTTTTGGGAACTGGACACCACTACTACTACATTGGAGTAAATAAAATTTGGTTGATCGTTGGTGGAATTTTCTCTGCCTTGGAACCTTTGGCTTTCTTAGCGATGGCATTATTTGCTGTGAACATGTACAGAAAAGGGGAAAAAAGCCATCCAAATAAAATCGCTTTATTCTGGACTATTGGTTCAGCTATCGTTTCTTTTGTAGGTGCGGGATTACTTGGTTTTGCACATACATTGCCACAAACAAACTTGTATACACATGGAACTTTAGTAACGGCAATGCATGCTCATTATGCATTCTGGGGCGCTTATGCGATGATTGTTCTAGCGATGATTAGTTATGCTTTACCCAATTTGACGGGACGTAAACGTTACGAAAGTGCACAAGGTATGATGGCTTTCTGGCTGTCTAATATTGGAATCTTGGGGATGACCGTAGCCTTTGGTGTTGCCGGAGTTGCTCAAGTCTATATGGAACGAAAAATGAAAATGGATTTCATGGTTGTTCAAAGCGAAATCAGTATCCATTTTGTAGTGCTTCTTATTTGTGCTACCATGTTTACGATAGGAATTGGTCTGTTTATTTTTGATTTTATCAAATACGGAAGACCTACAGATGAAGCTTTAGATACCGACAATCAAGAACATAGAGTAGATGGATATAAAATCGATGGTCATATAATTGAAAATCTAACAGGAACAAGTGATAAAAAAGGAAAAACAGTGATTTAAAACTGAAACCTTTTTCGTGTAACGGAATACTTAAAATAAAATTTCCAGAATGCTTTAACCACCGTTTTTTAGAATTGCATTTCCGAAAAAACAATAGTTATCGTGTTCTGGTTTTTTTTCTAAAATAAAAAAAATGTTAGTAAATATCCCATATTATCACGCGGTAGGCAAAGAAAAAGAAGTCTTTGAACACGCCTATAAAAACAAAATACCTTTCCTCTTGAAAGGGCCAACCGGAACTGGAAAATCCCGTTTTGTGGAATACATGGCACATCAATTGGATAAAAAAATTATCACAATTAGTTGTCACGAAGAAACGTCTTCTACGGATTTAATTGGACGATTTATCATAAAAGGTGCCGAAACAGTTTGGTTGGATGGACCATTAACCACTGCCGTAAAAGAAGGAGCGATTATTTATTTGGATGAAATCGCCGAAGCGCGACCAGATGTTATTGTAGCCATTCACTCCCTGACGGATCACAGAAGGGAATTATTCATAGATAAATTAGGCGAAACCGTAAAAGCACATGACGATTTTATGTTAGTTGCCTCCTTTAATCCCGGTTATCAAAGAGGTTTTAAAGAACTAAAACCATCAACCCGTCAGCGATTTATTGCCGTTTCTTTTGAATATCCGGAAACGAAAATTGAAACTGAAATTTTGGTAAAAGAAACAAATGTTGATCCTGTTGTCGCCAAAAAACTGGTAGCCATTGGAAACAAAATCAGAAACCTAACCGAATTGGGGTTGACAGAAACCGTTTCGACCCGACTTCTTGTGGATGCCGCCAAAATTATTCATTCTGGTCTTCCAAAACGATTGTCGGTTCATGTGGCTATTGTAGAACCGTTAACCGATGATTTACAAACGGTGGAAGCATTGAAAGATTTGTGTGATTTGATGATTTAAATCAGAAAAAAATGGGTTTCGAAATAGATGAATATATAGTTGGGAAGTTATTCAGACACTTAAAAAAAAGTAAAAAGATACATCCTGAAATTATTGCAAGAACTGTAACGCTTAATGATATAAAACCGCGATTGACTATTTTGGCTCGTGCTTTGACGGGTAAACCAATCGAAATTTTCCCTGCCGAAAGAGAAGGAGGATATAAAAACAATAATTTTTTCCTTCCCATTTCTTTTTCCAAATTGCCAACGAAAAAAGATAACCTTACTTTTTATCTTTTTAGAATTTTGTATCTGAGCGTACAAAAGCGGTTGAATTTGAATTGGACTTTAGAAGAAAAAGACCAGCCTTTGGCCCTTTCACAACAGAAAGCATTTGAAACATCTGAAACTGTTCTGACCATTTTGTTTGAAGAATTTTCTATCGATAAAAAATTTCATACCGAAACAAAACTGCATTTCATTCAAAAGGAAAACGGAAAAAATACTCCTGATTTTTCTTGGCTGTATGGCAAATGGATGCAAAATGAAATAGAAAAAAACAGCAATACCATTCTCGAAAATTTCTCTGATAAAACCAAAAAAGCAAATGAAAATCAGGCTTTAACCACTTTAAAAACAAAAGCGGTAGAAGAAGTGATTACTGTTGAGGTCGATAAAAAACAACAGGAAGATTATGTCTTGCTTCACAATTTCGAAAAAGTGGAAACTGCTGAAGAATTCAATGGAACCTGGCGTGACTTTGATGGTTCGGACGAATTAGAAGAGCATCAGGAGGCATTGGAAGAGTTGAATATGAAATACACCGTTCGGGTAGATGATACGGCACATTCCGTTTATCAATCGGATTTTATTGAGAATACTTCCATCTCCGAAAGTGCCGAAATTGATGCCAAAGGATTCCATCTTACCTATAACGAATGGGATTTTAGCAAGCGTATTTACAAGGAGAATTTTTGTAAAGTATATCCGAAATCACAACAGAAAACCGACCCTAATTACTATAAAAAGACCATTGCAAAAAATGCTTCGACCTTATTGGGTTTGCGAAAAATGCTGACCAATGTCAACAACAGAATGCAACAGCAAAAACGCCAGACTCAGGGAGACGAATTTGATATTGACGCCATTACGGATTTGTATATTGACGTTCATTCGAAACGAACGCCATCTGAAAATATATACATTTCAAATCGAAAAAAAGAGAAGGATTTGTCGATTTTAATCCTCTTGGATATCAGTCTTTCCAGTGATGGATATGCCGCAGGAAACCGTGTGATTGATGTGGAGAAAGAGGTTTCTATTCTTTTTGGAGAAATCTTAAATGAATTCAATATTGATTTTTCCATTGATAGTTTTTATTCCAAAACACGAAATTTTTCGACCTATTTAACGGTAAAGGATTTTGATGAAAACTGGAATATCGCCAAACATAAAATTGGAGCGATAGAACCTAATGGCTATACCAGAATTGGAGCCGCTTTACGACATGCCGGCGCAAGACTTGATAAAAGAAACACCAAAAATAAATGGGTTATCCTGATTTCTGACGGAAAACCCAATGATTACGATAAATACGAAGGAAAGTACGGCATCAATGATGTGAAACAAGCGCTTCGGGAACTCAACAACAGGAATATTAATTCCTATGCTTTGGCTATTGAAGCCCAGGCAAAATATTATCTGCCGCAAATGTTCGGGCAAAATCACTATCAAATTCTAACAACACCAGTCGAGCTATTGCGATCCTTGGTGCAATTGTACGAAAAAATTAAACATCAAAAATAAATACTATAATGAACGATATTTCAAATACCACAACACTTCCCGAAGGACATCCGGTTCAGATTTACTTTCAGGAAAATGACATTATTCATGCACTTTTAGAAGAATTATCAGCTGTAAATCCTGAGAATGATTTACAGAAATATACGAATATATTCAACCAGCTTCATACCATCGAGAAACGATTTGCCCGTAAAGAAAATCAACTTTTCCCGTTTTTAGAAAAAAAAGGATGGAACGGTCCTTCTCAGGGAATGTGGTCCTTTCATGATAATTTAAGAGAGCAATTCCGTTTAATTCAGTACTATCTTAAAATGAATAATCCAGAGAAAATTAGTATCAATACTCCTTTTCTAGTCAATGGAATCGACCGATTGTTGCAGATGGAAGAAGCGGTTTTGTTTCCAAATGCCTTAGAACTCCTTACTGAAGCCGACTGGATTGAAATGCGCAAAGGCGAGGAAGAAATTGGCTGGATGCTGTCACAAGCTCCTGCTCCTTATCCAAAACAAGAATACATTCACCCTAGTGAAGATTTTACTAAAAGAGAAATGTCTTTTTCGCTCGAAAACATGTCCCATTACGATGAAGGATATATGACGGTGGAGCAGGTGAATTTACTTTTTAAAACGTTGCCGTTAGATTTGACTTATGTTGATGAAAACGACAAAGTGATTTTCTATAATCGGGGAGAAGAACGTGTTTTTCCCAGAAGTGCCGGAATTATTGGTCGGGAAGTCAAGTTTTGCCATCCACCAAAAAGTGTGGGAACCGTTCTTAAAATCCTGGACGAATTTAGAAAAGGAACAAAAAACGAATCCTCATTTTGGATTAATTACAAAGAGCGCCTGATTTACATTCGCTATTTCGCGGTCAGGGATGCTGATAAGAATTATAAAGGTGTGATTGAAATGTCGCAGGATATTACCGATATCAAGAAAATAGAAGGCGAGAAACGATTATTAGACTGGGATTAATTTCAATGTGAAAATAGCCATTATTTTAACCTCCTCTTTGCTTGCAACAAGATTCCAACTCATAAATTGTGAAGGGGAGGTTATTTTTAAAACACTGGGTTAATAAAATAAATTTCAACTATATGTGTCCAAAAAACAAACGCAATAACAGAAGAACACTGCTTTTATTTGTATTATGTCCATTTTTTGCACTGACTATTTTCAGTTTCATATTTTTTAAAAATGAAAAAGCAGAAGAACATCTTCTTGAAATAAAAACCCCTGATGAAGCGATTGCAGATTTAAAAAATGGCAACCTGCGTTTTTTAGAAAATAAGTCCGTTCACCTCAATTATGCGCATGAAATTGATCTTACAAAAAAGGAACAACATCCGCATACATTGGTTTTAACGTGTATTGATTCACGGGTTCCTCCTGAAATTATTTTTGACCAAGGTATTGGAAACCTTTTTGTAGCAAGAGTTGCCGGTAATATAGAAGACGATAACATTTTAGGCAGTATGGAATTTGCCACTACAATTAAACACACCAAGCTTATCGTGGTTTTAGGACACAATCATTGCGGTGCAGTTCAAGGCGCAATTGATAATGTTGGTTTAGAACATTTAACCCAGCTCACCTCACAAATCAAACCATCCATAAATCCACACAAAACGTATCCATTATCGGACTATACCATTGATGATACTTCAAGAAAAAATGTTGTGTTGACCATTGAAAAAATCATAAAAAAAAGTGCCACATTAGAACATCAATTAAAAAATAAAGAAATAAAAATCATTGGTGCTTATTACGATATTACTAATGGAAAAGTAGCTTTTTTAGAAAACAATGTAGTACTCAAATAACACTATTAATACAATCCTATAAAATGAACACACACAAAATCGATTACAAAAACATCTACTACCCTCCAGGAGGTATTTTGATGTGGATTATTATTTTTCTGGAACTTCTTACCTTTGGGATGGCACTTGTGGCATTTGTTTATTATGGAAAAGAGCAGCCTGAATTGTTTCATCAGTCACGGTTGCAACTCAATACTACTTTTGGAGCAATAAACACTATTTTTTTGTTGACGAGTGGTTTTTTTATGGCCAATGCAGTCTTGGAATTTAAAAACAATAACCGTTTAAAATCGTCTTTGTATTTTAAATTGACCATGCTTGGTGGAACATTATTTTTAATCTTAAAAGGAGTTGAATACTCTCATAAAATAGATTCGGGGATTTCATTGGATACCAATATGTTTTTTACTTTTTATTGGATGCTAACCGGATTTCATTTGATTCATGTTATTATGGGTTTGGTGATTTTAATTTGGACCAACTATGGAATGATGAAAAAAAATTCTGATACCGGTATTGATGATGTTGAAGCCTGTGCTGCTTTCTGGCACATGTGTGATTTGATCTGGTTATTGCTATTTCCTGTTTTATACTTAATTTTTTAGAAAATGAAAAAGACACTTTTTATTACCTATGGTTTATTGATTGTATTGACGGCTTCAACGGCTTTGATTTCTAATACAATGTCTGTTTCCGGATTTGCAATTGTTTTAATTATGGGATTATCCGTATTGAAATTTCTCTTGGTTTCTTTCGAATTCATGGAACTTAAAAAAGCAAATTCTTTTTGGAAAGTGAGTTTGATTTCGGTTTTAGGATTGATTGTTTTAGGATTAATTTTGTAATAATATGGTCTTAAATAAAAGTTAAAAACATGACAAATGTCATAATAAAGGACATAAGTATCTTTTATTTTTACACTATAAATCACGATTAATTTAACACCTGATTATTATGGAAATTACATTTAATTTTAACAAACAGAGTAGGGTAGTAGCCATTGCTTTTTTTGTAGCCCTAGGTCTGTTTTCTTGTTCTAAAAATGAGGAAAAAGACGCAAAATATTATGAGAGTATTAAGGTAGAAGGTCAACAAACAGCAGAACTGACTGCACCTCCTTTTGTTCCTAAACCAGTGGGCGATCGTGCAGCCACAAAATTGGTTGTGAACATGGAAATAAAAGAACAAGAGGGCGAAATGGTAGATGGTGTTAAATATACCTATTGGACCTTTGGAGGATCGGTTCCTGGAAGTTTTATAAGAACTAGAGTTGGTGATGAGGTAGAATTTCATTTGAAAAATCATCCGGATAATAAAATGCCGCACAATATAGATTTACATGCAGTAACTGGACCAGGTGGAGGAGCAACTTCTTCATTAGTGGCACCGGGACATGAAAAAGTATTCAATTTCAAAACATTGAATCCAGGCTTGTATGTATACCATTGTGCCACAGCTCCTGTTGGGATGCACATTGCAAACGGTATGTATGGTTTGATTTTAGTGGAACCTGAAGGTGGTTTGCCTCCAGTTGATAAAGAATACTACATCATGCAAGGTGATTTTTATACCAAAGGAAATTATGGAGAACAAGGGTCTCAGCCATTTGATATGAATAAAGCGATTAAAGAGCAACCTGATTACGTAGTGTTTAATGGAAAAGTAGGGGCGTTAACAGGAGATAAAGCATTAACAGCCAAAAAAGGAGAAACAGTGCGTATTTATATGGGTAACGGTGGACCAAACTTAGTGTCTTCTTTCCATGCAATTGGTGAAATATTCGATAAAGTTCATGTAGAAGGTGGGGATTTGATTAACAAAAATGTCCAAACAACTTTGATACCAGCCGGTGGTGCTGCAATAGTTGAATTTAAAGTAGATGTTCCCGGTACGTTTATCTTGGTAGATCACTCTATTTTTAGAGCTTTCAACAAAGGGGCATTGGGAATGTTAAAAGTAGAAGGAGATGATAATAAGTTAGTCTATTCTGGAACAACACAAGAGGGAATTTATTTGCCAGAAGGTGGTACTATACAAAATATGCCTAAAGTGAAAGGTGCAACTAAAAGCGTTGCAGTGAAAACGGTAGCTGAACATGTAAAAGCCGGAAAAGAACTCTACGGCAGAACCTGTCTAGCCTGTCACCAATCTGAAGGGCAAGGAATTCCTAACGCATTCCCTCCATTAGCCAAATCAGATTTCTTAAACGCTAATTCTGAAAGAGCAATAAATGCGGTTTTACACGGATTGAGCGGAGAAGTTACTGTAAATGGTAAAAAATTCAATAATGTTATGACCAGTCAAAATTTGACCGACGATGAAGTAGCCAGCGTGTTGACTTATGTCTATGATAGTTGGGGGAATAATAAAACAGTTGTAACGCCAGCAATGGTGAAAACATTGAGAGGAAAAGTAGCTCCAAAAGCAAAAGATATTCATGAATAAAAATAGGATTTAATCCAAATTGAAATAAGTATTTAACATTAATTATAATAAAATGAAAAAGTATATTTTATGCATCGGAATGATGGGATTGGCTTTACAAGGATACAGTCAAAGCGCTGATAAAGGAAAAGGAATTTATGCGAAAACGTGTATCGCTTGTCACCAAGCTGCCGGGCAAGGAATTCCGGGCGCTTTCCCTCCTTTAGCGAAATCAGATTACTTAAATAAAGATGTGAATCGCGCCATAAAAGGAGTCGTAAAAGGATTAACTGGACCAATTACTGTAAATGGTAAAAAATTCAGTAGTGCCATGCCCGCACAGGCATTAAGCGATCAACAAATAGCAGATGCAATGACGTATGTTTACGCCAGTTGGGGAAATAATAAAACCAAGGTTACACCTGCAATGGTGAAAGCGCAAAGAAAATAATTCGTACAACTTAAAAGAAATTAGCCATGTTAAATATGAAAAAATTTTTGCCACTATTTTTGTTTCTTATTACAGCATCGCTATGGTCTCAAGTTGTTAAAATGGCATCTATAGAAAGGGGGACTTTTGTTCCCCTTTATGGAGCTACAAGTAAAAAACCAGTACAAGTTGAAGCTTTTAGCCTTGACATTTATCCGGTGACCAATGCCCAGTTTTTGGAATTTTTGAAGAAATATCCAGAAAATAGTCGCTCTAGAATGAAAGGTATTTTTGCCGATAAAAGTTACTTATCACAATGGGAAAGTGATTTTAATTATGGGGCTACCAATTTAAGTACTGCTCCGGTAACGAATATTTCTTGGTTTACAGCCAAAAAATATTGTGAGTGCCAAGGAAAACGATTACCCACCATGGACGAATGGGAATATGTCGCCATGGCCGATGAGAAACGAATTGACGCACGTACTAAAGAAAGCTTTAATAATTACATCTTGTCTTGGTATGAAAAGCCAAAAACCTATGCGAATCCGGTAGGCCGCACCTTCAAAAATTATTGGGGTGTTTATGATATGCATGGATTGGTTTGGGAATGGACAGCCGATTTCAATAGTGTTTTTCTTTCCGGGGAATCCAGAAAAGACAAGGATACGGACCGGAATCTATTTTGCGGAAGCGGTTCTGTCAATGCAACAGATTTAATGAATTATGCCGCTTTTATGCGCTATGCTTTTCGAGGAAGTCTTAAGGCACGATTTACTACTAAAAACCTCGGTTTTCGATGTGCGAAAGATAAAAAGTAGCGCTCAAAATCAACTCAAATGAGAACAGAAATGAAATCAAATAGTCACAACTCCAGCTTATCTAAACAGGCGAATTTTTCAAAGATAAAAACTAAAAAAAACAGCTGTAAAACGCTTTTTTTAGGATTCCTTTTAATTCTTTTAACACTTCAATCTTGTGTTAATAAATCAAAAGCGGAAACAATAGACAAACCTATTTCGGATTTATCCATTTATAATCTTCCTTCAAAATGGACGAATGAAGAAGGTGAAAATCTAGAAATGAAAGATTTGAAAGGAAAAGTGCTGGTTATGGTAATGATTTACACTTCCTGTAAGTCTGCTTGCCCAAGATTAGTGGCAGACATGCGAAATATCGAACAAAGATTACCCAATAATATTAAGGATAATGTAACATTGGTTTTAGTGAGTATCGATCCTGCTGTAGATACGCCCAAACGTTTGAAAGCATTTGCCATTGAAAATAAAATGGACGGTCCACAATGGGTTTTCTTGCGCTCAACAGAAGAAAATACAAGGGAATTTGCAGCAGTTTTGGCTGTAAATTATAAAAAAATTGCACCTTTGGAATTCTCCCATTCCAATATCATAAGTGTATTTAATGCTGACGGGGAATTAGCCTATCAACAGGAAGGTTTAGGTGTCAATTCAGACCAAACCATTCAAAAGATTACTGAGGAAGCTCAAAAAATAAATTAAACATGAAACTACTTAAAATAATTGGTTTGTCATTTTTAGGAATGGTAAGCATTGGGACTTATGCCCAAGAGTTGGATGCCAATCTGCAACTCAGACCGCGTTACGAATACCGAAACGGTTTTAAAAGCCTTATGCCAAATGGCGAAATGGCAACCTCATTTGTATCGCAACGTTCCCGATTAAATTTTAATTACAAGCAAGAAAAATTAAAAGCCAAATTGACTTTTCAGAACATTCGTACTTGGGGTGATGTGGCAACAACAACACAAGTTGATAAAAACGGAATTGCTTTATTTGAAGCTTGGGCACAATATGATTTTGATGCCAAATGGAGTGCGCGATTAGGTCGCCAAGTGATTTCGTATGACAATCAGCGTATTTTTGGAGAAATCGATTGGGCGCAACAGGGACAAAGTCATGATGCTGCAGTAATTACGTTTCATCCGAAGAATCATCAATTGGATTTAGGTTTTGCTTTGAATGCCAATGCAGAAAATGTATTGGAGCCGAAAATCGCCTACACGACGAACTACAAAAACTTGCAATATGCATGGTATCATACTCAGTTTAGTAAATTGAATTTGAGTTTGCTGCTGTTAAATACCGGATATGAATTTGAAAAAACAATTGGCAATTTAGAAATAGATTACAAACAAACCTTTGGTACGTATCTTTCTTTCAAGGAAAAAAAATGGGATGCTAATTTTGGGGCTTACGGACAAACTGGAAAAAGCGCCGACAAAAAGGTGAACGCCTGGTATGCAGGAGCGTTCCTTGGTTATGCGGTCACCAATACATTCAAAGCGGGATTAGGATATGAATATCTTTCGGGTAAAAACCAAAATGATAGCAGTTTCGATATAAAATCGTTTAGTCCAATTTTTGGAACCAACCATGGTTTTAATGGTTTCATGGATTATTTTTATGTAGGAAATCATCAAAATAGTGTGGGATTGCAAGATGCTTATTTAAAGTTAAATTATACGTCTAATAAATGGCAATTTACGTTGATGCCACATGTTTTTAATGCGCCGAATACTGTTTTGGATGCTTCCAATAATGAAATGGACAGTTATTTAGGGACAGAACTTGATTTTACTGCCAGTTACACTATTCAGAAGGATATTGTGGCTTCAGCGGGATACTCTCAAATGTTTGCTTCTGGAACTTTAGAAAGATTAAAAAATGTTGCTGATACCGCCAATACCAATAATTGGGCTTGGGTAATGGTTTCTTTTAGTCCTAAAATCTTTAGTTTAAAATAATGCTTTTATTGCGATTAAAACGAAAATTAGTTTTCTCGTTTCGTGTTCTTAGATATAAGTTTTTATGAATCTTGTTGAATAAGCAATTAAGGATTATAATGTGTATTTCCTTTGGGTAAGCATATAAATAATAAGAGATGTTTGAAAATAAATTCTAAAAATATTCTTTTGTAACTGATGCGTTTAATTGCTGTAGAGTTTAAAAAATATATTACTTTTGCACCGTGAAAAAAATCATATTCATAATTGTATTAATCATGCTTATAAAGCCAGTTCTTCCGGTTTTAGAGTATGTTGTCAATTATGAATATATTTCAAAAGTACTTTGTATCAATAGGGATAAACCTAAAATGCAATGTAACGGTAAATGTCATTTGATGAAAGAATTGGCTAAGGCTTCTGATGCTGAAAAGCCACTTTCTTCCGATAAAAAAGGAACGGCTCCAATACTTGATGTACTCATTTTTGAGGAAATCAAATCTTTCGAAATTGTACCCGTTTGTTTTGGTACCAAAGAAAAAATAAACCCATACTATTCTAATTTATACTTTCACTTGAATAGTACTTCTGTATTTCACCCACCCACTTTCATTTCTTAAATTTTTTAGGCATGTAATGTGCTTTTATTAATCCGTTTTCCGCAACGGATAAGATTCTGTTTGCTTTTTTTGGAAATAAATAGTCCAAAAATGGTATGCAAATCAATACCTAATATTTAAAATAAAAAACTAAAGAAATGAAATTTCAATTAAAAAACATATTAGCTGTAGTGGCTATAGCACTTGCGTTCTCCTCATGTTCCTCAGATAGTGACACTCCGGTCGTTGATGAATTGGCAGAATTGACCAAATTCAAAGAAATCACAAACACGACCCACACTATTGAGTTGTACGCGCACATGGGAGCTTTAGAACAAGGTCATAACGAAATCAGTTTAAGAATTAAAGACAAAACAAGCGGCGATTATGTAAAAAATGCGACTGTTAGTTGGATGCCACTGATGCACATGACTATGATGACGCATTCTTGTCCAAAATCGGGAGTTGAAAAAGTAACGGCTGATGGAACTTTATACAAAGGAAATATTGTTTTTCAAATGCCTCAAAACGCCACGGAATATTGGGATTTAAAAATTGATTATACGATTAATGGAGCCGCTTATACGGCAACTTCGGTGATTGATGTTCCGGCTTCGGCTAAACAAAGAGTGACTACTTTTACAGGTTCTGATAATGTAAAATATATTGTGGCTTATGTTGAACCCCATCATCCAAAAGTGGCACTTAACGATATTACCATCGGTGTTTATAAAATGGAATCGATGATGAGTTTTCCAGTAGTTGATAATTTTAAAGTTAAAATTGATCCAAGAATGCCAAGTATGGGAAATCATGGTTCGCCAAACAATGTTGATTTAACGCAGTCTACTTTGGACAAATTATATCACGGAAAATTATCATTGACCATGACCGGGTTATGGAAAATCAACTTACAGCTTTTAAATGCATCTGATGTTGTTTTGAAAGGAGAAACCATTACGGATTTAGTTCCGGCAAGCAGTATTTATTTTGAGATAGAATTCTAATTCTATTTCATTTTCTTAACTAAAAAAGGCCAAAAATATCAAATGTATTTACAGCTGTTCTTTTGGCCTTTTTTTAATTTTTCTATCATGAAAAAGAAATTATACGGTTTTGTACTCTTATGTTTCACTTCAATAACTCTTTTTGCACAAGGCCAAGTTACAGATACGGTTGTGCCAAAAAAACTAAATGAAGTAATTGTCATTGGAAAAAAAACGCAATTGTATCAAAAACAAACCAAACCTCTGGCTACTGTAGAGGAGTATTTGCAACAGTCCGGAAAAGTTGGAATGATAAAAAGAGGCGGTTATGCATGGGAGCCAATTATTAACAGTATGGCTACAGAAAGAACGTTGATAACCATTGACGGAATGCGTGTTTTTGGCGCTTGCACTGACAAAATGGACCCAATTACTTCCTATGTTGAGGTTTCTAATTTATCGGAAGCCACAATCACATCGGGACAGTTGGGCGGTTGTCATGGGGCAACTATTGGCGGAGCTATTGATTTAAAAAGAAACCGCAGCGGATTTATAAATTCCGGTTGGGATGTTTCACTGCATTCCGGTTTTGAAAGTAACGGCAATCAAAAAATTATTGGATCAGCAGTCAATTACGCAAACAATAGTTTTTATGTCGATACTGATTTCATGTATCGCGATGCCGAAAATTATTCTGCAGGAAACAATCAAGAAGTTTTGTTTTCACAGTTTAGAAAATTCAATATTTCTGCCACTTCTGGTTTTTCTTTTGATGAAAATAAAATGTTGGAAGCTTCATTAATCTATGATAAAGCAACTGATGTTGGGTATCCGGCACTACCAATGGATGTTTCTTTGGCGGAAGCTTTAATCACTTCATTGAAATTTGAATATGTTCCAAAGTCTTCAAAAATTGAAAATTGGGAAACTAAAATTTATTACAACACGATCACGCACATAATGGATGATACCAAACGTCCTTTTGTACCTATTCACATGGATATGCCAGGCTGGAGCGATACGTACGGATTCTATTCAAAAGCCAAAGGAGTTTTTAAAAACCATCATTTTCTGGTTGATTTGAATTCGTTTTATAACCGTTCCGTTGCTGAAATGACGATGTATCCGAGTGATCCAAATGAAAGTTTGATGTTTATGTTTACCTGGCCGGATGTGCGAACACTTTATAATGCGTTGTTTCTGGAAGACAATGTCATTTTGAACAGTCAATCCAGTTTGCGGTTTTCAGCTAGTGTTGCGAATCATTTTAATAAAGTTGCCGATGATTTAGGGCTGGAAAGTTTACAGATTTTTTATCCAAATATGGAAAACAGCAAAAATAGAATTTTAAAAAGCATTTCGTCAAATTATGCATACGATAAAAATGGTTTTCAGTATGGATTTGGACTTGCTTATGGTGAGCGTGCTCCATCGGTTTCTGAGGGATATGGATTCTATTTATTCAATAGTTTTGATAGATACGATTATGTTGGAAACCCGGAATTAAGAAACGAAAAATCATCAGAAGCGAATGCGTTTATTGGTTACAAAACAAAAAAAATAAGCACTAAAATATCGTCTTCCTATTTTCATATCTCGAATTATATTGTTGGTAAACCAGCTGAGAATTTGATTCCGATGACTATTGGCGCAAGCGGAATAAAAATCTATACAGCACTTGATTATGCTATCATTTTTAATGCTGATTTGAATATTGAATACCAATTTGACACGAACTTTAAATGGTCAGGGCAATTGGTTTACAGCTACGGACAGGATTATAAAAAAGAGAATTTACCTTTTATAAGTCCGTTGCGGTATTCGTCTTCGTTACTATATAAACTAAATAAATTCTCCTCTGAAATTGCGGTTCAGGGAAATGCAGTTCAAACGCAATACAGTCCTTTTTACGGAGAAGACAGAACGCCGGATTATGCGATTTTAAACTTCGCATCGAGTTATTCATTTCAGATTGATAAAAGCAAATGCAACGTAAAAGCAGGAGTAGAAAATGTTTTAGACACGTATTATTCCTCTTTTTCAGATTGGAACAATATTCCTCGAAAAGGAAGAAATTTCTTTTTTAATATTAGTTTTGGATTTTAAAACTATCAGATTTATATTTTGTAATAATAAAAAAGGAGCTTCAATTTGAAGCTCCTTTTTTTATAAATATATTATCGAATAAACTTATTGTTTCAATCGGCACGCTTTGCTGTCGCCATTCACGACAACTTCAGTCAATCCTAAAGAAGATAAATTTTTCATGGCTTTGTCCCATTTTTTACCACTCAATTCGGATTTGATTTTTAGTAAACCAAACTCCATTTGGTTTTCATTTCCTTGTAATAAGGAAACAATCAATTTTTCGTCGTCTTCTAATTCAATTTTTACTTGTTTTTTCTCTGGTCGCATTTGAGGGAACAACAATACTTCTTGAATAGAAGCATTATTTGTCAAATACATAATTAGGCGGTCCATGCCAATTCCCATTCCAGATGTTGGAGGCATTCCGTATTCTAAAGCTCTTAAGAAATCCTCATCAATAGTTCCGGTAGCTTCATCATCTCCTTTTTCAGCCAATCTCATTTGGTCTTCAAAACGTTCTCTTTGGTCAATTGGGTCATTCAATTCAGAATAGGCATTCGCAACTTCTTTACCGCAAATCATTAGCTCAAAACGTTCTGTCAATTCCGGATTGTCACGGTGTTGTTTACAAAGCGGAGACATTTCCTTTGGATAATCCGTGATGTAAGTAGGCTGAATATAATTTCCTTCGCATTTAGCGCCAAAGATTTCGTCAATCAGTTTTCCTTTCCCCATGGTGGCATCCACATCAATTCCCATACCTATGGCGGCGTCAAATAACTCTGTTTCACTTTTTCCTGAAATATCAAATCCAGTGAAATGTTTGATAGAATCAGTCATCGTAACGCGGGCATAAGGCGCTTTAAAATTGATAGTATGTTCTCCAAAAGTTACTTCTGAACTTCCATTTACGGCAATTGCGCAATGTTCCAAAAGGTCTTCGGCAAATTTCATCATCCAGTTGTAGTCTTTGTAGGCTACATATATTTCCATGGCGGTAAATTCCGGGTTGTGTGTACGGTCCATCCCTTCATTACGGAAATTTTTCGAAAACTCATAAACTCCTTCAAAACCACCAACAATTAATCTTTTTAAGTACAATTCGTTTGCAATACGCATGTAAAGCGGAATGTCAAGCGAGTTGTGGTGCGTGATAAAAGGACGCGCTGCAGCACCACCGGGAATTGGTTGCAAAACAGGAGTTTCTACCTCTAAATATCCTTTGTCATTAAAGAATGAACGCATTGCATTAAACAATTTTGTTCTCTTGATAAACGTTTCTTTCACATGATCGTTTACCGTTAAATCTACGTAACGACGACGGTATCTTTGTTCTGGATCAGCAAAAGCATCATGCGTTTTTCCATCAGCGTCTGTTTTTACTATAGGAAGTGGTTTCAAGGCTTTTGCCAAAACCGTCAATCCATAAACATGAACTGAAATTTCACCCACTTGTGTTTTGAAAACCGTTCCGCGAACCCCAATAAAATCCCCAATATCCAATAGTTTTTTGAAAACCACATTGTACATTGTTTTCTCTTCATCAGTCGAAATATCATCTCTCGAAACATATACTTGAATACGTCCTTCGGCATCTTTCAATTCCGCAAATGAAGCCTTTCCCATGATGCGCTTACCCATCAAACGACCTGCTAAAACAACTTCTTTTCCTTCGTACTTCTCGAAATCGGCTAGGATTTCGCTAGAATAAGCGGTTGTGATAAATTCGGCTGCTGGATAAGGCTCAATACCTAAATTGCGTAATTCAGTAAGTGCTTCTCTGCGTAATATTTCTTGTTCGGATAATGCCATTTTATGCTGTTTTTAAGAGCGCAAAGATACTGTATAAGTAGCAAAGTAGCAAAGTACTAAAGGTTTTTTGGAGCTATTTCCAGCTTTCCGTTGCAATCTTTTTATTTTTAAAGAAAAAATAAAAAGGATTTTTACTTTAATCTGGGCTATGAATTGTAGTTATTATTTTACATTTGGTAAAAATAACGATTCAAAATCATAAAATTGAAAAATAAAATTTACACTTTTTTGCTTTTAGGGCTACTCGCTACAAGCTGTCAAGTCACAGAAACCATACATTTAAACGAAGATGGAACTGGAAAAATTGAAATAAATGAGTTGCGAGACGAGCACAGTTTTATGCAATTGATGGGTGAAAATTACTCCAAAGAAGAAGTTTTTCGTGATACAACTTATGTTTTCAAGGATTTTATAACAAAACATTCCGAGACGTTTTCCAGATTACCAGCATCCGAAAAAGCCATTTTTCAAAAATTTGCTACGGTAAAAGTACATATCAAGAAAAGTTCGTTCGAGAAAGAATTTCGCACAACAATCAGTCAAAATTTCAATAAAATAGAGGAAGTTGCGGATTTATACAAAACCGAAGAATATGCGGATGATATAGAAAATAATTACGCACTGGTTGCCGAAGAACATTATTATAGTGTGAACTATGCTTTTGACGGAAGTGTTTTCAAAAGAATAGTGAAAATTACTGATTCCGTAGAATTAAAGAAACAACAGGATAAGATTGAAGGATATAAAACGCAAGTTTCTAAATTCAAAATCACGCAGCCTTATGTTTTAAAGTATCATTTTCCCAGAAAAATAAAGGTGGTATCAAATCCAAAAGCAAAAATTAGTGAAGATAAAAAATCATTGGAATTACAATTTCTGATAGCGGATTGTTTGGTAAATCCGGAGAGCACTAATCTGGAAGTTGTTTTAGAGTAATTCATTGGAAGCTTTTCTTGTCTGCAACTTCTCTTAAAAACTTTGTACCTTTGCCGCACTTAACCTTTGCATCTTTCAAGAAATGAACAAAACAATCCAACTTCAAGATTTAGGAACTAAAGATTACAAAGAAACTTGGGAATACCAAGAAGAATTGTTCAAAGAAATTGTTGACTTGAAAATTCGAAATCGCAGAGAAGAACTCGATATAGAAACGCCTAATTACTTTCTTTTTGTGGAGCATCCGCATGTGTATACGCTAGGAAAAAGCGGTGATTTGAGTAATTTACTTTTATCTGAAAAACAATTGGAAGCGAAAGGAGCAACTTTCTACAAAATCAATCGTGGTGGAGATATTACGTATCACGGTCCTGGACAAATCGTAGGTTATCCTATTATAGATTTGGAAAATTTCTTTACTGATATTCATAAATACTTGCGTTTTTTGGAAGAAGCTATTATTCTTACTCTTAATGAATATGGAATTGCTTGCGGTAGAAGCGAAGGTGAAACCGGAGTTTGGTTAGGCGCAGGAACTCCATTTGCCAGAAAAATTTGTGCTATGGGCGTTCGCGCTTCGCGTTGGGTAACCATGCACGGATTCGCTTTAAACGTAAATGCTGATTTGGGTTATTTTGACAATATCATTCCGTGTGGTATTCGCGGGAAAGCCGTAACTTCTTTAAATGTAGAACTTGGCGTAGAAAAAGTTAATGAAGAAGAAGTTAAAGAAAAGATTCTGAAACATTTCTCTATTCTTTTTGAAGCGACATTTAAGAAAGCTTAAATCAAAAATCAAAAGAATATTGTTCCGGCAATAACCGAAATGTCATTCGGTGGTATTTTGTTACTCCATAGATTCGGATAGCCTCTCGGTGTTCTTTGGTAGGATATCCTTTGTTTTGTTTCCAATTGTACATTGGGAATTCCTCATGAATCCGATTCATATATTCATCTCGGTACGTTTTTGCCAACACAGAAGCGGCGGCAATACTAATATATTTTGAATCTCCTTTCACAATGCTGGTACTTGGAATTGAATTTAGGATTTCAATTTCAGCATCGGTAAATATCTTTCCGCTATTATTTTTTATTCCGTTTCGGTGAATTAAGGGAGCATTCCCATCGACTATAATGTATTCAGGTCTTGGATCTAATTTTAGAATGCTTTCCTGCATCGCTTTTATAGAGGCATTCAGAATGTTTATTTCATCAATTATCAAAGGTTCTAAATGCGTTACTGCAAATGAAATGGAATGTTGTTCTATTATAGGTCTTAGTTTTTCTCTCGCTTTTTCAGATAACTGCTTGCTGTCTTTTAGTATATCATTTTGAAAATCAGAAGGTAATAGTACAGCGGCTGCAGTAACAGGTCCTGCAAGACAACCACGACCGGCTTCATCCGTTCCTGTTTCTAAATATGGTGTTAAAAAGAAGGGGCTTAACATTAAATTAATTTTGACAAAAATATAGTTTAATGTGTTAATATTACTATATAATTAGGTTTTAAAATTTAAAAAATGACGGTTTCTGTTTTTTTTGATGAAAAAGATTGATAAAAATAAAATGTGTTAATTCTTGTAAATAGTTGGTTCTTTAAGAAATTATTATGATTTTTGCTGAATAACTAATTCAAAACAAATTTAATATGAGATCAAAATTCAAATGGATTTTTTCGTTGCTATTGGCATTGTCAATGCAATTTGCATTTGCACAAGAGAAAATGGTTACAGGGGTAGTATCAGATGCTACCGGACCTATTCCAGGAGCAAACGTTGTTGTTAAAGGAACAAATAGAAGTACACAAACAGATTTTGATGGGAAATATTCCATTAAAGCGAGTGCTGGAGAAGTTTTAGTATTTTCTTTTGTAGGGATGAAGGAAATGACAGCTAATGTTGGAGCCTCTTCGACAGTTAGTCTTAGATTAGAACAAGAAGGGAATGCATTAGAGGAAGTTGTTGTAGTAGGCTACGGAACTCAAAAAAAGAGAGAAGTTACAGGTTCGATTTCCCAAATTAAAGGGGATGCCATTGCAAATCTTGCAACTCCAAGTTTTGAGTCTCAATTAGCTGGTAGAGCAGCAGGCGTTCAAGTAACAACTAATTCAGGTGTTTTAGGACAAGCTCCTAGAATTAGAATTAGAGGAGTAGGATCTATTACTTCAGGTAGCTATCCATTAATTGTTGTTGATGGAGTTCCAATTTTTACTGGCGATGTTGGAGGATATGCCAGTACGAATGCTTTAGGAGATATCAATCCAGCGGATATTGAATCGACAGAAGTTTTAAAAGATGGTTCTGCTACTGCAATTTATGGTTCCAGAGCTGCAAATGGGGTGATTTTAATTACAACTAAAAAAGGGAAAGGTGGTAAATTCAGAGTGAACTATAATACCTATACAGGAATTGCTCAGCCAATAGATTATTTGGATTTGTTGAAAACAAAAGATTTTATTACAATTCAAAATGAAAAAAGAACAAATAGAGGTGCTTCAATTTTAGCAGTTGGTACTGAGTTTGATACAAACTGGCAAAAAGCAGTCCTTCGTTCTGCTGCTGTTCAAACGGATCACAATTTATCTCTTTCTGGATCTACAGAAAAGACTAATTACTATTTTTCGACTGGTTATAATACGCAAGAAGGTATTGCCAAATCTAATAGCCAAACTCGATATAATGTTAGAGGAAATGTAGACCAAAAAGTTAAAAGTTGGTTAAATGTTGGTGTTAACATTGCTTTGTCTAGAACTGAAAATAACGGATTGAATGATAATGCAGGCGGATTGTCCGGTCTTATGTTTAATTCAATGCGTCAATTGCCAAACACGCCGGTCTATGACGCTAATAATCCAACAGGTTATAATATTACTGGCTCAACGGTCGGACAAGGACAGAATTTATCTGTAATTGCTAATAATTTACCTAACATTGTTTATGTTTTAGATCATAATATTTATAAATCTAAAGTAGACAGATCATTAGTGAGCTTGTTTGCTGATTTTAAAATTTTACCAAGTTTGACTTTTAAAACTCAAGGAAGTGTTGATGCTATTGGAACTGAAGGGTTTAATTATTTAAACCCTGTTAATGGTGATGGTGCAAGTGTTGGCGGAGCTGTTAGAAATAACTTTGCAAATTTAACGCGTTGGAATACCCAAAATGTATTGTCATATAATAAAACATTTGGGGAGTCACATAATGTAAGTGCAGTAGCGATATATGAGGTTCAAAAGCAAAAAGTTAGTTCTTTCTTCGGCGGAGGTAATGGTTTATCTGATACTTTTTTCAATAAAGGATTAATTACAGGTTCTTATGCAACTCAACTATCTGGTGGGGGTATAACTGAAAATGGGATTATCTCTTATGCGGGTAGATTGAATTATAATTATAAAGGAAAATATTTCCTTCAAGGATCTATTCGTAAAGATGGATTATCTTCATTGCCTACAGCTAATAAATGGGGTACTTTTCCAGGAGCTTCTGTAGGATGGACAGTTAGTAAAGAATCTTTTATGAGTTCTTTGGAAGACATAGTTTCAGATTTCAAATTAAGAGCTTCTTATGCAGAAGTTGGTAATACAAGTATTGGTAATTATCCATATTTAGGGTTATATAATAATGCAAAGTATGCGGAGTATAATGGTATAGGATATTCTCAAGCTGGGAATGATCAGTTAAAATGGGAAACTTCTGTGAAGTATGACTATGGAGCTGATTTGTCTTTATTAAACAATCGTTTGAAATTAACTTATGATTACTTCATTAATAATCAAAACGGTCTGATTTTACAAGTTCCTCAGCCTTTATCTCTTGGTATTCCAGAGAATTATATTTCTAAAAACGTTGGTTCTTTGAAAAATTCAGGTCATGAATTTTCTATTGAAGCATCTGCTTTTAAAAATGAAAATTTTGAATGGACATTAAGTGCCAACTTATCTTTAGTGAAAAGTAAAGTAGAAAAGTTAGTTAATGGTCAGGATATTAATTTTGTTGATGCAAACTCTTATAATACAGGAAATAACTTGTTGAGAGAAGGTGAGTCACCTTATGTTTTATATGGCTTTAGCTACTGGGGTGTAAATCCTGCTAATGGTAACCCTGTATTTACTAAAGGAGATGGTACATTGGTTCAAGGAGATATTAATAGTCAAGCGTATAGAAAGTTTGATCCGGCTAATCCAACTGATGTATCTATAGCTTCTTCTTTAGGTGCAGCTGATAAAAAGGTTTTAGGAAATGTATTACCAACTTATTTTGGAGCATTCAACTCTAATATGGCTTACAAAAACTTTGATCTAGGTTTTATGTTCCGTTTTAGTGGTGGAAATAAAATTAATAACTTAACAAGACGTGAGCTTTTATCTCAAGGTTTCAATAATAACGGTACAGAAATTTTAGGAAGATGGCAAAGTGTTGATAATCCTGGTGATGGATGGACTCCAAGATTAAGAGATGATAGAGAAACCACAATTAACATTAATCAAGCTTCTAGCCGTTTTGTAGAAAAAGGCGATTACATCAAATTAGACAACATCACTTTAGGTTATAATTTGCCAAAAACAGTTTTAGACAAAGTAGGATTAGAGAAATTTAGACTTTTCGTACAAGGACAAAACTTATTGATTATTACAGACTTTAAAGGATTAGATCCTGAAATGGAAGTTTTGGGTAATGATTATAATGGGACTCCAAGATCTAGAATATTCAGTATTGGTCTTAACGTAGGTTTCTAATTTTAAATAATTAAAAAATGAAAAATAAAAATAAATTTAAATCATTCTCGATTACTAAATTAGTAATTCCGTTTGCAATGGTGTCACTTTTATTTACTTCTTGTAGTGAAGAAAGTGTAATAGAGTTAGTCCCTTTTAATAGTGTATCTGAAAATGTTGCGTTTCAAACTCCAGCATTAATCGATTTATCTGTTACGGGTATGTATAATGCTGCTGAATTAGGTAACTATAATGGAGCAGGAGCTAGGGGATATATTTTTGGTTCAGCCTTTATTCAACAAGGCGATAATAGAGGTGAAGATGTAGTGAATTTAGCTGCATTTTATCAACTTAGCTATTCTGGTACTTATGATGCTACGTCAGCAAATAATGTATATTACTGGGCGGATGGTTATCGTTTGATCAATAGAACTAATATAGTTATTGATGGGGTTGAAAAAGCTGCCGCAGCTGGAGTTATATCGCAAGAATTAGCGAATGACTATATTGGACAAGCAAAGTTTTTTAGAGCTATAACTCATAATGAATTGTTGATTCACTTTGCAAGACCTTTTCAAGATAATAATGGAGATAATTTAGGTGTTCCTTACAGAGAAATTCCTTATTCAACTCCTGCAAATATTGAATTAGGTTTAGCTCAAGGAAGAAATACGGTTGCTGATTGCTATACTAAAATCTTAAAAGATTTAGATGATGCAGAAGCATTGCTTTATTCTAAAACTAAAAGAGCAGGTGCGGCACAAATAGAAAGAATTTCTAAAGAAGCTGCCATTGCATACAAAACAAGGGTTTATTTACACATGCGTAAATGGGATAAAGTAATTTCGGAAGGTATCAAATTAGATGGTAAATATGCAATGACTGCTAATCCAGATACACCTTTCGCTAGCAATAATTCGAATAGTGAGTCTATTTTTTCTATTGCTAATGGTGCTACAAACAACCCAGGCGTAAATGGATCTTTACCTAGTATGTATCATCCACCAATTCCACTTGCTGCAAATGGACGTGGGTTAATTGCTATTAGTCCAATTATATGGAGAGATCCAACTTGGTTGGCTGATGATAAAAGAAGAACTGAAGGAACGATGATTGTTACAGGTAATTCTGTTTATTATCCAAATACAAAATTCACAAAAAAATACAAAGATGGCGTCAATAAAACGGATGCAGCTCCAATAATTAGATATGCAGAAGTAGCTTTAAACATGGCAGAAGCTTATGCAAGAACTACTGATGTTGTAAATGGCTTGACCAGGTTGAACTCTGTTAGGAATCGTTCGTTGGCAAACCCATTAACTCAGGCTTATACAGTAGCAAGTTTCGCTACTAACATTGATTTATTAGGCGCTATATTAAAAGAAAGACGAATTGAGTTTATTTGTGAAGGGCGTCGTTGGGCAGATATCACTAGATTGCAAAATGATGCTAATTTCCCAATTAGCGGTATTCCTGCAAAAATAGCTAATGCTGGTTTTCCTACCGCTGCACCAGCTTTGGCTGCTTATGCTTTAGGTACTCCATATACAGGGTCGCTAGGTGTGAATGCATTTACTTATGATAACTTTAAGTTCATATGGCCATTACCGCAGTTGGAATTAGATGCTAATCCAACTTTAAGAGCACAACAAAATCCTGGTTACTAAATTTAAAATTTAGAAATCAATTTGTTTTTTAAATAGCTGCAAGAATTTATTCTTGCAGCTATTTTTTTGTAATTATTTAGCATTGTTCGCTCTTGTAAAAAATACCTATTGCTTTTTTTGATAAGTCGTTCTATTTCAGCATCTTTCAGTTCTACTTATGTGCAGTTAATGATATTTTATTCAGGTGTTTGTTTGGAAGTCCCTTTTCTTGAAAACTGCCAAAGCCAAAAATTTTATAACTTTTCGCCATTTATTTAGTCTTGAAAGTCGTTTGTCTAGTTTTCTTACAGCCCAATTAAGTTTGTTATTTCATTCCTCAACTCGACTGCTTTTTTCTTAAAATCGGTATTATAAATTTCCGGATATTTTTATTTGTTCAAATTATGATTTATTAAGTTTCTTTCCTTCTTCAATCAGTATGTTAAGATGTTGTGACAAGCTTAACTACAGGTGGCAAGGAATGCTTTTTTGAAAATTCCACAGTCAGAAATTGATGCGAATGATTTTAGTGATGAATCAGTTAATGCGAATCGATGATTAACTTTAATTTTAATTTTGAAAACGAGTTTGAAGTAAGTCAAGCTCGTTTTTTTTGTTTATTTACTATACCTTTGCTTGATTAAAATTGTTTTTTAAATCGACTAATTAGATTCCTTTCAAAATGAGAATATTATTTTTGTTTTATTGTTTAGCACTACCGATTCTATTGTTTTCTCAAGAAAAAGATAATGGAGATTTTGAGTCCAATAGTAAATATAATAGATCTGATACAATTAAAAAAAGTGTAAAAAAATCAGCAACCATCGATCTCTACAAAGTAATCTCCATAGATAACGATACTACTTACATCGATACTTCTCTTACTATTCAAAAAGAATACAGTCATAACTATTTGCGAAAAGACATTTTTGGACTTTTACCTTTTGCAAATGATGGACAAACCTACAATACGCTGCAGTATAGCTTAACCGATTTTTCACCATATCCGGAATTTGGTTTTAAGGCAAAACATTTTAATTTTTTAGAGGCTAACCAAATACGCTACTATTCCGTTGCGACTCCCGTTACCGAATTATACTTTAAAACCACTGTAAAAAAAGGGCAGTCTGTTGATGCTTTTATTACTTTAAACACCTCTGAAAATCTTAATTTTTCTATTGCTTATAAAGGTTTGCGTTCAGAAGGGGAATATCTAAACCAATTATCTAGTACGGGTAATTTTAGATTTACCACCAATTACAATACTAAAAATAAACGCTATTTTGCAAAAGCCCATTATACCTTTCAAGATATTCTGAATGAGGAAAATGGAGGAATCACAACTATCGAGAATTTTGAAAGTGAAGATCCTAACTATAACAACCGACAACGATTTGAAGTGTATTTTAATGATGCTAAATCGTTTCTGAAAGGGAAGAGAATTTTTCTGGATCATAACTTCAGAATTAATTCTAAAAAAGGAGAAAATAATTTATACCTGACACACCAATTTAATTACGAAAATAAGTTTTTCGAATACAATCAGGAAACAGTTCCGTCAACCGTTGGTTCTGAGACAGTATATCGTTTTGGAGATTCCTTTCTAGACAGCGGTATTAATGATCAAACCCGATACAATAAAATGTACAATAGAGTAGGATTAATATATGAGAATACTACTTTGGGAATTTTTCAGTTTTTTGTTGATGATTTTAGATCAAATTATTACTATAACAAAATTCTTATCTTTGATAATCAGAATACGATACCAAGTTCGTTTAGTCAGGAAATTAATAGTGCTGGTGGGCAATATGAATACCGACGCAATAAATGGAATGGTAAATTTTTATATTCCAGATCGGTAACGGCTCAATCGCTGTCTAATTTAGATGCTAAATTACAATACGAACTGAATGATGAAATTCAACTTGCATTTCAGTATCAAAATATAAATAAACTGCCCAATAATAATTACAATTTGCACCAAAGCAGTTTTGTACAGTACAATTGGTCGAATGATTTTAAAAATGAAAAAATCAATACAATTAAAGCAAATGCTATTTCCCCTTGGATTGATGCCGAGCTACAGCTTTCAGTCTTAAATGATCATTTGTATTTTACTGATGTAGGAACTGCACAACAAAAAACTCACAGAACACAAATTGTTGCACCAGCGCAATACAACGGAACCATAAATTATTTGTCGCTTAAAATCAGCAGAGAGTTGAAGTTTGGGAATTTTGCTTTGGACAATACAATTTTATATCAAAAAACGGAGCAACAAGATGCAGTGCTTAATGTTCCTGAAATTGTGACGCGAAATACGATTTACTACACGAATTATTTGTTCAAAAAAGCTTTGTTTCTGCAAACCGGGATTTCACTGAATTATTTTTCCAGCTATTATGCCAATGAATACAATCCAGTAATAGGAGAGTTTTTTGTGCAGAATGAAAAACAAATTGGAAATCATACCAACCTTGATTTTTTTATCAATGCAAAAATCCAAAGAACAAGAATCTATTTCAAAGCGGAACATTTCAATTCGGCTCTTATGGGGAATAATTTTTATGCGTCACCCAATAATCCATCGCGTGATTTCACGATTCGATTTGGTTTGATTTGGAACTTCTTCAATTAATATTTCTTTAAAATTTCAAATTTTCAAATCGTTTTTCTTGGGCGTTTTATCGCGCTATCCGCTATAGCTGCCGCTTGCTTAAAAAAAGCAAGTAAAGGATGTCGCTTTTATCACGAACGCAAAATCCCGTAAAGAAGAATATTTTATAACAAAATACTATCTTTGCACCAGTATTTACAACAAAATCACAATCTTAAATTTATAATACAATGCGCTACGCAGAAAACATATTAGGCACAATAGGCAATACACCATTAGTAAAACTCAATAAAGTAACTGCCGAAGTAGAGGCTTTGGTACTTGCAAAAGTCGAAACGTTCAATCCTGGAAATTCCGTAAAAGACAGAATGGCCGTAAAAATGATTGAAGATGCTGAGGCTGATGGACGCTTGAAACCAGGCGGAACCATCATCGAAGGAACTTCGGGGAATACTGGAATGGGATTGGCATTAGTAGCCATCATAAAAGGATACAAACTGATTTGTGTGATTTCAGACAAGCAGTCCAAAGAAAAAATGGATATTCTTCGTGCAGTCGGAGCAAAAGTAGTGGTATGTCCTACGGATGTGGAACCAACAGATCCAAGATCGTATTATTCTGTTTCTAAACGATTGGCAGAAGAAACTCCTAATTCCTGGTATGTTAATCAGTACGATAATCCTTCAAATGCTATAGCACATTATGAGCAAACGGGTCCTGAAATTTGGGAACAGACAGAAGGTAAAATCACTCATTTTGTATCTGGAGTAGGAACTGGAGGTACAATTTCCGGAGTGGCAAAATATCTGAAAGAGAAAAATCAAAATATTAAAATTTGGGGAATTGATACCTACGGTTCTGTGTTTAAAAAATACCACGAAACTGGAATTTTTGACGAAAATGAAATCTATTCGTATATCACCGAAGGAATTGGAGAAGATATATTACCAAAGAATGTAGACTTTTCTCTAATTGATGGTTTTACCAAAGTAACCGACAAAGATGCTGCGGTTTATACTCGTAAAATTGCGCTCGAAGAAGGAATATTTGTTGGGAATTCAGCTGGAGCAGCTATAAAAGGATTGTTGCAGCTTAAAGAACATTTCAAACGTGAAGATGTTGTTGTGGTACTTTTCCATGATTCAGGAAGTCGCTATGTGGGTAAAATGTTCAATGATGACTGGATGCGAGAACGTGGTTTTCTGGAAGAAGAAATTACAAAAGCAGAGGATGTTATCAAAGATCATATCGATAAACCATTGATTGTGGTGCGTACTGAAGAATTAGTTTCGCATGCTATTGAGAGAATGCGTAAATACAAGATTTCTCAAATTCCTGTAATTGATATCACAGGATTTGTAGGTTCTGTTGATGAAAGTGATTTGTTTCAAAGTTACGTAGCAGACAAAGATGTAGCCGATAAACCGATTAAAGATGTGATGGGGAAACCTTTTCCAATAGTGAAACATGGAACACCTATCGAAGAAGTTTCTAAATTATTCACTAAAGAAAATGAAGCTGTTTTAGTGGAATTAGAAAATGGAAGTCACCATATTATTACTAAATATGATATTATTGGTTCCATAAAATAAGCTTAAACAAGAATTTATTTCTTAACTATACTCCTGCAAGGTTTTTCTAATCTTGCAGGTTTTTTTGTTAATTAGTTTGGGGCTGTAAAAGTTTTGGAACCAAAAATTTTGCAAGAAGACGTAAAAAAAAGTTATCGAATGCATTGAACCTTTATAATTGATAGTACTTTTGTAAATCTAAAATTAAAAATCGTTAACCCATAATCTAAAATCAAATTGACCTTCACCGCTATAGATTTTGAAACTGCAACAGGATACCATCCCTGTTCCGTAGGAATCGTTACTGTCGAAAACGGAATAATTGTTGACGAGTTTGTTACCTTGATTAAACCGCCAAATAATCTGTATTCGCCCTTTACGATTCAAGTGCATGGAATATATCCTCGCGATACGGTGAATGCTAAATCATTTGCTCAAGTGTATCCTGAAATTCAAAAAAGACTCCAAAATAGAGTAGTAGTGGCGCACAATGAAAGTTTTGATAGGAATGTTTTGGCGAAATCAATGGCGCTTTATAATTTAGATTACGCTGATTTGAATATCGCTTCTCGATGGGAATGTACCGTTAAAATCTACAGAGCTAAAGGATTGAAGCCAACCAAATTGAGTGATTGTTGCCGAGAAATGAATATTTCATTGAATCATCACGAAGCTTTATCGGATGCTCGGGCTTGCGCCAAATTGTACCTGATGAAATAGAAACATTTATATTTTCCAATTTCGCTACTCTTTTTCTAGGGAAATTTCTGAAATTTTAATTATCGATAATTTGCTATTTCTTTTTTTACTACATTAGTCTTCAATCTAATATATTCAGTATGAAAGAAGATTTCCTTCATTATCTCTGGAAATTCAAGAAGTTTGAGGTCTTGAATTTAAAAACCTTCAATGGTGAGGAAATTACAATTATCAATGTTGGAGAATATTTAGAACTTGCCGGACCTGATTTTTTTAATGCTCAGATTACTATTGGGAATCAAAAGTGGGCTGGGAATGTAGAAATTCATCTTAAATCTTCTGATTGGTATGTGCATCATCACGAAAGAGATGAAGCCTATGAAAACGTGATTCTTCATGTGGTATGGGAACACGACGCGGAAATTTTTAGAAAAAACAACACTGAAATTCCTGTTTTGGAACTTAAAAAATATGTTGATGCTGTAACGATATCTAATTATCAATCTTTAATTTCTCCTAAATCATGGATTTTCTGTGAGAAGCAAATTCAAGAAATTGATGAATTTGTCTTCAAAAATTGGCAAGAACGTTTGTTTTTTGAACGTTTGGAAAGAAAATCAAAACCTATATTTGATTTATTGGAACAAACCAATCACGATTGGGAAGCAGTATTATTTTGTCTTTTGGCGAAGAATTTTGGATTAAATACGAATGGTGAAATCTTTTTGAAAATCGCACAAAACATTCCTTTTTTTGTTCTAAGAAAAGAAAGTTTTGAGGTCGAGAACCTGGAAGCTTTAATTTTTGGGACTGCTGGATTATTGGATTCTGAAAAGGAAGATAATTATTTTAAAGATTTAAAATTTAGGTATTTCTATTTATTGCATAAACATCAATTGGAAAAAAATTGCATTGAACCGGTTCAGTTTTTTAAACATCGTCCAGACAATTTCCCAACGATTCGGCTTTCTCAGTTAGCTAATTTATACCATACGCAGCAGAATCTATTTTCGAAAATCAATACGCTAAATTCTCTAAATAGCACCTATGATTTGTTTCAAGTTTCAACTTCTGAATATTGGCTGAATCATTATCAATTTGATAAAGAAAGTCCGAAGAAAAAGAAATCACTTTCTAAATCATTTGTAGATTTGATTCTTATAAATACTATAATTCCGCTACAGTTTGCTTTCGCAAAAAGCCAAGGAAAAGAGTTATCGGAGGATTTAATTCGATTGTTAAATGAAGTTTCACCAGAAAAAAATGCAATTATTGATAAGTTTCATTCTTTTGGAATCGTTTCTAAAAGTGCTTTTGATTCGCAATCGTTGCTTCAACTCAAGAATGAATATTGTAACAAAAGTAAATGTTTGGAGTGCAGCGTAGGAATAGAATTACTCAAAAAACAATTAGTGGTTTAGCTAAGGTGTCAATTGGATAATTTTGTAATTTTGCCTATTATTCAAAACTCATAAAATGTCAGCAATTATAAAGCTCAAGTTTTTTTTTGAAAAACACGGTTTCCATGTTTCCTCGCGTTTGGCGGATACTTTGGGAATGCGTGCCAGTAGTGTACGACTATTTTTCATTTATTTATCGTTTGTTACGGCAGGATTATGGTTTGCCGTTTATTTAACTTTGGCTTTTTGGATACGATTGAAGGATTTGATAAGGGCCAAACGAACGTCTGTTTTTGATTTGTAAATGGTTTTAAATAGAAAAAGGGCTTATAGAGTAGTTGAATACTTTATAAGCCCTTTTTAAATTATGATAAGAATCTATTTATCAGGATTGTTCAATTTGCTATTTTTCTTTCCGTAGATAAAATAGATAGCAACTCCTAATGCCATCCAGATAACAAGTCTTGCCCAGCTTTCATTTGGTAATGAATACATTAAAGCCAAACAAATTAAAATACCTGCAATTGGTACATAAGGAACGAATGGTGTTTTGAATGATCTTGGTGCATCCGGCATTTTTTTACGCATTACTAATACTCCAATACATACTAGTACGAAAGCTAATAATGTTCCGATACTTACCATGTGACCTAAATCACTTACGGGTACGAAACCTGCAAAAAGGCTTACAAATACCATAAAGAAAAGATTCGTTTTCCATGGAGTTCTGAACTTTGCATGAATGTCACTAAAGAATGAAGGTAATAAACCATCTTTACTCATCGTGTAGAAAACACGACTTTGTCCCATTAACATTACCAACATTACAGAAGTATAACCCGCTAAAATAGCTACAATTAAACCAGTTTGTAAAAAGGTATATCCAGTTCTGGCAAATGCTGTTGCTGCTGGTTTAGCATCTCCTGCAAATTCACCGTAAGGTACAAGTCCAGTCATTACGTGTGCAAACAAGACGTATAATATCGTACAGATTACTAATGATCCTAAGATACCAATTGGCATTCCTTTTTGTGGGTTTTTCGCTTCTTGTGCTGCAGTAGATACGGCATCAAAACCAATAAAAGCAAAGAAAACAGTTCCAGCTCCGGCAGCAATTCCTGACCATCCAAATTCTCCAAAAACACCTGTGTTTTCAGGGATATATGGTGTGTAATTTGCAGTGTCAATAAAGCTCCATCCTAAAACGATGAACATAATAACTACGATTACTTTTACTACAACCAAGAAGTTATTGATAGATGCTGATTCTTTTGTTCCTCTTATTAATAATAAAGACAACATCGAAACGATAAAAATAGCAGGAAGGTTTATCATACCGCCTTCTATAATGGTTCCATCGCTTAGTTTTAAGGTTTCCCAGGGTGAACATATTAAATCATGGGGGAGATGAATGCCATATTTGTTTAATAATTCAAGTAAATAACGGGACCAACTCACTCCAACTGTAGCGGCTCCTAGTGCATATTCAAGAACTAAATCCCAGCCTATAATCCAAGCCATAAATTCTCCCATTGTGGCATAGGAGTATGTGTAAGCGCTTCCTGCTACTGGTATCATGGATGCAAACTCAGCATAGCAAAGTCCTGCAAAAGCACATCCTACAGCGGCTAAAATAAATGAAAGTGTAACTGCCGGACCAGCATGTTCAGCAGCAGCAATACCCGTTAACGAGAATAATCCTGCTCCAATAATTGCTCCAACTCCAAGTGCTACTAATGAACGTGAAGACAAAGTCCTTTTTAATCCTTTTTCAGATTCTGATGCTTCATTTAGCAATACCGAAAGCGGTTTAGTTTTCCAAATTGACATGGGTTATATGGTTTTGTTTGTTATTAAGCTCCAAATGTATTGTTTTTTATAAAAAATAAAAACAATAATTGAATTTTAAGTTGTAAAAAATAATTCATTGTCATTTTTAAGATTGATTTCTTATAAAACTATTTTAAATAGACGTACAAAAAGTATTAATTTGTCTCTGAAATATTTTTCTTTAAAAGAAAATGATATGTCTTGATTTTATTTCTAATTTTAGAATAATTTTTTAAACTTATAAATCTATACGTATCCCATGAGTTTCAAAACGATTCCAACTTATTTTAAGTTCACTAAGGAACAACGTACAGGTATTTTCTTTTTGTTTTTAATTATCGTCATTTTGCAACTAGTTTATTTTTTTGTTGATTTTAGCACTGTGAGTAAAGAATATCCTGAAAAACAAAAATGGCTTTCTCTCCAGTCTGAAATGGATTCCCTAAAAATGGATTCTAAAAATAGCAAACCGAAAATTTATCTTTTCAATCCGAATTTTATATCGGATTATAAAGGATATAAATTAGGAATGTCCGTTCAGGAAATTGATCGTTTGCTGGCTTTTAGAAAAGAGAACAAATATGTGAATTCAGCTAAGGAATTTCAAAATGTGACCAGAGTGTCAGATTCTTTACTAAATGTCATGGCTCCTTATTTTAAATTTCCCGATTGGGTAAATAATAAAAAACAGAATGCTAAATTTAAAGAATATACATCGTATCAAAATCAGGCTTTCGCCAAAAAAGAAAAAATTGTTTTTATTGATATAAATGAGGCTACGAAAGAGGATTTAGTAAAAATATATGGGATTGGAGATGCGATTTCTAGTCGTATTTTAAAACAAAAAGAACTTTTGGGAGGATTTGTTTCCATGGAGCAAATGAAGGAGGTATGGGGATTATCTCCCGAAGTAATCGAAAATTTGAATGCCCATTTCAAAGTTTTGGCTTTACCTCGATTTAAAAAAATAGAAATCAATAACGTTTCATTGAAGGAACTTTCGAAGTTTCATTATTTCAGATACTCGCTGGCTAAGGAAATAGTAACGTACCGGAGTATGAATGGAAATATTAAGAATGTTGAGGATTTAACAAAAATTAAGGGATTTCCTGTTGATAAAGCAAATTTAATTGGCTTATATTTGGACTTTAATTAGAAGTGTCAAATTTAGAGCTACTGATAGTAGTATTGTGATGCATTTTAAAATAGATGTATTATTTTTTTATTCACTAATTATCTTAACCGTTAAAAAAACGAAATCTGAAACATTACTGTGTCATTAATGTTTCAATTAATACTATTTGTTAAAAAAATATATAATATATGAATTCAATTTATTTCACTGAAGAACACCAAGCATTTAGAGAAAGTTTAAAAGATTTTTTGCAGAAAGAAGTTGTTCCGCATATTGAAAAGTGGGAAAAAACAGGTGTAATAGAGCGTTTTATTTGGGAGAAATTTGGCGAGATGGGATACTTTGGTATTGCGTATCCAGAGGCTTATGGAGGTCTAAATCTCGATTTATTTTATACGGTTATTTTTCTCGAAGAATTACAAAAAATTAAGTCTTCAGGTTTTGCTGCTGCAATGTGGGCTCATGGGTATTTAGCGATGACCCATTTGAATGCAGAGGGTGATGAAAGAATAAAGCAAGACTACTTAGTGCCAAGTATCGCTGGAAAGAAAATAGGTGCTTTATGTATCTCAGAGCCTTTTGGAGGTAGTGATGTTGCGGGGATGCGCACTAATGCCGTGAAAAAAGGAGACAAATATATTATTAATGGTTCTAAAACATTTATTACAAACGGTATTTATGCAGACTATTATATTGTTGCAGCAAAAACTAATCCTGAACTTGGTAATAAAGGGATTAGTATCTTTTTGATGGATACTAGTTTAAAAGGTATATCGGCTGTCAAGCTAGATAAATTAGGTTGGAGAGCATCGGATACAGCTGAAATCGCCTTTGATAACGTAGAGATTCCAGCAGAAAACTTAATGGGTGAAGAGGGGAAAGGATTTCCTTATATCATGCAGCATTTTGCTTTGGAACGTTTAATTATGGCCATAAATGCACATGCGAGAGCTGAATATGCGATAGATTATACAATAGATTACATGTCGCATAGAGAAGCGTTCGGAAAAAAAATAAGTAAGTTTCAAGCATTGAGACATACACTTGTTGAACATGCTACAGAGGTAGAACATTGTAAGGTGTTTAACTATGCCGCAGTCGCTTGTTTGGACAAAGGAGAATACGTTGTAAAAGAGGCGACGATGGCTAAACTGAAATCTACAAAAGTTGCAGATGATGCGATTTATAGCTGTTTACAAATGTTAGGCGGTTACGGTTATATGGAGGAATATCCATTAGCGCGTTTGTTTAGAGATAGTCGTTTAGGACCAATAGGTGGAGGAACGTCAGAAATTCTTAAAGAGATTTTAGGAAAAATGATCATCGATAATCAAAATTATGAGCCTGCAGTAAAGTAGTTTGGCTTTGATACGATTTGTCTGGAGCGCATAAGTTTTTCTTAACGTCATGCTTTAGGTTTAATAAAGAAAAAAAAGAGTCATTTTGTTTTTGACTCTTTTTTTGTATAAAGGATAGTAGTGGAAATCCTTTTCCGGTGCGTCGCAATGTAAAAGACTGCAACGAATAGCTTGGTAGCAAATGAAAACGTAATCGTTAAACGGAACTGATGTTTTGCAAGTACACTCAAAATAAATTGCAATTCATGACTCGTAATTCAAAATAATGTTTACTTTTGCACACTTAAAGAAAGGGGGTGTCTATATTATGTTAATTATACCAATTAAAGACGGAGAAAATATCGATAGAGCGTTAAAACGCTACAAAAGAAAATTTGATAAAACAGGAACTGTACGTCAATTAAGAGCACGTACTGCTTTTATTAAGCCTTCAGTTACAAATAGAATCAAAATTCAAAAAGCGGCTTATATCCAAAATATGAGAGATAACTTAGAGAGTTAGTCAATATCTATTAGAATAAAGTACCGTTAGTCATTAAAGTTTTATAACTTTGATGCTAACGGTTTTTTTATGGCTACTAATAAAGATGCATTTCGGGATTATCTACAGTTGGAGAAAAAATATTCTTCGCATACTGTAGTTGCGTATTGCAATGATATTGCTTCTTTTGAATTATTCAATTCGGTTCATTTTGATCAAGAGAATATTGAGCAAGTCAATTATAATCAAATTAGAACTTGGATTGTGTCTCTTGTTGATGATGATATATCAAATGCCTCGGTTAATAGAAAAATTGCATCCTTAAAAGCATTTTATAAATTTCTATTAAAAATAAAACAAATAGAGGTTAGTCCGCTGTTGAAACACAAGGCACTCAAAGCTCCTAAAATAATACAGATTCCTTTTTCTGAAAAGGAAGTTAAGGCTGTTTTAAATCAAATGCAAGATGCAATTGGTTTTGAAGAGATTAGAAATAAACTTATAATTGACTTGCTATATACTTCAGGAATGCGAAGAGCGGAGTTGATTTATCTAAAAACGACAAATATTGATTTGTCAACTAACACAATTAAGGTGCTGGGTAAACGAAACAAAGAGCGTATTCTTCCTGTTTTGCCAGTAATTACAGATCAATTTTCATTGTACTTAAATGAAAGAGCTTTATTGTTGGATATTGTTGATAATGATTATTTTTTTCTCACAAAAAAAGGGTTAAAATTAAATGATTCTTTTGTGTATCGATTAATAAATTCTTACTTTAGTACTGTGTCTGAAAAGGTAAAAAAAAGTCCTCATATACTGAGGCATGCTTTTGCGACACATCTATTAAATAATGGAGCAGATTTAAATTCAGTAAAAGAATTATTAGGGCATTCCAGTCTCGCGTCTACACAAGTATATACTCATAACAGTTTGTCAGAACTCAAAAGTATACATAAAGATGCTCATCCTCGAGGACGGAAGTGATAAAGTGTTTAACAATTAAAAAAGATGATTATGAAGGTAAGTGTTCATGCAGTTAACTTTACTGTTGACAAAAAGCTAGTAGATTTTGTTCAAGAAAGATTGGACAAGTTGGAAAAGTATTATGACAAAGTCGTGTCAGCGGATGTTTTTTTGAAAGTTGAAAAGACAAGTGATAAAGAGAATAAAATTGCCGAGGTAAAAATAAATGTTCCCGGAGATGATTTTTTGGTTAAAAAACAGTGTAAAACTTTCGAAGAAGCGGTTGAGCTTTCGGCGGAATCCTTACAGAGAATGTTGGTAAAAAGGAAAGAAAAAATAAGTTCGCACATTTAATATGAATTTTTTTTAAAAAATGTTTTGATTGAGAGATAAAATCTCTACATTTGCAGTCCGTTAGAAATAGCGGACTTTTTTTATTGATTCGCCAGCGTAGCTCAGTTGGCTAGAGCAGCTGATTTGTAATCAGCAGGTCGTGGGTTCGAGTCCCTCCGCCGGCTCAAGACTGTAAAGGTTTGATAATAGAAAAAGTAGGGGAGATACTCAAGCGGCCAACGAGGGCAGACTGTAAATCTGCTGTGTAAACTTCGCAGGTTCGAATCCTGCTCTCCCCACGGAATAAAGTAGATGTTGAAATTAAGGTTTTAAATTTTTTTTGAATCTGAAATCTCAAATCTAATTCTGACATCAAGGATTCTGCCGGTGTAGCTCAGGGGTAGAGTGCTTCCTTGGTAAGGAAGAGGTCTCGGGTTCAATTCCCGACATTGGCTCAAGTAAGTAGGAAATAGAAATTAATATATAACAAGATTAAAAATTAAGTAAAATGGCAAAGGAAAATTTTAACCGTAACAAGCCCCACTTAAACATTGGAACAATTGGGCACGTGGATCACGGAAAAACTACATTAACTGCGGCAATTACAAAAGTATTGTCTGATGCAGGTTACTGTCAAGCAAAATCATTTGATCAAATTGATAATGCTCCAGAAGAAAAAGAAAGAGGTATTACAATTAATACATCTCACGTAGAGTATGAAACTGCTAATCGTCATTACGCTCACGTTGACTGTCCAGGTCACGCGGATTACGTAAAGAACATGGTTACAGGAGCTGCTCAAATGGATGGTGCTATTCTTGTTGTAGCTGCTACTGATGGACCAATGCCACAAACACGTGAGCATATCCTTTTAGGTCGCCAAGTAGGTATTCCTAGAATGGTTGTATTCATGAATAAAGTGGATATGGTTGATGATGAGGAATTACTTGAATTAGTTGAGATGGAAATCAGAGACTTATTATCTTTCTACGAATATGATGGAGATAATGGTCCTGTTGTTCAAGGTTCAGCTTTAGGTGGATTGAATAATGATCCAGTTTGGGTACCAAAAATTCTTGAATTAATGGAAGCTGTTGATGCTTGGATCGAAGAGCCGGTAAGAGACGTTGCAAAGCCTTTCTTGATGCCTGTTGAAGATGTATTCTCAATCACTGGTCGTGGAACTGTTGCTACAGGTCGTATCGAAACAGGTGTTGCTAATACAGGAGATCCAGTTGAAATCATTGGTATGGGAGCTGAAAAATTGACTTCTACTATTACTGGAGTTGAGATGTTCCGTAAAATTCTTGATAGAGGAGAAGCTGGAGATAACGTAGGTATTCTTTTAAGAGGTATTCAAAAAGAAGACATCAAAAGAGGAATGGTTATTTGTAAGCCAGGTTCAGTTAAGCCACACGCTACTTTCAAAGCAGAGGTTTATATCTTGAAAAAAGAAGAAGGTGGTCGTCATACACCATTTCATAATAACTACCGTCCACAGTTTTACGTACGTACAACTGACGTAACAGGTATCATTACTTTGCCAGAAGGTGTAGAGATGGTTATGCCTGGGGATAACTTAACTATTAGTGTTGTATTGCTTAGTGCAATTGCATTAAGTGTTGGTTTGCGTTTCGCTATCCGTGAAGGTGGTAGAACAGTAGGTGCTGGTCAGGTAACTGAAATCACAGCTTAGTTATATAAATAATTGATTAAGGCCGGTAACTATTTTAAATTGTTACTGGCTTTTAATACGGGCGTAGTTCAAGGGTAGAATAGCGGTCTCCAAAACCGTTGATGGGGGTTCGAATCCCTCCGCCCGTGCAAAAAAATAAATCATAATGACAAAAGTTGTAAATTACATATCAGAAGCATTTGAGGAATTAAAGTCAAATGTAACTTGGCCAGCTTGGCCTGAGGTACAACGTCTAACGATTGTTGTTGCTGTTTTTTCAGTACTATTCGCCTTGGCAACTTGGGGAGTAGATGAAATTTTCGCAAAAGCTTTAGCTGGATTTTTTAACTGGATAAAAGCTTAAATTTTTTGTTATGGCAGATAATAATATTAAAAAGTGGTATGTCGTTAGAGCGGTAAGCGGACAAGAAAACAAAGTGAAAGCATATATCGAAACTGAAATCGCAAGATTAGGTATGGGAGATTATGTTTCGCAAGTTTTAGTTCCTACTGAAAAAGTCGTTACTGTGAAAGAAGGGAAAAAAATAATCAAAGACAAAGTTTATTTTCCTGGTTATGTTATGATTGAAGCGAATCTTATTGGTGAAATACCTCATATTATTAAGTCTATAACAAGTGTTATTGGTTTTCTAGGTGAAATTAAAGGTGGAGAACCTGTTCCTTTGAGAATTTCAGAAGTAAACAGAATGTTAGGTAAAGTTGATGAGTTAGCTGTAAATACAGATACTCGTTCAATTCCTTTCAATATCGGTGAGACAATTAAGGTTATTGATGGACCTTTTAATGGATTTAACGGTACTGTTGAAAAAATTAATGAAGAAAAGCGTAAACTGGAAGTAATGGTTAAGATTTTCGGAAGAAAAACTCCATTAGAATTGAGTTTTATGCAAGTTGAAAAAGTATAATTTTTTGTTACATCTATAATATCCATTACAATCGCTTCCAATGATTGTAGTGTTAAATTTTTTAAAAAATGGCTAAAGAAATTAGTAAGGTAGTTAAACTACAAGTTAAGGGAGGTGCTGCGAACCCGTCGCCACCGGTTGGACCTGCTTTAGGAGCTGCTGGGGTAAACATCATGGAATTCTGTAAGCAATTTAATGCTAGAACTCAAGATAAACCCGGCAAAATATGCCCAGTACAAATTACTGTGTATAAAGACAAATCATTTGATTTTGTTGTAAAAACTCCTCCAGCAGCAGTTCAGTTAATGGAAGCTGCAAAGCTAAAATCTGGTTCTGGTGAGCCTAATCGTAAAAAAGTAGCTAGTGTTACTTGGGAACAAATTAGAGCTATTGCTGAAGACAAGATGCCAGACTTAAATGCATTCACGATGGAGTCTGCAATGAGTATGGTTGCTGGAACAGCTAGATCTATGGGTATAACTGTATCAGGAGACGCTCCTTTTTAATTAAGAGAAAGACATGGCAAAATTGACAAAAAAGCAAAAAGAGGCTGCTTCAAAAATTGAAAAGAACAAACTATATTCTCTTAAAGATGCTGCGGCATTAATAAAATTAGTTGCTTCTGCAAAATTTGATGAGTCTGTTGATATCGCAGTACGTTTGGGTGTAGATCCAAGAAAAGCGAATCAAATGGTAAGAGGTGTGGTAACATTACCTCATGGAACTGGTAAAGACGTTAAAGTATTAGCATTGGTTACTCCAGATAAAGAAGCGGAAGCTTTAGCAGCTGGTGCAGACTATGTAGGTCTTGATGATTATTTGCAAAAAATTAAAGATGGTTGGACAGATGTTGATGTAATCATCACTATGCCTTCTGTTATGGGTAAATTAGGTCCATTAGGTCGTATTTTAGGACCTAGAGGTTTAATGCCAAACCCTAAAACAGGTACTGTAACTATGGATGTTGCAAAAGCTGTTCAAGAGGTTAAAGCTGGTAAAATTGACTTTAAAGTTGATAAAACTGGTATTGTGCATGCAGGAATTGGTAAAATTTCTTTTGGAAGCGAACAAATCGTTGACAATGCACACGAAATTATTCAAACATTAATCAAACTTAAGCCAACTGCTGCTAAAGGAACATACATCAAAAGTATTTACCTAACTAGCACTATGAGTCCTGCAATTGCTTTGGACCCAAAAGCAGTATAATTGGTAGTTAAAAATTTTTAGTATGACTAGAGAAGAAAAATCAATCGCGATTGAAGTTTTAACTGCACAGTTAGCTGGTACAAACATTGTTTATGTATCTGATATTTCTGGACTGAACGCAGAAACAACTTCAAACTTGAGAAGAGCTTGTTACAAAGCAGGTATAAAATTAGAAGTAGTTAAAAATACGTTGCTTGCAAAAGCAATGGAAGCTTCAGCTAATGATTATGGAGATTTACCTTCAGTTTTGACTGGTAATAGTGCTATATTCATTTCTGACATAGCAAATGCTCCTGGTAAGATAATAAAAGATTTCAGAAAAAAATCAGCTAAACCTGTATTAAAGGGAGCTTATATTAACGCTGAAATTTATATTGGAGACGATCAATTAGATGCATTAGCAACTATTAAATCTAAAGAAGAGCTTATCGGCGAACTTATTGGATTATTGCAGTCACCAGCACAAAGAGTTATTTCTGCTCTTCAAAACCAATTCGCAAAAAGCGAAGAGGCTACAGAAGAAGTGGAAGCATAATAAAAATAGAGTTTTACTCTAGTTTTTATTTAAAAAAGCGCACAATAAATAAATTATATTTTTACAAATCATTTTAAAACGATAGAAAAAATGGCAGATTTGAAACAATTCGCAGAACAATTAGTTAACCTAACAGTAAAAGAAGTTAACGAATTAGCAACAATATTAAAAGATGAGTACGGAATCGAGCCAGCTGCTGCAGCTGTAGTAGTTTCAGGTGGTGGTGAAGCTGCTGCTGAAGATGTTCAAACAGAATTTACAGTTGTATTGAAAGAGGCTGGAGCTTCTAAATTAGCAGTTGTAAAATTAGTAAAAGAACTTACAGGTTTAGGTTTGAAAGAAGCTAAAGATGTAGTTGATAGCGCACCAAGTAATGTAAAAGAAGGTGTTTCTAAAGAAGAAGCTGAAGGGCTTAAAAAATCTTTAGAAGAAGCTGGAGCTGTTGTTGAGCTTAAATAGTTAAACTCAGTTTAAAGAATTAGGTTTAGGTCTTGGGTTTAGTCGCCCAATGACCTAAACCATTTTTCGTATAACAAAAGTCTACCTTGTATAATTACATAATAGTCTTTTAAAACAAATTCATTTTACCCATTACGAGGAAAAAAAATTAACAGATAATAAGAAAGTAGTTATCTTAAATTGGTTTTTAAAGATGTAATGGTTGTAAAAGAAAAGTATAAATAGTTCAATATTTGTACAAAAAAATTACTTTTTTAATCAAAATTTTGTCCATTGATGATAACAAATCAGACTGAAAGATTGAATTTTGCCTCAACAAAAAATATTCCTGATTATCCAGATTTTCTAGATGTTCAGGTTAAATCGTTTAAAGATTTTTTTCAATTAGAAACTAAATCTGACGAAAGAGGTGACGAAGGGCTTTACAATACCTTCATGGAAAATTTCCCAATTACTGATACAAGAAATAACTTTGTATTGGAATTCCTTGATTATTTTGTAGATCCACCACGTTATACAATTCAAGAATGTATAGAAAGAGGTCTTACCTATAGTGTGCCTTTAAAAGCAAGGTTAAAACTATATTGTACAGATCCAGAACATGAAGATTTTGAAACTATTGTTCAAGATGTTTATCTTGGTACAATTCCTTATATGACGCCGAGTGGTACCTTTGTTATTAATGGTGCTGAGCGTGTAGTTGTTTCTCAATTGCACAGATCTCCTGGTGTTTTCTTTGGTCAATCATTCCATGCAAATGGTACAAAATTGTATTCTGCCAGAGTAATTCCTTTTAAAGGTTCTTGGATAGAATTCTCTACAGATATAAACAGCGTAATGTATGCTTATATTGATAGAAAGAAAAAATTACCTGTAACTACTTTATTCCGTGCTATTGGATTCGAAAGAGACAAGGATATTCTTGAGATTTTTGATCTTGCAGAGGAAATTAAAGTTTCTAAAACAGGACTTAAAAAATATATTGGTAGAAAATTAGCTGCTCGTGTATTGAATACATGGCATGAAGATTTCGTAGATGAAGACACTGGTGAAGTTGTTTCTATCGAACGTAACGAAATAATCCTTGATAGAGATACGATTATCGACAAAGATAATGTGGAAGAAATCATTGATTCTAACGTTAAATCTATTTTGTTACATAAAGAAGATGCTAATCAAGGTGATTATGCTATCATTCATAATACGTTGCAAAAAGATCCAACAAACTCTGAAAAAGAGGCTGTTGAACATATCTACAGACAATTACGTAATGCTGAACCGCCTGATGAAGAAACGGCTCGTGGTATTATAGATAAATTATTCTTTTCTGATCAACGTTACAACTTAGGTGAAGTAGGCCGTTATAGAATAAATAAAAAATTAGGTTTAGATACTCCAATGGAAAAGCAAGTCTTGACCAAAGAAGATATCATAACTATTGTGAAATATTTGATTGAATTGATCAACTCTAAAGCAGAGATTGATGATATTGATCACTTATCAAACCGTCGTGTTAGAACAGTTGGAGAGCAATTGTCTCAACAATTCGGTGTTGGTTTAGCGCGTATGGCGAGAACTATTCGTGAGAGAATGAACGTTAGAGATAACGAGGTGTTTACACCAATAGATTTGATTAATGCTAAAACATTATCATCTGTTATCAACTCTTTCTTTGGAACAAACCAGTTGTCTCAGTTTATGGATCAAACGAATCCACTTGCCGAGATTACGCACAAAAGAAGATTATCTGCACTAGGACCAGGTGGACTTTCGAGAGAAAGAGCAGGTTTTGAGGTACGTGACGTTCACTATACGCATTACGGACGCTTATGTCCAATTGAAACTCCTGAGGGACCAAACATTGGTTTGATTTCATCTCTTGGTGTTTATGCTAAAGTAAACGGAATGGGTTTCATCGAAACACCGTATCGTAAAGTAACTAATGGAACTGTAGATTTAGTATCTACTCCAGTTTACTTAAGCGCAGAAGAAGAAGAAGGAATGATGATTGCTCAGGCAAACATTCAAATGGATGCAACCGGAAAAATTACTGCCGAAGACGTAATTGCGCGTCAAGAAGGTGATTTCCCTGTAATTGAGCCAACAAAAGTTGATTATACGGATGTTGCTCCAAATCAAATTGCTTCTATTTCAGCTTCTTTGATTCCTTTCTTGGAACATGATGATGCGAATAGAGCCTTGATGGGATCTAACATGATGCGTCAGGCCGTACCATTAATTCGTCCTGAAGCTCCAATTGTTGGAACTGGTTTAGAGCGTCAAGTTGCTTCTGATTCTAGAGTATTGATTAATGCTGAAGGAGATGGAGTTATAGAATATGTAGATGCAAATATCATCACTATCAAATACGATCGTTCTGAAGAAGAAAGAATGGTAAGTTTTGAGCCTGATGAAAAAACATACAATCTAATTAAATTTAGAAAAACCAATCAAGGTACAAGTATCAACCTTAAACCTATCGTAAGAAAAGGGGATAGAGTGGTTCCTGGACAAGTATTATCTGAAGGATATGCGACTCAAAATGGTGAATTAGCTTTAGGTCGTAACCTAAAAGTTGCATTTATGCCATGGAAAGGGTACAACTTCGAGGATGCGATTGTAATTTCTGAAAAAGTAGTTCGTGACGATATTTTTACTTCTATTCACGTTGATGATTATTCACTTGAAGTTAGAGATACTAAATTAGGTAACGAAGAATTAACGAACGATATACCGAATGTTTCTGAAGAAGCTACTAAAGATTTAGATGAAAATGGTATGATTAGAATTGGAGCCGAGGTTAAACCTGGTGACATTCTTATCGGAAAAATTACTCCAAAAGGAGAATCAGATCCTACTCCGGAAGAGAAATTGCTTCGTGCAATCTTTGGAGACAAAGCTGGTGATGTAAAAGATGCTTCATTAAAAGCGTCTCCTTCTTTACATGGTGTTGTTTTAGACAAAAAATTGTTCGCAAGAGCAGTAAAAGATAAACGTAAACGTACTCAGGATAAAGATGCTTTAGGAGCACTTGAAATGGAGTTTGAAGTTAAATTTGTTGAATTAAAAGACAAATTAGTTGAAAAACTTTTCCTGATCGTGAACGGAAAAACATCTCAAGGTGTAATGAATGATTTGGGTGAGGAAGTTTTACCAAAAGGTAAAAAATACACTCAAAAAATGCTTTATGCTGTTGAAGATTTTGCTCACTTAAGTAAAGGTCAATGGGTTGCTGATGATGCAACTAATAAAATGGTTAATGATTTAATTCATAACTATAAAATTAAATTGAACGATTTACAAGGTGCATTGCGTAGAGAGAAATTCACTATTACTGTTGGAGATGAATTGCCAGCAGGAATCTTGAAATTAGCTAAAGTATATATTGCCAAAAAACGTAAGCTGAAAGTTGGGGATAAAATGGCTGGACGTCACGGTAACAAAGGTATCGTTGCTCGTATCGTTCGTCATGAAGATATGCCTTTCCTTGAAGATGGAACGCCAGTTGATATCGTATTGAATCCATTAGGGGTACCTTCACGTATGAACATTGGTCAAATTTATGAAACTGTTCTTGGTTGGGCTGGACAAAACCTGGGTAGAAAATTTGCTACTCCAATTTTTGACGGAGCATCTCTTGATCAAATCAATGCATTGACTGATGAAGCTGGAGTACCACGTTTCGGACATACACATTTATATGATGGTGGTACAGGAGAGCGTTTCCATCAAGCTGCAACAGTTGGAGTAATCTATATGTTGAAACTTGGACACATGGTTGACGATAAAATGCACGCACGTTCTATAGGTCCATACTCGTTGATTACACAACAACCACTTGGAGGTAAAGCTCAATTTGGAGGTCAACGTTTTGGAGAGATGGAGGTTTGGGCACTTGAAGCTTATGGAGCATCAAGTACGCTTAGAGAAATCTTGACTGTGAAGTCTGATGATGTTATCGGTAGAGCAAAAACTTACGAAGCAATCGTTAAGGGTGAATCTATGCCAGAACCAGGATTACCGGAATCATTCAATGTATTAATGCATGAATTGAAAGGTCTTGGACTTGACATTCGTTTAGAAGAATAAATAATAGTTGAAGTAATCAGTCCCAATTTTTATTGGGGCTGATTATTCATTTATAAAAGTTTTTAGGATTTATACCCGTAAACCGTTCCGATTTTTTACTAAGACCTGATAGGTTTTGTAAATAGCACTTTAAAAATTTTATTTGAAGTTTAGAGAAGTAATTCGAGGTAATAGTTTAATGATTTAAGAAAGTCATAAATCTACAATCAATTTTTAATTGCAAATAAATCAATAGTAAAAACTATGATGAATAATAGAAATAATAACAATAAAGATAAAAACCCTGTAAAAAGGTTTAATAAAATCTCAATAGGACTTGCTTCTCCTGAATCTATTTTGAAAGAATCAAGAGGTGAGGTATTGAAACCTGAAACTATCAACTACAGAACGCACAAACCTGAGCGTGATGGTCTTTTCTGTGAACGTATTTTCGGACCAGTAAAAGATTTTGAATGTGCTTGTGGTAAGTATAAAAGAATACGTTACAAAGGGATCATCTGTGACCGTTGTGGTGTAGAAGTAACAGAGAAAAAAGTACGTAGAGACAGAGTAGGTCACATCAATCTTGTTGTGCCGATTGCTCATATCTGGTATTTCCGTTCTCTTCCAAACAAAATTGGTTATATCCTTGGTCTTCCATCTAAGAAATTAGATATGATTATCTACTACGAAAGATACGTAGTAATCCAAGCTGGTATTGCTAAAAATGCAGAAGGGGAATCATTACAAAGATTAGACTTTTTGACAGAAGAAGAATATTTAAATATTTTAGATACACTTCCTGCTGACAATCAGTATCTTGATGATTTTGATCCTAATAAATTTGTTGCCAAAATGGGAGCAGAATGTATTATGGATTTATTGGCAAGAATTGATTTAGATCAGTTGTCTTACCAATTGAGACATAATGCTAACAATGAAACGTCTAAACAACGTAAAACGGAAGCATTAAAAAGATTACAAGTTGTAGAATCTTTCCGTGAGTCTAACTTGAACCGTGAGAATCGTCCAGAATGGATGATCATGAAAGTGGTACCAGTTATTCCACCAGAATTGCGTCCGCTTGTGCCACTTGATGGAGGTCGTTTTGCTACTTCAGATTTAAATGATTTATACCGTCGTGTAATCATCCGTAATAACCGTTTGAAAAGATTAATGGAGATTAAAGCTCCTGAAGTTATCTTAAGAAACGAAAAACGTATGTTACAAGAATCTGTAGATTCACTTTTCGATAATACGCGTAAAGCATCTGCAGTAAAAACAGAATCAAACAGACCATTAAAATCATTATCTGATTCCCTTAAAGGTAAGCAAGGACGTTTCCGTCAAAACTTACTTGGAAAACGTGTGGATTATTCTGCTCGTTCGGTAATTGTTGTTGGACCTGAATTGAAATTGTCTGAGTGCGGTATCCCAAAAGATATGGCAGCAGAATTGTACAAACCTTTCGTTATCCGTAAATTGATAGAAAGAGGAATTGTTAAAACGGTAAAATCAGCTAAAAAAATAATTGATAAGAAAGAGCCTGTAGTTTGGGATATCCTTGAAAATGTAATCAAAGGTCACCCAATATTACTGAATCGTGCTCCTACTTTGCACAGATTAGGTATTCAAGCATTCCAACCAAAATTAATTGAAGGAAAAGCAATCCAATTGCACCCTTTAGTTTGTACTGCATTTAATGCGGATTTTGATGGGGATCAAATGGCCGTTCACTTGCCTTTAGGACCAGAAGCTATTTTGGAAGCGCAACTTTTAATGTTGGGTTCTCACAATATTCTGAATCCTGCAAATGGAGCTCCGATTACAGTACCTTCTCAGGATATGGTTTTGGGTCTATACTATATGACCAAAGAACGTTTATCTACTCCCGAACTTAAAATTTTAGGTGAAGGAATTACTTTCTATTCTGCTGAAGAAGTAAATATTGCTTTAAATGAAGGTAGAGTAGAATTGAATGCTCGTGTTCGAATTAGAGCTAAAGATTTTAATGAAGCTGGAGAATTAGTTTTTAAAATTATTCAAACAACTGCTGGTCGTGTATTATTTAATGAAGTAGTACCGGAAGCAGCTGGATATATCAATGATGTATTGACTAAGAAAAATCTTAGAGACATTATTGGGCACGTTTTAAGTTCTACTGATGTACCTACAACAGCTGCTTTCTTGGATAACATGAAAGACATGGGGTACAAATTTGCCTTCAAAGGTGGATTGTCATTCTCTTTAGGTGATATTAGAATTCCAGATCAAAAACCTAAATTAATTGCAGACGCCAGAGAACAAGTTCAAGGTATTTCTGCTAATTATAACATGGGTCTTATCACAAATAACGAACGTTACAACCAAGTTATTGATGTATGGACTTCAGCAAATGCTCAATTGACAGAGTTAGCAATGAAAAACATTAGAGAAGACCAACAAGGTTTCAACTCAGTGTATATGATGCTTGATTCTGGAGCAAGGGGTTCCAAAGAGCAAATTCGTCAGTTAACCGGTATGCGTGGTTTGATGGCTAAGCCAAAAAAATCTACTGCTGGTGGTGGTGAAATTATTGAAAATCCGATTCTTTCTAACTTTAAAGAAGGTCTTTCTATCCTTGAGTACTTTATTTCTACTCACGGTGCGCGTAAAGGTCTTGCGGATACGGCATTGAAAACTGCCGATGCAGGATATTTAACAAGAAGACTACATGATGTATCTCAAGATGTTATCGTTAATATCGAAGATTGTGGTACTCTTAGAGGTGTTGAAGTTTCAGCATTGAAGAAAAATGAAGAAATTGTTGAATCATTAGGAGAAAGAATTTTAGGACGTGTTGTTTTACAAGACCTTATTAATCCTTTGAACAATGAAGTTTTAATTCAATCTGGACAACAAATCACAGAAGCTATAATGAAAGCAATTGACGCTTCTCCAATCGAGAAAGTTGAAGTGCGTTCACCATTAACTTGTGAGGCGTTGAAAGGTATTTGTGCAAAATGTTACGGTAGAAATTTAGCTACTGGTAAGATGACACAAAGAGGTGAAGCAGTTGGTGTTATTGCAGCACAATCTATTGGAGAACCTGGTACACAATTAACATTACGTACATTCCACGTTGGTGGGGTTGCGGGTGGTATTTCTGAAGAATCAAGTATCATTACCAAATTTAATGGTAAACTTGAAATTGAAGATTTAAAAACTGTTAAAGGTGAAGATAGCGAAGGTAATGCAGTTGATATTGTTGTATCTCGTTCTACTGAATTGAAATTAATTGATGAAAGAACAGGTATCTTATTAAGTACAAATAATATCCCTTACGGTTCAAGTATTTTCGTTAAAGACGGTCAATCTGTTGCTAAAGGAGATGTGATTTGTAAATGGGATCCATATAATGGAGTTATCGTTTCTGAATTTACCGGTAAAATTGCTTACGAAGAATTAGAGCAAGGTCAATCATTCATGGTTGAAATTGATGAGCAAACTGGTTTCCAAGAAAAAGTAATTTCTGAATCTAGAGCTAAAAAATTAATTCCAACTTTATTGGTTTACGGTAAAGACAATGAATTGATTCGTTCTTATAACTTACCAGTTGGAGCCCACTTGATGGTTGAAAATGGTGAAAAAATTAAAGCAGGTAAGGTATTGGTAAAAATCCCACGTCGTTCTTCTAAATCAGGAGATATTACAGGAGGTTTACCTAGAATTACAGAGTTATTAGAAGCTCGTAATCCTTCAAACCCAGCAGTTGTTTCTGAAATTGATGGTGTTGTTTCTTTTGGAAAAATCAAAAGAGGAAACCGTGAGGTTGTTATCGAATCTAAGTTCGGTGATATTAGAAAATACTTGGTTAAATTATCAAGCCAAATTCTAGTTCAAGAAAATGACTTCGTAAGAGCAGGGGTGCCTTTATCTGATGGAGCAATTACTCCGGATGATATATTAAGAATCCAAGGACCAGCAGCTGTTCAACAGTATTTGGTTAATGAAATTCAAGAAGTATACCGTTTGCAAGGGGTAAAAATCAACGACAAACACTTTGAAGTAGTAATACGTCAAATGATGCGTAAAGTAAGAGTACAAGATCCAGGTGATACTTTATTCTTAGAAGATCAATTGATTCACACTAAAGATTTTATCGTTCAAAATGATAAATTATACGGTATGAAAGTGGTTGAAGATGCTGGAGATTCTAGTGCATTAAAAGAAGGTCAAATTATTACGCCTCGTGAGTTGCGTGATGAAAACTCTTTATTGAAACGTACGGATAAAAATCTTGTGGTAGCTCGTGATGTTGTTACTGCAACAGCAACACCAGTTTTACAAGGTATTACAAGAGCATCGTTGCAAACTAAATCGTTTATTTCTGCTGCATCTTTCCAAGAAACTACTAAAGTATTGAACGAAGCTGCTGTTGCAGGTAAAATCGATTACTTAGAAGGATTGAAAGAAAATGTAATTGTAGGACATAGAATCCCTGCCGGAACAGGTATGAGAGAATATGATAATACGATTGTAGGTTCGAAAGAAGATTACAATGATATGATGGCTAACAAAGAAGAATATATTTATTAAGATGAGTAATTCTAATCAACAACAAGAGCAGATTAATATTGAGTTAGACGAAAAAATTGCTGAAGGAATTTATTCCAATTTGGCAATAATAAATCACTCTTCATCAGAGTTTGTTTTAGATTTTGTAAGTATCATGCCAGGTATTCCTAAAGCTAAGGTGAAATCAAGAATTGTCTTGACACCACAACATGCTAAAAGATTGTTGAAAGCTATTGGAGAAAATATTCACCGTTTTGAAGTCGCTCACGGCGAAATAAAAGACACTGAACAAGCACCAATTCCGCTTAATTTTGGTCCTGCGGGACAAGCATAATATTCTAAAAAGGCTCCAGAAATGGAGCCTTTTTTATTTATAACCAATTCTTAAATGAAACCAACAACTGTAGTTCTCTTTATTTTTTAGAATAGAATAGAGTAAGTCATACTGAATAATCTTTCATGTTGCTACAAATTAAAGGGGAGTTTTTAAATTCTGTAAGTTCAATATTTGCTAATAAGTATTAATCAATTACGGTCCTATATTTTTTTAGGCTGTACTTATCATTGTTTGAACTCTAATAGTTTCTCATAGCTTTGAGTTTGTATATTTATTCTGTAGAAGAATATTAACTCATCGTTAAATCTTCGCTACAAACAGCAAATTTGTGCTTTAAACGATTATTACAGCACTTCATCGGAAATATTTTTTACAAGAAAACAAAAGATATACTTTCGCTCTCGAAATAAAGGAGTGACTTTTATCCTCTGTAAAAAAGCAAATTACTATGAAATACTTTTCTTTGAAAGCAAACAATAAAGCGTTATTTAACCTTGTTATTTTGTTTGTTTTTATTTTATTATCAACTGTTTCTGTTTCTGCTCAGTCTACTAAAAATGTGGTTGATGTGAATTCTATAGAAATTAATGCTAATAAAAAAACAGAAAATGCTTCAATAAGTTCTTCTTCTAATAATATGAATTTTGTGTTGTGGTTTATGGGTTCAAAACAAGATCCTAATAGCACAATTTCTAAAGAAGGAACAAATACAAAAAAACAAATTATTACTTCGGGCGTAGCTCCTAATCGTTTACTAATAAAATCATTTTTGAAAAAAGCAGTAAATTTAGATAGTATGCTTGCATAGTCTTAAACTAATTTTAAGTTATAAAAAAAAACGCTAACTCTCAGAGTTAGCGTTTTTTTATGCGGGTGTGTTAAAATTGATTTTCAAAAAAAAAAATTTTCTCCAAACAGAAATTTACTCAAATTCAGAAGTAAAGAATAACTTAACATTTGGATATTTATTTTGTGTCATCTGTATTGTAAAATCAGAATCAGCTAAGAATACTAATTGTCCATACTTGTCATGAGCCAAGAATTTTTGTTTGATTCTTCTAAATTCTTTAAACTCTTCGCTTTTTGGGTCGTTTGGTTTTACCCAGCATGCCTTGTGAACCGGAAAATTTTCATACGTACATTTTGCACCGTATTCATGTTCTAAACGATATTGGATAACCTCGTATTGAAGTGCTCCAACTGTTCCAATAATTTTTCGGTTATTCATTTCCAAAGTAAATAGCTGCGCTACACCTTCATCCATTAACTGATCAATTCCTTTGTCCAATTGTTTGGCTTTCATTGGATCGGCATTGTTAATGTATCGAAAATGCTCTGGAGAGAAACTCGGAATTCCTTTGAAACTCATGATTTCTCCTTCGGTTAACGTATCTCCAATTTTGAAATTTCCAGTGTCGTGCAAGCCAACAATATCTCCAGGATACGAGATATCTACAATTTCTTTCTTTTCTGCAAAGAAAGCATTTGGACTGGAGAATTTTAAGTTCTTCTTTTGGCGAACGTGATAATAGGGTTTGTTTCTTTCAAAAGTTCCAGAAACAATTTTTATAAAGGCCAGACGGTCTCTGTGTTTTGGATCCATATTGGCATGGATTTTAAAAACAAATCCAGTCATTTTCTCTTCTTTTGGATCTACTAATCGTGTTTCTGAATCTTTTGGTCTTGGCGATGGAGCAATTTGAACAAAACAATCCAATAATTCTCTAACTCCAAAATTATTCAATGCCGAACCAAAAAATACAGGCTGCAGTTTTCCGTCCAAATAGTCCTGACGGTCAAATTTAGGATATACTTCATCTATCAGCTCTAGTTCTTCACGTAATCTATCAGCGGGTTTTTGACCGATTATTTTCTCTAATTCTGGATTTTGAACATCGGAGAAAGCAATTGTTTCTTCAATGTTTTTACGATTGTCTCCACTAAATAAGTTGATATTTTGTTCCCATAGATTATAAATTCCTTGAAAGTCATAACCCATTCCTATCGGGAAGCTTAATGGTGTAACGGTTAAACCCAGTTTTTGTTCCACTTCATCCATCAAGTCAAAAGCATCTTTTCCTTCTCGGTCTAATTTATTGATGAATACGATAATTGGAATTTTTCGCATTCTACAAACAGCAACTAATTTCTCTGTTTGTTCCTCAACACCTTTGGCAACGTCAATTACAACGATAACGCTGTCAACAGCAGTTAAAGTTCTAAAAGTGTCCTCGGCAAAATCCTTATGTCCCGGAGTATCAAGAATGTTTATTTTTTTGTCTTTGTAATTGAATGCTAAAACCGAAGTAGAAACCGAAATCCCTCTTTGGCGTTCAATTTCCATAAAGTCACTGGTAGCACCTTTCTTAATTTTATTATTTTTTACGGCACCTGCTTCTTGAATCGCACCACCAAAAAGGAGGAGTTTCTCAGTAAGTGTTGTTTTTCCGGCATCAGGATGTGAGATAATCCCGAAAGTTCTTCTGCGTTGTATTTCTTCTAAAAAGCCCATATTTGTATAAATAGTCTGCAAAAGTACTATTTATAAATGCCAATTAAAAAAATTGTATACTCTAAATAGAGTAGGTGGGTTTTGAAGTTGCAATTCATGCGATTTTAATTCAATATTAGAATTGTGAAGATTAATAGCAGAAAAAAAATAAGGCTATCTTTTCAGACAGCCTTTATGATATTTAGATGTTACATGTTGATTGACCAAACAGAATATCCATTTGGCGGACATTGAATTTTTACCCATTTGTCAGCTTGAGTCGTTGGCAACCAAGTAGAATTTCCTGTGAAATCTTTAATTTGAGCATTAACCCAATTTGTCTGAATCCATCTTTCTTGCCAAGTGGATGAATTATTAATGTAAACCACTAAACCAGGATTTCCGTTGTAGCCGTTTCTGCGAGCGATATATTCATCAGTATCAGTATATAAAATAGAAGTAGTTCCTGTTCCTTTATTGTTGTGAATCCAAATAAGATTATTCAGTTTTGTTTTATTCAACCACTCTTCATAATCTCTGTAAAAAATAGTTGGATATCCCTCGTGAGTTAAAATATATGCGTACGCTAACTCTTTTTTCCAAATTTCATCGGTGTCATGATTGGAGACGAAAGTAACTGCTTTGTATGGGTTTCTTTTCCACATCATGTCATCATTAAGAATATTAAGATTGTTTCCATCGAAGGCATCATTCATTTTGTAGTAACAGGCAAAATCAAAAACAGAACTATTAGCATTATTAGCCCACCATTCTAATGTATTTACGTTTGCATCCCAGTATTCCCCAACAGAAAAACCACCTACGTTTGCATTCCAGTCTTTGACAACCCAAGGACCGAAGCCTTTCACGTAATCAAATCTCCAGCCATCAAATTTCATCGTGTTTTTATAATATTTACCTACTCCGTCTGCTCTTTTCCAAAGCCAATCTTGCACATTTGGTACCACGTGAGCTAAGTCAGGAAATCCTCCGAAAGCGCCTTCATCATTATTTCCATAAGAATTTTTATAAAAATCAGCGCTGGTCCTCTTGAATTTCCCAGAAGCGACACTGGTAAAATTAGTGTACGTTTGTGTTCCTGTAAAAGGATTGCTTTCTAATTGTCCGCCGCTGTTGTGGTTAAGCACCATATCAGCATAAACCTGCATGTTTTCTGTATGTACTTTGGTGATTAAGCTCTCTAATTCTGTGCGGGAACCAAATCTTGTTTCTACAGTACCATTTTGATTGTAATTTCCAAAATCAAAATAATCTGTAGGATCATACCCCATAGAAAATGGTCCGTTTTGTGCTTTTGAAACTGGAGGAAGCCAAATGGAACCAATACCAGCATTTGACCAAGCAGTTATTTTGGCGTTAACAGTATTCCACCAGTTTCCGCCAGCAGGAACATCCCAATAGAAAGCCTGCATCATAACACCACCGCCAGGATTTGCAACATATCTTCCGGTTGTTGAATTAGTTGATTTTCCCGTGCTGAATGGTTGTCCGTCGTGATGTGTAACATTGATTACTTTGAATTGTGATGCTTCAGCAGCTGAATCGGTTGTCAGATTGTCATTCGAATTACACGAATACATACCAACTAATAAGACTGATAGCAGATACGCTTTAAAATTTTGTTTTTTCATAAATGAATAAATTAGGTTAAGTAATAGATTTTGGAGTAACAATAGAAAGCATTATGATTCCTAGAAATTTATTTTTTATTTAGTGGTTTTTAAGATTTGAAATAAAATCTCGTTTTGTTGAAATCAAAAAAATAAATTAAATAATTAGTATAAATTTATTTTTATGTTTAATATTTTGATAAAAAAGCACTTTTTTAGCTAATTTATACAAATTCCTACACGATGAATATGAGGATTTTTTTTATTCTTTTCGAAAACGTTGTAGTGTTAACAACTTTTAAATCATTACTCTTAAAATGAGAGTTTTAAAGGTCGTGTTTTTCTTTTTTGAGAGATAAGCATATAAAGAATTACAACACTTTGTGTAAAAACTAAAATAGTGCCTGAAAGGAAAAAGTTGTCGTTGAGAGTAGAAAAAAACAAAAAAGAAGTGAATTTATTCACTCATATTGGAGAAATATAGAATTATAATTTCAGTTTTTTAATTTCTAAAATCCAGTTTTCATATGTTTTAGGTGCTGAAAAAGAGAATAAATAAACCCGTTAATAAATTTTTGTTAATAGTAGGTAGGAAACTTGTATTATGTAATTGAATTGTTATTTTTGTTCGTTTTAAATTTTAAGAATGGTAAGAAATTGTATTGTAAATTCAGTTCGATTCTTTATTCTTAAAATGTATATTTGCCAAAATTATTACTGTCTTTGAAGAATAGCTTTAAACACAGAAAAATCGATACTTTACAATAAACATAAATTATAAAAATGCCAATAAAAAAATTACAAATGAAATCCATTAATAAAATTGCACTTACTTTTTTTCTTTTGCTTTTTTCAAGTGTTATAACAAGTGCGCAAGAAATTATTAAGGATACCGTTATTGTTCCTGTAAAAAAAATCCAATCAAATGGGAAACAAAAAATTGATGGTGTAATTGCTACTGTAGGAGATTATATTATCCTAGATTCTGATATTGATAAGTCGTATCTTGAAATTGCAACTCAAGGAGGTTCTGTAAAAGATATTACAAGATGCCAGATGTTAGGGAAGTTATTGGAAGATAAATTATATGCGCATCAAGCCATTCAAGATAGTATCGTAGTGACGGATGCCGAAATAAAAGGCATGATGGAAGATCGATTGAACTATATGGTAGAACAAATTGGGTCTTTGGAAAAAGTAGTGCAATACTACAAGAAAGATTCTGAGGAAGAATTTAGAACTTATTTCTCTGATATTTTAAAAGAAGGGAAGTTAACATCTGAAATGCAAAAGAAAATTGTCGATGCTGTAGAAATTACTCCTGAAGAAGTTCGTAATTTTTTCAAAAAAATACCTACTTCAGATCTTCCTTTTTTTGGTGCAGAATTGGAAGTGTCCCAAATTATAATTACACCTAAAGTTTCAGCTGAGGATAAGCAAAAAGTCATTGATAAATTAAATGGGTTCAAAAAAGAAATAGAAGAAGGTTCAAGTTTTTCTACTAAAGCAGTTTTATATTCGCAAGATCCGGGGTCAAGATCAAATGGTGGATTTTATAAAATGAATCGAAAAACACCGTTTGTCAAAGAATTCAAAGATGTTGCCTTTAGTTTAGCTGAAGGTGAGATTTCTGCTCCATTTGAAACAGATTTTGGGTATCACATTATTTATGTAGAAAAGATAAAAGGACAAGAAGTAGAATTACGTCACATTTTATTGTCGCCAACCGTTACTGAATCGGCTCTGAATGAAGCGAAAGAAAAAATTACTTTGATTAAAAAAAGAATCGAAGACAAGGAAATTACTTTTGAGGAAGCTGCAAGAACGTTATCTGATGAGAAAGAAACTAGAGCAAATGGTGGTGCTTTAATTAATCCAAAAACACAAGATACACGTTTTGAATTGACAAAAATGGATCCTGCTTTTTACAGTCAAGTATCTAATTTGAAAGAAAATGAAATTTCAGCTCCAATATTAGATCAAGGAGAAGAAGGGAAGAAGAAATTCAAATTAATTACGGTGACCAATAGAATTGATGAGCACACTGCAGATTATGCAAAGGATTATATTAAAATCAAAGATTTGGCATTGAAAGACAAACAAATTACTACTATTGGAAAATGGTTTGATGAGAAGATAAAAGAAACGTACATCAAAATTATTGGAGAATATAGAGATTGTAGTTTTACCAACAATTGGCTTAAAAAATAGAATTTTCACTACTCTTTGGGATTGAATAGAAATAAAAATTTTTTCGTTAAATAAATAAAAAGAGTTAGTTTTATGATTTCATAATGCTAACTCTTTTTAATTTTAAATACTTTTATAAATGTCAGACGTAGCAGCAATACATAACTTGGTTCAAAAAAGGAATGAGCTAAAAAAAGAAATCGCAAAAATTATTGTAGGTCAGGATGCTGTGGTAGACCAAATTTTGCTTTGTATTTTTTCCGGTGGTCATGCCTTGTTGGTAGGTGTTCCCGGATTAGCCAAGACTTTGATGGTGAATACACTGGCACAGGCATTAGGTCTTGATTTCAAAAGAATTCAGTTCACGCCAGATTTAATGCCTTCTGATATCCTTGGAAGTGAAATATTGGATGAAAACCGTCAATTTAAATTTATAAAAGGACCTATTTTTTCGAATATTGTTTTGGCAGATGAAATAAATCGAACTCCACCAAAAACGCAAGCTGCATTATTGGAAGCCATGCAGGAACGTTCTGTTACTATAGCAGGAGAAAATTATAAATTAGACTTGCCTTATTTTGTTTTGGCGACACAAAATCCAATTGAACAGGAAGGAACATATCCTTTGCCTGAAGCTCAATTAGACCGATTTATGTTCGCTATAAAATTAGAATATCCTTCTTTTGAAGAGGAAGTTCAAGTGGTGAAACGAACAACATCGGATGCTAAAAGTAGTATTAATCCATTGTTTACTGCTCAAGAAATTATTGATTTTCAACATTTGATTCGCAGAATTCCTGTAGCGGATAATGTAATTGAATATGCAGTGACATTGGTTAGTAAAACACGTCCTGATAATCCATTATCGAATGAGTTTGTTAAGAATTATCTGGATTGGGGAGCAGGACCAAGAGCATCGCAGAATTTGATTTTGGCTGCGAAAGCCAATGCGGCTTTTAATGGAAAATTTTCTCCAGATATTGAAGATGTAAAAGCTGTGGCAACCGGGATTTTGCGTCATCGAATTATTAAGAACTACAAAGCCGATGCCGAAGGTATTAGTGAAGAAACTATTATTCAGAAGCTAATGTAATAATTTTTTTATATTGGGAAGAAAGCCAAACAGATTTCTAAAATCTGTTTGGCTTTCTTGTTTTTACTAATATGTTGGTTTGACCAAAAAGAGTCTTTATAAATACAACTACAACGTTGTAAATGATAATTTAGAAAGGTTCTTAGCTCAAAGTAGTGTAAAATCTCACTCCCTAAGTGACATTAAATTTCAACTTTCTCAAAGAAAAGATTTTAAATTATTGATAATTCATTATTTTAATTTAAAATTGAATTTTTGACAATAAAAAGCAGTGAAACTCTTTATTTTGTAATAATAATTTTTGAAAAAGCTACATCTATTATATTTTTTTTAATTCTCGGCTTTAATTCCTAAATTTGCGTAGAAAAAATAAAAATACCAAGAAAAGACTTTTATTATGAATATTTATAAGGATTACATTCAAGAGATTGAAGAACGAAAAGGCCAAGGGCTTCACCCTAAACCAATTGATGGCGCTGAATTATTAAGCGAAATCATTGCGCAAATTAAAGATTTAAATAACGAGTATAGAGCAGATTCTCTTAACTTCTTTATTTATAATGTTGTGCCTGGAACTACTCCTGCGGCTAATGTAAAAGCTAAATTTTTAAAAGAAATCGTTCTAGGCCAATCAGTAGTTGCTGAAATTACACCTGCTTTTGCCTTAGAATTATTATCTCACATGAAAGGGGGTTCTTCGATTGAAGTACTTCTTGATTTGGCATTAGGAAATGATGTTGCAATTGCAAAAGAAGCAGCAAAAGTTCTTAAAACACAAGTATATCTTTATGAGGCAGATACAGATCGTTTAGTTAATGCATTAAAAAGCGGTAATGAAATAGCAAAAGAAATTTTAGAGAGCTATGCTAAGGCTGAGTTCTTTACTAAATTACCAGAAATAGCAGAGGAAATTAAAGTAATTACTTTTATTGCTGGTGAAGGAGATATTTCAACCGACTTACTTTCTCCAGGAAACCAGGCACACTCACGTTCAGATCGTGAATTGCACGGTAAATGTATGATTACACCTGAAGCGCAAGCCGAAATTAAAGCATTACAAGCACAACATCCAGACAAATCGGTAATGTTAATTGCTGAAAAAGGTACAATGGGAGTTGGTTCTTCAAGAATGTCAGGTGTAAACAACGTAGCTCTTTGGACTGGTAAACAAGCAAGTCCTTATGTTCCGTTTGTAAACTTTGCTCCAATAGTTGCAGGAACAAACGGAATTTCTCCAATTTTCCTTACGACTGTAGATGTTACTGGTGGTATTGGTTTGGATCTTAAAAACTGGGTGAAAAAATCAGATGAAAATGGTAACGTTCTTCGTAATGAAAGCGGTGACCCTATTCTTGAGGAAGTGTATTCTGTTGCTACTGGTACTGTTCTTACAATCAACACAAAGAAAAAGAAACTTTATAACGGAGATAAAGAATTGATTGATATTTCTAAGGCATTTACGCCTCAGAAAATTGAATTTATAAAAGCGGGTGGGTCTTACGCAATTGTATTTGGAAAAAAATTGCAAACATTTGCATCAAAGACTCTTGGTGTAGATATTGTACCTGTATACGCTCCGTCAAAAGAGGTTTCTGTTGAAGGACAGGGTCTTACAGCAGTGGAAAAAATATTTAATAAAAACGCAGTTGGTTCAACTCCAGGTAAAGTTTTACACGCTGGTTCAGATGTTCGTGTTACCGTAAATATTGTTGGTTCGCAAGATACAACTGGTTTGATGACTTCACAGGAATTAGAGTCTATGGCTGCTACTGTGATTTCGCCAATCGTTGATGGTGCTTATCAATCGGGTTGTCATACTGCTTCAGTTTGGGATAATAAATCTAAAGCCAATATTCCAAGATTAATGAAATTCATGAACGACTTCGGTTTGATCACAGCTCGTGACCCAAAAGGCGTTTATCATGCAATGACTGATGTAATTCACAAAGTACTTAACGATATTACTGTAAACGAATGGGCTATCATCATCGGTGGTGACTCTCATACAAGAATGTCTAAAGGTGTTGCTTTTGGTGCAGACTCAGGAACAGTTGCTCTTGCATTGGCTACTGGAGAAGCTTCAATGCCAATTCCAGAATCTGTAAAGGTAACATTCAAAGGAGATATGAAAGGGTACATGGATTTCCGTGATGTGGTGCATGCTACACAATCTCAGATGCTTAAAACATTTGGTGGAGAGAATGTATTCCAAGGAAGAATTATTGAGGTTCACTTAGGAACTCTTAATGCGGATCAAGCCTTTACGTTTACAGACTGGACTGCAGAAATGAAAGCAAAAGCTTCTATCTGTATTTCTGAAGATTATACTTTGATTGAGTCATTAGAGATGGCAAAAGGTAGAATTCAGATCATGATCGATAAAGGAATGGATAACAAAAATGAAGTGCTGAAAGGATTGATTGCTATTGCTGATAAGAGAATCGCTGAAATTATTTCAGGTGAAAAACCAGCTTTAAGACCAGATGCAAATGCGAAGTATTACGCTGAAGTAGTTGTTGATTTGGATGTAATAGCAGAGCCAATGATTGCTGATCCAGATGTGAATAATGCAGATGTTTCTAAACGATATACTCACGATACAATCAGACCACTTTCTTTTTATGGCGGTGTGAAAAAAGTAGATCTTGGATTTATTGGATCGTGCATGGTTCACAAGGGTGATATGAAAATCCTTGCTCAAATGCTTAAAAATATAGATGAGCAAGAAGGTAAAGTAGAGTTCAAAGCGCCGCTAGTTGTAGCTCCTCCTACTTATAATATTGTTGATGAATTAAAAGCAGAAGGTGACTGGGAAATTTTACAAAAATACTCTGGTTTCGAATTTGACGATAATGTTCCTAAAGGCGCAGCGCGTACTTCATACGAAAACATGTTGTACTTAGAACGTCCAGGTTGTAATCTTTGTATGGGTAACCAAGAAAAAGCTGCTAAAGGAGATACTGTGATGGCAACATCTACTCGTCTTTTCCAAGGAAGAGTTGTTGAAGATGCTGAGGGTAAAAAGGGAGAGTCATTACTTTCCTCTACACCAGTTGTGGTTTTATCTACAATCCTTGGTAGAACGCCAACAATAGAAGAATATAAAACAGCAGTGGAAGGGATCAATCTGACTAAGTTTGCGCCTTCTCATAAGTTATTAGTTAAATAATTCACATAATTAGTTAATTATAGTTTAAAAGCCTGTGTCTAATGACTCAGGCTTTTTTTATACTCTATTTTTTTGTATCTTGTATGTCTAAAATAAAATAGTAACAATTATATATAAATCTTATGGCTTTTGATATTGAAATGATTAAAAAAGTGTACACAAATATGACATCTCGTGTGGACAAAGCACGTGAGATAGTTGGTCGGCCACTTACTTTAACAGAGAAAATTTTATACAACCACCTTTGGGATGGAATGCCGTCAAAGGCTTTTGTAAGAGGTGCGGATTATGTTGATTTTGCTCCGGACAGAGTTGCTTGTCAAGATGCAACGGCTCAAATGGCATTGTTGCAATTCATGCATGCAGGTAAATCTAAAGTGGCTGTTCCTACAACAGTACACTGTGATCACTTGATTCAAGCTAAAGTTGATGCAGTAACCGATTTGGCCAGAGCAAAAACACAAAGTAATGAAGTGTTTGAATTTCTTTCTTCAGTATCTAATAAATACGGAATTGGTTTCTGGAAACCAGGAGCAGGAATTATTCACCAAGTAGTTTTGGAAAACTATGCTTTTCCAGGTGGAATGATGATTGGTACTGACTCTCATACTGTAAACGCAGGTGGTTTAGGAATGGTAGCCATTGGTGTTGGTGGTGCAGATGCCGTTGATGTTATGTCAGGAATGGCTTGGGAATTAAAATTTCCTAAATTAATTGGAGTAAAATTAACTGGAAAACTTTCCGGTTGGACAGCTCCAAAAGACGTTATCCTTAAAGTAGCAGGAATTCTTACTGTCAAAGGTGGAACAGGAGCTATCGTTGAATATTTTGGAGAAGGCGCAACTTCTATGTCTTGTACTGGAAAAGGAACAATCTGTAATATGGGTGCCGAAATTGGTGCTACAACTTCTACATTTGGTTATGATGATTCCATGGGCCGTTATTTGCGTTCTACAAATAGAGCTGATGTTGCAGATGCAGCTGATAAAATTGCTCCATATTTAACAGGTGATGCGGAAGTTTATGCTAATCCAGAATTGTATTTTGATCAAGTAATTGAAATCAACTTAGACGAATTAGAGCCACATTTGAACGGTCCTTATACTCCGGATTTAGCGACTCCAATTTCAAAAATGAAAGAGGAAGCTATCAAAAACAACTGGCCTTTGAAAATTGAAGTAGGTTTGATTGGTTCTTGTACGAACTCTTCTTACGAAGACATCGCTCGCGCAGCTTCAATAGCCAAACAAGTCACCGACAAAAAATTAAAATTAAAATCAAAATTCACTATCACTCCAGGTTCTGAGGTGGTTCGTTATACAATCGAGCGTGACGGTTTTATCGATACTTTCGATAAGATTGGTGCGACGGTATTTGCGAATGCGTGCGGACCATGTATCGGAATGTGGGATAGAGAAGGAGCAGAAAAAGAAGAACGCAACACAATCGTTCACTCTTTCAACCGTAACTTCTCCAAACGTGCCGATGGAAATCCAAACACTTTGGCTTTCGTAGGTTCACCGGAATTGGTAACGGCTTTGGCAATTGCCGGAGATTTAAGTTTCAATCCGTTGACGGATGCCTTAATAAACGAAGATGGTGAAGAAGTGATGTTAGAAGTGCCAACAGGCGACGAATTGCCGAAAAACGGATTTGATGCTGAAGACCCGGGTTTTCAAGCACCGGCAGAAGATGGTTCAGGTGTTCAAATCGCGGTTAGTGAAACTTCAGAAAGATTACAATTATTAGCGCCATTCTTACCTTGGGATGGGAAAAACATTACAGGTGCTAAATTATTGATCAAAGCTTTCGGAAAATGTACAACAGATCACATCTCTATGGCTGGACCATGGTTGCGTTTCCGTGGACATTTAGATAATATTTCTAATAATATGTTGATTGGTGCTATCAATGCATTCAATCAAAAACCAAATACAGTGAAAAATCAGTTGACTGGTACTTACGATGCAGTTCCTGCTGTAGCACGTGCTTACAAAGCAGCCGGTGTTCCTTCAATTGTGGTGGGAGATCATAACTACGGAGAAGGATCTTCTCGTGAACATGCTGCTATGGAGCCTCGTTTCCTAGGTGTGAAAGCGGTATTGGTAAAATCATTTGCGCGTATCCACGAAACAAACCTTAAAAAACAAGGTCTTTTAGGATTGACATTTGCAAATGAAGCTGATTACGAAAAAATTCAAGAAGATGACACGATCAACTTCACAGATTTAGTTGATTTTGCTCCAGGAAAGCCATTAACATTAGAATTCGTTCACGCTGATGGAACCAAAGATATGATCTTGGCAAACCATACCTATAACGAAGGACAAATTGGTTGGTTCGTTGCTGGTTCAGCATTAAACTTGATTGCTGCTGCTGGAAAAGCGTAAGCATTTCAATAATATATTTCTAAAACTCTCAAGGAAACTTGGGAGTTTTTTCGTTTTATGGGTTTTCTTCGAAGAACAATATTTATTTTTTAAGACCATGTTAATTGAAGTTAAAATGTTGATAATAATAGTAACAGCTGGCGAAATAATCAGTCGAGTGATTGATGGTATCAAACCAGAGAGTGTTTATTTTTCCGAACAAGACGGTCATCGAGGCGCTATTATGGTAGTTGAAGTTCCTGATGCATCTGCAATTCTATCTATACTAAACCTTGGCTTTTAAATTTTGAAGCCAATTGCGAGTTTAGAATAGCGATGACTCCTGATGATTTAATGCGAGCTAACCTCACTAAACTTGCTGAAAAGTGGAGTGATGTTGTTCATACGTGATTTGAATGATGTCTAGTCCTTTTGAGTACACTTTACATAATTAATGTTTTCTTCCATAACGATCTGTTTTGTGTATCGCTATTTCAGGACGGGACATGAAAATAAAATGGAGTGACCTTATGTCAAATAAGGTGGGTTTTTTATTCGTAAATTAAGAATTTATAAAAATTTCGACCTGTTTGGTTTTGTATTTTCAAATTCATTGATGTCAATGCTGAAAAGATTAGGCGAAGGATATTTAGAATAATAGTTTTCAATGTAGCCGCCAAGTAAATACAATTTGTTTTCCGAAAAATAAAGCTTGGAGGCTTTCATAGGTAAATTGATTAAGTATTCCTTTAGTTGTTTTGTGATTGTATTGTAGGTGTATATTTTTTCGTTTTCAAAAAAGTATATTATTCCATCGTTTTGAGTAATTGCAGGATTTCTTACTCCAAAAAACAACTCGCCTTCCGTTTTCCATTTTTCGGTGAGTAAATCAAAACTTTCCACCGCTGACAAGGGTTTTGTGTTAAAACCTCCAATCAGATATATTTTGTCTTTAATCAGGATTCCGTTGGTTTCTTTAGCTGTGGGCATATTTGCTAATTCATACCAATAGCCAGAATTTATATCATAGGAATGAACTTTATTAGAGTATTCTTTTGATCCACTTTCTTTCATTTTTATAGAGCCCCCCATAATAATTATGGTGCTTTTATGGGTAAACGAAGCAAATTCGGAAGCCTGATGAGGATTAGTATTGTCAACGATAATGGTGTTTTTGCTTATATCATACACTTCAATTTTATCATCCAGATATTCAAATACTCCATTTACTGAAATTTTTTTGCCTCCCAGAACATAAATTTTGTCGTTGTATTCGTTTAAATTATGATAGGCTCTTTTTCTAAATTTTATTTTAGAGATTTCCCATTTATCTGTTTTTATGTCATAAATCAGTAGGTTTCCTTTATACGATTGGCCTGAAAATTGAAAACTGAGTTCTCTAAGGTAGTCTTCCATTGTAGGATCGGGCTTTTCATATTGGACTTTTTTCCAAGCGTCGGTTTTAGACGAAGCGTCACCTCCAATCACATAGATTTTGTTGTCTTTTAAAATTGAGCCAAAAGCTGAGATCGCATATTTTGCAGCGGCTAATTTTCTAAAGGCTATTTTTGATTTTAATTGTTTATTCGCGGAAAGCGTAAGGCCGTCTAAATATTCTATTTTTTCATTGAGAAAAATCGAAAATTCATTTTTCTGCAATTGAGAGAGGCTAATGTTTTTTGAGGTGTATCTAATGTGAGAAAAGGATATTGAATCTTTTTCTTGGAATTCTTTAGGAATGTTTAGATTAAATTTTCCCTTTTCATCAGTTAAGGTACTCGTGTTAAATTGCGTGAGCAATACATTAACATCTTCAATGGGCAGATTACTTTTTTTATCCATTACACTACCTTTTATATTTTGTGCAAAGGAAAATATCGGATAGAAAAATAAAATTAAAATTATTTTTTTCAAAGTATATTTTTATTTAGAGCTTGTTAATAGTTTAAAATTACTCTTATTTTTCAAGTAATACGCGTTTTGCGTGACTAATTTTTAGCAGGAATTTATTGATTTGTTTATAATGAGTTATTGAAAAAGTCTTTTTTAAAAAGCTAATCCTGCTCTGTGCTACAAACTTTTTCTCAGGAAAAATAGCCAATTCCGCTTCAAAAGGCTTTCCACTCACATCAGGGCTACAAATCAAAAATCAGAATTTCAATTCGCATTTGTTGATTTGGAACGAAAAAAAATTTCGAAAAAGAAAAGAGACTAAAGCTGAAAATAGGGGCGAAATTCAAAAAAAAAGGCTAAATTTTGTTTTTTGAACGTTAAAATTAAAAAAAAGACTGTGTTTTTTGATTAAATCATTTATATTAGCTTTTCAGAAAATTTAATTTTTTAAAGAAGCCTTTTATGATTGTTTTTAGAATCAATTTTCTTTATAATTTTTATTTTCAGCCCAACAATACAAAGTAGGATTGTACGGCATTACTATTTCAGCTGTTTTTGCAATTGAAATAAAAATCAACTAGAATTTAAAATGAACACATGCTGAACCTCTTTTTTTGAAAGAGATAAGGAATTTTTTTACAATTTTTTGAATAGAACAGTAAAAAGCAACCCATAGCGAGATTTAATAATTATATCCCGAAATCGCTGTGTAGAATAAAATGGGGTAAGTAATTTGAAATAAATGAATATGAGTTTAAGATTAATTGTAACATTGTTTTTATTGAATAGTATCGTTCTTTTTTCTCAGGAAAATATCACGAAGCACACCATTGTAAAAGGAGAAACTATTTCTAGCATAGCTGAGAAATATGAAGTTAAACAAAGTGCTATTCTAAAATTAAATCCAAAAGCTAAAAATCTTTTAAAACTCAATTCTATTTTATTGATTCCTAGTTCATCTACAAAAAATACAAATTCTAAAATTGCCACAAATTATTCTGGAAAAGAGCATGAAGTACAGCCTAAAGAAACACTTTACGGAATTGCAAAAATATACAGAATTAGTTTAAAAGAATTGAATCAGGCTAATCCGGCAATAGAATCATCCGGATTGAGAATTGGTCAAAAAATTGTTATACCTGGAAATGCATCTTCAACAACTGAGTCTTCATCAGTTTCTCCATCAAATCAAACTTCCCCGAAAAAGGAATTAGAAATTGTCCCTAAACCAAGTGAAGCTGTAAGCCCAACGACAGAGGAAATCAGGAGGAAAGTTTTGCCAAAGGAAACGAAATATTCTATTGCAAAACAATACGGAATCGCTGTTAAGGAATTAGACAGAGCAAATCCAACATTAGAAGGTAAAGCGCTTAGAGCAGGTCAGCAAATCACTATTCCTGCAAATACATCTGCAACCATCGAAATAAAAGACATCATTCAAGAAAGCAAAGAGTTTCCTAAAAAAGAAGAAATTGCAATTACCTCCCAATCAAACACCATTTTACCAAATTTAGAAAATTCCGTAATTTCTGAACAAAAAACGGATGTTGAAACCGTAGACAACACCATAATTTCTCAAACTAATACAGTCGAAAATGCTGTTACCTCCGAGATTGTTCGCGAAGTATTGCCAAAAGAAACTAAATATGCCATTGCAAAACAATATGGAATTTCCGTACAGGAATTAGAAAAACAAAATCCAGGTATTAAGAATAGACTTCCTATAGGCTATAAATTGAATATTCGTGTGAATAATTTGCCTGCACAAAAAAGCATTGCTATAAGTAAAGATTCTGATAGTGGAATTATAACTAACAAGACTGAATTTAATAATTTTGCAAAACCAACTTTTGATCATGATTTTTTAGATCAATTGATAGAACGTGCTTCAGAGAATATAGGATCGCGTTATCGTACCGGAGGAACTACAAAATCCGGGTTTGATTGTTCAGGTTTAATGTGTACTACTTTTGGCGCATTTGATATTAAACTTCCTAGGACATCACGTGAACAGTCTGGTTTTGGGACCAAAGTCAATACAGAAGAAGCCCAAAAAGGTGATTTGATTTTCTTTAAGACTAACGGCAGAAGCCAAATCAACCACGTGGGTATGGTTGTTGAAGTTTGCGAAGGTGAAATTAAGTTTATTCACTCTTCGGTTAGTAACGGTGTAATTATATCTTCTACAAAAGAAAAATATTACGAAAAGAATTTTAGTCAAATAAATAGAGTTGTACAATAATTCCAAAAATTAGACTTTTCAAAAAATAGTAAAGTTTTATCTGTTTTTACTAAATTTATGAATGTTGCAACGGATTAAGTTCCATTTTCTAAAAGTTCATCCCATTTTCTATATCTTCATTGTTTTGGTTGTTTCTTAACTGAAAAGCCAAATGATTAATTTCCTTTCCTACTTTTAATTCAGTCAGAAGTTATATTATTGTCAGTTTTAGAATTGATGTAAAGAGACACGTATTAATATTTTTTAATATCTTATATGTTTTAGTATTCACAATCCCACTGTGAAGTACAAAAAATTAATATCTGTCTGAATATTTAATTGGAAAAACTGATTTTGTCTTATTAAATAAATTTTATTTAAAGAATCATACTAAAATTTAATTTTTAGCAAGAATATTATTTATTGTTTTAATCCATTCGTCCATACTACCAATATTGGTATTTATAGCAACGCTATTATTGTTATACGGTTCGTATGTTTTTTGATTTTGACCTGAAAACAGTCCTACTGTTGGAGTTAAAGAAGCGCTGGCCAAATGCATAATTCCACTATCTGCACCGATAAAAATTTCGGTATTAGCAATTACGGATGCAATTTCACGAATGTCTTTACTATAAAAAGTTGTTGCTTTAAACCCTATTTGTGAAATGTTTTCAACTGGTAAAACTTCAATAATATTATAATCATTTGCGTATTCTAATTTTAATTTTTCATAAAATTCTTCCCACCAGGATTTTGAATAGCATTTATCACCAGTTGCATATGTAAATATGGAAATGGTTTTTTTGTCATTTTTGACTAGTTCTTTAACTGTTTTTTCACCTTCAGCAATTTCTAAAGCGTTTAATTTGAGATTCAATGACGGAACTGGATTTTCGGTTGCTTTAAACCCTAACTTGGTTAAAAAACTTCTAAATTCATACACCGGGTATTTTGCGATATGCTGATAATCGGCGTATTTTAATTCCATTTCCGTATCTGAACTACCGAAAAACTTATATTTTGCATCAGCAAATTTTGTAGACAAACGTCCTGATGAAGAATTTTTGGAAACATTAAGAACAATATCATAACGTTGCTTTTTTATTTTTATCCAAACCTGAAAGTAACTGATTAAGTGATTAAAAGGTTTTTTAGGGAGCTCAATAATGGAATCAATGTTTTTGTAATTTTGAAATATAATTGGCGCTAAACCGCCTTTTACAAATAAATCAATTTTACAATCAGGAAATGTTCTTTCAATCTCTTGAACCAAAGGAGTTATTAATAACAGATTTCCCAATCTATGATTTGGCCTGGAAATTAAAATTCTTTTGATTTCAATTTTTTGACTCAAATCATAATTTTGCTTCTTATGTGAATTACCAATATGCTTGGTTAGTCCATGCGTCACAATTCTTCGGTAGACATTTATTTTTTGTAAGATGCTCATGTTTGGAAATCTAGTATAGTGTTGAACCTATTTTTAGTTAGAAATTAAAGTTGATTAGGGATTTTTTTAATTAGTGATGTTAAATCCAAAATGTACTTCTTTACTCGGCAAATGTACAATTTAGATCGAAATAATGCAGTTTCTTGTCTTTAATATAATAGGATCTTAAGTTGTGCTTAAAAATATCCGGGTTTTATAGGTGCTGTTTATGAAATTCAGCAAAAATGTATGCCAAAGGATTGTAATTAAGATTCGCTCTTATAGAATTTTTTTTATTTTTTTGTCAAAGTAAATTTTCCCCCGCCTTGTTTTAAAATCATCTGCTTTTCATTTGGTTTGAATTCTAATTTTATTCCTGCCATTTTAAATTCAAAATTGTTTTTTTCAGTAGGTTCCAGTGGAAAGGCAGATTGACCTGTTGCCTGTGCAAAAAGTTTAGTATTTTGTTTTGTAATGGTAATTTTCATTGGAAATCCAGCATCTGAATACTCCCCTAAATAAGGATCTAAATCCTCGCTTTTTAGCGCAATAGTTTTAAAAGTTGGAATTGTAAACGGTTTGTTGTTGTACGTACTCAAAGCGGCAATCATGATGTCATTATTGTCATAAGTTCTGCCGTTAGAGGTTAATGCAACAGCTAATTTGTCTTCTGGGAAATACGCTAATGATGATCTGAATTCATCAATACCTCCTGTATGGCCAAAGCTTTTCTTCTCATAAAATGGATATTGGAAAATCCCCATTCCGTAGTTGTCTTGCTGCGTTGTCATTTGCTTCAGACTGCTTTCTGAGATTATGGCATTGGTGAAAAGCTTTTCAATAAACAACGTCAAATCCTGTGGATTAGAAACCACTGCGCCAGCTCCCATTGGGATCGACATATCCGTTTCCGGTTCTTTTTTCCATTTTTCAGAAAATGAATAGGAATTGCTTTCGTTGTTTTGAATATTAATTTTGCTTCCTACATAGGTGTTTTTTAAGCCTAATGGTTTTACAATTTTATCGTTCAATATGGTTTTGAATGGCTTTTTATAGGTTTTCTCAAGAATGTAACTCAATAAAACATAATTGGAATTGCTGTAATCGGCTTTGCTGTTGGGTTCAAAAATACTTTTTCCTTTGGCAATTATTTCCACCATTTCTTTTTCAGATTTCGGTTGGGTGTTGTAGTTCATGTATTCCGGAGCACTGGTAAAATTATGAATGCCACTTCGGTGATTTAGTAGATTACCAACGGTTATTTTATTGGCATTTTCGATGGTTCGGAAAAAAGTTTCAATGGTTTGATTCAACGATAATTTTTTCTCTTCAATCGCTTTAAATATTAATGCCGAAGTAAACATTTTTGAAATTGATCCCACACGGTATTTGGATAAATTACTTGCTTTTTTATTGCTTTCAATGTCATCCATTCCAATGGATTTCGAATAAAGTAGTGTTCCGTTTTGTGACAAGGCAATGCTTCCCATGAATTTATCTTTGGCTTCCAAAATCTGAAATAAACTGTCTAGTTTGGCGACGTTCATTTTTTGAGCGTAGCCTGTTCCAACTAGGAATCCAAAAAATAAGGTGATTGCGATTTTCTTTGTCATGAGAGTTTGATTAATGGGTTGGTTTAAAGTTCTAAAAATAGTCAATTATTTGTTTAGTAGATTGATTATTTGATGCTGATTGTTCGTTCAGAAAAGAGTGTATTTTTGGAAAGTCTTACCCAATCAAATTTCCTCGATATCGGGTTACACAAAATAGAATTAATGTAAATTACGATTTGGAATCATAAAAAAGCACAGCAATGCAAAAAGGTCCTGAAATATTTTGCAATCTTTGAACTCTAAAAATTAAAAAGCATTATGAGCAAGACTAAACTAACAATCAATCGCAATGGATCTATAAAAATAGAAGGCGATTTTGAAATAACAGACTGCGAAGGAAAAACATACGGATTAGAAGGAAGAACCGCTCTAGGTCTTTGCCGTTGCGGATTATCCGTAAACAAACCTTTTTGTGATGGTTCCCACCGCAATGGTTTTGAGCATGAATCAGCTGCATTTGACTTGCCTCCAATGAAAACGAAGTAATATCGTTTTCTGATTCGATTAAATATGAAAAGCTAAATCCTAAAGATTTAGCTTTACTGTTTATTATTTGAACCAATTAAAATCAATGGTTTATTCGCTGAATGTACTGCTATTCAAATATCACTTATTTTTCAAACTGCTGATAATTGCCATCACATCTTGATCGCCTAATCCTTCTTGTTCTGCTGCTGCATAACTGTCGTACAAAGGATGAATCAACGGGGAATCGAGTCCGGCTTCTTTGGCCAGTCTTAAATCTTTGACTAAATGTTTCAAAGCAAATGCTGCCGGATAGGAATCGTTAAGAATAGAAGGTGTTTTTATATTCGTGATTCCGTTTCCACAAGCACCTTGATTGATGATGTTGAGCATGTCTTCTTTGCTTACGCCATTTTTCTCGGCAAATAAAACCGTTTCGGCTATGCCTTGAAGATTCAATCCTAATAAGTAATTGATGGCCAATTTAGCCGAACTTGCCACGCCAGGTTCGCCAACATGAATCGCAATTTTACCCAAAACGTCAAATATGGGTTTTACTAATTCGTAATCTTCAGTTGAAGCACCCACAAGAATAACCAGCGTTCCGTCTTGTGCCGGTTTTACACTTCCAGAAACGGGAGCGTCTATAAAATGTACTTTATGTTGTTTGCAAATGGTGTTTAAATAACGCGAGGTTTCCGGAGCAACCGTACTCATGTTGATGATGGTTTTGCCAGGATTGGATTTAGACAATAAACCTGATGGTCCCTCAAAAACTTCTTTGATAGCTGCGTCATTGGACAGCATGGTCAAAACGATGTCGCAAGTTTCCATTAGTTCTTGCGAACTGCTTGCTGATTTTGCTCCTCCAGCCAGTAATGGCGCTTCTTTCTCTTTGGTACGATTGAAAACAGTTACTTCAAAACCTGCTTTGAGTAGGTTCATCACCATTGGATTTCCCATGTTGCCAAGACCTGTCCATCCTAATTTTAATGTATTCATAGTTTTTGTGTTATTTATATTATTTTGCTCATTCTGGGCACAGTTTGCAAAACTGCGCGAACGATTGTGGCATATCAGCGCGGTCGGGATTACCAGCAGTAATTAATTTAAAGTTCATCTAAATTTATTTTTCTTTCTATATATTTTATTAATTTGTTTGTGAAAAAAGCTAAATCACCTCCTTTTGTTTTTTCGATAAAACCACTAATATCATCAAAATTCCAATTTAACAAATCTTTATCTTTTGCTTCTATGTTTAGGCTTTTTATTTCTGTGATAGCCTTCTCTCTTTCGGCGTCATTAAAGTTAGTATTAAGTCTATTTATTATATCTAATACCATCAAAATAATTAGATATTTTTCACTAACTATTAGTTTGCGATATTGTTCGTTAAATACAGTCAATGACTTTTGAAGTATTATTGTTGTTTCATAGTAGTTCATTAAATCGCCTTCTTCAATTTTCTCATTTTGAAGTTTTGCCTCTATTAACTTCAATGCTCCTTTGTAACTATGTTTAGCTAATGTAAATTTATCTCTTTTATAAAAAAATCTTCCTGAAATGAAATAATATGTCTCCGTGTTAATTGATTTACCCCCAATATCAATGGTAGATTTTGAATCATCCTCACTAATTCCTGATTCAATGTATGCTTTATAGACATATAATTCTGAAGATAGCGGGTTATTAGAAATACCGTTAGATAAAATACTTATTGCTTCTTCGGTCTTTCCAATCTTGTTTTTTAAGTCGGCAATTCTAATGTAGCATCTTTCTATTTTGTAATTACTATCAATTAATACTTGAAGTATCTCAATTGCAGATTGTTCTTTTCCAATCTCTCCTAAAAATGTTGCTTTTGAAAAATTAAAGCTGTTCGAAAGCTCAGGTTCATTTTCTTTGAAATGGTTAATTGCCTTGTCAAAGAAATTTGTTGTATCGTTAATTCTGTTTTCGTGCCTTAATAGCTTTATTAATTCATTATAGTAGTCAGCTTTATCCGGATTAATTCCTAACAAACTGATATAATCTTCAATTGCACGATCAAAACTGTTTAGCTTTTTAAGAATATCAATTCTATTAGTATAATAAAGTTCCTTTTTGTTGGAATTTTCAATAGCCTTATTCAGAGATTCTAATGCATCTAATAAGTTGTCTTTAGCTTTGTATTTTAATGCTATATTGTTATAGGCTGATGAATCAGTAGGATTAATTTCTAATTGTTTTTTGTAATTTTTAATTGCATTATCATTGTCTTTTAATTCAGAATATTCAAATCCCAAATACCAATAAGCTTCTTTATGTAAAGGCACTTTATCAACTAATTTTTCAAGGAGTAAAATAGCTTCTTTATGCATATTTTTCTCTCTTAATATTTTTGCTTTTGAAAAAAGAATTTCTGGATCATCAGGTATACCAACGTTTTCAAAGAATTCAAGCCTTTTTTCTAGTAACTCAATTGTCTTGTTAGTCTGCTGCTCAACTGAAAGGCTTTGAATTTCTTCAGTCTTTTTTTCTGCAGCCTCTTTAATTTTCGAAGTTTCAATTGCTATGTCACTTAAAAGTTTATCTTTAATGAGTTGAATTAATTTATCATATTCACTTTGTAACAACTTCTTTTTGTCATCAATTAAGATATCAAATTCCGTTTTTTTTCGTTTACATAGCCCTTTGCGTCTTCAAGTGTTTTAATTGCATCTTTTCTTCTGTTTTGTGATCTTAAACTTTCGAAACCTATATAAATTCCAGCTAATGCAATTAATAGTCCAAAAATGGACGCAACAATTCCTGTAAAAGTTAGATAATTATTAAGTCTGTCATTAGTTTGTTGATACTGGATGGTAAGATTGTCATATTGTTTTTGAATGTTTTGATTATCATATCCCATCTTTTCAATTTTTTCTTGCAACTTTTTATAATCAGCTTTGTTCTCTTTGGTTTGTCCAATTGTCTGCGTGATAAATGTCGTAATAAGTAAAAATATTAGTGCCTTTTTCATAATTATTTGTTGTAGTTTTTTTTTGCTTTTATTGCTGCAAACTAGTATAGGCGAAACTTTATTTCGTTTTTATATTTTCTCAAATATATTAAATTTTTCTTACAATTTTTATTGAAAAGAATAAACGTTATAGTTATTTCGGTTTGCGTGAGGGAGGGAAGCGGCATCCTTTATTTTCTTTCTTTAAGAAAATAAAGATACAGCGTACCGCCCGACCCAAAGTAGCGAGGAGGGACGACAAAGCTGCTGCAGGGTCACGCCCAAAGGAACAATCTCACTTTTTTCGTCCTTTTTATGAAATTTCTAAAAAAAGTATATCTTTAGCCAACTAAAACCAAAACCCCAAAACAAAAAATATGGAAGACCAAAAACCAGACGATTTTAAAAGAGAATTAGGATTACTTGACGGAACAATGCTTGTGGTGGGTTCTATGATAGGTTCCGGGATATTTATTGTAAGCTCGGATATGGTTCGGCAGTTGGGATCGGCCGGTTGGTTGATTGCTATGTGGGTGCTTACGGGCGCCATTACGGTGATTGCCGCCGTGAGTTATGGCGAGTTGAGCGCGATGTTTCCTAAAGCGGGTGGTCAATATGTGTACATTAAGGAAGCGTACGGGAAACTGGTGGGTTTCTTGTACGGTTGGAGCTTTTTTGCCGTGATTCAAACCGGTACTATTGCCGCCGTGGGTGTGGCTTTTGCTAAATTTGCCGCCTATTTGTACGCGCCTTTAAGTGATAAAAATATTTTATATGAGATTGGGGATTTCAAACTCAATGCGGCTCAGATTGTTTCTATTTTTACTATTATTTTGTTGAGTTACATTAATAGTCGCGGGGTGAAAAATTCTAAGATTTTACAAACGGTTCTGACGGTTATCAAAATTTTATCGTTGGCAGGTTTGATTATTTTTGGTTTTATGGCTGCCAAAGCGGAAGTTTGGGATGCGAACTGGACCAATGCCTGGACGTCACAAACACTAAATGTAGAAACGGGCTCTTGGTTGCCTATTAGCGGAACGGCTTTGATATCTGGAATTTCGGCAGCATTAGTAGGTTCTATGTTCTCCAGTGTGGCTTGGGAAGGAGTCACTTTTATCGCCGGTGAAATAAAAAATCCAAAACGAAATGTGGGATTGAGTTTGTTTTTAGGAACCTTGATTGTAAGTGTAATTTATATTTTGGCTAATATCATGTACTTGGCTGTTGTGCCTTTGTATGATATTGCTACAGCCGAATCGGATCGTGTGGCTGTTGTGGCTTCGCAAAGTATTTTTGGTTCGGTGGGAACACTAATTATCGCTGTGATGATTATGATTTCAACTTTTGCCTGCAACAACGGATTGATTATGGCGGGTGCGAGAGTGTATTATACGATGGCGCAAGACGGTGTTTTTTTCAAGAAAGCCGCTGAATTGAATCATGCCAGTGTTCCTGCTTGGTCTATTTGGGCTCAGTGTATCTGGGCTTCGGCGTTATGTCTTACTGGGAAATACGGAGATTTATTGGATTTTGTGGTTATCATCGTTTTGATATTTTACATCCTTACGATCCTAGGAATATTTATTCTTCGCAAGAAAATGCCAAATGCCGAAAGACCGTATAAAGCTTTTGGATATCCATTTTTGCCGGGATTGTATCTAATTATCGCCACAGCAATTTGTATTGCTTTGTTGTATACTAAAACCAGCACCAGTGGGTGGGGTGTTTTGATTATGCTGATTGGTATTCCGGTTTATTATTTGACAAAAGCTAAGGAGTAGTTTTTTTAATTATGAGTTATGAATTTTTGGATGTTAAATCGAATTTTCAAATATTACTTTTTTAGAAATCAGTGAAAATCCGTTTAATCCGCGTCATCTGCGTTCCAATTTGGTAGAATAACAAAAAACATAAAACAAAAAAAATCCGTCTCGTTTTGATAACGCGACGGATTTTCTATTGAATTCAGGTTGGGTTGCGGTTGTCTTAAATTTAAAACTAAGGAGACTAAAAACTAAAACTAAAAAAAATACAACTGCAAGCCACAACCTGTAAATGGTAGGCTAGTAATACGTAAAACGTCTTACTTTGGCAATGTATTTTGCTAATCGGATTACTTGGTGGCTATAACCATATTCGTTATCGTACCAAATGTATAACACGATGTTTTTTCCGTCTTTTGAAACAATTGTGGCATTACTGTCATAAATAGCAGGCTGCGATGTACCGATGATATCCGAAGAAACCAACTCGTTATTCATGGAATATTTTATTTGCTCCACCAATTCGCCTTCCAATGCATATTTCTTCATGATGGCATTGATTTCTTCAACCGAAGTTGTTCTTGAAACTTCCAGATTCAAAACGACCAATGAACCATTAGGAACCGGCACACGAATCGCATTTGAGGTTAATTTTCCTTCCAATGAAGGCAATGCTTTTGCAACAGCACTTCCGGCACCCGTTTCGGTAATCACCATATTTAAGGCTGCAGCTCTTCCACGACGGTATTTTTTGTGCATATTATCCACAAGATTCTGGTCGTTGGTATAGGCATGGATGGTCTCCAAATGTCCTTTGACAACTCCTAAGGTATCTTCAACAGCTTTCAAGATTGGCGTGATAGCATTTGTAGTACACGATGCCGCCGAAAAAATGTTGATTTCATCCGGATTATATTCGTTTTGATTTACACCATGAACAATATTAGGAACTCCTTTTCCGGGAGCGGTAAGCAATACTTTATCGGTACCTTTAGAAACTAAATGTCTGCTCAAAGCTTCATGTGTGGTGAAAGCACCCGTATTGTCAATAACCAAAGCATTATCAATTCCGTAATGTGTATAATCAATTTCTTCAGGACCGTTTGCCGTAATGACATGAACGGTGGTTCCGTTGATAATCAAAGCATTATTTTCAGGGTCAGCAGTTACGGATCCTTGAAAATCACCATGAATAGAATCGTATCGCAACAAGGAAGCTCTTTTTTCAAGAGAAGTAGCATCATTTTTATCGCGTGTTACGATAGCGCGTAATCGCAATTGACTTCCTTTCCCAGTTTTCGACATTAATTCTCTGGCTAATAAACGACCAATACGCCCAAAACCATACAGCACCACATCTTTTGGATGAATTTCCTCTGAGTTTTTGGCGTTTTTTAATTTGTCAATTACAAAATACTTTGCGTCTGGATATTTTTCATCTTCTAAACGGTATTCATACGTAAGTTTTCCAATATCTAATTTTGCAGGAGGTAAATTCAATTCTAAAATAGCTTTTGCAATTTTAACAGAATCAAAGATAGAAATGGGTTTGCCCACAAATTCTCCGGCATATTCATGCAGGTTGATGATGTCACTGACATTTCGGTCAATTAATTGATTGCGAAATAAGACCATCTCAATGGATTTATCGTACCATAAATCGCTGATGATTTTAATCAGTTTTACTCCCGCACGTCGCCTGTCGGCTTGAAAAGAAACTTCTTTTTCGTATAAAGTTGTGGTGTCCATGTTGAAAATTTAATGAAAATAAGTTAGTGTATTTTTTAAAATTTGGCGCAAAATTACCCATTTCAATCGATTTCGTAAGCTATTTTGTGATTTATTTATAAAATAAAAAAGCCATCTTGTTTTTTAAGATGGCTTTAGTTTTTGAAAAAAGGAATGCGTTAGAGAATTACACGCAGTATTTCACCGTTTTTATTAATCATTTCAATGCGTACGGTTTGGTTTTCCTCTTTTTTACTCAAAAGTTTAGAAACCGTTTCCACATCAGTAGCTTTGATATTATCAATACTCAAAATAATATTTCCGATCAACTCGTCTTCGTATTGTTTCAAATTTTGGGTGTTAATAGATTTAATTCGCACGCCATAATCAATTTTGAATTTCTTTTTGTCAGCAGCCTCAATATTTTCTAATTCAATGCCTTTGAATTCCGTACTGAAGAATTCATTTTTGCTCAGAATTACAGGAATGATTTTCGTTTTTCCGTCTCTGATGTATGTAACTTGTACTTTGTCATTGGGTCTTTTTGTGTTGATGTATCCGGAAAGATCAGCAAAAGTAGCAACATTCTGTTCGTCTAATTTAATAATGATGTCGCCTTTGGTGAGCCCAGATTTTTCAGCACCGGAATTTTTTGTTACTTTATTAATATAGAATCCTTGTGTTTGAGAAATCCCTAATTCTTTAGAAGCAGTTCCGTTTAATTCACCACCTTCAACTCCCAGAATTCCGCGTTGTACATTCCCAAATTCCATAAGATCCTCAATGATTTTTCGGGCAATATTCGAAGGAACCGCAAAGGAATAGCCTACGTAAGAACCGGTCATGGAAGAAATCATCGTGTTGATTCCTATAAGTTCACCACGCGTATTCACTAAGGCACCACCACTATTTCCGGGATTCACCGCAGCATCTGTTTGTATGAAAGATTGGATTCCGCTGGTGTCTAAATCTCTGGCTTTCGCCGAAACAATTCCGGCGGTTACCGTGGAAGTTAAATTATATGGATTTCCGACTGCCAAAACCCATTCGCCGACTTTCACCGAATCAGAATTGGCAAAAACGGTATAGGGTAATTTCTCCTCCGCGTCAATTTTCAATAAGGCAATATCCATTTTTGAATCAGTTCCAATAAGTTTTGCCTGATATGATTTTTTGTTGTTTAAGGTAATTTCAATTTCTGATGCGCCTTTGATTACGTGATTGTTGGTTACGATATACCCGTCCTCAGAAATGATAACTCCAGAACCTGTTCCCACTTGTTCTTGAGATTGTCCGCCTTTATACCCATAAAAATATTCTAACATGGGATTCGTTATTGTTCTTCTCGAAACGTTTTTTACGTGAACAACCGTATGGATGGTTTTCTCTGCAGCCTCAGTAAAATCTATGACATCTGCTGATAATCCTACTTTCTTGCCATAAGAATTGGACGCCATGGTAACCGCTGAACTTTTGTCATTAGAAAAATATCCATTGGTGTCAAATAATAATTTGTAAGCTCCAAGAGTAACCGCTCCGCTTAACAACGAAACTAAAAATAGAGTTGAAAATTTTTTCATATTAAATTCGTTTTTTAAGATATTTACCCGTAAAAATAAAACTAAATTGCTTTTTTAAAATACAGTTTAACGCTCTTTAACAATGATTAACATTTCATTAATAGTTCGTACTTTTGTTGGACTCAATACAAATTAAAATGCAACTAGAATTTCATAAATACCAAGGAACAGGAAATGATTTTGTAATGGTTGATAACCGTTCGGAATTTTTCCCAAAGGAGAATATACAACTTATTGCACATTTATGCGACAGACGCTTGGGAATAGGAGGCGATGGTCTTATTCTATTGGAAAATGACACGATTGCTTCGAATCTCGCAACGGCCACTGATTTCAAAATGGTCTATTACAACTCAGATGGAAACCAAAGTTCCATGTGTGGTAACGGTGGCAGGTGTTTAGTGGCTTTCGCCAAAAAGCTCAACGTAATCGAGAACAGCACTACTTTCATAGCCACAGATGGTTTACACCACGCAACAATTGGCGATGACGGATTGGTTTCACTTCAAATGATTGATGTTGAAGAGGTAAAAATAAGTCCAGATCATGTGTTTCTGAATACAGGTTCGCCACACCATGTGCAACTAGTAGACGATTTAGAAAATTACAATATAAAGGAAAAAGGAGCCGCTATTCGATACGGAGATTTGTACGGAAAAGCAGGAAGCAACATCAATTTTGTAAAACAGATTGACGATACCACTTTTTCGCTTCGAACGTACGAAAGAGGCGTTGAAGATGAAACTCTTTCTTGCGGAACAGGCGCTACAGCAGTTGCAATTGCAATGAATGTGTTGGGAAAAACGGATGCTTCTTCCATTGATTTGAATGTGGAAGGCGGAAAATTAGTCGTTTCTTTTGATAAAAAAGATGGACATTTTACTAATGTTTTTCTGAAAGGACCAGCTGAATTTGTATTTAAAGGAACGATTGAGATTTAACTAAAACCCAAAACCAAGAACCAAATACCTAAATGAAAACATTAAAAGGCGATAATATCTATATTCGAGCATTAGAACCCAATGATTTGGAGTTTGTATATGCCATAGAAAACGATCAGAGCATTTGGGAAGTTAGTAATACACATACGCCTTACAGCCGGTTTTTAGTCAAACAATATTTAGAAAATGCCCATCAGGATATTTATGAAGCCAAGCAATTGCGATTGGCTATTTGTCAGGATCAGGATTTTCCCGCTTTGGGTTTAATCGATTTGTTTGATTTTGATCCAAAGAATAATAGGGCTGGAGTAGGCATCGTTATCCAAAATAACGAAAACCGAAAACAGAATATTGGTTCCGAAGCTTTGGGGTTATTAATCGAATATGCTTTTTTTAATCTTAATTTGCACCAATTATATGCAAATATTGGTACCGAAAATGAAGCAAGTAAAGCTCTTTTTACTAAATTTGGATTCGAAATAATAGGTGTAAAGAAAGACTGGACCTTTGTGAACGGTATTTATAAAGACGAAGCTATTTTTCAATTAATCAATACTAAATTTTAAAATTTTTAGTTTTGAACCAGTATCAATTAAAAATCAAACAAATAGGAGGAATAGTTGTATCATTATTCCAGAAAAAAAAATAATACCACATATGAATATCAAGAAAATCATCACTATTACGTCTGTTGTTTTAATATCAATATTAATGATTTACGGATTGATTATTTTGCGTCAGATTTTTGCCGCCAATACAAAATTTGCAGATAAAGAAGTGTTTGTCTATGTCCCAACTGACTCAAAATACGAGGATGTTAAGAAGATAATTGCACCTTATGTGGAGAATATGGAGCGTTTTGAAATGGTGGCCAGTAAAAGAGGCTATTCTGATAATGTAATTCCGGGGCGTTTTCTATTCACAAAAGGAATGAACAGTTATGAGTTGGTAAAAACCTTGAGACTTAATTCGCCTGTAAAATTGGCTTTCAATAATCAGGAACGTGTAGAAAATTTAGCGGGACGTGTAGGTTCTCAAATAGAAGCCGACAGTTTATCATTATTGAATACGTTCAAAGATTCTATTTTCTTGAAAGAAAACGGGTTTAATGAAGAGAATATTTTAGTAATGTTTATTCCGAATACGTATGAGATTTATTGGAACACAACGGCTGAAAAGTTTCGCGATAAAATGATTAAAGAATACCGTAATTTTTGGAATAAGGAAAGAGTTACCAAAGCGCAAAAACAAGGGTTAACTCCAATTGAAGCAACGATTTTGGCTTCAATAGTGCATAAAGAATCCGTAAAAAAAGACGAAAGACCAAGAATTGCAGGTGTGTATTTGAACCGTTTAAGAGCTGGAATGCCATTGCAGGCTGATCCAACCGTAATATTTGCGATGAAAAAGAAATCGAATGATTTTAATCAGGTAATCAAAAGAGTTTTTTACAATGATTTGACAATGTCGCATCCTTATAATACATATATGAATGTTGGTCTGCCTCCTGGACCTATTGCTATGCCTGACATCACAGCGTTAGAAGCTGTTTTGGATCCTGAAAAAAATAACTTTATTTATTTCTGTGCGAGTGTAGAGCGTTTTGGGTATCATGAGTTTGCTGCTACTTTAGAAGAACACAATAAAAACGCCAAAAAATATTCGGATTGGATCAACAGTCAAGGTGTGAAAAGATAATTTTGAAATTTAAAGCACTCCTTATACTTTTATTGTTTATTGGATTTCAAATTGGTTTCTCACAAAATCGTGAGGAAAGTTTTTTTAAACCCTCCGATTCTTTAAATAAGAAAAGGCAAAATACCGTTATCATTTCGGAAGCTGTTTTGGCCACGGGAACGTTGATAGGCTTGAACCAACTTTGGTATGCCGAGTATCCCAAATCTGATTTTCATTTTATAAATGACAATTCCGAGTGGCTTCAGATGGATAAAGCCGGCCATGTATTTTCGTCGTATCATTTGGGCCGGTTTGGTACCGAAATGCTACATTGGAGCGGAGCTACTAAAAAAAATCAATTGCTGTATGGTGCTGGCCTTGGCTTAGCATTTCTAACAGCCGTTGAGGTTTTAGACGGATATTCTTCTGAATGGGGTGCTTCTGCCGGTGACATCATTGCTAACGCTTCTGGTACAGCTTTATATGTTTCTCAAGAATTAATCTGGAACGAACAACGTATTACGCCGAAATTCTCTTTTCATACTACAAAATATGCCGACTACAGACCTGAGGTTTTAGGAAGTTCATTTACAGAACAAATTCTAAAAGACTACAATGGACAAACCTATTGGCTTTCGGTCAATTTACATTCTTTTGCTAAAGGTTCTAAAATACCAAAATGGCTGAATTTAGCATTGGGTTATGGGGCTGAAGGTATGACAACCGGAAATAGAGATACTAACATTCCTTTTTCGACCATAAATCCACAACGATTCAGACAATTTTACCTGAGTTTGGATGTCGATTTAACAAAAATAAAGACTAATTCTCATTTTCTAAAGACTGTTTTTTCTGTATTTAATACCGTTAAAATTCCTGCACCAACCATCGAATTTGTGCGTTTCAACGATGTAAAATACCACTTAATCTATTTTTAGAAAAGTTTAACTTACTGATTATCAGCGTTATTATTTTTGTTGTATCTTTGCGCATAGAAATTTCTTAACGGGACAGCGTTTTGAAGAAAAACAATTTATGATAAAGAAGTGGTATTTTTACACAAGTCTGACTGTTATTACAGTTTTTTTGAGCTCAGGTTTTAAACCTTTTAATTTAGAAACTAATCCTTGGTTTCTTATCAGTGAACAAGATGGAACACACTACTTATATCCATCGGAAGAACAAAGCGAATACACCAATTTAAACATCCCTTTTACCGGAAATTTCTTTATTGGTTTTAAGGAAGCCATTGGCTACAGAGAATCGGAGAGTAAATACAAAACAGTTAATTCTCTAGGCTATTTAGGTAAATATCAGTTTGGTATAGAAACCTTAAAATCGGTTGGAATACATAATAGGTCCGCTTTTTTGAATAGTCCTGAATTGCAAGAAAAAGCATTTATTGCACTTCTGGCAAAAAATAAATGGGAGCTAAAAAAAGAAATTGAAAAATATGAGGGCACAATTATGAACGGCATTCGTATCACAGAATCCGGTATATTGGCTGCTGCACATCTTGGAGGAGCTGGTACTGTAAAAAAATATTTTAAAAATAAAGGCAAGCGTAATTTTAGAGACGCATATGGGAGCTCTATAAAAAGTTATATGAAAATGTTTGGAGGTTATGATACTTCATTTATTGTAGCAAATATCAACGCAAATGTCAAGAATATATAATTAGTTACAAATACTAAAGAAAGAGGCTGCTAAAAATAATTTTAGCAGCCTCTTTCTTTTACGTTAAAAGGATTATTTAGCTTTAATAATTTCCCCAGTGGGACGTACCACTAGTTTAATAATTTCTTTATCTTTTTTAATTTTAACGTTATATTGTTTTTTTATAATATCTCCTTCCTCTTGTGTGTAGAGAAATTTATCATTTACAATTGTCCATCCCGGATACGTACTGTAGATAGAATAGATAACATCACTAGGAAGTCTTACGTTTTTGAATTCTTCTACAACACGTATTAATTTTCCGTTTTCATTATAAGTAGCAGACAAAGAACCATTTTTTACTTCCATTACTACTAGATATTCTTCAGCTCCTTCAGCATCTTTCCCTAGATCATAAGCAATGAATTTTTCTTCTACTATTTTTACTCTTTGGTCCGGATTATTATCAGGGACATAAACTGAAAAATCAGTTCCAACCCTTTTAATGACTACACCAGGGAGTTCCTCAATTTTGATTTTTCCTTTCTCCGTTACCTGAGCCAATGCTGTGAAAGAAAAACTTAGAAGAATGATAATAATAAGTGATTTCATAATATTTAGTTTTAAATTAATTAATGAGTTTTAATACTTGTAATATGCTAATGAATGCTAAGGCTTGTCTTTTCTTCCCCTTTTTTTTAAATATTTAATTATCTGTTTATCAATGATTTAAAATATAAATTATCATAAGTTTATGTAAATTTACCTATTTTTTAAAGGTTTGAGTGTTAACGTATTCCATAAACAATGTTAATATAAAGGTAGAATTTCATATTTTTTTAATAGGATTTAAATGATTTACTATCAGTGTTTTAACAAAAAAAAAGCACCAACCTTTCGATTGATGCTTTGTAAGTCATAAAATTTTTATGAGTTATTTTTACTCGAAACTCCCTATTAAAATTTCTAATATTTTAATAGCTGCTTCGCTGATTTTTGTACCGGGTCCAAAAACAGCAACTGCACCGGCATCAAATAAAAACTGATAATCTTGTGCCGGAATTACTCCGCCTACAACTACCATAATATCTTCTCGACCGTATTTTTTTAGTTCTTCAATCACTTGTGGTACTAGCGTTTTGTGTCCTGCTGCAAGAGAGGAAACACCCAGGATATGCACGTCATTTTCTACCGCTTGTTTGGCAGCCTCAGCCGGTGTTTGAAAAAGTGGGCCAATGTCTACATCAAAACCAACATCAGCATAACCGGTAGCCACAACTTTTGCACCACGATCGTGTCCGTCTTGTCCCATTTTGGCAATCATTATTCGTGGGCGACGTCCTTCTTTTTTAGCGAATTCATCTGCGAGTTGTTTTGCTTTTTCAAAGCTTTTGTCGTCTTTTATTTCTTTGCTATACACACCGCTAAAGGATTTAATTTGTGCTTTGTATCTTCCAAAAACCGTTTCCAATGCGTCACTAATTTCTCCTAAGGTTGTTCGGTTTCGGGCCGCTTCAACAGCTATTTCCAGTAAATTCCCTTCACCAGTTTGCGCACAAAGGATTAATTTTTTCAGCGAATCCTGAACTTTTTCAGAATCTCTGGTGGCTTTGATTCGGTCTAATTGCTCCAGTTGTTGCTTGCGGACCATTTGGTTATCCACATCCAAAATCTGTAAAGGATCTTCTTTTTCTAATCGGTATTGATTGACACCTACAATAATATCCTGACCGCTGTCTATTCTTGCTTGTTTTCTGGCTGCCGCTTCTTCGATTCTAAGTTTTGGAATTCCGGATTCAATGGCTTTGGTCATTCCACCCAGTTCTTCAACTTCTTCGATAAGTTTCCAAGCATTTTCGGCTATTTCATTCGTTAAGCTTTCAACATAATAACTGCCAGCCCAAGGATCGACGGTTTTAGTGATTTTAGTTTCTTCTTGTAAATATAGTTGCGTGTTTCTGGCAATTCTAGCCGAGAAATCCGTTGGTAGAGCTATGGCTTCATCCAATGCATTGGTATGTAAAGATTGTGTTCCTCCAAAAGCGGCTGCGGAAGCTTCAATACAAGTTCGTGCTACATTATTAAAAGGATCTTGCTCTGTTAAACTCCAACCCGAAGTTTGACAATGGGTTCGCAATGCTAATGATTTATCGTCTTTTGGTTCAAATTGTTTGACTAGTTTCGCCCAAATCATTCTTCCCGCACGCATTTTGGCAATTTCCATAAAATGGTTCATACCAATCGCCCAGAAAAAAGATAATCTTGGAGCGAATTCATCAATTTTCATTCCGGTTGCTAATCCTGTTCGAATGTATTCCAGTCCATCGGCCAAAGTGTAAGCTAATTCAATATCAGCAGTGGCTCCCGCTTCTTGCATGTGGTATCCGGAAATTGAAATCGAATTGAATTTTGGCATTTTTTTGCTGGTAAATTCAAAAATATCAGCAATGATTTTCATCGAAGGCGTTGGCGGATAAATATATGTGTTTCGTACCATGAACTCTTTCAAAATGTCATTTTGTATCGTACCGGAAAGCAATTCGGGTTTTACGCCTTGTTCTTCGGCGGCGACAATATAGAAAGCCATAATAGGTAAAACAGCGCCATTCATCGTCATGGAAACGGACATTTCATCCAGCGGAATTTGGTCGAATAATACTTTCATGTCTTCCACGGAGTCAATCGCAACTCCTGCTTTTCCTACATCGCCCACTACGCGTTCATGATCCGAATCATAACCGCGGTGTGTAGGCAAATCAAAAGCGATGGAAAGTCCTTTTTGACCCGCTGCCAGATTTCTTCTGTAAAAAGCATTGCTTTCTTCAGCGGTCGAAAATCCGGCGTATTGGCGCACAGTCCATGGTCGGCGAACGTACATTGTAGCGTAAGGTCCGCGTAAATTTGGTGCAAAACCAGCTCCAAAATCAAGATGAGTAAGATGCTCAATATCTTGTTCTGAATATGTTGGTTTTAGTTCGATTCCCTCTGCGGTTAGAAAAGCATCAGACAAAGAATTTTCATTCTCCACTTTCAACGGTGTGCTCTCTAATTTTATATGTTGTAAATCTTTTCTTTTCATTTGTTTAGTGCAAAGATTATATTTTTTGAAATTTTAATTCCTTTCAATCCATATTTCAGTATTTCGTGAAGTATGAAAAATAGCTGTAATGACAATTGTGTTATCGTAGTTGTTGAAATGAATTAAGTATGGAAAATTTTCAATTAAAGCTACTCTGGTCTTGTCATATCTTATTTGAAAAAGTAGCGGATTTGACTTAATTATTTTTAAACTTTTCTTAAAAGAATTGGAGAACGTATCGCCCAATCTACGTTGAATGCTTTTGTACCAATCCAAAGCTGTTTTGAAATCAAGTTTAGCTTCCTCTACAATTACAATTTTATAATTCACTGTCAATATCTTTTAGAAAATCATCGATATCTTGAGCTGAAGAAGGATTCTTAAGATATTTCTCAGTTCTTTCTTTAACTTGGTCCATTTGCCATTGAGGGATTTCTACATTATTCGACTTTGGAAGAATAATCACTTCAACTTCATCAGCATTAAAATCATCCGGCAATGTGATACTTATTTTGTGATTTTTCACCTTAACGATTTGTCTTATGGCTTCCATTATTTTATGTTTTTAGTAAAGTAAATATACTCTTTTCCATTGGTATTAAATTAAATAACAGATTCGGCCTGACTATTCAAGATCCAATCTTTCCTGTTCTATTTTCTCTGCGAGACGTTTTTCGATTATGGGCGTAATCAAGGTTTTTCTAGGTTTGACTTTTACAAAAGGAAACAATTCTAAATCATGTTTCATTTTGTCCTGTTTATTAGGATGTTTGTTAGTGCCTAATAGAATTTCTTTCCCAGAATCAAATAATTCCTGAGCTGTATCAGCACTTTCCTGAATTTTTCTTTTGATGATTCCATCATTAAGTTGTTTTAAGAAACCGCCATTTGCCTCAATATCTTTAAATAATGCCAACGCTTTTTCAGCTAATTGATTGGTGAGATTTTCGATATAATAACTGCCGTCAGCCGGATTATTAACTTTGTCAAAATAACTTTCGTTTTTAAGAATTAACAATTGATTTCGCGCAATTCGGTCGCCAAATTCATTGTCTTTGTGGTACAAGGCATCGTAAGGTAAATTTGCAATAGCATCTGCTCCGCCAATAATTGCACTCATACATTCGGTTGTGGTACGCAACATATTTACGTTGTAATCGTATAATGTTTTGTTTCGTTTGGTTGGCGAAACAATAATGTTGCAATCTAGATTATGGTTGTATTCTTTGGCTATCAGATTAAAAAGTAATCGCAACGCACGTAGTTTTGCAATTTCAAAAAAGTAATTTGTCCCAACGGCAACTTCAAAAACAATAGGTTGGTTTATGGTTTCTATTCGATTGAAATATTCATTTGCCTGTCCTAAACTATAAGCAATTTGCTGCACCATATTAGCTCCGGCATTTTGATACAAAGCGGAATTGATACTGATTAATGACACTGATTTTGTTTCTTTCGATAGTAAATTCAGTGTGTCAAAATTGCTTTTTTCGTTAGTTACAAACCAGTTTCCATCTTTGGCTAATTGTCCAATTGGATCCAGATTGCAAAAAATAACAGTATTATTTTTTTTTGCGAAAGCGTCAATTTTTTTGACGAAATCGATTGAAATAAATCCCAGATTAAAATAAACGGTTACTTTTTCTAATGGTAATTGCTCCAAAAGATTGGTAATATCAATTGATTCATTTTCTATTGTAAACCGAAGGCTGTCAGCACCACGACTCAAGGTGTCGCGCGCTCTTTCTATTGATTTTTCAACATCGTAGACAAATATATTTTGACAAATTTTAAACTCAGAGGCTTTAGTGGAAACAGGAAAAGCTTTAGTAAATTCATCTTTGTGATAAAAAGGTTTTACCTGAATGTCTTCCGGAGAATTCCAAACTAAGGTTTCATTATAATCCGCTCCTTTGAGTTCAAATTGGATTTTTTGTTTCCATTGTTTGGAGGAAATGGGATTGAAATCATCGAAAAGGTTTGCAGCCATTTTGTTTGTTATTTTCCTCACCCCAGCCCTCTACAAAGAAGAGGAGCCGAAACTTGGTGTTATGTTTTATTAATTACTCTAAATTTTACACTCCCTTCTCTTTGGAAAGGGTTGGGGATGGGGTTTTATTTTTTTTCAATCGTGTCACCTTCGAATTCGATGATATAAATATCTTCACTATCTTTTTTCATATAGTATTTTTCCCGGGCGTATTTTTCTATTTGTTCTGAATTTTTTAATTGCTTGATGTTCTGCTGATCTTTCTTTATTTCTTCTTTATAATAAGTAGCATTATCCTCTAGATCTTCAATTTGTTGATCCAAAATACGATGGTCAAAATACGAATAGTTGTCCAGAAAAATCATCCATGTACAAAAAAACAACAAAACCCAGACATATTTGTTACTCAAGAATTTAAACCAAGATTTGTCTTTGTACGGATTTGTCATTTTTTATTTTTTTTAGCCCCGATTAAAGTGAAAATCCTTTTAGGATGTGATGATGACGAAGGAAGATTCACATCCTAAAAGATTGCAATCTCGTCTTCAGGAAGAGACGGGAAATAGCTCCTAATAATTATTGCACTAAAATTACAACTAAATTATAGAATTTTTTGATTTATTACCGCACGAACCACGTCAATGGCTACGGTATTGTATTTGTCGTTTGGTATTATGATGTCGGCAAATGCTTTGGTTGGTTCGATGAACTGCTCGTGCATTGGCTTCAATGTTGTTTGGTATCTGTTAATTACTTCATGCATATCTCGGCCACGTTCCGCGATATCGCGTTTCATACGGCGGATTAATCGCTCGTCAGAATCGGCGTGAACGTATATTTTTACATCAAATAATTCTCTTAATTCTGGATTTGCCAAGATTAAAATTCCTTCGACAATCATCACTTTTCGAGGATGTGTAAAAACGGTATCGTCTGTCCTATTATGTGTTACAAAAGAATAAACGGGCTGATTGATGTTGTTTCCTTCTTTTAATTCCTTGAGATGAGCCACTAATAACTCGAAATCAATAGCACGCGGATGATCAAAATTAATTAATGCTCTTTCATCAAATGAAAGTCCGTGATTTTCTTTGTAGTATGAGTCTTGAGAAATAATACCAACTTCAGTTTGTGGTAATTCATTCATAATCTGATGTACAACGGTTGTTTTTCCGCTTCCTGTACCACCTGCAATTCCTATAATGAGCATAAATTTTTTGTTATGTTTTTATTGGGACAAAAATAGGAATTTAATCGGGAGCAGTTTTTCTTTTTTTAAGAAATATTGCTAAATTACTATATTTATTGGGAGTTATTACTTGATGTTTTTCTATCTTTAGTTTCTAAAATTTAAAACGTGTATTCACAAATCAATAAAAATATAAGTCGGTATGTCACTTTTGACGCGAATGAATTAGAAGTTTTCAATTCTTTATTGGAGTATAAAGCCGTTCCTAAGAAAACGATTATGCTTCAGGAGGACGAGATGTGTAGTTTTGAAGCATTTGTCATCAAAGGTTGTGTCCGAAAATATTATATTGATGCCAATGGTTTTGAAGTTATTCTACAATTTGCTATCGAGAATGCCTGGGTGAGTGATATATCTTTTAGTATTTACGAGGATAAACCCAGCAGAGTGTACATTGAAACTTTGGAAGATTGTGAATTCTTCCTTTTTAGTCCAGAAACAAAAGAGGAATTATTTACCAAAGCCCCAAAGTTTGAACGTGCTTTCCGTATTCTGATGCAACGAAGTCTTGCCGTTACTCAAGACCGTTTATTTAATACGATTTCTAAATCGGCAACCGAGAAATATTTAGAGTTTCTCGAACATTATCCCACACTTTCACAGCGCGTTGCCCAGCATTATATTGCTTCTTATCTGGGAATTTCAGCCGAGTTTCTTAGTAAAGTAAGAACTAAAATTGCTAAACTCTAGATTTCGCTTTTTTCATTTCTTGTCCTAGTTCAATGCATGCGCTTTTTTTTTGACGCAACTTTGCATCATACTATTAAAGAACAGGACAATGGAAAATACAGATAAAAAAATAGATGGTGTAATTACTAATTCGGTTTTGCATAAAGCAAATACTCGCGGTCACGCTAATCATGGTTGGTTAGAATCCTATCATACCTTTAGTTTTGCCAATTATCAAAATCCAGAACGTATGAATTTTGGAGTCTTACGCGTTTTGAATGATGACAGAGTCAGCCAAGGAATGGGTTTTGGGAAACATCCGCATGATAACATGGAAATTATTTCTATTCCGCTCGAAGGTGATTTAGAACACCAAGACAGTATGGGAAATACTACCGTAATCAAGGAAGGTGATATTCAAGCGATGAGTGCTGGTACCGGAATTTTTCACAGCGAGTACAATAAAAACAAAGATCAGTTGGTCAAATTTTTACAGATTTGGATTTATCCAAATAAAAAAAATGTAACGCCTCGTTATGACCAAATCACTTTAGATTTAAATGATCGTCACAATAAATTACAGCAAATTTTATCACCAAATCCAGAAGATGAAGGCGTTTGGATTCATCAAGATGCTTGGTTTCATATTGGGAAGTTTGACAATGATTTTTCTACTGTTTACGAATTGAAAAAACCAGGAAATGGAATTTATGCTTTTGTTTTAAAAGGAGATTTCACGTTAGGAAACATCGCTTTAAATGAACGTGACGGATTAGGAATTTGGGATACGAATACAATAAAAATTACCGCTAATTCAGCTAATGCAGAGATCCTATTGATGGAAGTTCCAATGCAATTGTAATCTGCTAAATAATAGAAATAAATAATATTAATTTAAATAAAATACTACTATGTCAACAACAAAATGGGTAATTGACCCAACACACTCAGAAATTGGTTTTAAAGTAAAACACATGATGTTTACTAATGTTTCAGGTAAATTTTCAAAATTTGATGCAACGATTGAAGCAGAAGACAGCAATTTAGAAAACTCGAAAATTGAATTTACAGGAGCAATTGATTCTATAACAACAGGAAACGCAGATAGAGATACTCATTTATTGAGTGCGGATTTTTTTGATGCTACACAATTTCCAGAAATTAAATTTAGCGCTACTTCTTTCACTAAAATCAATGAAGGTGAATACGTATTAGTGGGGGATTTAACCTTACATGGCATTACAAAATCAGTAGAGTTAGCTGCAGAATACGGAGGATTAATGAAAGATCCTTGGGGAAATACTAAAATGGCACTTGAATTAGAAGGAAAAATTAATAGAAAAGATTGGGGATTAAACTGGAATTCGGCTCTTGAAACAGGAGGTGTTTTAGTAAGCGAAGAAGTTCGTTTGAACATCGAATTGCAATTTTTGCAACAATAATTTTAAAGTAAATAAACACAAATCTCAAAGGATTATTTTCTTTGAGGTTTGTGTTTTTTAATAAAATAGAATGATGGAAACCATAAATATTTTATACATAGGAAGACATCCCGAAATTCTAGAAACCGTTATCCGATTGATAAATGCAAACGAGAATTGGAATGGAGTAGGCGTTATGAATGATGAGGAAGCGAAGGAAATTTTTCTAAAAAAAGATTTTTCCATTGTCTTGTTAGGTTCTGGAATTCAGGAAGAAAGTGAAGTTGAATTGTGTGTTTTTTTCAAAAATAAAAATCCAAATATTAGTATTGTCCAGCATTATGGAGGTGGAAGTGGTTTACTGAAAAGTGAAATCTTACTGGGCTTGCATAACAATAAAAATTAAAAACTCTTTTTTTACCATTAAGAAATTAAGAAAATAGGATGTTTACTAAAATATTTAGTAGTGTCAACTAAAAAAAGAGAGCCATGTGACTCTCTCTTTTTATTTTATATAAAACTATTATTTATTCTTTTTTGCTTTTATCATCATTTCCAACTGATCCCAAAGTTCTTCTGGAATTGCTTCAAGTAAATTGAACTGTCCAGCGCCTTTAAGCCATTCGCCACCATCAATTGTTATGACATCACCGTTGATATATGCTGAAAAATCAGAAACTAAATAAGCCGCTAGATTGGCTAATTCCTGATGATCTCCCACACGTTTTAACGGCACTTTTTTAGCCATATCAAATTTTTCAGCTAAATCTCCAGGTAACAATCGGTCCCACGCACCTTTAGTTGGGAACGGTCCAGGAGCAATTGCATTCGAACGAATTCCGTATTTTGCCCATTCTACCGCAAGACTTCGTGTCATTGCCAAAACTCCTGCTTTTGCAGTTGCGCTAGGTACCACGTAAGCAGAACCTGTCCAAGCGTAAGTCGTAACGATATTTAAGATAGTAGATGATTTTTGTTTGGTGTCAATCCAATGTTTTCCAAAAGCAAGTGTACAGTTTTTGGAACCTTTTAAAACGATATCAATTACAGTATCAAAGGCATTTGCAGATAATCTTTCGGTTGGAGAAATGAAATTTCCGGCAGCATTATTCAGTAAAACATCTACTTTACCAAAAGCTTTCAACACTTCTTGGAGCATATTTTCCACTTCTTCATAATGACGTACATCACATTGAATAGGAAGACAAGTTCCGCCGGTTTCCGTTTCCAGTTCTACAGCAGTATTTTTTAGTTTTTCTAAATCTCTGGAAGTAATGGCCACTTGCGCACCCAATTCCAAGAAATATTTTGTCATTGCTTTTCCTAAACCGCTTCCGCCTCCGGTTACGACAATCACTTTGCCTTTTAGGGCATCGTCGCGTAACATTTTATCTGTATAGCTCATATTTTTGATATTTTTTTATTGTAAATATAATAAAATTAAATAGTATGCATGCATAATAAAATAAATTTAAATACTGATTTTAGATGGCACACAATCTTTTAGCGGCTTCTTCAAGCGTAGCATTATCTTTGGCGAAGCAAAACCGAATTAATTTCAGGTCTTTTCCATCGGCATAAAAAGTAGAGATAGGAATTGCAGCAACGCCATGTTCTATAATGAGGCGTTTGCAAAAATCAACATCATTCTCATTTGATATGTTTGCATACGAAACCACCTGAAAATAAGTTCCTTCGCACGGCATGAGTTTGAAACGGCTGTCTTTTAATAATTGTCTAAAATAATCCCGTTTTTCCTGATATAATTTCCCAATTTCAGAAACAGAAACAATCTCTAAATACTCGCTAATGGCAACCTGACAAATGCTATTGACACTAAATACTAAAAATTGATGTACTTTTTTGATTTCCTTCATCAAATATTCTGGTGCTGCTAAATAGCCCACTTTCCATCCCGTAACATGGAATGATTTTCCAAAAGAGGAAACCATCACACAACGATTCAATAGTTTCTCGCGTGTATGAGCTGAAATATGTTTCTCCTCGAAAGTGATGTATTCATAGACTTCATCAGAAAGAAGTACGATATCAGAGTGTTTTTCGAGCAGCATTTCCAAGGCTTCAAAATCAGATTCCGTTAAAATTTTTCCCGTTGGATTATGGGGATTATTTATGATAATCATTTTAGTTTTTGCAGTACACGCTTTTCCGATAATTTCCCAATTTGGAGTATAATCATCATTCAGTGCTACCCGAACCGGATTTGCGTTGCATAATAATACGGGCGCTTCATAGCAATCATAACTGGGATCCAAGATAATCACTTCGTCATTGCTTTTTACCAAAGCTGTTATGGTGGTAAAAATGGCTTGTGTCGCTCCAGCGGTAACTAGCAATTCCGTTTCAGGCTGAATAGTTCTTCCGTAGGAGTTTTTAATTAGTGTCGCTATTTTTGATAATAACGTTGGATAGCCAGACATTGGCGTGTATTGATGTACATTTTCTTTGGCCAGTTTGGCAACAATATCTGTTAATCGTTCATCAACAGGAAAGTTTGGAAAACCTTGAGAAAGATTGATGGCATTATATTCAGTAGCCATTTTTGACATAACCGTAAAAATACTCGTACTGATATTTGGAAGTTTACTCATAAAAAAATCATTAATTCTAATTATAAAAATAGGTTTTTATAATTAGAATTAATGATTACAAGTATTGTTTTATCTTTTATTAACTCTTTTGAGTCGGAAAATTTAAAGTTTACTATTGTTATATCAAATTGTAAGTTTTGAAGTTTTTACTGATATCATTCTTTAATATTAATAAAAAACATTTTGAATTTACATCTTGTGAATGATGAAAATTGTGGGGCGTTTGTGTAAATCGATGGTTTCTTTTTTCCAAGCCGCAATTTTTTTGGTTTTGATGTATTCTGTAGGCAAGGTAATGTCCGTGGCGATGCATAAATGCGTTTCAGGATGTAAAGTTTGCACTAGATCTTCCAGTAATTTGTTGTTGCGATACGGAGTTTCGATGAAAATTTGAGATTGATTTTTTTCGAAAGAGACTCTTTCTAACGTTTTAAAACTGGCTTTCTTTTCATCTTTCTCAATAGGTAAATAACCATGAAAAGTGAAACTTTGACCGTTCATTCCTGATGCCATCATTGCCAAAAGAATAGAAGAAGGACCAACCAAAGGAATAACCTGAATTCCTTTTTCATGTGCTAATTTTACAATTACAGCACCAGGATCAGCCACTCCGGGACATCCCGCTTCGCTCATTAAACCCATATTGTAACCTTCAAGTAGCGGTTTTATGAACTCTAAATGTTCTTTGGTTTCGGTGTGTTTGTTTAATACAAAAAGTTTTAACTCGGATTGTTTCTTCTCAGGATCGACCTCTTTAATAGATTTACGAGCTGTTTTGTCGTTTTCAACAATATAATAATCAATGAGATCAATACTTCTTTTTATGGTTTGCGGCAAAACGTCCATAGGGTCACAGTCACCCATTGTGGTGGGGATTAGATAGAGTTTCCCTAAAACAGTATTTGATTTCATAGGTGTAATTTATGTTCCTAAAAGTAATGTATTTGTAGTATGATATGGTCAGGATTATGTTATGAACCCAAAGTAATTTTTCGCAGAAAAATTATGTGTGTTTCGCTATAATTTTTTTTGCAATTATCTCGCAAACTTCATCCAGCATGTTGTAAACAATTTCGAAACCATTGGGTAAACCAAAGTAAGGATCAGGAACATCTACTTTTTCATTTGGAAATAATTCATTCAGAATAAGTTGTACTTTTTCTTTTTGTTGTTGGTTTTTAGCAAGCTGAATTACATCCTCATAATTAGAATTATCCATCACATAAATGTAATCAAAGGCATCAAAATCAGTTGTGGTGAATTGTCGTCCTTTTTGATTTGAAATACTGATTTTATTTTTTTTTGCAACAGCAATAGAACGTTCATCAGGCGAATGGCCAATATGCCAAGAACCAGTTCCTGCGGAATCAACTGTGAATTTGTTTTTAGGAAGTTTAGCAGCCAAAATACCTTCTGCCAATGGAGAACGGCAAATATTACCTAAACAAACCATTAAGATTTTTATGGACATGATGCGTTTATAGCGTTAATTTTTTATTGATATCTTCCACGAATTTCTTGAACTGTTTGTCAGTAGCGACTAAATTGTCAACGGTTTTACAGGCGTGTAACACTGTTGCGTGATCGCGATCTCCAATTTGGGAACCAATATTTGCCAAAGAAGCTTTAGTGAATTTTTTTGCAAAAAACATTGCCAATTGTCTGGCTTGCACCACGTGTCTTTTTCTGGTTTTAGATTGCAACGTTTCTAAATCCAACTGGAAATAATCCGAAACAATTTTTTGAATGTAATCGATAGAAATTTCTCGTTTTACATTTTTTACAAATTTTTCAACAACACTTTTAGCAAGTTCTAATGTGACTTCTTTTTTATTGAATGAGGACTGTGCAATCAAGGAAATAATTGCCCCTTCCAATTCCCGTACATTTGATTTAATATTACGGGCAACATATTCAATAATTTCTTCTGGAATTTCTACACCGTCTCTATACAATATGTTTTTAAGGATAGAAATTCTGGTTTCATAATCCGGTTGGTGTATTTCTGCAGACAATCCCCATTTGAAACGAGATAACAAGCGTTGTTCGATATCCTGCATGTCAACTGGCGCCTTATCAGATGTCAAGATTACCTGTTTACCATTTTGATGTAAATAATTAAATATATGGAAAAATACATCCTGAGTCCCTGATTTCCCAGAAAGGAACTGCACATCATCAATAATTAAAACATCAATTAATTGATAAAAATGAATGAAATCATTACGGTTGTTCTTCTTTACAGAATCAATATATTGTTGGGTGAAAATTTCGGCGGAGATATACAATACCGTTTTTTCAGGATATTTGTCTTTTATTTCCACGCCAATTGCATGTGCTAAATGTGTTTTTCCAAGACCAACTCCACCAAAAATTAACAAGGGGTTGAATGAAGTTCCGCCAGGTTTATTGGCTACGGCCATACCTGCAGAACGCGCTAATCTATTAGAATCTCCTTCTAGAAAATTGTCAAAACTATAATTTGCATTCAGTTGTGATTCAATTTTCAAATTTCGAATTCCTGGAATTACAAAAGGATTTTTTAATTCTGGATTTAAGTTTTTAAATGGAGCATCAACTTCTTGGGGCTTCATAGGAACTCTATTGGCACTTGGCAATTGTTCCGTAAACGGTTGTTTGTTGCCATAAGTGTTTTCCATTCTTATTTTATAAAGTAACTTTGCGTTTTTTCCAAGTTCTTTGGTAAGGGCCACTTTTAATAATTTTACATAGTGCTCTTCCAACCATTCGTAGAAAAATTTACTTGGAACTTGAATATATAATGCGTTATCGGTAAGTTCAACTGATTTGATTGGTTCGAACCAAGTTTTGTACGCTTGGTCTTGGATGTTGTCTTTTATGAAAGACAAACAGTTTTCCCATACTGATTGAGCAGTTTTGTTCATATATTCTATTAAATTGTTTTTAATTGGTAATTGTTATCTTACTAAAAAAAAGATGTTTTATTATTTATTATCGGGGTAACAAATATGTGAACAAATTTCTGTAAAAAAAAATATATAGGGTAATAATTTCACGAATTATTGTTGTAAGGAGCTTTTTAGAATTTAAATTTTTAATACATAATTAATGAAAGATCATCAAATACAAGTTAGGGTGCGCTACTCTGAAACGGATCAAATGGGCGTCGTTTATCATGGAAATTACATTCCTTATTTTGAGATAGGAAGGGTGGAATGGCTTAGAGACAAAGGGATTTCGTATAAGAGCATGGAGGAAAGTGGTATTGCACTTCCTATTGTCTCGATGAATATAAATTATAAAAAATCAGCTCGGTATGATGAGTTGCTTACGGTTCACACCACTTTTAAAAGTCAGAGTTCTGTTAAGATAGAATTTGATTGCGCTATTTATAATGAATCGGATGAGTTATTAACAACTGCCCAATTTATTTTGGTTTTTATATCCCTAAAAACGGGTCGCCCGACAGTTCCTCCAGATTATATTTTAGAATTGTTAAAAACTATGGAATAAATTATAAAAGAGGCAATTTTGTAACGAAATTAAAGCCGATTTATTTCGATTTCAAACATCGAATTGAAAATGTCGAATACCATTTCGGCATTTTTTTTTCGTGTTTTTATCTCGATTTTACCCATAGGAAGTGAGGTGATTTCATTTATTTCCATTTCCTGGGATACAATTTCCAACTTTTTTTCCTTAATTACCCGCATCACTTTATTCATATTTTGGTAATCAAATGAGATGGTGAAATGAATATCTATTGTTTTTTCGACAATTTCACAGGTCTCAAGAACCATTTGCGCAGTGGTTTTATAGGCAGAAATTAATCCGCCAACGCCTAGTTTTACTCCGCCAAAAATCCGAACCACTACAATGAGTATGTTTGTAACAGAAAACGACTGTATTTGCCCATAAATAGGCATTCCAGCACTGTTGCTGGGTTCTCCATCATCATTTGCTCTGTAGGTTACGAGGTCAGCACCTATTTGATAGGCGTAACAAAAATGTCCTGCATTGGGGTGTTGTTTTCTTAAGATTTCTATTAAGGGTTTTACTTCTTCTTCCGAATTAATTGGGTAAGCATAACCAAAGAATTTGCTATTTTTTTCTTTGAATAATAATTCTTCAGAGGCAAATTCAATAGTATTGTAGGTGTCTTTAAATTCCAAAAGCTGCTTTTCTAAATTATTTTTTTGTCAAATAAATGCACGATATCTTCTTTTCCAACTTGTAAATTCCAGACTTTAAATCCTAATGCATGTGCCGCATCAGTGTTTTCTTTCTTGTCGTCAATAAATAAGGTGCGTTTTGGGTTTAAATCATGCTTTTTTATGAGACAATTGAAAATTCCTGCTTCAGGTTTTCGCATTCCTAACTCAAAGGAGAAATAAACTTTTTCAAAGCATTGATAAAAATCTCTGTAAAAAGTCATTCCGGCTTTATGTTGAAATTTATCAATGTGCATTGCATCTGTATTGCTTAGTAAAAATAGGCGGTATTTTCGTGAAAGCAATTGCAGGAATTCTAATCGGTATAAGGGGAAATCCAATAAAACTGCGTTCCAGGCATTTCTGATATCTTCTATCGAAGCATTTGGTAAATGTTTTTGAAAACCATTTATAAATTGAAGTTCGGAAACCTGTCCCTTTTCAAATTTTACATTTAGGTCTTTTAAATCGTCATGCCATTCATTTAAACCTAACTTTTTAAACTCAATAACAGGTGCTTCCTTATCTAAGTTGATAAAAACATCTCCAAAATCAAAAATTATAGTGTTAATCATAGTTTTTAGATAGTATTAATTCGTCATTACCAATAGATTGTTTTTTGAACTGGTTTTTAGCAAGATTAGGAGCCTTAGTTCCTTCCTTAAATTCGACACTTCCAACAAATATTCGTGCTTCGTCCCAAAGATTGGCATCAATAAAAGTTTGTAAAGTTTGCCTGCCGCCTTCAATAATTACGGATTGAATTTGATGTTGATATAGTATTTGCACAATTTGTTCTACTATGTTTTTTTCAAAATCAATTATTTCAAATATAGTGTTTTCTTTTTTAATACTGTTTCTTGATTTTGAAAACAGGATTGTTTTAGCTTGATTATCAAATATATGGTTGTGTTCAGGAATGCGATTTTTTTGGTCGATAACCAATCGAATCGGATTGTTTCCAGACCAATCGCGTGCATTCAGTTTTGGATTATCATCAATGGCAGTTTGAGTTCCCACTAGAATAGCTTGTTCCTCCGTTCTCCATTTATGGACTAATTGTCTCGAATATGGATTGGTAATCCAGACGGGTTTTTTTTCTGATTTTTCTTTTGGCGCGATAAAACCATCTTGACTTTCGGCCCACTTCAAAATAATATAGGGTCTTTTCTTTTCGTGAAATGTAAAAAACCTTTTATTAAGTTCATTGCATTCTTCTTCAAGAATTCCTACAGTGACATGTATTCCGGCTTCCATTAGTTTTTTGATTCCGTTTCCTGCCACTTTTATATTGGGATCAACAGTTCCAATAACTACATTTGGAATTTTATTCTTTATAATCAAATCACAACAAGGTGGCGTTTTGCCAAAATGACTACACGGTTCTAAACTCACATAAATAGTCGCTTTTTTCAACAACGATTTGTCTTTTACAGAATTCACGGCATTTACCTCGGCGTGCGGTTCTCCTGATTTTTTATGCCAGCCTTCCCCAATGATTTTGTCTTCGTAAACAATAACACTGCCTACCAAAGGATTTGGATACGTTGTTCCCAAACCATTTTTGGCTAATTCGATGCACCGTCGGATGTATTTTTCATGTATTTTCACAACACAAAAGTAGTTATTTTGGGTTTAGCCCCGAAACTTCTGGATTAGTTTTGAAACTTTCTAAAATAACACTAAACAATTTCTACTTTTGCATATAAAATTAGTTTTTGAAGAAAATGGAAAATTACAGCATTAGAAAAATAAAAAAAGAGGACAATCAAGCAGTTGCAGCATTGATAAGAGCAGTTTTTGACGAATTAAACATTCCAAAAGTAGGAACAGCTTATGAAGATCCATATTTGGATTTAATGTTTGAGGAATACAACAAACCTAAATCGGTTTATTATGTTGTAGAAAAGGATGGAAAAATCATAGGTTCTGCCGGTGTTGCACCACTTGAAAATGAAGCGGAAACGATCTGCGAACTTCAAAAAATGTATTTTCTACCGGAAACCAGAGGACTTGGAATTGGAAGCCAAATGATGGCTCAATGTTTACAAAGTGCCAAAGATTTTGGATTTGAAAAATGCTATTTGGAAACAATGCCTTTTATGCTCGATGCTCAAAAACTGTACAAGAAAGTAGGTTTTGAATACATTTGTTCTCCGATGGGAAGCACGGGTCATACCAGTTGTCCTATTTGGATGTTGAAGGATTTGTAAAAAATGACCGACCTACAAAAAACACTTGGAACTTTAATAAACAAAGAGATTTGTAGATTTAGAGAATAAAAGTAGTTTTTAAATAAGCATTTCAAATAAGAAAAATGAAAATTAAAGAATACAGAACCCAATTTATTCAAGAACTGACTCCAATTTATGATGCTGGAGAAGCAGAGAGTTTTTTCTATTTAATAGTAGAAGAAAAACATCAATTGAAAAGAATAGACTTGGCGTTACATCCTGATTTGGTTTTTTCGGAAGCGGAAATTGTAATTTGGAACTCGATTTTAGAACAATTGAAACAGGAAATTCCAGTACAATATCTGTTAGGCAAAACGAGTTTTTATGGGTTGGATTTTGAAGTCAATGAGAACGTTTTAATTCCAAGACCAGAAACCGAAGAATTAGTCGAATGGATTTTAAAACGTCAAAAGTTGAATCCCGAAACTTCGGGAGAAAGTCAAAATATCCGTATTTTGGATATTGGAACGGGAAGCGGTTGTATCGCCATTTCATTGGCAAAAAATCTTCCAAATGCCACAGTTTTTGCCATTGATGTTTCTGAAAAGGCTTTGGCTACAGCCAAAAAAAATGCAGAAAATAATTCCGTCAACGTTACTTTTATCAATCAAAACATTCTTGAAACAGAAGATTTAGGGCAACAATTTGATATTATTGTTTCTAATCCGCCTTACGTCCGGAATTTAGAAAAAGAAGAAATAAAGAAAAATGTATTGGACAATGAACCGCATTTGGCACTTTTTGTAGAAGATAATGATGCGTTGATTTTTTATAAAAAAATAGCCGAATTGGCCCAGAAAAACCTGTCTGAAAACGGACGATTGTACTTTGAAATCAATCAATATTTAGGAAAAGAAATGATTGATTTACTCGAAAAAATGAATTTCGCGGCTATCGAGCTACGTAAGGATATTTACGGAAATGACAGGATGGTCAGAGCGAGCATGAAATAATTTAGCTTTAAGTAGATTTTCAATTCACTCTTTTCAACTATTCATATCGTAGTGCCTCGATTGGATCAAGGGTAGCCGCTTTTATGGCGGGATACAAGCCGGAAACGATTGCAACAATAAAACTGGTTATGAATGCAGCCATAATTGCTCCCCAAGGAATTACAAAAACAAAGTCTACCGCAGTTGCAATACCAAAACCAATTAGGATTCCAAAAATGATTCCAACTAATCCGCCTAGTTGACCAATAAGCAAAGTTTCTATAAAAAATTGAAAGGCTATAGTCGTTTTTTTGGCTCCTAAGGCTTTTCGAACCCCTATTTCCCTGGTGCGTTCCGTCACGGAAACAATCATAATGTTCATCAATGCGATGGAGGATCCAAGCACGGTAATTATACCAATTAGCCAAGAGGCAAATCCAAGATATTGTGTAATTCCTAAAATTCTGTTGATAAGGTCATCACTTCTGACTACTCCAAAATTATTGTCTTTAATCGGGCTTAACTTGCGAACTCTACGCATTGTACTCGTAGCATTATCAATGGCTTGTTCTAATAATTCTTTCTTAGAAACCATGATGCTCATCGTGTAATTTATATTTGGTGCTGTAAACAAGGAACGCGCCACTTGAATTGGGATTAATACTCTCAAATCCTGACTGTTGCCAAAAGTGGAGCCTTTTTCCTTTAGTACACCAATAACTTTAAACTTGGCTCCCCGGATAGAGATTGTTTTGTCAATTGGGTTTACGTCTTTCAATAATCCTTTTTCAAAGTCAGATCCGACAACACAAACATAAGAATTGTTATCGATATCAAAACTTGTAAAGTTTCGTCCTAAACTAGTTTCTAAACCAGAATTAGTGATGAAATGTTGGTCAACACCTACGACCTTAATTTCAGGATCCGTTTTTGTAGATTCATATTTTACTTCGGCTGTTGATGTTGCCGTAAACGAAAGCGAGGTTTCGGTAAAAGGATAGTTGTATTTGTTTTGAAAAGCTACAGCTTCAGGATAAGAAATGATTGGATTTATGATTTCGCGCTCTTCTCCACCGCGGTTTCGCGTGGTATTTTCGTATTGATTGATGTTGAATGTATTGGCGCCCATGGAGGCAAAATCAGATGAAATAGTGTTTTCCAAAGCGGAAACAACGGTAAGTATACCTACTAATGCAGTAATTCCAATAGCAATTATCAACACGGTAAGTACGGTTCGCAACAATTGCGTTCTAATAGAACCTAATGCGATACGGATATTTTCTTTGAATAATTTTAACATCATGCTAGTTTGACACGAAAATACAATTTTTGTTACAAATTTTCTTCAGCTAAAAATTAATTTATTATAATCTCTTTTATTTGAAGCTATTTCCAGCTTTCCGTTATAATCCTGCAGCAAAAATAATTTGTTTTCAATTGCCTAAAAGGAGCTTCCTGCGGTCGCTCTTTCAGGCAAGAAAACAATAGTATTTTTTACTGCCGTATTTCCACTTTAATCTGGGCTAGGCATCGGGCAATAAAATGCTGAAATTTGTAAACAGAATAATTTTAAAAATAAGATATTTGCAAAGAATTAGAATTTGGAGTCTTTCAACACTTCCGAAATCTGAAAATTTAAAATCCAATACTCATACCATGGCATCAAAACCGAGCATTCCGAAAGGAACCAGAGATTTTTCACCAACTGAGGTGGCAAAACGTCACTATATTATCCAGATTATAAAAAGCAACTTCGAGAAATTCGGATTCCAACCCATAGAAACACCTTCATTTGAAAACTCCGAAACCCTAATGGGGAAATACGGAGAAGAAGGCGATCGTTTGATTTTTAAAATATTAAATTCAGGAGATTATTTGGCGAAAGCCAATGAAACGCATCTGGAAAATAAAGACAGTACAAAGCTGACGGCGAGTATTTCCGAGAAAGCCCTTCGGTATGATTTAACCGTTCCGTTTGCTCGTTATGTGGTGCAACACCAAAATGATATTGAATTTCCCTTCAAAAGATACCAGATTCAGCCGGTTTGGCGTGCGGATCGCCCGCAAAAAGGTCGTTTCAGAGAATTTTTTCAATGTGATGCTGATGTGGTAGGTTCTAAATCCTTGTGGCAAGAAGTGGAATTAGTACAATTATATGACACTGTTTTTACCGCTTTAGGTTTGGCAGGTGTGACCATCAAAATCAATAACAGAAAAATATTATCCGGAATTGCCGAAGTGATTGGTGCATCGGATAAATTGATTGATTTTACGGTAGCGTTGGATAAGTTGGACAAAATTGGCGAAGACGGTGTCAAAAAAGAAATGATGGAGAAAGGAATCTCCGAAGAAGCAATTTTGAAAGTACAGCCGTTATTCCATTTTATAGGAACTATTGCAGAGAAAATAAACCAGCTTTCGGTTTTGCTTGCTGAATCACAGGAAGGAATGAAAGGCGTGGAAGAATTGCGTTTCATTTGTGAAAATGTAACGAAATTGGGTTTAAGTAACTCGATTTTAGACTTGGATGTAACCTTAGCCAGAGGATTGAATTATTATACAGGTGCCATTTTTGAAGTGGCTCCGCCAAAATCGGTAGCAATGGGATCCATTGGTGGTGGTGGAAGATACGATGATTTGACTGGGATTTTTGGATTGAAAAATATGAGTGGCGTGGGGATTTCTTTTGGATTAGACCGAATCTATCTGGTGGTCGAAGAATTGAATTTATTTCCGGAAACTGTAACGGCAACTTCAAAAGCATTGTTTATTAATTATGGCGATGCCGAAGCTTTTTATGGATTGCAAGCCATTCAGAAGTTAAGAGCTGCAGGAATAAAAGTAGAATTGTATCCGGATAACACTAAAGTAGCCAAGCAGTTTCAACATGCAGACAAACGAGGAATTCCTTTTGCTGTAATTGTAGGAGAACAAGAAATGGCTTCGAATACGTTTTTACTCAAAAATCTAGTTACTGGCGAACAGCTTTCATTAGATTTTGAAAGTTTAAAGCAAAGCTTGTTAGAGTCTTGATTTAAAAACATAAAAAAAGCTTCGTTTTAGTAAACGAAGCTTTTTTAGTATAAAGTAAAGCTGAATTAATAATTATTTAAAATGTCTCTAAAAAACATAATAACAAAAATATAGAATTTTAATTGAGATAATCTTAAAAATATATTAAAATTTTGACGATTTGAAAATTGTTAAAAAAATGAAATTCATTAGAAAAGGAAAATCAATAAAAAGATGACAATTTGACATTTTAAAAGAATTGGCAGTACTTTTGCAATCCAAAAAAAAGAATAAAAATGAAGTTTAAGAATATTTTTAAAAATACAAGTAATATGACTACTGAAAATACAGAAATCGATCAAGAATTACACGAAGTGACATTAGAAAATAATGCCAATGGAGAGCAAATTGTTGTTGAGGATGAATTAAGTGTTGAAGAACAATTAACACAAGACTTAGCAAAAGAAAAAGATAAGTATTTACGATTATTTGCTGAATTTGAAAATTATAAAAGAAGAACTTCTAAAGAACGTATAGAGTTGTTCAAAACGGCTAATCAAGAAGTTTTATTGGCAATGCTTCCTGTATTAGATGATTTCGACAGAGCTTTGGTTGAAATTAACAAATCGGATGACGAATTGTTGACAAAAGGAGTGGAGCTTATTCATGAAAAATTAAAGAGCACATTAGTTTCTAAAGGATTAGAGCAAGTTGAGGTTAAGGCTGGAGACGCTTTTGATGCTGATTTTGCTGAAGCAATAACTCAAATTCCTGCACCATCAGATAAGTTGAAAGGTAAAATTGTCGATGTTCTTGAAAAAGGATACAAATTAGGAGACAAGATTATTCGTTTTCCAAAAGTTGTTATAGGGCAGTAATAGATTCGCGATTAATCGCGTATTTATATCACGCGTAGAGTCACACCGCAGTGCGTCTCTGTAAAAGAAAAAATAAAAATGAAAAAAGATTTTTACGAAATATTAGGCATTTCAAAAAATGCTGACGCTGCTGAAATTAAAAAAGCATACAGAAAAAATGCTTTGCAATATCATCCTGACAAAAATCCTGGAGACAAATCGGCAGAGGATAAATTCAAATTAGCTGCTGAAGCTTACGAAGTATTAAGCGATCCTCAGAAAAAAGCAAAATATGATCAATATGGTCATCAAGCTTTTGATGGTTCTGGCGGTTTTGGCGGAGGTGGTCATGGCGGAATGAATATGGATGACATTTTCAGTCAGTTTGGTGATATTTTCGGAGGCGGTTTTGGTGGTTTCGGAGGCGGTGGAGGCGGTGGCGTTCGTCGTGCTAAAGGAAGCAACCTTCGTATTAAAGTAAAATTGACATTAGAAGAAATTGCCAATGGCGTTGAGAAAAAAGTAAAAGTAAAACGTAAAGTTCAAGCACCTGGAGTTACCTATAAAACGTGTTCTACATGTAACGGTCAAGGACAAGTGATGCGCGTTACGAACACCATTTTGGGAAGAATGCAGTCAGCTTCTACATGTCCAACCTGTAGTGGTTCGGGTCAAATTTTAGATAAAAAACCATCAGAAGCAGATTCACAAGGAATGATTCTTGAAGATGAAACGGTTTCTATAAAAATACCTGCGGGTGTTGTGGACGGAATGCAATTGAAAGTTTCTAATAAAGGAAACGATGCTCCGGGAAACAGTATTCCGGGAGATTTGATTGTTGCTATTGAGGAATTGGAGCATGAGTTCTTGAAACGTGAAGGAGAAAATTTACACTACGATTTATACATCAGTTTCGCTGAAGCGGTTCTTGGGATTTCCAAAGATATTGAAGCTATAAACGGAAAAGTGAGAATCAAATTGGAAGAAGGAATTCAATCTGGTAAAATCTTAAGATTAAAAGGAAAAGGAATTCCAAGTATCAATGGCTACGGAAACGGAGATTTATTGGTGCATGTAAATGTTTGGACTCCAAAAACATTGAACAAAGAACAAAAACAGTTTTTTGAAAAAAATCTTACGGATGAGAATTTTATTCCAAATCCTGAAAAATCAGACAAATCATTTTTTGAGAAAGTGAAAGACATGTTTTCATAATAAAAAGTAGCGATACGATTTATCGATGCTGTTAAAAAAAAATATTTACCCATCCTTGTTAAAATAAGGATGGGTTTTTTATGTAACTATTCTAAGTATTTCGATACTAATTATTTACTTTTACACCAACTAAAAAATAAGCATGAATAACATTCTTGAAGTGAATAAAGTTGTCAAGCAATACGGTGATTATGTGGCGCTTAACGAGGTTTCATTAACTGTCCCAAAAGGAAGTATTTACGGGCTTTTAGGTCCAAATGGAGCCGGAAAAACATCACTTATCCGAATTATAAACCAAATTACATTGCCTGACAGCGGTGAAATTATTTTGGATGGTGAAAAACTGCAACCCAAACACGTTCAATATATAGGCTATTTACCGGAAGAAAGAGGATTGTACAATACTATGAAAGTAGGGGAACAATGCTTGTATTTGGCTCAAATGAAAGGGCTTTCTAAGGCTGAAGCCAAAAAACAACTGGAGTATTGGTTCGATAGATTAGAAATTCAAGGCTGGTGGAATAAGAAAATCCAAGAGCTTTCTAAAGGAATGGCCCAAAAAATTCAGTTTGTAGTTTGCGTTTTGCACAAGCCTAAACTGTTGATTTTTGATGAACCTTTTTCTGGTTTTGATCCCGTAAATGCCAATATTATCAAAGATGAAATTCTGGCGTTGCGAGAAGAGGGAGCTACCATAATTTTTTCGACACACCGCATGGAAAGCGTCGAAGAATTATGTGATCATATCGCTTTGATTCATAAATCCAATAAACTTATTGAAGGAAAACTGGATGATGTAAAAAGACAATTTAAAACAAATAGTTTTGAAGTGGGTATTTTATCCGAGAATGTAGAAGGGTTGATGTATGCTATTACGCAGAAATTTACCGTTGGTCCAGCTCATTTTAAATCACTGAACAACGAATTAAAACTGGAAATTCAACTCGGGAATGCCACACCAAATGAGTTATTGAATATCCTCACACAATGCGGTCAGGTAACGCACTTTGTAGAAAAAATACCAAGTGTCAATGATATTTTTATACAAACAGTAACACAATAGACTTTCTTAGACTTCTTAGATTTTTAGAAAATCTAAAAGTTTATAATTCTAACAGTCTAAAATGTCTAACAATCTAACAATCTAAAATGTCTATAGTATCATTAATTATAAAAAGAGAGTTTATTGCCAAAGTGCGCAATAAATCTTTTATTGTTATGACTTTTTTAAGTCCGTTACTATTTGTGGGAATAGCCGTTTTTGTAGCGTATTTAAGTTCCATGAAAGCAGATACCAAACGAATTGCTATTCATGACGAATCGGGTATGTTTGTGAAGGAATTTACATCACAAAAAAATAAAGACAAAGCGTACAAATACCTTGATTTGTCTGTAATAGATTTAAAATTTCTCAAAGACAGTATCACAAATGAAAGTTACGAAGGATTGTTGTACATTCCAAAAGCGAGTAATTCTAAGGATTTCGAAAGTAAAATCCAATTTATTTCAAACAGTAGTCCCAGTATTTCATTCATTGAAAATGTTCAGGATGTAATAGCAAGTAAACTGACCAAGAATAATTTAGAAAAAGCACATTTAGATACACTGGCTATTAAAAATGCCCAGTCAAAAGTGAATATCAGCTTGACAAAAGCATCTGGTGAAGAAAGCGTCAAAGGACTTAACGAAATTAAAATTGGGATTGGTGGTGCATTTGGATATCTTATAATGATGTTCATCATCATCTACGGAAACATGGTGATGCGAAGCGTCATCGAAGAAAAAACTAGCCGAATAGTAGAAATTATAATTTCCTCGGTCAAACCATTTCAATTAATGATGGGGAAAATCATAGGAACTTCATTAGCAGGATTACTGCAATTCTTTATTTGGGCAATAATCGGAATGTCATTAATGTTTGCAGCCTCCGTATTTTTTGGCGTAAATGTGGAACCAACAGCCAGCGTTTCTCCTGAATTGATGCATTCTGCACAGCAAGAAATGACTGGAACTGCCCAAATGTATATCAAGGAATTATGGAATTTACCCATTGCAAGTATCCTTGTTGGATTTGTGATTTATTTCATTGGTGGTTATTTTCTGTACAGTTCATTTTACGCGGCAATTGGAGCTGCAGTCGACAATCAAACGGATTCACAGCAGTTTCTTTTGCCTATCATCATGCCATTAATGTTGAGCGTTTACGTCGGATTTTTTACTGTTATCAATGATCCACACGGGACAATTGCAGTCGTTTTTTCAATGATTCCACTCACCTCACCAATCGTTATGCTGATGCGAATTCCGTTTGGCGTACCTTTGTGGCAAATTGCAATATCAGTAACGTTATTATTTGGAACCTTCTTTTGCGTCGTTTGGTTTGCCGCAAAAATATACCGAATAGGAATACTCATGTACGGCAAAAAACCAACGTGGAGTGAAATGTACCGCTGGTTAAAATATTAATAGAAGTTAATTCGTGGATTTGGTTATTTGTTTAACCGACTAACCGAATGAACAAATAATCGAATCAAAAAATATGTCAAAAATACTAATCATTGAAGACGAAGCTGCAATTCGAAGAGTACTTACAAAGATACTCTCTGAAGAAAACGACACTTATCAAGTGGAAGAAGCTGAAGATGGTGCTGCAGGATTTGAAAAAATAAAAAATAACGATTACGATTTGGTTTTGTGCGATATTAAAATGCCAAAAATGGATGGTGTCGAAGTTTTGGAAGCCGTCAAAAAAATCAAACCTGAAATTCCTATGGTAATGATTTCCGGTCATGGCGACATGGAAACAGCTATCAATACGATGCGGCTGGGAGCGTTTGATTACATCTCAAAACCACCGGATTTAAACCGTTTATTGAATACGGTTCGAAATGCTTTAGACAAAAAACAACTTGTAGTTGAAAACAAAATTCTAAAGAAAAAAGTCAGTAAAAACTACGAAATGATTGGCGAAAGCGAAGCAATCAATCACATTAAAGTAATGATTGAAAAAGTAGCACAAACCGAAGCCAGAGTTTTAATTACCGGACCAAACGGAACCGGAAAAGAATTGGTTGCGCACCAATTACATGAAAAAAGTGAAAGAGCTAATTTCCCTTTAATCGAAGTGAATTGTGCTGCTATTCCGTCTGAGCTGATAGAAAGCGAATTATTTGGTCATGTAAAAGGAGCGTTTACTTCGGCTGTAAAAGACCGTGCAGGAAAATTTGAAGCAGCTGATAAAGGAACTATATTCTTGGATGAAATTGGGGATATGAGTCTTTCGGCACAAGCCAAAGTATTGCGTGCTTTACAAGAAAGTATGATTACCAGAGTGGGAGCGGATAAGGACATCAAAGTTGATGTTCGTGTGGTTGCGGCTACTAATAAAGATTTGAATAAAGAAATTGCAGAAGGGCGTTTCAGGGAAGATTTATACCATCGTTTGGCTGTAATTTTGATTAAAGTTCCATCATTGAATGATAGGCGAGAAGACATCCCGATGTTAATTTCACATTTTGCAGATAAAATTGCTTCAGAGCAAGGTAATGCAGTAAAAAAATTCTCTTCAGCAGCGATTAATTTGTTAAAGGAATACGATTGGACAGGAAATATCCGTGAATTGCGAAATGTAGTAGAACGCTTGATTATCCTTGGCGGAAGCGAAATTTCCGAAAATGATGTGAAGTTATTTGCATCGAAATAATTAAATAATTTAAAGATTGAATAATTTAAAAGTTAGTGAGGTAATCTTTTAATTTTTAAATAATTAAATCTTTCAATCTAAAATAAATGAAACTAAAAAAAATAAACGAAGAGTTACAACAAGCCTTAATTGAAAACGGTTTGACTGAAGCCAATGCGATGCAAAAAGAAACATTTTCGACACTGAAAAGTGGTTCGGATTGTATTATTATTGCACCAAAAGGAAGCGGGAAATCAACGACAATTGTGCTAAATGTAATTCAGAGATTGGCAGGCGCAACCGAAGAATCGCCAAGGGCTTTGGTTATTGTCGAAGACAAAGCGAAAGTATTGGAAATGGAATCGCTTTTTGAAAAATACGGAAAGAATTCTAATTTAGAAGTCTATGGTGTCCATGACAAAGGCGACATGGAATACGATAAAAATTATATTTCCAGCGGAATTGATGTTTTGATTGGGACTCCAAATAAGTTAAGTGAAATGTTTACTACGGCTGGTTTTAACGTAAACCGATTGAAAATGTTTATTTTGGATGATGCTGATCCAATTTTGAAATTGCGTCATGAGACAAAAATCATGCGTATTTCGAATAGCATTGTCAAAACCCAACGTATTATTTTTTCGGAACAATTCACAGAACGGATCGAAGTCCTTGCTGAAAAAATGCTAGTGGAGCCTTTTGAATTCGATTTTGAAGATGATGAAGATGATGAAGAGGATTTTGAGGAAGAAGAAAATTTTGAACCTAAAGCCGGAGATGATTTTGAGGAGCTGGAAGGGGATGAAGAAAACGATAATAAGTAATTATAAAAAATAAAGAAAAGATGGGATTAATGAAAGTGTTTTCGGGAAGTGAAATTTTAGCTTTGGCGTTACAAGAGAGAATTGAAGCAATTGGGGTAGATACTGTTTTGAAAAATAATATACAATCAGCTCGATTGGGAGGATTTGGAGAATTAGGACAAGCTGTGGAATTATTTATTCAGGAAACGGAGTTTTCTAAAGCGAATCCAGTTATTGAAGAATTCAGAATGAGTATTTAAAAGATTCGTAAAAAAAACAGAATGAAATATAAAATGTTGGTTTTGGACATGGATGATACTTTGTTGAACGATGACCATAAAATTTCAAAAGAAAATAAAGAAATGCTGTTTAAGGCTCAGGAATTGGGAGTCTATGTTGTTTTAGCTTCTGGCAGACCCACATTAGCCATGACAGCTTTTGCAAAAGAATTAGAATTGGATCTCAATAATTCCTATATGTTATCTTTTAACGGAGCTGTCATTACAGATTTAAAAGAAGATAAAGTCATTTTTGAGCAAACGTTAACCCAAGGACAAATACATGAATTGTATGATTACAGTTTGAAAAGTAAGACACACATTATTACTTACGTTAATGGGAAAATTGTAAGTGAAACAGATTCTGAATATATTGAAATCGAAAAAAATATTACGGGTTTAGAACATAATAAAGTGGTAAGTTTTAAAGAGGAAGTTCAGTCTTCAGCTGTGAAATGTATTTTATTAGAAGAACCAAGTTATTTAAAAGAAGTAGAAAAAGACTTGAAAGCAGCAATGCCACATCTTAGTGTCAGCATGTCAAAGCCCTTTTTTCTTGAAGTTGCTCAAAACGGAATCGATAAGGCAGCAAGTGTGAAATTTTTGGCTGAAAAGCTAAATATACACCAAAGTGAAATTATTGCTGTAGGAAATGCAGGAAATGATTTAACCATGATTGAATATGCCGGATTGGGTGTTTGGGTTGATAATGTAGATCCGGAATTGAGAGATAAAGGAGATGTTGTTGTGGCCTCAAATAATGATCATGGAGTTGCTGAGGTGGTGAGACGATTTATCTTGAACTAAAAATCCTCATTCTAAAGAGCGGATTTTAAACGCATGCAGTTAGGTTTGCCAGGTTAAAAAAACAAGAAGGAGTTGAAAAAAAAACAACTCCTTCTCGCTGATTAATTTAAAAAAAATTATTCCTTTTTAGATTCGTACGTTACCATATTGATATCAACAGTTATTTCTTTTAAACGTTTGGCTATATTTTCTGGCATATCTTGTTGGTATTTTCCACCAAGAATTCCCGCCAAGAATTTTTCTGTTTCAGCATACATAGCCATGCTGTTGACAGGTTTTCTAAAACCGTGACCTTCGTCATCAGCCAGCAGGTATGAAACTTGTTTTCCTTTTTCTCTCAAAGCAACAACAATTTGATCAGCTTCGGCTTTTTTAACTCTAGGGTCGTTTGCACCTTGAATTATCAATAGAGGTTTTACAATTTTATCGGCACTAAACAATGGACTTGCTTCTTGCATTCTTTTTTTACCTTCTTCCGTCTTTGGATCACCAACCATTCCATATAATGAAGCTCTTGCAGCTTCCCAATAAGCCGGAATGGATTCTATTAAAGTAAAAAGATTACTTGGACCAACAATATCAACACCACAAGCATACAAGTCTGGAGTAAAAGCTAGTCCTGCCAAAGTTGCATAACCACCATAACTACCGCCCATAATGGCAACTTTATCTTTATTGGCAATTCCTTGAGCAATTAAATATTTTACACCCCAAGTAATATCGTCTTGCATCAATTTTCCCCATTGCAAATCACCGGCGTTCAGGAATTTTTTTCCGTAACCACCGCTTGCCCTAAAATTAGGTTGCAAAACCGCATAACCTCTATTTGCCAAAAATTGGGCAGTTGAATTGTAGCCCCAATTGTCTCTTGGTCCTTTTGGTCCTCCGTGAATTAGCATTATCACGGGTAAATTTTTGCCGTTTGAACCTACAGGAAACGTTAAGTATCCTGAAATTTCTAAACCATCACTACTTTTATATTTTATAGGTGTCATTGCTGCTAAATACTGCTCTACCTTTTTTAAAGCTGGTCTTGATACATATTGCAAAAGCAATTCTTTGGTGTCGATATTGAAAAAATATACTTCTGCAGCATACTTATCTCCAGAAATTGTTACCAATAATTTCTTTTCATCTTTTGTTAAACTTTGAAAACTTACTTCTCTCCCCGGGAATTTCGATTGTAAAAACTTGTAACTAGATTCCCAGTTTTTATCTTTCCAGTAGTAGGTGGTTTTATCATCCGTATAAGAAGTGAAAATAATTTTGTGTGTTATATCGCTTGTGGAAAGCCCACCAAAATCAACTTTGTTTTTTGGGTCGCTTTCTATTTTGGTGATTTTTTGAGTTCCTAAATCCATTAAAAGCAAAGTAGATAGATTTAAATCTCCTTTATTGCTAACAAAATAGGCTTGTTTGTTGTCTGGTGTCCAGCTGGCAATATAAGCTTGCTCTGTTACTGATGTTTCATAAATTGGAGTTAGTTTATCTCCTTCTTTTTTATATGCTGTGGTAGTTCCTTTATCATCAGTTTTAGAAAGAACCCTCAGGTTTTCATCCCAATCAAAGGTAAAACCGGTAACTCTTTCCTTGTTTTCATATATTTTAGTAAGTTCGCCCGTAGAAATTTTAAGTTGGTACAAATCGTGCCAAGCCTTGTCTCTTTCATTTAATGATACCATCATCAAATCAGGATTTTTCTTGCTGACCAAATTTATTCTTGCCGCAATTCCTTTTAGAGGGGTTAGATTTCTGGAAACAGGAACTTTATTTGCTTCTGCTGATGCTATCGGGTCAACGGCAAAGATATTTATGTTTTCATCCCCATTCTCATCTTTAATATACAAGATATATTTGCCATCGTATGACCAGAAATAGCCTTGCATCGGACGTTTACTGTTAGTTAGTGGTCTAGCTTTTTCAAACGGTTCGTCAATTTTTTTGACCCAAATATTCATTATTCCCTCATATTCCTTCATAAAAGAAATAAATTTTCCGTCGGGACTTAATTGCCCTCCAGTAATTTCTGGATTTCCAAAAAACAACTCTCGGTCCAAAATTGGAGTTTCGGTTTTGTTGGTTTTTGTCTGAGCAACTGCAACATTAACCGTTAAAATAAATAGTGCAAGATGTAGAATGGTTTTTTTCATAAAATAAAGTTTTAAATGGTTTTAAGATTAGTTATTGATTGCAGAAAAAAGTTACAAAACTTTATCTTTTTTTTCTTGGGTTTTCTTTATAAACTTTCCTTCCGTCTTTGTAAATATATATCAAATTTTTTTAAGTGTTTGATTTTCAATATATAAAAATACGTAAAAATTGCTTTTTATGTGTTTGGTTGTAAACGGAATTTCTTGCAGACATCAATGATTATTTAATTTTAGTTCGTAAATTTGTGCACTCAATTTTTTGACAACGATTTCATTAATTGAGCTTATTTATGGAAAATAGAAAAAAAGTTGCTTTTTATACGCTGGGTTGCAAACTGAATTTTTCAGAAACCTCTACGATTGCACGTAATTTACAGGACGAAGGTTTTGATCGGGTAGATTTTGAGGAAGTTGCTGATATGTATGTGATTAATACCTGTTCAGTTACTGAAAATGCAGATAAGCAGTTCAAGCAAGTTGTACGAAAAGCAATGAAATTGAATGACAAAGCCTTTGTCGCGGCGGTGGGTTGTTATGCGCAATTGAAGCCGGAAGAATTAGCGAGTGTAGATGGAGTGGATTTAGTTCTTGGTGCAACTGAAAAATTCAAATTGGCCGATTATATCAATGATTTGTCTAAAAATGATTTTGGTGAAGTGCATTCCTGCGAAATTGCCGAAGCTGATTTTTATGTGGGGAGTTTTTCGATAGGAGACAGAACCCGAGCTTTCTTGAAAGTACAAGATGGTTGTGATTACAAATGTACCTACTGTACTATTCCATTAGCAAGAGGGATTTCGAGAAGTGATGAATTGGAAAATGTATTGAAAAATGCTTCAGAAATTTCAAAACAAAATATCAAAGAAATTGTTCTTACCGGTGTAAATATTGGGGATTACGGAAAGGGCGAATTTGGAAATAAAAAACACGAACATACTTTCTTAGAATTAGTCCAAGCTTTAGATACAGTAGAAGGCATTGAAAGATTGCGAATTTCGTCTATTGAACCGAATTTGTTGAAAAACGAAACGATTGAATTTGTATCGAAAAGCAGAACGTTTGTACCGCATTTTCACATTCCGTTGCAATCGGGAAGCAACGATATTCTAAAGTTGATGAAACGTCGTTATCAACGTGAAGTATATACCGAAAGAGTAAATAAAATTCGGGAAGTAATGCCTCACGCATGTATTGGCGTGGATGTGATTGTTGGATTTCCCGGCGAAACCGACGAGCATTTCCTAGAAACGTATCATTTCTTGAATGAAATGGATATTTCCTATTTGCATGTTTTCACGTATTCAGAACGAGATAATACTGAAGCCGCTGCAATGGAAGGAGTTGTTCCTGCTAATGTTCGTGCCAAACGAAGTAAGATGTTACGCAGTCTATCCGTTAAAAAACGTCGTGCTTTTTACGAAAGCCAATTAGGAACTAATAGAACTGTTTTGTTTGAAAGTGAAAATAAAGAAGGCTATATTCACGGGTTTACTGAAAATTATGTGAAAGTAAAAACACCTTGGAATCCAGAATTAGTAAATACGTTGTATGATATTAATTTGACTAAAATTGATGAGGACGGAAGCGTACGAATGGATTTTGTTACGAGTATGGTTTAGTTTTTAAACATATAAGTCATTTAAGTTTTTAGAACTAACCAGGGATTTAACAAACAAAGAGATTAAAAGATTAAGAGTGATATTTAAATAAGTGACTCGAAAGTTTTAAACCATTAAGAGATTAAGAAAATTAAGCGTGAGACTTAATGAAACTTAATTTCTTAATGGTTTTATATTTTAAGCTTAAATGCCTTAATGGTTAAAACTTACATGACTTATATGGTTGAAAATTTTTAAGGATTCGTAGACCAGATACTACTGTTCTTAATGAAAACGCGTCGGTTTAGTTTCAGTTGAGCGATGATTAATTCAGCCATGTCTTCGGCTTGCATTACTTTTTCAGGATTGCCATCGGTCAGTTTTAATTCTTTGGCCATGTCTGTCGCAACAGTGCTTGGCGTTAAAGCCGTCACGCGAATATTATGTTTACGAACTTCCTGCATCAATGATTCCGTTAATCCTAAAACAGCAAATTTAGACGCACTATAAGCACTCGTTAACGCATTTCCGCTTAATCCGGCTGTTGAAGAAATGTTGATGATATCACCAGTTTGTCTTTCAATCATATTTGGCAAAACGGCGCGAGTCACATAATAGGTTCCCATTAAGTTTACCTGAATGATGCGCTCCCAATTGGTCGGTTCTAATTCTAAGAATTTTCCAAAAGCGGCTATTCCAGCATTGTTGATTAAAATATCAATGGTTCCAAATTCGGCTAATGCTTTAGAAACGGCAGCGTTTACTGAATTAATATCAGCTACATCAGCGGTTATTGCCAGTGCTTTTACTCTTAATGAACGCATTTTGGCTGCTACACTGTCTATTTCGTCCTGTGTTCTGGCAACCAAAATTACATTTACACCTTCTTTGGCTAAGGCCAAAGCGATTGCTTTTCCAATTCCTTTTCCTGCGCCAGTGATTAGGGCATTTTTATTTTTTAAATCTGTCATTTTGTATATTATTTTAGGCCAATAAAGGCTTAGTTTACTGTAAAAGTAGTACGTTTTACAGTTGAAATCTATTTTGATTTTCTATTTAATCTAAATTTAACGTTCTGTTATTTTGACTGAAATGAACATTATTTTTTGTCCAAAGTTAATTTGTAAATATCTGTTTCTAAAACTTCGGTGTCTTTGTCTTCACAAAGTAGGAACTCGATTTTTTCTTTTGAATTGGCGTACAAAGTCAATCCTTCGAATTTATGGGTGCTGCTAATTTTTTGGGTGAAATCGATTTTCATGGTTTTTAGGTCGATGCGCCCAATAAGACTTCCTAAAACTTCGCCATCATCATATGTAGATTCGGTATCTTCGGCTGTCGCCAAAAAATAAATGCTATTGTCAACTAAAATAGCATCCGTAAAACTACTGCGCACTCCTTTTATTTTAGGGAGTTTGTAGGCGTTTGAAAGAATAGTGAAATCATTGGTAAGGTTTTTTCCTTCGATGGTGAAAAGGACATTTTTATTGGAACTTCCGTTACCGCGATTCAATAAAAACCAACTTACACCATTAAAGATGGCTCCTTCGAGGTTGAAATCTTCTGGTTTTATTTCTCCAAAATTTTGCATGACTGCATACAAATCGGCGAGGTCATTTGTGGCGATTATCTTTTTATCAGTAGAATTGACTTGTATCATTTTGTTCCTTTTCTCGGTGGAACCGGAACCAAAAACATATAAACGATCCCCAAAATGGGTTATGGCTTCAAAATCAGCTTTGTCTTTTTTTAGCGTGTTTTCTGTTGGGTTTTCCAGTAATGGATGGCGTTTTAAATTTTTGGAATCCATTATATATTCATAAAGAAAACCGCTGTTGTCACCAATAATCAGTAGGGAATTGTCTTTATAAATGAGTCCGGATGCAGAACCAATGCCGATAATTTGAAATAATAATTCGAGTGTGAATTTTTCCATTGTTTTTGTTTTGTAAACGAGTGCCTAGCCCAGATACTAGTGGAAATCCTTTCTAGTCCTGAACTTGTTTCAGGATCCTGAAACAAGTTCAGGACTAGAAAGATTGCAACGAATAGCTGGAAAATGCTCCTGAAATTCATCAGGATTAATCCTCATTATTTGTTATATTTGAGTTTACAAAGATAAAATATTTCTTATGAAGTCTATAAACCCCGACGATTTTAAAGTGATTGGCAAAATTGATTTGTCCAGTATTCCTACAAACCTATTTAACGGAAATAGTGATGATGAAAAGGAAGATAAATTAGATAAAGTGCAGTTGAAATTGAGTGAAATACAGGATGTGATGTATGCGCATAATCGCTATGGCGTTTTGATTTGTTTGCAAGGTATGGATACCTCGGGAAAGGATAGTTTGATTCGGGAAGTTTTCAAAGAGTTCAACTCCCGTGGTGTGGTGGTACATAGTTTTAAAACGCCAAATTCAAGTGAGTTAGAACACGATTATTTGTGGAGACATTATTTGGTTTTGCCAGAAAAAGGAAAATTTACGGTTTTTAACAGATCGCATTATGAAAATGTTTTGGTTACGAGAGTGCATCTTGAATATATTATGAATGAAAATTTGCCTGGTATTGAAACTGTAACTGATATTACGCCGCAGTTTTGGGAAAATAGAATGCAGCAAATCAATAATTTTGAGAAGCACATTACCCAAAACGGAACGATTATGTTGAAATTCTATTTGCACATGAGTAAGGAAGAGCAAAGGCAACGTTTGTTACGCCGACTGGAAGAGCAAAAACACAATTGGAAATTCTCGACAGGCGATTTGAAAGAAAGGGATCGTTGGGATGATTACATGCATTATTACGAGGAAGCAATTAACAATACAAGTTCAGAATATGCACCTTGGTATGTCATTCCTGCTGATGATAAGGAAATGGCGCGTTATATTGTAGCCAAAATTATTTGGGAAGAAATGCAAAAACACACTGATATTAAAGAGCCTGAAATGGATGGAAAAATCAGGGAGAATATCGAAATGTATAAACAGATGCTGAAGAAAGAGGATTAGATTAAAATGCTATTACATTCTGTGTTAAGCTATATTCATTATGTAATTACTAAAAAGTTGGTACGTTAATTAATTGTTTTTTTGAATTGAAAACCAACTAAATTGTTGGTTTTTTCTTAATATTCTATTCATTCAGGGTTAAAATTCACGGTATTACTTTGCTGAAAATTTAAACAATCAACCAAAATGAAAAGAATTATTTTACCAATGTTATTTTTAGCATCATTAATCTCATGTGAGAATGATTCTAAATCTTCGAATGAAACAACGAGTGTTGTTTTAGCGAATCAATCTGCGACTCCGGTGTTATTGAAAAAGCAAACGGGCTTTGAAAACCTTGAGCTTTTTTCATTGATTGCTTCTGATGATGTTTTGGCAGGAAGTCCGAATTTTGTTTTTGGAGGTTCTGCAGATGGATCAGGATTATTGAAAAATGCTGATGGTACTTTTACTTTTTTGGTGAATCACGAAGACAATTTTGCGGTATCAAGAGTAACTTTTGACAAAACATTCAAACCTACAAAAGGAGAATATTTGTTGAATTCTAATGGTGGAACTTGGAGGTTATGTGGCGCTACAATGGCTACGGTTGCTGAACACGGTTTTGGCCCATTGTATTTGACTTGTGGAGAATCTGGTGAAGAATCGCGTACTCATGCCATAAATCCTTTTGGAGATGTTGCTTCTGCTTCGGTTTCTAAAGAATTACCTGCTTTAGGAAGAATAAGTGCTGAAAATGCTTTACCATTAAAAGCGTCTGCATTTGCAGGGAAAACAGTGGTTGTCATTGGAGATGATGATTCAGGAACGTATGGTGGTCAAGTATTTATGTATGTTTCAAACACTGTTGGGGATTTAACTAACGGCTCTTTGTACATGATGAAAAGAACGGATAACAATCAGAGAGAGAAAGATATGGTTGTCAATCAAACGTACGGTGTTTCTTTTGTAAAAATTGAGAACCATACTACAATGACAGGAGCGGCTATAAATGCCTCTGTGAATACATTGAAAGGAATCAAATTTGGAAGAGTAGAGGATTTGGATTATAAAAAAGGTACGGATGCCGGAGCAAGAGAAATCTATTTTAATGTTACAGGACAAAATACAACCGGATCCAATGCGGATGCTTCAAGAACGAAATATGGTAGAGTTTACAAATTGAATTTGGATGCAAGTAATCCTTTGGTTGGTACTCTTGAAGTAATTCTTGATGGCGATGATCGTACCGGAATTGCAGGGAAATTTCAAAATCCGGATAACATCTGTGTGACAAAAAACTACGTTTATGTTCAGGAAGATGCAAATGGATATGGTGATGAAACGCATGATGCTTACATCTATCAATACAACATGGCGACAAAACAATTGAAAGTGGTTGTAGAGTTAGACCACCGTCGTACTGCTACAGATGCGGCTAAGTATAATGTAGGCGGAACTTCAGGATTAGGAGACTGGGAATATGGTGCAATGATTGATGTTTCAGAACAATTAGGAATCGAAGATGCCTTTTTATTGAGTGTTCAGCCTCATACTTGGAGAGGGACAAAATATAAAGGTGTCGATGGAGGAACAAATCGTCCAAATGAAGACCAGGCAAGTCAAATCGTTTTAATCAAAGGATTAGCACGATAATTAACCCAATCATATAGATACAATTATCCACGGTTTCTTATTAGGAATCGTGGTTTTTGTTTTTACAATTTTTTAAAGTTACTCGCATTTATCATGAAAAACAGTTTCATTTTATTGGTTCTAATTGTATTGGTCTCTTGCCAAAATGCTATTCCTAGGCATGAAAAGGTAAATAATATGTTCAAATCAGATATTCTAAAAGTAATAGATGAAGTTTCTAAACTGGAAAATTTAATAAAACTGAATACTTCAACAGTGCAGCTCCAGAAACAATTTCTAAAGGCACACAGCAGTTATAAACAATTGGAAACGATCAGTGAATATTATTTTCCTGCTGTCTCTAAAGCTATAAATGGTCCAGCCTTGGCAGAATTTGAAGAAAATGATGGAAAGACTTTGCCTCCCGAAGGATTTCAAGTGATTGAAGAATTTATTTTTCCAACTTATAATCCAAAGTCAAAAGCGGAGTTGTTGAAAGAAATGGGTATTCTATCTGCTAATTTAAAGCGATTGGACAAAGTGTCACAGACAAATGAATTCACAGATTCCCACGTTTTTGATGCCATGCGTTTGGAAGTTTTTAGAATCATAACCTTGGGAATAACCGGATTTGATTCCCCAATTGCTCAAAAATCTATTCCGGAAGCAGCATCAGCATTAGAAAGCATCGAGAAATATTATAAAATCTATGCGGATAATTCAACCGATGAATCATTTCAGAAGGTTTTAAAAACGATAAAAAAAGGAAAGGAATATTTAAAAAAGAATACCAACTTTAACGCATTTGACCGCGCTTTTTTTATTCGAGAAATAGCCAATCCGTTAAGTATCGGTCTGTATAAAACGCAAGTCAGCTTGAAAATTCCTTTTATAAAAGAAACAAGAGGATTAAAAACAACTTCGCAGACACTTTTTGATAAAAACGCTTTTGATGCCGAAGCTTTCTCTGCATTTCCAGATTATGAAACAACGCCTGAAAAAATAGAATTAGGTAAATTACTGTTCAATGATCCTGTTTTATCAGGAGATAATTCTCGTTCGTGTGCTTCCTGTCATCATTCAGATAAAGCATTCACGGATGGTTTGGAGAAATCAATTTCACTAGACGGTAAATCTTTGGTAAAAAGAAATACGCCTACGCTTACTCATATTGCATTTCAGCGTGTTTTCTTTTATGACTCCAGAGTCAATTATCTGGAGGACCAAGCTGTAGCGGTAATTACAAATGAAAATGAAATGCATGGTTCTTTGGCAAAATCAGTGGTAGCTTTGAAAAAAGATGCAAGTTATGTTGCCAAGTTCGAAAAGGCATTTCCTAAAAAAGAAATAGATGAATTTGGGATAAAGAATGCATTAGCATCCTACATAAGGTCATTGAGTGATTATGATTCAAAGTTTGATGGATTTATGCGCGGAGAGAAAAAGTTTGATTTGGATGAAATTGCAGGTTTTAATTTATTCACCGGAAAGGCAAAATGTGCTACCTGTCATTTTATTCCATTAACAAACGGAACGGTACCACCAAGTTTTATGAAATCGGAAAGTGAAGTGCTGGGCGTTCCTGATAAGCATAAAAAATTAGATGCTGATTTGGGTAAATTTGAATTAACGAAAGCTGAAATTCATCGAAATTCTTTCAAAACACCAACCATAAGAAATGTAGAATTGACAGCTCCATACATGCACAATGGTGTTTTTAAAACACTGGAAGAAGTAATTGATTTTTACAATGACGGCGGCGGAAATGGATTGGGGTTTAATTTACAGAATCAAACTTTACCTGAGGACAAATTAAACCTTACAGAATTGGAAAAAAAACAGCTTGTCGCCTTTATGAAAACATTGACGGATAAAAAGTACTATTGATAGTAAACAAAAAATGCGCTGAATTTCAGCGCATTTTTTTAACTAATTCAAAACAGTTTTATAGTTCAAAACCATAAGCTAAACGAACACCTACTTGCCCAACTCCTCTACCAAGAGAACCGTTGTTGTTCAAACGATCAAAATGATTGTAGTGTGTATAGTTCAAAGAAATATCTATGTATTTAGTAGCATAACCTATACTTGGAGATAACAATAAAGAAGTTTTATCTCTGGTATTTTCTACATTACTTGTTGCAAATGCTGCACCAGCTTCTCCCATTACGTAAAATTGGTCATTCCATACGAAAGCTTTAAAACCTGCTTTAGCTGGGATGATACCTAAATCTTTACCGTCTGCTTTGCTTACAAATAAATTAGTGTAACCTGTAGTCAACGTCAAAGAGTATCTTTTTGATAAATCATATTGTCCTCTTACATCTGCACCAAGTGATAATTTGTAAGGATCATTAACTGAATATCCTGCATTTGCACCAACACCTAAACGGAATCCTTGGTCGTAATTTGTTGCTTCATTTGTTGTTTCTTGCGCTTCTACATTGTTAGCAAACATCATTGCTATTGCTAATACAAATCCTGTTTTAATTTTTCCTGCGATTTTCATAATTGTAATATTTATTATTAATTTTTTTGTCATTTTGAATTGTAATTGGTACAAAACAACGGTACAAATGTATAGCTCGAAATCGCTTGGAATGTTATAGAATTACTTGGTTTTGTTATAGAATTACTTCTTTTTATATGGAATATTATAAAAAAAGGATGTTATATATTCAATTGTATCGATACAATTCAAAGCTTCTAATTATATTTGCTCAAAAAAAGACATAAAGTGAATTTATCTCAGTACTTCAAAGAGTTTTCTTATAATATTAAATTAGCATATCCCGTAATTTTGGGAATGTTGGGACATACATTAATAGGAATCGTTGATAATTTCATGGTAGGCAAATTAGGTTCTACTGAGTTGGCAGCGGTTTCGTTGGGCAACAGTTTTATATTCATAGCTTTATCATTAGGGATAGGGTTTTCTACGGCAATTACGCCATTAGTTGCTGAGGCTGATGCTGAAAAAGACGATCAAAAAATCCGCACTACTTTTCACCACGGATTGCTTTTATGTACGGTTTTAGGAGTTGCATTATTTATTCTGACAGTGCTCTCTAAACAAATTATGTATTTGATGCACCAACCCAAAGAAGTTGCTGATATGGCCGCTCCATATATTGACTGGGTGGCGTTTTCATTGATTCCAGTGATTATGTATCAGGGTTACAAACAATTTGCAGATGGTTTAGCCAAAACAAAATATTCGATGTATGCTATTTTTATGGCAAATGTGGTGCATATCTTCTTTAATTATGTACTGATTTACGGAATTTGGATTTTTCCAAAATTAGGGATTCTGGGTGCTGCATTGGGAACGGTATTGTCTAGAATAATGATGGTGGTTTTTATGCATTATCTGATGAAACGAAATTCGGCATTGAAAAAATATTTTAAGAATTTCAGTTTCAAAGAAATCCGAAAATCAATTTTGAAAAAAATTATCAATCTTGGTTTGCCTTCAGCAATGCAAATGTTGTTTGAGGTAACGTTATTTACGGCTGCCATTTGGCTTTCCGGTTCTTTGGGAAAAAATAGTCAGGCTGCCAATCAGATTGCACTTATTCTGGCATCCTCTACTTTTATGGTTGCAATGGGTTTAAGTGTTACTGCAATGATCCGAGTGAGTCATACCAAAGGAATGAACGATTATAAAAATTTGATTGTTGTGGCAAGATCTATTTTTCTATTGGCGATTATTCTAGAAACTTTCTTTGCGATAATCTTTGTGGTATTCCATAATTTTTTACCGCATCTATTCTTGAATATGAGCGATTCGACTCAAATGTTGGATAACGAAGAAATCATCCTAATCACTTCAAAATTGCTATTGATTGCGGCTATTTTTCAAATATCGGATGGAATTCAAGTTGTGGTTTTGGGAGCTTTACGTGGTTTGCAAGATGTGAAAATCCCTATGTACATTACCTTTGTGGCCTATTGGGTTATTGGTTTTCCTATTTCCTATTATTTAGGAAAATATACGGAACTGAAAGCTGTGGGAATCTGGATCGGACTTCTGGCAGGATTAACGGCTGCCGCTTTATTTTTGTATATTCGCTTTGCGAGATTGACAAGAAAGTTGGTGGTGCAAAACGAGAATAAATAAAATAATAAATTACTTAAATATTAAATTCATGGAATTACCAAAATTTTTACTAGGCGATAATACTGATTTTCCCGAAGATATTTTCATCATACACCTTGATTACCCAAGATTTATCATCAATCTTAAAGATGATGAAGTAGAGTTTATCGAAGAAGCTGAAGACCTTGACGAGGCAGAATTAAATGCTGAAATGGAAGGATTAATTGTTCTTGCCAATGAGTTTTACGATCGTGAAATGGAACGCTACGAGAAAGAGTAATTTTTATTTTTTAAAATACTTTTCCAATAATTTTTGAGCGGCTGCAAAGGGTGAAATTTCATCATTTTGCACTGCTTTTTTGATTGAATCCAATGATTTTTGAATTTCCGGATTGCTGTAAAAATTGGTTTTCAATTGCTCGTTGATAGTCTCCAACATCCAATATTGGTTTTGTTCTTTTCGTTTTTCAAAAAAGTAATTATTACCTTTTGTCAGCTCCAGGAATTTTTGAATGGTTTCCCAAACATCGGATATTCCTTCATGGGTTATGGCGCTGCAGGCTGCGGTTGTTGGTATCCAACCTGATTTTTTGGCAGGAAAAAGATGCAACGCTCTATTGAATTCCAGTTTGGCAAGATTGGCTCTTTTGATATTATCACCATCGGCTTTGTTGATGACAATAGCATCCGCCATTTCCATGATTCCGCGTTTGATACCTTGCAATTCATCGCCAGCACCAGAAATTTTTAATAAAAGAAAAAAATCAACCATGCTGTGAACGGCAGTTTCACTTTGACCTACGCCAACGGTTTCTATGATGATGGTATCAAAACCGGCAGCCTCACAAAGCGTAATAGTTTCACGGGTTTTTCTCGCTACACCACCTAATGTTTCTCCTGAAGCGGATGGTCGTATAAAAGCATTTTTATCTTTCACTAATTCTTCCATTCGGGTTTTATCACCCAAAATACTTCCATGCGAAATCGTGCTGCTGGGATCAACGGCAAGTACGGCTACTTTTTTTCCTAAACCGGTCAAGTATTTTCCAAAAGCTTCAATGAAGGTGCTTTTTCCAACGCCTGGAACACCGGTGATTCCTATTCTCACGGATTTATTGGCATAAGGCAAACAGGCATTTATCACTTCATTGGCTTTAGCCAAATGATTGACATTCGTACTTTCGACCAAAGTAATCGCACGACTCAGTGCAGTAATATTTTCGTCTAAAATTCCTTCAACGAGTTCTTTTGCCGAAGGTTGTATTTTTCTAAATTGCTGAATATGCCCAACAGCAACTGCGCTGATAATTTCTGGAGCAGAAATTCCGGGTTTTTCGTTTAAGGCGCTTGGATGGTATTTTTTATTTGGCAAAACTATTTTTTAGAATAGTAAAAATAATAAAAACTATCTTGAATAGACGGTCATTCTCTTAAAATGTCATTTCATTTTGATGGTTCCTCTTTTGTTGACGATATATCACAAATTTTATTTTTTTGAATTCATTTTATTTCTCATTAGTCAATATCTTTGCTGTATTATGACCAACTTTATCCTAATCTTTGTTTTTTTATTCCTAGGCATTGTATTCCAAAATATAAAAGGGTTTCCCGTAACTATTTACAAGCTGTTAAACAAGATTGTTATTTACATCTGTCTTCCAGCTTTGGCCTTGTATTATATTCCAAAAATAAAATGGAGTAATGAATTGCTATTTCCAATTGGTGTTGCTTGGATTGGATTCGTTGTTTCCTATTTATTTTTTAGTTTTTTAGGTAGCAAATTCGGGTGGTCTAAAAAACTTATAGGTTGTTTAATTTTAACGGCAGGTTTAGGAAATACTTCCTTTTTAGGTTTCCCAATAATTGAAGCATTATATGGGGAAGAAGGTTTGAAAACGGCTATTCTGGTCGATCAACCCGGTTCTTTTGTAGTGCTTTCTACCTTAGGGATTTTAGTGGCAACTTTATATTCCAGTGGCAATCCAAATGGTTTTCAAATCGCTAAAAAAATTCTTCTCTTTCCGCCATTTATAACTTTTTTAATTGCCTGTTTGATGAATGTAATGAATGTGGATTTCCATGAATATGCTCAGCTTTTCTTTCAAAAAATGGGAAGTGGAGTAACACCTTTGGCTTTACTTTCTGTTGGTTTGCAACTACGTTTTGAACGTAAAAGCCAGCATTGGAAATTTTTAGGACTCGGACTTTTGTATAAATTAATATTAACTCCGGCTCTCATTTACGTGTTGTATGTCTTAATTTTGCAACAGCATTCTAAAGTTATTCAAGTTGCTATAATGGAGTCAGCAATGGCGCCTATGATAACGGCTTGTATTTTAGCGTCCACACATGGTTTAAAACCCCGTTTAAGTAGTATGATGATTGGTTTTGGAATTCCATTATCGTTTATCACCTTGTTGTTTTGGTATTTTGTGGTTCAGTATGTTTGATTTTTAAATGCTGAATCTGAACCGATAATTAGTAATAAAGTTTTATAAAATATGAATGCATCTCTTGATACTGTTTCTAAAACAGAGACAACTCCTATTGCGCAGCAAACAGTTTATTCCATTCTATTTTCAATCGCATTTGCCCATTTATTGAACGATTTGTTGCAGTCCGTAATTCCGGCAGCGTATCCTATTTTGAAGGAAAATTTCAATTTAAGCTTCACACAAATCGGATTAATCACCTTGGCGTATCAATTGGCGGCCTCTATATTGCAGCCTTTGGTTGGTTTGTATACCGATAAAAAACCAAAACCTTTTTCTCAAATTTTCGGAATGTTGTTTACTTTATCCGGAATTGTATGTTTATCGTATGCTTCCAGTTTTGAAATGATTATAATTTCGGTGGTTTTAGTCGGAATTGGTTCTTCTATTTTTCATCCGGAAGCTTCCCGAATCTCCTTTTTGGCATCAGGTGGAAAGCGAGGTTTGGCACAATCCATTTTTCAGTTGGGAGGGAATGCCGGAACGGCCATCGGGCCTTTGTTAGTCGCCTTAATTGTAGTTCCTAATTCACAATATTACATCATTTGGTTTGTAGTTGTTGCCATCATCGGATTAATTGTCTTGAGTAGAATTGCACTTTGGTACCAAAACCATTTGAGTTTAAGAAGTGCAAAAAAAGCCGTAATCGATTTGCCTAATTTATCCCAAAAGAAGATTGTAATTTCGGTGGGAATTTTGCTGGTTTTGATATTTTCAAAATTCTTTTACATGGCCAGTATGTCCAGTTATTTTACGTTTTATTTAATCGAAAAATTTGGATTATCGGTTCAGGAAGCGCAATTTCATTTGGTTTTATTTTTGGCTTCTTGCGCCATAGGAACCTTAATTGGCGGACCGTTAGGTGATAAATTCGGAAGAAAATATGTGATTTGGTTTTCGGTCTTGGGAGCAGCACCTTTCACTTTATTGTTGCCGTATGTCGATTTGTTTTGGACAGGCGTTTTGTCAGTTGTAATTGGAATCATAATTTCCTCTGCATTTCCAGCTATCTTGGTTTATGCGCAAGAATTATTGCCTAAAAAACTCGGAATGGTTTCTGGTCTTTTCTATGGTTTTGCCTTTGGAATGGGTGGTTTGGGTTCCGCTTTATTGGGAAATCTTGCAGATCACACCAGCATAACGTATGTGTATTATCTTTGCGCCTATTTGCCTTTAATAGGGATTATAGCGTTCTTTTTACCTAATTTAAAGAAAAAATAACACTTCTTTTCAGGAGCTTTCTCCTGCTCTGCACTGTATTCCCGATTAATAAAAACTACGGCTGAAAAAGCCTTGTTTTTCTAAATCGGGAGATGCCGTTGCGATCAGGGCTAGGGCATTTCGTTTTCTCATTGTATTTTTTGGAAGTATTGCTTTCTGTTTTTCATAAACATTAGTACAATTTTAAGATTAGTTTTCTGCTTTATTGCTTTTATTTCAATACCTTACAGTGTTACTAATCAATAAATTAAATTACTATGGCAACATTACGATTAGGCGATATTGCTCCTGATTTTGAAGCAGAAACGTCACAAGGAAAAATAAAGTTTCATGAATGGTTAGGAGATTCTTGGGGAGTTCTATTCTCCCATCCTGCTGATTTTACACCTGTTTGTACCACCGAGTTAGGAACAGTTGCGAATTATTATCCTGAATTTGAAAAACGAAATGTAAAAGTAATCGCATTGAGTGTTGATGGTGTAGATTCGCATATGGAGTGGATTAAAGACATCAATGAAACTCAAAATACAACTGTAAATTTCCCTATAATTGCCGATGAAGACAAGCATATTGCTGAATTATATGATATGATTCATCCCAATGCGAGTGAGAGTTTCACCGTTCGTTCGGTTTTTATAATTGGACCAGACAAAAAAATAAAATTAACGTTAACCTATCCTGCATCAACCGGTAGAAATTTTGATGAATTATTGCGTGTAATTGATAGTTTGCAATTAACAGCAAAATATAGCGTAGCAACACCGGCAAACTGGAAAGATGGGGATAAGGTGGTAATCTCGACCTCGGTTAAGGACGAAGATATTGCTGCTAAATTTCCCAAAGGATACGAAAGAGTAAAACCTTATTTAAGAATGACACCACAGCCTAATAAATAGTAATTTTTAGTATATTTTTTAAATAGAAAAGCAGAATGAATTTATTTTTCATTCTGCTTTTTTATTTTGTAAAAAGTATATTTTTTACTTCTTATTCGTAATTAATAACCCGGAAATAATGATTCCCATGCTTATGATTTGGGTGAGCAAAATGGCCTGATTAAGAAAAAAATACGCCAGAATCCCACTGAATACAGGAATCAAATAATAAATCAATGCTGTTTTTGAAGTACCAATTAATCGAATGGCTTCGTTCCATAAATAAAAAGAAATTAAGGAAGCGCAAACGCCAACGTACGTGGTTATCAAGACTGTTTTGGTGTCAAAAATTACTTTTTTGTAATAGACATGTTCATACATATAAAACGGGAACAGTAAAATTGTACCAATTACAAAAACACTGAACAAAAATACTTTTGGACTTAATTCATCTGGTTTTTTGCGAACTAATATTGTATAACAAGCAAAAAAGAAGCAAGCCACAAGCATTAATAAATCCCCAATAGTAAAGTTGATATGCAGTAATGCTTGTATGGAACCTTTGGAAATTAGCACAAGGACTCCAGTGATTATGGTTACAATTCCCACTATTTTTATATTGGACACTTTCTCTTTAAAAATAATTCTGGAGAGTACAACAATAAATAACGGAATTGAAATTGCGATTAACGATAAGTTGACGGCACTCGTTGTTTTTCCTGCAAAGTAAATCAGCGTATTAAAAATAGTGATGCCCAATACTGCTGTAAGCGTAAGATACCGAATGTGTTTCTTTACAATTTTGAAATTTTCATAAGTGCTTTTTATGGCAAATGGAGCCAAAACGATGCAAGCAACAGTCCAGCGCCAAAAAGCCAATCCAACAGGAGGAATGTGTCCTTTTATGCCACTGGCAATTACCATATTTACGGACCACATTAAGGTAGCAAATAAGGCAAACAAAACCCCTTTAGTCGTATTGCTCATTAAACCAAATTATGAATTTTGGCATACTGTAACAACATAATCGTCTTTGCGTCTTGCATTTTACCAGATTCAATCATAGAATATGCTTCGTCAAAAGACATTTCCATTACATCAATATTTTCTTCTTCATGTGCTACTCCGCCACCGTCGCTTACTTTCATAGATTCATCGTATTCACCAACAAATAAATATAAAATTTCAGTTACAGCACCTGGAGACATATAGGTTTCCATCACCTTTTTGACTTTAGTAATACGGTATCCTGTTTCTTCTTCGGTTTCTCGAATAATGCATTGCTCCGGATTGTCTGCGTCCAAAAGCCCGGCACAAACCTCAATCATCATTCCGGTTTCATTTCCGTTAAGGTAGGTTGGCAAGCGAAACTGTCGCGTTAAAATAACTGTTTTTTGTTGTGTGTTGTATAATAAAATGGCAGCGCCGTTTCCTCTATCATAGACTTCTCTTTTTTGGGTAATCCACGAGTCGTCTTTTTTTTGATAGTCAAAAGTTACTTTGTTTAAGATATACCAATTGTCAGATAGCAATTCGGTTTTTTGTATTTTGATAGTTGGGTTTTTCATGGATGTATTGAAAGTATTTTTTTTCTGTTTAAGTAGAAAATTATTAGTAAAAAATAATCCAGTCTCGACTCCCTTTCCTTTGGAGAGGGTTGGGGAGAGGAAAAAAAAACGTCCCGATTTATCGGGACGTTTGGTAATCTTATTTCAGAATAGTTTGCTTTCTGTCTGGACCTACAGAAACTATTTTGATAGGAACTTCAACTTCTTTTTCAATGAATGCAATGTATTCTTTCAACTCTGTCGGTAATTCATCGTAAGTTGTCATACCCGTTAAGTCTTGTTTCCATCCTTTGAAATCCTGATATACCGGAGTTACATTTTCTGGTTCGATGTTATAAGGGAAATGAGAAATTTTCTCTCCTTTATAATTGTATTCCGTACATACTTTCAATGTTTCAAATCCTGAAAGTACATCACCTTTCATCATCATCAGTTGCGTTACACCATTAACCTGAACAGCGTATTTAAGTGCTACTAAGTCTAACCAGCCACAACGTCTTTGTCTTCCGGTTACAGATCCAAATTCATTTCCTACACGTGCCATAGTAGCACCATCTTCGTCAAAAAGTTCAGTAGGGAACGGACCACTTCCTACGCGTGTTACGTAAGCTTTGAAAATCCCGTATACTTCCTTGATTTTATTTGGAGCAATCCCTAAGCCGGTACAAGCGCCAGCAGCGGTAGTGTTAGATGAAGTTACAAATGGATACGTTCCAAAATCAACATCTAATAATGAACCTTGAGCACCTTCACATAATATTGATTTACCTGCTTTTTGAGCTTGGTGTAAATATTCTTCGCTATCGATAAAATCTAATTTTTTTAATTCTTCGATGGCTTCAAAAAATTCTTTTTCTAATTCCTCTAAATTGTATTGGATAGCAACATCATAAAATTTTATCATTGCTTCATGCTTGTCAGCCAAAGCTCTGTAACGATCTGCAAAATCTTCTAATTCAATATCACCTACACGAAGACCATTTCTTCCTGTTTTGTCCATATACGTTGGACCAATTCCTTTTAATGTAGAACCAATTTTTGCTTTCCCTTTAGAAGCTTCAGAAGCGGCGTCTAATAAACGGTGCGTTGGTAAAATTAAATGCGCTTTTCTTGAAATGATTAATTTGCTTTTGATGTCTAAATTAAATTTTTCAAGACCTTCGATTTCTTTTTGAAAAACTACAGGATCAATCACAACTCCGTTTCCAATGATATTTATTGCAGTTTTATGAAAAATACCGGAAGGAATTGTTCTAAGAACATGTTTTATTCCGTCAAATTCCAAAGTATGTCCTGCATTTGGACCTCCTTGAAAACGAGCAATAATATCATAATTTGAAGTTAGAACATCAACAATTTTTCCTTTTCCTTCATCTCCCCATTGTAATCCTAGTAATAAATCTACCGTCATTCTGAATGTTATTTGTAGTTAGTTTTTATGTTTATGAACGATTTTCTTCGTCCAAGTTGTTCTTTTGTTTCTTTGTTCCATAGAGATACAACGAGTGGTTGGTAATTTCTATATCGAATATTTCTTCAATTGTTTTCTTGATACTTTGAATTCTTGGATCACAAAACTCGATTACTTCACCCGTATCAGTCATTATAATATGATCGTGCTGCTTGTCAAAATATGATTTTTCGTAATGTGCCTGATTTTGTCCAAATTGGTGTTTGCGCACTAAAGCGCAGTCCAATAATAATTCGATAGTGTTGTAAAGAGTTGCTCTACTCACACGATAGTTTTTATTTTTCATTTTGATATAAAGATTCTCTACATCAAAATGTTCTTCGCTATCGTAAATTTCCTGAAGGATAGCATAGCGTTCAGGAGTCTTTCTATGTCCTTTTTTTTCAAGATACATTGTAAAAACATTTTTTACAATTTCTTGGTTTTTGGTGTTATCGGTGGAAATGAGTGTCATATCTGGCAAAGATAAATTTTTTAGTTTAAAGTTTAAAGTTTCCGGTTTGTTTAGTTTCAAGTTTGTTCGGATACAAGTTGGAAAACATATTTCTGACAGAAAAACTTGAAACTTTTCTAAGTTTTATAAACTCTGGTAACCTTATCAATTCCGTCAATTTTTTTGATGTTATTGATTAATTTCTTTAATATCGTATTGTTTTGAACAATTACGGCAACTTGCCCATGAAATATACCTGCATCTGTGCTTAAAGAAATGCTCTGAATATTAACATGCATATTATTTGAAATCACTTTAGTTAATTGGTTTGTAAGTCCTAAAACGTCCATTCCTGTTATATTTATGATGGCTTTGAATTCTTCTTGCGAAGAATCAATCCATTTGGCCGTCATTATTCTATAGGCATAGTTGGATTGCATTCCTATTGCGTTTGGACAATCTTTTTTATGGACTTTTATCCCTTCGTTTATAGTGACAAATCCAAATACGTCATCGCCAGGGATTGGATTGCAACAAGGGGATAATTTATAATCCAGTTTGTCATGTTCTTTCCCAAAAACAAGCATGTCATAATTGCTGCTTATTATTGGTTTGTGAATATCTTCGTCTGCGGTTGCACTCGCGGAACGTTTTATTTTATTTTTGAAGAAATTAATAAAAGTGTTGCTCTTTTGTGCTGCGTAATCTTTGAGTTGCTGGTTCTCAATGGCGCCAATTCCCACTCTGTAAAATAAATCTAAGCTTGTTTTTAATTTGAAAAAGTTGACTAATTCGTTAATCACTTGTTCGCTCAATGTTATTTTTAAATGTTTTAATTTTCGGGTCAGCAGTTCTTTTCCTTCTTCGCCAATTTTCTTGGTATTTTCGTTTAGAACGTTTTTTATCTTTGTTTTGGCTCTCGAAGTCGTTACATAATCCAGCCAGTTGACGGTTGGTTTTTGATGTTGAGAAGTAATAACTTCTATTTGATCGCCGCTTTTTAATTCGAAATTCAAAGGGACTAATTTCCCATTGACGCGCGTTCCTCTGGTGCGAATTCCTATTTCAGAGTGAATGCTAAACGCAAAATCCAGTGAAGTAGCTCCTTTTGGTAGCGATTTTATCTCTCCTTTTGGAGTAAACACAAAGATTTCTTTGGAATATAAATTCATTTTGAAATCTTCCACAAAATCTACTGCATTTGTTTCGGAATTTTCGAGTGCTTCTTTTAATAAATTTAACCAAACATCCAGGCCACTTTCTTCGGTAGCTCCGTTTTTATATTTGTAATGTGCGGCATATCCTTTTTCCGCAATTTCATCCATGCGTTCGCTTCGAACTTGTACTTCAACCCATCGCCCTTTTGGCCCCATAACAGTAATGTGCAGGGCTTCGTAACCGGTAGATTTCGGAGATGAAATCCAGTCACGCAAACGGCTTGGACTCGGTCTGTAATGATCGGTTACAATTGAATAAATTTTCCAGGCGATAAACTTCTCGTCATGAGGATTTGATTTATACACAATGCGCAACGCAAATTTATCATACACTTCATCAAAGCTTACGTTTTGCGCTTTCATTTTTCTGCGAATCGAATAAATAGATTTTGGTCGGCCTTTTATAATATAATCAATTCCTTCGAGGTCTAATGATGCTTTTAAAACATTAGAAATATCTTCAATGTAAGCATCTTGCTCTTCTTTGGTTTCTTTTATTTTACTTACAATATCATTATAAACAGCCGGTTCCGTATATTTTAACCCTAAATCTTCCAACTTGGTTTTGATGTTGTATAACCCCAGTCGATGCGCTAATGGAGCATATATGTACAAAGTTTCAGATGCAATTTTAGTTTGTTTGTCCTCTTGCATCGAATCCATTGTTTGCATATTATGCAATCGATCGGCTAGTTTAATGAGAATTACACGCACATCATCGTTCAGCGTCAATATCATTTTGCGAAAATTTTCGGCTTGCATGGAAACATTCAAATCTCTTTGCACCATTGATATTTTTGTCAATCCTTCAACGATTTGAGCGACTTTAGGATTAAACAAACGTTCGATGTCCTGAACTGTAGTTGGAGTATCCTCAACAACATCATGCAATAATGCAGCTGCAATAGATGTTGCTCCCAAACCTATTTCTGACGCAACAATTTTTGCTACAGCAATAGGGTGGAAAATATAGGCTTCACCGGATTTTCTTCGTTGCTCTTTGTGAGCCTCTACTGATACGTCAAATGCTTTTCGAATCAGTTTTTTGTCCTCATCGCTTAACGTTTGGTAGCTTATACGAAGTAACTCTTTGTATTCTTGAGCAATTGCTTTATTTTCTTTTTCTATATCTATTTCTGTCATAACGGCATGGTTCATTTTCTAAAAATAGAAATTAGTTAGGAGATATGCAAGTAAAAAAGGGTTTATGGGTGTAAATAACAAATGTGACATTCAACATTATTATTGCACTTTACTAAAATCCAAGTCCTGAAAATCATAACTAAAATCAGTTAGCTCAGAAATGGGTTTCATGGTTAATCTTACTGCTTTTCCAGTGGCATCGCATTCAAAAAATAAATGGGCATCAGCATGAAAATAGGCATTGTCCCATTTCACCACATAATTAGTGTCTTTGTAGAAAAAAACTTCACCGGTAAGTTGTGGAGAACGTTTTGAAGCAAAATACAATCGTCCTTTCTTTTCTGAAAGTACGACTTCTCCAAACCAATTATCTTTGTATGTTCCCGTAAAGCTTTTGAAATCAATTTTGATTTTGTCCTTTTTGTTCTTGGCTACGGTTGCCCAAACTTCATCGGTTACTTTGTCAGCAGAGGCTTCGTTATCCTTTAAACTCGCACTATAATTAGTAACATAATCCTCGGATAGGATGCCTAAATAACTGTCTTTTATAGTATTGGTAATTGCTCTGAAAGCGGCACCTGATTGCTGATTGGTCAATACAATAATTCCTAGATTCAGTTCCGGTATAAGGGTCACTTGCGTAACAATCCCTTCTAATCCGCCGGTGTGCGTTACTTGTTTGTATCCTTTTACATCACTCAGGAACCAGCCCAATCCATAACCACTGAAATGCGTGTTGTAAGGCGGTCTCGTGGTCGCAGGAATTATGGTTTGTAATTGCCACATTTCGGCGTGTTCTTTTTTAGAAAATAATTGCTTGTTATCCGCGCCATATTGTCCGTTGTTCATTTGCATAATGGTCCATTTACTCAAATCATTTACACTGGAGTAAATACCAGCTGCCGCATCAAAAAGTTGGTTTTGGTAGCGTTTGATTACTTTTAATTTACCGCCAATAGGAACGTGAGGTGCAATAATGTTTGTAGTGTCTTTTAAACGTAAAAAAGAAGCGGCGCTATGATTCATTTCTAAAGGTTTCATCATGCGTTCTTCTACAAAATCACACCAACTCAAACCGCTTGCTACACGAATAACTTCTCCGGCAACAATGTACAGTAAATTGTCATAATCGTATTGCGTTCTAAATGCCGAAACCGGTTTTAAATATTGTAAATTCTGAATGATATCTTGTGCTGTAAAATTACTTCCGTCAGGCCAAATCATCAAATCTCCAGCGCCAAGACCCAATCCACTTCTATGCGTCAATAAGTCCCGGATCGTAAATTCATTCGTCACATAGTCATTATACATCTTGAAATTAGGAAGGTATTTGATGACTTTGTCGTCCCATTTTACTTTTCCTTCATCCACTAACATTGCCAAAGCGGCGCTTGTAAACGCTTTGCTGTTGGATGCAATTCCAAAAAGCGTGTTCGCATCCACTTTTTCATTAGTCAAAATGGATTTTACACCATATCCTTTCGCATGAATAATCTTTCCGTCTTTGACTATTGCCACTGCAATTCCAGGAACATTGAAAGTTTTTAAAGTGCGATCAACTAATTCATCCACTTGAATCGAACTAATTTGTGCGAAAGAAAGAGTGGTTGAAATTAATGCTATTGCAATGAATAATTTATTTTTCATAGTATCTATGTATTTAATAAAATGGTAAATCTTTACTGTTTTTTGTTTTTAAATCTAAAACCCTCTTTGTCTTTTGGCTTCAAAAATCAAGATGGCTGCGGCAACCGAGACATTCATAGAATCTATTTCGCCTTGCATCGGAATAATAATATTTTGGGTCGCTTCTTTTCTCCATTCTTCCGTCAATCCGGTGGCTTCAGTTCCTACGACTAATGCCGTTGGAGTCGTGTAGTCCTGCGTGTGATACGATGTCGAATTTTGTAAAGTTGCACAATAAAAATTGATTTTTCTTTCTTTCAAAAAAGCAATAATTTCTGATGTGGTTCCAGTTGCAATTTGCTTGGTAAACAAACAACCCACGCTGGAACGCACAATATTTGGATTGTATAAATCGCTTTTTGGATTGGCAATAATCACCGCATCCAGATTTGCAGCATCGGCGGTACGTAATAAAGCACCAATGTTTCCTGGTTTTTCGGGAGCTTCGGCAACCAGAATCAAAGGATTTTCAGATAATTTCAAATCGGATAATTGCATCGATTTGGTTTTGGCTACAGCCAAAATTCCTTCGGTGGTATCACGATACGCCAGTTTTTGATAGACTTCTTTGTTGATTTCAATCAGTTCCGCATTTTTGGATAATGCTCTGGCATCCGTTTCTGAACAAATCTCTGGTAAAAATAATAGCGTTTCCATTTCGTAACCGCCTTTGATGGCAATCGAAATTTCGCGTTTTCCCTCCATTAAAAAAGTACCGGACTGTTTGCGTGCTTTCGCTTTTTCCTGCAATTGCACTAAAGATTTGATATATGGGTTTTGTATCGAAGTGATTTGTTTCAAGACTTTCAACTATTTAATTAGTAGCAACAAAGATACATAGAGAAAATCCAGTTTTCTAATCCGATTAGAATATTTATTTGGAAGTTATTGATTCATTAATTGTAGGTATTTCTAGCTGTTTTTACGTGTATTTTCTCTATTTTTGTCAAAATCCCAATCAAAATGTTTCATTTATTAGACATCATCGGTACAATGGCTTTTGCCATGTCAGGCGCATTGACGGCCATGAGTAAAAAACTCGATCCTTTTGGGGTTTTTATCATTGCATTTGTAACTGCGGTTGGCGGCGGAACCCTGCGGGACATTATGATTGGACGAACTCCTGTAGGATGGATGCTGGACTTGAAATATGTTTATGTTATCAGTATTGGGTTTGTTTTGGCAATCCTTTTTCGAAAAAAATTCGACAGATTACGAACTTCCTTGTTTTTATTTGACACGATTGGCTTGGGCGTTTTTACATTGATTGGCCTTGAAAAAGGAATCAATATTGGACTTCATCCTGTAATTTGTATTGCTTTAGGAACCATGACCGCTTGTTTTGGAGGTGTTATCCGAGATATTTTATGTACCGAAATCCCCGTTATTTTCAGAAGAGAAATTTATGCCACGATTTGTATTCTGGGTGGAATTGTCTTTTTCCTGCTTCGAAGACTGAATTTAGATAATGATATTTTATATTTAACTACTTCAATTGTTATCATATCGGTTCGTTTAATGGCCGTAAAATTCAAATGGTATTTGCCCACTTTAGAACATAAATAAAAATTGATTACTTTCACGGAGTCTAAAATTTAACAGTGAAAAATTATTCTGTCAAACCATATCGGGAAAGTGATTATGCAAATTGGAATGCCTTTATTGGTCAGGCCAAAAATGCTACTTTTTTATTTCACCGAGATTTTATGGAATACCACAGAGATCGATTCGAGGATTTTTCGTTGATGGTTTTTGAAGACGAAAAACTAATTGCTGTTTTGCCGGCAAATAGAGTTGGAGACATCGTTTATTCCCATCAAGGTTTAACGTATGGCGGATTGGTTTATTCTCCTAAATTAAATGGAGAAAAAGTAGAAGAGATTCTGGATTCTATTTTGTCCTTTTTTAAAGAAAATGAGCTGCAATCGTTCTTTTATAAATCTATTCCGATGTTTTACACTTCAAAAGGTAATGCTGAAATGGATTTTTTCATGTTGAAAAAAGGAGCATTTTTGGATAAAAAAGAAATGAATCTCGGTATCAATTTATCCATGCCTTTGACAATTTCAAAAAGTAAGCTAAAGCATTTCAGGAAAATTCAAGAGCTCGATTTAGAACTGGTGCAAGAACAGCAATTGGAATCGTTTTGGGGATTGGTTTTAGAGCCAAGATTATTGGAGAAATACAATGCTACGCCCGTACATACTTTACAAGAAATTACTAAACTAAAGGAAAAATTTCCGAATAATATCAAACAGTTTTCAGTGTATTTTGAGGACGTTATTATTGCAGGTATTACACTTTTCGAAACGGAAACTGTTGTGAAATCGCAATATGGAGCTACCACTAAAAAAGGGGAAGAATTACGCGCATTGGATTTTTTATTTATCAATTTAATAGAAAAATACAAGAGCGAAGGCAAACTTTTTTTTGATATGGGAATTGTTAATGAAGACAATGAAAAAGGATATCATGCCGGACTTTTGAAACAAAAAGAAGAATTAGGATGTTCTGTTTACAGTCAGGATTTTTATAAAATGAATTTTATATGATATCATTTCTTGATTTAAAAAAGATAAACGAACCGTATGAAACTGCTTTTCAAGAAAAATTGAAATTGGTTTTAGATAATGGTTGGTATGTTTTAGGAAATGAAGTCAAGGAATTCGAAACCAGTTTTGCAAACTATTGCGGCACTGAATATTGTGTAGGTGTTGGAAATGGTTTTGACGCTTTAGTTTTGATTTTCAAAGGTTATATTCAGTTAGGGAAATTGCAAAAAGGCGATGAAGTTATTGTTCCTGCTAATACTTATATTGCAAGTATTCTGGCTATTTTACAAGCAGATTTAATTCCTGTTTTGGTCGAGCCAAAGTTGGAAACCTACAACATTAACCCCGATTTAATTGTAGAAAAAATTACTTCAAAAACCAAAGCGATTCTGGTAGTTCATCTTTATGGACAACTGGCAGAAATGGATGCAATACATAAAATTGCTGTTGCAAATGATTTACTGGTTGTTGAAGATGCGGCTCAGGCTCACGGCGCTTCCTTTGAAGAAGAAAGTTCTAACACCCGGAACCTAGAACCAAAAACCCAAGCCTATAGTTTTTATCCGGGAAAAAATTTAGGAACATTAGGTGATGCCGGTGCGGTTACCACAAATGATTTGGAATTAGCCAAAGTGATTCAATCGCTTCGGAATTATGGTTCGGAAACCAAATATTACAATGATTATATTGGTGTAAATTCAAGATTAGACGAACTGCAAGCAGCTTTTCTGAACGTGAAATTACCGTTTTTAGATGCTGAAAATGAAAAGCGAAGAACAATTGCCAAACGGTATTTGTCCGAAATTAAAAACGAGAAAATAACGCTCCCATTTTGGGATTTGTCAAATAATCATGTTTTTCATTTGTTTGTCATTCGAACGCAGAATAGAACGCAGTTTCAAGAATATTTACAGCAAAATGGGATTCAAACGGTCATACATTATCCGGTTCCGCCGCATAATCAAAAAGCATTATCTCCCGAAACTTCGGGATGGAATCATTTGTCGTTTCCAATTACTGAAAAAATTCATGATGAAGTATTGAGTTTGCCCATAAGTCCAGTTTTGACAGATGATGAAGTGGGATTTGTAGTTAAAATAGTTAACCAATGGATGTTTTAATAAAATCATTTAATCGGCCGTATTATTTAGATCGATGCCTTCAAAGCATTTATGCAAATGTGCTGGATACAACTATTTCTATTAAAGTTTTAGACGACGGTACACCTTCTCGCTATTTAGAAAAAATTAAATTGAAATTTCCGAAAATTGAAATATTTAAATCAGAATCTTATGATGAAAAATCCAATAGCATTGAAAATAATCAAGATTTAGAAAACACGAAAATTCCAATTGCTTTATGGCTAAATACAGCAAAACAAGCAACCGATTATTTTTTGTTATTAGAAGACGATATTTGGTTTACCAGAAAAATTAATTTTGAAGAAACACAAAAATTTTTAATTGAGGAGAATGTGTTTTCCCTAAAATTATTTTGGCTCAATAATCCAAAATTGATTCATGGAACCACAATAAAAAATAAGGGTAGTGTAACAATTTTTAATCCGAATGTTTTTACCAAAAATCCATTTTTGCATAGGCTTATTTTTGGTATGACCCGATTTAATATTAGAAAAACAATGGGGTTTTTAAAATTATATTCGAAAGAGAAAGCATTACATTACTATTCAATTTATGGTGTAGCGGGCGCTATTTTTAATAAAAATTATTTTTTGAGTTTGTGGGGTACTCACAACAATCAAGTGGATGAAAATTTGCAATTGAAAAATGCTGTTAAATTTTGGTATAGAAATCCTAAGATTCAATTTGCGCGAACGAATGAAGAATTTGTTGCAACAGGGTTTTTATCTTCGGCAACAAATAAAAATTTTGATGCAGGTGAATTTGATATTTTTACTTTCAATAAAATTTTAAATGAGGCATGGTTTTCTAATAAATTCGATGTTATGGATAATTTTCCAAACGATATTAATGTATCAAAAATCAATGCGATTTTATTCGACGAAAACAATCCAAAAGCCACAACAGAAGATTGGGAAAAATGGGTTTTTCTTTTCAAGAACCAATTCCAGAACATTGGTTGTAATATTTAAAATACAATAGGAATAGAGGCAAATCAATCACATAAAACAATTTTAAAAGCAACGGGAGTTTTTGGCTTTTCGCAAGTATTGAGAATTCTTGTGGGATTGCTTAGTTCTAAATTTGTCGCTTTATTTTTAGGTACAACAGGAGTCGGAATTGTAGGGCTTTTGCAAAGCACGCTTTCTATTATTACCTCTGTAACGGGATTTGGGATTAACATTAGTGGTGTGCGAATGGTAGCTTTAGCACATTCTGAAAAAGATCAAGAACAATTTTCAAAATCAATTGTAGTCCTCCAAAGATGGTCTATTGTGACTGGAATTTTAGGTGTTTTACTAACTTTTTTACTTGCAAAACCATTAAGTATTTGGACTTTTGGCTCCGTCAATTATATAAATTGGTTTTTCATCTTATCCATCAATTTTATTTTTTCAAGTTTAGCAGTCAGTAAAATGGCGGTTTTACAAGGTACTCGTTCGATGAAGGCAATTGCTGTTTCAACGGTTATTTATGCTGTTTTAGCAACGTGCATTACCATTCCTATTTATTACTTTTTTAGAATGGATGGAATTGTTCCCGTCTTGGTTTTGATAGCTGTTTTGAATTATTTAGTCAATTGGTTCTTTTCAAGAAAGATTGAAATAATTCCTGTTCAAGTCAGTGTAAAAGAAACTATTTCGTGTGGAATAGAAATGATTCAATTGGGTTTTTTACTTTCTATTAATGTAATTTTTGGGCAAATCATGTCATATTTGCTGAAGTTGTATTTTAATTTTCAGAATACTTCAGTGTCAATTTTAGGGTTGTATGTAGTAGCTTCTACGTTGTTAATTACTTATGTTGGAATGATTTTTAGCGCCATGTCCACTGATTTTTATCCGAGGCTGACAATCGTACAAAAAGAGAATTCGCAAGTAAAAGAAATGGTAAATGATCAAATTGAAGTTGCATTATTATTAATTACACCATTAATTTTAGGATTCTATTTTTTAGCACCAATTGTTATCAGACTGCTCTATTCAAAGGATTTTCTTGATGTGGTTTTAATTCTAAAATTCGCCTTATTAGCAATAATTGTTAAAGCAATTATTTGGCCGCTCGCTTTCATAATTTTAGCTAAGGGAGAAAAAAAACTTTATTTTAAACAAGAACTTTTAGGGGATGCGATGAATATCATTTTTACTATTCTGTTGTATGAATATCTAGGTTTAGTCGGAATTGGTTTAGCAATGTTATTTAATTACGCGGTTTACGGCGTCTACGTCTATAATGTGGTCAAAAATAAATTCCAATTTAATTTTCGGAAAAATACGTTAGGAATTATAGTGAAATCGACAGTTTTAGGAAGCTTGGCAGCAATAACCGTTCTTTTTATTGATTACCCAAATGCGTATTGGATTCTGTTAATTTTGTGTTTGATGTCTATTTGTTTCTCTTATATAGAATTTAATAAAAGAATTAATATCAAAGAATATGTACTAAAGTTTAGAAATAAATTGAAGAAATGAGACAAGTCAATTTTCCGGCATTGACAGGAATCCGGGTTCTTGCAGCTTATATGGTTTACCTACATCATTTTAATCCTTTTAAAGCAGAGGTATTTGGTGCTAGTGTGCATTATTTCTTTGATGGTTTTCACGTTGGAGTGACTTTGTTTTTTGTGTTGAGCGGATTTTTAATTACACATCGGTATTATGACAGTGTTGATTTTGATTTCAAATCGTATTTACAAAAGCGGTTGGCTCGAATATACCCTATGTATTTTATTTTGACTTCATTGACATTTATTTTAGGGTATTATTTTTTTAAAAGTTATGGCGGTTTAGGAAATTATTTTTTGAACATTACGTTCTTAAGAGGTTTTTTTGATGATTTAAAATTTAGCGGAATTGCTCAAGGATGGACATTAACAGTAGAAGAATCCTTTTATTTTCTAGCGCCCTTGTTTTTTATAGGTATAAAAAAATGCAAATGGATGGTAGTTGTGATTCCATTCTGCTTTATTTTATTGGGTACTTTATTAGTTGAAATCTTTGAAAATTTTGCCTTTTATGGTTTTATGAATAACATAAATTTTATGTTAGGATATACTTTCTTTGGTCGGATATTTGAATTTTTTGTAGGTGTAGCATTAGGACTACTTTTAAAAAAGAATTCAAATTATAACTTTAATTTTTTTACGGTTGTAGGTGTTTTGGGAATTCTATTTTCCATTTATTTTTTGTCGATTTTGGAGAATCATCCTGATTCCGAGCTGCTTTTTATTCAAAAAAGTATAATTAATAGTGTACTACTTCCTGTTTTTGGAATAATGCCTCTTTTTTACGGACTGATTAAGGAAAAGACGGCATTTTCGAAAGTATTAGGCAGTGATTTTTTTATCTTGTTGGGCAAAAGTTCTTATGTTTTTTATCTGATTCACATTGGGTTTTTTAGAACTTTTTTAAATACAATTTCTACGAATTATTTTTTCATTTTTCTATCTTTAAATATAATTGCGATCGCACTTTATTTTTATGTAGAAAAGCCGTTGAATAGTTATTTTAGAAGAATTTAAATTTTTATCGAAAGTGATTAAACTAACTACAGAATCAAGATAAGCGAATAAGAAACGTTTACTTTTTTGTTTTCGATCTAACTTTTAACTCTAAAAAAATATATTTCATTAACAAACGAAAATCCCTTGTTTTATAAGCAATTGTCATTTCATAATGAATTCTTTTCAACATCGCTGTAAATTCTTCTTTTGTGCGATTTAGAATAAAAGCTTTGTTCAAAATTAAGTAAGTAGAAAAATTAAATCGACGGGTTCTTTTGTTGTTTTTCTTGGTTAGCAAAGTGTACATTGAATTAGGTAGCACTCTTTTTTGAATCAATATTTCATCAATGTAATCAAAATTATAAATTCGTGCTGCTCGAATCCAGAAATCATAATCTTCGTAAGCCAGGTTTTCGTCGTAACCGTTTAGCGTTTCAAAAACTTCTCTTTTGACTAAAGAACTGATAGAGCAAAGATTATTGTTGCCATTTAGTAAGCCGATATAAATGTCGCCTGTGGGCTGTGATTGTATTCTTTTTCGATTGGTATCGGTTTTAAAATAATCGTTGATGAAACTGCCGTCTTCACTTATTAACTCGGCATTTCCATAAATAAAACCTACATTTTTATGAGAAGTTTCTTTAAAACCTTTTAGTTGTTTCGCAATACAATCTAATTTTAAAACATCATCGGCAGCTAAATCAATAATATACTCACCCTTAGCTAATTTTAAACATTTATTAAAGGTTTTGGTATTGCCCTGATTTTTTTTATTCACTAAAAACGGAATTTCAGGATGTTGTTTTAGCCATTTTTCAATCACTTTTACCGAATTATCCGTACTGAAATCGTCTGCAATAAGGAGCTCTACATTGGAATAGGTTTGATTTAATACCGATTCCAATGCCTCTATCACAAAATTAGTATGATTATAACACAAACAAATAACGGTAACTAACGGACTGTTGCGCATGAATTTGAGATAAGAGTTTTATATTTGTTACGAAAATAATACTTCAGTAGTGGCAAAGCAAGGCAAAAGGACTAAAATAGCTCTCGTGGGATATAAATTGGCCAATGGCGGATTAGAGCGTATATTTAGCAATGTTTCAGAGTTGCTTCATCACTCGAATTGTGACGTTCACCTGATTGTTTTAGAAGATAAAATTGAATACCCGTATCACGGGACTTTAATTAATTTAGGCCATTATTCTAAATTCAAAAAATATTTCAAACTAAAACAGCATTTAAAAATAAATCAATTCGATTATATAATTGATTTTCGCTATCGAATTAATCCTTGGATGGAGCTGCTATTTATCCATTATATGTATGTAGGTTTCAAATTTATTTATACGATTCACAGCAGTAAATTAGACGCTTATCTGACTCCTGTAAATTGGATTGGCCAACAAATGTTGAATAAAGCCTATAAGATTATCGCTGTATCAAATGCATTAAACGAAAAAATAAAGGCGAATTATCATTATGAAAAAGCTGTTGTAATTCCTAATTCAATTTCTGTAAAAGCGATTGAAATGGAGTGTGTCGATTCTAAACTTTCCTTTAAATATTGTATTACTGTTGGACGATTAGTGAAGCTGAAACAATTTGACAAACTAATTGAGACCTATAGTAAATCAAATTTGCCCAACAGAGAAATTCATTTAGTGATTTTGGGTGAAGGGGAAGAGAAAGAGCATTTGGAAAAACAAATTGAATATTTGCAGATGACCGAGTTCATTCACTTATTAGGTTTTAAAGATACTGCACTTTGTTATATTAGGGAAGCCCAATTTTTAGTGCTATCCAGTAAATACGAAGGTTTTTCGATGGTAATTTTAGAAGCGTTATCCTCTGGAATTCCTGTTATTTCTTTTGATTGTGAAACAGGACCAAGTGAATTAGTAGAAAATGAATACAACGGTTTGTTAATTGAGAACCAAAATTTTGAAGCACTTCAAGAAGCATTTGAAAGAATGGTAGATGACAGCCAACTTTATTATTCATGCAAAGAAAATGCAAAAGCATCCGTGATTTCCTTTTCTAATGAAAACAGTGTTGAAAAATGGTTAAGTTTATTGAATCATAATATAATTTAAAATGGATATAGCGCGAATTTTAATTCCAAAAATTGAAGACAATCGAGGAAATTTATCGGTGATTGAAAATGATGTTCTGCCTTTTGAATTTAAAAGAGTATACTATTTATATGATGTTCCAGCTGGTGCGGAGCGTGGCGGGCATTCTCATATAGAACAAAAAGAGTTTCTCATAGCTTTAAGCGGAAGCTTTGATGTGGTTTTGAATGATGGCCAAGAACAGAAAATAATAACCCTTAACAAACCTTTTGAAGGGTTATTAATTAACCAAGGAATTTGGCGTGAACTTAATAATTTTTCTTCGGGAAGTGTTTGTTTAGTCATTGCTTCTGCCGTTTTTGATGAAGGCGATTATATCCGTAAATTTGAAGATTTTCTAGCTTTTAAAAATAATTAGCGATACACGGAAAAGTAGATTCCATTCTTGTATAATTTTTTCTTAAATCTTAATAATGGAATTTGAATCCATCGCGGCAAATGGAATACAAGCCAATTTTTTACTGTTATGTTTTCTTTGGCGATGCTTTTGTAATATTCATTTGCTTTCTTTAAGTCACCGCTGATTTTAAATTTTAACGCATAATCCATACGATTGACATCAATAAATGCTTTAAGGCTAGGATTGTTTTTTTCGTTTTCTTGAAATTGGGAAAAATCAATCAAATTTTTATCTCTAATGTTTGTTTTTGAAAGGCTGTTGCTGTCTATTGTATTATATTCCACAGTAACCAAATTTGTAATGGCAACAGGAAAAAAGAGCACAATCTTTATCCATAAATCTAAGTCCTGTCCGCTTGAAATATTCGGGTTAAAAAGTCCTGTTTTGTTTAAAACGGACTTTGGAATTGCTACTGCAGAGGTTAATGCAATCCTGCTTATTAAGCTGGAATAAAAGAAATCAGGAATAATACCTGAAAAATTTTCAGCTATTTTTAAAAAATTGTTTGTAATATGTTTATCCTCGGACACTTTCGAAATGTATCTTGAGGCATAGAGTCCGGCTTCGGGAAATGTATAAATTAATTCATTTAAAACTTCAAGATGATTGGGAAACCACAAATCATCAGCATCTAATAAAGCAATATAAACTCCCTTTGATTGTTGTATTCCATAATTTCGGGCAACAGAAACTCCTTCGTTTTTTTTTGAGAAATATTTAATTCTGGCATCATTAAATTTCAAAACAATTTCTTCACTTTTATCTGTAGAACCATCATTTACTATAATAATTTCAAAGTTTGTGAAGGATTGCTCAAGGACGCTACGTAGAGTGGCTTCTATGAATTTTTCCTTGTTGAATAATGGAATTATTACTGAAAAGTAAATCATGTCAGTATGGTTTTTATTTGCAAATGAAGCCTACTCTAAAAACATTAAAGATAAATAGACTAGGATTTTTTCCTTTAAGATTTTTTAATAATAAGTTTTCAAAAAGTGGAAATAGTTTTGAAATTGGTAAACTTAATTTTGTTCTTTTTAAAAAATGATATAATTGAATCAGTCTTACAAATTCAATGTCAATTTTTGCTTCTTCGTATAATGAAATCAAATTTTCTAAAGCCTCTTTTGTTTTTTTTAAATAAATCAAATTAGTATCAATGTCACCGTGTTCAACAGGGTTTTCAATATGATTTATTTTAGATTTTAAAAGACTTAATTGATACGAAAGTTGGGTATCATCATGACCGTATTTCTTTCTGTCTTTATCAAATTTTACTTTGTTGAAACAGTCTTTTTTAATTAGGGTATTATTAAAAAGTAACGATTGATACGGTTTTTTCTTTCGGTTTTCGGCAGATTTGTCTTCAATAAATCTTCCGTATTTCCAACGTAGTTTTTGATTGTCGGAAGGGCATTTTTCAGGATGCAACCTACCGCCATAAACAACATCAAAATCATGAAGATTGTCAATGTGTGTTTTTATAAAATTGTCATGAATAACAATGGAGTCCCCGTCGATAAAAAGCAAATGATCAAATTTTGCTTGCTCAGCTAGGGAATTTCTGTTTTCACGATGCGCTAGATTTTTTTTTAACGAGAGAAAACTACAATTTGATAATGCATTTATATTCTCATTAAATGCATTCAAACTTGATTGTGAAGCATCGTCTTGGCACAAAATTTCAAACGCTATTCCGCAATCTATACATTGCTTTTGCAGCTCCAAAACTAGCGGATAAACATTGTAATTATAAACCGGAATTAGTATCGAAAGCATTACGCGTTTCGCTGCTGAATCACTTCAAAGATTTTTGCATCTTCACATTTCAATGTTTTCGAAGGGAATTTCATTAGCAACGCATAATCGTGTGTCGCCATAATGATGGTTTTTCCGTTGGCATTGATTTTCTTTAAGACTTCCAACACTTCGGCGCTCGTTTGTGGATCTAAGTTTCCTGTAGGTTCATCCGCAAGGATTAATTCCGGATCGTTCAGCAAAGCGCGAGCGATGGCCACACGTTGTTGTTCTCCTCCAGAAAGTTGATGAGGCATTTTTTTGCCAAAATCTCTCATTCCCACTTTATTCAAAACTTCGTCAATCTTGTTTTGCATTTCTACGTTGTCTGTCCAGCCAGTTGCTTTGAGTACAAACAACATATTGTCATTTACAGTACGGTCCGGAAGCAATTTGAAATCCTGAAAAACGATTCCAATCTTTCTTCTCAAAAACGGAATGTCATCTTCTTTTAATGTGGCTAAATCAAAATCTACTATATGACCTTCTCCTTCCGTTAAAGGCAAATCAGCATATAAAGTTTTCATTAAACTGCTTTTTCCAGAGCCTGTTTTTCCAATGATGTAAAGGAATTCACCATGTTTTACCTCTAAGTTTACCTCTGTTAAAATAGATTTTCCTTCTTGATAAATAGTTACATTTTTTAAAGACAGTACGGATTGTGACATAATTTGCATTTGTTTATTGGGTAAAAGTAATAAGATAACGGTTCTATTCAAAATAAATTCTGTTGTATTAGACAGAATTACAAAAATTACAAATAATATTGAAAAGTTAGGATGTTTGATTTGATTGATATTGCAATAAAGAAGGTTGAAATCTAAACTGTAAAAAAAAATATTCATAATAAAAGCCAATAACGATTCGTTATAGAGTTCAGAATATAATACATTTGAATTATTAAAATAAAATTACAATGCGTAAACTTTCCTGGAGCTACTTCTTATCCATTTTTATTATAACGGCCAGTATTTCGGCACAAAAATCAACCATTTACACGCACGATTCGAAAGATTTCAATAAAGCGGTTTCTTTATTTAAAGACGCGCAATATGCATCGGCACAACTTATTTTTAATAAAGTAAAGGAAACAGCGACTACTGAAGAACTAAAATCAGATTGTGCATATTATGCCGCTAATTGCGCTATTCGAACCAATCAATCGAATGCGGATGAGTTGATGGAGCAGTTTGTTTCAGATTATCCAACGAGCGTAAAACAAAACCAAGCGTACATTGAAGTGGCACATTATCATTTTAACCAAGGGAATTATCCGCAAGCGTTACAATGGTTTGATAAAGTGGACGAAAGCAGTTTGAGCAGAAACGATCAAGATAAATTCAATTTCCAGAAAGGCTATAGTTTTTTTAATGCCAAAAATAAAAAGGAAGCTACAGTGTATTTGAATAAAGTAGTGAACTCTGCCGAATATGGTTCCCAAGCCAAATATTATTTAGGTTTTATGGCGTACGAAGGCGATGATTACAAGCAGGCAACAAAGTATTTTGATGAAGTTTCAGGAGAAGAAAAGTACAAAGAAAAGCTTTCGTATTATCAGGCTGATATGAATTTTAAACTTGGGAATTTCCAAAAAGCAATTGATTTAGGACAGAAAGCTATGGCTAAATCAACTCCTTTGGAAAAATCAGAACTGAATAAAATCATTGGCGAAAGCTATTTTAATTTAAAAAAATACGACACTGCAATTCCATTTTTAGTTGATTATAAAGGGAAAAAAGGAAAATGGAATAATACTGATTTCTATCAATTAGGATATGCGTATTACAAACAAAAAGATTACGAAAACGCGATTTCTCAGTTCAATAAAATAATTGGTGGAAAAGATTTCGTAGCGCAAAATGCCTATTATCATTTAGGTGAAAGTTACTTGAATACGGATAAAAAGCAACAAGCTTTGAATGCATTCAAAAATGCTTCGGAAATGGATTTTGATGCAGCCATTCAAGAAGATGCCAGTTTGAATTATGCGAAGTTAAGTTATGAATTAGGGAATTCGTACCAAAGTGTACCAGCAGTTTTACAAGCTTTTTTGAAAAAATATCCAGAAAATGCAAGTCGTTCTGAGGTAGAAAAATTACTTATAGATTCTTATATTTCTTCTAAAAATTATAAAGAAGCCTTAGTTTTATTGGAAAAAAACAAATCACCAGAAAATAAATTAGCGTACCAAAAAGTGCTTTTTTATAGAGGTTTGGAACTATACACGGATGGAAATTATCCTGAAGCATTAAAAATGTTTACGAAATCCATAAGCGAACAAAAAGACCCTGTTTTTACTGCTCGTGCTACTTTCTGGAAAGGCGAAACAGAATATGTTTTGAATGATTTCAAAGACGCTTTATTAAGTTTCAAGCAGTTCATTGGTGCAAACCAAGCAGCGGCAACACCGGAATTTAAAAACAGTAATTATAATATTGCATACACTTATTTCAAATTGAAAGAATACGATCAAGCAGGAGATTATTTCCAAAAACAAATTGAAAAAGCACCTAGTGATAAAGTACGTTTGAATGATTCGTATTTGCGTTTAGCAGATTGTCGTTTTGTGACTTCAAAATACGGTCCTGCAATGGATGCGTACACTAAAGTGATTGAGTCTAAAAGTGTAGATGCAGATTATGCCTATTTCCAAAAAGCTATTTCCTATGGATTTTTAGCTAAAAACGATAAGAAAATTGACGATCTAAACGATTTTTTACAATTGTATCCAAAATCAGAATACAGAGACGATGCACTTTTTGAACTGGCAAATACATACGTTGCTGAGAATAAAAATGACCTAGCCGTAAAAACATACGAAAGATTAAATACGGAATTCAAAAAAGGTTCTTTCACTTCGAGATCTATTTTGCGTCAGGGATTAGTGTATTATAACACCGATAAAGACGATCAGGCATTGTTGAAATTTAAAAAAGTAGCCGCTGATTTTCCTAGAACTCCGGAGGCCTTAGAAGCGGTAGCAACTGCTAGATTGATTTATGTAGACAATGGCAGAGTAGATGAATATGCAACTTGGGTTCGTACATTGGATTTTGTAGCTGTTACTGATGCTGAATTGGATAATGACACGTATGAAGCTGCTGAAAAACAATTTCAACAAAATAACACCAAGCAGGCTATTGCAGGATTTAGTGGCTATGTAGGCCAGTTTCCTCGTGGGATTCATGCTTTGCAGGCTAATTATTACCTAGCTCAATTGTATTTTTCTGAAGGGTCAGAGAGCAAATCTATTCCTAATTATGAATACGTAGTTGCACAATCGAGAAGTGAATTTACAGAACAATCTTTGTCAAGATTGGCTCAAATTTTCCTTAAAAACAAAGAAGAACAAAAAGCAATTCTAATTTTGACCCGTTTAGAAAACGAAGCAGATATTTCTCAAAATAAAACATTTGCACAATCTAATTTGATGAAATTGTATTACGATAAGAAAGATTATCCAAATTCCGGTATTTATGCCGAGAAGGTTTTGATGAATCCAAAAACGGACGATAATGTAAAAAATGATGCGCAAATCATCATTGCACGTGCAGCAATTGAAACCGGTGACGAAGCGAAAGCGAAAGTGGCCTACGCAAAATTAATGACGATTGCCAAAGGAGAATTAGCAGCCGAAGCCTTGTATTATGATGCTTATTTCAAAAACAAAGATGAAAAGTTTGAAGCTTCAAATGTTGCGGTTCAAAAATTAGCGAAGAATTATTCTAGCTATAAATATTTTGGAGCCAAAGGATTAGTGGTAATGGCCAAAAACTTTTACGGACTAAAAGACAGTTATCAGGCAACGTATATTTTAGAAAATGTAATTCAAAATTTCACTGATTTTCCAGATGTGGTCGCAGATGCACAAACAGAATTGAATGCTATTAAAGCCGAAGAATCCAAAACTAACTCATCGATAACAAAATAAAAATCAAGGTTTTAAAGTTGGAAAACAACTTAAATCAAGCGTAAATTTTTAAATAATCGAAAGCCAAATACAAAGAGAATGAATCTACCTTTTTATATAGTTGATGTTTTTACTAAGAAAAAATATGCAGGCAATCAATTGGCTATTTTTTTAGAGGCTGAAGCCTTAAGTGACGAACAGATGCAAAAAATTGCCCGTGAAATTAACTTTGCGGAAAGTACTTTTATTACCAAGCTTGATGTTGAAAATAACTCGGCAACAATCAGAATTTTTACACCTGAGCACGAAATGAAGTTTGCTGGTCATCCCATTATTGGAACTTCTTGGGTTTTGATGAATAAAATATTTGTAAATCAACCGCGAAATATAACTTTAAACGTCCCAATAGGTGAAATTCCCGTTAATCAATCAGGTGATTTAGTATGGTTACAGGCGGCTCAACCACAGTTTTTGGATACTTTTTCAGCAGAGGGTTTTTTATCGTTCAGTAATCTAAGCAGTGCTGATTTTTATGATGAATTTTCCATTCAGGAAGTGACCACAGGAAGCGCATTTGTAATTGTTCCCCTCAAAAACAAAAAAGCATTGGAGAATTTAATTCTTGACAAGGATAAAATGAACGAATGGTTGCAGGTAAACTGTAAAACCAATCATAGAGCATTATATTTTTATTGTTTAGAAGATGCAAAACTCATTAGCAGAATGCTATGTGTTGAAAACAATCAACTTATTGAAGATGCCGCTACGGGAAGTGCCAGCACTTGTTTACAGGCTTTTCTTTTAAAATATTATTCACCAGAAATTAAAATTGTCAATCATCAAGGAGATTTTATAAACAGACCGTCCCAGATTTACTTTGATGGAAAATTAACTGAAAATCATTTTGATATAAAAATTGGAGGAGAAACGCAATTCATTGCAAAAGGCGAATGGGAAGTTTAAAAATAAGATTAGGCGCATTAGAAATAAGAAGTAAAAAAATAAAACATGACATTTAAACAATTAAACATAAAATCATTTACAAATAGGGCAACAACGTTTTCGGCTCCTTTCCTTTCGGGGAGAGTTGGGTTGGGGGTTTTATTCTTCTTTGTATTCCAATTTTCGTTTGCACAAAAGAAAGAGCAAATAGGAACCGAAACGGTAAATGTTGTAAAACCTTATACGCCAAAAATTTCCGATGCTTTTAAAGTAAAAGAAATTCCAGAACTGGATGAAGAAGGAAACGCTAAAAAAGAAACCATAAAATACACGATTTTCTCTTTTCCTGTAGCATCTACTTTTACACCGTCAAAAGGAAAAGCTGAAGGTGTAGAAAAAGAAAAACAAGCACATTTATTTAAAAATTACGCCACTTTTGGTGTTGGTAATTACGGAACCTTTATTGGAGAGTTATTTGTAAATCATGATATTAATAACACAGATTATGTTGGTGGAATGTTTCGTCATCATTCGTCTGAAGGCGGAATTCAAAATGTAGCATTAGAAGATGGTTTTTACGATACATCGCTGGACTTGATGTATGGTTCCAATCAAAAAGACGTGTCTTGGAATCTTGATTTAGGGTATCAAAACCAAATTTATAATTGGTACGGATTACCAGAAAATTTTGGAAGTACTTTGACGCCTCAAGACAGAGTGACTTTAATTAACGGAATTAATCCACAGCAAACTTACGGTACGATATCATTAGGCGGAAATGTAGCATTTAACGAAAGTATTTTAAACAAAGCAAGTCTTAAATACAATCATTTTTCGGATGCTTCCGGATCTTCTGAAAATCGATTTTATGCAAAGCCAACAGTAGAATTTGATGTAATGGAAAGTGCTGTAAAAACAAATATAATTGTCGATTATGTGGGTGGTAGTTTTAAGAAAAATTATTCAAATACGAATACTGAGCGTGTGAAATATGGTTTTACAAATTTTGGAATTGCTCCTAGTTTTGTAATGCAGGAAGATGATTGGACGTTAAATATCGGAGCTGGATTGTTTTATAGCTTGGATAATGTAAACAGCAATAATAAATTTTTAGTGTATCCGCAATTCAATGCTTCGTATAAAGTGGTTGGCGATTTGATGATTTTCTATGCTGGCGCCGAAGGGAATTTGGAACAAAACTCCTATATGGATTTTGTGAATGAAAATCCGTTTTTATCACCAACATTGAATATTGCACCAACAGACAAGCAATATGATGTTTTTGCCGGATTAAAAGGGAAATTGACTAATAATGTGAGTTATAATGTTAAAGCTTCGTATGCAAACGAAAGAAATAAAGCCTTGTTTAGAAGCAATGATTACAATGAAAATGCAACTAATGATGATTACGCTTTTGGAAATTCCTTACAAGTGGTCTATGACGATATGAAAACATTGAGTTTTTATGGAGAACTTAAAGCTGATTTTTCTGAGGATGTAACTTTTGGAATCAACGGAACTTTCAGCAGTTTTACTAATGATTTTCAACAAGAAGCTTGGAATTTACCAACAATTAAATTGAATTCAAATCTTGATTTTAATATTACAGAAAAATGGTTCGCTGGTACAAATGTGTTTTACGTAGGTGAGCGAAAAGATTTTCAGATGAATACGGATTTTTCGGCTAATGCTGCTCCTGTCACTTTGAAATCCTATTTTGATGTTAATGCAAATTTAGGCTACAAATACAGCGACCGATTGACCGCTTTTGTCAGAGCTAATAATATTACTAATAATGCGTACCAAAAATGGTTGAATTATCCAGTTCAGGGTTTTCAAGTGATTTTAGGAGCAAACTATAAATTTGGTTTTTAAATCCCCACCCCAGCCCTCCCCAAAGGAGAGGGAGCCGAAACGGAAAACAATCTTCGCTTTTTTTTATTAAAAAAATTTGAAAGCCTGAGAGGATTTAAAACCCTGTCAGGCTTGTAATTCTAATTATGACTTTCAAACAAAAAATACATACCCATTATTTACAATTAGTTCAGGATCGAATCGATGTTTTCAAAGACATGATTGTGGCGCTTACCGAAGATTCTAAGAACGATGCCAAAGGTTCTGCCGGAGACAAACATGAAACCGCTTTATCCATGATGCACATTGAACAGGAAAAACTCAATCGTAAATTGAGAGAAGTATTGGATCAAAAAACAGTTTTGGATAAAATTGACGCTACTACAATTGCTGAGACTATTATTGTTGGGAGCTTGGTAAAAGCGAACGGAATTTATTTGTATCTGAGTGTGGCGCTTCCAAAAATCAATGTCGAAGGAATCAATATTATCGCATTATCACCACAATCGCCTTTGGGAAATAAATTGATGGGAAATCAAGAAGGTTTTACTTTTGAGATAAATAGTACGAAGTATTTGGTAGAGAACATTGAATAATTTAAGGTTTAATAATTTCTATTTTTTTTTCTGTAAAATGTTGATAGATTGTGTTTTTTATTGTTGGTAACTTTAAAAAATCGCAAACGGATAGTGGTGTATTTTTATGATTAATTTTGTAAAAAAAGCGCATCATGAAAAATACAATTAATACAAAAAAAGGTTTTTTTACTATTATTGAACGTTACGGGAAAGATTTTAGAATTGAGAAATTTGACCCTTATGCTGATAATCATAATATTTTATACGTAGAATTTTTTTCGAATTTTAATTTAGGGGTTGAAGAATTAAGTAATCTTTTTAAAAAATTTGAACCCGAAATAATTCAAATTATGAAATTCAACATCGATCGGAATATTGAATTTTACCATAATCATTTTGACATTGACTACCAATTAATTGATAGTCTCAGTATTGCTTTATCGCCAAAAGATGTAACGTTCAAAGATTATTACGAAATTAGTTGTTCTAAATTTCTAAAAATGGATATAAAAAGTGAAAGTTTAGAATATCTAAAAGGTCTAACATCCATAGAAAAACGCAATGCATATGGGTTCTCATAAATTTTAGTTTTTACAATTCTCAACTTCGATTGCTTTTTTATTCTTTTTTAATTACATTTTAAACACAAATACTATTTTTTGGTTGTAATTTATAACCAAAAATAGTGTTTGTGTTTTTCAATTAGAACTATAACTCCATCTTTGCCTTATCAAAATAAACAAAACATTAAAAATATATAGTTATGTGTGGAATAGTATGTGCCTTTGACCTAAAACAAAAAGCGGAAGTTTTAAGACCACAAGTATTAGAAATGTCTAAAATTATCCGTCACCGTGGACCGGACTGGAGTGGAATATTTAGCAATGAAAAAGCGATAATGTCTCATGAACGTTTGGCAATTGTTGACCCGGCTTCAGGGAAACAACCGTTGTTCAGTGAAGACAAACAACTTATTTTAGCAGCAAATGGTGAAATTTATAACCACAGAGAATTGCGCAAACAATTTAAAGGTAAATATAACTTTCAAACCGAAAGTGACTGTGAAGTTATTTTGGCACTGTACAAGGAAAAAGGACCTCATTTTATAGATGAAATGAACGGAATTTTTGGATTTGCCATTTATGATGTAGAAAAAGACGAGTATTTTATTGCTCGAGATCACATGGGGATTATTCCATTATACATTGGTTGGGATGAACACGGAACTTTTTATGTGGCTTCGGAATTGAAAGCATTAGAAGGCTATTGTACAAAAATCCAATTGTTTCCTCCGGGACATTATATGACCAGCAAAGATGGCGAATTTGTACAATGGTATAAAAGAGAATGGGTTGATTACGATGCCGTAAAAGACAACGTAACCAGCATTGACGAAATTAAAGTCGCTCTAGAAGCAGCGGTTCACAGACAATTGATGAGTGATGTGCCTTATGGTGTTTTGCTTTCCGGAGGTTTAGATTCTTCTATTACTTCGGCTGTAGCCAAAAAATATGCGCAAAAACGTATTGAATCTGGTGATGTTGCTGATGCTTGGTACCCACAATTGCACTCTTTCTCGGTAGGATTAGAAGGTTCTCCTGATTTAGCGGCTGCACAAGTAGTGGCGGATCATATTGGAACGATTCACCACGAAATAAAATTCACCATTCAAGAAGGTTTGGATGCAGTTAAAGATGTAATTTACAACTTAGAAACGTACGATGTGACTACGATTAGAGCATCAACACCAATGTGGTTGATGGCGAGAGTTATTAAATCAATGGGGATCAAAATGGTATTGTCAGGTGAAGGAGCAGATGAACTTTTTGGAGGATATTTGTATTTCCATAAAGCGCCAAACGCAAGAGAATTCCACGAGGAAAACGTACGTAAATTAGGTAAATTGCACATGTATGATTGTTTGCGTGCTAACAAAAGTTTAGCAGCATGGGGAATTGAAGGACGTGTGCCATTTTTAGATAAAGAATTTATGGATGTGGCAATGAGAGTTAATCCACAAGATAAAATGATCAACAAGGAACATCCTATGGAAAAATGGGTAGTTCGTAAAGCTTTTGAAGAAATGCTACCGCCAAGTGTTGCTTGGAGACAAAAAGAACAGTTTAGTGATGGTGTAGGATACGGTTGGATTGATACTTTGAAAGAAGTGGTAGCGGTTGAAATTTCGGATGAACAATTAGCAAATGCTAAATACAAGTTCCCTTTACAAACTCCAACTTCAAAAGAGGAATATTACTATCGTTCTATTTTTCATGAGCATTTTCCAAGTGATGCAGCTGCTTTGTGTGTTCCGCAAGAAGCAAGCGTTGCGTGTAGTACAAAAATTGCATTAGAATGGGATGAAGCATTCAAAAACATGAATGATCCGTCCGGAAGAGCGGTGGCAAGTGTACATGATGATGCTTATGTAAAAGCATAAACAATTTTATTAGGATTTTATAAATAGACAAACGCTCTCCTTTTCGAGAGCGCTTTTTTATGAGAAATATATTTGTAGAGAAGGATACAATTTGAAAAAACGTTATTATTACGCATTGTCTAAAATAATTTGACGGAGTTTTTTTATATTAGCATAACTAAATTGTTTACTATGAGATTTATTACATCATTACTTGCTTTATTTTTATTGATTTCCTGTGATCAAAAAAATAAGATTTCCGTTGATACTATTATTACAGATGCAACTATTTACTCGGTCAATAACTCTTTTGCGGAGGCTTCGGCTATGGCAATTGATAAGGGGAAAATTATCGCCATTGGCACAAATAGTGAAATTTCCAAACAATATGAATCCAAGAATACAATAGACGGGGAAGGGAAATTTATATACCCGGGTTTAATTGACGCGCATTGCCATTTTTACAGCTATGGTTTAAGCTTGCAGGAAGCGGATTTACGTGGCACCAAAAGTATGGACGAAATAATTACTCGTTTAAAGGCTTTTCAAAAAGATAAAAATCCAACGTTTATTGTGGGTAATGGTTGGGATCAAAACGATTGGAAAGTAAAAAAGTATCCTACAAAAGCTGATTTAGACGCTGCATTTCCTGATATTCCTGTTGTATTGAATAGAGTTGACGGACATGCAATAATCGTGAATAGTAAAGCATTGAAATTAGCAGGAATCACAAAAGATACAAAAGCTGTTGGTGGTCAAATTGAAATTGCAAACGGAGAACCAACTGGGATTTTAGTGGATAATCCGATGGAATTAGTGTTTAAGATAATTCCAAAACCAACCCGTAAAATACAAATAGCTGCTTTGCTGGATGCTGAAAAAGTAATGTTTGATTATGGATTGACAACCGTAAATGATGCAGGGTTAGATCCGGACATTATTCATTTGATGGATAGTTTGCAAAAAGCAAAAGTGATGAAGCTTAATGTGTATGCAATGATAACGGCAAATCAGAAAAATATTGATTTATATCTAAAAAAAGGAATTTATAAAACGGATAATCTAAATGTTCGATCCTTTAAAATGTACGGTGATGGCGCTTTGGGTTCTCGCGGTGCTTGCATGCACAAACCGTATTCCGACAAGCCAGGCCAATATGGCGCTTTGTTGGCATCAATTTCTGGATTAAAAGATGTAGCCAAACAAATTGCGGCTTCAAAGTTTCAGTTGAATACGCATGCTATTGGTGATTCGGCAAATACAGTGATTTTGAAAATTTACGGAGATGTTTTGGCTGGAACCAAAGATAGAAGATGGAAAATTGAGCACGCACAAGTTTTGCGTGAACAAGATTTTGATTATTTTAAATTTGGAATTATTCCTTCGGTTCAACCTACGCACGCTACGTCTGATATGTATTGGGCAGAAGACAGATTAGGAAAAGAAAGGCTTAAAAATGCCTATGCTTATAAAAAATTGCTTCAAAAAGCAGGAATGGTAGCTCTTGGAACTGATTTTCCTGTAGAGGAAGTGAATCCCATGCTGACTTTTCATGCTGCCGTTGCGAGAAAAGACAGTAAGGAATATCCAAAAGGTGGTTTCCAAATGGAAAATGCTTTGACCAGAGCCGAAACTTTAAGAGGAATGACCATTTGGGCTGCTTATTCTAATTTCGAAGAAAAAGAAAAAGGAAGTTTGGAAGTGGGGAAATGGGCTGATTTTGTAATGTACGACCAGGATTTGATGAAAGTGGAAGAAAATAAAATAGTGAAAATGAAACCTACCAACACCTATTTAAAGGGTCAAAAAGTAAAATAATTGAATTGTCAGCCTTTTATAATTTACGATTAATTCTTCAAATAACAGCATTTTGTATAATACATTGTTAAAACATATGAGTCATATAAGTTTTTAATTTGAATAAAATCAAATAAAACTAAAAGTTCATTTAAGTAAAGTCACATAGCCTTGCAAAGAACTTTTTTAACTTATTTTTCCTTTTAATCACGATTTGAGAAACTGACTTTTTTAAACTTATATGACTTATATGTTTAAAATTAATGCTGTTTATTTTATAATGTAGCGATAATTTACAGTTGTAATAGAATATTTTAATTTATTGGTATTTGAATTACATTTTTAAGATAAAATGCATCTTTTTGTTTTAAATAGTAACTAAATTCACTAATTATGTTTTGTGTTTGTAACTGCTATTGCATATTTGTCGACTTAGAATTGGTAAAAAATAAAAATATAGAGTTATGTGCGGAATATTAGCCATTATCGGAAGAGGAAAAGATGAACAGTTGTTTGGGGAACTTTCAAAAAGAATGACGCATCGTGGTCCGGATGAAAGTGATATTCATGTTACTGAAAAAGGGCATATTTTAAGTCATGAAAGGCTATCGATAATTGATTTACATTCCGGAAAACAACCGATACAAGGCACGAAAACGGCCTACATGGTTCATAATGGCGAAATATACAATCATCAGGAATTAAGAGATGGTGTTTTAAAAAATCATACTTTTAGAACAAAATCAGATTCTGAAGTTATTGTGCATTTGTATGAAGAGTTTGGATATGATTTTTGCAATATGCTTGACGGAGATTGGGCTTTTGTGGCGGTGGATGGTGATGATTTTATTGCCGGTAGAGACCCAATGGGAGTGAAACCGCTATATTATGGTTTGGATGAAAGAGGAAGAATCTATTTCTCCTCTGAAATGAAACCTATCGCAGATCAATGTAAAACATTTTCTACTTTTCCTCCGGGACATTATTATACGGCAAAAACAGGTTTTGTAAAATATTACAAACCGGAATATGAAGATTATTTAAAAGCCGACCAAGAATTAAATTTGGAGTTAATCAGAGAAACGTTGACCGAAGCGACTCGTAAGCGATTAATGAGCGATGTACCTATTGGTGTGTTACTTTCTGGAGGATTAGACTCTTCATTGACTTCCGCAATTGCTTGTCGTTTATTGGCAGAAAGCGGTAAAAAATTACAATCATTTTCAATTGGTTTAAATGCTGATGCGCCAGATGCTGCGGCAGCCAGAAAAGTTGCTGAGTATTTAGGAACAGAGCATCATGAAATTCACTTTACTGTCGAAGAAGGAATTGAAATTTTAGAGAAACTAATTTGGCATTTAGAAACGTATGACGTGACTTCGGTACGAGCAAGTACGCCAATGTATTTCTTGTCGAAAGCGATCACGGATTTGGGTGTAAAAGTGGTGCTTTCAGGTGAAGGAGCTGATGAAATTTTTGGTGGATATTTGTATTTTAGAAATGCGCCTTCGGCAGAGGATTTCCAAAAGGAAACCATCGAAAGAGTACAGAAATTATTCACTGCCGATTTGTTAAGAGCAGATAAATCAACGATGGCTCATGGTTTAGAGACTAGAGTTCCTTTTTTAGATAAAGCGTTCTTAGATTTGGCCATTCGTATCAAAGCAGAAGAAAAGATGCCGAAAACGTACGATGGAAAAGAAAAATATATATTAAGAAAAGCATTTGATACTCCGCACAATCCATATCTTCCAGAAGAAGTTTTGTGGAGACAAAAAGAACAATTTTCAGATGGGGTAGGATACAATTGGATTGATCAATTGATTCAATATTGTGCAACGCAAGTTACGGATGAGCAGTTAGCAGGAGCTTCAAAGGAATTTCCATATAATTCGCCAGCCACTAAAGAAGCTTATTTTTACAGGTCGATATTTAATAAATATTATCCGCAAATAAGTGCCGCGCAAACAGTTAGGAAATGGATTCCAAAATGGCAAGAAAACCTAGATCCAAGCGGAAGAGCCAATGCAGCTCACGTTCGGGCAGATACTGGAATTGCTAAAACAGGAGTTGTGGTTTGAAACAAAAATTTGAATTTTTATAAATGAAGAACGCTCTCAATTTTGAGAGCGTTTTTTTTGTAATTATATGAACAAATGTTAATAACTTAAGGGCTTAAAAAGGGATTTTAACGGTTATCTAATTTGCGTTTTTATATATTTGCGTGTTATACAAAAATTACATTTTTTACAATAAAATATATATGAGCGAAGAAATCAAGAAGGACAGTTATTCAGCAGATAGTATTCAGGCATTAGAAGGAATGGAGCACGTAAGAATGCGTCCTTCGATGTATATTGGAGATGTGGGTGTTCGAGGACTACATCATTTAGTGTATGAGGTTGTAGATAACTCTATCGATGAGGCAATGGGAGGTCATTGCGATACCATAATAGTTGATATTAATGAAGATGGATCCGTTTCGGTTGAGGATAATGGGCGTGGTATTCCGGTAGGTATTCATAAAAAAGAAGGTGTTTCAGCATTGGAGGTTGTAATGACCAAAATTGGTGCCGGAGGAAAGTTCGATAAAGATTCCTATAAAGTTTCTGGAGGACTTCACGGTGTTGGGGTTTCTGTTGTAAATGCATTGTCAAACCATTTGCGCGCAACTGTTCACAGTAGCGACGGAAAAGTGTACGAACAAGAATACGAAAAAGGAAAAGCATTATATCCAGTAAAACAAATTGGTGAAACGACAAAAAGAGGAACAATCGTTACTTTTTACCCGGATCCAAGCATATTTACACAAACAATAGAGTATTCTTATGATACTTTATCCGCTCGTATGCGTGAATTGTCTTTTTTGAATAAAGGAATCACAATCACTTTTACAGATAAAAGAGAAAAGGATAAAGACGGGAATTTTGTTTCGGAAGTATTTCATTCTGATGAAGGTTTAAAAGAATACATCCGTTACTTAGATGGAAACCGTGAGCCAATTATTGCACACGTAATTTCTATGGATCATGAAAAAGGAGAAATTCCGGTTGAGGTTGCGTTAATTTATAACACAAGTTACACGGAAAATATTTTTTCTTACGTAAACAATATCAATACACACGAAGGAGGAACGCACTTGCAAGGGTTCAGAACTGGTCTTACAAGATCGTTAAAGAAATATGCAGATGCTTCTGGTATGTTGGATAAACTGAAATTTGACATTTCAGGAGACGATTTCCGTGAAGGATTGACCGCTATTATTTCGGTGAAAGTTCAGGAACCACAATTTGAAGGACAAACGAAAACGAAACTTGGTAACAGAGAAGTTGTTTCTCCGGTAAGTCAAGCGGTGAGTGAAATGATTGAAAATTATTTGGAAGAAAATCCAAATGATGCCCGTATCATTGTTCAAAAAGTAATTCTAGCAGCTCAAGCACGTCACGCAGCCAAAAAAGCACGTGAAATGGTACAGCGCAAAACCGTAATGGGTGGTGGTGGATTGCCAGGAAAACTTTCGGATTGTTCAGAGCAAGATCCGGCTAAATGTGAAGTATATCTTGTCGAGGGAGATTCGGCGGGTGGAACTGCAAAACAAGGTCGTGATCGTGCGTTTCAAGCTATTTTGCCATTACGTGGTAAGATTTTGAACGTAGAAAAAGCAATGCATCACAAAGTTTTTGAGAATGAAGAGATTCGAAACATATTTACTGCACTTGGCGTTACAATTGGAACTGCAGAAGATAGTAAAGCCTTAAATATTGAAAAATTACGCTACCATAAAGTAATTATTATGTGTGATGCCGATGTCGATGGTAGTCATATTTCTACTTTAATCTTAACATTCTTCTTCCGTTTTATGAAAGAATTAATCGAAGAAGGTCACGTATATATTGCAGCACCACCTTTATATTTAGTTAAAAAAGGAAACAAGAAAGAATACGCTTGGAATGACGTTCAACGTGATCAAGCGAATGAAAGAATGGGCGGAAGCGCAGGAATTCAGCGTTATAAAGGTCTTGGAGAGATGAATGCGGAGCAATTATGGGAAACCACAATGGATCCAAGTTTCAGAACGTTGCGTCAGGTAACTATTGACAGTTTGGCGGAAGCTGATAGAGTTTTCTCTATGTTAATGGGTGATGAGGTGCCGCCAAGAAGAGAATTTATTGAGAAAAATGCAGTTTACGCAAATATTGATGCGTAACTTAATGTAATCGTTCGTTTTTATTCGAATAGATTAACACAATAACAAGTAACCAAATTAACAATTAACCGAATAAACTTTAAAATATGAAAGTTACCATTGTAGGAGCAGGAAATGTAGGAGCGACATGTGCGGATGTGATTTCTTATAGAAGAATTGCCAGTGAAGTAGTATTATTGGATATTAGAGAAGGTTTTGCTGAAGGTAAAGCATTAGATATCATGCAATGCGCTACTAATACAGGTTTTAATACCAAAGTATCAGGTGTTACCAATGATTATTCTAAAACAGCAGGAAGTGATGTAGTGGTGATTACATCAGGAATTCCAAGAAAGCCAGGAATGACTCGTGAAGAATTAATAGGGATTAATGCAGGAATTGTGAAAACGGTTGCTGAAAATGTATTGAAACATTCACCGGATACTATTATCGTGGTAGTTTCTAATCCTATGGATACGATGACATATTTGGCATTGAAATCTACTGGATTGCCAAAAAATAGAATTATTGGTATGGGTGGAGCGTTAGACAGCTCTCGTTTCAGAACGTATTTGTCTTTGGCTTTAGACAAGCCAGCAAATGATATTTCAGCGATGGTTATTGGCGGACATGGTGATACTACTATGATTCCTTTGACAAGATTGGCTTCTTATAACGGAATTCCAGTTTCTCAATTTCTATCAGAGGAAGAATTGCAAAAAGTAGCTGCTGATACAATGGTTGGAGGAGCTACACTTACAGGACTTCTTGGAACATCAGCGTGGTATGCTCCTGGAGCTTCCGTTGCTTTCTTAGTAGACAGTATTTTGAATGACCAAAAGAAAATGATTGCATGTTCTGTTTTTGTTGAAGGCGAATATGGTCAAAATGATATCTGTATTGGTGTTCCATGTATTATTGGTAAAAATGGAGTGGAAGAAATTCTTGACATTAAACTAAATGATGCTGAAAAAGCATTGTTTGCTAAAAGTGCAGATGCTGTCAGACAAATGAATGACGCTTTAAAATCGATTTTGGTATAAAAATTTACATATAAAAAAGAGAAGACTGCATCATTGCAGTCTTTTTCTTGAGATTAATCTATAAATAAATTGGTTAATCTTAACGTTAATTATATATTTGCTCGGTTTAAAAAAAATGAGGTAGCTCGAAATATTCTTTTTTAATGTTAAAAATGAATGTAAAGTGTTATTATATAAGGTTTAAAGCAAAAATAAATAAATAAAAAATAATTAATTTTTAGTAATAATGCAGAATAAAGGACTTATTAAATTTTTCGCAATTCTATTTGCATTGGTAAGTATTTACCAACTTTCTTTCACTTTTGTCGCAAGTAAAGTAAAAAGCGATGCCAAATCTTTTGCTGGTGGAAATCCTGAAAAAGAAGTAAAATATTTAGATTCAATCGGTAAAGAGAAAGTATTTAATCTTGGTTTTACCAATTTTACTTTTAATGAAGTAAGTGATAAGCAAATCAACAAAGGTCTTGACTTAGAAGGTGGTATCAATGTTATACTTCAAATATCTGTAAAAGATATTTTAAAAGGATTATCTAATAATTCTAAAAACCCAGTTTTCAATAAGTCTTTGGCTGATGCTTCTGCAGATTTACAAGGGAATAAATCGTATTTAGATAAGTTTTTTGATGCTTTTGAAGCAAATTCAAAAGGAACTGTAAAATTAGCTTCTCCTGATATTTTCGCTAACAGAAGTTTGCAAGGTGAAGGTGGGGTTGATTTTCAAATGACGGATGCGCAAGTAAAAAAGGTTATCTCCAGAAAAGTAGATGAGTCTGTAGAAAGTGCTTTTGGAGTATTAAGAAAACGTATCGATCAATTTGGTGTAACGCAACCTAATATTCAAAAATTAGGAAATTCAGGTCAGATTCTTGTTGAACTTCCTGGTGCAAAAGATGTGGATCGTGCTAAAAAATTATTGTCAAGCACAGCTCAATTGCAGTTTTGGGAAACGTACAAAATTGAAGAAATTGGTAATTTTTTAATGGCTGCTAATGAGTCATTGAAAAAAACAGAAATCAAAATTACTGAAGTAAAACCAGTTGTAAAAGATTCTTTGAGTGCTTTACTTACGGATGCTAAAGATTCAACTGCTACTAAAAAAGGAGAAAATCCTTTATTTGATAAAATTATTGGTCAAGGCGGAGGTCCAGTTTTGGGACTTTTCTCTCCAAAAGATACTGCTGTTGTAAACGGATATTTGAAAAGAGCTGATATTAGAATTTTATTAGCAGGTGACCAACGTTATGCAAAGTTTGTTTGGGGTAAACCAATGATAATTAAAGATGCTAAAGCAAAAGATATTGATGCTGTAGAGCTATACGCTTTAAAAGGAAACAGAGACAATGTGCCTTCAATGAGTGGTGGAGTGGTTACGGATGCAAGCGATACATTTGATCAATCAGGTAAACCAGCTGTTTCTATGCAAATGAACGGTCAAGGTGCAAAAGCTTGGGAAGAATTAACAGGTAGAGCATATACTCAAAAAAGTAATATTGCAATAGTTCTTGATGATGTGGTTTATTCTGCGCCAGGAGTTTCTAGCGGACCAATTTCTGGTGGTAGATCTGAAATTTCGGGAGCTTTTGATGTTACAGAAACTAAAGATTTAGCGAATGTTTTAAGAGCGGGTAAACTTCCTGCAGCTGCAGATATTGTTCAATCAGAAGTAGTTGGGCCATCCTTAGGTCAAGAAGCAATTGATAATGGTACTAACTCCGCTTTAATAGGATTGCTTTTAGTTTCCCTTTGGATGATGATCTATTATGGTAAAGCAGGTTGGTATGCGAATGTTGCACTAGCGGTTAATTTACTGTTCTTGTTCGGAATTTTAGCAAGTATCGGAGCAGTTCTTACATTGCCAGGTATTGCCGGTATCGTTTTAACAATGGGAACAGCAGTTGATGCAAATATCATTATTTACGAAAGAGCAAAAGAAGAATTACGTGCTGGTAAAACACTGGAAGAAGCTATTAAAACTTCGTACAGTTGGAGAGGTGCAATGTCATCAATTACTGATGCTAACGTAACGCATATTTTAACTGGAGCGGTATTGTTTATTTTTGGTTCAGGACCAATTAAAGGTTTTGCTACTACATTATTGATTGGTATTGTAACGTCATTATTTACTTCAATCTTTATTGCAAGAATTTTCATTGATTGGAACATAAGCAAAAAGAATAATTTGACGTTTGTTACAAATTTCTCTAAGAATATGTTTAATAACTTTCATTTTGATTTCTTAGGAATGAAAAAATGGACATATTTATTCTCAAGTATAGTAGTTGTTATAAGTGTTATCTCTTTAGCAACAAACGGACTTGATGAAGGAGTTGATTTTGTAGGAGGAAGAACATTCCAAGTACGTTTTGAAAAACCAATTGAAACAGAAGCTGTAAAAGCAGAATTAGCTAAAGTTTTTGATGGTAGTGCTGAAGTGAAAGTTTTTGGTAGCGATAACCAATTAAAAATTACAACAAAATTCAAAGTTCAAGAGCCAGGAATTAAAGCAGATGAAGAAGTGAATAAATTGTTGTTTGCTACTTTAAAACAACATTTTTCAGCAGATATGACGTATGATAAATTTGTAAATTCTTATGATGGTAAAAAATTAGGTGTTTTACAAGCCTCTAAAGTTGGTCCAACTGTAGCAGAAGATATTAAAACTAATGCGTATTGGGCTGTTCTTGGAGCGATGGCTATCGTATTTTTATACTTGATGATCAGTTATAGAAAATGGCAATACAGTTTAGGAGCTATTGCAGCTATTGCACACGACGTTATTTTTGTATTAGGAATTTACTCATTGTGTTATAAATTTATGCCTTTTGGAATGGAAATAGATCAGCATTTTATCGCTGCGATTCTAACCGTTATTGGGTATTCTATGAACGATACTGTTATTGTATTTGACAGAGTTCGTGAATATTTAGCTGGTAAAACAAAAGGAACTTTTGCTGAGATTGTAAATCAATCTATTAATACAACCATGTCAAGAACTATCAATACGTCATTAACGATGATTGTGGTTTTATTAATCATGTTTGTTTTTGGTGGAGAATCAATCAGAGGATTTATATTCGCTATGTTGGTAGGTATCATCGTAGGTACTTATTCTTCATTGTTTATTGCAACTCCAGTACTTGTGGATACAATCTCTAAAGAAGATAAAAACAAGGTAGAAAAAGCACACCAAGAAAGCTAAAAAAAGCTTTTTATATAAATTTTAAAAAGAGATTCAATGAAAGTTGAATCTCTTTTTTTTGTCTGCAATCCAAAGTGAAATTTTTAATTCGTAATTTAACTGTTTGTTATAAAGAGTTGATGAGTTTTAAATTTAAATTTTATGTATAAGAAAGCATTTCTTATTGCAATTGTTATTTGTAGCTCAATTCCATTTTACGCGCAAGATGATGACAATAGAGTTGATTTTGGTTTTGCTTACGGATTAGGTAATGAATTTAAAAATAGAAATTATACATATACAAACCAGTATTTCAAGTTGCAATTATATTACAAAATAAAAGATACAAAGAGCTTTAAATACGAATTTGTACTGCAGCCAGAGCTTAATTTAGCTACACACCAACTCTTAAATTTGTATTTTGTTAAACCTGGTGAACTGGATTATATTGCAAAACGAGAACAATATACAAAGCTGAAGAGTGTGAAAGAATACGTTCTTAATATTGGCTTTATGGTAAGGAAACCAATATTTAAATCGGCATCCATTTACGTTTTAGGAAGTGTCGGACCAATGATTACAGATACGGAAACGGAGCGCTTGTCCAAAGGTTTTGCCTTCGCAGATGTTTTAGCTTTAGGGTTTACTTTCAAATATAATAAAGTAATTTTTGATGTAAGACCAAATATTCGTCATGTTTCAAATGCAGGATTGCAAAATACTAATTCCGGTTACAATACCAAAAATATTGACTTTGGATTTTTATTTACCCTATAAAAAAAGCGTTAGCTACTTTGATGTAGCTAACGCTTTTTTTTGAAACGAATAATTATTTAATTCGTAAGTTCTTTTTGAGCCGTAAAGATGAAATACAGTCCTATAAGTATGAACGGAATACTTAGCCATTGACCTGTTGAAAACAAACCTAAAGCGCTTTCGAAACCACCTTGACTTTCCTTAACGGATTCTACAATAAAACGTACTGTAAATAAAAGAACTAGGAACATTCCAAAAATAAATCCGGTATATTTTCTTTTTTCTGTTTTCCAATACATGAAAAATAAGATGGCAAAAACAAAAATATAACAAAATGCTTCGTATAATTGGGTAGGATGTCTCACGGGAACTTGTTCTAACAAAGTCGCAAATTTAGGATCTGTTGCAATGGCTGTATACGCATCTTTAGGATTTGGAATTTGAGTAGCATTTACTGCGTCCATCGGACTAAAATGATCTTTAATGAATTTTATTCCAAAAGGAGAAGTTGTTTCATGACCAATAATTTCCGAGTTGAAAAAGTTGCCTAATCTCACGAAAATAGCGCCGCTTGCTACAGGAATTACCACGCGGTCTAATATCCACAATTGTGGTCTTTTCAACACGTTTTTACTGTAAAAATACATGGCAATTATTATAGAAATCGCAGCGCCATGACTCGCTAAACCTTGATATCCGGTGAATTCAAAACTTGGGCTGAATCTAAACGGTAAAATAATTTCCAATAAATGATTGCGGTAATATTCCCAATCATAAAAGAAAACGTGTCCCAAACGCGCACCAATTAAGGTGGCTAACACAGTCCAGATAAACAAAGAATCCAATTTTTCTATCGATTCACCTTCTCGTTCGAAGATGTTTTTCATGATGTACCAGCCTAATCCAAAAGCAATTACAAACATTAAGCTGTAATATCTAATGATAAAAAAGCCTAAATCGATTCCTTCTGATGGATTCCAAACGATGTTTAAAGCGTGTGTCATTTAGTGTTAAATTTGTTTATTAGTCGTAAAAATAGAGTTTTAAAGTACATTTATACTCATAAAAGGTTAATGTTTATGATTGCATGTTTTTTCTGGAACAGGATCATAGCCCGTTTTTCCCCAAGGATGACAACTCAAAATACGTTTTACTCCCAAAAATCCTCCATAAAACAAACCGTGAATACGTAAGGCTTCAATCATATAGGAAGAGCAAGTCGGTTCAAATCGGCAAGCGGAAGGTGTAAATGGTGATATAGCAACTTGATAAAATCGAACTAATAGTACAAAAGGAAATATGAGGATTTTTGAAATCATATTTTATTAGTTTCAATTTGAAATTTTGCGCGAATCATTAAAAACGGATTACTGAACACTAAATGCTAAATGTTGTTCCTTCTTTGCCATCTTTCAACTGAATTCCTAAAGCAATCAATTGATCTCTAATTTGATCAGACAAGGCAAAATTCTTGTTGTCTCTGGACTGTTTTCTCATTTCGATAAGCATATTCACCGTTCCTTCTAATTTATCATTATTGTTGTCTGACACTTTTTCATCTTCCAATCCTAAAACGTCAAAAACAAATGCATGCATCGCTTTTGCAAAATTGTTTAAGTCTTCGGTATTCAAAGTCTCTTTACCATCCTTTAATAAATTAACAAAACGTACACCTTCAAACAACTGCGCAATTAAAATTGGCGTGTTAAAATCGTCATTCATCGCATCATAGCAGGATTGTTTCCATCCAGAAATATCAATAGTGCTTTTTGTGTCAGCAGTGATTTCTTTTAAGGAGTTCATCGCTTCCATTAATCGTTTGTATCCTTTTTCGGCAGCAACAATGGCATCGTCAGAAAAATCTAGAATACTTCTGTAATGCGCCTGCAGCATAAAAAATCGGGCTACCGATGCTGAGAAAGCTTTACTCAAAATGGTGTTTTCTCCAGTCAATATTTCTCTTGGCAAAATATTATTTCCGGTAGATTTCGCCATTTTTTTACCGTTCAAAGTCAGCATATTGGCATGTAACCAATAATTAACTGGGGTTTGACCGGTACAAGCTTCGTTTTGTGCAATTTCGCACTCATGATGCGGGAATTTCAAATCCATTCCACCACCGTGAATATCAAAATGATTACCTAAATATTTAGTACTCATTGCTGTACATTCTAAGTGCCATCCCGGAAATCCATCGCTCCAAGGCGAGGGCCAACGCATGATATGTTGTGCTTCCGCTTTTTTCCAAAGTGCAAAATCTTGTGGATTTCTCTTGTCACTTTGTCCGTCAAGATCACGGGTATTGGTAAGCATATCCTCAATATTACGGCCGCTTAATCGTCCGTAATGATTGGTTTCATTAAATTTCACCACATCAAAATAAACAGATCCATTGGCTTCATAACCAATTCCTTTTTCGATGATTGTTTTTATAATTTCAATTTGCTCAATAATATGACCCGTTGCGGTTGGTTCAATACTTGGTGGCAAAAAGTTAAATTCATTCAAAATATCATGAAAATCTACGGTATAACGCTGTACAACTTCCATCGGTTCGAGTTGCTCCAGACGTGCTTTTTTTGCAATTTTATCTTCGCCTTCATCCACATCATCCACAATATGACCCACATCCGTAATGTTCCTAACATAGCGTACTTTATAATCCAAATGTAAAAAATACCTAAAAATCACGTCAAAAGACATAAAAGTACGCACGTTTCCAAGATGCACATTACTGTAAACCGTTGGTCCACAAACATACATCCCAACATTTCCTTCGTGAATGGGTGTAAATGTTTCTTTTTCTCCCGAAAGAGAATTGTATATTTTTAGCGCTTGGGTATTGTATAAAGGCATTTTTTTATTTTTTTTGAGCCATTTCCTGCTGTTCGCTGTATCTTTTCATGGCTAAAGAAGCCATAAAAAGGATGCCGCTTCCATCAGGGCTAGGAATTTATGGGTACTAAACGAATCGGGTGATTTAGAACTTTGTTTCTAATTTAATATAATCCAAAAACTCTCTGCGAGTTACACTATCTTTAAATTTTCCACCAAATTCTGATGTCACAGTGCTACTTTCAATATCACTGATTCCTCTTGAATTCACGCAAAGGTGTTTGGCATCAATCACGCAAGCTACATCTTCTGTACCTAATGCTATTTGTAATTCCTGAACAATTTGCATCGTTAAACGCTCCTGAACCTGAGGTCTTTTGGCATAATATTCCACGATACGGTTCATTTTAGATAAGCCAATAACTGTTCCGCTAGAAATATAAGCAACATGTGCTCTTCCTATAATTGGCAATAAATGATGTTCGCAGGTAGAATACACGATGATGTTTTTTTCAACTAACATTTCACCGTATTTGTAATTGTTGTCAAATGTGGAAGCTTTTGGTTTTTTTGCAGGATTCAAACCTCCAAAAATTTCCTTCACAAACATTTTAGCAACACGATTGGGTGTGCCTTTTAAACTATCATCGGTCAAGTCCATTCCAAGTGTGATTAGAATGCTCTCAACATCTTTTTTTATTTTTTCAATTTTCTCATCCTCAGAAATGTCAAAAGCATCATCTCTTACTGGGTTTTTTGCGGATAAACTAATATGATTGTCTCCTATTTCGTCTTGAAATTCTTCGTTTTTTATCATTAAAAGCAACTATTATTGTTGGTATAAACATTTAAGCGGTAAAGATAAATAATAAAAATTAAAGAATTTCTATCGCTCCTACTATTTAAGACTACTTTATTGGTTCTACGGGCTATTTATATTTCTTTTTTGACCTAAAAAATAAAGGCAATAACGAGTTCGTTATTGCCTTTTATAAAATCCTTCCGTATTGCTCAATGAGTAAATCTAAAGTATACTTTAATTACGCCTTTGTTTGGGCTGCATTATAAACAGGAATTGCTGCTTTTAGTATGCGTACCGCGCTAATTAAGTCCTGTTTCTTTAATACATAAGCGATCCGAACCTGATTTAATCCCATCCCAGGTGTAGAGTAAAAACCGGCTGCTGGTGCTACCATTACAGTTTCACCATTCAAGTCATAACTTTCTAAAAGCCATTGTGCAAATGCATCAGCATTTTCCACCGGAAGTTGTGCGATACAATAAAAAGCACCTTTTGGTTTGCTTACAATAACGCCATCTATTTTATTTAACTCTTCAATCAAAGTATCTCTGCGTTCTCTGTATTCTGAAATTACTTCGTCAAAATAACTTTGTGGAGTGTCCAGAGCGGCTTCACTTGCTATTTGTTCAATGGTTGGCGGGCTTAATCTTGCTTGCGCAAATTTCATCGCAGTCGCCATCACTTCCTTATTTTTAGAAACAATACATCCTATTCTTGCGCCACACATGCTGTATCTTTTTGAAACAGAATCAATCATAATGGCGTGTTCTTCAAGTCCAGGAACATTCATCACAGAGTAATGTACATCTCCATCATAAGTGAATTCACGATATACTTCATCAGAAATTAAGAACAAATCATGTTTTTTGACCAATGCTGCCAGTTTCATGATTTCTTCTTTCGAATATAAATAACCCGTTGGATTTCCTGGATTGCAAATAAGTATGGCTTTTGTTTTTGGAGTTATCAGTTTTTCAAAATCTTCTACTGCAGGAAGAGCAAAACCAGTTTCAATGGTTGAAATTACAGGAACTACGGTAACACCTGAAGCGGTAGAAAATCCATTGTAATTCGCATAAAATGGTTCCGGAATAATAATTTCATCGCCTTGATCCATAGTGCTTCCCATGGCAAACATAAGCGCTTCTGAACCGCCAGTAGTAATAATAATGTCCTCGATATTTACTGAAATATCTTGATTGATATAATACGCCGATAATTTTTTTCTGTAGCTTTCGTTTCCTGCGGAATGACTGTATTCTAATATAGTTAAATCAATATTTTTAACAGCATTCATGGCAACTTCGGGCGTTTTTATATCCGGTTGACCAATGTTTAAATGGTATACTTTATTCCCTTTTTTCTTAGCAATTTCTGAGTAGGGAACCAATTTTCGTATTGGTGATTCGGGCATTTGTTTGCCTTTGTTAGATATTTTTGGCATAGTCTTTATTATTGAATTGCAAATTTGCGAATTTTTTTTCGAATATATCATAATCAATACCTGCATATATTATCTAAATGATGGTTTTATTTGTTAATTTTAGTATTTTTATAAAAACTAATATAAATGAAAAGAATAACAATTTTGTTTTTCATGGTCTTCTCAATGGTTTCCATTTCGGCACAAGAAGGATTTCGGTTTGAAAAAGATATTAATAAAATCAGCGTACCTTTTAAATTGATAAATAATTTGGTATTTGTTCCCATTAAAGTGAATGGGGTAGAGTTGAATTTTTTATTAGATACCGGTGTAGAAGAAACCATATTATTTAGTTTAGAGGAGAAAAAAGAAGTTCATTATTTTAATACTGAAAAGATATTCTTAAGAGGTTTGGGGAGTCAGGTTGCTGTAGAAGGATTAAAATCTACTAACAATGTCTTGGAGTTTGGTAGCATGAAATATAGGAATCATATGTTTTATATTGTTCTAGACCCAGATTTTAATTTATCTTCTCATATAGGTATCCCAGTGAACGGAATTATTGGTTTTCAGTTTTTTAGAAATAATTTAGTAGAAATTAATTACAAGAAAAAAAGAATTGTCGTTTATAAAGACAATGATAAGAACAGAAAAAAAACAGAAAAAAAATATAGTGCTATTCCAATTACTATAGAAAAATCCAAGCCTTATTTAAAAAGTAAGGTAGTTATGGATAACAACGAAATTCCTGCAAAGTTGTTGATTGATATAGGAAATAGTGATGCGGTATGGCTTTTTCAAAATCGCTCAGAACGGATTAAAGTTCCATCGAAAAATTTCAATGATTTTTTAGGCAGAGGTTTTAGCGGTGATGTAGAAGGTAAAAGGGCTCGAATTCAAAAGTTTGAGATGTCGGAATTTGAATTTAATAATCCTGTAGTGGCCTTTCCAGACTCAAGTTCCATTAAAAATGTCACGATGGTTGCGGATCGTATGGGATCAGTTGGAGGTGAGATTATGAGAAGATTTGATGTTATTTTTGATTATCAAAATCGAAAAATGTATTTAAAAAAAAATAATGAATACAATTCTCCTTTTGGCTATAATAAAAGCGGTGTCGAAATACAGCATAAAGGATTGCAATGGGTTCAAGAAACAGTACGTCTTGAAACAGTGCCATTGTCCAAAAACATATTTGATTCCGAAGATGATAAGAAAAAAGATTTTAAATATAAATTCCTATTAAAACCAATTTATGAAATATCCAATGTTCGGAAAAATTCACCGGCAGCCAAGGCAGGATTGCAAAAAGGAGATATAATCATTTTGATAAATAAGAGCCCTGCTTATAAACACTCTTTGCAAGAAATTAATACTCTTTTTAAATCAGAGGAGGAGAAATGGATTACTTTAGAAGTCGAACGTGAAAGTATAATTTTAAAATTCAGCTTTCAATTGTTTGATGTTTTGTAATAAAAAAAGCTTCTGAATGATTTTTCAGAAGCTTTTAGTTTAATTGGATGATGTATTAGTTGGAAATTACTTCTCCTTTTATTTTCAGAGCCACTCTTCCAGCTTCATAATTCACTGCATTTGACTCAACTGTTATTGTTTTTCTGATTGGTCCGGGAGCCATGTTGTATTTTACAGTTATTTTTCCTGTTTTTCCAGGCATAATTGGTTCATCTGGTTTTGTAGGAACCGTGCAACCGCAAGTAGACAGTACATTAGTAATAATTAATGGAGCATTACCTGTATTTGTAAAGATAAAATCACGAGAACCATTTTCATTCTTGGTAACTTTTCCATAATCAATCGTGTTGTCTTTGGCGGCAAACTCAATTTTAGGACCATTTTGAGCAAAACCGATACTGCTGATTAAAGCGAATGCGAATAAAGCTATTGTTTTTTTCATTTTGAAATTTTTAGATTCATTAAAGTAAATATACTTTGTTTTAATTAACGTACAAATTTTTATTTCTCTTTTTATAGTCTACATAATTATTTACTTTTGTTCCAGATTACAATTACAAATATCAGACCAAAGTCTAAAAGGTTATTTGTTGATATGGTTAACCAATAAACTGAACTGACAAATAATTGAATTTAACGATTAAATGATCCACAATAAAATGACAATTCCTGCACAATTTGACGCTAAAACTATTGAGAATAAGTGGTATGACTACTGGATGAAAAATAATTATTTTCACTCAGAACCAGATCACAGAACGCCATATACCATTGTGATTCCTCCGCCTAATGTGACTGGGGTTTTACACATGGGACACATGTTGAACAATACGATTCAAGATGTATTGATTCGAAGAGCGCGTCTTAAAGGATTCAACGCATGCTGGGTTCCGGGAACGGATCACGCCTCAATTGCAACAGAAGCCAAGGTTGTAGCCAAATTAAAAGCTGAAGGAATCAATAAAAATGATTTGACTCGCGAAGAGTTTCTGGCGCATGCCTGGGAATGGACAGATAAATATGGTGGTGTAATTTTAGACCAATTAAAAAAACTGGGAGCTTCCTGTGATTGGGAGCGAACTAAGTTTACGATGGATCCTGATATGTCAGCATCAGTAATTCGTTCTTTTGTAGATTTATACAACAAAGGGCTGATTTATCGCGGATACCGAATGGTAAACTGGGATCCGGAAGCTAAAACGACTTTGTCTGATGAAGAAGTAATTTATGAAGAACAACAAGGAAAATTGTATTTCCTAAAATATAAAATCGAAGGAAGCGAAGACTTTCTGACGATTGCTACGACGCGTCCGGAAACTATTTTTGGAGATACCGCAATTTGTATTAATCCAAATGACGAACGTTTTAATCATTTGAAAGGCAAAAAAGCGATTGTACCTATCTGCGGAAGGGTTATTCCAATTATCGAAGATGAGTATGTTGATATCGAATTTGGAACAGGATGTTTAAAAGTGACGCCTGCTCACGATATGAATGACAAAGCGCTAGGAGAGAAGCATAATCTGGAAATTATTGATATTTTTAACGAAGATGCGACTTTAAATAGTTTTGGATTACACTATCAAGGACAAGATCGTTTTGTAGTTCGTGAGGCTGTTGCCAAAGAATTAGAAACTATTGGCGCTTTAGCAAAAACAGAAACACACTTAAATAAAGTAGGAACTTCTGAAAGAACCAAAGCGGTAATCGAGCCTCGTTTATCTGATCAGTGGTTCTTAAAAATGGAAGATTTGGTAAAACCGGCAATCAAATCTGTATTGGAAGATGGTGAAATCAAATTGCATCCTGCACGTTTTAATAATACGTACGCACATTGGTTAAATAATATCCGCGATTGGAATATTTCGCGTCAATTGTGGTGGGGACAGCAAATTCCTGCATATTTCTATGGCGATGGAAAAGAAGATTTCGTGGTCGCTGAAAACATTGAAGACGCTTTAACGTTAGCGAGAGAGAAAACTTTAAACCTTAAACTTGAAGCAAAAGATTTAAAGCAAGATGTTGATGCGCTTGATACTTGGTTCTCTTCTTGGCTGTGGCCAATGTCTGTTTTTGGTGGAATAATGGACCCCGACAGTGAAGATTTTAAATACTATTATCCAACAAATGATTTAGTTACCGGTCCAGATATTTTATTTTTCTGGGTGGCGAGAATGATTATTGCAGGATATGAATACACTGGTAAAAAACCATTTACAAATGTGTATTTAACTGGTTTAGTACGTGACAAACAGCGTCGTAAAATGTCTAAATCATTAGGAAATTCTCCGGATCCTTTAGATTTAATTGAAAAATTTGGTGCTGATGGAGTTCGAGTAGGATTGCTTTTGAGTGCTTCTGCAGGGAATGACATTATGTTTGATGAAGAGTTGTGCAACCAAGGAAAAGCGTTTACTAATAAAATATGGAATGCTTTCAAACTGATAAAAGGTTGGGAAGTTTCGGATGCTATTCCGCAACCGGAATCATCGAAAGTAGCGATTGAATGGTACGAAGCCAAATTGCAACAAACACTTTTGGAAATCGAAGATAATTTTGAAAAATATAGAATTTCCGATGCGTTGATGGGAATTTATAAATTGGTTTGGGATGATTTCTGTTCTTGGTTTTTGGAAATGATAAAGCCGGCATACCAACAGCCAATTGATAGCGTAACTTTGGCGAAAGCCATAGAAATGCTCGAAAATAACTTGAAATTATTGCATCCGTTTATGCCGTTTTTGACAGAGGAGATTTGGCAAATTCTTGCCGAAAGAACTCCTGAGGAAGCCTTAATCGTTTCGACTTGGCCGGAAATGAAACCGTTTAACGCAGCTTTAATTGCTGATTTTGACAATACAATTGAAGTAATCTCTGGGATAAGAACGATTCGTAAAGACAAAAATATTCCTTTCAAAGACACTATCGAACTGAAAATCGTGAATAATGATAGAGCTTCCACTTATTTTGATTCGGTTGTGACCAAATTAGGCAACATCACTTCATTAGAATATGTTTCGGACAAAGTAGACGGCGCATTGTCTTTCCGTGTAAAGTCGAACGAATATTTTATTCCAATCACCGGAAACATTGACGTAGAAGCGGAGATTGCTAAACTTACGACCGAGTTGGTTTACACGCAAGGTTTCTTGAAATCTGTTCAAAATAAATTAGCAAATGAAAAATTTGTGGCTGGTGCACCAGAGAAAGTTTTGGCAAACGAAAGACAAAAAGAAGCGGATGCTTTGGCAAAAATTGAAACTATCGAACACAGTTTGGCGGGTTTGAAATAGCCGTTAAATTCTTTTAAAAATATAAAATCCCATCTACTGTAAAAAAGGAGATGGGATTTTTTTTATTTAAATAGCAAAAACTTTTTCTGCTTTTCAAAAAAATGAAATTAGCAGAAAAAGTTTTGGATTGAATAAAACCAAACTTAGGTTTTAGAATTTGTATTTCAAGCTTGTCAATACTTGACGTGGAGCGATTGGATTTACACTGTAATTTTCATGTACCGTGTAATTTAACTCATTTGTCACATTAGATAATTTGCACAATATGGAGAATTTTTTCCATTCATAACCTGCTGAAACATCAATTGTTGTATATCCTTCTAATGGAATGTCACGGTCTTCAATAGTCACAGTATATGTTTTTGGAGCAGTTACAGGTTTGTTTTCTGTCCATACATAACGGTCATTCCAACCTCCTGTGCGGTCACCAATATAGTTCCCGATGGCTCCAAAAGTAAGCCCTTTTAATGTCCCGCTAGGCAATTTGTAGAAAAAACTCAAATTGGCTGTATGCTTTGGCGTTCTTGCTAAAATGTCTCCTACTACAAGACTTCCGCTTGTCCCTGATGATTTAGAAATTTTGGTTTCGTTAAAGCTATATCCTGCAATGATGTTCAAACCTAGTGTTGGTTTTGCAGTAACATCTATTTCAATTCCTTTTCCTTTTGTTCCCCCTACCAGTTCTTTTAAGTTAGTATTTACATTAGGTGTTACACCATCAGCCGCAAACAAAACAGTTTGAGCTAAATTATTGTTTGAGATTTGATATGCTGTTACATTGGTACTCAAAATACCTTTCCAAAAATCTTTTTTGATACCCACCTCGAATTGATCTATTATAGAAGGATCTAAAGGTTGCAAATCTACCGTTGTTCCGCTATTAGGAGTAAATGAGTTGGAGTAACTGGCGAACAAAGACAAATCTTTGTTTGGTTGAATTACCAGTCCTGCTTTTGGAGAATAAGCTCTGTTCAAAGTTTTAGTTCCAGTTGTAGCAGTTGCATTTTCAAGAGTTGTTATAATGGTGTCAACTCCATTCACTTTCCCTATTACTTCTTTGGAGGTTGTGACCTCACTTTCTTGCCATGACCAACGGAGTCCCGCCAAAACCTTTACATAATCAGTAATCGAAATTAAATCTTGTGCATATACTCCAAAACGTTGTGTATCTGTAGTAGCAAGTTGGGTTCTTCTAGTTGAATAGGGCGCGGTAAGGCTTTGTGTGCTGTAATCATAATTGAATAGATTTATGGCAGTTGCTTCAGTAGTTAAAGCAGTTGTACCATTCGGAGTTGCATAAAAGCCAAAAGTATAACTCGGTGCCATAGAATTTTCATAGTCAACTCCAGTAAATATTTGGTGTTTGATGCTTCCTGTGTTGAAGGTTCCTTGTAAACTCAATTGATCTCCAAATATTTTTTCAGAAGCATCAGCTTGTGTCAAGCCACGTTTCCAATTCCCGTTGACATCAATCGAGCTTAACTGTGCAGTCGATTTTTGAGTTCTGTTGTAAGACTGAAAGGAAGAATTAAAACTTAATTTCCAGTTGTTGTTGAAATCATGATTGACCAATACTGAAGCACTGGATGATTTTGTTTTACCAGTTGACCAAAGCGCTCCATAATACGTGTTTCGGGGTAAATCTAAAATTGTTTTACCAATGATTCCAGTCCCAAAATCAGGAGTCCAATCGGCACTTAAATAGTCACCTTGTACCGTAATTTGAGTTTTATCGCTTACATTAAAAAGGAATGAAGGATTTACATAAATACGCTCATTTTTGACATAATCTCTAAAGCTTTCGGAGTTTTCGTAAGAAGCATTAAATCGATAAGCGATATGTTTATTCAAAGGGCCGTAAAAATCAATCGATGGTTTGTAGTAGGAATAGCTCCCTGCTTGCATTGTAATTTCTCCACCACTTTTGAAAGAAGGGGTTTTAGTAACCAAATTTAAAATTCCACCCGGAGCAACGTTTCCATACAATAAGGCAGAACCACCTTTAAGAAATTCCACTTTTTCTAAACCTGAAACTTCCGGGATAGAACCAGCATTATAACGGAAACCATTTTTAAACATATTGTTGGCTGACATATCATATCCTCTTGAGAAAAATGATTCCTGAGCGCCACCACGTGCAGAACCTACATAAATACCATTGGCATTTTTGATAACTTCACTTAAGCGAATGGCTTGTTGTTGCTCGATTATTTCAGCTCCAATAACCTGAACACTTTGCGGAGTATCCATTGGTTTTAATCCTGATCTTAATGCTGAAACTGCCTTTTTCTCTTTGTTGGCTGTGATCACAACTTCTTTAAGTACTCCTCCTTTTTTGTTTTTTATAGTATCCGTTATTGATCCGAAAGGGTCCTCAAAATTTTTATCATCAGAAGCATTTAATGACTCTTGTGCTAAACACGATAGACTAAATAAAAGTGTTAAAGTTGGAAGGAAAATATATTTCATGATTGTTTATTTGGAATAATTAAAAATAACGATGCAAATATAAAACTGAAGTATGGATTTGCAAAACTTATTTAGATTAAATATTAATAAAAATTAAAAATATATTTAACTAGTTGTTTTTTAGTTTTTTAAAAAACGGTTTTTTTGTAGAAGATTACCTTTTTTTGACTTTTGTCTGGTTAAAAATGGTTTTTTGAGCTAGTTAATTATCCGATTTTGTTTCCAAAAGTAGTTAGAAGGTCTTTTATGTTAAATTTTGTTAAAGAAGTAATGCGAATACCAGTGCTGTGAGATAATTTTTTGAGCGTCTAGATTTAAAAAATTCCATAGATTTTCAAGTGGAGTACTTGATTTGCAAAATTCGTATCAAAATAAAGTAATGCAATTAACCATTAAGTACCACAAAAATGAAGTTTGTCTTTGTGGTAATCGTTTTTAATTTTTAAATATTAAAACTTGGTCTTGAATTTCTTGATTCGGAAGTTTTTTGATTTCACTACTTTTCCGTCATCTGTAATCATGACGCAACTATAATTAGGGTATTTTTTTAGCAAAAGTAGTCCTGCTGTTTTTCCTAAAACCATTAACGAAGTACTCAAGCCGTTTGCCGTTTCTGCATTTGGTCCAAAAACCGTCACGCTGCATAATCCTGTAGCGGGGTAACCAGTTGCCGGATTGATGATATGCGAATAGCGTTTGCCATTAAAAACAACAAATTTCTCATAGCTCCCTGAAGTGGTTACCGCATCTTGTTTTAATGGAACAACAACCAGAAGTTTTTCTGGATGAAAGGGATTCGTAATACCGATATTCCAAGCTTTTCCATTGGGCTGTTTCCCCCACGTACTCATATCGCCTGAGCCGTTTATAATTCCGGCTTTGATGCCTTTTGCAAGCATCATATCGCGACATTTATCGGTGGCATAACCTTCGCCTAAGGCGCCAAAACCAATTTTCATCCCTTTTAGTTTCAGAAAAATGGTGGATTGAACGCTATCCAAGATTATATTTTTGTAGCTCACTTTTTCAACCGATTTCTGAATGGCTTCCGCCGAAGGCATTGCCGTCATGGAACCATCAAATTTCCAGATTTTATCCATTGCCGCAAAGCTGATGTCAAAACCGCCATTTGTCACTTCAGAAAACCGAATCGCTCTTTGCGTCAATTCAAAAACTTCTTTATCCACTTTCACAGGACGAATGCCCGCATTTTGGTTCACTTCAGAAACTTGCGAGTCCGATTTCCATTCGGAAATTAAATTTTCTATTCGTGTAATTTCTGCAATAACAGCATCTATGTTTTTTTCTGCAGATACCGAATTGTTTGCAACAATGGTAATGTCAAACCGACCGCCCATAAGTAAGGTGGCTCTTTTTCGTAGTGTTTGTGCACTACTTGTGAAGTTGCAGACAATAAAAAAAAGGAAGATGAATTGGTATTTGGTTGACATAGCGTTTGTTTTTAAATCCTGCAAGGTTTCCAAAGCCTTGTAGGTGTCGTTTTTTATCTAAATAGCTACATGGTCAAAAAAAGACCTTGCAGGAAAATCGATTAATCATAAATTTTTCAATCCAGTTTCGGCTCCCTCTCCTTTGGAGAGTCCCGAAAATTTGGGAGGGGAGAGGACTTAGTAACAATCCGTCAGCACTTGTCCATTAGCTTTATAGTCTGCAATTCCTTTCCCAGTTTTGTCAAGACAAAGTGTATCAAGAACAGCTTCCACGTCTTTTTGCATGGCAAGTGAACCGCAAATCATTACAACGCCTCCTTGTGTTAGCAAATCCACGAAAAAATCAGCGTCACGTTTAATCAAATCCATCACATAATTATGGTTTTCTTCACGGGATAAAGCCACATGAAAACTTTTAAGTTGCTGTTTTTGAATTATTTCAGTAGAAAATTTTTCGTATCCTAAAACAGTTTCAGTTGCTTTTCGAAAGCCACAATATAAATGAATTTCGATTTTTTTCTTATTTTGTTCCAACATTCCCAGAAAAGGAGCAATACCCGTTCCATTTGAAATTAGCGCTACTTTGGATGCTTTTTTCGGGAAATGAAAAGTCTGGTTCTTAATGATTCGCGCTTTGAAAATAGAACCTGGTTCTACATTATATAAATAGCCGGAACCTAATCCTGAAGGATGTAATTTCACCACTAATTGTATATTTCCATTATGATTCCCGATAGAGTAGAGGCGTTCTTGGTTGTCGTTTGCAGGATAAATAGCCAAGAGGTCACCCGAAGTGAATTTAGCGTTCCTACTAGCACGCAGCGTCAGTAAAAAAGTATGCTCCGTATCAGAAATGGAAGTTTTATTAAGTACTGTTATTTTTTGTAAACCTTTTGGAACCTCATTATAAAGTGATGGAGTGGTCGAAAGTGGAATTCCTGTTTTGGCACTCCATAATTGTACCCAACCTACAAATTCTTCCGCTGATTTTTCGTTTACCGTATGTAATTCTAAAAAACGTTCCGTCCAATTTTGTTTTGCTAACAACACATCAATTTCCTGTGCATAACCACAAAAATCAGGATACGCTTCAGAACCAAATCCTACCACCGAAATATTTATTTTTTGTTGTTGTTCCGTTTTGTTGATGAGCGAAATAAATTTGCTCGCATTAGATGGCGCATCGCCTAATCCGTGGGTTGAAGTAAATACGATAAGATGTTTTGCTTTTGGATAAACTGAATAATTATTCAGTTCAGTAAGGAAGACTTTTTCTCCGTGCGCAAGCAATTGCTTCTGAATCGCATTAGCAAATAATAGCGTGCTTCCATTTTCGGAACCTACTAGTAAAATGAAGGTGCTTTCTTGAGTTTTGTATTTGTTTTTAATGCGACTCGCTCTTCGTTTTAATGTCATGGCAAAACCCGAGTAGATAAAAAACAGAATATTCAAACTCGCGATTCCTAAAATTATCGCCCATAAAATACTTGCTCTCCCGGTATGTAAATCAAGACTCAAATTAGATGCTAAAGTTTGCAGTGGAAAAGGAGTTTCACTTACAATTGCTCCGGTAATTTGGTTGACTTCGATTTCTCGGTCTTTTAATGTAATTATATAATATTCTTCTGGGTCATCCGAAAATGGGAATTCAATTTTTTGAACATCAGCCAGAAGCGTATTTTTAAAAACAGAAGTACTAGTCTCTTTTTTTGAAATAGGAGAAGTTGTAACCATTTCGGTTTTTTCTTCTGAATCTGTTTTTTCAAGGAAAAAATTAAACTTTTCCAGGGTCAAATACGTTCCCGAAAGTGCAATAATCAGAATCGGAATCAGCGATAATCGTCCTAGAAAAATATGGTAATATTGAGCGAAATTTTCTTTTACAATTTTAGAAAATAAACTGCGAAGACTTCTTTGGCGGTTGAGTATCAAAGCAAAACCCGAAATGGAAATCAATACCAACAAAAAGGAAATAAAGCCCACAATAAAACGTCCGGTTTCTTTAAGGAATAAGGAACGATGGAGTGCAGTAGTCCATTGGATAAACTCACTTTTTTTGATTGGTGTTCCTAGTATTTTTCCAGTTCTTGCGTCAATATAGGCATTGACATCATTGTCTTCCTGGTCGATACCTTGCAGGGTTACAAATTGATTGTGGTTTACACTTAATTCCGTTATTTCAGGATATGCTTTTTTTAGTACCGGTAAGGTTTCTCCAAGTGTTATTTTATCAAAATTTTCTACTTTGTAGGGCGGTGCTTTCTCTTGTATGGCATCGACTGCGAGGATGACACCAGTTACGGATGCCAATACTAAAAATGCAGCAGAAAATACAGCCAAAGCCAAGTGTGAGTAACGCCAAAAAGAAAGAGTCATTGATAATAAATTTTAACATATAAGTCATATAAGTTTTACGTTTTGTAAAAGCTTATATGACTTATATGGTTTAATGTAAAAGCTGTTTTTTTAGATTTTGTTCAATCTTACGTAGCGAATATAGTTTTTACCTTCAGTTTTTGCAGCAATTCCTTCGGTTGTCAGTGGAATTTCTAAATCACTGGTGTAATATTTATGATCTTCTACTGATGTTTCAAAACGCAATTTAAATCCTTTGTTGATTTTAGCATCTTCAATTTCTATTGTGGTAATGCTTCGGTCTCCACCGGTTACGGAAGCTCCCGTTTTGGCACTGATATTTTCTGGTTTTTTAGAATAGAATTTATGCCATTCTTTGAGGGTTTTGTACCATTTTTTGTCGTCACCCATTACATATAGTGTTTTCACATATTCGCCTTTAGCATTTACAAGTGAAACTACAATATAAGCGCCTTCTCCCATGTAGTTTGACATTTGGAGCATGCATTTGTATTTACTGGTTTGTGCTGTTGCTTGAAAGGACAAAAGGAATAGAAACGCTATAGATAAACTAATTTTTAGAATTGATTTCATATGAGATAATATTTGTTTTTTAAGGAATATGGTAGCGCCATTGTTTATTATTGTTTGTGATTTAGTATTACGGTGATTTCATACTATTATTTTAAAAATTCTAGCACTATTTTGTTAGTTGTTAACGATTCGTTTTCTTTGGCCAAAGCATACGCACTTTCGTCAAAATCAGTGGTAATTTCTTTTTTAGCGCCCATAGAAATAAGGTATTTCAAGATAGCATCGTCTTTAGAAATCATAGCTGCTTTGTGCAAAGCGGTTAAGCCATCTTTGTTTTTGGCATTGATATCGATGTTTAAAGCGGCGATTTTTTTCAATAAAGCCAAATCATTTTTAATTATAGCAAAATGATACAATGTATTCCCGTCTTTTTGAGGAATGGCCAAGTTTAAACCTTTATCCTGAAGTAATTTTATTTTGGTTTCAAAAGGATCTTGGCTTGTTGCCTCTGGTCCGCGACCTGATGGTCTGTAGGATTGAATCAGGTAATATCCTAAATTGTTTCCGTCTTTGTCCAATACTTTTACATCAGCTCCTTTGTTTAAAAGTACTGTTATAGCCTCAGGAGTTCCTGCTTTTACAGCCATTGTCAATGCCGATTCTCCTTTTAAATTTTGAACATTATTGTTTTTTACTATTGGCAATAACAGTTCTAATGCGGCAATATCTCTAGCCGAAGCTGCTGCCATTAATGCCGTATTTCCCTCGTTATTGGCTTTGTTAGCATCTACACCTTTGGACAAAAAGTAAGTAATGATTTCGGATTGGTTGGCTTTGCTTGCCAATAAATGAAGCACCGTTTCACCTGATTTGCTTGTAGCAGTTGGTTTGATTTTTAAATCTTCAACTAAGTATTTGTAGGTTTCAAGAGGAGTCACATCTCTACGGGAACCTTGTGCTGCAAACAGCAATGCATTGTCAGTAGCTTTTACTCCTTTTTCTAAAAGGGATTTTAATAATGGTAGGTTGCCTGATTTTGCAGCATAATTAAAAGCTGTGTTGCCGTCACTATCAGTATCCTTAATTGACATTCCTTTGGTGGTAAAATAGGTAGTAAGTGCGAGGTTTTTGTCGGATGCGATCGCCATTAATAACAGGTTGACACCGTCTTTGTATTTTTTCTTAGGATCAGTTCCAGCTTTAAAAAAGGCATCATACAATGCGGTATTGCTTTGACCTCCAACAGCTGCAAAGGTTAGTGGAGTTTCTCCTTTGCTGTCTTCTAGATTAAGATCAGCCCCTTTGCTAATAAGGTATTCTACAATTGCTACATTTCCTTTATTGGCGGCCCAGTGCAAATAAATACGATTGTCGTGTGTCAATTTGCTGACTTCATTCCCGGGTTGTTCCAGTAAGAATTGTATGGTTGCTGCAGGCGTATCATTATTAATTGCCATAACGGTTACATCAAAAGCATTTGGAGTTGATGCTGATGGGCTGTTACCTTTTGCTATTTCTGCTTTAACTGCATTTACATCTGGTGTTGTTTTCCAAAAAGATTGCTCCAAAAGTGTGTTTTTTTGCTGCGCACTAACAAATAAAGTAGCGACTAAGGCAAAAGAAATAAAAAGATTCTTTTTCATAAATTTTTTATCAAGGTTCTTATTAATAGAAGATGTGTGTTTGTTTAATCTGGTTATTTAGAATAAATAAAAATAACGCAAATGTAAAAATAAATAGTATAATTCCAATTATAATAGACTCAATTATATGGAAATATTTAATGTATTATAATGTTTGTCTGCCTTTCTTTCGATGATTTGAAAAGGTATCTTTTAGTTCCCACTATTTTAGATGCCAAATTGATGGAAAGGTTTAAAGCAGAAACTTGAAATTATTTAATTGGATTTAATTCAAAACAGCTGCTGTATTTTTCTTTTTTCTGTTTCGTCCCCACCAAATGTAGCATCCGGATATTGGCAGACTTGCAATGAGTAAACTGCACAGAAAGGCGAATATTTTTCCAGGCAAACCTAATATGGCTCCAGTGTGAATGTCATAATTCATTTTCATGAGGTTATCGGCAACTTTATCCGCTGTTTTTCTGCCCCAAAGATGGGAAACAGTTATTTCTTTTAAACTGTATTGATCAAAATAGCGATAATCAATTTTCCAATACGTTCCTTCATCCATATTAGCATTGGCGGCTATCGGTGATAGATTTGTTTCTGGCGGGTGAATTTCAATGGATTCTGCCAATGGATATTCTTTTTGCATTTGAAACCAAATAGCATCTAATGGTTTTACGATTGTAGTTGCAGTTTTTTGGTTTTTTTTCGAAAGAGGCTCTTCATAGATTAGCGATTTTTCGCCACCGGAAACTTTATAATACGAATACGCAAACCATTCAAATCCCCATACTAATCCAGTAATGGCGAAAATGATTCCGATTATAAGCATATAAAAACCAGTAATGTTATGTAAATCGTAATTTTTTCTTTTCCATTTTGTGCCTTTTTTCCATTTGAACGAAAAGCGTTGTTTTGCTGCATTTTTATTTTTTGGATACCAAAGAATTAATCCGGACACTAACAATACCAGAAAAATTAAAGTAGCCACGGAAACTACGACTTGACCAATTTCATGAGACAGCCATAAGTTGAAATGTCCGTCGAGTATAAAAGCAAAGAATCCTTCCTCGTGGTTTACTGTTTTTAAAACTTTTCCTGTATATGGATTTATAAAAACGGTATAATAATAGGAGGGTTCATATTGATAAAATTCAGCTTCTACAGCATTATTTTTTTCGTTGTATTTTATCGCGTGAAGCAGTTTATTTGGAAGTTCTTTTTTAGCAATTCCAACTAATTTTGATGGAGGCAAAAAGTTCATATTCTGTTCTTTTACAAAACGATATTCTTCAGTGATGTTTTGTATTTCTTCTTGAAAAGCATACAGACAACCCGTAATGGCGATTATAAAAACTATAATGCCCGATGATAAACCCAACCATAGGTGTATTTTTCCTATCAGTTTTTTGAAATTATTATTTTTCATAAAAAAGGATTAAACTCCCCAACGAAATGAGGAGTTTAGTGAAACAAAACTAACTAACTCTAAAATTTATATCCAACAGATAAGCGCATGTTGGTTCCGGCTTCTGTTTGCCAGTAATACATATCGCTATAGCTATAATATCCTCCAGAATACAAGTATTTATTCAAGATATTATTGACAACAAGATTAACTGATACTTTGTTTTTTTGGTAAGAAACACCTCCATCCAATCGGAAATAATCGGGTAACATTCCTATATTATCAGGTGAAATAAACCAAGGTGCTCTCTTTACTTGATATTGGTATCCTAATGAAAACCCAACTCCGTTTAGCGTTCCTCTGTCTACTTTATAATTCAACCAAGCATTTTGAATGTGTTTGGTTGTACCTGCAACTTGAGTTCCCACAAGAGATTCATCTGTATCTTTGGTTGTTTTTCCTTCTGTAAATGCATAGTTTACAATAAGATCAAGGTTTTTGAAAATTTCTCCTCTAAGGTCAACCTCAAATCCTTTTGTTTTTTGTTGCCCGCTTTCTCTACTGAATTGATATGTAGAATTAGAATGTTCGGGATCTAATGTTAGTACATTGTTTTTGGTGATTTGATAAACAGAAACAACTGAATTCCATTTTCCGTTCAACCAGTCTCTTTTCAAACCTAATTCTATGTTTCCGCCAGTTTGGGGATTAAAAGATTTGCCTTGCCAGTCCGTACCGTAGTTCTCATTGAAAGATTGGTCATTTACAAAATAAGCAGCCGTGTTTTTATCAATAGAATAACTCAATCCTACTCTTGGTGTAAATTTGTTGTTTTTTGTACCTCCCGAGTAATAGTCATAGGTTTTAAGCTGGGTATATCTTCCTGCTAATGTTACTCTCAGTTTGTTATCAAAGAAGCCCATTTCGTCCTGAATATATAGTGCTTTGTAACTGTTTTGGTATTTAACTCCTCTATCTTCCAGACTTTTGCTTCTGTCAAAAGTAGGAGAAGCAGCTAGCGTTCCGTGTACCGGATTGTATATGTCTAAATCGGGCATTGTAAAGGATTGTGACCAGTCATGAAAAAATGTTTTATCACTTAAATCCAATCCGGATAATATTTTGTGAGTTACGGATCCTGTTTTAGCTTCACCATTTACAAAAGCTTGTCCAACATATATTTTTCCTAAAATGTCCCAATTGCCACCAGCACGTTTCAGAATCGCATCATTAGTAGGGTCAAAGCCACTTGGCCATAAAGACATTCCTTCTTGTTGGTAATTAAGATAAGATGTTTGAGCTGTTAATTTCCAATTATCACTTATTTTATGATCTAAAATGGCAAGAATATTTCTTTCTGTCATTTTTGTAGGATCTAAATTTGATTCTGAAGTAGTAAAGTTTCTAGGCAAATCAGCGTATCCTCTTTTAGAATAGGCATAGTTACTCCCAATAGCATTTACTTTAGAAAATTGTTGCGTGTATTCCAATGTGATAGCGGTTTTATCAGTTACTAAATACTTTAAAACAGGTGCAAAAGTATAGCGGTCATTGAAGTCAAAATCACGGTAACTTTGTTTCTTTTCGCCCATTACATTAATACGATACAATAATTTTCCGTTTTTGCTCAACTTTCCGTCAAAATCTAATGTTCCTCTATACATATCAAAACTGCCCAGCGTTAGGCTCGCTTCTCCTTTAGTACGTCCGCTTGGTTTTTTGGTAACTACATTATAAAAACCGCTTGGGTTACCATTTGCGAGCATGAATCCTGCCGGACCTTTTACAAATTCGATACGTTCTACCATACTCATATCCTCCGTAAGTGGTCCCCAAGTTGAACTTACATTCATTCCGTTTCTAAAAGCGGCCACTTGACTGCCTCTCATAGTAATATTGGCATAATTATCCCAATGTTCCACTCTTGTCGCGCCGCTCACATTACGAGTTACTCCTTCTAGCATGTTAAAAATTTGTTGGTCTTGGATAAGTTTTCCCGTTATGACCTGAATATTTTGAGGAATTTCAATAATTGGTGATTGTAATCGTAAAGTAGATGAAACACGATTCGTTTTGAAAGCACTTTTGTTACTTAAAACCACCACTTGGTTGAGTTCATTATTCGATAAAGTAAGTTGTAATGCTACAACAGTAACTTCTCCAGTGGTAACTTTCACTTCTTGCACGAGGTCATTATACCCAACTAAAGTAACTTTTAGGATATTAACCCCTTCGGGCATGTTTTTTAGTGTAAAATTTCCATTGTTATCCGCAATAGTGTTTTTGTTCGCTCCTTTTATAGAAACCGAAACGCCTTCGGCAGGTTGGTTATCGCTTGTCAAAATGGAACCTTTTATGCTACCGGAGTTTTGGGCAAAAGCAGTGGTTATAGAAACGAGCAATAAACATGTAAGAAGAATAAATTGAGGTATTCGTTGTTTCAAATATTTCATGATTAAAAATTAAATTATTTTAAATTTATTTAGAATGAATAAGAATAAAGCAAAAGTAAATTTTAATTTTTATTTAACAAGTATTATTTAGACTAATTAAGAATAATTTTTTAATTCGATGATTTACAATATTTTGTACATAAAAAAACCTTGCTTTTCAAGGGCAAGGTTTTGATTTGAGTATAAAATATTAAAGTTTTATTTGATTTTTTTCATAGAAAACTGTTCGGAGCTAGGTTTTCCTTGTTGGATTCCTGAAATTTTAGCGACTAAACTATCTGTAGTAATTTGGGTATAACTTATTTTTTGAGGGTAATCGTGTTTTGGATTTTCAAAAACCATTTGCTTCTCTGTTGCAGTTGTCAATTTGAAAGCCACTGGTTTGTCATTATTTTGCCCTTTTACAGTTGCAGAATAAGTAAGGTTTTCTCCTTTTTGTTGTAAGACGATGGATTCAAAATGCAACGTGTCTTTTTCTTTGATGAAGTACGACTCCGCTTGAAACGTACTGTCGTTTACTTTTCTCCAAGTTTCGGTTAGAGTACCATCAATGGCTTTGTTTTCCCAATTTCCCAAAAGCCAATTGGCAGCTTTGATTTTTTCTTTTTCATTTGCATCCGATTTTTTACAAGAAAAAATGGTTAACAAAAGGAATATAAGAGTTATTTTTTGAAACATGAGCTTAGATTTTATGTGGTTATTTATATTGAGCTAAATTATGAAAAAATAGAATAGGTGTATTTTATTTTTAGTTTTGTAATTCTAAAATCATAATAAATATGCTTAAACACCAACTTATACTAACAATTACAATGTTCTCAAAAATTTACCATATAAGTAAGTTGGGCATATAAGCAATTGTTTTGCAGCTAATTTCAATGATCTTATGTGACTTATATGGTTCAAATCCAAAAAATTACCATGTGAATCATACAAGAAAGGGGTATTAATCCTTTTTTTAGCTAACTTCAATGATCTTAAATGACTTATATGGTAAAAAATTAAACACTCGCTTTCAAAATAGTATAAACCAATTCCTTCGTAGGTTTTTGGTCTTTTAGTTTCAATCTGACCGTATCAAAAGTCACTTTAAAATCACAGCCTGATTTATACTGACTGCAACCATAAGCCGTTTTTCCTTTTATCACGGTTCCTTTCTGGCATTTCGGACAGGCTAATTCATCCGGAATGGCTTTCGCCAAAGTTTTCTTAGGTTCTAATTTGAGTTGGAAGTTTTCGTCAAAGCGAAGCAAACCTTCCACAGTGCCGGCATCCGTTTTAAAGTCTTTCAAGTTTACGGTAGATCCTTTTTGAAGCAACCGCAAGTATTGATTTTCGGATATTTTTTTCTCTGCAAAAGTGTAGGGCAATAAAAATGCACAACCCGCTTTATAATCGGAACAGCCAAACGAAGATTTCCCTTTGATAAGTGTTCCTTTTTTACATTTCGGACATACTTCCGCCAAAATTCCGGCTGCTTTCTTTTTCTCGACTTTTGCCACTTCTTTTTGAACAGTTCCAGCATGCGAAATATTGGCGCGTCTGGTTTCACTTCGGACTTCATACACCAAAGTTTCAACCATGTGTTTCATATTCTTAATAAACGAACCGGCGGTAAAAGTCCCTTTTTCTATATCTTTCAATTGCTTTTCCCAAGAACCGGTCAGTTCAGCCGACTTCACCAAATCATTTTGAATCGTATCAATCAGTTGAATCCCCGTTGGTGTTGGCAAAACCTGTTTTTTGTTTCTTACGATATATTGCCGTCTGAAAAGCGTTTCTATAATATTGGCTCGCGTGGATGGACGACCAATACCGTTTTCTTTCATCAATTCGCGTAAATCTTCATCATCCACTTGTTTGCCAGCGGTTTCCATGGCGCGCAATAAAGTCGCTTCGGTAAACTGATTGGGTGGTTTGGTTTCCTTTTCTAAAAACGAAGGTTGGTGTGGCCCTTTTTCACCTACAACAAAACTCGGCAAGATATCGGCTTCTTTTTCTTTGGCGTTTGGGTCTTCAAACACTACACGAAATCCTTTTTTCAAGATTTCTTTTCCGGTGGTTTTAAATAAAACATCGGCAGCTTTCCCGACTACGGTAGTATTGGCAACCAAACAATCGTCATAAAACACGGCAATAAATCGCTTGGTAATTATGTCATATACTTGCTGCTGATTGTATTGCAAATTGCTTTGAATCCCCGTTGGAATTATCGCGTGGTGATCCGTTACTTTTTTATCGTTGAATACTTTAGGTGATTTTTTTATCTTTTTTTCCAAAAGTGGTTGTGTTAACGCAGCATAATTGGTTAGGTTTTTCAGGATTCCCGGTACTTTCGGGTAAATATCATTGGGCAAAAACGTGGTGTCTACTCTGGGATACGTGACTACTTTTTGTTCATATAAAGTCTGCACAATTTTAAGCGTTTCGTCTGCCGTAAAACCAAATTTGGTATTGCAATATACTTGTAGGCCAGTTAAATCAAAGAGTTTAGGCGCAAACTCATTGCCATTCTTTTTTTCTACAGAAACAATTTCAAACTCACTTTCTTTGACTTTATTGGCCAAAAGTTCTCCGTCTTCTTTTTTCAAAAAGCGTCCTTCTTCATAGCTGAAAAGCGTTTCTCGATATAAAGTTTGCAATTCCCAATACGGTTGCGGCTTGAAATTTTCAATTTCTTTGAATCGGTCTACGACCATAGCCAATGTTGGGGTTTGCACCCGTCCAATAGACAATACTTGTTTGTAACCGCCGTGCTTTACGGTGTACAAACGGGTGGCATTCATACCCAGTAACCAGTCGCCAATGGCTCTGGAAAATCCGGCGTAATATAAATTATCGTAGTTGGCAGATGGTTTCAAGTTCTCAAAACCTTCTTTGATAGCTTCGGTGGTTAGGGACGAAATCCACAAGCGTTGTACCTCGCCTTTGTATTTGGCTTCGTTCATCACCCAGCGCTGAATGAGTTCCCCCTCTTGCCCGGCATCCCCGCAGTTGATGACCAAATCGGCTTTGTCGAACAAGCTTTTTATGATTCGGAACTGCTTTTGAATACCGGAATTTTCCACCACTTTGGTTTCGAATTTGTCGGGAAGCATGGGCAGGTTGTTGAGGTCCCAACTTTTCCAGTGTGGTTTGTAATCGCTCGGTTCTTTTAAGGTACATAAATGCCCAAAAGTGTATGTTACCTGATACCCATTGCCTTCAAAATAGCCATCGTGCTTGGTATTGGCTCCCAAAACGGATGCGATTTCACGGGCTACACTTGGTTTCTCGGCAATACAGACCTTCATTTTTACTACTTATTTTGAGGGCGCAAATTAGGAATTTAGATGTTGCTATTATAAAGAAATCTGCAGGAGTTATGAACGGGTATAAATAGTGGAGGAAGCATTAGGAGGAATGAAGCACTGTTTATCGATGCTTTGTTCATACACTATCCATACACTATCTATACACTATCTATACACTATCTATACACTATCTATACACTATCCATACACTATCTATACACTATCTATACACTATCTATGCTTTATCAAATATTAAATAACTTTCGTAAAACAAAATAGTGGCAATAAAAAAAGTTGTATCAATGCAAGATTGCGGAAGCCTTAAAAATAAACGAACATAAATTACATAAGTGTTTTTCACCTAAGTGTATTAAAAATAAGTGTTTCTCACTTGTTTTAAGTGTTTTTCACCCATACTAAGGATTTTTAATTTAAATTTGAATAATCATTTTTCACGGTCGCAGTGCACCAGAAGGGGGGTGCTAGTAGGATATGGTGCTCTAATAGAAGCCTATACTTTTTCAGTAGTTAATTTATTTAGATCCTGTGAATCTGTACTAAATATTTGATGCATTTCATCCAATAACTCAATTTCATCCAGAGGAAGTAACTGAGCCACGATTTCCAATACGCTCGCAGCATTAATAGCTGGATTTTTGATCGTCTCTGAAATTTCAGGCGCTTCTTGGTCTAATGCCAGAATACATAATTTCAGCATGTTAGAAATAACATACGCAAGTTCGCAATAATTTAGCACTCTGATTTCAGCAGTGTACATATCCGTTTTATCTGTAACAGGCTTTAGTGTGTTGAAATACCGAACGCTTAATTTTCTACTATTCTCCAAGCTTTTAATTTCATTTCTTTCCATGATCTTTAATTTTTTGTTTTGTTTTTTTAATACATTGCTCAAATAATCGTTGAACTTCTTTCTCAACCCAATCCACTTTTTCAGATGCTTCTTCCACGGTTTTCTTACTGATTGGTTCAATTTCTTCATTGAATTGGATTGCAGCACTAGCATTTTCCAATTGTTCTAAGACAAACCACTCTTCTTCCTTGGCGGGGTCAAATGTCTTACCTAAAGTGCTGGAAAACTTACTCAAGTCTTTTTGTAGTTTTTCTAGACTGTGCTCGCCTAGCCATTCTCCTGTCAGAAACCATGTGGCACCTAGAAAAAGTGAGCGCAGTTCTTGATGCATAGTATAAGCTACCATTAAATAGTTTTCACATCTTAAATGAAAGTTTCGATCCCGCCCAATAATTCCGCTCTCTTTAAAATCAAGGAAAAACGTTTTTTTAGTCTTCTTTATAAGCCGTTTGGCATTGATTTTTTTGAGGACAAGAACGCTATTGTTATCATCGGTACTGTAAACCAATTCTTGTTCGCTACAATGCATGATGAAAAAAATATTGCCATCACTGAGCGATTCCTTTACCCATTCGGCATTAAACACTCGAAATGAAAACTCAGGATAGGCTTTAAAGAGATTCGATGAGTACTCGTAAATATCTTCCCAACTATGCGGATTGTTTTCACTGACAAGAACCGTGATAATACCTAGGTTGATTTTCTCTTCAAGATGGTGTGAGAAATAGATGGTGTCTGTCTCAATAAGCTTTAATAAAAGTTTGATTATTTTCTTTATTTGACTATAATTTGGATACTCTTTCTGGGTTAAAATATTATGATACATAATTTAAGTTTTTAGGATTCTTTATTATACAGATTCTCAATGCGCTCCAATTCGGCTTCTACAAGTTCACAAGCTTGTTCATGGAATAGCTTGCATTTTTTCGCTAGAAGTTCAGTATCTACTCTGCATGATTTTTTCAGGTTAAGCCAGCGAAGTGAACCTTGATGTGTTTTTAATAACTCAAACAGTTTTTTATCTTCAGAGGTCGTTCGCGGAAATATCTCAGAGGTAAGGGGAGTGAATATTTCACAGATTTCAAATAAATAAGCCAATGAAAAATGATTGGGATGATATCCTAAAAACACATTGATGAGTCCTAGGCAGATTTGTTCTACAGCAATATGCATCATAGATTCCTGAACCTCTCCGGTTTCCATATAGTCGATTTGATTCTCGCTACTTATAAAATTATTAGCAACTATATTTCTATTTTTCCAATAGGAGCGGATGTAATCAATATTACGTTTTGGAACTTCTTCAAAAGCAATATTCGGGGGCTTATTTTCACGCTCATACACTTTATGCCCTTTGGTTAAAACGGCATGGTAAAAGTACAATTGATGTGGCGTGAGATAATTGCCTGATTTTCCTTTATGAAGTAACATCGTTACTGTATAGCGACCTTTTGTTTTGGTTTTTATAACATCACTAACATCAGATACGGTTTTACTTATATGTTCATCTGTTAAAACCAATAAATAGAAATGGGTATTTCTTTCCTTTTTAGAATTGTTTTCCGAAAAAGGATTTAAAACCGATTGGTTTTTCTTTCTCTCTCCAAAACAGTACATACCACTGGTACTGATACTTTCAATAATAATGTTCTTAACTGTCTGTAATCCTGCGTTGTCAATTGCTTTCATAATTTTACTTTTTTAAGTTGATATAATGTCTGAAAAATTGTATTTTTGTTTAGGTCATGGCAAGTTCCGAACAGTTCCAGCCGTACCCAACCAATTGCCATTGTATTACACAATGCTTCATTGGTATTTTACCAATAAAAAATTTCGCAACGATTTAATACCTTTGAAGAATGGACACAGCAACAAAACCGAAACATATAGGCAGAAATATCAGCCGCATCAGAGAGCTTAGAGGGATGAAACAAGAAGCATTGGCGATTGCTATGGGGGTAAGTCAACAAACGGTTTCTAATATGGAAAAAAGTGAAACTATTGAAGATGAAAAATTACTTGAAGTAGCAAAAGCACTAGGAGTTACATCAGAAGCTGTAAAGAACTTTTCGGAGGAAGCTGTTATCAATTATTTTGCTAACTTTTATGATAACAGTTCGAATAATGGTGCTATCCATGCAAGCAACTGTACTTTCAATCCTCTTGACAAAGTTGTAGAGCTTTACGAACGTTTAGTTCAAGCTGAGAAAGAAAAAGTTGAATATTTAGAGAAGTTATTGAAAAAATAGAATAACTAAATTTTTATAAATGCGGAAAAAGAGACTGTAACAAGTCTCTTTTTTTGTTTTATGAGTGATAGTTTGGAGCACTGTCTCAGTGCTTGGGGTGGCTGGGGAGCAATCTCATCCCATTTGTCAATTGTTTTATTTGCTAATTGTTATGGGCAAAGTTTGCAAAACATCGATTGTGCATATCAGAGCGATAGAGGGTTGGTTGCTCTGCGGTGAGCAGGTGTTTACAAAGTCTCTCGACTTCATCTTGCTGTGCGAAGTCGTGATACTTCACAGAGCCTTCACGATTATATTTTGTTGTTACGACTTATTCATACTTCGCAGAGCTGGATTAATCTAGAAGTTCATATTCTTCTGCAAATACTGAAATTCCTCTTAATTCATAGGTTATTACTTTGGCTTCCTGTCTTCGAAGCAATAAATTTAAATCACTTAGTTTCGTAAGGTAATTTTTAGTTAAAATTCCCATTGTAGAAATTCCTATATGTTTGAAGTTTTCAAAATCCTTTGGCTTTACTTTTTTCATTTCACCAATTTTTTTCAAAACTTGTTTTTCTTTTTGAGTTAAATAATGACCCTCGAATTCTTTTGTGATAATACTTTTTAGACATCCATTAGAAAAGCCATTTCCAATCTGTTTATCAACAAGATGCTCTCCCATAATTCTCTCGAAGTTACCATCATCGACCTTGAGTTTTCTCTGAATTAGAATTTTCCTTACAGACTGAACTAGAGTGATGCATATTTCGTGGCAATACTTAAAAACAAAACGAATTTCTCCATTTGAGGATTCGAATAATTTTAAATAGATGTCCTCTGAAATTGGTGAAGATGCTTTCCCTTTTGATACGTGAAATTTCTTTACTCTTATTTCAACTGCCTTAATTAGATTTTCGATACTGATCGGTTTCAATTCTAAACTTGATGAAAGTCTTTGAAAAACTTTAGGATTAGTAGACTGTATAAAGCTTGAAAGACCACTTTGACCGATTATTATCCACCATACATTCGGAATTGTAAATAAAGTATCTCTAAATGTCGTCATACAATCACGTAAATCCTCTTCATAAAGATTTTCAAAATTATCGAGTACTATAAAACTACTAACAAACTTAAGTTCTTCATTAACCTCGATAGCTAGACATTTAATTATTTCTACAAATGTTTCAAAGGTTGTTTCATTTATTGATGGTAAATACACTTCTCTGCCTACATTTACACCATTTCCTAAAATAGAAAACCCAAAATTAATTGTAGCTGGTTTATTTTGATGAATCCAAGAAATTATTTTGGCTGTGTATTCAGGAACTTCAATTTTTTTCGTTACACAATATTCTTCAATAGATGCACAAAAAGATTGAATACATCTTCTTGCTATTATTTTTGGTTCGTCAGCTGGCTGAATAGCACAAAGTGTTCTTGCTGCTAAAATTTTTGGACCAAATTGAGCCTCACCACTTTCTAATAAATATTGTTGAACATTTAAAAAACTAGTTTTACCAACACCTGGAACACCTGAAATAACAAAAACTCCCTGTTCAGAAGATTCAATTGCAGTTAAAAAATCTACCTGTTCTTCGTCTCGACCCATTAAAAGTTCAACATCAGATTTTAGAACTTTTAATGGCTTTGTATCATAAGGACTTTCTTTAAATCCAAGGTTTTTCCATACATTGTTTGGTTGTAACATAAATATTATTTTGGTGTTTGATTAGTTTTCTGGTTTGGCAAGCTAGCATATAACTTGTATATATGCGAAACAAACTTTCGCCTATACACCCTAATTTGGGTGGATTGGCGCTATTTTGTAGCAGTTGCTGTTTCTTCAAATATATAACTTAATACCGAAAATACTGATAAATTAATATTTAGGATTATATTATTTTCAAAAGTAACTTCTTTTAATTCAGGAATTTTACGGGAAACCGTAAACGCTTTTTTTTAGCAAAAAACTACAACTTTTAGGGTTGTAGTTTCTTGTGTTTTATTTTGTTTGTGGGTGTTAGAAAGGCGCTCGTACTAGCTGAGGCCTTCTCGATACAATTTTAAATAGTAAAGCTATCGCATTACTGTTTAAAATCACTCGAAGTGACGGTTGAAACAACTTAATTTAAAGCTATCGCATTACTGTATGAAATTACTCGAAATGGCAGATTGAAACAACTTAATTTAAAGCTATCGCATTACTGTTGAAAATTACTCGAAATGGCGGATTGAAACAGCTTAACTTTATGAAATTCAGATTGACTCCTGGAAGCTCCTGTTCCATCTAGAAAAATGAATGTATAGTAATCAAATTATTTTCTTACATTTGATAAAACTAACAGAAAAGTATACTAAATACTCATAAAATACACTTAAAAGTGTATTTTTGTTTGCAAACAAATAATAAAGTGAATATATTTGCTCTAGAAATATGGGATGATGAAGGTGCAAAGTGCACTTTTTATACCGTTAAATATGATGGTGTCGATGCAAATGAAACCGATTTGTTTTTTGATAAGTATGATGCTATCGCAGCATACAAGCAAGCCAATCAGGAATTACTTTCATTTATAATATATGCTATTGGTGAGGATCACGGCGCAGTTGATGAATTATTTAACAGAGATGAAAACGAAGTAAAAGGATTACCGGTTCAACGTAAAGTAGTGCTCGATGAAATTACCTATCATTATCCAAATTTTCCCTCACGGTTATACGCCTTAAAAATTACAAACAGTATTGCCATCCTTTTTAATGGAGGTGTCAAAGATGATGAAACAAATCAAAAAAGTTCACTACACTTAATCTGGAGAGAAGCATGTGAATTTGCAAAACGGATTAATGAAGCTATTCGTGATGGTTCGATTATTGTAGATGAAGAAAATAGAAAACTTACTAATTATGATGGTTCAGATGAAATCATCCTCTAAAAATCCCAAAATATGAGAAGCAAAGTAGCCCAAAGAATTTTAGCAGAAACACCCGAAGAAACAAAAATCTTTGCCAGGTTATACGCTGATATTGTGGTACGCGTACATCAGCTATTAAAGGAAAAAGGATTTAGCCAAAAGGATTTAGCTGATAAATTAGCAAAAAGGCCTTCGGAAGTGAATAAATGGTTGGTGGGAGAACATAATTTTACTTTGCGTTCGCTTGCAAAGTTAGAAGCGGAATTGGGTGATACCATTATCCATGTGCCCCATAGAAAGCCTGTGTCTACTTCTATAGGTGGTAAAAGATATATAACTGTGTATAAGAATGCACATGTAACTACCACGGATGTAGCGTATACTAATGTGTGGAAAAAATCTAAAACTAAATCAAAAACACCATTAGCCAATGTCAGCTAATATTTTGCAACCCGAAAAAATAGAAATTGTAGATTTCAAAATCATTAAAGGACAAATCAACAGCCCATTTGATTTTGAAAAGGAAAAAGTAGCCGGTCATACTTTCAATGTTGATTTTGAGTTGGGATTTAATCTTGAAGACAAATTGGTCAAAGCTGATTTTTCGGTACATGTCGAGACTAAAAGTAATGAAGATAGCATTGAAGAAGCGGTTGGGAATTTCAGTTTTGTCTATGTTTTTTATGTAGATAATATTGAGGAACTTACCACTCTGGAAAAAGATGAAACTATTACTATTCATCCCGCTTTAGGAAACGCATTGGCTTCTATAACGTATTCAACTTCAAGAGGGATTTTAATGACTCGTTTCCAAGGAACAGTATTAAGCGATTTTATTCTGCCCGTTATTAATCCTAATGATTTATTAGAAAAAGGAAGTAAATAAAATTCAAAGTAGAAAGTATAAAATGTCCCATTTATTGTAAATATTTGGGACATTTTTTTTAAAATAAATCTTCATGAATTATGACAGAGCGATCATAATGTGATTGCATTAAGGCTTCTCGATACAATTTTAAATAGTAAAGCTATCGCATTACTGTTTAAAATCACTCGAAGTGACGGTAATGCGTTACCGATAAAATTTAGTGTATTTCCGAGCGATCGGGTACGAAGTCAGGAGACTTCGCAGAGCGGTGTCAGGAGACTTCGTAGAGCGGTGTTTTTCCCTTTTTATTATTGCCATGTTTTTACCTCTTCTCGAAATAGAAGTAAAGCTAATCCGGAAGCAAATACCATACAGCTGATTAACATTAGAAAACCATTATTCCAAATGAAGTAGGAAAGTCCAACAAAAGGACCGCCTATTACTACCATAAGAGCGCTTATAGGATTTGTTTTGATGAAGTTTAGCGCATGAGCAGCCAAACCTATAAAAAGTAAAGACGGACCAACAATAATAAATGGGTATAAGATTAATGGTGTATTACTTATTTGTTCTTTTAATTTTTCGCTGCCAATAGCATCATTACCAAAACTCCACATAATAAAATCAATTGTGCAAAGTCCGATATGAGCAATAATTCCTAGAGTTGTAATTACAGAAGCTACGGTGTTAATCTTGTTCTTGGGAAATACATTATTAAAAGAAAATAGTAACACAGCTCCAATTAAATTAAACCAATGCGCCAGATCAATATATTTTTGAGTGTTCAATGAAATAAGAGAAAAGAATACATAACTCGTAACGAAAAAAACGAGTCCTATTGCGCATAACGTTTTTGGTTTGACCATAATTTATTTAAGGTGAATTATTGTTTTACTTACTTAATTCTTACTACAAAGTCAGAGACTTCCCAGAGCAATCATGATTATATTTTGTTATTACGGCTTATCCATACTTTGCAGAGCTGGGGTGTTAAGGTTCAGCTTAAAATCATTTTGATGTTTCTTTAGCCTGCTCGTGCCAATTACAATAATAATATATTTGCTTTTGTTTGTGTTCACGAGCGGGACGCTTGCGCCAGCCTTTAGATTTGTTCAACACGAGTTTCCTTGCTCGTGCTGCGCACGCAACGAAACTCTTGCTGTTACCTGCTGTTTTTATTGGCAGTCCTTCATTTTTCGTTCAACTAATTGTTGCTTTTTTTCATCCCATTTAAAACAATGCTCTTTTATTAGCACCATTTTGTTCTTTACGACATTGTATTCAGCTGTTGTTACACTAGTTCCTGCACAACATTGATTGCGCTCATAAATTTTTTTGTTTTTGCTATCAAACTCTAATGAAGTTCCACTAAACCCGCTTTCAAAGAAATTGTTTGTTTGTCTGTCGCATAGGAAATATAGACTAGAAGTATTTGGTCCTGCATAACTTTGCTCAAAGACGGAAAAATCTGCAATGCCGTCAAAGTTATAATCGTCAATAGTTATGTTGTCTAACCCCCAAAGTTGGCATTCTAAATTTATTTGCTGAATGAGTTTGTCTGTTTTTTTTTCAAATATTTTTAATCCTGTTACACTTGCATAAAATATATTTTTTTCTTTACTAATAATTAATTTAAAGTATTTGTTCTTTAATGAAGTCGGTTGTAATAATTCCCTATTTTTCCATTCAAGACTATCTCCATAATCTATATCAAAAGATTTGGTTAAAGTTATTTTAAGTTCTTTGTTTGAACTTATATCTTTCCAAACACCTTCAATATTATTGCTTTTAGGATTAAAGTCCTTAAAAATTAAAGTCGCACTATCTTTATTTGAGCCATTCTTTTCTGTTAGCTTTAATAATCCATTTTTGAGAGTTCCGTTTATTCTAATTGGGTCGTCAAATTTTGTGTAAACATAAAATGCTCTTGCATCTCCATCTGAATAAATGTCTGTTACAAATTCAATAGGATATTTGTCAATAAAACCGGCATAAGTTGTTTGTCCAGATAGGCTAATGTTAAAAATTAAAATAGTCAATATTGTTAATGTCTGTTTCATTTTGCAGGTTCTTCTATAATAGCACCTAACGTCAGTCTGTGAAAAAACTAAAATCCACCTCTTGAGATTCTTGTCATATTCGAGATTTTTCTTTGCCAGCCCTCCGAATACTTTCTAAATTAGAAGTAGTTTTTTCACAGCCTCGCGTCTCGGCACTACAGCGGGTTTGGGACTAAATTAAGCCTTATTTTTGGATTTTCGAAATCATCACAAATTCAAAACCAACTTTCCATTAAGTCAATTTGTCTAAATCCGTTGTAGTAGCTTTTGGCGATTGGCTTTACAATTTAATTGTTAGATAGTATTCTGTTATTCTTAATAGTACAAAACAAATAAAAGCAATACCTAATTTGATTATAAATTTATATTTTGGTTGTTGAGATGTATTGAAATTGATTAAAGCCTTTATGCTTTGAATAACTTTATCTTTATTTAACCATAAAATCATTAGAATTAATACTTGGTACAGAATAGCAGCTTTCAAAGCTCCAAGATGCACTTCGAAATAGATGTCTTGTAAAATCACATTTACAAGTATAGTAGATGTGAACAAACAACCAATAATTCTAGTTCTTTTTATCAAAATTAATGTTCCTCCAATTATTTCAAAAAGTCCTAAAGTTATTGCATATGATTTTGAGTACCCATAAAAAGCCCACATCAATTCCATTCCAGTCAAGTCTGAAACAGTTTTGTTGATTTCAGAAGCTCCATCAAATTGGAATATTTTACCTCCACCATAAACAAAGAGTGCAAATACTACAATCCAACTAATTGCATTTTCAAAAATCTCTATTTTATCTTTTCTGTCGAATTTCATTCTTCGTCTTTTTCTTTTAACTTGTTGCTCACGCTGGCTGGGCGAATTAATTATTTTGCATTATTCCAGCCAGTTAAAAATTCTCCTAAAGCAAAATCAAGAAATATAACTATCACAATTATTGTTACAATAATCCCAATAATCCGTACTGTTTTTTTATTCATTTTAATAATTTATATTTTAATACTTTTTTTAAGCGGACCACTAAAGTTTCCGCGTTCTTCCGATGGTGGGGACTAAAGAAGCCTTATTTTTCGGGTATTCACTAATTTTTCAAGTACAAGCGCTCCGCTCGTGCCAATTGCAATTTATAATGTATTTGCTTTTGTTTGTGTTCACGAGCGGGACGCTCGCGCCAGCGGGGGAAATACCCGCGTTGCAAACGCTAAGATTGTGCTCTAAATTAAAACTAGCACTCGTTGCAAACGAGCGCCAGGGGGAGCTGGTTTCAAAACTACGCTAACGATTGTGTATATCTAAGCGATCGGGACTTTTTTTACTTGATTTCTTACTCAGGTTTTATTAAATTATCTTTTAATTTAGCATAAATGTCAAGACTTATAAACTTGCCATTTTTAATTTCACAGTCTTTCATTGTTCCTTCGTATTGAAAGTCAAGTTTAGCCATTGCGTTTTTACAATTCTTATTTTCCGACTCAACAAATCCTTCAATTCTGTTAAGTTCTAAATTGTCAAATCCATAATTACAAATTAGCGGCAGTGCTTCTTTCATAATTCCCTGTCCCCAAAAATTTGAAATTAACCAAAAACCGATTTCTGCTTTTTTATGTTCTTTACTCATATTATTTAATCCCCCCGCTCCATAAAATGTACTGTTATCAGCCGAGCAAACGGCAAACCAAATTCCTGTATCGTTTTTTTCAAGGTCAGCGAAAAAAACCATTTGTTCTTTAGTTGCTTCCAATGTTTGAAAACTCACTCCGTAATATTTAATAATTTCTGGATGTGAAAGTCCTTTGAAAACATTTTCAAGATCACTATCTGCAAATTGTCGCAGTAAAAGTCTTTCGGTTTTTATTGTTGGAAATTCTTTCTTCATAATTTTTTGTTCATTTCGGATTGTCAGTTTTCGTCGTTACAGCCTGACGTTCTTGTACTATAGCGGGGTTATGTTTTAAAAACATCCAATCTTTGCATCCAGGGAATTTCTGATCTAATAAACGTAAGTTTTGTCTTGATGATTCGGTCACTTTTATCTCTGGGATTTTTAGTTACAAATCTCGCCCTAGAATTGTTGAAATCCAACGTGTATTTTTCATCAAAATCTTCTTGTTTGTTGGAAGAGAAAGTAATGACGTTGTCTTTCGCAGTCCATTTTCCTTTTCCGTATTTATTTACTTCAGGTGGAAACCCGTTTTTAATTTTAGAATACGAATGAAACACGAATGTTCCATCTTGACGTAAGTTTAATTTATATTCGATTAAATGATCTCCTTCTTTGCTAAAGTTGCGATTGTAATCACCGGCAAATGCATTCGATTGCGCGAATACCGTAAGGTTGAATATTACAAGTAAGGTGGTAAGTAATAATTTCATCGGTTTGGTTTGTTTAATGGGTTAGTACTTTTTTTGCTGTTTTGTAATTATTTGTGAGCGATCGGGATTAAGTCAATGCGAGGAATGAAGCAATGCCATAAAGTTAGACTATTATTCTATTTGCTTCTCGTTGAAGGCACAGTTTGCAAAACTGCGCTAACGATTGTAAATATCTGGGCTATTGGGACCTTATTGTCATTCGGTAAGGGCATTTTTATTGTCATTTATAAATTGTTCAAATGTTGTTGGTTTTCTATTGGTGATTTTCTCCACCCAGTTAGTAGTCTCAGGTTCTTTTTGAAATCGGGGGAAATAGTGAAGCATAATCATCACAAGAATAAACATCGTTGGTATTTTTTCTTTTCTTTTTGTCAGGAAGAAACTTATAAGGTTTGGCGATATATATTGAATTTCAATTCTTAAAATGTCACTTAATATTCTTGCCATTTCCAAAAACGTCAACTTTACTATACAAGTTAATTCATACGATTTATTGATATGCTTTGATATGTTTGTCAAGATAGTTGCAGAAACTGCACCAATGTCACGAACGTCAACCAGTGTAAATTTTGCGTTACCAGCAGGTAGATAAATTCTTTTTTTATTCACTAAGTCGTTATGCAAAGTAGTAGTAAAATTTTGCATAAAATAAGCAGGTCGTAGGAACGTATAAGGTATTTTGCTGTCAACAATTAGTTTCTCAATTTTGTGGTGCGGTATTATTTTACTTTTCTCAACGCCCTGAACTGATAAGAATACAATATGTTTAACTCCGTTTTTTTTACAAGTGTCAATGATAGGTTTGAAATATTTTTCTACTTCTGAAATTTGTGGCGGTCGTAATAAAAAAAGGATTTCACAGCCGTCCAAAGCGGTTTTGTATGTCTCAACATCGGTAAAGTCAAATCGTGAAAAATTTACTTTGTAATTGGATAATTTACGTCTGTCTTCATTTGAGTTTCTAACGCCAGCATAAATGTCAAGTTGATGGTCAATGTTTTGCAATGACTTTATCACCTCTGTCCCAACATTTCCTGTCGCCCCTGTAATTAAAACTTTTGTCATACGATTGATGTGAAATGTTTATCATTGTTGTGTCATACTTAATATTGGCTATAGCGTTTCTCAGCTTGGCGATGTGGCGGATTGAGGGAGCCGAAACTTTCGGTTTAACACTGACTTTGCAAGTATAAAACCAACTTTAAATTAAACCCAAACCCCGCTATATTGACAAATTGCTGTGTGTGCCTTGCATGCACTTCCAATTCCTCAAAAGTAGGAATTTTATCTAGAGGGTGCAAGTCCCTTATCGGCAAGTTGTTGATTTATATTGAGCCGATTAGCACGTGGCAAGCTGGTTTGGGGCGACCCATGCAGTGAAGGAAGCCAAACGGCAAAAGTCTGTACTGAGGAACACAAAGCGCATACGAGGCTAACAAAAATGGGTAAGCATGCACAGCAATGCGAAGCCTTGAGACAACAGGTTTAGTTAGTAGATGCTTCGGGGATAGACAGAAAGAGGAAGTGCTTGCCGAGGGAGGTCTTCACAACCACGGGTGGTTAAGTGAAGAAGTCAGCAGAAGTCATAGTACTTGGGGTAACGAGTTACCAACAGAAAGGTATAGGACTCACAAACAAGGAAGGACTGAACGCAAGTGGTTCTTAATTTCTAACGGAATGACGCAAGTTATAGCCTTAGAAAAGCGGAACAGGTTAAACAAGAATCTGAAATAATCCCGAAGTTTCGGGACAGATTAAAACACCAAGTATGATTGCACAAGTAACACATCCTTACAATCTCCAAAAGGCGCTACGTCAAGTAGAAGTCAACAAAGGCAGTGCGGGCGTTGATGGCTTAAAAACCACTCAACTGGCGGATTATTTCCGTGAACACAAGTCTGCATTACTGGAAGGCATTAAAAATGACCGTTACTTACCGCAACCCATTCTTGGCGTAGAGATTCCAAAAGGAGGCGGAAAGTTCCGACTCTTGGGAATTCCAACAGTAGTTGACAGACTGCTTCAACAAGCCGTATCGCAAGCGATGATGCCGAGATTTGAAAAGGATTTTAGTGTGAACAGCTTCGGATTTCGACCCAACAAAAATGCCCGCCAAGCGGTAGGTAAAGCCTTGGGAAACATTCACGAGGGCTACAATTATATTGTAGATATTGACCTAAAGACCTTCTTTGACGAAGTCGATCATTGCTTGTTGATGAACCTAATTTACCAAAAGGTAAAATGCCCAACGACTTTGCGATTAATCCGCAAATGGTTGCGAGTGCCGATACTCATCAAAGGAAAACTG
>NZ_FODN01000011.1:30461-40713 GCF_900110375.1 Flavobacterium sinopsychrotolerans | reverse complement strand
ATCCGAAAAATCAACGAAATCCAACGAGGATGGTTAAACTATTTTCGGGGAACGAGTATTCAAGGAAAGTTACGAGATATTGATGGATGGTTGCGCAACTGACTGCGTTACTGCATTTGGACGGACTGGAAGAAACCCGAACGCAAAAGGAAAAACCTGATGCGATTAGGGATTGACAAAGACCACGCCTATGCTTGGAGCAGAACCAGAAAAGGAGGCTGGCGCATTGCCCAGAGTCCGATTCTAACCACCACAATAACCCTACTGCGACTTAAGAAGAAAGGCTATCAATCAATGTTGGAGATTTACATGGAACTCAACCCATCACTTTGCGAACCGCCGTATACGAGACCCGTACGTACGGTGGTGTGAGAGGCGCACTCCGTCAGTTTCTGGCGGAGCCGTCTACTCGATTAGCAGACGTATTTTTAGTCTAATGTTGATTTGTACATTAATTGATTTGGTTTCAAATATATAAAGTTGTTTTTAAAATCTAAAATTGCATCAAATCGTTTTAGAATATTATTTCCAATATTTTCATTATATTCATGACCATTTTCCGGATCTTTTTCACTTACAAATATTGGTACTTGATACATTTCAAATCCTCCAATTTTTAATTTTGGAAGTAAAACTTTATTTTGCTTGAATTCAATTCCCGTACTTCCTCTTGTTTTTGCTGTTCCAATATTTTTCATTGTATTATTTAATGAATTTTCTGATGCAAATTTTTGGCTTATTGATAAAGTTGCATTCGAACCTGTATCAAAATCATACCAAGTTTCATATTCTTTATCATTAATAATCAGTTTACATTTTATATATGGAATTCCTTCAATAAGTTTCATTTCAGATTTTGAATATCCAACTAAATTTCCGATGGGTGTATTATGAATTATTAATCTGTTTTTGTTGTAATCTATTTCAATAGATTTATTTCCAAATGACTTCCAACTTAAAACCGCATCAAACGGGAAATTTTTATAGTCAATTGACACTAATGATACATTTTGCCATACTAAATTTCCAATTTCCATTATATTATTAGAACTTGTCTGCACAATTGATTTTCCATCCGACCCGCTATTTTCAGAACTTCCATCAATTTCTAATTTAACTTTCGTATTAATTAAGGAACTCGTAATTACATTGGCACCCGCACCCGTATCAAACAAAAAATCTAAATATTCAGAACTATTAATTTTCCCTTTTATATGGATTCTATTATCTTGTCCTAATAAAAATGGAATTGTATCATTTTCAATTTTATCAGTTAGTTTTTTCCTTTGATATACTAATTTTGGGCTCAAAGATGGAGTTTCGTTCTGAAACGTATTTATTTGCGTAAATGCTTTTTCAGTATTATTAATTAATATTACAAAATTGTATTTCTTTTGAGGTTTTACCTCAAAAGAAATTGAATCGATATCTGAATAAAATGTAATTTTTTTAGATTTCTTAAACCTGTTTGTTATAAAAATATCAGGATTTATTTCGGGCGAAACATCCCAAACATCCTTATAAAAACTTTCACCTTCTTTTATACTGATACTTTTCGTATTTGATTTTAAAGTTTGAATTTTATTCTGTGCAAATACTGATTGGTTTACAATTAATATTAAAAAAAGGTATTTTATTTTCATTTTTATTTTCGTTTCTGTTCGGGTAATATGTCTGCTAACTTGCATATATGTCTGACGATGTCCGACTTATCACCCCTAAATTGGGTCGCTTTGTCTGACAAACATCAGTTTTTTATTTATTTTCAAATATATAACTTTCTTGCGAAAATACTGATAAAAAATCATCAATTTTAAATGGCTGCCCAAAACTAACTTCTTTTGCTTCAGTTATTTTACGGAAAAACGTAAACGCAATTAGTTTAACCCAAACGCCTAGCCCTGATGGAAGGGAAAATCCTTTTTTGATAAAACGCGAAGCAAGTTTTATCAATAAAGATTACTTCACAGCATTCTTAATTTAATTGGAGTTCAGTGAATTTCATTTGGAATGACAGCAGGAAACAGCTCCTAAAAAAATTAAAAGTTAATAAAGAATGGCTATTTTAACATGGAGTGTCGAGCCACTTGCGGAGATTACTTCGCAGTTCGCTGTCCACGTGATCATCGTGTTTTGTCATTCCGAGGAACGAGGAATCACATTGGTTACTCCCGTTATGAGATTCCTCGTACCTCGGAATGACAAGTAGCTACTGAAATAGCAAAAAGGGAACCTTGCAAACTGAATACTTTTTTCGTAATTTTGCAGTCTAAATAAAGGACTAAGAAAATGTTAGATAGACTTCAAATAGTAAAACAACGTTTCGATGAGATTTCGGATTTGATTATTCAGCCGGATGTAATCTCGGATCAGAAGCGTTATGTGCAATTGAATCAAGAGTACAAAAGTTTAAAAGCTTTGGCTGAAAAGCGCGATGAATACGTTATTTTGATGGCGAATATCGATGAAGCAAACGAAATAATCGCCGATAACAGTGATGCAGATATGACCGAAATGGCCAAAATGCAACTGGAAGAAGCGAAGGAAAGATTGCCTGAACTGGAGGAAGAAATCAAGTTTATGTTGATTCCTAAAGATCCCGAAGATGCCAAAAATGTCATGGTGGAAATTCGTGCCGGAACGGGTGGGGATGAAGCGAGTATTTTTGCCGGGGATTTGTTCCGTATGTACACGAAATATTGTGAAAACAGAGGTTGGAGAACTTCTGTGGTGGATATGAACGAAGGAACTTCGGGTGGTTTCAAAGAGGTGATTTTTGAAGTTACCGGTGAGGATGTGTACGGAACTTTGAAGTTTGAAGCGGGAGTTCACCGTGTGCAACGTGTACCGCAAACGGAAACGCAAGGACGTGTTCACACATCAGCAGCGACGGTTATGGTACTTCCGGAAGCAGAGGAATTTGACGTACAAATTGATATGAATGATGTTCGTGTGGATTTCTTCTGTTCGTCAGGACCTGGTGGACAATCCGTAAATACAACCAAATCAGCGGTTCGTTTGACACACATTCCAACCGGATTGGTGGCGCAATGTCAGGATCAGAAATCACAACACAAGAATAAAGATAAAGCTTTTGGCGTTTTGCGTTCCCGTTTGTACGAACAGGAATTAGCCAAAAAACAAGCGGAAGATGCTACAACACGTACGTCTCAGGTAAGTTCTGGTGACCGTTCTGCAAAAATCCGTACCTATAATTATGCTCAAGGTCGTGTAACGGATCACCGTGTAGGTTTGACGTTGTACGATTTAGGAAATATCATGAATGGTGACATTCAGAAAATTGTAGATGAGTTGGCATTAGTTAACAACATGGAAAAATTGAAAGAAGCAAGCGAGGTTTTCTAAGAAACCTGAATGTTATACCATACAAAAACCAGCGAAAAGAAATTTTCCGCTGGTTTTTTTGCATTCATAACTAACCAATATTATTTTTCTGAAAGGTTTGCGCCTTTTAAAATTCCTTTTTGCTGCTGAATAGAATTCCTGAACGCTTCATATTTGGCGGTTGCGGAATCAATTTTGGCATCAAAGGCCGCGGTATCCTCTAAGTCGTCAATTGTGCTATTCAGTTCCGTGGATTGTTTCTCGAAATATTTTTCAACAGTGGACCAATTGGCCGCTGCATCAGCAGTAGTTTTTTGGGTAACCGAATCAATAAAGCGAATGTATCTGTTTGTAACCAATTCGGCTTTCTTTTCCTTTTCACTTTGACACGAGGTAAAAGTGATTGTCAGGAAAAAAAAACCGAATAGTACTAGTGCATTTTTCATTTTAGGTTTTTTCTTATAATTTGAAGCCGTATGCTAATCGAAGTGATATTTGTCCTAAACCATCTTTGACTACGTCGTTTTTAACCACCGGAAAGTCATTAAAGTGTTCGTATCGTAAACTGATGTCAATTTTATCTGTTGCAAATCCAATGGATGGGCTCAATAACAAAGAGGTGTCATTGTATCCGTTTGTCACTGCAAATGCGGCACCAACTTCTCCCATTAAATACAATTGGTCTTTAAGTACAAAAGCTTTGAAACCGGCTTTTACAGGAATGTAACCCAGGTCATTGTTGTCACCTGACACAAACATATTGCTGAATCCTGTGGTTAGGGTTAACGAATATTTTTGGGATAAATCATATTGGAGTCTTGCATCGGCACCCAAACTGAAATCGTAGGGATTGTCAAGGGGAAGTCCTCCGTTGATTCCAACTCCCAGTCGAAATCCCTGATCGTAATTTTGTACTTCTTGCGCACTTGTCGTCGCTATTCCTAATACGATAGCTACCGTTGTGAAAACTGTTTTGATATTGAATGTGTTTTTCATAAAGACGTATTTTAATGAATGAATTTTTGAATTATACCTTTTTATACACTTCCTTTGAACGGAAAATATCTCTTAAAGCGTTGGTTTATTGATCTTTTTCAAGTTGTCGGCATTTGCAATTTCTGCCTTAATGACCTCTTTTGTATTTCCTAACAATTGTTGGGATTCGTTTTTGAGCTCATTGATTGTTTGTGAAATTACATTGGATAATTTACCCGATGAATCTTTAAGCGATTCTGCTAAATCACTGCTTTTGTCAGCGATATTTTTTCTGGTTTCACACCCTTTTGCCGGGGCAAATAGTATTCCTAATACCGTTCCTATTGCTAATCCCCCAAGTATTCCTAGTGCTACATTATTACTATTACTATTATTATTATTATTATTATTATTATTATTATTCATGGCTTTAGTTTTTTTAAATTTAAATTATTTATCCTCTTATTACTCGCAGTAAAACGGCTATTACTGCTATTATCAATAAAACATGAATCATGCTGCCCAGGCTGTAAACGAAGAATCCTAACGCCCAAAGGATTACGAGCACCACTGCGATTGTGTGTAATAAATTTGACGTAATTTATTTATTTTATTAAAATTTTATCGCTGCGTACACACTTAATACGCTGTTTTTAGAATCAGGAAAAGTGTAGGTTTGACCAAGAACGGTTCTTTCTTTTCCCACCGTATTTAATCCGTAATTGTATCTGGCACCTATTCCGAAACTGTCAAAATCAAATCCAATTCCAGCGGCTACACCGAAATCAAATTTATTTAGATCGTCTTCATCAATGTTCTCTTCAAAGTTGTAGGAGCCATCTGAAGATTCATTTGTAATTTTAGAATCTATCAGGAAAGCGGCATAAGGCCCGAAATGAACGTTGAAATTCTCTGTTAGATTTGCTTTTAATAATAATGGAACTTCAATGTAGTTTAACCTGAATTTTCCTGTTCCTTGTGCAAAAGCATTGTCATATTGTAGTTCGGCTCCTTTAGTGGTAAAACTTACCTCTGGTTGCAAAGCCAGGCGGGAATTTATTGGCAATTCTGCAAACAATCCTACGTTGAAGCCCATAAGAACATTTTCGTCATCAACATCTTGTGTATATAAATTGGACATGTTTAAACCTCCTTTTATTCCTAATGATGCGCCAGTTTCTTGTGCTTGAATTGCATTTGTAGCTCCTAATGTTACTAAAACAACGGCTAATACTCTCTTTAAATTTTTCATCTTTGCATATTTTTAATTGTTTGTTTTTGTTTTACAAAGATGCGATGGCGGCACTGATTGGATGTTACATCAATTTCGAATTTTATTACAGAATTTTAATATGGGGTACCAGAAATACAGGATAAAGTAAGAAAGATATCGTTAAGTAAGCCTGAGTTTCTTTTTTGGAAAGTCAAAATCGGTATCGCAAATAATGTTCACGTGTACGGCGATGAAGCTGCGAAGTAGGTTAAAGTTGGATAACGAAATGTTGTTCCGTTATAAAAATTTTTTTTTAGCATGCTGGAAGATAAATGATAAACGTTGCGCCTTCATCAGGAATTCCTTTCGCAATGATAAATCCTTTGTGATTTTCAACTATTTTTTTGCAAATGGCGAGACCAATTCCGGTTCCTTCGTACTCGTTTTTATTATGAAGTCTGTTAAATAGGATGAAAATCTTTTTTGCATATTCCTGTTTAAAACCAATTCCGTTGTCTTCAATAGTAATTTTGTAATATCTAGAGTTGCTATTCGGCAGAAATTCTTCTTCGTTGTGCGTTATTATCGACGTATTAATTTTGATAATTGGAGCAGTTTCTACTTTGCTGTATTTCAAAGAATTGCTTATTAAATTGATGAACAACTGCTGAATTTGGAATGGAATTACTTTCAAGATTGGTAATTCATCACTTTGTACAATTGCTTTTTTATCTTCAATAATTTGAGCTAATGCCTGGTTTGCATTTTCCAGTAAAACGTTTAAATCAGCTTCTTCAAAAACTTTCTCCCCTTTATTTGTTCTCGAAAATTGCAATAAATCCTGAATTAAAACCCGCATTCTGTTGGCAGAGGATTGAATGCTGGAAACGTATTGCTGTCCGGATATTGATAAATTGTTGTAATCTTTACTCACTAATCGCGAAAGGAAAGTTTCAATTTTTCGGAGCGGTTCTTGCAAATCATGGCTTGCGATATAGTTGAAAGCAGTTAGTTCTTTGTTATTGTTTTCTAATTCCCTGTTGCGCTCTTCAATAAGGTTTTGAGCCTGGACTTCTTCCGTAACATCGCTTGTGGTGGCTATAAAAGTATTGTCGCCGGAAGCAACTGTAACAATTCGCCCTAAAGTTCTGAAATAACGTATTTCGCCATCATTTCTAATAATTCGGTACGTAAAAGGAGCAAGATCATTATCGGTAAGAATACTTTTAGTGTTTTCGATTACAAATTCTAAGTCCTCAGGGTGAATAAAGTTTAAGAATGCATCTAAAGTCGCTTCAAAAGATTGCGGTTTGCAGCCCAATAACCGATATTCATTATCAGAGAAATTGTAGGTATCAGTTCTAAAGTTTAACTGCCAACTTCCAGAGCCACCAACTATTTCTGCAAGATTATTGGCTTCATTAGCAACAGAGAGCGTATTAATAGTGTTTTTTAGCACTACTAAGTCCCTATTCATTTTTATAAAAGCAATCGTAATTAAAATCAAGGTTACAATTAGCGTTAAATAAATGAGCAGCGGTGTATAATTCATAGTCGATTCATACGCCTGCTGCCTATTTTTTAAAAGTCTCTGTTGGGTAATCATCATGTCTTCAATTTTGACGCGAATAGAATCCATTGTTTGTTTACCAATGATTAAATTATTTTTAAGAATTTCTTTATCATAAATCCCTTGTTCCGTCAGATAGAGTGACTTAGAAAGATAATTTTGTCTTTTGTTAATGAAAAACAACAGCTTTTTTAAATTGCTTTGTTGTGTTCTGCTATTTGCAGTTAGTTTGGAAACTCTTTTATACGATTTTCTTACTAAAACCTTTGAGTTATAATACGGTTCCAAAAAGCTTTTATCATTACTCAAAATGTAGCCTCTTTGTCCGGTTTCCGCATCTTTGATATATGAAATCAAACGTTCAAGTTCAGCAGTGACCTCATGGCTGTTGCTTACCCAAGCTGACGATTTTTTTAGAACCGTAATGTGCTTAAACGTAATACCGCCAATAAAAAATATAATTGCTACTGAAATAACAAAAATAATTTTTAGAAAAACAGGTGCCTTATGAAATTGAATATATTTCATTTTACATTCGCATTAAAAAATTGTCTTTGTTTAAACCAGAAGTGTGGTATTGCCAATTTATAGTCACTACTTCCGAAAGTATTTTTTTTAAATCTTCAAAATCATTTGGTTTTTTAATGTAAATATTGGCCCCATTAATAAAGGTTTCTTCGATATGTTCTTCCGATGATGAGGTCGAATAAATCGCAATGGCAATGTCACTTAGTTTTTCATTTTGTTTGATTTCCAATAAACATTCAACACCATTTTTTTTTGGCATGTTTAAATCTAAAAATAATACGCTGGGTAAAACAGAATCAACATTATTTAAATAATTCATCAACTCAACCCCATCATTAAAAGTACTCACTTTTGTGTTTATTTTTAATTCATCAAAAGCATCTGTAAAAAACAGTCTATCATCTTCGTCATCGTCCGCAAGGCAAATATTTATAAAATCATTATTCATATAAATGTGTTTTTAACTGTTGTTTTTGTTAGATAATTCCCTTCTTTTAGAAATAATTCGTTGGAAAGCTGAAGGTGTCATTCCTGTCATATTCTTGAATTGTGAACTCAAATGTGCTACACTCGAATAATTCAACTGAATGGAAATTTCAGTTAAATTGAGCGGTGTATTAATCATTAATTGTTTGGCTAATTCTATTTTTTGAATAATGACAAAATTTTCAATGGAAGTGTAAGTGACCTCTGAAAAAATATTAGAAAGATACGTATAACTAAGATTTAATTTGTCTGCAATGTACACGGAGCTCTTAATGTTTACCGGTTTGTCACTATGAACCATTTCAATAATAGCGTCTTTTATTTTTTGAACCAATACTCTTTTTTGGTTTTCAACGATCTCTATTCCATATTCTTTGAAAATAGCTGTGATGTCTTTCAATTTTCCAGACGGTATTTTTTCTAAAAAATTAAACTCACCAAAGCCGATAATATTAAATTTACACCCCAATTCGGATAGTTTTTCGTGGACAATTTTTTTTGTCAGCTGAGCATAATCAAATTTTAAATATACTTTCATAAAGACTTTTGTTTAAGAGTAAAGATATAAAAAGCTTGCTTTTAAATTCATTTTTAAATCATTTTTGGAAACTTTTTTTAGAAATAAAAACAGAGGCAACAGCTACTTTTACCTAAATAGTAATTATGTGATTAAAGGTTATGTTTTGACTATTAGGTTTTTAAAATTAGAAAATCTTTATGATTTACTTCTTCAGTAAAGTTTAAAAAGTTCAACAATCGTTAATTTTATAGTTATTTTAACTGTGTTTCGACGTTTTGATTATTCTTTTTTCACTCTAATTCCTGCTGGATTTCGCCAGTTATCATTGCTTATTTAGCAGGTAGAATCTAAATTTTAAGCTCTGCTTTTGCTTTTATGAATTTCTTTTTATAGGTCTCTTTTTGTATCTATATTAACATCTTTTTTCTGTCACTACAATTTTTAGATTGCAGTAATGATGCAATTTGATTTCGATATATAAATTGAATTTTATTATGAGATTGTAACTGATTTTGATTCTATGTTTGTAAATTTGCTGCACAACTACATAAAAATGACAACACAACAACTTATCCAACAAATTCAACTCAAAAAATCCTTCCTATGTGTAGGTTTAGATGTTGATTTGAACAAAATTCCTCAACATTTATTAGCACTGGAAGATCCGATTTTCGAATTCAATAAAGCAATAATTGATGCCACGCATGACTTGACAGTATCCTATAAACCCAATACCGCTTTTTATGAAGCTTACGGCATAAAAGGATGGATGTCACTTCAAAAAACTATCAACTATATCAACGAAAAATATCCTGATATTTTTACTATCGCTGATGCCAAACGCGGTGATATTGGAAATACGTCTTCCATGTATGCGAAAGCTTTTTTCGAAGATTTAAACTTCGACAGCGTTACCGTTGCGCCTTATATGGGAAAAGATTCGGTTGAACCGTTTTTAGCTTTCGAAAACAAACATACGATTATGTTGGCTTTGACTTCCAATGAAGGTGCATTCGACTTTCAGACTTTGAATGTTTCCGACGCTTCGGGAGGAAAAGAATTGTATAAACAGGTTTTAGAAACGTCTAAAACGTGGAAAAACAGTGTAAACCTGATGTATGTTGTAGGTGCTACCAAAGCGGAATACTTCACTGAAATCCGTAAAATTGTTCCAGATAGTTTCTTGCTTGTTCCAGGAGTTGGCGCACAAGGTGGAAGTTTAGCCGAAGTTTGTAAATACGGTATGAATGCCAATGTAGGATTGCTCATTAATTCTTCCAGAGCGATTATTTATGCTTCAAACGGAACTGATTTTGCCGAAAAAGCAAGAGCAGAAGCGTTGAAAATGCAACAGGAAATGGAAGGGATTATTAGTTTGAAGTTTGAAAAGGTTTAAGGTTTAAAGTGGAAGAATTTTAAATTGGGACTTTTTTTAAACCATTAAGAAATTAAGTTTCATTAAGAAATACTTTAAAGCTTAATTTCTTAATGGTAAAAAAGCATAATATTGGTTAACCATATAAGGAATATAAGGACATATAAGATAAGCGATTTGAAGATTTCACAACTTAAATGAACTTACATGGCTTATATGGTTTAAATTTTATTTTGGAGC
>NZ_FODN01000011.1:0-29766 GCF_900110375.1 Flavobacterium sinopsychrotolerans | reverse complement strand
ACTTAAATGAGCTTATATGTTTTGAATTTTGTTTTGGAGCTGGTTTTTAATTATTTATTTTTTCTAAAACGTAATTTTTCTTAATTTCTTAATGGCAAAAAAGCATAATATTGGTTAACCATATAAGGAATATAAGGACCTATAAGATAACCGATTTGAAGATTTCGCAACTTAAATGGGCTTATATATTTTGAATTTTATTTTGGATCTGGCTTTTAATTATTTACAGTATTTAAAAACGTAATTTTTCTTAATTTCTTAATGGTAAAAAAGCGGTCAATTGATGCTTTAACACTTTAAATATTAAACTTGAAACAAAAAACTTTAATCGATCAAATAGGAACAACTCATTTATTTGAAACTTCTCCAAAACGTATTATTTCATTGGTTCCTTCACAAACGGAATTACTCTACGATTTAGGTCTTGAAGACCGAATTGTTGGAATTACAAAATTCTGTGTGCATCCGTATCATTTTAAGTCCACGAAAAAAATTGTTGGTGGTACTAAAAAAGTGCATTATGAGAAAATCAGATTGCTGCAACCGGATATTATCATTTGTAACAAAGAGGAAAACACACAAGAAATAGTAGCAGAATTGCGTAAAATTTGTCCGGTTTGGGTGACGAACATCATCACGATTGAAGACAATTTTAAAATGATAACCGACTTTGGTCAGCTCTTTAATTGCAGAACTGAGTCTCAGAAATGGAACGACAAATTGGCTTTTGCCTTGAGCGATTTTAAAAACTTCGTCAAGGATATACCCGTAAAAAAAGCAGCGTATTTCATTTGGAAAAACCCTTTTATGGTTGCTGGTTCGGATAATTTCATCAATGAATTACTAAAACTGAACCGCTTTCAGAATATCTACGAGGATAAAGGACGTTATCCCGAAATTGAACTCAAAAAAATGCGCTTGGAAGGTGATCCGGATTTGGTTTTTCTTTCTTCAGAACCGTATCCTTTCAAAGAGGAAGATGCATTCGAGATAGGAAGACACACGCATCATGCCAAAACGGTGTTTGTAGATGGCGAAATGTTTTCCTGGTACGGAAGCCGATTACTAAAAGCGTTTGACTACTTTAAAAAAATGCATCAAAAATTATAATTCGCATTCCTAGAGGATTAATTTGTATTCTGTTTGCATTTTGTAATTCTGAATCGTTTCCATCGGACATTCTCTTTTGAATTTTTTTTCAAATTTGTATTTTGAAACCATTCCGCAAGCAATATTATTGGTTAAGATTGCGATTCAAAATTAAAGTTATATTTTTACAAAAAAAAGACGTGATTAATTATACCATTTACGAAAATAAAAACAGTGACCAATGGGTGACTTTTGTTCATGGCGCTGGTGGAAGTTCGTCTATATGGTTTAAGCAAATACGTGATTTTAAAAAGCAATATAATGTATTGTTATTGGATTTGCGGGGTCACGGGGAATCAAAACCTAGTTTAAAGACGGCTTTCAAACAGAAATATACTTTTTCGGCTTTGGCCAATGATATTCTGGAAGTCTTAGATTTTCTAAAAATCAAAAAATCACATTTTGTTGGTATTTCATTGGGTACCATTCTCATCAGACAATTGGCTGAAATGTATCCGGAACGCGTGCAAAGCATGATTCTGGGTGGTGCTATCCTGAAGATGAATTTCCGTTCTCAAGTGTTGATGCGATTGGGGAATATGTTTAAATACGTTTTGCCTTATCTCGTTTTATATAAGTTTTTTGCCTTTGTCATCATGCCTAAAAAAAGTCACAAGCAGTCTCGTGTTCTTTTTATCAATGAGGCTAAGAAATTATACCAAAAAGAATTTATCAAATGGTTTAAACTCACTGCCGAAATAAACCCGGTGCTGAAATGGTTCCGTCAGGTAGAATTGAATATTCCTACGCTGTATGTGATGGGTGAGGAGGATTATATGTTTTTGCCATCGGTTCGGAAAGTAGTGGAGAATCATTATAAATCGTCGAAACTCTTTGTGATTGAAAAATGCGGCCATGTAGTGAATGTGGAGCAACCTAATGCTTTTAACGATGCGGTTCTTTCTTTTATAAATACGGCCAAATAAAAAATGCCTGCATTATACATGCAGGCAGTTCTTTAACTAACCAAAACCAAAATAATAAATAACCAGTTTATTACCCTGCAAAGATCAAACATAACGGGACGATTTGCTGTTAAGATTTTGTTATTACTTTGTTGTACATACGTTAAGTTTTTTTGGATTCTTATTTTTTAAAATTTATCTGATGTCCTAGAGATTATATGGTTATAAAGCAAACAAAAGGAATTAAAGAACTGAATTCAAAAGGATTATTTCTTATAAAAACACCACCGTTTTATTGTCATAAACCATTGTTTTTCTTTCGGCATGCAGTTTTATGGCTCTGGCCAAAACCATGCGTTCCAAATCTCGTCCTTTCATAATAAAATCCTCTATCGAATGGCTGTGCGAAACTCGGGCAATATCTTGCTCGATAATCGGACCTTCATCCAATCCTTCGGTTACATAATGGCTGGTGGCGCCAATGATTTTTACACCGCGCTTAAAAGCGGAATGATACGGTTTTGCCCCAGGAAACGCCGGAAGAAAAGAGTGATGAATATTGATAATTTGATTCTTGTATTGTGCAATCAAATTGGGTGTGATAATTTGCATGTAGCGCGCCAAAACAATAAAGTCAATATTGTATTGCTTCAGTAAATCCAACTGCTTTTGTTCGCCTTCCGCTTTTATATCTTTCGTGAAAGGAACATAATGAAACGGTATAGAAAAACGTTCTGCCACGCACTTCAAATCCTCATGATTACTGATGATTAAAGGAATTTCAAGAGGCAATTCACCAGCGCTGTAACGTCCTAAAATATCATACAAACAATGGTCGTATTTAGAAACAAACAAAGCCATTCTTGGTTTTTCGTCTTGAGTATACATTTCCCACGACATGTTGAACGGAGCAGCCAACTTAGCTTGGAAATCAGTTTTAATAGCTTCAGTATTCCAATTTTTGGCACTGAATTCACATTCTAAACGCATGAAAAATACATTTTCATCAGCATCAACATGTTGATCTAAATAAATAATATTGCCATCAATGGACGAAATATAATTCGTAACGGAGGCAATAATTGCTTTTTGATCTTTGCAATGGATTAGGATTGTAATTTTTTGCATTAGCGTTCTGTTTTCAGTTTTGTTCTTAGTAATGAATAGTATTTTTCAAAACTAGATGTATTTGTACTTATAAAAAAGTTGAATTTGGCTGTTTTATGTTTGAAAAAAACAGCCCAATTTCAATCTATTTGTTATCCTGCATTGCAAAAACTTTCTGCAACAAAACAGAAGTTCTGGCACTCAGATTCGTTCGGATGTTTTTCTCTTCAACGGCAACCATTTTGAAAACGCCGTTCAGTGCTTGGTTTGTAACATAATCTGTCAAATCAGGATTCACTTTATTTACAAGAGGAATGCTGTTGTATTTTGTAATAATGTTGGTCCAAACTTTATCGGCACCTACTTTAGTAAACGAATTTTTAATCACCGGATTGAATTTTCCGTACAAAGCCGTCGAAGTGCTGTTTTGTAGATAATTCGTCGCCGAACTTTCATTGCCCATCAAAATCGTTTTGGCATCCATAAAAGTCATGTTTCTAACGGCGTCAACAAATATTGGCGTCGCTTCCTTTACCGCGTCTTCAGCAGCACGATTCAATACTTTCAAACCTTCGTCAGCCAAAGAACTCAATCCAATTCTTCTCAAACCCGCGTCTACTTTTCTCAATTCTTCCGGCAGTAAAATTTTTACGGCTTCATTTCTATAAAAACCATCGGTAGCTGTTAGTTTGGTTACCTGTTTTGAAATCCCATTATTCAACGCTTCCTTCAATCCACCTGCAATATCAACGCCGCCAATTCCTTGCGTTTGTGGAAATTGATTCATAACTTGTTGCATTTCAGCACAACTGGAAAGCGAAATTGCTACCGCTACAATTAAAATTTTCTTCATCGTAAATTGTTTATTAATTAATTCGCCATCCGGCATTTGTAAAAATACTACTTATTCAAAAACAAAGCCAACTATTCTTTAGGAGCACAAAATTTAGTAGTATTAATGACGATTTGTCCCGCTTTCCGCTGTATTCCCGATAAATAAAAACTACGGCTACAAAAAAGCCTTGTTTTTCTAAATCGGGAGATGCCGCTGCAATCGGGGCTAAATAACAAAATTCTTCCTTATTTATTAACAACGAGCAGCAACATCAAATAATTTTTAAAATAAAATTGTAAATTGCAGGCTTAAATTATCATATTCATAAAATGGAACAACAAAAACCATATATCCCTAACAATAAAGTAAGAATTGTAACCGCTGCAGCTCTTTTTGACGGTCACGATGCGGCAATCAATATCATGCGTAGGATTATTCAATCTACAGGTGTTGAGGTGATTCATTTAGGTCACGACCGCAGTGTCGAAGAAGTGGTCAACACCGCGATTCAAGAAGATGCGAATGCCATTGCGATAACTTCCTATCAAGGTGGACATAACGAATATTTTAAATACATGTATGACTTGCTTCAGGAAAAAGGAGCGGGCCAAATCAAGATATTTGGTGGTGGCGGAGGTGTAATCCTACCTTCAGAAATTGCCGAATTACAAGCTTACGGAATCACCAGAATTTACGCTCCAGATGACGGTCGTGCTATGGGATTACAAGGGATGATCAATGATTTAGTACAACAATCCGATTATCCGGTTGGCGATAAACTGACGGATGAAATCAATCATTTGGAAGAAAAAAATCCAAAAGCAATTGCAAGAATCATCTCGTCTGCAGAAAATTTTCCTGATGTAGCGGCCAAAACTTTGGAAGCCATCCAAAAAAAGAATGAAAATAGTACGATTCCGGTTCTTGGAATTACAGGAACGGGCGGAGCAGGAAAATCATCATTGGTAGATGAATTAGTGCGTCGTTTTCTAATTGATTTTCCGGAAAAAACAATCGGATTAATTTCTGTAGATCCATCCAAACGTAAAACGGGTGGTGCATTATTAGGAGATAGAATCCGAATGAATGCCATCAATAATCCTCGTGTTTACATGCGTTCATTGGCTACACGTCAATCGAATTTGGCTTTGTCTAAATATGTTGCTGATGCAATCCAAGTGATTAAAGCGGCAAATTATGATATCATCATCTTGGAGACTTCCGGAATCGGGCAATCTGATACGGAAATCATGGATCACTCTGATGTTTCTTTATACGTTATGACACCAGAATTTGGTGCAGCAACCCAATTGGAAAAAATCGACATGCTTGATTTTGCTGACTTGGTAGCGATAAACAAATTTGACAAACGCGGTTCTCTTGATGCATTGAGAGATGTGAAAAAACAATACCAACGCAACCATAATCTGTGGGATGCAAATTTAGATACACTTCCAGTTTTCGGGACCATTGCTTCGCAGTTCAACGATCCAGGAATGAATACGCTGTACAAAGCGATTATGGATAAAGTCCATGAAAAAACAAATTCTGATTTGAAATCAACGTTTCAAATCACGCGTGAAATGAGCGAAAAAATCTTCGTCATTCCGCCTCACAGAACGCGTTATTTATCTGAAATTGCCGAAAGCAACCGTAAATATGATGTTACGGCTGTAAGTCAAGAACAAGTTGCCCAGAAATTATACGGAATTTTCAAAACGATTGAAACCGTAGCCAAGAAAATACCTGAAATAAACAAAGCAGGAATCAATGATGATTCTGTTTTGCCAACAGCTATAGAATTGGAGAAATCGGGTGCTGCCGAGGATAAAATATTTTTGAATCTTTTACTGAATCAATTCGATAAAGTAAAAATGGATTTGGATCCGTACAATTGGGAAATTATTTTGACTTGGGACGAAAAAGTAAACAAGTACAAAAATCCAGTTTATACGTTCAAAGTTCGTGACAGGGAAATCAAAATGGCTACGCATACGGAGTCGCTTTCACATTCTCAAATCCCGAAAATTGCATTGCCAAAGTACAAAGCTTGGGGTGATATTTTACGTTGGTGTTTGCAGGAAAATGTTCCTGGAGAATTTCCTTTTACGGCAGGATTGTATCCTTTCAAACGCGAAGGAGAAGATCCTTCTCGTATGTTTGCCGGAGAAGGCGGACCGGAAAGAACCAACAAACGTTTTCATTATGTAAGCGCAGGTTTGCCTGCAAAACGATTGTCAACTGCTTTTGACAGTGTAACTTTATACGGAAACGATCCACATGTACGTCCTGATATTTATGGAAAAATCGGGAATGCCGGAGTTTCTATTTGCTGTTTGGATGATGCCAAAAAATTATATTCTGGTTTCGATTTGGTTCATGCGATGACTTCGGTGAGTATGACGATTAATGGACCGGCACCTATGTTGTTAGGCTTTTTCATGAATGCGGCGATTGACCAACAATGTGAGTTTTACATCAAAGAAAATGGTCTTGAAAAAGAAGTTGAAGCAAAAATCAACAAAATATATGCAGCAAAAGGAGTCGAAAGACCCCATTATCAAGGAGATTTACCGGAAGGGAATAACGGTTTAGGTTTGATGCTTTTAGGCGTTACAGGAGATCAGGTTTTGCCTTTGGATGTTTATAACGAAATTAAAGCAAGAACGTTGTCTCAAGTTCGTGGAACGGTTCAGGCGGATATTTTGAAAGAAGACCAAGCACAAAATACTTGTATTTTCTCTACTGAATTTGCGTTGCGATTGATGGGTGATGTACAGGAATATTTTATTACTAAGAATGTTAGAAATTTCTATTCGGTTTCTATCTCAGGATATCACATTGCTGAAGCGGGAGCGAATCCAATCACACAATTGGCTTTCACACTATCAAATGGTTTCACATATGTGGAATATTATTTGAGTCGTGGTATGAATATCAACGATTTTGGACCCAACTTATCGTTCTTCTTTTCGAATGGAGTAGATCCTGAATATGCCGTTATTGGTCGTGTAGCGCGTAAAATTTGGGCGAAAGCCATGAAAAACAAATACGGAGCCAACGAACGTGCGCAAATGTTGAAATACCACATTCAGACTTCGGGACGTTCTTTGCATGCACAGGAAATTGATTTCAATGATATTCGTACGACTTTGCAAGCTTTGTATGCGATTTATGACAACTGTAATTCGTTGCATACCAATGCGTATGACGAAGCAATCACCACGCCTACGGAAGAATCAGTGCGTCGTGCGATGGCAATTCAGTTGATTATTAATAAAGAATTAGGTTTAGCCAAAAACGAAAATCCAATTCAAGGTGCTTTCATTATAGAAGAACTAACGGATTTAGTGGAAGCAGCAGTTTTATTGGAATTCGACAGAATTACAGAACGTGGCGGAGTGCTTGGTGCTATGGAAACGATGTACCAACGCTCTAAAATTCAGGAAGAAAGTTTGTATTATGAAACCTTGAAACATACAGGTGAATTCCCAATTATTGGAGTGAATACGTTCTTGAGTTCTAAAGGTTCTCCAACGGTGATTCCAGCTGAAGTAATTCGCGCTACGGAAGAAGAAAAACAATACCAAATTGATATGTTGAACCATTTACATCAATCGAATCAAGATTTGGTAAATGAGCATTTAAATACGCTTCAGGAAGCGGCCATTAAAAACGAAAATTTATTCGAACATTTAATGGAAGCAACTAAGGTTTGTTCTTTGGGACAAATTACTTCTGCATTATTTGAAGTAGGAGGACAGTATAGAAGAAATATGTAAGCAGAGAACCGCTTTTTGCATCGCAAAAAGAGTGTGAACATCTTAACCCGTTTTCGGGCTAGATTTGATTGCAATATTTATAAAAGGCCTTTCAGCGATGAAAGGTCTTTTTCGTTATTTTATTTTATTAATTTTCAAGTACCCAATATGCAATTCATCCTCTTGTAAATCAGTTTCAGATTTGGTTATTAAAAGAGCATGTTGCGCTTTAAATTGCTTGTCTAAAACATCGGCTACATTATGTATATCATCCACATCGATTCCGTATTTATCATCTATATGAGATGGGGCGTCCTTGAAACCGAAATGTTTATAGAAAGTGCTTTTTCTTGCTTTTTTGGAAGCCAATCCTAAATTTTTGGCAATAGTTAGGATTTTGTAGTGGTATTCTTCAAATTCATTTTCTTTATAACCGCCCAAGTTGATGAAAAATAAATTATCCGAAGAAGAAGTTAGAGCTGTATCTTTTGCAATAATTTTGATCGAAAAATTGTCTACTGAAGAAACCTCTCGCCAGGCATCAATATGAAGTTGCCCTTTGGCTTCAGGCCAAAACGATTTCATCTGTGGGATCAAATCTTTCAAGGAAGTTCCAATTCCAAAAAAAATATCATGCTGTTCCGTAAACCGTCCTTTTGGTACGCAGCCTAGCATTATCATGTATAATTTAAGTTCTTTTTCCATAATTCAAAATTACATTATATTTTAAAATAAACTTTGGCACAATTCATGAATAGTATTTTTCAATATAAATTATAAAACGATAACGAATGAAAAAAATTACCTTATTTTTAGTTTTCATCGGGATGATGGCACTACAAAGTTGTGAAGTAACGGAAGTATATGATGATGTGGACAATGACACAATCAGCGAAGCATTTGAACTTCGTAATGTTGATTTTGGTTATAATTTGGACGAGGGTTATTTCATTTCAAGAAACTTTAATTCTACTATTGGGTCTAATATTTATTCCTCCGATGTTGTTTTAATGTACAGATTGATTGGTGTAACTAATTCTAACGCTCCAATATGGCAATCAATTCCCAGAACAATTTTTAATTCGAGAGGAGAGTTAGATTATGACTTTGATTTTAGTAAAGAGGATTTTATTATTAGAGTTGATGGAAGTTACGATTTGGAATTAACGCCCCAATATTTAGACAATCAAACTTTTAGGATAGTAATTGTGCCAGCAAGTCTTATTAATTCAATAGATAAAGATAATTACGAAGCAGTTATTTCGACATTGAAAATTAATGAAAGCCAAATTCAAAAGATTAATTTTAATTAACAAAATGCAAAAAAAAAGGAAATCGTGAGATTTCCTTTTTTTTAGCTATAATAAATTTATTGTTTTACAAATGTTGTCTGAAAAGTATAGCCTCTTGTTGTATAAGAGGGTTTTACAAACATATTAAGAAAATAAATTCCTGGCGGCAAATTTGAAACATTTAGGCTGGTAAAATTTGAATTTATTGTTGAAATACTATTAGGTATAAATGCGGTACCTGACGTATCGTTAATAGTTATGTTTGAAAATGTAACAGCGTTACCAGTATTCTCAATATTTAAAATTGATGTTGTTGGATTTGGATAAATTTTTATAGAGGGATCTGTTGTAGATAGTGGGTTGTAATTTATTTTAACAGTATTACTTATATAGTATATAGAATTTGTATCTGATGTATATTCTACATCTATTCTTCTGTAAAATATTGGTTTAGTATTTCGAGAGGTATTTATTGGGGTATAATCTTTTTTATTTGCACTTGTCTGAATACTAGTCCAATTAATATTATCTGATGAACTCTGCCAATATGAATCAAATCTTGAAATTTCTCCTTGGATTGGATCTGCAATTGAAGTTACAGTTTGATCACAGCAAATATTATTTGTAATAGTCTTATCACTCATAGGTAATACTCTAATAATATTACTTGAAGCACAATTTCTGTCAATTGATTTATTTGACGGATCTTCTAATACTAGTCGTCTGTATCCCATTCCTATTGTAGCGGTAGGTGGTGTATAATTTATTTCAGTTGCTTCTGGTATATCGTTCCAGCCATATAATTTAAATTGGTTTTCTATATTCACCCACCAAAATGGGTAAATTTTTCGACTTTGCCATTGATAATAATTTAAATTAACGGTAGTTCTAGAGTAACTTGCAGTAGCTTGTTCGCCTATTATTGTTTTTGGTTTTTGTCCATCGTAAACATATTGGTCACCTGAAATAATGTAATTATTTATAGATAATCTACTAATGTTAGGTAAAAACTTAGCAACTTTAACGAACATTACTTGTGGATCTTTAAGTGTTCTTCCATCTTGAAAAGTCGTTTTTTGTCTAATGTTAACATTATCATATAAAACTCCCTTATCTCGTTCGGAGAAAATAACTCTATCTGTACTAGAATCTACCCAGTCTTGGGATGATTCATAATAATTAACAAGTGATGGCATTAAAGGAATTCCTCCGTATGGTATGCGTTGTTCTGCATAATCAGGGTTTACTGGACTTGGTGGATTATTTGGTAAGGGTACTGTTTTAACTATGGGTATATTTTGACTTTTGTAAGCTATGCCGCTACTAGTTTTATATTCTGCAAATATGTACCCTCCAGATTGATCAAATTCTACTGGACTTATAGTGAGGGTAAAATTCCTTGAAGCAGTATTACCACCTAGGAAAAGCAGGAAGCCACCATTACCACCATTCGCTGTTAAAATTGGAGATGTTTTGCTTTTTTGATAGTATATATTAATGGTTCCACTATTATTTTGTGGGCTTGAAAAAACTACTTGTGTATTTAGTGAAATATTTGCAATAGTTGCATTCGCTTGAATATTTATAGGACCTGAACTATTTATAGAAACATTATTGATTGTTAATGAGTTTATGGATATAGTTTGTCCGTAAGATTTAAATTGCCAAAAAAGAATTAATATGATAATAGTAATTTTTTTTTTCATGGATGTTTTGTTTAAAATTTTTATACAAACATAATTATAAATAATGTTTAACTTGTTAATTTTTAAATTAAAAATATTAATAAATTAATAAGAAATATTTACTCTTTGGAATCTCTACTTTTAAGTAATGAAACTCCAATACCAAGCAGAAGCGCAACAGCAATAAAAGCCAGTGATACCCATTCTGGTAATTTAATATAATCATGAAGTAGCATTTTAACCCCTACAAAACTCAAAATAGCAATAAGACTGTATTCCAAATGAGCAAATTTGTCTAGCATGTGTGCGAGAAAGAAATACATAGAACGCAATCCTAAAATAGCAAAGATATTCGAACTAAAAACTAAAAAAGGATCGCTTGTTATGGCTAAAATTGCAGGAACACTATCTATAGCAAATACAACATCCATTACTTCAATAACAATAAGTGCTACAAAAAGAGGTGTAGCCGCTGTAATATGTCTTCTTTTTACAAAGAAATGCTCTCCGTCGATGTGATTGGAAATTGGCATGACTTTTTTCAGAGTCTTATAGATGAATGATTTTTTTGGTTCAAATTTTTCATCTTCCCCACTAAATAACATTTTCATGGCCGTATATATTAGAAAACCTCCAAAAATATAGGTCATCCATGTAAATTTGTTAATAAGTAAAACCCCAAAATAAATCATCAAACCTCTAAAGACAATAGCTCCTAGGATTCCCCAAAACAGTACTCGATGTTGGTATTTTTGTGGTATTTTAAAGGCCGAAAAAATAATAGCGATAACAAAAATATTATCGATACTCAAGGATAATTCTATTAAATAGCCTGTGATGAATTTTAATGACGCATCCATAGGTTTCAAAGAATCTGGATTTGCAATATAATCCGTGGTGTAGAGCCAATAGATTACTCCAGAAAACATAAAAGATAATGCTACCCATATTGCAGTCCATTTGCCTGCTTCTTTTGAACTTATAATGTGAGGTGTTTTATTGAAAACTCCTAAATCGAGTGCAAGAAATATTAAAACAGCTACTAAAAATGAAATCCAGACAATCATAAGTATAATTTTTAAAGTTATGCAAAGATACTTTATGAATTTTAAACTTTCATAACTATTTTATTGTAAAGTTATTTACTCTATGTGTTATCAAAGCTATTTTTTTGCTGAAAATAGGAGTTAAAAAAAATATCGCTATTAAAATTATTTATGTACTGATTATTGTAGGTGTTTTTTAAGAATCTGATAATTATAAACCAATTGCCTATAAAAAATAGAGGCATGACTTTATAAAAGTAATAATTTCTATATATTTGCATCAAAATAATAGGGGTCTAATTAATTAAAATAATTTTTATGTCGACAATACGTTTTCAAGCTTTGAGAGAAGCTTCAAGCAGAAAGCCAGTAGATTTTCAGGAATCGGATAGAAAATCAACTATTTTTGGTTCAAATGTCTTTAATGACAAAGCAATGAGGCAATATTTGACCTCGGATGCTTTTAAAGGAGTGCAAGGTGCTGTTCAGCATGGAACTAAAATAGACAGAAAATTAGCGGATTATATCGCCATGGGTATGAAAGAGTGGGCCTTGTCTAAAGGAGTGACTCATTATACACACTGGTTTCAGCCACTTACCGGAACTACCGCCGAAAAACACGATGCTTTCTTTGAAACATCGTATGATGGGAGTGATCCTGTAGAAAAATTTGGAGGAGCGCAATTAGTGCAACAAGAACCAGATGCTTCCAGTTTTCCAAATGGAGGAATTAGAAATACATTTGAAGCAAGAGGGTATACCGCTTGGGATCCAACTTCTCCAGCATTTATTTTTGGAACAACATTATGCATTCCAACCGTTTTTATTTCGTACACCGGAGAAGCTTTAGATTATAAAACGCCTTTGTTGAGAGCATTGACCGTTATGGACGAAGCGGCCACTGAAGTATGTAAATATTTTGATAAAAATGTAAAAAAGGTTACCGCGACTCTAGGATGGGAACAAGAATATTTCTTAGTTGATAGCGCTTTAGCAAATTCACGTCCAGACCTTATGATGACAGGAAGAACTTTGTTAGGACATACTTCTGCCAAAGGACAGCAATTGGATGACCATTATTTTGGTTCAATACCAACACGTGCTTTAACGTACATGAGAGATTTAGAGCAAGAATGTATGTTGTTAGGAATCCCTGTAAAAACACGTCACAATGAAGTGGCACCAAACCAATTTGAGTTGGCGCCTATTTTTGAAGAAACGAATTTGGCCGTAGATCACAACTGTTTGTTGATGGATGTGATGCAAAAAGTAGCGGAACGTCATGACTTTAAAGTTTTGTTCCATGAAAAACCTTTCAAAGGAGTTAATGGTTCAGGAAAACATAACAACTGGTCGTTAGCAACTGATACTGGAGTAAACTTATTGAGTCCAAGTAAAACACCAATGAGTAATTTGCAGTTTTTGACTTTCTTCATCAATACAATCAAAGCGGTAAATGATAATGAATCATTATTGAGAGCAGCTATTGCGTCTGCAAGTAATGATCACAGATTAGGAGCTAATGAAGCGCCACCTGCAATTATATCCGTATTCATCGGTGGACAATTGACTAAAGTTTTAGCTGAATTAGAAGGGGTGACTACCGGGAAATTATCTCCGGAAGAAAAAACAGATTTAAAATTAAATGTAGTAGGGAAAATTCCAGATGTCCTTTTGGATAATACGGATAGAAACAGAACTTCCCCATTTGCCTTTACAGGAAATAAATTTGAATTCAGAGCAGTAGGTTCAACGGCAAACTGTTCTAATGCAATGACTACTTTGAATGCAATAGTTGCGAAGCAATTAAGAGATTTCAAAGTTGAAGTTGATGCTTTGATTGATTCTAAAGACATGAAGAAAGACGATGCAATCTTCAATGTGTTAAGAGAGTACATCAAACAATCCAAAAAAATCCTTTTTGAAGGAGACGGATATAGCGAAGAATGGGAAATTGAAGCCAAAAAAAGAGGCTTGAGTAATTTCAAAACAACTCCTGAAGCGTTGAAGGCGAGAGTTTCTAAACAATCATTAGATTTGTTTTCTGAATTGAATATCATGAACCATGTTGAAGTGGAAGCACGTTATGAAATCGAATTAGAAGAGTATACCAAGAAAATTCAAATTGAAGGTAGAGTTTTAGGCGATATTTCTAAAAATCACGTTATACCTACAGCAATTCGTTACCAAAATACTTTGATTGCAAATGTGAAAGGACTGAAGGATATTTTTGGAAATGACTTTGAAACAATAGCAAAAGAGCAAATTATACTTATAAAGGATATTTCTAAACATATTGAAGGTATTAATACCAAAGTAAAAGAAATGACCGATGCCAGAAAAAGTGCTAATGCATTGACTGATGCTCAAGAAATGGCAGAAGCGTATTGTGATAAGGTAAAGCCATACTTTGAAATCATCAGGAACCACTGTGATAAATTGGAGTTGTTGGTAGATAATGAATTGTGGACTCTAACAAAATATAGAGAATTGTTATTCACTAAATAATAGTGCAGATAAATATTTAAAAAAAAGAGGCTTTATGGCCTCTTTTTTTTGTTAATAAAAACAATGGTGTCTTTAATAATTTTTTTCTTACTGTATCGATAGTTTATTTTACTCTTTGTCGATTTAGTTTTACACTTCATCGAAAAAATAATTAAACGGCTAAAAAACAGTGTTTTAGTTGTTAGAGGTGTTTAAAAACTTTTATATCTTTGATATGTAGTAATCAAATAAGCAATTAATTAAAAATGTATTTCTTATTAATTATTACCTAAAAAAGCAGATCCCAAATCACTTTTTTGAACCTATATATTAATTTGTATTAACAACCAATTAAATATATTTATTATGAAAAAAGTAATTTTAAGCATCTCCGCGATGCTTGTGGCCTCAGTTAGTTTTGCACAAGGAAATGTTAGTGCAGTAAATCAGTTTGGTATTGCAAATGCTGCTGTTATTACACAGTCTGGTTTAGAAAATGATTCAGATGTTTTGCAATTAGGATTTGCAAATTTAGCTGTCGTTGATCAAGACGGAAGACGTAATGAAGCTGACATCAACCAAGGGGGAGCTTTAAACTATGCAAATGTTGACCAAAAAGGACGTCGTAATGATGCTTACATAGGTCAATTAGGAATTGGTAATGCTGCCTATATCACTCAAGATGGTAGAAGAAACGATGCTGTTATAGGACAAGCAGGTTTCCTTAATTATGCTAGAACAACTCAAATAGGCAGAGACAACGCTTCAACTACTTTGCAGTTTGGTTTAGCAAATTCGTCCAATACTATGCAAGAAGGACATGATAATAACTCTCTTTCGTTTCAAGTAGGTATTGGGAATAGTGCCAATGTTGATCAATATGGAGAATATAACATGGCAATAACTACTCAATTGGGAACGGATAATACTTCTTACATCAATCAATATGGGACAGCAAATTATGCTTGGACTATTCAAACTGGTGATAGCCACTTAAGTACAGTAAACCAATGGGGAACTGGAAATATGAGTTTAGTTATGCAATCTAACTAATTACTTTCTAAAAGGTGGAATTGGTTAACCAATTCCGCCTTTTTTATTTTAAATATTATTTAGTTTTCATAAATATTGAAATATTTTTTAATGAAAAGTAGCATAATAGATTTTTTTGACTGCGATAAATTGTTTTAGGAATAGTTTATAGGTATTCTAAAAAATATTTAGTTTTAATATTCATAATCAATGACTCATGAAACCAAAATTCAATATTTTTTTATTTATACTAGTGTTTTTAACGAGCTATTTTGCTAAAGCACAAGAGTTTAATTCTCCTGATAATTCATTGCTCTTAGTAAGTAAGGATTTAATATATAATGGGAATAACGAAATTGGGCAAGCTCAACAGTCATCAAATATTCAGTTTCTTACGAATACTAATTTAATACATATTTCTCAAATAGGTTTTAATAATTATTCAGATGCAAGCGTACCTAATGAAAGTTCTACCATTGTCATTGGTCAATACGGATCAAATAATTATGTATCAGTTGACAAAAATGCGTATGAATTGACGCAATCAGTCACTCAGTATGGAAATAATAATTATGTGAGTGATTTTTCATTATATACTTCGGGTTCTATCAATATGGCGATACATCAGGAAGGAAATAATTTGACGCTATTCAATAATGGGTCTAATTCAATATCCAAAGATTTGAAAATTACCCAAACTGGAAATTCGGGAGCAATTTATATTTTTAATCATTAAGTTATGAAAAGATTTTTAATTAAAATTGTGGTATTGCTGTTCTATTTTAATATTCAACTTTTGACCGCACAGGTTGTTTATAAAGAAGTTAAAGCAAAGATTGATATTGAAGAAATTGAAAATACTTTGTCAGTTGCAGGAACAGTTGAGAATTTAAAGTCAGAGTTTAAAAACATTTCATTTAAGCTTTCTGTTTTTAAAAAAAACAAATCGAATTCCAATAAATCAAGCAATGCTCAAGATGGTCGCGTTACGCTTGAGCCGATACAGAAAATCACGCTTTCCAAAACTCAGATTAATAAAAGTACTGAAGATCAAATTATTATATTGTTGTTGATTTATGATGAAGATAATAAAATAATAGGAAAAGATCGGGTTGTTTTTGGGGAAGAGGATACAAATTTAGGGATTCTTAAGCCTAAAGATGGATTAGAGATGGTAGGTATTGTATCCAATGACACGAAAACTAAATTAGGGAATGATTTCTATGATCTTTTTTATAATGCGTATTCAAAATTAAAATTGAATTCCAGCAAGATTATCTCTGTTCAGGAAGAATTGACCTTTGGTAGAACCACTAAGATTTCAATATATGTAGATAGCGAAGTCATCGAAGAATTTATTGCAAAACCTGATGAAGATTTTTTGAAATATATGGCGGAAACGTCTTCTGCTAAAGTTTTTAAATATTTCAAGAATATTGAAAAACAAAATAAATTTATTACTCAGTATTGATTGTTTATTCAAGAGACTATTAGAAATTTTTATAGTGACTTATAATAAGGAATTAATTTTCAGGTTGCTTTTTGTTCGCTTCTCAATAATGTTTTATTTAAATCAATTTCAATATGAGAACATTACTTTTAATGGCATTGCTTTTTGGAGTTTTTAATAACTCAAATGCACAAGATTTAGTCTATAAACCAAAGAATCCTGCTTTTGGCGGAGACACATTTAATTATCAATGGCTACTGAGTTCAGCTGATACGCAAAATGATTTTAAAGAAGATTCCAGAACAGGATTTGAACAGAAATCGGAGTTGGAACGGTTTAAAGAAAACCTCAATAATCAGTTATTAAATAAAATTTCTAACTCCTTATTTGAAGATCAGTTTGGTGATAAAGGTATAGCTGAAGGATCCTATGTTTTTGGCAGTTTAGCGGTAGATATCTATCCATCAAACCTTGGTTTAGTAGTTGATATACTTGATACAGACACTGGAGAACAGACGCAAATATTTATACCAGGGAATAATTGATTTTTTTGAAAGATACACTTGGCTAGTTTTTATAATCAAAAATTAATTCAAGACTCACCTCATTCTTTACTTTAAGACTTGTGACATTATACTGTTTTTTTGCTCCCAAATAAGTTAATTAAGATATAACCATGAATAAAAAACCTACTATCATTCTTCTGCTTGTTTTTTTGTTTTCTAGTTGTGCGGCATATTTCAATCAACCTGTTGGTATCGAAAAAGCAATTTATGGTGAGAATACTCCCGCAACCTCTTCATTGTTGAAATTGCCTAAACCAAAGGAACCTGTAGTTGTTGGCGTTTATAAATTTAAAGATCAAACGGGACAATACAAAGCCATAGAACAGGGGAGTACATTTAGCACTGCTGTTACTCAAGGCGCAACATCAATACTGATTAAGGCTTTGGGGGATTCAAAATGGTTTGTCCCTATTGAAAGAGAAAATCTGGGAAACCTTTTGAATGAAAGAAATATTATACGGTCCACACGTCAAGAATATGCAGCAAGCTCAAATACGAATGAATCGCAATTAACCCCTCTATTGTTTGCCGGAGTTTTATTGGAAGGAGGTATAATATCGTATGATTCTAATATCATAACAGGAGGATTTGGCGCCAGATATTTTGGAACAGGAGCCTCAACACGGTACAGACAAGACAGAATTTCAATTTATCTCAGATTAGTATCTACATCAAATGGGAAAATTTTAAATACCGTTTATGTTTCCAAAACAATTTTATCTCAAAGTGTTGATGCTAATTTATTCAAATACGTTAACATAAGAAGGCTTCTTGAAGTAGAAACAGGATTTACCAGAAATGAACCGATACAGCTGGCAGTTACAGAAGCAATAGAAAAAGCCGTAGAAGGATTAATTGTTGATGGAATTAAAGATAATCTTTGGGAAGTAAATGCTACAAATATTCAAGTCAAAAACTTTTTAGATTCTTATACCAAAGAAAAAGATGAAGCTGATTTAGCCTTGCTTTATGGCAGAAATCAAAATGAAAAGCGCGGTAGATTTGGTGTAGAATTAGTTGGGGGAGCAACCTATATGGCAGGAGATTATCCCGACCCGGTAGCCAAGCCAATGTTAAGAGGAACTTTCAAATTTTTTGTGACCCCAAATTTTAATATTAGTGCCTCTACCAATGTATTTACACTTGGAAATAAAAACAAATTGGATGTGGGGTATACTTCATTAGATTTAAATTTAGAATATTTAGCACTTCCATACGATGCTTTGACACCCTACTTTTTTGTAGGAACGGGAACAGCTTTCAATTCAGATTATAAAAATTTCCACGCTAAAATTCAGTATGGGGCAGGTTTAGAATACTTAATAACCAATAATTTTGGATTCAAATTATATGGGGAGCATAATTTAAATTTTTCTGATAATATAGACTATATAGTGAGTGGTAAAAGAGATGATTATTATTGGCGTTTTGGAGCTGGAATAACCTATTATTTTCCACATAAATCAAAAATTAAAACAAAAAAATAATAGGATTGAAATCAAGATTTTTACTGTTATTGATTGACCATTTGTCTAATAAAAATAATACAATCTAAAGATGAAAAAAATAGGAATAAAAATAGTACTTTGTTTTATTCTCTTGGTTTCTTGCACCGAAGAACAAATTGATGATAGTGGTATAGGAATGGTAAAAGGAAGGGTAGTAAATTCAGAAACTTTTGAACCAATAGAAAACGCAAGAATATCGACGAGTCCCACTACGAATACATTTTTCACGGATAAAGATGGTTATTTTGTTTTTGATGAAGTCTTGGTAGGGAAATATTCTTTTCAAGCACAAAAAGAAGGATATATTACCAAATTTGAACCCGCTACTGTGGTTAAAAATACAACAATACAAATAATATTCGAATTGGATGTTTCTACAGCAAATAATAAGCCTCCAGAAATTCCTTTATTAACAGCACCTGTAGATAATGCGAAAAGTCAAAGCTTAAAACTGAATTTAACTTGGACCGCTACTGATAAAGAGTCTGATCCGTTAACGTATACCGTAACTCTTAAAAATGGTACTACTGATGTTATAACTACCTATAAGGATATAAAAACTACTACGTTTGAAATATCAGGTTTGAGTTATAGTACAAAGTATTATTGGCAAGTTTCCTCTTCAGATGGTATAAATAGTCCGTCAAATAGTGTGACAAATACTTTCACTACTTTGGCATTTCCAAATCCTAGGTTTTTGTACATTAAAAAAGTAAATAGTAATAATGTTATTTACACCGCTGACGAAGCTGGAAATGAGTTGCAATTATCTTCTTCTGAGGTGAATAGTTTTAGACCGAGAAAAAATTTGCAAATAAATAAAATTGCCTATATTAGTTCCGACGGGTCTCAAAATCAAATTTATACAATGGATCCAGATGGTTCAAATGTTTTTAAAGTTACGAATTCCATTCCCATAGCCGGATTTAATATGGAACACATTAATTACTGCTGGAGTACCAATGGAAGTCAATTGATTTATCCGAATTTTGACAAACTTTACCGAATTGATGCAAATGGAGGAGGATTGATAGAATTATTTAAAACACCATATGGTAAGTTTATATCTGAATGTGACTGGAGTCAGGATGGAACTCAAATCGTATTGAAAGTAAATGATTTATCTGGATATAATGCAGAGATCTATGTTATAGATAACGCGGGAGCTGTTCTTTATGAAGTGCTTTCTGGTTTAAACGGTGCGGTTAGTGGATTAAATATTTCTGTAGATAATCAAAAAATTGTTTATACGAGGGATATTTCAGGTTATCAAAGTTCAAATTACAGAAGACTAGATTCTCGAATTTTTATCTACAATCGTATCACTAACACTTCAACCGAATTAGATACTAAAAAGCCAGATGGTTACAATGATTTGGATGTCAAATTTTCTCCTAATGAAGCAGACGTAATTTTTACAAATACTTCTAATGATGGAATTTCTATAAAAAATATTCAAAAAGCCAGTATCAGTGACGTTGATTCCCGTACCACTTTATTTACCGGCGGCTCTATGCCTGAGTGGAAGTAATACTTCATCTTTTTTGTGAAAATGTCTATCTGTTTCGGATAGACATTTTTTTTGACATGCATTTTAAGATATTCCTCTCTTAGATACTAAACGTAATGTGTGCATAAATTTTCTTTGTAGGACAGATTTATCACGAAACACTTCTTATGACTCGATAGGCAAAACCCAAAAAAATAATTACCTTTGCCACACAACTACCTGCCATAAAGCAGGCTTCACAACTATACTACATGAGTTCAGATACTTCAAAAAGATATGCGCTACGCGGTGTTTCGGCATCCAAAGAAGATGTTCATAATGCCATAAAAAACATTGATAAAGGATTGTTTCCACAAGCTTTCTGCAAAATTGTCCCGGATTATTTAACCCAAGATGATGACTATTGTCTGATTATGCATGCTGACGGAGCCGGAACTAAATCCTCTTTGGCTTACATGTATTGGAAAGAAACAGGAGATATTTCCGTTTGGAAAGGTATTGCTCAAGATGCTTTAATCATGAATATTGATGATTTATTGTGCGTAGGAGCAACTGATAATATTCTGCTTTCATCTACCATTGGAAGAAATAAAAATTTGATTACCGCTGAAGTGATTTCAGCAATTATCAATGGAACTGAAGAACTTATTAAAGAACTGGATTCTTTTGGCGTAACCATACATTCAACTGGTGGAGAAACGGCAGATGTAGGCGATATTGTTCGAACAATAATTGTAGATTCAACTGTTACGGCTCGAATGAAACGTTCTAAAGTTATAGATAATGCCAATATTAAAGCAGGTGACGTAATTGTAGGATTGGCTTCTTTTGGTCAGGCCACTTACGAGAAAAGCTATAATGGCGGAATGGGAAGTAACGGATTAACATCGGCGCGCCATGATGTTTTCGGGAAGTATTTGGCGACCAAATATCCGGAGAGTTTTGATGCTGCAGTTCCTGAGGAATTAATCTATTCCGGACAAGTAAAATTGACAGACGCCGTTGAAAATTCACCAATCGATGCCGGTCAATTAGTGCTTTCGCCAACCAGAACCTATGCGCCAATCATCAAGAAAATTTTAGACCAATATTCTTCCAATGAAATTCACGGAATGGTGCATTGCAGTGGAGGAGCGCAAACTAAAATTTTACATTTCGTAGAAAATTTACATATTATAAAAGACAATTTATTTCCAGTTCCGCCATTATTCCAGTTAATTCAGGAACAATCTAAAACGGATTGGAAAGAAATGTACCAAGTGTTCAATTGCGGTCACCGTATGGAAATTTATGTTCCGGAAGCAGTTGCACAAGACATTATTGCGATTTCTAAATCATTTAATGTTGATGCACAAATTGTAGGTAGAGTAGAAGCTGCTACTGCAAAAAAACTGACTATTGCCAGTGAATATGGAACTTTTGAATATTAAAAAACTTCAATTGAAGTCCATTTTTCAATCTTTCAATTCTTTAATCTTTTAATTTTTTATTTATGTACGAATTGGTTTTTTGGAAATATCTTGAGGGAATTTATCTCAACCATCACTTAGTTTATGAAACTATTACTGAAGAACAAGCTGAAATTGAAGGCCTTGAAGAACTTCCTGTTCAAGTTATCTTAAATCGAATCGCTTCGGTATTTTCCAAATGGGAAAAAGTAGACGAGAAAAGTTGGAAAAATAACAATGGTGTAGGTGCTTTTCATATCAGAACGACGCCACAAAGTATAAAAATTGATTGTTATGGCACTGAAGGAAAAACAATGGATTCTTTAGTGAATATAATGGATGAATTTAAATGCCCGCTATATGATCCGCAAGTTCCGGAGCGATATGACGAAATGAATGAATAAAATTTCCAGGAGCTATCCCGAAGCTTCGGGACAGCGCTGAATTGACTCCCTTAAAAAAAATATTTTTCTAAATCCTGAAAGGAACTTCCGTTTGTCGCTCTTTCAGGATAAGAAAAATTATTTTTTTTTCAGTCGTTATTTTCACTTCGATCTGGGCTAAAACAATCAGTGATGTTTAACCCAAATTAGTTTAAAATCAACTTATTTTACCGCTGGTTTATTGAGAAGAATTGGTTCTCCAAAACCAATTTGTTCCAACTTTTTCAATTGCGTTTCAGCATCACCTACCACTAAATAGATCATTTTATCAGCATTCAAATACTTTTCTGAAAGTTTTTTTATCGCGTCAATAGTGCTATTTTTTACAATGTTTTCCTGTTGTTTCGCATAATCATCAGCATAATTGTAGTTGCTGATATCGTAGAGCATTTCCAGTTTAGAAGATAAAGTTTCAAATGCTCTGGCATTACTTTTTATTAAATATCCTTTTGTCACTTCAAGATCATTCTCGTTGAAATTTTTTCCATATTGAGATACAATTTCTTTTATTAAACTAACGGATTCAAACGTTACATTCGAACGTACACCACTTGCAACAGTAAATGGACCTTTGTTTACAGAACCATTGAAGGATGAATTGATACCATACGTATATCCTTTTCCTTCCCGTAATTGTTGCGTCAATTGTGAAGCAAAACTGCCACCACCCAAACGGTAATTCATGATTTGAACAGGATAAAAATCAGTATCCGTAGCTGCAAGAGCAGGATATCCAATTCGGATTACCGATTGTTTTGCACCCGGAACATCATAAAAATAAATTTTTGAGGACGCTACCGTATTTGTAGTTATTGGTTTAGGAACCGTAACTTTTTTAGCTTCCCAGTTTTTATTTAAAGCCGTTAATGAATTGGTAATCTCCGTTTTTGAAATAGCACCCACAATTTGAAAATTAGTAATTGATGGAGCTGAATTTTTAGCGTAATAATTTTTCAAATCATCAATATTAATACTGTTTACAGCATTTTCGGTACCAATGCGGTTGTTGGATAAAATAGATTCGTTTCCATAAATTAATTTTTTGAATTCATTTCTGGCAATACTGTTTGGATCCGCTTTTTGCTGTAGAATTTGGCTTAACGTACTTTGTTTAATTAAATCAAATTCCTTGGTGTCCCAACGTGGTTGTAAAATTATTTCCTGAACTAATGCCATAGTTGCATTGTAATTCTTAGCTAAGGTATTTCCTGAAACAAATATAGATTCATCACTTGCATAGGCTCTAATTGTAGCTCCTAAACTTTCAATCGCATTCTCCAGTTGCTCCGGAGTTTTGTTTTTAGTTCCTTTTGTCATCAATTCTGCCAGCATATTCGAAACTCCTATTTTATTTGCTTCTTCAAGCAACATTCCGCCTTTTATTTGCAGTTGAAATTGAACAAGCGGCACTTCGTGGTTTTCAATTCCTAAAACGTTTAAACCAGATGACAACTTGCTTTTCCAAACGGTAGGTAATTTAACATCGGGGCTTTCTCCATAATCTGGTTCAACGCTTCGGTCAAATTTAGAAGGCGTTTTTTCATACGCTGCAACAATGCTGGCATCAAACGAATCTTCTTTACCTTCAATGATTTTTTCCTCCACAACGGCTGCTAATTGTGAACCCTCCAAGATTAAATTTGCTTCTCCTTTTGGAACAAAACTGGTGGCTACAAAATGTTTTCCTTTGATGTATTTTTGATACACACGCATTACATCTTTGGTAGTTACGGCAAGAATATTTTTTACATCTTGATTGATATAATCCGGAGTTCCTGCAAAAATTTCATATTGTGCCAGTTGAAATCCTTTTCCTAAAACACTGGATAAATTTGTGTAAAAAGCAGTCTCTTGTCCGGCTTTAATTCGATTTAAATCCTGTTGCGAAATTCCTTCGGCTTCAAAGTTTTTAAAAGCTTCGTTTACGCCGTTCATTACGTCATTCAAATTTGTTTTTTCAAATGCAGTAACACTTAGCATGTATTGACCCGCAATTTCTGAATTGTATTGGAAAACGTCAGCGGCATCCGTTACTTTTTTGTCTTCCACTAAAGTTTTGTACAAAGGCGCTTTTTTACCTTTGGAAAGATAACTAGCCAAAACTTCTAAGGCATAACTGTCAGGATGGTATTCATAAACTGACGGCCAAGTTAGCGTGAGTTGCGGCAATTTGGCAAAATTATCCTCGTAATATAGTTTTTTAGTTTCCGTCAATATCACAGACTGTTTTTCCATTTTAGGAATGGCTTCCCCACGTTTTATTTCTCCAAAATATTTTTCGACCCAAGCTTTAGTTTGTTTAACATCGAAATCACCGGCAATTGTCAGGGTAACATTATTAGGTACATACCAGCGGTTGTAAAAACTTTTTACATCTTCTAGTGTGGCATTTTGTAAATCTTCCAAGGAACCAATAACTTCCCAGTTGTACGGATGCGTTGCCGGATATAAATTTTTAGAGATTACAGAAAAATTGTGTCCGTAAGGTCGATTGTCATAACTCTGTCTTTTTTCATTTTTAACGACTTGTTTTTCTTTCGCTAAAACCGGTTCTGTGACCGTGTTGATGAAATAACCTAGTTTATCTGCTTCGGCCCAAATCATTTTTTCTAATGCATCTTTTGGAACGGTCTGAAAATAATTAGTGCGATCCCTACTCGTTGAACCATTGGCACCAGCTCCACCAATACGAGCACTCATTTTATCAAGCCCTCCTTTTCCTAAATTTTCCGATTCCAAGAAAAGTAAATGTTCAAACAAATGTGCAAATCCCGTGCGGCCTGCTTTTTCTCTGGCGGATCCTACGTGACTCGTTAAAGCAACAGCTACAACAGGATCTGAGCGGTCAATATGCAAGATAACTTGTAATCCGTTTTCTAAGGTAAATTTTTCAAATGCTACTTTGAATTCTTTTGATTTTTGATTTTGGGAGTGAGATGAAAAAGTGCTAAAAAGCACCAAATAGCACATTAATAACTGGATTGGTTTCATTTTTTGAATTTAGGTTCAACGTTATTTTTCACAGCAAAGATCATTTTTGCTTTAGACACTAAAAGTAAGAAAAAATAAAATACTATAGCATTAGCAAGTGTTAAGTTGGATTTTTGGGGTAAAGGCTCTTAATCATTAAACAACATATTTGCTAGATTAGGAATGTAGCAGCAATTTTTTTTAGAACTATTGGTTTATGGTTTATATTTGAAGTCTTTATTGCTACACTCTAAATTGAATACCAACATGGATTTTAACTTTTTTCACCCCATAGTTCTGGAGGACGAAACTGTTTTATTACGGCCGTTAGAGGAATCAGATTTCGAAAATTTATTGGAAATTTCCCTTAATGAGCCAGAAACCTGGGAGTATTCTTTGGTGCGTGCCAATGGCAGAGAAAATCTGGAAAAATACATTCAGATTGCGCTAAAAGCAAGAGAAAACCGAAAAGAATTTCCCTTTATAGTTTTCGATAAAAAATCAGGAGAATATGCTGGAAGTACTCGTTTTTACGATATTAATTTAGAATTCAAAACGCTGCAATTGGGCTACACATGGTACGGAAAAGCGTTTCGGGGAACAGGACTGAACAAGCATTGTAAATATTTACTTTTAGAATATGCATTTGAAACGCTTGGAATGGAACGGGTTGAATTTCGTGCTGACAATAATAATGAGCGAAGTATTGCAGCCATGAAAAGCATAGGTTGCAAAGTGGAAGGTATATTGCGCAATCACATGCCAACCTTAGGAAGTGACGCTCGGAGGGACAGTATTATTTTAAGTATTCTAAAAAAGGAATGGGTGGATGATGTGAAAGAGAATTTGAAAAGGAAATTATAACAATTTTTAAGATTTAATTTTAAATCATCGGATCACCGCCCCCTTTTCTATAGCCAATAAGTTGTCGGTATTTGGATTCTGTTTCCTTCAAGTCTTCTTCCATTTGTTTGTATTTGCTAATATCCTTTATAGTTACAACCGCTGCGACCACATTGTTATTTTGATCGACTAAAGGCCTGCCGCTTATCAGCACTCTTTTCTTTTCCTGAGCTACTGGATTCCAAAGAATGATTTCGACATCAGTTGTGACTTCTCCGCTTAGAGCACGTTCCATAGGTAAATTTTGTGACGGAAAAATGGTTTTTTCATCCGGAAAATATAGCTCGAAATGATTGCTTAAATTTGTTGAAATTTTGTCGTCTTCTTCGATTCCAAAGATCTCGTTGGCCATATTATTAGCCATAATTATCTTTTTATCGGCATTTGCCACAATAATCCCTTCGCTGATATTTTCGACTATTAACCGTAATTTTTCCTCATTTTCATAGAGATTGTCTATGGCTGTTTGTTGTTCGTTTTCTAACTCCACCAGCTCCGTAACATTTCGGGCAACGGAATAAAATACCCCGTTTTTCACATCAATATTACTATTCCAATCGAGCCATTTATAAGAACCGTCTTTGCATACAAATCGTGTTCTGAAATTGACAACGGATTCTCCTTTTAAATGTCTTTGCAATATTTCGCCAGCTGTTTGTTTGTCATCAGGGTGAATTAAATCTATGAATTTAATGCGGTCCATATCGTCCTGATTATAACCAAGCGTTTTTGTAAAAGCGGGATTTATTTTAATGAAATGTTCCTCTTTGGCCACTGTTAAAATATCGAAAGCCATGTCAAAAAACATATTTGCTATTTTCAACGATTCTTCATTTGCAATCAATTCGGATACATCGCGTGCAACAGCATATATAATTCCAGTTTGAATATCGATTGTGCTAGTCCAGTCAAACCATTTATAGGAGCCGTCTTTCAAGCGTTCCCGAACTCTATGGGTAACCACAGAATCGCTGATTTTTAATTTTTTGACGCCATCCATAAAAATTGCTGCGTCCTCAGGGTGTATGAAACTTAAAAAAGGTTTGTTTATTATTTCTTGCTGATCATATCCTAAAATTCGGGTAAATGCAGGATTGACTTTGACAAAATTCTCGTCTTTAATCACTACAAACATATCAAATGACATGTAAAAAAATGTATTGGCAACATTTAAAGCGTTTTCAATCTCTTTTTTATCTGTTATATCACTTGCTACGGCATATAATAAGCCGCTTTTTACATCGGGGAATACGGACCATACCAGCCACTTGATTGATCCATCTTTACAAATGTATCGGTTTTCAAATTTAATAGACGCAGCTCCGGTCTGAAGTTTTTGCACTTCTTTTTTAGTGATTTCTATATCATCGGGATGCGTAAATTCCAAGAAGTTTTTGCTCAATAATTCTTCCTCTGAATATCCTAAAATGGTACTAACGGCCGGATTTACTTTTACAAATTTTTCCATTGATGAGATAATCATCATATCTACTGACATCATAAAGAATTTATCAGCAGCTTTAGAGGACTCTTCCAGTTTCTTTCTTTCGGAGATATCAGTAAAAATTCCGCCAATGGCATAAATTCTTTTAGCGGCATCATAAATAGGAAATTTTACAGCAATGTAGGTATGCATGCCATCAGCCTGTAGAATTGTTTCTTCGGTTTTTAATTCTTTCAACGCTTTGACAACTTCAAAATCCGAATTTCGATACGCATCTGCTGTACTTGGTGCCAGAAAATCATGGTCCGTTTTACCTATAATTTCCAGATTTGAGATTTTAAACAAGGATTCAAATTCTTTATTGATCAACAGGTATTCTCCATTTATTTTTTTTATAAACATAGGACTTGAAGTGTTGTCAAGGATTGACTGCAGTAGTTGTTTGTTTTCTAAAAGTAATTCTTGAGAAATATTTTTAGCCCGAAGTTGAGCCCGAATAATAAAGTAAACAACGGTTAGCAAAATAACAGAAAGAATAATCAATGCAATTTCGATCCAATTCAATGAAGTATCCAAAGCTTGGTTTCTCTTTTTGTCAATCCTTAAAATAAAAATCCCAGCTATAGCAAAAACAACGAATAGATTGATGATAAATCCAATAATTATTTTTTTTTCTAAAGAAATTTTCATAGTCGTATGGTATAAAAATTAAATAGTATTTCCCTCATTATCTAAAATTAATAATTCAGGATAAGTACATGAAAGTTAGTTAATTAAATTGAATTAACAAGTGGTTTTTTCTTATTTGTTAGGGTGTTCAAAACCAAAGAGAAAGTAGGCGTAGGATTGTATGTCTATTTTGGCCAGCCACTTTTGTTCTTAATTTTCGTCTGTTTTTAGAATGAATTTTTGACGTTATATTTTAGCTAAACCTGAAATTTAGTTATTTTTATTTTTCATTTCTTCAAGGATAAATAGAATAAGAATGCTACTAATTGAAGCAAAAAAATACCAAACGTAAAGAATATGCTTGGTTTAGAAAATTACCCTAATTGCATATATAAATGTAAAGAACAGACCGAGAAGCCGCGTCTATTCACTTTTGTGTAAAATTATTGTAGCACCAGACACGTCATAGGGCTGGTTAATTAGTTACAATATATTTCACTGAAACTAATACAATAGATTTTGTTAATCCAATATTTAACGATGTTTCTTTGTCATACGTTAAAATACAACTAGAATTTGCATGAAGTCGAGATTTCTTTCTAAGATTATTTTCATTGGTGATTGTTCTCACAGCTTGTGCCTAACGTTATGCCACTTTGAGATGGCTGTAAGTTCGTAACCGCTCAATTTTCGGAATAAATAAAACTTGATGCGAAACGATAATTCCACTAAATTCCAGCTAGCTCAAAATGGCTGTGTGTGCCTTGCATGCACTTCCAATTCCTCAAAAGTAGGAATTTTATCTATAGGGTTCAAGTCCCTTATCGGCAAGTTGTTGCATTTATATTGAGCCGATTAGCATGTGGTAAGCTGGTTTGGGGCGACCCATGCAGTGAAGGAAACCAAACGGCAAAAGTCTGTACCGAGGAACACAAAGCGCATAAGAGGCTAGCTAAATTGGGTAAGCATGCACAGCAATGCAAAGCCTTTAGACAACAGGTTTAGTTAGTAGATGCGTCGGGGATAGACGGAAAGAGGAAGTGCTTACCGAGGGAGGTCTTCACAACCACGAGTGGTTAGGTGGAGAAGTCAGCAGAAGTCATAGTACTTGGGGCAACGAGTTACCAATAGAAATGGTAGAGGACTCATAAACAAGGAAGGACCCAACGCAAGTGGTTCTTAATTTTCATCGGAATAGCGCAAGCTATAGCCCTGGAAAAGCGGAACAGGTTAAACAAGAATCTGAAATAAATTCAGATTAAAACACCAAGTATGATTGCACAAGTAACACATCCTTACAATCTCCAAAAGGCACTATGTCAAGTAGAAGTCAATAAAGGCAGTGCGGGCGTTGATGGACTAAAAACCACTCAACTGGCGGATTATTTCCGTGAACACAAGCCTGTATTGCTGGAAGCTATTAAGAATGACCGTTACTTGCCGCAACCCATACTTGGTGTGGAGATTCCAAAAGGAGGCGGAAAGTTCCGACTCTTGGGAATTCCAACAGTAGTTGACAGACTGCTTCAACAAGCCGTATCGCAAGCGATGATGCC
>NZ_FODN01000012.1 GCF_900110375.1 Flavobacterium sinopsychrotolerans | reverse complement strand
CTTTGCGCGTTTTGCGGGGTGCAAATGTAACATCCGTTTTCTAATCTCACAAGCTTTTTTAATCTTTTTTTGAAAATAAATTTTCTACTTTGATTAACTTTACTTGCCAGTATTTAAAAGAACTTCTGCGTCATTGCGGGTGCAAAACTAGCACCTTTATTGCGTTATTCAAGCTTTTTTAAACCTTTTTTTTACCCTTTTCTTAACTTTTACTTTAACTCGCTGAAACCGTGAATTTTGAAAGTAAAAGTTTTTTACACAAAACAGCAGCCCAATTGCCGATAAACATCATTTCAATCCAAAATTACCTATTTCAATACCTTTGCACAACTTTAAAATACCCCTCTTTATTGACTAAAGCTTTCAAAATTCAATCTTTATTGATGTTTTAGCAGCTCTTCACTAAGCTCTACTCCTTCAAAATAGCCTAACTTGCCTGTATTCAAACAAAAAAACTACTCTGGATCAATAAAATGGTTTTATGTTATACCTTATATAGTAATAAACATCCCTTTTTCATTCTCTACCATATATAAGGTAACAAATAGGTCCTGACCTAAAAAAAAACGACACGGTATTAAAGCTTCAATTGATAGAATAAACAGTTGTTTCATTGATAAACGAACAATTCTTTTAATAAAGAAAAAAATGGTGAGAAAGAGAGTAAGTATAACCGAATCTAGGAATCATTGGAGAAGCTATAATTAATAGAATATTAAAGCGACCGTTCTTATATGTCAAATTACGGATGCAACTACAATAATTGGATTGCGAAACCAGGTTATTCACGCCTACGATAACATATCTAATGAAACCAGTTGAGCTATACTTAGTAAAAATATAAATAGATACAGTATCGATAGGCCACAAAAGCATTAAATACTACCATTTCTCAATTTGAATATTGAAACTCAAAAACTAAATACTAATACTGTTCGCTGAAAACTACTCCACAGTAATAAACCGCAACTGCTGCAAATCTCCATTATAAATATTCACATCGACATTTCCTTTAATACCAGGAATTGACGCCTTTTCGGTAAACTGCCAAAACAACCAATCTTCAGCTATTTCTTCCCTGTACAAATTATAATTGGCAATCCAAAAAAGATAATCGCTAAATTCTTCCTTTAAAAAATCATTATAATAGTGCTCACCGGTATAGATAATAGGTTTCACACCGTAATGGGATTCTACCGCCTGCAACCATCGTTTTAATCCTAATTTAAGATTGGCAATAGACTGATTTTTAGGAAGTTTTTCGATATCCAAAACGGGTGGTAAATCTCCTTTTTGAAGAGAAACGGTTTTAATAAAAAGTTCAGCTTGTTCCAATGAGTTTTCGTTCGGACGGTAATAATGATAGGCACCTCGAATCATTTCATTTTCTTTGGCGCCAAGCCAATTCCTTTTAAACTGATAATCTTTCCTATCCTTACCCACCGTAGCACGGATAAAAACATAATGTAAAGGGTATTTTTTTTCTAATGTATCAACATAAGACCAATTGATCTTACCTTGATATTCTGAAACATCGATGCCAATACTTTTTCCCTCATGTTTTTCTAAAACCTGAAAATTCCGAACATCTGAAATGCGTTTGGCATCTCGTTCTGCTCTGATAATTTTATCCGATTTAAAACCAAAATAATACGCTAAACCATTTCTATAATGCAAACCTACTGCAACTAGCAATACAATAAAAAAAGTAACAATCGAATAGCGTAAGAACTTCCCAGAGAAAACCGTTGCTTTCTTTTTAGGCTTACGAACTGCTGTTTTTCTTCGAACGGTTTGTTTTCTCATTCAAAAAACTACTTTTTAAGTACTTTATTATTCAGAACCGATAGTAAAACATACAACAGTATCAACAAAGGAATTCCTAAATAGTGAAAGAAAACCAACAACAAAAGGGAACAAATCAAAAAGACAACTTGAAGTGTATTTTCTTTGAAACTAAACTTCTTGATTTTCAAAGAGAATAATGGAATTTCAGCATTCAGCATGTAAGCGCTCAATAGCGTTACAGCCAATAAAAACCATGTATTAGTCAACAATTCAATTAGCATTAAAGAGTCGGTGTACTTCAAAACTAAGGGCAGACTTAAAATAAACAGCGCATTGGCTGGTGTTGGCAAACCAATGAAAGAATCCGTTTGGCGAGTATCAATATTAAAATTAGCCAAGCGGTAACAAGAACCCAAGGCAATGATAAAACCCAAATACGGGAAGAACTGCAAATGACCGGCCGCTGCGGTAGAGGAATGACTAATCATCATTTGAAACATCACTAAACCCGGAACCACACCGCTTGTTATCATATCTGCTAAAGAATCCAACTGCAATCCCAGTGGGCTGGAAACATTAAATAATCGGGCAAAAAAACCATCAAAAAAATCCAAAAATATACCCAGACAAACAAAATAAAAGGCCATTTCAAAATCTTCGTTAAAAGCAAATACCAACGCGATACAACCGCAAAAAAGATTAAGTAAAGTAATGAAATTCGGGATATGCTTTTTAATAGTCATCATAATAAAGTTTTAAGGAATCAAAGATGGCAAATTTAGCATTATAAGTCAATGAAAAATACGTTTTTAATAGCGATTTACAATAGAAACAGTCAACATCACCCGTTTTGACGGTACTTTTTCTATTCTCAAATTTATTATGTTGAATAAACTACGACAGTAAAGCATTCTATATGCAAAAAAAACAGCGAAAATCCGCTTCATTCGTATCATCCGCGTGCTATTTTAAACTTATAGTAAGAATCCATTAAAGCTAAACCGCACTACCAACACACTAAATTCAACAGTAAAATGAAATAACCTCAGTAAAAAATTATATTTTTGATAAAAATTAAACAGACGTTCCGTTTGTAAAAATGACTCCCTTGAAAAAAAGCTTTTTAATAGCAACACTTTTGGTAAGCACCTTGACATACAGTCAGGCCGTTAGGAAATATTCGAATGAGTTTATGAATATCGGCGTGGATGCGGCAGCATTGGGTATGTCAAATACTGTCGTGGCTTCCACCAATGATGTCAATTCAGGATATTGGAATCCTGCCGGTCTCATTCGTCTGGAAGACCATCAGGTCTCTTTTATGCATGCCAATTATTTTGCGAATATTGCCCAATACGATTATTTGGCCTATGCCAGTCCTATCGATGACCGCAGCGCTTGGGGAATTTCATTAATCCGTTTTGGGGTAGATGACATTTTGAATACTACAGAACTAATCGACAGCCAAGGCAATATTGACTACAACCGAATCAGTTTATTCTCAACTGCTGATTACGGTTTCACTTTCTCTTATGCGCGAAAATTACCGGTTCCTGGATTTCAATATGGCGTAAACGCAAAAATCATCCGACGCATTATTGGAAAATTTGCCAACTCTTGGGGATTTGGTTTTGATGCCGGAATCCAATTCGAAAAAAACAACTGGCAGTTTGGATTAATGCTCCGCGACATCACCACGACCTATAATGTGTGGAATATTGACGAGGACGAGTATCAAAAAATTGCGAATGCGATACCCGGAGAAAATCAGGAATTACCAGAAAGCACCGAAATTACAGCTCCAAAAGTACAACTTGGAATCGCCAAAAAGTTTATTATCCGGTATGATTACAGCATTCAGGCTGCAGTCAATGTAAACATGCGGTTTGCCAGAACCAATGATATAATTGCAACTGATTTTGTCAGTATCGATCCGGCTTTGGGTTTGGAATTTGGATATACTGATTTGGTTTTCGTTCGTGCCGGAGTGGGAAATTTTCAGAATGTACAGCAACTGGACAGTACAGAAAAAGTAGGTTTCCAACCCAATATTGGCTTGGGATTCAAATACAAAGGCATTCAGATTGATTATGCGTTGACCGATTTAGGCAATCAAAGTGCCGCTTTATACTCGAATATTTTTTCGATAAAAGTAGATTTGGGAATGTTTAGAAATTAATTTCGAAGAATATTCAGAATCAAATAGCGACATTGAATCTTTGGCAGTTTTTCCGAAGTTCATACCCAGTTGCAATAACCCGTTTCAATAACAACCCTTTCTGGTTTAACAAAAAACTATGTGCGTCTTTTTTCTTTGAGTATCTTTGTCAGACAAATTCAATCAATGGGATCGTGAATCAGTTCAATCTGTGTCATCCGTGTTCCATATTCTAACATTCTCTTAAATGCATACAGCTTCTTTTAAAAAAATAGCGCTACTACTATTCTTATTTCTAACGCTACACTTAAGTTTCGGACAAAACATCCAATTATCAAAAAATACTCACGTCAGCGTAATCACTTGTGGAACGGGCAATGAATCCTATTCGCTTTTTGGTCACACGGCCATTCGAGTGCAGGATACAGCCAGCGCCATTGATGTAGTCTATAATTATGGTGCTTTTGACTTCAATACTCCTAATTTTGTGATGAAATTCATAAAAGGAGACTTGCAATATTTTGCTGTAGCACACTCCTATCCTGATTTTATCAATCAATATCAATATGAAAAAAGATCCGTTTATGAGCAGGAACTGAATATTCCGGTCGATTTAAAACAGAAACTGTTTGACAACCTGAATACCTCTTTGGCTTCCGCTGACAGTCATTACACCTATAAATTCATTGACAAAAATTGCACCTCAATGGTGGTTGACATTATCAATAAAACACTCGACACGGTTGCCATTGTAAAAAATACCGATACTGATATCACCTATAGAACCATATTATACCCGTATTTTGACGGTCATTTTTATGAAAAATTAGGTACCAGCATTATCTTCGGTAAAAAAGTAGATCAATTGGGAACCAAAATATTTCTTCCGTTTGAATTGCAGAAAAGCCTAAAAAAAGTTTCTTTTCAAAACCAACCATTGGCACAGGAAAACAAAACCATAATAGAATTCAAAAATGAAGCTCCTTTCTCTTGGTGGAATAATCCCTACACGTACTTTATACTGCTTAGTTTCATCGTTTTTATAAACAAGAAAAGCATCGATTTGTTTTACCTCAGCATCATTGGTATACTTGGAATATTCTTTGCGTTTGTTGGGCTTTATTCCTCACATCTGGAATTAGGATACAACTACAACATACTACTTTTCAACCCCACTTTATTAGGATTACTCTATTTTTATTGGACAAAAAATAAAAAAGGAATTTACAATGTAGCGGTATTGAATATACTATCGGTAGTTATTTATTTCTTTTTAATAATCAACAAAGCGCATTTGGTGTTAGTACTACCATTAATAGTAACCAGTGGATTTATTTTAGTGAGACTGGCTATTCAAAACAAGAAACGCATTCCTATCATTATCTAAGGAACCGTTCTAATACTTTTATTAGAATTACTTTTGACAAGCAGTATTTTAACCGCTGATTCCCAATTTTTTTAAAGCATGAATTCGTGTAATTTGTCGCTAAAATAATTATTTCTTATTAGGCAGAAATAGTCCTAAAAATAGAAAGTCATTTTAAATTTAATCTGTGCAAATCTGGCAAAAAAGCAACAACACTGCTTTCCACAATAAATAATAATAATAATAATAATAATAATAGCTACTGTCCCCTATAAAACAATACGGTCGTTATCGTTTTGAAAGCAATGTTCAAATCCAGATAAATACTGCGGTGCTTGATGTAATACAAGTCATATTGCAGCTTGATTAAACTGTCATCAATCGTTTCCCCGTATGAATAATTGACTTGTGCCCAACCGGTAAGACCCGGTTTAATGATGTGCCTAGTTTCATAAAAAGGCATTATTTCAGCAATTTCTTTTACAAAAAAAGGACGTTCCGGACGTGGACCAATAACAGCCATATCACCTTTTAAAATATTAATAAACTGAGGAAATTCATCCATTCTGGTTTTGCGTAGAAATTTACCAAACACAGTCACTCTGGAATCATTTGTAGCGGTAAAAACAGCACCATCTGATTCGGCATTTTTCACCATCGTACGAAATTTCAAAATCTTAAAAATAGCACCATCTTTGCCCACACGTTGCTGTGAATAAAACAAACGTCCCTTGTTCCCTATCGCATTTCCAACCAAAATAAGCGGCAACAATAATAATCCTACCGCAAGACCCAACAAGGAAATCGTTATCTCAAAAACCCTAACTACCAATAAATACAATTTATTCTGATTGCTTCGGCTAAAAGGAAAAAAACGATAAAAATCTCGTGACATATATTGTACCGGAATACGCTGCGTTTTACTTTCATACACCTGCGTATATTCTCGAATGATATTACCGGACTCCAATAAATGCAGTAATTGTTGGTATAGCTCAGGGGTGATACCTTCTGTCTTTTGAGAGGCAATGACAATCTCAGATATACCATTTTCTTTTACAAAAGAAAACAAATCATCTCTTTTTATCAGTTTCACATAATGGTAATCCAAAACCGCATCTTCAGCAACATCAGTGTTAACAAATCCAACTATTTCATAATGCGGATCAATGTTTTCTAATCCTAAAATCAGCTCTTGAACTTGCTCTTTATCACATATCAATATGGCTTTCTGGACAAATCGATTGGATGCCAAAAACAGTACATAAAACATTCGCCATGAAAATAACGTCATAAAAACTACTAAAAAAAACAATACAACCTGAAGTCTGTTTGAGGGTAACTCAGGCGAGAAAAAAGGGGTAAAAAGATAAACAAAAACAGTTGTCGAAACCGTAAGGATCGTATTTTTTAAAACTAAAAACTGATTACTGGCGACTTGAAGATTGTACATTTCGAAAATCGTTGCAAAAAAAACAAGATAAACGACTAAGACAATGGTCCAGAAAGGGGTACTGACAGCTACTGTTAAGTATTCCTGATTAAAAATAGCACCAATAAAATACAAACCCAAAAGAACAAAAAACACATCAAAAAAGCGAAGAATGATTTTTCGCTCAGAAATTTCAAAATGTATTTTCCTTTTAGTAGACATGCTTTGTTTTTGGTATTTTGGCAATTTAGTGATTTTGTCTCCAAATAATTAGAGAGATGAAAAAAAATCAGATAAAATCCATACACGAAAGGATGGTAAGTTCATTGTTAAAGCTATTAACTAAACCACTATCGGCTGGAAAGTGCATAAATTTGGCTTGGCAGACTTGAAGTCTATTAGATTAAAGCTTTTAAATTGGTCGCAGTTCAGAAAGATTCATACAGATTAATCAATGACAATCTATTTAATCTGTGGCAAGAAATATTTCAAAAGCTAAAGCAGGATTCACTAAAGTGCACAGTTTTAACTATTCCTGTGACCAATAAATCACGATTACCACAAATAAAAAACTATTCTAATCAAAATACTATCCTTCTCTTTTTGGGAAACTTTCAAGTCGAATAATAAGCAACGACAAAGCATAGACAAACCCTGGTGCGGCGGTTCGCATAGCGGCATGATTAATGGTCAAAAACCAAAATGCTACAAAACACAGTAAGAAAACATTAAACTTATGTTCCAGATACAAAACAAAAGGGGTAATAATAAGAATCAATAATCCAAGTATTCCCAACATACCATGTTCGGCTAACATACGGGTAATTTCGTTGTGGGATGCCGCAGTCTCTCCTGTTTCGGATTGCCTGATTTCGATTACTTTCCCAACACCGGCACCAAAAAAAGGATGGTCTAAAAAAATATCAATTTCTTCATCTGCTAAATTCTCCCTGCCGGTAAACTGACTCGTTTTAACTCTTCCCGAAGCATCTTGATTCGCATACCGTTTATTGATAAGTCCCCCTGTTTGAAAAGAAGTATACATCCACACTCCTACAATTGCAAGAACAATTAGCACTAAACTATAATTCAATTTAACTCTTCCTTTGTCATTCGACTTAACATATAGAAATGCTAAAAGTATAAAAATCATTACTAAACCAGTAATCATTCCTCCTCTGGAAAAGGTGATAAAACCCCTATAACTAATGTTCAAGGCAAGGAATAGATTGATGATAACAAGCAATTTTGTTTTGGATGCTAACAATACCCGTGAGAAAAAAACAAACATACCAAGCCCTAAAGCGGTTGATACTTGATTGGGTCCAAAACCTCCTGAAGTTTGAAAATTAGATTCTGTTCCGGTAATTACATCTTTTATGATGGGTGTATAAACAGTCAAATAGACCATACAGGTAACAATAGGCAACCCCATAAAAAGCAAGATGCGATTCATCTGTTCTAAAGAAATACTACGCCTAAAAGTGTATATGGAAGCAATCCCTAAACACAAGGGTCCCGAAATATTAAAGGCTATCCTCGTTCTAATATTGGTATCCAGATCCAAAGCAAAAGTAGCAATGATAAGGCCGGGAATTAATAAAATTAAAAAAAGCCAATACGAAATGGCTCCCCTTGAAAACCCACTAAAATACATTCCCAGCAGCAAAAAGAACAGTACTCCATATTTAGATATTTCATAAAGGGGATTTCCACCGGTCATTCTCAAAAAAACCTCGCTTCCTACTACATAAGCTGCAACAAGAAGGGCTTCATTATTTTTATTGCTGCTTTTAATGACATAAATAGTTCCAAAAATAAAAATGGAATACCCGTATAGCTTAGCGGTAAATGGCAATGCATAGACCAAAAGTCCAATCAAGACATGAATAAGCAACAAACAGAGATAGGAGATTTCCTCTTTTTTCATTTTAAATAGTTTCTAACCAATTTAAATAGTGTTTTATAATGACATTCTCTGAATTTCCCTCAACTACACTGGCATACAAGGCATCTCCAAAATCAACTTTAAGAGCATCATTTTCTACTAAAGTTAGCAGTGCAGTATAAAACAGATCGACATTCTGGGCTGGAACAATAAAACCATTTTTACCGTTCTGGACCAAAGCAGCTATTTCTCCAACATTTGTAACTACTATAGGTTTCTTATGCCAGCCATATTCTAAAAGTGCAACAGGTAATCCTTCTGATTTTGAAGTAAGGACAGCAACTGTCGATTGATCCAAAATATTTTTTATATCTTGTTTCGAGCCGTAAAGAAACACATTTTTTTCTAAATCAAACGCAACAATTGAATCTCTGATTTCCTTGGAATAGTCATCTCCAAAATCTTTACCAATCAGATGAAAAGTCCACTCAGCGTTAAACACTTTTAATTTCTTAGCAACTCTTAATAAGGTAAAATGATCTTTCTGCTCTCTTAAATTAGCAACACAAACAATCCGCTTTCCTTCAATTCCCCTTAAAATTGTATGCTCGAAAACAGCATTCTCTTCCGAAGGGAAGTTAGGCAGATAAATGGCAGTTCTACTGTTGATCCGCTCATCAGCCCAGTCTTTTAATTTTTGGTTTACGGCAATTATTCCATTAAAAAACGGAAGGATTATTCGTAAAATACCTGATGGTCTTTTTGACAAAAACTCACTGTTTCCGTAATGGTCATGCCAAATTAACTTCAAAGAAGGCAACGTTAACTTTAGTAAAAAAGCAAGAAAAAAGGAAGAACTATGCGCATGAACTACCGTTACCTTATGCTGCAGAACATAATTTCTCAAGACAAAAAGAGCTTTAAAATCAATTGTTTTTTTCTTATTGAGATATAAATAGGATACTTTAGGATCAATCTGAGAATATAGCGCACCATCTTTTCTCGTCACTACTAAACCTGAAAATGTTATATACTTAGTCAATGCATTGGCATAATGAACCGCCATGCGCTCTGCTCCTCCTGGCTCTAAACTATCTATTAATTGAATAATTCTCATGATCAAAGGAGTTTTTCAATTTCATTTTCAAATGCATCTAAAGTATAGGTTCTGGACCAATCACTGCCCTTTTTAGACATCATTTGAAAACAACTTTCATCATCCAAAACCGTTTCCAATTGTCGGATATCATTTCCTAAATTCATTTCCAGCAAAATACCGCTATTCCCATTATCCAACATATACGGAACACAAGACACCGCTGTTGCCACTGGCACACAACCCCAAAACATGCCTTCGGCAATTGCTTTCGGCCAACCTTCGCTTTCAGATGGCAAAACCACAAAATGACTATTTTGATAGGCTTTTTTTATAATTTCCTGATTTTGATTCCCTTCCAATACAATTATTCCTTCTAATTTATGCTTCAAAATATAAGACTCCAATAGGGCTCGCTGAACTCCTTCTCCATAAATCCTTAACACAACATCGTATCCTTTTTGAAACAATTCTGCAACCAATTGAACAGCATACAGCGGATTTTTCCCTTTTACCAAAGTCCCCACAAAAACAAAAGTAACCGCGCCTTTTAATTCTTTTGGCAACAACGGCAATCTATCCTGATCCGGATAAGTTGCCGTAAAAAAAGACTTTATATTTTTAGTCTGATTGGGCCATGCTCCATACACTAAAACCTGCATATTTCTGGTCAGGAAGGAATTACTTAAAATCCATTTCTGCAATCGATAACTCCAGGGCTGTTTTGATTTTGGATCCCAATTGCCGGCATATTTGGCGGTTTTCGATATACTCGGATATAGCATTTGAACAAAACAACCCAACAAACCTATATTTCCTGGACATCGCAAATGAATGTGATCGGCGGCTTTCATGGCTTTAAAAATTTGCCACAATACAAAAGGCGTTTTAAAAACTGTCTTTAGTACACCGGACAAACCATTGCTATTGAAACTAGAAACTTCTCGAAAATCAATTTTTGGTGTTACATAAGAAGAATCAATTGCACTTTGTGTTGAATTATGTACTGGTGCTACAATTATTACCTCATCAACATGTTTTAACCAAATATTCATTTCGCGCACATACGGCGCATAAGCGTAGTATTTCTGCTGTTCAAAAATGTGAGGAACATGAGTGATGATGGCAAATTTCATTAGTTACGATATAACATTACTATCAACGATTGAAAGTATTCTTTTTATATAATTAGCTGGGTGCAAGTAGTCCCTACTCCAATTCAAATTATTACTTCCTATTTCAAGATATTTTTTATTCATCAGTAATTCTTCAATTTTACTTGGTAATTCTTCGTAAGAAGAGCGTGAAGTTAATTTTAAAAAATTTTCATTTTCATTAAAATTATTAAGACTAATTTTTAATGGAGTTGTGATAACGGCTTTTCCAAATAATAAATATTCTCCAATTTTCCATCCAGGAGTATCTTTTAATCCATCATCTGCAATTCCTATGTCACACTTTTTAAGAAAATTAAAATATCTATTAGTAGATGTGCTTTTTTTATCTATCAATAAATCTGGAGCTAATTTAGCAGACAAACGATCTGGAAACAAACCAACTTTTGCATTGTCAAAATTCTCTTTTACTATTCTACATGAGGCAATACGAAATTCATTTTGTAACCTCCGACACTCTTTTTCATCAGGATCAATATGATTGTCAGGATTCCACAGCCTAGTATAGAAAATAATCTTCCCGCCATTATCTTTAATTTCTCTTGGTAGTTTCCTAATATCCATAGCATTATGAGATGAATTTGTAAAAGTATTAAAATAATCAAGTGCACGAATTATTTCAATTCTATTCGCTTTATTTACCAAATCTTTAATGGTAAATTTAGTTAGCAAAACCAATGATTTATAAGAATAATTAACTTGAAAATTTAGTGGGTAAATATTATATTTTTCATCAATAAACCTTAGAGACCTTTTTAAATAGTAATCATATTTTTTAGGATCATCCAGAAATAAAACATCATCAGAATAGTCAAAATAAAAAGTTTCGCTATTGAAATAAAGTATAGCTCCATTCCATGAAACTTTAGGACTAATTTGAATATTAAATTCAACATTATATTCTTCACTAAAATAAAAACACGAAAAAATAAGCATATTGTGATGGGGAGTCCAATGATGAATTTCTAATCTCATAACTTTTCTTTCATATTTATTTTAGGCTTATTAAAAATCAAACTCAACCAACCTACTGTTCTACCAAAGGCTTCAGTAAAGGCTTCCTTCTGTTTTTTTGTTGTAAATATATTGCTCAATCGAATCAATGTCAAAAGTATCGTAATGGAATGCCACTTCATTTTAGCATCAAATGAAGGCTTCCTGTTTTTTGTTCTCCAAACATACCATCCATTACGCACTACCATTTTTCCATATTGATATTGATTAGGTCTTCCTGATGGATCATGATAATGATTCAACTGCACTTTTGTATTGATTACATTACTTCCAAATTGTAATGCCCTAATACTAAAATCAGCATCTTCATACAAACCATAACCTTCAAAATAAGAGGAAAAGTGGATGGAGTCAAAAACCTTTTTCCGAAAGGCAAACGACATCCCTATAAGTAAATCAACTTTATAGATTTTAGTATTCAAAGGAAACCCACAGGTTTTACCATGAGAATAATCAGGCATTCTTCCGGGTCCAAGATTGGATTGTAATCCTAAATAATTACGAACCACATTACGTTGACCTTCTTTGTATACAAATTCATCAAATTGAAAATAATGATATTTATTATAATATTTATTAGGTTCCGCCAAAATCCAATTATTTTCATTTATGGCGACTCCTCCAACACCTGAAATGGTTTCATTATCTGCAAATGTTTTGATAAGCTCTTCAAAATAACGTTGCTCTAAAACCGTATCGTCATCTAGAAAACATATAATTTCCATCGCGGTTCCAACACGGGCAATACCATAATTTCGTTGTTTAGTTAAACCACGATGTTCCGAAGAAACTCTAAAATAGTTTAAATTATCAAAATAATTTTGAGTTAGAATAATTTCCGTTTCATCATTGGTAGAACCATCCACAATTAAAATTTCATCAGGATATAAAGTTTGACCCTGTACCGATTGCAATAATCGCAACAACGGATTGGGGCGCATGTAGGTACAAATGATCAGAGTAAATCGCATATACTATTATTTGGTAGCTATGAAAATTAAATTATTATAACCCGTTTTTCGATTATAAGTCTGACCCTTTAAAGTATAAAATTCTTCTAATGAATAAACATCAATGTTTTTAAATCCAGCATCGAGTATATCTTTAGTCAATCCTTTCTTATCATAATAGTATCCTGGTACTTTGTAACCTTTGAATCCAGTATATCTATTTCCTGCTTTTTCACCTAAAATAAATGAAAATAAATTTCTAAGTTTAAAATAATACGTTTTAGCCAGTGTACCTTCCTGATTATGAACCGTCCCTATAAGGACTCCTTCGAATTTTAGCACTTCATAAGATTTGTTAAAAATGGCTTGGCGATCTGTTTTTTTAGCTACATAGGTAAGCATACTATTGAAAATAACTATTAAATCAAAAGCATTTTTCTCAATTTTAATATCTTTAGCATTTCCAACTATAGTCTGAGTAATCGCATCTATATTCCATAATTTTAGATTAAAATTACATTTCGTAATCATATTTTTTGAAATATCAGAAGCAGTAATATTTTTGGGAGCAAAATATTTTGCTGTTTCATTTATTTCTCGTCCTGTACCACATCCGAAAATTTTTATTTTTTCTATCAGTCTTGTTTCTTTTTGCCTTTCTTTAGCTTGTTCAAACATGAATATCTCAAAATCCGCAGCGATACTATTTTCCTGATCCTGAGTAGCAATAACGGTTTCTTTTTCCCAAAAATCTTTATTTTCTAATTTCATTTTTTAATTTTTATTGTACTCCCTAATTTGTTAAAATAACTTTTATTTTTAGCAACAACAATGTTTAACAATTTATATAAATTAAATACAAACGGATTTAATATCATAAAATGATGGGGTTCCTCAAAATAAATAGTTTTGGTATTGAATTTAGATTTAAATGCTATAACTCCTGGTGATCCCCCCATTGAAATATTATAACCAACATAACCAAGCCTCATCGAAATTTTAATAGCTTCCCAATGTATAAGATACCCTAGTTTTAAATCTGGTTTTTCTTTTGAAGTTCCCCCACTAATATAGGTTATATAATTTCCGCATTTCACAAAAAACCCAACACCTTTTATTTCACCATTTATTTTGGCTACTATAAAATAGCATTTATCAGTATTTAGCAATGATAAAAACGTTTTTTTAAAATCGGAATAAGAACGTACCGAATAATTTCCATTTTTCGCATTTTCTTCAATCAATTTGTAAGCTTTTTCACATTCATCATCCGATTTCGCAAAAGTTATTTCAGGACTGTTTTTGTACGCTAATTTAATATTTCTTCTTACTTGGACTGACATTTTTTCAATGAAATCATGAGGCGATAGCGAATCATAAAATGAAACCCAATTTATACCATAAGAACAATAAATATATTTGAATTTTTTACCACTAAATACTTCTGGAAAATCACTTGTTATCATAGAATGATTATAAACCTGTTTTTCTACAATTTTTTCTTGAGAGATGGGCAAACTAAATTGGGCATAACAACAATTATATTTTTTTGCCCTAATTTTTATTTGAGCTACCAATGAAGAAATTTGTCTCTCATAACCAGAAGTTACTACAGGACCATGTGGTATGATATAAAATTTAAAGAAAAGCTTTTTTGCTATTATGGCACCAAAACCCCCAATTACCTTATCCTTTTTAAGAACAATTAAAACTTCAAAATCAAAACCGTAGGATTCATATGATTTTAACCAATCTGAGTAAATCAAATGACTACCGTGATTCTCTGTTAACAAAAAAGCATCCCATCGGTCCAACCATTCTTGTTCTTTTGTGAAAAATAGTTTCATCAATTGATAGTTCTAAAAATTAATTCCGAGCTGTTTTTCACAAACACAACTCCATTTAAGTCAACATCTAAAACTACAGTATCAAAATTAGACCAATACTCAACTAATTCAGTAAGAGTTGGATTCCAAATTTCATTATTTATAATTTTTGCCCCTAAATAGGTAAAGTTGCCAGCCACAACAGCATCAATTGTATTGGGTGTGGCAAACATCCTACCTGTATGGTAGGACATAGGCACCGAAAAATAGGTATGCGCAATGAATATCCCTTTTTCCTGTATCAAATCATCAATGTTTTTTTTACTTAATGCTTTTTTAAAATCAACCATTTCAAGGGTTTGAAAAATATAAAACTCTTTTTCAAAAATACGATGTTTAAACAAAATCGGTTGATACTTGGCCAGTTTATACGGTTTTATTTTAGTGCGTTTCCAAAAAATAAAGACAGAAAGGATTGCAGCACTTAGTTTGAACGCATTCTTTAGTAATGGAAGTAAACTGCCCGCCTTTTTCTGAAAAAATAATTTTTTAAAATGAGTCGCAGTACTTTTATATTGCAATAGCAATACATCATCATTATAGTAATGAAATATAATATTCTTGATCATTAACTGCATCCTTTTTATAAAATGCAAATCTTTATTTCCAATCAAAAAACGCGACAAAGTAAAATGTTGAACATTGAGCTGGTTGATGACCCCAGAAGTCGCAGTACCAGAATCGATATAATTCCATAGCGTACGGATGTTTTTTTGTTCTAAAGTATCTTCATAGACCTTATTAGCTACTTTTCTGTTTTGAAAAAGAGACAAATTATAAGGTTGATAACCATGATCAATCCAGGTTTCCACATCGGCAAACGGTGGCAAAAAACTATAGAAATCATCAAAACTATCCTTTTCTGATTTTATCGATTGCGACAGTGAATGATAACACAATTCATGTCCGTCTTCCTTCCATTTAGTCAATTCTTCGGCATCATTCCGGAAGGACGCATTATCAGGTCGTTTGGAAAAATGATTTAAAAAAAAACCTTTGCTAATTTTTATCGCATTCTCCTTAAAAAAAGTCCGCTGTAATGAAACATTTTCTGCCGTATCAAAATCACAATGATCGGTAAAAACGGCTATCGCTGAAAAAGGAATTTTAGATCGGCTAATCTCTATCGCTTCATTTGAAGTAAATAATAACGCCGGATGCTCTTTAAAATTAAAATTTTGTTCGGCTTGGACAATTACTTTTTCATTTTTGCTCCCTAAATATTGCGCCATTGGTGAAGACATTTCCGGATTAAACCGCCAAAGTAAAACCCTCGCATTATTTTTGTTTACTTCCCAAATACCATTCGTAATATTGGCCTGAACAAAAAACCCATTACTCAATTGGATGATTTTGGGGGAATATTGATTAGCAACACAATCAACAGGACATCCTATCCAGGTATAATCGTGATTTCGGAATTTAGCAATAGGAATAGTAAAAACAATTTCGATATCGAATGAACTTGCTTTTTCTATATTAAATTTCGAAAAATCGATAACCATCTTATGATCCTGATTTTTATCAAAAACACAATGGCTAATTTCGGATGCTGTTAGTATTGAAATAGACTGGATCAAATGACTTAGTTTATTGAGTTCGTTTGCCTAATGCCATTAATTTCTTGGCATAAAACAGGGATTTTCTAAATTGGATATTTTTGTAGGGAATTCGAATGAATCGAAATAAAAAAAACATTTTTGTTCCTTTGAACAGGTAAAGAAAAAAATGCTTTTGCTTGTATTCTAATACTTGTTGAGGGGTATAATGTTTAACAATACCATACAAAACTGTGGGACTTGGCACAGGCCGAATCCATTTTACGGGAGCATCCAATTCCCAAGGTTGTGACTTGCGTTTTTTCCCTATAATCTTAGCCTGAGTTCCCCAAAACCGATATCCTCCTGTAGGGGGTTTAAGATGTAAATTTACCGAGAATGGGTTATGTAATACCGTAACTCCTATTTTTGATAATGACATTCCAAAATCGCTATCCTCTCCGTAACCCCCATCAAAATTAACATCGTTTCCTGCCAATTGCGTTACAAAGTCTCTTTTTACACAGGAATTGGCATTACTAAACATTTGTGCACAACCAGCTATCCATCTTTTATTCCCTAGGTGGTCTAGTTTTTTTTTCAAATCCTTTAAATCTTGCTTTTGATGATCCGCTCGAATGTCCAAGCCATTGCAGGCTCCACAATTATTAGTTTGTAAAAAACGAATGTGATTTTCTATAAAATCAGGTGGAATTCGGATATCATCATCCCCAAAAATAACATAATCACCCGTACATAAATCAATGCCTTCATTTCGTGCCCTACAGCTTCCTTTCGATTCCTGCCATTTTACAATTAATTCAAACGGGTATTTTTTCTGATGATACAAACCCTCGTCACGAAAAACTTCAGGAGTTCCATCAACTATAATTACTTGAGTAACAGAATAACTTTGTTGTTCTAAATCAGTTAGTAGTTGCAACGTATAATCTTGACGAAGCATAGTAGGAATAATATAACTCACCTTTGGATTGCCTTCTACGGATTTTAAAACTCTAGGCTTTACTATTGGTTTAACGATAAATTTTTTAAAAGTATTCTTTGCATAAAAAAAAGCATCCCATTCGTTCCATTTCCAAAAACCTTGTCTATAAATCATATATAGGGCATGCTCTACCTTGAAATTTTTTATAAAAAATGTATGGCGATCTCTAGCCGATATTTCTACCTTTTCAATTGTATTAATTTCAAATAAATTTTTTATATATAATGATACTGCACCTGAATTTCCTACCGCATTATAACCAAAATCCAGAGCTTGCATGTGAAGATTTTCATATTCCCTATCGAAACCGTTTACTTTTTCCCAAACCGATTTCCGTACCGCAAATGCATTGGGATTCACCCTCCAACTCACACACTCGGAAAGACCATCAAAATCATTTAAATACCAAAAAAAAGTAGCCGTTTGATAGACCAATTCTGGAAAAGCATTTTTATACCCTTGCTCAAATGAACTATGCCAAATATCACCTAAACCAATAGACAAATTATCTAATTTTTGTAAATTTGGATTGCCAGTATATAGAATTATTTCTCCTTTTGAATTTACAAATTCCTTAAAATTAATCATTATATTGAGCTATTATATCATTATAAAATTTTATGGATTGAATTGCAGTCACTTCAGTAGAAAATTTAGTAGCAATTGTTCTCCCTGCATTTATTTCAATCATTTTTCTTAATTCTTCATTTTCTAATAACATCACTATTCTTTTTGCAAAATCATCATGTTTATCCGGCTGCACTTTAAATCCATTTACACCTTCTTCAATAATTTCGTTACTCCAACCAATATTTGAAGCAACTATTGCTTTTTCAAGTGCCATGGCTTCAAGCCATGAAACAGGCATCGCCTCAGCATAAGATGGAAAAATACATACTGTAGCATTATTTATATGCTTTTTTATTTCCTGATAGGGAACACTCCCAAGGAAAGCAACTCTTTTTAAAGCTTCATCTGAAAAAAGACCCTCCATCATTTGCAATGTTGAGGCGTTACCCGATATTTTATCAGGCATATCTTTACCTATTAAAATCATTCTTGTCTTTGGTATTTTTTGTATCACTCTGTTAAAATAATGAGGTATTTCCAACACTCCCTTTTTCCTAATAATCCCTCCAAAATACAAAATGACTTGTGATTTTTCAACTGCTGGTTTGGGTTGAAAGTTTTTCAAATTAATACCATTAGGAATAACAACAATCTCTTTTTGAAGATTAAACACTTTATTTGTTAAGTCGCCTGTATATTGGCTAACAGAAATTATTCCATCGGCTTTCTCTAAGGCTCTCTTTTCATGAAATTTATTCTTCAATTTAACTTTTCTTCCATCTAAATGACAAAAATAAGTATCTGAACCATTTAACCTTATTACTAAAGGACATCTTGTTTTTATAAAGGAAGTAATCCCCTCCCAATCGGGTGCTTCAACGATATCCAAAGCATCGCAATCATTAACTCTCCTAATTACTGTTTCAATCTTTTTTCGGGTTAAAAACCAAGAAAGTCCTTTGAATTTTACGTTCTTAATTTTATAAATTTTTAGGTTATCTTCTATAAAGTTTTTATCTGTTTCTTGGCCATAAACAAAAACACTGACAGTATGGCCCAAGTTAACAAGTCCATCGCTTAAATTCTTTATACTTGTTCCTATTCCACCAACACTTTTGGAATCATGAAACGGAAAATGGGATGTAATAAAACCAATATGCATCTTATCTTTATTTTAGTTTTAATAGTCTCTTAGCTGCTCTTTTAATGCTCTTTATAAACAATTCTCTCTTCTTCTTTAAAAAATACTTGTTTCCAAATATGTTTTTTATCTTTCCTGCATGAGTAAAATGGATATTAAAATCTAAATGTTTCTCAATATCAAATTTTTCAATATTATTTAAAATTTTCACTTCATTTTTATTAAAAGAAATAAATACCATTTTTCTTTTATCCTTATGAAGACTCGCATTCATTATTTTTGTAAATATCCCAAAATCAAATTGTTTATTAAAAACAGTATAATCTAAAAATCTAGAAATAAAAATAAATTTTCCAAGTAAAAAATATACTGAATTTACTTTTTGCTTTTTTATATTATTTATGGATTCATAAATACAAAAAGGCGGAATAATACAATTGTTTATCAAAACCAAATTACTTTTAATTTCAATTTTATTCTCTTTTAATTGTGACCAATAAAACAATTCATTTTCATTGTCAAAAGAAAAATTAACTTTCAAGTAGTCTTCAATTATTTTATCCGGTTTTTTTAATGCAATAATGGTATTTTCTAAATATATTTTTTCTCCTAAATGATTGTATGCCTTCCAACGTTCTGGAAAATAATCTTTATCGTTAAATTCCTTGCTTTTTAGGCCATCAAAATTCTTAAATGGTCTTATTACTTTCGAATCATTTTTTTCTCCTAACCATGCCGTCCACCATGAAAAGGTAGAATTGCTTATTATAAAATCATCGCACAACGAACCGAGACAAAGCTGCTCTATTTCATTTAATCCCGTTCCAAAAAAAGCATTTTTTAAGAATGAAAAGTGAAATTTACAATACTTGATATCATCACTTAAAACAATCAGATTACAAGATTCCCAATCCGGGAAAAATTGAGCCAAACTATTTAAATAATAATTTATTGGTAATTGAAAATAATCAGGATGATTAACAAAATCGCCTCTCCTGATTGAAAGCAGAATGGTCCGCTTATTGAAAGTACCTTCATATAAAATTTTAAGCCGATTGATTAGAGCATCCGAAAATTCAAAATAATGTTTGGTTAATACACTGTCAAAGTATTTTTCTGTTTGAAACCATCCACCGGAAAGATCATAAGCTCCCGTTTCTAAATTCCACTGATGAAAATTATATTCTTTTTCTTCAACATTTATAAAACTTGAAAGGTCTAAGGTTAAAAGTGGTAATTTGTTTTTAAAATATTTCTGATATTTCCAATCTAAAAAAGCGAAATCCTGTTTATTTGCAACTGCTAGGCCAATAGTAGACGCAATTTGAAAAAGCTGATTCCCCAAATGTCCTTTCTTCCCTATCTTAGTGTATGTTAACATTTTACAAAATACTTTAACAGAAATTATTTATTAAAAAAATCTTTTATAATTCGCGCAGTAAACAATCGCGCACCTGTGTCATTCATGTGTCCGCACGACGAAAAATAGCGATCTTCTAACACCACGTTTTCATAATTGTGAATTTCAGGATATAGTTTTTTTACTTTATCAAAATAATCCAATCCTTTGGTATTGGAACACATCGGAGTCATAATTGCAATAAAATTAATATTATTGGCTGCACAAATTTGCTTGATTTCTTGATAATACTTATTGGGTATGGGTTTCAAAGCGCGTATATCATTTTTCATATTCCCCTTTTTATTCCCTAATGGATAATACCCTTGATGATCTAAATGAACTGTTTTCTTATGAATACTATTAAAAAACATTTCCCTAAATCCAATTTTGGAGTCAAAAGCAACATAGCGGTAGAAAGGGATATAATACAATTGATTGAAATTTTTCTCCTTAGAAAAATGCTCCTTAATAATATCCGATTGATGAATATAAGGCAGAAATTTGGCTGCTATTCCTTCTGCTTGATGTTCATTAGACAGATTCAAATCCGTTTCCAGTATCAGGTTTTTTATAACGTACTTCCGCTCTACCATCAGTTTCAGCAGTAGCGAAGCTTCAAATAAATGGGAACCGCTCATGCCAAAATTAAAGGTTTTCAATCCTTTTTCCTCAAACATCGGAGCAACAAAATGATTGTTCGCTCTGGAGGAACCTAAAATCACCACATCATATTTTCTGGCTTTAGAATTATAAATATAGTCTATTTTACCTCTGTTGGAAGAATTCAAATAAACAGCGGTATATATAAAGTCTAAGACAACAGCAATTAATACCGTTACGATTAGTGTTTTGAAAGCGAATACTATAAATTTTTTCATGCGTAACTTTATAATTATTGTTGTTTGTAAAATTGTAACAAAAGCATCATATTACAACTCGTACTGTCATGCCGAGCGCAGTCGAGACAGTTTAACTTTTAAATGAATCTCGACTGTTCTTGATTGGACAAAAATATAATATTTCAACTCGGGTGTCACGTCGAGCGCAGTCGAGACGCTTAGTCATACTATTCTTCAACTTCTTTGCCATCCCCATCTGGTTTGTACTTATGATGTGTTGCATTTCTACATTCTGATAAATTCTGTATTCGTTCAAAATTTCCATCAATTAATGCCTGTTTTTTTTCCATGCTCCATTTCTTTAATTTCTTTTCAAACTCAATAGCCTGATTAGGCTCCGTAAAATCCTGATAAAAAACTAATGAAACTGGTCTTCTGCTATGTGTATAAGCTTCTGTATATTTGCCCGCATTGTGCTCCATTACTCTTCTTTCAACATCAGAAGTTACCCCTACATAAAGGCTATCATCATTGCACTTAAGAATATATACATAGTAGAATTTCATAAACCCTTTTTAATTACCAATCTCGACTGCGCTCAATTTGACAATACCATTACAGCCTATCCTAAGCGCAGTCGAAGAACTCAAATCATTTTGTCACGTCGAGCGCAGTCTAGACGCCTCTTGTTTTCAGAATAATTTTGACAAAAGTATCTCCTTACCACAGTCATGACGTTTCTTCTTTTAAATTAATCTCGACTGCGCTTGATTTGGACAAATCAAAACTGAAAATAAATAAATTCCTTATAATCGGAATACGTTCCCAAAGCAACTACCGCCGCAATGCATAACGCTAATTTTAAACTACTGTATTTTCCTGAAATAGGCTCCACTTGTGTTCGGCTCTTCCATTCGACCAATACAAAGCCCAGAATCAAGAGTATTATTTCATAATTATAGCGTTCGTTTTCTAAGTATTGAGACTGAAAACTTTGATTGGTAAAAATCCGGCCAATATAATCAAAAGCTTCTCCTATCGATTTTGCTCGGAAGAATATCCAGGCTAAACAGGTCAAAAGAAAAGTGCTGATCATGCTTAAAAAAACTTTGAACGAATCAAAATTCCAATACAATTGCACCGTTTCCATATTAGAACGATTCTTCTTTAAAAGCAATAACGGTAAAAAATACAACGCATTGATAAACCCCCAAGCAATAAAAGTCCAGTTGGCCCCATGCCAAAATCCGCTCACCAGAAAAATGATAAAAGTATTGCGAATTTTCATACCCATACCGCCACTGCTTCCTCCTAATGGAATGTATAAATAATCCCGGAACCAGGACGAGAGTGAAATGTGCCAACGCCGCCAAAACTCAGCAATATCTCTGGAAAAATAAGGATAATTAAAATTACGCAGTAAATCAATTCCAAATAGTTTGGACATTCCCAAAGCCATATCGGAATAACCCGAAAAATCCCCATAAATCTGGAAAGCAAAATAAAAAGCACCCAACAGCAACGACAACGAATTCATAGATTCATAATTGTCAAAAATAGCATTGGCATAGGTGGCACAGGTATCAGCAATAACTACTTTCTTAACCAATCCCCATACAAACTGATACACCCCTTCTTTGGCTTTATCAAAATCAAACATGCGTTTTACTTTTACCTGAGGCAGTAAATGGGTTGCTCTTTCTATAGGTCCGGCAACCAGCAATGGAAAATAACTGACAAACAGCGAATAATCCACAAAGTTATATTCGGCTTTTATTCTTCTTAGATAAATATCAATCACATAGGACAATCCGTGAAACGTATAAAAGGAAATACCCACCGGCAGAATAACGTTAAGTAATAAAGGACTTGTTTGTAACCCGAGCCCATTCAATAATTCGGAAAAGGAATCCGCAAAAAAATTATAATATTTGAAGATGCCTAAGAAACCTAGATTTATGGTAATAGTGAACCAAAACCATAATTTTCGACCCATTGATGTCTTGGCTTTTTCAATGCGAATACCGGTATAGTAATCTAAAAACGTGGAAAAAACCAACAAGAATAAAAAACGCCAGTCCCAACAGGAATAGAAATAATAACTCGCTATAATGAGGACTGCATTTTGAGTGCTTTTAGTTTTATTAAAAACAAACCAATATAGTACAAATACAATAGGCAGAAATATAGCGAAAGATAGGGAATTGAAAAACATAGATTATTATAGCGGATTAACGGAGGTAAAATTAATGTTATTTCTTCAGTAGTAAAGCAAAATAATTAGCAACCATTTTCGTCAAAGACAAATTATCTAAGGTATCATTTAACGGACAATCATCTATTTTTAATTTATGAGTTAAAATATTTTGTAAAATTTCCTTTAATTCCAAAACATTGGCTTCTTCAAATAAAAAGCCATTTTCATTTTCAAGTACCAAACCTAAAACATTTCCTTGATTACGAGTTGTAATTACCGGTAAATTACTCATCAAACTTTCGACAACGGAATAACAAAAAGTTTCTCCATGTGAAGGATGAATCAAATAATCATAATTGCAATACATTTCATGCAGATTACAAATATTTCCTTTGAAATTAAAAAAATCATGTAGAGAAAGATCCTGAACCATTTTTTTTAATTCGCCCTCAAAATATCCTGCTCCGTAAATATCAATCGTAAAACTAAATGACCTTAAATCTTGAACCGCTAAAATTAAATCTTGAATTCCTTTTTCTTTCCTTAAATGGGATGCAACAATAAACTTATTATTAAAAGAAAATTTGCTTTTTTGTTTGAATTGCAAAACATCTAATCCATTCAAAATAACTATTGCTTTTCTCTTTATATGAGATCCAAAATCCATGATCATTAACTTTTTTGTAGAATCAGATACCCCTACAAAAACATCTATATGTCTGGAATATAAAATCCCTTTAACTCGTTTCGCTATTTTCTTTTTAAAAGAATAGCCGTTCAAAGGTCTTGGATTGTGGTCAACCACTATAATTTTGGCGTTTGATACTAATTTTATTTTATAAAAAAAAGGAGTGCACAATTCCACAAAATGAGTGATAATGTGAGAATAATCCGTTTTATTCGCTTTGCAAAAATCAAGAAAATAGTTTTCCACAGATTCATAATTACTATTAAAAACTGCTAGATTAGAATACTTCCCATGATCAGATTGATTAGGAAAAAACCAATCCACTTGAATCCCATTTTCTTCGCACTTTTGATCAAAATACCAAAAAAAGTAATCCATTCCACCCACTCTTTCAGGAAGCAGCTCATAATTACAAAGTACCGCTATTTTTCTTGACTCAGTCATTCCATTGAGATAAAGTTGCAACAATCCGCTTGCTGGTTCCTGATAAAGGCTCGCCTATTTGTAAATCAATCATCGTTGTTCTTTGTACTGTTCTTGATGTAGGATTAATCAAAGCCTCATTGATTTGTGCTATTAATTCAGTTGCATTTTTAGCAATAGTAACTGACTGGCTGTCTACTACTTTTTTAAAATGATCATATCCTAAAAATCGTTGGTCGTCATATAATCCATTGTTAGGATTCCCGAAAACAGTATTAATAACCGGTTTGTCAAACAACATAAAATCTAGACTCATAGTGGAACACATGTTGACATTCAAGTCTACATATTCCAACAACGAACGCAAATCTTTGATATCTTCTTCACTTGGGATACGTTGTGACCACCTTTCGGCATGATTTTCCCGAGTCAAAATCCATTTGGGATTGTTCCAGATGATTTCCGGAAACTCTTTCTTTATGCTTGCAAAGCGCTCCGGACTTTCTGCAGGAGAAGTCCGGACCAAAAACTGACACGGTAAACCAATTGCATTTTCACGAATCGCTTGGGCTATCGCTCGAATGACAAGGGCATCATTTTGACCAATACTGGCGTCAGCACAACTGAAACAAATCGTTTTTTTATGCCAGTCCAAATTAAACTTCGAATAGAAATCCTCTTTCTCCGTTTTGTATTTATCCATTACATAAGGCTCAAATTGAGGGGTACCCACCACCTTCACATTTTCCTTTTTCACATTAGGATAAAAATAGAGCAATTCAGTTTTCATCAAATCACTCCAAACCAAAAAATAATCAAAGGTACCCAACATCCTCCCCTTTGAAGCCAAATTATCCCAACTGAAAATAAAAGTACTAACCGGGATCTTATTTTTAATTCCAGCATATAAAAATGGTGCTAAATACGGTGGTCTTTGATGGGTAAAAAATAAATGAGAAGGTTTATCCTGATGAAGGAGATCCATATAGCCTTTCGTAATTTTATCATTGGAAAAAGACAAAAACTGCATCTTTTCGGCGAATAAGATACTACCGATTGAGTGTATAATACGAGTAAAAAAATACAATCCTTTTATCAATAAAGCACGAACAGAATTACTTTTAGGATATCCAGAAACGAGATTATCGTTCATTCCATAAAAAGTTTTGTACTGTTGCAAATGGGCTAATTCTTTCCATTTCCTGAAAAACCAGGTCCATTTCCCCTCTACAAATAGAGGCAACTCTCTAATTTCAACATTTGCACCATTAAAACTACTGTAGCAACTTTTGGCCAAACCAGAATAGATAATAATTTCTTCAAACTGTTTAGATGCTTCTGTAACAAAGTCACTCATAACAAAGTTCCTAAAACCTACTCCGTCGGTGATTACTATGCCTAGTTTTTTCATTTATAACCAATAATTTTTTTAATTGAATTCTTAATAGATTTAGTAATTTTTCTCTTATTACTTTTAAAAAAATAAGAAATTTTAGTACATCCTATATTAAAAGGACCATAAATTTTCAGCTTTAAATAATCATTAGAAAGTCTGTACTTTTTTTCATCATGCTGAATCCAACGATTTGGATAAAAGTCCGATTCATTATAATATTTTAAATATTCACCATCAAAAACATGAATAGGTCTAATAATTTTAGAATTTTTCTTTTCTCCTAACCATGCCATCCACCACGAAAAAGTTGAGTTACTAATAATGTAATTATCAAATTTACTTCCCAAACACATTTGTTCAATCGGACTTAAATTTTCTAAGAAATAAGCATTTGGCAAAAATGAAAAATGATTTTTACAGTAGTTGATGTTGTCGCTTGCAAAAATGATATTGTACTGATTTAAATTTTCAAAATGAGTTAATAATGCCGTTAAATAATATTTGTATGTTAATTGAAAAAAGTTCGGATTGTTTACAAAATCACCTCGTCTAACAGTAACTAAAATAGTTTTTTGAGTAAAAAGATGTTTTTGTTTTTCCAAAAGGTTTTCTTCAAATTCTGTTTTAAATTTAAATACATTTTTTATGTTTGAATTAGAAAAATAACTTTCTGTTTGTAACCATCCGTTTAAATCATAATTTTCGTGAGCAACTTCCCAATTATAGTAATTAAATTTATTTTCTCTTATTGATATCCAATCATCTATATTGGAACAGGTATTGAAATTGAATTCAAAATAATCAGCATAATCCCAAAACGGAAAACAATATTCTTGATTGTTTTTTTCTGCAATACCAATAGTTGAAGCAATTTGAAACAATTGATTCCCTAAATTACCTTTTTTTCCAAGATTTAAAAATGTAATCATTAAATAAAGTCTTTAAATTGTTTTTGATGATTCATTTTCCAAAAAATCTCTTTCTGAAGACATGCTAAAAACAATTCGGCACTATTGCCTTCCCCAAAATCAACATGGGATTGAACCACTTGATGAGAATCAATACCATTTAAAGCCTCTGAAATATTTTTTTTATTATAATCCACATTGATTATAGCTGCATCAACGGTTCTATTTCGTTGACGAGTACCAATATTAATAATAGGGATTCCATAGTAAGGTGCTTCCTTTATTCCGGCACTGCTATTTCCGATAATAAATTGACAATTTTTTAATAATGTCAAAAAATATTCAAATCGTAAAGAAGGAATAATTCGAAATCGAGAGTTCCCTTTTAACTGTTCATAGGCACTTAAAACCAATCGACTTCCTAAATCATTGTTGGGATAAACCACTACATAATTGTGAGTATCTTCTAATAATGCCGTTACAAATTGAATAGCATGCTGCTCCATCTGGTCAATTTCTGTAGTAACTGGATGAAACATAACAATAGCAAACACATCAAAATCTATTTGATAGTAACTTTTTGCCACAGCTAGTTCCGGTAATGTATCAGAGAACATTACGTCAACATCTGGCGAACCAATAGTAAAAATAGATTCTTTAACCTCTCCCATTTGCAACAACCGTTTGGCCGCATCAGTATTAGAAACAAAATGAATATGACTCAATTTACTCACACTATGCCGAATCAATTCATCTACCGTTCCGGAGAGTTCACCGCCTTCAATATGGGCAACCAAAATATTATTTAAGGAGCCCACAATAGCACCCGCCAAAGTTTCAACCCGGTCTCCATGAACCACAATCAAATCAGGGTTTACTTCTTTGCAATAGCTTGACAAGCCTTCAATGGTTTTAGCCAAAGTTAAATCCATCGTGGTTTCATGCGTATGATTCTCAAAAGTAGAAACATTCTTAAAATGACACCGTTCAATTTCTATCAGGGTGTATCCATAGGTTTCTTGCAAATGCATACCGGTTACAAATACAAATACTTCAAAATCATCCTGATCTTCAAGGATGGTAATCAGTGATTTTATTTTACCAAAATCAGCTCGGGTTCCCGTCAGGAATACTATTTTTTTCATTATAATGCTATTATATCGAGCGCAGTCGAGATATTTTTAGTAATCCGTATTATTTATTAATGTGTATCCGTTGGGTGCAATTATCCAGAACGTCAGTTCCAGTGTTTTTTTGTGTAGTAAAACGAAACAAAAAATGTATCGAGAACCATTTTTAATAGTAAGTACCCCCAATGGGCTAATGAGCTTTAATTTTTATTCAAACAAAATAGGATAAAGTCACCACTAAGCAAAATCGATCCAATCTAATTGTTCGTCATTAGCGATAGTTCGGGTTGCCACTTTACCGATTAAATCATTAAAATGTTCTGCTAGAATTTTTCCGGTTCCAGGACGTTTCACCCAAATATTTTCTTTGGTAAGCACGTCTCCTTTTTGTATTGGTTTAATCGCACAAACGGTCGCAAAAGCAAAATCTATAGTTACCTGTTCTTCTAAAGCGGGTTCCTTGACTCCACCGCGCATTTGCCACATTTCATTGGAACTTAGTAGTAATTCATTTGTAGTTTGTTCATCCATACTGCACACGATATCGGGACCCGTCCGCTGCATGTGGTCTGTAAAATGGCGTTCCAGAATACTGGCACCCAAAGCGACAGCACCTAAACACGCCTTATTATTCAACGTATGATCCGATAAACCAAAAACTTTATCCGGAAAAGCGTGATGCATTTCCATCATGGCTCCAAATCGAACCAAATGAATCGGTGTGGGATATAAATTAGTAGTATGCAATACTGCAACAGGGACTTTATGTTTATCAAAAATAGCAATGGCTTTGCGAATACTTGCAATGGTGTTCATCCCGGTACTCAATAGTACAGGTTTTCCAAAAGAAGCAATGTGCTCTAATAATGGGTAGTTATTACATTCGCCGGATCCTATTTTATAGGCGGGTACATCGAATTCCTCCAACCGATCAGCCGCGGCACGAGAAAAAGGAGTTGATATGAAGAGCATGCCTTTACTTTCTACATACTTTTTTAAGTCCAATTCGTCAGCTTCGTTCAAGGAACAACGTTCCATAATTTCGTAAATAGAAACATCGGCATTACCCGGAATTACTTTTTTGGCAGCTCCACACATTTCGTCTGCTACAATATGGGTTTGGTGCTTCACCACCTCAACACCTGCTCTTTTTGCGGCATCAACCATTTCTTTGGCCACTTGCAAAGAGCCTTCGTGATTAATGCCTATTTCAGCAATAACTAAGGGTGGATAATCAGGACCTATTTTTCTTCCGGCAATTTCTATATATGGGTTCATGGTTTTCTGTTGTGAGTTATCTATTTTATCTTGTAATTTAGCCTGTCTTCAGCAATCACCGAAAGACTCGAAAGGACAACTATATTGCATTTTGTCTTGTCTAGCGCAATCGAGACACGTTCTCTTACTGGTTGCTTTATGTCATGTCGAGCGCGGTCGAGACACTTTTTCAATTAAATACTCCGCATACTCCATATCTTCTTTCGTATCAATATCTACGTGAGCAAAAATATGATTTACCAGGTATGGAAATGCATTTTTTGTAATTATTTTATTTTCAAGAATGGACTTTGCCTTTGTAATATACAACAATCCGTTTTCAAAATAAAGCGGTTCTAAATCCTGACTGCGTTGCCCAATTTCGTAATTGAACGGAACAAAGGTTCCAGATGTGATTTTTCCGAATTTCTGATGGTTTTGAGTAACGGTAAACAAACTATCGACTTTTTCATTTTGGAATTTTTCAAGGCAATCTTTCAATAAATTTGGCGGGCGCAACGGATTGGTGGGCTGCAACAATATGACATTTTCAACTTCAAAACCTATATTTCCTAGAACATGCTGAACAGCAGTAAGGGTAGGCTCCAAATCTCCTGAAAGATGATCTGGTCTATCAATGACTTTAGCCCCGTAAGCTAATGCTATTGCTTTTATAGTGGGATCATCTGTAGAAACATAAATGGCATCAATAAAGGCACTATTCGCAACTGCATACTGTATCGAATGTACCAATAAAGGCAATCCTCCAAACAATTGAATGTTCTTTTCCGGAATCCGTTTTGATCCTCCTCGTGCAGGAATGATGGCTATGTTTTTCATATGCAACTCATCTTATGATTTAAAGTGTGGCTTCTTCTTCTGGTTTCCAATACAATCGTGTTTCTGGGAGTTTTTGGTATGCTTCATACTCAGCACCCGTCAAACGATTCCTGTTGTTTATTATTTTTGGAAGTGCGAACAACAAATCCATCAGTGCTAATAAAAGTCCTTTCAGTGCTTTCCAATCTCCCTTAAAAACTTTTAATTGCAATTGCATCCAAATGGAATACGCCATTTTTTTTGGAATAAGCGGAAGTGGTAAAAATAAGAAATACAAATTCCATCCAGAACATAATGAACGTCTTAAACGAAGACTATAATCCGTATTATCTTTTCTTGCTTTCAAATCAACGCGATGATGAACCAAAAGTTCCGGTAAATAATCAATTGCCCAATTCTTTTTGAATAATTGATACGAGGCAAAATCCTCCTCCCCATAAAAAACAAACCACTCCGGATAATTTGGAATAGCTCTCCAAGCTGACATTCTCCATACATGAGCACAACCAACAAAACTTTTCATACGGATAGACAAATCACTCGAAAATATGCTACTAGGATTTTGTTTAGACCAAAATACTCTAAATCCCAACAATCCAACTTTAGGATTTTTATCAAAATAATTAGCAATCAATTCTAATGGTTGCTCTGTTACAAAATGAGCGTCATCATCTAGTGAAATGGCAAAATCAGCCCTTGTCTCATTCAACATTTTGTTTCTGCAATACAAATATCCTTTAGAATAGGGATTTCTTTCGAGTTTTACCTCTGGGAAATTTTCTTTTACAAACTCATACGTCCCATCGGTAGAACCGTCATCAAAAATAACACATTCAACATCGGTTTTTTCAATTAAATATTGAATTTTATGTAAGGTATAAACCAAATCCTCTAGACGATTTTTGGTTGTAATCAATATTGAAAACTTCTTAGAGACTACTTGCATGTATTAATATTTTTCAATTATTGCTTTTGGTAATTTTTTCCATTTCAAAAACAATTTCACCAAAAGCTTACTTGAAATAAATTTGACAAACAATCTGTTTTTCATCCAATATAAAATAGGATGCACCCTCTTTTTATTTTCAAAATTATAATGGACTACTTCTTGTTTAGTTTTTAGAACAACAAGTGTTCCCATCCAATCTTCAAGAGTATTCCCCATATGGTAGGCATAATTATCCTGAGTAGTAACCCTCCAATAATCTTTTTTTAAAGGCAAAGAATCTAGATAACCTTCACTATTTCCTCCCATTTTATAGCCAATGTACGTAATGATAGTTTCGAAAATATCTTTTTTATAAGTCGCTACAAAATGTCCTGAACCAATCAAAACATTCAATTCAGAATTAATTTCTAATGCCAAATTATAGGCTAAATAATCTTGATTGTAATTCCTGTCCCAACCAATACTATCATAAAAACGAATTAAAGCAGCTTTGTTTTTTACAGGTACAAATCGAAGTTCTGAATTAAATAAGGTGTCAAATAACACATTCCCACAATTACTTTCATACATTTTGAACTGAGGCACAATACCCACGACTCCTGCTTTAGGAACCTCCTTAAACACTTTCATGGTTTCCATTTGCCAATTGGGTAAGAACAAAACATCTGCATCTGAAATCGTAACCAGTTCAATGTCATTCCCTGCCAATCCTTTTAGGATGGCATTGAGTTTACCTATATTCTCTGTATGAACAAGTTCCTGTATTTTGTTTTCCTTCAAAAGTAAATCTAGATAATGGGAAACCAACTTTTCACTTCCATTATTGACAATAGTGACAAAAGTTTTTTGATGAATGGTGTTGAATAATGACTCTAAACACAATTTTAAAATAGTAAAACTATCCTTAAAATAACCTTCCTGATTAGGAATATAAACTGGAATTACCACCTGATGATGATAGGTTCCTTCAAGAATTTGGTCTTTATATGGGTTATAGCCTACTCGCATAGATTAAAATCTGTTGGGTTTATTTGTTAAAAATTTAATCATAAAAAAGAACCTTTTAAATATGTAAAAAATTTCGATAAAACAATTTAGAGTTGTTTTAAAACCTGAGTGTAAAAAGCCTTTAAAAGATTTAAATATTGTAAAATTACTATGGTGTAGTTGATAACTTCCAATAACTTCGTTTTTAAACCTAAAGAAATTTTGTGCCTTTGTTCTATTTATCTGATAGCAAAAAATTGAAGGAACAAACTCTATTTTATAACCTTCTGCAACAACTCTTTTGGTCCATTCTTTATCTTCGAAAGTAGTAATATCAGATTTAAATGGATGTTTTTGCCAAACTTTCTTATTAAATGCTGAACATGCAAAAATTAGCCCTGCCTTATTGTAATCGTCACTACTTGAAATATTATTTATATAGCCTGAATAATCATTAATATTATGCAAACATCGTAAACCCGCAAGTTCATCTTCTCGTCCTTTAAATTTTTCTTTTATCAATTTAAAAAAATCATGGCTCACAGGAAATGAATGTGCACTAAAAATAATAACAATATTATTTTTAGCAGTTTCAGCAGCTAGATTTGCACTAGCTCCATAACTAAACTTTTCTACCGTGATAAATTTGGCTTTATATTTTTCAGAGATAAGTTTACTGTCATCTGTAGATAGGTTATCTAAAACAATTACTTCATCAAAATCCCCTTTATACCTTTCAGATAAATTACGAAGTAAAAACTCTAAAGCTTTATCCTGATTTTTATTTCTTATTACTACTGATATCATATTTGAGAGATTAATATAGTAGAAAATTAATAAAACTTAAATTAAGCTTACCTTTTCTATACCAATAAAATAGAATTTTTTTCCGTTGAAAATAAGTGTATTCTTTCAAAATTTCATTTAATCGATAAACATACTGCTCTTTTGCCTTTTGCAATTGTATTAAATCCTCCTTCTGGTACATCTTAATACCCAAATAATAACTGTAAGAAAAATTAATATTTAATTCTTTTGAATAATTAAATAGGAACTTAGAATATAATTCTGGATGTTTATGCATAATATAAGCAATTAATTTATATCTCTTTTTACTATCGATGCCTTTCATTCTAGACAGAGGTTTAGATCTATAATATAAACAGGCAGTATCTATTTTTTTTGCATACCCGCCATGTTTCAACATACTAACCCAAAACTCCCAATCTTCATAACCTTCAACCATTTTCTCATCATAACCTTGTGCTTTCTCCCAGTCTTTTTTACGAAAAAGCCCAGAGCAATGAATCATGTTACTAAATATTAAATAATCAAAATCAAAATTTGCCAATTTTAATGCTCCACTTGACGCTCCAAAATTTTCAACAATTCCATAAACAACTTTTGCTTTATCATCATTCAAAAGAATTTCTAAGCATTTTTCTATATAATTCGTTTGTAATTTGTCATCGGCATCGAGTGGTAAAATATAATCTGCTATAGATTTTTTTACAGCAAAATTTCTAGCATTTGAAACACCTTTATTTACCTTTTTAAAATATTTTATCCTTCGATCTTTAGAACAACATTTTTTAGCCACTTCATCTGTATCATCATTTGACCCGTCGTTTACAATAATACATTCCCAATTAGTATGCGTTTGTAAGAGTAAGGAATTAATTGCGTCTTCAAGGAATTATCCTTGATTGTAACATGGTACTATTACAGAAACTAGTGGTATTTGCATAATTTAACTGTTTTATTAAATCTTTAGTTTATTTAACGAAATTTTTAAACTACGAAAGACAGATAAAAGAAAGTTACAATATTGATGAAAATCATTATTTTTAAAACAAATAATAGAAATTTTAAAAAAATAATTTATTTTCTTTTTATCATTTAGGTAGGACTTGGATATTCTACTGAATAATTCTCTCTTTTGCTTTTCGCTAAATAAATTACTTTTTTTAGATAATAAAAAATAATAAAAATCAAAAGTTGACTTCGTTTTCAATTCTAAATTAAAATCATTTCCTGAAATACTTTTATTTGAAATTCTGATACAAATTTTCGCAGTATTTACTGAAAAAATATTTTTAAAATTAGAGAATTCCAATACAGCTAAAATATCCGAGTACCATCCTAATGAAAAATTTTTAAATCCAATTTTCAGCACTTGCTCTTTTTTAAAAGCATATTCACTCAAAGAACTTCTTGTTTTTCTAAATAAAAAATCAACTGAATTTTCAATTCTTGGATGATAATAAGTTTCAGAAATAAATTTACCCTCATCATCTATTTTCTGCGTCGAAAACCGAACTACATTGATTCCCTCCTCTTCTATTTCTAACAAATTTGCATAAAAAGCCTCCACTACATTTTCCCCTAACACATCATCATCTCCCAAAATCATTATCCATTCTTCATTACTTGATAATGCAATACAGCGTTCCCATTGTTGAGTAAGTGAAGTCCCTCCAAGATTTTCTTCAAAACGATGATATTCAAAATCAAACTTTCGTTGGTACTTTTCTAACAAATCATTTGGACTCTCAGGACTGGCATCATCACCAATATAAACTTTAAATCGCTGATTGGTTTGAACTGCTAACGAATCTAATGTAGCTTCAAAGAAAGTGAATTTATAATATGGGATTATTATTGCTAACATTTATTTTAAAAAACGTACTAATAATTGTATACTTTTAATTTTCTTAAATCTTTCTAAAATCTTAAATCCATTCGAATTTTGATAATTTATAATATACTTTTTTAGTACAACTAACTCTTTCATTTTTTTGTTTAATACAAATATCAAATAATCATTATAAACTTTTTCAGGAACTAACTTTTGCAAACTAAGAATTGCTTTAAAATAATTATCTTCCATAATTTCAACCTCTTTAGTCATACTATCAGAATGAATACGATATAAAACGAGTGGCTTATCTATAAAAACACAATGCGCATGATTCTTAAAGAATGTTAACCACATAATCCAATCTTCTTTAGCTTTGAGCTCAATAGAAAATCTAAAATTTTGAAACAACTTAGTATCAAAAAAACCACAATGAATAGGGATATTAAATTTATAATCCCACCCAAAAATCATTTCCTCAAAAGTAAAATACTCTTTTCTTAACTCACAAAATGGAATACTAGATACATTTTTATCAATAGTAAACATTCTAAAGTTAGAAATTATGATTTTGCAAGTATCACTGTTTATATTATTACATTCAATTAATGATGATTCAAGCTTTTTAAAATCCAAAAAATCATCTGAATCTAAAAACTGTATATAATCACCTTTTGCAATATTTAAACCCACATTCCTAGCACTACTCAAACCACCATTTTCTTGAAAAGCATATTTAAAACGAGAGTCTTTCTCAACCCATTTATTAGCAACTTCCTTCGTATTATCTGGGCTACCGTCATTAACAATTATGCATTCCCAATTGGCATAGGTTTGTTCTAAAACCGATTGTAGGGCTTCATCTAAGTATTGGGCTTGGTTGTAACAAGGAACGATGATGGAAACTTTAGGATTATTCATAAAACAATTCTTGATACTTGGCATTAAAATTTTCTAATGCAAAATTCATTTTTGCATGTTCTCTTGCATTTAAAGATAAACTAAAATACAATTCTTTATTATCAATAAGCTTTATAATCTTTTCAGCAGCAAATTCTATAAATTTTACAGGTTCAATTGGAGCTAAAAATCCATTTTTACCATCTATTAAATGTTCGGATATACTGCCAACATTACTAGAAATCACAGGAATTCCCAATTCCATAGCCTCCATAATTACTAAAGGAAATCCTTCACGGCTTGAAGTAACAACTAATATTGAAATATTTGAAAATTGTTTCCGGATCAACTCTTCATTATTACAATTTTCAAAGTATGTAACATTTGGAAATTCTTTTTTATAATTTCCAAAATTATCTCCTATAGCCTTAGCTTTTATTCCAAGTTCTTTTATAAGTTCAAAAAATAATTCAGGTCGTTTTTCAGGAGAATTCCTTCCCACAAAACCGATTGTAAAATTAGAGAATCTAGATTCTATTTGACAACTATCAAAATCATAAATTTTTATTCCATTCGATATTATTCTGAATCTATTCAAAAAAGAATCATTAATACCATTCTCTTTATATAAAATTTTATAATCTTCAAATGTTCTATTATTAATTACGACTCTTTTATTCAGTAAATTAATATATGGCAAAGAAGAAATTTCCATTCCATTCTCTGGAAAAGAGAAAGCATGTGTCAAATCTATAGCTATAATTTTACTTTTTAGTTTAGTAATAAAATTATAAAAAAGACTACTGTTACTTCCAAAAAAGACAATGGGTAAAAAAGAGGAAATAATTTGAAGAAAACGAAACGCAAATTTTCTTCTTTTGGCATTTGTTATTAGAAAACAATATGCGTTTTCTTTAAATTCCTTTGAAATTTTATACGTATTTGAATAATCAAAAAAAACAATCGGTTTCCATTTTAATGATTTAATAATATTAAGATGTACACGCTCTGCTCCACCTATATGGTGATGAGGAATAAAAATGAAAATTAATTTAAATTTTTCTAGCTTCACAACATATCATTTTATCTTCTTCAAGAAGCTTAACATTATCAACTTTTAAAGTAGAATATTTCTCAATTTGATTCCTCAAAGTATAAGGACTGTACCAACAATTATGGTCAGGATGAACCACTTCTACAAAATAATCATCACCATAAAAGTTTCTAGATAAATGCTCTTTTGAAAAACAATTTGGGGCTGTGATTATAAAAATTTTCGCTTTTATTTTTGACAATCCTTCTAAAAATGTTTTAACATTATCCACATGTTCAATTGTCTCAGGAACCAAACACACATCATATTCTATATCAGACATTTCTGAAAAATCAGAAAAAAAATCTTGATTGACATATTTTTTCAAATTATCAATTCCTACTTTATCAATATCAAAACCATGCAAAACCTTTGTACATTTTGAAAGTTTAATATGTAGATTATTGTTGGGGTCAAAAATTGGCCAATCAGTACAACCAAAATGCAACACTGTCTTATTAGAACAAAGATCCTCGAAATAAGCAAGTCTATTTTGAATTGCAGTAGTCTCAACTCTTTGAACCCAATAATTATCAAATTCTAGATATTTTGCTTTTTTTTCTTTCTTAAAAATATTTTTCATATTTCTTTTTAATTTATATTAAATTTCCATTCTAAATTTGGAGTAACACTACCAATATATGAAGTATTAACGTATTTAATATCTACCATTGATTTGATTTCAAACATAACACATTCCAATGCTTCAAAATGATTCTCTTTACTGTCTCCAAACCAGATAGACATCGTATAAGCTCCGTCGACTAATCTTGGATTTATAATTTTAGCTTCTATTTCACCTATTTTAAAATTTTTTTCTATATCTATTTCTAAATTATGAATTACAGGATTACCACCTAGAATTGGATTCCCAAATTCATTGTATATAATAAATCCAAAATTTGGAATATCTATTTTTTCATTGGAATTATATTTTGCCTTAATAATTAAGTGTTCATTCTCCTGTTCCACATTTACCTCTAAAATTGGGGCATTTAAAAAAGTAGCTTTATTATATATGTTATAAACTTTTAAATATTCAGAAACTGCCTCATCAATCCCCCCCTCAAACACCACTTTCCCATGCTCAAGCACAATCCCCCTAGTACACAAACTCTTTACCGCCGCCATATTATGACTCACAAACAACACCGTTCTACCGCCTTGTCTTGAAATATCCTGCATTTTTCCCAAAGCTTTCTTCTGAAACTCAGCATCGCCCACAGCCAAAACCTCATCAATGATAAGAATTTCAGGTTCTAAAAATGCCGCTACGGCAAAAGCCAATCGCACCGTCATTCCGGAACTGTATCGTTTTACCGGCGTGTCAATATAGCGTTCACATCCCGAAAAATCAATGATTTCATCAAGTTTTGCAGCAATCTCTTTCTTGGTCATTCCCAGAATGGCACCGTTCAAGAAAATGTTTTCCCGTCCCGTCAACTCTGGATGAAAACCCGTCCCCACTTCAAGCAAAGAAGCAATCCTACCTCTTGATTTAATACTTCCCGTGGTAGGTGCTGCCACTTTCGACAGAATTTTAAGCAAAGTCGATTTTCCAGCCCCGTTTTTTCCTATAATACCAATGACTTCTCCGCGCTCCACTTCAAAGTTAATATCCTGCAAAGCCCAGACATAATCACTATCACCTTTGGTACTACGATCATTCGTATCGCCTATTTTAAGGTAGGGATCCTCTTTCCCTCTCAATTTATGCCACCATCGGTTCAAATCATGACTGATGGTACCAGTACCTACCTGCCCCAAACGGTATTGTTTAGAGATATTTTCAGCTTTTAATATAATGTCTTTACCCATAGTGCAATTTCTCCTCCCGCCCCCCTCAAAAGGAGTAGGGGCCGGTACTTAATAGAAATGTTTTTTATCTACTTTTTCTTTTTTAAATTTTATTATTGAAGTTATCTGAATCATATCCTTAACCACAATAATCATTTAATAATTTAATACCCAACCTTCTCTAGCGTCTCCTCCGAAGGAAGGATACGCTAGTACTATAACTTTTCTGAGTCAAATTCCATCTCGTCTGCCCCTCCTTGGCCGGGGGCCGGGGGGAGGAATCTAAACCGTATCTATAAATGTTTTTTCTGTTTTGTTAAAAATCAGCAATCCTATAAAAAAAACGGCTATCGCTACAACACCAACATATATAAAGGAACCAACCGAAAAACTTCCGGTGTTCAACAACATATATCGGGATATTTCAATAACATATGCCATTGGATTATAATCAATAATCCACGAATAATCAGGCATCTTTTCTTGTATCAATGCCAATGGGTAATTGACTGCCGAAATATACATCAGCAACTGTATCCCAAAAGTAACTAAATACGTCAAGTCCCTGTATTTAGTGACCATGGAAGAAATAATCATTCCAAGACCCAATCCCAACAACCCCATCAAGACTACTAAAACCGGAAAAAAAAGGAGCGTAAAATTGGGCGATAAGGACTCCCCCGATACTATAAAATAAATATAAAAGGCTATAAAAATAAGCAACTGCAATCCAAACTTAATCAGGTTGGAGAGCACTATAGATAATGGCATGATGATTCTTGGAAAATAAACTTTCCCAAACAACCCGGCATTGGCTTTAAAAGTATCCGAAGTAGCCAACAAACAGGAGGAAAAATAATTCCAAACAGTAATACTGGCCAAATTAAACAAAAATGGCGGAACACTACCAGTAGCAATTCCTGCAACAGTATTGAAGATAATCGTAAAAATAACCGACGTAAACAGCGGCTGGATAAAATACCAGAGCGGACCTAAAACGGTTTGTTTGTAAACCGTTACAATATCTCTTTTAACAAAAAGCAGCAACAAGTCCCTATACTGCCAAACCTCATTAAGATTCAGTGAAAAGAATTTGTTTTTAGGCGTTATTTCAAACAACCAGGGCGTAGCGCCATTTTCTGAATTATTCATTGTTTTAGGATGCTTATGTACAAAGCGGGACATCGCAAGCCGACATTCATTTTCTTTATACAACGGTGGTATTATCAGGCAAATATAACCATTTGCTCTAGAATTAACCCATTGGGTGTAATTATTAAAAACGGCAGCTCAAATACTTTTTTTAGCATGAACGAAAAAGAAAACAAATTCCTAACCATTTTAATTACACCCAACGGGTTAATAATAATAATAATTCCGTTAACGCTTTTCACACCACTCTTACCCCGCCCTTAAATAAAAAGCATAGAAAAACAACGAGAAAGTAAAGTGGCAGCAGTCCGCGAGTTGAGGACTAAGGACGAACGGCTCGGGCTGCGGAATGTTTGAAATTAAAAGGAGGACTGCCAGTGGCTGTCAGGTAAATAAATAAAACCGTTTTTAAGCTTTTGATTTTCAGGCTTTATTTTTTGTTTCTTTTGCATCAAGGCAAATCGAAGATTCAGCGAACACCACTTATAATAAAAGTTAAGTGAGCTAAAAGAAAAGATTGTTCTTCATATAAAGTAGAAGTATCAATAAATAAACATACAGTCAACCCATGAATACTTTTTGTTTCTTTTGAAATCGAGGTTTCACGAACCACAAAAAAGTATTAACTCGTGAGTAATCAAGACAAAAGAAAAGATTCAGCAAACACAATTTATAATAAAAGTTAAGTCCGCTAAAAGAAAAGATTGCTCTTCAGAAATAATAATAATAATAATAATAATAATACCAATAAACGTTAATTCAACCCCT
>NZ_FODN01000013.1 GCF_900110375.1 Flavobacterium sinopsychrotolerans | reverse complement strand
CACAAAAAAGTATTAACTCGTGAGTAATCAAGACAAAAGAAAAGATTCAGCAAACACAATTTATAATAAAAGTTAAGTCCGCTAAAAGAAAAGATCGTTCTTCAATAATAATAAAACCAATAAACGTTAATTCAACCCCTCCTCTCCCCGCCCTTATAGTTTTATCACAAAAAATCACGGTAAGGATTTAAGCGGTGGCCGAAGGGAGCAACCCCCGAGTCGAGTGTGAAACACGAGCGGCTGGGGTTGCGATAGGAAAATACGTCCGATGATTTTTGGGATAAAATTATTCAGGCTTGATCTTTTGTTTCTTTTGCATCAAGGCAAAAGAAAAGAGTGTTCTTCAGAAATAATAATAATAATAATAATAATAATAATAATAGTAGTAGTAGTAGTAGTAGTAGTAGTAGTAGTAGTAGTAGTAGTAGTAGTAGTTCCAATAAACGTTAATTCAACCCCTTCTCTCACCGCCCTTATAGTTATATCCCAAAAAATCACGGTAAGGATTTAAGCCTTAGCCGAAGGGAGCAACCCCCGAGTCGAGTGTGAAACACGAGCGGCTGGGGTTGCGATAGGAAAATACGTCCGATGATTTTGGGATAAAACTATTCAGGCTTGAAATCGAAGATTCATGAATACAAAAAAAACAATAACAACCCGTGAATAATTTTTGTTTCTTTTGTATCAAGACAAATCGAAGATTCAGCAAACACCACTTATAATAAAAGTTAAGTGAGCTAAAAGAAAATGAGTAAACCTTAATTTTTACTTTCAATAAAAAGTCATTGGTAACACCATTTAAAGTCCCCATGTAGTCGAAACAACATCAAGCTCTGAATTTTCGGCTCCCTTTAGGGCTGGGGTAAAACGAAAATTACAAGCCTCCTCACTCCTCACTAAATCCCAATACCGAAAACCTAGAACCAACTAAAACTCCTACCACCACCCTTAAATAAAAAGCATAAAAAACAACGAGAAAGTAAAGTGGCAGCAGTCCGCGAGTTGAGGACGAAGGACGAACGGCTCGGGCTGCGGAATGTTTGAAATTAAAAGGAGGACTGCCAGTGGCTGTCAGGTAAATAAATAAAACCGTTTTTAAGCTTTTTATTTTCAGGCTTGAAATCGAAGATTCATAAATACTAAAAAAACAATATCAACCCGTGAATATTTTTTTGTTTCTTTTTTGATCAAGCAAAAAAGAAAAGATTGTTCTTCAGAAATAATAGTAATAATAATAGTATTTACTCTTTTATCTAGAATTGCCTAGTTTATCGATAACAATTGTATTTGCCGCTTTGTCATGTAAAGTTTGAACATTATCATTCGATAAGGCAATTAAATAAATTGGAGGGAAAAAACTACAAATTCCTTTCACTACATTTCGCATTAATAGTTTCATTGTTGTCGGTAATTTGTCTTTATCCAATTCAGAAACTTTCATTTGCAGTAGTAATTTTCCAAAGGAAGAGCCTTTTAGTAATAGGTCGCAACCTAAAAAATAAATAAACCCAATCAGTAAGCGCAATATTCCAAGTTCCAAAGACACTAGTGCAAATAGTACCACATAAATAAAAATCATGTCAATTAAATAAGCCCCTAATCGTTTTCCAAAAGTTGTCGGAGTACCCCAATAATTAACAGAAATAGTAGTGCTTAACAAATTTTCTGGGCTATATTCATCTTTAGAAAGTACTGTTCCAGGCACATAATTTATTAAGCAAAAGCCACATTCTAAACTATCTCCTAAGTTGTCTGTTTGAATTATGGGAATAAAAAAAATATGGATATACTTTTTAAATCTCTTTAACTTGTAATTCCGTTTATTTTGACAGTTTGGGCAATTAAATTCCCCAGTTTTAATAACCGATGCGCTTGTTTTTGTTCCAAAAATAATCATAGTTGAACTTTATGTTAGTAAAAAATTAAGGTAATAGTTTAAATTGATTTCCAAGGATTACTTTGCAAATTTGCCGACTTCTTTTGATTGTAACATTGGGCGTTGCATATCTTTGCTCCCAAAACAGTTCCCCGAAGCGTCGGGCTAAAGTCTCCAAAGGCATCTTAATTTAGTTAATTAGAGCGTAAATAGGTTAATTTAAACGCCAATCATTTTTATTGGTAACCACCTTAGGTCCCCTTCAAACTAGGTTTTTCAGTGTTCGTGCTGCGTCCTCCAGGAAACCCTAACAGTAATGTGGCGTTCATTTTCATTTCTTTCAGTCGATAAATTTCTGATACTCTATAATTTTATTTGCTAATCTAACTTCCAAATATTTGTTTCCTGCTCGCAATTCATCATGAATTAAGCGTGCCTCTTCCAGATATTCGCTTTTCTTTTCATTGGTCCAATAAAAAGGAGGTGCATATAAATTGGCTATTCTGTCAGCCATTTTGATCGCCCATATTTCTTTTGGTTGCTCTTTTATCCGCTTCAAACTATCAAGCATCATTGCTTTTTTTCCATCAATATTTTCATTTTTAGTCAAAGCTAAAACACCATTTGCTACTTCAAGTCCAAATTCATTTAATATATCATCATACGATAAGTCTGTATCCTCAATTGCATCATGCAGAATTGCACATTTCATAGCCAAATCAGGATTCATATCATTGTCAACAGTAACGGCCGTCAAAATCTCAAAAGTAACACTACCAATATGATTTATATATTCAATTTGCTCTCCTTGCTTTGCGCCTCCGTATTTTTGGCCGTCATGCATTTTTGTTGCTAACTGCCACACATCCTGTATTTCGTCAATAGACCATTTTTTATTCATATGATTTCTTTTTCAGAGAAGTTAATTATTACTGCAGTTAGAGAATGTCAAATCTCGTTTTAGCGCTTGGCGAAGAAGTGGATTTCAAAGCACTGAACAAATCTACCAGCATTGAAACCCGCTTTTTTACCAAATACCTGCTAGCAATTGTTAATTCAGTAAGTATTCAATTGGCAAATTAAAAGCTGTTCTTACTGCTTCTCCGTCTTGCATTCCCGGTTTCCATTTTGGCATTTTTTTCACCACGCGTATTGCTTCTTCGTCAAGCTGTTTATTTAAGCTCTGAATAATTTTTATGTCTGAGATATTGCCATCTTTATTTACAATAAAACCAACTAAAACCCGTCCTTCAATCTCTTCTTTTCTTGCTTTGTTCGGATACTTCAATTCTTTTCCTAAATGTTCCATTAGTTCGTTCATACCACCTGGAAACTCTGGTTTTTTTACATAGTCATAATAGGTAGTCGCTACACCATCAAAATTAAAACACTTGCCCTCAATCAATTTATTATTCTCGTAACGGTCTATACGTTTAGGTTTTCCATTATCCCAATATGTTAAAAATTGTCCATTTAATTTCCCCGATTTAAAGTCTATGTCCCTGCGCAGTTGTCCGGTTTCATACCACTCTTTTAATTTTCCATCTACTTTTTTGTCTTTGTAATCAGAGTAACTCTTTTCTGTTTTAATTTGTCCCAATTTAAAATAAATTCTCTCTGTTGCTCTGTTAGTATCTGCTTTATCGTACTGAGCAATTTCATAATAAGTTGTGTACTTAAAGGAACTTACTTTGTTCCAGTCATAATCAAAATATATCGTGTCTTGTCCCCAAGTAACAACGGTCAGGAGGAAAAATGTCAATGCAAATATTTTTTTCATTGTGTTATCTTTTTTAAGTACCGCTAGCATCACTTCACCCGAGTCGTCAGTTTAAAAACCTTCAAACGAACGCTTTTTGGTTAATCAGTCAGTAAATATATATGTTTTAAACTACAATTAAAATTCTTTCTAAAAAAGTCACTTTCTAGTTTTTAAAAGACAAACATTCAAAAAACGATTGTTTAGCGTAACAAAAAAAGAGGACTATAAATCCTCTTTAAATTCTTGTAACTCTTGTATCGAAAAACCTATAAAGAATGAACTTTTGAACGGTTCCGTTCAACACGGGTTTACTTCGCAAATGGTTTATTAATTTTGGTGTTCAGTGACTTTAATTAATTGTTCCTGCTGCCCACGCAAGCAATCTCTAAGTGCTAATGGATGCTCTCATTTTGGGTTAGTTGTTCGTGTAGCTCTTCGAATTTACCAATCATTTCGTCTAATTTAGATTGTTGTTTTTTAATTTGTTTTGGTCTCAAATAAAACCAATTAAACAGAATCCAAATGGAAGTAATCCCATAAGCAACTATTCCCCAAAAAGCGGTCATCCGAACTGTATATTCAAACATATACAAGCCTATTCCTGCAGAAAGCAAAATAAAATATAAATTCAGCATTGTGGTTTGCATAAATTCTTGCTGTGCTTTGATGGCCAACAGGTCTTTCAAATATTCAGTAGTACTTAGCGCGTTTGTTTGTTTTCTAAAAAGCACAAAACTTTGGTTGTACCCGATTACAAAAATTGCCATTGCCAAAATAGTTACTATAATACCTATTTTTGTTGTAATCATTTGTGGTTGAAAGTACACCCAAATTAAAATAATAAATAGAGAAGTTGTAATCAGTAAAAGATTTGTTATAATTAATTTTTTTAAATTGGATTTTTTAAACGTATTCATTTTAGACAACAAATCTTCTATATCAGGCTCACCGGTTTTCTGCTTTGCCCATAATTCGTTAAAATTTATGTTAGGATTCATTTTCTTTAAATTTTTGAGTTAATTTTTCTTTTATTCTATGAATTTTCACTCTTATGTTGACTTCAGAAAGCCCAACAATACTTGCTATTTCAGATTGTTTTATATTTTCTAGTTCTAGTGAAATAATGATACGGTCGGTTTCTGGTAATTCTGAAATACACGCATATAAAAATTGAATTTGAGGTTCAATATTTTCTTCTTTTTCTTCTTTTAAATGAACAGGCAATGCTGCTTTTGGGAAACGTTTTTGTTTTTCAATTTGTCGCAAGCAGTTATTAGAAGCAATTCTAAAAATCCAAGTGCTGATGTTGGCTTCATTTCTAAATTTTGGTAGTTGTTGCCAAACTATAATAAATGTTTCCTGTGCCATATCTTGTGCAAGGTCGTAGTCGTTAATATACCCCATACACAAACGAAATATTTTTTGCCAATACGATTTATACAGATCTTCAAATACCATTTTATTTGGTTGATATAAAGTTATTCAACTGGCTAAAATACCATTCTTTGTCATCATACATAATAAAATGTAATCCTTTGTTGGAATACTGCAGGTTCGCTGTTTTTAAGTTTTTATATTGCTCTTCTATGGCAGGTTTTACATTTTTAAAATACGCCTCCAATAAAATCAAAGTAGGACATTTTATAGCTTTTATTTTTTCTCGCAAATCTGTGTTTAAAAAATCACAATACATAGCTGCAAATGTTGTTCGGTCTGATTGTACACTCCAATTTACTATCAATTCTTGTTTTGATGTATCGGCAACTAGTTGTTGAATGTTCATTTTTTGCATTTGGTAAAATTGCTCATTCGTTGCCGAGCTTATTTGATTTATCATGGCTGAACAGTCCGGTTTCTCTTCTGATTTAAAAGCAGGATTCATCAATGCAGACAAACAAGGAAGTGCATCTACAACAATAATTTTCTCAATCAGTTCTGGATAATCTGATGCAAGTGCCAAAGCCAATCCTCCACCCATACTGTGTCCAATAATAATTGGCTTGTCAATTTTATTTTTTTTAATATAATTGGCAATACTGGTTTCCCAATTTTCAAAAGTTGAGTTATCTTGCGGTTTTGCATCAGCAAAACCTGCCATTGTTAAAACATAACAAGTATAGTCTTTCTCAAACTTTGTTTTTGTTTCATCCCAAACTTCGCCTGAACAGGAAAATCCTGGAATAAAAATGATTGATGTACTACCTTGTCCACTTTTAGTTACTTCAAATGCATTTGTTTTGGCTTGCCCAAAAGTGTTTACACAAAAAGAGATAAATAGGAATAATCCGATGGTGCTTTTAAATTGGTTCATTTTAATATTTTTTTATTGGTTCGCCTTTTAGATACGAGACTGTCTAAAATGTTACAGAACTTATAAAATAATAATTTTAAAATGATTAGAAATATCAATTTGGAAGATGCTCCCGCAGAGTTTTACTAGTGCTAGTTCGTCAGAGTCATCTGGATAAAAACCTTCAAACGAACACTATTTGGTTAACAATTGATATTTTAAACTACAATTATTTTTCTTTCTGGAAAAGTCACTTCTAGTTTCTAAAAGATAAATATTCAAAAAGCAATCGTTTAGCGCTACAAAAAAACCTATAAATCTGCTTGATTTTCTTGTAACTCTTGTATCGAAAAACCCATAAAGAATAAACGTGTGGACGGTTCCAATCAAAACGGATTTACTTCACAAATGGTTTATTTATTTTGGTGTTCAGTGACTTTAATTCCTTGTTCATGTTGCGCACCCAAATACTCTAGCTTACCTGCAGGCATTTTAATCTCATTCCATTTATGTAGCAAAGAGTGCCCATCAATTTTCTATATTTTTTGTTTGTCATACCTGTAAAGACCATAAATAACGATCCCAAATATAATTTCAATTAAACCGCCTGTCAATGCAGAAGGAAAGCCTCCTGCTTCCATTCTAAAAAGGGCATAAGCTGCCAATCCCAGAATAATTCCCAAAACCCAATAAAGGCGTATACCGTAAATACTTGCAAAGGTTAAGTATCGTCCGGCAATGATCATCATCATTCCTTGAAAAAACCATTCTACCTTAATCAGCGACAAACCATAAGCTAACGGAATACACATAATCATCCATAGTGTACCTTCCATTGCCAGTTTTCCAAAAGGGTTGTTCTTATGATGTCCTCCTTTAATACCCATTAGTTTTCCAAGTAATGTTGCTATTGGAAAGATGAACATTCCTCCTATAATTAAAGTCCAGATGCCTTTTTGTGAGGAATGGTAATTTACAATTAAGCTCGAAAATACCCAAACTATCCCTGAAACAAAAACACCAATGGAACCATAGCCATAGCCATTTCTCATATCACCTTGGGCTTCTTGTAAATTACTGATATTTAAATTTTTATGTATCATAGTTGCGTTAGATTGTTGATTCAGTTTTACTTGCGGTTTTATGCTCACTTGCTGCAAGAGCTTTGGAACTAAAGTAAGCCTTCTTTTTGAATATACCAAAATTCCCAAATACAAAACCATTTTCTCTAGTAAGCCTAAACACGCCATAGTACCAAACAGCGATTATATGCCGTTTTTCTTTTGGTCAATGTATTTGTCGTTAAATAAATGATTGGGTTTCAAGTACACGACGTTTTTTTGAAAATCAAGGAACAGATTAAATCTTTTCAGAATTTCATTGCCTAAAAGATGAACATTTTTATCACGTAATGGCTTTTGCGAAGTGGTTGTTTGAACTGGAATATTTTTAAATTTATATTTTCCAATTTTTAAGGTTTTTAAATTAGCAGTAATAACAGGAATTTCGTTTCCTTGTGCACCTTTCATGATTACTTTTTTGACAAACTCCATTTTGTTAGTTGGAAAGTTACCTTCTTTTAATAAATCATTGTCTAACAGTACAGTTCTGTCAAAACCTGTATCAAAGAGAAAAAGGGCTGTATTTACAATTCCATTTTGCTTAATTTCGCTTGAAACTAAAAACAAGTCTTTCCAGAATTCCATTTTCAGTGTAGTGAATTTACTGTCTAATGGTACATATTTAGGTAATTCAGAATGAACAATCATAGAATGATTATCATAATTGAGTTCAACGACTTTTCCTTTGAAAAAGTCCCAACCAAATCTGCCATCGGTCTCATGTCCTGCTAATTCAGCGTCATAAACTTTAGTTCTATAATTCGTTTTTCCCATTTTTAAATTATAGAATGTGCTGTAAAGTGTAGGCTTAGCTTTAAGTCTATTCTTTAAAACATCATTTGTTAAAATCAATTCGGTTGTCCCGGTATCGAAATTTAAATTTAAAGTGTCTTTTTCATTGAAAATAGCTTTTATAAAAATGGTGTTATGGTCGTTAATAGTCAATGAAATAGTATCGCGCAAGGGTATGTTTTGAGCAAAAACAGGAATCGACATAAGTACAAAAGCAATAAGTAAATTTCGTTTCATATTGTAGGTTGGTGTGGTTTTTAAATAGTCTACAACGTTTAGCTAGTAGACGATGGTCCGGGTTAATAATTCTAATACTTCGGTTAATCACGATTTCTCCAAATACACTACCACCTTCCCTCCCGATACTTCGGGAAAGACAATTGCCTAAATCCGTTATAGCAAGTGCTGGCAGGAGCAATCTTATTTAGTTTTAAGAGAAGTTACAATTTCATCTGCTGACTTTTCCCAATTAACTCGCAGTTTTTCAATGCAATTAAACGAGAATAATAAAATTTTTCCATCAACAATTGTAAAAAAGTAATAATTAAAAATTTTTTGGTCAGTTGCTTCTGTTATAAATTTAAAATACCCAACTTTCTTTCCATTAATAACTTTTACGCCCCCATTTAAAACTTTTAAATCAGGTCTGTTTTTTTTTAACTGTTCGATTTGGAAATCTTTCCATAAGCCCAATTGACTTTCTGATGCAGACTGATTTGTTGTGTCCGCAATAAGATTGACTCCTCCATTTTTATCTGATACTACAAATGTTGGTTTCGGTCTGTTATGATATTTTAATGCCCACATTTCATCAGTCATTTTAGTTAATTCCGTCGGGGAATTAAATTCGACTTTTCCATTTAATAAATTTATTTTTTCCATTTTAATTTGGGCAAAACTTATAAATGGAATTAATACTGCAACTGATAAAATTGATTTTAAAATGTTTTTTCTCATGCTGTTTTATAAACGATTTTTGTTATTGTTTCTACCAACCTTTTGCTACTTTGAGATGGTGTGTGGTTCGTATCCTATTTTCGGTGCCACCTGAGCGATAGCCTTTAGATTTGCATAATAAATTATTCGTACTATTTATATTATTTACAAAGTATAAAATCATAGTAGCTCTTTCGAGTTCATTATTTTTAATGCAAGTTATAGCCTCATCAATTCTTAATTTTTGATATTCAGGTGATCTGTAATCTTGAGAGTAATTAACATTCGAGATTAATAGAAAAATAATATAAATAGTGTTTTTCATTTTAGCGTGCTTTCGTATTAATATATCCCACAACGTTTGGCCGCTTGGCGATGTGGCGTATTAAAAATGCCTATACTTTTGGTTAATGACTACTTTTACAAGTGCAAAACCATTTTTAAATTAAGCCTAAACCCCCATATTGCCAAACGGCAGTTAGCGGCTATTTTATTTTTTCGCTTGTAGCTTCTCTAGTTTCTTTCTGGTTTCGGACACTTCTTTCAAAGACAATGCCTTTTCGAATGATTCTATTGCCTTTTTTCTATCATCCTTTTCAACATAAAAATCCCCCATAGAATCATAGGCGTTTGAACTTGCGGGATAATTATCAATATTCATTTTAAAAAAACCGTATGCTTTTTCATAAAGTTTGCCTGACAGATTATTATATCCTAAAAAATTGATAGTGCTTTGAGGTGGTAGCACTGAATAACCTAACATTACAGAAATATTTTGATAATGATTTTGAATATACTCAGCATTTATTGAACGATCGTCCAGTTGCTTGGGTAATTCATAATTTTTAAAAAAGAAACGCAAAGCATCATATTCAGCAATAAGAGGTACCGATGGATGATTATCATCGTTATAATACTTCCACTTCCAGTCCAGCTTATTATTTTTATTTTTTTTGAGTATTTCACGGAATTGAAGATTATCTCTCACATGTAAATTGCCATTTGCCGTATCCTTTACCACTCTGATAGAATCCATTCCCTTATTCATAGTATTTGCTGAAGCAAAGAATAGTTTCTTCCCTGTATACTCTTTTTGTTTCAAAACAATCGCAGCTTGTTTCATGATAGTTTTATTATCCCACCAGATACTCGGGTCAATTGCTACGTACGAATTGAATAATTTAGGATTATTAATAAGGGTATTCACTACCATTAATCCTCCCAAAGAATGACCAATAAACATGCGATAGGGTTCAGTTTTATAGTGAGAATCAATATAAGGGATTAATTCTCTTTCGATAAATGAGATGAATTTTTCACCACCGCCTGATTTTTTAAAATGAGTTGCATCTTGTTCTCCATTCGACCATGACGTGCTATGGGTAGGTGTTAAGTCCCTAACTCGATCGGTATTAACTATCGATACAACTATCATTTCCGGCATCTTACCAATGGCACTTAAATAGTGTACCATACCTGTTACAGAATGAAAAAAAGAAGCTCCGTCTAAAATGTAAAGAACTGGGTACCGGGTTTTACTATCAACACCTCCTGAAGTAGGGACATAAACCAATATTTCTCTTTTCTCATTTAATAGGGTAGATTGAATGGTCTCTATGGTTCCGATAGAGATTTTGTTATCATTTTGGTTGAAAGCCTGTCCGAAACTAAATACAGGAAGAAAAAGAAGAATGTAAAGAATGTTTCTCATATTTTTTTTGTGGTTTGTTAAATACACGCTAACGTCAGTTCTCCCGAAGCGTCGGGATAAAAAACCTCCAAACGAACTGTATTTGGTTATTCAGAAAGTAAATATATGTGATTTAAACTACAATTGAAATTCTTTATTGAAAAACGGACAGTGGCAAAATAGCAGAAACGGTGGTAGATTCTTGTTTCCTGTCAAAGCCTTGTCTAAAGTTTTTAGGGCTAAATATTACGCCAAAATCAAGTCAAAATTACCTATCCAATACGAACAAATTCGCAAGGAATTATGGCAGAAACCTGGGGTGGTATTTGCTAAAAAACCTTTTATGCCCAAATGACCGTTTTGTAAAACGGTTACTTTACACCGGATAGCGGTTTTTGACCAGCGTTGTCCGCCTGCTTGGTATCTTGGCGGTGGCCAAAATCTAAATCCCTGTGAAAACTAATTTTATGGGTAAGGGCACGTATGCCCGAAAGTAAAGGAAAACACGATAGCAAACCAAAAAATACTTCTCAAAAAAAAGAGGATACTAAATCCTCTTGACATTCTCTCTCAAAACTTTACGATAACTCCATAGTTCCTGCCAGTGACTGGTTCCGTTCAACCGGAGTTTCATTGTTCGTGCTGCGCACGCAACGAATCTCTAGCTGTTAGTGGCTGTTAATTTATTCTTATCTCGTATTCGTTTAAAATTTTATATTTTTTATCTTTAATTATAATTTTGTATTTCCCTTTTTTCAATATTAAATTACCTATTTGTTTTTCATCTAAAATTTCAACAATATCGCAAGGAATTCCATTTTGTTCATATTCACCTTGATTATATGCTAAAACTAAAATTGGAAATTCGGATACTTTACTTTTGGGTATTTTGTATTTTTTTCTTTCTCCTGATAAGTTTAGCCAATTCGGTCTGTTATTTATATATTTTGTAATTGGATGTATAATTCTACAATCCGTTTGGTCGTTTTCTATTCCTCCATTAAAAGTTTTTCCTTTTTCATTTACCATTATTACTGGATAATCTAAATTAACCAAATTTATATATGGTTTATTAAATTTTGAATCACCTTTTTCAGAATAATATGTTTGGTCAATTGTAAAAGGATCAATATTTGTATATTCTTTTATTCTACCAGCCATTGCTTTTTCCCAATTTTTATTTCCTGGAGTTCCTTCAATAACGTGATCCCATCCACAATGTATTAAGAATTTAGAATTTGGATTGTCATTAATTATTTTAATAATATTTTTTGCTTGTACAATTTCTCTTTCTTTACCATTTTCTCCATTTGAAACTTCATAATTGAATATTGTAAAACCTATTTTTATTGCTTCATTAATTAGATTTGACATTTGTGATTCATTTGTATAATAACCACTTTCTTTAGTTACAAATTTACGTTTGTTTATTAATGTGTCTGATATTGCTTCTAAACCAAAAAAGCGATATCCATTGTCATATAATTTTTGTAACAAAGAAGTTGTGAAAACTCTGTGCATTGAATTATGATGCGCTTCATTAATAATAATAAGTTTTTCGCTTTTAGACCTTTCAATAATATAATCTTTTGCATTGTGAGGCTTGAAAGTTTTAAAATACAAGCTGTCCTCTTTTGATAATTTTTGAATTCCAACTCCATTCTTATCCCAAGTTTCTAAACCTTTTAAATAATATTGACTTATTGAGTATTCAGTGGCTCCCGTTTGATATTTCCATGATAAAGTATCTTTCTCAATTTTTTTTCCAATATCATTTGAAGATTGATAAATTTCTTTCTTATTCTGTGCGTTCATTTTTACTGATATAATCAATAAAAGTGCATATATTATGATGTTTTTCATCGTTTTTCGGTTTAATAGCAACTAACGTCAGTTCTCCCGAAGCGTCGGGATAAAAAACCTCTAAACGAACATTATTTGGTTAATTATTGAGTAAATATATATGATTTAAACTACAATTAAAACTCTTCTTGGTAAAAGTCGCTTTATGATAATAAAAATAAAACAAAGCGTAAAAAGCGTAAAAGCTTTAAAAATCACTTTTAGAGTCCCAAAATGTAAAGCCAATACTTTTAGATATTGTTGTAGTAGATTGTAGTCACTTAGGTTGATAATTCATTAGGAATTATTGCAAAAAACATGGGTGGTATTTGCTAAGAAAACTTTTGGAAGCCCAAAATCAGTGGTGGAATATTTAGGGCGATACACCCATAAAATTGCTATAAGTAACCACAGAATTAAAGCCATTGAAAATCAAAACGTCACTTTTGAGTACAAGGATTACCGCCTAGCGCGTGTCAAAAAATAAATAACACTGACGCATCAGGAGTTTGTCAGGCGTTTTGCGTTGCATATTTTGCCCAAACGCTTTGTGAAAATCCGTCATTATGGCTTTTTGAGCAGTACTTGGAAACGTCAAAAGTTGAAGCTTTTGCAGAAGAAGCTCAAGGTAAAAGCATTGGAAAAAGTAGAAAATAAACCTTTTTTACCCAAATGTCCTTGCTGTAAAAGAGGCAATTTACATCAAATAGCGGTTTTTGACCAGCGTGGCCCACCTGCTTGGTATCTTGGCGTTAGTCAAAACTCGAATCCCTGTGAAAACTAACTTTACGGGTAAGGACAGGTATGCCGAAAAGTGACGGAAAACACATTAAAACCACCTAAAAAACTACTCCAAAAAAAAGAGGCGCAATGGCCTCTTGAAATTCTTCTTACACATGTATCAAAAAACCCATAAGGGATGCATGTAGAGCATTTCCGTTCCACACAAGTTTCTTGGTTCGTGCTGCAATGTAGCTATTGTGCGCAGTTATTCTTGAATCCTTGTTAATAGCATTGAATTACTCCCTTTAACACTTATGAACTTAAAAGAATTATTATCAATTATTTCTGCAATAAATGATAATTTTCCAGGTATTTCATAACCTTCTGAATGCATGATAAAATCAATACGGATCGGTTTTGTTGTAGTATCGATACTATAGGTAATAGTTGCTTTTTTTCCGTTTATATAATAATCTTTACCTCCTAAAATGTCATCACCAATTTTTATCGAAGCAGTTCCATCTTTTTCAAAAATAATACATCCGGCTATACCTTTGTCGATACCTTCCCATTTTCCAATGAAATTATATTCTTCAATATTTTTATGGGTAAAAGATAAAGCGGTAAAACAAATTAAAAGTAATAAAATTCTTTTCATAGTTCGATTTTTACAATTGTACACAACCAGTACAGACCCGAAACAAACCTTCACATACATCCATTTTGAGGTAGATTGACGAAGGTTTTTTTTCGTCTTATACATTTTCAAAAATAACCGAAAAAAGAGTACAAACCATCCAAAATATTTTTTATTTATTGTATCATTTTAACGGGTCAAACCATTGGTAAAAAGTCAGGACACGCTTATGAAGCTTACATTTTACCTACCATTATGAAACAAAAAAAGACACCTCGTCAGCATCTTTCTATCGCTTCCCCCTATCATTATAATTTCTATTCCTCAAATACTCATAAAACGTACCTCTCCCTTTTCACTATTCCCTTTTCACTAAATCTCATTTAGGATCAAGGTGAACCCAAAACCCAAAACCTAAAACCCAAAACCCATAACCTAAATCCCCTTCCCCTACTCTTCCAGCTATTATTATAATGCCTATTCCTCAAATGCTCATAAATCTTCCTTCTCGCGCAAAGACCCAAAACTAAAAACCCAAAACCGTATGAAATATAGAACCTATACCGAATCCTCTTTTAGCATGAAATCAATTCCTCCGTTTTTGACAAGTAGTAATCCCGAATTGACAAGTATTCCATACCGCTATAAAACAGAAAAAGATGCCTTTCAGCATCTATCCCTACATAGTATAATTCCAGGCTTCAAATCCTACAGCTAAAAAACAGTGCTTTTTAAAACTACCTCCGGTTCCGTTCAACACGGGTTTCATTGTTCGTACTGCGCAATAAAAACTTAGCTGTTAGCAGCCGTTTATTATTTGTCAAACTCGTTTAGTGAATCGGATATTAAATCCACAAAATGCTCATTTTCTAGTTTAGTAATTAAATGTATATGGTGATTTCCTTTTTGAGGATCATTAATTATAACAGTTCTATTTATGAAATCTGAATTATTATTCTTTTCAAACATTTTACAAAATAGTTTACTACGGTACTCCTGATGATTTAAATGTGCTTTACTTTTAGATCTTTTAATAGGTTTGTCACTGCAATAACAATAATATATAGCATCATGCTCTACTGCATAATCACGAATAATTTGCGTTATTTGCAATAAAGAAAAAGCACTATTACTTATATCATTGATATTAGCATCAGTTTCAATGACAATATCAACAACAGGAATTGTTATTTCTTCAGGTAATCTATCTTTTGGAAATTGAGTAAACTTTATCAGGTAATCTATTCCTTCTTTTGTGGAATAAGGAATATCAATATCTACAGCCATAGAATTATTTATTTCTCTTTAGGGAAATACTTATTCCAATTAGCTTTGATTTCTTTTTGACGTGCTTCTTTATCAGCTTGTATTTCACGAACTAATTGTAAAAGTCCTTTAGAAGGTTTTTCTATATGTAATGTAGAAGTTTTCACATAGCAAATGTAATATGAAAATCTTGTGTATCAACATCATATCTATCATATTTTCTTATAGCGTAATTGGTCTATTATAATTAAATGCTATAACTACATAAGTTTTTTTATAATTTGCATCTTCAGTAGAATCTAAATATCGTCCAACTATTTCGTTGTGCTAATGGCAGCTTACCTATAATCATTTATACCAGCCACAAAGCGACTACAATCCACCCAAATTAAGTTGCTTTGTACCATAAAATAGCTTTTTACTACACAAACCAAACATACAAAAGCATTTTCATAATACTTTACGATTTTCCGTAAATACATTTAAATTACAGTATAATTATTTTAAATGCTCAATCTTCACCACCTCCGAACTCAAAGCTTTAGTACCGCTTTCATTCATAGTTTGCTTTACCGTTACTTTAATTCTATCATATTGAGGAGTAGGAAACTTCATCAGGTCTGAAATATTTTTATACCCGAAAGCTTTGGCTAATAATGCAATATGACGCGTAGAATATTTGTGTCGTTGAGTAAATGATTCAACATTACTTACAAAACTTTTAGCGACTCCCATTTTCAAACTGAGTTCATCTTGTGACCATTTTTTATCTCCACGTAACTTTTTTACGTGATTTATTAAGTCAAAATCAAATTGAGTAGTATCGAAAGTAATATTTTTTATCATAATTTTTTAAAATTAACAACCCAATATGTTGGGTTATAAATAGTTTTTATTATATTTGTTCTAGCGAACTGACAATTAGCCTTTTTTGGCATAATTAAAACGATGTTTTCTCGACTCAAAACGACCAATTTTACCTTCGAGAGTATCGTGAAGTCGCTCCATGTCAAAAAGTTTCTTACTTTTGCATACGGCATGCGAGCGGTTCTCACGTAAGCTTTAGATGGTAACTTTTAAATCGAAAGATTTAGAAGACGGGTTTGGTCGCCCATGAGTCTAAAGTGTGAAACCGCTCCTTGCTTTTTTCTGCAAGTACCCTTCATACCAAGAAATACATCGTTCCATAACCATAAACCTATAAATTATGAGAACGATTTTTTTATGTACAACGGTTACCAAACCACCTTAACTACCTGCTAAAAGCAAGCTGCCTTTTGTTATCCCAAAACTGAAATAAATAGTGTGTTAGGATAGAAAAACACCGAGAAGTACTCTTATCAGAGACACTTCCCCCATCAGAATTTTAGCACTGATGTGTTTAACTGCAACTTGATATAAAAAAAGGGAATCATATAAAATAACAATCCTCTCTATATCAAACCGCAACCCTAACCTAAAATGCTTTTGGCACTTAGATCAAAGCTCTTACTCTTTAAACTCGCACTTTAAAAGTATTGCCTTTATTTCTATTTTCCAAATGGTATATTAAGATTTTAAAGTTTGTATCAGAAAGGGGAGCAAAAGGAGTTTTTTAAATCCTAATCCCATTATTCATAAATCCCAGTCAGGAAAACACCCTTTTCCTAACTGGTCGGGAATTTCTATACCAACTTTAAACCAGTAACCCATGACCTAACACCCAAGACCAGTAACTAAAAATCACCTGCACCGACAACTTCTTTGAGCAAAAGATCTCATTAATTTAATTTGAATTTATTAATAAATGGTGCAGGATGTTTTACCCCAACCCAAAACGAAAACCCATAACCCATAACCCATAACTAAAAAAATGCCTATGAAATACTACAAACAAATGCAAATAGGAATAATTATACTTTTTATAGCAACGATGTGGCTGTGGCTTTATGGTTGAGATACAGGTTATTTAGCAACAACCATTAACCCATAACCCATAACTTATAACTAAACAAAAAAAGTCCCCTAACGCGCCGGCAAGCTAAAATAGAGGACCATGGCAAAACAAAACTCACATTTTATTTAACCAATAACCAATAATATGAAAAAAATTTCAGTTTATAGGTCTTGGAAGCCATTTATATATCCGTTAATTCTCGGAATATATCTGAACTCCATTTCCCCAACACTAGCGCACAATCCTTCCCCAAATAATAATAATAATAATAATAATAATAATAAGGAACGACCACAAACAAAACGTTCCGCGGTTGTGCCTTTGTGGCAATACAAACAACAAAACCAAATAAACGGTACTATAACGGATGGTACAAGCCCTTTACCCGGCGTGACAATTTCCATAAAAGGAAAAAGAAACAATACCGTGAACTCTGACTTCAACGGACAATACACACTTACAGCTACTGCTACAGATACTTTGATGATCTCATTTATAGGATTCAAATCAGCAACAATTCCCATAAACGGCCGTAAAACTGTCAACATACAATTACGGGAAGATATAACTTCTTTACAAGAAGTCCGAGTCAATGCGGGCTATTATACGGTCAAGGAAAGCGAACGAACTGGTAGTATCTCTAAAATAACCGCTAAGGACATTGAAACACAACCCGTCAACAATCCCCTGGCTGCCATGCAAGGACGTATGTCCGGTGTAAATATCATTCAATCCACAGGTATTCCAGGAGGTGGTTTCAGTATTCAAATTCGCGGAATCAATAGCATTCGTTCGGATGGCAACGAACCGCTTTATGTTGTAAATGGGCTACCCTATTCATCACAATCATTAGGAGATTCAACTATTGCATCTACTGCCATTTTAGGTGTAACAAACCCTCTCAATAATTTAAACCCTGCAGATATTGAAAGTATAGTAGTGCTAAAAGATGCTGATGCTACAGCTATTTACGGCTCGCGTGGGGCAAATGGCGTAGTATTAATTACGACAAAAAAGGGTAAAGCTGGCGAAACAAAATTTAACATAAATGCCTCTACTACGGTTGGAAAAGTAACCAGCACTTTAGATCTGATGCATACCCCGCAATATCTCGCAATGCGTGCAGAAGCATTCACTAATGATGGAATAACCCAATATCCCGCCGATGCCTATGACATCAACGGAACATGGGATCAAAACCGCTACACGGATTGGAAAAAGGAACTGATTGGAGGAACGGCATACATAAACAATGTTCAGGCATCAGTTTCCGGAGGAAATCCAAATACGCAGTATTTGCTTAGCGCAACCTATCGTAAAGAAACTACCGTGTTTCCAGGGGAGTCGAATTATAGTAGAGGAGTGGTTCATAGCAGCATAACCCATAAGTCTGCCGACAAGCGTTTTAATCTGAATTTCTCAGCAGACTATTCCAGTGATAAAAACACGCTGCCGGGTAGGGATTTGACTGCCCGTGCTTATGCTTTGGCACCAAATGCACCTGCGCTATATGACGCTGCCGGCAACTTAAATTGGGAAGAAGGAACCTTTGATAATCCTCTTGCCTATTTACAGGCAACATATCTGAACAGTATGCAAAACCTCATCGCCAATACACTGTTGTCTTACCAGATACTTCCAAGACTTGAACTAAAAACGAGCCTGGGATATAACAACACTAGCGTATCGCAAAGTTACACAAGACCCACAAGCATATTCAATCCTTTTGACACCTCAACCCATGAGGCTTCTTTATATCTGAGCTCCGGAAACGGGAAATCGTGGATTATTGAGCCGCAACTGAGTTATGAAAAAAGTTGGGGCAAAATCGCGATGAATTTCCTTATCGGAACTACATTCCAAAATCAAAAAACGACACAATTGGCACAATCAGGCTCAGGTTTTACTAGTGATGCGCTTATAAATAACCTTGATGCGGCAACAAGGGTTTCTGTACTCAATCATAAGGTTGTTGAATACAATTACACAGCGGCTTTCGCCCGTTTAAATCTGAATTTTAAAGAAAAATACTTTATCAATTTGACAGCTCGACGCGATGGTTCAAGTCGCTTCGGGCCGGAAAACCGTTTTGCAAGTTTCGGTGCGATCGGTGCTGCATGGTTAGTATCAAATGAATCATTTCTAAAAAACAATGAGGTGCTGAGTTTTGCTAAATTTCGGAGCAGCTATGGGATTACAGGAAACGACCAGATTGGAGATTACCAGTATCTGGATACATACGAAGTGTCGCGATATCTTTATGATGGCGTGGTTGGCTTAACACCAGCACGTTTATTCAATCCCAATTTTGGATGGGAAACAAATAAAAAAATAGAAGCGGCGATAGAACTGGGTTTTTTAAATGACAACATATTTCTAACTGCAGCATATTTCAAAAACCAGTCGTCAAGTCAATTGGTCGGAGTTCCACTTCCCGGTACAACCGGCTTTGCTTCAATTCAGTCCAATCTTGATGCGACCGTTCAAAATACAGGCTTTGAATTGGAATTGCGAACTGTCAACTTTCGCAAAAAGGATTTTTCCTGGACAACAACTCTAAACTTGACAGTCCCAAAAAATAAACTGATGGCATTTCCAAACCTTGAAAGCTCTACTTATGCAAATAGCTTGGTCGTGGGAGAATCATTGTTTATAAATAAGGTTTTCAACCATACAGGAATTGACCCTAATTCTGGTGCGTATACCTTTCAGGACTACAATGGTGACGGACAAATAACGTTCGATAGTGACCGTCAAAAAGTTGTCGATACAGCTCCCAAATATTATGGCGGTTTCGGTAATCAGCTGTCATATAAAAATTGGGGGTTTGATTTTCTTTTTCAGTATGTCAAACAACAAGGCAAAAATTATTTGTATTCTTCTTCATTGGCAGGAACTTTTACAAATCAGCCTGCCGAAATTGGAAATCATTTCCCACTGAACGGTACCGGAGCGATAGCACAGCAATATACAACAGGGGATAATTCTGCTGTGGTAGACGCATTTTACAATTTTATCGAAAGCGATGCGGCATTTAGCGACGCCTCTTTTATCAGGCTCAAAAGTGTAAATCTTTCCTATACAATTCCGTCCGCATGGTCAAAAACTTTTACAGGAAGGGTATACCTGCAAACTCAAAACCTGTTCACTTTTACACACTATCGCGGTGCTGACCCGGAAAACCAATCTACAATAACGGTACCTCCCTTACGACAGTTTACTTTAGGCTTTCAGTTAGGATTCTAATCTTAAAAAATAGTACAAATGAAATATATAAATCGAATAATTGTAGCCATCATCGTATGTTGGCTTTACAGCTGCGAAAGTTTTACCGAAGTTGATACACCGCAATCCCAGCTTACTTCTCCGGCAGTATTTAAAAATGTGACTACAGCAAATGCAGCAATGGCTAATATTTACGCACGCTTGCGAGAAGACGGGATGGTTACTGGCACACCAGGCGGCCTATCAAGTTTAATGGCGAACTATTCGGATGAAATGCAATTTCATGGTTCAAGTATCGACATGGAGCAGTTTAATAATCATACAATTGTTCCTTCAAACAGCTTGATAGCATCTTTATGGAATGGAACGTACGGAGAAATTTACGCAGCAAATGCAATCCTTGAAGGATTAGCAAATTCAACCGCCATTCCTGACGAAGACAAAGCACGACTAACTGGTGAAGCTTTATTCCTGCGGGGGTACCTGCACTTTTACTTGGTAAATGTATTTGGTGATGTTCCCTATGTAACTACAACGGATTATAATAACAATACCACGATCTTCAAAACACCACAAGCGCAGGTCTGGCAAAATATTATTTCCGATCTGACACAAGCCGAAAGTGTACTGCCTGAAAATTATCCTGTCATAGAAAGGGTCCGCGCAAATAAGGCTGTAGCAACGGCAATGTTATCGCGAGTTTACCTCTACACAGAAGACTGGGTTAAGGCAGAAGAAAAAGCATCAGAAGTGATTGCAAATAATCTATATTCTTGGGAAGGTAACCCGGCAAAAGAATTTCTTCGGGAATCGCCAGCAATTATATGGGCGTTGCATCCGGGAGTTGCGGGAGTAAATACAAAAGAGGCAAGGACATTTGTTTTTTCGAGTGGACCACCAATAAGACCTTCGCTCGCAAACAGTCTTGTAAGCGCCTTCGAAAGTAATGATCTTCGAAGAAATCTTTGGATTAAAACGGTCACAAACAGCTCCGGTACGTGGTATTGCGCATTCAAATACAAAAAAACTGCAAATACGGGTACTTCTCAGGAATACTCGATTTTATTCCGTCTTGCGGAGCAATACTTGATTCGTGCAGAAGCTTATGCTCACTTGGGTAACATCCCGGGAGCACAAGATGATTTAAATAAAATTCGAACTCGTGCGGGACTCCCAAATACAACGGCAGATACGCAGGAAAGTTTACTGACAGCGATTGCACAAGAGCGACGCATGGAATTATTTACAGAACAAGGACACAGATGGTTCGATTTAAAAAGAACAGGAAAAGCCACCGAGGTTTTGAGCCCGATAAAACCCGGTTGGCAAAATACACAGGTTTTACTGCCGCTTCCTCAGACTGAATTACTCCTTAATAATAATCTCCAACCCCAAAATCCAGGATATTAAAATGATAAAAATTAATAACACATTTCCTCTAACCGTGCTGCTGATTTTTTCAGTGGCAATCGGTTACGGGCAATCCGCAAATCGCAAAATCACTACAGCAGATTATGCAAAATGGAGTACACTGCAGGACGAAGCGATTTCTCCTGACGGCTTATGGATATCCTATAGTTTGCAATACGATTATGGTGCTGACACCCTTTTTATCCAAAATTGCAAATCAGATAAAAAACTAATTTTCCCATCAGGAAGCAATGCCGTTTTTAGTAGTGATGGAAGATTTGTTACAGTTTCAGATCCCGAAAAAGGCTTAATCCTACAGGAATTTAAATCTGGAAAAGTGCAGTCATTTAGGAATGTTAGTAAGCATGAATTTTTTGCTGAAGCAAAGTATCTAGCAATGTTGAAGAAAAATGTGAGTTCAAACGAATTGCAGATTTTAGATTGCAATACGAATAAATCCTATATTTTTCCAGACGTTCAGGAGTTCACGATTAGTCGTGAGGGTAAAATCGCTGTGAGTACCTTTCACGAAGTACGAATTATCGATCCTGCAGAAAATTTTAGCGAAAAAACCATTGCGCAAGATAGCGCTGAAAGTTTTAAAAATTTATGCTGGAGTGAAAATGGTAGTGCAGTCGCATTTTTACAGCAATTGCCGAAAGATACTTTAGCTCCGGATAACCACAGGATTATCTATTACAATCTCACAGATTCAAAAAGTCGCACGCTTGATGGAAGCATTAACGAAGCATTAATGGCACAGCGCATCATGGTGAGATTGGGTAAACCGGCACTTATATTTTCTCCTGATGGAAAACGCATTTTTTTTGCGATTACTACGCCACATAAACCGTTTACTACGGAGCAGGTTGAAATATGGGATACTGCAACCCCATTAGAATATACTCAAAACAAATACCGGGGCAACACGAATTATGAGTCGAAGCTAGCCGTTTGGTCTGTAGAAAGTGAAAAAGTAATGCAAATTGGTACTGTTGAAAATCCTAAAGCCATGCTGACCGCAGATAAAAATTATGCAGTCTGCTTTAATGCCCTTCGATATGAACCCCAATATGAATATGATGCTCCGGCAGATTTATACCTAAAAAATACGCAAACAGGGAAGGAATCACTGATTTTACAAAAACAGGCGACGTCCATCGGCATGATTGGGACTTCACCTGACGGCAAGTTTATAAATTATTTCAGAGATAATAATTGGTGGATTTATGACATTGAGAAAACAAAGCGTAGGAGTATAACTGCCCAAATAGGAATAGCATTTAAAAACAAAGAGAATGATAATTCCGGTTCGCCAGCACCTTACGGCAGTCCGGGTTGGTCTGCCGACGGTAAGTATTTCATAGCTTATGATCAATATGACATTTGGCTTTTATCACCTGACGGAAGTAAAACTCAAAAGATTACGCACGGCAGCAAAAATAAGGTGCGTTACAGGATTTGCACAGATCTTTATCAGGAAAACAAGACACACAATCTTGATAATTTATTCGCACCAAAATTTGACCTTACCAAAGGCTTGATTTTGGAAGTCCTGGGAGACAACATGGCAAGTGGTTACTATAAATGGTATCCCAATAGGTCACTTAAAAAGATGCTGTTTAAGGAAAGTGGAATAAATCGGATACAAAAAGCTAATGATGCTGAAAAGTATATTTGTATAGAGCAAACTTCAGTACTACCACCAAGGATAATGCTTTTAAATAATGCAGGCAAATTGTCAAAAGTTGTTATGCAATCCAATCCGCAAAGCAAAAAATTTGGCTGGAGTCAAGGTGAATTAATTTATTACAAGAATAAATTTGGAGATAGCCTGAAAGGTATTTTATACAAACCTGCAAATTACAAGCCTGGTAAAAAATATCCCATGGTCGTTCTAATTTACGAAAAATTGTCGAATGGATTACACAATTACTACAATCCTACTGAATATGATTCCATGGGCTTCATACCATCAAACTATTTTCTCGACGATTATCTGGTACTCATGCCTGACATTAAATATAAAATTGACGATCCCGGAATGTCGGCACTTGATTGCGTAGAATCGTCGGTTAACGCTGTAAAGGCAACTGGCATTGTGGAAGAAAATCACATTGGAATCATAGGACACTCTTTTGGAGGGTATGAAGTATCTTTTATTATAACGCAAACTAAAACTTTTGCTGCAGCGATCTCCGGTTCAGCGATCTCAGATTTAATTGGAAGCTATTTTACGTATGCCTCAAATATTCCCCGCTCGAATACATGGAGATTTGAAGGAGAGCAGTATCGCATGACATCATCGCCGTTTAATGATTGGAATAGTTATCAGCGAAACTCACCCTTGCCAAATGCAAAATATATTAGTACTCCTTTGCTAAGTTGGGCAGGAAAAATGGACCCGACCATTCCTTGGACACAAAGCGCCTCATTCCATATGGCGTTACGAAGGTTAGACAAAAAAAGTATATTCCTGGTTTACAATGGAGAAACACATACCATACTCACTCCCGAGTTGCAGAAAGATCTGACAATTAAAACAAAAAATTGGTTTGATTACTATTTGAAACAGAAGACTGGTAAAGATATCAATGATATCCCTTAAATTACAGTATAAAAGAACAATGGCGGAATCTTCGTAAGATTCCGCCATTGCATTTTAAATCTACAGCATACTGTTATTGCAGTCTGTAAAGATGTACAGAACAATCAGTTTGTTCTTCGTTCATGTCAAACAGTTCAACAGAACCACTTTTACAAAACGGTTTAGTGGTATCATTACCACATTTCACCGTACTTACAGCACAATTACTACTTGGAATTAGACCCCAAATGTCAACTACTTCCGCTTTTTCAGGCGCGGGTGTAAATGCAAATGCTCCAAAAACGGCTAGAGCGATAGCCGATAGAGAAAAAATTGGTTTAAAAAATGTCGTTTTCATAATGTTATAATTAAATTTAATGATCTACTCTGTCACAGGTTTTCGATCTTCTCCTGATACTGCGCGGTATATTGTATACGCAATTATTTTGTCTGCTTAGGTATCTTTGGATTCCAAGGCACATAATAATCGCTGCGTAATTTACTAATAGTCAAATATTTTCCAATTAACACTATAACAAGATCATTCGAAATTATAAATTCCGACATTTTTTCCCCTCCTTTATCATAGATGTAAAAACTAAAGGCATAAGTGTTTTTAACAAGGTCATAAACATCAATAATTGAAGCCTTTTTCCACATATCCTTTGGTTCAAACTTTCCGATTAGAGCGGCATTTACAAAAAGGTAGTTTCCATAAGTGGCCGTTTTTTTATTAACAATTACGGGTTGTTTGGCTAGTGTTGTGATTTTTTTTGAATCAATTTTGGCAAGTTTAATCTGGGCTTGAGTAGTCGTATCAATAGTATGACCAATTGAATAGGAATTTAATGAATCATTTGCAATGATAAACTCGTTACGGTAATAGTAGGTATAAAGTATTTTGTCAAGCTGTGCGTTATATAAAAGCATTCCGTCAGTATCAAAAATCCCGTCTATCTGCTTTTCCAGAATAGTGTAATTCAGGTGAAGGCTGTCGGTATATGCAATAGTCGCCAAAACATTTTCATGCGTTTTACTTCCGATAACACGTAGAGCGGCTTTATTAACATTCACAGGCGCTATCAGTGAAAAATAAGCCTTTTTATGCATTACTAAACTTGGCTTCCAGTCAGATATACTGCCTCTGAAGATACAAGGTACCGTTCCATCTGCAAAATAAAAATAGGGTGGCTTTACTAATAACCGCGGCGCAGTATATGAAAATTTGTATTTGGGTAACTGAATAACAAATTGCTTTTTATTTTGATGAGCAATGTTAACCATGGTTACGGTCAATGGTGCAGTGGAATTTCCTAAGTAAACATATTCGTCATCATAACCAGCAATATAATAAGAATCATATTGCAAGTCAATTTCTGATTTGAACGTAGTAGGATGATGAGGAAATCGTCTGGTAAAATTATTGCTACGATGGATCGTATCTTCCGATAATAAAAAAAAGACAGTAACCACGGTAACACTGAAGATCATAGTAACACCAATTCTTGTCAATCGTTCTTTAAAATTTAACGTTCTAGCAGAGAGTTCATTTGTTCTGTATAATAAAATTGCTATCAGCATAAGTACTACGAAAACAATATTAAATATAAGATGTTGATTCCAACTCAATTTTTCCAATACACCACCACAGGAACAAGGTACAAACGGACTAAAATGGAGCATAATAAATATATACGCCGTAAACATTACCATTAGGCTGAACGCGGCATACATACCAGCATAACGCAACCGTACTGTCAGAAGCGTAAAAGCAATGATAAATTCAACAGCGGGGACTGTATACGATACTAGTTCAGCAAATCTGCTAAGCAATGGTGACTGGCCCAATTGAACCTGAAAATTTTCAAAGTCTAAAAGTTTATTTAATGCAGCATATACAAACAACAGTACATAAAGCAGGCATACCGTTTCGATAATAATAGTTTTGATTGTTGCAGGTAGTTTCATATCGATAAACTTTAAATGTAATCCGATATAAAATTCCGAAAAACAAATAAATAAGTTGAAGCAAATCGGGAGTATAACTTGTCAAAAAAGGAGTTTTTTTAGTACAGTGCAGTAATCGCTACTTTTAACGGTATGACTTCATGACTTATAACGGTATGATTCTCGACTTTCCAACCTTATGATTTCATCACTTTCAACTTCATCACTTTCAACTTTATGACTTTCAACTTCATCACTTTTGACTTTATGACTTTTGACTTTATGACTTCATAACTTTTGACTTCTTGACTCAAAACCTCCTCTTAATATCCATCGGTTTGTACCCAAAATATTTTTTAAAACCCTTCGAAAAATTAGGATACGTTTTAAATCCAGCCATGGAAGCAATAGTCTTTAAGGGAATTACCGTCTGTTCAATTAAAAGATGTGCTTTTTTCAGCCGTTCATTAGTGTAAAATTGATAAATACTCGTCCGAAAGAGTTGCTTAAATCCGTATTTTAACTTATTTTCATTGGTTCCAAAAATATAAGAGAGCTCTTTCACTGAAGGCAACGGACGCTCCAAATGGTTTAAAATATAATCATAAACATTTTGAATCATTACTATATCCGAAGGTCGGCTTAATACAAACGGCAACGTAATAGTTTCAGGAGTAAGCATAACAGATTTCGAAATAGTTTGTTCTACTACAGTAGTAACACAACTAATCAAAATCATAGCGCAGTTGGTAAGCCTTGAAATAGAACAATAAACTGGAACTAATAATTTATTTTGCGCAATAAAAATCAATTGCACTATACAATTATAGTCGGGATCAAGCAATATTTCTTGGGCTATACAATCCCAAAGACACAAGGACTCTTCCGACAACAAATTTTTAAATAACGTATCAGTTAAAAAATTGGGCGTTAAATGCAATAATACAGAGACTTCAGAATTATAACTTTTAATTACAAATTGCTCATCTAAGATAAAAGTACTTTGTACTAGATTCCTGTAGGAATGATGAGGATTAATAAAAACCGAGTGAAAAACCGACTCCTTCATTTCCTCTGCCACCATATTCATAAGCATAACTAATGCTTCTAATTCATCATCCTCCCCTGTTCTTTGGATCCGATTAGTAAAATTACCCCTTGCCATTTCAAGAAGCATGTGAGACATACTGCGCATACGCTGCAGATTAATTTCTTGATGCATAATGTGTAAATATTAGTCCTGAATAAGTACCCTTCCACTAAACATATTCTTCCAAAAAAACCAAAGCAGCTGACTCATCAGTAAAAAGCTTAGTTGGAACACTTGGCTTACATATCGTGAGATAAAATGAGGTCAAACTCAAGGAAATACTGTGATGTCCCACTAGACTTACTGCCTTAGTAAGAATAGAACCAGATTGCGCCAAGTAGTCCCTTGCCGCTTTATCAGTTTCAACAATGCCTCTAATATCACAAAATATAGGATAAGCGATTTCATTTTGCAACTGAATTCGATCAGCAACAATACGTTGGGCGGCAATTAAATTAATGACAACATTCGGCTTGTATTTAAAAAAGAGAATCTCATTATGAATCCAAAATTGAGCAAATTCATTATCTTGATAATTATGCATCATTTTTATAAAAAATTAAATAAATTGTCACAATTTAGTAAAAAAAATATTTAAAAACCCATTAATTTAAACAAAAACATAATGATTTGATATAATTAAATACAACAGTTGTCAAATCGGGAGTATCAGTTGTCATAAAAGGATTTTTTCAAACTACATATAATGTTATTAATTTTTTATTCAGAATATTACTCAATAAACTAAAACACACAAACCCATTAAAATTTAATTAACAACGACCTAAAGAAAACAATATGGCAAAAATCAAACACAACAACTTCATCGATACAGTAGACGAGGTTTTATCAGGAGCAAAAAAAGAAGGTGTGTTACACTTATATGCAGAAGACAAAGTATTGACAGGAAGAACGATACAAATCAAAGGAAAAGAAATGTTTCATTTCGGCACAACTGGATACCTAGGTTTAGAACAAGACAGTAGATTAAAAGAAGCTGCTATTCAAGCCATTCGCGATTATGGCACACAATTTCCACTGTCAAAATCATACATTTCACATCCACTATACTATGAATTAGAAAGTAAAATCGAACAAATGTATGGTATACCGCCTATTATAACCAAGAACAGTACGCTAGGGCATTTAGCAATTATCCCAACACTCATTAGAGATGAAGATGCCGTAATAATGGATCATCAAGTGCATTGGAGCGTACAAAATGCCTGTCAACTTTTAAAACTACGTGGTATTCCGGTAGAAATGATAAGACACAGTAATTTGGATATGCTGGAAGATAAAATCAAACAACTAACCACCAAATGCAACAAAATATGGTACATGGCTGATGGTGTATATTCAATGTTTGGTGATTATGCACCCATCCCGGAATTATTGGCTTTAACTCAAAAATACACACAACTAAATCTTTATTTTGATGATGTCCACGGTATGAGTTGGAAAGGCAAAAACGGAACCGGTTTTATTTTTGACGCTATCAAAGAACTACCAGAAAATTGCATTGTGGTAAGCACACTAAGCAAAACCTTTGGAGCTAGTGGTGCAACAGTATTTTGCAAGAATCAAAAACTGCGGGATAAAATTAAAAACTTTGGAGGGCCCCTAACTTTTTCTGCACAACTGGAACCTGCCTCTGTAGCTGCAGCTATCGCTTCGGCAGACATTCATCTTTCACCGGAGATTACAATATTACAATCCGCATTGTCAGAAAAAATAGAATATTTCAAATCAGCATTGGAAAAAACTGCACTACCAATGATTGCACTGAATAGCTCACCAGTTTTTTTCTTGGCCACAGCTACACCTTTGACCGGCTATAAAATGGTACAACGCTTATTTGATGAAGGGTTTTATGTAAATCTGGCTATTTATCCGGCAGTCCCAATCAAAAACACCGGTATCCGTATTACACTTTCTCGCCACAATCAAAAAGAAGAAATAAAAGCACTAGTAGAAGCCATGGAATTCCACTTACCAAAAGCCTTGGAAGAATCCGGTAATAGTCTAAACAAAGTAAAAAAAGCGTTCGGTATCGATGAAATAATGCTACCTACAGAAAATGTAGAAAAAGAAACCGTCTTGAAACTCCAATACGAAACATCCATAGAAAAAATAAACAAACAAAACTGGAACGAACTTTTAGGTAAGCAAAGTACCTTCGATTGGAATGGGCTGTGTTTTCTGGAAAATGCTTTTGCAAATTCGGATTGCCCAGAAAATAACTGGGACTTTCATTATTATATAATAAAAGACCAAAGCGGAATTCCTGTACTGGCAACTTTTTTTACGTATGGACTTTGGAAAGACGACATGCTCGCACCGGAATCGATTTCACTGCAACTGGAAGAAAAAAGAAAACAAAATCCATTACACCTCACATCAAAAGTCTTGGGAATGGGTTCCTTATTTACCGAAGGCAATCATTGTTATATCGATAAAACGCACCCATTAGCCAAAGAAGCCATAACACTTTTACTGGAACAAGTGGAAATCGTGTACCACAAATTAAACGCTGACATGTTGGTGCTAAGAGATTTTGAAGAAGACGAACAATGGAATCGCATTTTTCACAACCACGGCTTCTTAAAAATAAACATGCCCGAAACGGGCATCATATATAACAACGAGTGGAATAATATCGAGCAATTTTCGGCTTCGCTTTCTTCCCGCTCCAGAAAACATTTTTTGAAAGAAGTGCTTCCTTTTGAAAAGGCTTTTGATATTGTAATCAGAGACAACCTGACAAAAGAAGAAGTAGAGCAGGGCTATAAATTGTATGAGAATGTAAAAAACAACAATCACGCCATAAATACATTCACCTACCCCATAGAAGTATTCAAAAAAATGGAGAACCATTCCCAGTGGGAATTCATACTTCTATATTTAAAAGAAGAAATTTCAAACCCATTAGTCGGAATCATGTTTTGTTATAAAAACAGAGAGCAAACTTATGTTCCGGCATTAATAGGAATGAATTATGATTATGCTAAAGAATTCCAACTTTACAGACAACTTCTATTTCAAACCATCAAACGCAGCAGGGAACTAAATCGGAGCAAAATTGATTTTGGCTTTTCTGCAACTTTCGAAAAGAAAAAACTGGGTGCAACCATAATTCCAAAAGTAGCCTACATTCAGGCTAGAGACAATTTTTCAATGGAATTAATGGGTACACTTCAAAACGAAGACAAAAAACGGTAAAACTATAAAGGAAATAAAGTATAAAATACAGTCGTCAGTTCGTCCCGACGCTTCGGGATTTGATGGAATAAAATGGAATGAAAAATGTATCGAGAACTTTTTGGCATCCCATTCTTGTCATCCCGATGCAATAAAGAAGGCTACATCTTTTTAATTTTTAACAGTAAACAAAATGAAACACTAAACCCTCCAACCAAAAACCCAAAACCTATAAATCAAAACCTACAAAAAAATGAATAACATAAAACACCTAACCGGATTTTTCGACCGCATACTCGAAGATAGGAACCTCAACCCTACACATGTCAGTTTATATATAGTATTATTCCAATTCTGGAATATAAATCATTTCAAAAATCCAATAAGCATAACCAGAGACGAAGTGATGCGCACCAGCAAAATTGGCTCCACAGCAACGTATCACAAATGCATGAGAGAACTAAACGAAAAAGGATACATCAAATACGAACCTTCATTCAATCCATTCAAAGGCAGCATGGTAATCCTATTTAATTTTTCAGAAGACCAAAACCAGCTCATGAAAAAGTAAAAAAAGAGTCTCTTCAAATGAAAAATTAGATCCACAAGGATTATGGAGCTACTGATGTGATCGCTCCTTTGTCAAGATGACAAACGCCCAAAACAATAAACAATAAATAAATAATAATAATAATTCCGTTAGCGCTCTTCACACCACTCTTAACCCGCCCTTAAATAAAAAGCATAGAAAACAACGAAAAAGTAAAGTGGCAGCAGTCCGCGAGTTGAGCCTGGAAGGCGAACGGCTCGGGCTGCGGAACGGCACTTTAAGGTAGTTTTTGAGCTTTTGATTTTCAGGCTTGATCTTTTGTTTCTTTTGCATCAAGGCAAATCGAAGATTCAGCGAACACCACTTATAATAAAAGTTAAGTGAGCTAAAAGAAAAATAAATACCAATTAATTTTTACTTTCAACAAAAGCTATTGGTAGCACAATTTAAAGTCTCCATGTAGTCTAAACAATATCAAGCGCTGAATTTTCGACTCCCTTTAGGACTGGTGCAAAACGAAAATTACAAGCCTCCTCACTAAAACCCAATACCAAAAACCTAGAACCCATAACTGAAAACTCCTCTCCCGCCCTTAAATAAAAAGCATAGAAAAACAACGAAAAAGTAAAGTGGCA
>NZ_FODN01000015.1 GCF_900110375.1 Flavobacterium sinopsychrotolerans | reverse complement strand
GATGTTACAGTGATTGTGCCAGCAGGGGCGACTACAGGAACGGTAAGTGTACCAACGACCCAAGATACAATTGACGAGTTGGATGAAACATTCACGATCCACAATGGAGCGGTAAGTGCAATAGGAACTATAGAGGATAATGATGATTCGCCAGGTATAAGTATTTCAAAAACAGGGGTATTTAAGGACGAGAATGGAGATGGATATGCTCAGGTAGGTGAGACCATAAATTATGGTTTTGTTATCACTAATACTGGTAACACTGTTCTAAATAATGTAACTGTCACGGATGCTTTACCAGGTTTGAATATGACAGGGAGCGCTATTCCTTCATTAGGCTTATCGGAAATTAATACTACCGCCTATTCAGCTGTTTATACTATAACACAATTGGATATTGATTTTGGAAAAATTACTAATCAAGCTATGGTAAGCGGATTGACTCCTCAATTAGTTTTAGTAGAAAGTAACTCTAATAGTGTTACTACGATATTAGAAGATGAGCCAATAGTAGCACCAGCATGTAGTATAACAGTATTTAATGCTGTATCACCAAATGGTGATGGTAATAATGATGTATTTAGAATTGATGGATTAGAATGTTATCCTGAGAATACAGTAGAGATTTATAATCGTTGGGGTGTTTTAGTATTTGAACGAAACGGATATAATAATGAGGAAAAGGCTTTTGTAGGGGTATCTGAAGGGCGCATAACAGTCAATCAAAAGGAGGAATTACCTGTAGGAACTTACTATTACATCTTTAAGTACAAAGATCAAGATAATAAACAACAGGAGAAAGCGGGTTACTTATATATAAACAGGTAAGCAGAGATAAAACGCTGTAAATATCCTTAAGAATTTAAAAAAAAAAAAGAGATGAGAATAAAGATAGTAAGTTTTGTTTTTCTGTTAGTATTTCTATCGGGATACGGACAACAAGATGCTCAGTTTACCCAGTATATGTACAATACCATTAATATCAATCCAGGTTATGCAGGCTCTAGGGAAGCGATGAGTGTTTTTGCCATGCATCGAACCCAATGGGTAGGGCTCGATGGAGCACCAATAACCAATACAGCTTCAGTGAATACGCCAATCAATGGGAGTAATGTAGGTTTAGGTGTATCGATAATAAATGACAGAATCGGTCCTTCTGATGAGAATAATATCGCCATTGATTTTTCATACAGTATCAATACATCAGATCGTTATAAATTATCTTTTGGATTAAAAGCATCGGCAAATTTGTTGAACATAGACTTTAATAAGCTGAGTCAATACGATCAGAATGATTATGCTTTTCAGACTAATATTGATAATAAATTTTCTCCAAATATTGGGGTTGGATTTTATTTGCATTCGGATAATACCTATGTTGGTTTATCGGCACCATATCTGCTGGAGACCAAACATTTTGATCGATATGCTGCTACAGGGGCCAATAGTCATGTTGCCAAAGAAAATATTAATTTATATTTAATAGCGGGTCATGTATTAGATTTAAGTTACAATGTAAAATTCAAGCCTTCTTTATTGACTAAGTATGTTCAGGGAGCTCCTTTGCAGGTAGATTTATCAACAAACTTCATGTTTAATGATAAGTTTGTTGCTGGTTTAGCCTACCGATGGAGTGCTGCGGTAAGTGCTATGGTAGGATTTCAAGCCAGCGATTCATGGTTTATAGGATATGGATATGACTTAGAAACCACGCGATTATCTAATTACAATTCAGGTTCTCATGAGATCTTTTTGCGATATGAATTGTTTAATAAATATACCAAAATAATATCACCAAGATTCTTCTAAAATCAGCATAGCATTATGAAAATAAGAAATGTATTTTATAGTTACAGTACGGTATTACTACTATTGACATTGTCAGGATATAGTCAGAAAGCCAAGGTAGCTTCAGCCGATAAAAAGTATGAAAACTATTCGTATGTAGATGCCATTTCTACATATGAGCATGTAGCCTTAAAAGGATACAAGGATGAGAAAATGTTTCAAAAACTGGGTAACGCTTATTATTTTACAGCTGATCTTGTCAAAGCAGAGAAATGGTACACTGAACTCTTTGCTATGAATCAAGACCAAGAGCCAGAGTATTATTACCGCTATTCCCAAACACTAAAAGCAGTAGATAATTATGCCAAAGCCGATACGATGTTGGAAGAGTTTAATAAGCGATCGGGAAATGATCAGAGAGGAAAACTTTATGTAGAACAAAAAAATTATCTGGAGGACATAAAAGCGAATTCGGGTCGTTTTGAAGTAGCGGATGCTGGAATCAATTCAGAATATTCAGATTATGGAAGTTCCTTTTTGAATAATAATTTGGTGTTTGCCTCGGCAAGAGATACTGGGGGAGTTGCAAAGAAAGTATTCAAATGGAATAACGAATCATTTACCAATTTGTATTTTACAACAATAAAACCAGATGGGGAGATGGGAAAAGTAGAGCGTTTTGATAAAAAGATCAACTCTAAATTTCATGAATCGACTCCAGTATTTACCCAAGACGGGAAAACAATGTATTTTACCAGAAACAATTATCTAGAAGGTAAAAAGCAAAAAAGCTCGAAAAGGATAGTTTTATTAAAATTATATAAGGCTACATTGGAGGCTGGAAAATGGGAAAATGTAATAGAATTGCCATTTAATAGTAATGAATATAGTGTAGCACACCCAGCCTTGAGTTTGGATGAGAAAACCCTTTACTTTGCCTCAGATATGCCAGGGACATTAGGACAATCCGATTTGTTTAGTGTATCAATACTCTCAGAGGACAGTTATGGTACTCCAAAGAATTTAGGGAAAACCATTAATACAGAAGGTAGAGAAACATTTCCTTTTATAGCCACTGATAATGAATTGTATTTTGCCAGTGACGGACGTCCGGGACTAGGCGGATTAGATATATTTGTTTCAAAAATAGGGGAATCAGATTTTTTAGGAGAAGTGCAAAACGTAGGGTCACCAATCAATGGTCCTCAGGATGATTTTGCTTTTTTAATCAACAGTAAAAATCGTAATGGATTTTTTACCTCAAATAGAGAAGGCGGCAATGGTTATGATGATATTTACAGATTTACAGAACTTCGAAAACTGACATGTGAGCAAATGTTGGCCGGAATTATCACAGACCAAGAAACAGGAATACAATTATCGGATGCGAAAGTAAGTTTGTTTGATGACGAATTTAAGTTTATAAAAGAGAGTTCGAGTGATGAAAAAGGAAGATATAATTTTGAAGCAGTGTGTGGCAAAACGTATTATGTAAGAGCAGAGAAACTAGCATACGAAACTAAAGAAGCAAAAGTTTCAATACGAAACAGGACCGGTAAAACAGAGTTGTCATTAGAGTTAGAAAAGCGAATTAAGGAAGTAGGAGTTGGAACTGATTTAGCCAAAACATTGAATATACCAATTATCTACTTTGATTTAGACAAGTCAGTGATTAGAAAAGATGCTGCATTCGAGTTAGAGAAAATCCTATCGGTTATGCAATCAAATCCGAAGATGAAAATAGATATACGTTCGCATACAGACAGCAGGCAGACCAATAAGTACAATGAAAAGTTATCGGATAGAAGAGCGAAAGCGACTGTCGAATGGTTGATTAAAAATGGAATATCATCCGATAGATTAACCGGAAAAGGATATGGAGAAAGTCAACTGGTCAACAAATGTGCTGATGGAGTGAAATGTACTGAAGAAGAACACCAAGTGAACAGACGCAGTGAGTTTATTATTGTAACAATGGAATAATAAATGCCGTTGTGATTGTCTAATGAATAAGCCTTTCCAAATGGAGAGGCTTTTTTGAAATATGTCTCATCTTGAAATAAGTTAACCAAATTTTTAGTTGTAAGTAAAGAAAATACGTAGGCTATCATACACATTGTCTTTACTGAAAAATCCGTTTGAAAATTACTTTCAAACGGATTTTTTAATAAATGAACGAAATAATTATACCTAAGAAATCGATTCTGCAGTAAGAATGTTTAATTCAACCATACATTCTTTCATCATTTGGTAAGTTCTTTCGATGTCATTATCTAAACCTATAGAAAATCGTATTAAACCATCAGTCAACCCCATTTCTATTTGCTCTTCCATTGGAATTTCGCTTGATGTTGAAGTTCCTGGTGCGCTAAATAAAGTTTTATAAAACCCTAAACTTACTGCAAGATAACCTAAGTTTTTCGCTTGCATTAATTCCATCAAAGCATTGGCTTTTGCCAAAGTGCCTACGTCTAAAGTCATCATTCCTCCAAAACCATATTCTGGGTTAATCATAGTTGCATACAATTCATGACTTGGATGACTTTTTAAGCCCGGATAAACCGTCTTTAGTCCGTTTTTTTCAAAACGTTCGGCTAAATACATTGCATTATGACTATGTTGTTTCATCCTGATGTGTAAGGTTCGTAAGTTTTTCATCACGCTAGCAGAACGTAAACTATCCATTGTTGGACCAAGTAACATGCTTGCACCACTATTTACATTTTTTAAATCATTGATAAATTCCTGAGAAGCACATGTTACGCCACCCACAGTATCACTGCTCCCATTGATATATTTTGTTAAGCTGTGAATAACGATATCAGCTCCTAATGTTGCAGGAGAAACGGATAGTGGTGAAAACGTATTGTCAACAACTAACTTCAAATTGTGCTTTTTTGCAATTTTTGCTAGACCTGCAATGTCAGCCACTTCCAATAAAGGATTGCTTACGGTTTCACAATATAAAACTTTTGTTTTAGAAGTGATTGCAGCTTCCACAATGTCTAATTTGGTGATATCAACAAATGTAGTTTTGATTCCTAATCTTGGAGTAAAATTCTTCAAGAATGCATACGTACCACCATAAATGGTTCTACTTGAAACAATATGATCTCCTGAATCACATAATTGTAATAGTGTAGGGGTAATAGCTCCCATTCCTGAAGCAGAAACATTGGCTGATTCTGTTCCTTCCATGGCAGCAAGTGCTTTGTCTAAATATAGATTACTTGGAGAAGAATGGCGTGAATACAAATAACATCCTTCCATATTGCCTTCAAAAGTATCAAACATGGTTTTTGCTGATAGAAAAGTATAGGTTGATGAGTCAGAAATCGATGGATTTACACCACCAAATTCTCCAAAGTACTGTAAGTCTTGAATGTTGTCTGCAGGATTGAAATTTTTCATAATTTATATTTATTCGATTATTTAGGAGTTAATTCAGTTGTACATTTATCTCTTTGTTTTTAAAGAAAAAATAAAGGTTTCATCTGGATTATGTAATCTGGTTATATCTAGAAATTTACTTCAAAATAAAATAAATAAAGATTAATAATCAATCAGACTGTTTATTATTAGATTTTAAATCTAACAAAAATGATTTTATTAAATTTATTTTCTAAATTTGTTTGTTAAACAAGATTTTTATAGATTATATTTCAAATTTTAATACAATGACTTTAGATACAATAGATAAAAAATTGCTTTTTTTATTACAAACCGACAGTAAAAAAACAACCAAGGAACTTTCCTTAAAACTAAATCTTTCCGTTACAGCCGTTTACGAACGTATCAAAAAATTAGAAAGAGAAGGTGTTATTGATAAATATGTCGTCTTAATTGATCGTTCAAAAGTTAATAGGAGTTTTGTAGTTTTCTGTCATCTTAAATTGATTCAGCATACCAAAGAGTTTATTGCTAAATTTGAGGGTGAAGTCATAAAACTAAAAGAAGTTATAGAGTGTCATCATGTGAGTGGTGATTACGATTATATTCTGAAAATTGTCATAAAGGACATGGAGGCTTACAGGGAATTTCTGGTTACAAAATTGACCACATTACAACATATAGGGAGTACGCACAGTACATTCATGATTAGCGAAGTAAAAAACACAACTCTAGTAGATATTTAGTTTTTTCTTTGAACTAAAACAAATGTTTTAGTATCCCTATCAGAAGTAAAATTCCTTCCTATATAATAGCCAAAATTTTACCGGTCAAATCCATACGTTTCGATTAGAGTATCATTTTGGCGTTCCACCTTATATAAAGAGAGGCAATTATCTAATTGGGTAGTTGCCTCTCTTTATATAAGGAGTCGGGCTATTCGCTACAAGTCCTCGTCCGATTGAGTTTGAGACTCAACGGAACTGTGGGCTTTACGCTGCTATCCCTAACGCGGGTTTCGGTAAACCAGAGTTTTTTGTTGTTTTGACGTATATGATCTTACCTTATATATAGGATAGAAAGGAAAAGCGATTTTTGTTACTATATAAGGTATAGCATAAAACCATTTTATTGATCCAGAGTAGTTTTTTTGTTTGAATACAGGCAAGTTAGGCTATTTTGAAGGAGTAGAGCTTAGTGAAGAGCTGCTAAAACATGAACAAAGATTGAATTTCTAAAGCTTTAGTCAATAAAGGAGGGAAGTTGACAGCCGTACAATCGCACTGAAATCGGCGATTTTGGATTGAAATGATGTTTATCGGCAATTGGGCTGCTGTTTTGTGTAAAAAACTTTTACTTTCAAAATTCACGGTTTCAGCGAGTTAAAGTAAAAGTTAAGAAAAGGGTAAAAAAAAGGTTTAAAAAAGCTTGAATAACGCAATA
>NZ_FODN01000017.1 GCF_900110375.1 Flavobacterium sinopsychrotolerans | reverse complement strand
TTAAATCCTCATCATTTATTTGATGAGGATTTTTTGTTTTATAACTCTCCGAAGTGTTCGGAAAACGCCTCAGCTGGTCGCCTTTCCTTGAAGAATCCTCATCTTGAATTTGATTAGGTTTTTTTGTGTATAGTGCAGTTTGTAATTGTCTATGAAACTTATCCATATAAATTTATCTTTTAACGTCTTTTTTTATATTTTTCTTAGCATATTCAGACGGATCAAGTGGTTTAATAATATTTTTTTCATTTATGCAAATTTGAAATAGGGAAATATTTCTCCTTTTATAATATTTTTCAAACAAAACCTCTCTTAAGTAGCTATAGAACTATCCATGCATGGCTTACTGATTTTCGCGTAAATATTTTTAATAAAGTTAAGAATAGATTAATTTATTATCCTTAAGTTTTTGTTCGGAGTTTGATTAAACTTTAAGTTGTATTTTTGTTTTAAATATAAAAATATAATATGAAAATAATTTTTTTGTTTTTGACATTTATTATGTCTTTAAACTCACAAGCGCAACAACGCCCCAAATTAGTGGTAGGTATAGTGGTAGATCAAATGAAAATGGAATATTTATATCGTTTTTCAGATGATTTTTCTGCGAATGGTTTTAAAAGATTAATGAATAATGGATATACTTTTCACAATATGCATTATAATTATGTTCCCACTTATACGGCTCCTGGTCATGCAAGTATTTATACTGGAACTACTCCATCTACACATGGAATAGTAGGAAATGATTGGTTCAATAAAGCTATTGGAAAAGATATGTATTGTACGGATGACGCATCTGTAAAAATAGTAGGTGACGGTACAGAAAAAGAAGGAGCAATGTCTCCTAAAAACTTGTTAAGTACTACAATTACTGATGAGTTGCGAATGGCAACAAATTTCAAAGGTAAAGTGATAGGATTAAGTATTAAAGATCGTGGTGCAATTTTGCCTGCGGGTCATTTTGCTAATTGGGCATTATGGTATAGTAAAACTGGAGCTTTTATCTCAAGTACTTTTTATGGTTCAGCATTGCCTAATTGGGTAACCGAATTTAACCAAGAAAAACGATACATGAATTATATTAATAAAGGTTGGAATTTATTGAAACCTATAGCTACTTATAATGAAAGTCTTCCTGATGATAATCCTTATGAAGGAAAATTAGATAAAGCTAACGCGCCCGTTTTTCCGTATGATTTAAGTAAAATTTATAAAGAAAAAGGCGCAGATGTTTTAAGAACTACACCTTTTGGAAATGATATTTTGGCAGAATTAGCTATGAAAGCTATAGAAAAAGAAGAATTAGGGAAAGATGATATTACAGATTTTTTGACTGTTAGTTTTTCTTCAACGGATTATGTAGGACATACTTTTGGACCGCGTTCTATGGAGTTACAGGATACTTATTTGCGTTTGGATCAAACGATGGCTCAGTTTTTAAACTATTTAGATAAAACGGTTGGAAAGGATAATTATTTGCTTTTTCTAACTGCTGATCACGCTGGAGCTGAGAATCCAAATTATTTAAAAGATAACAAATACAATGTAAAAAATATTCCTTCGAAAGACATTGTTGCGGCATTAAAAAAACATTCAAACGAAACATTTGGTTCAGATTTGATATTGGATTATTCTAACTTTAATCTTTTTTTTAATAAAGAAATTATAAAACAAAAAGGTTTAGAATTAACTAAAGTAAAACAAAGTTTCAAAGATTTTTTGATGACACAAGAACAAGTTAAAAGAGTATACACTGAAGAAGAAATTTTAGCCTCATCAGGAGATGATTATTTTTTAAGTTTTATTTCTAAGGGTTATGATCCTAAACAAAATGGAGATATTGTCATACTTGATAAAACAGGTTATATGCAATATCAAGCTACGGGAACTACACATGGTTCACCTAATAGTTATGATACACATGTGCCTTTACTTTTTTATGGATGGCAAGTTCCAAAAGGAGAATTACATACTAAAAAATACATCACTCAAATAGCGCCAACGCTTTCTCAAATGTTGAAAATTCCATTTCCTAATGGAACTGAATCTGAAGTTTTAGAAACGCTTTTGGAAAAAAAATAATTCATTTAAAATCTTTTTTAAAGAATAAAAAGCTCCTATCTTAAATGAGATAGGAGCTTTTAAATTTTTAAGTTTTTTAGAATTTGTTTTCTACTTCAGCAGCCTCTAGCATTAAATAATGCAAGTCGGTGTTTTTTATGAAAGGTTTCAGTAAATCACTTCCGGGTCCATACATGGCTAATTCACTATAATCAGCAGAATGATCCATACTGATCCAACCTACTGAATTGTGTTTCTTTTGAATGTCAGCCAGTACTTTGAAAGGCAAGTGTTTTGGATTATAGAGCCCTTCCTCTAATTTTATATTCGAATAAAAATTCAAAATTTCTTTTGCCTCATCTTCTTTTAAAACTGTTTTATTAGCATATTCAATTCTTTCAATTACTTGTGATACAGATGTTTCTTGACCAATTCCATTTAAAATCCAATCGTTGGTTTGTCTGTAATTTTGGATCGAATCAAAATTTTCATTGGCATCTTTTCCATAGATAATTCCCGGATTTGCATTCCCATGATCTGTGGTGATAATGACCAATGTGTTTTTGTCTTTTTCAGCAAAATCAATAGCAACTTTTACGGCTTCATCATGAGCTACTTGATCATAAAGTAATCCAGCGATGTCATTTCCATGTGCTGCCCAGTCTACTTTTCCTGCTTCAACTTGCAGTACAAAACCATTAGGATGATTGGACATGCTAACTTAGCCATCACAGAAAGTTAAGAAATAATCTTAATTTTAGCCTATGAAACAAGTCCGCAAAATTTATGACAAAGCTTTTAA
>NZ_FODN01000019.1 GCF_900110375.1 Flavobacterium sinopsychrotolerans | reverse complement strand
TACTTTCCAGTAAATTCTAATTCAATCCGCAACAAATGTCGTGGTCCTACAACCCCAATATTGCCGTAACAACATTGGTTTGGGCTAATCCGCGTTCGCTCGCCACTACTTACGGAATCACTTTTGTTTTCTTCTCCTCCGCCTACTTAGATGTTTCAGTTCAGCGGGTTTGCCCACCTATCGGTGTACTATGTCTTCAACATAGTGGGTTGCCCCATTCAGGTATCTACGGATCATATCGTGTGTGCCAATCCCCGTAGCTTTTCGCAGCTTATCACGCCTTTCATCGCCTCTGAGAGCCAAGGCATCCCCCATACGCCCTTATTTTGCTTATTGTACCAATCTCGTTACTTAAAACAAGACCGTTTCTTTTACTTGTCTAATGATAAACAAGTAAAAAATGCTTTCTACTTTTTATTATTTTCTTATCTCAATATGTCAATGAACTTTTATGCTGAATTTATTTCAGCATCTTGTGGAGAATAACGGAGTCGAACCGTTGACCTCCTGCGTGCAAGGCAGGCGCTCTAGCCAGCTGAGCTAATCCCCCAATCTATTTATGAATTGTGAATTATGAATTATGAATTTATACTTCATAACTCCTCAACTCTAGAATTTCTTCTTTTTTTAAGTCTAAAATAGTTGTCTCGGACAGACTCGAACTGTCGACCCCTACATTATCAGTGTAGTACTCTAACCAGCTGAGCTACGAGACACTCTTATTCTTAAATGGTATTATTTGAACTAACAGCAAGAGTAATAAAATGTTGGCATTTGTTTCCAACTTGAACTTTCGTCTTCTTTCCCTAGCGTGTATTGCTACTAACACTAAGGCTCTAGAAAGGAGGTGTTCCAGCCGCACCTTCCGGTACGGCTACCTTGTTACGACTTAGCCCTAGTTACCAGTTTTACCCTAGGCAGCTCCTTGCGGTCACCGACTTCAGGCACCCCCAGCTTCCATGGCTTGACGGGCGGTGTGTACAAGGCCCGGGAACGTATTCACCGGATCATGGCTGATATCCGATTACTAGCGATTCCAGCTTCACGGAGTCGAGTTGCAGACTCCGATCCGAACTGTGACCGGTTTTATAGATTCGCTCCTGGTCGCCCAGTGGCTGCTCTCTGTACCGGCCATTGTAGCACGTGTGTAGCCCAAGGCGTAAGGGCCGTGATGATTTGACGTCATCCCCACCTTCCTCACAGTTTGCACTGGCAGTCTTGTTAGAGTTCCCGACATGACTCGCTGGCAACTAACAACAGGGGTTGCGCTCGTTATAGGACTTAACCTGACACCTCACGGCACGAGCTGACGACAACCATGCAGCACCTTGTAAATTGTCTTGCGAAAAGTCTGTTTCCAAACCGGTCAATCTACATTTAAGCCTTGGTAAGGTTCCTCGCGTATCATCGAATTAAACCACATGCTCCACCGCTTGTGCGGGCCCCCGTCAATTCCTTTGAGTTTCATTCTTGCGAACGTACTCCCCAGGTGGGATACTTATCACTTTCGCTTAGCCACTGAGATTGCTCCCAACAGCTAGTATCCATCGTTTACGGCGTGGACTACCAGGGTATCTAATCCTGTTCGCTACCCACGCTTTCGTCCATCAGCGTCAAT